>NZ_BAAAFC010000001.1 GCF_039523335.1 Marinobacter szutsaonensis | reverse complement strand
CCCCTGTCTCAGTGGCTTGTCCCTCAGAAGTGGTGCGCATTCTACAGCCCTCAGGAAAACTGTCAACGACGAATCTGAAAAAAATCCAAATTCGCCGCTTCCCCTGGCTGCAGCGCAACCAAATCGATCACGCAGTAATCAAAACCCTGGCAATTTTCTTCTTACCGGCCTGGATGACGCAGTCATCACCCTCTACAAACATGCGATCGCCCTCGAATTGCTTGCCATCTACATAGACAGCTCCCCGTCCGAGGACGTCCCTGGCGGCCGCACCATTCTTTACCAGGCCAGCCAGACGAAGAACGGCAGCCATCGGGATTTCACTCTGCCCTTCGAGAGACACCTTCACTTCCGGTACATTCTCCGGAATCTCACCAAGCTCGACCCGGTTACCGGCAGACTTGTGCGCCGTCTTCGCGGCCTCCTCGCCATGGAAACGGGTGATGATCTCTTCCGCCAGCAATTTCTTGTAGTCCTGGGGATTGGCACCGCCTTCTACAGCCTTGCGGAACTCTCCCACTTCAGCCAGCGGCCGGAAGCTCAACAACTCAAAGTAACGCCACAACAGCTCATCCGGCATGGATAGGAGCTTGGTATACATTTCACCGGGCGCATCGTTTACACCGACGTAGTTGCCCAGGGACTTGGACATCTTCTGGACACCATCCAGCCCCTCCAGAATCGGCATGGTCAGAATTACCTGAGGCTCCTGACCGTAATGCTTCTGCAGGATCCGCCCCATCAGCAAATTGAACTTCTGATCGGTACCGCCGAGTTCGACATCTGCCTTAAGGGCAACAGAGTCGTACCCCTGAACCAGCGGATACAGGAATTCGTGAATGGCAATGGCCTGCTCAGCGCGGTAACGCTTGGTGAAGTCATCACGCTCCAGCATCCGGGCGACGGTGTACTGGCCCGCCAGCTTGATCATGTCGGCAGCGGTCATCTTGCTCATCCAGTCGGAATTGAAAACCACATGGGTCTTCTCGCGATCCAGAATCTTGAATACCTGCTCTTTATAGGAAACAGCATTCTCGCGAACCTGCTCCTCGGTCAGAGGCGGCCGCGTAGCACTTTTACCAGTGGGATCACCAATCATCCCGGTGAAGTCGCCAATCAGGAAAATGATCTCATGCCCGAGATCCTGGAACTGGCGCAACTTGTTAATCAGGACAGTGTGGCCGAGATGAAGGTCCGGTGCCGTGGGATCGAATCCCGCCTTGATACGCAGGGGCCGACCTTGCTTGAGTTTCTCAACGAGCTCCTCTTCCGGAATCAGTTCGTCAACGCCGCGCTTGATGACGGCCAACGCTTCATCTATAGATGCCATGAACTACACGTCCCCGTTAATGTGGTGAAAGATTCAGACCGTTACAGACTTCAACAAAAGAAATCTGAGATTTTGCCGTGCACTTGTTAAAGTAACCGCTCAAATATTACACAGCCCTGAGTGAACAGGGCGGCGTATTATAGCAGTGACGTCGCAAGAAATCCGGAGGATGGAGCAGTAACCGTAATGTTCCACGCTGTCCCGCATGCATTTTATACGGTAATCTGTTGGTCTATACTTGAACAACAGCTTTAATTAGGTAGTTCAACCTGCCGGAATACCGATTAAAACGGGTGCGATACGTGCTGAAAAAGTTTCCCAAGACCCATATTACCCTCGCCGCTGCTACAACCGTTGTGGTGACAGCTGCCGTGCTGATGAGTCCGAGCAGCAACGTTGAAGCCAAGCGCATGTCCTATGCACTGGACCTTGAGCAGGGCACAGTATCCGAGGCGGAGAGCAAGCAGACTGACACTGCTGAGCGGGATCAGGCAATTACCTCTGCGCCGGCAAAGCCACAATTGTCCGAAGAGTCCGCGCCAGAAACAACGGAAGAAACCGTTGCCGCCGCGCCGGTGGAACCACAGCTGGACTGGCAGACTTTCAAGGTCAAATCAGGCGACACGCTCTCCTCGCTGTTCAAGAAAGCAGGCTTCAACGACGGTATCATGCTTTCCGTCATTCATGGTGAGGGCGAAGCCGACAAGCTGCAGCGCCTGTATGCGGGTGAAACCATCCGCTTTGCCACCGATGGAGAAGGCGCACTGGCGGGTATCGAACTTCAGCGAAACCTGCTTGAGACACTCAAGATCACCCGTAATGAGGAAGGTTTCAGCGGCAAGACCGACATGCGGGAACCCGAGGCTCGTCCGGCTTTCGCTTCCGGCGTGATTGACGGCTCCCTGTATCTGGCCGCTCGCGAGGCCGGCATGAATGACCGCCTGACGATGGAACTGGCTGGCATCTTCGGCTGGGATATCGATTTCGTGTATGACGTTCGCAAGGGCGACCGGTTCGAAGTGGTTTACGAAGAACTCTACGTCGACGGAGAGAAGTTCGATACCGGCCGCATCCTCTCGGCACGCTTCATCAACCGGGGTGAGGAGAATCTGGCGCTGCTCTATACCGACAGCAATGGTGACAGCGACTATTACACTCCTGAGGGCAAGAGCATGCGCAAGGCGTTTCTGCGCACGCCGATCAATGCGCGAGTATCCTCGTCATTCAACTTGCAGCGCCGGCATCCGGTACTGGACGTGGTTCGCCCCCATGAAGGTACCGACTACGCCGCACCTCCGGGCACACCGATCAAGGCGGCAGGCAATGGCACCGTTCGCTTTGCGGGCTGGAAAGGTGGCTATGGCCGTACGATCATTCTGCAACACGGCAATAATATCACTACGCTCTATGCCCATATGAGAGGCCTGGCGAAGGGCATGAAAAAAGGTGTCAGAGTCAAACAGGGCCAGACAATCGGCTATCTTGGCTCCTCCGGCATGGTTACCGGCCCGCACCTGCACTATGAGTTCCGCCTTAATGGCTCACCGCGTAACTCTCGCACCGTGGATCTCCCGGACGCCAAGCCGGTGCCTGCCTCAGAAATAGCCCGGTTCAAGCAGGTTACCGAGCAGCGCGTAGCCCAGTTCGACGTATTCCGCGAAAACTACCAGCAACTGGCTATGGCTCGGGAAGACTGAGACCATGGAAGCCTGGCTCGGGCTGATGTCCGGCACCAGCATGGATGGCATAGACGCCGTGCTGGTGTCCTTCCGGGAACGCACAGTCAAGATTCACGCAACCCACAGTCTCAGTTATCCGGACGAACTCCGCCAGCGGCTGATCCATACCAGCCAGAACCAGGCCAGCCCCGATGAAATCGGGGAACTCAACACCCTGACCGGCCAGCTGTTCAGCCAGGCAGCCTCCAGAGCGATCGCAGATTCCGACCTGGCACCGGGCAGTATCCGCGCCATTGGCAGCCACGGCCAGACTATCCGCCACCAACCTTCCGGTTCAGCCCCTTTCTCCTTCCAGATTGGTAACCCTGCCATCATTGCCGAAGCCACCGGCATCACCACCGTTGGTGATTTTCGCAGCAGGGATATGGCTGCCGGAGGCCAGGGCGCACCATTGGTACCGGCATTCCACAAGGCCTTCTTCGGATCGGAGTCAGAGAGCCGGTGCATTCTCAACCTTGGCGGCATTGCCAACATCACCTGGATTCCTGCCCAAGGTGCCGGGGTAGTTACCGGTTTCGACACCGGCCCGGCGAACGCCCTGATGGACGCCTGGTGCCTGGACCAGACCGGTCGCCCCTATGATGCGGACGGACACTGGGCGCTAGAGGGGAACGTGGATCAGTCGCTGCTGGATGACATGCTTTCCGATGCTTACTTCAAGCGCACCCCGCCCAAGAGCACCGGCAAGGAGAAGTTCAACCTTGGCTGGGTAAAGACCATGATCGCCCGCCATCCGGAGCTCAAACCAGAGGACATCCAGAGGACACTGCTGGAACTCACCGCGGTGACTATTGCGGACCAGATGCCGGAAACCGGCGTGGGCACTGTCTATGCCTGCGGCGGCGGCACCCGTAACCCGGAGCTGATGCGTACGCTGGCCCGAACACTGGCACCCGCGCGTCTGGCGGAAACGTCTGAACTGGGACTTGATCCCCAGTGGGTGGAACCAGTGGCATTCGCCTGGCTGGCAAAGCAGGCTATGGAGGGAAAACCCGGGAACCTTCCGGAAGTAACCGGTGCAAATGGCCCCCGGATTCTGGGAGCCATTTACCCGGCCTGAATCAGATCGAAAAGGAGCTGCCGCAGCCGCAGGTTGAAGTGGCGTTTGGGTTCTGCACTACAAACTGGGAGCCCTGCAAACCTTCCTGGTACTCGATGGTCGCACCAATCAGATACTGGTAGCTCATCGAGTCCACCAGCAGAACAACCCCGTCACGCTCGATAACTGTATCGTCCTCTTCCTGACTCTCGTCGAAAGAAAAGCCATACTGGAATCCGGAACAGCCGCCACCGGTGACAAAGACGCGTAGCTTAAGATCGGGGTTGCCCTCCTCCTCAATCAACTCACGTACCTTGGCAACGGCACTGTCACTGAAAAACAGTGGGGTAGCCATCTGTTGCTGAACTGCACTCAAGCTCGCCTCCGGAAACATCGTTTACAAAGTAGCGATTATGGTATTCCTGACTAAAACAATCAACTATTCGGACTTTCCACCATCTTCCAGGACTTCTTCAACCGCGTCATCGGAGCGAACCTCGGTGGTAGAGTGCTCCGGACGATCCTTGGTCAGCAGGCCCACCGGCTCACGCTGATGAACCAGATTGCCATTGACCGTAGCGCCCATGGCCATTTCGATCAGGTTGTAATAGACGTTGCCGTTAATGGCTGCCTTTTCCGCCAGCTCAAGGTGGTCAGATGCGTAGACGTCACCGTTGACTGTACCATTGATGATGACATGGGGAGCGACGATGTCGCCGGTGACCTCGCCAACTTCCGATATGCGCAATACAGCATCACTGCCCTCTTCGGCCACGACCTTGCCCTTGATCCGGCCATCTACATGCAATCCGCCGGAGAATTTCACATCTCCTTCTACCGTGGTCCGTGAGGAAACCAAGGTATCAAAATGGCCAGTCGGCCGACGTGGCTTTTGCTGCTTTTTCTTACCGAGCATTTCAGTTCTCCGTTAAATCATCCCAGTCAAAGGTTCGTTCTGCCTGCGAGGATTTTCGGCCCTCGGCTTGCGCCACCACCTGGACTTCGAGCGGCTCGAAATCGTCCGGAAGCGCCAGGGTTCCCTCCACATTCTGGAAAAAGCGGAAGCGGAACTTTACGCCAAGATCCTCAATATCCTGAGACAGATCACGCAGGGCAATGACTTCTTTCTCTTCGTCGCGCATGCCGATGACATTGACTGCCACCACGCCGGAAATGTAGTTCTTGTTATTACCAACCTGGGTCAGGACCAGCTTGAAATCCCAGGCCCCAGGCTGGTAGTCCGGGGCCAGGGTCAGGCTGTCGACCTGGAGGCCCTTGCTGGTCTCCGACGGTGCCATGATATTTTTATAGAAAGTGAGATCAGACTTCAGTGATGCGATGCGGGTTTCCAGCTCGACGATGGTCGTCCGTGCCTGTTTGAGCGCCTGGGCATCGATCGCTTTGCCCCGCTCCAGATTGACCAGCTGCTGGCGCGCCTCCTTGTAGTTGCTTCGGAGATCATCGAGTTCCTCCTCCAGCACCTCGTTGGAAGCCGAGACATCCGAGAACCGGAATCCACCCTGCGCAAGCCCGGCCGCATAGCCGGCAAGCGCAGCGACCACAGTAAACGCCAACAGGATGGCGGTACGGCGAATCCGGTACCCGGGGCGATGGCGGATGACCACATACTCTTCCGCCGGTTTGCGTGGTTCGCTCACGAATCGTCCTTAAGGCAGTAACGCCGGAGCTTCGAGCCCCATGGTTTCCCGGAAGCCGAACATGATGTTCATGTTCTGGACTGCCTGACCGGCCGCACCCTTGACCAGGTTATCAATCACCGAAGAAACGATCACGATGTTGCTGTCTTCCTGGCGGTGCAGGGCCATCCGGCACTGGTTAGCACCACGAACGCTGCGGGTTTCCGGGTGGCTGCCAAAGGGCATCACATCAACAAACGGCTCGTCCCGGTAACGCTCCTCGTAGAGGGCCTGAATACGGTCGAAACCGGAAGGATCTTTCAGCTCGGCATAAAGCGTGGCTTCGATGCCGCGAATCATCGGAATAAGGTGCGGCACAAAGGTCACACCTACCTGGCTGCGGGCGGCTCCGGTCAGGCCCTGGCGGATCTCCGGGAGATGACGGTGGCCAGAGGCACCATAGGCCTTGAAGCTCTCGCCAATCTCACCGTGCAACATACCGATCTTGCCCTGGCGCCCTGCGCCACTGGCGCCGGACTTGGCATCTGCGATCAGGCGGGAAGGATCAACCAGCCCCTGCTCCAGCAGTGGCAGGAAACCCAACTGGACCGCGGTCGGATAACAGCCGGGGTTGGCCACCAGCTGGGCACTACGGATCTCGTCACGGACCACTTCCGGCAGGCCGTAGACCGCCTTTTCCGCCCACTCCGGGGTTTCATGGCGCATGCCGTACCACTGGGCCCAGACGTCCAGATCCTTGAGCCGGAAATCCGCAGACAGGTCAACGACGCGTACTTCGGCGTCCATCAACTCAGGCACCATACGCATGGCCACACCGTGGGGCGTGGCAAAGAACACCAGGTCACAAGCCTTGAGCACGCCCGCATCAGGCTCGGAAAACTCGAGATCGAAGTGCCCGCGCAGATTGGGGTACATATTCGCGACCGGCATGCCCGCCTCGGAGCGGGAAGTTATGCAGCTGACGGTTACTTCCGGGTGAACCGCGAGGATTCTCAGCAGTTCCACACCGGTATAGCCGGTGCCACCAACGATGCCTACTTTAATCACCATTTTCTCCAGCGACGTCGAATCAGGAATTGGAAGTTTGGTGGTGTAGTCTACCATGATAAACCAACGACTTATTGCAGCGCAGAGGCCGACCGCTACAATGTTGTCACAAACCCGTTAACGCACTGTCATAACTGAACCGGAATCCCTGCGATCATGCGGAACATCTGGCACCAGATCACCGAAAACCTGATCCCTGTATTCCGCCGCAGGCTTTCGGGTGTCGACGCGCTTCCGCAATTGGCGGTGCTGGGACTGCTATCCGGCCTGATCACCGGGGGCGTGATCCTGCTGTTCCGACTCGCCATCGAGTGGCCCCTTGAGTACTTCCTGCCGGGGACCGGCTCCGAATCCTTTGAGCAGCTGGATATCGTGACTCGCGGGCTGTTACCGCTCGCCGGTGCCCTCGCTCTGGGACTGATGCTGCACCGACTGGCCATACACGACCGCAAGGTCGGTATTGTTCACGTCATGGAGCGCCTGAATTACCACCAGGGTTACATCTCACTGCGCAGTGCCATCGTCCAGTTTGTTTCCGGCGTCAGCACGGTGGTAACCGGCCAGTCAGCGGGCCGGGAGGGCCCCGCCGTGCACCTGGGCGCGGCGTTCTCAAGCCTGATGGGGCAATGGATGCGCCTGCCCAACAACAGTATCCGGACCCTCGTGGCCTGCGGCTGTGCTGCTGCCATCTCCGCCTCGTTCAATACGCCCATTTCCGGCGTGCTATTTGCCATGGAAGTGGTGATGATGGAATACACCATTGCCGGCTTCACTCCAATCATCCTGGCTGCAGTGAGCGCGGCCATCGTCAGCCAGGCAGTCTATGGATCGGAGCCCGCTTTCAGCGTACCAGCGCTGACCATGAACTCCCTGACGGAGATCCCCTGGATTCTCGCCATTGCAGTAATCATCGGAATTGCCGCGGCGCTGTTCATCCAGCTGGTGGACGCCATGGGCCGCCACCACCATCAACCGGTGCTTCTGCGTATCGGAATCGCCGGCGCCCTGATGGTGCCGTTCGCGGTGTTTATCCCGGAAACCATGGGCATCGGCTACGACACGGTCAACGCAACCATCAACGGGAACCTGGGGTTCTGGCTATTGTTATCTGCCGGCGTGGCCAAGCTAGTGATTACCTCCCTGAGCATCGGGCTCGGCATGCCCAGCGGCGTAATCGGCCCGACCCTGTTCATGGGAGCGACCCTGGGCGGAGCCATGGGGCTCGTGGGGGCGCAAATTGCACCAGACATTGCTTCTTCCGTGGGCTTCTACGCCATGCTGGGCATGGGGGCAATGATGGGGGCGGTGCTGCAGGCACCCCTGGCCGCACTGATGGCCGTGATGGAGCTGACCCGCAACCCGAACATCATCCTGCCCGCCATGCTGATCATTACCACGGCTAGCCTGGTGACCAGCGAGGCCTTCGGCAAGAAGTCTCTGTTCCTGACCATCCTCAAGAGCCAGGGTCTGAGTTACCAGAACTCGCCGGTCATCCAGGCACTTCGCCGGGTATCGGTCGGCGCCATCATGGACCGCAACATCCTGCGCACAGAACGGCACCTCACCATTGAGGAAGCCCGTAAGGTCCTCAAGTCCGAGCCCAAGTGGCTGATCGTTGAAGGCAGCAATGGCCCCACCGCCCTGCTCCCGGCGGTAGACCTGGCCCGATACCTGGAAGATACCGAGGAAAACGCGGCCGAAGAGGGGATCGAGATGCCGGAATCCATCGATCTTATGGACATCCCCGCTAACCGTCGGGACGTTGCCCCGGTACAATACCAGGCAACCCTCGAGGAAGCCCTGAACGAGTTCGATTCCACCAATGCCGAGGCCCTTTACGTGCAGCGACACGTCGCGCCCATGATCCAAAGGGTGTACGGCGTGGTATTGAAGTCTGACATCGAAAGCTACTACCAATACCGACGGAGTTAACGGATGCTGTGGATAAAAGCCTTCCACATAATTGCCATGGTGTGCTGGTTCGCCGGCCTTTTCTACCTGCCGCGGCTGTTTGTCTACCATGCTGCCTGTAAGGACCAGCCGGGCCGCGACCGCTTCAAGATTATGGAGCGCAAGCTGTATCGGGGTATTACCACCCCGTCCATGATCGCCACGGTAGCCCTTGGCATCTGGCTGATCAGTTACAATGTCTCCGGTTATTTCAGCCAGGGCTGGCTGCACGCCAAACTGGTGCTGGTTGCCCTGCTGATCATCTACCACTTTTATTGCGGCCATCTGGTCAAGGTGTTCCGGGATGACATGAACCACCGAAGCCATGTGTTCTATCGCTGGTTCAATGAGCTGCCCGTCTTCGTCTTGCTTGCTGTGGTGATACTCGCTGTCGTCAAACCGTTTTAAGGAGCAGAGCCATCAAACGCTACACCCGTCCCCAGGTTCTTGTGCTGTCCGGACTCGACCCCTCCGGTGGCGCCGGCATCCAGGCTGATATCCAGGCAATCACCTCGTTGGGCTGTCACCCCCTGCCGGTACTGACCTGCCTGACGGTACAGGATACCTGTAACGTCTATGACGCCCAGCCTGTGGACAGTGCCCTGATTCGAAAACAGCTGGACTGCATTGCAGCGGATGCCCCCATCCATGCCATCAAGACCGGGGCTCTGGGGAATGCCGGGGTTGTCGACGTTCTGGTGGAATTCATCAAGGCCCGGCCCGGAGTTCCGGTGATCACCGACCCGGTCATCAAAGCCGCCGGCGGTGGCGACCTGGCGGACGAAGCCCTCATCACCGCCATGAAGGAACGCCTGTTCCCACTGGCCGAGATGATCACGCCAAACGGTATTGAACTGGCCATGCTCGGTGGCAGCGAAGAGCCGGAGCAGGCAGCGAAGCACCTGATGGATCGGGGCTGCGAATCGGTGCTGGCCACCGGCGGCCACGGTACCGGCCTGCACATCATCAATACCCTGTATAACCACAACCCGGAGCCCATGCGCTGGGAGATAGAGCGCGTGGGCGGCGAATACCACGGCACCGGCTGTACCCTGGCCGCGGCCATTGCCGCCGGACGGGCATCGGGGCTGTCGGCCCGTGCCGCCATTTCCCAGGCCCAGAATTACGTCAATCGGGCGATTCTCCATGCCCTGGACGTGGGCAAGGGCCAGCCCGTTCCGGACCGGGGTATCCTGTGGGAACGCTAGGAAAAGCTATCCGCCCGGGGCTGTATGCCATTACCGACAGCCACCTCACCCCGCCTGATCGCCTGCTGGCATCCGTGGAAGCCGCACTGCGGGGTGGCGCCGTGCTGGTACAATACCGGGAGAAATCGGCCCCATGGCCGGAACGGCTCGGCCAGGCCCGGGACCTTCAGGCCATTTGCAGCAATGCCGGCGTGCCACTGCTCATCAATGATGACCCTGAGCTGGCAATGCGCAGCGGGGCTGCAGGCGTACATCTGGGCCAGGGTGATGCGTCACTGGTGCAGGCGCGACAACTTCTGGGTGAAGGTGCCATCATTGGCGCCACCTGCCATGCCAGAGTGGACCTGGCCCGCCAGGCCCTTGCCGAGGGCGCCGATTACCTGGCCTTCGGGCGCTTCTATTCATCCGGCACCAAGCCGGACGCACCCGGAGCGGATCCAGTGGTCCTGACCGAGGCGAAACAGCTCGGCAAACCGGTGACGGCCATCGGCGGGGTCACGTCGAAAAACGGCGCGCCCCTGATCCGGGCGGGAGCCGATCTGCTGGCTTCGGTCGGCGGCGTGTTCGGAGGCACACCGGAACAGATTGAACAGAAGGCGAGAGCCTTCGGGCGGCTGTTCGCTGCCCATCATCCAATTTTCTCATTATCGGATTAACAGGAGCCGAACCATGACACACTCCGAAACCTTGTTCGAAGAGGCGCAAAAATACATACCCGGTGGCGTGAATTCACCGGTAAGGGCCTTTCGCGGCGTGGGCGGCACCCCGATTTTCTTCAAGCATGCCGAAGGCGCGTACCTGTTTGACGAAGACGACCGCCGCTACATTGACTACATCGGCTCCTGGGGCCCGATGATCCTCGGCCACTCGGACCCGCGCATCAAGCAGGCCCTGCATACCCAGGTTGACCTTGGCGTCGGCTATGGTGCTCCCACCGCTATCGAGACCGAAATGGCCAAGAAGGTGTGCGAACTGGTGCCCTCCATTGATCTGGTACGCATGGTGAACTCCGGCACCGAAGCGACCATGAGCGCCATTCGACTGGCGCGAGGCTACACCGGCCGCGACAAGATCGTGAAATTCGAGGGCTGCTACCACGGCCACGTGGATTCACTGCTGGTCAAGGCCGGCTCAGGCGCGCTGACCCTGGGCGTCCCAAACTCCCCGGGCATTCCCGCCAGTCTCGCGGAGCATACCCTGACCCTGACCTATAACGACATCGACGAAGTCCGGGATACGTTCGAGAAAATGGGTGACCAGATCGCAGCGATCATCGTGGAGCCGGTTGCCGGCAACATGAACTGCATCCCGCCGGTTCCGGGCTTCCTGGAAGCATTACGGGAGGTCTGTGACCAGCATGGGACGGTTCTGATCTTTGACGAGGTAATGACCGGTTTCCGGGTGTCCCTGGGTGGCGCTCAGGGTTACTACGGTGTCACCCCGGATTTGACCGCCCTGGGCAAGGTAATCGGTGGCGGCCTGCCTGTCGGTGCCTTCGGCGGCAAGCGAAAAATCATGGAGCACATCTCGCCCCTGGGGCCCGTTTACCAGGCCGGCACCCTCAGCGGCAATCCGCTGGCCATGGCAGCGGGCCTGACCACGCTCAACGCGATTTCCGAGCCCGGCTTCCATGACCGGCTCACGGAAAAGACCAACGCCGTGCGCGATGGCCTGAAACACGCGGCTGACGAAGCTGGCATTCCGATGACGGTACAGAGCGCCGGCGCCATGTTCGGCTTCTTCTTTACCGAAGAAGCCTCCATCACCCGTTTCGATCAGGTGATGGCGTGCGACGTGGAGCGTTTCAAGAAGTTCTTCCAGGGCATGCTGAAAGAAGGAGTTTATCTGGCACCCTCGGCCTTCGAGGCAGGCTTCACCAGTGCGGCATTGACCGACGACGACATCGAGCACACGATTGCCGCCGCCCGCAAAGTGATGGCGACGCTGTAACTGCAGAGCTGGGGCCCGGCCGGATGGCCGGGCTCAGAGTACGCCTTCCAGCGTCACCATGAATGTGTGGCGCTGGTAACTGTAACTGTCGATCCTGCTGCTGTTGTCCCGGAACAGCCATTCTCCCCGCAAAAGCCAGCGCCGGCTCAGGCCATACTCCGCAAAAGTGCCGGTTTCCCAACGCCGGTCGGTGCGCCGTTCAACCACCACCGTATCGCCTTCCAGCAAACGGTGGGAATCCTGATAACGGCTGTACCTGAATCCCCCCATGGCGCCCAGCACGATATCTGGCCGAACGCTGAAACGGGCGGCCGCCTCAGCAGCATGATGTTGCGGTGATACACTGACAAACTGGCTACCGGAATTAAGATCGCTCCGGTCATGCAGCTCAAAGAGGTACTTGCCTTCCAGATTCCACGCCCCGAACCAGCGCCCCGCCCTGGCCCGGAGCCGGTACCACTGGCCATCATAGGCCTCGAACGAGCTTCCCCCGTCCACTCTGGCAGCAGCCAGGGACATATCGCAGCCATCGACCGGAAGCCCGACCGGACACGGGGTCCAGGACATCAGCCCCTCCACGCCATAGCGCGTCTCGAACGCGTCTGGACCAAACCACGATTGGCTCAACACCATCCCTAATTGCCGGCTCCGGCCCGCATCCTGTTCTGACCAGGCGAGCTTGCCCTGAAGGAATTTGGTGTTGTAGTCATCATCATCCGGATAATCCCGGCCGAAAAAAGCACCTTCCAGGTCCCATCCCGCGTTCCTGTCACCGCGGACACGGACACTACCGGCAACCACTGCATCCAGGAACAGGCCGCCCTCCCGGGTGGTGGCAGTCTCCGGGAGACCAGCAATGTTACTGTCGTAGCCACCCGATGCGGCCAGGTAAAGGCGAAGGGGACGACGGTCGGAAACCGACACCTGACTGCCCATATCTGAAAGCCTTGCCCGGGCCAGGTCCTGCAATTTGTCAGGGCCGTCGCTCTCAATGACCGACAGGAAGTAATCCTGCGCAACCGGTTCGTCGTTCCGTGCCAGGGCAATCAGGCCGAGGTTGTAACGTGCCAGGATTTCATGGGGAGAGGACAAGAGGCGAGCGAACGAATCTTCTGCGGCATCCAGCTGACCCAGTCGGTAATACACCACACCGAGGTTGTAGTGGAGGGTCATGGAATCCAGACCGGCAGCGCGCGCCGCTTCCAGCCGTTGTCGTGCGGCCTTCAGGTCACCTTGCTGGAAAAGCTCGACGCCTCTGCGAAAGTCGGCCTGCGCCGGCGTTTCCCCGGAGTTGTCCTGTGCCGGTGACGGCACGGAGACAAGCAGGAGTGAGCAACTCAGCAGCAGCTTACGGGTGAGGCAGGCAGCCAGCAAACAACACCTTCCCTTTTTATTCCGGATCAGGGGGATGAATCGGCGGGCTGACGGCAAGCCAGCGTTACCGAACGATAACGCGGCAAGTATAACAGGGAGACTGCAAAATGGCTGCCCGCCATGGCATGGCGGGCAGGAGAATCAATTGCGGGGTTTGGCTGCCTCGGGAAGATTATCCCGGGCATCCTGGACCTGCTCGGGTAATTCCGGCCGGTCAGGCTTTTCCCGGGAAGACTCGCGGGCCTTTTCGGCCATCTCCTGGCCGAGATCCCGACCTTGTTCACGGGCATCCCGGGCCATGTCCATCTCCGGTGCACCCCGGCTCTCTCTCGCCTGATCCGGCTGCTCAACGGATGCGGGTTCTGGCAACTCGATCTCGCGGACGACGGATTCGGTCAATGCCCGCTCATCGAGCACCATGCGCATGGTGACATCAAGGTCCTCACGCGCATGGGCCTCGGACGCCAACAGCGCAACGAGCATTGCTACCGGAACATACCATCTCATGATGCCGGCACCTCCTGATTTTCACTCGCACCGGGAATCTCGACCCGGAAACTCTTTTGCTGCTCTCCCGTATTCAGGCGAGCGACCAATTCTCCCCTGCCGGGAAACAATACCCTCAACGGCAGGGAAACCACATTCTCGCCAGCATCCAGACTGATCCTCCAGCTCAACTCCTGCCGACCGGGCCATGGAGACAGCTCCACGTTCGGTGGCAGCTCAAGGGTCAGGGTGACATTGTCCAATGCCTGGCCCGAACGGAATGCCAGCTTAACCGTCTGTTCAACGGGCTCGAAAACCACAGGCTCCAGTGCCTGCTCGCCAGCTAACTGCTGCTCTGGTTCGGGAGAGGCTCCCTTGTTCAGAATCACACCCAGTGAAACCCCCAGCGCCAGCGCCGCCGCGACAGCGCCACCAAGCACCCGATGGCTCCAGCGCCCCTGCCGGGCCGTCTCTGTTGTTGCCGCCGAAAGCACCCGGGATTCAAACCCCCATGACGGCGCGGGAATGCGCTGGCGAACCTGCAGTTTCTCACCCAGCAGCCGTTCCGCTTCCAGCGCCCGGCTGCATGCTGCGCACACTGACAGGTGCTCAGCCACCTTCTCCCGGTGCTGGGCTGGCAACTCATTGTTCAGGTAAGCAACAAGGCTTACGCGGATTTCCCGACAGGACATAGTTATCACCTCAGTTTTTCACACGCCCGGCGCTTGCTGTTGGTTCCAGCTGTTGCAGTAATTTTTTTCTCAGTGCCGCACGGACCCGATGCAGGCGGGATTTCACCGTCCCCAGGGGGATGTCCAGAATTTCCGCAATCTCATCCTGGCGCCAGCCATCCACATCGTGGAGAAGCAACAATGTACGCTGGTCGGGCTCAAGGGTGGCAATGACCCGGTCCAGCTCCGGGCCCAGTCGTTCCAGCTCAAGCAGGGCCATTGGCCCGGTGTCTTCGGCATCCAGGCTGTCGAGCCAGTCGGCCTGGCTGTCCGCCTCCACCAGCTCGCTCATGGGCCGATCACCCTGCCGGCCCTTGCGCCGCAGCTGGTCTATAAAATGCCGGTACAGCACCCGGTTCAGCCAGGGGCGCAACTGGTCCACCGACTCCAGCTCATCCAGACGGGGATACAGTTTGACCACCACATCCTGGACCAGATCCTCGGCATCCTGCTGCTGACCCGCCAGCCGGAAGGCAAAACGGTACATGGGCTCAAGATGGGGCTGGATCAGGATCTCGAAACGCCGTTTTTTACCTGGCTTGAAGGAGAGAATCGACAAAACCGTTACTACCCGTGTGGTTCGCTGTTGAAGCGGCAAGTCTATACCAGACTGGCACGCGGTTGCAGTTACGGAGCTGACCAAGCCGCAAGCCCATTACTGCCAGATGAGGAAAGGTTAACAAAATTCCCGGAACCCTCACCGGATTCATGTCGTGAATTGAGGGAGATCCAACCAAAACCCACGGAGGTTGTATGAAGCGCTCAATCCAGATTTTTGCTGTATCTGCACTGGCAGCGGGTATTGCCGCTTGTGGTGGTAGTAGTGATGGTGGCTCGTCTACCGGTAGTGTGAGTGTCGGGCTCACGGACGCACCGATTGATAATGCCGATGCCGTAAACATCGAGGTCGAGGCACTGGTACTGCAAGCACCAGACGGTGAGCGTCTCCGGTATGAATTTGACTTCCCACAGCCGCTCAACCTTCTCGAACTTCAGGGCGGCGCCGTTGAAGCGCTCATTCAGGACGAGGAAGTGCCAGCTGGAGAGTACAACTGGATGCGCCTGGAAGTTGGCACCAACAACACCATTGAGATCGATGGTGCTGTCTACGACCTAACCACTCCGTCAGCACGCGGTGTTCAGACCAGCGGCTTCATAGTTCCTGCCGGTGGAGAAGTTGCGCTGACCATCGACTTTGATGTTCGCAAATCCATTGTCAATCCACAGAATGATTCAACCTACAAGCTCAAGCCTGTGGTGAGGCTCGTCGACGATTCAACCGTGGGGACAATCAGCGGCACCGTAACGCCGGAACTCATCAACGAACAATGCACTGACGTTACCTCAATGGATGAGTCTTTCATTGGCAACGTTTATGTTCATAAAGAGTACGATCAAGTTCCAGACGATATTGGGAGCGAGAACGAACCATTGGTCGTAGTCCCGGTCACCAACAATGGAACTGAAAGCACATACACAGCAGCATTCATTCCGACGGGCGAATATACCGTCAGCTACTCCTGCGGCGATGACTTCGTCGAAACCGCTGATGGCCAACCGGCTGATGACGATCTGACATTTGTCGGGATGCAGAATGTAGAGGTAAATGAGGGCGAAACCTCAACTGCGAACTTCGATACTCAAGTAGCTCAGTAAAGAGCTCTATCCAATAAAGCAAAGGGCGTGGCAATAGGCCGCGCCCTTTTTGCTTCTATAGCGCCGCAGCCCGCGCTTCCGCCTGATCCGCCCCGGCCACGTTCCCCCGGGCCCGGCGAATATCCGCCAGCAACAACCACCCTGCCCTCTGCAGACGGGTATTGTCACCAGCCAGCGATAGTCCCTTCAGAGTAAACTGTTCCGCGCTACCCAGCTGACCGGCGGCCACATAGGCCTCGGAAAGCTTGAAGTAGACTTCCGCGGAACGGGGTGCGATGCGCTGTGCCCGCTCCAGGCGGGAAATGGCTCCGGAGGTATTACCCTGGGCCAGAAGGTTATCGGCTTCACTCACCAGACTCTGGGCGGCCGGAGAAAGACGCTCTCCCGAATCCTGGTAGCTGGGCGCAGTATCCCTGCGCTCCTCAACAACGGCGGGTTCCTCCGGTTGCTCACTCTTGCGCCACACCGGCGCTTCTTCCGGCTCGCTGGTGGAGGTGCGGGGTGGCTCCGGGGCTCTGGTTTGCTCCCCGCCACCAATAGGCACGTATATGGAGCCAGGACCACTGGCACAGCCTGCCAAAGCGAGAAAGGCGCCCAGGGCGCCCGCACGGGTCAGCACAGATACTTTCATCGGAACAATCCTTCAAACCAGCCTTGAATTCGACGCTGCAGATTACCAGAACAGGATACCTCCTGATCCGGCTCGCTGCCGGCAATGAACGGAACAAGGCGCGCATTATCGCAGTATTCGTCGGTGAGAGCCTGCCGCTCGGCATTGACCCAGTGATAGTTTACACCGTCCGGCACTACCGGTGAGAAACCATGCTGGGGTACGCCGGCCATGAACCGGGACCATATCGGCAGCGCCCCCGAAGCACCAGACAGCGAAGTGGGGCCGTTGTCATCCCGGCCCACCCAGGCAACCGCCAGCAGATCACCGCTGAAACCGGCAAACCAGGAATCGCGGCCGTCATCGGTGGTGCCGGTCTTGCCGGCAACGGTCAACTGCTCAGGGATGGTGTAGTAAGCCGAACGCCCGGTACCCTCCTGCATGACTTCCTGCATCGCATACTGCACCAGATGAACTGCTGCCGGGTCCGCCACCTGGTCCACCTCCAGCGGATAGCGATTCAGTGGTTCCCCCTGTGAATCCGTCACCTCACGGATGGTGCGCAAAGGCGTGTTGAAGCCGGATGTGGCCAGCCCCTGATACATCTGGGCGACGGTGACCGGCGTCATGGAAACCGAGCCAAGGAGCATAGACGGATAGCGGGAGATGGACGACGTCACACCGAACGCCTGAAGGGTCTCGGCGACCACGTCGACGCCGATATCCAGCCCGACCCGAACCGCCGGCAGGTTGTAGGAGTTGGACAGCGCCTCGTGAAGGGGTACCTCACCGCGCTCCTTCTTGTCGTAGTTCCTGGGCTCCCAGCGGCGGCCGTCGTCAAATTCCAACACGAAGGATTTGTCGTTGACTGGCGAAATCAGCGTATAGCGGTCCGGCTGAGCCAGCGCCGAGAGATAGATGAACGGCTTGATCAGGGAACCAATCGGGCGCTCAGCGTCCAGTGCCCGGTTGAAGCCCGCGAATCCGGGATCCTTGCCGCCAACCAGGGCCAATACCTCGCCGCTGTCCTTGGCGGTCACCACCAGGGCCGCCTCAAGGGCTTCCCGGGCCTCACCACTGGCAAGCCGGGGCACGGTCTCTTCAACTGCGTATTCAGCGGCATACTGGATGGCCGGATTCAGGGTGGTGAAAATCCTCAGGCCTTCACTGCGCAGATCTTCCTCCCGGTAATCCCGGGCCAGGTGCCGACGCACCAGATCAATGTAGGCCGGATAACGGTTCTCGGAGTAGGAAGGCTGTTCACTGACCCCCAGGGGCAGTCCCCGGGCCCGGGCTGCCTGGCTCGGATCAATCAGCCCGGCTTCTTCCATCTCGGAGATCACCAGATTCCGGCGATCGGTGGCCCGTTCGGGATTCCGGCGGGGATTGTAGTAGCTTGGTCCCTTGACCATTCCCACCAGCAGGGCAATCTGGTGAATCTCGAGGTTATTCAGGGATTCACCGAAATAGAACTGACTGGCCAGGCCAAAGCCGTTGATGCTGCGGGTGCCCGCCTGGCCGAGGTAAACCTCGTTCAGATAGGTTTCAAGAATGTCGTCCTTCTCGTAATGCCATTCCAGCAGCACCGACATCAGCGCTTCGTTACCCTTGCGCAACAGGGTCTGCTCCCGGGTCAGGAAGAAGTTCTTCACCAACTGCTGGGTCAGCGTGCTCCCCCCCTGGACGATCTCCCCTGCCCGGAGATTGACAAGCATGGCCCGGGCGATGGATAGGGGCGCAATGCCGAAATGGTCATAGAAATTCTGGTCTTCCACCGCCATCAGGGTTGCCGGCAGCAGCTCCGGTACTTTGTCCAGCTCGACCAGGATGCGGTCTTCCTTGTGGGTCGGGTAGATACCACCAATCTGCGCCGGCTCCAGGCGCACGATCGGTGCAGGGTCACCACTCAGGACCCGGAAGTTTTCGACCCGATCACCATAGATGCCAAAGGCAATCCGACGTCGTGCCTCCTCGCCGTCCGGAAAGCGGAAGCCCCGGGTGCTGATCACGAAGCGATTGCCATCGCGACTGTAGCTGCCGGCCTTGTTACCGTCTCCCCGACGGAACCCGGACAGCTCCAGTTCCCGCTGCAGGGCGGTCGTACTGACGCTGGCTCCGTCATACAGTTCCAGGGGCCGAGCGTATACCCGGGAGGGAATCTCGAACCGACGACCCTCGAACCGTGAGGTGACGACGGCGTCCAGGTACACCATCCAGCCGGCGAGCAACACCAGGCCGATCAGGGAGACCCGGAAAAACAGGCGCCAGAACCAGGGCCGACGGCTGGGTTTCGGGGTTTTGCGGGAGGATTTGCGGGGAGTCTTTGATTTTGCCATGGCGCGATTATAGCGAAGGGACACCCCGGTAAGGCAGGCCCGCTGTGTGTTATTTCTGTAATCTGCCCGTTATGATAGGGCTTCAAAAATCAATGAGTTCAGGGAATGCGAGGAGAACACCGTGAGCGAGACGTCCGGCAATACGCTGATTCAGGCACTGCAGAATCCGGCGCTGTATGACCACCCTGTCCGGGATTTCCAGGTGATCGAAACTCACATTTCCCAGGTTATCCTGACCGGCGACTACGCCTACAAGATCAAGAAGCCCATGGACTTCGGCTTTCTCAATTTCTCCACCCTGGAACGGCGCAAGCACTTCTGCGAGGAAGAACTCCGGCTCAACCGTCGCTTGGCCAGCAAACTCTATCTGGACGTACTTCCAATCACCGGCACCCCGGAACAGCCGGTTGTCGGCGGTGATGGAGAGCCCTTCGAGTATGCCATCCGGATGCGCCAGTTCGACCAGGACAAGCTCTTTGATCACCTGCAGGAACGGGGCCAGCTGACTCCGGAACTGCTCACCAGCGTGGCCCGGCAAGCGGCTGACTTCCATGAACAGCTACCCCCGGTGGCGGAAGATAAGCCGCTCGGCACTCCGGAAGCGGTTTACGCCGCCATGCAGGAGAATTTTGACCAGATCCGCCCGCTGATCGACGACAAGGCCCTGCTGGCGCAGCTGGACAACCTCGAAGCCTGGACCCAGACCACCTTTGAACGGCACCGGGACCTGATCGCCCGGCGCCGCGACAACGGCTTTGTCCGTGAGTGCCATGGCGACCTTCACCTGGCCAACATCACGGTGTACGAAGGCGAAGTCACCGTGTTTGACTGCATCGAGTTCAACGAACCGTTCCGCTGGATCGACGTCATCAATGACCTTGCGTTCCTGCTGATGGACCTGGAATCCCGCGATGAAGCGGCCCTCGCCAACCGGGTACTGAACACCTACCTGGAGTACCGGGGCGACTTCGAGGCCCTGCCACTGTTACCCCTTTACAAGGCCTATCGCGCCATGGTCCGGGCCAAGATTGCCCTGTTCACGCTGGGCAATCCGGACCTGGGTGATGACGAAAAGGCTGAACTGATGCAGCGCTACCGGGGCTATGCACAGCTGGCCGAGGATTACAGCATCATTCCGAACCCTTACCTGTTGGCCACCACCGGCCTGTCCGCCAGCGGCAAGAGCTGTGTCAGCGCCGCCATGGCCGGGGAACTGGGACTGATTCGGCTGCGTTCCGACGTCGAGCGTAAGCGCCTGCATGGCCTGGGGCCACTGGAGGACAGCAAGTCCGACACCGGTGACGGTCTCTACACACCGGAGGCCACAACCCGGACCTACCAGCGCCTGGCTGATCTGTCAGACCACCTGCTGGCCGCGGGCATTCCGGTGGTGGTTGATGCCGCCTGCCTGAAGCAGAGTGAGCGGGACCTGTTTGCTGCTGTAGCTGAAGACCAGGCCGTGCCCTTTGCCCTGCTGCATTGCGAAGCGCCCGAGGACCTGCGCCGGCAGTGGATCCGGAGCCGTTCCGGGGATGCGTCCGAGGCCACCGAGGAGCTGCTGGATGCCCAGCAAAGCTGGTTCGAGCCACTCAGTGCGATGGAGAAGGCCCACACCATTCATCTGCACACCGATCAGGAGCACGTGGCCGAGGCGGTGGCAGACCGTATCCGCCAGCATTTCGGGCTGCAGGGCCACTAAGAAGCCAGAGAGATTGACCATGTCTGAAGGCACCAATCCCTGGCAACCGGTCTGCTCCGCGGCAGACCTGCAGCCGGGCCAGTTCATCGAGTTCCGGTTGACCGTCAAGGCCCGGGAACCGGAGGGAATGCCCCTGACCGGCTTCCTGTTTCTCGATGACGGCGAACCGAGGGCCTATCTGAACCAGTGCCCACACCTTGGCATCGAGCTTAACTGGATGCCGGGCCGGTTCATGGATTCGGACAACCTCTTCCTCCAGTGTTCCACCCACGGCGCCCTGTTCAAGACCGGCACCGGCGAGTGCATCGCCGGTCCGTGCCAGGGCGACGCCCTGACCAAGCTGGAGCTGCGGGAACAGGACGGCCAGTGGCAGATCAGGCTTCCAGATTGACCGGGATAGCCTCGGTCAGCGCCAGACTGCCCGAGGGATCACCCTCGCCATTCACCAGCGCGGCCCGATAGGCGACCACCTCGACCCCGGCGGCAACCGCCTCCCGGAGCAGCCGGCCATAGGTCGGATCAATATGGTCGGCCGGTCGCACTTCGTCGATGCCGGTGTGGTTGACCACGAAGAACAGGACCCCGCGCTCGCCCTGCGCCACCTGCCCCATCAGCTCCCGCAAATGCTTCTGCCCACGGGTGGTGACGGCATCGGGGAAATACCCGGCCCCGTCCTCGTCCAGGGTCACGTTCTTCACTTCCACCCAGGCATCGGGCCGGCTGTCATGGCCGGACAGGAGCAGATCGATACGGCTTTTCTCCCCGCCATACTTCACTTCCGATCGACATTCGGCATACCCGGCCAGCTCAACCACCATGCCGGCGTCAATCCCGTGCCGGGCCTGGGCATTGGGCCTGGCGGTATTCACGCAGGCCACCACTCCGGGCCGGGTCTCCACCAGCTCCCAGGTATACTTCAGCTTGCGCTTGGGATTATTGCTCTCACTGAGCCAGACCCTGGCGTTTTCCGGCTGGCAGCCGCGCATGGAACCGGTATTGGGGCAATGGGCCGTCACTTCAGTGCCGTCGGGCAGCCGAACGTCCGCAAGGAAGCGCTTGTAGCGGCGAATAAGCCGGCCTTCGACCAAAGGTTCAGAAAACTTCATGTCATCTCCGCAAAAGTCGCAAAAGTCAGTGTCACAAGGCTGGCACCCCCGTAACTAATCTGCTATTTTCCGCAAATTCCCGATTCAGGACGAATGCTTCATCCAGGGTACAATCGCACAGCCTCCGGGCTGGCACGATGGGAAGCAAAGCGTTCTTGTGAAGTACAAACAAGAGGCCGGGTTCAATGGCAAATACTGCAGAACAGTCACGCGAACGTTTTACCAACTTCACCCCCTATGAAATGAAGAAGGGTGAAGAGTACATGAGTGCCGAGATGTTGCAGCACTTCAAGGATCTGCTCCTGCAATGGAAACAGGAGCTGATGGAAGAAGTGGACCGCACCATGCACCACATGCAGGAAGACGCAGCAAATTACGCGGATCCCAGTGATCGCGCAACCCAGGAGGAAGAGTTCAGCCTGGAACTGCGTACCCGTGATCGTGAGCGCAAGCTGATCAAGAAGATCGACCAGACCATCGACCGGATCGACAAGGACGACTATGGTTTCTGCGATCAATGTGGTGTCGAGATCGGTATCCGCCGCCTTGAGGCTCGCCCGACTGCCACTCTGTGCATCGACTGCAAGACGCTCGCCGAGATCCGTGAGCGCCAGACAGGCATCTGATCCCGACAATAGCTGTCTGCCGGTAACCGCAAGGCGACCGGCAGACTGACTTTCCCATGGCCAATCCACGCTACCGGGGCCGTTTCGCACCCTCCCCAACGGGCCCACTGCATTTCGGCTCCCTCGTTACCGCTGTCGCCAGTTATGTCGAAGCCCGGGTCCATCGGGGTCAGTGGCTGATTCGCATTGAAGACCTGGATCCGCTCCGGGAACCTCCGGAGGCCACCGGCCAGATTCTCCGAAGCCTGGAAGCCCACGGCCTGTTTCCGGACGAGCCGGTCCGATTCCAGTCCCGGCGCCATGACGCCTACCACGACGCCATCGACCGGCTGCTGGCCAGCGGACACGCCTATCGCTGCCCCTGCTCCCGCAAGGAACTCCTGGCCAATGGCGGCCGGCACCCCCATCACTGCCGGGAAGCCCGGC
Source organism: Marinobacter szutsaonensis (assembly GCF_039523335.1). Lineage (NCBI taxonomy): Bacteria > Pseudomonadati > Pseudomonadota > Gammaproteobacteria > Pseudomonadales > Marinobacteraceae > Marinobacter > Marinobacter szutsaonensis. The sequence continues at coordinate 2,890,986 of NZ_BAAAFC010000001.1, read as the reverse complement.
TCCAGCCGGGCGACCGCCCTTTTGCGGTCCGGTTTGCCCTGCACGATGAGCAGTGCCGCTGGCAGGATGAGCTGCTTGGCCCGCAACACCAGGTAGTGAAGGCGGAATTCGACGACCCGGTCATCCTGCGCAAGGAAGGCTTCTACGCCTACCAACTGGCCGTGGTGGTTGATGATATCGATCAGGGGATTACCGACGTCGTCCGGGGCTCGGACCTGCTCGACATGACTGCCCAGCAACAACAGATCTATCGGGCTCTGGGTGTCGAGCCACCCGGATGGCTGCACATACCGGTGATCCTCAACGAACAGGGCCAGAAGCTCAGCAAGCAAACCCACGCGCCCGCCCTTGACGATGATCGGGCCTCCGAGAACCTGTTCCGCGCTCTGGACGCCCTCGGCCAGGAACCACCGTCGTCATTGCAGGCATCAGGCCCGGATGGGATCCTGGCCTGGGCCTGCCAGCACTGGCGCCGGCAGGCAATCGACCTGACAGCCCGCTAACTGGCATGGTATAAAGCCCTTCTTACACTTCAGTGCGGACCTTGAGCCTGATGTACATCTACCGTCTGGTCTTCCTGCTGGTTCTGGCCATATACATTTTCTCTCCCAACATCCTGGATTGGTGGACTGCGCCGGGTAACGTCTGGTACAGCCCCTATGTCATCTGGGCGGGACTGATCGCCATCGGGTTCTGGCTTGAATGGCGACGGGATCCCAATGAGTTTTAGTGCCTCGGGCCTGGTACTGGCCAGCCTGGTTTACCTGCTCCTGCTTTTCGGTGTGGCCTGGATAACCGAGCAGGGCATGCTGCCCAAACAATGGGTACGCCATCCCCTGGTCTACACCCTGAGCCTTGGCGTCTATGCCGGCATCTGGGCGGTCTATGCCGCCATCGGTATGGCCGCTGAGACCGGTTACGGCTTTCTGGCCTATTACCTGGGTATCAGCGGCGCCTTCCTGCTGGCGCCGGTACTGCTCAATCCGATCATGCGCATCGCCAGGGCCTACCAGCTGACCTCCCTGGCCGATCTCTTTGCCTACCGTTACCGGAGCCAGTGGGCCGGCACCCTGGTGACCCTCTGCTCCGGAGCGGCCATCCTGGCGCTGCTGAGCATGCAGATCCAGGCAGTGGCAGTTTCTGCCAGTATCCTGGCCCCGGACACCTCGCCCAAGGCCATGAGCGTGCTGTTCTGCCTGATCGTGTTGCTGTTCGCCATCCTGTTCGGCGCCCGCCGCAACCAGAACTCGGAAAACCACCAGGGGCTGGTGCTGGCTATTGCCTTCGACTCTCTGGTGAAAGTCGGCGCGCTGTTGACACTTGGTGCTGTAATACTGTTCCAGGTTTTTGAGGGCATGGAAGGACTGGACCTATGGCTCGCCATGAACAAGGCCGCCACCGGAACCATGACCCTGGCCATTGACGACGGCAGCTGGCGCGCCCTGATGTTGATGTCCTTCGCCGGCGCCCTGGTACTGCCACACATGTACCACATGACGTTCAGCGAAAACCCCTCACCCAAATCCCTGGCCAAGGCCAGCTGGGGGCTGCCGCTTTACCTCCTGCTCCTGGCCCTGCCGGTGCCCGTGATTCTCTGGGGTGGTCAGGCACTGGATGTGGGCACCGACCCCAATTTCTATGCGCTTGGCGTCGCCCAGGCCCTGGACAGCCCGCTGCTGTCATTGCTGATGTACATTGCCGGCCTGTCCGCCGCCAGCGGCCTGATGATTGTCAGCACCCTGGCACTGGCGGGCATGGTCCTCAACCACGTGGTACTGCCGGTCAAGACCCCGAGAGATCAGGCGGACATCTACCGCTGGCTGCAGTGGGTCAAGCGCCTGCTGATCGCGGTGATCATCTTCTTTGCCCTGCTGTTCCATGAAACCTTGGGCCAGGAGCTGGACCTCGCCATCCTGGGCGCCATTTCGCTGTCCGGGATGCTCCAGCTGTTGCCCGGCGCGCTGGGCGTCATCTACTGGCCAGAGGGTAACCGGCGCGGCCTGATTGCCGGCCTGGTTACCGGGCTCGTGATCTGGCTGGCGACCCTGGTTCTGCCCTTCTCCCACACCATCAACCCGCTGGCCTGGTTCAACGTGCCGCTGGTTCCGGATTACAGCAACTGGCACATCTTCACGTTCATCAGCATCACCGCGAATGTTACCGTCTTCGGCCTGTTCTCCATCCTCAGTGCCAGTTCGGCGGAGGAAACCAGTGCCGCCCAGGCCTGCTCCATGGGTGCACTATCGCGGCCCCAGCGGCGGGAATTGCTGGCCAGCTCCTCCACCGAATTCATCCGCCAGCTCGCCGACCCGCTGGGCTATGGCGTGGCCAGACGAGAAGTGGAACGGGCCCTGGCCCAGCTGAAACTGCCCAATATCGAATACCGCCCCTACCAGCTCCGACGCCTGCGCGATCAGGTGGAAATCAACCTCTCCGGCCTGCTCGGTCCCTCGGTGGCCCGGGATATGGTGCACCGGCACCTGGGCTTCAAGCCGCTCGCCCGCGGCAACACCGGTCAGGACATCCGCTATGTGGAGCGGGCTCTCGGGGACTACCAGAACCGGCTGACCGGCCTGGCGGGCGAGCTGGACAACCTGCGCCGGCATTATCGTCAGACCCTGCAGAATCTTCCGATTCCCGCCTGCTCCGTCGGTGAGGACGGCGAGATCCTGATGTGGAACCATGCCATGGAAGAGCTGACCGGCATCACCGCCGACGATGTGGTGGGCGCCCGGCTGATGGCCTTGCCGGAGCACTGGCACCTGTTGCTGGAGGACTTCAACCGCGGCGAGGAACTGCATCGGTACAAGCACCGGCTCGACCTGCGCGGCAAGCCGCACTGGTTGAACCTGCACAAGGCGGCACTGAGCGGCCCTGACCACACCGAGGGCGGCAGCATCATCCTGGTGGAAGACCAGACCGAAACCCGGCTGCTCGAAGACGAACTGATGCACAGCGAACGGCTGGCCTCGGTGGGTCGGCTTGCCGCCGGGGTCGCCCACGAGATCGGTAACCCGGTCACCGGCATCTCCTCACTGGCCCAGAACCTGAAACTGGAGACCGACAACCCCGACATCCTGGACACTGCCGACCAGATCCAGCAGCAGACCAGGCGCATTTCTGCCATCCTGCAGTCGCTGATGAATTTTGCCCGGACCGGCAACCATGCCCACGCCAACCGTTATGAGCCGGTCTCCATCCACCGCTGTGTGGAGGAGTCCGTCAACCTACTGTCGCTCAGCGAAAAGGGCATGGGCATCCGCTACCAGAACGAGATTCCCGAAGATCTGCTGGTACTTGGGGATGAACAACGCCTGGTACAGGTGTTCGTCAACCTGTTGGCCAATGCCAGGGATGCCTCGCCCGAGGGTGGTACCATCAGAGTCAGTGGAAACAGCGACAGCTACTCCGCTATTATCGAGGTCATCGATGAAGGCTCAGGTATCCCGGCAGACCAGCTCGACCACATTTTCGAGCCCTTTTACACCACCAAGGCACCCAACAAGGGTACAGGTCTTGGCTTGTCCCTGGTGTACAGCATCGTCGAGGAACACTACGGCAACATTCAGGTCGAGAGTCCGGCGAATACCGAGACCGGCACCGGGACCTGTGTGCGCCTGAGGCTCCCGGCGTACCGGCCCGAAGCCGACGATACCTCTGCCAGCCAGAACGAAAGGTCCTGAAACAGTTATGCCCCGCATTCTGATTGTAGAAGATGAAGACATCATTCGTTCCGCCGTGCGCAAGCTGCTGCAGCATGCCGGCTATGAAGTGGCCGACGCCAGGTCGGTGGAGGAAGCCGAACAGAACCATGAACCTGATCAGTTTGACCTGATCATCTCCGACCTGCGCCTGCCCGGTGCGGCCGGCACCGAACTGATCAACCGTGCGCCCAACACGCCGGTATTGATCATGACCAGCTATGCCAGCCTGCGCTCGGCGGTGGACTCCATGAAAATGGGCGCGGTCGAATACATTGCCAAGCCCTTTGACCATGATGAAATGCTGGCTGCGGTCGAGAACATCCTGGCACGCCAGGGGTCAGGCGACACCGACTCCGGGAGCGGTGCGGACTCCGGCGACAAGCCCAAGGAAAGCGATCCGGCCAACATCATGTTTGGCCAGTGCGAGGCCATGCAGAAGGTGTTCACTCTGATCCGCAAGGTGGCACCGACGGAAACCACGGTGCTGATCCAGGGGGAATCGGGAACCGGTAAGGAGCTGGCCGCCCGTGCCCTGCACCTGCTGAGCCCCCGGGCATCGAAACCACTGATCTCGGTGAACTGCGCCGCCATCCCCGAAAGCCTGATCGAATCCGAGCTGTTCGGCCATGAGAAAGGCGCCTTCACCGGTGCGGTGTCCGCCCGTACCGGTCTGATTGAAGCCGCTGACGGCGGCAGCCTGTTCCTGGACGAGATCGGCGAGCTGCCGGCCGAGGCCCAGGCGCGACTGCTCCGGGTGCTGCAGGAGAGCGAGATCCGCAAGGTCGGCTCCACCCAGAGCCGCAAGGTCAATGTGCGAATGATCGCGGCCACGCACCGGAACCTGAAGGCGATGACCCGCACCGGCGAGTTCCGGGAAGACCTCTATTACCGCCTGAACGTGATGCAGATCCGCATCCCGCCCCTGCGCGAGCGCCAGAGCGATATTCTTGGCCTGGCCCGCAAGTTCCTCAAGCGCCAGGGCGAGAAGATGGGCAAGCCGAACCTCAACCTGAGCCCTGAAGCCATGCGAGTCCTGGAGAGGCACCGCTGGCCGGGTAACGTCCGGGAACTGGAGAACGCCATAGAACGGGCGACCATCCTGTGTGACGGGGATGTGATTACCCCATCCCTGCTCGACCTGGACAGCGAAGGCGGTGACGAGCACATTCCGGAAACACTGGTGGAGGGAAACAACGAGCAGACGCCTACCCGGGACGCAGACTCCGCCAACGACCTTTCCCTGGAGGATTATTTCCAGCACTTCGTTCTGGAGAACCAGGACCGGATGAGCGAGACCGAACTGGCCCAGAAGCTGGGTATCAGCCGGAAATCCCTGTGGGAACGGCGACAACGGCTGGGTATACCTCGCAAAAAAACCAGTAGCTGATCAGGGGGCCAATGGCCCCCTTTTTTTGTCGGGCCAGGCCAAAGGATGAACGCACACTCAGTTGTTACCCCATGTTCCCCACGGTAACACTCCCTTCGGAACAACTGTGATCTCAGTAACACTTATAGGGAGTACGGGGTAACACTTATTTCTTCCAAAACCGTAAGGTACTGTTAATCAACAATTTTCAAAAACTGGCACGCACTCTGCAATCTATTAAGCGCACAACAACAAAAACAAGAAGTGGCACACGCAGCGTCTAAAACAAATACAAAAAGCTGCAGGAAGACGTTCGGTAACAAAAACAAAAACAGAACGTGAGCGAACTGAGTGTTTTGGGTACTTTGCTTTTTAGTGGTCCCACGGCACGTGTGAGTTGTAGATGTAGAGAAGAATCGCCTTCCAGACGACACTGCATCTGCTGAAAGACTCGCCCGATGTCCCTGACCGCTCTGTGTATTCAAAGCTTTCCGTTTGCACTGCTGAGATCCTCCGTATTTGGAGGCACACAGTGGGGTACAAAAACGAAGAAAAATCCCGGCAACAATAAAAACAATGCAGATCGTCAACGCTTTCAGGGCGGATTCGTGAAAACGGATCCGCCTTTTGATTATCTGGCGTGTGCAAATCCTGCCCAAACCGTTAAACTCTCGGTTTTTGCTCACCGCAAATACGGATTTCAATGCCTAAACGACTTGTCGACAGAATAAAATCCTTCATCCCCGGCGGACGGAAAAAGTCTCGCACCTATCAGCGACGGGAGATCCCCCGGGACCAGCACAATGTTTCGCGTTCCGTGATCAGCGAGCCGGCCAAGAAAGTCCTGCATCGCCTGAACAAATCCGGTTACGAGGCCTACCTGGTGGGCGGCGGCGTTCGCGACATCCTGCTCGGCGGCAAACCAAAAGATTTCGACATTGCCACCAACGCCACCCCGGAAGAAGTGCACGACCTGTTCCGCAACTCGCGCCTCATCGGCCGCCGCTTCCGCATTGTCCACGTGGTGTTCGGCCGCGAGATCATTGAAGTCACGACTTTCCGCGGCAATGCCAACGACGCCGATGACGACAGCACCGACGACGATCGCAGGACCAGCGAGCACGGCCTGCTGCTGCGGGACAACGTGTACGGTAGTCAGGAAGAAGACGCGCTGCGCCGGGATTTTACGGTTAACGCTCTTTATTACTGCATCCGTGACTTCACCGTGATCGATTTTGCCAATGGCATCGAGGACCTGCGCAACCGGCAGATCCGCCTGATCGGCGATCCGGAAACCCGGTACCGGGAAGACCCCGTGCGCATGCTCCGAGCCATCCGCTTTGCCGCCAAGCTGGACTTCGAGATCGAACCGGAGACCGAGGCGCCGATCCGCGAACTGGCTCCGCTGCTCAGCCATATCCCGCCAGCCCGGCTATTTGACGAAGTGTTGAAGCTGTTCTCTGCCGGCCATGGCGAGAAAACCTACGACCTGCTCAATGAGTACAACCTGCTGGCACCCCTGTTCCCGGAAACGGTGAAGGCCATCGAGGCCGGCGAGCCGGACGACCTGATCCGCCAGGCTCTGCGCAATACCGACGCGCGGATCGCCCAGGGCAAGTCTGTCACTCCCTATTTCATGTTTGCCGCCATGCTCTGGCCCGCCCTTCAGGCCGAGTGGCGTCGCCGCCAGGATAACGGCGACCCGGTACAGCCGGCGCTCCACGGCGCTATCGGCAAGGTCATCGGCCGCCAGGTACAGGCCACCTCCATACCCAAACGCTTCTCCGGCCCCATGAAGGAGATATGGGAACTGCAGATGCGCCTGCCACGCCGCCAGGGCAAACGGGCCTTCGGCACCATGGCCCACCCGCGGTTCCGGGCCGCCTACGACTTCCTGCTGGTACGGGAATCGGCCGGCGAGATCGAACCGGGGCTGGGGCAGTGGTGGACCGAGTTCCAGCAGGCGGATGAGCGCGGTCAGGAACGCATGCTGTCCCAACTGGGCAGCGACGGCCCGAAAAAGCGCCGTCGTCGTAAGCCGGTGAAACGCCAGGCCGCGCAATGACCACGGATGTATTCGTCGGACTGGGCAGCAATCTCGAGAATCCCGCTGCCCAGCTGGCCCGGGCGGTTGCCGAACTCGCGGCACTGCCACAAACCACACTGGTCGCCCAGTCCCCTTTCTATGCCAGTCGACCAGTCGGCCCCCAGGATCAGCCTGATTTCGTCAATGGTGCGGTTTGGCTCAGAACGGACCTGGCGCCCCATGCCCTGCTGGATCACCTGCAAGCCATCGAGCAGGCACACGGCCGGGAGCGTCTGCGCCATTGGGGACCGCGCACCCTGGATCTGGATATCCTCCTATTCGGACAGGAGACCCTGGACGACGAACGCCTCGTGGTGCCCCACCGCGAGCTGGCCAACCGGGATTTTGCCCTCCAGCCTCTGCTGGATCTCAACCCCGACCTGACTCTGCCAGACGGACGCACAGTAGCTGCCCTCAGGCAAAGCTGCCCGGACAACGGCTTGCGCAAGCTGCCGCCAATCCCGCGCGACCCCTTCTCCCCGAACTGAAACCCGGGCACCCCGACTCCGGCCACCCCGTGATACTATTGCCTCAGGCATACCCCCGGATTACCCTTAGCACCTGAATGCCGCAACCACGGCGCAGTCCACGCCCATCCACCCAAAAGGCTAGGATTCTATGGCTGTTACCATCAATACCCTGCGGGAATACAAGCAGAACGGCGAGGCCTTCTCTGCCCTGACCTCCTACGACGCTACCTTTGCCCAGATCGTCAGCGAAGCCGGCGTTGATGTCATCCTGATCGGCGACTCCCTGGGCATGGTGCTCCAGGGCAATGACAGCACCCTGCCGGTCACCATGGATCAGATGGTGTACCACACCAGCTGCGTGGCCAAAGGCAACCGCGGCTCGCTGATCATGGCCGACATGCCATTCATGTCCTACGGCACGGTGGAGGCGGCCCTGGAGAATGCCGCTGAGCTGATGCGTGCCGGCGCGCACATGGTCAAACTGGAAGGCACGGACTGGATGAAGGACACCATCAGCGCCCTGAGCGAACGGGGTGTGCCCGTCTGCGCCCACCTCGGCCTGACTCCGCAGTTCGTCAACAAGTTCGGTGGCTACAAGGTCCAGGGCCGGGACGAGAAAGCGGCGGAGATGATGATCGAGCACGCCTGTGAACTCGAGGAAGCCGGAGCCGACATCATTCTGCTTGAATGCGTGCCCGCGCCGCTGGCGGCCCGTATCACCCAGGCCGTCAAGGCACCGGTGATCGGCATTGGCGCCGGTTCTGACACCGACGGCCAGGTGCTGGTGGTGCACGACATGCTGGGGCTGACGCCCGGCCGCAAGCCGCGGTTTGTGAAGAACTTCCTGGCGGAGACCGACTCCGTTCAGGAGGCGCTTGCCGCCTACGTTCAGCAGGTCCGCGACCGTACTTTCCCGTCCGAGGAGCATACGTTCAAGGCATGAGAACCATCCATTCGCTCAAGGAACTTCGCACCATTCTGCGCGGCTACCGCCGGCAGGATAAAACCATCGGGCTGGTCCCCACCATGGGGAACCTGCATGAGGGTCATATATCCCTGGTGCGTAAAGCAGCCGAGTCCGCGGACGTGGTGGTGACCACCATCTTCGTCAACCCGATGCAGTTCGGAGCCAACGAGGACCTGGACAAGTATCCGCGCACGCTCGGCGAAGACCAGGAAAAGCTCGAAGCCGCCGGCAACACCCTGGTGTTCGCACCGCCGGTGGAAGAGATCTACCCCGAGGGCCTGGCCCAGCAGACCAAGGTGATCGTGCCAGAAGTCAGTGACGGCCACTGTGGCGCGAGCCGTCCCGGGCACTTCGAGGGCGTTGCCACCGTGGTCACCATGCTGTTCAACATGGTGCAACCGGATCTGGCGGTCTTTGGCGAGAAGGATTTCCAGCAACTCGCTGTGATTCGCAAGATGACCCGTGACCTGTTCATGCCCGTGGAAATCATCGGCGCCCCGACAGTCCGGGAGGACGACGGCCTGGCCAAAAGCTCCCGCAATGGTTATCTCTCCGCAGAGGAACGCAAGATCGCACCGGTCGTGTTCCGGACGCTGGAAGCCACCGCCGAAAAACTCGCTAATGGTCGTACTGACTTCCATGCACTGGAAGGGGAAGCTGAGCAGTCACTGAGCGCAGCCGGCCTGCGGCCGGATTATTTCAACATCGTGAACAGCCTGACGCTCAAGCCGGCCTCGCCGGACGACCATGAACTGACCATCCTGGTGGCCGCCTTCCTGGGCACCACCCGGTTGATCGACAACCTGTCGGTGACCCGCTGACTCTCATACAAGGAAAAGGATCCCCTGATGCCCGAACACCCGGCAGTACTGACCTCGAAACCCGAATGGCAGGCACTGAACGAGCGGCGGGACAAGCTGCGAAGCATCACCATGCGCGAACTCTTCGCGCAGGATCCGGATAGGGCCAGCCGGTACTTCATCGAAGGTGCCGGCCTGGCCCTGGACTTCTCCAAGAACCTGCTCACGGACGAGACCCTGACCGAACTGATGGCCCTGGCCCGCAGCTGCCGTCTGGAAGAGCGGCGCGACGACCTACTCAGCGGCGCAAGCGTGAACATCACCGAAAACCGGCCAGCCCTGCATACGGCCCTGCGCCACCCGGGGAACGAAGCCATCCTCGTCGATGGCGTGGACGTGGTCGCCGAGGTACAACAGACCCTGGACCGCATGGAAGCCTTCGTCGATGGCGTTCTGGACGCATCAAGAACCGGCTTCAGTGGCAAGGCCTTCACGGATGTGGTCAGTATCGGGATCGGCGGCTCCTATCTTGGCCCCAAGCTGGTGGGCGAATCGCTTCAGCCCTACTGGCAAGGCAGCATACGGTGCCACTATGTGGCCAACATCGACGGCACCGATATCTGCGAAACACTCCGCCAGGTGAATCCGGAAACCACCCTGTTCCTGATCCAGTCCAAGTCTTTCCGCACCCAGGAGACCCTGGAGAACAGCAAGGTGGCGCGGCAGTGGTTCCTGAATAACGGTGGCGATGAAACCTCCATCGCCCGACATTTCATGGCGGTAACCGCCAACGTTCCGGCAGCCGAGGACTTCGGGATTGATGCCGGCAATGTGTTCCCCATGTGGGACTGGGTTGGTGGCCGCTACTCCCTCTGGTCAGCCATTGGCCTTCCGGTGGCCCTCACCATCGGCATGAACAACTTCCGGGCCCTGCTGGCCGGCGCCCACGCCATGGACCGCCATTTCCGGGAAGCACCGCTGGAGCGCAACCTTCCGGTGGTCATGGGCCTAATCAGTGTCTGGTACAACAATTTCTGGGATGCCGAAACCCACGCCATACTGCCCTACGATCATTATCTGCGCAGCCTGCCGGACCACCTGCAGCAGCTGGACATGGAGAGCAACGGCAAGAGCGTGACCGAGGCCGGACAGCCCGTGGATTACCAGACCGGCCCGGTGCTCTGGGGCGGTGTCGGCTCCAACGGCCAGCATGCCTATCACCAGCTGATCCACCAGGGTACCCGGCTGATCGCTGCGGACTTCATCATTCCCCTGAAGACCCACAATCCGGTGGCAACCCATCACGCGGACCTGTTTGCCAATTGCCTCAGCCAGTCCCGGGCCATGATGGCGGGCAAGACCCTGGACGAAGCCCGGGCAGAACTGGCGGCAGAGGGCCTGGATGAGAAAGCCGTTGAGGCCCTCGCGCCCCACAAGGTGATCCCGGGCAACAAGCCGAGCAATACACTGATCATGGAGAAGGTGGCGCCGGAAACGGTGGGGGCCCTGATTGCCCTCTATGAGCACCGGACCTTTGTTCAGGGCGTGATCTGGGACGTGGATTCGTTCGACCAGTGGGGCGTGGAGCTGGGCAAGCAGCTGGGCAAGGGCATTCTGCCCAAACTGCTGAGCCAGGACGCCATCAGCACCGCCGGTGACAGCTCCACCGACCAGCTGATCCGGAAATTCCGCTCAGCCAACGGCCTCTGAGATTTTCCGGCCCTGCCAGGTGAAGTCCACCGGCCAGAGCTTCTGGCCGGTGTTGTAGGCCTGCCAGAGCTCCCGGTAACGCTTGCCACAGACCGGATGCACCGCATCCGGCGCGATATCCGCCAGCGGGCGCAGCACAAAAGCATTCTTCAGAATCTCGCCTCGGGGCAGTTCAACGCCATCAATGGTGCCGGTGCGGTCACCGTAGGTGAGGATATCCAGGTCGAGGGTCCGGGCACTGAACTTCGGCACATCGCGGCGGCGGCCGTTCTCGGCCTCCAGCTGCTTGAAGCGCCGGGACAGCTCACCAACGCTGAGATCGGTATCCACCCCGACCACCAGGTTAAAGAAGGGCGAGCCGTCAAAACCGACCGATTCGCTTTCGTAGACCGGGGAAATCTGCAGGTCACCGAACCAGTCCGCCAGGGCGTCCAGGGCCGCGGTCACGTACCGCTCCCGGTCGATATTGGTGCCGATACTGATGTAGACCCGGGTTGCTGCCGTCATCATTTGCTTCCCCGTTCGATGCGCACACCCACTGACCGGGCGGCGGGTACCGCGCCGGGCTTGCGCAGGGTCAGCGTCAGCTGCCCCACCCCGAATTCCTTCATAAGAAGATCCGCCAGCACTTCCGCCGCCCGTTCCAGCAACTGCGGCTTCAGCTCCTGCAGGCAGCGGGTCACCCGTTCACTGACCGCGGCGTAATCCAGGGCATCGGCAACATCGTCGGACTGGCCCGGCGCGCGGTTATCCCAAGCCATATCGAGATCGATCAGGATCTGCTGGGTGACATCACGCTCCCAGTCATAAACGCCGATGACGGTTTCCACCGCCAGACCTTCGATCAGGACACTGTCTGCCAAGGGGATCTCCCGGGGTCTTCCACTCTTTGCTGATTGAAATGCGCACAACCACCGGATACTGTGATCAGGCTGGTCAGTGACAAACGGGCCGGCATTTTCGCACAGATTGCACCGATTCGTCTCCGCCTCCGGACTGACAACATGGATCTGACCAGCCCCGCCGTCGCCACCGTTGCCCTCTGCACCCTTGCCTACCTGTTCGGCTCGGTACTGTTTGCGCTGCCGGTGTGCCGGCTATGGAAGCTGCCCGACCCGAGGGCCCTTGGTTCAGGCAATCCCGGCGCCACCAACGTCTACCGCAACGGCGGCTGGGCGCCGGCGCTGGTCACCCTCGCTCTTGATGCCTTCAAGGGTTGGCTGCCGGTGTGGATCGCCCACGTTGGCGGGCTCTCTGTGATGGTTCAAGCGATGGTTGCCCTGTGCGCGGTCACCGGCCACATGATCCCGCTGTTCTACCGGTTCAAGGGTGGCAAAGGAGTGGCCACCGCGCTGGGCGCGGGTCTGGCACTGGCGCCGGTCACAACCCTGATCATGGCAGCCATCTGGGCCGGTGTGATGTGGCGTTGGCGCATCTCTGCCCTCGCCTCCCTGGTCGCCATTGCCTTCGGACCACTGATCAGCGCCCTGATCGAACCGGAAACCCTGCCCCTGTTCGGACTGCTGACTATCCTGATCGTGGTGCGGCACCGCAACAACCTCATCCGGCTCGCCCAGGGTCGCGAAGCCGGTTTCTGATCGCCTTCTCAGTCCACCAGCCCGTTCGCGCGGGCTTCGTTGACCGGTGGCAGGGTATTCATGGGCCACCTGGGCACGGCCACGATACGCTCGCCATCCTGTTGACCCGCCAGCATTCGCTGGGCCCCGGCATAGGCAATCATCGCGCCGTTATCGGTACAGAACTCCGGGCGGGCGTAGAACACGTGGGCCTGGAGTTTCCGGGCCATTTTCTCGAGGCCAGCCCGCAGCCGCTTGTTGGCACTGACGCCACCGGCGATCACCAGGCGCCTGCAACCGGTCTGCTCCAGCGCCCGGCGGCATTTGATGGTCAGGGTATCCACCACCGCGGCCTCGAACGCCAGGGCGATGTCGGCTTTGACCTGCTCTGAAAATTCCCCGGCATCAATGGCTGCGTTCACCGTATTGAGGGTATAGGTCTTGAGCCCGCTGAAACTGAAATCCAGGCCCGGCCGGTCCGTCATCGGGCGGGGGAAGCGATAACGCTCAGGCACTCCCTTCTCGGCAAGGGCGGCGACACGAGGGCCGCCCGGGTAATCCAGGCCCAGCATCTTGGCGGTCTTGTCAAAGGCCTCGCCGGCGGCATCATCCACCGATTCACCGAGCATCTCGTACTCACCGATTCCATCGACCCGGACCAGCTGGGTGTGACCACCGGAGACAAGCAACGCCACAAACGGAAACGCCGGCGGGTTATCCTCCAGCATCGGTGCCAGCAGGTGCCCCTCCATGTGATGGACACCCAGCACGGGTACACCCAGCGCAAACCCCAGGGCATGGGCCACCGAGCCACCCACCATCAGCGCGCCCACCAGCCCGGGGCCCGCGGTATAGGCAATGCCATCGATATCCGCACGGGTACATCCGGCTTCCGCGATCACTTGCTCACACAGGGGCAGCAGCTTGCGCACATGGTCCCGTGACGCCAGCTCCGGCACGACACCGCCGTAGTCCGCATGCATGTCGATCTGGCTGAACAGGGCATGGGCCAGCAGGCCCCTGTCGGTGTCGAACAGGGCCACACCGGTTTCGTCACAGGAGGTTTCAATACCGAGAATGAGCATAGAGTCAGGCCGCATCAGGTTGCCGTGAATGAGAACGGAGCGCATTTTAGCAGAAACCCGAAACCGGAAGGCAGTTTCATCGAACAAACATTGACCTTGCCATCACCCAGGCGCTATCATTGCCGCCCTAAATTATGCACTGGTCGAGTTTTAGCCAATCTGGCCAGGTATCGAGCCGCACAGGCATTGCCGTGCGGAGCAAATGGAAACCGAATCTATCAGGTAGGTGATTTTCGAATGCCAGCTGTTAAAGTGAAAGAGAATGAACCGTTTGACGTAGCACTGCGTCGCTTCAAGCGTTCCTGCGAAAAGGCCGGTGTACTGTCTGAAGTACGTCGTCGTGAGCACTACGAGAAGCCGACCGCTGTTCGCAAGCGCAAAGCAGCCGCTGCCGTTAAGCGTCATCTCAAGAAGCTTCAGCGGGAACAGCGCAAGTTCGAGCGTCTGTACTAAGCTACAGCCAGACGCCGCTTGACTGCAAAGCACTGATTGCCTGTCAGCAACAGGCTGCACAGAGCGATTCAAAATGCCGCCGAGGCCTGGCTTCGGCGGCATTTTTGGCTATGGCCAACATCTGAAGTACCGGCACTGACGAGCCGGCAGACCTGGAGTCTCCATGAGTGGACTGATCCCTCAACGCTTCGTTGAAGACCTGCTGGACCGCATTGACCTTGCGGAACTGATCGGGTCCCGGATCACCCTCAAGAAAGCCGGCGCCAACTACAAGGCCTGCTGTCCCTTCCACGATGAAAAAACACCATCCTTCAACGTGCGACCGGACAAGGGGTTCTATCACTGCTTCGGCTGCGGGGCCCATGGCGATGCCATCAGCTTTGTACGGGAATTCGAAGGCCTGGGATTTACCGAGGCGGTGGAAGAACTCGCCAAGCGGGCCGGGCTGGAAGTGCCCTACGACCGGGCGGCGCGCCAGGAAATGCAGCAGGCCCGGACCCTGACCGACGCACTCGACTTCGCCAACCAGTTCTACCGAAATGCCCTGCGTAGCCCGGCCGGCAACTATGCCCTGGACTACCTGAAGCAACGCGGGCTGGACGATGTGATCATCGAACGGTACCAGCTCGGCTACGCCCCGGGTACCGGGACGGCACTTTACGACGCGGCGGCACAGGACCTGAAAGGCCCCTTGATCGAGACCGGCACGGTATCGGACCGTTACGGGCGCCCGAGAGATCTGTTCCGCAACCGGGTGATGTTCCCGATCCGCAACACCCGGGGCCGGACCGTAGCGTTTGGCGGGCGGACCCTGGGGGATGACAAGGCCAAGTACATCAACTCGCCGGAGTCGGATGTCTTTCACAAGAGCCGGGAGATCTACGGGCTGTTCGAGGCCCGCCAGGCCATCCGCCAGCTGGACAAGCTTCTGGTGGTGGAGGGCTACATGGATGTCATCGCCCTGGCCCAGTACGGCATCGATTACGCCGTTGCCACCCTCGGCACCGCCACCAACCAGGACAGCCTGCAGGCATTGCTGAAACAGGTGCGGCATGTGGTGTTCTGCTTTGACGGTGACAACGCGGGCTTCCGGGCTGCGGACCGGGCCATGGAGAATGCCCTGGAACTGATGGCGGACGGGCTGCATCTGCAGTTCCTGATGCTGCCGGAGGGCGAGGATCCGGACACACTGATCCGCAAGGAAGGCACGGAAGCGTTCCAGAAACGGATTGAAGGTGCCACACCCCTGTCCCGTTACCTGTTTGACCGACAGGGCGAGGGCTTGGACCTGCAGTTACCGGAACACCGTGGGGAGCTCCGGGCACGGGTGGAGCCGCTACTGAACAAAATGCCCCGCAGCACCCTCCGGGATGCCATGTGGCATGAAATGCTGCGCCTGTGCGGAGGCCGCAACCAGTGGCAGAACCGTCAGCCGCAGCAGCGGGGCAAATGGCGCAACGGCGACTTCCGGGACCGGCCGACCGAAGAGCGGGTGGACGTCAAACTCAACAAGGACAGCACGCTCTGCCTGGCGCTGGTGGAAGCCCCGGAACTGGCCACCGAGGTCAGCGAACTGGCCCGACAATCGCGGCAGTTTCCCCAAGCCATGGGGCTGGCCACCTGGATCATGGAAAAGGGGATCCGGGACCGCCGCAAGCTGACAGGTGCGCTGGCGCTGGACCAACAGGCCAGAGACCGGTTCTACCATCTTTTTGATGGCATCGAACACATTCCCTCACGGGAAAGCACGCTGGCCTCGGCCCGCGAGCTGATCAGTCCGAGCGAGGAAACCTCGCGCCAGCAGAGATTGGCTACACTGCTGAGGAACTTTGCGAACCTCTCTGCCGAGGAACGCAACGAGCTTCGGGAGCTCAGCGGCGGTACTCAGGGATAACCGCACTTGAAACTTAACCGATTGGCCACAATCTAAACAGTCGGTGGCAGAGCAACCACGTGACAGCTATAATGGCTGTTTAACTTTTTTCCTTTTAAAAGCGAGTTCACAGGGTGTCTATGTCAGGCAATTCGCAAAAATCACGTTTGAAAGACCTCATTGCACGAGGCAAGGAACAAGGTTACCTGACTTACGCCGAGGTAAACGACCACCTCCCGGAAGACATCGCCGACCCCGATCAGGTCGAAGACATCATCCGCATGATTAACGACATGGGTATCCAAGTGTGCGAGGAAACTCCCGACGCCGATACCCTGTTGATGACCGAAGGTGATTCCACCGCTGACGAAGCCGCCGCAGCCGAAGCTGCCGCCGCACTCGCAGCCGTGGAAACCGACGCCGGCCGCACCACCGATCCCGTCCGCATGTACATGCGAGAAATGGGCACCGTGGAACTGCTGACCCGCGAAGGCGAGATCGTTATTGCCAAGCGCATCGAAGAAGGTATCCGGGATGTCATGGCCGCCGTGGCCCACTTCCCCGGCACCGCCGGCACGGTCATTCAGGCCTACGACCGCATCATCGAGAACGAAGGCCGCATCAGCGACATCGTTACCGGCTTTCTGGATCCGGATGACGCCGAGCCGTTCATGGGCGAAGAGCCCGCGGCACCGGAGGAAACCAGCGCCGAAGACACGGATTCCGACGATTCCGATGACGACGACAGCTCCAGCGATGATGACAACGATAACGGCCCGGATCCGGAAGAGACCCGCCTGCGTTTCGAACTGCTGAGAGAGAAACTGGACGCCGCCAACAAGGCGCTGGAGAAGTACGGCCGTTCCGACAAGAAAACCCAGGACGCCCTGAACGAGCTCGGGCAGGTTTTCGCACCGTTCAAGCTGGCCAACAAGGCCTTCGAAGAACTGGTCAATGTAGTCCGCTCCACCAACGATCTGGTGCGTGAGAACGAGCGCGCCATCATGCAGATCTGTGTGCGCGACTGCAAAATGCCGCGCAAGGACTTCATCAAGTCCTTCCCCGGTAACGAGGTCAACCTGGACTGGGCAGACAAGATCGCCAAGAGCAAGAAGCCTTACGCTGCTGCCATCGGCGAGCGCCTGGACGAAATCGTTCGGCTGCAGAAGCGCATCCATAACGTCCAGACCGAAGTGGATCTGGACGTAGCCGACATCAAGGAAATCAACCGCCGCGTTTCCATCGGTGAAGCCAAGGCCCGTCGCGCCAAGAAGGAAATGGTCGAGGCCAACCTGCGCCTGGTTATCTCCATCGCCAAGAAGTACACCAACCGCGGCCTGCAGTTCCTGGACCTGATTCAGGAAGGCAACATCGGCCTGATGAAGGCGGTGGACAAGTTCGAATACCGTCGCGGCTACAAGTTCTCCACCTACGCCACCTGGTGGATCCGGCAGGCCATCACCCGCTCCATCGCGGACCAGGCCCGCACCATCCGGATTCCGGTGCATATGATCGAGACCATCAACAAGCTCAACCGCATCTCGCGGCAGATGCTCCAGGAGATGGGCCGCGAGCCGACCCCGGAAGAACTGGGCGAGCGCATGGACATGCCGGAAGACAAGATCCGCAAGGTCCTGAAGATCGCCAAGGAACCGATCTCCATGGAAACCCCGATCGGCGACGACGAAGACAGCCATCTGGGCGACTTCATCGAGGACATCCAGGCCCTCTCCCCGGTGGACTCCGCCACCGCAGAAGGCCTGCGGGAAGCCACCCGCTCCGTGCTGGCCGGCCTCACCGCCCGGGAATCCAAGGTGCTGCGCATGCGCTTCGGTATCGAGATGAATACCGACCACACGCTGGAAGAAGTCGGCAAACAGTTCGACGTCACCCGCGAGCGGATCCGTCAGATCGAAGCCAAGGCCCTGCGCAAACTGCGCCACCCGTCACGCTCCGATCACCTGCGCGGCTTTATTGACGACCAGGGTAACGGATAAGCTCCACAACAGTAGCGGGCGCCACACCTCACCGGTATAATGGCGCCCGCTCTGTTTCCCCATCCGGAAACATCTCTCCAGAAAGCAATTCTGTTCGGGCCTATAGCTCAGTTGGTTAGAGCAGGGGACTCATAATCCCTTGGTCGCTGGTTCGAGTCCAGCTGGGCCCACCACTCCTTTCAGTCGCGCTGGACCTCATCGGACTATTCCAGCCAGAAATCACAGATATCTGTCGCTTCGCAGGGCGAAAGCTATGCTTCCGCTTCATCCTGCTTCGCCCAGCTGGGCCCACCACTTTCCTGCCCCCAATACAATTCCCGCCTGAATTTGTGCAATACCTATCTTTATCGACTAATTTTAAAGTGACCGGAGCACATCGCCGACCGATGGCCGACGACAGGCAGGAATTACCGGCCAAGGCTCACTCGACACTGCGTCGAGCCTGACAAGAACCGTCCCCAGAGCCCGGAAATTGGATCATTGATCGTAATTCCCCGAGGGAACAGATGAAGTCGTCAGAGACCCATGGAGAGGCATCATGAGGAGCATACTCGGCACCTTTCGCACCGCATTATCCCTGCTTTTCTTTACTTTCGTTCTCAGCGCCTGTGGTGGAGGTGGGAGCGGGAGCGAATCTTCAAGTTCGGAAAATCTGACGCTATCAATATCTCCCAGCCAATTAGAAGTTGATGTCAACGAAACCAGGCAGATAAAAGCATTCGTGACCTTCGCGGGAGATAGCGTGGATATTTCGGATCAGGTTACGTGGCGATCCGAAAAAAACACTATTCTTGACGTAGTAGTTGAAGGAGGCCAAGCGTTCATTCAAACCAAAGAGGAAGGCACAACTAGAATCGTTGCTGCTTATGAGAACCTTTCAGCAACTGCATCAGTCATAGTAGGACCACCCCTGACAAATCTTGAAATTCGCCTACCCCAAAACGAACAGGATCAAATCGTGGATGAAGGGGCCCTTGTTCCGTTGCGGGCAATAGGCACTTTTGGAACAACTCTCACAGAGGACGTGACTGACCGTGTAACCTGGCGTACCGATAATACGAACCTGGCAACCGTCAGTAACACCCCACCCCAAAGCGGCGAAGTTTCAGCCCTGAACGACGGCGCTGTTTTTGTTTCAGCCGCAATGGCGGACTTGGCTCCCGAAATCGCGTTAACGATCATCGCGGCGCCGAATAAGCCCCGCGATCTCGAGCTCAGTCTGAGCCCAAGGTTTGTTCTGGCTGGCTCGGAAACAACAACCATCACTGCAGAGGTATTTGCTAACGAGCGAGAAACTCAAGTTGTGGCCGACCAAACGGAGGTTCGATTCTCCTCAACTGAGGGCACTGTAACTTTCAGGCCGGCAATTGCAGGCACAGTCGATGGCACAGCCGAAACAACAGGAATGAGCAATACCTCTGGCACATTCGAGATCACAGCGCAGGTCCCCGGAACGATCGCAGTTGATAGGAAAGTGGTAACGGTGATGAGCGATTTCAGTGAAGCTCTTGGCATCCGAGGGGCTACCGGCAACCTGATTTTCATTGGTGATGAGAATCTGGGGGCAGGAAGTGAACTCGTAGCATTTGTCACGAACATATCCGATCGCGAGTTCAACCTTAACTCAGCAGCCTTATATTCAGATTCTGACCTTTTGATTTCTGACGTTCCTGAAGAAACTAGCCAGGACAATCCAACGCAGGGAGTTCTTACAGAGGGAGAGGAAGCATTCGCAGGTTTCTCGCTGGATTCAACTGAACCGAAAAACAGTCTGAAAATCGTATTTTCCCTTACCGATGTTGCTTCCGGGACGACCTTCGAAGTCGAGCATCCGTTTAGTTTCAATTGACCATTACCGGTGCAACTGAGGAAAACAAAACCTTGTAAAGTTTATCGACAGAAAAAAAACCGCCGGGCTCCCGCCCGGCGGTTTTGTTTAACATTCATGATCTTTCACAGAGCTTCAGGAAGCCCTCTTCCGACGAATAGCCAAGGCCAGAAGTCCCAACCCGAGAAGTCCCAAGGTACCAGGCTCCGGAACAGATACCGGCGGCTTGTCGGAGCTGTAGGACTTGTCGCTACCACCACAACCTTCGTCACCGTTGTCCAACGTTCCTTCAGCACAAAACTGCTGAGCCCGAATGGCAACCACACCGAAATCATCCAGGCCAAGGCCGAAATCTGAGGTGCTCCATGCGAAGCTTTGCAGCCCCTCAAACCCTTGTTCTCCCAGCCGGAACACAAGTCCCCAGATACCATCAAACCCCGGGATCGAAAGGCCCTCAATGTTGCACCCGCCTTGGCCGCAAGACTCAGTGCTTGTATCGGTTCCAATCAGGCTCACGGTCGAATCACCCATGAGATTGACAGCGGCACCGCCGGTACTTGCGCTGCCAAAATCAATGAAGATTCCCAGCGGCTCTGCATTCCAGGGGTTGACCGTCAGGCTGTAATTGAATCGACCTGCATCGTTGTCATTGACCTGAAAAATGTAGTTACCAGATCCGTTTTCATTGCTCGTCCAGGTATCATACGTAATCATCCCTGCCTGAGCCGCACCGGCACCCGCAAGGCACCCCGCAACAAGCAGTGATGGCAAGAACCTTCCTTTGAATTTCATGTTACTTCCCTCCGTTATACAACATGCAGTTCCGGGAGAGGCACCAAATCCTCGACCACTAAGAGCTGCACGGCCACTTTCTCTTCAGATAAGAGCAAGAGACGAGCCAACATGGAAAAACATATATCTGCCAGCCGGTTACGAGTGCAGAAAAAAGCCTCTTTGGAGCATGTCGTAAAATTTTTCGACATCGCGTCACGGTCCCTTACGTTTCGTGACAATTGAAGATTTCAAAACTCGGAAAACACTGGTAAGAGCTTGTAACAGCAGGGATTTCACGACTTCCAAGCATATACGTGGTTCTACAGACATTGATCTGTGTCAAAAAAGCCAAAGTCCCGAAAAGACAAGCCACATACACTGCGACCCTGAACCAACGCGGCGCCACCTTCAGGAAGCACCGGCGCACGGACAAAAACAACGAGATAACGGAGTGTATCAATGGTAACCAACCCCCGGTTTTCAGTACGGGCCATGTCCCTTGCAGTTGCTGCGGTCTCCGCAGGTGTTTCATTGTCCGCCACTGCCAGCATGGGCAACCTCGGCACCACCTACGGTGTAATGCCGGTCGACGTTGCCACCGCCCAGTCCCTGTCCATGTTTAATGACCAGGTGTCCGCCACCTACTACAACCCGGCGTACCTGACCAAGGACACCCGCGGCGAACTGACGGCAGGCATCCTGCATGCGGAACAGGAGCTGCGTTCCGCCAATCCCAACGCGGACGGCGATGTACTTTCCAACTCCCCGAGCCAGCATGTGCTGATCGGCATGAAAACGAACCTCGGTTCCCTGACCCGCTTTGATCACCCGATCTATCTCGGCTTCATTGCCGGTGTTGAAAAATATGGCAAGGAAATGCTGGCGTTCAGCTCTGAAACCACCGAAACCGGCCAGTTCCTGCAGTACGGCAAGGAGCCGTTGTTCCTGAATATCGGCGGCGCCACACCAATCTGGCGCGGCATCTCCGCCGGGGCATCGGTTCGGGTGACCCTGGATGCGACCGCCAACCTGGATGCCGTCTCCACCCTCGGTGGCGAAACCAGCCGGGAACGGCTGTCGGTCAACGCCGAGCCGGCCATGAAAACCATTCTCGGTACCAATATCGATCTGGGCAGCACCTTCTGCCCGGAGAGCGACTGCTTTCTGGATGGCTGGGAATCCGCACTTATCTACCGGACCAAATCCTCTGCCTCGACTACCATTGATTCCAACATCATCGTCACCCAGACCATTCCGGAGCCGGGCCTGAGCCTTGCGGTTTCCACCATCGATTCCTTCCAGCCGGAAACCTTCGGTATCGGCACCCAGTACCAGGGCGAGAACTGGCGCATCGGTGGCAGCATCGAACAGCAGAACTGGTCGGAGCTGGAAGATGAATTTGCCGCCGACAGCATCAAGGATCAGGGCTCGGTGGCCGCAGCCAGCCGGATCGAGTTTGACGACATCCTGATTCCCCGTATCGGCGGCGAATACCAGCTCAACAAGAACTTCGCCCTGCGCGGCGGGGTTGCCTACGAGGAGTCCCCCCTCAAATCCACCCGTAATCCCGAAATCAACTACCTCGACACTGACAAGATCGTGATTGGCCTCGGCGTCAGCGCCACCTACGACCGCACCCGGCTGCTGGCCTACCCTGTGCGGCTGGACCTGGGCTACCAGTACCAGCAGCTGCAGGAGCGTGATTTCACCCTGGTGGATTACGACGGCAACGAGACCGACGTGACCGCCGATGGCGATGTCCACGTGGTCAGCGGTTCCATCACCCTGAAGTTCTGAGGAGAGGATCAGCCATGAAGTACAACAAGACACTGGCACTCGTCCCCGCCATTTTGCTGGCCGCCTGTGGGGGTGAGGAACAGGCGATGAAACCAACCACCACTCCTGGGTCCATGGTGTACTCCTACCCCATGGATGGCCAGAAGTCGGTTAGCCCGAAAACCGATCTGGTACTGCGCTTTTCTCATGCGGTCACCGATGGAACTGACGATCTTGCCAGCAAGATCAAACTGACCTCCGGGGAGACGGAGATCCCCGTTTCCGTAGAAAAAATCGATGACGGGAAAAGCCTGAAACTGGTCATCGACGGTGAGTTACCGGCAGGAGCGCCCTACTCTGTCAGCTTCAGCGAGCCCCTCGGTGCCGAAGGCGGGCGTTCCATAGCAACGCCCAATGCTGTCGGCGAACCCGGCATCCAGTTCGACACCCGCGGGTCCTTCTCAGGTATCGCGGATCTGGCCAACACATCCGGTCAGTTTGACGTGGCCTGGCAAGTGCCGGCCAGTAACGGCCCATTCCAGGCCATGAACTTTTCCACGTTCCGCATGGCAATGACACACCCAGTTCATCCGGACTGGAAGGCCCTTGGGGGCACCATCCGACTGCTTGATCCGGAAGGGCAGGCTGTACCGGCAACGGTTCTGGTAAAAGGCAACCGGATCACGGTTGATCCCTGCGTCACCGATGATCCCCTCGAATGCGGCGGCAAGCAGGACATCCTGGCAAGCGGGCAGACTTATACCTTGAAGCTTGAAAACCTGGCCAGTCTGACCAACGGGCCGGAAGGAGAACGTTTCAGCAATGAATTCACGTTCACGCCCCGGGATACCGGACCGACCGTGGTGCTACAGCAGAGCGCCATCGACTCCGGTCTGGCAGCCGGCCTGGATGAAGACAACGCGATCAAGTCGGTCCTGAACGGCCAGCCCATCAATGGCGTCACCCTGAACTCGGTACTCCAGGGAAAAGCAGGCCCGTCCCAGCAGACCGGCGACCTGTTTGCCGAACTTGCCTATGCGCCATCCTTTGAGGCGGATGAGGCCTTACCGCTGCGAATTGCCAAGGGCAGCGTGCTGAAGAGCACCAGTCTGGATGTGCTGATCGGAGGGGAAGTGCCGGTAACCGTAGCAACACGGGAAGGCGAACCCACCGGCCCACTGCAGACAACCGGTGACATCAAGGTCACCATGATTTCCGATGCCACTGGCTACATGAGTCCCAACCCCTACACCGATGACCTGAACGCGCCCCGTCATATCACCCTGTTCATGGATGTCTCCATGAACACGGAAGAAGCGCAGCCGAATGCGTCTCTGTCCCAGGACCTGATGGGCGTTGAATTGCGTGGAATCGCTTTGGTCAAAGATGGCGTGCTGACGATCGATGCCATCGGCATGGTCGAGCCCAACCTGCTCGGACAGGAATATACCGACTCCACCATCGCCTTCCATCTGGAGGCGGCAACGGACGTGGACTCGGCTCTCGATGCCGAAACATTGCGTGAGATGGACACAACTCCACCTCAACTGGTGAGCTGGATGCCGGGACCGGACGATGCTATTCCCGCAACCCGTCAGTCGATGCAGCGTCCGGGGGATCCGGTGATCCTGTTCTTTGATGAGCCGATGTCCGGGGAAAGCCTGACCAATGGCCTTGTGCTCATAGAGGAAGGCAACCCGTTAACGATTGCCGACGGCACTCTTGAGGCTTATGTCGATGGTACAGCCGTCGTGGCAAACCCGGCTGGGGGCCTCAAGCACGGAGTTCAGTATACAATCAGTGCCAGCGGATTGACTGACATGGCGGGTAATCCTGCTTCAGTTGAGGGTCTGCAATTTGCCCTCGATCGAACCACGTCGAACCAAACCGTGGTCGAGCAGCGTCCCCCACTGGCACTTACGACGTACCCCGGATTCCCCTGTGAAACCGACTTCACCCGGATGAATCTGCTCGACGGAGCCCTGGGGGAGTGCCACTCCATCAAGGAGCCGGGCCACGACAAAGGCGACGCCCCGCTTGAGGTAGACGTTCTTCCCGTCAGCTCCATGCCGGCGGACCGGCCTATTACCGTTGTGTTTTCCCAGTCAATGGATCCGAACTCGATCCGCCTGGGCAAGGACGGCACATTCGTGGTTGAGAAAGTGACCGTTAATCCTGAAACCGGCAAGCCGAACGAGACAGAAATCGGCAGTGGTGAAATCGTTGATGGCCGCCTCGAATTCAACAATCAACGAATCCGCTTCTTTCCAAATAGCCCCTGGCAGCCAGGTGAGTTCTATCGTTACACCATGAGATCCATGGAAGATGATGCACCCGATACCTGCACCCTGGATACACCGACGTCTGTGTGCGGTGTCAACCAGCTCGCATTGAAGACCGACATCCTCGAGGGACTGGACGACGGTGGCGGTGCAAATGGGGCCGATGACCTTACTATCTATTTCGAGGGTACAGAGAAGCTGGAAACCGTATTCACTCCGCTTCGGAACTTCCCGGTGCGGGATACCAACTCAAACTTCCTGATTGACTGTAATGAAACCGACTGTCTCGAACCCTTCGAGACGGCTCATACCGTCGGAAATGACATTGATGGATGGGAGCCCAGCGCAAACTCAACGAAACTCGCTGTCATCGGTGGAAGTGCCAGCGTAACGCTGTTCGAGACGCCTCTTGGAGGCATCCCTGGGGGTGAATCTCTCGCTGAAGTCGGTTGTGAAGCTACCGAGAACAGCGACTGTCCAAGAAATAAATTTATATACCAGACATATGCCTTGAACACGGAAGTTGTAGGACCGGGCACTTACGACCCAACTCCTGCAAAGCCAAATAGTGGCGACGAATTCGAAGGCATACTGGTTGACCTCTATCCAACGCTGCTGACTACGACCTCCATCAGTGTCTGGACAAACGTCTTCGGTTTGATGCAGGAGGAATCCATAACCAATACCCAGATTCTCAGAATGCGCTATGCCAAAGACGATCCCTCGTGCACACAAAACTGCGCACGGAATCAGCTCATCCCGGGCGTGATCACTGAAGGGGACGAGGGCCAGCCCATTTTCATGACCAGGGCAGAGCTGCTAATTGATGCCCCCGATATGGAAATTCCTCTGGGAGGAACCCATGACCTTTATGGGCGCCCTTTCACCTTGAATCTGGAGGGCAACGTCACGTTTTTTGATGATGGCCGGATGCAGGTTGAACAAAGGAACGTGAATCGGGTTGGCAGTAACAACGAATTGCTTGTCACCGCTGATGCTCTGGGGCTGCCTGGCCTTGGCTTGGCAACCATCAGACTGCCACTGGAAATTCCGGTTGCCGGCACATACCTCAACTTCATCTCCAACCCGGTAAAAGAAATCCCGGCCCAGCAATAAAACGGAATGTCTCCGCTTCAGGCCAGTCTCCGGACTGGCCTTTTTTTCTACCCTTGTCCCATCCTGACTTTTCCCCTACCCCGCCAAACCTGATAATCTGGTTGCACAATGAAACCTACTGCCATAAAAACAATTCCCGGGAGATTCCATGGACAACGGCACTCACTACCGCACCTGCCACCTTTGCGAGGCCATGTGCGGCGTAGCCATCGAGGTGAAGGACGACCGCATTGCTTCCATCAAGGGCGATGAGAACGATCCCCTGAGCAAGGGCCATATCTGCCCGAAAGCCGTTGCCTTGCAGGATCTCCACGAGGACCCGGAGCGGCTGCGCCAGCCCATGCGCAAGACCGCGAGCGGCTGGCAGAAGATCGGGTGGGATGAGGCCTTCGACCTGGTCGCCCGGCGCCTGCACCAGACCCGCAAGGAGCATGGCCGGAATAGCATCGGGGTCTACCTGGGCAATCCCAACGTCCATAATCACGGTTCGCTGGTTGCGACCATGCCCTTCCTGCGCGCCGTTGGCAGCCAGAACCGATTCTCCGCCACGTCCAATGACCAGCTGCCCCACATGCTCGCCAGCCTGGAGATGTTCGGGCACCAGATTCTGTTCCCCATTCCCGATATCGACAACACCGACCTGTTCATCTGTATCGGCGCCAATCCCATGGCCTCCAATGGCAGCCTGATGACGGTGCCGGATGTCCGGGGTCGGCTGAAGGCCCTGAAGCAGCGCGGTGGCAAACTGGTGGTGATCGACCCCCGGCGTACGGAAACCGCGAAGCTGGCCGATGAGTTCCACTTCATCCGGCCGGGCAACGATGCCCTGCTGCTGATGGCCATGGTGAATACCCTGTTCGAGGAGAATCTGGTGGATCCGGGCCCCGCGGAGCGCCTGGTCAAGGATCTGGAGTTGCTACAGCTGGCTGCCGTTCCCTACACACCGGAAGCAGTGAGCGGCCACACGGGCATCGAAGCCGAGACGATCCGTGACCTGGCCCGCCAACTCGCCTCTACCCGCAAGGCCGCCCTGTATTCGAGGATGGGCACCAGCACCCAGGCCTTCGGTGGCCTCGCCACGTGGCTCGCCTATTGCCTGAACATCCTGACCGGCAAGCTGGACACGGTGGGTGGGGTACTGTTCACCCAACCGGCTATCGATCTGGTGGCGCTGGGAGCCATGAGTGGCCAGAACGGGCATTTCGACAAGCGCCGCAGCCGGGTCCGCGACCTTCCCGAATTTGCCGGTGAATACCCCGCCAGCACCATGGCGGACGAAATCCTCACCCCAGGTGATGGCCAGATCCGGGCCTTTGTGACGGTGGCCGGCAACCCGGTGCTGTCCAGCCCCAATGGTCGACGGCTCGAGCAGGCGTTCGAGAAGCTCGATTTCATGGTCTCGGTGGACTATTACCTGAACGAAACCACCCGCCATGCCGATGTCATCCTGCCGCCCACCGCCGCGCTGGAGCGCAGTCATTACGACCTGATCTTCAGCATGTTTGCGGTACGCAATTACGCCAAATACAGCGAGGCCCTGTTCGAGCCCCGGGAAGATGCGAAGCACGACTGGCAGATTCTCCTGGAACTGGCCCACCGTCTGGAGCAGCAGCGCAAGGGCGGCCGGTTGCCCCTGCGATCGGAACTGGGCTGGCGCGCGTTCAAGCAGATCGGCCCGGACCCGATCCTGGATCTGCTGCTGCGTTCCGGTCCCTATGGCGCCGATACCGGTCCGGCCAGGAAGCTCCTCCAGCCTGCCGTTGATCTGGTGATGGATATTCTGCCCGAGCGACACCCGCTGCGGGGTCTGGCGAGGTTGAGTCCGGTTAACCGGCAGTGGAACGCCCTGCCCAAGGGCCTCTCCCTTTCGGCACTCAGGGACAATCCCCATGGAATGGATCTCGGTCCGCTCCAGCCATCCCTGCCGGATCGGCTGTTCACCCGGGACGGACTCATCCACCTTGCGCCCCGGCGCTACCTGCAGGATCTCGGCCGCCTTCACAAGCATCTGGTGTCCGAGCCGGATAATCAGCTTTGCCTGATCGGTCGCCGACACGTGCGCAGCAACAACTCTTGGATGCACAACAGTCGCCGACTCGTCAAAGGCAAGGATCGTTGCACACTGATGCTGCATCCGGATGATGCCGCACGCCTTGGCCTTCAGGCCGGGGAATCTGCCGAGGTCCAGGGCGCCGATCAGGCCATCGTGCTGCCGGTAGAGATTACCCCGGACATCATGCCGGGGGTGGCGTCCATACCCCATGGCTGGGGCCATGATCGTCAAGGCACCGGGCTCTCGGTAGCAAGCGCCCATGCCGGCGCATCAATCAATGATGTGCTGGAGGACAACCAGATAGACCAGTTGTCCGGAACTTCCGTATTGAATGGCCAGTCAGTAACTGTCAGAGTCTGGCGTTCCGGAAAGCAACGCCATTCCGCCTGATCGAGAAAGGAGATGTCATGCCCCTCTGGCTGCAGTGGACTCTGATAATTGCCGGCCTGGTTGCAATAGCCTGTTTGCTCTGGTTTATCCGCAAGCAGACACAGCTGCTCGCCGAGGGACGCAAACGCCAGCAGAAAGCCGAGGCGTTCCAGGCAAAACGCCGTGAGGACATGATCGGCAGCATCCGGGTGATCGCCATGGCGGTTGAGGAGGATCAGATCGAGTACTCCGAGGCCTGCCTGCGTATCAAGGGCCTGCTGGACCACGTGGCTCCGCATTTGCTGGAGGAGGCCCCGTTCCGGGTTTTCCGGACCGTCCACGAGAAACTGGAACACATGCCCACACATCGGGCCCGGCAGGCAACCGAAACCCGGTTCGTCGAAAAAATGGATAAAGAGCGCTTCGAAGTCGAAGAAACCCATGCCGACGAAATCCGCCGGGCGGCAACCGCGATTCGTCACCACCAGTTCGACTAGTCAGTCAAACCTTCAACTGGTCCGACCTCATTTTTGTAACAGTTTGTAACATCAGAAGTGGACAACCCGAAAGTTTAGTAAAGCAAATCAATAGGTTCTGAAAACCCGTTAAACTGACGCAAGACTCACTCCTTCCCCTTCCGATCTGTTGACTTTTCTTTTTGTCTTCCTGATCTAAGTTAAAGACAGGGTGGTGCCAGAATCTGCGGCGGTAACGCCCTACGTTGTTTTCTCCTGATAAGTTAGGACGACTCTGCAAAAAGCGGGTGAGCTTGCCGGCCATTGGGCCGGCTTTTTTTGTAGTCAAAGGCCGGGCGGCGGTGTATCAGAATTCCCGGTCACGGCAAGGATGTTGTCTTTACCCTTCAACAGCTCCTGGAACTGTTTGATAACACGATCCGGTTGCAGGCCCAGCTCGTCGTAGAAAGCCTCGGGAATCTCCTCGGCAGCTCTGCCGGTAACCCCCAATGCTGCCAGCTGCTGTTGGCAGAGCCAGAGCAGTTTCGGGTAAACCCGGTTTGGCCCCTGGTAGAGGGGATCGTTCTGGTGCCGGATCGCCAGGATCACCTCCTCCGGCATCCCCCAGCTCTCCATCAACCGGGCCGCGACATCATTCCGGCTGATGCCCAGCAGGTAATACTCGATGACCGAAGGATCAAAGTGGGGATTTACTTCCTGGGCCCGGGAAACCAGTCGGTGGTGGGGTGGGAAAATCTGGGCTAGCGCCAGCTCTCCGAAGTTGTGAAGCAGGCCGGCCAGATAGGCCAGGCCAAAGGTGGGGCGTGTGCCACGGGGCATCATGCTGGCCAGGACACCGGCTGACTGTGCCTGCCAGAGTGCCCGCCGCCAATAGTCGGTGTAATTCTCGGGGCCATCGGTGGACTGCTTGAGCCCCCGCCCCATGGACAGGCCCATAGCCAGGTTCATGACCAGGTCAAACCCTAGCACCCGGGAGACCGCATCATGGACTGACCGGACATGGCCGGCCGCACCATAGAACGAGGAGGATGCCCAGCTGACCACCTGGGCCGCCAGGCTGGGGTCGCTCTCGACAACATCCACAAGGTCCCCCATCACGGCATTGGGGTCTACTCGCAGGTGCACGATACGCTGGGCCGTTTCCGGCATCGGGGGCAACTCGAGGGTGTCCTCCAGACGCTGCTGGATTCTCAGGGCAGTAAACTTCTTGATGCTGGAGTGGAACTGCTCCGCGCCACCGGTGGATTTTTTTCCGGGCGCGGGAATCAGGGCAGGATCTACCGCAAAGGAACAATGCCAGGCTGCTTCCGCCAGGGGCCGGAAGTCACAGGCGGCCATCACAATGGCCAGGTTATCGCCGGCCAGTTCCAGAACAACGGTCTCCAGGTCCCGGACCCGGAAATCCACGACCGTCGGAAGCTCGGTCAGGGACGGCAACGCCGGCAGATCGGAAAGCCCGGTCCGCTCCATAATGCGCCGCTGTTCCGGAAGCTCCATAAGCCGGAAGTCACGACCAAGTTGCTGGTTAAGCTGCTCGAGGTCAATCAGATCATGCTTGCGACAGATGACCTGCAGGCTGCCCTGTTCATCACTGAGTAACAGCATCCGCAATGCCGATAGCGAATCAGCCTGACGGACAGTCGTCAGTGACACGCGTTGGGCAGATTCTCCGAGAGCCTGCCGCACCGCGAGGGGTAGTTCCATAAAGATCTCCCTGGTTCAGACGTCGCCATAGCGTATTCGTTCGCCAAGCCAGCGGCGAATCAATCCATTGACAACGTCAGCGTGCTTCATCAGCGACGGAGCCATTTCCCTGACCGGCTCAATCCAGCCCTTGTCCCTTTCAAAATCGGCGAGCCGGAATTGCATCATGCCCGTTTGCCGCGTGCCCAGGACCTCCCCGGGGCCACGGATTTCAAGATCTTTCTCTGCGATTACGAAGCCATCCTGACTGTCCCGGAGCGCCTGCAGCCGTGCCTTGCCATTCGACGACAGCGGCGGGTGGTAGAGCAACACGCAGAAACTGGCCTGCTCACCACGCCCGACCCGACCACGTAACTGGTGCAGTTGGGCCAGGCCGAGGCGTTCCGGGTTCTCGATGATGATGAGCGAGGCATTGGGCACATCTACCCCCACCTCAATCACCGTGGTAGCCACAAGTAAATCCAGCTCACCGGCCTTGAAGCGCTCCATCACCTCGGCTTTCTCCCGGGCTTTCAGCCGGCCGTGGACCAGGCCGACCTGCAATCCCGGCAGCCGCTCGGAAAGTTCCTGCGCTGTCACTTCCGCCGCCTGGCATTGCAGCGCTTCGGATTCCTCAATCAGCGTACAGACCCAGTAGGCTTGGCGGCCATCCCGGCAGGCGCTGCGCACCCGCTCAATCACATCATCGCGCCGGCTGTCGGAAATCACAATAGTTTCAATGGGTTTGCGCCCCGGAGGCAACTCGTCAATCACCGAGGTATCAAGGTCCGCATAGGCACTCATGGCCAGGGTACGGGGAATCGGGGTTGCCGTCATGATCAGCTGGTGGGGTGCGAGGGAACCGCCGACACCCTTTTCCCTCAGCGCCAGACGCTGGTGAACACCGAACCGGTGCTGCTCGTCCACTATCACCAGTGCCAGCCGGTCGAACCGGACGTCTTCCTGGAACAGCGCATGGGTGCCTATCACCACCGGGGCTTCCCCGGAGCTCACAGCATCAAGAGCTTCCTGCCTGGCCTTGCCCTTGACCTTCCCGGAGAGCCAGGCCAGCCGGATACCCAAAGGCTCGAGCCAACCGCGGAAATTCTGGTAATGCTGCTCGGCCAGTATCTCGGTGGGCGCCATCAACGCCACCTGGGCCCCGGCACCGATTGCCTGCAAGGCCGCCAGGGCCGCCACCACCGTCTTCCCGGAGCCGACGTCACCCTGGACCAGCCTGAGCATCGGAATGGGCTGGCTCAGGTCCTGACGGATATCACTGACGACATGCTTCTGGGCCCCGGTCAGGGCAAACGGGAGGCTGTCGAGAAAGCGTGCGGCAAGATCCCCGGTTGGCAGAAGCGGCAATGCCTCCCGCGTCTGGATCTGTTCGCGCACCTGCAGAAGGCTGAGCTGGTGCGCCAGTAATTCTTCCATCACCAGGCGTTGCTGCGCCGGATGCTTGCCCTCCATCAGCAGATGGACAGGCGCGTTCGCCGGTGGTGCATGGACCAGCCTCACCGCCTCGGTGATGCCCGGTAACTGGTAATCCGCCAGCAGCCCTGCTGGCAGCCAGTCCCGGATCGGAAACCGGTCCAGATAGGTCAGTGCCTGCTGACAGAGATTTCTCACCCTGGGCTGCTGGATGCCTTCAGTAAGGGGATAAACCGGGGTCAGGGTTGCCTGACCCTCCGGCGGCATAGGCGGCGGGTTCACCTGGTATTCCGGGTGGTAGAATTCGTAGCCGGCCCGCCCCGGCCTGACTTCACCGAAACAGCGCACCCAGGCACCTTCGGACAGCTGGTTCCTCTGTGCGGCGTTGAAGTGGAAAAAACGCATGACCAGGAAGCCACTGCTGTCCCTGAGCGTGACCTGAAGGCTCCGGCGCCGGCCCATGACCAGGTCCGCCTTCATCACTTCCCCTTCCACCACCGCCACATCGCCAATACGGAGGTTACCCATGGGGATCACCCGGGTCCGATCTTCATAGCGGTGAGGCAGGTGAAACAGCAAATCCTGCAGGGATTCGATGCCCAGCTTGGCGAGCTTCTCCGCCAGGGCGCTTCCAACGCCCTTGAGCTGAGTGACGGGGATGTCGTCCAGTGCCGTCATGTGGGGCTCAGGCGGATTCGGCGACGGCCGGATTATCCGTTTTCGCTTTCTCCACCACCCGGCACTGACTGGCCGCCAGGGACAGCACATCAATGGCCTTGGGCCTCGGGAAGGTTACCCGCCAGGCCAAAGCGACGGTCCGGAATGGCACCGGAGGGGCAAACGGCCGGACAGCGAGTATGTCTTCGTGATACTGCATGGCCGTAGCTGCGGAGAGGGGTAACACGGTAACCCCGAGCCCCGAGGCCACCATATGCCGAATGGTTTCCAGGGAGCTGCCCTCGGTCACCAGCGAGGGGGAGCCGTTGTCTACCCGCTTGGTAATCGCCTCCACCATGGGCGGGCAGGATTCCAGCACCTGGTCCCGGAAACAATGTCCCGGCCCCAACAGCAACAGCTGTTCCTTGGCCAGCTCCTCGGCGGTGAGCTGTTCCTTTTTGGCCAGCGGGTGACCGGCGGGGAGCAGCACTACAAAGGGCTCGTCATACAGTGGCAGCGTCAGAACTTCCGGCTCTTCGAACGGCAGCGCAATGATGATCGCGTCCAGGTCCGACTGCCGCAGCTTCTGCCGCAGATTGGCGGTGTAGTTCTCTTCAATATACAACGGCATGTCCGGTGCCGCCCGGCGCAACTCCGGTAACAGATGCGGGAACAGGTAGGGGCCGATGGTGTAGATGGCACCGACCTTCAGCGGTGAGTTCAGCTGGTTTTTCCCGTCCTGGGCCATGTCCTTGATGACATTCACCTGATCCAGGACCCGCTGGGCCTGCTCGATGATGCGCTGACCGGTTTCTGTCACCCGGATACTGCTTTTGCTCCGCTCGAACAGGGGGATACCCAGCTCGTCCTCGAGCTTCTTGACAGCAACACTGAGTGTCGGCTGGCTGACATGACATCGCTCGGCAGCCCGGCCAAAATGCCTTTCGCGGGCAAGGGTAACGACGTATCGTAACTCGGTAAGAGTCATGGTGAGCTCCGGTCAGATAGGTACGGGTCGAAGTTTCACTTATTTATGAGGTCAAGCATAAGGATTGAAATTGTCTATGGCAATCACTGAAAACGGGCATCTGCCACGTATCCTGGTCGCCGGCTGCGGGAAACTCGGTGGCAGTATTGCCAGTGCCTTGCTAGAGAATGCCGAGGTGTTCGGCCTGCGCCGGGACGCAAGCAAGGTGCCCGACGGGGTAACCGGTATCAGCGCCGACCTGACCCGCCCGGAAACACTGGCGGGCGCCCTTCCCGCCGGGCTGGACGCGGTGATCTATTGCCTCACCCCCTCCAGCTATGACGAGGAAGGCTACCGCAATGCCTATGTCACCGGGTTGGATAACCTGCTTGATGCGATCGGAAATCATCCGCTGAAACGCCTGATCTTCGTCAGCAGCACCAGCGTGTATGCCCAGGATGATGACGGCTGGGTAGATGAAACCAGCGAGACCGCACCGGCAAGATTCAGCGGCCAGCAGATCATCGCCGGCGAACAAACCGCGCTCGAGAGCATCCACCCCGCGACCATCGTGCGCTTCAGCGGCATCTACGGGCCGAGCCGTCAGCGCTTCCTCGAGGAAGTTATGGAGGGGCGTATGAACCCCCAATCGCCAGCGCCGTTCAGCAACCGGATCCACGAAGTGGATGCGGCACGGGTCGTCGTTCATCTGGTGGATCGGGCCCTGGCGGGAGAGGCACTGGAACCGGTCTACATCGCCAGTGATTGCGAGCCGGTGAGACTGGACGAAGTGGTCAACTGGGTGCGGCAGCAGATTGCCTGCAAACCGCCTCAGGCGGATGCCCGCAAGGGAGGCCGGGCCGGGAGCAAGCGATGCAGTAACAGGAGGTTATTGGAGAGCGGGTTTACGTTCCGGTACCCCGACTTTCGGGCGGGGTACCGGGAGATGATCGACAGCCTCAGCTGAGCACCATCACCGCTTCCATCTCGACAGGGACACCCTTCGGCAGTGCCGCTACGCCAACGGCGGCACGGGCCGGATACGGCTCCTGGAAGTAAGTCGCCATGATCTCGTTGACGGTGGCGAAATTGGCCAGATCCGTCATGTAGATGTTGAGCTTGACGATATCCTTGAGCTCACCGCCGGCAGCCTCACAGACAGCCTTGAGGTTCTCGAATACCTGACGGGTCTTGGCGGAGAAATCCCCCGGAACCACTTCCATGGTTTCCGGATCCAGCGGAATCTGACCGGAAAGGTAGACAGTGTCCCCTGCCTTGACCGCCTGCGAATAGGTGCCGATCGCCTGGGGAGCATTTTCGGTCTGGATTACGGATTTGTTGGTCATGATCTCAGAATTCCTCTCTTCCAAAACGCCAATGCTCGCCGCTCATGGCCGCAACTGTCAACCGGCCTTTGGTCGAGATCCTAGTGACGAACACGGTTGATGTGCGTCACTGCGCGGATGTTGCGAATCCGGCGCATCACCCGTGCCAGGTGGCGGCGGCCATTGACGTGCACCACCAGGCTGACGATTCCGAACTTGGCATTCTGATCTTCCACGCTGATGCGTTCGATGTTGCCGTCAGCCATGGCCACCGCATTGGCCAGCTCCGCGATAACACCCCGCTGGCGTTCCAGCTCCACCCGAAGCTCAACCGAGAACTCATCGGTAATATCCTTGGCCCACTTGAGGTGGGTGAGGCGCGCCCTGCCCTCGTCGTCTTCCGGCAGGCGGGAACAGGTGTCGGAGTGAATCACCATGCCGTTGCCGGAGTCCATGACACCAACCACCGGATCTCCCGGAATCGGCTTGCAGCAGCTGGCGAACTTCACCAGCAGCCCTTCGGTACCGCGAATGGTGACCGGGCTTCGATCCGCCGGCCGCCCGGCTTCAACCGTGGCACTCTCTGCACCTTCGGCTCCGTTGACCAGCTGTCGCGCCACCAGGTAGGCCATACGGTTACCGAGGCCGATGTCACTGATCAGATCATCAAAACTGTTCACCTGGTTGTGATTGACCACTGCCTGTTTCTGGCCGTCGCTGATGTCGGCGAGTTTGGCGCCAAAACCCTTGAGTGACTTCTTCAACAGGGTGCGACCAAGCTCCAGGGATTCCGCCCGCTTCTGGGTCTTCAGGACATGGCGAATGCTGCTGCGAGCCTTGCCAGTGACCACGAAGCTGAGCCAGGCGGGGTTCGGCCGCGCTCCCGGGGCGGTAATGACCTCCACCGTCTGCCCACTTTGCAGCGGCTGGCTCAGGGAACCGAGGTTGCGGTTGATCCGGCAGGCCACTGCCGCGTTGCCGATGTCGGTATGGATGGCATAGGCAAAGTCCACCGGTGTGGCACCGCTGGGCAACTCCATAATCCGGCCTTTGGGAGTGAACACGTAGATTTCGTCGGGGAACAGGTCCACCTTCACGTGCTCGATGAATTCCAGGGAATCATCGGCACGCTCACGCATTTCCATCAGGCCCTTGACCCAGCGGTCTACCCTGGCCTGGTTGACGCTGGTGACATTCGACGGTTCGTTCTTGTACATCCAGTGGGCCGCAATACCGTTGTTGGCGATGTGCTCCATCTCCTCGGTGCGGATCTGGATCTCGATGTTCACATGCATGCCGAACAGGGTGGTGTGCAGGGACTGGTAGCCGTTGGCCTTGGGCATGGCGATGTAGTCCTTGAACCGGCCCGGCAGCGGCTTGTACAGGCTGTGCACCGCCCCGAGGATGCGGTAACAGTCATCCTCGGTGTCGGTGATGATGCGGAAAGCGTACACATCCATGATTTCATGGAAGGATTTGTGCTTGAACTTCATCTTGTTGTAGATGCTGTTCAGGTGTTTCTCGCGGCCGAGAATCCGACCCGGCAATCCCCTTTCTTCCAGCTTTTCCTGCAGCCTGCCGCGAATCTCCTCGATGATTTCCCGGTGGCTGCCCCGCAGCTTGTTCACCGCCTTGGAGATATATTTGGCGCGCATCGGATACAGGGACGAGAAGCCCAGATCCTCAAGCTCGGTGCAGATGGAGTGCATGCCCAGGCGATTGGCAATCGGGGCATAGATATCGAGGGTTTCGGTGGCGATGCGCTGGCGTTTTTCGTAAGGCATGGGCCCGAGGGTGCGCATGTTGTGCAGCCGGTCCGCCAGCTTCACCAGAATCACGCGGATGTCCCGGGCCATGGCCAGGGTCATTTTCTGGAAGTTCTCCGCCTGGGCTTCGGCCCGGGAGCGGAATTCAATCTGGGTCAGCTTGCTGACGCCATCCACCAGTTCCGCCACGTCCTCGCCGAACTGCTCGGCCAGGGCATCCTTGGGAATACCGGTGTCTTCAATGACGTCGTGGAGCATGGCCGCCATCAGGCTCTGATGGTCAAGCTTCAGCTCGGCGAGGATGCGGGCAACCGCCAGGGGATGGGTAATGTAGCGGTCCCCGCTCTTGCGCATCTGCCCTTCGTGAGCCTGTTCGGCGTAATAGTAGGCCCGTCGCACCTGATTGATGCGATTGGTATCCAGATAGGTACTGAGCTCCTGAGTCAGACCTTCAACCGTAGGCTCTGCCGACACCGCGCCTCCACACTTTTCAAATTTCAGGGACAAAAAAACCCGAATGCACGCATCCGGGTCCTTCCTGGTCCTTCCAGCAACGTTCTATAGATACACTATAAAACCGCGGGGACAGATTTCAATGGTTCTCACTTGCGCATAGGTAGATATCCTGCGCAGTGATCAATCCTCGTCTTCTTCTTTCAGAAGATCTCGGGTCACCTTGCCCTCGGCAATTTCCCGCAGCGCGATGACCGTCGGCTTATCGTTCTCTTCCGGAACCATCGGCTCAAAGCCCTTGGTCGCAATCTGGCGGGCACGCTTGGTAGCCAGCATCACCAGCTGGAAGCGGTTATCAACGTTTTCCAGACAATCTTCAACGGTAACTCGTGCCATAACTTCCCCGACAAATAAAATGACTGTTTCAGCAGACCGCGTAGTTTACTGCTACCGGCTCAATTTGTATACAGGAAAACCGCGTATCAGGCCTTGCCAGACAGCCCTGCCAGCAGATCCCTGTGCCTGACCTGCTGGACCTGCATGCGCAGGCGCTGGCTGCGGACAATCGCCAGCAGATCCGCCAGCGCCACCTGGAAATCGTCATTCACCACCAGGTAATCGAACTCCAGGGCGTGGGAGCACTCTTCGGTCGCTTCCCTGAGCCGGCGTTCGACGACGTCCGGGGCGTCGGTACCGCGCCCGCTCAGGCGCTCCCGCAGCACCTCGGCGGAAGGGGGAACAATGAAGATGCTGACGCATTCAGGAATGAGCCGGCGCACCTGCTCGGCCCCCTGCCAGTCGATCTCCAGAATCACGTCCTCGCCCCGGGCCAGGGTCTCACGGACCCAGACCTGGGACGTACCATAGTAGTTGCCGAAGACGTCGGCATGCTCCAGGAAATCCCCCCGGGCGATCATGGCTTCGAACTCATCGCGGCTGACGAAGTGATAGTTCACCCCGTCCTGCTCCCCTTCCCGCATCGGGCGGGTGGTGTGGGAGATCGACACGCCGAGCTTCGCATCATTCTTCAGCATTTCTGCCACAAGGCTGGTCTTGCCCGCACCCGAAGGGGCAGAAATCACAAACAGGGTGCCCTGCTCACCGGCCTGACTCATGATTGAAAACTCCCGAACGTCGATGTGTTGCTCGCCCCTGGGGCTGGAAAAGCGCGTGATTATACGTGAAAGCCGCAGGGTCGGCGAATGTGGGGGAATATGCAGGACGGGGTCAGATGAAGGTTTTCATCAGACCCCATTGCTGGCCGCCACCCCGAGGCCGGTCTTCGCTCAGGGGTCAGCTGAACACTTTCATCTGACCCCATTCTAGACCCATTAGACCCAAGCCAGACCCAAACCTCAGGGGTCTGATGAAAACCTTCATCTGACCCCATTTTCAACTTCCCCGCTCCCCCCACCGTCATTCTGTCGCCACAGCCATTTCTCCAGCAGGATAATCAGGAACCCCGCAAACGCCACACCGGCAGACATCAGCCAATCAGCCGGATCCAGCGGCCGGGTATGGAAAAGCTGGTTGAGGGGATCGAGATAGACAAAGGCCAGCTGCAGCACCAGGGTCACGCCAATGCCGAGATACACCCAGAGATTGCTGAACAGGCCGATGCGCCAGAACGTCTGGGTGAGGGAGCGGCAGTTCAGCAAGTACAGCAT
Source organism: Marinobacter szutsaonensis (assembly GCF_039523335.1). Taxonomy (NCBI): domain Bacteria; kingdom Pseudomonadati; phylum Pseudomonadota; class Gammaproteobacteria; order Pseudomonadales; family Marinobacteraceae; genus Marinobacter; species Marinobacter szutsaonensis. The sequence goes on along the minus strand of NZ_BAAAFC010000001.1, from coordinate 2,852,272 downwards.
CTGGAACAGGATGATGGTGGTTACCGCCATGGTCTGGGCCTTGCCCCGGGCGAGTTCAACAGCAGCGCCTTCGGAAAGATCAGCGCTGTATTCCAGCAGGAAAAGCCCGGCCGCCCCACCAGTCATCAGGGCACCGACCAGGAAGGTGCGAACCACCAGGAACCGGCTCAGCAAAGGCTCCTTTGGCGGCCTCGGCGGTCGTTTCATCAAACCCGGCTCCCGGGCCTCCAGAGCCAGTGGCAATGCCAGCGCAATGGCAACGACCAGGTTCACCCAGAGAATCTGCACGGGCTCGATCGGCATCAGAAGATGACCGTCGGTCACTGGGAAGAAAAGGACCGCGACCAGGATGATCATTGCCTGCCCCAGACTGGTGGGCAGCACGAACGCGAGGGACTTCGAAAGGTTGTCGTAGACCCGTCGCCCTTCCTCTACCGCGGCGCTGATGGAGGCAAAATTATCATCCGCCAGCACAATGTCGCTGGCTTCCCGTGCAACCGCGGTGCCGTTGATTCCCATGGCAACCCCGATCTCTGCCCGCTTCAGCGCCGGCGCATCATTGACACCGTCACCGGTCATGGCGACAACCTGCCCTCCGGCCTGAAGGGCCTTGACCAGCCGCAGCTTATGCTCTGGCGCCACACGGGCAAAAACGTTGGTGGAGTGCACCAGTTCAAGCAGTTCGGCATCGGTTGCGGCCTCGATCTGCACTCCCGTCACCACCTGCGCACCCGCCCCGCCGGTTTCCAGCAAACCGATGCTCTGGCCGATGGCCCGGGCAGTCTCCGCGTGATCGCCGGTGACCATCTTGACCACCACGCCGGCCTGCTGACAGGTCCTGACGGCGTGAATGGCTTCATCGCGGGGTGGATCCGACATGCCGACCAGGCCAAGAAAACAAAGCTCGTCCTGCCAGCCGGAGGACTCCAGGTCCACCTTGCCCGCCGACGGCTTTGCCATGGCAACGGCCAGCACGCGCATACCCCGTGCAGCCAGCGCTTCCACGGCTTCATGCACAAGCTCCACCGCCATTGGTTGGCCTCCGGCGAATCCCTTGCACATCCCGGCGATCACCTCCGGCGCGCCCTTCACACACACCATGTCGGCACCATCACCGGAATCGTGCAGGGTCGCCATGAACTGGCTCTCCGAACTGAACGGGATCTCATCCTTACGGGGGAAAGCCGCCCGCGTCGAGTCTTCATCCAGCTCCGCCTTACCGGCGGCGACCACCAGTGCCCCCTCGGTGGGGTCGCCAACGATTCGCCAGCGCCCGTCCTTGCACTCCAGCTCCGCGTCGTTGCAAAGCAAACCTGCCAGCAACAAATCGTGAACCTGCTCCGGCATCGGGGACAATGTCTGGTCTCCGGCCCGTAACTCGCCTTCTGGCGCGTATCCGATACCGGTTACCTCGACCTCCAGATCTGGCGTCCACAACGCCTCGACGGTCATTTCATTGCGCGTCAGGGTGCCGGTCTTGTCGGTGCAGATGACGGTGGTACTGCCCAGGGTTTCAACAGCGGGGAGGTGGCGGACGATGGCACGGCGACGTGCCATGCGCTGTACACCGATGGCCGATGCGATGGTAATGACGGCAGGCAGACCTTCGGGAATGGAGGCAACGGCGAGCGTGATTGCGGCCAGCGCACTGTCGAGCAGCGAGTTGTCCCGCCACATCCCGACAAGGAAGATAAGAATCGCGACCACGAGGATCGCCAGGGAAATAACTCTGACCAGGCTGGCAAGCCGCCGGGTCAGCGGAGTCTGCAGATCTTCAGTTTCACTCAGCAGCCGGGAGATCCGCCCCAGCTCGCTGCTCGCGCCAGTGGCGACCACCACCCCATCCGCAGTGCCGGCAGTAACGAGGGTCCCACCGAAAGCCATGGAATGCCGGTCACCAATCACCGCCTCATCCGGGACCGGCTCTTCCTGCTTGGTCACCGGCAGCGATTCCCCGGTCAGTGCCGCCTCATCGACCTGCAGCCCATTGACCTCAAGTAACCGGACGTCGGCGGCCACCTGATCTCCAGCCTGCAGTAACACCACATCCCCCGGCACCACCGTATGGGCGGGAATCGACTTGGCGTCACCGTTGCGCAGCACCGTGGCATTCTGGGGCACCATCCGGCTTAAAGCCTCGATGGCCTTGGTGGCGCGCATCTCCTGGACAAAGCCGATGGTGGTGTTAAGCACAACAACGGCGAGCACCACAAAACTGTCCGTCACCTTGCCAATCAGAATGGCGAGCACCGCCGCGGCCAGCAGCACATAGACGATCGGATCGGCCAGCTGATGCAGAAGTATCCTGTACCAGGACCGGCGACCGTTTCGCTCAATACGATTGGGCCCGCTCTCCTTCAGCCGACGCCGGGCCTGTGACGTCGAAAGCCCCTGCGGCCCGGCACCCAGCCGATCGAGGACTTCCTTGAGTGCGCGGGCATGCCAGCGAAAATCGTCCATGGGTCCAGGTATCCGCTTCAGGGGTCCGTTACTCGATGTTCTGCACCTGCTCCCGCATCTGCTCGATCAGCACCTTGAGGTCGACAGCTGCGCGCGTGACATCGGCATCGATGCTCTTGCTGCTCAGGGTATTGGCTTCCCGATTCAGCTCCTGCATCAGAAAATCCAGGCGCCGGCCAATCGCGTCATCCCGCTTCAGGGTATCGGAGACCTCGCCTATGTGGGCATCCAGGCGATCCAGCTCTTCGGCCACATCGCTTTTCTGGGCCAGCATCACCATCTCCTGGGCGATCCGATCAGGATCCAGCTCTACACTGGCCTTCTCGAACCGTTCCCGCAAATTGCGCTCCTGGGCCTCAAGCAATTCCGGCATCCGGGCGCGAACATCCGCCACCAGCTTGCCCATGGTCTCCAGGCGGTCCTCAAACAACGGACGCAGCCGTTCCCCTTCCCGCTCACGAACGGTAACCAGTTCAACCACGGTATCGGCAAACAGCTCCGCCGCCGCCTCCCTCGCCGCACTGTAGTCCTGCTCCGGCACCGACAGCACCCCGGGCCAGCGAAGAATGTCGAGAGCACTGATGTGCGCCGGATTATCCAGCATCCGGTTGACATGGTTGGCGGCGTTGTTCACCGCTTTCGCCATCTCGTCACTGATCTCGAAGCTCTGGGCGGTGTTCTCGGCGGACTGAAGCCGCATGGAGATGTCCACCTTGCCTCGCTTCAGGCCCTTGCGCAGCTCCTCCCGGAACTTGTTTTCCAGTTCCCGGAACGCCTCCGGCAACCGGAACGACGGCTCCAGGTAACGATGGTTCACGGTGCGGATCTCGCAAGTCAGGGTGCCCCAGTCTCCACGGGCATCCTTCCGGGCAAAGGCAGTCATACTCCGGATCATATCGGCTCCAATCATCATGTTTGGCAGATCACTGGAGTTTAACAGGCTCTTAACAGTTGCGGCGAACCCGACCAAAGGGGCAGGGACGATCCACCTGTGTTATCCAGTGAGCGTGTTATACTCGCTGTCCTTTCATTACCCCGCCCGGATCCGAGTCCGGACATTCAGATTCAATTACAGGACACACTATGCGACCAAGCGGCAGAACGCCCGAGCAACCCAGAGACGTCCGAATCACCCGTAATTACACCCGCCATGCCGAAGGTTCCGTGCTGGTGGAATTCGGGGACACCAAAGTGATCTGCACCGCCTCCGTCGAAAACAAGGTACCACCCTTCCTGCGCGGCGAAGGCAAAGGCTGGATCACCGCCGAATACGGCATGCTGCCCCGCTCCACCGGCAGCCGCATGGGCCGCGAAGCAGCCCGCGGCAAACAGGGCGGACGCACCGTCGAAATCCAGCGCCTGATCGGCCGCTCCCTGCGCGCCGCTGTCGACCTCTCCGCCCTGGGCGAACACACCATCACCGTCGACTGCGACGTCATCCAGGCCGATGGCGGCACCCGCACCGCGGCAATCACCGGCGGCTGCGTAGCCCTGGTGGACGCCCTGAACTACCTGGTGGCGGAAAAGCGAATTAAAGCCTCCCCGCTCAAGCAGATGGTGGCGGCACTTTCCGTGGGGGTTTACAAGGGAACACCAGTCGTCGATCTGGACTACCCGGAAGACTCCGAAGCCGAAACCGACATGAACGTCATCATGACCGACAGGGGTGGCTTCATCGAAATCCAGGGAACAGCTGAAGGCGCACCATTTGAACAGTCAGAACTGGACAGCATGCTGACCCTGGCAAAGCAGGGAATTGAGCAGTTGTTTGAAATCCAGAAAACAGCGTTGGAAGGCTAATACGGAAGTCTGGGCGCTGGCAGGGATGCCGCTCCCCAGACTGTTGAAGGCCAGGGATGGCCTGAAACAAGCGTACAGGGATGTACTTGCAGCGTGTCTGGGGAGCGGCATCCCTGCCGGCGCTTCCCCGAAGTCGAGATACAGCTTAAAAACCGATCTCGATGTCGTAGTCCATGATCACCGGCGCGTGATCCGAGAACCGGGTTGAAGTATCAATCCAGCCGTCCTGGATAGTCTTGCGAATCCCCGGCGTCAGGAGCTGATAATCCACCCGGATACCCGCATTCCGACGGGCACCCTCGGCCTGCTCCGGCCACCAGGTGAACTGATTGCTCTGCTTGTTCACCTCACGGAAGGCATCAATACAGCCCATCTCATCAAACAGCCGATCCAGCCACGCCCGCTCATGGGGCAGGAAACCGGAGAAATCGAACTTGTGATAGAGCGGAGAGGCATCCGTCACATGATGGGCGGTCTGCAGGTTGGCACAGAAGATGAACTGGCGACGCTTGCGCAGAGTCTTCTGCATGTGCAGACCGAAGGCATCCATGAACTCGTCCTTGTGGTCCAGGACAGTCAGGTCATCCTCGCCGATCAGTTCTTCCTCGCGCCCGAGCGCGCAGGGTGCCAGCACACAGGCCACAGAGACCTTGTCGAAGTCCGCCTGCAGGAAACGCCCTTCCCGGTCCGCCTGCTCGTTGGCAAAACCGTACATGATCGCCTTGGGAAAATGACGGGTATAGATGCCGACGCCGCCGTGCTCGTTCTTCTCGCCGTCAATGAAATAGGCTTCGTAGCCCTCGGGGATGAGGTTGTAGTCTTCAATCTCGTAAGCGCGCATGCGGTGATCCTGAACGCAAACCACGTCAGCGTCCTGGTCGGCCAGCCAGTCAAAAAAGCCCTTATCAACAGCCTGGGCGAGGCCATTGACGCTGATTGATACTACCCGCATACGTGTTCCCTGATTCGGTTTGTGTGTATGATACCGTTTTTACGCACTAATTAAAGATCCACTCCCGCCAGAAGCCTTGTCATGCACGACTATCAGCAAGATTTCATCGAATTCGCCATCCAGCGGAACGTGTTGCGTTTTGGAGAGTTCACACTCAAATCCGGCCGCACCAGCCCGTACTTCTTCAACGCCGGACTGTTCAACACCGGAAACGACCTGCTGCAACTAAGCAAGGCCTATGCCGCCGCTATCAGCCGCAGCGGGCTGGATTATGACATCATTTTCGGCCCTGCCTATAAGGGCATTCCCTTGGCCACTGTTACTGCCATGGCCCTGGCTACAGAAGGTAACAGCAAACCATTTGCCTTTAACCGCAAAGAAAAGAAAGATCATGGTGAGGGCGGCAACATCGTCGGCGCACCATTGGAGGGCAAAGTGCTGATCGTGGATGACGTCATCACCGCCGGCACCGCCATCCGCGAGTCCATCGACCTTATCCGGGCTGCAGGTGCCGAGCCGGCAGGCGTACTGATCGCCCTCGATCGACAGGAAAAAGGTAACGGCGAACTCTCGGCCATCCAGGAAGTGGAAAAGGAATTCGGTATTCCGGTGGTCAGCATCATTCGCCTCGAACAGGTACTCGACTACCTCAAGGCCAACCCGGAGTTTGCCGGCCACGCGGACAAGGTAGCCGAATACCGTGATCAATACGGAGTCTGACTGATGGGCAATCGTCTGTCTGTGTATTCCTCGGCATTGCTGCTGGCAGCGGCCATGGGCGCCTCACTGCCGGCCAATGCCCAGATGTATCGTTACACTGACGCACAGGGCCAGGTAGTAATCAGTAACACCATTCCCCAGGAAGCCACCAAGCGGGGCTACGACATCCTGGGCAGCAACGGCCGGGTGGTCGAAACCGTCCCGCCTGCGCCGACCGAAGAAGAGATTGCAGCCCGCAAGGCCGAGAAAAAACGCCAACAGGAGCTTGAACGCCAGCGCGAACAGGACGAATTGCTGCTGAAGCGTTACAGCCACCCGGATCAGGCGGTTGAAGCCATGCACCGGAAGGTGCGGGAAATGAATGGCCTGATCCAGCTCAAACGCGGAAACATCCAGGTAATCTCATCCCAGCTTAACAACGAGCAGAGCCGTGCCGCGGATATGGAGCGCGCAGGCCGTGACATTCCGCAAGCTACCCTGGACAAGATCCGGCGACTTGAATCCCAGATCGACGAAATCGAGCAGGATATCGCCAGCCAGCGCCAGGATATCGTGGAGCTGAAAAAAACCTACCGGAAAGATATCCAGCGGCTGGAAGTGATTACGGACAAGGAACGGACGCTGCCTCTGGAAGTGGCCGGCGAGCAGTAAAAGGCCAGACATAAAAATGGGGTCAGAAGAAGGTTTTCTTCTGACCCCGTCTTCAATCCAGTTCAGTTCACATCGGCCAGATGATGTAAAAAGGGGTCAGATGAAAGCTTTCATCTGACCCCATCTTAACGTCAATGCAGATCAAGCAGAGGCTGTGCTCTTCTTGGCAGCTGCAGAGCTGCTGCTCTTGCGGGCAGTGGTCTTGCGAGCGGCCGGCTTCTTCGGCTCAACACTCTTCTTGGCTTCCTGGGCCGCCTCGGACACGTCCTCGGCCGCATCAGAAACCGCTTCTGCACCTTCAGCCGCTTCCTTCTCCAGCTTGGCCACCAGCTCGGCAGCGAAGTTGCCGAAACGGGAGTTCAGGCTACGCAGCTGCTCGAACAGGCTCTCACTGTAACCATCGTAGCGCTTGCGCAGGTTCTTGACGCTGTACTCGCGCGCTTCGGATTCCAGCTTCTCGGCATACTCGAACGGCTTGGCAGCGATTTTCTTTTGCTGCTCTTCTGCGGCGTTGATGCCCTTGTCGACGATTTCCTGAATCTGTTCCTGGTAGGACTTGAGTTTACCCATGATGGACTCTCCTTGGTTTCGTGAACATTCGCCAGGCCCGCTAACCGCTTAACTCGCGGGCCTTCTTTGGATCTCACTAACCAAGATACGGGCAAAAATTAGAATGTTCATACTAAAAACCGGTTACCAGCGGAACAGTACCCAGCTGGGCACCAGGAGATCCGATTCGGTTTCCCGGATCCAGCCACCACCATCGGCAGGCACCAGGTAATACTCAGGCCCAACGGCAGGAACCACCTTGATTTCCATAAGCTGACCGTTCACCCGGTACTCGTAGAACACCTCGTTCTCACCGGCGCGGATAACAATGGCGGGGCCCTCTGTTTCCGGCTGGTAATCGGTCACCACCACCGGCTCTTTCGGGGTCTCCACCGGCACCTGATCCAGCGCACCCTCTTCCTGGGCCAGTGCCGCCAAGGGCAGGCCAATCAGCAGTATGGCGGGGTAAGCGATTCGCTTCATTTTCGTGATACCCTTTCGTCAATTCCAGTTCAGTACAGAGTTGCACAAGCCAACCAACGCTTCAATCAGAATCCGGATCCGTATTTCTATGAATGAAAAAAAGACCCCACCCGTGGTGCTCGTCGACGGCTCATCCTACCTTTTCCGCGCCTATCATGCGCTGCCGCCTCTGACCAACAGCAAGAATCACCCGACCGGGGCCATCAAAGGCGTGATCAGTATGATCCGGCGCCTGGAGCAGGATTTCCCCGGCTCGAAAATGGTGGTGGTCTTTGATGCCAAGGGCAAAACCTTCCGGCACGAGATGTACGAAGAGTACAAGGCCAACCGGCCGCCCATGCCGGAAGACCTCGGCATGCAGATTGAACCCATTCACGAGATCGTCCGCGCTATGGGCCTGCCCCTGCTGATCGTTCCGGAAGTGGAGGCGGACGACGTCATCGGCACCCTGGCCAACGAAGCCACCAGCAAGGGCATCGACGTGGTGGTCTCCACCGGTGACAAGGACATGGCGCAACTGGTGAGCGATCACGTCACCCTGATCAACACCATGACCGAGACCCGGATGGACCGGGATGGCGTGGTGGAAAAGTTCGGCGTCACGCCGGAGCAGATCATCGACTACCTCGCCCTGGTGGGCGACAAGGTGGATAACATCCCGGGCGTGAACAAGTGCGGACCAAAAACCGCCGTCAAATGGCTGCAGACCTACAAGGACCTGGACAACCTCATCGAGCATGCGGACGAGATCAAGGGCAAGATCGGTGAGTACCTGCGCGAAGCCATCGACACCCTGCCCCTGAGCCGCGATCTTGCGACCATACGGACCGACGTGGATCTCGAGTTCGGCCTGGAGGATCTCAAGCTGCGTGAGCAGGACGACGAACAGCTGCTGGATTTGTTCAAGGAATACGAATTCCGCACCTGGGTTAACGAACTGGAAAATGAAAGCGATGCGGAGGGAAAATCTGACAACAACGCCCCCGCCACTCCGAAGGAAAAGCGTTACAGCGTTATCACCGAACAGGACGAACTGGATGACTGGATCAAGCGCCTGAAGGCATCCGACCTGTTCGCCTTTGACACGGAAACCACCAGCCTGCGCTACATCGACGCCGAGATTGTCGGCGTGTCCTTCGCAGTCGAGGCCGGCGAAGCCGCATACGTCCCACTGGCCCACGACTACATGGGCGCACCGGAGCAGCTGGACCGGGACGAGGTTCTGGAGCAGCTCAAGCCGCTGCTGGAAGATCCGAAACAGAAAAAAGTGGGCCAGAACCTCAAGTACGACAAGAACGTGCTCGCCAACCACGGCATCAACCTGGAAGGCATTGCCGAGGACACCATGCTGGAGTCCTATGTCTATAATTCCGTGGCTACCCGCCACGATATGGACAGCCTGGCCCGGGAGTACCTGGGCGAACAGACCATCACCTACGAATCCATTGCCGGCAAGGGTGCCAAACAGCTGACCTTCAACCAGATCGATCTGGAAAAGGCCGCCCCCTATGCCGCCGAGGACGCCGACATCACCCTGCGCCTGCACCAGACCCTGAGCCCCCGGCTCAGGGAAATCGGCAAACTGGACTCGGTCTACCGGGAGATCGATTTGCCGCTGGTACCGGTACTGTCGCGCATGGAGCAACGGGGCACCCTGATTAGCGCCAGCGTGCTGAGGCAGCATAGCCAGGAGCTGGCCGAACGCATGGCCGAACTGGAAGAGGAAGCCCACGAGGTCGCCGGAGAAACCTTCAACCTGGGCTCCACCAAGCAGCTGCAGGCCATCTTCTATGACAAGCTGGGCTTGCCGGTCATCAAAAAGACACCGAAGGGCGCGCCATCGACCGCCGAGCCGGTGTTGCAGGAACTGGCCCACGAGCACGAACTGCCCCGGCTGATCCTCGAGCACCGGAGTCTGAGCAAGCTCAAGTCGACCTATACCGACACCCTGCCGGAACTGATCCACCATCGCACCGGGCGTGTGCATACATCCTATCACCAGGCGGTCACGGCGACGGGGCGGCTGTCCTCGTCGGAGCCCAACCTGCAGAACATCCCCATCCGCAGCGAACAAGGCCGGCGTATCCGCCAGGCGTTCATCGCACCGGAAGGATACAAGCTGGTGGCCGCGGACTACTCCCAGATCGAGCTTCGAATCATGGCCCACCTTTCCGGCGACAAGGGCCTGATCAACGCGTTCGAACATGGCGAGGACATCCACAAGGCCACGGCGGCAGAGGTATTCGGCGTCAGTCTCAAAGAGGTCAGCTCCGATCAGCGCCGCAGCGCCAAGGCCATCAACTTCGGTCTGATCTACGGCATGTCCGCGTTCGGGCTGTCACGACAACTGGGCGTGGAACGGAAACTGGCCCAGGAATACATCGACCGCTATTTCGAGCGGTACCCGGGCGTGCTGAAATACATGGACAACATCCGCAAACAGGCCCACGAGGATGGCTTCGTGGAAACCCTGTTCGGTCGTCGCCTGTACCTGCCCGAAATCAATGCCCGCAACAAGCAGATGCAACAGGCGGCGGAGCGCACAGCGATCAACGCGCCGATGCAGGGAACCGCAGCGGATATCATCAAGCGGGCCATGATCGAAGTCGACAACTGGCTGCGTAACGAACATGCGGACGAAGCCCGCATGACCATGCAGGTTCACGACGAACTGATCGTCGAAGTAAAAGAATCCGCCCTGGATAAGGTCCGGGACGGACTGGTTAAACGGATGTCAGCGGCGGCGGAACTGGCCATTCCACTGGTGGTGGATGCCGGAGTCGGTGACAACTGGGACGAAGCCCACTGATTTCTGTCTGATCAGCCGGTCGGGAACCGTCCCGGCCGGCTCCCCTACCCCAAAACGGGGCAAACTCCCTTCTCTTGCACCGCCGAGTGACACTGCAACCACTTTAACAACCGACCTTCAGCCCCATCACTGCCCAGAGAACCCGCTGCTTTGGTGGCCTAAAGGGTATGTTGCGAAGAACGGCACAAAATTCGCATCGCAAACGGTGTCGGTTGCCGGATTCGGGCCATACCGAACCGCAACCTGGTTGTGACATACATTCCGAGGCCGTAACCATGAATACTCTGGCATCCGAGAGAGAGTGGCTCCTTAACCCCAGCCTGCTGAAACTGGTACACCAGTGCCGCCGCCTGATTCACTCCGAGTTCGGCGTCAAACTCCACCTGACCGAGCAGCATCTCGAACAGCAACTGGCGGACTATGCGAGCAAAAGCCGATCAAGCCATCTGGTCCGCACCTGGGAGACACTCAAGGCCCAGGTACCCCAACTACAATGGGATTCAGGAAGCACCGAAGATGGAGAAAACCCGAAACGTATGTATCGAGGCCAGGCGATTGCCGACGATCGGCCCGCGAAGGCGATTGAGGAGGGAGTGGAAAATGGCGGAATGCCAACGAGGAAGAAACAGGTGATCTACCGGGGCCAGGTGATCGGCTGACGGCGCTGGCCGCCAGCCTCATCTGAAGTGCAGATTGAACGCGGGAATCAGAAGGCTTTGCTGACCTGGAATGATGCGCTCCAGGCACTCAGGTCGTATTCGCCCTGGTAGCTGGCCGCGCTGATCGGGTCACCGGTGGGATCCTCGTGACTGTACTCCCTGTCATCCACTTTCGCGTCATCCGCGAAGATCAACGTGCCTACGGCAGCATCGACGGTCCAGCCACTCTGAATGTCTTTCCACTGGGTACCCAGGGTCAGCCAGTGACGGTCCTCTGACGGAATCCGGGCAGTCACATAGTTGTCGACCGGCGACTCATCCCAGGCATACCCTGCCTTCAGGGCCCACTTCGGCGTGGCTTGCCAGATACCGCCCACATTGAACTGCCAGGTGTTTTTCCATTCTTCGGTGATGTGGGAGATGACCTCTCCGCTTTCCTGGCTAATGATATCCAGCTCTTCGAAGCGACTCCATTTGGCGTAGGTCGCACCGGCCAGGAGGGTCACTCTGTCAGTGAGCAAGTGCCGGGCGCCGAAGGTAACACTCTCCGGAATTGCGAGCGGCACCTCTACATCCCGACTGATATCAGCCTGGAAGGCGTTCAGCCCGGTATCGCCCGGTTGGACCACCGGGTAATTGGAGAGATCCGCATCTCCCTCCAGCTCCAGCTCCGTTCCGGTTTGCATAGTAAGACCCAGCTGGGTTTGTTGCGACATCTCATACAGGAAGCCGATACGGGCGGTGATGCCGATATCGTCACCCTCGATATCCGCGTAACCCGGCTGGAACGGCTCACCGTTCAATGGCACCCCCTCGGCATCAGCTTTTTGCTGAGCCAGGAAATAGGCCCCGGAGTAGTCCTGAAACTTCGACAGACGCCCCTCGGCATACATGATGTTAAGACCGATGCCCATGGAGAGCCCCTTACCATTATTTACGGCAACAGACGGCGTAAAGGCGATAGCGGTCAACTCGGTTTCATCAGCAAAGTACCGACCGATGAAGTCATTGTCGTAATCAGCGGCCAGGCCATACGGGGCATGGATCCCAAACCCGACATCAATGGAATCGCTGATTTCGTGGGTATAGTAGAAATTGGGGAGGACCGCAGGATCGGCGATATCTCCACCCGTACTACCGGACACCGGCATACCGAGCTGATTGTTCGCTGAAGTGGAACCCTCTTTCGCCTCGGCATCAATGTCCAGAACCGCCGCACCGAAGGAAACGTTCATCCCTGAAAGCTGGCTCATCCCGGCCGGGTTGAACAGCACGGTGGTCGCATTCTCGGGATTTGCGGCAGCACCGGCATTGGCCACGCCCATGGCGCTGGCGCTTTGTTCGTTAAGCGAGAAACCACCCGCCATGACGCTGGCTGGCGCGGCAAGAGCGGCCAGGGTTGCAAGGCGGATTGCCTTTACGAGTGCGTTGGTATTCTTGTGCATGGTATCTCCTTGATTGATTCGGGGCGGAGTATACGCAGCACGGGCCAAGGGCCTCAAATGCCAAAACTACTGGTTCGAGGCCCTAACTACTTACGACTTTAGTCTGAAGGCGTGAATTCCGGTTCAGTCATCCTGGATGGACAGTTTGTCCACCGACGTGGAGAGCTGATCAGCTCCGGCGGAATCGGCGCCAAGCTTGATCATCAGGCGCAGGTCGTTCGCCGAATCGGCATGGGCCAGGGCGTCCTCGTAGGTGATCGAACCTTCGGAGTACAGCTTGTACAGTGCCTGGTCGAAGGTCTGCATACCCGCCTCGCCGGATTTCGCCATCAGCTCCTTGAGCTTGTGCACCTCACCCTTGCGGATGATGTCCGACACCAGTGGGGTATTGATCAGCACTTCGATAACTGCCTTGCGCCCCTTGCCATCGGGAGTGGGCACCAGCTGCTGGGCCACGATGGCTTTCAGGTTCAGGGACAGGTCCATCCAGATCTGGTTGTGCTGTTCGGGAGGGAAGAACTGGATGATACGGTCCAGCGCCTGGTTGGCGTTGTTGGCGTGCAGGGTCGCCAGGCACAGGTGACCGGTCTCGGCAAACTGCACGGAATATTCCATGGTCTGCTGGGTCCGAACCTCACCGATCAGGATCACATCAGGGGCCTGACGCAGGGTGTTTTTCAGGGCCACCTCGAAGCTCTCGGTATCGATCCCCACCTCGCGCTGGGTCACGATACAACCCTGGTGCTGATGCACGAATTCGATCGGGTCCTCGATGGAAATGATATGACCGCGACTGTTCCGGTTGCGATGTCCCAGCATGGCGGCCAGAGAGGTGGACTTACCGGTACCGGTGGCGCCCACGAACATGATCAGGCCCCGTTTGGTCATGGCCAGGTCCTTGATGACTTCCGGCAGGGACAGGTCATCAATCTGCGGAATTTTGACCTCGATCCGCCGCAGCACCATGCCACACAGATTGCGCTGGAAGAACGCACTGACCCGGAAACGGCCAATGCCCCGGGCACTGATGGCAAAGTTGCACTCGTGGGTGGCGTCAAACTCCGCGCGCTGCTTGTCGTTCATCGAGCCATAGACCAGTTCACGGGTCTGTTCCGGGGTCAGGGCATTCTTGGTGACCGGCAGAACCTTGCCGTTGACCTTCATGCTCGGCGGCACACCCGCGGTGATAAACAGGTCCGAACCGCCCTTCTCCACCATCAGCCGCAACAGTTTCTCGAATTCCATCTTGTTACCTACTTACCTCAGAAGTTATCCGGCATCTTCGCCTTGGCGCGCGCCGCCTCACGGGAAACGAGGCCTTTCTGCAGCAACCGCTCGAGGCACTGGTCCAGGGTCTGCATGCCGAGCGAGCCACCGGTCTGGATCGCGGAGTACATCTGGGCGATCTTGTCTTCCCGGATCAGGTTCCGGATGGCCGGGGTACCGATCATGATCTCGTGCGCGGCAACCCGTCCGCCGCCCATCTTCTTCATCAGGGTCTGGGAGATAACCGCCTGCAGCGATTCGGAGAGCATGGACCGGACCATGGACTTCTCCTCGGCCGGGAACACATCCACCACCCGGTCGATGGTCTTGGCCGCCGAGGTGGTGTGCAGAGTGCCGAATACCAGGTGACCGGTTTCCGCGGCGGTCAGGGCCAGGCGGATGGTTTCCAGATCCCGGAGCTCACCCACCAGGATGATGTCCGGGTCTTCCCGCAGTGCCGAACGCAGGGCCTCGTTGAAGCCCAGGGTGTCCCGGTGCACTTCCCGCTGGTTGACCAGACATTTCTTGGATTCGTGCACGAATTCGATCGGATCCTCGATGGTGAGGATGTGCTCATAGCGGGTGTCGTTGATGTAGTCCATCATGGCCGCCAGCGTGGTGGATTTACCGGAACCGGTGGGCCCGGTCACCAGCACCAGCCCGCGGGGAACGGACGAGATATCCTTGAAAACCTGGCCCATGCCCAGATCTTCCATGGTGAGCACTTTCGAGGGGATGGTCCGGAACACGGCACCGGCGCCGCGATTCTGGTTAAATGCGTTGACACGGAAACGGGCGACACCGGGAACCTCGAAGGAAAAGTCGGTTTCCAGAAATTCTTCGTAATCCTTGCGCTGCTTGTCGTTCATGATGTCGTAGATCAGGCCGTGCACTTCTTTGTGCTCCATCGGCGGCAGGTTGATCCGGCGTACATCGCCGTCGACACGAATCATGGGGGGCAAACCAGAGGAAAGGTGCAAATCGGACGCACCCTGTTTGGCCGAAAAGGCAAGCAGTTCAGTAATATCCATAGGGTTCCTCGGAGGGCTTTTTCTTTTAATCCAGAAGCGGCAAACTCACAGTATGAGCAGCATAGCAGACAACATCGGGAGCGTAACCCGACGCATACAAAAAGCAACATTGCAGGCGGGGCGGGACCCCGGCAGTGTGCGCCTGTTGGCAGTAAGCAAGACCCGGCCGCCGGAAGACCTGCGTGAAGCCTTCGCTGCGGGCCAGGTTGCGTTTGGCGAAAACTACCTGCAGGAAGCCCTCGAGAAGATCGAGGCCCTGGACAATCTGGACGGCATCGAATGGCATTTTATCGGTCCGATTCAGTCCAACAAGACCCGGCAGATCGCCGCATCGTTTGCCTGGGTTCACAGTGTCGACCGCCTGAAGATCGCCCGCCGCCTCAGCGAGCAGCGTGCGCCGTCACTACCGCCCCTCAACATCTGTCTGCAGGTCAATATCGATGAGGAAGACACCAAGTCCGGCTGCACCCTGGAGGAGCTGCCTGAGCTGGTTTCGGCAATCGGCGAACTTCCCAACCTCAGCCTGCGGGGCCTGATGGCCATTCCGGATCCCGACCAGCCGGAATCAGAGCTCAGGTCCAGCTTCCGCAAACTGGCCAACGCTCTCAAATCCCTGAAGCAGGAATGTCCGGAGGCCGGCCCGCTGGACACCCTGTCCATGGGCATGTCCGATGACCTGGAAATGGCCATTGCCGAGGGCGCGACCTGGGTACGGATTGGCACCGCGGTGTTCGGAGCCCGGCCACCCAAGGAGCCCCAGAGCTGAATCCCTCAGTTCCTGCTATCATCCGGTTCAAACTGTTAACCGTTCAACCGTTGGAGTGAACCTTGAGCACATCGCCCACTATCTCGTTTATCGGAGCCGGCAACATGGCCAGCGCCATTATCGGTGGCATGCTGGACAACGGCTATAAAGCCGGTGATATCTGGGTCAGCGCCCCGGATGACGGTCATCTGCAGGCCATCCGCAAGCGCTTTGGCGTCAGCGTGACCACCGACAACCGCTACTGCGCCCAGCAGGCCGACATGGTCGTCCTGGCAGTCAAGCCCCAGGTCATGGCGGACGTTTGCCGTGATATTGCTCCAGTAGTGCAGAACACCCGCCCCCTGATGGTCTCCATTGCCGCCGGACTCACCGCCGACACTCTGGACGAATGGCTCGGCGGGGGGCTGCCCATGGTACGGGTGATGCCCAACACACCCTCGCTGGTGGGAAAAGGCGCTGCAGGCCTGTTCGCCAACAACCACGTGAAAGACGACCAGAAGAAGATGGTCCAGGCCGTGTTTGAAAGCATCGGTTCCGCCCTGTGGGTGGAGGACGAGAAACTGCTGCACGGGGTGACTGCCCTGTCCGGCAGTGGTCCCGCCTACTTCTTCCTGATGCTCGAAGCACTCGAGGCGGCGGCCACAGAAGCGGGCATTGAACCGGCCACCGCCCGGGAGCTGGCGATCCAGACCATGGCCGGCGCCGCTGAAATGGCCGCCCGTAGCGAGCACGACCCTGCCCAGCTCAAGCGCAATGTCATGTCCCCCGGCGGCACCACCGAGCAGGCAATCAATACCTTCGAGGAAGGCGGCCTGCGGGACCTGGTCAAGAAAGCCTACGGCGCCGCATTCAAGCGCTCGGAAGAAATGGCCGAAGAACTGGCCGGCAAACAGTAACCGATAACGGAGACACAGCTTCATGCTGGCAGACATCCTGATCACCATCCTGCTGATCGCGTCCACCTTTTACCTGACGATTGTGCTACTGCGTTTCCTGCTGCAGCTGGCCCGGGCCGATTTCTACAACCCGATTTCCCAGTTCGTGGTCAAGGCGACCAACCCGCTGTTACGCCCCCTTCGCCGCTTTATCCCGGGCTGGGGCGGCATCGACGGCGCCGCCCTGGTACTGGCGGTCATGATCCAGGCCATCACCTTCTTCTTCATCCTGATCGCACTCAACGGCGGCATCCCCGCGATCAACCCGATCACGCTGCTGGTCTGGGCGGTACTGAACGTGCTCAGCCTGATTGTGAAAATCTACTTCTGGTCGGTCATCGCGGTGGTGGTGGTGAGCTGGATTGCTCCCCAGAGCGGTCACCCGGCTATCCAGCTGGTTGCCCAGATCACCGAACCGGTCATGCGGCCCGTGCGCAATGTGATGCCATCCATGGGCGGCCTGGATCTGTCACCGATCATCGTGTTCCTGATTTTGAACGTGATCTCGGTTGTGATCGATCACATGAAACTGGCCGCCGGGCTGGGATCCATCGGACTGGGCATGTAACCTGCCTTCCGGATATACATTTGGTAACACCCGGAAACGAAAAACAATGAATTCTGGCCGCAAAATCAAATTGTTGATTTTGCGGCTTTTTATTGCAAAAAATTGTGACCTGTCCGTCGAAATGACAAGGGAAGGTACACATGAATTCTTAAGACGGGATAGTATTACTACTTATTCATGAAAAGCTGAAGTCCGCTGCCCAGCAGGCAGTGGGCGCCGGAATGCCGGGAAGTCGCGCAGAAGGAAACTCCAATGAACCCGCAGGGAACTCTGTCGCAGCAGGTAGAGGCTTACCACAACTGGAAGAAGGAACTGATCCGGCAGATCGGGCGCTATCGCCTCTGGCTGCAGGACAACGACCTGTTTTCCGACGACATCAGCACCCGCATTCGAAACGGGCTCGAACTGCTCATCGAGGATGAGCTCACGATTGCCTTTGTCGGCGAGTACTCCAGGGGCAAGACCGAGCTCATCAATGCCCTGTTCTTCTCCGAGTATGGCCAGCGCATGCTGCCCTCCCAGGCCGGGCGAACCACCATGTGCCCGACCGAGCTGTTCTTTGACCGTACCGCCAACCAGAATTATCTGCTCCTGCTTCCGATCGAGACCCGCACCGGGGAACTGTCCCTGCAGCAGCTTCGCAAGCAGCCGGAACGCTGGGTCAAACACGAGCTCGACGAACGCGATCCGGAAATCATGCGGGAAGTCCTGGCCGAGGTTGCCCGGGTCAAGAGCGTGCCACCGCAAGAGGCCAGGAACCTGGGTTTCGACGAGGCCATGCTCGAGCATGACCGCAACAATCCCGGCAATGTTCTGGTACCGGCCTGGCGTAATGCCCAGATCAGCATCCGCCACCCCCTGTTCGAACGTGGTCTGCGCATTCTTGACACCCCGGGGCTGAACGCCCTGGGTTCCGAGCCGGAGCTCACCATCAGCATGCTGCCCAGGGCCCATGCGGTGATCTTTGTACTCAGCGCCGACACCGGTGTCACCGCCAGTGACATGACCATCTGGAAGGAACACATCGACACCGAGCACGCCGATCACCGCGCCGGCCGGTTTGCGGCGCTGAACAAGATCGATGTGCTATGGGACGACCTGCAAGGCGAAAAGCATACCCGGGAGGCCATCGAGCGGGTACGTAGCTACACCGCGGATCACCTGGGCATCCGTCAGCACGACGTCATTCCGCTGTCGGCCAAGCAGGGCCTGATTGCCCGTGTCCGCCGGGATGCCGACCTGTTCGAACGCGCCAACATCGGCCAGCTGGAACAGCTGATCATCAAACGCATCCTGATGCACAAGGAACAGCTGATCACCCAGAGTCTGATCAACGATCTGCTGGGCATGCTCCAGAACAGCCAGGCGGCCATGCAGACCCGGCTCGAGGCACTGGAAGAGGAACTCGAGGCCTGCTCCGGCGCCACCATGGACAAAGAGGCTCTGGGCAGGCTCGCGGAGCGGGCACAGAAAGACTATGACTTCTACTATAAGAAGCTCATCTCCCTTCGCTCCAGTCGCCGACTGGTGGATTCCCAGGGCAAGACGCTCAAGGGATTGGTCAGCGAGCAACGCTTCGAGGAACATGCCGAGAAAATCCGGGCGTCGATGTCGAAGAGCTGGACCACTGCCGGCATGAACCGCGCCATGGACCACTTTTTCGAACTGCTGGAGGCCGACCTCACCAACCTGATGAGCGAAGGCCACCTGGCAGAGAAGATGGTTGGCGCCATCTACCGGCGTTACAACGAAGATACCCGGGCCCGGCACCTGGAACCCATTCCACTGCGCGCCGGCCGGCATGTCATCGCCATCCGGGAGCTGCGCAAGAAAGCCAGGCGTTTCCGGATCAGCCCGAAAAACCTGCTGACCGAGCAATCCCTGCTGGTGCGACGCTTTTTCAACGTCATGGTTGGTGAGGCCCGTACCCTGCACAACCGGGTACGCAAGGATGTAGAACGCTGGCCCCACGAGGCCCTGCTCCCCATCATGCAGTATTCCATGGAGCAGAAGCAGCTGCTGGAACACCAGATCCGCCGGCTGCGGGACATGGTCAGGAGCGATCGGGACGGCCGGGCCGAACGGGAGAAACTTCAGGCCACCATCACCGACCTGCGTCGCCAGCTTGAGCTGGCCGATGCCATGCAGCGTCAGATTCGTAAACCGGCGCCAACCCTGATCCAGCAGAAGGTGGTGAATATTTCCGGGGTGGTCTAGCCCCGGTTCCCAGGCACCCGCTTCCCGGTTGCAGCCATCTCCACCCGGCTATAAACTGCTGGGCTGGCGATGGCTTTGCCGTCGCCGTTCCAGTTACTTACGGATCGAACCAGGAACCTGTCGCGCCGATGCCCGATTCCCTGCCCGCGGATTCTGTCGGGATAGTTACCCCACAGTCTTACCACTTTGACACTCCCATCGAGCTGGCTTGCGGCCAGAGACTGGGCAGCTATGACCTGGTGGTGGAAACCTACGGCGAGCTGAACGCCGACGCCAGCAATGCCGTGCTGATCTGCCATGCCCTCAGCGGCCATCACCATGCCGCCGGTTACCACAGCATGGATGATCGCAAGCCCGGCTGGTGGGACAGTTGCATCGGTCCCGGCAAACCCATCGATACCAACCGTTTCTTCGTGGTATCCCTGAACAACCTGGGTGGCTGCCACGGCAGTACCGGCCCGAGTTCCGACAACCCGGAAACCGGCAAGCCCTATGGTCCGGAGTTCCCCGTAATCACCGTGAGTGACTGGGTGAAAAGCCAGGCCCTGCTCGCCGATCGCCTGGGCATCGAGTGCTGGGCGGCGGTGGTTGGTGGTTCCCTCGGTGGCATGCAGGCCCTGCAGTGGAGCCTCGATTACCCTGACCGGCTCCGGCACGCGGTGGTGATTGCCTCCACGCCCAGGCTGACCGCCCAGAACATCGCGTTCAACGAAGTGGCACGCCAGGCCATCACCTCCGACCGAGAATTCCATGGCGGCCGCTACTACGATTTTGACACCCTGCCCCGCCGCGGCCTGATGCTGGCGCGGATGGTCGGCCACATCACCTACCTGTCCGATGCCTCCATGGGTGAGAAGTTTGGCCGGGAGCTGAGGGAAGAAGCCTACAAGTTCGGCTATGATGCCGAGTTCCAGGTGGAGAGCTATCTGCGGTACCAGGGTGAGCGGTTTTCCGAGTCCTTCGATGCCAACACTTACCTGCTCATGACCCGGGCCCTGGACTATTTCGATCCGGCCTATGAGCACGGCGGCGACCTGTCCCGGGCAATTGCCGCGGCCACGTGCGAGTTTCTGGTGCTGTCCTTCAGCACGGACTGGCGCTTCACGCCCCAGCGCTCCGAGGAAATGGTGAACGCCATGATCTCCGCCCGCAAGAAAGTCAGCTACGCCGAGATTGACGCACCCTGGGGGCACGATGCCTTCCTGATCCCCACCCCCAGGTATACCGACATCTTCACCGCCTATATGGACCGGGTAGCCAGGGAGGTGGGCGCATGAGACCTGACCTCGAGATCATCCAGCAATGGATCAAACCCGGTCATCACGTGCTGGATCTGGGTTGTGGTGACGGCACCCTGCTCGACTACCTGCAGCGGGAACGCCAGGCCACCGGCTTCGGCCTGGAGATCAACCCGGACCACATTACCACCTGCATGAGCAAGGGCGTGGCCGTAATCGAACAGAACCTGGATACCCAGGGCCTGGACAACTTCGATGACGGCATGTTCGATGTTGTACTGATGACTCAGGCCCTGCAGGCCGTTCGCCGGCCGGACAAGGTGCTGGACGAAATGCTGCGACTGGGACGGGAGGGCATTGTCACCTTTCCCAACTTCGCCCACTGGCGGCTGCGCTGGGGCCTGGCGTTGAGCGGTCGTATGCCCGAATCTGAGGCACTGCCGTATAAATGGTATAACACCCCCAACATCCGCCTGTGTACCTTCAAGGATTTCGAGGCCCTGTGCCGCCAGAAGGGCATCCGGATCAAGAGCCGCCGGGTGGTGGACGGCCAGCACCAGAACAGCTGGTCTGCCCGGCTATGGCCTAACCTGTTGGGGGAGATCGCCATTTACCGCATCACACGGGAGAACGAGCAATGATCAGTCAACTCCGGATCTTTAAAATCTTTCTGGCCGGGGCCCTCCTGACCCTGGCCAGCCTGCAGGCCCAGGCCGCCGGGTCCAAGGACTTTGGTGACTACCAGGTGCACTGGAGCGTATTGCCAAGCACCTTCCTGTCACCGGAAGTGGCCAAGGCCAACGACCTGCAACGCAGCAAGGGCATCGGCATCGTCAATATCTCCATCATGCAGGAGCAGGAAAACGGCACCCTCAAACCCGTCAGTGGTCAGGTCGAGGGCAAAGTCAGCAATGATATCCAGCAGGTCAATTTCCTGGCGTTCCGACGCATCCAGGAAGGCGATGCGGTCTACTTCATCGCCGAGTACCAGTATCCGTCCGGCGAGCTGATGACCTTCAATATCACCGCGCGCCCGACCGGCCACCAGCAGGACCTGTCGGTCCGGTTTGCCCACACCCTGTTCAGCGACTGAATCATGCCACAGCAACTCGTCATCGCCAGCAACAACAAGGGCAAGATTGCCGAACTGACTGAACTGCTCGCCCCCCTGGGCCTGACACCGGTCGCCCAGGGCGAGCTGGGCGTGGGTGAGGCGGAAGAACCGGCAGTTACCTTTGTGGAGAATGCCATCCTGAAAGCCCGGCACGCGGCCCGCGAGACCGGCCTGCCCGCGCTTGCCGACGACAGCGGCATTGCGGTGGACGCCCTCGGCGGCCTGCCCGGCGTCCGATCTGCCCGGTTTGCCGGCGAGGATGCAACCGATTCGGACAACATCGACGCCCTGCTTGACGCCCTCAAGGACGTCCCCGATGAGGAGCGCGGAGCCCAGTTCCATTGCGTGCTGGTCTATCTACGCCACGCCGATGATCCAACTCCCGTGATCTGCCACGGTCGCTGGCCGGGCCGGATTCTGCGCGAGCCCCGGGGCGACGGCGGTTTCGGCTATGACCCGATTTTTCTGGCGCCGGAACACAATTGCAGCGCCGCAGAACTCAGCCGGGCCGAAAAGGGCCGCATCGGCCACCGCGGCCGCGCCCTCGCCCAGCTGCTGGAACACCTGAAGGCGGAGCTCTGAAGCCATGTCCGCCACTACCCCGGTGGCGGTAAACCCGCCCCTGAGCCTCTACCTCCACGTGCCCTGGTGCGTGCGCAAGTGCCCCTACTGCGACTTCAACTCCCACGCGATCCAGGGCGACATCCCGGAGCAGGCCTACCTGGCCGCCTTGCTGGAGGATCTGGAGCAGGATTTGGGGCTGGTTCAGGGCCGGCCGATCCAGACGGTCTTTATCGGCGGTGGCACGCCCTCCCTGATGACGGGCGATTTCTATTTCCGGCTGTTCGAAGCCCTGCGGGACAAGCTTGCCTTTGCGGCGGATGCGGAAATCACTCTGGAAGCCAACCCCGGCACCCTGGAGCAGGGCCGCTTCGAGGCGTTCCGGCAGGCGGGCATCAATCGGCTCTCTATCGGCATCCAGAGTTTCAACCCGGAGCACCTGCGTGTGCTCGGGCGCATCCACGATCGCGATTCCGCCCACCGTGCCGTGGAAGCCGCCCGAACCGCCGGCTTCGAAAACTTCAACCTGGACCTGATGCACGGGCTGCCCGGGCAGACTCCGGATCAGGCCCTGTCGGACCTGCGCGAAGCCCTCAGCCACGAGCCGCCGCACCTGTCCTGGTACCAGCTGACCCTGGAACCGAACACGGAATTCTATAGTCGCCCGCCGAATCTGCCCGACGATGACCGGCTCTGGGACATCTACCGGGCCGGCGCCGGCCTGTTGCGGGAGAACGGTTTCGAGGACTATGAGGTATCAGCCTGGTGCCAGCCCGGACGGGCTTCCCGGCACAACCTGAACTACTGGACATTCGGAGACTACCTGGCGCTGGGCGCCGGCGCGCACGGCAAGATCAGCCTGCCCGATGGCAGCATCCGGCGCTACTGGAAAACCCGTCAGCCGGAGGCCTATCTCAATCGTATTGGAAGCAGGACCGCCGGGGTCGAAGCCATTGAACCGGACGAGCGGCCGCTGGAATTCCTGATGAACGCATTGCGGCTGAAGGCCGGTGTGTCGGAATCGCTGTTTGAGGAACGAACGGGTTTACCCCTGGGGTCAGTTAGGGTACAACTTGATCAAGTACGTAAGGAAGGATTGCTGGAGAGTGGCCGGCTACAGGCAACGGAACTCGGCCAGCGATATCTCAACAGCCTGTTGGAGCGCTTTCTCTGATGGACCCGGCACACGGATGGGCTCCCCTGCCAAAATCCCTTAAAACCAGCCTGGTAATCGCCGCCATTCTGCTGGGAGGCCTGCTGATGGTCAATCAGCCATTGCAGACTGGCTCAGCGCCCCAGGGCATTGTCAGCTTTCAGTTTGCAGCCACCGCAGATCAAGCCCACGCGATCCTGCGGAGCTGGCGCTCTGATGGCCAGTTCTGGGCCCGGGTTTCACTGTGGCTCGATTTTGTGTTTATAGCGGCTTATCTGCTGGCCTTGCTGCACCTCACCCGTCACCTGACGCGGGACCGGCCCGGTATCCGGGAACGGGTCGTGGGGCGCTGGGTCAGGGCGCTGTTTGTCGCGGCGGGCGTGGCGGATGTCTCCGAGAACATCCTGCTGCTGAATAACTTCAACCCACCCACCGATGCGGTCAGCCTTTCGGCCACGCTCTGTGCACTGGTCAAGCTCACCGGCCTCACCCTGGGCGTGGCCGGCCTGGTGATCATCCGGGCCGCCCGGCGACATCCTCTCGCCCACGGCTGACCCGGCAAAGGTATTCAGTTGGTGCGGTGGAACAGAAGATCCCAGACGCCATGGCCCAGACTCTCACCGCGCTTCTCGAACTTGGTGATTGGCCGATCATCCGGGCGCGGTGAGAACTCACCCGGTTCCCCGGCATTGGCAAAGCCTTCCGACTCGCTCATCACTTCCATCATGTGTTCGGCGTAGTTTTCCCAGTCAGTCGCCAGGTGCAGCACACCGCCGACCCGGAGCTTGTGCCGGAGACGCTGGACAAACTCCGGCTGGATCAACCGGCGCTTGTGGTGCTTCTTCTTCGGCCAGGGATCCGGGAAAAACACCATGACCCGGTCAAGGCAGGCATCCGGCAGGCACAGATCGATGACATCATTGGCATCGATGTTGTAGATGCGGACATTTTCCAGGCCCCGGTCCTCGATTTCCTTGAGCAGGGAGCCAACGCCCGGCAGGTGCACTTCCACTCCGATAAAATCCTGCTCCGGCGCGGCCTCGGCCATCTCGGCCAGGGACTTGCCCATACCGAAGCCGATTTCCAGGTTGAGCATGGCATCACGGCCAAATACCTCACGGGGATCGATCATGCCGTCCTCGCGGCTCAGGCCGTACTTGGCCCAGCCCCGGTCAAAAGCTTTTTTCTGGCCCTCGGTCATACGACCCTGACGGAGCACAAAGCTGCGAACACCACGGCGGGTGGTTACCGGCGAATCCGAGGTTTCCTGCTTGTCTTGCGGTTCATTCTGGTCAGTCATCTGGAATCCTTAACCGCAGGCTGCGGGTTCTGGTTAACATTCTGGCCACAGTTTACCAGAGTCCGTCCGCTCAGGCGGATACCACCGAGTGCCGGCCCTGCTGCCGATCAAGCTGACGGTAACCGAGCGCCTCCACTAGGTGGGCGTAGGACACCGTTTCCACCGCCTCCAGATCCGCCAGCGTGCGTGCCAGTCTCAGGATACGGTGGAGCGCCCGGGCCGACAGCCCCAGCCGTTCCATGGCCCCGGCCAGCATCCGCTCACTCTCTACATCAAGGCGGCAGGCCTCATGCAGGGCGCGCCCGGACAACAGGGCGTTGAGCTGCCCCCGTTCCAGCTGGCGCGCCCGGGCGTCTTCCACCCGGGCACGCACCGAGGCGCTCGATTCCTCTTCCGTACCCGACTGCATCAATACCTCGCCGCTTTGCACCGGCACCTCCACGTGCAGGTCGAAACGGTCCAACAAAGGCCCCGAGATTTTGGAGCGGTATCGCATTACCTGTGCAGGCGTACACTGACAGTCGATGGAGGGGTGACCACTGTAACCACAGGGACAGGGGTTCATCGCCCCCACCACCTGGAAACGGGCCGGGAAACGCACCTGCCGGGCTGCCCGGCTGATGGCGATTTCACCGGTCTCCATGGGCTCCCTCAGCACCTCGAGTACCCGCCGCTCGAACTCCGGTAACTCATCAAGGAAAAGTACGCCCCGGTGCGCCAGGGAGATCTCACCCGGGCGGGGACTGCTGCCACCCCCCACCAACGCCACGGCCGAGGCAGTGTGGTGGGGTGCTCGGAACGGCGGCTCCCGCCAGCGCCCTTCCCGGACCGGTAGTCCCGCCACCGAATGTACGCTCGCCACTTCCATGGCGGCGTCGTCCGTCAGCATGGGCAGAATGCCAGGCAAACGACTCGCCAGCATGCTCTTGCCCGTCCCTGGCGGACCAAACAACAAAAGGTTATGACCGCCGGCTGCAGCGACCTCCAGCGCCCGGCGAGGCACCCGTTGGCCCCGCACGTCGGAAAGATCAGCCACCTGCTCACGGTCATCAGAAGTCTGCGCCTGGGTCGCGCCGGGGACAGGAACCAACCGCGCCCGGCCGGACAGATGCTCGCTCACGGTCAGGATGTGGGCAGCCGCCAGCACATCATCCCGGCTCGCCAGCGCCGCTTCTTCGGCATTAGACTGGGGCACCAGCAATTGCCGCCCCTCATTCCGGGCCGCCAGTACGGCCGGGAGAATGCCCTTGAGGGGTCGAAGCGCGCCATCCAGGGACAGTTCGCCAACAAACTCGCAGCCTTCCAGGCTCTGCTCCGGAATCTGCCCGGAAGCCGCCAGGATGCCCAGGGCAATCGGCAAGTCAAAGCGCCCACCCTCCTTGGGAAGATCGGCCGGGGCAAGATTGATGGTGATGCGTTTGGCGGGAAATTCGAAGCCGGCGTTCAGCAGTGCACTGCGCACACGCTCCTTGCTTTCACGGACACCGGTCTCCGGCAAACCGACAATGGACAACGCCGGCAGGCCGCCCGAGAGATGGACCTCCACGGTAACCGCAGGGGCCGACACGCCAATGCTGGCGCGGGAATGGACAACGGCAAGCATAATCACCTTCCATGGTTCGTTCCGGCGGGCATCCTGCCCACCAACAGGGCATTACTTGCCCTGGAGTTTCTGTTCCAGCTCGGCGACGCGGGATTCCAGTGCCTCCACCTTTTCCCGTGTCTTCATCAGTACCGCCTGCTGGGCATCAAATTCTTCTCGGGTCACCAGTTCCAGGCGCGACAGGACCGACATCACCGTGGCGCGGGCCTGGGTTTCAAAGTCTTCCCGGGCGGCACGGGCCATATCGGGGACGAACTGACCGAACTGGCCCTGTAGCTGAGAGAGTATATCCTGCGGACCTTTCACGTTTTACCTCACTGATTCCCAAACTTGCGGATTCCGGCTTTAGCCGGACACCAAAAAGCAGTTCCGGGAGTGTATCACACACGTGGGCCTGCCATACTGATGGCTGTCAGCTATATAATGGCTGCCGTCGCTGCACGGCGAATGGCTCCAAAATGGACCGCCGGGCAGCGAGCCGCCCTGTTTTGGTGCATACTTTTGCGCCAATCTGGGACAGGCAATGGATATCTTGTTGTTTTAAAATATTTTTTTTGCGTTGGCATACCCGATGCTAGAACACTCGTACGCAATCCGCACAATTGGTGTGCGAGGTGGCAGCATCCCGAACTCAACAATCGGCCGACGGGCCCTCACTGTTGGGACGGCTTTACCAAGGAGAAAGCAATGAAACTTGTGACAGCGATCATCAAGCCTTTCAAATTGGATGATGTCCGTGAGGCACTATCCGAGATTGGCGTTCAAGGCGTAACCGTCACTGAAGTCAAAGGCTTCGGTCGGCAAAAAGGCCACACCGAGCTCTACCGTGGCGCTGAATATGTGGTGGATTTCCTGCCCAAGGTCAAGGTCGAGATCGCCATCGGCGACAACCTGCTGGACCAGGTTATCGAGTCGATCACCAAGGCAGCCAACACCGGCAAAATCGGTGACGGCAAGATCTTCGTGACCGAGCTGCAACAGGCGATCCGCATCCGGACCGGTGAAACCGGCGAAGAAGCGGTCTGAGCCTGACCTGACCAACCAGTCAGCCAACGCAAAAAACCTATAACCTGAAGAGCCTTGTGCGGAGGGCTTCAAATGGAAAGCAATCTTTTTCACCTGCAATACGCTATAGATACGTTTTATTTCCTGGTGTGCGGCGCATTAGTCATGTGGATGGCCGCGGGCTTTGCCATGCTGGAATCCGGCCTGGTGCGAGCCAAGAACACCACTGAAATCCTGACCAAGAACGTCGCGCTGTTCGCGATTTCCTGCATCATGTACCTGGTCTGCGGTTACGCCATCATGTACGGCGGCAACGTGTTCCTGTCCGGCATTGCAGACGTGGACGTTGCTGGTGTGCTGGGCGACTTCGCCGGCCGTGAGGACGGCTTCGAGGGTGGCTCCATCTACTCCGGTGCCTCTGACTTCTTCTTCCAGGTGGTGTTCGTCGCCACAGCCATGTCCATCGTCTCCGGTGCCGTGGCCGAGCGCATGAAGCTCTGGGCCTTCCTGGTCTTCGCCGTAGTGATGACCGGTTTCATCTACCCGATGGAAGGTGCGTGGACCTGGGGTGGTGCCTCCGTGTTCGGCATGTACAACCTGGGCGACCTTGGCTTCAGTGACTTTGCCGGCTCCGGCATCGTGCACATGGCCGGTGCGTCTGCGGCCCTGGCCGGCGTGCTCCTGCTGGGTGCCCGTAAAGGCAAGTACGGCCCGAACGGCGAGATTCGCGCCTTCCCCGGTGCCAACCTGCCGCTGGCGACCCTGGGTACCTTCATCCTGTGGATGGGCTGGTTCGGCTTCAACGGTGGCTCTGTCCTGAAACTGGGCGACATCGCCAGCGCCAACTCCGTGGCCATGGTGTTCCTGAACACCAACACCGCCGCTGCCGGTGGTGCGGTTGCCGCCCTGATCACAGCCCGCCTGATGTTCGGCAAGGCTGACCTGACCATGCTGCTCAACGGCGCCCTGGCCGGCCTGGTGGTGATCACTGCCGAGCCTTCCACTCCGAGTGCGCTGACCGCCACTCTCTTCGGTGCCATCGGCGGCGTGCTGGTTGTGCTGAGCATCGTGACCATGGACAAGCTGCGCATCGACGATCCGGTGGGTGCCATCTCTGTGCACGGTGTGTGTGGCCTGCTGGGTCTGCTGCTGGTGCCGGTCACCAACGGCGACGTCAGCTTCAGCGGCCAGATCATCGGCGCCATCACCATCTTCGTCTGGGTCTTCGTGGCCAGCCTGA
The DNA here is from genome assembly GCF_039523335.1 of Marinobacter szutsaonensis. Classification (NCBI taxonomy): domain Bacteria; kingdom Pseudomonadati; phylum Pseudomonadota; class Gammaproteobacteria; order Pseudomonadales; family Marinobacteraceae; genus Marinobacter; species Marinobacter szutsaonensis. The sequence goes on along the minus strand of NZ_BAAAFC010000001.1, from coordinate 2,823,747 downwards.
TTGTCTGGGGCATCCTGAAGGCGGTCATGGGCCTGCGGGTCAGCGAGGAAGACGAGTACGAAGGTGTGGACCTGTCCGAGTGTGGCATGGAAGCCTATCCGGAGTTTGTCAGCGGCAAGCAGTAAGGCCGCTGTGAAGGAGGGGTCAGATGAAAGCGTTCATCTGACCCCGAGGGTACCGCAGACTGGACTTGACCATGGGGTCAGATGAAGGTTTTCATCTGACCCCTTCTTCATTCAGACTCCCTGGAACAGGGCGTCGTCGGCATGGCGCAGATACAGCAGCAACTCCATCTCCGCTTCCCGCATGCTGTCGAATGGCCCCTCCATGGTTCCCTCCCGGGTCTGGAAATACCACTGACCGTTGATCATTTCAAAGCGCTTACTGCGGAACCAGTTACGCTCCTGCTCTCCCTTGCGTACATCCATAACGACTTCCTCTGCAACTTCCTCTGGCTGAATCCAACGCTGATGATCGAAAGGCGATCACTGCCTAAAGTCTAGATCACACTCGGGAAGTGTCTAATTTTGCGTCACGCCTCCCCTGGAATGACCTGATCCTCCAGGGCATCCAGCATGAACTGCGGCATGGCCAGAGCTCCGTGATGGACGCCCGGATTGTAATAACGGGTGACAAACGGGCGATTCGCGGAATCCTCCTCCCGGAAATAACGCAACGGATTGGCCTTGCTGGCCATGGTGCAGCTCCACCACCCCGTGGGATAGACCGGCTGGGGGAATGGCAGGGTCTGCACATGTTCGAAACCGGCCTTGCGCATGTCCTCGTGGATGGACTTGATGATGGTGTCGGTGTGCAACAGCGGTGATTCACTCTGCTGCACGATGATGCCACCCTCCCGCAACGCCAGCATGGCGTCCCGGTAGAAATCCAGGGCGAACAGGCCCTCGGCGGGGCCGACCGGATCGGTGCTGTCGATGATGATCAGGTCAACGCTGCTGGGCTCGATGTCGCGCATCCACTGGATACCGTCACCGAAAAAGAAGTTGGCGCGGGGATCGTCATTGGCCTCACACAGTTCCGGGAAATATTTCTCGGACATGCGGGTCACCCGCTCGTCGATTTCCACCTGCCAGGCTTCTTCCACACCCGGATGCTTCAGCACTTCTTTCAGCGTGCCGCAGTCACCACCCCCGACAATGACCACCTTTTTCGGATCCCGGTGGGTGAACAGGGCCGGATGGGTCATCATCTCGTGGTACAGAAAGTTGTCACGGGTGGTCAGCATCACGCAGCCATCCAGCACCATCAGGTTGCCGAAGGTTTCGGTCTCGTAGATCTCGAGCTTCTGGAACGGTGTCTGTTCTTCGTGCAGTTTCTTCTTCACCTGCAGGGAAAAAGCCGTACCCTGATCCTGAAAGACCTCGGTAAACCATCCCTCGTTCAATGCTGTCATCTGTTGCCTCCCGCTATGCACCATGGGCTATGTTGAAAGGGGCGTATTGTAGGGCCGGGATCACGGCAGCCAAAGTATTTATGGTCGTCCGGAAGCACGTATTTTCCACATCCGGTTCTTTCAGCCAACGAAGGTTGGCCCTACAATGGCGCCCATATTTCCGGCACCCGACCGGCCCGGTTTCCTGAAAGGATAGCAAGCATGAGCGAAGCCAACGGCACTCCTGCCCACAAGGTCTACAACATTGCCCACTGGAGCGACGGTTACATCGGCGTCAACCCACAGGGTGAGGTCCTGATCAGGCCGGACCGGGGCCGCACCCCGGCCGCGATCAATCTGCCCGAACTGACCCGCAGCCTCGGGCAGTCGGGAGTGCAACTACCGGTGCTCATCCGTTTCACCGACATTCTCCATGACCGGGTCAACACGCTCTGCAATGCGTTCAACCGTGTTGCTGCGGATCAGGGCTACCAGGGCCGCTACACTGCGGTCTACCCGATCAAGGTCAATCAGCAGCGCCGGGTGGTGGAAGAACTGCTGGCGGCAGAGCCTGCCGCCTCCGCCGGCCAGATCGGCCTCGAGGCCGGCAGCAAGCCGGAACTGATGGCAGTACTGGCGCTGTCCCGCCAGAACGGATCCGTGATTGTCTGCAACGGCTACAAGGACCGTGAATACATCCGTCTTGCCCTGATTGGCCAGAAGCTGGGGCACCGGGTTTTTATCGTGGTGGAGAAACAATCCGAACTGCCCCTGATCCTGGACCAGGCCCGGGAGCTTGAGGTGACCCCGCTGATCGGTGTGCGTGCCCGCCTGGCCACCATCGGCAAGGGCAACTGGCAGAACACCGGGGGCGAGAAATCGAAATTCGGGCTTTCCGCCAGCCAGATCCTGGATGTGGTAGACACCCTTCGGGCCGCCGGAGCCCTGGAGTCCCTGCAACTGCTGCACTTCCACCTGGGCTCGCAGATTGCCAACATCCGGGATATCCAGACCGGCCTGAAGGAATGTGCCCGCTTCTACGCCGAGCTCCACGATCTCGGCGCCCCCATCGGAACCGTGGATATTGGCGGCGGCCTGGGTGTGGATTACGAAGGCACCCGTTCCCGCAGCAGCTGTTCCATGAACTACAGCGTGTCCGAGTACGCCTACAACGTGGTCCATGTACTCCAGGCCGAATGCGAGCGCCAGGGTATTCCGCACCCCGACCTGATCAGTGAGTCCGGGCGGGCCCTGACCGCCCACCACTCGGTGCTGGTCACCAACGTCATCGACCAGGAACAGCCGGACAACTGCACCGCCACCGAACCGGCAGCCGAGGCGCCGGCGCCCCTGCACGACCTCTGGCGCGACCTGGCCAGCCTTGAGGACAGCGAATCGCCCCGCTCGCTGGCGGAGATCTACCACGACGTGCTGCACGCCATGGCCGAGGTACACAGCCAGTTTGCCCACGGCCTGCTGTCACTGACCGAACGGGCCCGGGCGGAAACCCTGTACACCCGGTGCTGCCGGCTACTCAGAAGTCGGCTGGACAGCGCCAACCGCGCCCATCGGGAAATCATTGACGAGCTCAACGAGAAACTGGCCGACAAGCTGTTCGTGAACTTCTCGCTGTTCCAGTCCCTGCCGGATGTCTGGGGCATCGACCAGATTTTCCCGCTGATGCCGGTCAACGGCCTGAACCGCCCCCTGACCCGGCGGGCGGTCATCCAGGACATCACCTGCGATTCCGACGGCCGTATCGACCAGTACGTGGACGGCCAGGGCATCGAGACCACCCTGCCCCTGCCGGAAGAAAACGGCGACGGGCCTCTGCTGATGGGCTTCTTCATGACCGGCGCCTACCAGGAAATCCTGGGCGACATGCACAACCTGTTCGGCGATACCCACTCCGTCGACGTCCGCCTGGATGACCGGGGCGGTTATGTCATCGGCGAACCCATCACCGGCGATACCGTCGCCAAGGTATTGCGCTACGTGAATTTCGAGCCGGAGCAGCTGCTGGCCGCCTATCGCCGGAAGTTCTCCGCCAGCGAGCTGCCAGAAAATCAGCAGAAGGCTCTGCTGGCTGAATTGGCTGCCGGACTGGAGGGTTACACCTACCTGGAAGAATAGCGGTCGCCGCTGCCGCCGACCGCTCCCGGCAGAAACGGAAAACTTTTCCGATTTTTTGTGGTCCCACTGATCCGGTGTCTTCATGCCCTCGTAAATCCTGCGACTGACAAACCCGCGACGAGTGCATAGAATGATGACCAGAACAAGCTCAAGCCATGCGACTGTCAAGGAGCGTCCGGTGACAACACTGGATCCGAAACCAGCAAAACCCGAGGGCCGCAAGGACCCCTGGAGCCAATTGCTGGACAAAGTGGGCAAACACCAGGACCGCGAGGCCTACCACGCGCTGTTCGAGCACTTTGGTCCGCAGATCAAGTATTACGCCATGGCCAATGGCCTGGCGAGCCACGCGGAAGAACTGGTACAGGAAGTGTTTGTCTCGATCTGGCGGCGCTCCTGTCTTTATGACTGGCGCAAGGCAGCGGCCTCCACCTGGATCTTTACCATCGCCCGTAACCAGCGCATCGACATGCTGCGCAAGATGCAGAGATCCAGTGCCGAGATGCTGGTGGAGACCGAAGATCTCTGGCAGATCCCCGGCGACAACGAGGATGAACCGGTCACCTCTCTGCACCGTCTTATGTCTGAGCGGCGAATCCGCGAATCACTGAGTCATCTGCCCGAGGAGCAGATCACGGTGATTGCCAAGGTTTACATGGAGAACAAGTCCCACCAGATGGTTGCGGACGAGCTGAATATCCCCCTTGGTACGGTGAAAAGCCGGGTTCGCCTGGCCCTGAACAAGTTGAAAGTGATTTTGCAGGATCAGAACGTATGACACGGCACCATCCCGAAAGCCTGACCCTCATGGAGTACAGCGCAGGAAACCTGAGCGAGCCCCATGCCCTGTGCATCCGGCTGCACCTGGATAAGTGCCCGCACTGCAGGAGCCGTGTAGACACCCTGGACAGCCTGGGCGCCGTGATGATGGAAGAGCAGCCCAAGGTCAGCGTCTCCGAGAGCATCTTTGACAGCATTCTGTCCCGCATTGACAGTGAGCCCGACAGCGAACCGGTGCAACCGGCCCCGCCGAGGATGAGCGCACTGCAGAAGCTGCTCGGGGAAAACCTGAACGCGCTGCCCTGGAAGCGACAACTGGGCGATGTCAGCGTGCTGGACATCAGCGAGAAATTCCCCGGCCAGAGCGAACAGGTGGTGTTGCAGAAACTGGCAGCCGGAGGCAAGGCGCCCGCTCACACACACCGGGGCAATGAAACGACGATCGTTCTCCAGGGTGCGTTCGCGGACCAGAACGGCGTCTTCAATCAGTGGGACTTTGTCGTGCTCAACGAGCAGGATGAACACAAACCGGTGGCGGTTGGCTGTGAGGACTGTATTACCCTGTCCGTTCTCAGCGCTCCGGTGAAGCTGACCGGCCGGTTTACCCGCCTTCTCAACCCGTTTATCCGTTAGCCTGCTATCTTTATATCTGTACCGCCCTTCCCTTCGGGGCGGTACAGAATCCCACCTCACCAGGGCAACTCGCTGCCATCCCAACTGAAGAAACGCCCGTTACTGCTCTCATTCAGTGTTCCGATCACCCTCAACAGGTTGGCTGCAGTTTCCCCGGGCTTGTGCACCTGCAGACTGGCCAGTGACTGCTGGAAGGGTTCACTGAGCCCCGATTCGGTGGTCCCCGGATGCACGGCAACACAGCTCACTGGTCGACATCGCCTTGGCAACTCCACCGACAGGTTCCTGACCAGCATATTGAGTGCCGCCTTGGAACAACGGTAGGCGTACCACCCACCAAACCGGTTATCTCCGATCGACCCGACCCTGGCGGAAATCGCCGCAATCCGCTTGAACCGGCGATGTCGCAAATGGGGTATGGCCGCGCGCATCACAGTACCAAAGCCGGTGCAGTTGACGGCGAAGGAGCGCGCCATCGCCCCGGCCTCAAGATCCTCGATCCGTTTCTCGGGAAACATCTCGCTGTCGTGCAGCAAGCCGGCGGCATAGATTACGGTGTCCAGCTCGCCACCCGGACCCAGCATTTCCGTCAGGCTGTTACCCAGCTCCTCCACGCTCCCGGTTTCCGCGTCCCACTGGACGAGTCGCAACCGGTTGTCCGGGATCTGCTCCCGCAGTGCCTCCGGGTTCCGGCACAGCCCAAGAACGGTCCGTTCGGGATCCGTATCGAGTAACTGACGGGCCAGGGCGGAGCCTATCGCCCCGCTGACACCCGCAATCAAAACCTGCTTCATGGCGCGCTCCAACTGATTGAAAAGACTACCAAAGGGTTTTCAGAAAAACCCATTGATCGAACCCAACAGGTCGATACGTTTTTTTTATCAAGTTGCGCCACTTTTTTACCCGATTCGTGAAGACCAAAGCGTTCAAACAGCCGTATGAATCACCAGTTTGAAGACGGGTACCGGGCTGAGAGACCCGGGCCCATCACATCCAGGCTGATTGACCTGAAAACGACGAGGAGAGCGTCCATGCAATACCAGGCACCTGCGAATGACCTTCGCTTCCTTCTGTTTGACGTCTTGGGAGCAGACAAGCTGCACGAGCTGGAAAAGTACGCCGACGCCACCCCGGATCTCATGTCCGCGGTGATTGATGAAGCCGGCAAGCTGGCGGCGGAAGTCATCCAGCCCACCAACCAGACCGGTGACCGGCAAGGCTGTCAGTACGATCCGCAAACCCGGAGCGTGACGACTCCGGATGGATTCAAAGAGGCCTACCGCAAATTTGTTGACGGCGGCTGGACCGCCCTCGACGCACCCCTGGAGTTCGGCGGCCAGGGCCTGCCCCACACACTCAAGTTCGTGGTGGATGAAATGGTGTGCTCCACCAACCTGTCCCTGGGCATGTATCCGGGCCTGACCCACGGCGCCATCAGTGCCCTCTATGCCCACGGCTCCGAGGAACTCAAACAGACCTACCTGGAAAAGCTGATCTCCGGTGAGTGGACCGGCACCATGTGCCTGACCGAACCCCAGTGCGGCACCGACCTGGGCCTGATCCGTACCCGGGCCACGCCCAACAATGACGGCAGCTACAGCCTGGAAGGCACCAAGATCTGGATCACCGGTGGCGAGCACGACCTGGTCGACAACATCGTGCACCTGGTTCTGGCCAAACTGCCCGGCGCGCCGGATACCACCAAGGGCATTTCCCTGTTCGTGGTACCCAAATTCCTGCCGGACTCCGGCGAGCGAAACCCGGCCTTCTGTGGCGGCCTGGAGCACAAAATGGGCATCAAGGGCTCAGCCACCTGCGTGATGAACTTTGAAGGCGCCAAAGGCTGGCTGGTGGGCGAACCCAATGACGGCATGCGGGCCATGTTCACCATGATGAACGAGGCCCGCCTGATGGTCGGCATGCAGGGCCTTGGTCTGGCGGAAATGGCCTACCAGGAAAGCCTTGGTTTTGCCCGGGAGCGCCTGCAGAGCCGTTCGCTCAGCGGCCCGAAGAATCCTGACGGCCCGGCCGACCCGATCATTGTGCACCCCGATGTGCGGCGCATGCTGATGCGCCAGAAAGTGCTGAACGAAGGCATGCGCGCCCTGGCCCTGTTTACCGGCCACCAGCTCGATTTGTCCGTGGCGCACCCGGATGCGGGCGTGCGTGAGTCCGCCGATGATCTGGTGCAGCTGTTGACGCCGGTGGTCAAGGCATTCCTGACCGACGAGGGCTTCAACAACGCCAACACCGGCTTGCAGGTCCTCGGTGGCTCCGGCTTCATCACCGACTGGCCGCTGGAGCAGCTAGTCCGGGACGGCCGCATCGCCCGTATCTATGAAGGCACCAACGGCATCCAGGCCATGGACCTGGTGGGCCGCAAACTGTCACTCAAGGGTGGCCAGCTGGTGCGTACCCTGTTTGGCACACTGACCGGCTACCTCAAGGACAACCCGGAGGCCCCCCATCGCGAGGAACTGAAAGGCGCGATCAAGGCATTGGAACAGGCCACTCTGTGGCTTGCCAGCAACGCTCCCAAGGATCCCGAGCAGGCAGGTGCGGCCGCGACACCCTACCTGCGACTGATGGCCCTGACCGTGATCGGTTACCTGTGGTCACGCATGGCCGGTGTCGCCGGCGAACAACTGGCCCGTGGCGAGGGCAACCAGCCACTACTCGAAGGCAAGCAGGTCTCGGCGCGCTTCTACTTCCAGAAGCTGCTGCCGGAAATCGACTGGCTGCTCAGGGACATCGAAAGCGGCAAGGAAAGTCTGATGGCATTTTCCGATGACCATTGGGCTGCCTGATGACCCGATAGGCCCCTCCTCAAGGCCACGTCTTCGGGCGTGGCTTTTTTGTGCGTGCTTTTCGTCTCCCTCCACTGCCTGGGTTACAATTGCATGCTTTGATTCGCGCCGGCAATGCCGGCTAGTCACGGAGGCTGAATGTCCGCGGACGATTACGCTTTTCGTTTCGGGGGAATCGAGCGGCTCTATGGCCGCCGTGCCCTGGACGCATTCCGGAATTCACACATTGCCATCGTCGGCCTCGGCGGTGTCGGTTCGTGGGCGGCCGAGGCGCTGGCCCGCAGTGGTATCGGCACCCTGACACTGATCGATATGGACGACATCTGCGTGTCCAACACCAACCGGCAGCTGCATGCGCTGGAAGGCCAATACGGTCGTACCAAGACCGATGCCATGGCCGATCGACTCAGAACCATCAACCCCCATGCCGAGGTACGGGTTCATTTTGGCTTCCTGACCCCGAAGAATGCCGCCGAGCTGATTACCCCCGAGATGACCGGGGTGGTGGATGCCATCGACAGCGTCAAGGCCAAGGCTGCCCTGATCGCTCACTGCCAGCGACGCAAGATCCCACTGGTGTGTGCAGGCGGCGCCGGAGGCCAGATGGATCCCACGCAAATCCAGGTGGCAGACCTTGCCAAAACCACCCAGGACCCGTTGCTTGCCAAGGTCCGCAACCTGTTGCGGCGGGAATACGGTTTCTCCCGCAACCCCAAGCGGCGATTTGGCATAGAGGCCGTATACTCACTTGAGCAGCTCACGTATCCTGCGGGAGATGGTGAAGTGTGCCTGCAGAAACCGGCCAGCAACGGCCCGGTCCGGCTGGACTGCGCCTCCGGCTTCGGGGCCGCCAGCCCGGTGACCGCCAGTTTCGGATTTGTTGCGGCGTCGCGCCTGCTCAACCGTATTGCCAGGCGCGCCAACCTGTAATTCAAAGGACCTGAAAACCTATGCCTCTCAGCACTGTCATGCTTCTCGCCAGCATCGGCGTCCTGTCCCTGTTCTGCCAGTGGCTGGCCTGGCGGGTACGAATGCCGGCCATCCTGTTCCTCCTGGCCGGCGGTATCGCCGCGGGTCCCCTTTTCGGCTTCCTGGTACCAGAGCAGGTATTCGGGGACCTGCTGTTCCCGGTGATTTCATTGGCGGTGGCCATTATCCTGTTCGAGGGCAGCCTGACCCTGCGCTACGAAGAGATTCGCGGCCACGGCAAGATGGTGCGCAACCTGGTGCCGGTCGGCTCCATCGTCACCTGCCTGATCGGCACCCTGGTGGCACGCTGGGTCCTCGGGGTGTCCTGGGAGGTTGCACTGCTGTTCGGGGCCATTTCCATTGTTACCGGTCCCACCGTGATTGCTCCCCTGCTGAGATCGGTCCGCCCGAAGTCCAAGCTGGCCAACATCCTGCGCTGGGAAGGCATCATCATCGATCCGGTGGGCGCCCTGCTTGCGGTACTGGTATTCGAGGGCATCGTCTCCTGGGGCCAGGGCAATGTCTTCAGTCACTCGCTCTATATCTTCGGCAAGACGCTGCTGGTGGGTTTCCTGATCGGGGCGGCAGCCGGTTACCTGAACGGTCTGGTGCTGCGCAAACACTGGATTCCCCAATACCTGCACAATGCCGGCACCCTGACCTTCATGCTCGGGGTTTACGCCATTTCCAACGAACTGGCCCACGAGTCCGGCCTGCTCACGGTGACCATCATGGGCATCTGGATGGCCAACATGAAGCGGGTGCCGATCGAGGCCATCCTCGAGTTCAAGGAATCCCTCAGTGTCCTGCTGATCTCCGCCCTGTTCATCATCCTGGCGGCCCGGGTTGAGTTCGCCGCCATTGCAGAGCTGGGCTGGGCCCTGGTGGTGGTCCTGGCCGCCCTGATGCTGGTGGCCCGCCCCCTGAGCATCTTCCTGTCGGCCATCGGCACCGACCTCAACCTCCGGGAGAAACTGTTCCTGAGCTGGATCGCACCCCGGGGCATCGTGGCGGCCGCTGTCTCGGCGCTGTTCGCATTCCAGCTCGAGAAGCTCGGCTACGAAAGCGCCGCCACTCTGGTGCCCCTGGTGTTCATGCTGATCATTGCCACGGTTACCCTGCAGAGCCTGACGGCACGGCCTGTGGCACGGCTGCTCAAGGTCGCGGAACCGGCCGAGTACGGCTTCCTGATCCTGGGTGCCAACAATGTCGCCCGAATGATTGCCCAGGCCCTGAAGAAACATGAGGTGCCGGTCACCCTGGCCGACACCAACTGGGAGAACGTGCGTCAGGCCCGGATGGACAACCTTCAGGTCTACTTCGGCAATCCGGTGTCCGAGCACGCCTCGACCCACCTGGACCTGACCGGCATCGGCAAGCTGCTGGTCATCTCTCCCTACAAGCACATGAATTCGCTGGCCACGTACCATTTCCTCGACTGGTTCGGGAAGAACTGTGTGTTCAGCCTGGCCGAGGGAGATCAGGACCAGAAGGCCCGCCACCAGACGGCAGAGAAGATCCAGATGACCCGGGGCCTGTTTGATGGTGTCAGCTACGCCAAGCTGGCCAGCCTGGCCAGCCAGGGCTATACGGTGCGCACCACCCAGCTGAGCGAGGAATTCAGCTACGAGGATTTCCTGGAGAAATACCAGCGCCAGGCCCTGGTATTGTTCGTGTTCGACAGCAAGGGTTACATCTCGCCGGTCTGCAAGATGGAGGACCTGAAACCGGAGGAAGACTGGGTGCTGATCAGCCTGGTACCGCCGCAGCCGCAGAAGGAACGCAAGGAGAAAAACAACGGCGGGAAAGCCGCAAAAGCGACGGCCAAAGAGGCCGGGGACCCGGAAGATCAGGACTGAGGGCCAGAGCCCTCAGCGGTGGTAGAGAGCCCTCAGCGGTGGTAGAGAGCCCTCAGCGACAGTCCAGCACCAACTTGCCCCGGACATGCCCACCTTCAAGCGCTTCGTGGGCTTCCCGCACCTGATCGAGGGTAAATCGGCCGTCCACGTGCACCCGCACATCGCCGTCCTCGATCAGCTCGGCAATCTCCTCCAGGTGGAATACATCCGGGCGTACGGTCATGCCGTGAGCCCGCAGCCCCATCTCTTCGGCGATGCGGATAATCTCGTCCGCGGTTACCGTCGGGATGGTCACCAGGACACCGTTTTCACCCAGGGTGTGCAGTGAACGCTTGCCCACATCGCCGCCCATCAGGTCCAGCACCATGTCCAGGCCGTAGCACTCGTCGGCGAAGTCGGTGGTGTGGTAATCGATCACCTCATGAACCCCCAACTCTGCCAGGAAATCGCGGTTTCGTGCCGAGGCCGTGGCAATCACGTGGGCACCCCGCTCCAGGGCAAACTGCACCGCGAAATGGCCGACACCACCGGCACCGGCGTGGATCAGGATCTTCTGTCCGGATTCCAGCTTGCCCATTTCGAACAGCCCCTGCCAGGCGGTCAGTGCCGCCAGGGGGACACCTCCGGCCGTCACCAGGTCCAGTTCCTCGGGCACGATCGCCAGCTCATCGGCTGCGGCCAGGGCATACTCGGCGTAGCCTCCTCCGGCGGCCGGGAACCCCACCATGCCCATTACCCGGTCACCCGGCGCCAGGGTGGTAACTCCATCGCCCACAGCTATCACCTCACCGGCCACATCATAGCCGGGCGTCCAGGGCAGCGAGTTCTCGATCTGGCGCGCCGCAAAGCCCAGCCCCTTTCGGGTCTTCCAGTCAATGGGGTTCAGGCCGGCGCCATGAACCCGCACCAGCACCTGGCCATCTTCAGGCTCTGGCACCGGGCTCTCGACCACCTGCAGGACATCCCGTTCACCAAAACGGTCATAGACCACGTGGCGCATGGAAGTGTCGATGTTATTTTCGTTCGTGGATTCCATGGGTCTCTCCAGACTTCGGTGGTAATGATCGGTGCTAACTGAGGCAGACGCTTTCAGACTAGCAGAAAACGGGCTCCGGGGAAGCTCAGTCCGGAGCCAGGCCCTTGCCGCCGCTGACCGAGGCCGCCGACAGGATCTCGGCAAACTCCTTCGGTGCCCGGGACGGTCGCTGGGTTTTCATGTTGACGCAGGCGTGGGTGGAAACCGCCCGCACCAGGGTTTTGCCATCCGCCGGGCGCACCAGCTGGAACTGGCGGGAAGAGCGGAAGCGCCCGTCAAACCCGGTCAGCCAGGTACCCAGAATGAGCCGGTCCCCTGCGTTGGCGGACGCCAGGTAATCAATCTCGGTACGGGTGATGGCCATGGCCTTGCCGGTGGCCTCATGCAGCTCCCAGGTCATGCCCAGGCTCTCGATGTGGGCCCAGCTGACGTCTTCCAGCCAGCGGACGTAAACCACGTTGTTGGCGTGCCCGAGGCGATCGGTGTCCTCCTCGCGCACGGTAATCTCGAGGGTGAAGGGATCCGGCAGATCCCAGTCAATGTTCTGTTCGGCGGTCATTCGTCAGTGTCTCCGAGCCCCGGAATAGCGTGCAACGGTAGCCGCCCGATACGGTCGTTGTGAAGTGAACCAAAGTATAGAACCCCGTCGTGGGGATTCACCGAGGTGATTTCCTGCAAGTGAGTGCCGCGGGTATCGTGCAGACTGGTAATGGGATTGCCGTCCCTATCGAAGGCCACCACCAGGCCATATTCCCGGGGCGCCGGTTTCAGGCTGTCCGGCAGCTTGGCAACCAGGTCCTTGAGCCAGGGGGAGCGGTGCAAGGTATCGACCTGGGCATTGCGCAGTGTGGGGAACGCCACCCAGTATCGGCCTTCTTCATCCACCGCCAGGTTATCCGGGAATCCGGGCAGGTTGTCGGCAAAGACTTCGGCCCGGCCGGCACGAGGGCCTTGCAGCCAGTAGCGCAGGATCCGGTATTTCCAGGTCTCGTTGACCAGAACAAAGTCTCCGTCCGGCGAAACAGCGACGCCGTTGGCAAAGTGCAGGTTACCCAGCATGACCTCGGCCCGGCCGGTGCGGGGTGAATAACGCAGAAGGCGACCGTGGGGGCGCATCTCCAGCAGGTCTAGCCGGTAGTCCGGCTGATGGAAACGTGAGCTGGCATCGGTGAAATAGATGGTGCCGTCCGGACCGATGTCCACATCGTCGGTAAACCGGAACGGCGTGCCCCCGGCTTCCCGGGCCAGCACGGTCACGGTCTTGTCCGGGGCAATGGACAGCAACCCTTTCCAGGCGTCCGCAACGATCAGGTTGCCCTCGCGGTCAAACACCATCCCCAGGGGCCGGCCGCCGGTCTCGAGCCACTTTTCAACGCGTCCGTCCGGAAAGACCCGGACGATGAACCCGTCCTGGGTACCGCTGTAGAGGACGCCGTCCGGCCCGACCGTGGTGTCTTCCGGGCCGTAGACCTGGCCCCGGGCCAGCAGGTCCGCCAGCCGAAGCCGTTCGTTGGGTGCCAGGATCCCGGTCAATGGTGGCGGCGAGGGCGGTTCCCAGGCCTTGCTGTCAATGGGCGACGGCGTCAGCAGAAAACTGCCGAGCAAAAGAAACACCACCAGCAACCCGATCAACAACCACTTCATAGAGTGCGTCCGCCCGTTGTTATTTTCCGATTTCCCCGCCAGGACAATGGCCTAACCATAGCAGACGGGGCCCAGACCATGAAAACGGCCCGCGTCACAGAGCTCCCGAATCAGTTTTCGGTCTCGAGGAAGCGGCGGCAGAGGGCGGCAAAGGTATCGGCTTTCTCGGCATGCAGCCAGTGACCTGTGTCCTGGATGATGCGCAGCTCGGCCGACGGAAACAGCTGCATGATCTGCTCCCGGTGCTTTTCCTGGATGTAGGCAGATTCCGCGCCCTTGAGGAACAGGACCGGACCGTTGAAGGGGCCGTCCCCCTCCGGCGCTTTGGCCAGGTTTTCATAACAGGCATCGATCACCGGCAGGTTCAGCCGCCACCGGAACATGGGGCCGTCGGCAGTCTGCTCCTCGCTGGGCACCCGTTCCAGGTTCTTCAGCAGGAACTGCCGGACGCCCGGGGTCTCGACGAACTCCGCCAACAGTTTGTCGGCGTCCTGACGGGAGCGCACGGCGGACAGGTCGAGACTTCTCAGCCCCTCGAGAATGGCGTCATGACGGGGTTTGTAGCTGACCGGCGCGATATCGGCGACGATCACTTTCTCCACCCGTTCCGGCGCTATCAGAGCCACCTGCATGGCTACCTTGCCGCCCATGGAATGGCCCAGGATCGAGGCTTTATCCAGCCCCTGGGCATCCATGTAGGCCAGAACATCTTCGGCCATGGAGGGGTAGTCCATGGATTCGGTATGCGGGGAGCTGCCGTGATTGCGTTCGTCCAGGGCGTGGATCTGCCATTCATCCTGCAGCCGGCGCGCGATCCCCCCGAGGTTTTCCAGTGACCCGAACAGGCCATGCAACAGGATCAGGGGTTTGCCTTCGCCGGTAATTCGATGATTCAGCTCGACACTCATGGACAGACAGCCTCCGCATTGGACAGGATTGTTCTCGGAGCGGATACATTACCATTGCCAGCCCAGCGAGCAAGGCAGGCGAATGTCGGGACGAAAAAAAGCCGGGGGTTACCCGGCTTAAGGTCATAGGCTGAACGCCTGTCTGATCAGCAGTAGAAGATGCTGTCCAGATATTCCGCGAGAGCAATCACGTTCTTGCGTTCCTGCTCGCTATGGGGCACAAAGATTTCCTGTTCCATACAACACCTCCATCAAGTGTGCATTGATTACTCCAACCTGATGGGATGATGCTATCGTTGTATGGCACAGAGGCCGTTGACAAGTTGTCCCATACGCTTGACATTTTGTACCAGTGTCCATGACAGCCTGTTAACTTTCAGAAGGAATGTTGTGAGTTCCTCGCACCCGGATACCCCTACAGCCCAGACTCCCGGCGTTGCCGCCTCCAGCACGCTGGCGCTGGTGCACTACCTGGAACGCCAGGGTGTACTGGACCGGAGCCAGATCGCCCGTATCACCGGGCTGGGCACCGGTGAGCTCGAAGATCCCGATCGCAGGGTGCCTGCCGAGGCACACTACCGGCTTTGGGAGTATGCCGAACAGATCACCGGGGACCCCGGTGTCGGGCTCCATGCCGGCAAGCTGGTCGACCCGGAACGCATGGGCCTGGTGGGACACGTGTTTTTCAACTGCGACACCCTGGGCGAGGCGGTAACCCAGTATGTCCGCCTGCACCGGCTGATCAACGAATCGGTCATCCTCACCTTCGAGCAGAGCGACGACACCGCCATCCTGACCTGGCAACCGGATACCCCGGAACATTACTGCCGCCAGGACATGGACCGGACCCTGGCCGCTGCCATGAGCCGAACCCGGCATTTCATCCACCCCGGTTTCCAGGCCGAATGGGCCGAGATCGCCCATGAAAAGCCGTCCTACGCCAGCGAATACGAACTCCTGCTGGGCGGCCCAGTGAGTTTCGGCCATGGCATCACCCGTGTTGCCTTTGACAGCCGGCATCTGAGTCACCCGATACCTCACCGCAACCCCTACGTGTATTCGGCGGTTCTTCGCCAGGTCAATTTCCTGCTCGCCCGGCTGCAGACCCGCCGCTCGTTCAGCCGCAAGATCCGCCGGCTGATTTCCAGGCAGATGGCGACCGACCGGATCGATGCCGATACGCTGGCCCGCCAATGCCACATGAGCCGCCAGACCCTCTACCGTAAACTCAAGAAGGAAGGGCTGAGCTTCCACGAACTGGTGGAGGAGGTGCGCAAGGACAAGGCTCTGCGTTATGTCGCTGCCGACCAGTATGCCCTGGGCGAGATCGCATTCCTGCTTGGCTTTTCCGAACTCAGCGCCTTCAGCCGGGCGTTCAAGCGCTGGACCGGCCAGGCGCCGGCCCAGTACCGGGCCGAACACCTCGGTGCCGGTGCCGGTACCACGGACTCCGGGAGTACGGCATGATGGAGGGCTTCCCGCTGATTGCCATCGCTGTCGGCCTGCTGTACCTGGCGGCACTGGCCTGTATCTACCGGATCCTGTTGACCTACCGCACATCCCAGGGCGCCATCGCCTGGATCATTGGCCTGTTGGGTCTGCCGTACCTTACGGTCCCCCTGTTCCTGCTGATCGGCCGGAACCGCTTCGGTGGCTACGTCAAGGCCCGGCGGATGGGCGACGAATCCCTGACCGCCCTGCTCAATCGGTTTGAACAGCAAACCACGTCCATTCCCGCTCCCGGCAACGACCGTTTCCCGGACGAATTGCAGGTGTTGTGCAAACTCGGCCGTCAGCCCTTCACCGACGGCAACCAATGCACCCTGCTGCGCGACGGCGAAGCAACCTTCGAAGCCCTGTTCGAAGCCATGGAGGATGCCTGCAACTACATCCTGCTCGAATTTTATATCGTTCGCTCGGACCGGGTCGGCCAGCGCATCAAATCGATCCTTGAACGGAAGCTGGCACAAGGCGTGGAGGTGTGGTTCCTGTATGATGACATCGGCAGCGCCTTTCTGCCCCGCCGCTATCTGCGGGAACTTTCCCGGGCCGGAGCCCGCGTCGCCTCGTTCGGCAATGGCAACATCCGCCGGCGCCGGTTCCAGATTAACTTCCGCAATCACCGGAAGTTGCTGGTATGCGACGGCAAGGTCGGTTTCGTGGGGGGAATCAACCTGGGTGATGAATACCTCGGGACCGCCATGAACCAGGATCCCCTCCGGGACACCCACTGCCGGATCGAAGGCCCGGCGGTAAGCGGCCTCCAGCTGGCCTGGCTGGAAGACTGGAACTGGGCCAGTGACGAGCTGCCCAACCTGGACTGGAGCGCCGGCGAGCACACCCCGGGCGACCAGGAAGTGCTGATCCTGCCCACCGGACCGGCCGATAGCTGGGAAACCTGCACCCTGTTTTTCCTGAACTGCATTAACAATGCCCGGTCCCGGATCTGGATTGCCTCGCCCTACTTCGTCCCGGATTTCCAGATCATGAATGCGCTGCAGCTTGCCGCGCTGCGGGGGGTCGATGTCCGCATCCTGATCCCGGAAACCCCTGACAACCGTCTGATCAAACTTGCCGCCTATTCCTACCTGGTACAGGCCAGCCAGGCCGGCATCGGCATCTATCGTTATCAGCCGGGTTTCATGCACCAGAAGGTGGTCCTTGTGGATGACCGCTATGCCGCCGTGGGTACCGCCAACCTGGACAACCGCTCCATGCGCCTGAACTTCGAGATCACCGCCATCAACACCGACCGGCAGTTCGTGTCCGACGTCGAGCAGATGCTGGAGGAGGATCTGAAAAGTTGCCGGCTGATGACCGAGCGGGACTACCGGGACCGCTCGATCCTGTTCCGGCTGACCTGCCGGGCCATCCGCCTGAGCGCCCCCCTGCTGTAACGCCGACCCCAGACTGGCTCGGGGCCACCGGAATGTGCGAATATGCGGACAATTCCAATTCCATGCAGTAGCCATAATCCGACATGAACGCTTTCAAGCCCCGTGAGACCCTGACCGAACAGGTCGCCCGCCACATCGAAAACCTGATCGTTTTTGGCCAGCTTCGCTCGGGCGAACGCATCTACGAAGGCGCCATGGCCAAAGAGCTGGACGTCAGCCACGGATCGGTAAGGGAAGGATTGCTTCTGCTGGAAAAGCGGCACCTGGTGCGCAACGTCCCGCGCAAGGGCGCGTTCGTCACGACCCTCGACGATTATTTCGTGCGCAGCCTGTACGAGACCCTGGAGCTCTATCTCACCCACACGGGAAGGAAACTGGTGCGCCAGTGGCAGCCGTCGGACATGGAGCGGCTCGAATCCCTGCACCGGCAGATGAAGGCCTGTTACCAGAACAACGACCTGATGAAGTTTCTCGAGCTGGGCATCGAATACACCAAGGCCTCACTGGTCTACGCCGACAACTACTTCATCGTGAACGCCATTGATGACCTCTGGCCCTCGGCCCGGCGTTGCGCCTTCGTTGCCTTCCAGTATGGCGGCAGGCAGGTTCTGGAGGACAATCTCGCCAACATGGAAGAATCCATCAGCGCGATCTGGGACCGCGACGAGGAACGCCTTGCCGGCATCCTCCACCGTTTTGCCCTGCAACAGTGCCAGCAGGTACTGTACGCCATTGCCGGGAATGAACAGCGAAGCTGACCGACTGCCTCAATAGAACAGCTGAGTGAAGGAGAACCCTATGTTGAGGTAGGCGCTCCAGTTGTCCTGGTTGTTGTAGGCACCCGCCAGCTGAACCGGCCCGAGGAAGGTATCCACCCCGGCAAACAGGCTCCAGGACCGGACCGAACCGTCCCAGCTGGCATCACTCAGGGAATCCCAGGCGTTGCCCGCCTCGAACCCGACACCGGCAAACCAGGGCATCAGCGGCCCGCCAAAACTCTGGCTGGCGTAGGCAGAAGCCATGGCGGCGCTCTCACCGGTGATCTGGCCCGGGGCAAACGCTGACAGGCGCCGGAAGCCACCCAGCCGGACATGGTTCTCAACCCCGGCCTCGCCCCGGGTCACATCCTCTGCAAACAACAGGCCCGTCAGGGTCAACCCCTGCCAGCTTCCGGTACCCAGGAGCAGCGTGGTCACCGAGTCAAAATGCCGGTCCGACCCCAGATCTTCCCGTTCAAACCGTGCCTTGACGCCGGCAAAAGCCCCGGCGGTCGGGAAAAACGAATCGTTCACGGAATCATGGACCAGTCGCAGTGTGACGTTGCCCTGATGGATAGCGTCATCCGGGGCGACCGGCTCCCCCACTTCCTCGTCCACCGTGGCATAGCCGCGGGTGTAGGTAAGTCGCGCCTCGGCATCACCGCCCAGTTCCATCCCCAGGGCCAGATCCGCGGATCGGAAGGTTACGTCCACCTCGGCGATCTGCCGTCCGGCCTCGTCATAGACGCCGAAGTTGTCCCGGGAATATTCGCCACCCAACACCAGAAACCGGTCATAGCCATAGTCCAGGGGCTGATACCACTGGGTCCGGACCCAGGGTTCGGTCCCCAGTTGCAGGCCGGTATGCCATTCGCCCCCGAGCCGGTTGAGCTCGGTCATGCGCAGTGCGGAGGCGATATTGAAACGGGTTTCGCCGTCGAAGTTGTCCTCGTAGCCAAGCCCGAAGGACAGGTAATTTGGCCCCCAGGTCTTTTCCCGGGGCTGGATTACCAGCACCGTGCCATCCGGAGAAGGAGACAGCGAGTAGGAAACGGTTTCGTAATAGCCAAGACCGTAGATGCGCTTGAGATCCTCCTCCAGGGCCGGGACATCCAGGGGTTCACCAACGGGCTGGCGAATCCTTTCCCGCAGGAAATCCCGGGCCAGCCGTCGACTGCTCTCGATCTCGATGCGGGCAATCGGGCCGGCACTGAACGCCCTCGTGGCCATCCGCGCCTTGTAGCCGGTCCAGTCGGTGCGTGAAACCTGTAACGGTCTGAGCTCACTGGCATGGTTGCGGGCCGCGGTCGCGCCCAGTTCGAACAGCAGCGGCGCCTGGTAGAAGTCCGCCGAGGTGTGCCCTCGCAGATCCGGCCGGATCAGGATGTCCCGCTCACCAAGCAGATCCAGTTGCTGTTCCGTGTTGCGGCGGGTCAGCAGGGTGGTGAGCTGACCCACCACGGAAAAGGCCTCCCGCAGGTCATCGGTGTCCATAAGTGGATCGGTGATATCCACGGCGATGATCACGTCCGCCCCCATCTCCCTGGCCACACTCACCGGCAGGTTGTTGGCGACGCCCCCATCCACCAGCAGGCGGCCGTCCAGCTCCACCGGGGCATAGACTCCCGGTATGCTCATGCTCGCCCGGACCGCCTCGGCGAGGTTGCCGCGGCCGATGACCACCTGCTCCCCCGTGGCCAGGTCGGTCGCCACCGCCCGGAACGGAATCGCCAGCCGGTCAAAGTCTTCCACCAGAGCGGCATTCCGGGTCAGTTCGTTGAGAATGAACCCCAGATTCTGGCCGGCGACAATTCCCCCCCCGACATGCAGTCCGTCGGCACGGACACCAAGACCGGGCAGCACCGGAAACCGCCAGTCATCCTGTTTGCGCCGGATCGGTTTGTAGACCCGGCCGGGGTCGTCCCGAAAACTGGACAGCCAGTCCATTTCAATGAAGCGTTCTTCAATCCGGGCCACCGGCATGCCGGAGGCATAAAGGGCACCGACGGCCGAACCGGCGCTGGTGCCAACCACCACATCCACCGGAATGTTCATCTCCTCCAGCACCCGGAGCACCCCGACATGGGCCATACCCTTGGCCCCGCCACCGCTGAGCACCAGACCCACCCGGGCACGCTCGCGCTCTTGCGCCAGCAGGGATGCCGGCGCCAGCAGGCACAGAAGCAGGATAAGCAGAGTTTTCAACGATCGGGTCCTGTCGCCGGATACACTCAACGCTTGTCCTTGTCATCCTCGTCCACCAGGGACAGGTGCGAGACATCCGGGACCATGGGTGGCGGCAGCTCCCGCTCCACCCCGAGGTCCGAACCCGCCGGCGCGAGGGTCCAGTCATCCAGGTGCTCGAACATGGGTGCCTCGGCCTCCTGATGCTCCACCAGGGTCACCCCGGCGGGATCCAGGTTCAGCCCACTGCCAGCAAGGATGGCATCCACCTTCTCCCCGGCCACCGGCAACCGGTCCCCCGGCTCCACCTTCGGAGTTGCGCCACCTCTGGCCGGCGCAGGGGCGCTTGCGGCCGGTTTGGGTGCCGGTTCGTTGCGCACCGGAGCCTCCGCCCCGGAACGGGATGACTCCGGCACGGGCCGGGCACCGGGCATGGGCTGCACATAGGCCACCATGCCATGCTTTTTCAGCACCGCCCGGTACTTCTCGGCCTGGGCCTCCTCGAGTTTGTTGCGTATCACCACCGGCTGACCGCTGAACATCCGTTCGACCTGTTCGACAGAGGCCTTGAACAGGGCCCGGGCGTTATTTCTTGCCGTCTGCTCATCGGTTCCTGCAACACACTCACCTTTGAATACCAGCTGAAACATGGCTCTCTCCCTACCGTTTTCGCTCTTGAAAGAATAGTTGATCCGCTCGCCCGGGGCAGCCCGGACTGACTGTATCCGGACTGCAAACAATTGAAAAACTTTTGCCGCCGCCGGCGTAAATGGCGCCACACTCTGCAATAATGGCCTGTAACGAGATGTTACACTTTGTTACACTACCCATAAGGAAACCAGGGAGTGGACACATGAGCCTTCGAACCTTTTCCCACACCGTCATCGCCGGCCTCCTCCTGGCAGCGCCAGTGGCGCACGCCGAGAACATTGACGTGCTGATGAGCCAGGTCTTCCCCCAGCAACAGGCCACCTACATCGGCTATGAAAGCATCATCCGAGAGGATATTCCGGTGGCGGCAACGGTGGATCGCAAATACCTGATTGTGGATTTCCGCTTCGCAGCGGGTGAACCGCCCACCGAGCAGCTGCAGGCCAGCGTCCACAAGGTCTGTATGACCCTGCTGAAGGATCGCGACCTGATCCGCAACCTGTCCGAATCCGGCTACGACATGGTCTCTGTAGCCTTTGACCGGCGCTCCCAGTTCGACTGCCTGTAACCAGCGGCAGGTCAGCCCTGCCGCCCCAGCAGCTTCGGAAATGACTCCAGCGCACTGTTCACTGCATCCAGATTGAACGCTTCCACATCCGCGAGCAGTTTCTCACCGTAGCGGGTGACCGACGGTGACCGGTGCCGTTGCCCCCAGGCCACGACCCGCCGGGCAAAATCCTTCATCTGTTCCGGGTCGCCACTCTCGCGGACCGCTTTCCACTCATCGCCAAAGTCCCGGGCCAGCTGCTCTCGCAACCAGCCGCGCTCCTGCATGCTCAGGGTCTGGGCCAGCAGACGTTCCTCTTCTTTCGGCTCACCATCCTCCTCGGCCTGCTCCACTGTCGCCTCCACTTTCGGCAAGGTCACCGTGAATACCGAGCCCGCGCCGGGTTCGCTTTCCACCGCCAACTCCCCACCCATCATGCGCGCCAACTTGCGGCTGATCGCCAGCCCCAGGCCGGTGCCGCCATAACGCCGGGTATTCTGACCTTCCTGCTGTTCGAAGGCATCGAAGATCCGGTCGAGCTGGTCCGGAGCTATTCCGATCCCGGTATCACTAACCGTGACTACCAGTTGATAGAACTGGCGGTCCGTTGCTTTGCCATGCTCATCCAGAGTATTTTTCAGCGGTTTTGCCGTGGCGCGGACAGTCACGCCCCCTTCGTGGGTGAACTTGATGGCGTTGCCCACCAGGTTGAACAGGACCTGGCGCAACCGGGTCTCGTCCAGCATCATGGCCGCGGGCATTCTCGAATCCACGCTCACTTCCAGGGTAATGCCCTGATCGCGGGCGCGAAGATCGAAAATATGCCGGACATCGCTCAGCAGACGACGCACCGATACCGCCGAATAATCCAGGCGCATCTTGCCGGCTTCGATCCGGGACAGGTCCAGGATGTCATTGATCAGCATCAGCAGGCTGCGGCTGCCGGCACGGATGGCGTCCAGGTAACTGCGCTGCTGGGGATCGGTCACGCTGTTGCTGAGCAGGTCGCTGTAACCGATCACGGCATTCATCGGGGTCCGGATCTCATGGGACATGTTGGCCAGAAACTCGCTCTTGGCGCGGCTTGCCGCCTCGGCCTCCCGGGCCAGTCGCTCGGCCTCGAGCTTGGCCGCGCGCAGCTCGTCCTCACTGCGGCGCAACGCATTCTCCGAGCGGATCCGTTCGTCCACTTCCCGGGACAGCTTCCGGTTCCAGTACAGGAAGATCAGCACCACCACGATGGCGATCAGCACCACGCGGCGTACGACGGTGTAGTCGGTTTCCTGTTCGATATCCAGGTGAATCCAGCGGTTATAGATGGACTCGGTTTCCGACGCCTCCAGGTTTGACAGGCCCTTGTTCAGGATCCGGTGCAGCTCCGGGTTGTCCTTGCGCACCGCCAGTCTGAGATCGTACTGGTAGGGTGTAATACTGGTGATCCTCAGATTGGACAATCCCAGGCGTGCGACCGTGTAGCTGACCGCCGGGATGTGGGTCACCATGACATCCAGATCGCCATTGGAGAGCGCCAGCAGCCCCTCCTCCACATCCCCCATGGGATACAGGTCCAGATTGGGGTGGTTGATCAGCAGATAGTCGTGGGCGGCATGGCGATTGACGACACCCACACGCTCACCCCGCAACTCCCGGAGATCACCGATAAACCGGCCGTCATCGCGGATCACCAGGGCAATGGGCACATTCAGATAGGCGCGGGTAAACAGGTATTCGTTTTCGGTACGGGGCGTTCTGGACAGGCCGGGCAGGATGTCCACCTCGCCCTCCACCAGCTGCTGTTCTGCCCGGGAGCGGTCCTCGACCAGGCTTCGGCTGAAGCGGATGCCCAGCTCGGTTTCCAGCCGGGTCACCAGGTCTGCCACCAGACCGGTGGGTCTTTCGTCCTGCTCATACTCGAACGGCGGCCAGTCCGAGCGGAAGGCCACCCGGAGGTTGGGATTGCGTTTGAGCCAATCCAGATCGGTGGCTGACAGCTCGACGCCACTGCGCTCCATGGACGGCACATCCGCCTGCAGCCAGGATTGACGGATCAAGCGGTGCTCATTGTGGCTGATGGCGGCAATTGCGCTGTCGAGCACCCGGAACAGGCGATCCTGCTTTGCCGGCACCTGGAGCGTCACATCCACCTGCTTGTCATCAAGCAGCCTGGCCAGGCCGATGCCGTTAATCATCGCCGACTGCAGATAGTCCGACACCACCGGCACCGGCCCGACAAACGCCTGTGCCTGACCGGAGAGCACGGCACTGACCGCCTCACCGATCCCGTTCACCGGCACTGGCTGAAACTCTTCCACCGGTTCGAGCATCGCATACTGGTTGGTGTCGCCGTCGATGATGGCGACCTGCCCACCCTCCAGATCCCCAAGGGACTGGATGGCGGCGTCACCGGCACTGACAAACAGCCCGTAGGTCAGCGTCATCAGTGGTTTGGTCATCCGCTGGCCACCAGAAATGCGGACTCCCGGTGCATGGGTGGTCAGCAACGCATCGGTCTCCGGCGGGACAGCGTCGGGTTGTTCACTGTCACCCAGGACCACCGGATCCACCGGCACACCCAGCTTGTCGGACAGGCGAGCCAGATAGTCGATGTAGGTTCCGGCCAGCACGCCGTCACCGGTATCGAAAACCAGCGGCACCTGCCCGCCCCGGACGCCCACCACAAACCGTTCCTGCTGCTGCAGCCACTCCAGGTCAGACTGGCCGAGCACCGGCGCTGGCGAGGGCTGGGGAGGATCCGCCAGGACGGGGGATTGAAACAGGCCGAACAGGCTGCATAGTAACAGGGAGCGAAGGACGACCTTCACTGGATATCCTCCCGGGATTCGCTAAAGTTCAGTGAACAATACCTGCAAACGTTGGCGATTTCATTCAGACACCCTCAACCAGGAGACAGTACTCCATGGACACCAGTAAACATTCCCTGAGCACCCTGTTCGAGCAACTCGGCCTGGCCTCCGATGACAAGAGCATCGAGGACTTTGTCGCCAGGCATTCCCCGCTCCCGCGGGAGATTGCCCTGCAGGACGCTCCGTTCTGGTCGGAAAGCCAGTCCCACTTCCTGGAAGAAGGGCTGGAAGAGGACAGTGACTGGGCAGAAATCATCGACGAGCTGGACGCAATGATGCGTCACTGATCGTCGGGACCGGGTCCGGATTTGTTGCGCCGGGCCCGAGGATGACTCTGGTCATAGACCCGCGCCAGATGCTGGAAATCAAGGTGGGTATAGACCTGGGTGGTGGCGATATCGGCATGGCCCAGCAGTTCCTGGACCGCCCTCAGATCGCCACTGGACTCCAGCATATGACTGGCGAAGGAATGCCGTAACAGATGGGGATGCAGTTTCTGGTCAGCGCCCCGGGTAATACCCCAGCGCCCCAGCCGCGACTGGATACTGCGACGGCTGAGCCGGTCCCCACGACGACTGACGAAGACTGCCTTCTCACCTTCCGGCGCCAGCTCCGGTCGCACCGCCAACCAGGCCCGGATGGCGTCCACGGCCTTGCGTCCCACCGGCAGAACCCGTTCCTTGTTGCCCTTACCGATTACGCGCACTTCCCCGGCTCGCAGATCCAGCGCCTCCAGATTCAGATCCGCCAGTTCCGACAGCCGCAAACCGGAGGAATACATCAGCTCGAACATGCACAGATCCCGCACCTCGAGAGGGTCATCAGGACTGGCATCGAGCAACTGGCTGAGCTGGTCCACGTCTGCCACCCGGGGCAAACGGCGGCCGCTTTTGGGGGCACGGACATCCACCGCCGGATTGTCCGTCACCAGCCGTTCCCGCAGCAGGAAGTTGTAGAACCGGCGAATGGCCGAAAGATGGCGGGCGATGCTGCGACCGCTCAACCCTTGCCGGCTGAGGACGGCCACATAACGGCGCAGGTCATGGCTGAGCAGCAACCGCCACTGGTCACGGCCGGACTCCGCCAGCCAGAACGCCAGCCGGTTCAGATCCCGCTCGTAACTGTCACAGGTACGCGGCGAATGGCGCTTCTCGGAGGCCAGGTGGCGAACGAACCGGGCCAGCGGTTCCTGCAGGGAATCGGGCAACATCGTGGCGACGGCCCCCGCTGACACGCTATCGGGACTCCGCGCTGATATCGGCCACCGGCGCACCGCCGGTGTGGCGCTGGATCATGGGAGGAAGCAGACGGCTCAGGGTGTCGCTGATGTAACTCAGGAACAACGACCCCATGCTCTGATCAAAGTAGCCCGGCTGGCAGCTTCCCACCGCAAACACGCCCACCAGTTCCTCCCGACGCAGGGGCACCAGGGCAACCGAGGCAATCGGCTCTTGCCGGTCCGGGAACAGGAACTCCCGCTCGCTCTCCCGGAACTGGCCACAGACCGCCCGCTCGCCGTCCAGCAACATCCCGAGCCGCTCCCGGGCCAGCTCCGGACCGACCACGTGCAAAGCACCCTGGGACGCTTCCGGCAGGTCCTGATCGGTGAACAGCAGGACCGAGGCGGCATCCAGGCCGAAATCACCCCGGATGGAGTCATCGATGGCCGCGGCCATGTCGTTGAGGGTGCGGGCCTCGATCACCTGCATCAGCAGCCGCTTGCTTTTCTCGAACAGTCGGTCGTTATGACGGGCGATAGAAACCAGTTCAACCAGTTCCCGGCGCAGGGTATCGCGCTGCTCACGGAACAGATGCACCTGCCGCTCCACCAGGGAGATGGCGCGCCCGCTGTCGTGGGGCAGGGTCAGGCTGCGCAACAGCTCATCCTGTTCAACAAAGAAGTCAGGATTGGCCCTCAGGTAGTCGGCCACCTGTTCTGGCGTGAGGTCTTCGGCCTTCTTGCGGACCGTCTGCTCTGTCATCGCGTTCTCCCGGGCTGTCAGGACCGTTGTCTGTTGGAACGACCGCTCTTGCGGCGGCGGGTATGGTTGTCACCTGGCAGTCGCAACTGCCCTTCAAACACTGTAGTCGCAGGGCCTTCCATCATAACAGGCGCCCCCTCACCCTGCCATTCGATGACCAGCTTGCCACCGCGCAGCTCCACTTCCACCCGCTGGTCGAGCAAGCCGCGAATATTGCCGGCCACTACGGCGGCACAGGCACCGCTGCCGCAGGCCAGGGTCTCGCCGGAGCCCCGTTCGAACACCCGCAAACGGGCATGGCCACGGTCGAGGATCTGCAGGAACCCGATGTTGGCCCTGGCCGGAAACCGGGGGTGGCGTTCCAGTAACGGCCCCAGGGTTTCCACCGGCGCCGTGTCGACGTCATCCACCACCAGCACGCCGTGGGGATTACCCATGGAGACCGCACTGAGCTCGACTGTCTGACCATCCACATCCACGGTGTAAACATCCTTGCGACAGTCGGCGGCAAACGGGATTGCCGGCGGATTGAGTTCGGGCACGCCCATATTGACCATGACCATGCCGTCCTTCCCGACCCGCAGCTCGATCACACCCCCGGCGGTCTGGACCCGGATGACCTTTTTGTTGGTCAGGCGCTGGTCCCGCACGAACCGGGCGAAGCAGCGGGCACCGTTGCCACACTGCTCCACTTCCGAGCCGTCGGCATTGAAAATGCGGTAACGGAAATCCACGTCCGGCAGGCCGGGTGGCTCAACCACCAGCAACTGATCGAAGCCGATACCGAAATTCCGGTCCGCCAGCTCCCGGATCATCTCCGGGCGCAACCGGAAGGGCTGGCTGATGGCATCCACTACCATGAAGTCGTTGCCCAGACCATGCATCTTGGTGAACCGGAGTGTCGGACCCTGGCTGCGTCGCTGCTGACTCATCTCCTGCTCCCTGATCATTCCGGCAGACAACTTTCAGGGGCGAGCTGATCCTCCAGGGTTTCCCGGCGGCGCACCACGTGAACCTGGTCCCCGTCCACCATCAGTTCGGGGGGACGGTTGCGGGTGTTGTAATTGGAGCTCATGACGAAACCATAGGCGCCGGCGGAGCGAACCGCCAGCAAGTCTCCCGCTTGCAGGCGCAGATGACGGTCCTTGCCCAGGAAATCTCCGGTCTCGCACACCGGCCCCACCAGGTCCCAGGCTTTCTCTTCGCCGTCCTGGTGCGGCCGGACCGGAATGATGGATTGCCAGGCGCTGTACAGGGCCGGACGAATCAGGTCGTTCATGGCGGCATCGATGATGGCGAAATTGCGGTGTTCGGTGCACTTCAGGAATTCAACACGGGTCACCAGGATCCCGGCGTTGGCGGCGATCGAGCGCCCCGGCTCGAGGATCAGCTCCAGGTTACGATCACCCAGGCGTTCCGCCAGGGCCTTCACATAGTCTGACGGCTGTGGAGGTTGCTCCTGGTCATAGGTCACCCCCAGGCCGCCGCCCATGTCCAGATGGCGGATCCGGATACCCTGCTCCGCCAGGGTATCGATCAGCGCCAGCACCCGGTCCAGGGCATCCAGGAACGGCGATACCGAAGTCAGCTGGGACCCGATATGACAATCCACGCCATGGATTTCCAGGTTCGGAAGGGCCGCGGCCCGGGCATAGACCTGTGGCGCCTCGGCGATATCGATGCCGAACTTGTTCTCTTTCAGACCGGTGGAAATGTAGGGATGGGTCCCGGCATCGACATCGGGGTTGACCCGCAAAGAGATCGGGGCCTTAACCCCCAGCTCGCCGGCCACCTGGTTCAGGCGGTCCAGTTCGGTGTCTGACTCCACGTTGAAGCAACGTACCCCCGCTTCCAGGGCACGCTTCATTTCCCACTCCTGCTTGCCGACGCCGGAGAACACCACCTTGCCGGCCTCGCCGCCGGCCCGGAGCACCCGCTCCAGCTCCCCTGCTGACACGATATCGAAGCCGGCACCCAGGCGGGCGAGCACATTCAGTACCGCCAGGTTGCTGTTGGCCTTGACCGCATAGCACACCAGGTGCGGACGGCCCTTCAGGGCGTCGTCATAGGCCCGGTAATGGCGCTCAAGGGTGGCCCGGGAATAGATGTAGGCCGGCGTGCCGAAGCGCGCGGCAATGTCGGAGACAGGGACGTCTTCGGCGTAGAGCTCGCCGTTACGGTAGTTGAAGTGGTCCATGAATGTCCTGATTCGTTAAGCGGGCACGCGATTGCTCAGTTATCACTCTGTTCACGGTCTTCCTCGGCCTGGCCGTCGGTCACGGCCCGGACTGCCTCGCTGGCCGTGGCTCCACCCTGGTCGCGGTACAACGGGCCCTTCTGGCCACAGCCTGCCAGCAACAGGGTAAACACGAGGCTGAAGATCGCAAAAAGTCGAAAAGGCATGGGCGCCCCCGGAAAGTTGCTTTGGCGCAGTATACCTGACACCCATGGCAGCGGGCGAGACACCGCAGCGGACCCGGAGCTTCTTTTCCATGGCAGTATCAGTATCATGGAGCCACTGTCCGACACCTGAGGCTACCCGCACGTGAAAGAATTCGTGATTCGCCGCTACCGGCCAGACCAGACACCACAGGATGGTCGCCAGACGCTGCTGAGAATCGACGACGAAGGCACCGTGGTGCAGGTTGATCACCAGTCCGAAGCCGTCCTGGGGTACGAGGCCGGGGAGCTGGTGGGGCAGCCGGTCCATCGCATCCTGGCGTCCCGCCAGGACGATCCGTTTGCACCGGTGAACCGCCATCAGATCGAGGGCGGGCAGCACATCCTGGTGACCTTCCGGCACCGGGACGGCTTTTTCTTTACCGCCCAGCTCAGCCTCAAACAGGCCATCCACGACTCCGACCAGGCGGCCCGGGCCACCATTGCCCTGGCCGATGCCGCCCGCGTCGATCCCTGCCTGCTCAAATCCGCTGAAAACCTCGCCCGGTTCGGACTCTGGGAACTGGACATCACCAGCAACGAGATGACGTGGAGTGAAGGCATCTACCAGTTGCTGGAGCTTCGGCCGGGCCTGGACATCACGCCGGATCAGGCGCTGTTCTACTGCCAGGCGGGCCAGTCCAGAGTGCGGGCCCTGTTCCGGCGTTGCATGCGCACCGGCCAGCCGTTTTCCCTGGAACTGAACGTGCTGACAGCACGGCAGAAGCAGTGCCGCATGACCCTGGATGGCCGGGCGCTGCGCAAGGGTGGGCGCATCCACCGCCTGGTGGGCACCCTGGTGGATCGCACCGCGATCATGGAACAGGAAAGGGCCCTGGACCATTGCCATCGGCTGCTGGAAGCCACCGGTCAGGCAACCCCCGACCTGGTGGCGGCGGTGGACACCCGGCTGACCCTCCTGCACTGCAACCAGTCCTACGCCAGCCAGTTTGCCCAGACCTTCGGCAAGACACCTGCCGCCGGTGACAATCTCCGAGAACTGCTCCGGGAGCACCCGAACGAACGCCGGTTGATCGAGCGGCTCTGGCAACGGGCGTTCGAGCGGGGCAGCTTCGTGGTGGAGATGCCCCTGGCCCACCAGAATCGCGAGCTGCCGATCCACGAATTCCACTACCAGCGCCTGACCAGCGCCCAGGGCGACATCCTCGGCGCCGTTCATGTTGGCCGCAACACCCACACCCGGATCAGCCAGAGTGAAGCCGGTGACCGGATCCGCCGTGACCCGGTCACCGGCCTGATGAACCGCCGGGAATTCCTGGCCCGCCTGCTCCGGACCCTGGAGCAGAAAACCCACCGGGACAGCATCGACAGTCTGCTGTACCTGGATCTGGACGATTTCAACCGCTTCAACGAAAGCGCTGGCAGTGGCACCTGTGACCGCTACCTGAGGGAGCTGGCCGGCAACCTGGGGGTGCGGATACGGCAACGGGATGCCCTGGCCCGGTTATCCGGCGATACCTTTGTATTGCTGATCGAGAACTGCCCCGAGCCCCGGGCCCGCAAGATTGCCGACGATATCCGGGAGCTGGTTCGCGGCTTTGTCTTCGAATGGCAGGGCAACAAACTGCAGACCACCGTCAGCGGCGGACTGCTGGTGATGGAGAAAGAATTTCCCGGGGATCCGGAAAAACTACTGACCCAGGCGGCGGACCTGTGCCACACCGCCAAGACCTCCGGACGCAACCGGATTCACACCGCCCGGGCGATTGCCTCCAGCATCGATGAGAACCTGATTGCCCAACGACTCGAACAGATTCGCGAAGCCCTCGACAATGACCGGCTGCTACTGGAATACCAGGCGCTGAAACCTGTCGCCAGCGCGACCTGGGGCGACCATATCGAGATCCTGTGCCGCATCCCGGCACTCCGGGATGGCCAGATCCAGCTCCAGCCGGACCAGTTCCTGCCGGTCACCGAACGCTTTGACCTGGCCAAGCGCCTGGACCGCCAGGTGATCCGCCAGACCCTTGACTGGCTGTCGCAACACAAGTTGCTGGAGCCGCGCATCAAGTATTGCGGCTTCAACCTGTCCATCACCAGCGTGCTCGATGACACCTTTCCGGACTTCCTGGAAGGCGAACTGGCCAACTCACCGTTCTCGCCGGAATATTTTTGCCTGGAAATCCGCGAGGAGCACGCTACCCAGTACCCGGACGACGTTGCCATCCTGTGCGATGCCCTGCACAAGATTGGCTGCCGGGTGGCACTGGAAGGAGCAGGCGCCTCGGTGGAAAGCTACAGTCTGGCGGCAAAACTGCCTGTGGACATCATCAAGCTGGACCGCCGAATGATGGAAAAACTGGAGGAGGATCCGGTGCAACAGGTCATGGTGGAAGCCTTGCACCGGATTGCCGAGGCGGCGGGTAAAACCACGGTCGCCACCCACATTGAAAGCGACTACACCTTGCGCCGAGTGCGAACCCTAGGGATTCATTTCGGCCAGGGCTCCCACCTGGAAGATCCCCGGCCACTGGAGGACCTGACACCGGCGGTGGTCGGCCTTTCATCCGGACACCCGGGCAGCTGAGCCGGGCGCCGGATATCCCCCGTCAGCCCAGCAACTTGCGGGCCCGGGCGACGGCGGCACGCACCTGTTCCGGCGCCGTGCCGCCCAGATGATTACGGGCCTGGACCGAGCCCTCGAGGGTGAGCACATCGAACACGTCCTCGCCGATCACGTCCGAGAACTGCCGCAACTCTTCCAGGGTCATCTCCGACAGGTCCCGCCCTTCCGCCACACCAAAGGCCACCGACTTGCCAACGATTTCGTGGGCATCCCGGAACGGCACACCTTTCTTGACCAGGTAATCCGCCAGGTCAGTGGCGGTGGAGAAACCGCGTTTGGCCGCCACCCGCATATTGTCCGCCTTGGCCCGGATTGCCGGAATCATGTCGGCGTAGGCCTTCAGGCATCCCTTGATGGTGTCGACGGTATCGAACAGTGGCTCCTTGTCTTCCTGGTTGTCCTTGTTGTAGGCCAGCGGCTGGCTCTTCATCAGGGTCAGCAGGCTGATCAGGTGACCGTTGACCCGGCCGGTTTTGCCGCGCACCAGCTCCGGCACATCCGGGTTCTTCTTCTGGGGCATGATGGACGAACCGGTGCAGAAGCGGTCCGGCAGATCGATGAAATCGAACTGGGCGGAGGTCCACAGCACCAATTCCTCGCTGAAGCGGGACAGGTGGGTCATCAGCAGCGCCGCGAAACTGCAGAACTCGATGGCGAAGTCCCGGTCACTGACCGAATCCAGACTGTTCTCGGTGGGCCGATCAAAGCCCAGCAGCCGGGCGGTCATGTCCCGGTCGATGGGATAGGTGGTGCCGGCCAGGGCTGCGGCGCCCAGGGGCATCACGTTGACGCGCTTGCGGCAGTCCTGCAGGCGCTCACCATCGCGGACCAACATCTCGTACCAGGCCAGCAGGTGATGGCCGAAGGTGACCGGCTGGGCAGTCTGCAGGTGGGTGAAGCCGGGCATGATGGTGTCGGCCTCACGCTCGGCCAGGTCCAGCAGGCCGGCTTGCAGGCGGTTGAGTTCTTCGGCGATGACATCGATCTCGTCGCGCAGATACAGGCGGATGTCGGTGGCCACCTGGTCATTCCGGCTGCGACCGGTGTGCAGCTTCTTGCCGGTGATGCCGATGCGATCGGTCAGCCGTGCCTCGACGTTCATATGCACGTCTTCAAGGCTCACGGACCACTCGAAGTTGCCGGCCTCGATGTCGGCCTTCACACCCTTCAACCCCTCGATGATCTGGTCCCGCTCCTCGGTGGTGAGCACGCCCACTTCCGCCAGCATGGTAGCGTGGGCGATGGAACCGGTGATGTCGTGGTGGTACAGGCGCTGGTCAAAGCCCACGGACGCGGTGAAGCGCTCGACAAAGGCATCGGTGGGCTCGCTGAAGCGCCCGCCCCAGGGTTTTTCGGAGGATGTGGTCTGGTCAGACTTTTTCTGATCCGTCATGGTCTATCTTTCCTGCTGACGGCCCGGCATCATCTGCGGGCAACGGGTACATTTGATGTGGCGGGATTATAGCATTCTGACCGGTGCAAAGGAGACACCCCTGAACGGCGACAAAAGTGTGAGCAGTCATGATTTCTTTGTCCCGGACCTGTGCCGGGTCCGGGCCGTATTCCTGCTTCTGGTCACCAGCGAACTGTTCGTGCTGGTACTGTCGATAGTGCAGACCGAGACCGGCTGGATCGACTGGAACTATTTCGGCCTGCTATCCCTGTTCGTCCAGTGGACCACCCTCACCAGCGCCGCCTTGATCTGCCTGCTGCGCAGCCGCCTGGCGCGGATGACGGTCACCCGGTCAACCCTCCTCATCGTCGCCATTGTGCTCGCCGATGTCCTTGCCTTCAGCCTGTTTGCCGACCGGGTCCTGCATCCCGAGCCCGGCGTCACCAAGTGGCAGGGCATTGCCAAGAAACTGTTGGTAGCGCTACTGATCGTGCTCATGGTGTTGCGCTATTTCTACCTCCAGCACCAGTGGCAGGCCCAGCGGGAAGCCGAGATGGGGGCCCGACTGGCGGCGCTTCAGGCCCGGATCCAGCCCCACTTCCTGTTCAACAGCATGAACACCATCGCCAGCCTGATCGCCACCCGGCCCGAGCAGGCCGAAGAGGCGGTACTGGACCTCTCCGAACTGTTCCGGGCCAGCCTGCGCACCTCCGACCAGCTGATCCCGCTGACCCGGGAGCTGGAACTGTGCCGGCGCTATCTGGCCATCGAAAGCCTGCGCCTGGGCGAGCGTCTGCAGGTGGACTGGGCCGTCAGCCCGGGCCTGGAACACCAGGCCATCCCGCCCCTGACCCTGCAGCCGCTGATCGAGAACGCCATTTACCACGGCATCCAGCCACGGCCGGAAGGGGGTACCGTCCGGATCGAGATTTCCGCCCGGGGTGAGTTTGTCTACCTGATGGTGCAGAATCCGAAACCGGAACAGGACCAGCGCCGCCACCGGGGTAATCGCATCGCGCTGGCGAATATCCAGTCACGGTTGCAGGCGCTGTTCGGTGAGCCTGCGGTGCTCAAGCATAGCCACCAGCACGAAACCTACACCGTGACGCTGCGCCTGCCCCGGCGGAAGGCAAGCCAACAGTAATAAATAAAAGCCTATGAGCAGATCAGACGCCATGACCGCAAACGGCAACCACAACCTGAATATCCTGATTGCCGATGACGAACCCCTTGCCAGGGAGCGCCTCCGGCGACTGGTTGACGCCCTGCCTGGCTATCGCATCTGCGGGGAAGCCGCCGATGGCGACAGCACGCTGCAGCAGGTCGCCGAACTGGAGCCGGACATACTGTTGCTGGATATCCGCATGCCGGGCATGGACGGCATGGAGGCGGCGGCTCGCCTGAGCCAGCTGGAGCACCCGCCGGCCCTGGTTTTCTGTACGGCCTACGATCATTACGCCATCCAGGCATTCGACGTCCAGGCCACCGCCTACCTGTTGAAACCGGTGCGCAAGGAAGCCCTGGCCGAGGCCCTGGAACGGGTTGGCCGGGTCAACCGGGTGCAGCGCCAGCAGCTGGCCGGCAACACCAAACAGAGTAACGACCAGCTGGCAGTCCGGACCCACCGGGGCACGGAGCTGATCGACCTGGCAGACATTCTCTACTGCGAGGCAGACCAGAAGTACGTCACCATCCACCACCTGGGTGGTGAGACGGTCTCCGACTACACCCTCAAGGAACTGGAAGCCAGTTATCCAGACCAACTCCTGAGGGTTCACCGCAACACCCTGGTGGGCGTGCGCTTCGTCAAGGCACTGGAGCGCACCACCGAAGGGCAGAGCCGGATCATCCTGCGGGACAGGCCCGAGCGTCTGGCGGTCAGCCGACGCCACGCCGCCGATGTGCGCCAGTGGTTGCAGGAGCACCAGCCCGGCTGACTGCGGTTTTCCCCACGGGACATTTCTGCCGTCACGCGTTAACCTTGGCGGACATTTTCCCAACCGACAGTGAGTGCCATGTCCAAACGTACCCTTCGCATCGCAACCCGCAGCAGCGCCCTTGCGCTCTGGCAGGCAGAACACATCAAGGCCGAACTGGAGCGCCTGCACGACAACGTCAGCGTGGAACTGGTCAAGATCAAGACTCAGGGCGACAAGATCCTGGATGTGCCGCTGGCCAAGATCGGGGGCAAGGGACTGTTCGTTAAGGAACTCGAGGAAGCCATGCTCGACGGCCGTGCCGACCTGGCCGTGCATTCCATGAAAGACGTGCCCATGGAGTTCCCGGAAGGCCTGGGACTGGTGGCCATCTGCGAGCGTGAGGATCCCACCGATGCCTTCGTCAGCAACAAGTACGAGACCGTCGATGCCCTCCCGGACGGTGCCGTGGTCGGTACCGCCAGCCTGCGCCGGGAAGCCCAGCTGCGGGCCTACCGCCCCGACCTGCAGATCAAGGTCCTGCGCGGCAATGTAAATACCCGGCTGGCGAAGCTCGACGCCGAAGAATACGACGCCATTGTGTTGGCGAGCTCCGGCCTCAAGCGCCTGGGCTTTCACAGCCGCATCCGATACTGCCTGCCGGACACGGTGTCACTGCCCGCTGTCGGCCAGGGCGCCCTCGGCATCGAATGCCGGGTGGACGACACCGAACTGCTGGAACTGATCGCCCCGTTGAACCACACCGACACGTGGGACCGGGTTAGCGCCGAGCGGGCGCTGAACCGTCGCCTGGAGGGTGGCTGCCAGGTCCCGATTGCCGCCTACGCGCTGCTGGAAGACGAAGACACGCTCTGGTTGCGCGGCCTGGTGGGCGCGGTCAACGGCGAGCAAATCTTCCGGGTGGAAGGCCGGGCACCCCGGAGCGAGGGCGAACGCCTGGGCCGGGAACTCGCTGAAGACCTGCTGGCCATGGGTGCGGACAAGGTACTGGCGGAAATCTATGGTCACACCCCACGCTGATCAACCTGACCTGACTGGCCGGCGGGTGCTGATCTGCCGGCCGGAACCGGAAGCGGGGCGCCTTGCGCGGGCATTCGAATCCGCCGGCGCCGAAACCCGGATCCTGCCCCTGATTGACCGGGAGCCACTGCCAGAAACCCCGGAAAACCGCACCACGATCCTGAACCTGGATCAGTTCACCCACGTTATCGCCGTCAGCCCCTACGCCGCCCGCCGGCTGCTGGAGGAAATCGACACCTGGTGGCCCCAGATCCCCATGGGCATCCGCTGGTATGCGGTCGGCGCCGGCACCGCGGCGGTCCTCGCCGGTCACGGCCTGTCGGTACGCCGGCCAGCGAGTGGCTGGACCAGCGAAGCCCTGCTGGAACTGCCTTCCTTGGCCCGGCCGGACGGAGAGCGGGTGTTGATTGCCCGGGGCGAGGACGGCCGTGAACTGATCCGTCAGACCCTGGAATCAAGAGGCGCGAGGGTCACACTGCTGCCCCTGTATCGCCGGTTCTGCCCGGACTATTCTCAGGAGGAAGTAAACCTTGCCCTCGGCCAGTTCGCGCCGGAGGTTATCGTGGCTCTGTCCGGGGAAACCTTGAACAATCTCATCGCACTATGTGCGAAGAGCGGCCATAATCTATACGATAGGTTACTGATCGTTCCTGCCGAGCGTGTGGCCCAGGCGGCCCGGGAGGCGGGATTCGAAGAACCGTGTGTACCAGGAAGTCTTGCCGATAATGACATCGTGGCCACTGTTGCAGCACAGCTATATGGCAGAAACGGTGGCGCCGCAAATAAAACGTAAGGACGCCCGTGACTGAAACAACCGATCAACTGCCCGCTCCCATTCCCCGGGAACAACCCAGCCGCCAGAAGCTCTGGCCTCTGTGGTTACTCGCGATTGTTGCACTGTTCGTCGCCATTGCCCTGGCCCTGTGGAGCTGGCAGCAGTGGCAGGCGCACCAGGCCACGTTACAGACTCTCGAGAGCCTGCAACAGGATACCCGTCAGCTGGAAGACCTGTATGGCGACCGGGGCAGCCAACAGGCCCAGAGACTCCAGTCCCTGGAGGAAAAGCTGGCCGCCCAGCGCGAACTGATCGCCACCCAGCAACGCCAGATTGACCACAATGCCCGGGAGTTGCTCGAAGCCGGTAATCGTACCCGCACCGACTGGCTGCTGGCCGAGGCGGAATACCTGCTCCGCATCGCCAACCAGCGCCTGCAGATCGAGAAAGACATTGGCGGCGCCATCTCCGCCCTGCAGGCGGCCGACGAGGTCCTGAATGAATCCGATGACATCGGTGTCTACCCGGTGCGCCAGCAGCTGGCCCGGGAACTGCTCGCCCTGAGAGGCATCGAAAACGTCGACCGCACCGGCCTTTACCTCACCCTGGAAGCCGGTATCGACAGCGTCAACCAGCTCACCGATCAGGCCCTGATCCACGAATCCGCGCCCGGCTTCGTAGGCGGTGACGGCGGCGCCACCCTGGACGCCACCGAAGGCGGCCCGAGCCTGCTTGCCCAGGCCTGGAGCCAGTTCACCGATACTCTCGGCCAGGTTGTGGTGGTACGCCGGCTGGATGAACCGGTCAAACCCCTGCTGTCACCGGACCAGAGTGCCTACGCCCGGCTCAACCTCCAGCTGATGCTGGAAGAAGCGGAAATGGCCGTCCTGCGCGGTAACCAGGCCCTGTATGAGCGCGCCCTCGCCAAGGCCCGGACGGCCGTCAGTGACTGGTACAACCCGGAAAATCCCCGGGTGAAGGCGCTGTCGGACACCCTCGCGGAGCTGGCCACCCGTAACGTTGATCCGGAACTGCCAGACATCAGCAAATCCCTCGATTTACTCAAGCAGCGCCTGGCCGGCCGGCTCGATGGCAACGATAGCGACGGCGAGGAGACCAGTGCCGACGCCGGAGGCACGGAATCATGATCCGCCTCCTGCTGATTATCCTGATTGCCCTGCTGATCGGCACCGGCCTGGCGCTGGGCCTGCAATATGACCTGGGTTATATCCGGGTCAGTCTGGGCCACTACCTGGTGGAAACCAATTTCTGGGTGGGTCTGGCGCTGTTTGTGGTACTGGTGGTGCTGACGGTGGTGGCCATCAGCCTCATCCGCCGCTTCCGCCAGGGCACCGGCGTGGTGGCTGGCTGGATCGCACGGGGCAACGAGCGCCGTGCCCGGCGCCGCACCACCCAGGGACTACTGGCACTGGCCGAAGGTAACTGGCCCAGGGCCCGGAAGCTGCTGACCTCGGCCGCCGACAAGGCCGACACCCCGCTGATCAACTACCTGGCCGCAGCCCAGGCGGCTTTCGAATCCGGCGACCATGAAGCGGTGGATGACCTGCTGCGCCAGGCTTTCGAGAGCACCCCGGGCTCCGATCTTGCCGTCGGCATCACCCAGGCCCAGCTGCAACTGGCGGGCAACCGTCTGGAACAGGCGCTCGCTACCCTGATAAGGCTGCGCAAGCAGTCACCGCACCATCCTTTTGTACTGAAGCTGCTGAAGAATACCTACCTGAGGCTTGAGGACTGGCGGGAGCTGTCCAGGCTGCTGCCGGAACTGCGTAAGCGGGATGTGCTGCCGGAAACGGAGTTCCACGAACTGGAGCGGGAAGTCTGGCACAACCTGCTGGAACAGGCGGCCGAGGAATGTGAACGGGCCCGCAAGGCGGACCCGGAAGCCTCCCTGGAACCCCTAACCCGCCTGTGGGACGAGCTGCCCGGGTTCCTGCGCCGGGATGAATACACCATCCGGGATTACGCCCGCCTGCTGGCCAAACTGGGCGACGAGGCTCAGGCCGAAACCCTGCTGCGCAAGGTGCTGAGGAACCACTGGAGTGACGAGCTGATCAATCTTTACGGCCGGATCAAGGGGCAGAAAACGGATGAGCAGCTGTTGCTCGCCGAGCAATGGCTCAAGGACCGCCCCAACAATCCCGAGCTCCTGCTGGCCCTGGGTCGCCTGAGCCTGCGCAACGAGCTGTGGGGCAAGGCCAGGGAGTATTTCGAAACCAGCCTGCGCCTGCGCCGCAGCCGCGAGGCCCTGGCCGAACTGAGCCGGCTGAATGCCCACATGGGCGAGGAAGAGCTGAGCATCAGACTGATGATGCAGGGGCTGGCCCAGGATAACGGGCTGCCGGAGCTGCCGATGCCGAGGGCCTGAGTTTGGGGGGCATACCCAGGAAGGGGTCAGATGAAAGCATTCATCTGACCCCAATTTCATGCCCGGCCGCTGACTCGGAGATAGCGCCAGGACGGGGTCAGATGAAGGCTTTCATCTGACCCCATTTTCATTCCTGACCGATAACTCGGGGATGGCGCCTGGCCGGGGTCAGAAGAAAGCTTTCTTCTGACCCCTTTTTCACCTGGGCGCGTACTCCAGTACGTCGGAGAAAAACGCCTCCTGCGGCAATCCTGCCTCTGTCAGCGCATCCATCAGCGTATACACCATGGTAGGCGACCCACTGGCATGCACTTCGACATTGTTCCAGTCCATGCCGGATGCGAGCACCGCCCGCACCAGCTGATCATGGTGGCCACCCCAGTCATTATCCTCGTCATCCCCCACCACCGGCAGGAAGGTGAACGGCGGCCAGTCCTGCTCCCACTGCTGGGCAAGGGTGCGCAGGTACATGTCCTCATGCTTGCGCACGCCCCAGTAGAGCTTGATGGGGTGATGGAAGCTGGTCTCGCGCAGGTAATCCACCAGGCTCTTCATCTGGGCAAAGCCGGTACCCGCGGCCACCAGCAGCACCGGCTTCTCCGGGGCCGACGCCAGGCAGGCCTTGCCGTGGGGCAGCTCCAGGGTCACATCCTGGCCGGAGGTCAGGGCGTCGATCACCTTCTGTGCCGACACCCAGTCCGGAGAGGCCTGGATGTGCAGTTCGATATTCTGTTCGGAGGGACTGCTGGCAATGGAGAAATAACAGGGATCCGCATCCGGCAGATTCACCGACAGGTATTGCCCGGCATGGAAAGACAGCTCCCGTCGGCGGGGTATCTCCAGTTCCACCCGGTAAACGTCGTGGCTGATGGACCGGACATCCACCACCTTTGCCTGCACCTTGCGGGGCTGATTGTTTCCTGCTGCCATAACGGCGCTTATCTCCAGTTCCAGGTCGGCGAGCGCGTGGGTTCGACACATCATCAGCCGCTCGCCAATCGAAATTTCACGTTGATTACGGGTATTCAGGGCGGCGCCGGACAGCAATCGCGCCTCACAAATCTCACAGACCCCGTTGCGACAGGCGGCCGGTACGGCAATACCGGACCGTGCCGCGGCACCGAGCAGATCGGCGCCGGGACCCACCGAATAACACAACCCTGAAGGCCACAGCACTACCCGATGCAAATGACTGTCCTTCTCAATCAGGGCGGGACCCTGGAATTTCAATCCCCAGGCTGTCCCAGATGTCATCGACCCGCTGCTTCACCTCATCGGTCATGGCAATGGGCTCGCCCCACTCCCGGTCGGTTTCACCGGGCCACTTGTTGGTGGCGTCCATCCCCATCTTCGAGCCAAGGCCGGACACCGGGGAGGCGAAATCCAGGTAGTCGATCGGCGTATTCTCCACCATCGTGGTGTCCCGCACCGGGTCCATCCGGGTGGTGATCGCCCAGATCACATCTTCCCAGTCACGGGCATTGACGTCGTCATCGGTGACAATAACGAACTTGGTGTACATGAACTGCCGCAGAAACGACCATACCCCCATCATCACCCGCTTGGCATGGCCGGGATACTGTTTCTTCATGGTTACTACGGCAAGCCGGTAGGAACAGCCTTCCGGCGGCAGGTAGAAATCCACAATCTCCGGAAACTGCTTCTGCAGGATCGGAATAAACACCTCGTTCAACGCCACGCCCAGGATCGCCGGCTCATCGGGCGGTCGACCGGTGTAGGTGCTGTGATAGATCGGATCGCGGCGGTGAGTGATCCGCTCCACGGTAAACACCGGGAACTGATCCACCTCGTTGTAATAACCGGTATGGTCACCAAACGGCCCCTCCGGCGCCATATCGTCCGGGTAGATAAAGCCCTCCAGCACGATCTCGGCACTGGCCGGCACCTGCAAGTCACTCAAACCGGCCTGCACCAGCTCCGTCCGCGACCCCCGGAGCAGGCCGGCAAAGGCATACTCCGACAGCGTATCCGGCACCGGCGTCACCGCCCCGAGAATCGTGGCCGGGTCCGCCCCCAGCGCCACCGCCACCGGATAAGGCTTACCCGGATTAGCCTTCTGGAACTCCCGAAAATCCAGCGCACCACCACGATGACTGAGCCAGCGCATGATCAGACGATTACGGCCGATCACCTGCTGCCGGTAGATCCCCAGATTCTGCCGTTCCTTGTGCGGCCCGCGGGTAATCACCAGCGGCCAGGTCACCAGCGGACCGGCATCTCCGGGCCAGCAGTGCTGAACCGGAATCTGATACAGGTCCACCTGATCCTTCCCGATCACCACCTCCTGACAAGGCGCCGAACGCAGCACCTTCGGACTCATCCGCATCACCTGCTTGAAGATCGGCAGCTTCTCGATGGCATCCTTGAAGCCCTTGGGGGGATCCGGCTCCTTCAGGAACGCCAGCAACTTGCCAATCTCCCGCAGCGCCGTGACATTATCCTGCCCCATCCCCAGCGCCACCCGCTTCGGAGTCCCGAACAGGTTGGCCAGCACCGGCATGTCATAACCCTTGGGATTCTCGAACAACAACGCCGGCCCACCTGTCCGCAGGGTGCGGTCACAGATCTCGGTCATCTCCAGATGGGGATCGACTTCCACGCTGATCCGTTTCAGCTCACCCAGCTTCTCCAGCTGGTGGATGAAGTCACGCAGGTCGTTGTATTTCATCGTGTGCTCCGTTCTGTATCGGCCTATAGGTACGGAGTGACTCGTCGCCTGGACTGCCGGTGCAGCGCCGACACGAGGTGGGGAATCAAGAAAGTGCGCGCACAGTGTCTGATCGGCAGTGGCGGGGATGGCCTCCCCGGACTGTGTCTTGCCAGGGATGGCAAGACCAAGCCTACAGGGACGTATTCACGGCGTGTCCGGGGAGGCCATCCCCGGTACTGCCCGCCCCCGCAGGCCCAAGCGCAAAAGCTGGTTAGCGGCGCTTCATGGACTGGAAGAACTCTTCGTTGGTCTTCGTGTCCTTCAGCTTGTCCAGCAGGAACTCGATGGCCGCAGTATCGTCGTCCATGGAGTGCAGCAGCTTGCGCAGGATCCAGATACGCTGGATATCCGCTTCAGACATCAGCAGATCCTCGCGGCGGGTGCCGGAACTGCGGATATTGATGGCCGGATAAACCCGCTTCTCGGCGATCTTGCGGTCCAGGTGCACCTCCATGTTACCGGTACCCTTGAACTCCTCGTAGATCACCTCGTCCATCTTGGAACCGGTGTTCACCAGCGCCGTCGCCAGGATGGTCAGGCTGCCGCCCTCTTCCACATTCCGGGCCGCACCAAAGAACCGCTTCGGCTTCTCCAGAGCGTGGGCATCCACACCACCAGTCAATACCTTGCCGGAGGACGGAATCACCGTGTTATAGGCCCGGGCCAGACGGGTAATGGAATCCAGCAGGATCACCACATCCTTCTTGTGCTCGACCAGACGCTTGGCCTTCTCGATCACCATCTCGGCAACCTGCACGTGACGGGCGGGCGGCTCATCGAAAGTCGACGCCACCACTTCACCACGCACGGTACGCTGCATTTCCGTCACTTCCTCCGGACGCTCATCAATGAGCAGCACCATCAGGTGACATTCCGGGTTGTTCCGGGTGATCGACTGTGCAATACCCTGCATCAACAGCGTCTTACCGGCCTTGGGCGGAGACACGATCAGGCCACGCTGGCCCTTGCCGATCGGAGCCACCAGGTCCAGGACCCGGGAAGACAGATCCTCGGTACTGCCGTTACCGGCTTCCAGGACCAGACGCTCCTGGGGAAACAGCGGCGTGAGGTTCTCGAACAGAATCTTGTTACGGGCGTTGTCCGGCTTGTCGAAGTTAATCTCGTTAACTTTCAGCAGGGCAAAGTAGCGCTCGCCGTCTTTCGGCGGGCGGATCTTGCCGGCCACGGTATCGCCGGTACGCAGGTTGAATCGACGGATCTGGCTGGGGGAGACATAGATATCATCCGGACCCGCCAGATAGGAGGCATCGGCGGAACGGAGGAAGCCGAAACCGTCCTGCAGAATCTCCAGTACGCCGTCGCCGTAAATGTCTTCGCCACTTTTGGCATGTTTTTTCAGGATGGTGAAGATCACATCCTGTTTGCGCGAACGAGCCAGGTTATCGAGGCCCATTTCTTGCGCAATTTCGAGCAATTCGGGCACGGATTTCTGCTTGAGTTCAGTAAGATTCATAGTTTGTTGGATTTTCAGGAATGGAAATAAACGAGTGTTGGAATGACAGGGGTGCCCCTGAACGTATTGAACAAATAAAAGCTGAAACAGGTGCTGGCCAGATGGAGCAAGCCGGTGTTGTGGAATCCGGAATAGTTTGCTGAAGCCAGTAGAGTGGGAACAACCGTTCGCCGGGCAAGAAGGATAATCGGCCACCTTGGCCGCGAATGTCAAGTGCACTGACCAAAATTAG
Source organism: Marinobacter szutsaonensis (assembly GCF_039523335.1). Classification (NCBI taxonomy): domain Bacteria; kingdom Pseudomonadati; phylum Pseudomonadota; class Gammaproteobacteria; order Pseudomonadales; family Marinobacteraceae; genus Marinobacter; species Marinobacter szutsaonensis. The sequence goes on along the minus strand of NZ_BAAAFC010000001.1, from coordinate 2,780,728 downwards.
ACCAAATTACCATGAAACGGGGGCAAGACCGGCCTGATACCTCCCCCTCTGGGGTTACTCCTCTTCCATTATCCTCCGCCAATACGGATACTGGAGAAAATTCCATCACCTCCAGTTTTGACAATGCGGAGCCCAGCCATGAGCAGCGAAAGCACCAACGAATTCAAACCCCTGAACATAGCCATCCTCACCGTTTCCGACACCCGCGGGCTGGAGCAGGACACCTCAGGCCAGTACCTGGAAGACAGTGCAGTGGAAGCAGGCCACAAGCTGATTGCCCGTCGTATCCTGCCGGACGACGTCTACCTTATCCGGGCAATCATGTCCCAGTGGATCGCGGATCCGGAAGTCCACGTGGTGATCATCACCGGCGGTACCGGTTTCCACGAACGCGACAGCACACCGGAAGCCGTTGCGGCACTGTTCGACAAGGCCATCGAGGGCTTCGGCGAGGAGTTCCGCCGTCTCTCGGCCGAGGAAATCGGCTCGTCGACCATCCAGTCCCGGGCTTTTGGCGGCCTGGCCAACCACACGGTGATTTTCTGTCTGCCCGGCTCCACCGGCGCCTGCCGCACCGGCTGGGAGGGCATCCTTAAGAGCCAGCTGGACAGCCGACACCAGCCCTGCAACTTTACCGCCCTGACCCTGCGCAAGCCGGCAAACGAAGGGTTCCCCCGTTTGCAGCAGGTCATCGGTAACCGGGCAACCAAATAACAGGAGCTGACCCATGGCAGGCCAAAACCTGACTTCCGTCGACGACGCTATTGCCCACATCCTGGATCGGGCACCGGAAATCTCCTGGGTGGAAACGGTACCGCTCACCGAGAGCCTGGGCCGTGTGCTGGCTGAAAACCTGCACGTGCCGGCCGACGTGCCGCCCGCTGACAACAGTGCAGTGGATGGTTACGCGATCCGCCAGGCCGACCTCAAGTCCGGTCAGCCGATCCCGCTTTCCGGCCGGATTGCCGCCGGGGAGGCCCCCACTCCGCTGGCCGAAGGCACCGCTGCCCGGATTTTCACCGGCTCGGAAATCCCCGAGGGAGCCGATGCCGTGGTGATGCAGGAACGGGTGGAAGTGACCGACGACGGCATCCTGGTTCAGGCCGAAGTGACCAGGGGCCAGAATATCCGGGGTCGGGGCCAGGACCTGAAGCAGGGTGATATGGCCCTGGTCAGGGGCACTCCGATTCGCCCGCAGGAGATGGGACTGATCGCTTCCATGGGCTTTGCCGAGGTGTCGGTGCTCTCCCGGATGAAAGTGGCGGTACTCAACACCGGCGATGAACTGGTGGACCCGGGCCAGCCCCTCGCCGGCGGCCAGATCTACAACTCCAACCGGTTCACCCTGCTCGGATTGCTTGCTCAGGCCGGCTGCGAGGTCACCCTCTGCGAGACCCTGAAAGACAACCGGGAAGCGACGCGGGAAACACTCAAGCGCGCCGCTTCCGAGGCGGACCTTGTGATCACCACCGGCGGCGTGTCGGTGGGCGAGGAAGACCATGTCCGGGCGGTGCTGGAGGATCAGGGCCAGCTTTCGCTCTGGCGGCTGGCGATCAAGCCGGGCAAACCACTGGCATTCGGCGCCATTGATGGCACTCCCATCCTGGGTCTGCCGGGCAATCCCGCCACTGTTCTGGTGACCTTCCTTATTGTCGGCATGCCCTATATCCGGAAATGCCAGGGACGCCACAAGACCTGGCCTGTGGGCGAACGACTGCCGGCTGGCTTTGATGTGGAATCCACGTCCATTCGTCGTGAATTCGTGCGTGCCAGAAAAGAGGTATCGGGCGACGAGCTCCAGATTGTTGCCTATCCGAACCAGAGCTCCGGTGTCCTGAGTTCCGCCTGCTGGGCCGAGGGGCTTGCCGTGGTTCCGGAAAACACGACGGTGAAAGCCGGGGACGAGCTGACCTATTACTCATTTGCGGAGCTGATGAGCTGATTATGAACACTGAAACACTGACTGTGCGGTTTTTCGCGCGCCTGCGCGAAGAACTGGACACCGAAAGCCTGGAGCTGCCGGCGTCTCCGGACCTGACCACGGGAGACATTCTAGCGGAACTGGCGGCCAGAGGCGGCCCCTGGGCCCAGCTGCAGGGCGACCAGCCGGTCATGATCGCGGTCAACCAGGCGATGGCCAAACCGTCGACCCCGGTGAAAGCCGGGGACGAAGTGGCCTTTTTCCCGCCGGTAACCGGAGGTTGAGATGATTACGGTCCAGACGGACGATTTTGATCCGGCAGCGGAATACCAAGCGCTGCGGGACAGCGGCGCAGGCACCGGAGCCATTGCGACATTTACCGGGCTGGTGCGGGACAGCGGTGATCTCCAGGGGGTGACCGGGTTGTACCTGGAGCATTACCCGGGAATGACCGAACAGGTGATCCAGGGGCTGATTGATCAGGCCTCCGAGCGCTGGGATGTACGCAAGGCAAGGGTGATTCACCGGGTCGGGCGCCTGGATCTGTGTGACCAGATCGTCTTTGTGGGTGTTTGCAGTGCCCACCGGGGCGATGCCTTCGCCGCCTGCGAATTCATCATGGACGCGCTGAAGACCTCGGCACCATTCTGGAAAAAGGAGATTACCGGGGACACCGAGCACTGGGTGGAACAGAAGGCATCTGACCGGGACCGGTCCCAGGCCTGGGACTGATTTCCCGGGGATGTGATTTAATTGAGGCAATAAAAAACCGCCCGTGAACCTTGTTCAGGGGCGGTTTTCCGGCAGCAACGGGATCAGAGGTTGCTGTCGAGGAAGGCGGCCAGCTGGGACTTGGACAGGGCGCCAACCTTGGTTGCGTCAACGTTGCCGTTCTTGAACAGCATCAGGGTCGGGATACCCCGGATGTTGAACTTGGGCGGGGTCTGCTCGTTCTCATCGATGTTCAGCTTGCAGACCTTCAGCTTGCCTTCGTACTCGTCGGCAATCTCTTCGAGGACCGGTGCAATCATCTTGCAGGGGCCACACCACTCGGCCCAGTAGTCCACCAGTACGGGAACGTCGGACTTCAGTACATCCTGCTCGAAAGAAGCGTCGGTGACATTTACGATATTTCCGCTCATTACCTTTTCCTGATTCAGGCACCGCCAATGGCTATTCCGCACGGTTGCGCGAGCCGGCAAGGGTGCTGTTGACTGTATCTGAAGGCTGCCGATAGGCCAGCCGTTCAACCTGCTTAAGTTATGCAATACTTTACGCGATTGATGATCCCGATGTGAAGCAGTAGATCCCACACTATTCATCGCCAGGATGCTGACCGCGATCAATTGGGCGGGGCGTTCTGTTACTGACAGGCCGGAGACAGATGGCTTATAGTACCCCGCAAGTTCATCTCACAAGGATTTCTGACGACGTGACGGCCGAAGACAACGCCGACAACGCTGCACAAGGGCCGGAGATGCTGGCAGCCATTGATATGGGCTCCAACAGTTTCCACATGGTCGTGGCCCGGCTGGTACACGGAGAAATCCGTACCCTGGAAAAAATGGGCGAGAAGGTGCAGCTGGGCGCCGGCCTGGACCAGTACAACCGTCTTACCGAAGAAGCCCAGGCGCGCGCACTGGAATGCCTCAGCCGGTTTGCCCAGCGACTGCAGGGAATGCCCCCGGAGGCCGTCCAGGTGGTGGGCACCAATGCCTTGCGGGTGGCCCGTAACGCCCACCAGTTCATGAACCGTGCCGAGGAAGTCCTGGGCTACCCGGTCGAGATCATTGCCGGCCGGGAGGAAGCCCGCCTGATCTACCTGGGCGTGTCCCACACCCTGTCCGATGACATTGGCCGGCGGCTGGTAATCGATATCGGCGGCGGCAGCACCGAGTTCATTATTGGCCAGCGGTTCGAGCCCCAGGAACTGGAAAGCCTGCACATGGGGTGCGTGTCTTTCCGCAACCGCTACTTCCCCGACGGCAAGATCACCCGGCGCCAGATGGATCGGGCGGTAACCCACGCCGAACAGGAACTGCTGAATATCCGCCAGCACTACCGGAATGTGGGCTGGCAGAGCGCGGTCGGCTCCTCCGGCACCATCAAGGCGATCGCCAGCGTACTGGCAACCCTGAAGATCACCGACGGCACCATCACCCGGGCCGGGATGCTGGAGCTGCGCAAGCGCCTGGTGGACATGGGCAAGACCGACAAGCTCGGCGACCTGGGGGTCCGTTCGGACCGGCAGAGCATCTTCCCGGGTGGTTTTGCCATTCTGATGGGGGCGTTCCAGTCCCTGAGTATCGAGGACATGACCTTTGCCGACGGTGCTCTGAGGGAAGGCCTGCTCTACGACATCGTCGGGCGAATCCAGCATGAGGACGTGCGCGAGCGCACCATCTCGGCGCTGCAGGAACGTTATCACGTGGATCAGGCCCACGGTGCCGCCGTAGAGGCGACCGCCGTGGCGGCCTGGGAACAGGTTGCCGACCAGTGGGGTCTGCGCACGGCCACGGACGAGGAAGTACTGCGGTGGGCCTGCCGGCTACACGAAATCGGACTGACCATCTCCCACAGCCAGTATCACAAGCACGGGGCCTACCTGCTCCGTTACTCGGATCTTCCGGGCTTCAGCCAGCAGTTCCAGCGGGATCTGGCGACCCTGGTCCGGGGCCATCGGCGCAAGTTTGCACCGGCCATTTTCGAAGGGCTCGATCCGGAGGATGTCTCGCGCCTGCGTCGCCTGTGTATTCTGGTGCGGCTGGCCGTGCTGCTGCAGCATCCCCGGAACATGGAGCCGCCGCCGGAGTTCCGGCTGGAACCGGGCAACGACAAGCTGACGGTCACCTTCCCGGACGGCTGGCTGAATGACCGGCCATTGACCCTGGCCGACCTCAAGAACGAACGGGACTACCTGTCCCGGCAGGACTTCACCCTCAAGATCAATCCGGACTAACCGGCCAGTTCCTCTTCCAGCGCCTCCACGGTCTCGCTGACTTCCAGCCACTGCGCCTCGACCTCTTCCAGGCGCCGGCTGGCGTCGGCCTGGCTGGCGAGTAATTCGTTCAACCTTGCCTTTCCCGCCTCCTCGTACAGGCCAGGATCCGACAGAGCCTGCTCCAGCTGTACCAGCGTCTGCTGCAGCTGCTCCATCTCTTTCTCGAGGCTGGTCTGTTGTTTCCGGTAGGGGCTGAGCTTCTTGCGAATCTCCGCTTCCATACGCTTGCGGGCCTTGCGATCGTCGGCACTTTCCCCCACGCCATTGGCAGCCCGGGCCGCGGTTGCCTCGGCGGTCTCCCGCCGGGGTGCTTCGCCCTCTTCCCGTTCCTTGCGACGGTCAGCCAGCCAGCGCTCGTAATCCTCCAGATCACCGTCGTACTCGGCGACCCGGCCGTCGTTGACCAACCAGAAATTGTCGACGGTGTTGCGCAGCAGATGCCGGTCGTGGGAGACCACCACGATGGCGCCCTCGAAATTCTGCAGGGCCATGGTCAGCGACTGCCGCATTTCCAGGTCAAGGTGGTTGGTGGGCTCGTCGAGCAGCAGCAGGTTCGGGCGCTGCCAGGCGATCACGGCCAGGGCCACCCGGGCCTTTTCGCCACCGGAGAAGGAGCGGATCGGGCTCAGGGCCTCATCGCCATGGAAATCAAAGCCGCCCAGGAAGTTGCGGATGCTCTGCTCCGACGCTTTCGGGGTCAGGCGTTGCAGGTGCAGGAACGGGCTGGCATCCAGGTCCAGGGACTCGAGCTGGTGCTGTGCGAAATAGCCGATAGCCAGGTGCTCGCCACAGGTACGCTCGCCGCCCAGCAAGGTGCTTTCATCCCGGAGGGCATCCATCAGGGTGGACTTGCCGGCGCCGTTGGGGCCCAGCAGACCGATCCGGCTGCCAGGCAACAGGGTCAGGTTGATATTGTCCAGGATGACGGTGTCGCCATAGCCCGCCCGCCCGTTGCGAATGGACAGCAACGGATTGGACACCTTTTCCGCCACGGGGAACTCGAAACTGAACGGAGAGTCGATGTGGGCCGGGGCGATGCGCTCCATCCGCTCCAGGGCCTTGACCCGGCTCTGGGCCTGGCGGGCCTTGGTGGCCTTGGCCTTGAACCGGTCGATAAAACGCTGGATCTCGGCGATTCGCGCCTGCTGGCGCTCAAAGTTGGCCTGTTGCTGGGACAGACGCTCGCCACGCTGGCGTTCGAAGGCGGAGTAGTTGCCGGTGTACAGCTCCAGTTTACGCTGATCGAAATGCACCACGTGGGAGGCAACCCGATCCATGAAATCCCGGTCGTGGGAAATGAACAGCAGCGTCCCGGGATAGCGCCGGAGCCAGTTCTCCAGCCACAGGCAGGCATCCAGATCCAGGTGGTTGGTGGGTTCGTCCAGCAACAACAGATCCGAAGGCCGCATCAGCGCCTGGGCAAGGTTCAGTCGAATCCGCCAACCACCGGAGAACGCTGAAACCGGTCGCTCGGCATCCCCGTCGGCAAATCCCAGGCCGCGGAGCAGCGATTCGGCCCGGCGCGGCGCCGACCAGGCCTCGTGCACATCCAGCTCGCCGTGGATTCTGGCCGCAGCGTGATCGTCGCCGGCCGCCTCGGCCCGAGCCAGCTCTGCCTCCATCCGGCGCAGGTCCAGGTCGCCATCAAGCACAAAATCCCGTGCACTGCGTTCTGACGCCGCCACCTCCTGGGCCATGTGGGCGATGCGACAGCCCCCGGGCAGGGAAACACTGCCCTGCTCCGGTGCCAACTGGCCCAACAAGAGCTGGAAAAGGCTGGATTTACCGGCACCATTGGCACCTACGATGGCGACTCTCTGGCCGGGCTGAACCGTGAGATTCACGGATTCTAGCAACCAGACACCGCCCCGTTGTAAACTGAGATCAGTAATCGTTAACATAAATCCATTTTATCAGCGTAAGATGGTCAGGGCAGGTTCGGCGTGGAATTACCGGAAAAACTGGAACCGGACAACCCGATTTGGCGTTTTGCCTTGGCATTCTGGCAAAAGCCCGGCACTCAGCGAACCTGTCTTGCGCTCCAGGATCGGGGCTGGAGCGTCACACGTATTTTATGCGCTGGCTGGCTGGCCCTTGAAGGCAGGCCCTACCGCGGCACGGAGCACGCTACGGTAACAGAGTGGCGCCAGCATGTAACCGGTGCTTTGCGGGCAGTACGAAGATATCTCCCGAAAGGCCATGAACACTGCCAGGGCCTGCGCGAAGGCGTCGCCGGCCTGGAACTGCAGGCCGAGCAGCTGGAGCTGGCGCTGGCCTGGCAACAACTTGCGACTGAAACTCCGGACAAGGCCCATATGACGGGACATGCCCAGCTGATCCAACACAACCTTGCCGCTGCTGCCTACCGGCCGGAACAGGCCACCGATGCAGCAGTTGAGCTGAATACACTGGCCGACATTCTGGCCTCATTCTCCAATGGAGACTCCCAGCCATGATGATGAAATGGCTCATCCGGCTCGCGTTTCCGGCTCTGGGATTGCTGCTGGTTTTGATGTTCTTCGGGATCAACAGTCCTGAAGAGGTATCCAAGCCGGTAGCAGACAATAAAGAAACCGAGGAAGAAATTCCCGCGTTTGAGGGCCTGGTACCCTCTCCGGTGCCGACGGAAGGCCCGGAAATCATCTTCAAGTGGCAGGACACCGATGGCAACTGGCATTACGCCGACCAGCCGCCTGCCCAGGGCCCGTGGAACACACTGGCCATTGAACGCCCCGACAAGTCGCGAGCGGGTTCTGCCACCCAGGACCCGGACGCCGACTGGCAATCCCCCTACAGCGCCCCCTTTTCAATGGGCCCCACTGCCGGCAGCAACGGCAGCTGACCGAACGGGTCGGGTTCCTTAACACATGTTCAGTGGCATCTCGTGCCGGAACCCGTTACCTTCTGTGTTTCAATAAAGACAATCCGGGAGTGCCGCTCCCGCGCACTTACGCAAACCGTTAAGGACTCAGTAATGAAGAAAACCCTGCTTGCATTGGCCATGGCCGGTGTCGTCACCGGTTGCTCCACTCCACCCGAAGCCCCCGAAGATCCCAAGCTGGAATCCACCGAGCAGAAGGTCAGTTACGGTATGGGCCTGGTGCTTGGCGAGCGGATGAGCAATGACCTGCCGGACCTGCAGATGGAGCAGTTCCTGCAAGGCATCCAGCACGGCCATGCCGGTGATGAAGAAACCAAGCGCCTGACCCGCGAGGAAATCCAGGAAGCCCTGATGGCCTACCAGCAGCAGATGCAGGAAGACCAGAAGAAGCAGATGGACGAACTGGCCCAGAAGAACAAGGAGGCCGGCGAAGCCTTCCTGGCGGAAAATGCGGAAAAGGACGGCGTAGAGACCACCGAGTCCGGCCTGCAGTATGAAGTAATCGAGGAAGGCACCGGTAACAAGCCGTCCGCCGACGATACCGTAAGGGTCCACTACACCGGCGAACTGCTGTCTGGCGAGGTGTTTGACAGCTCCCGCGAGCGTGGCGAACCGGTCACTTTTGCCCTCAACCAGGTGATTCCGGGCTGGACCGAAGGCCTGCAGCTGATGAACGAAGGCGCCCGCTACAAGCTCTACATCCCGTCAGACCTGGCTTATGGCCCGGGCGGCAATCGCGGCATTGGCCCCAACGAAACCCTGGTGTTTGATGTCGAATTGCTGGCCGTCAACCCTCAGGATGACGCTGCGTCCGAGTAACCCCCGGACACAAAAAAGCCTCAGTGCCGGCAACCTGCCGGACTGAGGCTTTTTTATGGGCGCCTGTTTTATACCGGCGCCTGGTGCGCGAATCAGGCGGAGGCAACCTTCCCGGCGTGGGCGTTGTGCAGATGCTCGATCAGGAAATCCTCCATCTCGAACCGATTCTCCAGAACCTCACCCAGTCGCGACAGCTCGTCGAACAGCTCCCTGATCTGGGCTTCGGAGAGTGACTGGCCATCGAGACGGTCATTGAAGTTGAGCGCAATTTCCGTCGTCTGCTCGATCCTCGGATAAACCTTGGCGGCCAGCTCGAGGCCACCGTCGTTGAACTCGCGGGCTTCCTGGATCAGCTGCTCGTAGATTTCGAAGTGGCCTGCGGAGACATAATCCACCAGCACTTCGCACAAGCGAACGAACTTTTCGGTCAGCGCTTCGGTCTGGGAGAAGTCATTTTCTCCGGACAAATCACAGTAATGGACCAGTAGCTCCTGACGCTCTTTCAGCCAGCGATCAATCAGTTCGCTGACACCGCCCCAGCGTTCCCTGGCATTTCGGCAATTCTCCAACATGACGCCTGTTCTCCGCTCGTTTACCCGAAGCGTTTGACCCCGGTGCAATTGCTTACAGTTCGGGATTCAAGGTACCCCAACGTCACGGTTGGCCGCAACCGTTTCAGCTGCGAATCCAGCTACGGGGTTGCGGTCGCCGGAACAGGAAAAACAGGCCGACCAGCACCAGCACGGAAAAGAACACCGCGGTCCAGCCCGGAATGCTCAGCCCCAGGAACCGCCACACCACCTCGGCGCAGTCACCGGTCCCCCTCAGGGCAGTGGTAAGCACCTCCATCCAGGGCAGGACCTCAAGCATGTAATCCACTGACGGACCGCAGGCTGGTACCTGATCCGCTGGCAGGCTTTGCAGCCAGAGCTGGCGCCCGGCAATACCCAGGCCCGTTCCGGCGGTCAGCGCCAGCAGGAAGCCGTAGACACGAACGCCCCAGCCAGTGGGGCCATGGAGGAACGCCAGCAGGCTGACCAGCCCGGCCCCCATGAAGCCGAAACGCTGGAGCCAGCACAGCGGACAGGGCTCGAGGCCCATGACGTGTTCCATATAGAAGGCCACGCCGAGCAACCCGGCACAGACCAGAAAGACAACTGCAAACACCCATCTGCCAGCCAAAACAACACCCTCGAAATGAAGACTTGAAGCTCAGAGACCCGTCACTTAACCCTAAACCCCGGGGAACTTCAAGCACTTGTGGGCGGGAGCAATCAGGCAATACGGGAAAAGAAATCGTCGGGCCGGCTGTGTTGGTCCCGGGCAGCCGCTTTGGCGTCATCCCAGCCGGCTTCCCAGGCGGCAATCACCACTTCGCCCCGATAGGGGCAGCGGCTCTTGGCCATACCCATGGAGGCCGCCATGTGGCCCTGTCGGTAGGCCTTGTTCAGCGCCTCCACATCCCATCCGAGCTTGATGTCCCTTGCCATACCGGCATCCTCCGTTATCCCGATGCACCTGACGCTAGCAGCGGCCGGTCCTGCTGACAAACCGATATCCGGGTTCTGTGCAGCAGGTCCCCAACGGGCTGTGACGAAGGCCGAAATCCTCGATCAGGATCTCAGATAGTCGGCCAGGAACTGCTCGAACGGTTGGGTATCATGGGCTTCCATCTGCGCCTGCTCGACCAGGGAATCCCGGCTCATTGCCCGGAACGCCTCGAGGACATCCGGAGCCATTGCCTCATCCCGCAGGGCCTGCTGGTGGCGAAGGGACATGTCCATCACCCAGTCCCGGTGTCCCAGGCCGGACGAACGCATGGCATCCAGCACCCGCGTGGACGGCACACCGTTCGCCAGGCTCTCTTTCTGGGCCACCAGGGCCGTCGTATAGCTTCGTGTGCCCGTCCAGTCATCCAGCAAGTCTGCCAGCGATTCCAGGCGATCCAGCAGCCCGGAGGCAGCCTCCATCACCGGAACCCTGCCACTCTCCTGACACAGGGTCAGGCTGGCGTCGCGGCCCCGGGCCACGACATCCTTGTAGTTATCGTCCAGGCGCTCGCATTCGGCGTCACTGATCCTGGGCGAATCACACAACAGACAGTCCAGCAGGAACAGGTCGAGAAAATCGATCTGTTCCCGGTTCACGCCTACCGGCGAGAAGGGATCCAGGTCCAGGCACCGCACCTCGATATACTCCACGCCACGGGCCTCCAGTGCCTGGATCGGCTTTTCTTCCCGTTCGGTGGTGCGCTTGGGACGAACGGCACTGTAGTACTCGTTCTCGATCTGCAGGACGCTGGTATTGATCTGGATGAACTCATCACCACGGCGGGTGCCGATCGCCTCGTAAGGCGGCCAGGTGGTGTGGATGGCACGGTCCAGGGTGCGGGTGTAGGTGCCGAGCTCGTTGAAGCAGATATTCAGGGAAGCCTGGGCATTGTTGTGATAGCCCAGATCTCCCATGCGCAGGGACGTTGCATGCTCGCCGTACCAGGTGCGCTCATCGAAGCGGCGGAGATCGTGCTTCACGCCGGCAACGAAACTGGCGTCCAGTGCCGGGGAGGCTCCGAACAGCAGCATCAGCAACCAGCTGCGGCGGCGGAAGTTGCGGATCAGCCAGAAGTACTGTTCAGACTTGAAATCCCGGAGGGACTGCTGATCCCCCAGCAGTTGCTGCCACTTCTCCCAGAACGCATCCGGCAGCGACAGGTTGTAGTGCGCACCGGCAATACTCTGCATGATGCGGCCATAGCGCACCGCCAGACCCTGTCGGTAAACATGCTTCAGGTAGCCGATGTTCGAGGTGCCATACTCCGCAATGGGAATGCTCTCGTCCCCATCCAGTTCACAGGGCATGCTGGCCGCCCAGAACACCTCGTCGCCGAGATTCTGCTGCACAAACTGGTGGATATCCTTCAGGGACTCCAGCGTGGCGTCGGTGCTGCCGCAGACCGGCGTGATCAGTTCCAGCAGGGCCTCGGAGTAGTCCGTGGTAATGCGGGGATGGGTGAGCGTGGAGCCCAGCGCCTTCGGATGCGGGGTCTGGGCGATGAAACCGTTCCGGTCAACCCGCAGGCCTTCCTTCTCCACGCCCTTGAGAAAGCCGTGCCACTCCGATTTTGAGAACTGCCGAAATAACGAATGGCGGGATTCAGCCATGGTTGACTCCTGCTGCGACCGCCCCGTTCATGACGGGGCCGTCGGTGAATCTGATGTTTGAAAGCTTAGCGTCCGTCCTTCCGGGCCGAGGCAAGCGCCTGAGCCAGGGCACCGGCCATGGCGCCCTGGGCCGGCTTCTGCCCCTTCGGCGGCCGGTTCTGGCGCTGGCCGGAACGGCTATCGGAACGTCCACGGCCCGATGAGGCCCGGGAATCATTCTTCTCACCGGGCTGGTCATCCATACGCATGGACAGGCCGATGCGCTTGCGCGGGATATCCACTTCCATGACCTTGACCTTGACGATGTCACCGGCCTTGACCACTTCCCGCGGGTCCTTGACGAAAGTGTGGGACAAGGCGGAGATATGCACCAGTCCGTCCTGATGCACACCGATGTCCACAAAAGCGCCAAAGTTGGTCACGTTGGTGACCGACCCTTCCAGGATCATCCCCGGCTTCAGGTCGTTGAGGGTTTCCACCCCTTCCTCGAAACTGGCAAAACGGAACTCCGGACGCGGATCCCGGCCGGGCTTCTCCAGCTCGGCAATAATGTCGCGAATCGTTGGCAGCCCGAACTGTTCTGTTACGTAATCCTGCGGATTCAGACCACGCAGGAACGCGGAATCGCCGATAATATCGTCTACCTTGCGGCTGTTACGGGCGGCAATCGCCTCTACCACGCCGTAGGCTTCCGGATGCACCGAGGAGCGGTCCAGCGGATTCTCGCCTCCGGCAATCTTCAGGAAGCCGGCCGCCTGTTCGAAAGTACGATCCCCCAGGCGCGTCACTTTCAGCAGCTGCTTGCGGTTGGTGAACATGCCGTTCTGGTTGCGGAAATCGACGATGTTCTGGGCAATGCTCTGGTTGAGGCCGGAAACCCGGGCCAGCAGCGGCACCGAGGCAGTGTTCAGGTCCACACCGACACCGTTTACACAGTCCTCGACCACCGCATCCAGGCTGCGGGAGAGCTGGACCTGGGACACATCGTGCTGGTACTGCCCCACTCCGATGGATTTTGGCTCGATCTTGACCAGCTCGGCCAGGGGGTCCTGAAGGCGCCGGGCAATGGACACCGCGCCCCGGATGGTGACATCCAGGTCCGGCAGCTCCCGGGAGGCAAATTCAGACGCAGAATAGATGGAGGCGCCGGACTCACTGACCACAATCCGGGCCAGCTTCAGTTCCGGGTAGCGCTTGCACAGATCGGCCACCAGCTTCTCGGTCTCCCGCGAGGCGGTACCGTTACCGATCGCCACCAGCTCAATCCCGTATTCCCGGCACCAGGTGGCCAGCTGCTCGATGGACTGGTCCCACTTGTTCTGTGGGGCATGGGGGAAGATGGCGCCGTGACCCACCACCTGACCGGTACCGTCAATCACCGCCACCTTGACGCCAGTGCGGAGACCGGGATCCAGCCCCAGGGTCGGGCGCGGGCCGGCGGGCGCCAGCAACAGCAGATCCTTCAGGTTGGCGGCAAAGACGTTGATGGCCTCGGTTTCCGCGGCTTCACGCACCTGGGCCATCAGGTCGGTCTCGATCTGGGTGGACAGCTTGACCCGCCAGGTCCAGCGCACCACCTCGGACAGCCATTTATCGGCCGGGCGACCGTCATCCCGGATGCGCCAGCGCGCGGCAATCCGCTGCTCGGCCGGGTGCGGCTGGCGACGATCATCTTCCCCGTCACCCACCACAATGCTGTAGGTCAGGATACCCTCGTTGCGGCCCCGCAGAATGGCCAGCGCCCGGTGCGACGGCACCTTCTTGAGAGGCTCGACATGGTCGAAGTAGTCCCGGAACTTCGCGCCCTCGGTTTCCTTGCCTTCCACGACGGAGACCTTGAGCTGGCCCTGCTGCCAGATGAAGTCCCGCAGGTCTCCCAGCAGTTCGGCATCCTCGGCGAAGCGCTCCATCAGGATGTAGCGGGCGCCATCAAGGGCTGCCTTGGTGTCCTCCACGCCGGCGTCCTTGTTGATGTATGCGCCGGCAGTGGTTTCGGGATCGAGGCTCGGGTCGTCATACAGGGCGTCCGCCAGCGGCTCCAGACCAGCCTCCCGGGCGATCTGTGCCTTGGTGCGACGCTTGGGCTTGTAAGGCAGATACAGGTCTTCCAGCCGGTTCTTGGTGTCTGCCCCGTTGATCGCGGCCTTGAGCTCATCGGTCAGCTTGCCCTGCTCCTCGATGCTGTTGAGGATGGTGGCCCGGCGGTCTTCCAGCTCGCGCAGGTAGCGCAACCGCTCTTCCAGGTTCCGCAACTGGCTGTCGTCCAGCGAGCCGGTGACTTCCTTCCGGTAGCGGGCAATAAACGGAACGGTCGCGCCTTCGTCGAGCAGGGCAACGGTGGCATTAACCTGTTGTTCGCGGACACCAAGTTCTTCCGCGATACGGCTGGAAATCGTCTTCATGCAACCTCGGCAAATCACATAGGAATCGAATTAACGGGAAAAGGTACAGCGGCTTACTTCTGCAAGCAAGCGGCCTGACTGCGGCTGTTCAGGAATTGCACAAGCTCGTTCCAGGGCATGGGGCGGGCGTAATAGTAACCCTGGACCTCGTCACAATGCTGCTGGCGGAGAAACTCCAGCTGTCCTTCGGTCTCCACACCCTCGGCGACGACGCTCATCTGCAGACTGTGGGACAGGCTGATGATCGCCCGGATGATGTGCTCGGCGTCTGCCGACTGCCCCAGTTCCTCCACGAAGGACTTGTCGATCTTGACCAGGGAAATCGGCAGGTGCTGCAGGTTGCTCAGGGAGGAGAAACCGGTGCCGAAATCGTCCAGTGCAAAGCTGATGCCCAGCTGGTTCAGCTCCCGCAGACAGCGCTGGGCGTATTCCGGGTCATGCATCATGGCGCTCTCGGTGAGCTCCAGTTCCAGCAGACTGGTATCGACGTTGGCATTGAAAATGATCCGGAAGATGGTCTCGGTCATCTTCCGGTCATGGAACTGGCGGAATGACAGGTTGACGGCGAACACCAGCCCGGGGAAACCCAGCTCCGCGGATTCCTTGAGGCGCTGGCAGGCCTGCTCGATCACCCAGTAGCCGATCGGAACGATCAGGCCGCTGCGCTCGGCCACCGGAATGAATTCGTCCGGCCCCACCAGGCCACGCTGGGGATGGTTCCAGCGCAGCAGACATTCCACGCCACGCACCTCCTCGGTTGCCAGGTCGATGCGGGGCTGGTAATACACTTCCAGCTCCCTGCCTCGCAGGGCATTGCGCAAATCCGCTTCGAGGCGTAGCTGGTAGCCGGCGGAGATGTGCAGTTGCCGGTCATAGAAACGGTAACTGGTACCCGGATCCCGCTTGGCCTCGAACATGGCGCGATTGGCCCGGCGCATCAGGTTCTCGGCGCTGTCACCGGATTCCGGGTAGGTGGCGACACCGAGGCTGGCGTTGACCACCAGCTGCTGGCCATCCACGGTCACGGGCTCATCGAGGAGAGTGACCACCTTGCGGATGATCCGGGTAATATCCAGCGAATCCTCCACCTTCTCGATAATGATCGCTAGCTCGTCCCCGCCGATGCGCATCAGAGAGTCCACACGACGCAAGGCGTGGCGTAGCCGCTCCGCCAGCTTCATCATCAGCTGGTCGCTGCGCTGGTAGCCGAAGGATTCGTTGATACTGCGGAAATCGTCGATATTGAGGTGCAGCAAAGCCAGCCTCTGGCCGCCCCGCTCCGCCCGCAGCAAGCCCTGCTGCAGACGATCGAAGAAAAGATCCCGGTTAATGATGCCGCTGGCAACATCACGCCCCAGATGGCCCTGGGCGGAGATATTCAGCTGCTCCCGGTACCACAGGTATTTCACTGCCCGGGGAAAACTCCAGCGGTCGAGGCCCTGCCGGCTCAGATAATCCGCCGCCCCTTCGGCAACAAGCTCTGATGCCCGTTCGCCGGGCAGCTCGGCACTGAGCGCCAGTACCGGCTTATCGTCACTGGAGACCGAGAGATACTGCAGGAAGGCGGCTTCATTGCCGCCGTGAAACACACAATCCCAGACGATGACGTCGAAACTGGCGTTGCGGATGAGATCGTCGCAATCGATGAGATCCGGACACCAGGTGACATCCGGATCGATCTCGGAATCGCCCGAAAGCAGCGAGTCCAGCCAGAGAAAGTCCGCGTGGTGTGGCGTCAGCACCAGTACGCGTAACCGATCGGGCCTCGGAGTCTCCAGGGGCAATGTCATCAAACAGGATCCGTCTCTGCAAAGGCTGTAACTGTTAACCCTATCATAGCCCAGAGATGATCGAGGTACAGTAAGGCCTGCTGGTGTAGAATAATGACACGCGAATTTCCTGACCCCCGTTCCATTCTGGTCTGTAATCTGTGAACAAGCTCAACCCCCGACAAAGTGAAGCCGTCCGTTACGCCGATGGCCCGCTACTGGTGCTCGCCGGCGCCGGCAGTGGCAAAACCAGCGTGATCACGCGCAAGATCGCCTACCTGATCGAGGAACTGGGCATTCCGGGGCGTCATATTGCCGCGGTGACCTTTACCAACAAGGCCGCCCGGGAAATGAAGGAACGGGTAGGCCGGATCGTGGACCGGGGCAAATCCCGCGGGCTGATCGTGTCCACCTTCCACAATCTTGGCCTGAACATGATCCGGGAAGAGCATCCGCACCTGGGCTACCACCCCGGCTTCTCCATCTTTGATGCTGAGGATGCCAAGGCCCTGCTGCAGGACCTGATGCTGCGCGAAGCCAGTGCCGATGCCGGTGATGAACTCAACGACGTGCAGATGACCATCTCCTCCTGGAAGAACGCCATGCGCGGGCCAGAGGAAGCCTACAGCAAGGCCGCCGATGAACTGGAACAGCGCATCGCCCTGATCTACAAGCGCTACAACGAATACCTGAAAGCCTACAACGCAGTGGATTTCGACGACCTGATCCTGCTGCCGGTGCAGCTGTTCCGCAGCCATCCGGATGTGCTGGCCAAGTGGCGGCGCAAGATCCGCTACATGCTGGTGGATGAGTACCAGGACACCAACGTGTGCCAGTACGAACTGGTCAAGCTGCTGGTGGCCGAGCGCGCGGCCTTCACCGTGGTGGGCGATGACGACCAGTCCATCTATGCCTGGCGCGGGGCCAGGCCGGAGAACCTGGCCCAGCTCAAGGAAGACTTCCCGAGCCTGAAAATCGTCAAGCTCGAGCAGAACTACCGCTCGACCGGGCGGATCCTGCGCAGCGCCAACACGGTGATTGCCAACAACCCCCACGTGTTCGAGAAAGCCCTGTGGAGTGACCACACCATCGGGGAGGAGCTGCGCATCATCCGCTGCCGAAACGAGGATGCCGAAGCCGATCGGGTCGCGACCGAAATCATCGACAACAAGCTCAAGCAGGGTCTCGATTTCAAGGACTTTGCTGTGCTGTACCGGGGCAACCACCAGTCCCGGTTGCTGGAGATGAAACTGCAGGCCTACCAGATCCCCTACCGGATCTCCGGTGGCCAATCTTTCTTCTCCAAGAACGAGATCAAGGACGCCATGTCCTACCTGCGGCTGCTGGTTAATCCGGATGACGATGCCGCCTTCCTGCGGGTGGTCAACGTGCCCCGCCGGGAAATCGGCCCGCGCACCCTGGAGCAGCTGAGCCACTACGCCCGCTCCCGTAATGTCAGCCTGTTCCAGGCCCTGGGGGACATGGGCGCGGAAGCCCACGTGACCGAAAAAGGCCTGGACCGGCTGCGACGCTTTGCCCACTGGGTCGACCGCACCTGCGAGCGCCTCCACTCGGAAGACCCGATCCCGGTGATCAAGCAGCTGTTCACCGACATCGAATACGAGGAATGGCTGCACCAGCATTCCGGCACGCCCAAGCAGGCGGAGCGGCGCATGGAGAACATCTGGTACCTGGTGGACTCGATCCAGCGCATGCTCGATGACGGCAAGGGCACGGCGGACGAGATCGGCATCGAGGACGCCATCAGCAAGCTGATCCTGCGGGATATGATGGAGCAGCGCGAAGAGGACGACGACAGCGACAAGGTTCAGTTGCTGACCCTGCATGCCTCCAAGGGCCTGGAGTTTCCCCATGTGTTCATCATGGGTCTGGAGGAGGAGATCCTGCCCCACCGCGCCAGCATCGAGGAAGGCAACATCGAGGAGGAGCGCCGCCTGATGTACGTGGGTATCACCCGGGCCCGGGAAACCCTCACCCTCACCTACGCGGCCTCCCGCAAGCAGTATGGCGAGAAGATCGAAACCATCCCGAGCCGGTTTCTGGATGAGCTGCCCGAGGATGACCTTAAATGGGAAGGCCTTGGAGACCTCGACCGGGAAGCCAACCAGAAAAAAGGCAAAGCCACCCTGAGTGCCCTGCTCGGGGATCTTGGGGCCTGAAAAAAATAGCCCCCTTGACGGGGGCTATTTCGCGGCAGTCAGAGTTTACTGGCTCTGAGAAACGATGTGCTCAACGGCCGCCTGGATTTCTTCATCCGGACAGCTTGCGCAGCCGCCCTTGGCCGGCATGGCATTGAAACCGTTGATGGCGTGGTTGATCAGGGTCTCCATGCCCTGGTCGATACGCGGTGCCCAGGCTGCGGTGTCGCCAATCTTGGGTGCGCCAGCAGCGCCGGTGGTATGACAGGCCATGCAGACGGCGTCATAGACTTCGCTACCGGAACGGGGGCCAGAACTGGCTGCTTGGGTCGGCGCAGCGGCTTCACCGCACTCTTCGCCTTCCAGGCATACTTCACCGATCGGCTGTATGCGCGCGCGGATTTCGTCTTCAACACTAGCCATAACGGCGCCGGCGGTCAGACCGAAACCGAGCAGAACAACAGCCAGGACTCTCTTCATGTTCACAATGCACCTCGCATTTGAGCGTTATAATCTTTGGTCGCCGCATTATAGCGACTGAACCCCGGCAAAAAAACCAAAGGCCAGAATCATAAATTGATTTCAACCGGTTTAATTGCAATTTCGTAAGCCCTCGGGCACGAATTTGTGAATACAGGTACCATACCGGCAACCCGACCACCACGACTTCCAGGACCCGCTCCATGCCAGACGCAGAAAGCAATCGCCCGCATCCTTGGCGCAAGCCACTGTTGATTCTCGAATTCTCCGCCCTGGCTGTCCTGCTCGGTTCTATGGCCTGGTTTTCCAGCCAGACCGCCGATGGCAGCATGATCAGTGCCGGCTGGCTGCTGATCCCGGCCTTTGCCAGTCTGGGCGTGTTTGTGAGTTTTATCGGCCTGATGTACCTGCGCTGGGTCGCGGCGGCAAACGCAGCCAATCGTACCCGCCACAGAATCATTTTCGCCCTGTTGGCGATTACCCTGATCGGGGTCTGGGTGTATGGCATTACCAACACCTGGTTGAGCCTGAACGCAAGCTGAGGATGGCCCCATGACGCATCAACCCTGGCTGCTGAACTCCGGTCTGAGCGTGTGTCTTGCCGCCCTGGCCGTTCCGGTCGCCTTCGCCCAGTCGACGGGCACAGAGCCACCCAAGGATTTATCCGCCGAACAATGCGCGCTTATTGAGAACGGGGTTCGCCGGCTCGCCTGTTTCGATCGGGTGTTCAAGGCGGACAAGGAACGACAGTCGGCCAGCGAGGATGAACAGGAGCAGGCCGAGGAGGCCGTGAGCAAGGAGCTGCCCCTGGCGGACGGAGTAGGCCAGGAGGAATCAGAGCTTCCAGAGGACGACGACAGCGTTATGAATGCGTTGCTGGAGCAGTATGTTGCCACGGAAAAGGCGATCTTTTCGTTCTCTGGCAGTTTTGTAGGCCATCGTCCGACCTATATCCTGCCTCTTACCTGGACTGATGATACCAACCCCTTCCCTTCCAGTCCGCGTTTGGGGACCACGGGCTATGACTACGAGCTGCGCAAAGAGGAGGCCAAATATCAGATCAGCTTCAAGGTACCCTTGCTGACGGGCCTTCTGGAGGATCGGACTACTCTTTGGTTCGGCTATACCCAGCAATCCTTCTGGCAGGTATACAACCAGGATGAGTCGGCGCCGTTTCGGGAGACCAATTACGAGCCGGAGCTTTTCCTGCGTTATCAGACCGACTGGGATCTTGGTCCTGGCACGTTGAACGGTGTGACCATCGGTTTCAGTCACCAGTCCAACGGGCAGTCGGAGCCACGCTCCCGGAGCTGGAACCGGATTGTGGGCGGTGCTGCGTACAGCTACGGACGCTGGCTGTTCATGGTGCAGCCCTGGTACCGGATTCCGGAGAGCAGCAACGATGACAATGCGGATATCGAGCGGTATCTGGGCCATGCCAATTACCAGGCAGTGTACAAGCTGACGGAGGACCGGACGTTTTCGTTGCGGTTGATGAATAATCTGCGGTCGGATAACCGGACGTCTGTGGAGTTCGGGTACAGCTTTCCGATGGGGGAGACGTTGAAGGGGTTCTTTCAGTACTACAACGGGTATGGGGAGAGTCTGATTGACTATAACCACCGGATTGAGAGGTTCGGGATCGGGATTATGTTGAACGACTGGCTCTAGACCTGGTGCAAATCCACGGCAGGCAGACTTCTGAGGAAGGCAAGGTGGCCGACACCACCGTCTGAAACACGCTCCTTGCGGCACGTCCATGTGACGCTTGAGCTCCGCCATCCATGGCTCCGCACAGTTTCAGACGGTGGTGTCGGCCACCTCGCCCCAGACTATTGGTGGCGGCCGCCCTCGCTATCCATCTTTGTTCAGTCGATCCATCTCCGCCAGTAGTTCTTCTGTCTTTTCTTCCATCAGAGGGATGTTCGCCCTCGATTCGACGTTCAAACGTACAACCGGTTCGGTGTTGGACATCCGGAGGTTGAAGCGCCAGTCGTCGAATTCGATGCTGACACCGTCCACGTGGCTGACACTTTTGGCGCCGACGCTGTATTTGGCTTCGATCGCGGCGATGACCTTGGGGGGATCGGCGATGGTGCGGTTGATTTCGCCGCTGGCCGGGTAGGCTTCGATTCTGGCGTCGATCAGCGAGGACAGGGTCTGGCCGGACTGGCAGAGGCGTTCGGCGACCAGGAGCCAGGGGATCATGCCGCTGTCGCAGTAGGCGAAGTCTCGGAAGTAGTGGTGGGCGCTCATTTCGCCACCGTAGACAGCGTCTTCGTCGCGCATACGCTGCTTGATGAAGGCGTGGCCGGTTTTGCTTTCGATGGCTTCGCCGCCGGCGGCTTTGACCAGGTCAAGGGTGTTCCAGGTGAGGCGGGGATCGTGGATGACTTTGCCGCCGCCGGTTTTGCGGAGGAACTGGTCCGCCAAGAGACCGACGATGTAATAGCCTTCAATGAAGCGACCGTTTTCGTCGAAGAAGAAGCAGCGGTCGTAGTCGCCGTCCCAGGCGATGCCCATGGCGGCGCCCTGCTCGATCACGGCATCGGCCGTGGCGGCGCGGTTTTCCGGCAGGATCGGGTTGGGCACGCCGTTGGGGAAGTGGCCGTCCGGCTGGTGATGCACTTTGATGAATTCGAACGGCAGGTGCTGCTCCAGTTCGTCGATCACCAAGCCCGCGCCGCCATTACCAGCGTTGCACACGATGGTCATGGGCTTCAGTGAGGCGGCATCAACGTAGCCAAGCAGGTGGTCAACGTAGGCGCTCATCACTTCCAGAGGCTCATAACGGCCCTGCTGTGCGGCATCGGCGAAGGGCTCGAGCACCCGGTCACGGATTTCGTTCAGGCCGTTGTCGGAGCTGATCGGCCGGGATTGGGGGCCGACCATTTTCATGCCGTTGTGGTCTTTGGGGTTGTGGCTGGCGGTGACCATGATGCCACCGTCCATCTTGTAGTGGCTGGTGGCGAAGTACACCTGCTCGGTGCCGCACAGGCCGATATCGAATACATCGGCGCCGGCCGCCATCAGGCCGGAGCTGAGGGCTTCGGCGATTTCCGGGCTGGAGAGGCGGATGTCGTAGCCGACGATGACTTTCTTCGCGCCGGTCACTTCCACGTAGGCGCGGCCGATTTTCTCGGCGAGTACCGGATTCAGCTGATCCGGCACTCGGCCGCGCAGGTCATAGGCTTTAAAGCAGGACAGGTCCATTGTCTGGTTTTACTCCGCGGCGGATGACTGAAGCTGGATGTAGTTCTGGATACCCATCTGGGCAATCATTTCCAGCTGGGTCTCCAGCCAGTCGATATGCTCTTCCTCGCTGTCCAGGATGCTGCGGAACAGCTGACGGCTGGTATAGTCCTGAATTTCCTCGCAGTAGGCGATGGCTTCTTTCAGGTCGGTGTGGGCGATCTGCTCGAGCTTGAGGTCGCAGGAGATCATTTCCTCGACGTTCTCGCCGATCAGAAGTTTGTTCAGATCTTGCAGATTGGGCAGGCCCTCGAGGAACAGGATGCGCTCGATCAGCTGATCGGCGTGCTTCATCTCATCAATGGATTCCTCGTACTCCTTGGCAGCCAACTTGCTGATGCCCCAATCCTTGTACATGCGGGAATGGAGAAAGTACTGGTTAATGGCGGTCAGCTCGTTGGCGAGGACCTTGTTTAAGTACTGGATGACTTTCTTGTCGCCTTTCATAGCGGGGCTCCCTGATGACTTGGTGAATCAGTCTCTTAGGATAGCCCCTTACGCGACGAGAGAAAAATACAGCGGCGCAAGAATTCCCGTCAGGCGGGCTGGGCGAGCATGTTGGCCAGAGCCAGATAATCCGGCGAGCGGCTCTCCCGGAGGATTTCCCGCGCAGTTGAGGCACAGCGACCACATTGCGTACCAACACCCAGCTCCTTGCCCAGCTGGCGCATGGACGAGACGCCGTTTTCGGCCGCTTCGCGGATTTCCCGGTCAGTTACCCCGTGGCAAAGGCAGACGTACATAGCAATAACTCACCAACGGTTATGAAAGTTAGTGATAATTATTGTTATTAACATCCGAGAATGCAACCCCGTTGTATCAATTTTATGCAACGGAGTGTTTCGGGCTTAACCATCGCGGGTCAGGTTCCGGCTTCCGGTCTCGGTGACCACCACATTGTCTTCGATCCGGATGCCGCCGCAGCCCCGTAACCGATTGATCAGCTCCTGGTTCAGGTGCTGACCCACCTTCCCTTCCAGCAATGGATCCAGCAACGACGGAATGAAATAGAGACCGGGCTCGATGGTCACCACCATGCCCGGCTCAAGTTGCCGGGTCAGACGCAGGAACGGCGCATCTTCCGGCGGGGGTGTCGGTTTACCGGCCACATCGTGGACCTGCACGCCGAGGAAGTGACCGATGCCATGGGGGAAGAAGACCCGGGTGATGCCCTGCTCGATGATCTCGTCGTCCTCCAGACCAGTCACCAGGCCGGTGGCCGAGAGCAAGGCGGCAACGCCCTGGTGGGCCTTGCGGTGAATGTCGATGTAATCCACACCGGGTGCCACCATGTCGCACAGCCGGAGCTGCAGTCGCTCGAGCCCATGAACCAGAGCGGCGAAATGGGATTCCCCCGGCCCGGCGGTGGTTCGGGTGATGTCGGAACAATAGCCCCGGAACCGGACGCCGGCATCAATCAGCAGGCTGCGGGAATGGCCCGGCGGCTGAGTGTCGTAATACTGGTAGTGCAATGTGCCGGCATGGTCGTTGACGCCGATGATGCTGTGATACGGCGCGTCCGCTTCCCGCTGCCGGGTGGCCTGCTGGTAGGCCAGGCTGATGCCGAATTCGCTCTCGCCGTCAACGAAGGCGTCCCGGGCCGCCCGGTGCCCGGCCAGGGCCAGGGCGTTGGCCTGCGCCAGGCATTCAATCTCGTAGGGGGTCTTGCGCACCCGGGTTTCATCGAGGGCCCTGAGCAGGTTTTCCGGATTCGGTTCCCCGGGCACTTTATCCAACAGAGCAGGATCGCCGATCACCGCCAGACTGCCCGGATCATCGAGCACCGGCGCCTCGGGCGACTGACTGCTGCGGACCTCGATAAACGTCTGCCAGGGTTCCTCCGCCAACGGCTGGTTGGCATGCCAGAAATCCACCGGCTCGTGCAACCACAGCACCGGCTGGTGTCCGGCACGGAGCCACAGCCAACAGTGCTCGCGGCCGGTCAGTCCGGTCCAGTGCAGGAAGGGGCCGTACCCCTGGAAGTGCCAGGCCTGGTCATCCCCATAGCGGTAGGGCGCGGCGCCGGAGGCGATCAGCAGGCTGTCGAATCCCTGGTCCGCCAGTGCCGATTCGTAGCGGGCCTGCAGCTCTTTCAGGTGGTCCAGCTGCAATGACAGGAGGGCTTTATCAGGCATGTCAGTCTTCCAGTTGTTTCCAGAGGTTCAAAAGATCGTCCGAGCGGGCATCGCGCAGGCGGATCAGGCGGATTTCCAGGGGTACGTCCCAGCGCTCATCGCCTGCCCGCACCAGGCTGCCGAACTGCTCGCTCTTCTCCGTCATCCGTTGTGGCAACCAGCCCATGCCGAAGCCTTGTTTGACCAGGGCCTTGATACTGGCCGACTGGGTATTCTCGTTCAGGGGCAACAGGTTGGCGGTCAGCTTCCGGCGTGCCAGGTGGCCCTCAATCGCCGACTGCAGAAACCCCCGGTTATGGTAGGCAATCAGCGGCACCGGCTGCTCGGGGCTTCCGGGCAGCGGGAACCGGGGATGGCCCTGCTCGTCAGCTACGCTGAACGGCACCAGGGCTTCCCGGGCCAGTACCAGCCAGTCAAAACTGTCGGCCGTCAGCCGCCCGCCCCAGGGCAGATCCGGGTGCCAGTAACACAGCACCAGATCGCACTCGCCGCTTTCCAGGGCTTCCAGGAATTGCTCACCGACCCAGCTGGTGGCCTTCAGGTTCAGCTGGAGGCGTTCGGCGATTCCCGCGTCCGTCGCCCAGCCCTGGTAAAAATGCGAGAACAGGCCCTGGGTAGAGCCGACACTGATCCTTGCCGACGCCTCGGCTTCCAATGCCGCAATGCGGTCCCTGGTATCCCTGACATCCCGGGTAATGCGCTCGCACAGTTCCCGAAACACCTCTCCGGCCGGCGTCAGCGACAGCGGCAGGGTCTGGCGGTTGATCAGGGTACTGCCCATGGCTTCTTCCAGCAGCTTGATGCGCCGACTGAACGTAGGCTGGCTCACGTGCTGCAGTTCGGCAGCCCGTGAGAAATGGCGCGTGCGCGCAAGCGCCAGAAAGTCTTCCAGCCAGCGTACTTCCATGGAATCCCCTGAGGGTAAGCGATTGACGTCATTCGGGCGTAACTGCGGGCATCATAGCCTATCGCAGCGGCCCCGTTACAACCGTCCCTCTTCCACCGCGTGGCAGGCCACCTGCGTGCCGCCGTCGGTGACGATCAGTTGGG
Organism: Marinobacter szutsaonensis; assembly: GCF_039523335.1. NCBI lineage: Bacteria > Pseudomonadati > Pseudomonadota > Gammaproteobacteria > Pseudomonadales > Marinobacteraceae > Marinobacter > Marinobacter szutsaonensis. The sequence continues at coordinate 2,755,698 of NZ_BAAAFC010000001.1, read as the reverse complement.
GGACCTCCTGCCGACACCGTTCGTTGGCATAGGGGCAGCGGCCGTGGAACACACAGCCAGAGGGCAGGTTCACCGGCGTCGGCACCTCCCCTTTCAGACGGATGTGGTTGGGCCGGTCATCCTCCAGCTTGGGAATGGCAGACAGCAATGCCTGGGTGTACGGGTGCCGGGGTGTGGCAAACAGGTTTTTGGTGTCCGCCAGCTCGCACACCCGGCCGAGATACATCACCGCCACGCGGGTACCGAAATGCTCCACCACCGCCAGGTCGTGGGTGATGAACAGGTAGGTCAGCCCTCGGCTTTCCTGGGCGTCCATCAGCAGGTTCAGCACCTGGGCCTGGATGGACACGTCCAGGGCGGAGATCGGCTCGTCCGCCACGATGAACTCCGGGTCCACCGCCAGCGCCCGGGCAATGGCGATACGCTGGCGCTGACCGCCGGAGAACTCGTGGCCGAACCGGCTGCCCCAGTCCGGATCGATGCCCACCGAGTGCATGACCTCGTGGATCTTGTCCCGCACCTGAGTTGGGGACCAGTCCGGATGGTGGAAGCGGATCGGTTCTTCCAGGGTCTGCTGGATGGTCATGCGCGGGTTCAGGGACGCATAGGGGTTCTGGAAGATCATCTGCATCTTGCGCCGATAAGGCAGTGCAGCCTTCCCATCCAGATTGTCGATGCGCTGACCGCCGTAATGGATCTCGCCGGCGCTGGGGGAAAGCAGCCCCATGACCGTCCGGGCCACGGTGGACTTGCCACAGCCGGATTCGCCCACCACGCACAGGGCCTCGCCCTTCTGCACTTCCAGATCGACGCCATTGATGGCATGAACGGCTTCCTGTTTGCGCCGGAAGCGCCCGCTCTCAAAGGTAATCTGTTCCAGCAGGCTGCCGGACAGGTCAAAGCGCTTCTCAAGACCGCGAATACTTACCAACGGGGAGGTCATGACTCGGCCTCCTGCATGCGTTTCTCCTGCTCAATCAGGTTGGCGACTTCGTAACAGGCCACAGCCACATTGCCCGAGCGCACATACTCCGGCATTGCCTGCTTGCACTGCTCGGTGGCGAAGTTGCAGCGGGGGTGAAACGGGCAACCGGTGGGCACGTTCTTCAGGGACGGCATGGAGCCGGGAATCTGGAACAGGCGCTCACCGGGCTCACCCATCTGGGGCAACGCGTTGATCAGCCCCTGGGTGTAGGGGTGCTGGGCATCGTTGATGATTTCCCGGGTCGGCCCCTGCTCGATGATGCGGCCGGAGTACATAACCAGCATGCGCTGGGTCACCTGGGAGACCACGCCGAGGTCATGGGTGATCAGCATCAGTGCCACATTCTCCTGCTCGCACAGGTTCAGCAACAGGTCCATGATCTCCGCCTGGATGGTCACGTCCAGGGCCGTGGTGGGCTCATCGGCGATGATGATCTCCGGGTCCAGCAGCAGAGCGATGGCAATGATCACTCGCTGGCGCATGCCTCCGGACAGCTCATGGGGGTACTGGTCCAGGCGCTTCTCCGGCGACGGAATCTGCACCTTCTGCAGCCGGTCCAGGGCAATCGCCCGGGCTTCTTTTTTGCTGATCTTCCGGTGGGCCAGGATGGCCTCCACCATCTGGGTTCCTATGTTGAGCACCGGGTTCAGGGTCATCATCGGGTCCTGGAAGATCATGGCGATGCGGTTGCCGCGAATCTTGCGCAACTCCCGCTCGCTCATGGCCGCGAGATCCCTGCCTTCGAACAGGATCTGTCCGCCAGCAATGTAGCCGGGCTGGGCAATCAGGTTCAGAATGGAAAAAGCCGCCACCGACTTCCCGGCACCGGACTCCCCGACCAGCCCCAGCCGCTCGCCCTTGTCCAGGGTGAAGCTGATACCGCGCAAGGCGGTCAGGTCACCGCCCCGCACGGCAAAACGCACATCCAGATCTTTTACTTCCAACAGTGCCATGGTGTTACCCCTTGTACAGCCGTGGGTTCATTACATCCCGCAACCAGTCACCCAGCAGGTTGATGACCAGCACGAGCACCACCAGCACCAGGCCCGGAATCAGGGTGATCCACCAGGAACCGCTCTGGATGTAATCAAAGCCGGATTTGATCAGCGAACCCAGGGACGGCTGGGTTTCCGGCATGCCCAGGCCCAGGAACGACAGCGCCGCTTCGGAAATGATGGCGTTGGCGATCTGGACCGTCGCGATGACAAAGATCGGCGACAGGGTATTGGGCAGGATGTGCCGGAACATGATCCGGCGGGTGCCGAAGCCCATCACCTTGGCCGCGTCCACATACTCTTTCTTCTTCTCCGCCAGCACCGAGGCGCGCACGGTACGGGCGATCTGCGGCCACTCGGCGACACCGATGATGAAGATCAGCATGTAGATGGCGATCTCACCGAACATCAGGTTGCCGAAGCTGGCCTTGAACACGGCACCGACGATGATCGCCACCATCAGGGTGGAGAACGACAGCTGGACGTCGGCGATGCGCATCAGGATGGCATCCACCTTGCCACCCAGGTAGCCGGCCAGCAGGCCGAACAGGATGCCCAGGAAGGCCTGCAGAATCACCGCACCGAAGCCGATCATCAACGACACCCGGGTGCCATAGAGAATGGTCGAGAGCAGGTCCCGGCCTTGGGCATCGGTGCCCAGCGGGAAGGCGGGATCCGATCCGCTCATCCCCACCGGCGGCAGCTCGGAGTTCATGATGTTGATCTGCGCCAGATCATAAGGGTCGGTGGGTGCCAGCAGCGGCGCAAAAACAGCCGCCAGCACCATCAGCAGCAGCACCGCGAAGCTGGCGATGGCCACCTTGTCGCGCTTGAAGCTGTACCAGAAAAAGGACTCGCGGAAGCGGTCCCAGCGGGAAACCGTTGCCGTTGTCATGCTTTCTTACCTGTCAGTTTGACGGTGGGGTTGACCAGGCCGTAGATCAGATCCACCAGGGTATTGGTCACCACGAAAATCAGGCCCACCACCATCAGGTAGGCGACGATCAGCGGGATGTCGCTGCGGGTAATGGCCTCGAGGAACATCAGGCCTACACCCGGCCACTGGAACACGGTCTCGGTGAGGATGGTGTAGGCCACCATGATGCCAATCTGCACACCGCCGACGGTAATCACCGGCAGCATGGTGTTCTTCAGCGCGTGCAGGAAGTTGATGCGGCCGGCGCTCAGGCCCTTGGCCCGGGCGTAGCGGATGTAGTCGCTCTGCAGCACCTCCATCATCTCCGCGCGGATCAGGCGAATGAACAGCGGCAGCATGATCGAGGCCAGCGACACCGACGGTAGGACCAGATGCATCAGCCCGGTACCGGTGAAGAAACCGGACTCCCAGGTGCCGAACAGATGCGTCAGTTCATCGCTGCGGCCATAGGAAGGCAGGCCGCCCTCGGTGGTAAAGAAATCGTTCAGCCACTGCCCCCATCCGGTGTCGGACGGGAACCAGTTCACCGTCACCCCGATGGAGAACAGCTGGATCAGCACAATGGCCGTCAGGAACACAGGGATGGAAATACCCACGGTACTGACGCCCATAAAGAATTTGGACAGCCATGCCTGGGGCCGGATCGCGGCATAGACACCGATCGGCACCGACAGAAACACGATGATCAGGCTGGCACCGATGACCAGCTCCAGTGTTGCCGGCAGGTGCTCGGCGATCACCTCCAGGGTCGGCTTGCTGTAGAAATAGGAATTGCCCAGGTCGCCCTGCAACGCATTGCCCGCAAAACGCAGGTACTGCACCACCATCGGGTCGTTCAGGCCAAGCTCCTCACGAATGGCTTCACGCTCCTCTTCGGAGACGGACATCCCCACCATTTCCTGAAGCGGGTCCCCGAGGCCATCCTGAATGGCAAAGGCAATGACACTGATCACAAACATGACCAGAAACGCCTGGGAAATCCGCTGAACCAAAAACGCTAACATGGAAAGCTTCCGGATAAGGCTTGCAAACAAAAGGCCGGCACCGGATCACTCCAGTGCCGGCCTGCCGTTAAAGGCGATTACTCGATAACCAGGTCACCCAGGTACGGGAAGTTCATGACGTTGAGCACCGGCTCAATCTTCACGTTCTTCTTCGAGGCCCAGGCCAGGTCCTGCCAGTGCAGCGGAACGAAGGCGGCATCGTCATACAGACGCTGCTCTACTTCCTGCAGCATGGCGGCGCGCTTGTCCAGATCGGTCTCGACGTTGGCTTTCTGCACCAGGGCGTCGATTTCGGGGTTGCAGTAGTTGCCCGCGTTGTACTGGCCGGAACCGCTTTCGGCATCCGGGCAGAAGGTCAGGAACTCGTAGAAGTTAGCAGAGTCCTCGGTATCCGCGTGCCAGCCGATCATCATCATGTCACCGGCGCGGTTGTCGTATTCCGGCCAGTACTGGGCCTTCGGCAGGGTCTTCAGATCCACCTTGATGTTGATGCGAGCCAGCATGGCAGCCACCGCCTGGGCGATCTTGTCGTCATTCACGTAACGGTTGTTCGGCGCCATCATGGTGATGGTGAAGCCATCCTCGTAACCGGCCTCTTTCATCAACTGCTGAGCCTTGGCCACATCGAAACGCGGCGTGAGGGACTCGTTATGGCCCTGGTAACCGGCCGGAGACATCTGGGCCGCCGGGGTGGCGAAGCCCTTCATGATCTTGGCGGCAATGCCTTCCTGGTTGATGGCATAGGCAATGGCCTGACGAACCTTCGGGTTCTTGAAGGCTTCCACACGCTCCTGGTTCATGTGAAACAGGATGATACGGGTACCGCTCATGGTCACCAGATTTGCGTTCTTGTCGTTGCGAATCCGCTCCAGATCATTGGGCGGTACCGGGGCGATGAAATCGACACCACCGGACAGCAATGCGGACACCCGGGTGTTGTTCTCCTTGATCGGGGTCAGCACGATTTTGCCGACATTACCCGGAGACTCGGTATCCCAGTAGTCGTCAAACCGTTCAAACTCGACCCGCACGCCCTGTTTTCGCTCGGTCACCGTGTAGGGCCCGGTACCGGACAGGTTCTCGGAGGCGAAGGAGTTGCCGTGCTTGGTAATGGCGCTCTTGTCCTTGCCGTCCTCGGTCTGGCCACTATAGAACTCGCTGTCCAGCGGGAAGATGTAGGTGGCCGTGTTCAGCAGCAGCGGGTAGGGCTCGCTGGTCACCAGCTCGAAGGTGTAGTCATCGATCACGTTGATGCCGCTGAACGGCTTGAAGATGGCCTTGAAGTCCTGGCTCTGCTTCAGGCGATCGAAAGTGAACTTCACATCGTCGGTGGTCAGTTCATTGCCGGAGTGGAACTTCACGCCTTCGCGCAGCTTGAAGCGCATGGTGTTCTCATCAACGCGCTCCCAGCTTTCTGCCAGGCGCGGCTCGAAGCCCAGGTCGCTGGTCCAGCGCAGCAGCGGGTCAAAGGTCATGTGGGACAGCTGCAGGATGCCTCCTGAGAGCTGCTCGTGGATATCGAGGGTCACGGGGTCGGCGTCGTACGCCATTTTCAGTTCCTTGGTCGCCTCGGCGGACAGGGCTACCGGTGCCGCTGCCAGGGCCATGGAACCGACAAATGCTGCAATCAGTTTTTTCATCGCGTTTTCCGTCGCTGTTTTAGGAATTTTCACGGAACATCGGCGCAAAAGGGCGCCAATTGCCTGGGCAACAAGCTAGTCTCGGAAAACACTTACGGCAATCGAAATTGCGACATGGGGTTATTCGCCAGGTGAATGACCTGATCTGGGGCAGGGATCAGAGGCGAAACACCAGCGGCAGGATCATGGCGGTAAACACCCCGGTCAGACCCATGCCCAGGGACGCAAACGCCCCGGCGGTATGGCTGATCTCAAATGCCCGGGCGGTACCGATGGCATGACCGTTCAGGCCCAGGGCAAAGCCCAGGATTCTCTCATCCTTTACCGGCAACAGGCGCGCGAGCAGGTCAACGAAGAGGGTTGCCACCACACCGGTGATCAGCAGCCCGCCCATCATCAGGGGCACCGAGCCACCCAGTTGTTCGGTGATGCCAATGGCAATCGGCGCGGTCACCGACTTCGGCGCCAGCGATGCCAGCACCTCCGGGGTAGCCCCGAGAGCCCAGGCAATCACCAGGGCGTAGACTGCCGCCAGGGTCGCGGCAATGGGCAGGGTCACCACAATCGGGCGCCACATGGCACGGATATGGTGCATCTGCTGGTACAGCGGAATGCCGAGAGCGACCGTGGCTGGGCCCAGAAGCACGGTCAGCCAGCGCGCGCCCTGCTGGTAGGCCTGGTAATCCAGCGCCAGGACGGCAATCACCCCGGACAGCAGGCACGCGGACAACAACACCGGTGGCAGCCACAAAGGCCTGCCGATACGGGTGAACAGCCAGTTGCCGGCAAAGAAGGCCCCCAGGGTCAGGCCGATGGCGAGTATCGGCGTGGCCGCAAGAGTATCGGACAAAGCCCCGAGGCGGGTGAACAGGTCATTCACGATGCTGCTCTCCCCTCACGGTCACCAGCTTCATCAACAACAAGGTGGTGAGCACACTCAGGAAGGTACCGACCAGCAGCGCTGCGGCGACCGCCAGCCACTGGCCCGAGAACTGATCGGCGGTAAAGAACACCCCGACCACCCCGGGCATAATCAGCAGCACCAACACCGAGATCAGCCCTTGACTGGCCGAGGCCAGATCATCACTGACGCTGCCCTTCACCATCAGCGTAAAGGTAATGACCACCATCCCGAGCACACCGCCACTGACCGGCAGCGCGAGCAGCACCCGCATGGACTCGCCCAGGATAAAAAACAGCACCAATACCAGAAAACCACGCAACATCGTCATGCGTTCACGCTCAGCCGGGAAGGAATGCATTACACTAGCGCAAACAGACACATTGATACCAACGCAGGACGCCCATGGCACTCAAAGCAACCGTCTTCAAGGCCACGCTCAACATCGCCGACATGGACCGACACTACTATGCGGACCACCACCTCACCCTGGCCCGGCATCCTTCGGAGACCGACGAGCGGATGATGGTCCGGCTGCTGGCCTTCGTTCTCAATGCCGACGAGCATCTGGAATTCACCCGTGGCCTGAGCACCGACGACGAACCGGAGCTCTGGCAGAAAAGCCTCAGCGACGAGATCGAACTCTGGATCGAACTGGGCCTGCCAGACGAAAGCCGCCTGCGTAAAGCCTGCAACCGCGCAAAAAAGGTCATGCTGTACACCTATGGCGGGCGAGCAGTCCCGCTGTGGTGGGAAAAACACCACAACAAGCTCACCCGCTTCAACAATCTGACCATCATCGACCTGCCACAGGAGGGAACCGAGGCCCTCGCCGGCCTGGCCGAGCGCACCATCAGCCTGCAATGCACCATCCAGGACGGCGAGGTTGGCATCGGCAATGAGAACACCCTGGTCACCCTGACGCCCTCGCGCCTGTATCCGGCCAGCTGATAGCGCCGGTTCGGCGAAACCGTTGTTCAGGGACTACCCGAATTCTGCAGTTTACGTTAAGGTAAGCATCAGGCAATTATGCAAGGTCGCACCAGACCCTGCCGGATTGTCTACACTTAAATGATCGGCACCCCCACAAGGGGAGCCGTGTTCCTCAGGCCACCACCCCAGGAAGAGGATTATGACAACAACAAAATCCAGAGTTGTTTACACCCCGTCTTTCACCGACGGTGCAGAATTCCGTATTCCCACCTTCAAGGTCCTGAAGCAGGACGGCTCCCTGTACAAGGGCGCGAAGGCGCCGGCGCTGGACAAAGACAAAGCCCTGCGCATCTACCGGACCATGGTTACCACCCGGATTCTCGATGAGCGCATGCTCGCCGCCCAGCGCCAGGGCCGACTGAGCTTCTACATGCAGTGCACCGGCGAGGAAGCCGCCGTGATCGGCAGTGCAGCGGCTCTCGATGACGCGGACATGATCATGGCGCAATACCGGGAACAGGGCGCCCTGGCCTACCGGGGTTTCACCATCGACGAGTTCATGAACCAGCTGTTCGGCAATGAACTGGACTACGGCAAGGGCCGCCAGATGCCGGTGCATTATGGCTCCAAGAAGCTGAACTACATGACCATCTCATCGCCCCTGGCCACCCAGATTCCCCAGGCCACCGGTTACGCCTACGGCCAGAAACTGGCAGGCGACGGCCACTGCACCATCACCTATTTCGGCGAAGGTGCCGCCTCGGAAGGTGATTTCCACGCTGCCCTGAACATGGCCGCCGTACAGCGGGTGCCGGTGATCTTCCTGTGCCGCAACAACGGTTATGCCATTTCCACCCCGGCCGCCGAGCAGTTCGCCGCCGACGGTGTCGCACCCCGGGCCTATGGCTACAAAATGGATGTCATCCGGGTGGATGGCAACGATGTCCTGGCCATGTACGAGGCCACCAAAGCCGCCCGCAGCCTGGCGGTGGAACACAACCGCCCGGTGCTGATCGAAGCTATGAGCTATCGCCTCGCCGCTCACTCCTCTTCGGACGATCCTTCCGGTTATCGCAGTAAGGACGAAGAAGCCGTCTGGCGCGAGAAAGACCCGATCCTGCGCATGCGGCTCTGGCTCGAACGCAAGAAGTGGTGGAGCGAGGACGAAGAGAAACAGCTGCAGGAAACCATGCGCCGGGAAGTACTGGAGACCATGAAACGGGCCCAGAAACGCCCGCCGCCCCCGCTGGAAACCCTGGTCACCGATGTGTACGACGAGGTGCCCCCGGCCCTGGCCGAGCAGTACGAGAAGCTGAAGGCCCACATCCGCAGGTACCCGGACGCCTACCCCAAGAGCGCCGAACACGCCAAGGGAGGTGCCTGAGATGACACAGATGAACATGCTTCAGGCCATCAACAACGCCCTGGACACGGCCATGGCCGCCGACGAGCGGGTGCTGTGTTTCGGTGAGGACGTGGGTGTCTTCGGTGGCGTTTTCCGGGCCACCAGCAACCTGCAACAGAAGTACGGCAAGGCCCGCTGCTTCAACACCCCTCTGGTGGAACAGGGCATTATCGGCTTTGCCAACGGCCTGGCGGCCCAGGGCTCCGTGCCTGTAGCCGAGATCCAGTTTGCCGACTACATCTTCCCGGCGTTCGACCAGATCGTGAACGAGTCCGCCAAGTTCCGGTACCGCTCCGGCGACCTGTTCAATGTCGGCGGGCTCACCATTCGCGCGCCTTACGGTGGCGGTATTGCCGGCGGGCTTTACCACTCCCAGTCGCCAGAGGCCTACTTCGCCCACACGCCAGGGCTCAAGATTGTGGTGCCGCGCAACCCCCACCAGGCCAAGGGCCTGCTGTTGGCTGCGATCCACGACCTCAACCCCGTGCTGTTCTTCGAGCCCAAGCGGCTCTACCGCGCCTCCGTTGGTGAAGTGCCGGACGAGGAATACCGGCTGCCTCTGGGTGAAGCCGAAGTCCTCAAGGAAGGCACGGACGTGACCGTGCTGGGCTGGGGCGCGCAGATGGAAGTGATCGAACAGGCCGTCGACATGGCGGAAAAGGATGGCATTTCCTGTGAAGTCATCGACCTGCGGACCATCCTGCCCTGGGACGTGGAGACCGTGGCCAACTCGGTATTCAAGACCGGGCGCCTGGTGGTTACCCACGAAGCGCCCCTGACCGGTGGATTCGCCGGCGAAATCGCGGCGACCATCCAGGAACGTTGCTTCCTGTACCTGGAATCCCCAATCGCACGGGTCACCGGGATGGACACCCCGTTCCCGCTGGTGCTGGAGAAAGAGCACCTGCCCAATCACCTGAAGGTCTTCGAGGCCATCAGGTCGAGCGTGGACTTCTAGGTTGATATCAGGACAGGAGAGCAATCATGAGTGATTTTATACTGCCCGATATCGGCGAAGGTATCGTGGAGTGCGAACTGGTCAAATGGCTGGTTGCCGAAGGGGACATTATCGAGGAAGACCAGCCGGTGGCCGAAGTGATGACCGACAAGGCCCTGGTGGAAATCCCGGCACCGTACAAGGGCAAGGTAACCCGCCTGTACCATAAGGAAGGCGACATCGCGAAGGTCCACGCGCCGCTGTTTGAACTGGTGGAAGTGGATGGCGAAGGCGGACAGGACGAAGCACCTGCCGCACAGCCAAAGGAAACCGTCAGCGAAGCACCAGCAACACCGGAACCCGCCCCGGCGGCCGGAACCGACGCCGGCGACGTCACCGAGGATTTCATCCTGCCGGACATCGGCGAGGGCATCGTCGAGTGCGAGGTGGTGGAGTGGCGTGTGGCCGAGGGCGACGAGATCGAGGAAGACCAGCCGGTGGTCGATGTCATGACCGACAAGGCGATGGTCGAGATCACCGCGCCCAAGGCCGGCCGGGTCACTAAGCTGTATCACCAGCAACAGGAAATGGCGCGCGTGCATGCCCCGCTGTTTGCGTTTATTCCACGGGATCGCGAGGAGTCGGCCGAAGCGAAAACCGAACCGGCGCCAGCGGCAGAAACCGCTCCGGCAACTGCGAGACCGGTCGCCACTGGAACCCGGCAACGGATTCCAGCCAGCCCGGCGGTGCGCCGACTGGTGCGGGAACACAACCTGAATCTGGCCGACATCGCGGGCTCCGGCAAGGATGGGCGGGTTCTGAAGGCCGATGTGCTCTCGCATCTCGAGGAACCTGCAAAACCGGCACCCAGCCAGCAACCAGCCAGTGAGCCGGCACCGGCAGAAACGGCAGCTGGTGAGCAACGGAAACCGGGGCGCGAACTGGAAGCCCGGATTGAGCCCATCCGGGGCGTTAGAGCAGCGATGGCCCGCACCATGGTGCAATCGGCGACCACGATCCCCCACTTCATCTACAGTGAGGACATCGACGTCACCGACCTGCTCGCATTACGGGAACAGCTAAAGCCGGAGGCCGAGGCCCGGGGTTCACGGCTGACCCTGATGCCCTTCTTCATGAAGGCCATGGCCCTCGCCATCCAGGACTTCCCGGTGCTCAACAGCCGCCTCAATGACGAGGTGACGGAGATTCACTACCAACCCAACTGCAACATCGGCATGGCTGTGGACAGCAAGGCCGGGCTGATGGTGCCGAACGTGAAGGGTGTGGAAAGCCTGACCCTGCTGGGCGTGGCCGATGAAGTCACCCGCCTGACCGAAGCCGCCCGCTCGGGCCGCGTCAGCCAGGAAGACCTAAAGGGTGGCACCATCACCATTTCCAACATCGGCGCCCTGGGCGGCACCTACGCCTCGCCCATCATCAACGCGCCGGAAGTGGCCATCGTCGCCCTGGGCCGGACCCAGAAACTGCCGCGCTTCGATGCCGACGGCAACGTGGTGGAACGGGCGATCCTGACGGTGAGCTGGGCGGGCGACCATCGCATCATTGACGGTGGCACCATCGCGCGCTTCTGCAACCGCTGGAAAGGCTACCTGGAATCGCCACAATCCATGCTGCTGCATCTGGGCTGACGGTTGTATGGAGCAGAAGACCGAACTTCAGCAGTTCTACATTCCTGAAGAGCAGTCGATCTATCTGCTCAGCCATGACGATGCCAAGAAGCTCAAGGACTGGGTGGCGCTGTGCGCCGCCCAGCTCCGCCAGCTGGGTTACCGGGACATTGAACTGATCGGCAAGGGCGCCTACGGTTTCGTCTTTGCCGGCAAGCTGCCGGGTAACGGTCACTCGGGCCCGGAGCATGTTTTCAAGTTCACCCGCATCAACCTGCCCCAACACCTGCAGGACCGGCTCGAGGACGAAGCCTTCATTCTGGAACAGGTCCGTCACCCACGGGTACCACGGCTGATCGCCTACCAACGGGCCCGCAACCAGCCGATCCTCGTCATGGAACGGGCCGCAGGCATCAACCTTGAGGAAGTCTCGTTACAGGAAGGCCGACTCAAACCGAGACTGGTGATCCGCATCGCCGACCAGCTCGCCGACATCCTGCGCAACCTGCGCAGCGGCGCCAGCTCGGGGGGACGTCCCATCGTGCATGGCGACATCAAACCCTCCAATCTGGTCTTTGACGCCAGAACCGAAAACATCGCCCTGATCGACTGGGGCTCGTCAGTGTTCGCCCAGCTGGATGCGAACCAGCAGTTCATCACCGCCAATGTCATGGAGCTGATGTCCGACAACCTGCAGCAAACCAACGCCCGGCTGGGGGATGTCTATTTCATTGGCGAGGAACAACTCAACGGCGGGCTCTCCTCCCCCCGCTTCGATGAGCAGGGCGCCGCCGGCACCCTCTATGCACTGGCCTCCGGGCAGTCCTGCCGTTTCGGCCACCAGGCGATACCCGCCAGCTCACTGGGCCTGCCCATGGAATTCGCCCGCATGCTCGACGGCATGCTGTCACCGGACCCAAAGAACCGCCGGAAAGCCGGTGATTACTATCTCCAGGAAATGCCGAGGATGGCGCACACCGTGATGATCGACCTGCCGGAGCCGCCGATCACGCCCATGGTGCCGGTCTGGACCCGCGCCTCGGATCACGAGATCGACACGGTGGTATACAGCTCCCGCAAATCCTTCCTGCGCCAGGAGAACGCACCGGAAACCCTCAGCGACGTCAACGACGTCCAGCTGGACAGGTACTACAAGAACTTCATGCAGGGCATGGGCGAAACCGAAAAGGCATTCCTGGCCGCCGTCAGCCGCCTGGGGCGCTATCCGGTGGAGGGTGGCCTGGCCGTGCGCTGGGAAAGCGACGGTGTCTACATCGACACCTCATTGAACCTTCATGATCCGTCGCTTAAGACCGCATTCATCCGGGCCGTGAACAACATGGTCTGCCTGGCCCAGGCCATCTACCGCCAGGGCATCTTCAAGAGCTGCCTGTTCAATGCCCGCAACACCCTGCACGTGGACCGCGACGGCCCGGACCAGCCCTTCCGGATCGATCCCGGCATGCAACTGCGCTATGAAGTCAGTGCGGCACCAGAGGTGGAAGACGAATCCCGGGTGCACTCCTACTTCGAGGACGGCCCCGACCCGGAAGAGTTTCTGGTACTGCCGGAGACCATGATCAAGGCCCTGGAAGCCCTGAACGACATCCACCACACCGGCATGATCATCTTCGAGTCCCTGCCCCGGCACCTGAAGATCCACAGCCACTACCGCCTGCTCGACCCGGATCGGGAAGACGAGTTTGCCCGCCTGCTCGACGAGATCCTCTCGGCCGTGGATCAGATCGCCGGACTGGGCGTTTCTGGCTACATGAAGATGCCCTACAAGGACACCCGCTTCTTCCCCCACATCGAGCGCCTGCCCGAGCGTTACTACCCCAAAAACCCGAGGGCCGAAGTCGGCTCCACCTGAAACCGGGTCGATGCAATCAAGATCGCCGGAGGGCTGGACAGAGCACCCGATCACACGTAAGATTGCGCCTCGAAATTGACGCACACCGTGCTCGATTTCTTCCGCCCGTAGCTCAGCTGGATAGAGCGTTGCCCTCCGGAGGCAAAGGTCTCAGGTTCGAATCCTGACGGGCGGGCCATCTTTCTCAAAAGAGCCTCGCCACGTGCGGGGCTTTTTTGTGAAAGATGGTCTGATCGTTAGCTTTGATTAGAACCTGCGTTCGACAAATCGCGAAAGCGATTTGGGCGCCACAGCGCAGCGAAGGCGGGGCGCAGCCCCGAAGATCGCCCAAAGGCGATCTGAGTCTATCCTGACGGGCGGGCCATATCTTTCAAAGGCTTGCGTGAAAACGCAGGCCTTTTTTGTTTACCTGTGTCTAAATTGTGGCCATGGTGTGTCCGAAGAATCAGGAGTTTTTCGCTCAACGGGATATTCATGGCTCTCGCACCGAAACAGGGAGCGCCTTACCTCGACACTGAACTTACCCCGATACAAATGACACGCCCCGACCTCAAACTGGACTTTCCCCACTCTAGTGGACACTCCTGGCCTATGATTACAACATAGGAGGACGTGCCATGAGCAGCCAACGTTACACCCCAGACTTTAAAAGTCCAGAGAGGAGGCTCCGAATCTTTGTGAAGCAGAGGCTTTGGCCTATTGCTTCATCCTGAGTTTGTGCTTGATTCGGTGAACGTCCCAACAATAGCGTCAACACTTGCTCGACCAGATGAAGGAGTCCGTCTTCAATGCTTCGGGGCATCAGCCTCCGAATTCCTGAACAATCACTTTCACTACTGACAAAACCACGCCAACCGCGACAATTCCTCCACCTACTTTATTGGTTTTTTTTCGGCCTCTAGCATGATCCGCAACAATCACAACTGAGCCGACCATAATCAGAGCGAATTCTGGGCCTGGCCCAAATAAAATGAAGCTTATAAAGCATAGGACGAGCAAACCTAACTCAACAAAGAACTCCCGGCCTCGAAAGATCTCACTCATATTATTGCCTACATAAAGGAGAAGATTTTAGTAAAGAGTTCATTTGATTCAGCGCCAACCCAAGCAAGGTCATACCAACTATCGTGCCTATTGGACCTGCAAAGGCAAACAGCAAAGCTAACACCATTATCGTTACCACGGTATAAATCAAAATAAACGCTTGTGCTGCTGCAGCATTTGCACAATTGGTCGCCAAGTCATATACCGACAGCCCAAAGGCAAAAGCAAACAAAAATGATCCTATTTTAGAAAATATCTCAGCGATTGATTTAGCACTGCCAAGAATAGCAAGGAACTCCTTCCATGCGAATCCGTAACCTAGCCATTCAAAAATTTCTGCTAACGCGTCCAAAAAACCGCCATTCGCACCTCCCGCTATTTTGTATGCACCGGCACCGGTCTCGGGATCGAGGAGCAGGTAACCGGACCCTATCCAGTTACCCAAAGTTATAGGGTACTCATGAGTGGTGGCGATATTTCCGGCTAGTACTGAATTTCGAATTTCTGTCTCGACCTCGTCACTGAGGTTAATCTGTGCAAGAGCTTGATCTAAATTGCTATTATCAATTGTCCAGATCCTCTGCCCTTGAGCGTTGGCTAACTCCAGCGCCTTAACTGCAGATATCCCACTGGCTGGTGAACTCGACGTACTGAATATTTGTTCAGGAACCAAATGCTCCATGGCACTCCACTGGATACCACTAGTCTTGATGAAGTTGGTCCGAGCATTATCATTATTGTCCTTTGCCACGCCATGGAACGTTACTGAATCCACATCAATCGTAAAGCCACCAAGGTTTACATCCCGCGGTAAACCAAACCAATAGCGCGGCTGTATCGTTGTGGAAAAAATGCCGTAGCTAGGCAATCTATGTGTAACCATGTTTGCGTTATTAGCCTGAATCTCTTCTTGCAAATCATTCAGGGCAAAATAGCTGAAGATGGTTGCGTGAAGTATATCCCCCATTACATCCTGTCGTGAGAGGTCAGCTAAATCCTGATCGTCCGGGCTCCACAATTTGCTTTTTGTATCTTCGATATTATTTCTTAAGTCATTTACTTGCTTCGAACTCATACCTTGTAAATCAAGACCAATGGCTCGATGCTCACCTGCAATTGGACTATTTTTACTGGTAAACCAGTTATGACTTGGACTATATAACCCGAGGGTTTCGTGAAGCTCCGCTCCCATTGTTTGCGCGGGAGCCTGCTGTATCACTTCACCATCAATCGAAAGTTCGGCCTTTAAGTTAATCAGATAACCGGGCAACGTATTTGGCAAATTCGCAGGGTCAATCTCTCCAGTGTCAGGATTTGACAAATAGCTTTCGATCAAAGCTTGATCTTCAGCACTTGCAGGGCTGAAGCCCACGGCCAATTTTTTCCCCGCAAGCTTCACTGTCGGCTCATTCAAAACGATAAGCGGGGCGTTGGGATACCCATAACTCTGGGTGGCCAACTCGTACTTGAACCTGTGGCGCAGGTTATCAGGTACTTCCGCGAAGCTGTCCTGCGTAACGATGTGTGCATAAGGCAAGCCTGCAGACAAAGGGCGCGGTGGTAGAATGTCAATTTCCTGCAATCCTAGAACCTCACCGACCGTGGCGTCTGGGTTTTGGCTATCAATGTAGTCTGCCATTTGCTCCTGGTATTGCAGTAATGCCGATTCAAGATCGGCCTGCGGGATGCCCTTCACCCAACCTTTATCCGCATCCACTTCAGCACTTTGTTCTACGCTATTCGACAGCGCCTGAGTATCGAAAGGCACTGCCTCCTTGAGGTTCATGCTTTCCGTAAATTCGTACTGCTTGAACGACGCATCCATGGGGATCCAGTTGTCCCCGGCCCTGTTCTTTATGCCACGAGAGGGCTCAAAATCCACGAATGCCTCAACCCAGGTATGCTCCATCCGAATCTTGGTGATTTTGCCGCCTTCGATCAGCGCGGTGTTCGGAATACCACCCTGACCCAACAGGCTTTGGGCGGCTTCGGGTGCCGTCACGCCACCCACCCAGTTCATGACCTGATCCACCGGAATTTCCACGGTGCCGTAAGCGTATTTAGCCGGGATACCGGCAGCACGAAGCAAGGCAATCAAAAGGCTGGCGGTATCGATCGCGTTACCACGCTTGGTTTCAAGGGTGTACTGGGAGCCCTGGATCGAGCCGTAGCTGGGCACGAAGCGGATGTTGTTATGCACCCACGTGTAGATTTCGACCGGGTTGTTGTTCAGGCTCGCTGCCAGTTCCTTAATCTCGTCAGTGATCTGGATATCGATGGTCTCGGCCAAATCCGCATCGGTCACCCCTTTCTCCTGCGCCAGGGCGGCCGCGACCAACATATCGGCGGTTGGCTCGGTGGAGGCAAACTGGACATACTCGCGGTAGGGATCGATACCGAGAGCCGCTTGCAGGTTCCGCTTGTTGGTCTTCGGCTCACGTACTTTGTCGGAAGGCGCTCTCCACGGCAGCTGATTAGGGTCTTCCGCGGTATGACTCCGTTTAAACTGTTGCTTCCCGAGACTGTCACTCAGCTCCTCAAGCAGTTTTTGCTGCTCTTCTGGATCTTGTGTCGTGACGATCTGATCCAGCTTGGTCATCACATTGCCATATTGCTCTTTTACGCGGTCAACGGCTGCTGTGTGGCGTTGACGGACCAAATCTTTGACCCCTGCCGGAAGGTTTCTTCTTTTAGATAAGCGCTCGCCCTCCTTTTCAAAGCTGATGATCGCCTCGTCGTATGCCCGCTCAATCCCCTCTTTGAGTTTTTCCAACTCGTTTACTTCGTTGTCTCTCAGCGGCATATCGCCCAAGCCAACAGCATCCAATGCCTGCCCCATCCAACCTTTTTCGTTTTGTCGCTTTGCGACAGCTTCAGGCAAATCTTTAACAAGTTTCTGTTTTAGTTTTTCCAGGCGATGGGCCAACTTCTTCTCAGGCGTGTTCTCGAGAATTCTTTCAATCTTGGCCTGACGGGCATTCTCTTTGTTTATTTCATCAGCCACCGCCTTACCATTGGGCGACAGGTAAAAAACGAAGGTAAACATAAGGGCAGTAAAGGCTGACGTGGCCTTAGAAAATCTACCGGAACGAAATACATCCATGGTCAAGCCGTTCATCGCTATCCTCAAACTGAACCGTCGTTAAAAAGTATTTCTAAGCAGGCCGGTGCCAGCCTGCTTATCAAGGAGAAAGTTTTTTTACACAGAGCCCGCTACAGTCCGCGTTGTAGCTGATAGAGCCAAAAGTCCAGCACGAACCTCAGCTCTACAGCCGTTGGGTAGGTTTCTTGGGCAATCTCATCGGTGGCCAACAGAATGGATTTCATGGCATTGCTCACCCTGCCCTTGTCGAGATCGCCGCGGGCAGCATCCAGCTTCTTAGCGATGAAGCTGTATTTCGCGATACCGGGACCTTGCGCCTGCAATTCCTGAAGAAGAACAGAGGCAAGCTGATATTTATCCCTTCCATCAATTGTGCCCAGTGAGAATATCAGCTCGCGGTTGTCGACCATCAGGCTTCGGTTGATGCCTGCATCGATGTCCACATGCAGATTCACCTCTCCCATCACGCCATCCGGCAGCTTGATGTAGAGCACATTCGAGGCGTCATCCGGTGACGAGAAATCTCGCTGCCACAGCCAGGCTCCATCAACAAACGTGGTTGGAAGTTGGCTTTCGATAATGGCGCCGCCGTCTGGCAGCGTGAAACGAACATCAACCGCTGCTTTACGACTGAGATTCTCAACAGTGATTTCAACAGGAATCACACGACCCGCCGCGACAGGCCAAATCTGTGGCTGAATGGCCAGCAATGCTTCGAGGAGGAACTGTTCGTGTAGCCCCTGGGAGGAGGTGGCCAGGTCCAAGACGTCGTACGCAAAGTAACTGTTGGCACCACTACCGTAAGCACCAACTGTAATGGCAGCGGGCGCGTCATCGTAGGCGCAGCTATCACTCGCGTTCTTGCCGGCTCCAAAGACTGCCCATACATCTGCGTCACAATGAGCGAGTGCCAACCCCTTATACACCATCGCGTCACCGGTAACCGGCTTGTCGAGATGACCATTTTCCAGGATCGCGCCGGCCTGGTTGTTTTTGCCGGTAAGCTTAATTCCCAGCGCTTTTTCTACTTTATTATTACGACGATTCCAGCTCCCGCTGACCAACAGCCCCATACCGTTATGTTGGGCTTCCACCAGCAATTGCTCAGTTTGCGGCGCCAGAGTCACTTCTTCAGAGAAAATCGCCACCGCACTATAGAGTCCTGAATTGAACTCGCCATTAAAGTCACTTGCGTTGTCGGTCAGGGTATAGTGCCAACCATGGGCGTTTAGCACATCCTCCAGGTAAGCTCGCTGAAGGTCGGCCCGATTGACATCCTGTGTCGCAGTTGCCAAGTCATCCACCAGGACAAGGAGTTTTCCTTTGTCCGCCGGAGCAATTTCGGCATTCAATGTGGGCGGCACTACCTCAAAGCCAGCCGCTGCGAGTTCGAGGAGTTCACCATCAACCTCCGCCATCAAGACACAGCCATAGCCACCATAAGCAGGAGGATCGGACAGCAGGATCTGGTAAGGATGAGCAACGGTATTGCTGACAGGTGTGTCGTTTTGGCGAATCTGTGAGATCACAGAACCATCGGCCAGACTTACCAGTTGGTAAATCAGGTCAGCCGTCACCTCTGCCTGAGAGCTGCGATTCGTCGTCTCAAAATGACAGGCCTTGGCTTCACCAGTGTCGTAATACTCCAGATTGACGTCGCCAATGAGCGACATCAGTTCGGAACGCTCAATCTGGAAATTCGCCTGGCTTGTCGCAAGAACCTCTCCTTCCTGACTGACAACCCAGCTTACGCGATAGGTCCCAGACTCACGGTCGACCAAAGGCAAGGCGTACTGACGATCAGTCGCTCCCTGTGGCGCTAAACTATTCAGGTTATAGGTTTGCTCCGCCAACAACTCGCCATTCGGGCGACTAACCTGCAAGGTCCCAACACCGCCATCGAACAGACCATTCGCGCTGACATTCCGCACCCGCAGGTCGATCAATGCCTGATCCCACGCCTGGTAAGTGGGCTTATCCGTCGTCACGAGCGCGCCAATCTCAGTAAACGCGCCGCTGCTTGTGGTGATGGCAAAAGGAGCGACGGACTGCGTCAAAACCTCTCCCTCACTTCCTAACAACTGCCCGACAACCTGATAGGTTCCGGCATAAGTACCGGTGGTATCGAAGATTTGCGTAGGAACTGAGGCCTGCCCTTTGGGCGCAATACCCCGGACATCGAAAACCCCCAGATCAGCAACTCTGACTTGCTGGTTATCCTCAATCGTGAGTGCTACCTGCGCATCGGTTTCAATCTCGCTGAGGTTCTGGAGCAGGCTCGTAATAACCACCTGGTCCGCCGGTGCATACACCTCTTTGTCGGTATTAACACCCAAAGTCGTGAGCGACGGCGACACCTTCACCTCTTGTTCGCCGAGGGTTTCGCGAACGGGATCCCCGTCGATATCCGTGTATGAGATATCCAGCTTCTCAGTAACAACACGTTGCGATCCGGGCTCAACATTGAACAAATGCAACTCTGTGGTGAGATTTTCGAGCTGCCCAACGCTGAACGTATCAAACTTCCACGTCACGATGGTTCGGTCGTTCTCAACGTCGATCAAAGACGGCGGAACAGAGTAGGAGTTACTGTCGATCTGAATATCAGCGGTAGAAATGGTGCTGACAATTTGCACATCAGAGATGGCAGGCTTGATCACTTCAATGGTTACCGAAACGGGCGTCGACGCCCCGCCCCGATTGTCATTCGCAAGAAACGTGACCAGGTGCTCGCCCATATCCGCGGTCGTTGGGGTCCACTCGAGCGTCGCAACGCCAGTGGTCGTGCCTGACACAGTCTGCTCAAAGGTTGCACCTACCGGTAGGCCGACATGGTTCAGATAAACCTTGTCGTTCGGATCCGGATCCGACGCCTGCACGGTCAGGTTCAGTTTTTGACCAACAACTGCCTTGATAACGGATCCAGCTTCAGGCGTTGGCGGATGATCAAAATCGGGCGAAGTATTTGAACCTTGGTCTCGCAAATTGATAAGGAAATCAATAGCAGCTGAGCTTTTGACATTACCTTCTTCATCTCGGTCTTCGATGGTGACCTGGACGGTATACAGGCCATTCGAGAATGATTCAGCGCCGTCCCAGGTAAACAAGCCGGTCTCGCGGTCGACCTTCATGCCCGATGGAAGGCTGTTGATAGCAGATTCTGACCGAGTAGACATACGCCAGGTCAACTGATCGCCATCGCGATCTACGGCCGGAATAAGGAACCGGCAGTCGTATTTCGAACAACTAACGATAGGAGGGAGGTTGCTAAACGGAGAAGAGTTTCCGTCCTCTAAATTCACCCGGGTATACACCCTCCATGTGCTACCCGAGTTACGAAGACCTCCAATTTTGCAGCAGCTTTCAAATCGACCTAACCACGGTTGACCGTTTTTACTGGGGGCCGGATAAGAGTGACGAACGACATCGTTTTCATTTCGCGTGTCTATTGCTTCTCCTACGACCCAGTCCTCCTGAAGATTCCTGGCAATTACCCGGTAACGATGATTAGAGCGTGAACCATCTCCGAAATAATAGGTTCCCGGGCGGAACGTTTGACCAATATTGGGGTGCCCGAAGGCGCTGCTTCGAAAAGCCACTGTCATTCGAAAGTCAGCGGTTGTCGGTGATAAATCCGGACGTGCCTTATAAGTAAAATGCCCAAATCTAAAATGGCTGGCCTCAGCTACCGAAAAGCTCAGCAGCAGAAAAACGAGGCAGATAAGGCGGGTAACCATTCCCTTAGCCTGATTTTGGTCCATCTTATTCACCGTCAACTCCTTCTACCTGAATGCTGCTCTCCACCGATACGCCCTCCAGTGGCACGACCTCACCTGGATTGAGCGACTGAGTAGATCTCAGTCGAATTGACGGAGGTACAAATACAGTGCCTTCTGATTGCCGGGTAACGGTTGCTCCCGAAACATTCTCCAGGACAATTCGATACTCACCGCTCGTGACAAAGTCGTAGGGCAAAACCGTCAATACCTGTCGGTAATTAGTATCTTCAGGTGCAAGATCCAACTGACTATGTCCCTGAGTGATGACTTGGCCTTCGGGGTCAAGGAATGTGTAATCAAACTCAAGGTTAATGTTGGAGTTAGATCGGTTATGGATCTCCGCGAACAACTCAACATCGGCTTGATTGTTGAGCAACACGTATCCGGGAGACCCTTTCGGGTCCAACGAGGCCAGTACCATGGTGGGCTCAACGGTTACTGTTGTACTGCTCTCAGAGACCAGATTGCTTGTGGTGCCGTCGAGTGCCTGAACCGTCAGAGTGTATACGCCTGGCGCAACTCTCAAGGTATTCCACCACTGCTCCAGTTGGATACTTCTTTGTTCTCCTGGCAGGAATGTCTCAACAGCCGCATCCAGATGCTCTTGGTAGTGGATCAACTCTTCTGGGTCACTCTGGGGATCCAGAACCGGCAAATGAACGCCAGAGAAACTGTCAATTTCATTACCTGCACTGTCTTTGACGCGGACGTAGAACCTGGCGCCTTGATTCAATGCTGTCTCGTTTTTCACGTCAGCCGTTATCAAGACAGGCTCGTAGGCACCATAAGCTGACTTTTCTGTGGTCGCTCGAACAATGTTGACGCCACCGAGGTCCGCCTTCCGGATATTGATATCGAGATTCAAATCCGAATGTTCGGCAAGCGAGACATCCTTATTTGAGAACAGATATCCAGAGGCATTTGTCGAGACAGTGAATTCAAGCACTGGGATGCCAGTGATTCGATAAAAGCCATTGGCATCAGTTGTGGCGTTCAAGCTGCCAACAGAAACCGTAGCTCCGGCAACACCAAGACCCGACACCATGTCTATAACCTGCCCCTGCACCGAGGTGGATGGCAGCACTTCCTCTTCCCTCAGAGTAATGTGGCCGATATCGACTGTTGTTTTCTCGGGTACGACGAGGCTAAAACCAATCGTTTCAAAGCCTGATTTGGAGACGTTTACCGCGATCTCGCCACCGTTCAAATCAGAAAGACTAAACCGACCGGCTCCATCTGTAAGAGACGTATTGCTACCACCTGAAATAACTACCAACGCCCCCTCAACCGATTGAGAGTTGGCATCAACAATCGTCCCGACAACACTCGAACTCTCAGGTTGTTCTTCGGTAAGAGGCTGCAATGATGGGGAAAAGCGGACCTGGGTTCCGGCCACAAGGTCGACCGAAGCGGCGGCCGGGTAATGGTCGGAGGACACGGCTGACAATACTGTGGTGCCCGGCTCACTTAGCAGTCGGTAAGTGCCGTCTGTACCCGTGACCGTGCTATTTGTAGCTCCGCCAGCAGTGGACGTTACCGTGACACCACCAATCGGACTTCCTGATGAGGAATCCGTTATAACCCCCGTGACCAAAACGGTTGTGGGTGCGACGGCTAGACGAATGGTGCCAACGTTCGCGAATTGCCCTTCGCGCAACGTAACGCTTTGAGAAGCGCCCAGATAACCCGGCGCTGAATACGCGACAACGTAAGAACCCGCACTCAGGTTTGAAACCGTAAAGCTGCCATCTGGCTTTATGGCAACCTCATCCTCTGAGGTTCCCATCACATCAATAGCAGCCTCAGACATGCTCGCACCCGAAGAGGAATCCACCAATCGACCGGCAAGAACTGCTTTTTCGGGATCCACCGGAACGTCAATTGCGGAAAGCATTTTCAATGCAGACACAGACAGAGACGTCGAGTAAACTTGCGCCCCCCAATGCCCTTCTAAGGATTGGCTGCTTTTAAGGTAATCGACAGCTCCACTGTATTTACTTACGTCCGTTGTAACTGGAATAAGTGCCTGAAGCGCCAACGCACTTTCCCAATCTGTTCCCCAGTGCCCCTCCTCATTTTGACTGGCATATAAAAAATCTACTGCCTGACTCAAAACACCCGAAATATTGTGCGTATACAAATAAGCCTTCAATGCTTTGACCGCCAACGCTGTCACCATCACAGAAGGCTGGTCGTTGTAGACGGCAAAGGCGCCGCTCGGCAACTGTACCGAGGACAAAAACTGCAATGCCCCCGCGGCGGCAAGAGCATCAGAGTCGGCAGCCTGCAATGCCATAAGTGCGTAGCTGGTATCCAGCGGAGTACTGTCATAGCCCGCATAATGACCAAAACCGCTATCAGCGCCCTGGCGTGATAGCAACTCTGTCTTTTCTTGATTCGAGGTTTGGTTGGCTTCCGCAAGAGCCACCAATAAGCGGGACAGTTGCTCGGTAGTGAGGCTGGCCAAATCTCCCCGGAGAAATTCCAAGGCAGCCTGCTTGTCTGCGCCGGAAGACTCCAGCAACTGAAAAACCCGGAGCGCCTCTGCGGTGGATTGGAAGCTCGTTGAGATGTCGGAGGGCGTGCTTACGTTGCCGAGTGGCTGTTGAGAGGTCTCTAACCAGTGAAGAGCTGAATTGAAGTTTGCCTCTTGCTCACCGGCCTGGTGAACTTCCCCGTTGTGCGCATATCCATTGAGAGAAACAAATAAGAGAAATACTGCAACGATATTGAAAAACAAAATCGATCTTTTCCTGCCCACAGCCAAGACTCCGCTTGCATATGAAACACACTGTAGTGATGCAGGAGGTGGGTTTATCCAATACCCAAGTAATATCGGTGCGATATTAGTCAGCGTCCCTGCCTACAGAATACTTAAGGGTCCCAAGTCTATAGAGCAGGCATAGAGAAAAGAAGGACCAAACCTGCGGGACACTCGCAAGAACTGTCAAATTCTGTCAAACCAAATATAACTGCCAAACAGTTCACACTTCTCTTTCCCATAAGCAAATCCTTCCTAAGAATCCAAAACCATGCTGGATGTCTTTTTAAAAAAGGAGCCCTCCACCGATTCACTAGTGAGCAATGGTCATTTTTAGCACCTTCAATTTTCTCACTGTGTGCCTAAAATCCGAGACCTTCTGTGACATTAATCGACCTGATATCCTAACCCCAATTCTCTATTATCCTTTTTAAATCAACGTTTAGAACCGATCTATTACAGCTTTGAGCATTTAAGATTATGTAAGGGTCTGCCCTCCGGAGGAAAGGTCTCAGGTTCGAATCCTGACGGGCGGGCCGAAGCCCGAATATCGTCCAAGGGCGATCTGAGTTCGCCCCTATCCTCCTGTCAGCTTAATCCAGCGTCCGTTCCTCACTCCTTCTTCGTTTTCATTAACCCAACCTGTGCGTGCTGGCCTTCACTTACCCATGAATTCAAAGCCGCAGCCTTCTCTAACCGTAAAAGCGATTTCCAAGTAAAACGTAAAAAAAGGGCATCAACCCAAGGCTGATGCCCAAAGCAGGACACTTTATGCCCCCGTGTGGACCTTAGAATTCAACACTTAGATTGAGACTTGCGGTAAGAAGATCATCTTCAGCAAAGCTATTATTTGGCAAATCACCTACCAGTGAATTACTGGTCAAAGAGCCCTGTTGGTTGGCTTCCAGCATGCCAATGCGACTCCAGACACGCACCCGGTCTGTAGCTTGATAACCAAGATTCAGGTCATAAACCATACTCGCGTCATCCTTCCCAGCCGAGCTAATGGTCAGCTGACCAACTGCGAGTGCCAGGTCCACCTTGGACGTCAGTTGATAGCCGATACGCCCAATCACCAAGTCTTCATCTAGATCCTCCAAGCCATATGCACCGCCCATTCTATAGAGGCTGTTCGGACTATTAGTGGCGTCCGGATTGCTGTTTATAATACTGGCGTAGGTATCAAACCCTGGTGAGATCAAGCCACCATCCCGGGTTGCGACATACTGGGCATCCAGGGAAAGGTCCCCCAAATCCTGACCTATCCTGAAGTAGCCAGCCCAAGATTGGTCTATGAAAAACCGACCATCATCCGCTAAATCTGCTTTACCGTTGGCGGTCCATGTCGCACCCAATGTAACGTCTGCTATTTCACCCAAACTACCGGCAAAACGTCCCGAAAATAGATCCAAGTCTTGAAGAACAAATGGGTTCGGCGCCCCCTCTGTCGCGGGATCGGTATAGTCGCCATTGAAGTTATTAAACCAGTGGATATAAATTAATTCAGCGGTCCAGTCATACAGCTTGCCGGCTCCCCCGAAAGCCAGTAGATCGCCGTTGTCCTGATTGAAAAAACTGTCCGTATCAGCCCGCCGGTCGTAAACGCTAATGAGCGTTACGTGCTCTGTTGGCAGCAGTACCAACACTCTGTCCCGGCGATCATCACAAACCAGAAAGCAGTTATTGAAATTAGCCGACATACGGCCAATCCGGGTAATGGCATCGCCTACAGGTACTTGCACATAGGCCTGATCCAGGCGAACGTTATCGCTGCGACTGCCGCGGTTGTAACTGCGGTCATCTGTTGTTTCATAGTCACGAAGATCCCCACTCCAACGGTCCCCCGCCAGTTCAACTGTCGCGTGCAGTGATACGCCGGATTCAGGATCTTTTATAGTTCCATTAAGCCTTAAGAGATGAGCCAAGCCGTTGTCGTTATTACTGCCATAGCGGCCTCCAGTGTCGAGAGCATCAGACTGCACATAAAATGCTGTTGCCCGATAGTCCGCACCCAAATCGTAATCCAAGTCCATTGCCTGGCTCGTGGGCGCCGTAAATCCAAGTACCGCAGCAATATGCATTGGCAGATACTTTTTTTGGATAACAATTTTCGGTGTTGTCATTTTCATAGCTGCTACCTTTCTTTCGGTTTTTGTTGTTGCTATTCCTAGGCCGAACGTGTCCCGGCCAACCTCATGGGTAGCCTGAAAGCACAAGACCTTAGGTTCGGAGGCAGGGTGACCGAGCGGTCACCCTTGGGTTATTGGGACTGAGTTTTGGGCTCGTCTAATTCGACAGCCTCCAGAGTGGAAGGCATTTGATGGGAGCGGGCAGCCCATACTCGCAACTGCCCAACAACGCCTGAAGGGAAGAAATACACACTGAGCACAAACAGGAGGCCGAACCACAGCAACCAGCGTTCCGGCCCAACCAGATGAGCCAGGGCACTGTCCGGAGGTAGCTGTTCAACCAGCAGTTTCAGAAGATCCTGCAGATAATTTTGCGCAAGCAAGAAGAGCGTGACACCGATGACAGATCCATACATGGTTCCCATGCCGCCCATCACGCACATCAGCAGGATGAAGACCATCAGGTCAAACGCCAGCGTGTTTTCCGGGTTCACATAGCGATTGATGAGCGCAAACAGCACCCCCGCCAGGCAAGCTAGCAACGCAGACATCACCACTACGGCAGTGCGATACAACACTGTGTTGTAACCAAGCGCCTGGGCTCTGAACTCGTTTTCGCGAATGGCCTGGAGCACCTTGCCAAACGGTGAATTCACCACTCGAAGCAGGAACAAAAAAGCCAACACCGAGGAGCCGAAAGCCACGTAGTACATCAATGTTCGGCCATTGATCCGGACATCAAAGAACACGTCCTGCCAGGCTGACTGCCCCACCAGCACGGCCACAGCATCCGGCAGGCTGAACCCAGTCAGAGAATCGTCTAGAGGGCGGAACGCCGGCCCCAGTTCCCGAGGGACGAGCACGCGCATACCATCCTCGCCACCGGTAATTGGATAGAGCTGAGTGACTAGGCTCAGGAACGCGAAGGCCACGGCCAGGGTCACCAGCGCAAAGAAGATGGCCTTCACTCGCAAGGACAGCAACCCCAGCAACAGCGCCAGCATCACCGTGACCAGCAGTGCCCCGGCGGCGCCCAGCAACACCGAATCAAACCCCTTGCCCCAGGCATCCGTGGCCATGGCCACGCCATAGGCGCCAATCCCGAAGAACATGGTGTGGGCAAAGGACACTATGTGGGTATACCCGAGCATCAGATCGTAGGACGCCACCAGAATGATGAACACACAGATCATACCCATCATGGAAAACGCCCGAACACCCGGGAACAGGAATGGCCCGAAAGCCAGAACGCCCATAATAATGGCCAGTATTGCCATCAGTGTGCGGCTCCGGGGGTAATCCCCCGACAACAGATTCGACAGCATGTCCAACTCCTATACTCGAATCACCGGGATCAGTCCCTGAGGCCGCCACATCAGTACGGCCACCATCAGCCCTACCGTGGCAACCGCCGCAAGGCGGGGTTCAAGAAAGCCCACATACAGATTGATGAGACCGACCAGGATTGCGCCAAAGAAACAGCCCTTCACAGAGCCCAGACCACCCAGGATGATGACCACCACCACCGAGATCATCAGCTCGTCGCCCATATGCGCCGTAATCAGCTCCTCATACATGGCCCACATGGCGCCGCCAAGACCCGCCAATGCGGAACCCGCAATGAACACCCCCAAAAACAGCAGATGCACCCGGTAGCCCTGGACTTCCACCATTTCACGGTCCTCAACGCCGGCACGAATCAGGATACCGACCCGGGTTCGCTCGATAATCCAGGTCATCAGTCCGTACACCAGAAGCCCCAGAATCACCGCCAGCAAGCGGTATTTCTCAAGTGCGATACCACCCACAACCACGGCGCCACTGAAGGCTTCCGGACGAGGCACGGCGATTTCATTCGAGCCCCAGACCACTTCAATCAGTTGCATCAGGATGATGGAGCCGCCCACCGTGACCAGAATCTGCTTCAGGTGATCGCCATACACCGGTTTGATCACCAGCTTTTCGAAGACCCAGCCGATAACACTGGCTACCAAAAGGGCGAACAACAGAGCCGGCACCACACTGGCCAGGTTCAGCCAGATCGAGGAGGCATTGGCCTGATCGTTCATCCAGAACAGCAGCACCGTTGCACCGGCATACGCACCGAGTGAGATAAAAGCACCGTGGGCCAGGTTAAGGACGTTCATCAAACCAAACGTCAAGGTCATGCCCGAGGCCATCAGAAACAGCATTGCCCCCATGGCGGCACCACTGAGCGTCAGTACCAGCCAGGTGGTGAAGTCCATCATCACCAGCGCTGACAGCATCATCGCCAATAACAGGAACCAGTGCGGGCTCTGATCCGGGAACCGGCGCATCGCTGGCCCTATACCAGCCAGCACGCCATCACTTTCAGAGGTATGTTCGACGGTCGACATACGTTTGTTCTCCTTACGCTATTGGTGCTCACCGAGGCCAAGCCCCAGCAATCGATGCTGGAGGGCTTCATCATTCGCCAGATCCGCCATCGTGCCGGAGTGCACCACCCGGCCATCGTTCATAACCGCAACGGATTGACCGAGGCGCCGGGAGAAGTTGAAGTTCTGCTCCACCAGCAAAATCGTCACTTTTTCCGCTTTCAGCTGTTCGAGCGCATCGGCCAGATCGTTGATAATGGCGGGCGCCAACCCTTTGGTGGGCTCATCGATCAGCAGCAGTTCACGCGGCTCAATCACCGCGCGCCCAATGGCGAGCATCTGCTTCTGGCCGCCGGAGAGATTCCCGGCAGGCCGGTCCCAGAATTTTTTCAAGGGTGGGAACAGGTCAAGCAGCCAGGCCAGGCGCTCCTCGTCCATCGCGCCACTGACCGCCGCCAACATGAGATTCTCGCGAACCGTTAGTTGCCCGAACACGCCCATGTGCTCCGGCACAAACGCAATACCACTGCGGGCAATTCTTGGCGTCGCCCAGTCGGTAATGTCCTGGTCGCCAAACTCAATCTGGCCGGCCTTCACCGTCGTCAGACCCATGATGGTCCGCAGCGTTGTGCTTTTGCCCGCACCATTACGGCCCAGCAAAACCGTGAGTTCGCCTTTGGGCACCACCAGGTCCACATCTTCCAGAATGTGGTACTGATCGATATTCGCATGCACTCCTGAAAGACTCAGTGCCGGCTGGATGCTCGTTATCATGGTCATGAGGCCTTCTCCTGTGTCGCACCCAGATAGGCCTCCTGCACCACCGGAGAGGCAATCACTTCAGCCGGCTCACCATCGGCCACCAGCTCGCCGTTGTGCAGCACCACAATCCGGTCAGACAACGACCGCACCACATCCATCTTGTGCTCCACCAGAAGCACAACCTTGTCTTTCTTTGCCTTGATGTCGGCGATGAGTTCCAGAATGACCGGCACCTCATCCACGCTCATCCCGGCCGTTGGCTCATCAAACATGAACACCTCCGGCTCCAGCGCCAGCAACAGGGCAACTTCCAGCTTGCGTTGATCCCCGTGGGGCAGGTTGGCAACCAGGTCATCCGCCCGGTGTGCCAGGGAAACGGTTTGCAACAACTCATACGCCCGGTCTGAGATATCCCGCCGACGGGCCGAAACCTGCCAGAACACATGGCCGGTATGGTGTTGAGCCGCCACCGCCAACCTGACGTTTTCCAGGGCGCTGAGCCCCGGAAACAGATTCGTCAGCTGGAATGCCCGCCCCAGGCCCTTATCGGCACGGACGGAAGCGCTCAGATTGGTGAGGTCCTCCCCGTGCAGCAGCACCTGCCCGTGGCTCGCCCGCAGCTGCCCAGAGAGCAGGTTGAACCAGGTAGTCTTACCTGCTCCGTTAGGGCCGACGATGGTGGTTAACGTCCCTCGGTGAAACCGGCAGCTGACATCGTTCACCGCCTTATGGCCACCAAAGTGAATGGACAGGTTCCGGGTTTCCAGAACCGGCTCTTCAAACGCCATGACTACTTCCTCTTTATGCCTGTAAATTCCGGCCCGGCGCGGCTTCGCCGTTAGTTACGAACGGGGATATCCATGGCATCCATGGGGATGGTGCGAACGAGCTCAGGCACACCAACATTTACCGTGCGGTCGGCGAACCAGTCATCGCGTTCCTGAGGGTCAATGCGGAAGTGATACATGGTCTGCAACGCCTGGTGATCCTCGGCACGAATCAGCATGTCACCTTTGGGGGTTTTGAACCGGAGATCGCGGAAGGCCGCAATCAGATCCTCAGCCTCGGTTGATCCACCGCTCTCCTTGACGGCCGCAACGATTGCCATCGCCTGCGAGAATCCCTGCGCTGTGAAAAAATCCGGTGCCTGCTGATAGCGCTCAAAGTGGGCATCCACCAGCCATTGATTGAGCTCGTTGTCGGGGGACTCGAAGTAGTAGGAGCCCGCGCCTTCCATGCCTGGAAACGCCGAGTACCCGACCATGGCCGCGAGTGTGTTACCACCGGCCGCAAGCTGGATGCCGTGCCGCTCGGGCTCCAGATCCTTGATCCGGCTCAACGGGTTCGAGGAACCTGCCCAGATGGTGAAGATGTAGCGGCCCTGATCACAATCTTCGCGGTCTTTCAGGGCCCCGAACAGGCGCTGCGCCGCTGCCGTAAAGTCGGTCGCGTCAAGCGGAAGATATTCCTCGTGGACGACACGACCACCTTCGGCCTCCATGGCCTCACGGTATGCGGCCACGCCATCACGACCAAAGGCATAGTCCTGGGCAATCGTGGCAACACAGACGCCGGGCTCACCCAGGGCCACCGCATTGGACACGGCATCCTGAGACGAGTTACGGCCAACACGCACAACGTAGCGGTTCCAGCTGTCACCGGTAATCGCGTCTGCGACACCCTCGGGCATGATGATGCGTTCATATTCCTCAGCCAGAGGCAGGGTCGCCAGAGCCACCCCTGATGACACCGGCCCCACAACGATGTGGGCATCGTCTTCACCGTAAGCTTCTTCCACCAGGGTCCGGGCCCGGGCCGGGTCCAGCTGGGAGTCTTTCCGGATCACCTCAAGCTTTCGCCCTTCCACGGTCATGGAACCTTCGGTGGCATACTCGAACCCCAGGTTCATGCCAATGTGGAGTTGCTCAGCATAAGGCGCCAGAGCCCCGGTAAAGTCCGTAACGTGCGCAACCCGGATGGTATCCGCGGCCTGCACAGAGGAAAATAGGGTTAACGACAGAGCAGTGGTTAACAGAGAACGTCTCATAGTGGCATCTCTCTTGTATTTGTTGTTAAGGGGCCTGGCTTGTGACCGCAACATCCAGGATGCGCATCTAAGCCAGACGACCGATACAAAATATGACAACCGAGTCAGGTTTCGTCAATAACCATCCAGAAATTTTTGCAGAACACGGCACAGCAAAGCACCAAAAAACACTTTAAAATGTTGTTTAAAATAGAAATTGCAGAGAAGCCATCAGAAAAACAAAATCATAATGCAAATACAAAGTTGACAACCGATTCAGTTTTAAATTTAAATCGATGGTATGAAAATGACTAAAGACGACACTAAAACCACCAGCCCCAGCGCCCCCAAAACGGCCCGAGGCGCCCGTACCCGGGCAAAGATCCTGGCGGCCGCCGAAGACGCCTTTGGCTCCATGGGCTATCACCAGGCTGGGGTCTCTGACATCACACGAATGGCAGGCGTGGCCCAGGGAACCTTCTATACCTATTTCGCCAGCAAGGAAGACACCCTGCGCGAACTGGTTCGTGACATGGGGCTGAAACTGCGGGCTCATCTGGCCAGCGAGGTCAAAAACGCGAACAACCGGATTGAAGCTGAAGGGCTGGGGCTGAAAGCCTTCCTTCAGTATGTGGCAGCCAACCCTTCACTTTATCGCGTGCTGCAGGAAGCCCAGTTCGTTGATGAATCTATCTATCGCGAATACTACGAAGCCTTCGGGCGCGGCTACTTGCGCATGCTCGCCAACGCCACCAACAAAGGTGAAATCCGGCCGGGCAACGACGAGGTGAGAATTTGGGCACTGATGGGACTGTCCAATTTTCTAGGCCTGCGCTTTGCGCTCTGGGAACAGGACGTTCCGCTCGATGAAATCGTCGACACCATCACCGACCTGCTGAACCACGGTCTCGCCCTGGGGCCAAAAGGTTAGCGGAAGAAGGAACAGGCATGACCAACCACTACGTTCACTCTCAGCGAAACGGCGACATTGTCCGTCTCACACTGGCACGCCCTGAACGGCACAACGCGCTGGTACCAGAATTGCTGGATGATCTACTGGCCGCCCTCAAGCAGTGCCATCAGGCGCCACCGCGGGTGATTGTCCTAGCGGCGAAAGGTCGGTCCTTTTCATCCGGCGGAGATGTCAGGGCCTTTTTCGACACACCACGGGAGGAACGGTCCGCCTATGCCCGCAAGGTGGTTGGCAAACTTAACGACGTCATTCTGGCGATGCTGGAAGCCCCGGCCCCCATTGTGTCGGCCGTTCAGGGCCTAGTCACCGGCGGCTCACTTGGCCTGGTGTTGGGGTCCGACATCGTGATAGCCAGCCACAAAGCCAGCTTTGCCCCCTGGTACACGGTTGTTGGCTTCAGTCCCGACGGTGGCTGGAGCAAATTGATGGGGCAGCGAATCGGTGCATCCCGAGCCCTGGAAATCCAGCTAACAAACCGAACGCTGACCGCCACACAAGCGCACGATTACGGGCTGGCCCACTATCTGGTCGAGCCCGAAGCTCTGGAAAAGCAGGTGCAAACCATTTGCCAGAACCTTTGCGCCAAACAACCTGAAAGCGTCCTCAGCACACTCCGCCTCAACCGCCCTGATCGCTCTGAAGCCGCCATCTCCCTGCAGCGGGAATACGAAGCCTTCGAGGCCCAGATCCAGACGGATGAGGCCGACAATGGCATGCGCAATTTTCTGGGGCAATCGTCACAAAAGATCAGCTAGCGACAATGTCACAGCAACCGCAGTAACAACAAAAATCAAAATTGAACCACTCCCCTTGCCAACAAAAAGAATGGGCAATCACCATGGAAATGTTTGATTTACTCGCGCAACGGGCGCAAGTTTCACCCGAAAGACCCGCCCTCGAGGACCTGGATGACGGTACCCGATACAGCTATCGGGAGCTTAACGCTCAGGCCGCCCGCTTCAGTGCGGCGGCGAGCCGCCGGTGGCACCTGAAACCCGGAGACCGGGTTGCCTATCTGGGTCACAGTCGCGCCGAATTCTTTGTCATGCTCTTCGGGTGCGCCAAGGCGGGACTGATTCTGGTCCCCCTTAACTGGCGCCTGGCGCTACCCGAATTGCAAACTCTGATGGCCGATGCAGAGCCCTCTGCACTTATCTATGGACCAGAGTTCAAAGACACTGCGCGGCCCCTGATTGAGGCCGGCATAACCGGCATCAGCCTGGACAGCGAGACCGGCAATGACGAGACCAACTACCACAAGGCCCTAGCCTCGGTTCTTCCGGACCTGACCCCACACGCGCCACGCAGCGCCGATGCGCCCTGGTATCTGCTGTACACCTCCGGTACTACAGGGCGCCCGAAAGGCGTGATACAAACCTACCGGATGATGGAAGCCAATTACTTCAACATTGGCCTTCCGGTTGGCCTGAACCAGGAGGACGTTCTGCTCAATGTCCTACCGCTGTTCCACACCGGGGGCATCAACCTTTATTCAAGCGCCGTGCTCATGGCCGGTGGCTGCGTTCTGGTATCCAGAACCTTTGATGTCGAGCAGGCGCTGTCTGTCTTGGCTGAACGGGCAACGATCTTTTTCGGCGTACCGGCAATCTACCAAGCCTTTCTGGAGTCTCCAGCGTTCAACCCCGCCAGCCTCAAGCGGATTCGTTCCTGGGGCTGCGGAGGCGCGGCCTTGCCCGCCCACGTGGCAAAACAGTATGCCAGCCATGACATTCTCATTCGCACCGGCATGGGGATGACCGAGACCGGGCCAACGGTATTTCTGCTGGACGAAGAGAACGTCATCGAGAAAACCGGTTCGGTCGGGCGCCCACAACTGCTGGCTGAGGTTCGCGTTGTCGATACTCAGGGACGGGATGTTGCCAATGGTGAAGCTGGAGAGCTGCTGGTGCGAGGGCCAGGTATAACACCGGGATACTGGAACCGCCCCGATGCCACTGCAGAATCGATCAGTGAAGGCGGCTGGTTTCACAGCGGAGATGTAGCCCGCTGCGATGCTGATGGCCATTACTACATCGTCGATCGCTGGAAAGACATGTTCATTTCCGGCGGCGAGAACGTGTTCCCCGCCGAGGTGGAAAAGGTTCTGCACGAGCACCCTGTCATTGAAGACGTTGCCGTTATTGGCGTTCCTGATGAGCGTTGGGGCGAGGTTGGCAAGGCCTGCTTCACCGTCGCCTCCGATCAGCAGCCACCGTCTTCGGAAGACCTGACCATCTTCTGCCGCGAGCGGCTGGCAGGCTACAAGGTGCCCAAAACCTTTGAGCATCTGGAACAGCTGCCTCGGAACGCGCTCGGAAAAATCACCAAACAAACGTTACGGAACCTCTAACATGACAACATTCGATTCAATAGAGGAACGGTTCCGGCTCAGCCAGCACGACTTCAATCAGTTTGCAGATCTGAGTGGCGACCATAACCCCATTCATGTTGATCCCGACTACTCCGCTAGCACTCGCTTTGGCGCAACGGTATCCCATGGCATGTTGCTGTTCACTGTTCTGCGGGGCTCGTTGCAGCGGCGCTGTCCGGATTACCAGCTGGCCGAACAGCGTCTGATGTTCCCGTCTCCGGCGTACGCCGGGGAGCCGCTCACGCTTCATCTGGAACGCAATGGCGATGACTCCGACATGGTCTTCTCTGCCCGGATCGTAAAAGACGATGGCGACGTGTGCCTTGAAGGCCAATGCACCCTCGAACCCAGCACAGGAAATGCCCGATGACCGCACCTACTTTTCCCCGTTTTGAACAACTCCGGGAGCAGCAGCTCGTGAGCGTTCATCGGCAATTTTCGTCTGACGATCTGGAGCAGTGGTCCCGGTTGGCAGGCCTGGAACAGCCTGTTTCCAGGGTTCCCGAACCACTGATTGCGGGATTATTTTCTTACCTTCTGGGGATGGAGCTGCCCGGCAAAGGCACCAATTACCTCAAACAATCCATGACCTTTGCAGAACAGGCAAGAGTCGACGAACCATTAACGGCTACCGTCAGGATATCCAGGCTCAGGCCGGACAAGGCCCTGGTCAACCTGGAGACCATCTGCTGCGGTGATAATGACCGTGTGATTTGCCGGGGTGAAGCACTGGTACTGTTTCAATGCTGAACACACAAGAACTCCATCCAGAGCTGGCGAACTGGCTGAGCGGAGTGAATGAGCAGGTCAAGCTTCAGGGTGAGTCCGCCGCCGGCCGGATAACCCCCACGTTCATGCGTAAAAGTCTGGCTCGCATGACCGAGGCCTTTGTTACCGATGCGCCTGCCGTAGCCCGGGTCTCGGACACTGTACTCAAAAACCGGCAGGTAGCCATTCCGCTCAGGATCTACGATCCCGCACCAGGCACCGAAAAGCCGGTGACGCTGTTTCTCCATGGCGGCGGCCACATGTGCGGGAGTATCCAGGTTTACGACTCAATCTGCCGTAAGCTGGCCAACGCCTCTGGCCAGCTTGTTGTGGCGCCAGACTATCGACTGGCTCCGGAGTCCCCGTATCCGGCGGCTCTTGAGGATTGCTACGCGGTCATTAAGCATTTGTGGTCCCATCTGGACAACGCCGGCGTGCTTTTAACCCCCTCGCTCAGCCTGGTGGGAGATTCTGGCGGCGGCGCACTGTGCGCAACACTGAGCACGATCAGCCAACGAGACCCCAGCCTGCCAATCGAGAAGCAGGCCCTGATTTATCCGAGCCTGGACTACACGCTTTCAAGCCCTTCGGTGGACACACTTGCCCGTGGGTTCTTGCTGGAGAAATCCCGAATCCAATGGTATTTCGATCACTACTTTCAGGCCGATGAATGCCGGCGTTCCGCCTCACCGCTGTTCATGCCTGCCGGTAGCGAATATCCGGCCACCCTTATGGTCACCGCAGGCTTCTGCCCGCTGCGCGACGAGGGTTCACGGTACGTTGATCGCTTGAGGGAAGTTGGCGTAGCCACGGAACATCACGTCGAGCCCGCCATGATTCACGCCTACCTGAATCTGGAGGACCTGGTTCCGCACGCCTGTGCCCGCACGTATGAGGCGGTTGCAAGGTTTGTGAACTCAGCACGACCTGGCAACATCCCTACTTGCGTTTCCGCTGACCTGCCCCCAATCCTTTAACCATTCACTGCTTAGTAATGTCATCCTGTTGACCCTACCGCAGAATTTAGGTCCATTTAAAACTGGAAATGGACTTACTCCGATACACATGACACACCCCTTTTGTAGATCAAAAAACAATCGTCACTTCATCGTGTCGTTGCGATCTGAGATGCTAGCCTCTGAGCCAGGTCTTGAAGTTCATGGGCTTTTTCAAGCCCATCCAGAAAGCGCCTCGGAATACCACTCATACCAACTTGCGCCCCCGTGAGAGCACCAGTGAGCATAGCTCGCACCTGATTTTGCCCGCCTCCGTTAACCGCGTGCAGCACGGCTGACTCAAAATCACCACGATATCGTGAGGACAGGTAGTAGGCTGCAGGGAGCTGATGGTAAATGGCACAAGGCATGCCATAGACGATTGAGACTTTCCATGCCGGTTCGATTCGAATATCAGGATCGGTTGCGGCAGCGGCCATAAAAGAGGGCGTCAACAATGCATCGGGCGAGGCAAAACGACCTGCGCGCGGTGGATCAGAATCGCCAGGTTTAGGCGGTTTCAGGTCGTCACTGGTGACTGCGTGAAACGGCAACTCACCGTTTTTGACTTGGGCCATGAGTTTGTCAGATACCTGAGCATCCAGGCTGTTCCCCTGAATAAGGAGCCCCAACAAAGCTCCGAAGGCGACCGTCATTGACACCACGGTATCGTCAACCTGGGTCAGCGTCGTGTTATCAGTAATCGCAGCCGCCAGCCTGGCGGGCTCAAATGAATAACGAACAGCGATTGCAAGGGTTCGCTCAATGGCTTCCGTCGTATCAGCATGCCCACCAACCTGGCCCCAGGGAAGACCTTGCTGAACCCGTTTGCGCCAAGCGTCGCGCATTGATTGGCTCGTATAGCCTCCCGGCCCGTTTACCGGCGTTCCATCCAGGCGAGGAAAAAGCTCCTCGTCCATTCGTCGGCAAAAATCACTCTCATTGTAACCTTTGGACTCAACCAGGGACCGCAGCGTAAGAGCAAGAATGAAGCCGGCCTGTGATGACTGACCCGCTCTCAGGCCATCATGGTACCTGCCAGGTTTTGGATCAGTGTATCCGTCAATCCAGTGACCGTAATCCCTCCGCAGTTCATCAAGGTCGTAGTACCAGTGCGGGCCGAGCGCAAGTGCATCGCCGATAAAGGCGCCCATTATCGAACCGACCGCGCGATCTTTGATTTCAGACGGGCAAGTCATGCTCCCTCCCCTTGCCAGGCATTGATATATCAAAATAATTCTTTATAACAAGATCAACTGAGAGTTTGGCGGTACCATAGCGCCGCTAGCGTACATGAAGCTTTCCTTTTTCAGGGCTGCATGACATCTCCACCGGGACCAGGGGAAGAGTTCAATATGGCACTACCAGACATGATCGAGATACCGGCCACGGGTGAGACACACACCTTGTTTATCATCGCCCACGGCGTCGGCAGCAACAAGGAGAACATGGCCCCGTTGGGCGAAGCACTCCACGCAGCGTTTCCCGACGCTTGTTGCGTAGTGGTTGACGGTTTCGAACCCTTTGATTTCGGGGGCAACGGCAGACAATGGTTCTCGGTACAAAACGTCACCGAAGATACACGACCACGACGGATCGCCGCTGCTCTGCCCGCGTTTATCGACATGGTGGAAAGGCTGCAACAACACTACAGCGTTGAAAGCGCAAACACCGTATTAGTCGGGTTCTCCCAGGGCACAATCATGTCTCTGGAGGCGATCAAAGCGAAGGATGGCCTCGTCGGTCAGGTACTTGGATTCTCAGGACGCTACGCCACATTACCGGAACAGGCACCGGAGCATACGGCTATTCACCTTCTTCATGGTGAAGCCGACAACGTGATACCCGTGACCCATGCCCGTGCCGCTAGCGAGCGTTTGGAGAGCCTGGGCGCCAACGTCACACTGGATACTGACACGGGTGTCGAGCATACGATCAGTCCACGGCTACTGGAGAAAGCAGTCCAGCGTTTGTCCGAAAGCGCCAGGTGCTAATCGCTGCCACCGGCATGAAAAGCCGATGGCGGAAATGAACATGAGCAGGAGAGTCAGGAGGTCGTCCAGAGGCCGAGTGCTCAGATGCCTGCAGTAGAGAACTTCGTCGATGCCCTTCAGCCCTAATAAGCCCAAGTCAAAGAAAGCGTACCAAAACTGAAGCTGTCTTTATTTGACTGCTCTTCACCGGTGGTAGCCCTGAGGATCAAGGCCGTCTGCAGATTTTGCCATTGCCAGGTTGCACCGACACCGGCCTGAGCCAGTACCGGACTTTCCTCAAACTGGTATGGGTCAGCGTTGTCTTCCAGATAAGAATAAGGAATGTATTCCAGACCCAGGCCTATAAATACGGACCAGCCTCTTCCTGCGTCACTCAAGGCCGCTGGCAGTCCAACCGTGCTGGAAGTCCCGGCATAGTCGGGTACAAAATTCATCGGCAAGTATCTGCCAGTGCGCCAAATCCAGCCCACTCTTGCATTGGACCGAAAACTCGAAACCATTGCCGAGCCGACCCATGCAAGCTCCTGCTCCAACCGCCCCTTGCTGCCACTTCGCCACAACTTTCGAGCGTGCGTACCTTGCAGGCCGCCGACGACATCTGTCCCGAGCTGGTAATCCCACCCACGGGGTTCTTCACTACCGGTTAGTTTATGCACCCATTTTTGGGAGGCTTCAGCACCGCTTTCCGGGCCGACCACACCGAAATGAATACCATAGCCAGTGATGCTGTCTGCATCCCAACTCCACGCGGTGCTGCTCAGAAAAAGGTAACCGGCGTAAGGAAGGTCATCCCGGCTGGGTTGCTCACGGGAGATGTCCTCTGGAGTAACCATAAGCTGTCGGAGGCTGAGCGATACCGCCTGATCCTGACTTTCCGGATCAATACCCGGAAGCACCTCCAGCCATTGTCCCGCAGCACGAGATAGCCTGGCCGAATCGGCATTCTGATCGCTTGACGGTGAGGTAAGGTAGGACAGGCGCACGCCATTGGTATAGCCCTGATCAAGGCCCAGAAGTAGGTCGTTGTCCCAGGAAAGACTGACGGTATCTGCGTAGGCACAGCCCGACATCACAGTGGCCAGAAAAAATACCCGAAGCAGCACGCGCGCCGGAAAAAGATGAAAATTCATTGTGTTACCGATGCCCAGAAAATTGGTAAGCACACTATTTTCTTGCCCCCTCCCAATAGAAAGCCATAATCATGGTTGCCAGCTTCGAGTGTCCATTCTGCAACCCGAAACCGAGTCCGACCATGATGGGCAGAAGGACAATCTGCAATGCCGGTTGGCCAGCAACGGCGTGAATCAAAATCAGCCCCAGCCAATATCCCGGAATCATGATCAAGGTGGAAGCGATTCTGGACGCACGCGCCGGTTGGCGAGCCAGAAGCAGGCTGAAGTGTGATGCTACAACGCCAAGCATCACGCCCGCGTAAGTAAACCCCAGGCTGTCGGCAAGAAACCAACCAACAACTGCCGCAGCGACCAGGCCCAACAATGCTCTGCTCGCAAAAACCAGTCGGGCCAGACAGGGGTCCGACAACAGCAGCCTGTCACCTGCCGCTGCAACGAAGGCCGGCATCTTGCACCCACTTCAGGGGCGGCTGCTATTGCCAACGGCTCTGGGAGTAGCTGAACACCGGCAGCGACAGACTCCAGCGGATCGCGGCCATTCGGAGCAGCAGGCCCAGGCTGAATGCGGCAAGCAGCGTGATGTTTTCGCTCACCCCCTGGCGAACCAACACCAGATAGAGCAGGGCCACGACCAGGGAAACGCTGGCGTAGAGCTCATGGCGCAACACCTGGGGGGTGCGATTGCACATGATGTCTCGAATGATACCGCCGAAGATGCCCGTCGTGATACCGGACATCACTACCACAACGGCATCATAACCCAGGGTTAGAGCAACGTTGCAGCCAATAACCGTGAAGGCGACGAGGCCAATGGCATCAAGAACGAGAAAGAGTTGGTGGAGGTGCCGCATGAAGCGAGCGATCACGACAGTCACCAGACCGCCGGTAATGGTCATGTAAATGTAGCGGGGGTGCTGGGTCCAGGTAACCGGGAAGTTGCCCAGAAGAATATCCCGGACAGTTCCGCCACCAAGGGCGGTAAAAAATGCAATAACAGCGACACCAAAGAGATCCATGTTTCTCCGTCCCGCGGCGAGGGCTCCGGACATGGCTTCGGCGGTAATGGCAATCATATAGATAGAGATCAGCACACAGGACTCCTGAGTATCTGTGGCCTCTCCCCCTGTCCCTGATACCTGAGAGTTTACAGAGCACGGCTCTGCTTGCCCCTTCGGTGGACTGCTTTGGCAGCCTCTCTCCAGACGGCTATGAATGATGTCCGCAGTACATGTGCCTGAGCGTTTATGGGAGGTTGCGCCTTCGGCGGGGCCAGATTAGCCCGCTCTCCTGCGAGGCCGCGCATTATAAAGATATAGGAAGCTAACGTCGAGCGATGCAGCTCGTTCCAGGGTCAGATAAAAACGACTGTCAAACACCAGCTCAGGAGAATTCACAAGCTTACAGGAAAACTCAGATTTTCTTTGATTAAATGCCACTGAGCGAGCATGGAGCCTTCTATTTATTGTTATTGCGGTAAGAGGAGGGTCCCGAATAAACCCGATGCAACTGCTCATCCTGTTCCGCCAGCATGGTCGCCATGGTAATGATTGATCTGGCCATACCCCGAACGAGATTGAGGAGCATCAGACCAAAGGCATCCGGTTCTTGCTGGTGTAGATCCAGGAACTGGCCACAACTGATCTCCAGTACAACGGATGCTTCATCAGCCTTAGTACTGGCAGGTCGATTTGCCAACGCGATCATGGGCACAAACCCCATGTCATCGCCTGGTTCGTGACAGCGGGCAAGGGTCATGCCGCCATCTTTTCTGGGCATCCACGTACCGACTTTGCCACTGAGCACGATATAGAAAGCCTCGCTGCGGTCGCCAACAGAGTAAAGAGAGTCCCCGGGACTCAGGCTGAGCAGACGCCCTTCTTCCAAGAGCTTTTTGATAACTGCGTCAGGAAGGGCGCCAAAGCTGGAAAGTTCCCGAAAAAACGCCGGGCCTCGCTGCTGCCAATACGCCAAGGAATCCATCTCACGCATGGAATCACCACCTCGCTAAGGGGGTATGCTGCAAGTATAGCGCGACCTTAATGAGCCAAAGCGATTTGAGACCATCCTGATCTGCTGCCCCGTCTTATCCGCAATTCCACAAGTGAGACCTCCACCACCGTCCAGTTGCTCAGAACCGGCCATGTCTTTACCATGCCGCTGACAGCTCAAATGAATGCCGGATGCCCGTTTCTCACCGGCCACGCATTCAACACCACACACAGACAATCCCAGTCGACAGGGGAGTCCCGGCAAAACTGTCGGGGCTGAGAGTGCCTCAAGCAGACCCTGGAACCTGATCCGGATCATTCCGGCGGAGGAAGCGCGACATGATGATTACCCAGATGGCCGCCATCGTGGCGGCATTGTGCCTGTTCGGTTGGCTGGGCGTGCGTGCCCGTCAACCAGCCAGCGGCATTGACGACTACATGACCGCCCGCAACAGTCAGGGCGCCACCACCATTGGCCTTTCCTTTCTGGCGTCAGGCATGGGTGCCTGGATTCTGTTTGCACCCCCGGAAGTGGGCGCATTTGTCGGGCCAGTGGCTCTTGCCGGTTACGCCCTGGGAGCGGCCTTACCTTTTATCGTATTTGCCATGCTCGGTCCTGTCATTCGCCGGCAGATGCCGGAAGGGCGAAGCATCAGTGAGTTTGCCGAAAGCCGCTTTGGTAAAGGCATGCGCCGCTGGGTCTCGTTGATCTCGGTGTTGTACATGTCGTGTTTTCTGGCTGCAGAGCTGACGGCCATCGGTGCGATCACCGGACTGCTGTCGGACCTGAATGGGCAGATGGTCATTATTGGCGTCGCGGTCACGACGCTGGTCTACACCACCTGGGGTGGATTAAGGGCCAGCCTGGCCACCGATCGCTGGCAGGCGCTGTTATTGATGGCGCTGCCGGCGGCTGTGCTTTTCGTGGACTGGAAACACCTGCCCGCCGTGGCGGAATCGGCTGAACTGCCCGGGATTCCCTTCTGGAGCGCGGTCAGTGTCGCGCTCACCCTGGTACTTGCGGTAACTGCCGCCAACCTTTTTCATCAAGGCTACTGGCAACGGGTCTGGGCCGCGCGCGATAACGCATCACTCTGGAAAGGCGCTCTCCTTGGGGGAGGCACTACCATTGCTGTGGTTGCCGTCGTGGGTGGCCTCGGGATCAGCGCTGCCATGGCCGGGCTTGAGCTGGGTCAGCCACCCATTCCGTTTTTTGCGCTGTTGAATGAGGCACCGCAATGGTTGGGCGCGGTCGCGCTGGTATTGGCGGTCACTCTGGTGGCATCGTCCGTGGATACTCTCCAGAACGGCATCGCCTCTCTGGCGGTCGCTGAAAAGGCGGGCCTGACACTCACCGGCGCACGCTGGGTAACGGTGGCCCTGATGGTGCCGGTTGTGGTCATAGCCTTGCAGGGTGCCTCGGTTCTGCGGCTGTTCCTGATCGCCGATTTGCTGTGCGCAACGGCCATCATTCCCATTCTGATGGGGCTTTGGGCCCGGGTGACAACCGTCGCTGCCTTGAGTGGGGTGGTGGCTGGGGTGATCGGCGCGATTCTGCCGGGCTGGATCATGAGCGGCAGCTTCAGCGAAGCGCTCCAGATCGCCAGTTTCCCCGGTGGCGTGCCGACACTGGCGCCGTTTGCCGGGGCGATCGTGGCCTCGGGCGGAGTTACCCTGCTGCTAACGTCGGTGCAGCGCCGCCAGAAGTGACACTACGCAATCTTTTGTCGCCGCACCCAGGCGGCCCGAACAGTCTCTGAAGCCGCCCCGGCCAGAAGCCCGAAAAACGGGTCGACGCAGACGGTAACAAGCGCGGTTATTGCGATGACAGGCCAGCACGACAGTTTGGCGGTCCAGAGGCGTTTTGACAAAGCAAGCTCAACTGCGGCCACCAACAACAAGGCGCCGAGACCGGCCGTTGGAATCGCGGCAATGACTGAGAGGCCGCCAGGTATCAAAGCGACCAGGAGCAAGCCTGTTCCCAGAAGAACGGGTGCCATCCCGGTCCGGGCGCCGAAGCGATAATGCGCGGCCACGCCACCCGCCCCGTGACACATGGGCAAGGCGCCAAACGGAACCAGAAAGAGGTTGGCAAGGCCGGTGCTTACCGACAGCCTGGCGGGTGACACGCGATGGGATTGGTCGCCGAAATAATCCCCCACCACCAGAGCCGTCAATACAATGGCATTGGTAATCGTGAGGGCCAGCTGGGGTAACACCAACGTTGAAAACCCCTGTTGCCATTCCTCGATGCCCGGTAACCGGGGCATGATAAAAGCAACGGAACCGCCCTCAGGAAGCGAGAGCCCCTGAGCCCCCAGCACGGAACCCAACGCCACCGACACACCAAGCCCTATCAGCGCAGCAGGCCAGTTCGGAAACATTTTCAGGGTAATGGCCAAGAGCAACAGAGTGACCACGCCCAGCGCCAAGGACGTGGCCATCAGGCCCAGACTCATGTAGGCCAGTAACAACCCCAGCCCCAACTGAAGGCCGCTCAGTACCGATTCCGGTACCAGACGGGCCACCCGGTTAATCCATCCGGTTGAACCCAGCAACAACAATATCGCTCCGATCAACACGCCACTGGCGACCAGGCTCCCGGAACTCACCTGAGTCGTCAGCAACAACGCAGCCACTGCTTTCATCGGCTGCACCGGTATCGGCAGTCGATAATACAGCCCCGTTGCAATATAGAATGCGGCAAAGCCCAACAGCACCGGTACCGGTGCCAGTCCTGCCACGCCAATAGCCCCAAGGCTCAGTGGCAGCAGTGTGCCTAAGTCACCCAATGCCCCGCTGATTTCTTTTACTGAATCTCTTTGGCTTGAAGGCATGCAGGCTCCGAGTTTTATCCTGTCCCCGGGGTCAGAAGAAGGCTTTCTTCTGACCCCAATTTCATTCGCCTATTGATTATTGGCGCCAATCAGGCGTTGTACACCACCCGTCCCAGTTCACTGATATCGTAACCACCAAGGGCATCGGCGCGCTGTACGAAACGCTCGGTACCGGCAAACGCCAGCAGCCGTTGCATGGCCGGCTCAAAGTAGTGACGCCGGCGCATGGCCAGATCAAAATGCTCCTGCTGCAGAGGAATAAAAGCCAGCCCCTGACGCCGCGCCGCCGCTTCGATTCCCAGACCGATATCCGCTTCGCCCTGGCGAATGGCCAAAGCGAGATCGTCCTCGCTGAGCGATGGGTGATCGGCCCACGTAAGCTGCGTGGCATCGATGCGGTGTCGGGCGAGCAGGCTCTGCAGCAAATGGCTGACGCCAGCATCAGGCTGGCGATGCGCCAGACGTACGCCGGGGCGAGCAATATCCTCAAGCCGCGCAAGTTGGTGAGGATTATCTACAGCTACAAGAA
Source organism: Marinobacter szutsaonensis (assembly GCF_039523335.1). Classification (NCBI taxonomy): domain Bacteria; kingdom Pseudomonadati; phylum Pseudomonadota; class Gammaproteobacteria; order Pseudomonadales; family Marinobacteraceae; genus Marinobacter; species Marinobacter szutsaonensis. Next base: position 2,710,911 of record NZ_BAAAFC010000001.1, on the reverse strand, counting down.
GTCCTTGTTGGCGTTTTGCCCATCGGATCAGCACCAGATCGCGCATCCCGCTCAGTCCCAGCGTGGCAGGGTCATTGTAACGCTGGCTTTCAGCATGCCAGATATGCATGCCTGCCAGCATCGCGCGCCCGTCAACCAATCGCTGTACGCCGTCGCCGCTTCCCTGACAAAGCAATGCCAGCTCCGCGCCGCTTTCCTTCACGGCCCACTCCAGCAGGGGATCCTGACTGCCTGCCAACACCGGCGGAATCGGAGAGCTGACGGCGTCATCACCCTCCAGATGGTTCATCAACCACAAATCAATTCGCTGCCGCGGAAACAAAAGTTTTCCTGTCACCCGCACACAGGGAATAACGCCCTGGCTGACCAGATCGTAGACTTTGCGCTCTTTCAGGCGTAGATACTCGGCAACTTCGGCCGTGGTGAGGTAAACGGGAAGGGGCATCTTTCTCTCCTGCGGTGCGGAAAGCACAGGACTGTTTTTGGCTGCATATTTTTCAGCAGGCTGTGCAAAGCGTAGCTATAAACGCCACGATGCTCAATAACAAGGAGAAACGCAGCTGTGGAAAATAATGCGTTCTATGTGGCGCTATCGCTACTGTTAAATCTCGACGCCTCGCTGTTTCAGATCGTGGCGCTGTCCCTCCAGGTTTCGCTTCTGGCGGTACTGATCGCGGCGGTGCTGGGCTTTCCCCTCGGAGCCGCGGTTGCGCTGTGGCGTTTTCCAGGGCGCGGAGGGGTGATTGTCGTACTCAATGCCCTGATGGGACTGCCTCCGGTGGTAGCCGGGCTCATGGTGTATTTACTGCTGTCGCGGGCCGGGCCACTGGGTGAGCTGGGTTTTCTGTTTACACCGGGGGCGATGGTCATTGCGCAGGTGGTGCTGGTGTTGCCGATTCTGGCCGCACTCTCGCGCCAGAAGGTAGAAGAGATGCTGGGTGAATATCGCGAGCAATTTGTTTCACTGGGCATGTCACGCGCACGCATGATGCCCACCCTGTTGTGGGACGCCCGTTTTGCGTTGTTGACCGTTCTACTGGCCGGATTTGGCCGCGCCAGCGCCGAAGTGGGCGCGGTGATGATGGTGGGCGGCAACATTGATGGGGTTACCCGGGTGATGACGACCGCCATCGTGCTGGAAACCGGCAAAGGCAACCTGCCCCTGGCGCTGGGGCTGGGCATTGTTCTGCTCACGCTGGTCATGCTGATTAACGCAGGCGCTTACATGCTGGGTGAACTGACCAGGAGGCGGACAGGATGACCTCGTTTAACGCTCCACTGCTCGTTTCGTCCGCTCTCCTGCCGCCACCGGCACTGTGCTTTGCGGACGTCGCCTTCAGCCACGAGGAGAAGGTGCTGCTGGGCCCTTGCTCCTTCACGCTGGATGGCACCGGCCCTACTCTGGTGATGGGGCCTAACGGCGCGGGTAAGAGTCTTCTGCTGCGACTGGCTCACGGTTTGCTCGTGCCCTCTCAAGGGCGGGTATCCTGGTCAAGCGCGGGAAACCCGCGCCAGGCGATGGTGTTTCAGCAGCCGGTGCTTCTGCGCCGCTCGGCCGTGGCCAACCTGATTCACGCGCTGGCCGTGAATAACGTCCCACGCAAGGCTCGTGCGAAGCTCGCGTTTGATGCGCTGGAACGTTTTGGCCTTGCCGCCTGCAGCGACACACCCGCACGGGTACTCTCCGGCGGCCAGCAACAGCGCCTGGCACTGGCACGCGCCTGGGTGCTTTCACCCCAGGTACTGTTTCTGGATGAGCCCACCTCCGCGCTCGATCCGGCGGCCATCAAGGCCGTTGAGGCCGCCGTGCGCGAGTTTCATCAACGCGGAACGCGCATCGTGATGACCACCCACGATCTGCATCAGGCCAGACGCCTGGCCGGAGATGTCCTGTTTCTCTCGGGAGGCAAAGTACGCGAACACACTCCCGCAGAAACCTTTTTTGAAGCGCCCGTCTCGCGAGAGGCGAAAGCGTTTGTTGCTGGCGAGCTGGTCGATTAGGTCGGCTCTTTTGGCTTTGTAAAGTAGTTACCCGACGGATGCCCTTACTACACGAAAGGAGAAAACAAGATGAATAAAACGTTAAACCTGGTACTCGCAGGCGTGACCAGCCTGGGTCTGGCGTTCAGCGCTTACGCCGAAGACTACATCACCCTGGCCTCGACAACCTCCACCGAGAATTCAGGGCTGTTCGACTCCATTTTACCGAAGTTTAAAGAAGCCACCGGCATCGAAGTGCGGGTGGTGGCCGTGGGAACCGGGCAGGCATTTGAAATCGCTCGCCGCGGCGACGCCGATAGCCTTCTGGTACACGACACCGCCGGCGAGGAGCGCTTCGTCGAAAACGGATTTGCCACCGAACGGGCCGATGTCATGTACAACGACTTCGTGCTTATCGGCCCTGAAGACGATCCCGCGAATATAAGTGAAGCGCAAAGTGCCTCCGAGGCATTCGCGGCCATTGCCGAAGCCGAGGCGCCGTTCGCTTCTCGGGGTGATGACAGCGGCACCAATCGCGCCGAATTGCGTCTTTGGGAAAATGCCGGCGTTGAACCGGAGGGCGAATGGTACCGGGAACTGGGCAGCGGTATGGGGCCAACCCTCAACACCGCCGCGGCGATGGATGCATACGTGATGTCGGATCGCGCCACCTGGGTGGCCTTCGGCAACCGTCAGAACCTGACGCTGCTGTTTGAAGGCGATGAAGTACTGTTCAACCAGTATGGCAGCCTGTTGCTCTCCGAAGAGAAGCATCCGCACCTCAAGCACGATCTGGCCAAGCAATGGCACAATTGGCTGATTTCCGCGGATGGCCAGCAGGCCATCGCCGACTTCAAGGTGGACGGACAACAGCTGTTTTTCCCGAACGCGAAATAGGTCTGCCGAACAAGAGGCCACCAAACCGGCCCTTGTTTTCACTAGTCAAAGAGCCCCGGCACTGCTGGGGCTTTTTATTGGCGGTAAGCAGCTGTTTTTCCCGAGTGGCAAATAGGCTAATCTCTGACGATGACCGTAAATACTCGTCTGCGGCACCCACGAAACGGCTGTAACAAACATGACGATTGATCCCATACTTCCCGATCCCAAAGATCCCCGGCTCTCCCGCGCGGTGGAGGGAATTGATGAAACCGGTCAGGGTAAATCGATCAGCGTGATCGAAGAACGCCCCCTGACCATCTACCTGAACAGCCAGGAAATCGTGACGGCGATGACCATCGGCGATCATCCCGAGTACCTGGCGCTCGGCTTTCTCCTGAATCAGGGCATGCTGAAAGAGACCGATCAGGTCACCGGAATTGATTTCGACGAGGAACTGGAAGTCGCTGTGGTGCGCACGGCCGGTGTGACCGACGTCGAGGACAAGCTGGAGAAGAAAACCCGTACCTCCGGCTGCGCCGTCGGTACGGTGTTCGGTGACATGATGGCCGGCCTTGAAGGACTGTCCCTACCGGATACGCCGGTGCACACCAGCACCTTCTACGATCTGTCCTACCAGATCAACCATACGCCCAGCCTGTACATGGAAACCGGAGCCATTCATGGCACCGCCCTGTGCCAGGGCCGTCAGATCCTGGCCTATATGGAAGATGTCGGGCGCCACAACGCGGTCGACAAGATCGCAGGCTGGATGCACCAGAACAACATTTCTGCGGCCGACAAGGTGCTGTACACCACAGGCCGTTTGACCTCCGAAATGGTGATCAAGACCTCCCTGATGGGGATCCCGACCCTGATCAGCCGCTCCGGCTTCACCGCCTGGGGCGTTGATATTGCCCGCCAGGTCGGGTTGACGCTGATCGGGCGGATGCGGGGCAAGAAATTCACCTGCCTTAGTGGTCAGCATCGTCTGGTGTTCGATCAGGATCTGTCGCAGGTTCCCGATGAAGACAAGAAAATGCGTCGAAAAGGGGCAGAGCATGACTGAGTGCGCCGTCATTCTGGCCGGTGGCCAGGCCAACCGCATGGGCGGTGGCGATAAAGGGCGACTGATGTTGGGCGATCGTTCCCTGATCCAGCGCGTCATCGATCGAATCACGCCGCAGGTGGACGCCGTGGTATTGAATGCGAACGGCGACCTGAGCCGCTTCGAGGATCTGGGTTTGCCGGTGGTTGCCGACTCTGTCTCCGGCTATGCCGGGCCTCTGGCCGGTGTGCTGGCGGGCATGGACTGGGCGGCCGAACAGGGCCACGAATGGCTGATCAGTGTCGCGGCCGACACCCCGTCCTTCCCCCTGGACCTGGTCGAACGCTTCTCCGAATACGATACACCGGTGGTTTTGGCAGCGACACCGGATCCGGATCGTGGCCGGGTGCCTCAGCCCACCTTTGGCCGCTGGAAGGTCGCGTTGCGGGAGGAACTGAGAGCCGCTCTGAACGACGGGGTACGCAAGATCCGCCAGTGGACACAAGCCCAGGGTGAGACGCTGGTGATTTTTGCAGAAGACGACTTTTTTAACATCAACACGCCGGAAGATCTGGCCTGGGCGGAGCAGCATCTGAAGTGAACGTTATAGGCATCGTAGGCTGGAAAAATTCGGGCAAGACCACTCTGGCCAGTGCATTGATTCGTGAGTTATCCAGCAGAGGGTTAACCGTCAACTCGATCAAACACGCCCATCACATGGTGGATGTGGACCAACCCGGCACCGACAGCTACAAACACCGAGAGGCCGGTGCCCGGGAAGTCATCCTGGCGGGCGGTCAGCGCTTTGCCATCATGCACGAGCTTCGGGGAGCCAGGGAGCCGACGCTGGATGAACTGCTGAGACGGTTGGGCCCCTGCGACTGGGTGGTCGTTGAGGGATTCAAGACCCATGCACACCCCAAAATTGAAGTGCACCGACAAAATTCTTCCCGTTCACCCCTTTACCGGGAAGACGCCAGCATCATTGCCGTAGCGGCGGACTATACTCCGGATTTTGCGGGTCCGGTTTACGACGTAAACGATGTACCCGGAATCGCTGATTTCATCCTGAACCGTGAAAAACCATGAACGGAAACACCATGAAACCGCTTCGAAACGATTGTTTTGCCCTGCCCCCCGGGGTGAACTGGACGCCGGTGGACGAAGCACTGGAACGGTTACGTTCACGCTTGCATCCGGTGGTGGGCCTGGAACCGGCAGTCCCGCTGTCGCAGCTGAATGGCCGGATACTGGCCAGCGATGTCCATGCGCCTCGGGCCCATCCCCCCAGCAGCAATTCTGCGGTTGATGGCTATGCGTTTGCGGGACCTTTAACCGAGGTACCCCGCACTATGCCCCTGGTTGATGGCCGCAGTGCCGCCGGTGAACCTTATATGGAGCAGGTTCCCGAGGGCCACGCGATCCGGATCCTGACCGGCGCGGTGATGCCGGCCGGCACGGACACGGTGGTACTTGAAGAGGATTGCGAGGTCATCGATGGCCAACTTCATCTGAATGGCACGTTGAAAGCGGGAGCCAATCGGCGTAAAGCCGGCGAGGACATCGAGGCCCGGGACCTGATCCTCACGGCCGGCACTCGACTGACCCCTACCCAGATCTCAGTGCTCGCCAGCGTGGGTATCGAATCGGTCGATGCCTATCAGCGGCTCCGTGTCGGCGTGCTGTCCACCGGTGACGAAGTCAAACCCGTCGGCTCCCCGGTTACCGACTGGCAGATCTATGATGCCAATCGCCCGATGCTGAGCGCGCTGGTGACCCAGCTGGGCTACGAGCTGGTGGACCTGGGCCATGCGCTGGACCGGGCCGAAGAGGTGAAAGCGGCACTGGAGCGCGGCGCTGAGCAATGCGATCTGATTCTGACCAGTGGCGGTGTTTCCGCCGGGGACGAGGATCATGTGTCGAAAACCCTGAAAGCCCATGGCGAAATCAGCAACTGGCGCATCGCGATCAAACCAGGGCGCCCGCTGGCGCTGGCCATGTTCAAAGGCACGCCCGTGGTGGGGTTGCCGGGCAATCCGGTTGCCGCCTGGGTCTGCGCGCTGCGATTTGGTGCGCCGGCGATGGCACTGCTGGCGGGAGCCGAGTGGTTCGAACCCCAGGGCTACCTCGTACCCGCCAACTTTTCCAAGAACAAGAAGCCAGGCCGCAGTGAGATGCTGCGCGCCCGGGTCCGTGATGGGCAGGTTGAGGTGTTCGGCTCCGAAGGCTCGGGGCGGGTCACCGGTCTGGCCTGGTCCGAAGGTCTGGTGGATCTGGACGAGAGTGCCCGACAGATTGAACCGGGAACCCCCGTGCTGTTTATTCCCTACGGCAGTTTCGGGCTGTAGTCACTCGTAGCTGCCATGAACCGCAAAGGCCTCCAGTGACGCATCCTGCGGTGCCCGGGAACGGTAGGTTTCCTCCACGCCCAGATCGGTCAGCCGGCGGCTGACCATCAGCAGGGTGTTGTCCTCGAAATCCTCACACATGCTGCGCATCTGGTCGATTTCTTCGCAGGCCACCGGGTAAGCCGCATCGATATCCGGCGCGCCGTATCGGTCAACAAAGGTCTGCGCCAGGGTCCGGCGAAGCTGCTCCAGTTCCGGCTCGGTGATGTTGCAGACACCCACGAAACTGGCACGGCCACCGGACTCGATGCTGTACCAACCGTTACTGAACGCCTGGCGGGCCTTGCCCTTCAGATCCGCTTCGGTCCAGTTGGAAAATTCGAAGCCACCGGAGATCGCCCACTCGCCGCTGGGCGCAGGCTTTTCAAAAACGTTCTCGTCAGAAATGTCCAACTGAAGGGTTCGTGCCAGTTTCATACGCGCTCCGAAAATTCAATCAGGCTCACTGTCTCGGTCATGACACCCTCACGCAACAACATCCGGCCTTTCTCGTCCAGCCCGACAAAGAGTCCGGGCCTCGGATAATCGATCATTTTACCCAGAGTGTCACAGCGTGGCCGCCACTCGTTGTGGACACGCTCGAAGCCGCTGTCCATGAAATAGGTCAGCCACAACAGGGTGTGTTTGGACCAACTTTCCAGCAGCGCCATGGGAGTAATCTCGACGCAGCCTTCCTCGTACAGACAGGTTTCGTTCGGATTCTCTCCCGGCTCGTCAGTCATCGGGATAAAGGGCACCTCAATGCCAATGACTAGCCAATTGGGATACGCCTTCGGGTCCGAAACATCCGCAGCGAAACGAACGCTTCCGCAGAGGGCACCATTGACCTTGATGCGGTCGGGCCATTGAAAGTGCACAGGGACTTCAGGCGGGGCCAGTGCACCTAGACTCTCGGCCAGGCCTATCTGGGCGACATAGACCGCCTGAATCGCCTCTTCGAGGGGTGTTTCCGGCGCCAGAACGAGGGCCGCGCGCAGGGTGTCGCCTTGCTCGGAGTAGAACACCGTGCCGGAATCGACACCCGCGATGGCCCGGCTGACAGCCTTGTCAAAAGGATCGGTGTGCCTGGGTACCACTTCTCCGGTCAGTAACGGCGGGAGCTGGGGTGACTCGATCATTGGATAGCCCGGGCGTAGACGTCAGAGGCGACAATTTCATCAGCAATGCGCTGGAAAGCCTGCGCCTGGGGGCTGTCCGGCTTCGACACCACAATCGGGACACCGCCGTCGGAACCGACCCGGATATCGAGATCCAGCGGAATCTCTCCCAGGAAAGGCGCACCCAGTTTCTCTGCCTCCGCTCGCGCACCGCCGTGTCCGAAGGGATGGTGCTCTTTACCGCAACCATCACAGATAAACGAGGCCATGTTTTCGATCAGCCCAAACAGCGGCACGTCCATCCGCTTGAACATATCGATCCCCTTGCGGGCATCCATCAGGGCGATGTCCTGGGGCGTCGAGACCACGACCGCACCGGCCACGAAGAATTTCTGGCTCAGGGTCATCTGGACGTCACCGGTGCCGGGCGGCAGATCCACCAGCAGTACGTCCAGCCGGCCCCACTCCACCTGATTCATCATCTGCTGCAGGGCGCCCATCAACATCGGCCCGCGCCAGACGATGGCTTCATCATCAGGGGCCATCAGGCCCAGGGACATCAGCGTTACCCCGTGGTTTCTCAAAGGCAGAATGGTGCTGCCATCCGGGCTGGAAGGTCGCCCGGAAACCCCCAGCATACGGGGCTGGCTCGGGCCATAGACATCCGCATCCAGCAGGCCGACCTTGAGACCTTTCGAGGCCAGAGCAACGGCCAGGTTGGACGATACGGTGGATTTGCCAACGCCACCCTTGCCCGAGGCGATGGCAATGATCCGGTCAACCCCTCTGGGGTTTTTATCCTGAGGCCGGGGAGCGTCAGTTCCGATCAGATTCGGCTTTTTTCCTACTTCGTGGTACTCAACCATGGTGTGTCCTGTTGTTGTTAACTGTCCAGATAATCATCACTGGTGCGAACCCGGGGGCGTTCACCGCCCGCCATGGGTGCGGTGTCGCCATGGAACTGGGCCTTGACCCGACAGTCGTCACACATCTTGATGAGCTGCACGTTATCAGAGTTCTTGTACATCCAGTGCTGGTTTTCCAGTTTCTCGACGATCCGGTTGATGGTACTGGCCACGCCAAACGGCTTCCCACACTTTATGCACTCGAACGGCTCTTCACCGTGCAATGCCCGGGCACTCAGTGCCGTCTTGGAGACATCCAGTTGCGGCTTCAGGGTAATGGCCGTCTCCGGGCAAGTGCTGTCGCAGATGCCGCACTGGACGCAGGCGTTTTCCGTGAACTGGACTTCCGGTCGGTCCGGGTGATCGCCAAGTGCACCGGTCGGGCAAAGTGATACGCAGGCCAGGCAGAGCGTGCATTTATCGGAATCGATTTCGATCGCGCCGTAGGGTGCGCCCACAGGTAGTGGAATCGGCTCTTCGATCTTGTCCGACATGGCGGCAACCGTCACTCGGGTGATGTCCCGGCGACCGCCCACCAGCAAGACCGGCTCGCTCACGCGGCCGGTGTTGTCACCGGCATTGCAGAGTTCAATGGCGGAAATCACCCGAACCCGGCTTGGCGAGTTATGGGTGCCTTTGAGCATGGCCTGGGCCAGTTCCACTTCCGCAGTCAGCGCCCGACGGTCTATTTCGTTGTCCGCCAAGATCAGAACCTCCGCGTAACCTGCCCCGAACGCCGCCATGATTTCAGCATGACCAATCCGGTCGACATGCTCCAGCCCCATCGGAATCAGATCATCTGCCAACCCATCGTCGTAACGAGCCAGGTTGGCAATGGCTTCGGTTCCAGCGCCCAGAGTGTGAAAAACCAGTCGTGGCGATTCGTGGGTATGCTCCCGATAGACCTTGGCCATCACTTCCACAGCCTTGGTCAGCGCCTCGAACGGAGTTTCGTTCATGGTCACCGCCGAGGTGGGACAGACGGCGGCGCAGGAGCCGCAGCCGGCGCAAATATCCGAATCAATCTGGATGTGGTCCCCGGCGGAAAAAATAGCCTCGGTGGGACAGACATCCAGGCAACGGGTACAACCGGGCTTATTGGCTCGGGAGTGCGCACACAGGGATTCTTCCAACCGGAAATACACGGTTTTCTCGAATTCACCCACCATGTCCCGGGCAGTCAGGGCAATGCGCTCCAGCTCGCCGGTCTTCTTCGGGTCGGCCCAGAAATAACCGTTGCGTTTTTCGTGGCTGGGAAATGCCGGAGCGCCGCCACGAAGGTCGATAAACACATCGCACTCACTGCGGGCGGTGGGCTTTGCTGCCTCATAACCCAGTTCACCGCGCCCGGCCGGATGCAGGGTTTGCAGGTGGGCAAATTCCAGCTTGAAATTGCCAAGTGCGCCGTAGGCACCCGTCAGCTGACCTTTGGCCACGTCGTAAGCGGCGGATGGCAGCTGAATGGGGCCGGCATCGTTAACAATGCAGGTCACACCCAGCTCGTCCTGCACGAGCTCCGCCATCCTTATCGCCTGTTCAGTCGGACCGACGATACAGCACACACCGCTGGACTGGATGGTCTTTGCCGGCGCCATAGGCGCTGGCAGCTGGGCGGCGGCAATCAGGGCTGCCTGTTTGGCGTGCAATCGCTCGGGCTTCGCGTCGGGCGAACTCCAGCCGGCGCGATCCCGGATATCGATAGTATGCAGCGGTGCAGAGTGCTGGATCTCGGCGTAGATGTCCTCGGCGAGGCGCTCGAACAGAGCCGCCTGCTGGCCACAGGCGATGAGCACGTCATTGCTGGCGCCCAGGTGCTCGGCGGCAACACTCATTTCCGTGCCGCACAGTTGATCAACCGCGACCACCTGCTCAGCGGCCGCGGCTTTGCGCAAGGCCTCTGAATCGAAGGTCTGTGATTTATCGCAGCTGCATAATAGTAAGGTCTTGTATGCCGTCATCAGGAGTTTGACTCTTTCGTTGTTTTTATACGTATACGTATCTCTGTTGCTTTCCGAGCATGCCACAGCCATTTAATTTTAGACAATTGGATAATCGTTTGGGTCCTGCTAGCTTTAAGCTATAACAAAAAGAGAAACGCCATGAGTAGTCGTACAGATCAATGGAAACGCGAATTGAAGGTGGGCGCCGTCGTTCGCCGGTCTCCGGGCGTTACCCGTTGGGCAAAGGATATCTGGAAGCCCGTTGCGGTCATACCGGGGGCACCTGAAGCGTTCTGGAAAGAGATGGTCCGCGAAGGCGAGGTGGTCGATTACCACGCAGGCACCGTAACAATGGAACTGTTTCGGGCTGATGTGGAGGGCTACCTGGTCTCCCTTAACATGGCCGTGCCTTCTGTCTGGATCATTATGGACAAAGATGTAACGCGCCAGTCGCCATCCGGGTGGGTTGTCAGCACCGTAACAGCCAGTGCCCACGAAGCACTGGACTCCCTTGATAGTGGCGAAAGCATTGTCGAGGCGGTTCCCATTCCCGAATCCCTGGCGGCCTGGATCAAAGAGTTCATCGACATGCACTACATCGAGGAGCCATTCAAAAAGCGCCGTCGCGACGAGGTCCGCGTCGATCGCGTTGAGGATGCCAAAGGCGACCCGCGTATACGTCAGGAAAGCGACGTTTTCCGTGCTCCTGCGAACATCAAAAAGCCGAGAATTCAGTAATGGCCGAGTCACGTCTTCAGCGCTGGGCGCGCAAAAAAGCCGAAGCCGACAAGCAGGCAGAACAATCCCCCCCTCCGGTTACCGAGCCCGAACCGACCCCGGAGGAGCAGGAGCTTGTGATCAACGAAGCATTGCCCGAACACGAGTTGCTCGAAAAATACGGCCTTCCCAACCCGGAAACCATCGAACCAGGCACCGACATCACCGGATTCATGCGCAAGGAAATTCCGGAGTTCCTTCGCCGGAAGGCTTTGCGGGGGCTCTGGAAATCCAACCCGGTGCTTGCGGTTCTGGACGGACTTAATGATTACGACGAGGATTACACCCTGGCCTCGACAGCCGGCCAGACCGTGACATCGTTGTACAAAGTTGGCGAGGGCCTTGTCGACAAAGCCAAAAAAGCCGCTGACGTCGTGGAAGACCAGTCCAGCGAGCAGGTGCGGATTTCCTCGGCTGAGTCTGATTCGACGATCGCCGAGGATCCGGAGCCCGATGACACCCTTGAGCTTGATGACGAGGCAACGCCGACGGAACTTCCCGAGCAACAATTTGCCGAAAAAGAAACCAGCCAGTCGGAAGAGGCGCCGGAACCACGATTCCGCCCTCGGATGCGTTTTGACTATTAGCCAAATGCATTTCAGCTATTAGCGAATCAAAGGCGGATGAGGCCACTATTCTGAAATATGGACTAGACTAGTGTGACAGACCGCAAAAAATAAGTAGAAGGAACACCAATTGAGTAACACTGCGGAAATCCAGTGCCCGCGTTCGGTTTCGGAAGAGGATCGTGCGAGGGCCCAAATCTATCAACTGCTGGGCGTTCTGCTTGCAGACCCACCCTCGGGTGAATTGTTAAAGGGGTTGGCGTCACTGCAGGGCGATGAAACGCCCCTGGGTTCGGCCTGCAAAAATTTGGCCGCCCTTGCCGAACGAACCAATCCCTACGATGCCGAGCGAGAGTTCAACAACCTGTTTGTTGGCCTCGGCCGTGGCGAGCTGCTCCCCTACGCAAGTTATTACCTCACCGGCTTTCTGAACGAGAAGCCCCTGGCGGAGCTGCGAACGGACCTCAGGTCCCGGGGCATCAAAGCCCGCAGTGAGGTGAAAGAGCCCGAAGACCATATCGGCACCCTGTGTGAAATCATGGCGGGCATCATTACCGGCGAATTTCCCTGCGATAACGGGCTGCAGTCGCAGAAAGCCTTTTTTGACGCTCATCTGGCGAAGTGGGCAGCACTGTTTTTTACCGATTTGGAAGAAGCGCAAAGCGCCGTCTTTTACGCGCCGGTTGGCTCGCTTGGGCGAGCCTTCATGGCGGTGGAAGCCGAAGCCTTTGCGATTCAGTAACCGGGATCGAAAGATCCCTTAACCCAGGGGGAGGTGTCCAATGGACAACCCGAAGCGTGAAAACAGCCGTCGCCGTTTCCTGAAAATGGCCGCTGCCGCAGCTCCGGCTGCTGTGGCAATGACGGTTGCACCGAACGCCGCAGCGGAGGTCGTCAGAACAGACGCGCCCAAAAGCCGCGGTTTACGGGATACCGAACATACACGTAAGTATTTCGAATCGGCTCGCTTTTGAGGAAGCGTGATTCATTCAAGGTTGCGTGATGCTCTTGGATGATCACACCTCCAAAAAAACGAGAATAACAATGAGAGAGGTATGAGACATGTTAAGGAAGAAGACCAACGGGGTAGCGAAAGGCCCCCGTGCAGGCTCTTTGCTTTCGTCTCTCGCTGCCAAGACTCTGGATCGTCGTCAGTTCCTGACAACCTCCGGTGTCGCAGTGGGTGGTTTGGCGGCACTGTCGCTGACGTCGGGACGGGTTGAAGCTGCGACCCCCTCGACCGAGGGTGGCGACGTCGTCGTCAGGAAATCGGTATGTACGCACTGCTCGGTCGGCTGCACCGTTGAAGCCGAAGTCCAGAATGGCGTATGGACCGGTCAGGAACCCGGCTGGGACAGCCCCTTCAATTTGGGCGCGCACTGTGCCAAAGGCGCCTCGGTCCGTGAACACGCCCATGGCGAACGTCGCCTCAAATCCCCCATGAAAATGGTCAACGGCCAGTGGCAGAAGATTTCCTGGGATACGGCCATTAACGAAATCGGCGACAAGATGCTGCAAATCCGCGAGGAAAGCGGCCCCGATTCGGTCTACTGGCTGGGAAGCGCCAAGTTCAACAACGAACAGGCGTATCTGTTCCGCAAGTTCGCTGCCTACTGGGGTACCAACAACGTCGACCACCAGGCCCGGATCTGTCACTCGACAACCGTTGCCGGCGTAGCCAACACCTGGGGCTACGGCGCAATGACCAACTCCTACAACGACATCCACAATTCCAAGGCGATCTTCATTATCGGGGGCAACCCCGCCGAAGCACACCCGGTGTCGTTGCTACACGTGCTGAAGGCCAAGGAAGAGAATAACGCGCCACTGATCGTTTGCGACCCGCGCTTCACCCGTACGGCGGCCCATGCCGATGAGTATGTACGCTTCCGCCCTGGCTCAGACGTTGCGCTGGTGTGGGGCATTCTCTGGCACATCTTCGAGAATGGCTGGGAAGATAAAGAGTTCATCCGCACCCGCGTATACGGTATGGACGATATTCGCGAAGAAGTTAAGCGCTGGAATCCTGAAGAAGTCGAGCGTGTAACCGGCGCCCCGGGAGCACAGCTTGAGCGCGTTGCCCGCACCCTGGCCAACAATCGTCCTGGCACCGTCATCTGGTGTATGGGTGGTACCCAGCACACCAACGGCAACAACAATACCCGCGCCTACTGCGTACTGCAGCTGGCCCTGGGCAACATGGGCGTTGCCGGTGGCGGCACCAACATCTTCCGGGGCCACGACAACGTTCAGGGCGCCACCGACCTGGGTGTACTGGCAGATACACTGCCCGGCTACTACGGCCTCGCCGCAGGCTCTTGGGCTCATTGGGCACGGGTCTGGGAAGAGGATCTGGACTACCTGAAAGGCCGCTTTGCCGTGTGGGACAAGAACGGCAAATCCAGGGCCATGATGAATGAGAAGGGCATTCCCGTATCCCGTTGGATCGACGGTGTTCTGGAAGCCAAGGAAAACCTGGAGCAGCCGGACAACACCCGGGCTATGGTGCTGTGGGGCCACGCGCCCAACTCCCAGACCCGGATGACGGAAATGAAGGAAGCGATGGAAAAGCTCGACCTGCTGGTCGTCGTCGATCCTTTCCCCACCGTTTCCGCGGTGCTGCACGATCGCAAAGAGGGCGCGTATCTGCTGCCAACCACGACCCAGTTCGAGACCTACGGCTCGGTAACCGCGTCGAACCGGTCTCTGCAGTGGCGGGAAAAAGTGGTAGAGCCATTGTTCGACTCCAAGGTCGATCATGAAATCATGAAACTGTTTGCGGACAAGTTCGGCTTCACCGATCGCATGTTCCGCAATATCGCCATTGATGGCGATGAGCCGTCGATTGAGGACATCACCCGCGAATTCAACCGCGGCATGTGGACCATCGGCTATACCGGCCAGTCCCCGGAGCGCCTCAAGAAGCACATGAAGTACCAGCACCACTTCGACAAAACCACGCTGCGGGCAGTCGGTGGCCCCTGTGATGGTGATTTCTACGGCCTGCCTTGGCCGTGCTGGGGCACCGCCGAAATGAACCACCCGGGTACTGCCAACCTGTACGACATGTCGCTGCCGGTCTCCGAAGGCGGGCTGACGTTCCGTGCGCGGTTTGGTGTTGAGCACAACGGCCAGAACATTCTGGCAGACGGTGTTTACTCCAAGAACTCGGAGATCAAGGACGGCTACCCGGAGTTCACCATGCAGATGCTGATGGACCTGGGTTGGGATGGCGATCTGACTGCTGAAGAGCGGGCCAGCATTGACGCAGTGGCGGGCCCGGAAACCAACTGGAAGACCGATCTGTCCGGTGGCATCCAGCGTGTGGCAATCAAGCACGAGTGCGCACCCTTCGGTAATGCCAAGGCCCGCGCCATTGTCTGGAACTTCCCGGATCCGGTACCGCTGCATCGCGAACCGCTGTACACCAACCGCCGGGATCTGGTGCAGGACTACCCGACCTACGAAGACAAGACCTTCTGGCGGGTGCCGACTCTATACGAGTCAATCCAGAAGAAGGACTTCAGCAAGGAGTTCCCGATGATCCTCACCTCCGGTCGCCTGGTCGAGTATGAGGGCGGTGGCGATGAGACTCGCTCGAACCCCTGGCTGGCCGAACTCCAACAGGAGATGTTCATCGAGGTGAACCCGCGCGATGCCAACAACCTGAATATCCGTGACGGTCACGACGTCTGGGTTCATGGTCCTGAGGGCGCGAAAATCAAGGTCAAGGCCATGGTGACGGAGCGTGTGGGTGAAGGCGTTGCCTTTATGCCCTTCCACTTCGGCGGGCACTACCAGGGCAAGGACCTGCGGGACAAGTATCCCAAGGGCGCCGACCCCATCGTTCTGGGCGAATCCAGCAACACGGTTCAAACATACGGGTATGACTCGGTCACGCAGATGCAAGAGACCAAAGCAACCCTGTGTGCGATCGAGCCAGCATAACAAGAGGTGTAGACCATGGCACTTGAAGGACAAGCAAGAGCAAAATTCCTTTGCGACGCCGAGCGCTGCATCGAATGTAATGCCTGCGTAACGGCCTGTAAGAATGAGCATGAAGTCCCCTGGGGCATCAACCGTCGACGCGTGGTGACCATCGAAGATGGTACGCCCGGTGAGCGTTCGATCTCGGTAGCCTGCATGCACTGTTCAGACGCGCCTTGCATGGCCGTCTGTCCGGTGGACTGCTTCTACCAGACCGAAGACGGGATCGTATTGCACTCCAAGGATCTGTGTATCGGTTGTGGCTATTGCTTCTACGCATGCCCCTTCGGCGCGCCCCAGTTCCCGCAAGCGGGTAACTTTGGCAGCCGGGGCAAGATGGACAAGTGCACGTTCTGTGCAGGCGGTCCGGAAGAAGACAACTCCACAGCCGAATTCTCCAAGTACGGCCGCAACCGTATTGCAGAGGGCAAATTGCCACTCTGTGCGGAAATGTGCTCAACCAAAGCCCTGTTGGCCGGTGACGGCAACGAGGTGGCGGACATCTATCGCCAGCGTGTGGTGAACCGTGGTTTCGGTTCAGGCGCCTGGGGATGGGGCACAGCCTACGAGAAGAAGGGTGCATAAACTGGCCTGAGTGTTCCGGGGCCCTTCGGGGCCCCGGCATGCATCGAGGCAACGAAGTCTTCTTGTTCATTCCGTTGGAGTGCTCTGATGAACAAAAACCTATTGGGTGCCGCCGCCCTGGTGCTGGCGACACTGCTGTTCAATCCTGCCTGGGCGCAAGAGGCCCAGACGGTCGACCGAACAGCAACCGGGGGTGCCCAGACCCTCGAAGATATCATGCGCCGTCAGGAGCAGTTGAAGATCGACGAATCCTTTCGGTCTGAAAACCTGGGCGATCCCGCCAATGCGGCTCCGATAAGTGGACAGCTGGGTACGCTGGGTGGGCGCTCTGACGCCGATGTCTGGCGCTCTATCCGCTATAACAAGATTGATCCCACCATTCAGTCCCCCGGCCCCGCCAATACCGTCATGATCCAGGATGAAGGCATCGCCTGGTACAAGTTGCGGGAAGGTCCGGTCATCACCTACGGTGGCAGCGCCCTGTTGGGCATCATCGTACTGCTCGTGATTTTCTACTTCGTTCGCGGCAGGATCATGATCGATGGCGGCCCTGCAGGCACGACCATTGAACGATTCAAGCCCATAGAACGCTTTGGTCACTGGTTGCTAGCGGGCTCCTTTATCGCTCTGGCTCTGACAGGGTTGCTAACGTTGATGGGGCGAAGTTTCCTGATTCCTGTAATCGGAAAAGATGCTTTCGCTACCCTGGCGGTTGGCTCCAAATGGCTTCATAACAACGTGGCCTGGGCCTTTATGCTGGGGCTTGTGATGACGTTTGTCATGTGGGTAGTGCATAACATCCCCAACAAGCTGGACTGGCAGTGGATCAAGGCGGGGGGAGGTATCTTTACCAAGGGCCACCCCTCCGCGAAGAAATTCAACGCGGGCCAGAAGATCATTTTCTGGACGGTCATGATATTGGGCGTCTCTGTCTCCCTGTCCGGCCTGTCGCTGCTGTTCCCGTTCCAGATGCCCATGTTTGCCGACACCTTTGGTGTCATCAACAGCGTCCTGGGCACCAGTCTCCCGACTGACCTGGCACCGCACGAAGAGATGCAATATGCCAACATCTGGCACTCGATTGTGGCGTTCGTGATGATGCTGGCCATCATCGCCCACATCTATATCGGCTCGGTCGGCATGGAAGGTGCGTTCGATGCCATGGGTAACGGTCAGGTTGATCTGGAGTGGGCCCGCCAGCACCACGATCTCTGGGTAGCCGAGGTCGAGGCCAAAGAAGGCAAAGGAGGATCTTCATGAAAGTCATGATCTCCGCATTTGTCGCAGCATTGGTCATTGCTTCTCTCTCCCCGATCGTTCTGAACCAGTTCGGCTGGTCTTCAGCCGAACAGGCCAGCAGTGAGAGCGTTCGCCTTGACTGATCAGTCCGAGGTATACCAGATCGATGCAATCGGTCTGGTATGCCCTCTGCCGATCCTACGCTTCAAGAAACGCACCCAGGGTTTGCCCAGCGGCACGCAGGTCGAGTTTCTGGCGGATGACCCCAGCGGCCGCAAGGACATGCAGGCGCTTTGCGAGATAACCGGTCACCGGATTGAATGGATTCGTGAGGAGGACGCAGGTGTCCTCCGTTATCGCATCCGTTTGGCATAGGCTTTAGAAGCGCCCCGTCTCAAACGGGGCGGCTCTACAGTGTCAGGCGGGGTCAATCCTTCTCACAAATACGGCGGCTTACCAGCCTCCGCCCGCTCAGCCTGCCACTGCTCCAGTGTCTGTGCGGCTTTCCCTCCATCGAGAGAACCAACCACCTCGAAGAAGTCACTGCGCAGTTCATCGTCCAGCACCTCACCCCGGGGTTTACTGCGTACCACGTAAACCGTCTGCAGGTTCTGGTGATCGAACGCACGCCATTGCTGGCGATCCTTCAGCAGGGTGTACTCGTGTCCCTCCAGGGCCTTGATCAGCGCCTGGGTATCGGTGGTGCCGGCTCGTTCAACGGCAGACTTGTACTCATAGACAATGTCATAAGCGGTAGCTGCGGTTGAGGTGGGCCTTACCCCATACTCTTGTGTAAACGCCTCGACAAACTCTTGGCCACGGGGAAAGTCGAGCTGGTAAGGGATCATCCACTCCCAGGGCGTGGTGGAAATAACCCCTTCCAGGATGGTGGCACCGACAGCCTGGGCAATGCCCAGAGTGACGTTGGGCAGGACGATCTGGACCTTGTCTTTCAGACCCATTTCATAGGCTACCTGAAGTGCCCGAACCAGGTCATCGCCGTATAGAACCAATACCACCACGTCGGCATTGCTTGCCTCGGCAGCCTCCAGAGCCTTCCTGAAATCCCGGATCAGCGCCCTTGGAAAGGGTGTCAGGGCATGCGGGTGCTTCTCTGTGTCGGTGGTATTGGTGAACGCCCGGAGTGACGCCTCCGAGGAATGGCCCCAGGTGTAATCGGCAGTCACGTAGAAGTAACTGGCATCGCCAAAGTTTTCGGTCAGGTAGTGGCCGAGCGCGTTCGCGGTCATCCAGGCGTTGGGGTACTCACGAAACATGTGATCGTGGCCTTCGCTGCCGGTGGTGGCGTTGGCCGAGGTGGTGGTTCCGAAATACAGCCGTCCCAGCTTCTTCGCCACCTTGCCCGAGGCGATGGTCACAGCACTGGAGGCGCCGCCGAAGATCATGTCCACGTTCTCCTCGCGGATGAGCTCTTCCGTATTGGTAGCGCCCCTTTCGGGCTCACCGGCCGTATTGCGAATGACCAGCTCAACCTCCCTGCCCAGGATTCCACCAGCCTCATTGATTTCATTCACCGCGAGAAAGGCTGCGAGTCGTTGCTGCAAGCCAAGGTTTTTATAACGCCCGGACTCCGGATAATTGAAACCCAGCCGTATCGTTTCCGCCATTAGCGGGAAACTGGTGATACACAGGATCAAGCCGGCAAGCAGGATTGCTTTCCTTTTCATTGATACAGTCCTCTGATTTGTCTTGTATTTTTTGGTGTCGGAACTATACCCGCATTTAAAAAACTGAACGGATGTTCAATGTAAAAAGAGCGGTATTTTTCGTTACGGACTGTATCCCCACGCTCCATATTCACCCTGGCGTTTCTATTTGACTCCCCAACTTCCCCACACTCGTGTACCATCCACCACTGTACAAACATACAGACCCCAAAAGACTGCGAGGAAACCTCATGGCAGTACAAGCACTCTACTACTCGGATAAGGATGGCCTGGAAATGGCGCTGAAGAATCCCGACACGATGCTTTTTCAATCCAAAGCCGAGGCGGATGCCCGCGACAAGATCCTGGAACTGGCCGAGAACATCCAGATGTTCCTGGAGCGCAAGGTCGAGGGGCTGAGCGAGCAACTGGCCGAGCAATGCGCCATGGCCATCGCCGAAGAGAAGGACCTGTTCCAGAAGGCCCTGAAGAAGCCGCAGTTGCTGAATGCCGAAGCCACCGGAGAAACCGGCGAGTAAGCTCCCATCGCCACATCATGCGGCGTTACCGGTCGGCCATTTACACGACCGT
Organism: Marinobacter szutsaonensis; assembly: GCF_039523335.1. NCBI lineage: Bacteria > Pseudomonadati > Pseudomonadota > Gammaproteobacteria > Pseudomonadales > Marinobacteraceae > Marinobacter > Marinobacter szutsaonensis. Next base: position 2,691,245 of record NZ_BAAAFC010000001.1, on the reverse strand, counting down.
AACGCCGTTATCCTCCCTCCCCACCCGTTATTCTGGCTACACTATCGGAAACTCGTGCGGGATCTCCTTTCATCCATGACTATTCGCTTTTTTCTCCTGTTGCTTTGCTCCCTGGCCTTCTGGACCAGCGGGGTTGCCGCCCAACAGATGACTGCCGCCCTGGACGACCTGCTCCCACCGGTACAGACCCAGACCGAGCAGCAGCCTCCCGTGCAAGAAGAAGACAGCGAGAACAGCAAGGATGAGGAGGTGCCTGAAGAAGAGGAGAAGGAGCCCGAACCCTCCCCCACTCCGGTAAAGCCGGAAATCGAAGCGCTCGAGGAGCCGCTGGAAAGCCAGCTACCGGCCCCCGAGACCGAAGACATTCGCCAGCAGATCCAGAAACTGGAAGAAGCACTGAATACCCGCCAGCAAGCACTGGGCACCAGCCAGGAACGGCTGGAGTTTGCCGGGTCCTTGCTCAAGCGCCTGGACAACGAATACGAGAGTTTCCAGCTGCGGCTGGAACGGGCCGGGCTGAACCTCACCGACGATTACGCCAACCTGCTGCGCCAGCGACTGGAACGGCTGCGCAGCCAGACCATTGCCGCCGGCCTTACCCAGGGGATTACCGCCCAGCTCTCCGCGGCCCGGGAAGAACAATTGCGCCTTGAGGAATTCGAGGCGGTGATCAATCCCACGGACGACATCCGGGGCCAGCTGGAAGTCCGGCGTTCGCAGCTGCTCCGACAATTACACGGTGTGGTCACCGAGCACATCGAAGTGCTGAACGAATATTACAACACCGTCGCCGAGCTGCAGGACCGACTGGAGTCTTATAAGGAGCTGCTTCAGCAGCGACTGTTCTGGCTCCCAAGCACCGAAGCCATGGGTCTGGATACCTTCGGGAAGTTGTTCGAAGGTGTCCGGTGGCTGGTTTCAGGCCTGAAATGGTCCTCACTACGGGATGGGATCAAAACCTCTTTTGACGAACACTGGCCAGAAATCATCCTGCTCGCAGCCCTGCTGGTCTTCCTGTCCGCCCGGCGGAAGGCTTTCCGCCAGGCCCTGGCCGACTGCGGGGCGGATGTGGGTGACGTCGGCAAGGACCACTGGAACCTGACACTCTACGCCAGCCTGCTCAGCCTATTGCGAGCCCTGCCCGCCGTGATCGTCCTGGGCATTGCCTCACTGCTGCTGGACGAGGGCAACGAGTTCCTCCATGCATTGTCCCGGGGCTTGTCCAACGCCGCGTTCATTATGCTGCTGTTACGGAGCGTCTATACCGTTGCCTATCCCGATGGTCTGGGTGAGCGACACTTCCAATGGAATCCCAACACCCTTCAGGCCCTTCGCAAACAGATTCCTCTTCTGTTGTGGATACTGACACCGATCGTGATCATCATGCCGACCATGGCCATACCCGAGGGGGCGGCCTACAGCGATAGCCTGGGCCGCGGGCTCTTTGCCATCGCCTCGCTGGCACTGGCCTGGTTTGCCCACTTGTTCATGTCCGCCGTGCGCCGGGATCAGCCGAATCGGCGGGTTCTGAAGATCCTGCATATCATAGCCGTCGCAGGACCGCCCTTGCTGGCGGTGCTCTCGGCCTGGGGCTACCACTACAGCGCCGTGCGCCTTGAAAGCCTGATGTTCATCAGTATCTGCTGGCTCGCCTTTGTCATCCTGCTGCATTATCTCGGCTTACGGGGGCTGACCGTCCGGGAACGGCGCATGGCCCTGGTGCGTCAGCTCGAAGAGCGCGAGGCCGAACGCAAGCTGACCGAAGCCCGTGAAGCGGCGGAATCCACGGGCGAGGCCATGCCGGCAAGCTACGAATCGCCCCGGCAGGATATGAATGCCATCAGCCAGCAGAGCGAAACCCTTCTCCGCACCCTGTCCCTGGTGGTCGCCGGCATCGGCCTCTGGATGCTGTGGGACGATGTGTTCCCGGCCCTGGGCATCTTTGACGCCGTCACCCTGTGGAGCATCGACACAGGCGTCGAAGGTGAAACTTCGGTACCCATCAACCTCGGTGACCTGATGCTTGCGTTTGCGGTCGGGGCGGGCACCGTACTGGCAGCACGCAACCTTCCCGGCACCCTGGAAGTGATGTTCCTGAGCCGGCTTCGCCTGGAACCGGGGGTAGGTTACGCCATCACCACCATGGCCACCTACATCATTGTCTTTATCGGTATCATCGCCGTGCTCGGGGTGCTGGGATTGCAGTGGTCGAAACTGCAGTGGCTGGTCGCGGCCCTGGGTGTGGGCCTGGGCTTTGGCTTACAGGAGATCGTGGCCAATTTCGTCTCGGGTCTGATCCTACTGTTCGAGCGGCCGATCCGTGTCGGCGATACCGTCTCCATTGGCGGTATCACCGGCACCGTTTCCCGGATCCGTATCCGGGCGACCACCCTGGTGGACTGGGATCGCAAGGAACAGATCATTCCCAACAAGACCTTTGTCACCCAGGACCTGACCAACTGGACCCTGACCGACGCCATTACCCGGGTCATCGTCCGGGTTGGCGTCGCCTATGGCTCCGACGTGGACAAGGTCCAGGAACTGCTGTTCCGGATTGCCACCGACAACGAACGGGTGGTGAACGATCCGGCACCGGCAGTATTCTGCGTCGGCCTCGGTGACAGCAGTGTGAACTTCGAGATCCGCGTATTCGTGCGAGATATTAACGACATCATGCCCCTGTCTCATGAGCTGCACGCGACCATCACCCGGTCCTTGCGGGAGGCAGGGATCGAGATCCCCTTCCCGCAACGGGACATTCACATCCGCACCGCTACGGGCTCATTCCCGGGCAGAGCTGTGGATTCGCCCAGGGAGCAGGCTAATGATCCGGAATAAGGCTCAGGGGAACGGCATTTACCGGATCTTTACACCGGTTGACGGCATCCCGTTTCCCGCTCTGAGAAGATAGCGGGTAACAACAATATCGCCGGGGGTCGGGATGAACAGAACCGTAGCAGTACTCACAGGCCTTGCCGTTGTCTTGCTCTCAGGCTGCAAGGTGACGGTGTCCGAGGGTTATGATGACGACTGGGACCGGGATTCCTATACCCCCGGATTCTTCCTCTATGTGGGTGACACCGGAGATGACTTCCCGGACGATTCCTGGAGCCTGGACGCGGCAGCGGACGTCTGTGTTGACGATAACCTGTATTTTGAAACCGAGAGCGGCCGGGTCCGGGTCTACGGTTCATCCGCCTACAGCGAAACCGACTTCCGCGCGGCGGCAACCGAACTGGAGCGGCGCATTGATGGGGTACTGAGCCGGTTCCAGCTACGCTGGCCGGAGTTTGTTGAGGACCGGAGCACCGCGGTTCGCTACCCGGACCGGCTGATTGGTTGCCTGAGCCCGACCGTTTCCCGAACCGAGTTTGCGTCCGCATCGGTTGCGGCCGTCAGCATCATGCCCTACGCCAGCCAGTGGCCCTATGACACCGACCGGATCATCACCCATGAACTGGCCCACTACGTCCAGGAAAACCTGAGCCGTTATCAGGCGAGGAATTCGCTCCTGCCCCTGTGGTTTGCCGAAGGCCAGGCAGCGTTGGTAGCCGGAGAGCCCATTGCGCCGGTCTACCAGCACTATGATTACGACCCGTTGTTGGATGTCACCGTCTACGACGCCACCACCGCCGACTACCGCTTCGAACACTACGCCCTGGCCTACCACTACCTGGAAGAAGCGAACGGCCAACTTGCCCTGACGGTACTGCTGGATCTCGTCCAGTTCGCGGATTGGGAGGGCCTGTACGGCACAGTCTATTCCGGCGAATCCGAAGCTTTCGTCGAAGCCTTCAACGCCGCCGGGTTGGTGGATCACCGGAACCGTTACCTGAGCCTGGAGCGCTTCAAGACGGAATACCACCAGCTGCTGAATGACAGTTACTGAGAGTCGCCTCAGGCGTACAGCGACTCGATCACATCAATGTACTTTTCGTAGATGTTGCTGCGGCGCACCTTCATGGTCGCCGTCACTTCATCGTCGTCGTGGTCGAGTTCCTTGGTCAGCAGGTGGAAGCGTTTGATTTGCGCCACCTGGGGCAGCTGGTCATTACCCTTCTCGATTTCGGCGCGGATCAGGTCATTGACCTGTTCGTGTTCGGCCAGGCTGCGGAAGGTGGTGTAGGGGATCCGCTCCTGCTCCGCCCACTTGGCCACCGTCTCGAAATCAATCTGGATCAGGGCCGAGACGTACTTCCGCGCCTCCCCGACCACGATGCACTCCTTGATGTAGGGGCTGGCCTTGATGGTGTTCTCGATCTCGGTGGGCGACAGGTTCTTGCCCCCGGCGGTGATCATGATGTCTTTGAGGCGGTCGACGATCCTGATTTGGCCGTCACGCCATTCCCCCACATCGCCGGTATGGAGCCAGCCGTCCTTCAGTGTCGACGCGGTGGCCTCATCATTCTTGTAATAGCCCTTGAACATACTGCCGCCACGCATGAGGATTTCGTCCTGCTCCCCGAGCTTGACCTCGACCCCCCTGATCGCCACGCCCACGGTACCGAGCCGGATGTTGTCCAGGGGCTGGGCGGTGGCAACGCCAGTACTCTCCGTCTGACCATAGACCTCCACCAGGGGAATGCCGATGGTCCGGAAGAACGACAGGATACCGGTGGAAATAGGTGCCGCGCCGGTCAGGGCAATGTGACAGCGGCGCAGGCCGATGTAGTTTTGCAGTGCCCGGAAGATCAGCCAGTAACTGACCCCGTAAACCAGTTTTTCCTTCAGGGACCATTGCCCACGGTTTTTGGTGGCCATCGGCTCGCAGGTCCGCATCGCCCAATTGAACAGGGTCTGGCGCAGGCGCCCCGTCTCCTGGATCTTGATGTAGATGGCGGAATGCAGCTTTTCCCAGATCCTGGGCACGCCCAGGAAAAAGGTCGGAGCGATTTCCCGGAGATCCTCCTGCACGGTCCGCAGGCTTTCCCCGAAACTCACGGTGCTGCCCACATACACCGGCGCAATGTTGGTCAGTGCCTGCTCGGCCACGTGGCACAAAGGCAGGTAGGACAGGCTGGACGCGTGCCGGTCGACACCCAGAAGTTCAATCAGCCCCGGCGCCGCCGCATGCAGGTTGCTCCAGCTGATCATGGCGCCCTTGGGCCGCCCGGTGGAGCCGGAGGTGTAGATCATCAGCGCGGTATCGTCCATGGCCTGGCTAGCGAGCATCTGGTCAATCAGGTCCGGGTGTTGCGTTTCATACTCGCGGCCCATCGCTTCCACGGCTTCGAAGGCCGTGGGCGGCGCCGGATAGTTTCGCAGGCCCTTCATATCGATGGTGACACAGTGCTGCAGGTGCGGGAGTTGCGGCCAGGCCTCGATCACTTTGTCGGTCTGTTCCTGGTCCTCGCACACCACGATTTCGGCATCGCTGTGTTCCAGCACGTAGGCCACTTCATTCCAGGGACTGGTGGGGTAGACACCGACACAGATGCCCTTCACCAAACCAATACCCATCTGGGCAATCACCCACTCCACCCGGTTTTCCGAGATGATCGCCACATGGCCACCCTCGCCGAGGCCAAGTGCCCGCAGCCCCAATCCGAAGTGACAGGCGCGCTGATAGTAGTGCTGCCAGGTATAGGCCTGCCAGATCCCGAAATCCTTCTGGCGCAGGGCCAGATGATCGGCCCGGTCCCGGGCATGGGCCCGCAACATCTGTGGGAGAGTGAGTTCAGGCACTGCCGGTGTTGTCATGAGAGCCACCGCTTACGACGTTTGTAATGCTTGATATCCCGGTAACTCCGGGTTTCACCTTCAGCACCGCCCACACCGAGGTAGAACTCCTGGACATCCTCGTTGGCGGTGAGTTTTTCCGTCGGCCCGTCGATCACGATCTTGCCATTCTCCATGATGTAGCCGTAGGAGGCGATTGCCAATGAAACCGCCGCGTTCTGTTCCACCAGCAGGATAGCGGTGCCTTGCTCCCGGTTGATCCGGGCGACGATGGTGAAGATTTCCTCTACCAGCAGCGGCGCCAGCCCCAGCGAGGGTTCGTCGAGCATGATCAGGTCCGGCTGGGCAATCAGTGCCCGGCCCAGGGCCAGCATCTGCTGCTCCCCCCCGGACAGGTAGCCCGCCAGTTGCTTGCGCCGTTCCTTGAGTCGCGGAAAATAGTTGTAGACCAGCTCGTAGCTGTCATTCAGTGACGGCTTGCGACCGGTAAGCGCATAGGTGGCGGCGATCAGGTTTTCCTCGACGGTCAGGTCCTCGAAAACCCGACGCCCCTCCATGACATGAAACAGGCCGTTGCGCACCAGTTTCTCCGGCGGTATGCCCTTCACATCCTGGCCCCGGAACCGCACCTCGCCGGCGGTGACTTCACCGTCTTCCAGGGTCAGCAGACCGGAAACACTTTTCAGGGTGGTGGATTTGCCGGCGCCATTGGAGCCAAGGAGCGCCACAATGGCGCCCTCCGGTACCCGCAGTGACAGGCCCCGGAGGACCTGCACCGCCTTGTTGTAAACCACCTCGATGTTATCGATTTCCAGTAAGGCTTCCATACAGCCCCTCAGTCGAGGTGGATCCAGTCCGACACCGGCTCGTAACGGCCCGCCTCGGCATTAACCCGCCAGATGCGGCCAACCGGGAACGACATGTCTTTCACTGTGACCGGAATGCCAATGATGCCACCGGTGTCCCAGTCCTCGATGGAAGCCAGCGCCTCGGCCATGTTGTCCGCGTTCAGCTCCTTACCGGCATCAAGGGTGCGCTTGATCACTTCGGTCCAGACCATGGCATTGAACCAGCCCTGGATGTAGCCGGTCGGACGGTAGCCAGCGTCAGGATCGCTCTTTTCTGCCTGCGCCCTCAGGGCATCCAGCATCGGGCCGCTTTCCTCGCTGTCGTAATAGTTGTATGGCATGACGCCCATATAGCCATCGGCATCCGCGCCCATCTTGTCGATGATCAGCTTGTCCGAAGACCAGAAGGTACCCATGAACTGGGTGTCCAGACCCATCTGGCGCATCTGCACCATGAACTCGTTGATCGGCGACAGCACGTAGCCGTGGAACACCACGTAATCCGGACGAACCCGGCGCAGCTTCAGGACCTCGGCGGAAACATCCACACTGCCGGGCTTGGTGACGATCTCCTCAACCACCTCGATACCCAGCTCTGCAGCCCGGGCCTTGCCGTTCTCGATGGGATCCTTACCGAACTCGGTATCACTGTAGACGAAGGCCACGGTCGGCATGTCGCCGCCCTCACCCTCGGAGGCGATGTACTCCAGGATGATGCCGAACATCTGGCTGTAGTTGGGCCCTGGGATGAACTGGTAAGGGTACTGCTCGTTGTCGGTCAGCGCCGTAGCAAAGGAAGCGCCACTCATCAGCGTGGTTCCCATGCTGTTGAGCTCCGAGGCGATGGCCTTCATGAAGCCGGTGCTGTCACCGTAATAGGTGGCCGGCGAGCTGCTGCCGGAAATCTTCTTGAAGGCCGCCACCGAACGGTCTACCTCGTAGGCGGTGTCTTCCATCACGTATTCCACCGGATGGCCGTTGATGCCGCCCTGGCTGTTGATCCAGTCCGTGTAGTCGGTGAGCCCGGCATGGAGGTGAATGCCGGCAAAGGCAAAGACACCGGAAAGCGGGATGGAACCACCGAACACGATGGGCTCCTTATCCTGCGCCATGGCAGGGGCGGCTACGGTCAACGCAGCAACCAGGCCACCAAGCCCGGCGAGCTTGCGTCCTTTTTTGAGGATGTTTCTGAACATGTTTCTTCTCCTTGCTGCTTCTTGTTGTTGCTGTTGCACGGTCTCTCGGAGAAAGACTCGTTGAAACACGGTTAATTCCGGAATGGCCACAGCCGGAAAAACCGGCGGATGCGATGCCAGATCTCCGCCAGGCCATGGGGTTCGAAGATCAGGAACCCCACGATCAGGGCACCGAAGATGATTTCCAGCATCGGCGACATGAACACGGGGGCGTTGGGATAGAACGGCGTCAGCGCGGCGGTCAGCAGTTTCAGGGCTTCCGGTACCAGGGTCATGAAGGCGGCACCGAGAATGCCCCCCAGCAGGTTACCCATGCCTCCGACGATCACTGCGGCCAGGTAGAAGATCGACATGGAAAGCGGGAAGCTCTCCGGGGTCACTACCCGATAGAAATAGGCGAACAGGCCGCCGGCGACCCCGGCATAAAAGGAACTGAGCGCAAAAGACATGAGCTTGTAGCGCAGCAGGTTGATGCCCAGGATCTCGGCAGAAATATCCCGGTCCCGGATGGCGATGAAGGCGCGGCCAACCCGGGTCCGCAACACGTTGCGGGCGGCGAACACCATCAGCACCGCCAGCGGCACGATAATGAAATACATCCGGAAGTCGCTCTGGAAGGTCAGACCGAACAGATGCGCCGGCTCCAGGCTCAGCCCACCCATACCGCCGGTGACCGATTCCCACTCGGCAAAGATGAAATGCAGGAACACGCTGGCCGCCAGGGTGGCAATGGCCAGGTACAGCCCTTTGACCCGCAGCGAGGGCAGCCCCACCAGAATACCGACGGCGGCGGCCACCAGTCCCGCGAGCAGCAGCGTCACCGGAAACGGCAGGCCGGTGTTGAGTGAGAGCCAGGCCACGGTATAGGCGCCCACCCCCATAAAGCCCGCCTGGCCCAGGGAAATCAGTCCGGTAAAACCGGTCAGGATATTAAGACCGGTGGTGCTGATCACGGCGATGCCCACGAGGCAGCCCAGGTACAGCAGATAGGAATCGGCCATGAACGGGAACAACAGCAGAATCAGCAGCAACAGGCCAAACCAGAACTTCTGGGTGCTGCTGGTCCAGATTGCCTCATCGGCCTCGTAGGTCTGTTTTGCGTCACCGATGCGCATCTTATACTCGCTCTATTTCGTGGGTGCCGAACAGGCCATAGGGCCGGATCACCAGGATCACCGCCAGCACCACAAAGGTCGCCGGCATCCGGTATTCGCCACCGAGGTAGGCGCCGGCCACGGTTTCCAGCCAGCCGATGAACACGCCAGCCACCAGGGCACCGAGGATGCTGTCCAGGCCACCGACAATCACCACCACCAGCACACTGAGCCCGATGATCCCGAACTGCGGACTAAGCCCGCCGGTGGCGGCCACCAGCACGCCGGCCAGGGAGGCCGCGAGTGAGCCGAACACCCAGGCCAGGTTGAACACTCGGCGCACGTTGATGCCCATGGAGTAGGCCGCGGCCTGGTCCGACGCGGTGGCCCGAAGCGCCACGCCCCCGCGGGAGAAGCGGAAATACAGCAGGTAGATGATCAGCAGTGCGGAACCGATCAGAAAGCCGTAAGCGATTTTCGGGGCCAGGTAGAGCGGGCCGATGAACACCGGCTCCCGGGGCAGGAAGCTCGGCAGCAACTGCGGGTCGGCGGTCCAGATGAATTCCACCAGCCCCACCAGGATGCTGGCGATACCGATGGTCACCATCACCACCGAGATCGGGGACTCCCCCAGCATCGGGCGGATCATGGTCTTCTCGATCACCCCGCCCAGGATACTGCCGCCGATCACCGCCAGTGGCAGCGCGATCCAGGCGGACAGCTCCATACCACCGGCAAACGCCAGGAACAGGTAGGCGGCAAACATCATGATTTCGCCGATGGCGAAGTTGATCACCCGGGTGGCCTTGTAGATCATCACGAAGCCCAGGGCGATCAGAGCATACAGCCCGCCCATGGCCAGCCCCGCCAGACTTATTTCACCGAAGAACAGCCAGTCCATCAGGCGACCTCCCCTTCCGGATTGAGTTTCTTGCGCAGGCTGTCGATATCGCTGTTGCCCAGATAGGCCTTGATGACTTCCGGATTGTTCTGGACATCCGCCGGTTCGCCCTCGGTGATGACCTGCCCGAAGTTGAGCACGGCAATGTGATCGGAAATATCCATCACCATGCCCATGTCATGCTCCACCATCAGCACGGTCACACCCCACTCTTCCCGGATATCCAGGATAAAGCGGGCCATGTCCTCCTTCTCTTCCCGGTTCATACCCGCCACCGGCTCGTCCAGCATCAGCACCTTCGGGCGCATCGCCAGCGCCCGGGCCAGCTCCACCCGCTTTTGCAGGCCATAGGAGAGGCTGGCCACCGGCTGGCGGCGGATATGGTCGATTTCCAGGAAGTCGATGATCCGGTGCTCCACCTCCCGGCGCACCTCCATCTCTTCGCGGCGGGCCGCTCCGAAATAGAACATGGAACCCAGCAGCCCGCTGCTCATGTGCACATGGGCACCGAGCTTGATGTTGTCGAGTACGGTCATGCCCCGGAACAGGGCGATGTTCTGGAAAGTCCGGGCCAGGCCCAGAGCGGCCCGTTTCGGCGGCTTGATGCCACTGGAAAGCTCCCGCCCTTCATAGCGGATAGTGCCTTGCTGGGGTTTGTAGAAACCGGAGATACAGTTGAACAGCGACGTCTTTCCCGCCCCGTTCGGGCCGATGATGGTGGTGACGGTATTTTCCGGCACACGGAAACTGACGTCCTGCAGCGCTTTTACCCCGCCAAAGGACAAGGACAGGTTACTGACCTCGAGGATACTCACGTATAACACGCCTCAAGATGTTTATGATTGTTGTTGTTTGTTGGTCTGGACGCGTCTGGAACGTCCAGACCTAAAAATAGTCGACACAGGGGTCCCGCGCCAGAAAAACGTGTTCTATATTCAGGGGTCAGGTCCTATAAAAAACAGAGGAACAACAATGACCTCCCCCGTGATCCTGCAGTTCGACGACAACAGCGGCGTGGCGACCCTGACCTTCAACCGTCCCGACGCGTTGAATGCCATCGACATCCCCATGGCCGAGGCCTTTCTGGAGGCCGCCAAAGCCCTGAGAGACCAGCCCGGGCTTCGGTGCGTGGTGCTGACCGGAGCCGGCCGTGCCTTCATGGCCGGCGGGGATGTCGCCAGCATGGCCGGCGGTCCCGAACAGGCCCGGGAGGTGGTCAATGCTCTACTGGATGCCCTCAACCCGGCCATTCTCATCCTGCGCGAACTCAATGCTCCTGTCATTGCCGGGGTCCGGGGCTTTGCCGCCGGCGCCGGGCTGAGCCTGGCCCTGGGCGCGGACCTGATTATTTCTGACGCCAACGCCCGGTTCATGGTGGCCTACGATGGCATCGGCACGGTCCCGGACTGCGGGGGCACCTGGTTCCTGAACCGCCGCATCGGTGCAGGTCGGGCCAGTCAGCTGATGCTGCTGGGCCAGACCTTGACCGCCGAGGAGGCGCTGGACTGGGGGCTGATCAATCAGGTTGCCCCTGAGGGCGAGTTTGGCGACGCCCTGACCGACCTTGCCCGCAAGGTTGCCAGGGGCCCAAGCCGAGCTTATGCCGCCTTCCGACGCCTCTCGGATGATGCCTTCGGCGGCACCCTTTCCGGATACCTGGAAGCGGAGAGACAGGCCTTTCTGGAGGCGGTTGGAACGTCGGACTTCCAGGAAGGGGTCGCCGCGTTTCTCGCCAAGCGACCGGCACAATTCTGGGGGCAATGAGCGGTGCGGACACCCGTAACTGAATAGCCGCACTGCCGGGGTCATGAGATCACACCGCGCTCCCTGAGCGCTTCGATCTCTCCGGGAGACAGGCCGGCAACCCGTTGCAACACCTGTTCGGACTGCTCGCCGAGTAACGGTGGTGCCGTGCGATAGTCCACCGGGGTCAGTTTCAGCTTGATTGGATTACCAACGGTAGGTACCTCGCCCAGGCTAGGGTGAGTGACAGTCTGCCGCATGCCCCGCGCCAGCACCTGGGGGTCCTCAAAGACCTGATCCAGGGTGTTCACCGGTCCGCAGGGCACCCCGGCCTGCTCCAGGATCCCGACCCACTCCCGGGTCGAGCGCATCACCGTGGCCTGCCTCAGTTTCGGGATCAGCTCCTTGCGGTTGGCCACCCGGGCCCGGTTGGTGGCAAAGCGTTCATCGCTGGCCCATTCCGGGTGCCCGAGCACGTCGCATAGCCGGGCAAACTGCTGGTCATTACCCACCGTCAGCACCATGTTGCCGTCAGCGGTGGGGAAGTCCTGGTAAGGCACGATGTTGGGGTGGGCATTGCCCATCCGGGCCGGTGCGGTGCCCGTGGTCAGGTAATTCATAGCCTGGTTGGCCAGGCAGGCCACCTGCACGTCCAGCAGCGCGGCCTCCACGTACTGCCCTTCCCCGGTCCGGTCCCGGTGGCTGAGGGCGGCGAGCACGCCAATGGTGGCGTAGAGCCCGGTCATGATGTCCGTCAGTGCCACGCCGACCTTCATAGGCCCGGCCCCGGGCTCGCCGTCCGGCTGCCCGGTGATGCTCATCAGCCCACCCATGGCCTGGATCAGGAAGTCGTAGCCGGGGCGACTGGCATAAGGGCCATCCTGACCAAACCCGGTAATCGAGCAATAGATCAGCTTCGGGTTGATGCGTTTCAGGCTGTCATAATCCAGGCCATAGCGCTTGAGGCCGCCGACCTTGAAGTTTTCCAGCACCACATCCGACTCGGCCACCAGTTTGCGGACCAGCGCCTGCCCCTCGGGATGGGCGATGTCCACGGCCAGGGACTGCTTGTTGCGGTTGGCGGTCAGGAAGTAGGCGGACAACTCGGCATTGCCATCCGCGCCCTGAAAATAGGGCGGCCCCCAGGACCGGGTGTCATCCCCGGTGCCCGGGCGCTCGATCTTGATCACCTCCGCGCCCAGATCCCCGAGGATCTGGCCAGCCCAGGGGCCAGCCAGTACCCGGGATAGGTCAAGCACACGCAGGTGCGACAACGGGCCTGCCATCCGACTCTCCTCGCAACCGGTTTTTTTAGCGCATGCCGCCAAGGCACAGGTATTTGAGCTCCATGAACTCGTCCAGGCCATAACGGGAACCTTCCCGGCCCAGGCCGCTTTCCTTGACACCGCCGAACGGCGCCGCCTCGGTGGAAATAATGCCCTCGTTGATACCGATCATGCCGGTTTCCAGGGCCTCGGCCACGTGCCAGATGCGACGGATGTCGTTGCTATAGAAATACGCTGCCAGGCCGAATTCCGAATCGTTGGCCATGGCAATCGCCTGTTCCTCGGTGTCGAACCGGAACAGCGGTGCCACCGGGCCAAAGGTTTCCTCACTGGCCACCAGCATGTCCTGGGTGACGTCGGTAAGGATGGTCGGCTCGAAGAAGGTACCGCCGAGCGCATGCACCTTGCCACCCAGGGCCACCTTTGCACCCTTGGTGGTGGCATCCTCGATGTGGCGCTGGACCTTGTCCAGTGCCGCGGCATTGATCAGTGGGCCCTGCTGGGTGTCACCTTCGAGGCCGGCACCCACCACCATCTTGCTGACGGCAGCTTTGAGCTTCTCAACAAATTCGTCATAGACACCGGACTGGACATAGATGCGATTGGCGCACACGCAGGTCTGCCCGGTGTTGCGGTACTTGGAGGCCATCAACCCGGCCACCGCGGCATCGAGATCGGCGTCGTCAAAGATGATGAACGGGGCATTGCCACCGAGCTCCAGGCTCACTTTCTTGACCGTACCGCTGGCCTGGCGCATCAGCAGCTTGCCCACCGGCGTGGAGCCGGTGAACGACACCTTGCGGACGACCGGGTTGGTGGTCAGCTCCTCGCCCACCTCCGGCGCCCGGCCCTTCGAACAGGTCACGATGTTGAGAATCCCGGACGGGACACCGGCTTCCTCCGCCAGTGCCGCCAGGGCCAAGGCGCACAGCGGGGTATCTTCGGCCGGCTTGACCACCACCGGACAGCCCGCAGCCAGGGCCGGGGCCACCTTGCGGGTGATCATGGCCACCGGGAAGTTCCAGGGTGTGATTGCCGCCACCACCCCAATGGGCTGCTTGATCACCACGATGCGCTTGTCACGGCCATGGCCCGGAATCACGTCGCCATAGGCCCGCTTGGCCTCCTCGGCGAACCATTCGATGAAACTGGCGCCGTAGCCCACCTCGCCCCGGGCTTCCGCCAGCGGCTTGCCCTGCTCCGCGGTCATCAGCCGGGCCAGGTCCTCCTGGTTCTGCATCACCAGATCAAACCACCGGCGCAGGATAACCGCCCGCTCCTTGGCAGGACGGGCACGCCATTCCGGCCAGGCCGCCTCGGCCGCCTGGATCGCCTGTCGGGTATCGTCGGCGCCCATGTCCGGCACGTTGGCCAGATGTTCGCCATTGGCCGGGTTGGTCACCGGCAACACATCACCGGAACGGGCCTGGACCCATTCGCCATTGATATAGGCGCTTTCGCGCAGCAGTTCCGGATTCGTCAAGCTGATAGTCATCACAGTCCTCACAGGAGAGAGTCAACGCCCTCAGAGCAGATAGCTTTCAATCACATCCCTGACAAAGGCAGCATAGTCGTCAACGGCCACATTCTGGTCGCGGTATTTCCGGCGCTTGAGGTACCAGTCCTGCAACAGGGCCTTGATGCTCGAAGCCACCAGCCGGGCATTCCTGGGCCGGTATACGCCTGCCTCGATACCGTCCTCGATGACACCCAGGAAGATGTCTTCGATCTCCAGTTCGATGGCCACCGCATCCCGCTTTTCCGGTGCCGGCAGGCTCTTAGCTTCCATGTAGGAGAAATAGAACCAGGCCCGCATCAGTTCGCTCAGGTACAGATGCGCCTTGATCGCCGAGAACAGCTTGTCACGTACGTCATCCACCTCGCCAGTGTAGTGCAACAAAGTGCGGCGGGTGATGGTGAAGCCATGGCTCTGGATCAGGTGGATCAGGTCGTCCTTGTTGCGAATGTAGGCATAAAGGCCGCCCATGCTCATGCCCGAGTCCGAACACAGATCCCTCAGGGTCATGGCATGGAAGCCCTTGGAATTGGCCAGTCTCAGCGTCGACTCGATGATGCGGATCAGGTTCTTGACCGCCGTCGCCTCCTTCTTGATGCTGATCCTGTCCTTGTTCTGACGATAAACCTCGCGGACCACATCCTCCTTGGACATGCTCAGCTCGTTGCGAAATGCCTCATAGTTTTCAATCATTGGTACCACGCCTGTCTGCTCCTGCGGCGGGGATTATAAGTCAGATCACGCCACCGACAGGAACCGGTCCTGGGTTGCCTGATCTTTACGCAACTCATCGCTCGGTGCTTCGTGCACCACCTGCCCTTTCTCAAGAATGTACGCCCTGCGGGCATGCTTGAGGGCGAACCGCACGCTCTGGTCAGTGAACAGAATGGTGGTGGTCTTGCTGAGATCGTCGATCAGTTCACCGATCTGCTGCACAATAACCGGAGCCAGCCCTTCGTTGGGCTCGTCCAGCAACAACAGCCTCGGCTGGATCATCAGGGACCGGGCCACCGCCAGCATCTGCTGTTGGCCACCGGAAAGCGTGGCGCCATCCTGATCGGCCCGCTCACCCAGCATCTCGTACTTCTTCAGGATACCGTCCACGGTCCAGCGGGCAGCGCTGCCCTTGCGCTGGTAGGCAGCCACATCCAGATTCTCCCGCACCGTCAGGCCCGGAAAAATCCGCCGGTCCTCCGGCACATAACCGATACCGGCCCGGGCAATCTGATGGGCGGGCAGGCCGTGGATCGGCTTGCCATCAAAGACCACCTCGCCGGATCTCGGTGGCGTCAGGCCCATGATGCTTTTCAGGGTCGTACTCTTGCCGGCACCGTTGCGGCCCAGGATACAGACGGTCTCGCCCTCGTCCAGTTGCAGCGTGACACCCTGAAGCGCCTGGCTCTCGCCGTAGAAGGTCTGGATATTGCGAACATCAAGAATCATGGGTTGGCCTCCTCGACCGCGTCCTCTTCTTCCTCACCCAGGTAGGCGACACGAACTTCCGGATGGTTCTTCACTTCCTCCGGAGTGCCGGCAAACAGTTTTTCGCCGCGATGCATGACCAGAATGCGATCGGCCAGATTGAACACCACGTCCATATCGTGCTCGGTGATCAGAAACGTGTAATCGCCACTGTCCGCCAGGCTCTTCACCAGTTTGGTGGTTCGCCGGGTCTCGTCCGGGGTCATGCCGGCGGTGGGCTCGTCCAGCAGCACCAATTTGGGCTGTGTTGCCAGTACCATGGCAATTTCCAGCAAGCGCTTGTCACCGTAACTGATGACTTCGGCCCGCTGGTCCTTCAGACCGTCAATGCCCAGCCGTTTCAGGTATTCCACGGCCTCCTGCTGGATGCCGGTATTGCGGGAGGCAATGTTAAACAGCTTGCGGCTGTGGCCGTGGTAGGCCGACAGCACCACCTCCACGTTCTCCTGCACCGTCATCTCCGGGAAGATGTTGTTGATCTGGAACGACCGGGACACCCCCAGACGGCTGATCTTGTGGGGCGGCAGCCCGGTTATGTCCTGCCCGTCGAGGGTGATCTTGCCCTCGGTCGGCAGCATCCGCCCGGACACCATGTTGTAGAAGGTGGTCTTGCCGGCACCGTTGGGCCCGATGATGGCGATGGTTTCCTTCGGCATGACTTCCAGGTTGATGCCGTTGACTGCGTGGACACCACCAAAACGCTTGGTGAGGTTGTCTATGGTCAGGATCGGCTTGCTCATTTCTTCACCTCCATCCACCAGTCAAGGGCAGTACCCAGCAGACCTTTGCGGAAGAAAATCACCATCATCGCCAGGATGATGCCCAGAACCAGCATCCAGGACTCGGTGTAGCTGGTGATCCAGGTCTCCAGCAGTACGAACACCGCGGAGCCGACGAATGGTCCCAGGAAATAGCCGGTGCCGCCGAGAATCGCCATCAGAACCGGTTCGGCGGACATGGACCAGTGCAACAGTTCCGGACTGGCCACCCTCAGGAACGGGGCCATCAGGCCACCGGCGAGGCCCGCAAAGGAACCTGCGATGACAAACGCCACCAGGCGGTAGGTACGCACGTTCAGCCCGGCGAAGGACACCCGCTCCGGGTTCTGGCGGATCGCCTTGAGGATCAGGCCGAACGAACTGCGGCAGATCAGGTACAGCACTACCGCGGCAATGGCGATGATGGCCAGCACCACATGGTAGTAGACCGCCGGGTTACCCAGGGTGAGGTCCAGACCAAGGCCGAAGGAGCCCAGGGTGAAACCGGCCAGGCCATCACTGCCGTTGGTCACGGAGCGCCACTGGTAGGCGATGGCAAACACCATCATGCCGAACGCCAGGGTGAGCATGGCGAAGTAGACCTCGTTGAGGCGGACACTCAGGAAGCCGATCACCAGGGCCAGCAACGCCGAAGCGCCCATGGACACCAGCAGGCAGGCCAGGAACGGCCACTCCAGGTGGATCAGCACCAGAGCGGTGGCGTAGGAGCCGATGCCGAAGAAGGCCGCATGTCCGAAACTGAGCATGCCGGTGTAGCCGAAGATCAGGTTGAAGCTGGCCGCGAACAGGCCAAGGATCAGGATCTCGGTGAGTATGAAAATATAGAAGTAGGAGGCAATCCAGGGCACCGCAATCAGCCCCGCGATCACCACGGCCAGAAGGCCCATCAGAATCCTGGTCTTCATGCGGTCGCCCCCTTGCCCATGATGCCATTGGGTTTGAACAACAGAACCAGCGCCATGCCAAGGAACGGCAGCAGCAGGTTCACTTCCGGCAGATAGCGGCCGCCAAAGCCGTGAATCAGGCCGAGGATGATGGCACCGAGCAGGGCTCCCGGGAAGCTGCCGAGGCCGCCGATGACCACCACGATGAAGGACTCGATGATGATCTTGTCACCCATGCCCGGGTCCAGTGCCCGCATCGGCGCTGCCACCACGCCGCCCACGGCCGCCAGCCAGGCACCGAAGGCAAACACGCCGGTGACCACCATGCGGGTGTTGATACACAGGGCTTCGGCCATGTCCCGGTCCAGCGCCGCGGCGCGCATGATGCGGCCGACGCGGGTGCGGTTGAACAGGTACCAGAGCCCGGCCAGCAACAGCAGGCCGATGACAATGACAAACAGACTGTAGGTGGACACGGAACTGCCCAGCAGTTCGACCGAGCCTGAGAGTAGCTGAGGTGGCTGGACCACGTGGATGCCGCTACCCCAGACAACGCGGACGCTCTCATTGATGATCAGCAGGATCGCGAAGGTCAGCAGCAGGCTGTCCGCAACGTCCCGGCTGTAGATGAATCGCAACAGCACCCGATCGATGATGACGGCCAGGATGGCCACACCGATCGGTGCCAGTAACAGGGCTGCCCAGAAGGGCATTCCCACAAGGTTGATCAGGGTGAAGGCCAGGTAGGCTCCCAGCATGTAGAGAGCCCCGTGGGCAAAGTTGATGATGTTCAGAACACCGAACACGATATTCAGACCCACTGCGATGATGAATAGCAGCAGCCCGATATCGAGACTGTTCAGCAACGCCGCTCCGATGCCAGACATGGATTACCTCATTAGGTTAGGGCCGGTTACGTGGCGCCCCGGAGGGCGCCACGGCAAGCTTTTGAAAAGGTTCAGATCAGAGCTTGCAACCGGTCTCTTCGATGGTGCGGGCTACTTCTTCACCGTCAAAGATCTGCAGGTTGGTCAGGGTCCGGATACCGTGCTCGGGATGCATCGGGCCGGAAACACCCCAGTTCGGGCTGACCATGGCCTGGTGATCTCCGGCACGGAAGGTCACGGTACCATTCGGCGCTTCCATGCTCATGCCACTGAGGGCCTTGGCCACAGCCGGACCCTCGGTGGTTCCGGCCGCTTCCATCGCCTGCTTGTAGGCATAGATGGCGGCGTAGGCACCCTCGGCGTTATAGCTGGGCGGCGTACCATAGGCATCCATGTAGGCTTTGACAAAGCGATCATTCACTTCATTGTCGTAGGCGTCATACCAGTAGCGTGTAGACAGGTGCACACCTTCGGGCATTTCCTCACCCAGGGCGGACAGCACCTCGGTGGCGGCACCCACGGTGAACATCACTTCCATGTCCTTGTCGAAGAAGCCACGGGTGTTGGCCTGACGGATGAAGTTGACCAGGTCACCACCCCAGACGGAGATCAGCACACCCTCGGCATCCGAGTTCATCACCCGGTCGATGAATGGCGTGAAGTCCTCGGCACCGAAGCGCGGGAAGTTGGTCTCCGACATCAGGTTCACGTCCGGCTTGATTTCCTTCAGGTAATTACCGAAGAATTCCCAGGATTGGTGACCGAAGGCGTAGTCCGGACCGATGGTGGTCCAGTTGGTGGCATCCGTTTCCGCCGCAACCAGAGCCGCAGCCTTCATGTTCTGGGCCACGTTGACGCTGATGCGGTAGGTGAACGGGTTACACAGTTTGCCGGTGACATCCGGCGTGGCGGCGTGGGTGATGATCAGCGGCTTCTGCAACTCCGGCATGGTCGGCACCATGCCCTGGGCAACACCCGAGCTGTCCAGGCCCACCAGGGCTTCAACACCCTCGGAATAGACCAGTTTCCGGGCGGCCTGGATGGCCACCGAGGCTTTGCCCTGGCTATCCTCATAGACCATTTCCACCTGGCGACCCAGGATGCCGCCGGAGGCGTTGATTTCATCCACCGCCAGGTTAATACCCTTCTGGGCAAACTCACCGTAAGTGGCAGCACTGCCGGACAGAATGTAGATTCCGCCAATCTGGATCGGATCCTCGGCATAGCTGGTCCCGGCGGTACCGAGAGTTGCGGCTGCGGTCATCGCAACCAGCAGTTTCTTCATGCTTGTTTTTTTCATGGTATTGCTCCTGTGTTCTTGTCTTTGTTGTCACTGGAACTGTCAGGCCCGTTACATCGGGACCGGTTTTCGTGGGTCTGAATGCGTTGTTCGCGCTATCGCAACCTCCTGCTGACCATGGTCAGCCCAATCATCGGGACAGGGAGTCCCGGAGAATGTTCTTGCGGATCTTGCCAGTGGCGGTCTTGGGCAGCTCGCCCAGCACCACCTTCCTCGGCGCCTTGAAGTGCGCCATGTTGTCCCGGCAAAAGGCAATAATGTCCTCGGCGGTCAGCTCGTCACCGTCATCGATGGGGTTGACGAAGGCACAGGGCACCTCGCCCCACTTCTCGTCGGGCATGGCCACCACCGCCGCTTCGGAGACTTTCGGGTGCCGGTAGAGCACTTCCTCCACCTCCAGGCTGGAGATGTTCTCGCCGCCGGAGATGATCACGTCCTTGGCCCGGTCCCGGATTTCAACGTAGCGGTCGGGGTGCATGACCGCCAGGTCGCCGGTATGAAACCAGCCATTCCGGAAGGCCTTGTCGGTGGCTTCCGCGTTCTTGAGATAGCCCTTCATCACAGTGTTGCCCCGGATGCAGATCTCGCCCATGGTCCTGCCATCGGCCGGTACCGGCTCGCCACTGGCCATATCGAGGATGTCCACGTCGTCCAGGCCATGGGTGGGCACGCCCTGGCGGGACATCTTGATCGCCCGCTCCTCGAGCGGCAGCGCCTGCCATTCCGGCTGGGGCACGCACAGGGTGGACGGACCAAACGTTTCGGTCAGGCCGTAAAGGTGGGTGATTTCGAAACCGATTTCCTCCGCCTTGCGGATCACGCTGCTGGGAGGGGCGGCACCACCCAGGGCGAATCGCGCGCGCCGCGAGAGTGTCAGATTCTCACGGCCGAGATCCTGCACCAGCATGTTCATCACCACCGGGGCGCCACACATGTGGGTCACGCCGTATTCCTCGATCCGACGATAGATCTCCCGGGTATCCACTTCCCGCAGGCAGACATGGGTGCCGCCGACGGCGGTGATCGCCCAGGTGTAGGCCCAGCCGTTGCAGTGGAACATGGGCAGGGTCCACAGGTAGACGGTCTCGGCGGTCATGTCGAAGGCCATGGCGTTCGACATGGCGGCCAGATAGGCCCCTCGATGATGGTAGACCACGCCCTTCGGATTGCCGGTGGTGCCGGAGGTGTAGTTCAGGGTGATGGCATCCCACTCCTCGTCCGGCTGCGACCACGATGCCTCCGGGTCGCCCTCCGCGAGCAGGGACTCATAATCCAGATCCGCCAGACCTTCGCTGGCGCCGGCCTTGCGCTCGATGGCCACCAGCAGTGGCGGCACCTCGAGCTCGGCAATCGCCGCCCGGACCTGATTTTCCCACTGGGTGTCGTAGAACAGCACCCGCGCCTCACCGTGGGCCAGGATGAATGAGAGGGTGCCCGCGTCCAGACGGATGTTCATGGCGTTAAGCACCGCCCCCGCCATGGGCACCGAGTAGTGGGACTCGAGCATCTCATGGCTGTTGGGGCACAGGATCGAAACCGTGTCACCGGAGGCAATGCCCCGGGCGCGCAGGGCATCCGCCATCTGCCGGCAACGGCGATACAGGTCCCGGTAGGACAGGGTCATGTCATCGTCGATGACCGCCTGCTTGTCCGGGTAGACCCGCGCCGAGCGCTGCAGCAGAGTCAGCGGGGTCAGGGCGGAATGGTTGGCGGCGGTCTTGTTCAGGTTCTTGTACTTGTTCATATCGCACCGTGTTGGACTGTCCGGATTACTTCAGAAAGCCCGGATTGTTGATTCGCAACCGGGCCTCCGTCATGCCCTTCAGAACCGATCTCAATTCCGGATCATCGCCATCGAGCCGGCGGTCACGGAGGGCCCGGGCGAGGGTCTGCTCACCCTCTGAAGGGTCATCCGGCAACTGGTGTCCGGCCAGGAATTGCGACAGCGACCGGTCGGTGGCGTCAGGCTCACCTTGCGCCCGCTGCTCGATCTCCCGGATGGCCATGCCCATGGCGTTGGCGATCATCAGGGCCTGGTATTTCTGTTCCCCGGCCAGATCCGGTACCAGGGAATCCAGCAACACCTGGCGGGCCTCGGTCAGCAGGTCGCGGCTATCCGGTTCGTTGATCATTGCCCTTCCTCCAATTCCGGAATCTGGTTCAGCAGGTCGTATTCCATCTGGGCCACCATGCGCCCGGTCAGGGCCAGCTCCAGCGAGCGCTGTTCTCCGGACATATGCCGGCGTGCCTGCTGCAGCGCGATCATCGCCCAGCGTACCAGCGCCATGACTTCCCAGTAGCTGACTGCAGACGGATCGATGTCGGCGCCACTCACTTCCCGGTAACTGGCCAGAAGATCTGCTTTGTCGCCAACGCCACCGACTTCCCGGTCATCACCACCGAAGCGCCAGCTGCGGCAGCAGAGCCAGCCGAGGTCCTCGCAGGGATCACTCCAGGCGGCAAACTCCCAGTCCAGCACCGCGGTCAACTCGTCACCATCCACCATGTAGTTTCCGGTCCGGAAATCGCAGTGGCACAGCACCGTGGGACCGGGTTCCGGCGCGTGGTCCTCGAGCCAGTTCAGGGCCCATTCCAGCACCGGATGCGGTTCCCCGATTTCCTCAAGGTAGCGGCGGTACAGCCCCACCCGGCTCAGGGCCGGATTGCTCCCTGTCGGCAGTTCGAGAAAAGCCAGCGAATCCATCGGCGGCCGCACCGTGTGCAGCCGGGCCAGCTCGGCACCGAGCCGGCGCACGAGGTGCCGACGCTGATCCTCGGTAAGATCACCCTTCACCAGTTTCCGTGGCGAGGCGGTACCGGAAGCCCGGCTCATGACATAAAAGATACGGCCGCTGACTTCGGCGTCCTCACACAGCCAGAGCGGCTCCGGAGCGGTAACTCCGGCGCCGAATGCCGCTTGCAACACCCTGAACTCCTCCGACCGGGACAAACTCTCCGCCACCCCCGAGGGGGCGTCCTGCCGGACCACGAATTCCTGCCCGCCCGGCCGGTCGCCGCCTTCCAGCTCCAGGGTTAACCCGAAGTTGTCCTGGATGGCACCCCCGGAGAGCTTGCTGAACTCGATGACCCGCGCGTTGCGGGCGCCGGTCTGCCGGACAATAAAATTGCTGAAGGTGTCGGCCAAAGCAGACATCAGGGCTTCACTCCCCAGTGCCAGAAGTCGGTGCGCTCCGACAGCAGCAGCTTCGAGAACACCATCTTGTGCACTTCCGAGGCGCCATCCACCAGGCGTGCCTGGCGGGCATAGCGGTAGATCCACTCCAGCGGGGTGTCCTTGGAATAGCCCCGGGCACCGCACAGCTGAATGGCGGTATCGACGGCCTTGTGCAGGGTATCGGCCACTGCAACCTTGGCCATGGACACTTCCTTGCGGGCAAAGTCGCCCTGATCGAGCTTCCAGGCCGCGTGCATGGTCAGCAGCCGGCCGATCTGGATCTCCATCGCGGCCTCGCCCAGTAGCCACTGGACACCTTCACGCTGGGCCAGGGTCTGGCCGAAGGATTCACGCTTCTCGACATAATCGGTGGCGATTTCCAGGGAACGACGGGCCAGTCCCAGCCAGCGCATACAGTGGGTCAGACGGGCCGTGCCCAGGCGGATCTGGGTCACTTTGAGGCCATCGCCCACTTCCATCAGCCGGTTCTCGTCGGGAATTTCCAGGCCGTCAAAACGGATCTCGCAATGGCCACCGTGCTCCTCCGGCCCCATGATCGGAATGCGGCGCACCACTTCCCAGCCCGGATCGTCCTTGTGGAACATGAAGGCGCTCAGGCCCTTGCGGGTATCGTCGGAGGTACGGGCAATCAAAATGAAATGGGACGCTTCCCCGGCCCCGGTGATGTAATGCTTGTGACCATGGATCACCCAGCGGTCGCCCTTGCGGGTGGCGGTGGTCTGCATCATGCCCGGGTCCGAGCCGCAGCCGGGAGGTGGCTCGGTCATGGCGAACGACGACCGGACCCGACCCTCGACAATGGGCTTGAGCCAACGCTCCTGCTGGGCCTCGGTGGCCACCTTGGCCAACACGATCATGTTGCCGTCATCGGGCGCTGCGGAGTTGAACACCACCGGCCCGAAGATGGACCGGTTCATCTCCTCGTAGCAGGCCGCCATGCCGGAGATATCCAGCCCCTGGCCACCGAGATGCTCGGGAATCTGCAGGCACCACAGGCCCTGCTCCCTGGCCTTGGCGCGCATCTGCTCCAGATATTCCGGCGCAATGTTCTCATGCTCGTCATAAGCGTCCGGGTTCTGCTCCAGCGGTAACAGCTCCTGTTCCACAAAGTCCCGGATGCGTTTCCGGTACGACTCGTTCCTGGGGTTCAGATTGAAGTCCACAGCCTGCTCCTTACAGCGAGGATTGAAGATGGCCGCCATCCACCACAAGGGTGCTGCCGGTCATGTAGTCGGAAAGGTCCGAGGCCAGCAACAGCAATGGTCCGCTCAGATCCCCTGCCTGGCCGAGTCGGCGCTGGGGGATGCGGCGAATCATTTTCTGACCGGGCTCACTGGCGAAAAAGTCCCTGTTCAGATCGGTCTCGATGTAGCCCGGCGCCAACGCATTGACCCGGATACCATAGCGGGCCCACTCCAGCGCCAGTGCCCGGGTCAACTGCTCGACACCGGCCTTGGCCGCCGCGTAGGGCGCCACGTTGCCGGCCACCCGATGGCCCAGGATGGAAGAAATCATGATGATGCTGCCGCCCCGGTTGATGGCGGACAGACGACGGGCGGCCTCATTGGCCACCAGCCAGCAACCCTTCAGATTGGTGTCGACCACCTGGTCCCAGTCGGAGCCAGTCAGGTCGAGCGCCTTTTTGCTGGTGGCGACACCGGCATTGGAAACCACCACATCCGGAATGCCGACGTCATCGGCCATGGTGTCGAAGGCTTCGGTAACACTCGCCTCGTCGGTGACATCCATGGTGACCACATGGATTCGACCGGCATGCTCGGGAAAATCGCTCTTGAGGGATTCCAGCGCCTCGCGGCGGCGGCCACTGACGATGACCGTGGCGCCGGCCTCGAGCAGGCATTGGGTAAAGCTATGGCCCAGACCGCCAGCGGCGCCGGTGACCAATGCGGTCTTGCCGCCAACGTGCAGGGACCAGTCTGTATTGCCAGGGTTCGTGTTATTGGAATTGTTCATATCTCAACCTCCGGAAGCCAAAAATAGAACGAGCGCTCGAAATATTCAAGCCCCAATTTCGGGAAGGGGGCGCGCGGACACGATGAACCCGTAAAAAAAGATCCATTCATGAAATGACAATCGGGACATCGTTCAGAAAGTTCCCGAAACAAGAACTATTTTTAAGACGTTTTCGAAATAGTTTCCCTCCCTAAAATAGATAAACAGAATTTGCAAAACCGCTTTCGTCAATTTTTTGTCGCCCATTCCCGCCTGTGAAAACGACAGATCTGCCTGGTGCTCCCACAGGGAATCAAGCACTTGACGCACACCTGTCTATCCCGAACCCACACCAAATTCCATACATGTAAATCAACCCGACAAATCAAAATTATCATTGTGTAACAGGCATTTAATTATTTGTTTCGGTACGTTTAAAACTGTTTCAGGGCCGGCGGAGGAAATTTTTCCAGAGCCCGAAACAGGAAAAGGACTGCAGGAAAACCGGTCGTTTTCACACCGATTCACAACTCGGTGAAGGACCAATTTTTTTGCAGACACGAAGCCAGGACAGAACGGCTTTGGCAGACAACCTCAGAAACACCATTTTTTTGACGTTTTCCGGAGAGCAACACCGAAACCGGTAACTCCGGGACACCTTTCCGGAACAACAAGGGAGCGGATAACCATGCGTGTAAGCATATTTGGTCTGGGTTATGTGGGTGCCGTTTGTGCGGCGAGTCTGGCCCGTCGCGGTCATGAGGTGGTCGGGGTGGACGTTTCCCCGGTCAAGATCGAGCTGGTGAACAGCGGCAAATCGCCGATCGTTGAGCCGGGCCTTGAAGAGTTGCTGGGGGACGGCGTTCGCGCCCACCGCATCAAAGGGACCACCGAGGGAATGGCCGCTGTACGGGAAAGCGAGATGTCCATGATCTGCGTCGGCACACCCAGCAAGCCCAATGGCGACCTGGATCTGACCTTTGTTGAGAAGGTTTCCCGGGACATCGGCACAGCGCTGCGCGAGAAGGACGGCTGGCACCTGGTGGTGGTTCGCAGCACCGTACTGCCGGGAACCGTGCGGGACGTGGTCATCCCGATCCTGCAAGAGGCCTCGGGAAAGATCGCCGGGCAGGATTTCGGTGTTTGCGTGAACCCGGAATTCCTCCGGGAAAGCACGGCTATCAAGGATTACGACCACCCGCCCATGACCGTGATCGGGCAGCTGGATGACCGCTCCGGTGAGCTCCTCGCGGAACTCTATGGCGATCTGGATGCTCCGCTGATCCGCAAGCCCATCGAAGTGGCGGAAATGATCAAGTACACCTGCAACGTCTGGCACGCGACCAAGGTCAGTTTTGCCAACGAGATCGGCAACATCGCCAAGTCCATGGGTGTGGACGGCCGGGATGTCATGGACGTGATGTGCCTGGACAACAAGCTGAACATCTCCCGCTATTACATGCGCCCCGGCTTCGCCTTTGGCGGTTCCTGTCTGCCCAAGGATGTCCGCGCCCTGACCTACCGGGCCAACCAGATGGACGTCAAACATCCCCTGCTCAGCTCCATCATGAGCAGCAACAACGAGCAAGTGGCCAAGGCCTTCAACATCGTGACCGGTTATGGCCGCCGCAAGATCAGCATGCTGGGCCTGAGCTTCAAGGCCAACACCGACGACCTCAGGGAAAGCCCCCTGGTGGAGCTGGCCGAGCTGCTTATCGGCAAGGGCTATGACCTACGGATCTTTGATCGCAACGTGGATTACGCCCGCACCAACGGCGCCAACCGGGAATACATCAACCAGAAGATCCCCCATCTCTCCAACCTGATGGACAGCGATCTGCGCGGCGTGGTCGAGCATGGGGATGTGCTGGTTGTCGGCAACAACGACGAGCTGTTCGAAACCGTCATCGCGGAAGTGCCCGAAGGCAAACGGGTCGTGGACCTGGTGGGCTTCATGAAAACCACCACCAACGGCGTGCTGGAAGGCATCTGTTGGTAACGCCTGCGCCCCGGCAACTCGGTGCGCCGGGGCTCCTTGCGAGCAGACCTTACCGATGAATCCTGGAGAACCTCGGTCATGTCGATGATTCCGGACAACCCCTTCTCTCGTGCCGGTGGCTGGTGCCTGTACCTGGCGGCACTGGGATCGCTTGCGGTCGCCCTGCCCAGGGAGTTCATTGTCCCCGGCGGCGCGCATTTCATTCTGCTGATCGGCGGTATCGGCCTCTGGCGTTACTCCGTGGGCATCACCCATTTTGTCCGGGGCATGTACTTCCTGCATCACGCTTACCCGATCCTTCGTCGCAAGGCCCGGAAACTGGGGGATGAGGGAGCGCCGTCCCATGTCTTCCTGATGGTGACCAGCTTCCGGATCGACGCCGCCACCACCGCACAGGTCTACGAGTCCATCATCCGGGAAGCCATCGACTGTGGCTGGCCGACTACCGTGGTCGCCTCCATCGTGGAACTGTCCGATGAAATGCTGATGCGCTCGCTCTGGCGCAAGCTCAACCCACCGGAGCGGGTCCAGCTGAATCTGGTCCGGATCCCCGGCACCGGCAAGCGCGACGGCCTGGCCTATGGCTTCCGGGCCATTTCCCGCGCCATTCCCGATGACAACGCCATCGTTGCGGTGGTTGACGGCGACACCGTTCTTGATCCCGGCGTGGTCCGCAAGACCGCCCCCTATTTCAAGCTGATGCCGCAAGTGGGCGCACTGACCACCAACGAATTCTGTGAGGTGAAGGGCAGCTACATGATGTCCGAGTGGCACAAGCTGCGCTTTGCTCAGCGGCACATCAACATGTGCTCCATGGGACTGTCCCGACGCGTCCTGACGCTGACCGGCCGGATGTCGGTCTTCCGCGCCAGCGTGGTGACTCGCCCGGAGTTCATCTCCGACGTGGAGTACGACTCCCTCAACCACTGGCGGCTGGGCCAGTTCCGGTTCCTGACCGGCGACGACAAGTCCAGCTGGTACAGCATGATGCGCCTGGGCTACGACACCTTCTACGTGCCCGATGCGTCCATCCACACCGTCGAGCATCCGCCCGATCCGAGCTTCATCCGCTCGGCCAGGCAGCTCATGTTCCGGTGGTATGGCAATAACCTGCGCCAGAACAGCCGGGCCACCAAGCTGGGGCCGGGCCGCCTGGGATGGTTCACCTGGTACGTGCTCTGGGATCAGAGAATCTCCATGTGGACCAGCATCCTGGGCCTGACCGCCGCGATCGTGGCAGCGATCAAGTACTCCGGCGTGATCCTGATCGCCTACCTGCTCTGGATCGGCCTTACCCGCCTGGTGCTGAGCGCCATGCTGGTGGCCACCGGGCACCCGGTCGGACCGGCCTACCCGCTGATCCTGTACTTCAACCAGATCTTCGGGTCGCTGATGAAGATCTATGTGTTCTTCCGGCTCGACCGGCAGTCCTGGACACGCCAGAAGACCAGTTACAGCACGGATTCGGCCTCGTTCCAGCAGCGCATGAACCGCTGGTCATCCCGGATCATGACGTTCTCTGCCTCCAGCGTCTTCCTGGCAACCGTCATGTTCATCGTGTGACGCCAACCGCGCCACGGGGAATCAAGCATTAACAAAACAGCCAACATTCAAGGGTCAAAGTAATGAACACGGCAGCGATAGCACCGCAGTTTGTACACGAATCCGAAGCACAGAGGCAGTTCGCCCGGGTCCGCATGCCGGCGACACTCTTTGTGAAACTCGACGGCGCCCCCGTGCGCTTTCCACTGGAAGATCTGTCTGCCGGTGGTTTCTGCATCCGCCTGGGCAATGAGTCCCTGCGCCGCGGGAAGGTCTATAACGGCCGGCTGGTGTTCAAGGTGGACGGCATGGACATGGCGGTGGAAGTGGAATTCGTACCCAGGAACCTCGGGCACGACAGTGACCGCTGTGGCTGTGAGTTCCAGAACCTGGGCCAGCGCGAGGTCTCGGTCCTGCGTTACCTGATCACCTCGTTCCTCAGTGGTGAACTGGTCTCCGCCGGAGATGTCCTCAACACCCTGTCCCGGGAGAATTTCACCAAGGCGCGCAAGAGCAAATCCAGCCAGGCCCTTGGATTCTTCGCCAGCGCCCGGGCGATGGTCGTGAGCCTGGTGGTGATGGGTATTGGCCTGATCGCCGTTACCTTTATCGGTTACCAGCTCTGGCAAATCTACTTCGTCACCAAGGCGGAGACCGCCATGGTGGCCTCCGAGGACATCCCGGTCAGCCTGCCCAAGGACGGCAAGGTCACCACCCTGGTCAAGCCCGGTGACCAGGTCGAAGCCGGCCAGCCCATCGCCACCTTCGATGCGCCCATGCTCTCTTACGTCAACGAACTGGTGGGCAACGGCAATTACACCGTCGAGCAAATCGAGGAACTCCTGGGCCAGAGCGTCCGGGGCACCCTGACCAGTCCGTGCGACTGCAAGGTGCTCAACCTGCTGCCCGCCAAAGACCAGTACATGAGCAAGGGTGAACAGATCGCGGTGCTGGTCCCGACCGACGCCTCTGCCCACATCATTGCCCGGTTCAATTTCACCGAAGGCGAAAACCTGCAGGAGGGCCAGAGCGTCACCCTGCATCTGGCCGGTGGCGAGACCCGCGCGGGCGCCATTGAATCACTCTATGTCGACGCCGAGACCCCCAACCAGCCGGGCACCGCCATCAACGCCCTGATCCAGGCGGAGGAACCCATGCCGCTTGAATCGGTAGGCCGCCCCATCGGCGTGACCGTTGATGTCATCCAGCTGTCCGCCCTGGACGGCATCGTCGACCGAGTATCCGGCAACTGATTGGAGCCCAGGCCATGATCCACAAGGCATCCACAGCCATGCTCCTGCTGATGGGAATCGCCGGTTGCAGCGGCCTCCCGGACATGCAGCGCGCCGAGCAGGAGGCCGCCGCCGGTAACCTCGGCGCGGCCCGGGCAGAGCTGACCAAACTCGCAAAGTTCGGACTCGCCGACGCCCAGGTGGAGCTCGGCGACCTGTACTCCGACGAGGAATCCGAAGAGGCCTTCGGCAAGGCATTGCACTGGTACCAGGCTGCGGCCGAGCAAGGCAGCGATCGGGCCCTGAGCCGGCTGGGCAAGCTCTACGCCCGCGAGGGCAAAAGCGTCAGCCAGCGAGCCAAAGGCGAGTTCTACCTGAAAAAAGCCATGGCGGCGGGCGATGACAGTGCGCTGATGCCGCTGATCGAGCTCTACCTGGATCAGCCGCAGGAGTTCCCCAAGGCCGACCCGGTGCAGTGGATCCAGCGGGCACGGCAGAAAGGCGACCCCTCCGGTGATCTTGCCCTGGCGCGCTATTACATCCTGAACGGTCAGCTACAGGCCCGGGCCGGTGAAATCGTGTCCTTGTGCGAGCCGATCGCGGTGTCCCATCCGGACTGCCTGGTGATCCTTGCCCGGGTCTACCTGGCGGACGGACGAACCGACCGCTTCAACGCACTGGTGGCCAGGGTCCGCAAGGCCTGGGAGCAGGGCAAAATCGACGATCGCGACCTGTATGTGTTCGCCCGCTGGCTGTCCGACGACGACTCACCCGCCAAGCAGGTCGCTGTAACCAACGAACTCTACCAGCTGCTGATTCCGGACTACGTACCCGCAATCACCGGGCGGGCCCGCCTGATCATGGACAACACCTACCTGGCGGACGCCGAAGAGGTGATCCGCCTGCTGGAGACATCCCGCAGCCAGGGGGATCTGAAGGCCTCGCTGACACTCGCCCGGCTGTACGAGCGGGGACGAATTGTCCCGATCGATGCCCGCAAGGCCATCGAGTACGCCCGCGAGGCGAGCGAGCGCTACCCCTCGGCGGACTACCTCCTGGGCCGGATCTACAAGCGGGGGTACCTGGGCGAGCCGGAACCGCAAAAGGCCCGGGACCATTTGCTCAAAGCCGCCCGACGCGGCTACGCCAAGGCGGATTATCTGCTGGCCGAAATGTTCTGGGAGGGCAAGGGCATCGAAGTGAACAGGCTGTACGCCTGGTCCTTTGCCCTGCTCGCCACCGATGCCGGTTTGCCACGGGCAAGAGAGCTTCTGGTGGAAATGGTGCCCCAGATGCCCAGGGCCCTGGAGCAGGCGGCTGAAACACTGGCGAACCGGGAACTGGCAGCACGCCGCCAGGCGACCGGCGCTTCAGACCAAACAAACAGACAACGTCAGGGGGGCTAACCCACATGGCAACGAACGGAACCACCGGCATGGCCGGACTGATGATGGTACTCGGCTGCCTGGGCACAACAGCCAGCTGGGCACAGGAACCACAGGAAAACGAGGCGGAAGCCTCCTATCCGAAACTCCTGGACTACAACACCCGCGCCAAGTTCAGTCTGATCAGCGAGGGTGACCGCAAGCTTGGCACCAACCCTGACTCCAGTACCAAGTCGGACGAAGTGGCTCTGGACCTCAAGCCGGAGTGGGTCTGGCAGCTGTCTGATCACTGGCGCTCCAAGCTCCGTCTGCAGGCGTTCGGAGCCACCGGCCAGGTGGACGTCAGTGATGAAATCGGCGGCACGGAAACCGACGCCTTCTTCGCGCTCAGGGAATTCTGGTTCGACTACAACGGCCTGACCGACTACCCCGGGGAATCCATCCGCTTCGGTCGTGAGCGACTGAAAGAGAACACCGGTATGTGGTGGGACGACGACATCACCCTGACGCGATGGATTTTCGACACCACCCTGCTGGATACCACCGTGGGCATCGCCAACAAGATTTCCGAGGCCCGCACGGATGTCAACGAGCTACCGGTGGAGGAACAGGACATTGCCCGGGTCTTCGGTCAGACCCGCTGGCAATGGCACAAGGACCACTATCTTACCTTTCTGGCCACCCATGCCGAGCGCTACAGCAATGACCGCGACCTGGCAGCCGAGACCGACAATGGCTTGCCCGAGCGGGTAACCGACTCACTGACCTGGGCCAGTGCGCGGGCGGATAACGCCTACTTCGACTGGCACTCCCACAGCCGGCTCCAATACCTGGCGTCAGTGGCCGCCGTGACCGGTGACCAGTCCCGCCTGACGACCACTGGGACCGGATTGCTGTCCCGCCAGGAGCAGGATGTCAGCGGCTGGGCTGCCGATATCGGCCTGCGGGCCCAGCTTGTGGACAGCCCACGCTGGACCGCCGGTGTCCACGGCGCCATCGCCTCCGGCGGTGACAGCGCCGACGAGTCCGACGCCTTCCGCCAGACCGGTCTGGAGAGCAACCGGTCCCGGTACACCGGTACGCGATCCCAGGTCGCCCGGTTCGGGGAGGCCTTCCAGCCCGAGTGGAGCAACCTCAAGACCGTCACGGCCTACACCGCCCTCACCAACCGGGACGACTGGGCGGCCAACCTCATGTACCACCGCTACTGGCTGGCAGACCAGGCCGGCACGGTGACCTCCGACCTGATCGAGCCGGGATTCAACGGCACCAGTGACGACCTGGGCGAGTCCGTCGATCTGGTGCTGGGTTACTACGGTGATGACGGCGCTGCCTGGAACACCTTTGACGTGCGACTGCGCGGCGGCGTTTTCTTCCCGGGCGACGCCTATGGTCCGGACGCGGACGACGCCCGTCATCGTGTTGTGCTCGACGTAGCGAAGCGATTCTAGGGAAACGGCCATGAAACACCATCAACTGTTGCGCCTGCTGCCTCTTTATACCTGCGTCCTGCTGATACCCGTGGCGGCTGCGGCGAATCTGGAAACCCGGCTGGAGCCATCGGAATCCGCGCCCCAGTACGAGCTGGAGGACTATCGGCTGCAGGTAGTACCGGGCGAGGAGGTGGCCACCGAGCTTCCGGAACTGCCCGACGTGTCGCAATACAACCGCGATGCGGTGGAGCAGCAGCTGGCCCAACGGCCGGAGGGTGCTCCCCGGGTATCCGTACAGCGCATCGGCGACATCCCGGCCCTGGGGGATTTCGTCGATCAGGGCCGGGCCCGGGAATGGGTGATCCGCCAGTATTCCCACCCCAAGGCGATCCTGGTGGAGGCCGGCCAGGCAACACTGGATGACGTGTACGAACAGGTCGGCAATCCCCAGTACATGGAGCGCAACCAAGACGGCTCCTACACCATACGTCTGCCGCTGGTGGTCCAGCCGGAGGCGACCCTGGTGATCCGGGACGAGACCCTGCGCCTGTCCGAGGAACGGGGCGCGTTCATGGCCAATGACGGCTGGCTGTTCGTGATCGACAGCACCATCACCGGCTGGCGGGAAAAGGCCAAAGGCCCGGCCACCTTCGTCAAGAAGTCCAACTTCCGACCATTTTTCGTTGGCTGGGGCGGCAGCGAGACCTTTGTGCTTGGCTCCACCTTCAAGCACCTCGGCTACAACCAGAGCAAATCCTACGGCTTCACCGTGGCCCAGTACTCGAAGTATGACAACAAGCGGCTGCAACGGTCGGCGCCGGAAGCCTGGCTGGTCGAGTCCACCTTCTCCGGCATCTATTACGGCTTTTACTGCTACGAAGCCGAGAACGTGGCCATCGTGAACAATGTCTACCACGACAATATCGTCTATGGCATCGACCCGCACGACTACTCCAGCCATCTGCTGATCGCCGGCAACGAGGTCTACGGCACCCGGGAGAAGCACGGCATCATCATCTCCCGGGAGGTTAACGACAGCTGGATCATCAACAACCACAGCTACGAGAACGGCCTGTCGGGCATCGTGCTTGACCGGCAAAGTCGCCGCAACGTGGTCGCGAACAACCTGGTCCATGATAACCAGGGCGACGGTATCGGCCTGTACGAGTCACCGGACAACCTGCTTTGGGAAAACCGGTTGATGAACAACCTGCGCAATGGCATCCGTGTGCGCAACAGCACGAATGTCCGGGTCTTTAACAACGTCGCCGCCCTCAACGGCACCTACGGCGTGCTCGGTCAGGTCAAGGACCTGAGCGCCACCGACAGGAACTTCGAGGAAGACTACTACCACAAGGCCGTGTCGATGACCATCGTCGGCGGCAACCTGGCCGCCAACGCCAGCGGTCCTCTGGCCTCGGACAACCCGCAGTACCTGGAACTCTATGACGTCAACATGCGCTTTCCGCGCTCGAACGTGGGCATCCACTTCGAGGGCCTGCTGGGCACCTATCAGACCGAGATCTTCGATGCCCTCCTGAACGGGCGCCATGCCGTACGGCTGGCGCCGAATCCCGTTTCCAACAACGGTAACGCCGGAGGCTGACCATGGTATTTTCATCCAATATCTTCCTGTTCCTGTTCCTGCCGGCGTTCCTGGGCCTGTATTACCTGACGCCGTTCCGGCACCGGTCCTGGGTCATTCTGCTGGGCAGTTACGCGTTCTATGCGTGGTGGCGGGTCGATTTCCTGCTGCTGTTCGTCGCGGTCACGCTCTGGAACTATGTGATCGGACTCGGCATCCACCACAGTGGAATTGGCACGGCCCGGGCGCGGAAATGGGTGGCGGTGGGTATCACTGGCGACCTGGCCACCCTGGGCTATTTCAAATACGCCAATTTCGGCGTGGACAGCCTGAACGGCCTGTTCGTATCCCTGGGCTATCAGCCGCTGGAACTGGCCCACATCATCCTGCCCATCGGCATCTCCTTCTACATCTTCCAGGCCATTTCCTACGTGGTGGATGTCTACCGGGGTGACACCGAGCCGACCCGGCGCTTCGTCGATTTCGCCGCCTTCATCGCGCTGTTCCCGCAACTGATTGCCGGTCCGGTCCTGCGCTACAAGGATCTGGCGGACCAGTTCGCCTACCGCACCCATACCCTGGAGAAGTTTGGCGAAGGCGCCATCCGCTTCATGCAGGGTTTCATCAAGAAGGTGTTCATCGCCGACTCGATCGCGCCGCTGGCGGACAGCGCCTTTGCCCTGTCCGACCCGAGCACGGCGGACGCCTGGCTGGGCATCCTGGCCTACACCGCCCAGCTGTACTTCGACTTTTCCGGCTACTCGGACATGGCCATCGGGCTGGGCCTGATGATGGGCTTCCGTTTTGTCGAGAACTTCAACCAGCCCTACATCAGCCAGAGCATCACCGAGTTCTGGCGGCGCTGGCACATCAGCCTGTCCAGCTGGCTGCGTGACTACCTGTACATTCCGCTCGGGGGTAACCGGGGCGGCGTTGTCAGCACCTATCGCAACCTGCTGCTGACCATGCTGCTCGGTGGTCTCTGGCACGGCGCCAACTGGACGTTCCTCCTCTGGGGCGCCTGGCACGGCGGGTTGCTGGCGATCGAGCGGGCCCTGGGTGTGTCCGGTGCACCCCGGAGCTTCCGGATCAGCCGCTGGCTCATGACCTTCCTGTTCGTGATGGTCGGCTGGGTGACCTTCCGGGCCTCGACCATCGGATCGGCGTTCGAGTTCTACAGCGCCATGTTCAGTTTCTCCGGCTTTGAGCTGAGCGGCGCCTACCTGAAGGACATCCGCGGCCTCAACGTGGCGATCCTGATACTGGCCTACCTGATCGTTGTGGTCATGGGTATGAGGGACCGTTTCTCCTGGCGCCTCGACGGGGTCCGTGCCACGCCGCTGCGGGTGGTGCTGCCAACCCTGCTGCTTCCCGTGTTCCTGATGGCGGTGCTCAAGCTCTCCGCGGAAAGCTTCTCGCCGTTCCTCTACTTCCAGTTCTGAGGTGATGCCATGACCAGGACTTCGAAAAAACTGACCGCCGGACTCTTCATCGTCACCGTCCTGACCCTGGGCGGCCTGTCCCTGCGCTCGCTCGCCAATTACGGGGGAGCCGAAAAGCTCGATCCCATCAACGGCGAGCTGGCCCGGGACCTGGAGAACCACTACGACGAAAGGTTTCCGGTCCGCGACCTCGGGACCAACATCTGGGCCG
Source organism: Marinobacter szutsaonensis (assembly GCF_039523335.1). Classification (NCBI taxonomy): domain Bacteria; kingdom Pseudomonadati; phylum Pseudomonadota; class Gammaproteobacteria; order Pseudomonadales; family Marinobacteraceae; genus Marinobacter; species Marinobacter szutsaonensis. The sequence goes on along the minus strand of NZ_BAAAFC010000001.1, from coordinate 2,655,672 downwards.
CGATCAATTACCTGGTGTTCGACGAGGGACGTCCCGGCGTGACCATCGGGCGTGAGAACTGGCTGTTCACCGATGAGGAACTGTTCCCGGCCACCGACAACCCCGAACTGATCGACACCAACCTCCAACGGGTGGTCGAGGTCAACCGGTTCCTGCGCGCCCGGGACATTCCCCTGGTGGTGCTGGTGGTACCGAGCAAAGCCCGCATCTACACCGAAAAACTCGGCGATACCCGCCCTGCCCCCGAAATGCAGGCGCTGTACCCCCGGTTCCTTGAACGCCTGGAATCGGAAGGCATCACCGGGCCGAATCTGCTGGACGAACTGGAGCGGGCGCAGGTGGAAGGAACGCAGGTCTTTCTCCGGACCGATACCCATTGGTCGCCTGCAGGCGCCGATGTCTTCGCGCGCCATGCCTCGGGCTTCATCCGCCATAGCCTGGACGAGCAGCCATGGGGAGAGCAGACGTTTGTGACCACGCTGGGCGAACCGATCCGGCATGAGGGCGATCTGCTCAACTACCTGCCCCTGGACCCGCTGTTCGAGCACCTGGCTCCCCGCCCGGACCGTTTCAACAAGCGCGAAACGGTGAAGGCCAAAAGCGACGAGAGCGCCACTGACCTGCTGTTTTCGGAACGGCAGACCGACCTGGTGCTGGTCGGCACCAGCTACAGCGCCAATCCCCTGTGGGACTTTCCGGGCGCCCTGCGGCGCTACCTGGGCAAGGATCTGATCAACCTGGCCGAGGAGGGACAAGGCCCGTTTGAACCCATGACGGAATACCTCCAGTCCGAGGAGTTCCGGACCAACCGGCCGAGCCTGGTGCTCTGGGAATTCCCGGAGCGATACCTGGCCCAGCCGATCACCTCCGAGCAGGCCCTGGCCTGGTTCGGAAACACCAGCCATCAACTGGCTGCTGCCACCAACCCCAATCCATCAAACCCTGAGGAGCACTGACATGCGTCCATTATTCAAAGCCCTGAGTCTGCTGCTGGTATTTCTGCTTACCCCCCTGGCCGCACAGGCCGGTGAAGATGCCCTGTATGCGGCCGAAGCCCCGGATGGCGCGGCCTTCATCCGGGTGGTCAACGCTGACATCAAGGGTACGGTGCCCGAGGCGTCCATTGGCGGAAAATCCCTCAAGGACATCGAGCCCCTGCAGGCAAGTCCTTACATCTATCTGCCGGAGGGCGGGTATCAGCTTTCCGTCGCGGGCCGTTCCGCCGAGGTCACCATGGCAAAGAACCAGTTCTACACCGCGGTGGTGATGGATTCCGGCGAACTCATGGTTCTTGAGGATCAAGCCTTCAACAACCCGCGCAAGGCACTGATCTCCTTTTACAACCTGACACCGGACTCGCCCGTTTCACTCAAGACTGCCGACGGCAAGGTCGAAGTCATCCAGGGCCTGGAATCCATGGATGTGGCCAACCGTGAAATCAACGCGGTCAAGGTATCCCTCGGCGCCTTCGACGACGGCCAGGCGCTGGCCACCACGCCGCCGGTCAATCTGCAGCGTGGCAAGGTATTCAGCTTCTTCGCCCTTGAGGTGGAAGGCTCACCACGGCTGATCGTGAGCGAGAACAAGGTGGACACCTCGATTTGAGCCGTGACAGGGCAAAGAGATATTCCGTGAAACAACTGGAGACGGTATTCATGCACCGCATCAGCAAGCGTGCGCTCCGCCTCGCCCCGTGGCCGGGGCGTTTTCTGGCGGCGGCTCTGGCCGGGTTTGCCTTCGGCCTGCCGGACGCATCGGCGGTGGAGTTCCCGGAGTACGAGGTCGAGCCCTGCTGCGACCTCTGCCCGGCAGCTTCCCGGATCGAGTCCTATGACACCAGTTATCTGAAGAACTTCAATGTTCTCGTCGATGGCAAGGACGGCTGGCTGTTCCGGTCAGAAGCCGAGCTGCCCGAGCAATTCGGTCCCAGCGCCGAGGGCCTTCCCCATCTCAGGCGGTTTGCCCGGCACCTGAAACAGACCACCGGCACGGAACTGGTCCTGGCATTTCAGCCAACCAAGGGCCTGGTCCATCCGGACAAGCTACCGGAGTACCTGCCGGTGTCCTACTCCTGGCCCTTTGCCCGGACCAATTATGTCGCTGCGCTGGAACGTTTCCGCTCGGCCGGGCTGGTCGTGCCTGACCTCAGCCCACTGCTCCGGGAGCAGGAACGGGAGGACGCCTACTACTTCAAGCGTGACCACCACTGGACCCCCTTCGGCGCCAAGCGCACGGCGCAGCTGGTGGCCGACCGGATCAAGCAGATGCCGGCCTACCAGTCCCTGCCCAAACAGAGCTTCGAGACCCGGCGCACCGGCCTGATCCGCAAGGACGGTTCGCTGCAGGATGCCGCCCGAAGGATCTGTGGCCAGACCTGGCCCACCCAGTATGTGGACGAATTCCGTACCCAGGCTGCCGGCACCCTGGAATCGTCCGAGGCCAGCGCCCTGTTTGGTGATGACTCGCTGCCTCCCATAACCCTGGTGGGCACCAGCAACAGCAAGGGCGCCCAAGACTACAACTTTGTCGGTTACCTGCAGGAGTATCTCGGCGTGGAGATTCTCAACTTCGCCGTCGCCGGGGGCAGCTACAACGGCTCCGTCTTCGAATACCTGATGTCCGACAACTTCCGGCAGTCGCCGCCAAAGATCCTGATCTGGGAAGTGCCGGCCTATCACACCCTCGACAGCGTGGAGTTCTACCGCCAGGTCGTCCCGATGGTGACCGACGGCTGCAACGGTAGCGAGCCGGTGCTCCAGAACACCGCCAAGGTCTCTGCCGGCACCACGGAAGTGCTGTTCAACGGTGGTGGTGAATTCCTGGAATTGCCAAGTGATGAGTACCTGATCGAGCTCCAGTTCAGCGATCCGGGCGTGAAGGAACTGGACGCTTTCATCTGGTTCGTCTTTGGCCGGAAGGACCGGATCGATCTCGAGTACGGCTCCCGGGTCGAGACCTCCGGACGCTTCATGTTCGAGCTGCCCACCGGCGAGAGCTGGAACGACGAACTGTTCATGTCCCTCGACCTGGCGCTCGAACCGGAACAGGTCACCGAAGGCCTGACGGTCACGGCCAAAGTCTGCCGCCGTCAGGACATCTGAGCAATTCATCAACTCTGAAAGGAGAGTTGCCTTATGAGCACGGAAGACCCGAGACGAATACCGGGAGCCTGGCGCGCCCTGCTCCCTGCCACGGCGCTGAGCCTGTCCGCCACGCCCGTTCTCAACGCCGCAGAATGCCCGACCGAGGGCCTGAGGGCGCCTCTCGGCTACTACCAGATCCCCGAAGCCAGGGAGGATGCCGGCGACTACGACTGCGAGATGGTGCCACCGCACACCGGTGACATGGACTTCACCAGCAAGTACGAGGGCAGTGACAGCGCCCGTAACGAACTCAACGAGGCCGCCTACCAGGAATACCTGAAGGCATCGGAAAACATCCGTGGTTTCGAGAAAGCGGTCATTGCCGCCGCCGACGACTACCAGGTGGACGGGGACGGCCCCGCCGCAAGGGACTGCGTGCTGGCAAACCTGGAAGAGTGGGCTGAAGCCGAAGCTCTTCTGCCAACCAACATCAACCACGTGGGTCAGGCCGTGAGGAAATGGGCGCTGGCCGCGTCGGCCAATGCCTATCTGCGGGTGAAGCTGTCCTCCAGCGAAACCGCCCTGGAGCCGGAGCGGATGGACCGCATCGAGGACTGGCTCTCCCGGGTGGTCGGTGGCGTGCGCGAGTACTACACCGATCGCGAACCCAGGAAGGTCAACAATCACGACTACTGGGCCGCCTGGGCGGTCATGTCTGCGTCCGTGGCGACCGGTGACTGTAACGACTGGTCCTGGTCCCTTGCCAAGTTTGACGAGGCCATGGGCCAGATCACCTCCGACGGCTACCTGCCCAAGGAGCTCAGCCGCGAGGACCGCGCCCTGGAGTACCTGAACTACGCCATGCAGCCACTGACGCTCCTTGCCGTGTTCGCCGAGGTGAATGATACGCCGGCCTACGACGGTAACCGGGAGCGGTTCGTCAAGCTGGCCCAGAACGTGGTGGATGGCCTGGAGGAGCCCGACCGGATAGCCGCCATCAATGGCCACGAGCAGATCACCAAGGGGCTCTATACCGGCTGGGGCCTGGCCTGGATGCGCCCCTGGACCGAAACCTGGAGTGGCCTGCCGGGCATGTCCTCCTTCCTGGAGGAGTATGGCCCGATGAAGAGCACCCGCCTCGGTGGCGACATCGAGTTTCTGTATGGCATCGAGCCGCTCTGGCCCGACGGGACGGATCCCTTCCCCCCGACGGACCTGCGCATCAACGGACACACAACCAACGGCTGACCACTGGCACCGACCCAGGTCAGAAACCCGCCCGGATCTGACTCCGGGCCTTCAAGAAACGAGGAAAGGAGCAGGACTATGATTCCAGTGATACTCTCAGGTGGCACAGGCTCCCGGCTTTGGCCATTATCGCGCCGTGCCTACCCCAAGCAGTTTCTTCCCCTGCTGAACGAGCAAAGCATGTTCCAGCAGACTCTGGCCCGCCTGCCCGAAACGGAGGTTGAGGCCCCCGTAATCGTGGCCAACGAGGACCACCGGTTCCTGGTTCAGGAACAGCTCAGCGCCATTGGCAAAGCACCACAATCCATCCTGCTGGAACCGTTCGGGCGCAACACCGCACCCGCCGTGGCTCTGGCCGCCATCGAGGTGGCCCGGCAGGACCCCAGGGCCATCATGCTGGTGCTGCCGGCGGACCATGCCATTGATCAGACCGAGCCCTTCCACAAGGCCATAGCGGAGGGCATGAAGGTTGCCAGGGACGGCAACCTGGTCCTGTTCGGCATCACTCCGGACCGGCCGGAAACCGGGTACGGCTATGTCGCTGCCGGCAACCCGGAGCTTGAACCCAACGAGCCGCGTCCGGTCCGCCAATTTATTGAAAAGCCCGATGCGGCCACAGCCCGGACACTGCTCGAGGAAGGTGGCTACTACTGGAACAGCGGCATGTTCATGTTCCGCGCCGACGTCTATCTGGCGGAGCTGAAAAAGCACAGCCGCGACATCTACGACACCGTTCTGCTGGCCGCCAAATCCCTGGAGCAGGACATGGGCTTCAAGCGGATTCCCGCTGAAATCTTCGAGCACTGCCCCGAGGATTCCATTGACTACGCGGTGATGGAAAAAACCACCCGCGCCACCCTGGTGCCGCTGGATGCGGGCTGGAATGACGTGGGTGCCTGGTCCTCAATCTGGGACATCAGCAACAAGGATGACCAACGCAACGCCGTCTTCAGCGACGCCTGCCTGCGGGAGACCTCCGGGTGCCTGGTCCATGCACCGGACAAACTGGTGGCCATGGTTGGCGTTGAAGATCTGGTTGTGGTGGACACCAAGGACGCCCTGATGGTCGCCCGCCGCGATTGCGTTCAGGACGTCAAACACGTCGTCAATGAGCTCAAGTCCCAGGCAAGGTCGGAAACCGAGGTTCACCGGGAAGTATTCCGCCCGTGGGGCAGCTACGACAGTATCGACAACGGCAACCGGTTCCAGGTCAAACGGATCACCGTCAAACCCGGCGAGAAGCTCTCCCTGCAGAAGCACCACCACCGAGCCGAACACTGGATCATCGTCCGCGGCACCGCGGAAGTGACCCGGGATGAGGAAACCTTCCTGCTCTCGGAGAACGAGTCCACCTACATACCGATCGGTTCGGTCCATCGCCTGTTCAATCCCGGCAAGATTCCCCTGGAACTGATCGAGGTCCAGTCCGGCGCCTATCTGGGCGAAGACGATATTGAGCGCCTCGATGACCAGTACGGCCGCACGCCCCAGGAAACGGAGTCCGGCTACGGCGAAGTGGAAGAAGAAGCCATCCCGGTGATGATGACCCGGGCCTGAAACCAGGGCCCGGCCTCCGGGGCACGGGCCTGTTTCCCAGCGATTCAGAGGAGACTGACCATGGATCTTGACTGCTTTAAAGCCTATGACATCCGGGGCAAGGTACCGGATCAACTCAATCCCGAACTGGCCGAGCGCATCGGCCGGTCCTATGTGGAGGTCACCGGTGCCCGCAAGGTGATCGTCGGCTACGATATCCGGCTGTCCAGCCCCGAGATTGCGGCAGCACTCAGCGAAGGACTACGCACGGCCGGTGCCAATGTGTTCGATATCGGCCAGTGCGGCACCGAGCAGGTGTATTTCGCAACCAGCCATTTCGGCATGGATGGCGGCATCATGGTAACCGCCAGCCACAATCCCAGAGACTACAACGGCATGAAGATGGTCGGCCCGGACGCCCGCCCGATCAGTTCCACCAACGGCCTGCTCGCCATCCGGGAGGGTTGCCGGGAACCCCTGGGCAATGCCCGCCAGCCAGGCGAGCTTTTTCACATCGATGCCATGAAGCCCTATATCGAGCACCTTCTGGGCTACATCGACCGGGATACCCTGACGCCCCTGAGCATCGTGGTGAATCCGGGCAACGGCGGTGCCGGCGAGGTGGTCGATGCCCTCGAACCGTATCTGCCGTTCGAGTTCCATCGGGTTCACCATGCGCCCGACGGCAACTTCCCCAACGGCGTTCCCAACCCGCTGCTACCGGAAAACCGGACGCCCACATCCATGGCGGTCACTGCCAGCAATGCCGCCATGGGCATCGCCTGGGACGGAGACTTTGACCGCTGTTTCTTCTTCGACGAGAAAGGCCGGTTCATCGAGGGCTATTACATCGTCGGGCTGCTGGCAGACCAGTTCCTGCGCAAGACCGGCGGGGGCAAGGTCATCCATGACCCGCGCCTGACCTGGAATACCCGCGAGCTGGTACAGGAAGCCGGCGGCGAGCCCATTGAAAGCAAGACCGGCCATGCTTTCATCAAGCAGCGCATGCGGGACGAGGATGCCATCTACGGTGGCGAGATGAGCGCCCATCATTATTTCCGGGACTTCGCCTATTGCGACAGTGGCATGATCCCCTGGCTGTTGGTGGCCGAGCGGCTGTGCCAATCGGGGGTGTCGCTGTCGTCATTGATCGATGCCCGAATTGAGGCCTTCCCCGCCAGCGGTGAAATCAACCGGACGGTAAACGACCCGGAGCGCATTCTTCAAGGCATCGAGCGCCGGTATCTGGAGGAGGCCCTCTCGGTAACGCGCACCGATGGCCTTAGCATGGAGTTCCAGCGCTGGCGCTTCAACCTGCGAATGTCCAACACCGAACCGGTAATCCGGCTGAACGTGGAAAGCCGGGGCGATATCGAACTGATGAAATCGTTTACCCGCTCTCTGCTCGATGACATCGAGGAACTCGATGGCCAGAGCCTTGGGGATCCCCAACTCAGCGTCGCCCTCTGAGACCGGATAACCTGGCCCTCACCAACGGGGTGTCAGGTTATCCCCCTGGCCGGATGCGCCAGACACTGGATAAAAAAGCGCCAATCGGGGATAATCACAACCCGTTTTTTAACCCGCTGTTTTTACTTTTCCGCCCAGTACCATGACAATTTTACAAGTAGCCCAGACACTTATCTTTATCGTTCTGCTTCTGAACACAGTACACCTGTTACCCGTGCTGGGACGCACTCTGACGGGACCGGCCAACACCCTTCAGCCGGGATTCCATTACAGCATCCTCGGCGTCCGGCTGCTGCGTAACGGCATCGGCCTGATCCTGGTGCCAGCTACCGCGGCACCAAACCCCGAGATTCACGCCGTGGTGCCTTTCGGCATTTTCGTGTTCCTGATGCTCGCCGGCATCAACAGCCTGCTGACGCAACTGCAGAAGCGCAGCCTGATGGCCTGGTCCGAGGACCGTTACGGCACCGAGTGATCCCCACTCTCCTGGAATTGCAGCAAGGCATTGACGGTCCGGGTGTAGGGAGCCGGAATGCCCAGACGTTCGCATCGCCGGAGCACCGCCCCGGCGATGCTGTCCAGCTCCAGCGGCCGGCCCTTTTCCTTGTCCACCAGCATGGACGTCTTGATGGCGTTGAAGTTGCTGATCAGGTCGAACATCTCGTCCAGATCCTTCTGGCCAAGGTTTACCCCATCCGCCTTTGAGGCCTCCACCGTCTCCGCCATCATGCCGTAGACGATCTTGCCGAATTCCGGGTGATGGGTCAGGCTGCGGGTATCCAGCCCGGTCAGGGCCGAGAGCGGGTTGACGCCGTTGTTGATGACCAGCTTGCGCCAGAGTTCGTAACGGATGTTGTCGGTAACGGTGGTGGGAATCCCGGCTTCATTGAACGCATTCTCAAGGCGATCAAGTAGCGGCAACCGGGCATCGTTCTGATCGTCTGCTTGCGGCCAGGCTCCCATTACAACCTGAGCCACACCCTCCGCGAATACTTTACCGGGCTCGACGATATGTCCCCCGATGCGCACAGCCAGACCGCCCAGCACCCGCTTTTCCCCGACGACATCGGCAATCAGTGGTTCATTGTCCACGCCGTTTTGCAGAGAAAGCACCGGCACGGAGCCGGCCCGGAGCCAGTCGCCGAGCTCCTCCATCACCGGTCCGGTCGCGGTCGATTTCAGGGCAACCGCAACTAGATCAAAGTCATCCGGCTGGTAATTCTGCACCAGTGTTGTGTGGTCGACCGCCGGTAACTGGCAGTCCAGCCTCTCGCCGTCGTAATCCACGCGAAGCCCCTGGCTTTGCAGGGCGGTCAGGTGATCGCCCCGGGCCGTGAGCACAACGTCATGGCCTGCCTTTGCGAGCCGGGCTGCATAATAGGCGCCGATCCCACCGGCACCGATCATCAAAACTTTGAGGGTCATGGTGTGATTTCCTACTGCAAGAAAGCCGACACTTTACCACGACGATCCCCCGGAAATAGCCGATGCGAGAATGGCTGTTACCCCTGACGGCTGACAATCACCCGGCCATCCCGAACCGAGGCCATAACCGGAAGCTGCCCCAACAACACCTCATAGGGGGACTGTCCCTGCAGCACCACGCAGCGGGCGGGTAACCCTTCCTCGATGCCATACTCTTGCAGATCCAGGGCCGCGGCACCGTTGTCGGTGATGAGTTCCAGGGATCGATCAATCCAGCCCATCCCGAGCATATGGCAGGCGTGCAGGCCGACATCCAGGGTCCGCAGCATGTTGCCGTTCCCCAAGGGGTACCAGGGGTCGCGGATGGAATCCTGGCCAAACGCTACCTTCAGCCCCGCATCAAGCAGTTCCGGCACCCGGGTCAGGCCGCGCCGTTTCGGGTAACCGTCAAATCGACCCTGCAGGTGCAGACTCTCGGTGGGCATCGACAGGAAGCGCAGGCCGGATTTCTTCAACAACCGGAACAGCCGGCTGCAGTAATGATCGTTGTACGATCCCATGGCACAGGTATGGCTTGCGGTGACCCGGGAGCCATAATCGAGCCGGAGAGCTTCGGCAGCCAGAACCTCCAGGAAGCGGGATTCGGGATCGTCGATCTCGTCACAATGCACGTCTACCAGGCGGTCGTGCTTATGGGCCAACTCCACCAGCCAACGCACCGATTCAACACCGTAATCCCGGGTGAATTCGAAATGGGGAATGCCACCAACCACATCGGCGCCAAGGCGCACCGCCTCCTCCATCAGCTCCTTACCCTGCGGAAATGACCAGAGGCCCTCCTGCGGGAAAGCCACGATCTGGAGATCCACCGTTTCCGCCATGCGCTCACGTACCTCAAGCATGGCCTTGAGGCCGGTCAGCTTGGGGTCTGTCACATCCACATGAGTGCGGACATACTGAATACCATGATCAGCAAACAGTTTCAGCGTCTGCTCGGCCCGGCCGATCACGTCGTCGCGGGTCAGGCTGGCTTTGCGCTCGGACCAGCATTCTATGCCTTCGAACAGCGTTCCGCTCTGGTTCCAGCGTGGCTCGCCGGCGGTCATGGCCGCATCCAGGTGGATGTGCGGCTCCACAAAGGGAGGAGCGACCAGGTTCCCGCCGGCGTCCAGCTGGTTCTCTTCGGCATGGGCCGGTGCCGACTGGGCCGTGATGCTGCTGAACCGGCCATCGGCGATGGTCAGTTGATACAGTCCCTCACGGCCCTGCAGCCGGGCGTTGACAATGGCATTCAGACTTTCAGTCATAATATCTCCACATTCTCACTCTGACCCGGCTCAACGCTGTGACAGCAGGTGGGCCAGCACCAGGGTCTTGAAGGTTTCATTCGGATCGGCCTGCGGAGGCATGTCCTCCGCCAACCGGTTCATCCGGTTCCGGATGGTGTTTCTGTGGCAGCCAAGCGCCTCGGCCATGGCACATTGATTGCCCCGCTTGGCCAGCCAGGCTTCGAGGAGATCGGCACTCCCGGCAAGACAGTCCTGCAACCCGGGCCAATACTGACCGATGAGTTTGTCCAGCTGATGACCGCCGAGGCGGGCCACCAGGGCATCGGCCAGACTGTCACCCTCGGGCTCTCGTGCCTGCTCCTCGGTCAGAATGGCCCTGGCGATGGTCTCGGTCACATCCACCAGCGGCAGAGAGTACGGCTGCTCGAACAACGGTATGGCAAGCTCATCCGCCAGACGGCTCAACATGGCTGGCAACTGACCGATATAGGCATCGCCGGTCAGTACGACGAGCCCCGAGATGCGGCAGTCCCTGCCCTCGTAGAGACACTCGGCCAGGTTCTCCGGACTGCGGTGGCGACTGATCCCGGTGACAAACACCAACTCGCCGCCCCTGACCCACTGCCGGAAAGAACGATTCTCCGCCAGGTAAGGCCAGCGCACCGAGTTGCCCCCGCCGGAACTCCCGCCCCGGAGCTGAATCGCTCCGAGGCCCGGAAGTTGCGGAATGTCTCGGCATTGCAGGCTCACTTACGCGACTCCCAGGACCTGGGCCCGGCGCTCGCGCACCGCGTCGCTGACCAGCAGCACAAGTCCATAGCTTGCCGCCGCAACCAGCACCCCGACAATCGGCGCAATCCAGGGCGAGGTGTAGGCCGCCGCGGAGCCGATGGCATAGGCAGCCAGCCCCGGCACGTTGAACGCCGGCAGGGTCACGTCCTCAAGGGCCGGGTACTGGCGCTTGTAGCCAATAAAGTAGCTGGCCATGATGACGCCACCAATGGGCGGAATGAAGGTTCCCAGCAGCACCAGGAACGGGATCAGCCACTCATACATACCCATGACAGCCAGTGCAGTGCCGATGGCGGCACCACCGATGGTCACCGACTTGCGTCGACGGGTACGCAACATGTTGCAGCCGGCGACCGCAAAGTTGTATACGGTATTATCCTGCGTCGTCCAGAGATTCAGGAACAGCATGAGGATGCCGAGCGTTGCCAGGCCCTGGGCCACCATGATGTCAACGATGTCTGCCTGCTGGTACACCAGTGCGCCGAAGGCGCCGATCAGGGTCATCAGACCGTTGCCAAGGAAAAACGCCGCCAGGGTTGCGATCACGGCGGTCTTGCCGGATCTGGCAAAGCGGGTCCAGTTGGTGGCCTGGGTGCCGCCACTGACGAATGTACCGAATACCAGGGTAATCGCAGCAGCCACCGTCATGTCATCGGCAGGAGTAATGGCCAGCAATCCGGCGAATCCTCCGGCATCAGACGTCGCAATGGTCATGCTTACCGCCACCAGAATGATCATGGCCGGTACCGCAAAGCGGGACAGCATCTCCAGCCCCTTGTAGCCAATAAAGGCAGTGATACAGAAGCCGAACCCGAACACCACCATCAGCGGCGTGGTCCAGCTTTCTGGAAGACCGGTCAGCTTGACCAGGAGAATGGCCATGGTTGCCGTGCCCCAGGCGTACCAGCCAATCTGGGTAAAACCGAGAATGAAGTCAGACAACTTGCTGCCCAGCTCACCAAAGGTGAAGCGGCTCATCAGCGCGGTGTTCAGGCCGGTTTTGGCGGCGATGTAGCCAAGTATCGCGGCGTAGGTACCGAGCAGCAGATTACCGACTGCCAGCACCAGCAGCATGGTGGAAAAATCGAACGCTACACCAATGCTGCCACCGGCCCACATGGTCGCGGTAAAAAAGGTGAAGCCGAGGAGTACCAGGCCCATGGACCAGATACTGCGGCGCTGGTCCATGGGAACCGGGCTCAGAGGATAGTCCTGTTCCTGAGGGGATACTTGTGAGGTCATTGCCTTTGTCTCTCTGTGGTGAAAACTCACTGAAGACATCGCAACGTCCGTGCCATGTAGCAGTTAAATCCCTAATGCACTCACAAGGAGAGGCTCAGAGATGTGCAAAATGCACAACCAGGAAGGCGAAGAGGCCTCTTGGGAGACGTCTTCGCCTTGTTCTGGTGCAAAAAGCACGGCCAGTTTTCATTTCAGTGCAGCCAACGCTCACTCGCGTTTCGTCTCTTGTCTTACCGAGGCACCGGGGAGTGAAAACCCGAATCGGTACAGCACTCCGGCAACCACCGCCACCACAATCCCGGACAGGGCAAACGACACGCCAAACCCACTCGCTGCCAGGATAGCGCCGAACAGCAACGGGGCCAGGAAATGGATCGCCCGGTTGGCCATCAGCCGCATACCGAGCGCGCCGGCTCGCTGGGCTTTCTCAACACTTTCCGCCAGCACCACCATCGACAGGGGTTGGCACAGGCCCGCACCCAGCCCCACCAGGACGGACAAAATCGCCACGAGGGGCGCATTCCCGGCAAATCCGAGGCAGCCCAGACCAATCGAAAGCGTCCCCAGGGACAGATAGGTCGCGTTTTCCCGGCCGCCCACCCAGGCAATGATCCTCGGAATGAAGGGGCGTGAGAGCATGGACACCCCCGCCCGCAGGCTGACCAGAACACCGATCACCGCGGCGCTCATCTCGAGGCTATCGAGATAGACGGGGAGGTAGCTGCCGTAGACGCCCAGCGCAAACATGCCGGCGACCGTAATCAGTACGGAAACCTGTACACCGGTATTCTCCCGCATCAGCCTGGCCTGGGCCCTAAATCCGGTTTGCGACCGGGCTACCCGCTCGCCCCGGTTCGCCTCGCCGGTCAGCAGTAGGCCGGTAACGCCGCCAGCCAGGGCGATGGCGGCCATCACCAGGAAAAGATTGCCAACGCCTCCGGTCAACTCGATCCAGCCGCCGGCAATCAGCGGCCCAATCACCTGTCCGCCTGACAGCCAGGTCGCATACCACCCGAAATAACCTTCCAACCTGGGCCCCGTCGCCAGTGACGAGATCACGGTCTGCGCCGAGAGCACCATCTGCAGATGGGCCAGCCCGACCAGCAGCTGGCCGGCAATCAGGCCATAGAAGCCCGGCAGCGCCTGCATCAACACCAGCCCCACCACCATGACCAGCGCGCCCGCCACCAGGGTCACCCGTCCCCCATGGCGCGTGACCACACCGCCGAGCGGAATGGCCAGCAGAAACGGGAGCAGGTACTGGGAACTCAGCACCACGCCCAGCATCAGCGGGGTCGCACCCAACTCCAGACTGTAGACCGGCACCGTCACCAGCAACATTGAGTAGACGACAAAACAGAACGTCAGCGATACGCAGACGGAAACGAAGTTTCGTTTGGTCTCGTCAGCAGACAAGAGCGTAATCTCCGGGGAACGGGTTTATCGGCCGTTTGCCTTGCGGCCACTGAACCGATTATTGTGACTTGTTTCGTATGCTACCTGAAAGCCAGAAATCAGAGAGACCCCATGAATCCGACCATTGAACTCCTGAAATCCCACCGTTCCATCCGCAAGTTCAAGGACCAGAAGATCCCCCATGAGCTGCTGGAGGAGCTGGTTCGTGCCGGCCAGTGCGCCGCCACCTCCAACCATGTGCAGGCCTACTCCATCATCCACGTGGTCAATCCGGAGAACCGCCTTAAGATTTCTGAACTGGCCGGTGGCCAGGCCCATGTGGTGGAAGCTTCGGATTTCCTGGTGTTCTGCGCCGACATGAAACGCTCCACCGAAGCCGCCGAGCGGGCCGGTGCGGATGTGGTCCGGGGCATGACCGAGCAACTGGTGGTGGCCAGTGTGGACGCTGCCCTGATGGCCCAGAACGTGGCGGTTGCCGCCGAATCCGAGGGCCTCGGGCTGTGTTACGTGGGCGGGATCCGGAATGATCCGGCCCGGGTGGCCGAGATCCTGAAATTGCCGGAGCACGTCTACCCGGTGTTCGGCATGAGCCTTGGCTATCCGGATCAGGATCCGGAAGTTAAGCCCCGGCTGCCGCTGGAGACCATCCTCAAGGAAGATTATTACGATGACAGCAAGGACGAGGAGCAGGTCGCCGCGTTCGACGACACCATGCACCAGTATTACCTGGACCGCACCGGTGGCAACAAGGATTCCAACTGGTCGAAGGAGCTGAAGCCGCTGTTCACCACCAAACTGCGGCCCCACATGAAGGAATTCCTCAACAAGCGCGGGTTCGGGGTCAAGTAACCCCGCCCGCCTCAGACGTCCTCAAGAATTAGGACCACCAGTTCCTTCGGGCCATGGGCGCCATAGGCCAGCACCTGCTCGATATCCGCGGTCTTGGACGGACCGGACACCAACAACAGGTTGGTGGGCAAACCCGCCGACCAGTTCTGACGCTGCATCATGGCGTACAGGTTGTCCTCGATTTGGCTGGCCTTGAGCAGGGCGATGTGCAGCGGCGGCAGCAGGCTCATCAGCCTCGGCTCGTGCCGGTCCGGCCAGAGCACCAGCGAGCCGGTGGCAGCAATGGCACCAACGGTGCCGGTAATACTCGCGTCCACCTCCCAGAACAGCTCCTCCTTCCATTCCTCCACCGGCCGGTCATAGGCCAACAGTTGCGCGGACGAGCCTGATTTCGGCCAGTATTCCGCGAGTTTCTGGCCATGGGCCGTTGCCGGGGCATGCAGCAGGTTGGATAGGTTACGCGCCGCCAGAATCTCGGCCACCTTGTCCGGCCAGTTGTCGCTGCTGACCTGATGGATCTCGGTATGCACCGCCTCCATCAGATTGCGCAGCCGCGTGATCCGGTCCTCCGGCGCATACTGCCAGGGTTCAGTCACCAGGCGCTCGTCGAAGTCGTCCGGGCGCGGAATGGAGCCGGCCAGGCCGGTGCGAAGCTTGTTCAGGATATTGCTGCGGGCGCTCATGTTACTGCCCTCCGTTACGGGCCAGGTGCTCCCGGGCCAGATCGTGCAGGGAACGTTTGGCCGGAACCGGCGCGGTGTGGTTTTCGGTCCAGGGACCGACATTTTTTGGTGTCAGTTTGCGGAACCGGGTGGCTCCCCAGAGGAACAGGCGGTAGAGCACCGGGCTGCTATTGAGGGTCCGCCAGAAGCGCCAGACCAGACGTTCCTTCCGGGAATACTTGGCGCCACCGTCTTTCACCTTCGCCCCTTCCGCCGGACTTTTCACATTCTCCTGGCGCAGGCGCTGGAGCAGTTCCGGGATCGGGATCTTCACCGGGCACACGTCACCGCAGGCGCCGCACAGTGAGGACGCACTGGGATGGTCCGGCACCTGGTGCAGTCCCACCATGTGCGGCGTTATGATCTTTCCGATTGGCCCCGGATAAACCTCACCGTAGGTATGACCACCCACCCGCGTGTAAACCGGGCAGTGATTCATACAGGCGCCACAGCGAATGCAGTTGAGGGTCTGGCGCATCTGGGCATCGGCGAAGGCGCCACTGCGGCCGTTATCCAGCAGCACCAGGTGCACTTCCTCCGGGCCGTCCAGCTCGTCGGCCTTGCGCGGGCCGGAGATCATGTTCACGTAGGTGGTGATCGGCTGACCCAGGGCGGAACGGGTCAGCAGGGACAGCAGCGGCACGACGTCCCGCAGGTTCTCCACCACCTTCTCGATTCCGGTTACGGCAATATGGACCGGTGGCGCGGTGGTGCTCATCCGGCCGTTGCCCTCGTTCTCCACCAGCAGCAGGGTGCCGGTCTCGGCAATGGCAAAGTTCACACCGGAAACCCCGACATCCGCCTCCATGAACTTGCGGCGCAGGGTGCGGCGGCCAATCTGGATCAGCTCGTTGACGTCGTCGGTTTCCTCCACCCCGAGCTTGTCGTGGAACAGCTTCGACACCTGACTACGGTTCTTATGGATGGCCGGCATGATGATGTGGGAGGGTTTCTCACCGTCGAGCTGGACGATGTACTCGCCCATATCCGACTCCAGGCACTCTACCCCGCGCTCGGCGAGGTAGTCGTTCATCTCCATTTCCTCGCTGACCATGGACTTGCCCTTCACCACCTGCGAGCCCTGGCGGGCCTGGATGATGCCATGGACAATCTCGTTGGCCTGTTCGGTGGTTTCGGCCCAGTGAACCTTCACGCCGTTGTCGGTCAGCTTCGCTTCCAGCTGTTCGAGCAGGTCCGGCAGCCGGGACAGGGCCCGGGCCTTGATCCGGTTGCCCAGCTCCCGCAGGCCCTCGCGTTCCTCCTCGTCGGGGAAGGCGTCGGCCCGTTTTTTCATCAAGGAGTCCATGGCGGTGCGGAAGTTGGTCCGCAGCTGGCCGTCCGCCAGCGCGACTTCCGCCCGGTCCCGGAAACCGTCGGTCAGTTCGGTAACAGGTATGCGCTCGCTCATGCCTTACCCTCCCCGCTTACGCGTTCCCACAGGAAACTGGCCAGGTGGCGGCCCCGGAAGGCCTGCTGCTGTTTGTCCAGGGAACCGTTGATGTTCATCAGGCAGCCGCCATCGGCGGTGACCATCTCGTCCGCGCCGGAGGTCACCAGCGACTCGGTCTTGTCCTTCACCATGGCACCGGAAACTTCCGGCATGCGAACCGAGAAGGTGCCGCCGAAGCCGCAGCACTCGCTCTCGTGGTGATGGTCCACCCGCTCCACCTTCGCCAGCTTGCCCAGCAGTTCCCGGGCGTGGAGATGAGTGTTCATCTCACGGCGGGCGGAACAGGAGGTGTGCAGGGCGATCCGGGTGGGTTCACCCAGATCATGCCACTCAACCTGGCAGACGTTAAGCAGGAACTCGGTCAGCTCGAAGGTGCGCTCAGCCAGCGACGCCACCCGCTCGAGGGTGTCGGGCTCTTCCGCGAACAGTTCCCGGTAATGCTGGCGGAACATGCCGGCACAGGACCCTGAGGGCACCACCACCGGCATACCCGCATCGAGAATCGCCAGCTGCGCCCGGGCCACCACGCGGGCCTCGGTAGCGTAACCTGAGGTCCAGGCGGGCTGGCCGCAGCAGCTTTGGCCTTCCGGGAAGTGCACCCGGATGCCCTCGCGCTCCAGCAGGCGAATGGCGTCCAGACCCGCTTCCGGAAAGAACAGATCCACCACGCAGGTCCCGAACAGGACCACTTCCCGGGGTTTAGCGGGATACTGCCGCGGCCCGGGGCGTTCCGGGGCAACCCGTGTGGCGTTCGGGGCAGCGTCGTAAAACAGTTCGCTCATGATCGGCTCCTTCACGGAAACGGCGCTCGCGCGCTGACAGTCAGACCAACGGATCCACGATGCCCAGCCCGTAGGCGGCGATCAGGGCAATCAGGCCGGTCATCAACAGGTAGTACAGGGTCGGCCAGACGGTCTTGCGCAGGGTCTGGCCCTCGCGGCCAAGCAGACCGACCGTGGCAGACGCCGCCACCACGTTGTGGATCGCCACCATGTTGCCAGCAGCAGCGCCCACCGCCTGCACCGCCACGATCAGCGCGGTGGAGAGCCCCAGGCTCTCGGCAACGCCGAACTGGAACTGGCTGAACATCATGTTGGACACGGTATTGGAGCCGGCGAGGAACGCACCCATGGCACCAACGGCAGGCGCCAGCAGCGGATAGATACCGCCGACGGTATCGGCCACCCAGGTTGCCATGGCAATGGGCATGCTCGGCAGGTCAGACAGGTTGACGCCGGAGTTGATCAGGATCCGTACCATGGGCACGGTGAACAGCAGCACGAAACCGGCGCTCAGCAGCACGCTGCCGGATTCCTTCACCGCAGCGGTCAGTTCCCGCACCTGCATGCGATGGATGAAGAAGGTGGCGATCACCACCATCACCAAGATACCGCCGGGCAGGTACAGCGGCTGCACCCCGGCGTTGATGCCCGTCTCGCCCAGGATGTTGGAGAAACCCACGCCAACGGAGGTGAAGGCCGCCTTAACCTCAGGGATCACCCGGCTGATCACCAGCACCACGCCCACCAGCACGTAGGGCAGCCAGGCACGGAAGCCACTCATGGGCTTGGCGGCGAGATCTTCCAGCTTCATCTCGATACGACCGAACCACTCGGCCGGCCACTGGTCACGGGGCGCAAAATCCCAGGCGGTTTTCGGCAGCAGGAAGCCCTTGCGGGCGGCGGTGGTGACAATGGCCAGACCGATCAGGCCCCCCAGCAGCGACGGGAACTCGGGGCCGAGAATCACGCCGGTCAGGGCATAGGGCACGACAAAGGAAATGCCGGCAAACAGGGCAAACGGCAGTACCTCAAGGCCTTCGCGCCAGCTTTTGTTCTTGCCGAAGAAGCGGGTCATCATCATGACCATGAACAGTGGCATAAGCACGCCCACGATGGCGTGGATGATGGCCACCTCGGAGGTGATCAGTTGCAGGTACTGCTCCCAGTTGGACCCCAGCTGTTCCAGCCGACCGCCGATGGTGTTGCGGTCCAGGCCGGTGGTGACACCCACGATAATCGGTGTGCCGACCGCGCCGAAGGACACCGGTGTGCTCTGCACCATCATGCCCAGCATGACCGCCGCCATGGCGGGGAAGCCGACGGCCACCAGCAAAGGCGCGGCGATGGCCGCCGGGGTCCCGAAGCCGGAGGCACCCTCGATAAACGAGCCAAACAGCCAGACGATGATGATCGCCTGCACCCGACGATCCGGGCTGATGTTGGTGAAGCCCGCTCGGATCGCGGTGATAGCCCCGGAATGTTTCAGGGTGTTCAGCAGCAGGATGGCGCCGAAGATGATCCACAACAGGCCAAGAGTGATCACCAGACCCTGCAGCGAGGACGCCAGGATACGGTTGAAACTCATGTCCCAGCCGGTATAAGCAATCAGGGCCGTGACCAGGAACACCAGCGGCATGGCACGGCGGGCCGGCCAGCGCAGGCCGAGCAACAGAATCCCGGCCAGGAGGATGGGCGTAAACGCCAAGAGGGCGAGCAATCCGGACGACATACAAATCTCCAAATCTTGTTTTTGGAATCTTTATCGGATAATTGGTATTACCAATTTACAAGAGGTAGGCGCTTACGTTAGGGGAAGGGGCGGACTGCTGTCAAAACGACCACCCTCGACATTGGTCCAATTGCGTTTGGTGATTGCTGTCAAATCAACCGGTAATCGGAGTATGCTGTTTTGGTAAGACCAATCTGAAACCCATCGAATTCCTCAGGTGAAGTAATCCATGGCCATCGGACACATTGCGCCCCGGCGCCTGGCCGACACCATCGTCGAGCAACTGGAAACCATGATTCTGGAAGGCACCCTGCAGCCGGGAGAGCGGCTGCCGCCGGAACGGGTGCTGGCCGAGCAGTTCGGGGTGTCACGGCCTTCGCTTCGGGAAGCTGTGCAGAAGCTGGCCGCCAAGGGACTGCTGACCAGCCGCCAGGGCGGCGGCAATTTTGTCACCGAAAATCTCGGCTCCAGTTTCAGTGACCCGCTGATCTCGCTGCTGGAAGATCGCCCCGAGGCCCAGCGCGACCTACTGGAATTCCGACGTACCCTGGAGGCGGATTGCGCCTACTACGCTGCCCTTCGCGCGACGGAAGTGGATCGGGAGCATCTACAGGCCGCCTACGACGAACTGCAGGCCTGCTATGAGAAAGATTCCGAGCGGGATTTGGAAGCCGAAGGCGCCGCCGACGCCCGCTTCCACCTGGCCATTGCCGAAGCCAGTCACAACGTCATTCTACTGCACACCATCCGCACCCTGTTCAACATGCTCAAGAGCAGCGTGGTGACCAACATCGGCGGCATGTACGCGAGAGAAGCGGAAACCCGGGAGGGCCTCAAGGAGCAACACCGGCTGCTGTTCAGCGCCATCATGCAGGGACGGGCGGATGACGCCCGGGAGATTGCCGGCACCCATATACAATACGTGCAGCAGGTGCTGTCCGAGCGTAGCGAAAGCCATCGTCGCCTGGAGCGGGCCATCCGCCGGGACAGCCTGACCCGTACCTGACGTTCAGAGTTTCTCCCAGACCGTCACTTCCGAGAAGCTGTGCTGGAATTTGTTCCGCGTCTCCCGGATCACAAACGGCACGCTGTGAGGATCTACCAGCAGCCGGAAATGCGGCGCCAGCATATCCTGCAGGCCGTCAAAGGTGGTGTAGTCCTCGCCGTCCTTGCGGAACCCACCGACCCAGGCCTCCCGGGGCGTGTATTCCTCCAGCCAGGTGTACGGGGAGGCAATGACCAGCAGGCCGTTGTCGGTGATGCGCTCGTGGATGGTGGTGAGGAACTTTGACGGCTGGTACAGGCGATCTATCAGATTGGCCGCCAGCACCAGGTCGTAGCCGGTGAACCGGGGGTTGAGTTCACAGGCATCACCCTGATGGAAGCTCACCCTCCCGGCCGTATCTTCCAGTCCGAGGGACGCCAGGCTCCGCTCCTGGTAACTCACCAGTTCGCCCTCTTCCGGCCGGGCGTAACGCATCTGCTTCTGCTTCGCCATTTCCGCCGCTGAGCTGACAAAACTCTCGGAAAAATCGACACCGTCGACGTGGTCAAAGCGGGTGGCCAGCTCGAAGGTGGCCCGGCCGCAGGCACAGCCCAGATCCAGGGCCTTGCCGTGATCCCGTCCGTTCATCGCATCGAAACACAGCCGCGCCAGCTCCTGAGGGAAGTTCGGCTCGCCATGCCAGGATTCACCAAAGTGGAATTCCAGGTACTGCGCCAGTGTGGTGTCACTCTCGTAATAGCCGCTGGGCTCGTTCACGTGTATATCCTCGTTCCAGGGCCGATCCTGCCGTGATGGCAGCCAATCAGTCGCCCGCCAGTTTCGGGTACAGGGGCTCCACCACCGGTTTCAGCCCCTTGGCGTCATCGATAAACAATTGCAGATGCGGGAAAGGTATCTCGATACCGGCGGCATCCAGCGCCTCTTTGATCTGTTCAAGGATCTCGGCCATGATCCTCGGCTGCACATCCAGGTTGTCCGGCGTGATCCACACCTGTGCTTTCAGATTGACCGAGGAATCCCCCAGGCTCTCCATCATCACCCTGGGCTCCATGCCTGCCGACTGCAGCGCCTCGGGGTGCGCCCGCAAAACCGGCATGATGACCTCCCGGGCCGCTTGTGCCGACTCCTTGTAGGCGATGCCCACCGGAATATTCAGTCGTGTCGCGCCCTCGGCGCTGTAATTGATGATATCGGAGGACGCCACGCTGTCGTTGGGAATCATGGTGAAGATGTTATCCCGGGTCCGCAGCCAGGTGGTACGCAGGGCGATCTTCACCACCTTGCCATCCTGGCCGTTGATCGTCACCCAGTCACCGATGCGAAAAGGACGCTCGATCAGCAGGGTGATACCGGCGATAAAGTTGGACAGCGTGGACTGGGCAGCAAATCCCACCGCGATACCGACGATACCCAGCCCGGCCACGATGGAGACCACGTCGAACCCGAATTGGGCAACCACCGTGACCACCGCAAAAGTGACCGCCAGCACCGAGAACAGGTTCTCCACCAGCTGCCGGATCGAGGGATCCATCCGGTAGCGGGTCATCGTCTCCCGGATCAGACGGCCAAGCACCAGCCAGGCCACGAAGAAACCGAGCGCCATCAGGGCAGCCTTCGCCATCGCAGCCAGGAACGCGGCGCCCGCCCCGAACTGGGCCAGAATCACCAGTAATGCGCCAAGGCCCATGAGGTAACGCACCCCGGTGCGCACATGACCGAATAACGGATGGGCAGCCCGGCGCTTGCCAACCACCAGCCGGATCAGGCCGATCACAATCAGGTAGGCGCCAACGAACAGGGCGACATAGAACACCGATATCAGCAACTGGCTGAAAGCGTGGATCGCAAATGCTCCCCAATCCAGCTCCCCGCCACCAACCGCATCGACGGTATCCCCGAGGTTCTTCTTGAGCTGCTCGACCACAGCCCCGATAAAAGTCTCAGCCATTGCCCGCTTCCTTGTAATCAGTTCCGGCGCCTGTTCCTATCAACCGGGCCAGCCAGGGCAGCACTTCGGGGTAGGCATCCAGGTCCAGCACGAACTCCTGCCCCCGCGCTGCACTGGTCAAATAACACCAGGGTGGATCCAGGCGCCAGCGATCCGGGTTTGAATGATAGCTTAGCGCCGGTTTGCCCCCGACAGGAAAAAATTCCCCGGGCAGGCGCCATCGTGTGGCCAGCCGGGCCTGAGGGTCGGTCAGCAGCAACTGCTCCGCAAGCCGCGGGAACACGCCACTTCCCTGCACCAGGGAGCCATGTTCCGGCAAACGCCAGCCGTCCGACGCCAGGTACAGAGTGTTGCCCGGGTCCGGTCCGCGGTAAAAGTGCGGGTGGTACCGGGCCCAGGGCAAGGTCTCCGGCGCCAGATCATCCACGGACAACACCTGGCCAACGTGCAACCAGCCCCAGATGGCATGGAAGGGCCGGGTACCGGGCACAAAGCGCCAGCGACGGCGCACCACCTCAGCCCGTCGGAATACGCCAAAAAACAGAAACAGATCGCCCTCACCCACACCCTGATTGCTCAGATGCCCCTGGGCCGAACCCGTCTGGCCGAGCAGAGGCCGCCAGCCCGGCTGTCGCGAAAGGGCTCCGGCCACCAGGTCCGGATCCAGGTGCGCCCCGGAACCACCCCGCACCCGTCCACCGGAAAGGTCCCGGGCAATCTTGCCCAGACGGCGCGGCCCGAAAGACACGTCGTCATAACGGATTTGCGACAGCGGATCGGGAATCGGCAGGACACAGAGGAAATCATCGGGCAACACCGGGCTGGGACAGCCCCCGGCAGAGGAATCAAAGCCTTTCCGGCTAAGGATCAGTCGCACGCGCACTCCTGGATCAATGGGGATTGGGCAGGGGAAAATGCTATCGTAGATTGTTGTCCAATGCGCCCCGACAGGCCGCCAATGGGAGACCACCATGAAAATTGTCTGTATTTCCGACACCCACGGCATGCATCGCCAGGTAAAAGTGCCCGACGGCGACCTGTTGATCCACGCCGGCGACTGTCTGGGCCAGGGCACGCTGGATGATCTTGAGGACCTGAACGACTGGTTCGGCAGCCTGCCCCACCGTCACAAGATCCTGATTGCCGGCAATCATGACTGGTGTTTCCAGGACGAACCGGAAGAGTCCCGGGTGCTTCTGACCAACGCCCATTATCTTCAGGACAGCGGCCTGGAGCTGGAAGGCCTGTACTTTTGGGGCAGCCCCTGGACCCCGGTTTTCTTCAACTGGGCGTTCAACCTGGAGCGGGGGCCCGAGCTGGCCGAACGCTGGGAGCGAATTCCCGAGAAACTGGATGTACTGATCACCCATGGCCCGGCCGCCGGCATCCTGGACACCGTGCCCAGCGGCACGGGTGACATCTCGGTCGGCTGCGAGGAATTGGCCCGGGTGCTTGAATCCCGGCCGCCCCGGCTCCACATTTTCGGGCACATCCATGAAAGCTATGGCCAGAAACAAGTGGGCAATTGCCTGCACGTGAACGCCAGCACCTGCACGGGCAGCTATAAGCCGTTAAACCTGCCTGTCGTTCTGGACCTTTGAGGAGCACCATGTCGAAACATCCCGACTATTCCCTGCTGGAACTCGCCTCGGTCCGCGAAGGCGATTCCGTAGGCACCACGCTGGCGAACAGCGTCGCCTATGCCCAACACGCCGAAAAGCTCGGATTCAGCCGGTTCTGGCTGGCGGAACACCACAACATGGAGGGCATCTCCAGCTCGGCGACCTCGGTACTGATCGGCCATATTGCCGGCAAGACCTCCACCATCCGCGTGGGCTCCGGCGGAGTGATGCTGCCCAACCACCCGCCTCTGGTGATTGCCGAGCAGTTCGGAACCCTGGAATCGCTTTATCCGGGCCGAATCGATCTGGGCCTGGGTCGCGCTCCGGGCACCGATCCGGTAACCGCCCGGGCTCTGCGCCGGGACGGCCTGGGCGCCGAACAGTTCCCGGAAGACGTCGCTCGCCTGCAGACCCTGCTGGGACCGTTACAGCCCGGCCAGCCGGTAAAGGCCATTCCCGGCGCGGGTACCAATGTGCCGATCTGGCTGCTGGGCTCCAGCCTGTACAGTGCCCAACTGGCGGCCATGCGCGGACTGCCTTACGCTTTTGCCGGTCATTTTGCTCCGCGACTGTACCGGGAAGCATTGAGGGTCTACCGGGACAATTTCCAGCCTTCGGATCAGCTTGCCGAGCCCTATGCCATGCTCGCCGTACCGGCGGTACCTGCGGATTCCGTGGAAGAAGCACGCTTCCTGGCGACCACCAGCTACCAGAGAATCCTGGCGCTGTTCCGGGGCCAGCCGCTTTGGATGAAACCTCCGGTGGAAACCATGGATGGCCTGTGGAATGCCGGCGAAGAAGCCAGTGTCCGGGATTTCCTCGGGCTGCAACTGCTGGGGGATACTACCGCGATCCGCCAACAGCTGGACGAACTGCTGGCGACGGTCGAAGTGGACGAGCTGATGTTCACGGTGGACATCTACGACCCGGCAAAACGCCGCCACGCCCTGGACATCCTGGCCGCCACCCGGGATCAGAGCACTGAATCTGCCCCCTCAATCAACTGAGGATTCTCGAGGCAGAGACAAACGTTCACGCACCGCGCGCATCCTGTAACCCTGTCACGGAGTATTAATCATGGCCGACCAACGCTTTTTTGTCTTCCTATCCCACGGTCTGGAAAGTGGCCCTGGTGGCACCAAGATCCAGGCGATGAAGCAGGTTGCCGAGAAGTTTACAGGCGTGCGGGCAGAGGCTGTTGATCACCGCAGCACCAGGGACCCGGCAGAGCGACTGGCCCAGATGCAGCAAGCCATGAGGGTTGCCGGCGCCGATCCGGCCCGGACCATTCTGGCCGGCTCCAGCATGGGCGGCTGGGTGTGCGCACGTACCAGCGAGCTGTCTCCGGTGCTTGGCTGTTTCTTGCTGGCGCCGGCATTGGCATTGCCCCTATACCCTCAATCCAGCCCCGCTATTCAGGCCAGACACACCCGGATTATCCACGGCTGGGATGACGATGTGGTACCGGTAATGCCAGTTCTGGAACTGGCCCGTGAGCAACGGATCCCAACCCTGGTCCTGCCCGATGGTCACCGGCTCCAGAACAGTGTCGACACCGTGGTGCGGGAATTCGCCTTCTTCGTTGAAACCTGCCTTTCAGAACTGAATCCATCCTGAATTCATGCACTTGCGATCCGGCTAAAACCTGTATCCGGTGCTGGCTTATTTCCGCCATTTTCTTGCGAAAACGACTTTGTTTTGCCAGTCTTTATAAACGTAACAATGGATTAACGTAAAATAACGAGCGGAGACAACCCGATGAGCAGCAAGAGTAAATTCAGGAAACTGGCTGGTATTTCAGCGCTGGCGTTCGCCGGCCTGACCGCGGCAAATGCCGTAAACGCCGCCAACTGGCGCTATGCCCATGAAGAATACGAAGGCGACGTTCAGGACGTATTCGCTTACAAGTTCAAGGAATACATCGAAGAGAACTCGGACCACACCCTGCAAGTTTACCGCTTCGGCGAGCTGGGCGAGTCTGACGACATCATGGAACAGACCCAGGCCGGTATCCTGAACTTCGTAAACCAGTCCCCCGGTTTCACCGGCTCCCTGATCCCGGAAGCCCAGATCTTCTTCATCCCGTATCTCATGCCCACCGACATGGATACCGTGATCGAGTTCTTCCGTGAGAGTGAAGCGATCAACGAGGACTTCCCGGAGCTTTACTCCGAGAAAGGCCTGGAACTGCTGAAGATGTACCCGGAAGGCGAGATGGTCGTCACTGTGGACGAGCCCGTCACCAAGCCTGAGGACTTCAACAACAAGAAGATCCGGGTCATGACCAACCCGCTTCTGTCCGAGACCTATTCCGCCTTCGGCGCGACTCCGACCCCGCTGCCCTGGGGTGAGGTTTACGGTGCCCTGCAGACCAACATGATCCAGGGCCAGGAAAACCCGATCTTCTGGATCGAGTCCGGCGGTCTGTACGAGGTCTCCCCCAACCTGGTCTTCACCGGCCACGGCTGGTTCACCACTGCCATGATGGCCAACCAGGATTTCTACAACGGCCTGTCTGACGAAGACAAGAAGCTGGTTCAGGACGCCGCGGACTTCGCCTTCGAAGAGATCATCGTGCACATTGACGGTCTGGCCGAGGAAGCCCTGGAGAAGATCAAGGCCAACAGTGACGAGGTCACCGTTACCCGCCTGACCGATGAGCAGATCGAAGCCTTCAAGGCCCGAGCGCCGCAGGTAGAAGACAAGTTCATCGAAATGACTGGTGAAAGCGGCAAAGAACTGCTGAACCAGTTCAAGGAAGACCTGAAAGAAGTTCAGAACGACTGATCTGAAGGAAACAGTCCCGTCGGCTGCCGCCGGCGGGACTCCGTTTTAATCCCGCCCCGCCGACCCCCCTCCGGCCGGGGGCAGAATGTTCTGGAGCGCACCCCATGTCCGAGAATTCCCCGGATCTTGAAGATGACACCGGCTCCTACGAGTCAGGCCTGCCCGGGTTTCTGGGAACCATTGATGTCTGGATAAGCAAGATTGAAGCGGTCATGCTTGCTCTGGGCGTTATCCTGATGGCTATCAATACCTGCGTGAACGTGATCGCACGGTATGTCTTCGGTGAAGGCCTTTTCTTCTCCGGAGAAATCAACCGAATTCTCATTATCCTGATCACCTTTGCCGGCATTGGGTATGCGGCCCGCCATGGTCGCCATATCCGGATGTCCGCCGTCTATGACGCGATCCCCACCAAGGGTCGGAAGGTGCTGATGATCATCATTGCCCTGTTTACCTCGGTGGTGATGTTTTTCCTGTGTTACCACTCCTATGGTTACATCGAGACACTCTACGACCGTGGCCGGATCCTGCCTGCCCTCGGGTTCGAGATCTGGTGGATCTATATCTGGGCTCCGGTAGGTTTTGCCATCACCGGTATCCAGTATTTCCTCACCGCCATCAAGAACTTCACCAGCAAGGATGTCTATCTCTCCACGGGTGTCGTTGATGGTTATGCCGATACCGAATCGGAAGTATGAACCCCGCAGCTGAACTCAGGTAAGGATAAGAAATCATGGCAACTATAATGATGGTGATCATGATCGGGTTATTGCTGCTGGGCTTCCCGATGATGGTTCCGCTGATTACCGGCGCGGTAGTCGGCTTCGTAATGATGTTTGACGGCTTCGGCCAGATGGGCACCTTCATCCAGCAGATGATGGGTGGCATCCGGCCGGCGTCGCTGATTGCGGTACCGATGTTCATTCTCGCCGCAGATATCATGACCCGCGGCCAGTCTGCGGATCGACTGATCAACATGGTCATGGCCTTTATCGGCCATGTGAAGGGTGGCCTGGCGATCAGTACAGCCACCTCCTGCACACTGTTTGGCGCGGTCTCGGGTTCGACCCAAGCCACCGTGGTGGCGGTGGGTTCCCCGCTGCGTCCGAAGATGCTGAAGGCCGGTTACTCGGACCCGTTCACCCTGGCACTGATCATCAACGCCAGTGATATCGCGTTCCTGATCCCGCCCAGTATCGGCATGATCATCTACGGGGTCATCTCCGAGACCTCCATCGCCGAGCTGTTCATTGCCGGCATCGGCCCGGGCATCCTGATCCTGTTCATGTTTTCGATCTACTGCCTGATCTACGCCTACAAGAACAATGTGCCCACCGAAGAGAAGGCGAGCTGGGGGCAGCGGGCGGTTTCCGTGCGCGACGCACTCTGGCCCCTGTTCTTCCCGGTCATCATTGTTGGCGGTATCTACGGCGGCATCTTCAGTCCCACAGAGGCGGCTGCAGTGTGCGTGCTCTATGCCTTCCTTCTGGAGTTCGTGGTCTTCCGTTCGCTGAAACTGCCCGATGTGTGGCGCATCGCCAAGTCCACTGGCCTGATCACCGCGGTGGTGTTCATCCTGGTGGCGGTCGGTAACGGTTTCTCCTGGATTATTTCCTTTGCCCAGATTCCGCAGAGCATTCTGGAAGCCGTTGGCGTGAACGAAGCCGGCCCGGTGGGCGTGTTGATCGCCATTTGTGTGGCCTTCTTCATTGCCTGCATGTTTGTGGATCCCATCGTGGTCATCCTGGTACTGACTCCGATCTTTGCCCCAGCCATCGAATCCACCGGGCTGGATCCGGTACTGGTCGGTGTACTGATTACCCTGCAAGTTGCCATCGGCTCAGCCACACCGCCCTTTGGCTGCGACATTTTCACAGCCATCGCGATCTTCAAACGGCCCTACCTCGAAGTGATTCGCGGAACACCACCGTTCATTTTCATGCTGGTAGCGGCCGCAGGTCTGATAATTGCCTTCCCTGACATCGCCCTGTTCCTGCGGGACGTGGCATTCAGGGATTAATGGAGAGACTCAAGGGTCGCTAAGGAGACACTCATGTTCGAAAGAATCCTGGTCGCGGTGGACGGCTCCAAGACCTCGCTGAAGGCGCTGGACAAAGCCATCGATCTCCAGAGACTGATTCCCGAGGCCGAGATCTACATCCTCTGCGTGTACAAACACCACAGCCTGTTCGAGGCATCGCTGTCGATCGGCCGTCCGGCCGATATGGACATCCCGGACAAAGTACTCTCAGAGTATGCAAAGGGCGTGGTCAACCATGCCAAGGAACTGGCGAAGGAACATGGCGCGACCAAGGTCCGGGGCTTTGTGAAGGCCGGACGGCC
Source organism: Marinobacter szutsaonensis (assembly GCF_039523335.1). Classification (NCBI taxonomy): domain Bacteria; kingdom Pseudomonadati; phylum Pseudomonadota; class Gammaproteobacteria; order Pseudomonadales; family Marinobacteraceae; genus Marinobacter; species Marinobacter szutsaonensis. The sequence goes on along the minus strand of NZ_BAAAFC010000001.1, from coordinate 2,626,933 downwards.
GTCACGGGTGATCATCAAGTTCGCCCAGGACAAGGAAGCCGACCTGATTGTGGTCGGCACCAAGGGCACCAACAGCGACAAGGACGGCATGTTCCTGGGCAGTGTATCCCACCGGGTGGCATCCCACGCCAAGTGCCCGGTTCTGGTGGTATAGCGCCCCATCCCGTCCGGGATAGCGCCATCAGGCGTTATCCCGGGACCTGCCCATCGCCATCACCGCCAGCAACGCCGAGCCCACCATCAGCAACAGCGCCACCGCATTCAGCACCGGCGTCGACCCTTCCCGCAGGCGGTTGAACAGCGCCACCGTCAGCGGCGTATCACTGCCGGTGAGCATGACCGTGGTGTTGAAGTTCTCGAACGACATCAGGAACGCCATCGCCGCTGCCCCGAGAATCGATGGCAACAGCCACGGCAGCGTGACCGTGAACCAGGCCACCACGGGTGTGGCGCCCAGGTTCAGCGCCGCCTCTTCCAGTTGCCGGTCAAACTTGCGCAGTCGGGCGGCGATCACCAGGGTGGCGAGCGTGGCAATGAAGGTCACCTGGCCCATGACCACCAGTGTCATTCCCGGCCGGAACACATCCAGCTCGACACCCCACAGCCGGGAGGCATCATTGGCCATGCCGCTGTAGAACACCAGGATCGACACGCCCAGAATCACTCCCGGAATCACCAGCGGCAGCAGCATCAGCAGGTACAGGAATTCTTTGCCGCGAAACTCCAGACGTTCGAACAGCACCGCGTTGACGCATCCCAGGGCAACGCTGACCACCGTCACCCAGAAGGCGATTTTGGTACTCACCCAGAGCGCGGACAACAGGGTGTCATCGTGGAACAGGCCGGTGCGACCACCAGAACCGTCCGCGAGGTACCAATCCAGGGTAAAGCCCTTCCAGGGCAGGGACGGAAACGGGGCATCATTGAATGCAAACACCGCCGTCACCGTCAGTGGCAGGGCCAGGTAGACGAAAAACGCCACCAGATAGGCCAGGTACAGGCCATCAAACCAGCGGGAGCGGGGAACAGACCGGATCATGCCGTCACCCCATGACCTTGCGCAGGGACTGGCCGGAGAGTTTCAGGCCCAGCCAGACGATCAGTGACGAAAGCACCAGCAGCAGAACACCGAGGGCCGCGCCCTGCTCCCAGTTAAACCGGGTGATGAACTGGGTAAAGATCTGCCCGGTGAACCAGGCACTGTCCTTGCCACCCATCAGGATGGGGGTCAGGTAGCTGCCGAGGGTCAGCATGAACACCACGATGCAGCCGGAGACAATGCCCGGCATTGCCCAGGGCACCACCACCTCGCGCAGCACGGTCAGGTGGTTGCCCCCGAGGTCGTAACCGGCTTCCACCAGGTTCTCGTCCATGCCGTCCAGGGTAGTGACCAGGGGCACCACCATGAACAGCAAGCCGTTATAGACCAGGCCGATGATCACCGCCACATCGTTGTAGAGCATTTCCACCGGGCCATCCGCCCAGCCCAGGGCCTGCAGCCAGGAACTGAACAGGCCACTCTCCCGCAGCAGGATCATCCAGCCGTAGGTACGCACCAGCTCACTGGCCCAGAACGGCACCAGGCACGCCAGAAACAGCAAACCCTTGGCACGGCCCCGCGCCAGCCTCGCGATGTACCAGGCAATGGGAAAAGCAATCAGCAGGGTGAGAAACGTGGTGAACAGCGACATCACGCCGGTTCGGACAAAGGTGCGCCAGTAATAGGATTCGGTAAAGAAGTTCTGGTACTGCTCCAGCCCCCACGCCAGCGTGTCCCAGCTCTCCCGGACCTGGAAGGAGACCCGCAGCATCTGCAGGTGGGGCACCAGTACCAGCAACACAATCCACAGCAGGAAGGGTGTGAGCAGCAACCAAAGGGACAGGCGACCGGCACTGGCGTTCATGCAGCCCCCGGGGCAAACACCCGTGCCAGCATCGGGTCCCAGGCCAGCTGGACACTGGCACCCTCTCGCAATCGAGGCGCCGAGCCGTCCTGGGGCAACCGGGCATACAGAGTCTGGCCGGCGCTGTCGGCCTCAAGGCGACTGTTGGCGCCATCAAACAGGGTGGCGGTGACCGATGCCCGGAGTGCCGAGTAATCGGGCCTCAGCGCATCTCCTCCCAGTACCAGGGATTCCGGGCGAATGAACAGGTCCGCCCGCTCACCGATGGGCGGCGAACTCTGACCGAGCCGGCCACGGACCATACTGCCATCATCCAGTCGGAGTTCCGCCAACCCGTCCTGCACGGCTACAAGCTCGCCGGTGAGGCGATTGTTATCCCCGACAAACCCGGCCACAAAGGGGGTGGCCGGTTCCCGGTAGAGTTCTTCCGGCGGGGCCACCTGGTCAAACCGGCCATCCTTCATCACGGCGACCTGATCCGACATCACCATGGCCTCGGACTGGTCGTGGGTGATGTACACGAAGGTGGTGCCAAAGGCCTTCTGCAGATGCTTGAGTTCGATCTTCATCTGCTCCCGCAGTTTCAGATCCAGGGCCCCCAGGGGTTCGTCCAGCAACAACAGGGTCGGTTCCAGCACCAGGCAGCGGGCCAGGGCTACACGCTGACGCTGGCCACCGGAGAGTTCGCCCGGGTTCCGGTTTTCCATGCCGGGCAGGCCCACCTGCTCCAGCACCCGGGCGATCCGCGTGCGCCGCTCTGCGGCCGGTACTTTCTGGCGCTTCAGGCCATAACCGATGTTGTCTCCCACCGACATGGTCGGGAACAGGGCCAGGTGCTGGAACACCATGTTGACCGGGCGCCGGTTCGGGGGCACATCGTTCATGCGGGCGCCGCGAATGTGGATATCACCCTCATCGGGCCGGTCAAAACCCGCCAGCAGTCGCAGCAACGTGGTCTTGCCGCAGCCCGAGGGGCCCAGAATCGAGAAAAACGTGCCCGCGGGCACGTCGAGGGAAACATGGTCCACCGCGGCATTGCTGCCAAAGCGGCGGACCAGGTTCAAGCAGAACAGGTCGGACTCGATCCCCATGGAGATCAGTTCGCTGCCTGGACGCGGTCCAGCACCTGCCCTTCCAGGGTCTCCAGTCCGGGAGGTACCGGCGGATACCACTTGATGTTGTTGATCGCCTGGTCATTGAAGCTGGCCCGGTAGGCATCCCGCAGCTCCGCCCGGACAAACTCGTCCGCGCCTTTGGAAGCAGTGAAGTTACCCGAGGCGTTGGTGATCCGGGCGGCGATCTCCGGCTGCATCACGAAGTTGATCCACTTGTAGGCGGCTTCCTCGTTTTCACTGCGGCGGGGAATGGCAAACGTATCGATCCAGCCCAGGGCACCGGAATCCGGGGCCACGAAACGGATCTCCGGGTTCTCTGCATTCAGTTTCCAGCCGCCGGCATCCCAGGCCATGGCCGCGGTCACCTCACCGGTGCGCAACAGCGCCAGCAGCTGGTCGCCGCCGGTCCAGTAGGTCTTCACGTTGCTCTTGCAGTCGATCAGTTTGTCTTCCACTTTCGCCAGGATCGACTCGTACTCGTCACGGTCGTTATAGGCTTCAAAGGGATCCATGCCCATGGCAAAGGCAAAACCTATCAGGGTTGGACGCTTGAGACGGTAACTGACCTTGCCGGTCACCGCCGGGTCGCACAGGTCGGTGTAATCGGTGACCGTATCCGCCACCGAACGGTGGACGATCAGGCCGCTGGTGCCCCAGACCGAAGGCACACCGTAGAATTTGCCATCAAGCTCGGTGGAGTCCTGGGTCGCCTTGACCATGGAGGGCTGCAGCTGATCGGTGTTGACGCGGCTGAAATCGATGGGCTTGTAGATATTGAACTGGCGCTGAACGCCGATGATCCGGTCCTGGCTGGGCTGGGCCAGGTCGAAGCCGGCACCGCCGGTGGCCCGCAGTTTGGAGATCATGTCCTCATTATTGGAGAGAGTGACCTTCACATCGATTCCGGTCTCTTCCTCGAACTGGGCCACCACATCATCCGGGGCATAACCGCCCCAGGTAATCAGTCGCAGCTCTTCAGCGAGCAGGCTGCCGGAAAAAGTGACAGCAGCCAGGAAGGTGGAGCCAAGCAGTGCGGATGTCCTTGCGGTGCGCGATCCCATGATCTTTGTCTCTCCTGATAACGGTAGGTAACAAGTTTGCTAACCAGTTGTTATCAGGAAGGTATAGACCATGTATGTCAGTTTTGTGAAACCCCATTCACAAAAAAAACGGAGGCCCGAGGCCTCCGTTCCGGATTCACTTGTGTACCGGACTGACATCACCGCCCGGACTTGAGCATCTCCCAGTACTTGGCGTACACCTGCAGCGCCTCGTCTCCGATATCCACCTGGAACTCGGCATTCGTCATGTCCTCAGGCGTCGGGTAGCTGGCACGGTTATTGGCCACGTCATCCGGCAGCATCTCACGGGCGGCCAGGTTCGGGGTTGCGTAGCCGATCTCCTCACTGATCAATGCGGAGATCTCCGGCTGCAGCACGAAGCTGATGAACTGGTGGGCGGCCTCCGGGTTCTTGGCGTTCTTGGGAATCACGAAGCTGTCCAGCCAGGCGATGATGCCCTCTTCCGGATAGACGTACTCCAGGGATGGCATGGTCTCCTCGGCCATCACCGCTTCTCCGCTCCAGATCATGCCGACATCGGTCTCGCCTTCCAGGTAGGGCACCCGGGGCGCATCGGAATTGAAGGTACGCACGGAGGGCATCAGCTCGGTGAGCCTTTCGTAGGCTTCCTCGATCTGCTGCGGATCGGTGCTGTTACCGGAGTAGCCCAGCACCCGCAGGCCAACGTGGAAGACTTCCCGCATGTCGTTGGTAAGCATCACCCGGCCTTCAAAACGCTCATCCCACAGGTCGGCCCAGGCGGTCACTGGCTCGCCTTCGATATCCGCAGTGTCCACGGCAAGGCCGGTAGTGCCCCACAGGTAGGGAATACTGAACTTGTTGTCCGGGTCGATGTCCAGGTTGGTCAGCTCCGGATCCAGGTTGTCAAAGCCCTCGATCTTGCTGCGATCAATGGGCATCAGCAGGTCTTCCTGGCGCATCTTGCTCACGTAGTAGGTGGAAGGCACGGCCAGGTCATAGGCGGCGCTGTCATCCAGCAGCTTGAGCTTGGCATACATGGCTTCGTTGCTGTCGTAGGTGGTGTAGACCACCTGGATGCCGGTCTCTTCCTCGAAGCGCGTCAGCACTTCCTGCGGCATGTATTCGGACCAGTTATACAGGTTGAGAACCTTCGGCTCCTCGGAACTGCAGCCAGTCAGGCCTACAGCCAGCAGGCCGGCCAGTGCGAGTTTCTTCATCGTTTGCTCCTTGTAAGAATCCATTGCGACAACATCAGCATAACCAGTGAAAACACCAGCAACAGCGTGCCCAGGGCGTTCACCTCGGGCTTGAGCCCCACCCGCACCATGGAGTAGATGCGCAGGGGCAGAATTTCATAACTGGGGCCACTGACAAAGGTGCTGACCACCACATCGTCCAGTGACAGTGTAAACCCCAGCAGCCAGCCCGCCAGTAGCGCCGGCATGATGACCGGAATCAGTACCGTCCGGGTCATGGTGAAATCGGAAGCGCCAAGGTCCCGGGCTGCCTCGGGCAGGCTCTCGTCGAAGCCGCTCAACCGGGCCATGACCGTAATCACCACAAACGGCAGGCAGAAGGTGACATGGGCCAGCAGCAGTGACACATAGCCGAGCTGGATGCCCACCAGCAGGAACAGCGCCAGCAGCGAGATTGCCAGCACGATCTCCGGCGACATCATCACCACGAACAGCATGCCGTTGAGCACCTTCTTGCCCCGGAACCGGTAGCGGTGCAGCGCCAGCGCCGTCAATGCCCCGATAACGGTGGACACGGTAGCCGCCGAAAGCGCCAGCCACAGGGAGTTCCACATGGCCTCCACCATGGCGTTGTTGTTGAACAGGGACTGGTACCAGCGCAGGCTGAGGCCGCCCCAGGTATAGCCGCTACGGGAATCATTGAACGAGAACACCACCAGCACGCCAATGGGCACGTACAGCAGCAGGTAGACCAGCACCAGATAGGCCCTTGGCAACCACCGGGTCATCACGCGCCCTCCTCGCCGATACGCTGCTTGCTCAGGCGGTGAGCCAGCATCAGGATGGCCATGGTGACGGTCAGGACGATGCTGGCGGCTGCGCCAAACGGCCAGTTCCGGGCATCCAGGAACTGGTTCTTGATGACATTACCCACCAGCAAATTCCGGGATCCGCCGAGGATGTCAGGCACGAAGAACAGCCCCATGGCCGGCAACAGCACCAGCATGACACCGGCCAGAACGCCCGGCAGCGTCAGTGGTACGATCACGTGGATAAAGGTGGCGAAGCGGCCGGCACCCAGGTCATGGGAGGCCAGCAGCAACTCCTGCCGCAGGTCATCGAACACTGAATACAGCGGCAGGATCATGAACGGCAGTAGCAGATAGACCAGACCGATGATCACCGCGCCCTCGGTATAGAGCATCTGGAGTGGTTCATCGACCCAGCCAAGGCCCATCAGGGCACTGTTGATCAGACCGTTGGTGGCCAGCAGCATCTTGAGAGCGTAGGTACGCACCAGTGAGTTAGTCCAGAACGGCACGATCAGCAGGAAAATCAGCAGCAACTGGCGCTGCTTGCCCAGTTTCGACAGGGCCCAGGCAAAGGGATAGCCGATCAGCAGGCAGACCAGGGTCGTCATCGCCGCCATGTAGAGGGAGTGCAGAAACACCTCCAGGTACAGCGGGTCGAACAGCTGCCGATAGGCATCCAGGTTCAGGGGCAATGAGATGAATGTTCCCGGATCCCGGGTCATCACACTGGCACCCACCACTAGCAGGTTCGGCGCCAACACCAGGAATAGCAACCAGCCCCACACCAGCACCAGCACCGCCGTCCTGAACGGCTGCCGGGTAATGCTAGGCATCGGTCAGTGCATCCTCATTGACAGATTCATCCGCTTCCTCCGGGAGCAACCACTCCCAGCCATCGACCCAGCTCACCTTCACCGGTTCTCCCAACCGGTAATCGAAGGCGGGATCATCCTCGTCAAAAAACTCGCTGGCCAGTACTTCGGTACCATCTTCCAGGTGGATCACCGAGTCCAGGGTGCTGCCCTTGTAGTTGCGCTCGACAATCTTCCCGGCCACGCCCTGCTCATCGGCCGGGTCGAGCACGCGAATATCCTCGGGCCGCAGCAGCACGTGCAAAGGCTGCCCTTCCCGTACCGGGAAATCCGGGCGGCGCAGGGTCCGTTTCAGGCCGAACACATCCACCGTGATGGAGCCGTCATGGATCGACTCCACTTCGCCCGGAAAGAAATTGGTTTCACCGACGAAGCGCGCGGTAAACAGGTTGGCCGGGCGCTCGTAAACTTCCCTGGGCGTACCCAGTTGCTGGACCAATCCATCCTTGAGCACCACCACCCGGTCGGACATGGACAGGGCTTCTTCCTGATCATGGGTGACAAACACGAAGGTGATGCCCAGCTCCCGCTGCAACCGCTTAAGCTCCACCTGCATGGTGCGCCGCAGCTTGTAATCCAGGGCCGAGAGCGGCTCATCCAGCAGCAGCAGTCGTGGGCGCTTGACCACCGCCCGGGCAATGGCCACGCGTTGCTGCTGGCCACCGGACAGCTGATGGGGCTTGCGGCGCATGTAGTCCTGCAGCTGCACCATCGCCAGCGCCTCCTCGACGCGCTCGCGAATCTCCTCCTTCGGCCGCTTCTCCATTTTCAGACCGTAAGCAACGTTGTCGAATACCGACATGTGCGGGAACAACGCGTAATGCTGGAATACGGTATTGAGGGGGCGGTGTTCCGGCGGGGTGCCGGTCAGATCGTCTCCGGACAAAGTAATCGTGCCGGCATCGGGATGTTCGAAGCCCGCCATCAGGCGCAGCAGTGTGGTTTTGCCACAGCCGGACGGACCAAGGAGGGTAATGAATTCGCCGTCGTAGATGTCCAGGTTCAGGGAATCCAGAACGGTTTTGCCGTCAAACTGTTTGGTGAGATTACTCAGAGAAAGCAGTGTCTTTTTCATCGGCCCTGCCCGAAAAGTGAGCCCGCTATTTTTCCAGAAAGCGTAGCAAACAAAAAGGGGCGTCGGGGTAATCCGAAACCCCGACGCCCCTTGTTTTCAGGACCTTAAGCGTTTTGGGCGATCACTCGCCGGCAACACTGTTCAGGTAGGCCTTGTCCGAGATATTGATCCAGGGGCGTACCTGCTTCAGGTAGTCACGCTGGGAGGTGATGATTTCCTTGGCCAGCGGATCCTTTTCCGCTGCTTCTGCGAGCAGACGGTCGGTGGTCTCGCGCAGGGCCTCGATGACTTCCGGCGGGAACACCTTGTGGGTCACGTCCGGGTAGTCTTCCTGCATCTTGTCCCAGGCAATACCGCTCTCATGCACACTCTGGATGTACATGTCATATGCTGCGGTACGCATGGCGACCTTGAGGATGTTCTGCAGGTCCGCAGGCAGTTTTTCCCAGGTCTTGTTGTTGATCAGGAACTGCACCTCGGCGCCCGGCTCCTGCCAGCCGGAGTAGTAGTACTTGGCGATCTGATGGAAGCCCATCGGGAAATCGAGGGCCGGACCCACCCACTCAAGGGCGTCAATGGTGTTGCGTTCAAGGGCGGTGTACAGCTCACCCGGCGGCAGGTTCGTGACCGCCACGCCCAGCTCGGACATCACCTCGCCGGCAAAGCCCGGAGTACGCATCTTCAGGCCCTGGAGATCTTCCACGGAATTGATCTCCTTGCGGAACCAGCCACCCATCTGGTTGCCGGTGTTACCGCCGGGGAAGGACAGCAGGCCATGGGGCTCGTAGACCTTCTGCATGAGTTCCATGCCACCGCCGTGATAGAACCAGGCGTACATCTCCGGGGCGATCAGGCCGAACGGGATGGTGGTGAAGTACATGGCGTTGGGAATGGTGCCCTTGTAGTAGTAAGAGGCGGTGTGGCCCATGTCATACTGACCGGTGCGCACCAGGTCGAAAATGCCGAAAGGGGCCTTGTGCTTGTTGGCGGCATCCACCCGGACTTTCAGCCGGCCATCGGACATGGCTTCGACCATATCAGCGAAGTGCTCGGTGGTTTCCCCCAGGATCGGTGAATTCGGCCCCCAGGTCTGAGCCAGGCTCAGAGTATAGGTTTCCTGTGCCAGCGCGGACGCGCTGAAGGCCGACGCCGCAACAGCCACCGCGGCAAAGAAAGACTTGCGTAAATTCATGGTGTTGGCTTCCGTTTTTTATAGGTATGAAAAGGTATTTCGGGTCCATGTCCATCATAGCCTGCTAGCGGCCGTGAGCCAATCTTTGTCATAAATCAACGGCAGGCCCTGCGACATCATGCCACACAGGCACTAGGCTATTATCGAACTCCCTTAATTCGGACTTTTCCATGAAGCACCTGTTTCTCGTACGTCATGCCAAGTCCAGCTGGGCGGATGAAGCCCTCAGCGATCACCAGCGCCCGCTCAACAGCCGTGGCGAAAGCCAGCTCGCTCCGCTTGGCCGGGCACTGGTCCGCAGCGGTGCCTTCGGTGGCACCATTCATGCCAGCGATGCAGTCAGGGCACAGCAGACCCTCGCAGGCGTTGTTCCGGAAGGATTTCCCGACAACCGGGTTCACATCACCCCCGAGCTTTACACCTTCGACTACCGGCGGCTCCTGCACTGGCTCAAAGCCCTGGACGACGGGGAAGAGACCGTCACCCTCATCGGCCATAACCCCGCCCTGCTGGAACTGGCCGAGCACCTGCTAAAGCATCCACCCGCAAACCTGCCCACGGCCGGCTTTGTGCATATAGGGTTACCGGACAAGCCCTGGCACAAGATGGCGGCCAGCAAAGGTCGGCTCGAAGCCTTCCTCACGCCCAGGGAATTCAGCTACCAGCAGTTCGACCGCAAACGGAAAAAACGGGCCCGGACCACCGGCGACGAGCCCGGCCGCGACATTCCCGAGGCGCTGTCACATCAGCTCCAGCGCATGCGGGAACTGGAACCGGGGGTCAAGGTAGGGCTGGATGATGAGTTCCTGCACCAGTTCCGGATTGCCATCCGGCGCAGCCGGGCTATTACCGAATCGGTGGAGGAAGTCACCGGAGACAAATCCCTGGACCAATCGATCAGACAACTCAAGCGTAACGCACGCGCCACCAGCCGGCTCCGGGACCTGCATGTGTTCCTGCAGGATCTACCGGCACTCTGTGAACACAATAGCGAGCTGCAGACTGCCCTCGGCACCTGGGCAGAAACCGAAGCAGACCAGGAGCACCACGCCCTCGTCAAACGGCTTGGGAGCAAGCGCTACCGGGACGCCATGCACCGCTGGGACAATCAGATTCATTCCCGCCAGTTCCGGAAACTGGCCAGCCGGCTGACACCAAAAGACATCCGGAAGGCGGTAGAAAACCGTATAAGGGAGTTCAACAGACGTACCGCCGAGTTGCTCCACAACTCTCCGGATGACGACATTCACCGGCTCCGGAAGCTGCTCAAGCGCATCCGCTACCTGATGGAGCTGGATGCCAAGGGCTGGAAACAGCCACTCAAGGCTCTGAAGTACCGCCAGGAACTCTATGGCCGGTTCCAGGACCTGCATGTGCAGATCGAGCTGGTCAAAGCCTTCAGAATGCGCGCACCGGAAACGCTTCCGGGGGCCGTCGATGGCCTGAAGGAGAGACTGGAACAGCAGAAAGCGGACGCCCGACGCCAGATACTCGCGCTAGGAGGACTCGATGGAGCCCCGGTATGACACTCTCTTCTACGATGGCCAGTGCCCGTTGTGTGCCCGGGAGGTCCGGGCGCTGAGGCGCCTGAACAAAGGTAACCTGGTTTTGGCGGATATCCACCAGCAGCGTAACGGCAGCCTGATCCTGCCGCCCCACGAGATGCTGCTGCGCCGCCTGCACCTGATGACCTGGACCGGCGAGTGGGTTACCGGCCTGCACGCCACCGTACGCGCCTGGTCTCATACACCGTTCGGCTTTCTCTTCAAACCCCTGCTCTGGCCGGGGATCTACCAGATCGCCTCACCGGCATACGAGCTCTGGGCGGACCGCCGCTACGAACGCAAATACGCCTGCGCAGAGTGCGACGCAGGATGACTGACGAAATTTCGCAATCAGGATTGCTCGTCCGGCGGCGCGCCCTGATCGCATTTCTTGCAGTCCAGCTCAAAACCCAGCATGGACCGACGGCCCTCTTCGGTGGTGACCCAGGGACGGTTCACCCAGGGCGGGTCATGGCGCACATGCTGGTTATGGCCGCAGGCAAGCTGGGCGACCCAGTGGTTCTCTTCGTCCCGGTGATAACCGGTGATGGGCTGTTTCATTGCGGTGCTTTCCTCCCATTCCAGGCCGACCAGGAATAGATGGCCAGCGCCACCCAGATCATGACAAAACTGGCCAGCTTCTCACCACTCAGGGGCTCCTCGAACACAAACAGGGCAATGAGGAACTGGATGGTCGGGTTGATGTACATGAGAAATCCCACCGTCGCCAGCCGCAGGCGGCGGGCGGCACCGGCGAACGCCAGCAGCGGGATGGCGGTGACGATACCGGACGACAGCAACAACAGCATCATGCCAGTGCTGTCGGAGAAGTGGGAAACGCCCTCACTACCAAGCCAGGCCCAGGTCAGCAGGGCTACGGGCAGCAGCAGGAGCGTTTCCACAAACAGGCCGGAGAGCCCGTCCAGTTCCACTTTCTTCCGCAACAGGCCATAGGTGCCGAAACTAAAGGCCAGAGTCAGGGTGATCCAGGGCACAATGCCCAACAGGAACAACTGGTACAGGATGGCTACGGCGGCCAGCACCACCGCGATGGCCTGCAGGCGGGTAATGGTTTCCCGGAGAATCAGCATCCCCATAGCCACGTTCACCAGAGGCGTGAGGAAGTAGCCAAGGCTGGCTTGGAGCACATGGCGGGTTTCCACCGCGTAGATATACACGCCCCAGTTCAGGGCAATGAACACGGCGCAGCCGAGCACGAAGCCCAGCCTGCGGGGTCGGGCCAGGGCGGTCCTCACCGGCTGCCAGCGCTGCATGAGCGTGATCACGATGGCAAGGAACAGACAGGACCAGATCACCCGGTGGATCAGGACCTCCCAGGCAGGCACCCCCTCGAACAGGGCGAAATACAGGGGGAAGCACCCCCACATGGTATAGGCCGCGAGGCCGTAGAGAACGCCCTTGGTCGTCTCGGGTGTGGCTGCTTTCATAGGTTCCTCATTATCCGGCCCGTCAATCTACCACAAGGCGGATGGTGAGCGCCCTTGAACAAACGGCTTACCGGCAACAGGCCTTGAACTTTTTCCCGCTGCCGCAGGGGCATGGATCGTTTCGACCGGGTTTGAGCTGGCCTTCTTCGGTCTGACCGGAAAGGTAATACCAGCGGCCATCCTCCCGGACAAAGTCGGAGTTTTCCTCCAGATAGCCCCAGCCGTCACCGGCACGATAAACAGCGCGAAAATGGACCCTGCCCCTGCTACCCTGTTCCGTGCTATCGAGGATCTGAAGATTCACCCAGTCCGGCGACCTTTCCAGGCCCAGTTCCGGGGGACGGGTATCGGGATGCCAGGTCGCAAGCAGATAATCCGCCCGCCCCTGGACAAATGCCGTATACCGGGACCGCATCAGCGCTTCCGGCGACGGCGCCGGTTCACCCCGGTGCCACGGGCCGCAGCATTGTTCATAGGTCCTCCCCGAGCCGCATGGGCAGAGGGTGTTTGACTGCTCAGGTATCATTTCGTGGGTTTGCTCCGGTTTGGCTGTGGAGCCCCAAAGTGTATCAAGTTCAGAAGGATGAAAAGGCTTGTTTGACCTTTCCGTGGCACAGCTCGTCCTGGCCAACCTTGCCATTATCGCCGGTGCCTGCCTTCAGGGGGTTGCCGGCTATGGTATCGGCACCCTGTCCGCGCCCCTGCTGTTCCTGATCAGCCCTATCCTGCTGCCGGCGCCCCTGGTGCTGAATGCGACGCTGCTCACCATCCTGATGCTGATCCGCAACCGCGGTGCCCTGGAAATCCGGCAGGTGCGCTTTGCCATCGGCGGCGGGTTTGCCGGCATGATCCTGGCGGGCATTACCCTGATACTGATTTCCCCGAAAGGGTTTGAACTGGTGTTCGGCATCCTGATCCTGGCCGGTGTCGCCTTGAGCGTGGGCGGCCTCAAACCCCGGCTCAATGCCCGCAACAGCGCCATCGCCGGTGCCGCTTCCACCTATATGGGCACCATTACCGCCGTCGGCGGGCCACCGATTGCCCTGATCTACCAGAACGAGAAGGGTCCACTGGTGCGGGCGAATATGTCCGCGTTCTTTCTGGTTGCCAGTTTCTTCAGTCTGACCGCCCTGGCACTGTCCGGCTATCTCGGTACTCGGGAGCTGGGACTGTTCGCGGCCACCTTTCCAGGGGTACTCATCGGCTTCCTGCTGTCCGGAAAACTGGTAAACCGCATGCCTTTTGAAGGGCTGAGACCGATCATCCTGGGGATTGCCGCAGTGGCGGGAACGGCGGCACTGGTGCGAGGGCTGATGTCGCTCTGAAGGCCAAACATATCCCGGAAACCGGATGTTTCACGAGATTTTACATTTCAGATGACCAAACTTTCACCAATCAGGGCCAGAATGGTGCAATAAAAAGGAATCAAAGAGAAGCGGACTCCGTCATGGCTCTACGGCACCAGGAAGTCGTTGAAACCCGGATCGACGTTGCCGACCTGGAAATCGGCATGCACGTGATCCGGCTGGACCGTCCGTGGGAAGATACCGACTTCCTGCTGCAGGGCTTTGTCATCCAGAACAAGTCCGAACTGCAGGCCCTTCAGGCCCAATGCCAGTTCGTGTTTATCGAAGGCCGCGTCGAGGCGGCCGCACCCGCCCCCCGATCAGAACAACCCGCCCGGAAACGCTTCAGCCTGTTCGGCAAGCGCAAGAAATCCCCGGCCCAGCAGCCCCCGGCGGCCCCGTCCCGGAGCAAGCTGCCCCGTAAGCGCGTCAATTACATCAACAAGGTGAGCATGTCGGAGGAAATGGTTCCGGCAGTGATGCGTTTCGAGGAAGCCAGAGACACCGCGAAATCCCTGATGGCCGGGCTTCGTCTGGGGCGCACCCTGGATCTGAACAATGCCCGGAAAGTGGTCAACAGTTGCGTGGACAGCGTTCTGAGAAACGAGAATGCCCTGTTGCTGCTCACCAAGATCAAGAATCAGGACGAATACACCGCCGAGCACTGCATCAACGTGTCGATTCTCTCTGCAGCGTTTGGCAAGCACCTGGGACTGCTGGAAGGAGAAATCCGCAACCTGGCCTTGTGCGGGCTGCTGCACGATGTTGGCAAGACCCGGATTCCGGACCGGGTCCTGAACAAGCCCGGCGCGCTGACTCCGGACGAATTCAGCATTATGCGGGAACATACCAATCACGGCCGCACCATCCTCATGGGCACCAGCAATGCCCTGGCGACGGCAGTGGACGTAGCCTTCAGCCACCATGAACGGATGGACGGTTCCGGCTATCCGCGCGGGCTGGAGAGCCACCAGATTCCGCTGTTTGCGAAAATGGTCGGTCTGGTGGACACCTACGACGCCATCACCAGCAACCGGATCTATGACAAGGGCCGGGCCTCCATGCAGGCACTGGAGATCATTCATACTCATCGGGGCACACAGTTCGACTCGGAACTGGCGGAGGCCTTTATCCAGATGATCGGAGTCTATCCGCCCGGTTCGATCGTGCAGATGCACAACGGTGAGGTGGGAATCGTGGTCGAGACGCACCCCGGCCACAAACTCAAACCCAAGGTTCTGCTGGTACGGGAAGCGGACAAATCGCTGCTGGAGCCCTACCGGCTGATCGACCTGATGACCTCACCCGATGACCATGCCGGCAACACCTATCGCATCAAGAAAGAAGTGCCGGATGGCAGCTTTGACATCATCTTGCAGGACTTCGTCGACCAGGGGCTGATCACCAGCAAGCCTTCACAACCAGCCCCGTAATCCGATTATCCGGGACGCTTGGTGACCGCCATGGTCAGGCGTGAAATACAGGTAGTCTTGCCCTGCTCGTTCTCGATGCGGATTTCCCAGACCTGGGTGGCGCTGCCGATATGCAGGGCGGTGGCGGTTCCGTAAACCCAGCCCTTGCTGACCGGACGGATGTGGTTGGCGTTGATGTCCAGGCCCACGGCAACGGTACCGGGATCCTTCAGGCAACAGTTGGCGGCCATGCTACCCAGGGTTTCCGCCAGCACCACCGAGGCACCGCCATGCAGGATACCGAACGGCTGGACCGTGCGCTCATCCACCGGCATGCGGCCCTTCACGTAATTGTCACCGACTTCGAGGTATTCAATGCCCATGTGGCCAACAGCCGTTTTCCGGCTGGCTTCCATCATTTGCTCAAGATTCGGTGTTCGGGTCCAGATCGCCATGGTGTTAGGTATCTCCTGAGTTGGACTTGTTCACGAGGCTGTTATGGCCAGAGTCTATCCGGTTAGCTTGCTCAGCACCACGGCTTTTATCGTCTCAGCAAACCTTTCAGTAAACCCGCACCAGCTCCCGTTTTTCCCAACCCAGCCGGCCGGTTTCTACCACTTGCCGGCGGATGCCCGGCACCGGCCGGATCATGAACAGATCGCCGTCGCGGCCCACCAGGGTACGGGGCACACCGCAGGCCCGGGCAATATCCGCATTGGTCTCCATGTGTTCCATCTCGCCATGGACCGGAATCGCCAGGTTGGGTTTCACCCATCGGTACATGGTTTCCAGTTCCTCCTGGGCCGGATGACCGGAGGCGTGGATGGGAACGCCGGCGTCTTCGGCGGTGATCACCCGGACGCCCAGCTCATTCAGTCTTGAGATCAGCGCTGCAATGGCCTCCTCGTTGCCCGGGATCGCCCGGGCACTGAAAATTACGGTATCGCCAGCCTCCAGTTCGAAATCCGGATGGGTGCCCATCGCCAGCCGCTGAAGCGCGGTTCTGGGTTCGCCCTGGCTGCCGGTCGCCACCGCCAGCACCTCTTCCCGGGGCAGGTAGCCGAGGTGGGAAGGATTGATCAGTTCATCGGCCCGGTCCCAGATTCCCGCTGCCTTGGCGGCACCACTCATGTTGATCAGGGAGCGCCCCAGCAGTCCCATGTAACGCCCGGTTTCGCGGGCGATGCCCGCCAGGGTGTGCAGGCGGGCAATGTTGCTGCCAAAGCAGGTCACCACAACACGGCCTTCGGCGCTGCGCACAGCATCCAGAAGCCCCTTGTGCAGGGCCGCCTCGGACAGGGAATGCCCCTTCACCGTGGCGTTGGTGGAATCGCAGACCATGGCAGCCACCCCTTCCTCGGCCAGATCGGTGAAGGTCTTGGGCGAGTAACCATGGCCAACCAGGGGCTGGTCATCCAGCTTCCAGTCACCGCTGTGGAAGATGTTGCCCAAGGGCGTGCGGATCATCAGGGCATTGGGATCGGGAATGGAATGAGTCAGGGCCAGCCATTGCACACTGAACGGACCGATCTGCTTTTCCTCACCGGTATTGACCTCGATGATGGGCACCCGGTGCAGCAGGTCGAATTCCGCCAGCTTCCGTCGCAGGATCTCGGCGGTGAACCGGCTGGTGTAGACCGGACATTGCAGCATGGGCCACAGGTAGGGCACCGCTCCGACGTGATCCTCGTGGGCATGGGTGATAACCAGGCCTGCGAGCTGTTCGCGACGATCAGCGATAAAGGCAGGATCCGCCATCTGAACCGGCGGCTCGCCGCGGTGGTGCACGGTGCCATCGGCGGCAATCCGGCCCGGTTTCGGGAAGGTGACGCCACAATCCACCATCAGCCACCGACCATCGTGGCCGTAAAGGTTCAGGTTCATGCCGATTTCACCGGTGCCGCCGAGAGGCAGGAACCAGAGGTCATTGTGATCCGGAGTCATTGGGCGTTGTTTCCCAGGTATTTCAGCACCAGGGATTCGTGGGTTCCGTTCATTTCAATCAATTTCAGCGCAGCGCGGATGTCATCGGCGTAAGCCAGGGCCGGCGAATTCTTGGCCACAGCGATCCAGGAGCGCTCCCCGGGTACGAAAAACGGCGACACCCTGGCTGCCAGATCCAGTTGTCGGACAGTGTACAGGCCGACCAGTTCCGGCGCGATCACCACATCGACCCGGTCCCTCGCCATCATAAGCATCAGATTCTCATAGCGGGGTGCCGGCTCCTTCAACAGGTTTTCGTCATTGTCGAACCGGTTGAAGTAGCGAGCTCCCTCGAGAACCCCGATGCGTTTGCCGTACAGGTCCGAGTAACGCTCGATTCGATCATTATCGTTGAGGTAGAAAAACAGGCGACGTTCTGGCGGAAAGGCCGGCGCCACAAACACCAACTGATCCTCCCGCGCCTCGGTGCGCAAAGGCCCGAGCATGATGTCCACCTCGCCCTGGATCGTCATCCTGAGCACTCGGCGAAACGGTGCTTCCCGGTAATGCACCTGCCAACCGAGGAGATCCGCAATTTCTTCAAAAATTTCAACGTAGAGGCCGCTTTTGGTATCGGCCTCGATAACCCGATAGGGCGGGGCGTGGTTCACCCCTACCGTTACCGAAAGCGGTTCAATGGTTTCGGTGCCCTGCTGGGCCATGCCTGGTGCGGCGATAAGCAACAACAGGAGAGTCAGGATACGTCGCATCAAGAGCGTCCTTTCCGGAAATATTGCAGGTCAGAACAGACAGTTATCTGCTTGCGGCCACTCTCCAGTATAGCCATTTCAGATCTGCCCCCCGGGATTTTACGTATGCCCGGTTGAATCCGGACCGGTCCGATACCATTTCCCATGGTAGATCGGATAAACGCGGTCATTCATTCCCAAACGAGAGGTACCAACGTTTATGAAGATCCTGATGGTTCTGACATCACACGATCAAATGGGCGATACCGGCCACAAGACCGGTTTCTGGCTCGAAGAGTTCACCGCGCCCTACTACGTCTTCAAGGACGCCGGTGCCGAGATCACCCTCGCCTCTCCCAAGGGCGGCCAGCCGCCGGTGGACCCGAACAGTGAGGCCGAAGGCGCCCTGACCGAAACCACCGAACGCTTCATGAAGGACGCCCACGCCAAGGAAATGCTTGCCAGCACCAAGAAGCTGGGCGACGTCGACATGAACGAGTACGACGCCATTTTCTACCCCGGCGGTCACGGCCCGCTGTGGGACCTGGCCAACGACGAGACCTCCATCGCCCTGATCAAGAAAGCCTACGATCAGGACAAGGTCATCGGTGCAGTCTGCCACGCCCCGGCCGTGTTCAAGAACGTGTTCATCAAGCCGGAGCAGAACCTTGTCGGCGGCCGGAAGGTCACTGGCTTTACCAATACCGAGGAGGATGCGGTACAGCTGACCAATATTGTGCCGTTCCTGGTGGAGGACATGCTCAAGGACAACGCCGGGGAATACACCCGCGGAGACGACTGGGCACCGCACATCGTGGTGGACGGCAAGCTGATCACCGGGCAGAACCCGGCCTCTTCCGAGGGGGCTGCGAAGGCGGTGGTTCAGGCGCTGCAGGAGGCCTGATCACCGGTGAAGATGGGGTCAGATGAAGGTATTCATCAGACCCCGATGTGAAAGAGGGGTCAGAAGAAGGCGTTCTTCTGACCCCGGAGTTGGGTTCGGGCCTGAACTTGGGGTCTGATGAAAGCCTTCATCTGACCCCGACTTTAACCACCGAAGCCTGACCTGAACCTGGGGTCTGATGAAAGCCTTCATCTGACCCCATTTTAGCCTTCGCACTACTTCCTGCCATTCAGCACCAGATAACACCCATACCCGATCACCACGCCCCAGAACGCCGAGGACAACCCGAACAACGACAACCCCGAGGCAGTCACCACGAAGGTGATCAACGACGCCTCACGATGACTGGCCTCTTCCAGCGCCGCAAACAGGTTGTTGGCGATGGCACCGAGCAGCGCCAGGCCCGCCAGCACCGCCACGAACGCCGCCGGTAACGAAGTGAACAGCGCCACGATGGTGCCGGCGAACAGCCCTCCGACCAGGTAGAACACTCCGTTGAACACCCCGGCCACGTAGCGTTTATCCGGGTCTTCATGGGCATCCTTGCCGGTACAGATGGCGGCGGTAATCGCGGCAACCACGGTGGTGATGCCACCGAAAACTGCCATGGGCAGGGACACCAGGCTGGAGACCGCAATCACCGGTTGGGCCTTCACCTTGTAGCCGGCCCCCTGCAGGATGGCCATGCCCGGCAGAAACTGCCCGGTCAGGCTGACCAGCACCAGGGGAATTGCCAGGCTGAGAGTAGCCCCGAGGTTCCACTCCGGCGTGATGAATTGCGGTATCGCCATGCTCACCCGCACGCCGGCCAGGGACGCACCCTCCAGCACCACCGCCAGAATCACGCCGACGATCAACAGCAACACCAACGTGTATTTCGGCACCAGCCGGCGGAACACCACGTAGGCCAGCAGCATGCCGATGGCCAGCGCAGGGGTGGACTCAATGGCGGTAAAGGCGCCGACGCCGAACTGGAACAGGATGCCGGCCATCATGCCGGCGGCGACACCCTTGGGAATCGCCCGAACGAACGCATCGAAGGTGCCGGACACCCCGATGATAAAAATAATCACCGCCGCAGTGAGGTAGGCGCCCACCGCCTCGTTCAGGGACAGCTCCGGGAACAGCGACACCAGCAGTGCGGTACCGGGAGCCGACCAGGCGGTCACCACCGGGGCCTTGAGCCAGAGCGACAGCACGATCCCGGAAATCGCGGCGCCCAGGGAAATGGCCCAGACCCAGGAGGTCATCATCTGCGGAGAAATATCAGCGGCGGCACCGGCCTGGAAGAAAATCGCCAGGGGTCCGGCATAGGAAACCAGTACGGCCAGAAAGCCGGCCGCAACGGCAGATAACGATATATCTCGGAACAGTTGGGGCATGTGCAGATCCTTGTTATTGATTTTGAGATGGCGGAACAAAGGCAAAAAAAAGGCCCCGGACACAAACGTGCCGGGGCAAAAGAGGGGTTCGACTGACTCTCACCCTCAGGGTCGCATCAACGCTCCACAAAATCAGTTACTGGTTGCCAGGCCGGCGTCTCCTTCAGAGGGCAGGCGCCGCGCACTGAAGCGGCGGCCCACCAGGGCAATGGCAACCGTGGCAATGGCGCCGGGAATGGCCAGTGCCAGGAAGTTCATATGGTGCGGCAAGGCCAGCGCCAGCAGGGTGCCGCCGAGCATGGGCCCGACGATGGCACCGTTACGGCCGATGCCGGATGCCCAACCCAGACCGGTAGACCGGATACTGGTCGGGTAATACTGCGCCACGTAGGCGTACAGCAGAATCTGAGAACCAATGGTGGTGGCACCGGCAATGCCCATCAGGGTATACAGGAACCACATCGGGTTCTCGTAGCCCAACATCGTCAGCGAGACCGAGCCCAGAATGAAGAAGCTCACCAGTACCGAACGCAGGGAGAACCGGTCCGCCAGCCAGCCGCCGCCCACGGCGCCGATGATCGCGCCGATGTTCAGCACCATCAGGAACATCAGGCTGGAGCTCAGGGCGTAACCCGCCATGGACATCAGCTTCGGCAGCCAGGAGCCGAGGGCATAGACCATCAGCAGACAGCAGAAGAAGGCAACCCAGAACATGCTGGTGCTGAAGGCACGCCCACCGCGGAACAGTTCCAGGACCGGCGCCTTGCTCTCGGTAGTGGGAGGCACCACCAGACGGTCCATCTCGCTGATTTCATGAATGGGCGCCACTTTCTGCAGGATGTCACGAGCCTCGCCTTCACGCTTCTGCGCCATCAGGAACGCCACTGATTCCGGCAAAAACTTGAGCATCAGCGGCAACAACAGCAGCGGAATCACCGCCAGGTAGAACATGATCTCCCAGCCATAGTTGGGAACAATCCAGATCCCCAGACCGGCCGACATCATGCCACCCACGGCATAGCCGGAGAACATCAGGGCCACCAGCGTGCTGCGGCTCTTCTTGGGTGAGTACTCGCTCATCAGCGAGACCACATTAGGCATGACCCCGCCAATGCCCAGGCCGGCTATGAAGCGCAAAATGCCGAACTGCCAGGGCGTGGTGGCGAAGCCGTTGATGACCGTGGTGAGGCTGAACAGCACCACGCACATCAGAATCGTTTTCTTGCGCCCGAGTTTGTCGGACAGCATCCCAAAGCCCATGGCGCCAAACATCATGCCGAACAGCGCACTGCTGCCGAGCAAACCGGCGACATAGGGATTGAGGTTCCACTGGTCCATCAACAGCGGCAGAACCACGCCGTAGATCACCAGGTCGTAACCGTCGAAAATAATGATCAGGGTGCACCAGAAGAGCACCTTCCAGTGAAACTTGTTGAATCGTGCGTTATCGATAACGTCGTTGACGTCGATGTTTCTCATGGTCTGTTACCCCGTTTGTTCTATTTGTACGGAGCCGGTCCGTTGGCTTGATGTCAGTGTCATTGTGTTTGATTCGGGTCGGCTTCCGGCCGGGCCGGAAGCCGTGTTCTCAGCCCTGGTCTCCGCCGGCCACCGGCAGGATGGTTCCGGTCATGTAACTGGCCGCGTCCGAGGCCAGGAACAGGATCGGCTCCGCCTGCTCGTCCAGGGTGCCGTAGCGGTGCATGAAGCTGGTGTCGTTGGTCTGGTCGATCAGGGTCTGGTACCAGGCCTTTTCCTGCTCGCCCTGCTCCTCCGTGTTCCGCGGCGTCAGCCGGGGTGGTGCTTCGGTACCGCCCGGTGCGGTGGCGTTCACCCGGATACCATGCTCGGCGTATTCGAAGGCCATGTTCACGGTCATGGCGTTGACCCCGCCCTTGGCGGCGCCGTAGGGCACCCGCATCAGGCCCCTGGTCGCAACCGAGGACACGTTCACGATGGCTCCACCCTTCTGTTCCACCATGTAGGGCAGAACCGCGCGGCAGCACCACAGGGTCGGGAACAATGAGCGCTGGATTTCCTTCTGGATCTGTTCCGGCTGGTAGTGCTCGAACGGCTGGGCCCAGATCGTGCCTCCGACGTTGTTGATCAGGATGTCGATGCGGCCATACTGCTCATGGGCTTTCGCCATCACCATTTCCGCGCCTTCCCAGGTTTCCAGGTTGGCCTGCACGGCCAGGGCTTCAGCACCCTGGTCGCGCAGCTCGGCGGCAACGCCCTGCACATAATCCGCGATGTCCACCAGCACCAGGCGGGCACCTTCGGCGGCGGCCAGTTCAGCCACCCGCCGCCCGATACCCTGGGCAGCGCCGGTGACCACCATCACCTTGTTGGTGAAACGCGGGTTCATGCGACCTTCTCCTCCGCCGCAGACACGCTCGGGGTGAACTTCTCGTAGTGGAACGAGTTGGGCTCGATACCCTGCTCACGGAAGTAACCCAGTACCGCGTCCACCATGGGAGGCGGACCACACAGGTAGACGTCGACATCGCCATCGTTGATGGGTGCGTCCTCCATGTGGTTGGTCACATAGCCCTTGCGCGGATGATTGCTTTCATCGCTGGCCACCACGGTCTTGAAGGTGAAGTTCTCGATCTCTTGGGCGAACTGCTCCAGGGCCGCCAGCCCCACCAGGTCGTCGTCGTTGGTGACGCCGTAGATCAGATGGGTCGGCTGGTCACAGCCCTTCTCCTTCAGGCTTTCCAGCATCGCCAGGAACGGGGCCAGACCGGTACCACCGGCCAGCATCAGCACCGGACGCTGGACCGGGCGCAGGTAGAACACGCCCATCGGACCGGTGATGGTGACCTGATCGCCGGTCTTGGCCTTGCCCACAAGCCAGGAGCTCATGAGGCCGCCCGGCACGTTACGGATCAGGAAGCTCAGCTCGCGGCTGCCCGGACGAGAACTGAACGAGTAGGCGCGGGTTTCTTCGGTACCCGGCACCTGGATGTTCACGTACTGCCCCGGCAGGAAGCCGATGTCGGCGTCCGCGGTGATCTTCAGTTCGATGGCGGTGGGGGAGATCAGGTTGACCTCGTCCACAGTGCCGCTCACGGCCTCGTTGCCGGCCTTGCTGCACAGGGACGCGGCGGCCGGGATCTCCACCACACAGTCGCTGGAGGGCACCATCTGACAGGTCAGGACCATGCCCTGCTCGGCTTCCTCTTCGGACAGCGCCTCGTCGATGTACTCGTCGCCCATGTCGAACTCGCCCTGCTGGCAGGAACCCTTACAGGTTCCGCAAACGCCGTCAGAACAGTCCATCGGCAGATTGATCTGTGCCCGGTAGGCGGCGTCGAGTACCGTTTCACCCTCGTTGCAGGTGATCACGCGGGTGACGCCATCTTCAAAATTAAGCGCGATGTTGTAACTCATGATGATGCTCTCCCCATCAATTACAGGTGATAGATATCAATCACCTGATTGATGTAATCGTTTTTCAGAACCACCTTCTTCTCGGTGATCAGCGGCTGCTCGCCACTGCAGTCCAGGGTGTAGAAAGACACGCCGAAGAAGGACTGGGTCTTGTGGTAACGGTGGCTGTTGGTCTGCCAGTTGAACCGCAGCTTTACGGTGTCACCGTCCCGCTCCAGGATTTCCAGATTGCTGGTCAGGTGCACGGTGCGCGGCTCCGGAATGGAGCTGGCGCCGGAACGCTCGGTCTTGAGCCGGTACACGCGATCTTCCAGGCCGTTACGGTTCGGGTAGTAGATCAGCGAGATCTCGGTCTGCGGGTCCTCGGTCAGCTCGTCGTTGTCGTCCCAGGACGGCATCCAGTAGGTGACATCCTCGTGGTAGCACTTGAGCCATTCGTCCCACTCCCGGTCGTCCAGCAGACGGGCTTCCCGGTAGACAAACGCCTGGATCTGTTCGAAAGACATGCTCATTTGGAAGCCTCCTCTGACAGGGAAATGAAACGTGCGCGCTCGGTCTCGACAGCCTTGGTCATCTCTTCCACCCAGTGCTGGTGGTGAGTCACGTACAGACCTTCATCTTCCGGCTTGGCACCGCTGAGAATCGGCTTCATGTTGATGCGCTTGGCCCAGTCGTCCGCACCTTCGATCCAGTGCTGGGCGCCACGGCTCATGTCATTCCACTTCACGCCCTTGGCGTAGTAGCCTTCCTGACAGCCACGAAATTCTTCCAGGTCGTCCGGAGTACCCATGCCGGATACGTTGAAGAAGTCTTCATACTGACGGATGCGCTTGGCACGGTTCTCGGCCGACTCACCCTTCGGCGCCCAGCAGTAGATGGTGATCTCGGTCTTGTTGACGTCGATCGGACGCAGCACCCGGATCTGGGTGGAGAACTGGTCCATCAGGTACACGTTCGGATACAGGCACAGATTCTTGGTGGTGCGCACGATAAAGTCAGCCCGCGCCTCGCCCACTTCCTGTTCCAGGCGCTCCAGCTGGCTGTAGACCGGGCGCACTTCCGGGTTGGTCAGACGGGTCCACAGCATCATGTGGCCGTTCTCGAAGGAGTAGAAACCGCCCTCGTTGGACCAGCTCTTGGCATCCACCGCCTCGGTGCCGCCCTTCTCGTAGTTACGCTGACCCATGGTGGACAGGTAGTTCCAGTGCACGGTGCTGACGTGGTAACCGTCGGCGCCGTTCTCGGCGGTCAGCTTCCAGTTGCCCTCGTAGGTGTAGGTAGAGGCACCGCGCAGGATCTCCAGGCCTTCCGGGGCCTGGTCAACGATGGCGTCGATCACCTTGGTGGTCTCGCCCAGGTATTCTTCCAGCGGCAGTACGTCGGAATTGAGGCTGCCGAACAGGAAACCACGGTAATTCTCAAATTTCGGCAGCTCCTTCAGGTCGTGGGAACCGTCGACGTTGAAGCTGTCCGGGTAACCGCCTTTCTTCTGGTCCTTGGCCTTCAGCAGCTTGCCGTCGTTCTTGAAGGTCCAGCCGTGAAACGGACAGGTGAAGGAGGTCTTGTTGCCCCGCTTCTTGCGGCACAGGGTTGCACCCCGGTGGGTACAGGTGTTCAGAATCGCCTTGAGCTCGCCATCCTTGGTCCGGGTGATGATGACCGGCTGACGACCCACTGTGGTGGTGTAGTAGTCGCCCGGATTCTCGATCTGGCTCTCGTGGGCCAGAAAAATCCAGTTGCCTTCGAAGATGTGCTTCATCTCGAGCTCAAAGAGCTCCTGGTCGGTGAAGATGCTGCGGTCACAGCGGTAGTGACCGGTTTCCGCGTCGGCTTCCACCGCGTTGCGGATCGTTTTCTCAAGTCGGTCGAGTTGGCGAGTCATGTTCGTCACTCCATTTTGTTGTTGTGAAAACCGTTTCTTGGGCGTGAGGGCCCCCTGGCCGGCCTGCAGAGGCAGGCCGGTCGGATCACAAGAACGTTGGGATTAAGGGTTCGGTATCAGGCCACTTCGCCTTCCAGAGCACGCTTGCGCTCGTGGCGGCTCTGCAGCTCGGTCTTGTCGGTGGATACCAGCTGGATGTTGAACTCCACTTCGGTGAACGGTTTGTTCAGACCGAACTGTTCAGCCTTGGCCGGATCCTCGATACGGTTGGCTTCAACCACCAGCTCCTCACGGGTGGCGAAGGCGAAGTCATCGTAGGTGTACTCGTCACCTGCCAGGTTGATCTGGGTGGTCAGGTGCTTGTAGCCCGGCTTGGAGATAAAGAAGTGGATGTGCGCCGGACGGTTACCGTGACGACCCAGCTGGTTCAGCAGAGCCTGGGTGGAACCTTCGGGCGGGCAGCCATAGCCTGCCGGAATGATGGACTGGGCGGTATAACGGCCGTTCTCGTCAGTCTTGATGCGGCGACGCAGGTTGTACTCGCTCTGGGACTGGTCGAAGTAGGAGTAGTTGCCCATGGTGTTGGCGTGCCAAACGTCAACCACCGCGTTGGCGATCGGCTGGCCGTTCTCGTCGGTGACCTGGCCGGTCAGGATCATGGTCTCGGCGGCCTCGTCGGAACCGTCGTCCATACGGGCAAAGCCTTCGCTCAGCGGTGCGCCGGCCACGTACAGCGGGCCTTCGATGGTGCGCGGGGTACCGCCGTTGAGGCCGGCCTGCTCGTCTTCGGCGTCCATCCGGATGTCCAGGTACTTGTCCATACCCAGGCCCGGGGCCAGCAGGGCAGCTTCGCCATTGGCGCCCAGATCACCCACGTAGTAGACAGCCTGCCAGAATTCTTCCGGGGTTACGTCGAAATCTTCGATGATCTGGAAAACATCGTGCATGAAACGATGAACGATCTTCTTCACTCGTTCGTTGCCACCTTCCTGGTTGAAGCCGGCAACTTTCTCCAGCAGGTCCTTCACTTCCGCAGTTTGCATGGTCTTGACGGTCATTGTTGGTCTCCTCGGTGCTTTGTTGTTGTTGCTCAATTCAGCTCATCAGTTGGCAACGGTGTGTTGATTTCTTAACGGTCGTCTTCGTGGATCGAGGACGGATGCCGGCACAGCGGCGCGACAGTGATATCCATGTAGGGAAACAGAGGCAGGTTGCTGATCAGGTCCTGCAGCTCGGCGTTGTCTTCCACATCAAAGATGCTGACGTTGGCGTAGCTGCCGGCCACCCGCCACAGGTGGCGCCACTTGCCCTGCTTCTGCAGGTCCTGGGCGTAGGCTTTCTCCCGGGCCTTGATGTCCGCAGCCACTTCGGCGGGCATGTCGTGGGGGATATTCACCTTCATCTCGACTTTGAACAGCATGTGCTTTCCTCCGTTTACTGATCTTTGCGGCGTTCTCGGGGCCGGCGCCTTATACCTTTCTGCGGTACTCGGCCAGTTTGTCTTCATCAATTTCGACACCCAGCCCCGGACCTTCCGGCAGCTCCACGCCGTTGTCATGGAAGTTCAGCGGCTTGACCACGATGTCGTCTTTCATCAGCAGCGGACCGAACATCTCGGTGCCCCAGTGCAGAGTCTCGAGCGTGGACCAGGCGTGCAGGGAGGCCACGGTGCCGATGGTGCCTTCCAGCAGGGTGCCGCCGTACAGACCGATGCCGGCGGCCTGAGCGACCGCGGCCTGCTCCAGTGCACGTGCCGGACCACCGGCCTTGGCAATCTTCATGGCGACAGCACCGGCGAAACCGGCAGCCGCCAGGTTGTAAATATCCTTGGCATCGGCCACGGCCTCGTCGGCCAGGATCGGCAGATGGAATTTCTCGGACAGACGCACCAGTGCGGCGTGATCCTTCATCGGGGTCGGCTGCTCCACCAGATCGATACCGGCGGCCTGCAGCTCCGCCATACCCTTGGCGGCGGTGGCTTCGTCCCATGCCTGGTTGACGTCCACACGGACACTGGCGCTCTCACCCACCGCTTCCTTGATTGCGGCGACGTGGCGAACGTCGTCCATCACCGGGCGGGAACCGATCTTGAGTTTGAAGTCGCAGTGACGGCGGGTTTCGATCAGGCCGAGGGCCTCCTCGATGTCCTTGTCGGTATCACCGCTGGCCAGGGTCCACAGCACCGGAATGTGCTGATGAATGGCACCGCCGAGCAGATCCGAGACCGGGCGGTTCAGGCGCTTGCCTTGCAGATCCAGCAGCGCGGTCTCGATGGCAGATTTGGCCAGGTTGTTACCGCGGGTCGAGCGGTTTAGCATTACTCTCAGGGTATTGATGTTGCCGGCTGGCCGACCAATAAGTTGCGGTTTGAAATAGGTATCAATGGTAAGCTTTACGCTTTCGGGGCTTTCCGGACCGTAGGCCAGGCCACCGATGGTGGTCGCCTCACCGAGCCCCTCGAGGCCGTCGGAGTCTTTCATCCGCACGATCACCATGCTCTGAACCCCCATGGTTGTCATGGACAACTTGTGGGGGCGGATGGTCGGGATATCGACCAGGATCGCTTCAATGGACTGAATGGTGGCGGACATGTGCTCTCCGAATCGCAAGTAAAAAAACCTGTGATTCGAACAGTACGAAGTTTCACGGATATGAACCAATATTGATTAAGTAATAACCGATACCCTGGAGGTATGGATGGAGCTGCGACACTTGCGGTACTTCGTCGCCGTAGCAGAAGAGCGCAACCTGACCCGGGCAGCAGAACAGTTGTTCATTGCCCAGCCACCGCTGACCCGGGCCATCAAACAGCTGGAAGAGGAAATCGGGGTCGATCTGTTCATCCGCAAACCCCGGGGACTGGAACTGACCACCGGGGGGGAATATTTCCTGGAACAGGCGCGCCAGATCCTGGACAAGGTAACCTCGACGGTCGAGGACACCCGGCGCATTGCGCAACACCGAAAGACCCTGTTCTCCATCGGCTTCGTGCCCTCCGTGTTCTATGGGCAGCTGCCATTGATGGTGCGCCGGCTACGCCAGAACAAGAACCTGGAAATTGTGCTGCACGAGTTAAAAACCCGGGAACAGGTGGAGGCCCTGAAGGCGGGCAAGATTGATATAGGCTTCGGCCGGCTGCGAATTGAAGATCCGGATGTGGAGCAGGAGAACCTGTTTGACGAGCCCATCATTGCCGCACTCCCGGCCAAGCACCCGTTGACCCGGCACCCGCCATCCATGAAGGAGCTGTCCGAATGGCCCATGGTGGCGTTCCCCTCCGGACCCGGACCGAATTTCGCCGACATTACCCAGGGCCTGTTTCATCGCCGCGGCCTCAAGATTCATGTCGTCCAGCAGGTTAATGATCTACAGACGGCACTGTCCCTGGTGGCCTCGGACATGGGGTTCACCCTGGTGCCGGACCAGGTCCGCCGGTTGCACAGAGAAGGGGTGGAGTACATGCCTCTGGAAGACAACAACATCACCACTCCGGTCATCGCCTCCCGACGGCGGGGCGAGAACCCGAATGCGGTAATGCGCCTGGCCAACACCATTCTGGCCGAGCTGGTAGAAAACCGGCTGACCGGTCGTTATCCGTAAAAGACTTAACGGGCGGTCTGGCGCACCTTCTCTGCCACCGCCTGCAGGCGTGGCAGATATACCTGAAGCAGGGTGTCCATATCCACCCGGGCGGCATTGGTACTGATATTGAGCGCGCCGAGCAACTCCCCACCGCCGGAAAACACCGGCACTGCCACCGACCTAAGACCAAGATCCAGCTCCTGATCCACCACTGCATAGCCCTGCTCCCGCGCCTGTTCAATGGCGTTGCGCAACGCTCCCTTGTCGGTCACCGAGGACTCGGTGAAACGCTCGAGCCGGACCCGCGCCAGGAACGCATCGAGTTCATCCTCTGGCAACTGCGCCAGTAACACCCGCCCCATGGAGGTGTAGGCCGCCGGCAGGCGGGTACCCACCGACAGCGTAATGGCCATAAGCCGGTGCCGGGCCGCCGAGCGCACGACATAAACCACATCATCGCCATCCAGCACAGCCAGGGATGATGACTCCCCGAGCTCGGCCGTGATGTCTTCCAGGTATTGCTGGATCACCGCCCGGTACTGATTGGAGGCCTGGTAGGCATACCCCAACTGCAACACCCGGGGCGTCAGCTCGAACTGCCGGCCGGTGCGCTTCACGAAACCCAGCGCGTGCAGGGTGAGCAGGAAACGGCGGGCCTTGGCCCGGTCCATCTCTGTTCTCGCCGCCACTTCACTCAGGGTCATGCGCGGGTGCTCGGCATCAAACGCCTGGAGCACGTCCAGCCCTGAGGCCAATGCCCCCACGTAATCCCGGTCTCCGGGCTTGAGAATCTGTTCGTCCATTCCGGCTCCTTCAGCACCTTGGAAAGTCGGTGTCAGCGCATGGTAACAGCTGGTTCGCACTCCGAACATCGGTGCATTTTTGCCAGCTGGTGAAAATTTGTACTTGACGACACAAAACCAATCGCGCCATTATGTTCGCATATTAAACTTATGTTCGTATATCGAACTTTTCAACCGAAACACGATGGAGACACTGCGATGGCTGAATTCCTCTCCCTCCAGGAAGCGGTGAGCAAACACATCAACAACGGTGATACCGTGGCGATGGAAGGCTTTACCCACCTGATCCCGTTCGCGGCGGGCCACGAAATCATTCGTCAGGAAAAGCGCGATCTGACTCTGATCCGGATGACGCCGGACCTGGTGTACGACCAGCTGATCGGTGCCGGCTGCGCGAAAAAGCTGATTTTCTCCTGGGGAGGCAACCCCGGCGTCGGCTCCCTGCATCGCCTGCGGGATGCGGTCGAGAAAGGCTGGCCGAACAAGCTGGAAATCCTCGAACACAGCCATGCCGCCATGGCCTGCGCCTATGAAGCCGGCGCCGCAGGCCTGCCGCTGGCTGTCCTGCGCGGTTATGTCGGCAGCGACCTGCCGAAGGTCAACGATCAGATCAAGTTCATCGAATGCCCATTTACCGGTGAGCGCCTGGCTGCCGTGCCGTCGGTTCGCCCGGACGTGACGGTAATCCACGCCCAACGCGCCGATCGCAAGGGCAATGTACTGGTTGAAGGCATCGTCGGTATCCAGAAGGAAGCAGTTCTGGCCGCCAAGCGCAGCATCGTCACCGTGGAAGAGATCGTGGATGACCTGGGCGCCTCCGTGAACGCCTGCGTACTGCCGTCCTGGGCGGTGACCGCCATTGCCGAGGCCCCGAAAGGTGCCAGGCCCTCCTACGCCCTGGGCTACTACGACCGTGACAACGCCTTCTACAAGGACTGGGACGGCATCGCCCGTGACCGCGACACCTTCCAGGCCTGGCTGAAAGACAACGTATTCGAGAAAGGAGCAGCGTGAGATGAGCCTTGAATTTACTTCCTCGGAAATGATGAGCGTCACCGCCGCCCGGGCGCTGACCAACGACATGACCTGCTTTGTGGGTATCGGTCTGCCCAGTGAGGCGGCCAACCTGGCGCGTCTGACCCACGCTCCGGATGTGACCCTGATCTACGAATCCGGCACGTTGCAGACGAAGCCGGACGTACTGCCGCTGTCCATCGGTGACGGCGAGTTGTGCGAGTCTGCCCTGACCACCGTCTCGGTACCAGAGATGTTCCGCTACTGGCTGCAGGGTGGCCACATCAGCGTCGGCTTCCTGGGTACTGCCCAGATCGACCGTTTCGCCAACCTGAACACCACCCTGATCGGTGATTACCGCGAGCCGAAGGTTCGTCTGCCCGGCGGCGGCGGTGCCCCGGAGATTGCCACCAACGCCAAGGAAGTGTTCATTACCGTGAAGCACTCCAAGCGCACCTTCGTAAAGGACGTGGACTTCGTGACCACCGTCGGCTTCGGCCGTGACGGCAAGGCCCGGGACAACGTACCGAACATCGGCCGCGGCCCCACGGTAGTGATCACCGATCTGTGCATCCTCAAGCCGGATCCGGAAACCAAGGAGCTGGTGGTCACCTCCCTGCACCCGAACGTGACCCGGGAAGACGTGATCGAAGCCACCGGCTGGGACATCCGCTTCGCCGACCAGCTGGAAACCACCCCGGCGCCGACCGCCGAAGAACTGGAAGTGCTGCGAGACCTGAAAGCCCGCACCAATGCCCATCATTCCGGCCAACAGTGAGGTTCACCATGACTGACGTATTTCTCTGCCATCCCCGCCGTTCGGCCATCGGCCGCTTCGGTGGCACCCTTGCCAGCGTGCGCCCGGACGATCTGGCGGCTCATATCTTCAAGGCCGTGCTGGAGCAGGCTCCGGAACTGGACCCGGCGGCCATCGACGAGGTCATGATGGGCAGCGCCAACCAGGCCGGTGAAGACAACCGCAACGTGGCCCGCATGTCCGCGTTGCTGGCCGGTCTGCCCACCTCCGTACCCGGCACCACCCTCAACCGGTTGTGCGGATCCGGTATGGACGCCGTGGGCACTGCCTTCCGCGCCATCCGCGCCGGGGAAATGGATCTGGTGCTGGCTGGTGGCGTGGAGTCCATGTCCCGTGCCCCGTACGTAATGGGCAAGGCTGACAGCGCCTTCTCCCGGGGCCAGAAAATTGAAGACACCACCATCGGCTGGCGCTTCGTGAACCCGCTGATGAAGAAACAGTACGGCATCGACTCCATGCCAGAAACGGCGGAGAACGTCGCCGAACAGTTCAATATTTCCCGTGAAGATCAGGATCTGTTCGCTTTCCGTTCCCAGCAGAAGACCGCCCGGGCACAACTGAACGGCGTCTTCGCCGAAGAGATCGTCCCGGTCTCCATCCCGCGTCGAAAGCAGGACCCGCTGGTGTTCGACACCGACGAGCATCCCCGCAGCACCACCCTGGAGAAGCTCGCCTCCCTGCCCACGCCCTTCCGTGACAACGGCAGCGTGACCGCCGGCAACGCCTCCGGCGTCAACGACGGCGCCGCCGCGATGCTGGTAGCCAGCGAAGCCGCAGTGAAACAGCAGGGCCTCAAGCCCATGGCCAAAATCCTTGGCATGGCCACCGCTGGCGTAGAGCCCCGCATCATGGGCATCGGCCCGGTACCCGCGGTTCAGAAGCTGCTGGAGAAGCAGAACATCAGCATCGCCGACATTGACGTGATCGAGCTGAACGAAGCCTTCGCCGCCCAGGGCCTGGCCGTCCTGCGTGAGCTTGGCATCGCCGACGACGATCCCCGGGTCAACCCGAACGGCGGTGCCATTGCCCTTGGCCACCCGCTGGGCATGTCCGGCGCCCGCCTGCTGATGACTGCCGCCCACCAGCTGCAGCGCACCGGCGGCCGTTATGCCTTGTGCACCATGTGTGTGGGTGTGGGTCAGGGTATTGCTACACTGATCGAACGGGTCTGACCGAAGGAGCTTCCATGTCATTTCTGAACCATAACGGCCGAACTATCTGCTACCGCCTGCTCGGCGACAGCGAGAAGCCCCTGCTGGTACTGGCGCATCCCCTGGGCATGACCCAGGGTGTCTGGGACGACATGTTGCCGGCCCTACTGGGCAAGTTCCGGGTGCTGACCTGGGATCTGCCCGGGCACGGCGCCAGCAGCGCCTGGCCGGAAAGCGCCGGGGAAATCACCCCGGATGACCTGGCCCAGGAAGCCCTGACCCTGGCGCAGGTGGCCGGCACCAAGGCCTTTCACTTTGCCGGCACGTCCATCGGCGGAGTTATTGGCCAGCAGCTGGTTGCCGAATACAGCGACAGCCTGATTTCCGCCACACTGACCAACACAGGCGCCATCATCGGCACTTCAGAAGCCTGGAATCTCCGTGCTTCCAACGTCCGCGCCAAGGGCCTTGCCGCCATGGCCGGAGAGATTGTGCCGCGCTGGTTCGGTCCGGCGGCCTGCAAGGAGCAACCGGCATTGCTCGACGGCTGGAAAGTAATCATGGGTCGCGGTGACGACAACAGCTATGCCCTGCTGTGCGAGATGCTGGGCAAGGCGGATTTCCGCGAGAAACTGCGGGGCCGCGATCTGCCTTTGCTACTGATCGGCGGGGCCGACGACTTGGCCACTCCGCCGGAATCACTGAAGGCCCTGGCGCAGTTCAGTGGCTCCCCGGATCCGGTCATCCTGGACGGAATCGGCCACGTACCGTCGGTGGAATGCCCGGGAAGTTTCAGCGAGATCCTGATCAACCACTTGGCCTGACCTTCAGGCTACCCGGACACCGGGTCCGGACAAACGTCCGGGCCCGGTGCAACGAAAGCACTTAATCCGTTGCCGACTCCGGCTCCGCCCGGGAGAGCAGCGCCCCCAGCTGACCGGATTTGCGGGCAGCATCCAGGGCCTGTTGAAGATCGGCCACAATCTCCGGCGACGTTTCCTTGCTCATCGACAGATACAGCGGTGTTTCCTTGAATTCGAGCACCGGCCGCAATCCCTCAATACCATACTCCGAGCGCGCCACCATCGGCCCCATGACCGCATCGGCCACCCACAGGTCCGCCTGATCCAGAATAAGCCGTCGGGCGTTGACCGCGCCAAAGGCCCCCATCGTCATATTGAAGCCCCGATCTAACAGGTATTCAGACATGACATCCCCCTTGTAACCGGCAATCCGCAAGCCTCTGGCATCTTCAAGGCTGGAGAGGGTAATGCTGGAACCCGGCGCCGCAAAAAGGGTCCATCGCAGTGACATCAGGGGCCCGACCCACTGGAACAGATCCTCACGCTCATCGGTTCGGGCGGTGCAGAACACACCATGGTTCGCATTCCCCTGACCTCGCTCGAACGCATAGCTCCAGGCCCGCATTTTCATCACATAGTCATACCCGGAGCGCGCCAGAATGGCCTTTACCATGTCACTGCATACACCCTCAATATCGTCCGCCGTGTGGGCAAAATCCTTACCGGTTGTGGAAGTATGCAAAGGGGGGTAGTTCTGGGTGAACAGGTAGAGACGCTCGCCCGCCATGGTGACGGAGCCGGCGCCCAGTGCGAAGGTGAATAATGTAATACCGGCGACCCGAACAAGGGCGCCGACGAAAACGGCAGTCATCGCGTGCATTTCAAACTCCTTTTTTTTATCGATTCTTGTTACCTATCACCGCATCGGCAGCTTCATTATTGGCGAACTTCCCTGGCGCCAATATCCTGAGCAGGAAAAGCACTATCCATTTTCTGTAATATCAGATGCCGATACCTGTGCAAAGCACGGACACCCCTCTGCAGAAAACGGATATTGCCGGCTGCGCTACCGGCCTCTAATGGGACAACCGCACAACAAGAATCTGAGGTGTTGATATGTCCCGTATGAAAACCCTGGCCAGCGCCGTTCTGGCTACCACCCTTGCCGCCACGGCAACCACGTCCGCAGCAGCCACTGATCCGGTCAAGGTCGGCGTCATGCTTCCGTTCAGCGGCATCTACGCCCAGCTGGGTGAAGCGGGCCGCGATGGTCTGAAGCTGGCCCTGAAGGAGAAGGCCGCAGAACTGCACGGCGCCGACATCGAGTTCATCGAGATGGATACCGAAGCCAAGCCGGCCCGTGCCCCGGAACTGGCCTCGTCCATGCTCGGCCAGCACGAAGCCGACTTTGTGATCGGTCCGGTGCACTCCGGGGTGGCCATGGGGATGATCAAGGTGCTGCGAGGCAAAGACACCGTGATGATCATTCCGAACGCCGGCGCCGCCGCAGCCACCGGCCCACTGTGCTCACCGAACATTTTCCGCACCTCCTTCTCCTCCTGGCAGCCGTCCTACCCCATGGGCAAGATCGCCCTCGATAAGGGCTACAAGGACGTGTATCTGATCAGCTGGAACTACGGCATGGGCCGGGAAAGCCTCGAGGCCTTCGAGGAATCCTTCAAGGCCGGCGGCGGCAACGTGGTCAAGAAGGTGCTGATGCCCTTCCCCTCCACCAACTTCCAGCCGCACATCAGTGACATTGCCGCTCAGGATCCGGACGCCGTGTTCGTGTTCTTCGCCGGCGGCGGCGCCATCAAGTTCGTGAAGGACTACGACGCCATGGGCCTGCGCGGCAAGATTCCGCTGCTGGGTTCCGGCTTCCTCACTGAAGGTACGCTGGAAGCCCAGGGTGAAGCCGCCGAGGGTGTGATCACCGGCCTGCACTACGCCGAGCAGCTGGATGTACCGAAAAACCAGGAATTCCGGGAAGCCTTCAATACCGAGTATGGCCACTACCCGGACATCTACGCGGTTCAGGGCTATGACGCCGGTCTGGCTATCGCCAATACCATCAACCAGCTCAACGGTGATGTCAGCGACAAACAGGCGGTGATTGACACCATGGCGAAGCTGACCATCAACAGCCCCCGTGGCGACTTCACTTTCTCCCGGGCCCATAACCCGGTGCAGAACATCTACCTGCGGGAAGTGAAAGATGGCGTGAACGTGGTGACGAGCGTCGCGGCCGAAGCGCTGGAAGATCCGGCCCGCGGCTGCAAGCTCTGATCCGCCGGTAAACCACTCCCCGGCCTACCGACAACGGCCGGGGGTACCTCCTGCAAACCACCCTTCCGGACCCGGCCCGGGTCCGCTGCAACATCCCTGGGTACCGCTATGACGACCGAACTCTTCTTCGTGCAACTTATCAACGGCCTTCAGTACGGCTTGCTGCTGTTCCTGATTGCCTCCGGACTGACGCTGGTGTTTGGCGTTATGGGCATCCTGAACCTGGCCCATGGCTCCATGTACATGGTGGGCGCCTACCTGGTGTGGTACTTCGCCACCGTCACCGGCAGCTTCACTGTCTCGGCGGTGCTATCCGCCATCATCGCTCTGAGCCTCGGCATCCTGATCGAACGGGTGCTGATCCAGCGGCTGTATAACCGCAACCACCTGGATCAGGTACTGCTCACCATCGGCATGATCTTCGTGTTCAACTCGTTGCAGAGCATCCTGTTCGGCAACGATCCCTACGGTGTGGCGGTGCCCGGCGCCCTGGACGGCGGCATTCCGTTTACCGACAACTCCAGCTACCCCATCTACCGCATTTTCGCGGCCCTGGTCTGCGTGGCCATCGCCGGCGTGCTGTATTACGTGGTGTCCCGCACCCGTCTGGGCATGCTGATCCGCGCGGGGGAATCGAACCGGGAGATGGTGGAAGCCCTGGGCGTCAATATCAAAAGCCTCTACACCATCGTGTTTGCCATCGGCGTCATGCTGGCCGCCGTCTCCGGCATCATCGCCGCCCCCATGCGCTCGATCGTGCCGGGCATGGGCGAGAGCGTGTTGATCACCTGTTTTGTGGTGGTGGTCATCGGCGGCATGGGGTCAATCAAAGGTGCCTTCGTGGGTGCGTTGCTGGTGGGTCTGATCAGTACCTTCGCTGCCGTTCTGATTCCAAGCATGTCCAACATGATTATCTACATCTTTATGATCCTGGTGCTGCTGGTAAAGCCCCAGGGCCTGTTCGCCAAGTAAGCGGGAGCCGATCATGATTTTCGAGAAACGCACCGAGCGCATCCTCGTCCCGATGTTCTTCATGGTGGCCCTGTTCGTGCCACTGTTTCTGGAGTCCAACTCCTTTTTCGTGGGCAAGGTGACGACCATCATCATCCTGTCCATCTTCGTGATGTCCCTGGATTTCCTGGTCGGCCGGGTTGGCCTGATCACCCTGGGCCACGCGCTGTTTTACGGTCTGGGTGGCTACCTGTTTGTCATCCTGTCACCGGAATACGAAGCGGTGAATTTCTGGGTGTACACCTTCTACATCTGCAGCATTTCCGCCCTGATCGCCCTGGTGACCGGCGCCGTCGTGCTCCGGACCACGGGTATCTACTTCATCATGATCACTCTGGCGATCTCCCAGATGATGTTCTACTACTTCTTCGACTCGCTCGAGTACGGCGGCGACGATGGCATGTTCATCTTCATGAAGCCCGAGACCAGCATCTTCGGCCTCAGCTTCCTGAACCTGGATGACCCGCAGCACTTCTACTACCTGGCGCTGTTCTCCCTGTTCAACACCCTGGTGTTCTTCAAGGTGGTGCTGCGTTCGCGCTTCGGCCGCATCGTCGAGGCCACCAAGCAGAACCCGGACCGCACCGAGGCCCTCGGCTACAACATTTTCGCCTTCCGGCTCACCTGCTATGTGATCGGCAGCACCCTGGGGGCCTACGCCGGCTTCCTGTTCGCCCTGCAATACGGCTTTGTGAACCCATCCTTCCTGGCCTGGGAGATGTCGGGCACGGCGCTTGTCATGTCCATCCTGGGCGGTCTGGGTACCATCTACGGCGCCATCCTCGGCACCTTCACCTATGAAGGCCTGCAGTACTTCTTCGAACACCTGACCGAAGACTGGCTGCTGTTCATGGGCTCCGCCATCATCCTGATGGTCATCGTGCTGCGCAAAGGCATTGCCGGCTACCTGGAAAAGCTTCTGGAGAAATAACTATGGCTAACGACATCGTTCTGGAAACCGAAGCCCTCAGCAAGCACTGGGGCGGCATCAAGGCCCTCAACGACATCAGCCTGCAGTTCCGGGACCGGCAGCTGCATGGTGTGGTAGGTCCCAACGGCGCTGGCAAGAGCACCCTGCTGAACATGCTGTGCGGAAGCCTGAAACCCACCTCCGGATGTATTTTCCACAAGGGCCAGCGCATCGACACCCTGAAGCCCTGGAAGTTCGTGCGCCGCGGGATCGGCCGCAGCTTCCAGAAGACCAACATCTATCCGGAAGTGACCTGCCTGGAGAACTGCGCGATCTCGGCACAGCGCCGTTTCGGCGGCAACTTCAACCTGTTCGCCTCCCGTCACAGCAACAAGATGGTGCGCAAGGCCGCCGAGCAGGCCCTGGCCCAAGTGGGCCTCGAGGACCGGACCCACACCATTGCCGCCGAGATTTCCTACGGCGAGCAGCGGCAGCTGGAAATCGCCATGGTACTGGCCACCGATCCCTGCATCCTGTTGTTGGACGAGCCCATGGCCGGCATGGGGCACGAGGAGTCCCAGCGCATCATCGAGTTACTCAAAGAACTCAAGCAGACCTACTGCATCGTGCTGGTGGAGCACGACATGGATGCCATTTTCGAGCTCTCGGACCAGCTCACGGTACTGGACAACGGTCGCCACCTGATTACCGGCACGGTGGATGAGGTACGGGCCGACCCGCGAGTGAAAGAAGCCTACCTGGGCGCGGAAGAGGACGATGCAGAGGAGCAAGCGGCATGAGCACGGCACTACTGGAAATCAAGAACATCAACACCCTGTACGGGCGCAGCCATATTCTGCACGACCTGTCGTTCCGTCTCGACAAGGGCCAGTCCATGAGCCTGATGGGCCGTAACGGCATGGGCAAGACCACCACCCTGAAGTCCATCCTCGGTCTTGTGCCGCCCCGAAGCGGGCACGTGTACTTTGATGGCGAGGACATCGGCAAACTGCCCACCTGGAAGCGCATGCGCCGGGACATCGCCTACGTGCCCGAGGGCCGGGGCATGTTCCACAACCTGACCGTGAAGGAACACCTCCAGATGGCCGCCCGTCCGGGCAGCGACGGCCAGACCAGCTGGGATTACGACCGGGTGATGGAAACCTTCCCGCGCCTGCAGGAGCGGCTGTCCAACCTGGGTACCGAGCTGTCCGGCGGCGAACAGCAGATGCTGGCCATCGGCCGGGCCCTGGTCACCAATCCGCGCCTGATGATCCTGGACGAGGCCACCGAAGGCCTGGCACCGCTCATTCGCCAGGACATCTGGAACGTGATTACCACCATCCGGGAATCCGGAATATCGACCCTGGTGGTGGACAAGAACATCAAGGCGCTCAAGAAGTTATGTGACCGCCACGTGGTACTGGTCAAGGGAAAGGTGCACTTTGACGGCAGCTCCGAAGACCTGGCTCAGAATCTGGAAAAGGTTGAAACCGCACTGAGTGTGTAACTCTACAAAAAACGGATAGGGATGTTCATAAACCGGATATTTGACCTCCCCGGAATCGCCGATAGTTCACTGGCCAAACAAAAAGGAGAAGGCAAAACAATGAACTATCGCAATTCCCTTCTGGCGCTGGCGATCGCTTCCGGTCTCAGCGCCGCACCCGCCGCCCAGGCGGTCGATCTCGGCACCTACAACGACACCAGCTTCAGCATCGGCGGCTACCTGAAGGCCGAAGGCATCTTCGAAGACCCCGAAACCGGCGACAGCCGCTTCTTTGGCCGGGCCAACCAGAGCCGCTTCAACCTGAAAACCGTCACCCAGAAGCAGGGTCATACGGTGGTGGGCTTCGTGGAGGGCGACTTCTACGGCGGGGACTACCCGGGCGAAGACAACGACTGGCGCCTGCGCCACGCCTTCATCAAGATCGATAATGCCACCGTTGGCCAGACCTGGACCGGCCAGTTCTGGGCCGTAGCCCACACCGACTACCTGGACTTCCTCGGTGGACCGCGTGGCACCCTGGGCGGGCTCAACTTCCGCACCACCCTGGCCAGCTATGAGTTTGCCGGATTCCGGGTGACCGCACAGGATCCGGTCTACAATGACGCCGACATCCCCGACCTGGCGGTCAACTACACCCTGAACTCCGAGTCCGGACACAAGCTGATCCTGACCGCCAGCGGCCGGGAAGTGGACAACGGCGACTTCGTCGCTGGCGGCGCCATCGGCACCAAATTCATGCTCGGTCGCCACAGCCTGAACCTCAACGCCCACCATGGTGAAGGCCTCGGCGCCTTTTCCGGTGTCGGTGTGGGTGGTTCCCTGTCCGGCGATGTGGAGAATGGCGACGCGGTCAGCCAGACCGGCCTGAATGCCGGGTTCCGCTATGTCTTCAACGACCAGTGGCGAGCCAATATCGCCTACACAAAGGTCGAGGTGGACGACCAGGCGGAAACCGATTACGAAGCCCACCGGGTCAACCTGATCCACAACATTATCCCGGAGCTGGAAGTCGGGGTTGAGTGGCGCAAGTACAACCTGGCCTTCGGCCCGCTGATTCCGGAAGGACAGCAGGTCGAGGTAATGGCCAAGTACTCGTTCTGATTTGAGCGTTCAGAATTGAGCATCTTGCTGCCAATGGAAACAGACGCCGACCGTCTTCCCGGCGTCTGTTATCCTTCACCTCCAGGTTCAATCAGCAACTTCATGACGGCGACCTCCATGGCAGAAGAAAGTCCCAAACGACAAGGCATCGGTTCCCTCGAAATCGGCCTCCACATCCTCGACTACATCTCCAACGCTGCCAGGCCGCCGACGCTGAAGGAACTGTCCGGAGCGCTGGACCTGTCCCCGAGTCGCGCTCACAAGTATCTGGTGAGCCTCCTTCGCGAGGGCTACATCAACCAGGTCAACCAGACCCAGTACACTCTCGGTAATTCCAGCCTCACTCTGGGCATCTCGGCCCTGCGCCGGATCAACCCGATCCAGTTATCCTACGAGGCGGTGGACCAGCTGAACGAGGACACCGACAAGACCGTTTCGGTGACGGTCTGGAACGGCAACGGTCCCCTGGTGATCAAGTGGCTGGATTCCAGTCAGCCGATCTCGGTGAACGTGCGCCTGGGTGCGGAACTGTCGGCCCTGAACTCGGCCGCCGGCCGGATTTACCTGGCCAGCTTGCCGGAAAAACGGCGCCGGGAGCTGATCGACCAGCATTACCGTTCCACCCGCACCCTCCCGAAACATCGGGGAGAAGACATTCCAAGGGAAAAGCTCGGAGCCCATCTGGAGAAGATCCGCGCACAGGGCTATTGCGCTTTCTTCAGCGA
This sequence comes from Marinobacter szutsaonensis, assembly GCF_039523335.1. Classification (NCBI taxonomy): domain Bacteria; kingdom Pseudomonadati; phylum Pseudomonadota; class Gammaproteobacteria; order Pseudomonadales; family Marinobacteraceae; genus Marinobacter; species Marinobacter szutsaonensis. The sequence goes on along the minus strand of NZ_BAAAFC010000001.1, from coordinate 2,586,025 downwards.
TTATCTGCCGGAGATCAACGTCTTGAGCATGCCGGTACACGACCTGAACGGGAACATCGTTACCGTCATCACCCTGCTCGGCCTGGAACGGGATACCGACATCGGCGAGGGATCGGAGCTGTTCAACCAGGTGCGCGAGTGCGCGCTCAAGGTCACCCGGCAGATCTGCGGTCAACCCACCAGCCGGACCGTCTCCGAGGGCAGTTCCCCAAACAGCTTGCGGTAGTCGGACGAGAAACGGCCCAGGTGACAGAAACCGTAATCCAGGGCCACTTCGGTGATGTTGCGGCACTGGCCCCGCAGCAGATCTTCCCGCAACTGCCGAAGTTTGACCTGCTTCACATAGGTTTTCGGGGTGGTTGAGAACGCTCTTGAAAACGCATTGTAGATGGAGCGGACGCTCATGTTGGAAACCTGCGACAGCTCGTCCACGCCGATGTCCTCCTTCACGTTCTGCTCGATGTAACGGACCATACGCTCAACCGCCGGCGTAGCAGCGGATCCGGATTCCTGGTCCGCCAGATTACTGGGAAATACCCGGAGCAGCTTTTTCAGAATAATCTCGCGGTAGGACAGCGAGATTTCCGGAGCCTCTTCATCACCGGCCTCCTCGAACTCCGCAAACACAGCCTCCAGAACATTGGTCAACGACGGACACAAGGCCAGGTTAACCGGTACCCGATCGAAACGGATGGCCGTCCTGCATAAGCTACCCCGTGCCGAATTCAGCACCGATTCCGGCACCTTGATGATGACTTTCTCACACTCCGGGCTGTATTCGAGATCGATAGCCTCATCCGGATTCACCATCAGCGCCTGGCCACGGCGCATGGTCAGACAGTCGTTGCCCTGACGCCACCGACACTCTCCGCGGGTCACGATCTGGAAGTGGTAAATGTCCTCCAGGGCCGGGCTTTTGACCCGGACATGGTTGCCATAGCTGACGCGTGACAGACCAAAGCCGGCAAATTCACGATAACTCAGGCTCGACGCCCGGTTTTCCCCGCCCAGCAGATCCAGGCTGTGGCTTCCAATATGACGATTGACGAACGCCGAGACGTCCTCGGGATGGGCACCGTGAAAGATCGTGGCGGCGGCTAGGGATTGGGAGAACATGGTCGCTCCGTTGTATTTATTGTGAATGCGTTTACTTTATATAAATTACATTACTCAAGCAACAAACACCTGAGCCCTCAGCCTGTGCTATGTTTCTGTGAAACTTCCTGCAGACTGGCCTTTCGTCATGAGCAATCCCAAACACACTCTTTTCTGGATGACACTGTTCCTCGGCGTGGTGGTGGTCGTAGGTGTTCTGATCCACAAGCCGCTGATCACCGCCTTCATGGCCAACTGGGTCTTTAACCTGCTGATCGTCGGCGTTCTGATCGTCGGCATTGCCCTGACCTATCGGCAGGTCTTCGTGCTGTTTCCGGAGCTGCGCTGGATTGCCCAGTTCCGCACCGGCCATGCCGGCCTTTCCGTGGTACAGGAACCCCGCCTGCTCAAACCACTGGCCCGGCAGCTGGGCGAAGACGCCAAACGGGACCGCTTCACGCTATCCACCCTCTCCCTGCGCACAGTGCTGGACGGCATTCACTCACGCATGGATGAGCAGCGGGAGATCACCCGCTATTTCATCAGCCTGCTGGTGTTCCTGGGCCTGCTGGGCACCTTCTGGGGGCTGCTGGGTACCATCAATGCCGTGGGTCAGGTGATCACCGGGCTGGACATGAGCCAGGAGGATTTCGGCAAGGTATTTGCGGAACTGCAGGACGGCCTGCTCAAGCCGCTGGAGGGTATGGGCACGGCGTTCAGCTCGTCGCTTCTGGGACTCGGTGGCTCGCTGATCCTGGGCTTTCTCGACATCCAGGCCGGTCACGCCCAGAACCGCTTCTATGACGGCTTGGAGGAATGGCTGACAGGCGTAACCAACCTGGTCGACCGGGTCGATGACGAGAAAGAGCTGTCATGATCGGATCCAAACGCCGCAGCCGGAGCAGCACCAACATCTGGCCGGGCTACGTGGACGCCCTGTCCGCGCTGCTGATGCTGGTGATCTTCATGCTGCTGGTCTATGTGGTCAGTCAGCTCTATCTATCCCAGACCCTGTCTGACCGCGATACCCAGCTCGCCCGCCTGAACGCCCAGCTCAACGAGCTGTCCGAGCTCCTGGGGCTGGAACGGAGCAAAACCGATGCTCTGGAAGAGCAGATGATCACCCTACAGGAGGACTACAGCAGCAGTCTGGCCCGCAACGATGAACTGGTGAACAGCCTGGAATCCACCCGCGAACAGCTGATGCAACAGACAGCGAACGCCGAGGCCCAGGCCGAGCGCCTGGCCAGCATGGAAGCCTCCATCGATGAGAAGGATGAGATGTCCGCGAGCCAGCAGGCCATGATCCTGCGCCTGTCCAACCAGATTGCGTCCCTGCGCGAACAATTGCGGAAGATAGCCTCGGCGTTGGAACTGCAGGAACAGATGACTGCGGAGAAGGAAGAAGAGCTGGCCAAGGTCAGCCAGCGACTGAACGCCCTGCTGGCCGAACGGGTGAGTCAGTTGGAGCAGTACCAGTCCGAGTTTTTCGCCCGACTCCGGGACATCCTGGCCAGCAACGAGAACATCCGGATCGTGGGCGACCGCTTCCTGCTGCCTTCGGAACTGCTGTTTGCCTCAGGCTCGGCGGAACTGGGTGAAGACGGCAAGGGCGAACTCGACAAACTGGCGAACCTGCTGCTCGACGTTGCCGGCAAGATTCCCGAAGATGTCGACTGGATCCTCCGGATTGATGGCCATACGGACATCGTACCCATCAACACGCCTAAATTCCCTTCCAACTGGGAACTCTCTACCGCTCGCGCGGTGGCGGTAGTGCGTTACCTGGCCGCCCAGGGCGTACCTGAACGCCGCATGGTGGCCGCCGGCTTCGGCGAGTTCTTCCCGGTGGCCGAGGGCACCAGTCCAGAAGCGCTGCAGAAGAACCGGCGGATTGAGTTGAAGTTGACGGATCGGTGATTCATCGAATCACCGATCCGTGCAACCATCAGAAATGAATTACAGACCTGATGCTCTTACCCTCATGCATCAGGTCAAATGCCTTGTTAATGTCTTCCAGCTTCATCTCGTGGGTAATGAACACATCCAGAGGAATCTCGCCCTTCTCCGCCTTTTCCACGTAGGAGGGCAGCTCGGTACGGCCCTTCACCCCACCAAAGGCAGAACCACGCCAGACTCGGCCGGTGACCAGCTGGAACGGGCGGGTGCTGATTTCCTCGCCGGCACCGGCCACGCCGATGATGGTGGATTCGCCCCAGCCCTTGTGGCAGGCCTCGAGCGCGGCGCGCATCAGCTTGACGTTGCCCACACATTCGAAGGTGTAGTCGGCACCGCCGTCGGTCATCTCGATGATCACTTCCTGGATTGGCTTGTCGTAGTCGTTGGGATTGACCACGTCGGTAGCGCCCAGCTGTTTGGCGATGTCAAACTTGCCCGGGTTGATGTCCACACCGATGATGCGACCGGCCTTGGCCATCTTGGCGCCGATGATCGCCGCGAGGCCAATGCCACCGAGACCAAAGATGGCCACGGTCGCACCTTCCTCCACCTTGGCGGTATTCAGGACGGCACCGATGCCGGTGGTGACGCCACAACCGAGCAGGCAGACCTTGTCGAGCGGGGCTTCCTTGGGGATTTTGGCCAGGGAGATTTCCGGCAACACGGTGTATTCGGAGAAGGTGGAGCAGCCCATGTAGTGATACAGCGGCTGGCCCTTGTAGGAGAAGCGGGAGGTGCCGTCCGGCATCACGCCTTTGCCCTGGGTCTCGCGTACGGCGCCGCACAGGTTGGTCTTGCCGGAGGTGCAGAATTTGCACTTGCCGCACTCAGCGGTGTAGAGCGGGATCACGTGGTCACCGACCTGCAGGTCTCTAACGCCCGGACCGACGGCCTCGACGATACCACCACCTTCGTGGCCCAGGATGGTCGGGAACAGGCCCTCGGGATCGGCTCCAGACAGGGTGTAGGCATCAGTGTGGCAAACACCGGTCGCCACGATGCGTACCAGAACTTCGCCCTCTTTGGGCGGCTCCACATCCACTTCAACAATTTCTAGCGGCTTGTTGGCTTCAAAGGCCACCGCAGCGCGGGATTTGATCACTGGCAGACTCCTCTGTATTGGTTAGGAATCTCGACAAGCGCGGATTCCGGCGGTTTGACGAGTTCGAGACGACCAATCTAATTTACAACAAACATAACTTTGAACGACACCCGCACAAACTGTTCGTACCGGCGCCAACCTGATCGGGTTCTTCAACATCATGGCCGCTGACAAGGTGTGGTCGACTTGATCCGCCCCTCCCTCCTGAACCAATTGAAAGAGCGCCGTTTTACAAACTGGTTTGAAAACCCTGCAACCCTGAACTACAGCTTAAGTTGTATCTGAAATAACGCAGCGGTCGAAACTCTTTAACCGGAGCGGATCTTTCAGAAGTATAAAAAAGTACTGAATTGCACCACTGGGGGAACGTGATAATGAGTGATAAATTTTCTCGCAGAAAGTTTTTAAGGAACTCGTTAATTGGTACCGGTGCCATGACTCTTGGGTTTCCGGCACTGAATGTTAGTGCACAAGAACACAAGATCCGTTGTGGTGTTGTCACCTCATTATCAGGTGCAAATCGATTCGGAGGTAACCTGACACGCCGAGGCTATGATCTGTGGGCCGAAGAAATCAACAAACTTGGAGGCATAGAGATTGCGGGAAAGCGCTATCCCGTCGAGATGTTTTATGGTGATGCTCAATCGCGACCGGCCTCCGGGGCTGACGCGGCAGAACGACTGATAATTCAGGATGAGGTCGATGTCCTGTTTGGTCCCTACACATCCGGTGTAACTCTTGCCGTCCAACCTATCAGCCAAAAGTACCGGGTACCGATGATTTCCGGATCGGCGGAATCACCAAATGTCTGGCTTGCAAAGCCCGCCTTCAATTTCGGGATGATTCCAGCGGTAGATCTCACCACGGACAAATCCATGGTAGTACTGGCTGAGAAGCTCGGCGACCGCGCAAAAACCGCCTCAGTTATCGGGGTTGATGAACCATTCTCTAAAGAAACTGCAGAAGGTTTCCGGAAAGGTGCTGAAGAAGCAGATCTGGAAATGTTGAGTTATGAACTATTTCCCGCCAACTCCGATCTCTCAGCCATTGTGTCCAAACTCAAAGCAGCTAACCCCGATATCGTCGCCGTCGGGGGGCATGAAAGTGTCTTTATCAACTTTGTAAATACTGCCAAGGCTCTGAACTATAGGCCGAAAGCCCTGATCATGCACTATGGCGTCACTTCCGCAGCATTCATCAACGAGACGGGGGCCGAATCAAACGGCATCCTGGGGGTTTCGGTATGGACGGCAGGGTTACCCTATAAGGATGAGCTGTTCGGCACCGCCAGCGACTACTCAGACCTGTCTTTCTCCCGGTGGGGAACACGACCGGATTACACTGAGGCCGCATGCTCCGCCAGCGGCCTGGTTCTCCAGGATGCTGCACGCCGATTGGGCAAAGCTCCACCCTGGGATCAGGAAAGCCGATCACAGCTGGCCAAAGCCATAGAAGAGACGGACATTGAAACCTTTTACGGCCCCGTGGGTTTTGCCAAAGAGGGCAGTCATTTCCACAACAACACTAAGCCCGTACCAGTTGTCATCCAAATCAAGAATGGTGATGTGGTGCCTGTAGCCCCGGAAAATGCCGCCAAGGGTGAACTCGCTTACCCCATCAACGAAAAATCCTGACAATGCGCCGGTACTGTCGCTAACACCATCCTGCGAGAGGCCTGTTAGCGACAGCAGCACAGCATGGATAAGGAGTACGAGTTGGACCTTTTCCTGCAAACCCTCATAAATGGCATCCTGATCGGCGGTATCCTGATTTGCCTCACAATCGGCTTTCAGCTGACCTTTGGTGTGCTACATGTTATCGATTTCGCCGTCGGTGGCTGGACGATGCTCGGTGGATATACGGCCTATTGGCTGGTAACACTGGCAGGCATCGAGCCTTTCATCAGTATTTTCCTGGTTTTTGCACTCTTTCTGCTGATTGGTCGGGGATTAGGCCCTCTGATATATCGTGTCAGGACGAGTCGCTACGCCAGACCAGACCTAATGGCCTTGGCCTTTACCTTTGGCATCTTCTTGTTCATGCGTGGGGGCGCACTTTGGCTCTGGTCCTACAACAGCCGAAGTGTGGAGTCAGTCTTGTCAGGTCAGTTCCTGAGCCTCGGCCCTGTCACCGTTCCCCTGTTGCGTCTATCCGCCTTCATTATGGCGGTATTGTTCAGTTTGGGGCTGTTTATCCTGCTCTATCGAAGTCGTTTTGGCATGGCCGTGCGGGCTTTGGCGCAGAACCGTGACCACGCGGGCTTGATGGGTGTCGATGTGAAGCGTATTTCCGCCTGGGTGTATGGGATATATACCGGTCTGACAGCATCCGCGGGAGTACTGATCGCCACAATCTATTCCGTAAATCCGACTGTTGGCATTCGCTATACCCTATTTGCATTCTTCGTTGCGGTACTGGCAGGACTCGGGTCGGTGGGGGGCGTTCTGGTTGCCGGCCTTGCTCTCGGTCTTCTTGAATCTTATGTCGCCACCTACATTGGCGCTCGATATTCCCTACTGATTGTTTTCGGAACCCTCTATCTCGCCCTTCTGGTTGCACCCAAAGGAGTTCTGGGACGTGGCATCTAAACCTTTTCAGAATCGGAAATTTATCATCGGAGCACTGCTAATCAGTGCGATAGGAGTCGTTCTTGCAGTGTTGCCAGCCGTTATAGACCCTTACACTCTACGGATTGCAACCGGCGCACTCATGTGGGCAGGTCTAGCCTGTGCCTGGAATATTGTGGGCGGCTACGCCGGCTATATTAGCTTCGGGCACTCGGCATTCTTTGGCATCGGCGCCTACACTACAGCCATTCTGATGCAGTCTGATTTTGGCGCCTCTTTCTTTGTGACCCTGATTCCGGCAATCATTCTGTCAATGGCGGTTGCCGTGGCTATTGGCGGTCCAACGATGCGACTCCGGGGGGCTTATTTTGCCATTGCTACCTGGGCGTTTGCCGAAATGCTCTTACAGCTGGTCACGGTGCTGGACTTTACCGGCGGCACTGCGGGCCTTTCCTTGCCTGCCTACCTCAATGAGTTCTTCTTCTACTACATCATGCTGATTGCGGCGGCGGTCAGTTTTGCCGGTACTTGGATGTTAATCGAGCATTCACGTTTCGGATTCAGAATCAAAGCATTGCGGGATGACGAACCCGCAGCCGAATCGCTTGGAATCAGGACAAATCTGGTCAAAGTGCAGGCTTTTGCGATTTCAGCAGCCATTACCGCGCTGTTCGGATGCATTTACGCGTATTGGACAACGTATATCGATCCACACTCCGTGATGGGACCGCAGATTACCGACCAGATGGTGGTCATGGTTCTACTCGGTGGTCTCGGGACCGTCTGGGGCCCGGCTCTGGGGGCCGTACTGCTTTGGATCACTAACCGTTATATCTGGTCAACCTTTGGCGATACGGTCATTTATCTGCCCATACTCGGTGTCATCATTGCGCTTGTCGTCCTATTCCTTCCGAATGGCCTGATCAGTCTCCTGATTGGTCGGCAACGCGGCAAGGAACTTATTTCCAGTATTCTTGGCAAGCTTTAGGAGAGCAATTCCGATGTTACCTGCTTCCAGGAAAGCCGAGCCATCCAAGCAGCCTTCCCTGACACTCGAGTCCGTTGCCAAACATTTTGGTGGAATTACCGCGGTCGATGGCGTTTCGTTATCGGCCAATGTGGGCGAAGTCCTTGGAGTTATAGGACCCAATGGTAGCGGCAAATCGACGCTATTCAGCCTTGCTTCGGGTGGGCAAAAACCTGATTCCGGGAGGGTACGCCTGAGCGGAGTCGACGTCACTGGCTGGCCCACATGGAAAATTGCCCGCGCCGGTATAAGTCGGACCTTTCAAATTCCATCCCTGTTTATCAATATGACCGTCAGAGACAATTTGCTGGCGGCCGCAGTCGAAGGAGACTGGCACGGTGCGCACGACAGGATGGAACGAACTCTGGAAATGTTGGAGGTTAGTCATGTCGTCAACAATCTGGCCTCAGAGCTTTCCGGCGGTCAGCAGAAATTGGTGGAATTCGGACGGGTCTGCATGCGCAACCCGAAAGTAATTCTGCTGGACGAAGTTACCGCAGGCGTCCACCCCAACATTCGGAAGATCATTCTTGGAGCAATACAACAATTGCGCGAGGCGGGCATCACCTTTCTGGTGATTGAACACGATATGGAAATGGTAAAGGAAATCTGCGACCGGCTAGTGGTAATGGATCAGGGCAAAATTGTAGCAGAAGGCGAATTCGAAACCATCGCCAATGACAGCAACGTTCAACAAGCCTACCTGGGGCGAGCATGAGCAATGAGCTTAAAGTCGACAACCTGGTTACCGGTTATGGCAAACAGGAGATCGTGCATGACATCTCGGTTTCTGCCCAGCCGGGGCAGATAACGTGTATCTTCGGGCCAAATGGAAGTGGAAAATCTACAGTTATAAAAGCGATTGCCGGCCTTCTACCTGCCTGGTCCGGACGGATTAGCCTGGGCGGGGTCGAGCTCACCGGGTTACCTGTTCACAGCATGGTGCGCAAAGGCATAGTGATGATGCCTCAGGGCGGAGGAGTGTTTCCTCGCTTCACTGTCATGGAAAACCTCAGGATGGGTGGATATGCGCTGGATAGCAAAGGCGTTGTTGAAGAGCGAATTGAGTCCTTGATCGCTGATTATCCAAACCTGCAGCGCCGCAGGAATACGCCAGCGGGCTCACTCTCAGGCGGTGAGCAAATGATGGTCGCCATCGCTCGAGCCCTGGTAACAGACCCTGAATTCGTTATGCTCGACGAGCCTTCGGCCGGGCTTTCTCCAGCACTAGTCCACGAAACCATGGAGCGGGTTGTAGGTTTGAAGGATCGTGGGGTTGGGGTCATCATGGTCGAGCAAAATATCCGTGAAGCCTTACCCGTCGCCGATAGTGTCTATATTTTTGCGGGCGGTAAGCGCAAATTTGCAGGCACTCAAAGCGACATCCGAGGCGATGACCATCTGATGTCCATTTATATGGGAGGCAACTGAGCCAACTGCCCCAGTGCTCGCAGCAGCAATCTCTTAGGCTTATATCGACGTATCCAGCAACAATCGAGTTGTTGATTCAGAAAAGGCCTCTTGGTTTTGAATACCCTTTACTGGTTTTCGCGGGACCTGCGCCTGCACGACAACGCCGCCTTGCTGGCCGCGGCCCGCTCGGACATGCTGCTGTGTATCTATGTGGTAGATCCGCGCTGGTTTGCCATGGGCGGGCTCCAGAGCAAGGCCATGGGCAGTCACCGCTGGCGCTTCCTGTGGCAGAGTCTGATGGCGCTGGAGCGCAGCCTTCGGCCTATGGGCCAACGCCTGCACATTGCCTTCGGCCCTCCGGAACAGGTCATTCCCGAGCTGGTCCACGCCCATGACATTGGCCGCGTGGTGCGTTCGCGCCTGCCAGGCACCGAGGAAGCGGCGCAGTGGCAGGCCCTGAAGGAGGCGCTGCCGGACACCGTGTTCCAGCAATTCGAGACCCTGTCCCTGTTCACCGAGGGGGCGTTGCCGATGCCCCTGGCAGAGCTGCCTGACACCTTCTCTCAATTCCGCAAACAGGTGGAGAAAACCGGGCACCGTTACAGCGAGCAGATGCGCATCCGCACCCTGACTGCGTTACCGCCGGCCCCCGGTTTCCCCGAAGACAACCGGGGTGAGTGCCCGCCTATCCCGGAACCGGTGCACCCGTTGCAGTTCACCGGTGGTGAGGACGCCGGCCTGAGCCGGTTACGGGAGTTCCTGTTCATCAAGCATGGCATTTCCCGCTACAAGGAAACCCGCAATGCCCTGGACAGCTGGGACGCTTCCTCCAAGCTGTCGCCCTGGCTGGCCAATGGTTGCCTGTCGGTACGGGAAGTGGCCGAGAGCATTGCCGAGTATGAGCGCCGTGAAACCAGCAACGAGTCCACCTACTGGCTCTGGTTCGAGCTGCTGTGGCGGGAATATTTCTTCTGGTATGCCCTGAAGCACGGCGCCAACCTGTTTCGCCGGGATGGCGTGCAACGCAAGCGGCGGCCTGCAACCTTCTATGGCCACCGCTTCAAGGCCTGGTGCGAGGGCAACACCGAGTACCCGATCGTCAATGCCGCCATGAACCAGCTGCGGGAGACCGGCTATATCAGCAACCGGGCCCGCCAACTGGTGGCCAGCTGCTTCGTGAATGAACTGGGACTGGACTGGCGCTACGGTGCGGCATGGTTCCAGGAGCAACTTATCGACTATGATGTAGGCAGTAACTACGGCAACTGGCAGTATCTGGCCGGTGTCGGCGCCGATCCCCGGGGCTTACGCCAGTTCAACCTGGAAAAACAGGCGAACCAGTACGATCCCTGCGGCACCTTCATAGATCGCTGGGGCGGCCATGCCGAACAACCCGTGGGACTCCATACCGTTGACGCAGCTGACTGGCCCCTGTCATGACCAATTCTGAATCGAATGCCGCCGGGATCCTCGCCCGCATCCTGGACACCGCACAACCTGGCAGCCTTCTTTGCTGCGGCACGACTGCTCTGGAGGTCGCCAGGTTCTGGTGTGACCAGAAGCCGGATACCAGGATGCAGATCCTCGACACCTCGGATCCCAACGCCGGACTGCCGCCGGATACCGTCAAAGATCTTGCGCTGGTGAGCGATACCCTCGAACACCTGCCGTTCGATGAAGGGGCGCTTCTGCTCGGTCAGTTGCGCAACTACGGCACCCACCAGATTGCCGTCCTTGTCGGCGAAACACCGGGCTGGGCCTTTACCGACTTCATCGGCCTCGGCTTCCGGCGTCACGCCGAGATCGACACCGACGAAGGTCCGCTCACGCTCTACACGTACAACCTGGATACCTACAACCACAAACGGGCCTGGAACAATCCCGACAACTGGGCCAACCCGGAAATGTGGGGGAAAGCGTGGTGGTAACCAGTCCGTCATCGAAAACACTCAAGCCCAGTACCATCCGTATCGGTCGGCGCTACCGGGCCAACCGCCTCGAAGGTCCCTACGATGCCATCGTGATCGGCTCCGGCATCGGTGGTCTTACCACCGCGGCCTGCCTGTCCAAAGCCGGCCAGAAAGTGCTGGTCCTGGAACAGCACTACACCGCCGGCGGCTACACCCATAGCTACGCCCGCAACGGTTATGAGTGGGATGTGGGGGTACACTACATCGGCGACATGGGCTCGCCCCACACCCTCGGCCGCCGCCTGTTCGATTACATCACCGACGGCAAGCTGCAGTGGGCGCCCATGGACGAGGTCTACGACCGGTTCTACCTGGGTGACAAGGTGGTCAACCTCCGGGCCGGCAAGGAAGGTCTGCGCCAGTCCCTGCTCGAAGCTTTCCCGGACGAACAGGAGGCAATTGACGGCTACATCCGGCTGCTGGGCAAAGTCGCCGATGGCATGCAGTGGTACACCCTGTCCAAGCTGACGCCCGGCATCCTGGACCCGCTGATTCACAAGGGCCTGGACGTGGCGCTGCCGGACTGTTTCAACCGTACCACTCGGGAAGTCCTGAGTGAGCTTACGGACAACGAGGAACTGATCGGAGCCATCACCGGCCAGTGGGGCGACTGCGGAGTCACGCCGAGCCATTCCAGCTTCATGGTCCACGCCCTGATCGCCAAACATTACCTCTATGGCGGTTTCTACCCGGTCGGCGGCGCTTCCGAGATTGCCAAGACCATCCTTCCGGTGATCCAGACCTCCGGTGGCGAGGTCTTCACCTACGCCGATGTCACCGACATCCTGCTGGAGAAAGGGCGTGCGGTAGGCGTGCGCATGGCCGACGGCGAGGAGATCCGGGCGCCCCGGGTGATCAGCAATGCAGGCATCATCAACACCTTCGAAAAGTTGTTGCCGGAAGAAGGTCGCGACATCGCCGGCTATCCGCGCAAGCGTGAGCACATCAGTCCATCCATGCCCCACATCGGCCTCTACATCGGCCTGAAAGGCACGCCGGAAGAGCTGGGGCTGCCCCGCACCAACTACTGGATCTACCCCAGCGCCGATCACGACAAAAACGTTGAGGAATTCCTGCAAGACCCTGACCACAGTGAATACCCCGTGGTCTACATTTCCTTCCCCGCCGCCAAGGATCCCGATTACCAGAATCGCTGGCCAGGAACCTCCACCATCGAGATCGTGGCTCCGACGACGTGGGACATGTTCGAACCCTGGCAAGACACCATCTGGGGCAAGCGGGGCGAGGAATACGAGGCACTGAAGGCCCGAATCACCGACCAGCTGCTGGAGATCATGTACCAGAAACTGCCCCAGCTGCGCGGCAAGGTGGACTATGTGGAGACCTCCACACCGTTGTCCACGGCCTGGTTCTGTCGCTACGGCCGGGGTGAGCTCTACGGTCTTGACCACAACCCCGAACGCTTCGAACAGGACTGGTTGCGGCCGAAAACCCCGATCCCCGGGCTCTACCTGACCGGCCAGGACGTACTGACCTGTGGTGTGGTCGGCGCCATGATCAGCGGCCTCGTCACGACCCTGGCGATCCGCGGCTGGCGCGGGGCCGGCCTGGCCAAACGGATTTTCGTGGGCTAATCCCGGTGGCGAGACCGGTATGTGAACAGTGTGGGCAGCACCCGCGCATCTGCGTCTGCGACGTTTGCCGGCCGGTGCCGAACTCGACACCGATCACCATTATTCAACACCCCCGCGAAGCGGGCCACAGTAAGGGCACTGCCCGAGTGCTCCGGCAGACGCTCAACAATCTGTCGGTACACGTGGCCGAGCGCCTGCCCCCGGAAGCGCTTCCGCAAGCGGGCGCTGCCCTGCTTTTTCCCGGTCCGGATAGCCAACCGGTAACACGCCGGAGCGTTGCTGACGTTAGTCATTGGATCGTCCTCGACGGCACCTGGCGAAAAGCCTCGAAACTCCTTCATCTCAATCCCGAACTGTCACGGCTGCCTGCTTTCCACTTCGCTGATCCGCCGCCTGGCCGCTACCGAATCCGCCGCCGGCCGGCCGAAGGCCAGTTATCGACCGCCGAGGCGGTCGGTCATCTGCTGTCGATTGTCGAGCCGGATCTGGACACCCGCGCCATCGACAACGCTTTCGAGGCTCTGGTCGAACGCCTGATCGACCAGGTTCCGGAACATCTGCGATTTCGGTACTGATCCCAACCCACGGTCTGATCGACCCGTGACAGGACCGGGAGAGATCAGCGATGATAACTGTCTAAATTTTGGAAGGTTACGTGAGGTAGGCGTATGGCGCTCTTCAGCGAGCGAAACGCAAAAAAACAGCTCGATGCCGAGGCATCGAAAGTCCACCGCCAGGATCTGGAAACCCTGCTGGACCGGCAACGGGCGATTGAAGAGAAGGTCAAAGGCAGCGGGAGACTCGAACGCTTCAGTGCAGACATCAAACTGATGTTTTCCATGATCCGGGACTACTGGTATGGCAACTATCGCTCGGTGCCCTGGAAGACCATTGCCGCAGTGGCCGGCGCCCTGCTCTATGTGCTCAACCCGCTCGACTTTATTCCCGACATCATTCTCGCGTTCGGTTTCCTGGACGATGCCGGCGTGGTGGCCCTGTGCCTGAAACTGGTGGAGTCCGACCTGCACCGCTATGCGGCCTGGAAAGAACATCAGGAAGCACAGGCGGCAACCGGAACAGAAATCACCAGATAGGTGCATTCTCCCGGGAAACGCACCTGTTTAGTGCGAAACTTCTGCAATTTCCCGGGCGACCTTACTATCACACCTGCTCAAATCCCCTCCTGCTCTTGATTTGCATTGTTTTGGAACAGCTCTTGCTACGGATGCCCTCTGTCAATGCAGAAGCGGTCCGAAGAGACCGGAAATACAACATCAGGAGCATCAACCCGTGGACATCACGAGTGCAGTACATACCCTGACGGAGAGCGCCAACACGCTGTTCATCCTTATCGGTGCCATCATGGTGCTGGCCATGCACGCCGGCTTTGCCTTCCTGGAAGTCGGAACCGTGCGACACAAGAACCAGGTCAACGCCCTGGTCAAGATCATGACCGATTTCGGCGTCTCCGCCGTGCTCTACTTCTTTGTCGGTTATTACATTGCCTACGGCAGCCACTTCATGACCGGCGCCAGCGAACTGACCGCCGGCAACGGCTATGAACTGGTCAAGTTCTTCTTCCTCATGACCTTCGCCGCCGCCATCCCGGCCATTATCTCTGGCGGCATCGCCGAGCGTGCGAAGTTCTACCCGATGCTGATTGGCTCCGGCCTGATCGTGGCTCTGGTCTACCCCTTCTTCGAGGGACTGATCTGGAACGGCAACTACGGCTTCCAGGCCTGGCTCGAGAGCCAGTTTGGTGCATCCTTCCACGACTTCGCCGGCTCTGTAGTGGTGCATGCGGTCGGTGGCTGGGTGGCTCTCGCCGCCATCCTGCTGCTCGGTGCCCGAAAAGGGCGCTATCGTAACGGGCGGGTCGTGGCGATTGCGCCGTCCAACATCCCGTTCCTGGCGCTGGGTGCCTGGATCCTGACCGTGGGCTGGTTTGGCTTCAACGTGATGTCCGCCCAGACCCTTGATGGCATCAGCGGTCTGGTCGCGGTGAACAGCCTGATGGCCATGGTGGGCGGCATTCTGGTGGCCATGGTACTGGGCAAGAAGGACCCGGGCTTTATCCACAACGGTCCGCTGGCCGGTCTGGTGGCCGTGTGCGCCGGTTCCGATCTGATGCATCCGGTCGGCGCCCTGATCACCGGCGGTGTCGCCGGCGCCATCTTTGTTTACCTGTTCGAATGGGCTCAGGACAAGATCGAGCGTCTGGATGACGTTCTGGGTGTCTGGCCGCTGCACGGTGTCTGTGGTGTCTGGGGCGCCATTGCCTGCGGCATCTTTGGCCAGCAAGCCCTCGGTGGCCTTGGTGGCGTCAGTCTGATGTCCCAGCTCGTCGGCACCCTGGCGGGCGTGATTGTCGCCTTCGGTGGCGGCCTGATCGTCTATGGCATCGTCAAGGCCGTGTCCGGCCTGCGCCTGAGCGAGGAGGAAGAGTTCAACGGCGCCGACGTGAGCATCCACAAGATCGGTGCGACCTCGCTGGACTGATCGATCACCGGTATCCGGTGAGTTCCATATATCCCTCTCCGGCATGACTGCCGGAGACTTCGACGGGGCTCTCCCAGTATGGGTAGAGCCCCTTGTTCATATAGTCTCCCGGAGGCGCGGAAAGCGTCAGGCTCACTTCCTGGTCCGGCACTTCAATCCGCCAGCGTACCGGCACGCCCTCGCGTTGCTCGATCACGGACAATGCCAGTTGTCCCGCATCCAGGGCCTGTACCTGGCCGGATGCCGGAATCCAGGTCCCCGAGACGAACGGATTACCTTCCTCCCGCAACCGGAAAGCCATGAGCTTGTCCCCCGAATCCAGGTGCAGGGCAAACCAGTCCCAGCCCTGCTGGCCGGTTTTGAGAAACTGGCTGCTCCATTCCCGGTCGAACCAGCCACGGCCCTCCACGGCCAGCGACTGGTCCTCAAAGGTGACGGTGCCACTGATGGCGATATCCACGTAGCTGAAATACATTGAGCCCTGGCCGCTGTCGGATTTGGCGCTGAAACCGTTGATGCCGTGGGCTACCGGTTGGTCGTTGAGGCTGAGGGTCAGGTCGTAGCCGAAGCTCCCGGCCTGTACGTTTAGCCGCCACTGTTCCTCCGCGACGGCTTCCAGTTGCCAGTGATCCAGCCAGACGCCGAATGGCTGTGCCCGGGCGCCGGCGTTGCCGACATCACCCCGGGCCAGGCGCTCCGCAAAGACATGTTCACCCTGCCAGCTCACAGCGGCGTGGGCCATCCAGGCTGCCTCCAGTGGCCAGGCTTCAGGCTCGGGCGTCGACCCCGACTCCCTCGGCACCAGTGCCTGTCGGAACTGGGTCCATTGCAGCCCCAGCGGCTCGCCGGATTCGGTGTTCAGGTTGGCGGTCAGGTACCACCATTCGATGCGATGGCGTGGATGGGGGCCCAGATCCTCCGGGAACGCCAGACCGGTGTCCGGTCCCGGCTGCAGATAGGACAGCTGGCTGCCCTCACCCACACCCTCGGCCAGTCCGGCAAAACCGGCCTGCTCCGGTTCCTCCGAGCACCCTGACAGCGACACAGCCAGCAGCAGAACCCGCATCGTCCGCCTCATCGCTCACCTCCTGCCAGACTGCTGGCCGATACCGGCAACACCGCCCCGGCCCGCAACTGACGCCCCATGAGCAGGGCGATGCCCAGCCCGATCAACAGGCTGAGCCCGATCAGCTCCACCCAGAACCCAGGGTAGACCGCCATCGGCAGCGACCAGCCGAAGGCCAGGGGATTGATCCGATGCACCAGGACCCAGGTCAGCCAGATGCCCAGCGGCAGCGCCAGCAACGCCACGCTGCCAGTCAGCCCGACGGACAGGCGGGTCAGCTGCGCCGCCACCTCGCGACGGGACAGCCCCCAGGTGGCCAGCAGCCGGAAATACCAGGCACGGCCGGTGAAGAATACCCAGCCCATGACCAGCAACGCCAGGGCGGCCAGGGTCAGGGTGAGGACCGTCATGGCGCGGGTCAGCAGGAAGGTCTGGTCGAACACGCCGGTGGCCAGGGCACGGATTTCTTCGTTGTCGCGGACGGTCATGTCGGAAACCTGCCAGACCGCTTCGAGACTTCGGATCAGTTCGGCCCGGGGCAGGGCTCCGGGGGTGATGGAGAAACTTTCGAAGTCCGGCCGGAAATGCTCCGGAAGCAAGGCGCCGCTGATCAGTATCTCGCCGGCGGGCCGGCCATAATCGGCGTAGACCCCGGCAATCGGCAGGTTCAGCTGTTGGCCGGCCACCTCAAGCGCAATGCGGTCGCCGACCCCGAGTTCCAGCCGTCGTGACAGCTGCTCGTTCACCAGCACACCTTCGCCACGTGTCAGGGTCGCCCAGGGATCATCCTCAGCAGCGAGCAAATCCCAACTGGTAACCAGGGAGGAAACCGGTGACAGGGCAAACAGGTCCACCGGCGTTGGAGCACTGCCAGAGACCGATACGCTGCCACGGCCACGGATCACCCGGTGCCAGGCACCACTCGTTTGCAGTTCAGGCTGCGACGCCAGCCACCGGGCGGCGGCCTCCCCCGACCGCCCTTCGGGCACCGCAACATACAGCTCCGCCTCCAGGCGCTGCCCGAGCCAGCGATCGAATGTGTCTTCAAAGGTGGTGACCAGCGCCTGGATCGCCAGCACCATGGCGAGGGTGAACTGCAGAGCGACAACCGGCAACGCCAGCTGCCGTGCCATGACCGCCAGCTCCCGGTAACGCCACCGGCTGAGCGGGTTAGCGCTGGCATCGGCGGCGCGGTCAGCCAGCCGGTTGATCAGGGCCGGGGTGAGCAGGCCGGCACCGGCAAAGACGATGGCGACGGCCACGAACACCCAAAGCAGGGACGGGCTCAGCAGCGCCAATGCCAGACCGGTGAGCAGAAACCCGCCGGCCAGCTTGCCCTTACCCCGGCTGCCGACAACACGATGGGCGCCAGGCACCAGGAAATCAGCCAGACAGGCCACCAACACCACGGCCATCATGGTGAACGCCGGCGCCAGCCACTGGCCGGGGGCCGCGTACAGGGGTGCGTCGAACAGGCCCTCAAGGGAGCGCCCGAAGCCCTGTCCTAGCAAACCCGCCAACCAGCTGCCAAGCCAAAGGCCCGGAAGAATACAAAGCGCGGACAGGACCAGAAATTCTATCACCAGCCACCGATCAATCTGTGCCGGCGGTACCCCGAAACGGTGTAACAGGGCGAAGCTCTCCCGGCGCTGGACGATGCCCAGGCGATAGACCGAGCGCAGCAGCAGGGCGGTGATCAGCAGTACCAGGATGCCCAGAGCATCCAGGTTAAGCAGGAAACTCTCACCCAGCTCTCCCGTATCCGGGCCCCTGCTGAAATCAGCAAGCCGGTACCCGGCAGGCAGGGCGTCGGCGGTCACCTCCTCTGAGGCAATCAGCGCCAGGGAAGGCGGGGGCTCGGCAGCCGGCAACTCGCGGGCCAGGTGTGCGGCTTCACTGATGTCGACAAAGGGTTCTCCCTCAAGCAGGATCTGTGAATTGCCGAAGGCACCGCCCTCCCCCCCGAAACAGGCCGCCGCAAGGGGATCAATGCCAACGACCAGTCCCACGTCTCCTTGCCGGGGCACTTCCAGCCAGGGCATGACGCAGAGCCCCGCCCGGCGCAGGGTCACGAAATCACTGACGGTCAACCCGCCACCATCCACCCGCATCACCTGATTCCGCCCGGCAATCGCCTGTTCGCTCTGGGACAAGCTGGTGCGCGCCTGCTCGGTGAGCTGTCGCACCCCGGACCAGAGTGTGGTCGCCACCAGGATCATCAGGGCCAGTGCCGCCAGCTGCAGCGGGTGGCGGCGGTAATGGCTGAACAGGGCGGCAAAAAGGGTCATGGCGCTGGACCGGTCCGGGCCCCGTGCGCCAGGTCGAGGGTAACCTGGCACTGGTCGGCCAGCTCCGGATCGTGGGTGGCCAGAACAAGTGCAACACCGGTTTCCGCCTGCAACCGGAACAGCTCGGCGGTGACCTCTTCAGCTGTTCGGCGGTCCAGGCTGCCGGTGGGCTCATCCGCCAGGATCAGGTCCGGGTTCATGGCGAAGACCATGGCCAGGGCCGCCCGCTGTCGCTGGCCACCGGACACCTGATCCGGATACCGGCCTGCCAGCTCGCCGATGCCGAGGCGCTCGAGCCAGGTCTGGCACTGCTCCAGGGGTTGTTCCGCCAGTCGGGCCCGGAGCCGGACGTTGTCCAGCAACGACAATGCCGGCATCAGGTTGGCTTCCTGGAACATGACTCCGATCTGGCGCCGCCGCAGCCGGGCCCAACGCTTTTCCTGCTGTCCTGCAGCTCCCGACTCCCGGTAATCAAAGCGTTCGCCCAGCAGGGTGATCACGCCGTTGTCGGGTCGCTCCAGGCCGCAGAAAAGGTTAAGCAGGGTGCTCTTCCCGGAGCCCGAACGGCCCATCAGCGCCAGGGATTGCCCCGCGGCCAGCGAAACAGACAGCCCTGAAAACACCGCGATCCGTTCGGCACCGCTGGCAAAGGTCTTGCTCAGATTCCTGGCTTCCAGTACCGGCTGTCTCATAGCTGCTCCCGCCTGCTCACACATCGGCCCCGAGGGGTTCGGCATGGTCACCATGGCGCCGGGCCCACCACTCGCGGAACTGCTCCAGCCAGGACAGCAGAGCCGGGATGACCAGCAAAACCAGCAGCGTCGACAGCCCCAGGCCAAAGGCAATGGAGGTGGCCATGGGAATCAGGAACTGGGCCTGCAGCGAGGTTTCGAACAGCAGCGGCAGCAACCCGCCGATGGTGGTCAGCGAGGTCAACAACACCGCCCGCACCCGCTGCACGGCGGCCTCGTTCAGGGCCTCCTGGATCCCCAAGCCCTTCTGTCGCTGCTGGTTGTAGAAAGTCACGAGAATGATGGCGTTGTTGACCACAATCCCGGAAAGACCAAACAGACCGAACAGGGACAGGATGGTCAGCTGCAGGCCCATGATCCAGTGGCCCAGCAGTGCTCCGACCAGGGCAAAGGGAATGATGGCCATCACGATCAACGGGAGGCTCCAGGAGGCAAACACCCAGGCCAGCACCACGTACATCAAGGCCAGGCCAATCATCAGACCGGTTTTCATGTCCGCCATGGTTTCCCGCTGATCCGCAGCCCGGCCCTCGAAGCTGTATCGGACACCATAGCGATTGGCGATATCCGGCAGCGCTTCGGCCTGCAGGCTGTCCAGGATCTGGTCGGTGGTGGCCACCCGCGTGTTCAGGGCGGAGGTAACTTCCACCGCCAGCTTGCCATCAGCGTGGCGCAGGGCCTGGAAGCCCTGGCGATGATCCAGGTTCATCACCTGGGACAACGGCACGAAACGGCCATCGGGAATCCGGATGGTCATGCGTGCCAAAGTCGACAACCGTTCCCGCTGGTTCCGGGGTAACTGGACGCGCACTTCCACCTCATCCCGTCCGTCCTGGTAGATCTGGGCGATGCGACCGTCAAAGGCCGCCCGCAGCTGCCGGCCCAGGTCGGCGGTAGTCAGGCCCAGAGCCTCGCCGTAAGGGCTGACCTGGTAGATCAGCTGCTCCCGGCCCCAGGGCATGTCGTCTTCCACATCGAGTACCCCGGGCAGGGTGGCCAGAGCCTGGGCCAGTTCGTCGGCAGCCCGCTTGAGGCCCTCGGCATCGTTGCCGGTCAGACGCACATTCACATCACGTCCCGGCGGACCCGCCTGGCGTTCGGAAATGGTCAGGTTGTCGATACCCGCGGGCAGCGACAGTCGGCTGCGCCAAGCCTCAATGAACGCCGGGTTGCGCACCGAGCGCTGATCCGACGGCACCAATTCCACCAGCATGGAACCGAGCTCATCCCCGTTGCGGGAGGTACCTTCGGCACCCTGGGTCGCGCCCTGCGTCGTCACCGCGTGCAGGATCAGATCGCCGCCGAAAGTCTGCTCGGTGTCGTTCAGCGCCTGCTGCATCTGTTCCATGAATTGATCGACGGTTTGCTCGTCAGTGCCGGCCACAAAACTGGCATTGGCATAGAACACCGAGGGTTCGGGGGTCGGGAAGAAGTTGAACCCGAGCCGGCCACCGGCCAGCAGGCCCACGGTAACAATGGCCAGGGCCAGGGCGCTGGCGACGGTCACGCCCCGGTACTTGAGGCTGAGACGGGAAAACCGACGGAAGCGGCCCTCTCGAAACGCATCGAACCTTTGCTCGAAGCCCTTGCGCAGGCGCGCCACCGGATTCGGCTTACGGGAATCCGCTTCTGAGGAGCCGGTTTTCGTTCGGCGCGGGATAAAGGCATGGCGCAGGTGTGCCGGCAAGACGATAAAGCACTCCACCAGCGAGGCCACCAGCACACAAATCATCACCATCGGAATATCGCCCAGGATATTGCCGATCACGCCGCCCACCACCAGCAGCGGCATGAAGGCCGCGACCGTGGTCAGGGACGAGGCCAGGACCGGCCAGACCATGCGTTTGGCCGCGCCCTCCGAGGCATATATTGACGGTTCTCCCATGCGAGCATGGGCATCGGCGTCCTCCCCCACCACTATGGCATCATCGACGATGACCCCCAGGGCCATGATCAGAGCGAACAGGGAGATCATGTTGATGGAGCCACCGGCCAGCCAGAGCACCGCCAGCGCTGCCAGAAACGCCGTGGGAATGCCTACCGCTACCCAGAAGGCCACGCGCCCCGGGAGAAACAGATACAGCAGGCAAATCACCAGCACCAGGCCACCGAGACCGTTTTTCACCAGCAGCGAGATGCGGTCATCCAGCAGCTGCCAGGTTTCATCGTAGACCTCGATCTTCACCGAGGGCGGCAGCACCGGTCGGGTATCCGCCAGCCAGCCTTCCAGCACATTGGCCGCCGCCAGTGAGTTGCCGTTTTCCGCACGCTGCAGCTGGAGCTCAACCGCGGGCATGCCGTCGTTCTCGAGTGTTGTCTGGTTATCCCTGGCTTCCTGGCGGATGATGGCGATGTCCCCCAGCCTCAGCTGGATCCGGTCGCCGCTGAGTACCGGTATGGTCTCGAAGGCCTGGGGGCTGCGCCGCTGCTCCACGGAACGCAGTTCCCGGGTGGCGTCCTGCTGGGCCAGCAAACCGGCTGGCAGGTCGCGGGAGATGGCGGCGACCCGGTCGGCAATCTGGTCCAGGGACAAGTTCAGGGATTCCAGACGTTCCACCGGCACATCGATGCTGATCTGCTGCTCCGGAAGCCCCCGGATATTGACCCGGTCGATGCCCCGCTCCAGCAGCTCGTCCTCGTAGCGGTACACCAGCTGACGCAATTCACTGCGATCCATATCGCCATATACCAGCAGGCGTGCCACTGGCTCGTACCGCTCCACCCGGGTGACCTGGGGTTCCTCGGCATCGGCGGGAAAGTTGTTGAACTCATCCACCTGCTGGCGCACGTCATCCAACGCCTGGATCGGATTGGTGCCCTCGTGGAATTCCAGGGTGATCGACGACACGCTCTGGGCCGAGGTGGAGGTCATTTTTTTCAGGCCGTCCACGCTGCGCAGGCGTTGCTCCAGGGGATCGGTAATCCCCCGTTCCACATCCTCCGCCGATGCCCCGCTCCAGACCACCCGCACACTGACCACATCCAGGGCGAAGGTGGGGAAAAACTGGATATTCATACGAGTCAGTGCCAAAGCGCCGCCGAGCAACATCACCAGCATGACCAGGTTGCCCGCCACCCGGTGGTGGACAAAGAATCCGATCAGGCCCTTCCTGCGTTTCATTGCCCGGACTCCCCGGCCGGCTCAGCCACGGTCACTTTCAGGCCGGTAACGGCATTGGGCAGGTGGGTGGTGATCAGCCGGCTTCCAGGCTTCAGTCCCTCTCCGGCAATCAGCAGCTGACGCTCGCCGTTGCTGCTGCGGGCTTCGCCAATCCGTTGCACCTCCACCCGTTGCATCCGGTCATCGTCGTCCATCAGGTAGACGCTGCCTGCACCATAGAGCGCGCTGAAAGGCACCGCCACCGTATCTGGTCTGGCTGGCCGTTGCAGAGTCACCGGCAGCAAGCCGCCCGGCCTCAACCCGCCGGGCTCACCGATCAGCTCCAGGATGGCCTCGGTCCCGGCCGGGTCCGCCAGGCCGGCGAACCGGACCAAGCGGAACTGGTGGCCGGTGTCGGCTGCCGCCACCAACTGGTCGCCCCTCGCGAGGGCGTCGAGCAACTCTGCCTGAAACACTTCCGGCACCCGCGCCCGCAGCTCCAGCCCCTCCGTCGGATAGATCGATAACAGCCGCTCATTGCGGGCCACCTGGTCGCCGGCGGCCACCTGGATACCGGTGACCACGCCATCGAAGGGGGCAACTACACGGGCGCGCTCGGCATCCCGTTGCACCGAGTCCAGGTTGGCCCGCGCCTGCTCGAGCCTGGCCTCCAGGCTTTGCAGTCTTGCCGGGTGCTCGTCAATGGCCCGCTGCCGGGTGCTGACAGTCAGCTCGGCCCGGGCCAGGCCATCGGTGGCCGCTTCCAGGTTCTCCCGGGAAGCCAGGTTCCGCGCCACCAGGGACTGGATGCGCTCAAACTGCCGGCGGGCGTTCTCCAGAATCGCCTGCTCGCTTTCCAGGGCCCTGCGATCATTACGGAAACGCACCTGCTCGGAACGGATCTGGGCCTCCAGGTCCGCCACCTGGGCCCGCGCCTGAGCCAGAACCGGGGCAATATCGGCATCGGACAGCGCCAGCAGCAGGTCTCCCTTCCGGACCTCCTGGCCCTCGGCCACGGGCCGCTCGGCAACACGGCCGGCCAGGGTCGCGGTGATGTCCACCTGTTCCGGGGCCACAATTTCCCCATACAGGGGCAGTATCGGT
Organism: Marinobacter szutsaonensis; assembly: GCF_039523335.1. NCBI lineage: Bacteria > Pseudomonadati > Pseudomonadota > Gammaproteobacteria > Pseudomonadales > Marinobacteraceae > Marinobacter > Marinobacter szutsaonensis. The sequence continues at coordinate 2,562,488 of NZ_BAAAFC010000001.1, read as the reverse complement.
GTGTGGGTACCCGGCTCCACGGTTTGCACATCCACCTGCCAGCTACGCTCGGACGCACTTACTTCGGCCGGCTCCGGCCGGGTCGCTTTCAGGAAGACGAAACCGGCAACGCCGATGGCGAGAATGATCAGCGGCAAGAGACGTTTAAGCATCAGTGATTAGCCTGTCAGGTTGATCGCGGGGCGACACGGAAAAGTATTGAATCTACTATACAATCTGGAGTCCCGTTCAGATTCCCCCAACCAAGGGGGTGCGTCATTTTTTCGCATGTGGAGTAGCGCCGGTCATGGAATCCCACGTCAACCTGTTACTGGTAACACTCATGAACGTGGCGATCGTGTGTCTGGTTGTGGTGCTCCACAACGCCGTACTGGTCCGTCTGAGCGGACTGTTGTCCACCATGCGCCAGGGCCATCATTTCCGTCTCATTGTTGCGGTACTCGGGTGCCTCACCGCCCATTCTGCCGAAGTCTGGCTGTTTGCCGCCGGCTTTTTCTACATGCATCACGCCCCGGGCTGGGGTGAGCTGATTGGCAACTTCAACGGCACCCTTCTCGACTGTGTCTACTTTTCGTTCACAACGTTCACCACCCTCGGTTACGGCGACATCGAGGCCCTCGGCCCGCTGCGCTTCCTGACCGGAGTCGAGGGCCTGACCGGCCTGGTGCTGATTACATGGAGCGCCTCGTTCCTGTTCGTGGAAATGCAGCGTTACTGGCCTACCCGATGAGCCCTGTCAGAGCCATTTGCATCGGGCCAGGTTGTAGTAAAGCAGCGGCACCACAATGACCGTAAACAGGGTGGACATGGCCAGGCCGAATACCAGCGAGATGGCCAGGCCATTGAAGATCGGGTCGCTCAGGATAAAGTAAGCGCCTACCATCGCGGAAATCGCGGTCAGGGCAATGGGCTTGATACGCACGGCGCCGGCGAGGACCACCGCCTCACCCAACTCAACCCCCTCATCCAGCAACTGGCGAATGAACACCACCAGCAGGATGGAGTTGCGTACGATGATCCCGGCCAGGGCAATCATGCCGATCATGCTGGTGGCGGTGAATTCCCGCCCCAGCAGCGCATGACCCGGCATGATACCGATCAGGGTAAGCGGGATCGGCGCCATCACCACCAGGGGCAGGATGTAGGACCGGAACTGGGCCACCAGCAGCACGAAGATCATGAAAATGCCCACGCTGTAGGCGGCACCCATATCCCGGAAAGTCTCGTAGGTGATCTGCCATTCGCCGTCCCATTTCAGGGTACCCTTCTCCGGCAGCGGAGGCTGGTTGATGAAAAACTGCTCCGGGGCATCCGGGTCCTGCTTGAGCCGGTCGACCATGGCGAACATGCCATACAGGGGCGAATCGATCTCCCCCGCCATATCCGCGGTTACGTAGGTCACCGGTAACAGGTCCTTGTGGTAGATCGCACCCATCCAGTCCGCTTCCCGGACCTCGGCGAAGCTGGCCAGCGGCACCAGCTGCCCACTGCGGCTGTGCACCTTCACTGACAACAGCGCCGAGGGCTGGGCCTTGTCGCCCTCGCCGAGGATGATCCGGATCGGCACCGGGTATTTGGCATGGTCATCGTGCAGGAAGCTGACGCCCCGGCCACCGAGTGCCGTCTGCAGGGCACCGACTACCTGGGCCTGGGAAACGCCGAGCCGGGCCGCACGGGCCCGGTCAACCACCACTTCCCACTGCCGGGTGGGCGCTTCCAGGGTGGTGTCGATGTCGACCAGGCCTTCGATTTCGGTCATGCCCTCGGCCACCCGAGTCGCCAGTGCGGCCCGCCGCTGATTGTCCACCGCATAGATCTCAGCCACTACCGGTGACAGCACCGGCGGGCCGGGGGGCACCTCGACCATCTTGACCTCGGCATCGTAACGGTCGCCAATTTCCGTCAACGGGCCGCGCAGGGACTGGGCAATGGCGTGGGATTGCCGGCCCCGGTTCTCTTCACCCACCAGGTTAACCTGGATATCCCCGTGGTACGGGTCACCGCGCAGGTAATACTGTCGCACCAGGCCATTGAAATTGATGGGGGATGCCGTGCCGGCATAGGTCTGCCAGTTGGCCACTTCGTCCACGGTTTGCAGGTAATGGCCCATTTCCAGCAGCACCCGCTGGGTCTTCTCCATCGGCGTGCGCTCGGGCATGTCCACCACAATCTGGAGTTCGGACTTGTTGTCGAACGGCAGCATTTTCAGGATCACTGCCTGGAATACCGGCAACGAAGCCGCCCCGACCGTCAGCAGCACCACACCCAGGGCCAGGAACCGGCGCCGCCAGGAATGATCGCCGAGGAAGGGTGACAGAAGTGTACGAAAAATCTTCAGGCTCAACGGGCTGACACCTTCCGCAGAATTCGAAGCCTCTGCCGCCTCGGCGGCCGCCTGGCCCTTCTTGTGTCGCAGCAGCCGGAACGCCAACCAGGGTGCGACCACAAAGGCCACGACCTGGGAGATCACCATACCGGCGGAGGCATTGATCGGAATCGGGCTCATGTAGGGCCCCATCAGGCCACTGACAAAGGCCATGGGGATCAACGCAGCCATGATGGTCAGGCTGGCCATGATGGTGGGGGTGCCCACCTCATCCACAGCCACCGGAATGATGTCTTTCACCGCCCGGCGGGAGTTCTGGATGCGCCGGTTGATGTTCTCGGTAATGACGATGCCGTCATCCACCAGGATGCCGATGGAGAAAATCAGGGCAAACAGGGACACCCGGTTCAGCGTGAAGCCCCAGGCCCAGGAAAACACCAGGGTCAGCAGCAGGGTAATCAGGACCGCGATCCCGACAATCAGCGCCTGGCGCCAACCCATGGCCGCCAGGACCAGGATCATCACCGCCAGGGTGGCGGAGATCAGGTCGGTTATCAGCTTGCGCGCCTTCTGGGAGGCAGTTTCACCGTAATCCCGGGTGACCAGCACTTCCACCCCCACCGGCAGGGCACGGTTGCGGAGCAGGTCCAGCCGTTCCTGGATTGCAGTGGTGATGTCGATGGCGTTTTCACCGGGCTTTTTGGCCACCGCCAGCGTTACTGCCGGGTAGACCTGCCCGGGCTCTCCGGCTTTGCTGGTCTGCTGGCCCGGGCCAAACCCGGTCATGACACTCTGGTCCACAACCGTGCCGCCCCGGCGAACCTCGGCCACATCTTCAAGATGCACTGCCGCCCCGTTATGCATGCCCACCACCAGGCGACGGACATCCTCGACCGTTTCCAGCAGGGTGCCGACCTGCACAGGAATCGACAGGTTGTTGCGGGTGACCCGGGATTCCTGGCTACTGGTGTTGGCCGATTGCAGGGCATTCTGAATATCACCGACGGTAAGCTGGAAACCCGCCAGCAGAGCCGGATCAAACAGGACATCCACCCGATCCGGCACACCACCGACGGTGTAGACATCCCGGGTACCGGGCACCCGCTTGAGGGCCACTTCCAGCATGTGCGCCAGCCGGGTGAGTTCCTCGCCGGCGTGGCGACCGGTGGGGTCGAAGAGAGTCAGGGTCATCACCGGCACATCGTCGATGCCCTTGGGTTTGACCACCGGCTGAGTGGCACCGAGGTTGGCCGGCAGCCAGTCCTGGTTCGAGTAGACCTGGTTGTAAAGCCGCACCAGGGCTTCCTGGCGGGGCACCCCCACCTCGAACTGGACGGTGATCACCGCCTGCCCCTGGCGGGAGACAGAATAGACATGCTCAACGCCCTGGATTTCACTCATCACCTGTTCGGCGGGCGTGGCAATGGCACTTTCCACTTCCCGGGCACTGGCGCCGGGAAAGCCCACCATGATGTCCGCCATGGTGACGTCGATCTGGGGTTCTTCCTCCTTGGGGGTGATGATCACGGCAAGCACACCGAGCACAATCGCCAGCACGGCCAGCAACGGCGTGAGCTTGTTGTCCTGGAAAACCCGGGCAATGGCGCCGGAGGGTCCGACGCCCGGCAGCTCCTCACTCACTGGCCTGCCTCCCCGCCACGGGACAGGCTCAACCGGTCACTGCCCACCAGGATCTGCGGGTTGCGGACAATCCGCTCACCCTCGTTCAGTCCCGCCAGTACTTCCAGGCGCTGTCCGTCCAGGGTACCGACACGCACCTGACGCAGGCGGGGCCGATCCTGCTCATCCAGCACGAACACGGCCCTCAGCTCACTGTGACGGATCAGACTGCTGGCCGGAATCCAGAGCGACTCACGCTCGCCAACGGGCACACTGACCTTAACCAGCATTCCCGGAAACAGCGAGCCATTGGGCTCGGTCAGGCGCATCCGCAAGCGGAACGTATGGGTCGCCGGATCGGCGTAGGGATAGAAGGTCATCTCGCCGGTTTCCAGTAACCGACCGTCCGAGAGTGCCACGCTGGCCCGCCGCTCGGAACGGGCCAGGTCCGCGTATTTCTGGGGCAGATCAACCACCACCCGCAACTGTTCCAGGGAAAGCCCGCTGAGCAGCGGCTGGCCGGGATTGACCGCCTCCCCGATTTCCACGTGCCGCTCGGTCAGGATGCCGCCGTAGGGCGCCACGATACGGGTATAACTCAACTGTTCCTCGGCCTCGGCAACCGAAGCCTGCGCCCGTTCCACCCGGGCCCGGGCGGCGGCCAGGTTGTTCCGGGCCTGATCGAATTCCTGGCGCGACACCAGGCCCCGCTCATGGACCGCCTCGATACGTTCGAACCGCTGCCGGGCATCGGCCAGCGCCGCGGAGGCTTCCTCGAGTCCGGCCCGGGCCTGGCTCAGCCGAGCCCGCTGTTCACTGTCTTCCAGCTGAACTATCAAATCTCCCGCCGCCACCGAATCGTCCACATCGAAAGGAAGCTTCAGGACGGTGCCACTGGTCTGGGCCGAGACGGTGCTTTGCTGTACCGCCTCAATAACGCCGTCCAGGTGTACCGTCTCCTCGATGGGAGCACGCTCAACCTCGACAATGTCCAGTTCCTCCTGCTGGGAGAGCGCAAGGGCGGGCATCAGCAGGACGACAGCAGCCAGCCAGGGGTGAAAACACGAACGGGTAACCATGGGCACCTGATTCCTTTGGGTTATTTGCTAATAACTACATGGTAACAATCGTTGCACCACACAGGAACGTAGTCGTAGACAAGCATAGCCCATGGCCATCGGAGTGCTTTGATATGACACAAAAAAAAGCCCCGCATGGAGGAGTTGGATCCATGCAGGGCCGAATGTCACCCGCCGGCTATGAGAAGCGGGTAACCGCCATACTTTTGCTTACCAGCGCGCGGTCAGCGCCGCCCGGAAGGTCCGGCCCGGCTCGTTGACCCGGTAGGCTTCGCCGGTAAACAGGTCCTCGCGACTGACGTGGAGTGCCCAGGTCTTGTCGAACACGTTATCCACCGCCCAGCTCAGGGTCAGGTAATCCACCAGCGGATGGCTGCCGTTCAGGTTGAATACGCCATAGCCCGGGGAAGTACTCGGGTCGAGGCCGGATTCCTCATCAATCCGGTCCTGCCGGCGCGCCAGCATCCATTCCGCCTGGACGGTATGACCCTTGTGATGCCAGCCAAGGGTCTGGATGTACTGCACGGGCGGAATCTGCGGCAGCGGCTGGTCGGTGTCGTTGTTGGTGCCACGGACACTGGCCAATTTGCTGGTGGCACTCCAGGTACCACTGCTCCAGCCCAGTTCGCCCTCGACACCCAGCAGGCGTGCATCGATATTCCGGTAGCGGATCACGTCCGGTGCCGGCTCGTAGCGCAGCACGAAATCGTCCACCTCATCGACCCAGATTGCCGGGCGCCAGTGCCAGCCATCACTCTGCCCGGCCAGGCGCAGTTCCAGCTTGTGGTGTTTCTCGGTCTCAAGATCCGGGTTGCCGACCCAGGCCATGCCCTTGGTGACATAGCGCTCGTTGACGCCGGGGGAGCGGACGCTGTGGGAAGCAGTCAGTTCCAGGGTATTGAGCGGCGAGACCCGCCATTCGCCGGTCATGAAGCCACTGATGTTATCGTCGGTGGCTTGGGTATCGGTTACGCCATAGACATTCTCGTAGATGGATGCCGGCGACATGGGCATCGCATCCTGGTTCATGGTGAACGTCTCATCGGCGCGATTGGCGTCCATTTCCACCCGGTCGTAACGGATACCCGCACCCAGGCGCATGTTGACCCGGATACGGTGGAAGGCTTCGGCAAACACCCCGATCCGATCACGCTCCACATCCGGCCACAGGAAGGAAGCCTCGTTGGTCAGATCCATGCCGTTGTACATGGTGGCATCCCAGGTGTTGCTCTCCACATCCACACCGACAGCGATATCCTTGGTATAGTCGATAGTCTGGTCCAGCACCAACCGGGCGCCCTGGGTCCGGGTCTCAGAAAGGGTCTGCATTTTCATGGGCATGCCCATCATCACCGGCGGCTCACGCAGACTGAAATTGTCCATCACGTGATCCACATCCGCCTGCCAGGCCATCAGGTTCCAGCCACCGCTGGCCACCGGCGCACCCAGTTCCAGGCGGTACATATCGGTGTCGGTCTTTGGCGCATCCATGCCAGAGGCGTATTTCACATCCCGCTCTTCCTGGCGGCTGATCATGCCCTTTACATAGAAACCGTTGTCTGCTGTCCAGGCTCCGTCAACGCGGCCCTCGGTGTTTTCAAAGGCGCTCCGAACCTCGTTGCCATCGCCGTCCTCGTAATCGTCGGCTTCCTCGTAACCGGCAGACAGCCGAAGGTAATTTTCACCATCGCCCACCGCAGCACTGCCATTGACCAGTTTGCCCTCACCGTTATCGGACCCGCCGATGGTGAGGTGACCGGTCGTGCTATTACCGTCGGCAAAGGTTGGCGCCGCCGTCGTGGCCACCACCTGGCCACCGGCGATCGGGCCCCAGCGAAGGGTACGGTTGCTGGTACGGACTTCCAGCACCTGGGGTAACGCGGAGCTCAGCCGGCTGGTGGGTGGATCCATCCGGTTAGGGCAGGCACCTTCCACCCGCATGCCGTCCAGCAGCACATCGACCCGCTCCTGGCCCTGGCCATGGATCACCGGGTCCAGACCACGCCCGCCCAGACGGGAAAGCGATACCGAGGGCTCCGAATCCAGCAGGGACACCGGCTCCGAAGCCAGGGCCGCTTCTGACAACCGGGCCGCCTCGGCGGACTGGCCTTCGGTGACCCGGATCAACAACTGGTCATCGTCCTGTACCTGGGAGAAAGCGGGGGCAGTGGCACATCCGGCCAGAATCAGGCCGATAATGCGTGCCAGGGGTTTCTCAGTCATGCCTGGAGGTTCCTTACCATCACGGGAGTGGGAAAATGGGGTTAATTGCCGGTAATGATAAAGACAAACCCGGGCGCGGGCTTGGGACACAATGCCGCACCCCTTAAGGGGTATTCCGGATGGTCTTTACTGCACAACTCTTGAGCGCTGCTTGCCAAAAACTGCACTCCTGTGGTGCAATCTACGCCCATTTTCTTACCTGACGGCCATTTTCCCGGGCCGTTTTCAATCAGCAACTTCCGAATCAGGTATCACCATGACGGTAAAACTCGACGAGAAACTGGAACCGATCTTCCAGGACGTACTGCACCGTAATCCGGGCGAAAGTGAATTCCATCAGGCCGTTCACGAGGTTCTGGAAACACTGGGCCCCGTCCTGGTGAAGTATCCGGAATTCGCGGACAAGAAAATCATCCAGCGCATCTGTGAACCCGAGCGCCAGATCATCTTCCGGGTACCCTGGCAGGACGATAAGGGCGAGATCCACATCAACCGTGCCTTCCGGGTCGAGTTCAACAGCGCCCTGGGCCCCTACAAGGGCGGAATGCGGTTCCACCCGTCGGTTTACCTGGGCATCATCAAGTTCCTGGGCTTCGAGCAGATTTTCAAGAATGCCCTGACCGGCCTGCCCATCGGCGGCGGCAAGGGCGGCAGCGACTTCGATCCGAAGGGCAAGTCCGACGACGAGATCATGCGTTTCTGCCAGAGCCTGATGACCGAGCTGTACCGTCACCTGGGTGAGTACACTGACGTTCCCGCCGGTGACATCGGCGTGGGCGGCCGCGAGATCGGCTACCTGTTCGGCCAGTACAAGCGCATCACCAACCGCTACGAATCCGGCGTCTTCACCGGCAAGGGTCTGGACTGGGGCGGCAGCCGTGCCCGTACCGAAGCCACCGGTTACGGCACCGTGTTCTTCACCCAGGAGATGCTCAAGGCCCGTGGTGACTCCCTGGACGGCAAGACTGTCGTGGTTTCCGGTTCCGGTAACGTGGCGATCTACGCCATCGAGAAGTGCCACGAACTGGGCGCCAAGGTGATTGCCTGCTCCGATTCACAGGGCATGATCGTCGATGAAAGCGGTATCGACCTGCAGACGCTCAAGCGCATCAAGGAAGTGGAGCGCCGCCGCATCAGCGCCTACACTGAATTCCACAAGGGTGCCAAGTACGTGGAAAACGGCAACATCTGGAGCGTTCCGTGTGACGTGGCCCTGCCCTGCGCCACCCAGAACGAGCTGAACGGCAAAGACGCCAAGACTCTGGTTGAAAACGGCTGTATCGCCGTGGCGGAGGGCGCCAACATGCCGACCACGCCGGAAGGCATTGCCATCTTCCAGGAAGCGAAGCTGGCCTATGGCCCGGGCAAGGCCGCCAACGCCGGCGGTGTTGCCACCTCCGCACTGGAAATGCAGCAAAACGCCAGCCGCGATTCCTGGACCTTCGACTACACCCAGAAGCGCCTTGAAGAGATCATGATCGATATCCACAAGAACTGTTTCGAAACCGCCGCCGAGTTCGGCTCGGAAGGCAACTACGTGCTGGGCGCCAACATCACTGGCTTCCTCCGTGTTGCCAGGGCGATGAACGCCATGGGTGTGATCTGATCCGGCCATGACCAGCGACGAGCCTCTCCAGCCCACCGACCGGGTTTCCACCGGGCTGGCCGGACTGGATGAGGTTCTGGATGGCCTTCGAATCGGCGATAACGTGGTCTGGCGGGTTTCAGACCTCGACGACTATCGCCGGTTCGTCCTTCCCTTCATCGATGCCGCGGCCGACGCGGGCCGGCAGATCATCTATCTGCGCTTCGGGGAACACGCTCCGATCGTATCCGAACACCCCGCTGTCCGGGTCATTCATATCAACGCCCTGGGCGGATTCGAAAGCTTCACCAGCCGGATCTGGCGGCTGATCGAAGAGCATGGTCGCGGCGCCTTTTATGTTTGCGACTGCCTGAGCGAACTGCTCAATGCCTGGGCCACCGATGCCATGGTGGGCAACTTCTTCCGGGTCGTCTGTCCGTTCCTGTTCGAGCTGGACACGGTCGCCTGGTTCGCCCTGCATCCGCAACGCCACTCCCGCATGACCCTGGACCGGATCCGGGAAACCACCCAGGTAATGATCGACGTACACCGGGATGGTGCAGAAGTACAGATTCACCCCATCAAGGCCTGGCGCCGGCAATCCCCCACCATGTTCCTGCCGCACCGGGAACAGGGCGGCCGCTTCGGGCCGATCACCGACAGTAGCGACGCAACCCGCGTCCAGGCCAGCCTGGAACTGGAATACCTGCATCGCCAGCCGCTGCTGGATTACTGGGACAAACTGTTCCAGGAAGCCGGCCGGGCCCTGGCCAATCACGAGCAACACTGCGTGGACGATCTTCAGGACCAGGTCCTGAAGGTGCTCATCAGTCGCGATCCCAAGATACTGGAGCTGGCCAGGCACTACCTGAGCCTCGAGGATCTGCTGACCATCCGCAGCCGCATGGTGGGCAGCGGCTACATCGGCGGCAAGGCCACCGGCATGCTGATTGCCCGTAATATTCTGCTGCAGGAGGATCCGGATACCTGGAAATCCTGTCTGGAGCCCCACGATTCAAGCTACCTCGGCACCGACGCCTATTACGCCTTCCTGGTCCACAACGGTCTGTGGCCGTCAGTCATGCGCCAGCGCTCGGAGGCCGGCTACCTTGCCGAAGCCCCGGAATTACAGCAAAGCATCCTCGAGGGCGGCTTTCCCGACGAGATCCGCTCTGAGCTGGAGCGCCTGCTGGATCATTACGGCCAGTACCCGATCCTGGTGCGGTCCAGCAGTCTGCAAGAAGACGGTTTCGGCAATGCCTTTGCCGGAAAATACGACAGCGTATTCCTGGTCAATCAGGGGGGGCCGGAGCAGCGACTGGCGGCACTGGAAGATGCCATACGGCAGGTCTATGCCTCGTCGATGAGTGAGGATGCCCTGGTGTATCGCCGGCAACGGGGCCTGCATCAGCGGGAGGAGCCCATGGCTCTGTTGATCCAGCGGGTGAATGGCCGTTTTCACGGCCGCTATTACCTGCCGGACGCCGCCGGGGTGGGCGTCTCCCGCAATACCTTTGCCTGGGACAGCAGCATGGACCCGGAGGCGGGCATGGTCCGGCTGGTCATGGGGCTTGGCACCCGGGCGGTCGACCGGATCGAGGGCGATCACGCCTGTGTCATGGCCCTGGACCAACCCGGCCGTCATCCGTTCCGGAACCAGGATGAAAGCTACCGCTTTTCCCAACACCTGGTAGATCTGCTGGACCTGCAGGAAGGCGCCCTCACCACCTGCCCCCTGAGCCAGCTGGCGCACGATGTGCCGGCCCTGCCCCTGCCATACCTGGCGGAAGTGGACCGCCCGGCCAGCGAACGGGCGGAGCAGCTCGGGCTGGACGGGCCGGTCTGGCGACTGACGTTCACGCCGCTGGTGAAACGCTCCCGGTTCATCGAACGCCTGTCCCGGCTGCTGAAAACACTCGAAGCGGGCTACCGACACCCCGTGGATGTGGAATTCACGCTGCACCTGGACCGCCAAGGGGAGCCGTCCTTCAACCTGGTGCAGTGCCGTCCCCTGGCCACCATCGGCGAAACCGGGCCGGTCACCCTGCCGGAGGAGCCAGACCCTAAGCGGGTGCTGTTCCGTACCGAAGGCCATTTCATGGGCGGCAACATCAACCTGACCCTGGAGCGGGTGATCCGCATCGACGCCTCGGTGTACTCCCGACTGACCACCGGTCAGCGCTACGAGGTCGCCAGGCTGGTCGGAGAGGCGGTGCGCCAGGGCAACGGCCACACCCTGTTGATCGGTCCCGGCCGTTGGGGCACCAGCAGTCCCGAGCTGGGGGTACCGGTGCGATTTGCCGATATCGCGGGGGTATCGGTGCTGGTGGAAGTATCTGAGAAAGCCGGGGATATGATGCCGGATCTCTCCTATGGCTCCCACTTCTTCCAGGATCTGGTGGAAACCGGTACCGCGTATGTAGCCCTGTTCCCGGACGACAGGCAGTGCCTTTACCAGCCCGAACTCTTGGGGCCCGCATCCCGGGCGACCGAGCCGGAAGCCCGGCCGGAAAATGCCGTCCTGGTCACCACCATCGACGATCGACCGCTGCACCTTCGCGCGGATGTCGTCAGCCATCGCCTGATCTGCTACTTCGGGGATTGACCCGCGGCAAGCCCAGTGAAAACAAATCTGCCGGACGCCGCCACTGTTGGTAGAATTCCGACCATGGAATGGCTCACACACTCTCAGACCGGTATCCGCCAGGCAGCCCGCTACCTGCTCGGCATGCGGCTGGCCATCGTTACCATCCAGCTGGTCGCAATCGCTGTCGCAGAAACCATGATTACCCTGGCGCACGAGGCCGAGGCCCTGTTGCTGTGCCTGGGTTACGGAGTGCTCGCCACCCTGGGCTGGCTCTGGTTCACCCGCCGACCGCCGGCCTCCTCCCTGGCGGTCAGTGCCGGGCTGCTGGCCGATATTGCCCTGATTGGCGGCTGGCTGTTCCTGACCGGTGGCTACACCAACCCCCTGGTTTCCCTACTGTTGCTGCCCATTGCCGTGGCCATCATCCTGGTCCCGCTGGGCCAGAGTATCGCCATTACCATCAGCGGCATAGCCGCCTACACGGCACTGGTGCTCTGGCACACCCCAATTACCCACGGTCAGCACAATGACAATCTGGCCCAACTGCACCTGTTCGGCATGTGGGCCACCTTTGCCCTTACTGCGGCCATCCTGCTGCTGGTGGTTGGTGCCTTGGCCCGTCGGCTTCGCAGCCAGCAGCTGCAACTGGCACAGTTCCGTGAAAACCGCCTTCGGGATGAGCAGATCATTGCCCTCGGCCTCTCCGCCGCCGCTGTGGGCCACCGGCTGGGCACACCACTGAATACCATGACCCTGCTGCTGGACGAGATCCGATCGGAAACCGGTCGCAATAGCCCTACAGAACAGTCCGGTGCCCTGCAGGAAGACCTGGACACCATGGAGCAGCAGATCCAGCTGTGCAGCCAGCACCTCCAGCAACTCACCCGCGCCGCGGTGGAGGCCCGGTCCGCCCACCGGGAAACCCTGACGGTGGAGGATTGGCTGTTGCGTCTGCGGGAATCGGCCACCCTGCTCTGGCCATCCGGCCCGATCCACTGGCAACAACCGTTCCCGAAAGCGCCGGTGGCCGTGGACGCGACCCTCGACCAGGCGGTACTGAATCTGCTGGCCAACGCCCTGACCGCGAGCCCTACCTGGGTCGGAGTGGCGGCCCGCACCGGCGCTCCGGGCCGGATCGAGATTGTCGTGGAGGATCACGGTGAGGGTCTGGAGGCTGCCCTTGAGGGCGCCCCGGGGGAAGAAATCGTGGATTCCAGAAACGGACTCGGTGTCGGCCTGTTCCTGTCCAATGCCACGATCCAGCGCCTGGGCGGCACCCTCAGGGCCAGGGCCGATGAGAACGGCACCACCATGGTCATTGATCTGCCGGAAGCGGACCCAAATGGAGACAGCGCATGAGCCAACAGAACCTCTGGCTGATCGTGGATGATGACGCAGCCTTTCTTCAGATACTGCAACGCTCCCTGGCCCGTCAGGACATCGAGGCGGTGCCCGCTACCACCGGGGCCGAGGCCCTGGGACTGATCGAGGCAAGGGATTTCGGGCGTTGCGTGCTGGATCTCAACCTGGCCGGCGAAAGTGGCCTGCAGTTACTGCCGGAACTGCAGGCCCGCAGGCCGGATCTGGAGATACTGGTTCTGACCGGCTATGGCAGCATCGCCACCGCGGTTGAAGCGATGCGCCGGGGGGCCATCAATTACCTGTGCAAACCGGTAACCGTGCACCAGCTTGTCACCGGCTTCGAGCCTCTGGACGCGCCACCGGAGCTGCGCACGGAACCACCGACGGTGGAAGAAATGGAGTGGGAGCACATCCAGCGGGTCCTCAACGAGCACGACGGCAATATTTCTGCCACCGCCCGGGCCCTGAACATGCACCGGCGCACCCTCCAGCGCAAACTGCAGAAACATTCCCGCTGGCGCAGCTGAACCGCAGGCGGGAATCGATACAAAAACTGACTTCCGTCAATTTCCGCCTGGCAGCAGCCCGTGCCAATCGGCCTGACTTCGGGTAGCATCCCCGCCTTTGCACTGAATTTTGCGGTAAGTGTCACACAGGGAGGCGTGCTCGTAATCCATCAGCCCGACCAGCAGAAGCGAACCTGAATGCCGAAATCGACGGATGTTGTAGAGCCCCCGACGGGTATTGACGCCGAACGCCTGGCCCTGGTGGCCGCCGCCACCCCCAACCTGGTCCTGTTCCTGGACGAAGCCGGCACTATCGAGTGGGTGAACCCCAGTTTCGAGCAGCATACCGGTCATCTGCTGGCCGACATCCGGGGAAAGCACCCCAGAGACGTGCTCTATGGGCCGGACACCGACCCCGACACCATCGCCCGGATCAATCGCTACCTGCACCGGGGCGATACCTTTGCCGAGGACATCCTGCACTACACCCGCTCCGGCACCCCTTACTGGGTCCATAGCTACTGCGTGCCCATCGGCAGGGAGCAGGGACTCGCCCCCGGTTATATCGTGATCCAGAACAACATTTCCGATCACAAGCACAGCGAGCGGGGTTTACGTATTGCCGCCAGTGTCTTTGACCGCAGCCACGAAGCGATCATCATCACCGACCACAGCAACCGCATCCTGGACGTCAACCCGGCGTTCTCCCGGATTACCGGCTATAACCGGGATGAAGTGCTGGGCCTGAATCCGGGAATCCTCAGCTCGGGCCGGCATTCGGCGGAGTACTACCAATCCATGTGGCGATCCATCGAAAAGACCGACCACTGGCGGGGCGAGATCTGGAACCGGCGCAAGAACGGCGAGGAATTCATCGAGCTGCTGTCCATCAGCCGGGTCCACCTGGAGGAGCCCGGCCAGTTCTACCACGTCGCCGCCTTTTCGGACATTACCACCCTGAAGAATCACGCCCGGGAGCTGGACCGCGCCGCCAACTATGACGACCTGACCGGTCTGCCCAACCGCCAGTTACTTGAGGAGCGTCTGCGTTCGGCCTGCAGCCATGCCGAGCGCCACGGGCGGCGACTGTCGGTGTGCTGCCTGGATCTAGACGGGTTCAAGGCGATCAACAACCGCTTTGGCCAGGATTGCGGCGACCAGGTGTTACGTACCCTCGCCGAGCGACTGACCCACACCCTGCGCAGCGGCGATACCGTTGCCCGGGTCGGGGGCGATGAATTTATCCTGCTGCTGCAGAGCGACGACACCAACTCGGTTTACCACCGCATTCTCTCGGTCATTGGCGAGCCCATAGCGGTGGGGGGCGAGCAGGTAACCCTGACCGCCAGCCTGGGCGTCACCCGTTATCCGGAAGACCAGGCCGATGCCGAAGGCCTGATCCGCCACGCCGACCAGGCCATGTATTCGGCCAAGGAAAAAGGCCGCAACCAGTTCCATTTCTTCGATCCGGATCTCGATCAGCACCGGCAGAAACGGCGGCAACAACTGATGGAACTGACCCGGGCCCTGGAGAATCAGGAGTTCGAGCTGTTCTTCCAGCCCCAGGTCCGGATGTCGGATTATTCCCTGGCCGGGTTCGAGGCCCTGATCCGCTGGAACCGGCCGGAGTCGGGACTGGTCAGCCCGGGCGAGTTCCTGCCCTATGTAGAGAACAGCCACCTGGAAGTGCCCCTGGGCCAGTGGGTCCTGAAAGAAGCCATCCACCAGCTGAACACCTGGCAGCAGGCGGGTGAGGACCTGACCGTCAGCATCAACATCACCGCCCGACATCTGTTGGATCGGAGTTTTGCCGACTACCTGGAAAGCTACCTGCACAGCCACCCGGAGCTGGATCCGGCCCGGGTTACCCTGGAAGTACTGGAGTCCACCGCGCTCGAGGACACCAAGCAGGCCAATCACGTACTGACCCGGTGCCGCAGTCTTGGCCTGCAGGTAGCGCTGGATGATTTTGGCACCGGCTTTTCCTCCCTGAGTTATCTGCGGACCCTGCCCATCGACCTGATCAAGATTGACCAGAGTTTCGTGCGCAACATGACGGACAGCCCCAGTGACAAGGCGATCGTCGAAAGCGTGATTTTCCTGGCCCAGCGCTTCGAACATCCGGTGCTGGCCGAGGGGGTGGAAACCGGGGAACAGGCCCGCACCCTCGCCCGGATGGGCTGCAACCAGATCCAGGGCTACGGGATTGCCCCGCCCATACCAGCCGCAGAGGTTCTTCAATGGGCAAACCGCTGGCGCGCCCGGAAACAGCAAGGACTGGATCAGGGCCGGCTCGCCCAGCGCGATGGTATCTAACTAGGGCCGATAGCGGCGCTGATCCAGGGTCGTGAGCCGGTCGGGGTGGAACACCATCAGGCCGGTCACGAAAGTGCCGTTAACGAAGCCTTCCGGTAGCATTATCAGGGGCAGGTAGCGGATGTACTCGTGGATCAGCTCATCGAAGGTATAGACCCCGCTGGACCACAGCATCAGGCACATCACGACCCCGGCCGCAGCCACGGCAATCCCGGCCCCGAAGAACCCGCAGAAGAAGATATAGGCGAAGAAATTGCGGAAGTTGCGACGGCGCTCCCACACCATGATCCCGTGACTCACCAGCGCTGGCACCATGACGGTCACCAGCCCATTTGCCGCGAACATGATGAGCGGTTCCCGCCCCGTGATGACGGTGATCACCAGCGCCAGAAGACCACTGAACACCGCCAGCGCCCAGCCCAGCATCAGGGTAATGACGGTCATGCCGAAAATATGGATGGCAAGCCCGGGCGAGATCCCGGCGCGCAGTTGCCACAGGAATCCCAGCGCCACCGCCGCGCCGAAGAACGAATGCTGGAGGGCGTTATCCCTGCGCAGCGCCAGCCAGTCGACGGAGCGGGCTGCCTGCACCAGGATCAGCAGAAACAGCACGGCCGTGATCAGCCACTGTCCCGTTGATAGCAGGTTTTCCGTCATCCCCATGGCACGCGCATCCCCGGATCATGAATTCAGGCGAGAGTCAGGAACAATGATAGCGGGTCAGCCCGTCCCGTTGCCAAGGCGGGCTTGATTCAAGCGGTCTGCGCCACCGGTTGCCGGTGGTTGGTGAGTGTGGTCCAGGCGTCGAAGGTGCTCAGAAATACCTGACCACCCAGGTGGGCAAGAAATTCCGTATCCCTCAACCGGTCCATGACCGGTCCCTTGACCTCCGACAGATGCAGTCGCACCCCGGCATCGTTGAGGCGTTCGTTAATGGCCTCAAGGCTCTCCAGGGCCGAAGCGTCGATCAGGTTCACCGCCGGGCACACCAGCACCAGATCGCGGAGTTCCGGCTCCCGGGTCACGAGATCCATGACGGTCTCCTCCAGGAACCGGGCATTAGCGAAATAGAGGCTTTCGTCCACCCGCAGGAAGGTGACTTTCGGGCACAGCTGCACGTCGTGACGCAGCACGTTGCGAAAATGCTCGGTGCCCGGAACCCGGCCCACCACAGCACTGTGGGGCCGGCTGGTGCGGTACAGGAACAGACCGATGGACAGCGCCACCCCGGCGATGATGCCCGCCTCCACACTGTGAACCAGGGTCAGCAGGATGGTGGCCAGCATGGCACCGAAATCGGTGCGAGAGTACCGCCAGGTGCGGGACAGCGCCGGCAGGTCGATCAGTGTGGACACCGCCACAATGATGGTTGCCGCCAGGGTTGCCTGGGGCAGCCAGGCAATGGCCGGGGTCAGGAACAGGGTCGCCAGGGCAATGCCGACGGCGGTGTAGGCGCCGGCGGCCGGGGTTTCCGCACCGGCATCAAAGTTGACCACGGACCGGGAAAAGCCGCCGGTCACCGGCATGCCGCCGGAGAAACCGGAACCCAGATTCGCCGTGCCCAGCCCGATCAGTTCCTGGTCGGGGTCAATCCGCTGGCGACGTTTGGCGGCCAGGGTCTGGCCCACCGATACCGATTCGACAAAACCCACGATACTGATCAGCAAAGCGCTGACTGCCAGCTGGGACCAAAGCCCGGTATCCATGGGTGGCATGGTAAATTCCGGCATCCCGGCAGGCACCTCCCCCACCAGCCGCACCCCTTTCTGGTCCAGCTGGAAGTACCAGGCAACCAGGGTGGTCACCAGCACCGAGAGAATTGGCGCAGTCTTGGTCAGGATGTCCGCCAGCCTCGGCTTTACCCCGAGCCTCATCAGCAGGGGTTTCAGATGCTTGCGGGCTGCTACCAGGAATATAAGGGCACCGAGACCGATCGCCAGGGTGTAGAAGTTGGTGGTTGCCAGGGACGTCAGCAGGGACTCGGCAATCTCCACCAGGTTATGTCCGGAAGCCTGGATGCCGAAAATGTGTTTGAACTGACTGGCAGCAATGACAATACCGGAGGCGGTGATGAATCCGGAAATTACGGGATGACTCAGGAAATTGGCCAGGAATCCCAGCCGGAGCACCCCCATGAGGGTCAGCATCAGACCGGACATCACCGCCAGCAGCACGGCACCTGCCACATAGGCAGCAGTACCCGCCTCGGCAACGGGCGCGAGGGCCGCGGCGGTCATCAACGAGGCTACCGCCACCGGGCCGACCGACAGGGTCCGGCTGGTGCCAAACACGGCGTAGATCACCAGCGGCAGGATACTGGCATACAACCCCACATGCGCCGGCAGGCCCGCGAGCAGCGCATAGGCCAGTGACTGGGGAATCAGCATGACGGTAACGATGACCGCGGCCACCAGATCACTGCTGGCCTGGTTACGATCGTACCGGGGTGCCCATTGCAGAATGGGCAGATACCGCTTGATCAGATTCATGCGGTGCTCAGAACAGGTTGACCGGAACTTTCAGGTAGACCTGCCCGTTGTCTTCGGCCGGCGGCATGTGACCGGCCCGCATGTTGACCTGTACCGACGGCAGGATCAGCCGTGGCATGTCCAGGGTGGCGTCCCGCTCGGTGCGCATCTTGACGAAGTCATCTTCACTGACCCCTTCGTGGACGTGGATATTGGCTTTGCGCTCCTCCCCCACCGTGGTCTGGAACAGGAATTCGTCACGGCCCGGCGCACCGTAGTCGTGGCACATGAACAACCGGGTTTCCGGGGGCAGCGACAGCACTTTCTGGATGGACCGGTACAGCGTGCGGGCATCACCACCGGGGAAATCACAGCGGGCAGTGCCGAAATCCGGCATGAACAGGGTGTCGCCCACGAAAGCAGCATCGCCGATCACGTAGGTCAGGCAGGCCGGCGTGTGACCGGGAGTGTGCAGAACCCGGCCTTCCAGGTTGCCGATGCGTAGGGTGTCGCCCTCACGGAACAGCTGATCGAACTGGCTGCCGTCACGGGCAAATTCGGTACCGGCATTGAAGGCCTTACCGAAGATCTCCTGGACATCGACGATCTTCTCGCCGATGCCGGTCTTGCCGCCGAGTTTCTCGTGCAGGTAAGGCGCGGCGGACAGGTGATCGGCATGCACGTGGGTCTCCAGGATCCACTCCACCGTCAGGTCGTTGTCCTGGACATAGCGGATGATCTCGTCCGCGGAACGGACATCCGTGCGGCCGGCGGCATAATCGAGATCCAGAACGGAGTCCAGAATGGCGCAGGACTGGCTGTCCGGATCACGGACCACGTAGCTGAAGGTATTGGTAGGTTCGTCGAAGAAATGCTGGACGACGGGATTGCTCATGACACTCACCTCGTACATCGATCCTTTTGGTTTTGATTCTAAGGATATACTAAAACGTAATATTGGGTGAAATGCCAATTAATTCTATGGGTTTCCTCCGTGATAGCTTCCCGGGGAACATCTACCCCCGGGATCTACTCTGCTGTTCAGAGCGCTTCCAGCTTGCTCCGGATCTCCTTCCGGCGACCGGCATCCGCCAGCGGTCGATTCGGACGTTCGGGGGCATTAAGCGCCTTGTGGAGATATTCCCGGGCCCGCTCGGGCTGACCCTGCTCGATCAGGAAATCACCATAGAAGTAGTTCGGGTCGATGCCATCGGGGTTCAGCTCCAGGGCCTTGAGCAGGTATTTCCGGGCCTTTTCATCATCCCCGAAACCCAGAGGCCAGCCCGGCACCTGGTAGTAAAGGCTTCCCAGGGAGGTATAGGCCGAGCCCTCCAGCGCTGCCGGATCAATGTCCAGCGCCTTATCCAGGGATTTACGGGCGTCCTTGACCAGCCCCAGGGCACCCAGGCCACCCTTGGCGCCGGCGTAGGTGCTCAGCACGATGCCCTGCCAGATCAGGGGTTCAGCACGGTCGGGATAGCTATCGACCAGAGCCTCCGCCTGCCCGGCAAGGTTCTCGAAGGCCTTTTCCCTCTTGTCTGCCGGCAACTGATACTGGATTTCGGCCCAGCGGGCCTGGATACCGGCGAGGTCGGAGCCCAGATCTCCCGCCCAGACCGGTGCGGCAATAGCTGACGCGAGCAAAAGGATTATCCATTTCATGACAGTACTCCAGAATTCAGAAAACGCCGGATCACCGGCAGTTGCTTCAACATCGCCTTGTCGACGAGCCGGGGCAGGATGCCGTTGATCACCACGAACAGCTTTTCCGGCCAGCCCAGGAAGCGACGGCGATCGTCGTTTTCCATGGCCTTGAGAATTTCGGCGGCCACTGCCTCGGGGGCATCCATGGTATTGCCGAGCGCGCGGTTCAGTTCGTTGACCTGCTCCGGGTTCATGGCCGTGGCCGTGGCACGGGGTGCGACATACACCACCTGCACCGGCGTATCCGCCAGCTCCCGGCGCAACGCCTCGGTGAAACCCCGCAGGCCGAACTTGGTGGCGCAGTAGGCCGTATAGCCCGGAAAACCGATGCTGCCGAAGGTGGAGCCAACAAACACCAGGGCTCCGTAGCCACCCTTCTCGAACCGGGGCGCAAAATGCCGCGCCACCAGCATGGCCGAACGCAGGTTCACGGTCAGCTGGACATCCAGCTCACGGACGGCCATGGCTCCGAGCCCGGCAAAGCGGTTCTGGCCGGCGCAGTGGATAACTCCATCGATATCCGGATAGGCGTCACTCAGGCGCTCCAGCTGCTGATCCAGGTCCGGGGCGGCAAGATCCAGGTGCACCGCGGACACCCCTTCCCGGTGCCCCAGCCTGTCCGGCTGCCGGGACGCCACGATGACCCGGGCACCGGCCCGCACCAGCGGGTCCACCAGCGCCTTGCCGATGCCTCCGGTTCCTCC
The DNA here is from genome assembly GCF_039523335.1 of Marinobacter szutsaonensis. NCBI lineage: Bacteria > Pseudomonadati > Pseudomonadota > Gammaproteobacteria > Pseudomonadales > Marinobacteraceae > Marinobacter > Marinobacter szutsaonensis. Next base: position 2,542,008 of record NZ_BAAAFC010000001.1, on the reverse strand, counting down.
CAGCAGCAGGAACACCCGATCATGCAGCCTCATGGCGCGACTCCTTGCGACCGGCCGGCAGCGGAATGCTGTGCAACATGTCACCATACAGTCGGTACACCATGCGGGCAGCCTCGATTATGGCCTGCTGATCAGCCGGGTCGGTGATCTCGTTCATCAGGTTGCGGAAGAACTCGAAGTGCTCCTGGTCCAGCGCACCGTGGGAATACAGGTAGCTGAATGCCGCATCGGGCAGACCCAGCTGTTTCTGGATGGCTTCACCCAGCGGCGTGGCCAGTTCAATGGAGGTGCCTTCCAGCACCTGGACCATACCGAAGAAGGCCGCCGGATTGCCGCGCTGGATACGGTCGTACAGGTAGGCGACCATCAGTTCAATGGAAGTGTCAGGGGTGCCATTACGGATGGCTTCCTTGTCCTCGCCACAGGCTTCCAGGTCATTGAGAATCCACTCGTGGTGGCCGTACTCCTCCTCGATGTATTCCACCAGGGCCTTGCGGACGAATTCCAGGCGCTCCGGCAGACGGCCGCCGCAGGCCATCATCAGCGGCACCGTGTGCTTGACGTGGTGGTAGGCCTGGGTCAGGAACCAGGTATAGCCGGTCAGATCGAAACGACCCTCGCGGATGGCTTCAATAACGGGCGCACCCGTCACATGGGCGCGTGCTTCGGCGGTTTCGGATTGCAGGCGATCGAAAAATGCCATGACAGTGTCTCCTGGCGTGTTTGATGAGGTTGAATGGGTCACAGAAAGGTTCATAAAAATGGGAAAGGCGCCGGCCAGCAGCGAGGGCAGGTCCGACTGGATCTTCTGGCGCATGGGCCGGCCGTTGGCAGTGACATGGCCCTCGGCATGGGTAAGGGGCTGACGGCGGATGTACACCGCTGCCAGCCGGGCATAGTCAGGCAGGCCGGCGTTGAGTCCGGCCAGTGCCGAGCGCAGCTGCTCCGGTGAACGGCCATCGCGGATCACGATCAGGGCACTGGGGTTGGGATCCCCGTCGCCAAATACCACGGCCTGCTGGGCGCCCAGGGCCTGGACCAGTTCGCTCTCGAGCCACTCGGGGCTGATATTGCGACCAAAACTGGTAATGAGCAGATTCTTGGCGCGACCGTTCACCATGAGGAAGCCGTCAGGATTCAGGGCACCCAGATCTCCCGTGTCCAGCCACCCGTCCCCCTCCGGCTCATCGCCCAGATACCCAAGGTGGGTATTGCCACGAACCAGGATGTGGCGGTCCGGGTCCAGCCGGACCTCGACGTGGGACAGCGGCTTGCCAACGGTACCGTCGCATTCGTCGCCGGGAACATTCAGCGCAACCACGGAGCTGCACTCGGACAGGCCATAACCCTCGTACAGAGGCAACCCGGCAGCCCGGCCACGGGCCAGCAATTCCGTTGACACCCGGCCACCGCCCACCGCGAGGAAGCGGAAAGACCGGCTCTCGAGCTGCCCCTGTTCGGCGGCCGCCACCAGCGCCATGGCCAGTTCCGGCACCAGAATCAGTGACTGGGGCGCATTTCGGTTGATACCCGGCACCAGGCGTTCCAGATCCAGGCCACTGCTGCCAGTCATCCCCAGGGTCTGCAACGGTGCGACATTCACCGTGGCTCCCATCAGCAACGGCAGATACACTCCGGCAATATTCTCGAGCAGGGTCGCCAGTGGCAGGATGCACAAATGCTGCCGTAACGGCACATCCGCCAGCCGTTCTTTCAACGCGACGGTTGTCGCCGCCATCTGCGCCTCGGACAGGCAGACACCCTTGGGTGTGCCGGTGCTGCCGGAGGTAAAGGTGATCTTGGCGGTCGCCTCCGGCATCCACGCCCCGGCACCGGTTACCGGCAAATGCCGGAGCCAGACGCCATGGCCGATATGTTCACCAAAAGCTTCCTGTTCGCCGGAGAGAAGGCAGTCCAGACCGGCCCGTTCGATCAGGTGCGCAGCCTGGGCTTTGGAGAAGAACACCGGCACCGGCACGCACACCACGCCCGCCATCAGGCACGCCAGGTCCGCCAGGATCCAGGCCGGAGAGTTGTCTCCACACAGGCCAGCTCGCTGTATTCCCAGGCTTCGCAACTGGCCGGCCAGTGCCCCGGCCGCCTGCATCATCTGGCTGTAGCTGAATCCCGAGTCCGGGCCCTGAAGGGCCATACGGGAGGGATGAGCCAGCGCCTGTTGCTGCAGCAAGTCAGGCAAGACGGCCATAGGCACCTCCGTCGCCTGTGGTCCCGGCGTCGATACCTGCAGCCACGGGCTGGATCAGCCTGAACAGGCCGGCCTGGCGCAGGGCCGCCATAGCCTCCGCCACATTGATTGCCATCACCACCGGGTGATGATCGTAGTACCGGCCCCAGCCAGCACCGCCATCGGGCAGGCGCGCCGGGTCCGCAGCTGCCAGCATTGCCGTGGCAATACCCAACCGATGAAAGCTGTTACGCAACTGGTCGGTGCCAGTACACACCACCCAATCGTAACCGGCACCGTCCAGCCAGACAGAGAGGGAGGCAAAAAGGTAGCGGCTGACACCTGCCTCAACGCCGGCCAGATGGGCAATCTCGGCTACCTTTTGGCGATTGACTCCCGGAACCGGCATCACCGATTCCACGGGACCTGACAGGTAATCCTCGAGAAACAAGCGCTCCACGGCGGCATTGCGCACGCCGACCGCCGCGAGCAAGGAGCCCTGCGCCGTCGAGAGGGCCAGCAAGGCGGGAATCCGCAAGGCTGGCTCGGCGCCATAGGCCTGCAAAAATCGCCGGCGGATAAATCCTTCCACTGTGCCGGCCATCGCCGTTCCAGGAACGATCTGGCTCAGCCAGCGACCGGCACAACGGATGACCGGAACCACCTCCCGGGAATCCGGGGGACAACAGGTGGACATCGTCAGCGGGTCTGTCATAGGCGCTCTCCAGCAATACGGCCCGGGGGCCCTTCAATCATGACTGCCAGAGTAGAAAGTGAGCCTTAAATCAGCCTTAAGGCCTTCCACCAGAAACCTTAAGACCGGCTTAAGGTTTCCCGGGCATGCCGGTTAAGGCTCGCTTAAGAATGGCCCCGTAGAGTGCCATGCCATTCGCCGGACACCTCCGGACAAACTCGGGTGCTGAAGTGAGGCTGTATGAAACTCCCGGATTTGAGGACAAACCAACTGATCGCGCTACCCCGTTTCCTGATGGCCGGCGGAATGGCCACCCTGCTCCATTGGCTGATCATGATGGTGCTGGTTCGAGCCGGCGTTAACGCTGTCGCTGCGACCGCCATTGGCGCCAGCGCGGGGCTGCTCGCGAACTATATCGGCCAACACCGGTTTGCCTTTCGTTCCCTTCTGCCGCACCGGGTGACCTTCCCCCGGTATCTCGCCGGAGCCGGTATCGGGTGGACCCTGAACCTTCTCAGTTTTGCCTTGCTGCGGATGGCCGGTGCCAACGTAGCGTTTGCCCAGATTATGGCTACCGGTGTGGTGGCACTTGCCAATTATCTCTTCGCCGAGAGGTTTGTATTCCATGAAGAACCGACAAGGGACACCCAGTAACCAGATGCTCAGTATCGTCATACCCGTTCACAACGAGTCCGATGTCATCCCGACCCTGCTCGGCCGTATGGACCGGGTCACTCGACAACTCGACGTTCCTGTGGAACTGCTGTTCGTGGACGACGGCAGCCATGACAATTCCGTCGCTTTGCTGATGCGGGCCCGGCAACGCCAGCCGGACATCCGGGTGGTCCAGCTGTCACGCAATTTTGGCAAGGAAGCCGCTGTGACTGCGGGACTGGAGCATGCCCGCGGAGATGCCATGGTACTGATGGACGCCGATCTCCAGGACCCGCCCGAACTCATTCCCCGGATGGTCGCCGAATGGCGAAGGGGCGCGGATGTCGTACTGATGAAGCGCCGTTCGCGGGCGGGCGAGAGCTGGCTGAAACGCACCACAGCCAGCCTGTTCTACCGGCTGATCAACCGCATCAGCGACGCATCCATACCGGTTGATACCGGCGATTTCCGGCTGATGAGCCGACGCACTGTCGATGCCCTGAGCCGATTACCCGAACGCAATCGCTACCTGAAAGGGATGTTTGCCTGGGTCGGCATGCCCACTGTCACCCTGGAATTCGACCGCGATCCCCGGGCAGCAGGCAAGACCAAGTGGAACTACCTCAAACTGATGCACCTGGCGATGGAGGGCATCACCTCGTTTTCCACCCGGCCCCTGCGCCTTGCCCTGCTTCTCGGTCTGCTTGCCGCTGGTGCCGGCGGCCTTTTCGGAACCTGGGAGGTGCTCAGGGCACTGATTTTCGGCATCTCCACGCCGGGATACGCGTCAATGGTTGCCATGATCACATTCCTGTCCGGAGTTCAGCTGCTCTGTGTAGGGCTGCTGGGTGAGTATGTCGGGCGCATCTACATGGAAACCAAACAACGCCCGGTTTTCATCGTCGCCGAAGACAGTGAGGACGACGCCCAATCGATTCTGCCTCATCTGCGAGTTGCCGGTAATGACCAAACACATTAATACCTTGCTCTGGCTGCTGGTCTCCGTTCTGGCCATCCGGCTTGGTCTGGCCGCAATTCTGCCGCTGGCCGACACCACAGAACCCCGTTACGCCGAGATTGCCCGCATCATGGCGGAAACCGGGGACTGGATTACCCCCTGGTTCGATTACGGAGTCCCCTTCTGGGGCAAGCCCCCCCTGTCGTTCTGGACCCAGGCATTATCTTTCAAAGTGTTCGGTGTCTCCGAATTTACCGGGCGCTTGCCGTCCTGGCTGGCTAACTGCGTCATTGTCTTCCTGATCTACACACTGCGCCGGTACCTGCATCCGGAGCGGACCAGTGACGCTGCCCGGGCGTCCGGTCTCTGGGCTGCGCTTGTTTATGCCACCACAGCCCTGGGATTTCTGACCGCAGGCACAGTGATGACCGACTCCTTCCTTGCACTCGGTTCCACGCTGGTGCTGACCAGCCTGGTGATCCGGCTTCAGGGCGGCCCCATGATCTGGGGCTGGATGTTCTTCATCGGTCTCGCTATCGGCCTGCTGGCCAAGGGCCCTCTGGTTCTGGTTCTGACCGGCCTGCCGGTGTTCCTGTGGGTCGTCTTTGCCCGCCGCTGGCAGCGTCTCTGGGAGTGTCTCCCCTGGCTTCGGGGCTCGGCGCTGACACTGGCCATCGCCATTCCATGGTATGTGCTGGCAGAACTGAAGACGCCCGGATTTTTCGACTACTTTATCGTGGGCGAACACATCAAACGCTTCCTGGTAAGCAGCTGGCAGGGAGATCTTTATGGCAACGCCCACGAATTTCCCCGCGGTACAATCTGGTTGCATCTGGTTTTGGCCAGCTTCCCCTGGGGCCTGATTGCTGTCGCAGCATTCGCGATCAAGTGCTGGCGTAGCCAGGAAACAAAAGACCAATGGCATTCCGGTGAACGGGGTATCGGCGGGCTGATACTGGCATCGGCCCTGAGCCCTGCCATTTTTTTCACCCTGTCCGGCAACATTCTCTGGACCTATGTCCTGCCAGGCTTGCCGTTCCTTGCAGTGTTGGCGGCAAGCCTGGTGCCACAGCGGGTCGGTAGCCCGGTGGGACGTCCCGTCCTGGCTGCCATTCTCCTGATTCCGTTACTCGGGACACTGGCCGGGGGCTGGCTCTCACTCAATCCGGAAACGCTTAAAACTGAGCGTGACCTGGTGGCGCGGGTTAACGAGTTTCCTGGAATGACCCCGGATGACCTGCTCTATCTCGACAAGGCCCCGTTCTCCGCCCGCTTCTATACCCAGGGCAGGGTCCGGGCCGTAGAGGCGGACACGATCAGCCGTCAACTGGCTCAGGGAACTCTGTCCCAGCCCGCGCTGCTGGCAGTGGAAAAAGGCAACAAGTCAATGCTGCATAAACTGCAGGGTGTGTTTGATCAGGTCGACCAGAACCGGCGTTACCAGGTGTTCCTGCTTGAATCATCCACCGGCAGTCCAGAGCAAATTGAAAGTCGGCAGAGCAAAAAAGCGGGTATCGATTACACTGCAACGGAAGGCCATCCGCTGACCTGAAAACCAACCGGATTTCTGCTACATGCGAATACTGCTGATTGAAGACGACCACCTGCTGGCCAATACCATGCTGGACATGCTTCGCGATGGCCAGAACACCGTTGACTGGCTGGATGATGGCCAACAGGCCCTCAATGCGCTACTGAACGAGGACTTTGACCTGGCCATCCTCGACCTGACCCTGCCGCGAGTCGATGGCCTGGATATCGTGCGCAACATCCGTAACCGGGGCATCGAGACACCTGTGATCATTCTCACGGCGCGAACAGACCTGGATGAGAAATTGCAGGGACTGAACTCCGGCGCGGACGATTACCTCACCAAACCGTTCGCCATGGCAGAGCTTAAAGCCCGGATCCGCGCGGTCACCCGGCGCGGCAGCGGCGTCAGAACTGCCGGTCTCAAGGTTGGCCGGCTGACGCTGGATACCGATTCCGGCCAACTCGAGGTCGGTAATGACACCTTTACTCTGCCCCGGAGCGAATTCCAGATTCTGCATTACCTGATGCGCCATCCCGATCAGGTCGCAACACGGCGGCGACTGGAGGAGCAACTTTACGGCTGGGAGCATGGTGCCGAGAGCAATGCGCTGGAGGTGCACGTTCACCACCTCCGTCGCCGGGTCGGGAAGAAAACCATCCGTACCGTACGGGGCGTAGGGTACCTTCTGGACAGTGAAGCCGCCGCGCATGAGGCTAGCGAATGAGCCTGACGCGTAAACTCACGATCCTCGTCACCAGCACCGTCTTTTTCATCACGCTGATCGCAGCCGGCTGGGGCTTCTACGTCAGTGATCATCAACTGGAGGAGTTGTTTGACGCGGAACTGGCCCAGAGCACCCGCATCGTGCAGGGTCTGGTAGAGCACCTGTCAACGACACAGTCCGTTGATCAGCTGTCCCACACGCTCTCCAAAACCCTGGAGCTTCCCGAGAGCGTCTACCGGGGTGATGAGGAAGAGGACGAAATACTTCCTGGTGGTGCGGGGCACAAGTACGAACGGAAAATCGCTTTCGAAGTCTGGTCACCCGAAAAGGAGCCCATCCTCGATACCCTGCGCGCCAACGATTCCCAGGGTCTTGAGCCAGGGTTCGCATGGCAGGAGGTGACAGGTTATCAGTGGCGCACGTTCACCCTGCGGGATCCGGCCACCGGTTTCTGGATTCGCACCGCCCAAAGGGAGGATGTCAGGGACGAGCTGAGTCAGGAGATCGCACTGGGTAATGTACTGCCATTTCTGGTGGTACTGCCGTTACTGGCCATGGCGGTGATTGTCTCCATCCAGGTCGGCTTCCAGCCCTTGAGAAAGCTGGAGAAGCCGGTTCGTAATATGGCGCCGGAGAACATTCACCCGCTGGATGATCGGCAGGCACCAAAGGAAGTGGCCGGGCTGGTACAGGCGGTAAACGGCTTGCTGCGACGGCTCAACCAGGCCCTGGAACGGGAACGCCGGTTTTCGGCCGATGCCGCCCATGAGCTGCGCACGCCACTCACGGCGCTCAGACTGAACCTGGAGAAAGCCTGTGAGGACAACCCGGAGCAGTATCGGGACCTGATCCGGTCGGTGGATCGCATGGTTCACCTGGTGGAGCAGATGCTGCTGCTGAACCGCGTTGATTCCGGGGCTGATTTTTCACCCGAGTACCATAACCTGTCTGCCATCCTGGAGCAGAGCATTGCCGATGTAGCACCCCTGGCCCTGAAAAAGGATATCGAGCCGGTGCTGCAGGACGACGCCAGCCAGGCTCTGGTCTGCTGCCACAGCGCCCTCATCAATACCCTGATGCGATCCCTGTTGGCCAACGCCATCCAGTACAGTCCCGAGCACACTGTCGTGGAAACCCGACTTGCCCCCTCCGGCGATGGCTACCACATCACCGTGTGCGATCAGGGCCCGGGTATTCCACCGGAGGAACGGGAGCGGGCCCTGAGTCGCTTTGTCCGCCTGGACCAACGACTCGGGGGAGGCGCCGGACTGGGACTGGCCATCGCCCGGCGAATTGCCGAACTCCACGGTGGCCAACTCACCCTGAACGGGCGGCCGGACGGACAACCGGGACTGTGCGTCAGCATCTGGCTCCCTGCCCGCCCCACCCTTCGCAACAGGACGTCTTAAGGTTGGTTTAAGCTTCCTGGCAGATAATCCGGCTCTGAAATAACAGGGTTGGATAGACGGCCCTGTTGCTGCTCTGTCTGCCGAGGGAAAACTCTGTATGGGTCAGGAAAGAACACTGTCACTGGTCATTCCCGCCAAGGATGAACAAGACAATATAGCCGCACTGATCGCTGAAATTTTCCGAGTCATGCGCGACTACCCGGATTTTGAAGTGGTACTGGTGGATGATGGCAGCAGCGATCAGACTCTGAATATCGCGTTGCGGAGCGCACGATCGGTCGGTGGTCGACTCGTTACGGTTCGGCACGATCAAAGCATTGGTCAGAGCGGTGCACTGGCCACCGGCATCCGCCGTGCCAGGGGCACACTCATCGCCACCATGGACGGCGATGGTCAGAACGATCCCGCCGATATTCCAGCGTTGCTCCAGAAGGTGAATACCATAAAGAACCCAGACTTCTGCATCGCCGGCTACCGGAAAAACCGCAAGGACACCGCCTGGAAACGCTTCCAGTCGCAACTGGCCAACCGCGTTCGCGATGCCCTGCTGCATGATGGCGTGCCGGACACCGGGTGCGGTCTCAAACTGTTCCCGCGGGAGACCTTCCTCCGGCTGCCCTGGTTTGACCATGGCCATCGATTCATACCAGCGCTGGTTAGAGGGATCGGTGGCGAGATCGCGGTCGTAGAGGTCCATCATCGCCCCCGCACGGCCGGCACCTCGAAATACAATGCCTGGAACCGGGCCTGGGCCGGCATTCTCGATCTGCTGGGAGTGATGTGGCTGCTGCACCGAACCAGGGTGCCCGCCATTTCGCAGGTTGCTGATGCTGATACGGTCGCTTCCACCGCGGAGAGCCACTGATATGCCCAACCAGGCGCGATGGCTGTTTTTTGCCGCGCTTGCACTGGTCAGTTATCTGGCGATCCATTACGGCTGGCTGGACTTCCTGGCCAACGAGAACCAGGTCGCCAGTTATCTCCACAACCATGGAATAACCGGCTTTCTGGTCGTCACCCTGGCTGGTGCAGCATTTACCGGAATCGGGGCGCCCCGCCAGCTGCTGGCGTTTGTGCTCGGCTTTGCCATGGGCGGCATCAATGGCACCATTTTATCGTCCCTGGCAACCGCGATCGGTGCGGCTGGCTGTTTCTTTACTGCCCGGTGGCTGCTGCGCGAATCCCTGACACGCCGTTTTGGACATCGCATGCGTCAGTTTGACCAGCTATTCCGCGACCAGACCCTCATGAAAGTACTGATGGTCCGGTTGTTGCCGGTGGGGAGCAACCTGGTAACCAACCTCGTTGCCGGTTGTTCCGGTATCCGCTTTGCGCCCTTTCTGGTTGGCAGCACCCTTGGCTACATCCCGCAAATGCTCGTGTTCGCCCTGGCCGGTGCCGGCATTGGCAGTGCCGATCAATACCAACTGTTACTGAGTGTCGTGCTGTTCATCCTTGCTTCGTTGATTGGCGCACTCCTCTACCATAACCACAGGGCACGCACCCTCGCCAATTCCGTTTCCGATCAGTCCTGAGAACGCACCATGCCCGCATCACCGTTTGTCCGTCACCTTCCGGCATTTCTGTTCAATCTGTCCCGAAACCGGCTTCTGCTTTTGCTGTTGGGCTTCGCGGCAGTCATGATTTTCACCGGCATCGGCTTCCGCTCGCCCTGGCCCGCCGACGAACCCCGCTTCGCCGAAGTTGCCCGGGAGATGGTGGCTTCGGGCCAGTGGCTCATCCCCATGCGCGGTGGCGAGTTCTACCCCGACAAGCCACCGGTTTTCATGTGGAGCATTGCCCTGTTCTACTGGCTCAGCGGCAACCTGAAAGTCGCCTTTCTCTTGCCCAACGCCCTATGCAGCCTGCTCACCCTGGGGCTGGTATTTGATATCGGCACCCGCCTCTGGAACCAACGTACCGGCGCCGTCGCTGTCATGCTGATGTTACTTGCGCCCCAGTTCCTGCTCCAGGCCCAGAAGGCGCAGATCGATGCCATGGTCGCCTGCTGGATAATGGTGGCCTGCTATGGCCTGCTCCGACACTTTTTTACCGGCCCTTCCTGGGGCTGGTATTTCACGGCCTGGGCCTTCATGGGCCTGGGGATTATCACCAAGGGCGTCGGATTCCTGCCAGCGCTGATGCTTATTCCCATTGCAGCAATAAAATTCCGTGACCGGAATCTGTTTGCCGACACGCTGACCTGGCGCAGTGCGCTTGGCCCGCTGGCAATGCTCGCGGTTGTTGCCGCCTGGCTGGTTCCGATGGTGTTGTACGTCAATGCACTGGGCACCGACGAAGCGCTGGCCTACCGGAACAACATCCTGTTCAAGCAGACCGGGGAGCGCTACGCCGATTCCTGGGGGCATCTCCAGCCCTGGTATTACTACCTCACCAGCGTGATACCGTCACTCTGGTTCCCCCTGCCATTGTTGTTGCTGGCGCTGTGGCGGCCCTTGACCGACAGCTTCCGGCACCGCCCGATCATTCCGGTACTGTTGATCTGGGTTGCATTGGTGATTGTGTTCTTCAGCCTGAGCCCGGGCAAACGGGGCGTGTATCTGCTACCGGCTCTGCCCATGCTCTCACTGAGTCTGGCGCCCCTGCTAAGCACGCAACGGCCCGCTGGCTGGTTCCCACCGTTACTGACCGGTGTACATTTGATTCTGGCTCTGGCCCTGATCACGGTTGGTGTATTGGCCTGGAACGACCACCCAAGGCTGGTGGAAAAGGTCAGTGACTACAGCCGCGACCCAGCGCGTCTACACGAAGCCGGCACGCTGGTATTTACCATCGGGCTGGTCTGGCTGGTCAGCCTGTTCGGATTTTGGCGTTCCCGTGCGTTGGGGCGCCTGTTCGTGGCGATGATGGTCACCTGGCTGCTGCTGAGCACCTGGGGCTACCGGATTCTTGAGCCCCTGCGTACTCCGCGCAATATCCTGGCTGCCGCCGAGCAGCAGCTTCCCACTGACGCCCAGCTCGGCATGATCGACTTCCGGGAACAGTTCATCCTGTTCTCCAAACTGGATTTCGTGCATTTCAGCTACTTCAGCGGGCTGCGTGAAGAAGAGCGCAATGCCTGGAAATGGATGAGCGAAGGCGACAACCGTTACCTACTGACCGCCGACAATCTTGACCTGGAGTGCTTTACGCTGGAAGGCAGCAGGGAGTTGGGCGTTGCCCACCGTGATCGCTGGCTGCTGCTCGGACCTGCTCAGATGGCACCGGATTGCGGCCCGCCAGCGAAGGTCCGCCAGTTCACAACGGAAAGACCCGGACTCTGGATGGACTGACAGAAAACGGCAAGGTATCTCTCAGGCAAGCTCAGTTGTCTACCGTAAAGGACACAATCCGGGACAGATGACTCACCGGCAGGCCGGTCTCCCGGTGCCACTGGTTGAACGCCTCCTGCACCTGACTCAGGCCTTTCTTGCTGGTTGGTGAGGCGTCGAGGATACCAGCGCGGGTCAACGCGGTGACCACATCCCGGGACAGGATGAAGCCATCCCAGCCGACTCGGCGCAGGAAGTACTGGGCGGTGCTGCCACCGAGGCGGGCGCCGTGGCGCTTGAGCCACATGAGCAGACCGACCTGATCGTCATGGGGCCATTGGGCCAGGAAATTGCCGAAACTGCCGTGATCCCGGGCGGCGTCCATGATCATCCTGGCGTTCTCCGGCACAGTCCGGATTTTCTGCATGTTACGCACGATGCGCTCATCGGCGGCCAAATCCTCCAGCACTTCCGGCGGCACCTGCTGCCAGTAGGCCGGCACAAAGCCGTGAAAGGCCGCTTCAAAGTCCGGCCATTTGTTCTCGATAACCAGCCAGACAAAGCCGGCCTTGAACACGCACCGGGTCACCTCGGACAGGTAGCGATCATCGCCAGTGGCTTCCAGCACGCCCGGCTCCGGCAGTTTCGGCAATAGTGCCCGCAGGGCCTGTTCACCACCCTTACGCATCAGGGCCTGATCCTGGAACTCCGAGAACGACGGAATCTCTACTGCACTCATGGTTGTCATACCTACCAGGGAAATGAACGTCAGAAACGGACCAATACAAACACCGGAGCGCCATCGACTTCCGGGAGTCTGGCTTGACGGAACAAACCACCGGCAGGGGTAGGATGATTCATCGCTGGATGCGGGAAATCTTCGTACCCTCAATACTGATTCCAGCCATCAAACCCTGCTGGCTGAAGATAAAGACGTAGGCATCGTCCTTGAGGGACGACGTCGACAGGTTTTTTGCCACACCTTCGTCAACCAGAACAACGGTGGGTCCGACACCAACTTCCCATCCCTTGGATGTTTCCAGGTAGTTGACGGCGTCATCGGTCATCAGAAACATAACATAGGCGTAGGATTGGGCGCCCGCCTGAAATCCGAACGTCCCGGCCACCGAGTTGTAGTAGTCAACGACTTCCGAGCCTTTAAGCAAAACGCCCTCACCATAGCTGCCGCCGAAGACCAGACCCGCTTTGACAATATTGGGGAAAACAAGGATTGCCCTGGCTTCCCCGGACAGCGTCCTGGCGAGGGTGTTTGTGCTGGTAAGCTTCTCCAGAGCCTGCCGGGCATCCTGGTTCAGATCTTCAGCCGTTGCGGCTACTGCATGCTGTCCCGCGGCCATGAAAGCAACGACGACCAGCGCCAGAATAAGTCCGGTAAGATTGCGTATATTACAATTCATGATATGTCCCCCTCCCGGTGCCTGGCATGGGGATTCCTGGCGGGCACCTTACTCCCTGAATATAGGCCCAGCGGAGGGAAACACAAAGTTCCCGATGCCTTGCGTAAAGGCGGACTAACGATAGTAGCGCGAAGGGAATCCGCGACACTCACGTGGCGTCTGGGAAGGCCGACAAATCATCTGGCAGGCACAAAAACCGGTGCGCCATCAACCTCGACGGTCAGCAGTTTCTGGCCATAGAGTTGTTCCAGCACCGCTGGAACCAGCATGTTTTCTGAAGGCCCCCAACAGGCTTCGCCATGGGGATACAGCAGCAACAAGTGATCGCACCAGCGGGCGGCCAGGTTGACATCGTGCAGGCACATGAACACCGACCGGCCTGCTTCGGCCTGCCCGGCAAGCAGGCCCATCACCGCGACCTGATGGTGCAGATCCAGGTGGTTACTCGGTTCGTCCAACAGCCAGATATCGGGCGCCTGGGTCATCAGGGTGGCAATGGCCACGCGCTGGCGCTCACCACCGGACAGGGTACTGACCAGCCGATCCCTGAGGTGTCCTACATCCAGTGCCTGCAGTGCCCGCTCGGCCATCGCGATGTCCTCGCCGGTTTCCATCTGCCATGACGACAGCCAGGGGTGACGGCCGATGAGGGCCGTTTCCAGGACCGTTGCCGGGAAGCCATCCTGACGGTCCTGGAACACGAGCCCCAGCTGTTGTGATGCGGTCTTCCGTTTCATCGAGGCCAGAGCCCGGTTATCCAACAATACCCTTCCACTTTGGGCAGTCCGCAGCCCCGCCAGCGTGTGTAACAGGGTGGTCTTCCCCGCGCCGTTCGGCCCGAGCACTCCCCAGGTCTGGCCGGGCTTCACTTCCAGATTCAACGGAGACCCCGGGGCGCGGCCGGGAATATCGATGACGAGATTGTCGGTGGTCAGGGTGGTCATCATCGACTCCGGTACAGCAGGTACAGGAATGTGGGAACGCCGATCAGTGCGGTGATCACGCCGACCGGCAGCTGTTCCGGAGCAATCACCACCCGGGCCAGTGTATCCGCCAGCACCAGCAGCGTGCCGCCGGCCAGGGCAGAAGCCGGCAGGATCAAGCGCTGGTCATTACCCAGCGCCAGCCGGAGCATATGCGGCACCACCAGCCCGACAAAACCGACCGCGCCGGCCATGGTGACGGCGGTGGCCGTCAGCAGGCTGGCGAGCAGGTAAATGAGCCACTCCAGCGATCGGACCGACACCCCCAGGGCAGCTGCCTGCAATGACCCACGGGCGAGAACATTGAGACTCCGACCCAGCGGAAACACCAACAAGCAGACAGCTACCAGCACGGTTAACCCGAACGAGGGCCGGCCGGCTTGGGAAAGGTCGCCCATTAGCCAGTACAGCATGCCCGGCAACCGGCTGGCCGGTGAGATAGCCAGGATAAGGGTAATCACCGCGCCCCAGCCGGCGGCCACCACCACACCGGTTAGCAACAACCGTGATGGCGTCCAACTACCGCTGCCGTGGGCCAAGCCGAACACCAGCAGGGTTGCCAGCATGGCGCCGGCGAACGCCGAGCCGGAGATCAGGAAACCGGCAGCGCCGGCGAGCATGGCGAGCAAAGCGCCCACGGCGGCGCCACCGGAGAGACCGAGCACGTAAGGATCCGCCAGGGGATTGCGGAGCAACACCTGCATCAGGGCACCGGCCACCGCCAGCAGGCCACCGGTGGCAAAGGCGCTGAAGGTCCGGGGCAATCGGAGCTCAAGAATCAGGGTCCGGTGCAGCTCGCTGCCGCCACCAGCCAACACGGACAGGGTCTCACCCACGCCAAGGTCGGCACTGCCAACACTCACCGACACCAGCATGGCGGCCAGTCCCGCCAGCGCCAGCACGGCCAGTGGCCGGAAAATATCAGAGACGGGCACGGGCCTGCTCCAGGATGCCGCACAACTCCCGGGCACCTTCCAGCATGCGGAAGGTGGGACGTTGCAGAAGCGAAGGGGACACAAGGAATAGATTATCGCGGGCCACGGCGGTAACGGATGGATAGCTCTGCCAGCTTGCAAGCCAGTCGTGATCGGAGTCACCACGCCCGGCGGTGACGATTGCCTCCGGGTCGGCAGCCAGCACCGTTTCCACGGAGATCCGGGGCACCAGCCTGGGCAGATCGGCAAACACATTGCGGCCGCCACACAGGGTAATGGCCTTGCTGATCAGCTCGTCGCCGTTAACCGTCATCAGCGGCTGATGCCAGACCTGGTAGAAAACCCGCACCGGAGCCGAATCCCGGTAGGTTGCCTGCAACGTGGAAATACCTGCCCGAAACTCCGTCACCGAGCGTTCAGCAACCGGCGTATGGCCGGTCAGCCGGCCCAAGGTTTCCACTGCCCCGGCAATGTCCTCGAACTCCCGGGGAGCAAGCCAGAACACCGGCACACCGAGATTGGCGAGGCGATCCAGCTGGGCCCGGGAATTACCGTCGGTCCAGGCCACCACCAGATCCGGCTTCAGGCTGACGATGGCTTCGAGATCAAGGCGATTGCTGTCGCCCACCTGCGGCAGCTCCGCCGCCTGCGGCGGATAATCGCTCCAAGCACTGACGGCGACCACCGAGTCGCCGGCGCCGGCGGAGAACAGCAGTTCCGTGGCGCCCGGGGAGAGAGAGACAACCCGGCGGGCAGGCTCACGCAGGCAGACGTCACGATCGAGGGCATCGGTTGCACACAGGTCGGCAGCGGACACTGACGCCGTCAGCGCCAGTCCCAGAACAGCTACCACTGTAATCAATAAACGGATTGCCCTCATGACCAGGTCACGCAGCCTCCCTCAGGCCCTTACTGGCGGAAATCATAGCGTACCGAGGCCATGTAGGTCCGGCCAGCCGCCAGGTATTCGAAGGGCTCGAAGGTTGTGCTGTCATAGCCGAGGCTGGTGGCGTACCGACGGTCAAACACGTTGGCTACCTTCAGACCGGCGGACCACCCCGGCAGGAATTCCCACGCCGCCCGCAGATCCATGGTGCCATAACCGGCCAGCAAGGTCGTGTTGCCGGCATCATTGTAGCGATCGCTTTCGGCGATGACGCTGGCCCCCACCGACCAGGCATCAAACAGCCGGTCGACATCCAGCCGGATGTTCTTCTCGGCCCGTCGGGGCAAGCGCTTGCCGGTATCCCGGTTCTCGGTATCGGCGTAAGTGATTGCCGCGTTGATATCCCAGTCCGTGGTCTGGAACCCGGAAGACAGTTCGATACCACGGATTCTGGCGGTTTCCACGTTCTCCATGGTGCCGTCGAAGGTTACCGGGTCGGACACGTAGGTGATCAGGTCCTCCACGTCATTCTGGTAGACCGCCACATCCCAGAACCAGGAGTCATACCGCCCGGAAAAACCGACTTCGACCATCTCGCCTTTCTCCGCATCCAGATCCGGGTTACCGAAGTAGCTTCCGAAATCCGAAGGCACTTCCAGGTACAGATCATTGAACGTCGGCGCCCTGAACGATGTGGCGTAGCTCAGGCGCAGGCGGTGGGAACGATTGAACTGGTGGCCCAGGGCGATGCCGCCGGTTTCTTCCTTGCCGTAGGCTTCGTTGTCATCCAGACGCATGCTGAACATCACATCGGTGGCATCGAAATTGAGGCGGGCCTGGCCGAAAACGGCGGCATTGGTGCGACTGTCCTCTGCAAACTGGCTAGTACCGTCCACCTCATCGACCATGAACTCCGAACCGAGCACCAGTTCATGGACACCAGCCGTCAGGGTATTTTCCCAGCGGGCTGAACGGGACACGGTGTCGAAGACACTGGGGTAAGAACCAAAGGTTTCCTGCTCGTCACGGGCTTCCGAGAACTGGATGCGCGTGCGCCAGTAATCGCTGGCCACCGCTTCCAGATAGAGCCCGGCGGCCCGGATCATGAAGTCGGTGTCGCCATCCTCGAATTCGGTATTGCCCTGGGACTGGAACATGGTGACACCCACACCACCGCCCTGCTCGAAGTCATGGCCGACTTTGGCCAGGCCGGCGGCATTACGGAAGCCCCGGTCCTCGCCACCATCCCGCAGTTCAGTGCCGTCGGTATCCGAGTACAGACCGCCGGCCAGGATGGAGGAATTACCCTCCCGGCCGGCGACACCAACCGACGTTCCCAGGGTGTCGTGGGACCCGCCGGATACCTCCGCCCAGCCCTGTCGGCCCGCCTCGGGCTTCAGGGTAAAGGCCTGGATGACACCACCAACGGCGTCAGCGCCATAAAGGGAACTCTTGGCACCGCGCACCACCTCGACCTTACCCATCAAATCTGGTGGCAGGAACTGCCAGGGGGGGATGCCGGCGGTTGCAGAACGCAGACGGATACCGTCCAGAAGCAGGACGGTCCCGGAGCTTCCGGCACCGCGCAGAAAGACACTGGTGGTCTTGCCATAGCTGCCATCGGACACCACGTTCACGCCCGGCTGTGCCCGGAGTAGATCACGGAATTCCTCGGGCTGCTGTCGCTCGATATCGTCCTGCTCGATCACGGTCACTGACGACAGGCTCTCGCCCACGGTATCCGGGCCCAGCGTGGCAGTCACCACAATCGGATCAAGGGCCTTACCGTCCGAGGACTGGGCGGCCACAGCCAATGGCAATGCAGCGATGGACACACCGGCCATCACGACAGGAAAAGGAAACTTCAACATAGGGCTTTCTCCGCAAACCGCGCGCACCCGCACGGGAATCAGGTTTCGGTTGCGGAAAAGACAGGGGGCAGGCGGAGACGGATTGGGACTGGAGCTACCGGAATTCGCCCACCCAAGCCGCCCACCGCAACTCCGGGTGTTTTTCCAGGCCGGTCTCCGGGCTTGCAGGCGGAACCCTGGCGGTTCCCGGACAATCACCTTCCCATGCCAGAGGCACAGTGGCGCATTTGATTGCCGTTTTCCTGCTTACCGTTGCGGGGGCAGCATCGGAATTGCACTGGCGAACCAGGCTCACCGATTTCCCGTTTCACCCGTCGCGCTTCGCGACGGACACCTGAAAAAAGTGCGGCAAGGCTAGCAACCCTCCGCAAAGTGGTCAACGAAATCCGTCAATTATCCGGCAGCTCAAAAAATGGCCCGATGTGATGTCCGTCACACTATTAGCCACATGCTACAACCTCTCACGTTTGGTTCGAGGCCCCGGTGCCGATAACCACTTCAAACAATAACAACGAGTTGCCGGCCCGGCCGGCACAAGAATGGAATGAGAGGTCCCCATGCATAACAACAAATGGCCCGCCACATTGGTATGGGCGCTCGCCGGCACCCTGTTGATCAGCGGTTGTGGCGGCTCCGACGACAGCCCGGCCGCCAGCTCCGGCCAGGAACCTGCGGCAGCGCCGGAGAATTCAGCCGTTGCCCCCGACACGGACACCTTTGCGAAAACCGCCACAATTGATCGCTACAACGTCGCCAACGGCTGTTACACCCTGGAGGCCGGAGGGCATTACCTGCTTGCCGATCCGCAATCCGGCCGGTATTCGGTCACCCCGGATTCGGATCAGGCCACCGGCTTCCGGCTTCGGCCCACGCGCCTGGGCGCCTACCTGTTGATGTCCGACTACCAGCGCACTGCCGGGGAAGTGGGCAGTTTTGAGCTGCTCGGCATCAGCGATCCGGCCGGGGAGTTCCTCGACGGCACCGGCACTTTCATTGGCGAAATCAGCTACCTGGTCGCCGGCCTCGGGGACACCACCAACCTGATCCTGGATCCGGTCGCCCCCCCTGGGGGATGCCCTGCGTGCCATTGGCGAAAGCCTCGAGTTCACCGGTGACCAGATCGGTGAGACCACCGTCAATCCGGCACTGGCCATGGTCGATACCCCCAGCGATCTGGCAGTCTGGCAACTACAACGGCCGGGGCCGGAGCCGGTGTTTACCCTGGCCTCCGATGTCACAGGGCTGATGCTGACAACCACCGAAGACGGCCTGGCCCTGGCCTCCCCCTCCGTAATTGATGAGTCCGGCCTCTTTACTCTGCGGGAAGCGAAGGGCTGCAAGGACTATCCGGAAGCGGAACTGAACGCCGACATCCTTGATGAGAAAGGACCGGCCACCTACCTGAAAGAGGTGGACCGCTTCCGCAATATCCAGGGCATCGACAAGGACGACGTGTTCGGCTTTGTCGACACCCATTCCCACATCTCCGCCTATGAATTTATCGGCGGCCGGGTCAACTACGGCGCACCTTTCCACCGCTTTGGCGTCACCCACGCTCTCCATGACTGCGAAGCGGTCCACGGCCCGTGGGGTGCAACCGGTTTCGTCGAACTGGCCACCAGCGGCATCGGCACCCACGACACCCAGGGCTGGCCCACGTTCAATGACTGGCCGAGGTACAACTCGCTCCAGCATCACCAGAGCTATTACCGCTGGCTGGAACGGGCTCACCTGGCAGGCATGAAGATCCTGGTGAACCACCTGGTACATAACGAGATTCTCTGCCGCATCAACCCGCAGAAAAAGAACGACTGCGATCCGATGGAGTCGATCCTGCTGCAGATCCAGCGCATGTACGAGATGCAGGATTACATCGATGCCCAGCACGGTGGCCCGGGCGAAGGCTGGTTCCGGATTGTCACCAGCCCCGGACAGGCCCGCGAGGTCATCGGAGACGGCAAGCTGGCCGTGGTGCTCGGCATCGAAATGTCCAAGGTGTTCAAGTGTGGAGAATTCCTCGGGGTAGCCGAATGCACTCGCGAGGAAATCGTCGAGCGGCTGGATCAGTTTTACCAGCTGGGTGTGCGCAACATCTTCCCGGTCCACAAGTTCGACAACGCCTTCGGTGGTCACCTGCCCGACCTGTCCACCGGCATCGGTATCGGCCCGGTTCTCTATGCCGGCAACCTGCTGGAAACCGGCCACCCCGTTGAGTTCGAACAGTGCCCGGAGAACGTCGAATATACCGGTGGAGAGCCGGATCAGAACGCCACGCTCCAGCCCTTTGGTCTGATCGACCAGCTGCTTTACCAGATGGATTACCTGGGCGAACGCTTCCCGGAAACCCCCGAGGAGCTGGCCGCCCTCGACCCGCGCCGGGGCACTGACCAGCTCTGTAACCGCCGTGGCCTGAGCGACCTGGGCGACTTCCTGATCAAGGAACTGGTGCGTCGCAAGATGATGATCGAGACCGATCACATCAGCCGCAAGGCGGCGGCCCGGATCCTGGAAATCACCCGGCCGCTGGACTACCCGGTGATCAACAGCCATGGCGGCTGGGGCGGCACCGAAGCCCTCCGTGACCGCATCGCTTCCCAGGGCGGCATCACCGCCTCTTTCGGTGGCACCCGGGAAGACTGGGTGCACAAGCTGACCCGTGATGGTAACCGCCCGCGCAAGGATGGCCACAAGGTTGGCCCCTTCGGTGGTGCCGGCTTCGCCTCGGATGTGAACGGCATTGCCCAACTGGCCGCCAACCCCGGCACCGCCGCAGATGAAGCCGGGCTCTACCCGTTCACCTCTGTCGATGGCCGGGTCCGGTTCGATATCCAGCGCACCGGTGACCGGGAATTCAGCCTCTACGACGGGCGCGGTGTGGCCCATTACGGCCTGTACCCGGACCAGATCGAAGACATGATCCGCAACAGCGACACCGATCCCGAGCAGATCGACGAAGCCATCAACCAGCTTTTCACCTCCGCCGAGGCCTACCTGCGGATGTGGGAACGGATTGAAAGCGCCCCGCTTTAAGGACAGGAGCAAAGCCATGACTTTCACAAAAACCCAGACTCGTCTGCAACGCGGGCACCTTGGTCTCACTCTGGCAATGGCTGCCACATTCCTGCTCACCGGATGTTTCGGTGGCGGTGGTTCCTCGGAGTCCGCGCCAGCCAGCGACACCGCCGGCGACAACAGCAACGTCGCCGGCAACCAGGTCGAACGCTTCAGTGAGGGGCGCACGTTCCGGGTGGAACCGGGACCGGAAGCCACCCACGAGATGGTCAGTGCCATGATCCAGTTGCGACCGGGAGACACCCTGGAATTCGGGTGTGGCTTCTTCGAACTGAATCATGGCCTGCTGATCCAGGCCACCGAAGATGTCCTGATCAAGGGCTGCGGCAAGGATGAGACCGTGCTGTCGTTCCGCGACAGCGACAACGTCACCGGCCTGGAAGCCCTCAATGTTCGAGGCATTACCGTGCGCGACCTGACCATTGCCGATTCCCCCGGCGACGCCTTCAAGCTCATGGGCGTGAAATGGGGTACGCTGCTGAACGTGCGGGCGATCTGGTCCGGCGGCGGCGAACCCATTACCGCCGACAACTTCAGCAGCCGGCTCAACGTGCAATGCACCACTCCGCCGTTGAACGAGGGCGACCCGACCCCGGATTACATCCCCAGCTCCGCCAGCGGCCGCTACGGCATCTATCCGGTGGAATCGGAGAACATCCTGGTGGATAACTCCGAATCCGTGGGTGCATCCGACGCCGGCATCTACGTCGGCCAGACCAACACCGCCATCATCCGCAACAGCCGGGCGGTGTATAATGTCATGGGCTTCGAGATCGAGAATGTCCAGGGCGGCGAATACGACAACAACCTGGCCGAGTGCAACACCGGCGGCTTCCTGATCTATGATCTGGAGAACATCACCCAGTACGGCGACACCTCGGTGATGCTCAACAACGTGGCCCGGAACAACAACACCTACAACTTCGCCCACAGTGGCCTTGTATCCGCCGTACCCCGCGGTACCGGCTTTATCACCCTGGGCTACGACAACATTGAGGTCTTCAACAACACCTTCGAGGACCACAGCACCGCCGCGGTGATCTACACCAGCTACGAGCTGATCGACGGCAAAGGCAAGACCTCGGACAAGAAGCTGGATCCCTATACCGAGGGCCTGCATATTCACAACAACGTGATGCGCAACTCCGGCTATGACCTGCCTCCGCCCAACTTCGAAAAAGTGCTACTGGAAGGTCAGGTGGAGACCGTGCTGCCCACCCTGATCGGCCTGAAAAACGTCACCAATCCAGGCAAGGGCGCCCACATTGTCTGGGACGGCTTGCTGGACGAGCTGGACGCGGACTGCCCCTACCCGGTGGACGCCAACGGCTAGCCGGTGCCCGCTGATGAAAACGGCAAGCCGATCCACACCAACGAACACCCGAACCCGTCCTGCCATTACAACGCCTATAAGTTCAACGACCAGGGTGAGCGCAAGCTCCCCCAGTGGGGCTCCTGTTTCCATAACAACGACCTGTCTGCCGACAGCCAGGCCTACATGAACTTCCATGGCACCGAAGGCTTGGAGCTGGTTCTGGCAGCGGCCGAGCAGGACACCAGCATCCTGACGCTGGAAGGCCTGCAATCGGTACTGGAGGGCCTGGACGGCGTGGTGGCCGACACCGACAAGTCAGTCCACGACTGCCAGGCGCGTTTCGGCACAATCCTGCCCCCATTGCCCCGCGTGGAAATCCCGCCATTCGAACCCAGCGGTACCATTGACCCGGCACCGAGCGAAGAATACGTCAACAAGCTCTGCTCCAGGAAAAGCAAACCCGGCAGCATCAACCGGGACGCCCTGGCGGTGAATTGCCCCCGACTCGACCAGTACAACCTGTTCGCCGATCCCCAGGATCCGCGCAGCATGCCCAACGACGGTGGCGTTCCGTTCGTGCTCAACAGCAAACTGTTCTCCGACTACGCCACCAAGTACCGGGTCGCGTTCGTGCCACCAGGCACCAAGGCGGTCTACATGGACGGCCAGGACGGCAGTAACGTAAACGGCACCATCCACTTCCCCACCGGCACGGTGATTGCCAAGACCTTCGCCTTTACCGATGAAAGCCGGGGAACCGAGGAACTGGTGGAAACCCGCCTTCTGATCAAGCGGGTGAGCGAGAGCGGCAAGGCGTTCTGGGATGGCCCCACCTACATCTGGGAGCAGGACAGCGAAGGCAACCCCGTGGCAAAACTGGCCCTCGGGGGCGGCACCCGGGCCGTGAGCTGGCATTACCAGGACCCGACCACTGGCAAGTTACTGTCCGGCAGCACCGACAGCTACGCCATTCCCAACGCCAACCAGTGCATTACCTGCCACAGTAACGATGATGTGGAATCCGGCAGTGCCCCCATCGGCCCCAAACCCCGCAACCTGAATCGTGCCTACGCGCCGGAATCTGCCTTCATGGGCACGCGGGGCCAAGGCGGGTTCCCCCGGGTGAACCAGCTCAAGTACTGGCGGGATCAGGGCATCCTGACCAATGTGCCGGACCTACAGATCGACGGCCGGGGCGTGGCCACCAACATCGAACGCCTGCCCCACTGGAACCTTCCCGGTGACAGCGGTGAAACCGCCGGCTCCGACGCCGATGTGGAGGCCCGCCTGCGGGCGTACCTGGAGGTGAACTGTCAGCACTGCCATAACGACCGGGGGGCGGCCTCCAATACCGGCTACTACCTCGATCACTACCGTGAGGTGGACGCCGGCTACGGTATCTGCAAGAAGCCGACCGCCACCGGCGGTGGTTCCTGCGGCCGTCAGCACATCGTGGTACCCGGGGATGCCGACAGCTCGATTGTTTCCTGCCGACTGGCGGACGAGAGCGACCCCCAGCGGCGCATGCCGCCCATCGCCCGCAGCGTGGCCCATGCCGAAGGGGTGGAGCTGCTCAACCACTGGATAAACAACGTGGTGACCACCGACTATGAAAACGGCGACGCCTGCGGCAACCAGAGTATCTTCCAGTCGCTGAACCAGTAAACCTGCCCTGCCCTCTAATGATGGCGGCCTCCGGACCGCCATCCCTCCCCTGTCGTGGCCAGTTCCCCCTTCGGTTGCTATAGTCCTTTATTAACAATAATTTCCAGACCTTAGCCAAGGCGCACCAGGGAGCAACATGCAGGCGGAACTCATTGATATCCGGAACCACATGGCCCAGTTTCCTCCGTTCGATGAAATGCCGGAGGAACTGTTGGACCAGGTGGTCGGTGGCGTTGAAGTGGAGTATTTCCGTGCCGGCACACAGATCCTGGAATTCGGACAGGACAACACCTGGCTTTACTACATTCGCAGCGGCGCCGTGGAGATTTTCCGGCGCTCCGGTGAACTCTATAACCGGATCGGAGAGGGCGACATCTTTGGCCAGTTCGGCCTGCTGATGAACAAGACCGTGCGTTTTCCCGCCAGGGCACTCGAAGATACCCTCGTCTACCGGATTCCAGAGGCCACTTTCCAGTACCTGTTCGAGAACGATCACGGCTTCGCCGACTTCGTCGAGACCGAGGACCGGAGCCGCCTGCGCTCGGCGCTGTCCCGGCGGGAGAAGTCCAACGATCTGATGACCTCCAAGGTCACCCGGCTGATTGCCCGCGCCCCGGTCTCGGCGCCCTGCACGGTCCGACTGCAGGAGGCGGCCCGGATCATGACCGACCAGGGCGTTTCCGCGCTGCTGCTGATGGACGAAAGCGGCGAACACCCCGTACTCAAGGGCATCATCACCGACCGGGACCTGCGGACCCGGGCCGTTACCGAAGCCCTGCCCTCGGAAACTCCGATCAGCGACATCATGTCCGAGGGTCTGATCACCATTCGCGCCAGCGCCTACATTTTTGAAGCCATGCTCATGATGCTGCACAACAACGTGCATCACCTGCCGGTCATGGATAAGGACGAGGTACGGGGCGTGATTGCTCTGTCTGACATCGTGAAATACGAGAGCCAGAGCAGCCTGTACCTGGTCAGCAACATCTATCACCAGAATGACGTCAAAGGTCTGAAGAAAATCAGCCGGGATGTACCGGATACCTTTGTGCGTATGGTGAACGAGGACGCCAACTCCCACATGATCGGCAGCGCCATGGCCGGCATCGGCCGGAGCTTCACCCAGCGGCTGCTGGAACTGGGTGAGGAAAAACTGGGGCCACCGCCGATACCTTATTGCTTCATGGCATTGGGCTCCATGGCCCGGGACGAGCAGCTGGTGGTGACCGACCAGGACAATGCCATGATCCTGGACGACAGCTTCGTGCCCGAAGAACACGACGAATATTTCCTGGCGCTGGCGAAGTTTGTCAGCGACGGCCTGGCGGAGTGCGGCTACACATACTGTACCGGCGAGATCATGGCCACCAACCCGAAGTGGCGTCAGCCGCTGCGGGTGTGGAAGGGCTATTTCACCGACTGGATAGAGAACCCCAAAGCCGAGGCGCTGCTGAACAGCAATATCTTCTTTGACCTGGACGGCATCCACGGCAACATCGGGTTCGCAGAAGAACTGAAGGCGCTGGTGGCGGAGAAGGCCAGCCACAGCCAGCGCTTCCTCACCCTGTTGGCGCGCAATGCCCTGAACCGCACGCCACCTCTGGGCTTTTTCCGCACCTTCGTACTGGAGGAGGACGGTCAACACCGCAAGACCTTCAACCTGAAACGGCGAGGCACCGCACCGCTGTCCGACCTGATCCGGGTCCATGCCCTGGCCTGCGGATCCAGGGCCCAGAACTCGTTCGAACGCCTCAAGGTCATCGGCCAGACCAAGCTGCTATTGGAAGATGATCTCGGCAATCTGCGGGATGCCCTCGAGTTCATCTCCATCGTTCGCATCCGGCATCAGGCCCTGGCCATCGAGGATGGCCGGAAGCCCGACAATAACGTGCGCCCGGAGGACCTGTCACCGTTCGAGCGAAGTCATCTGAAGGACGCCTTCCAGGTGGTCAGCAACGCCCAGAAGTTCCTGCGTTTCCGCTACAACGCCCAGGTAGGTCGCAATGCCCAGTAATCCGGAAGGCCCGTCGAGCACCCCGAACCCCACCTGGCCGGAGCAGTACCATGAGCTCGCCCAACAGGCAAAGTCGCCATTGCTCAAGGCCTTCTACGAAGCCGGCTGCGTCGACCCGGACATGCCGATGTCGGACGTTCCCCTGGTGGCGCTGGATTTCGAGACCACGGGACTTGATCCGAACGAGCACTCCATCGTCAGTGTCGGGCTGGTGCCCTTCACCCTGGGCGGGATCCAATTGGGTCGTTGCTGGCACCAGGTGGTGCGCCCGCAACTGCCGCTGCACCAGACCTCCATCGAAGTGCATGGCATCACCCACTCCGACATCGACAAGGCGCCGGACCTCAACGAGGTATTGAACAAGCTGTTCAGCTACCTGAATGGCCGGATCCCGGTGGTCCATTACCGGGACATCGAGCGGCCGTTTCTCAATGTGGCGCTGCAGTGGCGGCTGGGCGAAGGCATCCGCTTTCCGGTCATCGACACCATGGCCATCGAAGCCCATCTGCACCCGGACCGGCGGCCAAACCGCTGGCAACGGTTACTGGGCAAAAAACCGGTATCGATCCGGCTGGCCGACAGCCGCCAGCGCTATGGACTGCCCCATTACGCTTCCCACAACGCACTGATCGATGCCCTGGCCACGGCCGAACTGCTCCAGGCCCAGATTCATCACCATTTCGGGCCGAACACGCCGATCAAGGATCTGTGGCTCTGAACGGCCGGTCAGGACTTCGCGGCTGTGACCTCGTCAATGTACTCCCCGTAGCCCTCGGCCTCCATCTGCTCCAAGGGAATGAACCGGAGCGCCGCCGAGTTCATGCAGTAACGCAGGCCCGTAGGAGCCGGTCCGTCATTGAAGACATGGCCCAGGTGCGAGTCGGCATAACGGCTACGGATCTCGGTGCGAGTCGTCCACAGAATTCTATCCTCCCTTTCAACCACGGCATCCGGATGAATCGGACGGGTGAAGCTGGGCCAACCGGTGCCGGATTTGTACTTGTCCCTGGAAGAGAACAACGGTTCCCCCGACACAATATCGACGTACAACCCCGGACGCTTGTTGTCCCAGTAGGCATTGTTGAAGGCTCGCTCGGTCCCGTCCTCCTGGGTGACCTCGAACTGGATATCGGTCAGGCGTTTCTTCAGGGTTTCCCGGCCGGGCTTCACAAAGGCCTGCGGGTCAAAACCCTCGCTTTGCCCGTTTGATTCCATAGCCGCCGGTCTGAACTTCGAGAAATCCAGCTCATAGTCCTCACCATAGACTTTCTCGATGAACTGGTAACGACCGGAGTTGAAGGTGTAGAACTTGTAGCGCAGGGGATTCTTCTTGTAATAATCCTGGTGGTACTTCTCCGCCGGATAGAAGGTATCCAGCGGAACGATTTCAATCACCACCGGCTTGTCGTAGATACCCGATGCCTGCAGCTCCCGCTTGGCAGCCTCGGCCAGACGCTTCTGTTCGGCGTTGTGGTAGAAGATCGCCGGCCGGTACTGCTTGCCCCGATCGACAAACTGGCCATTGGCATCGGTAGGGTCCATCATCCGCCACAGACCCTGCAACAACCCCTCGTAGGTGATTTCATCCGGGTCGTAGTAGACCTGGACCGCCTCGGTATGACCGGTGCTGCCAGACGAGACCTGCTTGTACGTGGGATTTTCGACACTGCCCCCGGCATAGCCGGAGACCGCCTCGACCACGCCGGGCACCTTCTCGTACCCCGCTTCCACACACCAGAAGCAGCCGCCGGCGAAGGTCGCGACCGCCAGGTCCGGGTTCTCCGGGGCAAATTCGGTATCGTTGGTATCATGCTTGCCTGCGGTGGCGAGCGACGTAAATGCCACGCCTGCCACGAGCAGGGACAGCACGAGAGCAAAACCTGAGTTTCTGCGTTTCATGGTACATCTCCTGTGTTTGATGCCATGCTGTCAGCCTAACCCTGCGGCTTCACGAAACCGTTCACGGAGTATTACGAATCTATAACGGCGTGGATTTTCCGGGCGTTAACGGGTGCTGGCGAGCGGCAACCAGACCCGGAACTCGGCACCGGTCGGCTCTAGATTCCGGACCGCGATCCGACCTTGCTGGAGATCCACCATGCGTCGGGCGATGGCCAGGCCCAGGCCCGCATGACCGGCGTTTGCTGCCCCGCCCCCCTGGTAGAAAGGTTCGAACAGGTGGGCACTGTCTTGCGGGTCGATGCCGGCGCCGGCATCCGAGACAGTCAGTAGCACGGCATCCCCGTCCTGCCGGACGGCCAGGGCCACCTCGCTGTTGGCCGGGGCGTGGGCAATGGCGTTGCTGATCAGGTTATCGAGGACACGCTCGGTCATGGCAATGTCCGCCATCACCATGACTCCGTCAGCGTCAGTGATCCGGAGCCGTACCGATGCACGCTCCGCTTCGGGCTGGTGCTTCTGGACCACATCGTGCAGCAGTTCTGCCATCATGAAGGGTTCCGGGGACGGCTGTTTCTCCCGGGCTTCCAGCGCGGCCAGCTCAAACAGCTCCTCGACCAGCCGGCCGAGGCGCCAGGTTTCCGCCAGGGCAACGTCCAGGAAACGGGCTCGCTCAGCCGAATCCAGCTCCGCCTGTTTCATCTTCAGGGCCTCCAGATAGCCCTGGATAGACGCCAGCGGCGTGCGCAGGTCATGGGAGACCTGGGCAACCATCTGCCGACGCTGGTGGTCCTTGTCTTTCAGAAGATCCATCTGGGCGGCAATCCGGCTGGCCATCTGGTCGAACCGTGCTGCCAGGTAATCGATGTCGTCCCCCCGGGAGACAGGGTATTCCTGTGTCTCCGGGACCAGGAGCTCGCCGTTTATTTCGAAGTTTTCCACCCGTTCGGTCAGCCGGGACAGTCGCCGGGTCAGCAGATGAAAGAATACCAACCCTGCCAGCAGGCCGACGACCAGGCTGATTGCCAGGGCTCCCGCTCCCATCTGCAGCAACTGATTACTGTGCACCATGTTCTCGGCAAGGTCATATTCCTCACCCCGGAGCACGACGTACAGGTAACCCGAGCGGCCATTCTCGAAGGGCACGGTGGTTACCGAAAATACCTTGCGACGGTCGTGACTGCGGGGGTCATCCCCCGGGAGCGGGAAAGCGCCGGGTTGGGCAAGCAGAGTCCGGATCGGCTCCAGGGAAACCCGGTTGCGCTTGATCCGGTCCGGGTCAGCGGAGTAGGACAGAATCCGGCCTTCCGGTCCCAGCAGGTAGATCTCGATACCGGGGTTGATGGTCATGTACAGGTCAAACAGCTTTTTCAGCGCTTCCTGATCGAGCTGGCCTTCCGTCACCAGATTACGGTCGGATACCAGGTTACGGGCCAGGTCACGATTGAGTTCCTGATTGACCGCAGCGGTGTACTCACGCACCGAATAGAGGCTGAGAACCGTGAACAGGCCGCCAACAATGATCAGCAGCAAAAACAGACCAAGCGCCAGCCGGGCGTAGAGCGTTCGGAACAGTGACAGCGCCATGATTCAGTCCATAAACCGGTAACCGACGCCCCAGACCGTCTGGATGTATCGGGGCTGGGCCGGGTCAGCCTCGATCTTGTTCCGGAGCCGATTGATGTGGGTATTTACCGTGTGCTCATAGCCTTCATGGTTGTAACCCCATACCGCATCCAGTAAATGCGCGCGGCTGAACACCCGGCCACGGTGGCGAACAAAATGCCAGAGCAGATCGAATTCCCGGGCAGTCAGCTCAACCTCCCGATCATTCCTGAAGACGCGGTGACGCACCGGATCGATCCGGAGGCCCTCCACCACCACTTCTTCCGTTTCACTCTCATGGGCGCTCCCGGATGACAGGGCATCAACCCGACGGAACAGCGCCTTGATACGGGCTGCCAGCTCGGCCACGCTGAATGGCTTGGTCAGGTAGTCATCGGCCCCCATCTCCAGGCCAAGAACCCGGTCCAGCTCGGAACTCTTGGCCGTGAGCATCAGCACCGGAACGTAACCGGTACCCGAACGGATTTCCCGGCACACCGCCAGGCCATCCATCCCGGGAAGCATCAGGTCCAGGATCACCAGGTCAATCCCGCCCTGATGAAAGCGCTTGAGGCCCTCATCACCACGGCCGGAGAGAATGGCCCTCATGCCCAGGTCGGTCACCTGCATACGCACCAGCTCGCCAATACCGGGGTTATCCTCAATGATCAGTACGGTTCGCGTCATGGTTTCCTGGCCCTGATGGACAGTTCCGGCAACGGTTATTCCATGGTGTCCTTGTCCATAGTGTCGTCCATGGGCATGGTGTCATCGTCCATGGTCGTGGTGTCCATGTCGTCCTCTTCCATGTCCTTCATGGTATCGTCTTTCATCCCGTGCTCCATGTCATTGGTCATGTCATCTTTTCCCATGCCCTTTTCCATGGATTCTTCCGCCATCATCCCGTCGTCTTTCATCGTCTCGGTGGACGCCCCCATTTCGTCTGCAAGGGCAAACGAGGCGCCAACGCCCAGCATGACGGCCACAAACATTCGTGTCAGTGATTGCATGGTAATCGCTCCGTGTGGTTATCAAGGGTGCGGGCTCCAGTGGCCCGCCACACGGATAAGATTCGCAGCATAGCTTTACGGCAGCGTCACATCCGGATAAAGAGTCTATCGCGGAAATATCACGAAATGATCACGCCAGGGGCGGGCTACAGGAAGCTGGCCAGTCGCTCACGCACAATGGCATGGGCCTCGGCCATGATCCGGCTGATCAGTTCGTCGCAACTGGGAATGTCATGGATCAGTCCGGCGACCATGCCGCAACTCCAGGCCGCCTCGTCCATGCGGCCCTCATGGAGCACCAGCTTGCCCTTGGCGCCGGTCACCAGGTGGCGGATATCGTCGATGGTGGTGTCGCTGCCCTTCTCGGCCTCGATGCGGATGATTTCATCCACGGCACGGTTACGAAGGACCCGCTCGGTGTTCCGGAGCGGCCGCATGATCAGCCGGGTCTGCAGTTCGTCCGAATCGACAATGGTCTGTTTCACCCGGTCATGGATCGGGGCTTCCCGGGTGGCCAGGAAGCGGGTCCCCATGTTCATGCCTTCGGCGCCCAGCGCCATGGCGGCCACCAGACTGCGGCCATCGGCCATGCCGCCGGAAGCCACGAAGGGAATGGTCAGTTCCTCCGCCGCCCGGGGCAGCAGGATGAAGTTGGGAATATCGTCCTCGCCCGGGTGACCGGCGCATTCGAAGCCGTCGACGCTGACCGCGTCACAGCCGATGCGCTGGGCCTTCAGGGCGTGGCGCACCGAGGTGCACTTGTGAATCACCCGGATACCGGCGCTTTTCAGCTGCTCCATGTACTTTTCCGGGCTGCGGCCGGCGGTTTCCACAATCTTCACACCGCCGTCGATGATCGCCTGGATGTACTCCGGATAGGGCGGTTCCTTGAACGACGGAAGAAACGTGAGATTGACGCCAAAGGGCTTGTCCGTCATTTGCCGGCAACGGGCAATCTCCCGTGCCAGATCTTCGGGTGTCGGCTGGGTCAGAGCCGTCAGGATACCCAGGCCACCGGCATTGGATACCGCCGCTGCCAGTTCGGCATAGCCCACCCAGTGCATGCCACCCTGGATAATGGGGTGCTCAATGCCAAACAGCTCTGTGATTCTGGTCTTCATAGCAGCGTTCTCTTTTTGTCGTTAGAATGAAATCGAATTTGTATAAGAGGTTCCAGTGACAGCCAGAACAACAACCAAAGCGACACCGGCCGACGCGTTCAAGCGGGCCCGGCGCATGTGGCTCAAAGGCGAGCGTATCCACCTGGCATCCCTGTCGGACGAACTCAACATCGGCCGGGCCACCCTGTTCCGGTGGGTGGGCAACAAGGACCTGCTGATCGGTGAAGTGCTGTGGTCCCTGTACGAACCGCTGCGCCTGGAAGCTCTCGCCACTACCCCCGGTGAGGGGGTCGATTACATTGTTGGCGTCTACCGGAAAATCAATTCCACGATCCTGCACTTCGAGCCGTTAAGGCGGTTTATCAATCAGGACCCGGAGTACGCGCTGAGAATCCTCACGTCGTCCCAGTCCACCCTGCACGCCCGGACCGTGGAAGCGAATACCCGCACCCTCAAGGACCAGGTCGCCCAGGGCAAGATCAATCCGCCCATGAGCGTGGACAGCCTGTCCTATTTCATGGTTCGTCTCGCGGAATCCTGTCTCTACAGCGACATCATCGGCGGGCGCGAGCCCCGGGATGAGGAGCTGGAGGATGCCTGTACGGCGGTAAGGATTCTGCTGGGGGGTAAGGCCTAGGAAGGGGTCAGATGAAAGCGTTCATCAGACCCCGGAGGGCTTGCCCGGTTTAATCTTGAACGTGGGGTCAGAAGAAGGCTTTCTTCAGACCCCGGGCCCGCCCCCGGGTTCTGCGTGAAGTCGGGGTCTGATGAACGCTTTCATCTGACCCCTTTTTCAATCCCCAGGTTCAGCGCCCACTCCGCCTCAGAGCTGCAGCGACCGCACCTCCAGGAACTCCTCCAGACCCCACTTGCCAAACTCCCGGCCGAGGCCGGAATGGCCGAAACCGCCGAAGGGCGCCAGAGCATTGAAGGCACCACCATTGACGGTCACCTGACCGGTGCGCAGCTTGCCGGCGACGCGCTTGGCATGAGCATCATCGGCGGACCAGACGGCGCCAGACAGGCCGTAGGGGGTGCCATTGGCAATACGGATCGCCTCGGCCTCATCCTTATAGGGAATGATGCTCAGCACCGGGCCGAAGATCTCTTCCTGGGCGATGCGGCTGTCCGGACGGACATTGCCAAATACCGTGGCCTTGACGAAGTAGCCCTTGTCACAGCCTTCCGGTGCTTCCGGTCCGCCAGCCACCAGGGTGGCGCCCTCCTCGATACCGAGCTTGATGTAATCGATCACCCGGTCACGCTGCTGAGCAGAAGACAGCGGCCCCAGACGGGTGGTTTCCTCGAGCGGATTGCCCGGGGTCATCTTGGCCACCGCGGCAGCCGCCAGTTCGCAGGCCTCATCGTGCTTGTCCGCCGGGACCAGCATGCGGGTCAGTGCGGTGCAGGTCTGACCGGAGTTAAGCAGGCAGTTGTTCACGGTACCTTTGACCGCGCCGGCGAGATCGGCGTCCGGGAGAATGACCGAGGCGGACTTGCCCCCCATCTCCAGGGCGATGCGCTTGAAATCATCGGCCGCAGCGTGGGCAATCAGGTGACCGGTGCGGGTGGAGCCGGTGAAGGACACCATGCGCACATCCGGATGCTTGATCAGGGTGTCGCCCACGGTCTGGCCCAGGCCGCACACCATGTTGAACACGCCCTTGGGAAGATCGGTACCGTCCAGGATTTCCGCCAGGATATAGGCGGTCTGGGGCGCGATTTCCGATGGCTTGAGTACCACGGTGCAACCGGCGGCGATGGCCGGGACGATCTTCAGGATCACCTGGTGCAGCGGGTAGTTCCAGGGGGTAATGCAGCCAACCACACCCACCGGGGCGTACTGCACCTCGGAGTTGCCGGACTGCTCTGTAAATTGGAAGTCCGGCAGCAGTTTCAGGTAGGTCTTGGTCACGGCCGCCGGCATGCCAGCCTGGATGGGGGTGGCCAGCTTGATTGGCATGCCCACTTCCCGGCTCACGGTCTCGGCAATCTCCGGCGCCCGTTCCTTCAGCCCCCCGTGCAGCTGTTCCAGCACTTTCAGGCGTTGCTCCAGGGTGCTTTCGGACCAGCTCTCGAAAGCGGCATCCGCTGCGGCGATGGCCTGCTCCATTTCCTCGCGACCGGAGGCGGGTACGCGGGCAATGACGTCACCGGTGCCAGCCTCGTGGACATCGATCAGCTCGCCGCTCCAGTCGACCCACTGACCATTGATATAGTTCTTGCTCAATTCGTTCATGTTCTCCCCCTTAATCAAATACGATCACACCACGGGCGTTCTTGCCGGCCACCATATCATCGAAAGCCTGGGCAGCCTCTTCAATGGGGTAGGTCCGGGTAACCAGTTCATCCAACTTGAGTTTACCGGCCTTGTAAAGCCCCAGGATCCTGGGGAAATCATGCTGCGGACGGGCTGAACCCAGCCAGCTGCCTTTAAGGGTTCGCTCATCCGCGGGCAGCGTCAAGGTGGTCAGTGAGGTCTTGTCCTTCGGATCGGCCACCCCCACCACCACGGCGGTGCCGCCACGCCCGAGGCACTTGTAGGCCTGTTCCACCACCGGGCCGGCACCCACGCATTCAAAGGCGTAGTCCACGCCACCGGTCAGTTTCTTCACGGCCTTCGCGGCGTCATCCACCTCGTTGATGTTGACCGTATGGGTCGCTCCGAATTCCCGTGCCATCTCCAGCTTCTTCGGGTTGCTGTCCACCGCCACGATCATCTCGGCGCCAGCAGTGGCGCAGCCCTGGATCGCGTTGAGACCCACGCCGCCGATGCCGAATACTGCGGCCCGGGAGCCTGGTTCCAGTTTCGCGGTGTTGAACACGGCGCCAACGCCGGTCATTACCGCGCACCCGACCAGGGCGGCGTTCTGCATGGGCACGGTGTCATCCACTTTCACACAGTTATCCACATGCATGGTGGCGTATTCCGCCATCACACCGCAGGCCCCGAACACGTTCAGCGACTCACCATCGGCGCCCTTGGTGCGCACAGTGCCATCCGGCAGGGTAAACATGGCCTTGCGGGCGCTCTCGCACAACACCGGGCGGCCACGGACACACTGACGGCACTTGCCGCACATCGAAATGAAGGAGCTGACCACATGGTCACCCTCCTGGAATTCGGTCACCCCTTCTCCCACTTCCACCACAACGCCCGCAGCCTCATGGCCCAGTACCAGGGGCGGCGGATAGGGGATCTTGCCGGTGGTGGCGGACAGATCACTGTGGCACACACCACAGGCCGCAATCTTGATGGTGATCTCGCCCCGCCTGGGGCCTTCCACAGTGATGGTCTCGACCTGAACGGGCTGGCCCCATTCCCGGCAGACCACGGCTTTGGCTTTTCTGTCCATTTTTTACTCCCCTTTTTTGTTTAAGGAGGGGTCAGATGAAGGTTTTCATCAGACCCCGGGGGTTAGCTGGGGTGAAGATGGGGTCAGATGAAGGCGTTCATCAGACCCCGGTTTAACGTCAACCTCTGGGGTCTGAAGAACTCGTTCTTCTGACCCCGTCTTCAGGTCTCAGAAACAGGCATCGGCCATGCTCAAGGCCGTCTCGTCGACCGCCCCCAAAAGCTCGGCCGCAGTCACCACACCCGGCAACTCATACCGGGCAAAATACTCGCAGGCCTTGAGTTTACCCTCGTAAAAAGCATCGTCCTGCCCATCCGAACTTTCCAGGCCCTCGACGGCTTTCAGTCCCTGACGCAACCACAACCAGCCGACCACCACGTGCCCGAACGCATCCAGGTACAGGGTGGCGTTGGCCAGGGCTTTTTCCTTGTCACCACCGGCCTTGACCCCATTGATGGCTTCCGTGGCGCCAGCCATCGCCCGTGCTGCCTGCTCGAGACGCTCGGCACTCGCGGCCAGTCGCGAATACGCTCGGGCCTCGCCAACGGTAGCCTCAATTCGATGCATCAGTTCCCGGTAAAATCGGCCGCCAGCCATGGAAACCTTCCGGCCCAGCAAGTCGAGACCCTGGATCCCGTGGGTACCCTCATGAATCGGGTTGAGCCGGTTATCCCGGTAGAACTGCTCCACCGGATACTCCCGGGTGTAGCCATACCCGCCGTGGACCTGGATGGCCAGGCTGTTGGCTTCCAGGCAATAGCAGGATGGCCAGGACTTGATGACTGGCGTCAGCAGGTCCAGCAGGCCGGCGGCCAGCTCACGCTGCTCGCCGGTTTCCGCAAACTTTTTCTCGTCCACCAGCATCGCGCCCTGCAGGCAAAGAGCCAGACCACCTTCCACGTAGGCCTTCTGGGCCAACAGCATGCGCCGGATATCGGCGTGGCGGATCAGCGGCACCTGGGGACTAGTGGGATCTTTCTCGCCGAGCGGTCGGCCCTGCCGCCGATCCCGGGCGTACTCCAGGGCATGCAGGTAGCCGGTGTAGCCCAGCATCACCGAACCCAGGCCAACCCCGATCCGGGCCTCGTTCATCATATGGAACATGGCGGCGAGGCCCTGGTGGGGCTTGCCCACCAGATAACCCACGGCCCCGTTCTGTTCACCGAAGTTGAGCATGGTGGAGGTGGTCCCACGATAGCCCATCTTGTGAATGAGGCCGGCCAGAGCGACATCATTACGCTCGCCCAGGGAGCCGTCCTCGTTTACCAGGATTTTTGGCACCAGGAACAGGGAAATGCCCTTCACCCCTGGCGGAGCGTCCGGCAAACGGGCGAGCACCATGTGAATGATGTTTTCGCTCAGCTCGTGATCACCGCCGGAGATGTAGATCTTGTTGCCGAATAACCGGTAGCTGCCGTCTGGCTGGGGCTCGGCGCGGGTACGAAGATCGCCGAGGGACGAGCCGGCATGAGGCTCGGTCAGGCACATGGTGCCGAAGAACCGCCCTGCCAGCATGTGATCGGCGTATCGGGCCTTCTGCTCCTCACTGCCATGGGCCAGGATCAGGTTGGCGGCCGCGATGGTCAGGCCGGCGTAGCCCTGGGTGCCAACATTGGCCCCCTTGAGCAGGCCGACGCACATCTGGGCCACGGCGGCGGGCAGCTGCATGCCGCCCCGTTCGTAATCCTGGCTGGCGGCCATCAGGCCAGTACCCTTGAGCACGTCCAGGGCCTTGCGGACTTCCGGTCGCATTGCCACCCGGCCGTTTTCAAACGTGGGTTCTTCCTCGTCCACCAGGCGGGCGTGCGGCGCAAACTCCTCCGCCGCCACCTTCAGGGCCAGGTCCAGCGCCGCCTGCAGGGTCTCGCGATTGTGCTCCGAGTAGCGCTCAAACCGCAGCACCTGTTCCACGTCGTGCAGCTCATAGAGCTGGAACGCCAGATCCCGGGTGTTGATGATTTTCTGCTGCATGGCGACGCTCCCCGGTTTACACCACTTCGAACAGGCCAGCAGCACCCTGGCCGCCACCGATGCACATGGTGATTACCACGTACTTGGCACCGCGACGCTTGCCTTCGATCAGGGCATGGCCGGTCATACGGGAACCGGTAACACCGAAGGGATGACCAATGGAGATGGAACCGCCATTAACGTTCAGCTTCTCCATGGGAATACCCAGGCGATCACGACAATACACCACCTGGGACGCAAACGCTTCGTTGAGCTCCCACAGGTCAATATCGTCCATTTTCAGACCGGCACGCTCAAGCAGCCGGGGAATGGCAAAGACCGGGCCAATGCCCATTTCGTCAGGCTCACAGCCGGCAACGGCGAAGCCACGGAAGATCCCCATGGGCTCGATGTTGTGCTTCTCGGCATAGGTGCTGTTCATGACGGTGCACACCGACGCGCCGTCAGACAGCTGGCTGGCGTTACCGGCGGTAATGAACTGCTCCGGGCCACGCACCGGTTCCAGACCCGTAAGGCCCTCGAGGGTGGTGTTCGGGCGGTTGCACTCGTCACGCTCCAGGGTCACCTGCTTTTCGCTGACGTCACCGGTTTCCTTGTCTTTCACCAGCATGGTGGTGTCGAAAGGCACGATTTCATCGTCGAACTTGCCGGCCTGCTGGGCAGCTGCCGTGCGCTGCTGGGAAATCAGGGAGTATTCGTCCTGGGACTCGCGGCTGACGTTGTAGCGCTTGGCCACGATATCCGCCGTCTCGATCATCGACAGGTAAAGCTCCGGCTTGTGCTTCATCAGCCAGTCGTTGGTGGCATGGAAGCTGTTGATCTTGTCGTTCTGCACCAGGGAGATGGACTCAACGCCACCAGCAACCATGGCCGGCACCTTCTCGGACACAACGCGCTGGGCGGCAAGGGCAATGGACTGCAGACCGGAACTGCAGAAACGGTTAATGGAAAAACCGGCGGTGGTCACCGGAAGGCCGGCGCGAATGGCCGCCAGGCGGGCGATATTCCGGCCCTGGGCACCTTCCTGGAAAGCAGCACCCATGATGACATCTTCAACGATGGCCGGATCAATGCCGGCGCGCTCGACCGCGTGCTTGATGACATGGCCGGCCATGTCCACGCTGTGGGTGTTGTTCAGGGAGCCCCGGTAAGACTTGCCGAGGCCGGTGCGGGCGGTGGAGACGATGACTGCTTCGGACATGATTGTGTTCCCTTGAAGGAGGGGTCAGAAGAAGGCTTTCTTCAGACCCCGGAGTTTAGTTTGAACGCTGGTGAAGGTGGGGTCAGATGAAAGCTTTCATCTGACCCCGTTTTCATGAGACTCCGGGGCGGGGCTGTGAACCTGGGGTCAGAAGAACGCTTTCTTCTGACCCCGTCTTGGAGCCCACCCCACTCTCAGATCAAAGATCGCCGAACGCCTTGCCTTCGCTGACCAACTTCTCCAGCAAGGCCGCCGGCTGCCACTGCTCACCGCCAACGGTATCCTGGTACTTTTTAACGGCCGCAAGGATTTTGTCCAAACCTTCCTGATCGGCCCAGAACATGGGGCCACCACGGTAAGCCGGGAAGCCGTAGCCGTAGATCCAGACAATGTCGATGTCGATGGGACGGTCGGCGATGCCCTCTTCCAGGATCTTGGCGCCTTCGTTGATCATCACGTACATGCAGCGCTCGAGAATTTCCTGGTCGGTGATCTCGCGCGGGGTAATGCCCTGCTCCTTGCGGAACTCCTCGATCAGCCGCTCCACTTCGGGATCCGGTATCGGCTTTCGGCTGCCTTCCTCGTACTTGTAGACACCCGCCTGGGTCTTCTGGCCGAGACGGCCCTGTTCGGCAAGCTTGTCCATCCAGCTGGCCGGGATGTCCTCGCCGGCCTTACGCCGCTCTTCGCGGATACGGTAGCCCACGTCGATACCGGCCAGGTCAGACATGGCGAACTGCCCCATGGGGAAGCCCAGATCGGTCAGGACCTTGTCCACCTGCTGCGGCGTGGCGCCCTCGTCCACCAGGGACATGGCCTCGGTGCCGCGCTTGTGCAGCATCCGGTTACCGACAAAGCCGTAGCAGTTGCCGACCATGACGCCCACTTTCTTGATCTTCTTGGCGACCGCCATGACCGTGGCCTTCACTTCGTCGGAGGTCTTGCTGCCACGCACGTTTTCCAGCAGCTTCATGACATTGGCCGGGCTGAAGAAGTGCATGCCCACCACGTCTTCCGGACGCTTGGTGGCGGAAGCGATCTCATCGATGTCCAGGGTGGAGGTGTTGGAAGCCAGGATGGCGCCCGGTTTGCAGACATCATCCAGCTTGGCAAAGATCTCTTTCTTGATGGCCATGTTCTCGAACACGGCCTCGATCACCAGGTCAACGTCCCGGAAATCGTCGTAGGTCAGACTCGGCGTGATCAACGCCATGCGCTGCTCCACCTGCTCCTGGGTGAGCTTGCCCTTCTTCGCAGAGTTTTCGTAGTTACGGCGGATGATGGCCAGGCCCTTGTCCAGCGCTTCCTGCTTCACCTCAACGATGGTGACCGGAATGCCCACGTTGGCGAAGTTCATGGCGATACCGCCACCCATGGTGCCGGCACCGATGATACCCACACTCTTCACATCACGAACCGGCGTATCCTTGGCCAGACCCTTGACCTTCGAAACCTCGCGCTCACCAAAGAACGAGTGGATCAGACCGGCGCGCTGGGGCGACTCCATGCACTCCATGAACAGTTCACGCTCGCGCTTCATGCCTTCCTCGAAAGGCAGGTTGAAGGCAGCTTCCACGGCATCGACACACTTGAACGGTGAGAACAGGCCGCGGGCCCGCTTTTTCAAACCTTCGCGGAACTGGTCAAAAACATCGCTGCCCTTTTCCGCGTCGATCTTGTCGGTGATGTCCCGAACGCGGCGCACCGGCTTACCCTCGTCTGCGATCTTCTGGGCAAACGCCAGGCCCACAGCGCGGATATCGTCGCCGTCTTCCACGGCATCGACAATACCCAGCTCCAGAGCGTCCCCGGCACCGACGAACTCACCGGTGGTAATCATTTCCAGAGCCTTCTGGGCACCGGTCAGGCGTGGCAGGCGCTGGGTGCCACCGGCACCGGGCAGCAGGCCCAGCTTTACTTCCGGCAGGCCCACTTTCGCGCTGCTCAGGGCAACCCGGTAATGGCAGCTGAGCGCGGTTTCCAGTCCGCCACCCAGGGCGGTGCCATGAATCGCGGCAACCAGGGGCTTGTCACTGTTTTCAAAAGTATTCACGACGTTCGGCAGCGACGGCTCTTGCATCGGTTTGCCGAATTCGCGGATGTCAGCGCCGGCAATAAAGGTGCGCCCGTCACATACCAGCAGCAATACCTTGGCGTCTGTGTCCTTCTGGCCTTGCTCGAGGGCTTCCAGCAGCCCGGAGCGAACAGCGTGGCCGAGGGCATTGACCGGCGGATAGTTCACGGTGATAACGCCGATGCTGCCTTCCCGGTTATAGCTTACGACCTCAGACATAATCTCTCCTCGCCTTAATTGAAATGTGATTTTAACTAGCGAAACATGCGTACGATTTAATACAAGTTTCCGGACAGTTTCAACCATCCATTAAACTACAGACACAAAAAAACCGCAGAAATTCTTCTGCGGTTTTCTGTTTTCCCAGGACCAGGGAAGCCCCCCAAGTCATCGGAGTCGGCGGGCAGGGCGATCCGAAACCTTGCGGAGCCAGGGATGGCGGAGCAGAGCGTACAGGGACGTATTCACAGCGTGTTTCGGATCGCCCTGCCCGCCGACTCCTCCCCCAAAGGCCTGAAGGTTAGACACCCAGCGATTCAATATCACCCGCCAGCATCGCCAGCTGGTGGGCAATGGAGCCACGGAGCTTTTCAGCAGATACCAGGTAGGACGGCGCCGCGCAGGTCAGGGCCATGATGGTGCCATCCTGGAGGTGGATCGGCACGCCCGCGGAGTTGATGTTGCGGTCCCACTCGCCCAGGGACAGGCAGAAGCCGTGCTCCTTGTAATCCTTCATGGCCTGTTCCAGACCTTCTTTCTTTTCCGGCCAGGCATCGCCGTACTTGTCGGCCATGGCCTCGTCGATCATTTTGCGGGCCTTGTCGCTGATGGCGCAGTAGTAGGCGCGGCCGGCGGAGGTGGTGGCCATGGGCAGTTTCAGGCCGATCTCCATACGCAGCAGGGATGCTTCCGGTGGCAACCGGTTTTCCACATAGATCATGTGCAGGCGGTCCCGGCAGGTCAGGCCCACGGACATGTTGGTCTGGCGGGCAAACTCGTCCATGTACGGCTTGGCCAGCTGACGCACCTTGAGGTTGGACACGTAGGCATAACCCAGCGCCAGCACCCCGGAGCTGAGCTGGTATTTCTCCAGCTGGGTGTTGTAGCTCAGGTACCCGAGCTTGGTGAGGGTGTAGGTCATCCGGGACACGGTCGGCTTGGGCAGGCCGGTTATACGCGCAATGTCCTGGTTGCCAAGGATAACCGAACCCTGGCTGAACGCACGGAGCACATCCAGCCCACGGGACAGGGCCTCGACAAACTTGCGATCCTTTTCCGGCTTGACCGGCTCACCGTCACCGGATGCAACTCTCAGTTCCGGTGAACTCTGTTTTGTTCTTGCCATAGTGGGGCGTCCTCCAACCGTGTCGCCTGCTCCGGTGTCCGGGGTATCAATCTGATGAATGACTAAAGATGCGCCATTTTAATCGCTGAGCAAATCAAGTACCAGAAAGTCTTTTCAAAACCCGTGCCAAATGTGAAACACTCTCGAGTAATGTTTCAAAACAAAACTCGCAGGGCGATACCAGATACCGCCTTTACCCGATTTTATTGATATCTTATTCTGCATTGCAGAACAAAATAGCAGTCTAAATTGCCAGTTACGACCCCGGAGGCGAAATGAAAGTTCTATTTGTCGCAGGTGACCCCAAACCGGAACGCTGGACAGTTCCCATCAAAGAGCTGCTGCCGGAGGCGGAGGTTCACGTCTGGGATCCCGACGGTCCGGCGATCGACGCCGACTACGCCATCGTCTGGCAGCCACCGGCGAAGCTGTTCGAGCGGGAAAAGAAGCTCAAGGCAGTGTTCAACCTCGGTGCCGGTATCGACGGGTTGCTGAAAGTGCCCAACCTGCCCGAAAACCTGACCGTGGTGCGCCTGGAAGACGCCGGCATGTCGGTGCAGATGGCCGAGTACGTGCTGCACCAATTGCTGGAAGCCAGCCGCGGGATGGAAACCTACCGGGAGCAGCAGCGCCAGGGTATCTGGAAGATTCATCGCCCGATCAAGCGCAACGAGTGGCCGGTCGGTGTCATGGGGCTCGGGCATATCGGCAAGCGCGTGGCGCGAACCCTGGCAGACCTGGACTACCGGGTGAACGGCTGGGCCCGCAGCGAGCACGACCTCGCCGGTGTCCACACCTATGCCGGTGCGGACGAGCTCGGTGAATTCCTGAAATCCACCCGGGTTCTGGTCAACACCCTGCCCCTGACCGATGAAACCCGGGACATCATCGACTACCAATTGCTGAGCCAGTTGCAGCCCGGCGCGGTGCTGATCAACGTCGGCCGGGGCGAACATCTGGTCGAGGACGACCTTCTCAGAGCCCTGGACGAGGGCAAGCTGGTCCGGGCCTCCCTGGATGTGTTCCGCAAGGAACCGTTGCCCGAGGAGCATCCGTTCTGGCAGCGC
This sequence comes from Marinobacter szutsaonensis, assembly GCF_039523335.1. Taxonomy (NCBI): domain Bacteria; kingdom Pseudomonadati; phylum Pseudomonadota; class Gammaproteobacteria; order Pseudomonadales; family Marinobacteraceae; genus Marinobacter; species Marinobacter szutsaonensis. The sequence continues at coordinate 2,499,770 of NZ_BAAAFC010000001.1, read as the reverse complement.
AAAGAAATTACCATCACTCCGCACATCTCCGCCAGAACACTGCGGGATGCCACCCTGGAACAGATCACCGGCAAGATCCGGGATCATGCCCGGGGCCGGCCCATTACCGGCATCGTCGATACCAGTCGCGGTTACTGACCCGGGCAGCTGGCACCGATCACCCCACGGTCGGTGCCAGCCAGGCCACCAGTGCCGTAAGCACCAGCAGCAGGGGAATGGCGATCAACACGAACCGCCCGTTCCAGCGAAACGCCACCACCCACCGGGATACCTGGCCAAACCGGGAAAGCAGCATCACCGACGGACCAAAGGGCGAGAGCATCATGGCCAGGGAAAAGCCGATCACCAGGGCCACGGCCACCGGCAACGGATTCATCCCGCCTGCCACCAGTTCCGGAAGTAATCCGGCCTGAACACTCAGCACCGTGATCGGAATAACCCCGATCATGGAGAACATGGGCATCATCAGCATTCCCAACACCGCCAGCAGGAAAACACCGCTGCCGCTCTGGAGCAGGCCGGCAAGCGCATCGGCGGGAATCACGGCTGACAGACCCACCCCGAGAATGGCCGAGGCGGCAAAAATGGCCATTTCGTTGTTCATGGTCCACACCTGCTCCGCACCCTCCCGCAAAACCGGCATCAACCTCCACTCCTGCCCGAGCATGTAAAGCACGGTCACGGAAGGCACCGTCAGCATGGCTGCCACCGATACCTTGAGGCCGGTACTCGCCACCAGCGCCGCCATCGCCGCAAAGACCACCAGAATGAGCACCAGCAAACGCCCGGTGCCCGCCGGCCAACCCTCGAGGGCCATTCGTTCACTGCTGACCCTGCGGAACCGGCGCTGCTCCAGCACCCAGCCAACGGCCACCAGCAGCAGCGCCGCAATCACTCCGAATGGCAACAACAGCGACCAGCTCAGCTGGGGCAACTCGCGGGTAAGGATGGCCACCGCCACACTGGTCGGCGCCACCAGGGGCACCAGGGCAAAGCCCCTGAGGGCGCTGATCAGAACACTGCGCAACCACTGCAATCGTGATTCACCGGTAATACCGCGCTCACGCAGGGTCTCCGAGAGCGTGCCACAGAGCAGGCTCATCATGCCGAAACTCAGCACCGAGGCGATGCCGCAGCTGACCAGGGCGTATTTCGGATACAGCCAGCCTGGCCGGCCGCCGAGCAGCACATCGTGGATCCGGCGCAACACCTCGAATCGGCGTACCAGGCACTGCATCATCCCCAGACTGCCGAGGAACGCCGAATAGAACGCCGCATCCGAGGCCGCTTTCACCAGCTGATCCGTCCCCAGCGCGCCATAGCCGGCCAGGCCACCCAGTACCGCCAGAGACAGCAACAGCAACATGCGGGCGTAGCCCTGCAGCCCCCCGGCACCCACCAGGAAGACAGCCACAAAGATGCCGCCGGCAAACGCGCTCAACTCGCGGTTGCCGAGGCAGATAGCAACCAGTTCGGTCAGCACCGCCAGCGATACCAGCCATTGCAGAATCGTGTTCATAGTCGCCCCGACCAGCGACGCTTGATCACTGCTTGCATTTCCATAATACCCGGATTAGTCTTTTGCCATTCATTTACAAAACTGTGTTTCGCTAAACGAAACTATATTAACACACAACGCCGGGAAATCTCATGATTGGGCTTCCCGCTCATTGCCTGCAGGAGAATACGAATGGCTTCCGCACCCTGGAATGACCTGCTGAATTTCGACGCACAACTGGACGAGACCGAGCGTCAGGTCCGCGACAGTATCCGCAGTTTCTGTGACCAGCAGCTGATGCCGGGCATCATCGAAGCCAACCGGCACGAGAAATTCGATCGCAACATCTTCAACCAGATGGGTGAACTGGGCATGCTCGGCGCCACTTTGCCGGAAGAGTATGGCGGCCCGGGTCTGAATCATGTCTGCTACGGCCTGATCGCCCGGGAAGTGGAGCGCGTGGATTCCGCCTACCGCTCGGCCCTCAGCGTGCAGTCCTCCCTGGTCATGTACCCGATCTTCTCCTACGGCAAGGAAGCGCTGAAACAACGCATCCTGCCCAAGCTGGCTTCCGGCGAATACGTGGGCTGCTTCGGCCTGACCGAACCCAACCATGGTTCCGATCCCGGCGGCATGGAAACCCGCGCGAAAAAGGTCGACGGCGGTTATCTGCTGAGTGGTTCCAAGACCTGGATCACCAACTCCCCCATTGCCGACATCTGCGTGGTCTGGGCCAAGCTGGACGGCAAGGTGAACGGCTTTGTCATCGAACGGGAAGGTGCCAAGGGACTGGACACCCCGAAGATCCAGGGCAAGTTCTCCCTGCGGGCTTCCGACACCGGCTCCATCTTCATGGATGAGGTATTCGTGCCCGAGGAGAACCGTCTGGAAGTGGAAGGCCTGAAAGGACCGCTGAGCTGCCTGAACAAAGCCCGCTTCGGCATCAGCTGGGGCGCCCTGGGCGCGGCGGAATTCTGCTGGCACGCCGCCCGCAACTACACCCTCGAGCGCAAGCAGTTCGGCAAGCCCCTCGCCGCCAACCAGCTGATCCAGAAAAAGCTGGTGGATATGCAGACCGAGATCACCATCGGCCTGCAATCGGTGCTTCAGCTGGGTCGCATGATGGACGCCGGCATTGCCACTCCGGATGCGGTGTCACTGCTCAAGCGCAACAACTGCGGCAAGGCCCTGGACATCGCCCGGGTTGCCCGGGACATGCACGGCGGCAACGGCATTGCCGACGAGTACCACGTGATCCGCCACGTCATGAACCTGGAGGCGGTGAATACCTACGAGGGCACCCACGATGTGCATGCCCTGATTCTTGGCCGGGGCCAGACCGGGATTCAGGCGTTCAGCTGAATCGCGGTCTCCACCGGCAATACTGCCAGCAGGTCGGCGCACAGGTCGCAGGCCGGCTGGCAACACTTCTGGACGGAGTGCTCCATGAAGGCGGCGGCTTCGGTATGGTCGCAATGACTCAGCCTGCCGCTACAGATCGCCACATGGCGATACAGACCTTCTACAGCCTCGAGTCGGGTATCATAGGGTCCGCGCTCGGGGATCTCTCGAGTCCGGACGTACCATTTGCCACTGCGGTACACGAGGCGGTTATCGATCTCGAGCAATCCTATCCGGGTCAGAATATCAATCACCTGAAAAGCCTCCATAAGACCTCCCCGGCGCCTGGCCGGAGAGGTGGGTCTCATCCCATCGCCCGCTTTTAGCGGACACCCGCGCGCCGGAGTGCAGCCGGCGTGTATTCCCGGGAACTGCGTTCGGTGCCGTACTCGTAGGGATTGTCTTCCTCGTTCGTCAGTCCCATCACCAGGTACCGGCCAGAGAGCAGGTCATACAGGGTTTCGAAGGCATAGGCCGGGATCTTCGCGTCGTAGATCTGCATCGCATGGGCTTCGGCCACCCGCCAGAGATTGCCCTTGCCGTCGTAGTGATCGACCACGGCAATCTGCCAGGTGTCCTCGTCGATGTAGAAATCCCGGACCTGATAGATATGACGCTCGCCGTCCTTGAGGGTGGCGCGGACATGCCAGACCCGGTGCAGTTCATAGCGGGCCAGGCTCTGGTCCACATGGCCCGGCTTGATGATGTCGGTGTAGCTCAGATCGGCACTGGCCATCCGGTAGGAGTTGTACGGGATATACAGCTCCTTCTTGCCCACCAGCTCCCAGTTGTACTTGTCCGGTGCGCCGTTATAGAGATCCAGGTTGTCCGAGGTACGCTGTCCGTCCGCTGCGGTGCCCGGCCCGTCATAGGCCACATTGGGCGCCCGGCGTACGCGGCGCTGACCGGAGTTATATAGCCAGGCCCGGCGTGGCTCCTTGACCTGGTTAATGGTCTCGTGCACCAGCAGCACGTTACCGGCCAGGCGTGAAGGCGCGGTGATGGTCTGTTTGAAGTAGAACATCACATTGGGATCTTCCGCCGGGTCATAGTCCTCCAGCGCTACCCGTTCGGTGAACGATTCGGTGAACTTCACCGGGCTGAAATCGCCATTGGGCTGCGGCGTCACCTGGGCCACGTTGCGGGTGAAGGAGCCTCCGCGGTACCGGGTGATGTGATTGAAGATCGCTTCCAGTCCGCTCTGGGGAATGGGGAACGGAATGGCGGTCTGGTAGTTCTGCAGGCCATTACCGCTCTCCACCAACGCCACCGTGGTGGCGTTATCCTTGCTCTTTTCCTGGATGGATCCCGGATAGGTCGCTGTCCTGCGGGTCTCGTATACCGGTATGAAGTAGTCGTCGTACTTCCTGATCATGGCGACCTGGCCGGGGGTCAGGTTGTCGCTGTACTGGTCGACGTTGGTCTGGTCGATCCGGAACAGCTCCTGGTCGCCCGGGAAGGGGTCAACGTAGCGCCCATCGCCCTTGTATCCGGCCGGCGCTTCGGTCAGCCCGCCCGTCCAGGCCGGGATTTCGTCGCCATTGCCGGCCTTTTCGGCACCGATCGGGGTCAGGGTGTCACCCAGTTTGGCGGCCTCTTCAGCCGATACCGCGGCCCCCGCGTTGGCGGAAGCCATCATCGCTGCGGTTACAGCTCCGTAGATCAGGGTTCTTGTGGTCTTCATGGTGTTCACCTTTAAGGTCACGTGTTGATTCAGAAGGAATAGGAAACGGAAGCGGCAACGAAATCCCGATCATTGATCTCGTTGTAATCGCCGCCGAAGTAGGTGGTGTAACTCAGGGATGCCTTGTAGGAGTTCTGGTAGGTGGCATCGAGGCCGAGGCCCACGGATTTGTTGCCTTCCTTGAAGTTGCCACCAGGGTCCGGCGCATAGCCTTTGACGTCGTGGCTCAGGAACAGCTTCGGGCGCAGGTTGACCCCGGCAAAGGCACTCGGATAATTCCAGACAAACAGCGTCCGGTAGCCCCAGGAGAAGCTGGTGGTAAAGCCATCACCGCCACAGTTGGTGGGGTTGATATTCAGGCGCGGATCCTCGTCAGTGCCCTGGCTACAGAAATCTCCAGTGAAACTCTCACCATCCAGGGGAACCGGGCCGACACCCCAGATACCGGAACGGCCGTAGCGAGCCTCGGACTTGCCGGGAAGATCATGGACGTAGGTTGCGCCAACCTCGCCGATGATGATGAATCGAGCCGCCCCCATCACGCGGTCAATGAAGTGGATAAAGGTCGCCTGGGCCTGGGACACGCCAAAGCGGTCATATCCGTCGACAGCCTTGCCCGCGTAGTTGTAGCCCTTGTCGATCTCACGCTGTTCGAGCTTGCTGATGACCTGGCCATCCGGACCCCGCTGCTGAATTCCCCCGTAAATGAGCTCGAAGGTATTCCACTGGATCGGCATATTGGGACGGTAGCTGTACTCGGCCCCGAGCGAGGTTCCGGTGGGAAGCGTGGTGTTGACGCTGATACCGTAAAGCTCAATGTCCTGAGGGTACTCGATGAAGTAGCTGGGGAAGCGGGCATCCGGAAGAGCGGGATCCCGCATCTGGGTTTCATCGGCATCGGCGGGGTTGTTCACCACGCCACTGATGTAAGGCAGCCGGCTGTTGTAACGGGTGTAAAACAGGCCCAACTCGGCGCCCAGGTCTGTCATGTACCAACGGGCCGCCATCCCATACTGATCGGTGTCACCCGGTTCCTTGTCACCGAGGCGCGGCGCGATAAAGCCTTCCTCCAGGGCCTGGGAATCCGGCACCTGGCCGGCCAGCAGTACCGGGCCGCAACCATCGGCCGCCACATCCGCCGTGGAGAAGAAGGTACCGCAATCGTCGATGCGGAACGGCTCCCACTCCGTCTGCACGAACGCCTCAAGGGTGACCTCCGGCGTGATACCCACCGAGCTGTAGAGCATTTCCACCGGCAGGAGCACGTCCTTCAGCTCGGCGCCCGGCGCACGAAACGCGGGGACATCAATGGGATTGACGGCGTTGATGCCACCGAGGATGAAGGTGCTCTCACCCCAGTTCACCACCTGGCGACCATAGCGAACGGACACCGGGGTATCCCCGAAGTACCAGTCAGTGAACACGTAAGCGTCCAGCAGATCGGCCCCGGCGGCGTTATCCAGGGCCTCCTCGTTGAGCTCCCGGCGCTGGCCGACCGGATCCACTGCCCGGGGGTTGTCCTTGAGCTCGTAGTCGTAATAGTAGGTGCCCCGGACCAGGGCGCCGACCCGGGTCAGGGTATCGCTGTCCGGCGCGTAATCCAGGAACAGCTCCGAGCGGCCCCGCAGGATCTGGGAATACGGTTCGCCCTTTTCGAAGTTGAGGTTGCCGTCATCAAAGTTGTTCGAAGAGGCACCGGTGTTGCTGAACGCAAATTCCGGTCCGAGGTTGCCCTGGGAGATCAGGTCCTTGTCCTGGTCTTCGACACGGTAGGCCATACCCGCCGTGAGCGTCGTGCTGAACGAGGCATCAATTTCGTAGATGCTGAAGTCGAACGCCGACGCGGTCATTGAGAGGCCAGCGAGTTGAATGGCCAGCGCGAGCCGCAGGGGTGTATTCAGGGTCGGTTTTGTTATTTTCATTGCGTGTTACTCCGCAAGTTTCAGACAAAGCCTCCCCATCTGGCGAGGCTAACGCCATGTTTTTATTGATATCTCTGGGAACCTTGGGCACCACCCGAAGGGGTGCCCGCCGATGGCATCAGGTCACAGGCCGAGCACTCCATCGAGCAGACCGCCATCACCGCCGCCGTCTCCACCGCCATCACCACCATTGCTGGGGGTATCGCCGGCGTCAGTGTTGCCACCGCTGTCGGTGCAGTCGGTACCGCTGGTATCGGCATCCTGGACCACGCAGGGGTTGATCACCGCCACCGTTCCGTCGGTGAACAGCTGCAGCATCTGGGCGGTCATTTCGTCAAAGACCGCGCGGGAGGAGAAGGGGTCGGCATCTTTCTGACCCGCGGAAATCGGGTTGCCGTGGGAGCCTTCCAGGTAGCGTGTGATCAGCGGCAGACCGTCGCTCTGAAGCGGTGTGGATTCCGCGCCCATGGCTGCGGCGAGGGGATCGGTTCCCGCCAGAGGCATGTTTTCGCCCTCGATTACGAAGCCTGTTTCCGGAAGCGTGGTGGCCAATGGTCCCAGCGGATACAGCACATCATCCGCCGCATTGGGCACAGTGTTATCCGTCGGACGATCGGGATCATCGGGAACGCCCGCGATCTCGGTCAGCAGGATCGGCGCTTCCTTATAGAGCGGAGCGAAAGCCACCGGATCGGCCGAGTCGAGCAGACCCTGGAACACATTGAAATAGATATTGAGCTCGGTACGGCCCTGGGAGAGCAGACCATCCGAGGCGGCGTCCAGAGCCGGCAGTACTCGCGGAGCCACCGACTGGGAGTTCTCTACCAGGCGCCCGAAGCTGCCACCGGTATTGAACAGGTTGGCGGCCAGGATCGGATTGAGATTATCGTTGCCGGCGTCGATGGCAGCGTTATTGACGTGGGGAAAGGCTGCGCCACCCATGCCACTGAGGGAATGGCTCAGGAAATAGACCCGATCCGGATCCAGATTGAGGCTCTGTGGACAGTCGGCGCAGGCGGCAATGGCATCTTCGATTGCCTGCAACGATGCATTCACATTAAGCAGGTCCAGGGCGCCCTGGCGCATGTTGTCCCGGGTATTCGCGTAGTTGGCAAAGTTCAGGAACAGGCTTCCGGATTCCGGTGCCTCCAGCTGGCTGGCCGGGACAGGATTGAGGTCGGCGTCGGCGGCGAATCCGAAGTGGCGCTCCGTGGCATCGGCAGAAGCTCCCGCCTGCTCGCTGATCGGATTCAGACCCACGAAGCCTTCCCCGAAGATGCCGTGCAGGGGCTGGTCGATGCCGATGGTCACGAAGCAGTCGTAACTGTTACCAGGATCTGCACACAGCAGGCCGGCTGCCGTTGCCAGAGGCAGGGTGGCAGAGCGGTCCGTGGTCACCGCATGCTGGTAGATGATGACCGGGTAACCATTTGCGGGAATACCACCACTCAGCGTCAGGAAAGTCGCATTGTTAGTGTCCGGTGCCGTGATCACGATGGGTACCGTTGTATCCGCGCTCTTGTCCGCGAATGGGAAGCGATAGGTGATCCGGTCCGAGGGCGCGCCGTCGAGGCCGTCATTACCGGAAAAATCAGCCGGCAGCCAGCTTTCGGAGGTCAGCACTGAACCATTACCGTCCTCAGGCCCAGTCTGGAAATACGGCAGGGTAATTTCACCCTCGTAGACATGGACATTGAGAGGCGTGCCCTGGATTTCCTGGGCCAGTGCCGGATTCACATCTCCACCGTCACGCTGGCTGAACACACGCACCTCTCTGGGTTTCGGTGTATCCACAATGGTTTCCGCAGCGGCAGCCAGCGCCTGGGCGTCGGATTCGACATCCATGCTCAGGTCGGTAGCAACCGCGACAGCAGTCTGTAACGTATTGGCTAACCGGCGATCGGACAGCGGGTCGGAAACCAGGTCCGCGTAGAGAACGGTCATGCCGTTATCCCGGGCCTCCGTCAGGAGCGTGGCCAGCTCTTCATCGTAGAGGCGAAAACCGGTGTCCGTCAGTGTCTGGTAGATCTGACTGTTAAGCGCTTCGTCATTGGACGTTGCGCCCTCGCCCAGCGTCTGGTCACTAAGGTTGTAAAAACCGTCCAGCAATCTGTTCAGGGCCTGCTGGCGTTGAGCAACCAACAGAACAGAGCGGTAATAGGTGACCGGTGCTGCATTGGCCAGCAGAACATCATCCACGGCGGTCGTGGTAATCGTGGTCGAGTAGGTGACGTCCTCAAAGCCCTGGGCAAAGCCCGCCGATGCAGCAACCTCACGCTTGAAGTCAAAGTAGTCTGCGGCGAGCTGACGCGCCGGCAGCATGGCATCGCGGAACGGCTGGAAGGCCGCATTGGACAGTGTGCGCTCCGGATCGGCAACGCTCTGGAAAGTGGGCGAACCAACCAGCGGCTCGCCGGCGGCATCAACGATATCGTTGGTCAGCGCCAGGACGTACTGGGTCTTTTCCGCCAGCGGCTCCAGTGGCAGGACCCTGACCAGGTTGTTCTGGCCCCCGTCGATATCCAGCAACTCCACCCGGAACCTTTCGCGAACCAGATCGCTGAAGATGGCATCGGCTTCGGCAGTGTTGCCCTGCTCCCGGAGCCTGAGTGCCTGGCGGTAGCGGATGGCCGGCGTCAGTCCGGCAACTTCGGTATCCAGGGCTTCAATGGTATCGCCGCTGGCGTATTCAACCGGGAAGAAAAACACGTTCTGATCCGGGTTCGGAACCACTTCCCCGTCCACCTCGACGAAGTCCCGGGCATCCAGGATCTGCTGGCTATCGAGGCTGGCGCTGATCTTGATATCAACGGGCGCCAGCACCGAGCTGCCATCCAGGAAGCCGATTCCGGTGGTTACCGGGTTAGCCGGATCGGTGCCATTGAGCATGGTGCCGTCATCCACCTCGCTCAGATAAAACAGGGCATCGCTCGGGATAGGGAACTCGGTTTCCAGTGGATCGAATAACGGGTGAACGCCACGTTCTATCAGGTTGCTGGTGATGCTGTAATCGGGATCGGCGTTCTTGCTGGTCTGGCTGCTGCCGTCGAGACAACCGGACAAACCCAGTGTCGTAGCCGACAGCGCAGCAAGGCATACGGTGCGAATCAACATGTTCGTTACCTCTGGTTTTTTGTAGTTCGACGGTCCCTCGCCTTTAGTTGCCCTCGACGGAGGTCTAATTGCAAAGGTTCCAAAACCAGATGCACTTTTTTGTCATTTCAGCCGAAAATTATTACAAGCAGCTGATATTAAAGACGAAAATTTATATTCAATTTTTTACAAACGGACATACCCCAGCCGGAAGTGCGCTGGTACCATTTAAGACTGCGACAAAAACCATAAAATCCACGCAGCACGAACCTTGTGCAGGGTGTTTTCAGGGGTACCCGCTTGGCCTTACTTCCATTTCGCCAATCAAAATCGAAACGTTTCGATCGTCTGGTTCAGCCCCACCTGAAGACGATGTTCACCTTTGCCTACCGGTTAACCGGCCGTGAGCACGATGCCGAGGACCTGGTCCAGGACGTGGTGGTCAAACTCTATCCGCGGTTGGACGAGCTGGAATCCGTCGATCACCTTCGACCCTGGCTACACCGGGTGCTTTACCGGCATTTCGTCGATACAATCCGTAAACGACCAGCGGGACGGGAGATCAACACCAGCGCCCTGGATCTCCATGACGAGCAGACACCGTTTCTGGAGACCCGGGTTGGTAGCGAGCCAGACCCGCTGGCGAATGTGGAAGGGGATATCCGCAGCCAAACCCTGAAACGGCTGTTGGGAGAGCTTCATCCCGATCAGCGAACCCTCTTGTTATTACACGACGCCGACGGCTGGCGTCAGGAAGACATCGCAGAGGTACTCGACGTGCCCATCGGCACCATCAAATCCCGGCTTCATCGGACCCGAGCCCTGCTCCGCACAAAATTGCAGGACGAGCTGGAACCTTTTGAGCAGCAACTCCGTGGACTCAAATGAGGTAGATGCGATGAACTGCAAACATTTTCTGCAAGACGTGGACGCGATGGCAGCCGGAGAGCTCTCCGAGCCGGTGGAGCTGGAGATGCGCCGGCATGCCGAGCGCTGCGGAGCCTGTGCACGGGCCCTGTCTTCGGCCACGCTGATGATGGAGGAGGTGGCCCGGGAACGGGCGCCCGAACCGGACCAGGGATTCGAGGCGCGCATTCTGGCGGCAGCGAAGCGAGGCGAACAGCCATCAGCGAAACGCTCCTGGGCAATACCCGCCTGGGGAGGTGCCGTAGCGGCGGCACTGGTCGCCGGAATCTTCATCGGCAGCGAATTTTCTGCGACGCAACAGCCGACGGATCCGGTTGCACAGACGAGCACGGCCACCGTGCAGGGAGTGGCGGTCGCGGGAGATCAGAAAACCGTTCGGCTCGCATTCACCTCCAAGGAGGCAGTGGACAATGTCACTCTGACCCTGGAACTGCCTCCGAACATGGAGCTGGCGCCCTTTCCCGGTCGCCATCGCGTAAGCTGGAAGGTGAATCTCAAGCCCGGGGATAACCTGCTCGCCCTGCCCATGAACATTCTGTTCCCGGGCGAAGGCACCCTGGTGGCCCATCTGGATGATGGCCGCAAACGCAAAACCTTCCGTACCGACATTGGCACGACACTGGAGCCATCGTCATGAGGTCAGCATTATTCTTTTTACGACTGCTAGCCGCCCTCGGGCTTGCCCTGGCCCCGGTCATGGCAGCAGCCGAGACAGACTTTGAAGTCACCATGAGAATGGTCGAGGATGAGGAGGCTCTCGATTCGTCGTTCGTTCAGGAGATGGAGCTGCCCGCGTCGGTCAACGAACTCGATGTGAGCGAGATCCGGAGTGACGCGCGAGAATTGGAGGAAAGCCTGGCATCGGAGTCCAGGGAAACCCGGGATGCCCTGGAACTGGAGCTTCCGGGAGAAGAAGACACGACCCTGCCTATCCTCGACCTGCCGGATTCGGATGTTACGGATCCGGATCTTCCGCTGCCGATCGGCGACCTGCCGGACACGGGTGACAACCTCCTCGACGGAACAGGAGATCTGGTGGACGGAACCGGAGATCTGCTGAATAACTCCTCTGGCAACTAAAACCTGATTTTCAGTCCCTCCGTGAGTTAAGCTTACCCATGATGCGCCGGTTTCTGTTCCAGCCTCAAGGGTATTCCGTTTGCTGCATGGTATCGTAAACATCCTGCTTGTCGTTTGGCTGGCCCTGCTGTCTCCGGTTCTGAAGGCCGATGCCAGTGCGGAGGCAACCAGCCAGTTGCGCGCGGGCATTGCCGCATTCAAAGCCGGCAACCTGGAGCAGGCACGGGGCCTTCTGGAGTCGGCCGCCGATCTGGGCATGCAATCCCGCGCTCTTACCTACAACCTCGGCGTCATCTACTACAAGACCGGTGACCTGCAGAACGCCGAGCGAATGTTCCGACAGCTGACCGAGACCCCCCAGCGCAGCCTGGCATTCTACAATCTGGGCCTCATTGCTCTCGCGAGCGAAGACGAAGCCGCCGCCAGAACCGCCTTCCGGGAAGTGCTCGATAGCAACGATTCAGACAACCTCACCCGCCTGGCCGCGGCGCAACTGGAACGACTGGGCGAGGACGCACCCTTGCCTCCCTGGCGGGCCCTGGCCACTCTGGCGGCCGGTTATGAAGACAACATCGGCCTGTTTCCCGATGAGGCTGCCAGCACGATCGAAGACAGTTTTCTGGAGTCGGTAGCGGCTGTCTCCGGCTACCTCTACCGGCAGGGCAAACACGGTTTCAGGTTACGGGGTCAGGCCTATGCCCGGGAGTACGACTCCGAAGATGAGTTCAACACGCAGCTGTTAAGGCTGGATACCCATTGGGAGTACCGGCTGGATGACTATCGGCTGGAGGCCGGGGTTGGTGGCGACAAACTCTGGTACGGCGACAAGCCCCGCGAGGAAAGAGCGAGAATCTCCACCGGGGTGAGTACCTCTGCCTGCGCCATCGCAGCAGAGCGTGCCCGATGCTCACTGTCAGCCCGGGCAGAGCATGTTTCTGCGGCTGCCCGTTACGACGCTTACGACGGCCGGCACTATCGATTGGATGCCCGTTATCGGGCGCGGCTCGGGGATTGGGGCGGCGGTCTGCGGTATTACCTGGATTACGATGACCGACGCAACCTGGCCACGGAACGGGAGTACTTCAGCGTTTCGCCACTTGGGCAAACCCTGGAAATCAGCACCAGCTACTACCCGGTCCTCGATCTCGAAATCGGCGGGGTAATCGGCTACCGATACAACTTTTATCGCACCGCCCATCGCCTGCGAATTCCCGAGGGCACGTGGATCATAAACCGGGTGGACAAGCGCCTGTCGCTCAGCGTGAATGCAGACTACCGCATCAACGACACCTTCTCGGTGGTCGCCGGCTGGCGCGGCTTGCACAATAACAGCAACATTCCCCGCTACGATTACGAGCGCAGCACGGCAACCCTGGGGATCACCGTGCTGCTCTGAGGCCATCAGCGGTCAGCGAACTTACTCAATTTCCACCAACACCTCACCGGGCACGACCCGATCGCCCTTGGCGATAAACACCCCCTTGACGGATCCGGAAATGGTCGCCTTTACCTCGGTTTCCATCTTCATGGCCTCGATGATCAGCACCGGATCGCCGGCCTGCACCTCGTCACCCTCATTGACCAGCACATCGACAATGTTACCGGGCATACTGGTGGTGACGTCGCCCTCCTTGGAGGCACTGGCACGGCCGCCGCTCCTGGCACTGCCCTCATTCCCATCACCATGGGACTCCAGGTGAATCTCCTCGGGAACACCGTCCACCGTCATATAGAACCGGCGCTCGCTGTCGCTGACCGGGTTGGCCCCGGTCACGTGAATATCATAGCTTTCGCCATGGACCGTGATCTTGAAGCGGGTATCCACCGGGCCACCACTGCTTTTGGCGGGTAACGGTTCGAGCGGCTCTGGCTGCAGGGTGCCATCGCGCCGCTGTTCGAGATACGCCTTGGCCTGGTCCGGGAACATGGCGTAAGTCAGGACATCTTCCTCGCTGGTTGCCAGTTCACCCACCTGCTTGCGCAGTTCATCCAGCTCCCGCGGAATCAGGTTGGCCGGGCGCTCTTCCACCAGCTCTTCCTTACCGACCGCGCGACGCTGGAGCTCCTGATCCACGGACGCTGGGGCCTTGCCATACCAGCCCTGGAGGTATTTCTTCACCTCGTTGGTGATGGACTCGTAGCGCTTGCCCGCCAGCACATTGATCAACGCCTGGGTACCGACAATCTGAGAAGTCGGGGTTACCAGCGGCGGATAACCCAGGTCCTTGCGCACCCGTGGAATTTCCTCGAACACGTCCTGGATTCGATCCAGCGCACCCTGCTCCTTCAGCTGGTTCGCGAGGTTGGACATCATGCCCCCGGGCACCTGGGACAGCAGCACGGAGGTATCAACACCGTTGTAGTCGCTCTCAAACTGGTGATATTTCTTGCGCACTTCCCGGAAGTGGCGGGTGGCCTTGTCCAACAGCTCAAGGTTCAGCCCGGTTTCAAACCCGGCATCGTGCAGTGCCGCCACCAGTGACTCTGTGGGTGGATGGCTGGTACCGCCGGCAAAGGCCGACAGGGCGGTATCGATATGATCAACCCCCGCTTCCATGGCCGCCCACTGGCACATGGGTGCCATGCCCGAGGTGGCGTGAGAATGCAGGAACACCGGCAGGTTCAGGGTCTGCTTCAGCTTGCCCACCAGTTCGGCGGTTACCGCCGGCGTCAGGAGACCGGCCATGTCCTTGATGGCAATGCTGTCTGCACCCATCTCCGCCATGGCTTTGGCCTGCTCAAGGTAAGCGTCTGTGCCGTGCACGGGGCTCACGGTATAGCAGATGGTGCCCTGGGCGTGTTTACCGGCTTTCTTCACAGCCTTGATACTGGTCTCCAGGTTACGCACATCGTTCAGGGCATCGAAAATGCGGAATACGTCCATGCCGTTTTCCGCCGCCTTGGCGACAAAGGCCTCCACCACGTCATCGCCGTAATGGCGATAGCCCAACAGGTTCTGACCACGCAGCAGCATCTGCAGACGGGTGTTGGGCAAAGCCTTGCGCAGGGTGCGCAGGCGCTCCCACGGGTCTTCCTTCAGGAAACGTACGCAGGCGTCGAAGGTGGCACCGCCCCAGCATTCCAGGGACCAGTAACCGGCCTGATCCAGCCACTCACAGGCCGGGAGCATGTCTTCGGTGCGCATGCGCGTGGCAATCAGGGACTGGTGGGCATCTCTGAGGATAACGTCGGTAATATGAATCTTGCGCTTGGTCATTTGGATCTCTCCGATGTTCTTTTACAGGCCCGCCTGGGCTGCGATGGCGGCGGCAATGGCTGTGGCTATGGATTCAGGGCGGGTCTTGGTGCTGTACTCAAGCAACTGCGGATTACGCTCGACAAAGCCGGTATTGAAATCAGCGGCCTGGAAATCCGGATGCTCCAGAATCTGCTTGTAGTAGGGAATGGTGGTCTGGACACCGTAGATGCCCATGTCTCCAAGGGCCCGGCGCGACCGGGCAATCAGCTCCGGCCAGTCCATGGCCCAGACAATCAGTTTGGCGCACATGGAGTCGTAGTAGGGTGGGATCTCGTAGCCGGTGTACATGTTAGCGTCTGTGCGAACACCGGGACCGCCGGCGGAGTAATAGCGGCTGATCCGGCCAAAGCTTGGCAGAAAGCCGTTCTTCGGGTCCTCGGCGTTGATACGGAACTGGGCCGCGAAACCGCGATAGCTGATGTCCTCCTGCTTCAAGCCCAGGGGCTCACCCCCTGCAATACGGATCTGGGCCTTGATGATGTCCACCCCGGTAATTTCTTCAGTGATGGTGTGTTCCACCTGTACCCGGGTGTTCATTTCCATGAAATAAAAACTGCCATCGTGATCCAGCAGGAACTCGACGGTACCGGCATTGACGTAGCCGCACTGCTTTGCAACCCGCTTGGCCAGGTCACCGATGTATTCGCGCTGGCTCTCCTTCAGCTGCGGTGACGGCGCCAGTTCGATCAGCTTCTGGTTGCGGCGCTGGATCGAGCAGTCCCGTTCGTACAGATGAACCACGTTGCCATGGGTATCCGCGAGGATCTGGACCTCAATGTGACGCGGCTCGATGATGCATTTCTCCAGGAACACCTCGGCACTGCCGAACGACTTGGTGGCCTCGGAAATCACCCGCTCGTAGTTCTGGCGCAACTCCTTCTCGTTATCGCAGCGGCGGATACCGCGCCCGCCACCTCCGGAGGTGGCCTTGAGCATAACCGGGTAACCGATGTCAGCGGCCTGGGTAACAGCGTCCTCGACATCTTCCAGATTGCCCTCGGAACCGGGAGTCACCGGAACGCCAGCCGCAAGGGCCGTCTGGCGGGCCTGGGTCTTGTCGCCCATGGACGAGATGGCGTGGGCGGAAGGCCCCACGAAAGTAATACTGCGCTGCTCGCAGATGGCTGCAAGTTCAGCGTTCTCCGACAGAAAACCGTAGCCTGGATGCAGCGCATCGCAGCCGGTTTCCACCGCCATATTCACAATATGGTGGGGATTGAGGTATCCCGACAGGGGATCCTTGCTGATCTGATAGGCTTCGTCGGCTTTCTTGACGTGCAGGGAGTACTCGTCAGCCTCCGAATGAATGGCAACTGAGCGAATACCCAGTTCACTACAGGCCCGGGCAATCCTGACCGCAATCTCTCCGCGATTGGCGATCAGCAGCTTCCTTATAGCCATGGAATATCCTCCAGGTGGTGGAAGTCGTTCATTTTCGAGAGGTCGATGTGAGCGGCAATGACGCCACCCGATGACAGGCCGTCAGGCCAGAGGCGGTGCCTGGGGCAGTACCGGAAAACTGGCGCAGTGGGCAAACCGGGGGTTAGCGGGGATCGCAGAGTGGCAAGCACCAACAAGCGGGGCGGTCGGTATGCCCTGCTCATTCCGGGACAATCCCGGTTCATGCCCGCCGTCACCGGTGCTTTCACCAATAACCAGACAGTTCCCGGATTCGAAGACCAGGGGGGTAGATTCGCCATCTTTAGAAAAAGCAAAGCCCGAGAACAGAAAGAGAGCCGTAAGTATCACTAAACCTGCCGCCGGCAATCTCGGGTTACATTGGGCGTCCTGCATGGGCGTCCTTTAATTTGACGAAAGTCGTAAGTAGTTTCACCTGCTCAGGATTCGTATTCAATAAGGTTTTTTGGGCCTTATGCCTCGATTTTTTCGATCAATAACCTCTGACAATTCCGATATTTTAGTGGTATTGCCTCCGAACGGGTCAGACTGTGCCGGCACCAGCTGGTACCGGCACAGGAGCGAGACTCAGAAACCTCCCTGCACCACGTTGACAATTTCGTAGAATTTGGTCGCGCGGTGTTCCAGATCGATGGCGAGATTAAGGCGCTGCACCAACTCCCTGGCTCGCACCAGCCCCCTGAGATAGTTCCGGGAAGGGTGATTCCGGTCATCATCAAGCACCAGGAGGTACTCTTCGTGCACCTCGCGGAAGGTACTGACGAGATCCCCGACCGTTGCCGCGCGCAAATCGCGGTAATGGATTGCCGGCAATTCGCTGAGCGGACGCATGATATCCCTGACTCTCAGGTCCTTCAGGGCCGCCCCCTGGCGATTGGCCAGCATCATCGGCTTTTCCCCGTTAACGTCCTCGATCGTAATAATGCCGAGACAATCACCCACCTGGTTTTCCACCAGTTTCATGGACGTGTCGGCAAGTTTCATCCATAGCCGGGCCTCTGACACCGACATATCGGAACTCAGGGAGGGTACTTTCTGTTCGGTAAAATCGGTGAGCAGATGCACTGCGGAATCATCACTGCCGATATGGGAAAGTGGTTTGGCTGTCGTTATTGCGCCGGTGCGTGCCAGATCCTGCACCGGCAAGGCGCTGAATACACTATTCATGGTGAACCTCGTGATTCTGAATTCAAATTGGAAAGCATGCGTCAGCACAAACAATCCGGTTGTGGTCAGAGTCAGGCGAGGTAAGGAGGGCCCTGGGGCAATTCCGGAAAGCTCAGCAACCGTTCTGGTGGCTGGATGAAACCCAGAGAGGAAGAGAATTCGGCCCGCAATCCCGGCGCCCGGAACAGCAAGTCAGAGGAGACAGAAACCGAAGGCTCGGGAGAAGTGGAGTCTCCCTCCCCATTCACCGAAACCAGCGTCGGCGAACCATGATCATCAATTTGGGGATCGATAACCGGATGCGCGAATCCATTGACGAACAGCAACAACAGGCCGGTGATCAGCAGTGAAAAAAGGCTGATACGGATGGTTTCCCTGTTGAGCGAACATACGGGCATACGCTGGATCTGCTGTAGGTATTTTCAGTTTCCGCCTTTACCTAACATAAGGCCTTTTTGGCTCAATGCAACATTCGATTGCACCGGTGCCAGGTCAGTCATTCGGGATGGACAAAAAAAGCCCCGGCTCGGGGGAGTATGAGCCGGGGCAAGAGAGTGCAAAGCACCTGGGCTTTAAGCTGACTCAGGAAGGAACAGACATGATCAAAAGCTCAGTTTCGCCGAAGCCATCACCTGCTCATATTGCTCGCTGCCTTTGGTCGCGATCTCGCCAAAGTCCCAATACGCGTACTCCAGGCCCAGGGTGAGATTCTTGTGGGCTGACCACAGCAGGTTGGCGTGGACGGAGGTAGAACTATCGAAGTAGCTCAGGGTGCCTGCCGGCGAGAATTCCAGGTCGTCCACGATCTCGGTGTGCGAGACCGTCACGGACGAACGCCAGTCCGAAGACCAGAAATGACGATACGCCGCCGTGGCGCCATAGGTCTTCAGCGGCTCCACCTCACCTGCCGCCAGGGCGCCCAGATCCACATCCGGGTAGGTCAGCAGCCCCATATAACGCCCCAGGGCGCCATAACTGTATTGAAGGCGCAGATCGTCACGACCGATGGTGGGGATGCGTGCGCTGAGTGACACCGCGCCGGAGGTCTCGGTCTTGTCCGCGGCGTCGTCCTCGAAGCTGCGAACCATGCCGGCAATGGAATAGAAGCCGAATCTGCCACGGATCTGGTAACGGGCTGTCAGGTCCGGATAGGACTGATCATCATAGGAATTGCCATAGTAACCGTCTTCCGGATTTTCCAGCGCCACCATCAGCTTGCCGCCCGGCACAGCCATGTTGTAACGCAGCATGGGTTGGGTCGCGTAAATAAAAGCCGCCTGCTTACCCTGGTTGAGGATTTCCGGCATGGCGGCAAGGTCGGTAAAAGTAGTGTAGGTCTGCCCGAAGTCCCAGCCATTCCATGAACCATAGGCCTGGCGCAGGCGCGGCGCGTAACTGTTGGAGACGATTTCATTGCCGGTTTCGCTGAACCCGTCGTTCAGGTCCTGATTGAAGTCCATCTCGATGTAGGTGGTCAGGTCGTGTCCGAAGACGTCTTCGGTGCTGGTCCCGATACTGATCCGGGATTCCCGGGCGCTGAAGCCGGTCTTCCAGTCACTGCTACCGTTGGCGGCGGCTTTGGCGAAGGTCCGGGGCAGGCCAATGGAATAGCCGTTGAGACTGCCATTACCATCGGAACCAAAGATGGCGTCCGCCTTGATAAAACCGCCGAAGGAAATTGTGGTGTCCCCGATCTTGATGCCGTCACCATTCCGCAGCAGATAGGTGTTGTCCTCCTGCAACTCGGGCGCCGTTGATACCGCACCGGCGAGCTTTTCTTCCAGCTGCTGCACCCGGTCTCGCAGCTCCTGCAACTCGCTATTGTCCTGGGCGGTTGCGGTTGCTGCGGCCAGCAGCATCAGGGGAGCACCGGCAAGGGCGACGGCGCGGACAAGTGGACGGGTGTTGAAGGGTGTTGTTGTTGTCATCTCTTGACCTCGTATCGGAATCGGTTGATGTCGTTGTTGTTGGTCTTTCCGGTGCCGGGCCATACCAGCAGAACTCAAACCTTGTTTCGCAGAGCGATCTTTATATGATTTTTAATTCCGCTTAGCAGTACCGACTTCCGAGTGAGACAATATAGACAAACGTCTCTGCATCAACAAGGAGCGAAACTTATTTTTATGAAATTGTTCGTTCGCTAGGTGTTTTCGTATTTCACTTATCATTGACACAGCCCCGGAAATTGCAGGATCATTGAGTAATTCTGCTATGCGGTATATATTTTCGCTGTAATGCAAAAGAGGCTATCCCATGAACATGAACTACACGGCCGAGGAACTGGCCTTCCGTGACGAAGTGCGCGCGTTCCTGGATGAGAAGTTACCGGCGGATATCGCCGCCAAGGTGAAAGGGTTCCGCCGGCTGTCCAAAGAGGACCACCAGCGCTGGCAGAAAATCCTGAGCGAACAGGGCTGGTACGCCACTCACTGGCCGGAAGAATACGGCGGTGTGAAATGGACCCCGGTTCAGAAGCACATCTGGGATGAAGAATCCTGCCGGTATGGGGTACCTCGCTCCATTCCCTTCGGCGTCAACATGGTCGCCCCGGTGATCATCAAGTTCGGCACCGAAGAGCAGAAACAGAAGTATCTGCCCCGCATCCTCAGTGGTGAGGACTGGTGGTGCCAGGGCTACTCCGAGCCCGGTGCCGGTTCTGACCTGGCGTCCCTGAAAACCCGCGCTGTCCGCGAGGGAGACCATTACATCGTCAACGGCCAGAAGACCTGGACCACCCTCGGTCAGCACGCCAACATGATTTTCTGTCTGGTGCGCACCAATACCGAGGTAAAAGCCCAGGAGGGCATCTCCTTCCTGCTGATCGACATGAACACGCCCGGCATCACCGTGCGGCCGATCATCACCCTCGATGGCGAGCACGAAGTGAACGAGGTGTTCTTCGAGGACGTGAAAGTGCCGGCGGAAAACCTGGTGGGCGAGGAAGACAAGGGCTGGACCTACGCCAAGTATCTGCTCACCTACGAGCGGACCGGTCTGGCCGGGATCGGTCTGTCCAAGGCGGCCCTTCAGCACCTCAAGGAGCTGGCTTCGCGCCGCCTGAAGAACGGCAAGCCGCTGATCGAGGATACTGCTTTCAGCCAACGCATTGCCCAGGTGGACATTGACCTTATGGCAGCGGCAATCAGCAACCTGCGTATCGTTGCCTCGGTCGAGGGCGGCGGTATGCCCGGGGCGGAGAGCTCCATGCTCAAGGTCCGCGGTACCGAGATCCGTCAGGCCATCAATGATCTGGCCCGCCGGGCCATCGGCCCCTACGCGATCCCGTTCGTGGAAGAAGAGCTGGATCTGGACTACGACGGCGACTTCCTCTCGGACAAAAACGCCGCCCCGTTGGCAGCCCAGTACTTCAACAACCGCAAGCTGTCGATTTTCGGCGGGTCCAACGAGATCCAGAAGAACATCGTGTCGAAAATGATTCTCGGGCTTTAAGGAGGCGACCATGGATTTCCGACTCAACGAAGAGCAGCAGATGTTGCAGGACACCGTGGCCCGCCTGGTACGCGGTGAGTACAGTTTCGAAAAACGCCTGGAGTACAGCGAATCCGATCTGGGCTTCAGTGAGGATTTCTGGAAACAGCTGGGTGAGCTGGGCCTCACTGCCGTGCCCTTCCCCGAGGAGCTGGGCGGCTTTGGCGGCAGCGGCGTGGAAGTGCAGAGTGTGATGACCGAACTCGGTCGTGGCCTGTGTATCGAACCCTACCTGCAATCGGTCGTCCTGGGCGGCGGGCTGATCAGCCAGTCCGGTAATGACCCGCAGAAAGAGCAGTGGCTCGGCGGCATCGCCAGCGGCGAAACCCGGGCGGCTGTGGGTTTGCAGGAGCCCCAGAGCTTCTACGATCTGAACGACGTGGAAACCCGTGCCGAAAAGTCCGGTGACAACTATGTCCTGAACGGCCGCAAGGCCGTGGTTATCGGCGGTCACTGCGCCGATGTACTGGTGGTCTCGGCCCGCACATCCGGCGACAGCCGGGATGCCGACGGCATCAGCCTGTTCCTGGTACCCGCCGATGCCGATGGGCTCGAGCGTCGCACCTACCCGACCATCGACGGCGCCAAGGGCTGCGACCTGTTCCTGAACAACGTCACCGTTGGCGCAGATGCTCTGCTGGGCGAGGAAGGCCAGGGAGCCGGGGTTATCGAGTACCAGGCCGGTCGCGCTATCGCTGCCCTGTGTGGCGAGGCTGTAGGCGTGATGGAAGTAGCCTGCGATCTGACCCTGGAGTACCTGAAGCAGCGCAAGCAGTTCGGTGTGCCCATTGGCCGGTTCCAGGTTCTGCAGCACCGCATGGTAGACATGATGTCGGAACTGGAGCAGGCCCGCTCCATGGCCATCCTGGCTGCCAGCGTGGCCGATGAACCCCAGAGCGACGAACGGCGCCGGATTCTGTCCGCAGCCAAGAACGTGATCGGCCGCAGTGGCCAGTTCATTTCCGAGCAGGGCATCCAGTCCCACGGCGGTATCGGCATGACCTGGGAATACAACTTCGCCCATTACGCCAAACGCCTGATCATGATCAACCACCAGCTCGGCGATGACGATTTCCACCTAGAGCGTTACGCCACCCTGTTACAGGCCAGCTAACCCCCTTCTTCAGTGAGCCTGGGGCCTCTCACCAGTCAGAGGCCTTTTCGGGGGTGGCCCAACAGCCATCCCCTTTTTTGTTTCCGGGCAGCGGCCTGCGTGCCTGCTGTCCTCTTGCAGAGGTGATAACCATGACAACAGACACCGCCCCCCTGGACACCGCAGACCTGAAAAAAGCCGAATGGAAGGTGAGAACCGAACTGGCGGCGGCCTACCGGCTGGTTGCCCTGTTTGGTTGGGACGACCTGGTCTTTACCCACCTGTCCGCTCGGGTACCCGGTCCCGAACATCATTTCCTGATCAACCCCTACGGCCTGCTGTTCCACGAAATCACTGCCTCCTCACTGGTGAAAGTCGATCAGAATGGCGAGGTGGTGGAGTCCGGCAGTATCAGCCGCGTCAATCCGGCCGGGTTTACCATTCACAGCGCCGTCCACATGGGGCGGGAGGATGCCGGGGCCGTCATGCACCTGCACGCCGCCGATGGCGTCGCCGTCTCGGCCCACCGGGACGGACTACTGCCGTTGAGCCAGACCGCCATGCTGTGCCTGGAGCACCTGAGTTATCACGAATACGAGGGTGTTGCCCTGAATCTGGATGAACGGGAGCGCCTGATCCGGGACCTGGGCGACAAATCGATGATGCTCCTGCGCAACCATGGCGTACTGACCGCCGGCAAGGATGTCCCCGAGACCTTCACCTACCTGTATTTCCTGATGAAGGCCTGCGAGATCCAGGTCAAGGCCCAAAGCTGCGGTCCGGTCCATCTGCCCTCGGACCAGGCAATCCGGACGACCGCGGAACAGTCCCAGTCCCTGGGTATGGCTGCCAAGCTGACCTGGCCGGCACTGGTGCGCCTGCTGGACAGCAAGAACCCCGGCTACGGCGTGTGATTCCTTCGCCAACCGACTGTCAGGAGAAACCCATGGTTTCAATCGCGCTCAACGACCTGGAGAACTACAAGGGCGTGGTCATCGGCCATAGTCCCTGGACCACCATCAGCCAGGACATGATCAACGCGTTTGCCGATGCCACCGGCGATCACCAGTGGATCCACGTGGATGTCGAGCGGGCGAAGCGTGAGTCGCTCTGGAAAAGCCCGGTGGCTCACGGCTACCTCACCGCGTCCCTGATCCCCATGCTCAACAGCCAGGCCCTGAAGGTCACTGGTACCTCCGCCACAATCAACTATGGCCTGGACAAGCTGAGGTTCCCGGCGGCGGTGAAGGCGGGAGCGGAAATCCGCAGCAAGGTGGAACTGAAGGACCTGACACAGGTTGACGACAAACGAGTGCTGGCGACCTACCGCACCACCATCGAAATCCGCGGTGAGAACAAACCCGCCTGCGTGGCTGACAACCTCGCCATGTACGTGATCTGAGGAAAACCGGTCTGGGCTGTTTGCATTCCAGGCCGTAACAAGGTGCTTACAAACCGTAAAAGGAAAATTTTGCGACGTTCAAAAGATTGTCATAAGATGCGTCCAACATAACAACAACGATCCCAAGCGGAAGAGTTTTACCCATGACAATCACCCAGGCACTGGAGCAATCCCAGCCGGACCTCGTCCGTCGTCTGACCGCTGCCATCCGGGAGCAACAGCTCAACCAACGCGCAGAACAAACCTACCTGCACTGGATTACCCGTTTCGTGCTGTTCCACGATTCCAAGGACCCCGAGGCCCTGGAAAGCGAGGATCAACAACAGTTTCTGAGCTATCTCAGCGAGGGCATGCGGGTGTCCCGGGCGCGTCTCAACCAGGCCAGGCAGGCACTGGCGTTCTTCTACGAGAAGGTGCTCGAAAAATCCGAACTGAGCGGTGTCGTAGCCGCCTGAACGATCACTTCTCAGCGTTCGATCAGGTTGGTGTTGAGCGTGTCGTAGGTGCGGTTCTCCGGCGGCCGGATCACGTAGTTGTTGCTGTGGGTCTGGCCCGGCACGGACTTGGGATTACTGAAACGGATATCCACCGGAATCTCCGAGCGTCCCAGGTCGGTTCGCTCATCCCGGGGCTGCAGGGCTAACGGGTCCAGATAGAAGTCATCCTCGGACCGGGGTTTGACCGCCACGCCTTCGGCCGGCGCTGCCAGCCCTCCTTCGACAACCGTGTTGGCCAGGGCGTCCTCCTCGATCGAACGCAGGGGGATGGTATCGATGGTAGAGCGTTCCTCGTAGATGAATGCGTCCCCGTTCTCGACCGAGGATTCGTCATCAGACTGACCCAGCGCAGGCCCCGACACTGCAGCAAGCACCAGGATTCCCGCCAGCAACCCGGTGCGCCAGTGAAAAATGCGAACGTCCAGACCCTGAAAAACCATTTCCGTAACCCCGTCAGACCACCCTGTCCCGGTCACATGATGTGACAATTTTTGAACAGTCTAGCGACATATCACAAAGGTTGCCGGATCAGTCGACGGGAATGTGACGCCCTTCACTTGTCTTCCGGGGCCGATCCGTAATGGATCCCGGTAATGAACACCGACTTGAACCCTTCCGGGGTGCGCACGCTGACTTCATCGTCCAGGTGCTTGCCAATCAGGGCCCGGGCCATGGGTGAGTTGATGCTGAGATAGCCCTTGTTGAGATCGAACTCGTCGGCCCCCACCAGCCGGAAGGTCTGCTCCCTGCCATCCTCCTCCTCGATGGTCACCCAGGCGCCGAAGAAGACCTGGTCCCGCTGCTCCGGAAGCCGATCGACAACGGTGACCTCCTCCAGACGCTTGCTGAGAAAGCGGACCCGCCGGTCGATCTCCCGCAGCTGCTTCTTGCCATAGATATACTCGGCGTTTTCCGAACGATCGCCGAGGGCAGCGGCCTCGCGCACGGCCTGGGTCACCTGCGGGCGTTTCTCCTTCCACAGGTATTGCAGCTCT
Organism: Marinobacter szutsaonensis; assembly: GCF_039523335.1. Classification (NCBI taxonomy): domain Bacteria; kingdom Pseudomonadati; phylum Pseudomonadota; class Gammaproteobacteria; order Pseudomonadales; family Marinobacteraceae; genus Marinobacter; species Marinobacter szutsaonensis. The sequence goes on along the minus strand of NZ_BAAAFC010000001.1, from coordinate 2,474,844 downwards.
TTGCGGAGCGCCTGTTCGCCCTCTGGCGTGATATAGCGCGGCCGGGCACCGCCATTACCGGATGCCTGATTCATTTCGGTGTGATTCCTGTGTTGCACTGGACCGGGAAACGGCCATAAAAAAACCCCGTAAGAACGGGGTTAAGGCTAGCGCTGTGCTGGAGGGAGAAGCAAGCGGTTGCTACCGCTCCTTCCTGTCTACAATACTCATTCTCCACACATCACATTACCCCGCTGTGGCCAGCGAATTACCTTTTTGACAGGCTTTGACCCGGTCCAAATTAGGTTGCACAGCCTAGAGCAACGGCGTTAGCGTTCGGGTAATAGCATTTTCGATCGATTGGATACTGACGGAGATCCGACCATGAACACACAGAAACTCATGCAGCTGGCGCTCAATGGCGTCGACACGGTGGGTTACCGGCTTGACCAGCTGGGCGTGACCAGCAAGATCAATCGCCACAACCTGGCCGCTTTCCTGTTCGCCGAACAAAAGCTCTGGGAAGGCGAGTGGGACAGCATTCAGGCGAAGGTGGACCGCCGGCGCTCCCAGTTCGAGCACCTGGCCCATAACGTTGAGAGCCGGGCGGATGCCGTGATTGGTCCGGTTCGAGACCGCTTCAACCGGTTCCGCGCCAGCCAGTAATCAGTGGCCTGACGTTTCTGCCGGTGCCTTGGTTTCCGCACCGGCAGCTTCTCCCGATTCTGCCTGGGTCGCCTTGATCCGTTTCCGGGCGGCGGTGAAAGCCGGCATCCGTACCGTTACGGTCAACCCCGGTGATTCCTCTCCCGGGTAGGTATCACTCAGAACGATCCGCCCCTGGTGGATTTCTGCCACCGCGCTGACCAGGCTCAGACCCAGACCGTTACCGGGCAGTGACCGGCTCTTGCCGACCCGGTAGAACCGCTGGAATACCTGATCCTTTTCATCATCGGGAATACCGATACCGCTGTCCTGGACTTCGAAGATAGCCTCATTGCCTTCACGCCTCACCACAATACCGATCCGGCCTTTCTCCGGCGTGTACTTGATGGCGTTATCAATCAGGTTACTGACCATCTGGAACAGCAGGTCCCGATCCCCTTCGATCATCACGCCCTTGGCCAGGGACTGCTCGAAGTTCTGCTCCTTGTCTTCCGCCAGCGCTTCGTAGAGTTCGCAGGCATCTGAAACCAGTTCGTCCAGGGAGACCGCTTTCATGTCCGCAGCATTGCCCCGGGTTTCCAGACGGGCGATCCGCAGCAGGGCATTGAAGGTAGCCAGCAGCTGGTCCGCCTCGGCGACCGCCTGGCCGACATGCTCCCTCGCCTCGTCGTCATCCACCGTGATCAGGGTGTTTTCCAGCTGGTTGCGAAGCCGCGTGAGTGGCGTCCGCAGGTCATGGGCAATGCTGTCGGAAACGTGACGGATACCCTCCATCAGGTACACGATCCGGTCCAGCATCTGGTTGAGGTTTTCCGCCAACTGGTCAAAGTCGTCGTCAGTGCCCCGGGTGGGTATGCGCAGAGACAGGTGACCGTTCATGATCCGCCGGGAAGTATTGTTGATTACCTCGATCCGCCGAGTAGTGCTGCGGCTCATCAAGAAACCGCCGAGCAGGGCCAGAGCCAGGGTGATGCCCATGCCCCAGTTGATGGCGGTTTCGATCACCCGCTTGAGGTTAGTCAGTTCATCCACATCCCGGCCGACCAACAGGCGCAACCCGCCCTGGACCTCGAAAATCCGGGCACGGGCCAGCCGCTCCGGTCCGGTCCAGCCAACGGATTCGTTCAGGGTGAAATTGATCCAGCCGCTTTCCGAACGGCTGCCTTCCGGCCAGGCCTCAATGTTGCCGGCCAGCTTGAGGAAGTCGTCGGTGGTCAGCAGATAGATGGATTTGGCGTTGGGGTCCCGGGCAACCCGCTCCCGGATGATGGTGATCAGGCCATTTACACCCCGGCCCCGGTACTGCTCCGCCAGACCGGCGATTTCCGCCTCGATGGTCTGGTCGGTCTGGGCGGTCATGAAGCCTGCTGTACGCCAGTAGATGAAGGCCAGTAACAGGAATACCGAGGTGGCAAAAACCACCATGTACAGCAGGGCGAGCTGGAAAGTAGAGGTTCTGAGCTGACTAAGCAGTTTCACGCAGCATGTATCCTGCACCCCGGATGGTTTGCAGCAAGGGTGTATCGAATTCCTTGTCGATCTTGGCGCGCAGGCGGCTGATGTGAACGTCAATCACGTTGGTCTGGGGGTCGAAATGATAGTCCCAGACTTTCTCGAGCAGCATGGTCCGGGTCACCACCTGCCCGGCATTACGCATCAGGTATTCCAGCAACCGGAATTCCCGCGGCTGTACGTCAATATTCTTGCCGGCACGTTTGACGGTGCGGGCGAGCAGATCCATCTCCAGATCCGCGACCCGAAGTACCGTCTCGGTCTCGGCAGCCTGGCGATGCCGGCGAATCAGGGACTCGATCCGGGCCAGCAGTTCGGTAAACGAGAACGGCTTGGTCAGGTAGTCATCACCGCCTCCACGCAAACCTTCGACGCGGTCATCCACGTCGCCCAGGGCGCTGAGAATGAGCACCGGGGTCTGGTTGCCAGTGGCACGGACGGTCTTGATGATGGACAGCCCATCCATCCCCGGCAGCATCCGGTCGACGATCATGATGTCGTAATCTTCACTGGCCGCCATCATCATGCCTTCCTTACCATCGGCGGCATGATCCACAACGAAATCGGATTCTTTCAGTCCCTTTACCAGGTAATTGGCTACGTCCTTATCGTCTTCGATTACCAGTGCTTTCACCGGTTCCCCTCCTGATAGCGGATAACATTAACTGTAAGGTTACGGAGAAGTCTGAAAGCCGGCCAGTTACGATCTTGTAAGAGGGTGTCGCCTAAAGCGACGGTCACGACTGCCCCGAGAACCACGCCAGCGACGCCTCCGTGTTACCGGAAGGCCGGTACTCCGCACCTACCCAGCCATCGTAGTCCAGCCGATCGATGGCCGCGAAAACATTCGAAAAGTTAATCTCTCCGGTGCCAGGCTCGTTTCGACCCGGATTGTCAGCGAACTGGATGTGACCAATCCACGGCAGCAGGCACTCCATGGTCCGGATCAGATCGCCCTCCATGATCTGCATATGGTAAAGATCGTACTGCAGGCGCACATTGTCCATCTCCACTTCCTCAATCAGGGCCAGCACCTTGCCCGAGGTATCCAGGAAGAACCCGGGCATGTCGACCCGGGAATTGATGGCCTCCAGACACAGCGTGATCCCCTCGGCATCCAGCCGTTCAGCCGAATAGCGGACATTGGCAACCAGGGTCTTCCACGCCGCTTCCTCATCGAGATCCGCAGGCTTGAGCCCCGCCAGGCAATTCACCTGTCGGCAACCCAGCTCCCGGGCATATGCGATCGCCCGGTCGACACCATCCCGGAATTCATCCATCCGGTCCGGCAGGCAGGCAATGCCCCGCTCACCGGCATCCCAGTCTCCCGGCGGCAGATTGAAAAGCACCTGGGTCAGGTTGTTGACCTCCAGTTCCCGGGCAATCTCCTGTGCCGACCAGGCGTAGGGAAACAGATACTCCACACCCTCAAAGCCGGCCTCCCGGGCCCTGGCAAAACGCTCCATGAAATCCACTTCGTTAAACAGCATCGACAGATTCGCGGAAAAACGGGGCATAGCATTTACTCCTTGGGGCCTCGGCCAAGAGAACCCATCAGGGTTCCGTTCAGGTGTTCCAGTTCCAGCAGCAGGCCGCTGTGGTCAACATCACTGTGGCCATTGGCCACCAGGGACAGATACTCATTATGCACCTGCTGGGACAGCGGCAGCGTCAACCCTTCCGCCCGCGCCTCATCCAGAATCATGCGCAGATCCTTGAGCTGAATCCTCGACGGCGCACCCGGCGCAAAATCCCGGTCAATCATCCGCTGCCCATGCAGCTCCAGAATCCGGCTACCGGCAAAGCCACCCATCAGCGCCTCCCGAACCGCTGCCGGATCAGCGCCACCTTTGGCCGCCAGCAACAACGCCTCGGACACCGCTCCGATGGTGATCCCCACAATCGCCTGATTCGCCAGCTTCGCCAACTGCCCGGCACCCACCGGCCCGATACGGGTACACTTGCCCATGGCCTCGAACACCGGCCGCGCCCGCTCAACATCGGCCTCCGAGCCACCGGCCATGATACTCAACCGCGCCTCGGCCGCCCCCACGGTACCACCGGAAACCGGCGCATCCAGGTAACCGGCGCCCTGCCCCCACGCCAGCTCGGCATGTCGCCGAGCCAGAGACGGCTGAACCGAGCTCATATCAATCACCAGCGCGCCCGGCTTCAGAGCCTCCATCGCCCCCTGCCCGACCAGCACGTCCTCAACCACGTCACCGTTCTCCAGCATGGTGATCACAATGTCCGCCTCGCGAACCGCGTCGGCCGGCGTTTCGGCAATCGTCGCCTCCTCGGCGAAGGGGTCACACTTACTGACGGTCCGGTTCCACAACGTCATCGGAAAACCCGCGTCCAGCAGGTTCCGCGTCATGGGCGCGCCCATCAGGCCGATGCCAAGGAAAGCAATTCGAGGATGTTGATTTGTCATTTCTTGTACTCACAGCTATATCGCGAAAGGCATTTGGGAGGGGCTTTCCAGAACCGTGCGGAGCCATGGATGGCGGAGCCGAGCGTACAGGGACGTATTCACAGCGTGTTCTGGAAAGCCTCTCCCAAATGACTTTTGCAGCCCGCCAATGTCGCCATTATACAAACAAAAACGCCACCAACCGCGAACGGTGGTGGCGTTTTCTCAATCGCTTGGCGGAACCCGATCAGGCCGCTTCAGCCATCTTCACTTTGATCTTCTTCATGGCGTTCTTCTCAAGCTGGCGAATCCGCTCCGCAGAAACCCCATACTTGTCCGCCAACTCATGCAACGTGGACTTGCTCTCGGACAACCAGCGTTCCCGCAGGATATCCTGACTACGCTCATCCAGGCTTTCCAGCGCCTGCATCAGGCGACCATTGGAATCCTCGGACCAGTCCGCGTTCTCCAACTGAGTTGCCGGATCACTGCGGCGATCTTCCAGGTAATACGCCGGCGCCTGGTAGGCGTTGTCGTCATCATCGTCCATCGGACCGTCAAATGCCGTGTCATGGGAAGCCAGCCGGCCCTCCATCTCACGGACAACCCGCGGTTCCACACCCAGGTCCGCCGCCACCGCCTGAAGCTCATCATGGCTGAGCCACGCCAGCTTCTTCTTCTGGCTGCGCAGGTTGAAGAACAGCTTGCGCTGGGCCTTGGTGGTGGCCACCTTCACGATCCGCCAGTTACGCAGAATGAACTCGTGAATCTCGGCCTTGATCCAGTGTACCGCGAAAGAAACCAACCGCACCCCGTATTCCGGGTTGAAGCGCTTGACGGCCTTCATCAGCCCGACATTGCCTTCCTGGATCAGGTCAGCCTGGGCCAGCCCGTAGCCGGAATAGCTGCGGGCAATGTGAATCACAAAACGAAGATGAGAGAGTACAAGCTGACGGGCGGCTTCCACGTCGCCTTCATAATGGAGCCTTTCCGCCAGCTCCTTTTCCTCGTCCGCTGAGAGCACTGGGATGCGACTCGCAGCCTGAATATAAGACTCGAGATTGGCACCCGGAACCAGTCTGTCAACCAGTTGTAAACTCGTACCCATTCAGTTACCTCCGAACCTGACGACCTTTAAATATAGCAACTAAAAATTAGACCGCCAAGAACTTGATAAGTTCCCGAACTTTCCAGTAAAACGTTTTAAATCAACTACCTGGAAAATTCACTGTTGCTTTCGCTGATTCTCAAACTACGTCAGCGCAAGCTATGTTTTCAATACGGTTTTCCCGCGACCCGGATCACCATTCCGGGTCATCCACCGGCAATATCGCCGGGTTCTATGTCATCCAGATGACGCTTCACCGCAACCCATGCGCCAAGCCAGCCTAGCAGCATTGCCACAATAATCAACGCCAGCACCCCATCAAGGCCAAGGCCGGCCAGGGCAAAGTCACTCCGGTACAGCCCGGCCAGCCGCTCGATCGGGCCGCTGAGCCACCAGAGAGACATCTGCAGCAGAATCCAGGCGACAACGCCGCCACCGAGACCATACCAGGCACCGGTATAGAGAAACGGCCGGCGAACGAAAGCGTCGGTGCCGCCGACCAGTTTGGCCACCAGGATTTCATCACGGCGGCTCTCGATCGCCAGCCTCACCGTATTACCTATGACCAGAATCACTGCCGCTGCCAGCAGGATCGCCAGCGCCCAGACCGCCCGGGCAAGCAAGTCCGTCATGGCATTGAGCCGTTGCAGCCAGCCCAGGTCAACCTGAACCCGCTCCACCCCTTCCAGGCCCCGGACAAACGTGACCAGCGCCTCCACCCCGGTCGCCGAGCGGCTACGTTCGTCCGGCGTGATCAGCAGGGTGTGCGGCAGGGGATTCTCTTCAAGGTAGTCCAGGGCATCTTCCAGGCCCGAATTGGCGCGGAACTCCGCCAGCGCCTGCTCCCGGTCCACCAGTTCAATGTCTGAAATGCGGCTGTCGGTGCGGATTTCGTCCACCAGGGCCCGGGCGTCCTCAAGGGGCACCTCCAGCTGGAGATACGCGGTTACCCGGGCACTGCTCTCCCAGCCAGCACTCACGCCCTGCAAACTGGTCAGCAACAGCAGCAGTGCCACCGGCAATGCCAGGGCGACGCCCATCACCGTCCAGGTCATCCCGGTCCCCACCGGTGTCTTCCACAAACGGAGCGCACTGTCCTTCGCCACCTTGCGATGGTGATCGAAGTAACTCCGGGCCTGCTCCTTCCAGGGGGAACGCCCCGTGTTGGCACCTCGGGCAGTATCAACTTTCCGGCGTGAGTCAGTGGCCACTGACACCTCCCGCAGGACCCTGCAGGGGCGAGCTGCCCCCGGCAATCAGGCGGCCGTGGTCAAGTGTAAGGGTCCGGCGGTCCATTTCATTCACCAGGCCGATGTCGTGGGTGGCGATCAGCACAGTCACGCCCACCTGGCTGAACCGGGTAAACAGGTTCATGATGTCGGCGGAAAGCTCCGGATCCAGGTTACCGGTGGGCTCGTCCGCCAACAGCACCGGCGGTTTGTTCACCACTGCCCGGGCAATGCCGACCCGTTGTTGTTCGCCGCCGGACAGCTGCATCGGATTCATCTTTTCCTTGTTGAGCAGGCCCACCTTGTCCAGCGCGGCACGCACCCGCCGGCCGATATCCCGGGGCGAGGCTCCCATGACCCCCAGGGGCATGGCGACGTTGTCAAAGACGGTGCGATCGAACAGTAACTGGTGGTTCTGGAACACCACGCCGATGTGGCGACGGATATAGGGAATCTGCCGGCGCGGCAGGCGGTTCAGCAGCTGGCCACCGACCACCACTTCCCCGGCACTGGGGCGCTCCATCACCATGATCAGCTTGAGCAGGGTACTCTTGCCGGCCCCGGAATGGCCGGTCAGGAAGGCCAGTTCACCCCGGTTCAGGCTGAAATTGACCTGCGCCAACGCCGTGTGGTCGCTGTCATAGCGTTTGGTGACCTGGCGAAATTCGATCATCGGTGACTACTGCTCCGGGTAGAACGCGGCCTCAGTCAAACAGCGCGTCGACAAAGGTTTCGGCATCGAAACTGCGCAGGTCTTCGGCCTGCTCGCCGACACCGATAAAGCGGATCGGCAGCTGCAACTGACGGGCAATGGCGAATACGATACCGCCTTTTGCGGTGCCGTCCAGTTTCGTCAGGGTAATGCCGGATACACCCACCGCCTGCTGGAACACCTGGGCCTGGCTCAGGGCATTCTGGCCGGTGCCGGCGTCCAGCACCAGCATCACTTCGTGGGGCGCGGATTCGTCCAGCTTCTTCATGACCCGAACGACCTTGGCGAGCTCGTTCATCAGGTTTTCCTTGTTCTGGAGGCGGCCGGCGGTATCGGCAATGACCACATCCGTGCCACGGGACTGGGCCGACTGGATCGCATCGAAGATCACCGAGGCGCTGTCGGAACCGGTTTCCTGGGCCACAACCGGCACGTTATTGCGCTCGCCCCAGACCTGCAGCTGCTCGACAGCCGCCGCCCGGAAGGTATCGCCGGCGGCCAGCATGACCGACTTGCCTTCGGCCTGGAACTTCTTGGAGAGTTTGCCGATGGTGGTGGTCTTGCCCACGCCGTTCACACCCACCATGAGAATCACATAGGGTTTCTTGCCCGCATCGATCTCCAGGGGCTTAGTGACATCCTTCAGCAAGCCGTGCAACTCATCCCGCAAGGCCTTGCGCAGCGCCTCACCGTCCTTGAGCTGGTTGCGCTCGAGCTTGTCGGTCAGCGAATCGATGATTTCGGAGGTGGCGGTGACACCAACATCCGCCATCAGCAGCGTAGTCTCGATTTCCTCAAGCAGATCCTCGTCAATCTTCTTGCCGACAGAGAACAGGTCGGCAAGACCACCGGTCAGGCTGGCCCGGGTCTTGCCAAGGCCCTGCTTGATCCGCTCGAACACACTGACCTGGGGCTCGGGTTCCGGCGCAGGCTCGGGCACTGCTTCCGGAGCGGGTGCTTCGACGGGCTTCTCTTCCGCAGGTGCTTCGGCAGGGGCTTCCGGTGCAGCCGGTGCTTCGGCTTCGGGGGCTTCTTTCGTCTCGGGCTCTTCGGCCGGGGCTGGCCCTCTGGCCACCTCCGGCTTGCGCTGGGGAACGGGCTTGGGCCGGGGTACCCGCTTGCGGTTACCGGCAACATCCACCACAAAGAAGAGCACAAGAAGGGCCAAAAGGCCGATTGAAATCCACTCTGCCGTCATAGTTCTACCATCTGTCTGGAAATGGGCGGGCGAAAACAAAGCCGACATTCTAGCAGACTGCCAGGTTTAAGTGAGGGGCCGCCGGGTTATCCAAAGGCGCACCGCTTTCCGGTACCATAACGGCGCATCGATTCATCTTGCCCAGTACCCCGGAGCACCCCATGGCGCAACGCAGAACAGCCCGCCGCAAACCCGGCTCACCGTCCCGGAAACCCGACGCCCAAAGCGGCAGCGGCGAACTGCGAATCATCGGCGGCGACTGGCGCAGCCGGAAACTCCGCTTCCCCGATGCCGGCGGCGTGCGCCCCACCCCGGCCCGCACCCGGGAAACCCTGTTCAACTGGCTGAACTACCACATTGCGGGCGCGGACTGCCTGGACCTGTTCGCCGGTTCGGGCGCGCTCGGGCTGGAAGCCCTGTCCCGCGGTGCCGGTTCCGCTACGTTTGTGGACCACACCCCGGCCCTGGCCAAGGCCCTGCGGGATAACCTGCGCCTGCTGAAATCGGACAAGGGCGACGTCGTCTGCCAGGGCGTGGAAACCTACCTGGCCCACCGCCAGCGCCCACCCTTCGACATCATCTTCATGGACCCGCCCTTCCGACAGGGCTGGCTGGATCGGCTGTTTCCGCTCCTTGAGTCCCAGCAATGGGTCAAACGCGGAGGCTGGGTGTATGTCGAGCACGAGCGCGAACTGCCAATGCCGGCGGTTCCGTCAGGCTGGCAACTACACCGGCAGAAAACCGCCGGACAAGTGAGCTATTGCCTGTTCCGGGTGCCAAGTGAGATCGACGGGGAGTGAGCATGGTCTTGGGGTCTGAAGAAAGCCTTCTTCTGACCCCGACTTGGGTCGCGAGCTTTGGGTGTGAAGATGGGGTCAGATGAACGCTTTCATCTGACCCCTGCTTGGACTGCAAACTGTGGCATAAGCTGAGCCCCGGGCCTTCGCCCCAACCCAATCAATACAGACTTCGAGGTATCCGGTACCCTGCCAGCAGCTGCTGAGTGAAAGGGTTGGTATTACTGCCGGCATGCAAGCGGTATTTCATTTCCCCATCGTCGACACGGAACCTCACATCCACCGCATTACTGCTCACCCCGGTAATGTCTGCTTTGCCCAACAACCGGAACAGGGCCCAGGGACCGCTTTCGGAAATGCTTCTGGGTGAGCGGTTGACCTGTATTGGCACCAGCGTAATTCGGGTTTCCACCGCATCTCTCAGTGTGTTGGGCCATACCAGCGGGATACTCTGGCGCGGGCCATGGGAGAACTCCACCAGCTGGCCGTCGATGTTCACCACCGAACGGCGCTTGTTGTTGCTCAGATTCAGGGGCTCCAGGGCAAACTCCACGTCCAGGGTGCCACTGCGGGTAAAGAAAGCCTGCCGAATCCGCCTGGCCCGCTCCAGTGACGCCAGCACATCACGGCGTACCAGGCTGGCCCGGCGGGCGTCGCCTACATGCTCCGGATGGTCATCCAGGAACAATTTCAGGTTCTCGTTATAGAAGGTCTCCAGAGTGCCATCCGGGGCAAAGAAACGCTCGAAATCCTGTAGAGCAGCGTCACGCCCTGCCTCCTGTGTGAACGGGTAGTGCCGGGCCAGATTCTGCTGAAAGGGCTGATAAACCTCCCGGTACCAGTCTCGCTCCAGTTGGGCCACAGCGCTGTCCAGAACCACTCGCCAACTTTCCGTAGCCAGACGGTTGAGTATCCGGTTCAGGGGTTCGGGCTGATGACCGGCCATGCGCTGCAGGGTGAAAATCGGATCGGCACCCTGCAGGCCCATTCGGGCACGGGCGGCACTGAGGGCGGCTTTGCCGGTATCCGGGGATTCCTGAATGTTCCGAAGGTATTCATGTAGCTCTCCCACGACCAGCATGATTTCCTCCAGGCCGGAGGGTACCTCACCCTGCTTATCAGTAAGCTGGTTCAGCTCACTGAACTGGCGCTCTATGTCCTGCAACATGCGGTAATGGGGCGATTGCTCCAGCAGCTTGCGTGCGGCCTCGGCTTCACCACCCTCCACGGGTATCAGCCGGGTGTTCTCCCGCACCTGATCCAGCAGTCTGGCCAGGGGTTCGTGCCCACTGGTCAGGCTATCGAGAATGCGAACCCCATGGTTGAGGTCTTCGAACCGATGGATATCCAGTCGGTTGAGTGCCGTGCGCCAGGCCTCACCGTAATGCTCCGCGTACAGGGTCTGCAGGCTGGCCAGAAGCTCGGCTTCGTCGGCCTTGCTGAAGTCGACGTCATCCCGGCGGCCCAGGACCCAGGCATCAATTAGTGCCAGCTCGGTCACCGAACCGGACTGCCGCAGAAACCCTCTTTCCAGGCCTTTACGGGTCAGCAAGGCCGGTATCGACAGGGGGTCCTGTTCCGAAGGCACGTTTTCGGTGATGGGCTCACCATAGCTGTCCAACCTTGTGAACACGGAGGAGAAAGCCGGGCCGGAGCTGCGGGCCAGCTCCAGCGGTGCCGAAAAGTCCCGACTGGCCTCGTTCTCCAGTTCACGATAGACGCGGTCGGAAGTGTTGATACGGCCAAGCTCATGCTGCGCCCACTGAACACTGCTGCGAAATGGTGCCAGCGCCATGGTGGCGGTGGGGTCACCGTTGGCCGCCAGGTCGGACAGGTCGGTATGGGCCATGGCGTATTGCAGGTGGCCATACAGGCGGTTCTGCACATCGCGCTGGCCCGGGAACCGGGACTGCCAGTACTCACGCATGTAACCGGAGACGATGTCGGTACGGCGGCCGCTGGCATCGTAAATCATCCGCAGCACGCGCAGGTGTTCGAGCCGCTCCGTGCTGTTATCCGGCGCCTGCCCCATTTCTTCCATCACGCCGAACATCAGCGCGGGCAGGTATTGATAGGCCAGCATGTTCAGGTAAGCCTTATCCACTTCCGGGCCTACCTTGTGCCCCTGGTACAGCCCCATGTCGGTTACCAGCGGCCATTCCTTACGGTAATCACCGAAGGCGAGGGTGGCATCCCGCAATTCATCCAGCGGTTGCAGCAGGTTGCGACCTGTAGTGTCCGGCTCGTAGCCAACCGGGTGCCAGTCGTTGAGATAGCTTTTCACCCGATTTTCTACCTGGGCGGCGGCTTCGGCATTCTGGATGAAATAGTGCTGCCAGCCTGCAGTCATACCCGCACCGGCAGCCACCGCCAACACGGCCGAAACCGCCACCCGTCGATGACGCTGGCGCACTACCCGACGGTTATCGCCGGCCAGGCCCGCTTCCGGATAGATGATGTCCGGGAACAAACCTTTGGTGAACAGGCTTGCCGACTGCCCACCGCGCTGGGCCGGCTGGATCGGATCCGACATCTGGTAGTTCCGGGCCGCGGCCGAGACAAAGGCATCCTCGGGCACACCTTCCTGTAACACCGAGGTGAAGTAGGTTCCGCGCACCAGCGCCGGTGTGGAAAAGGCATCCGCCAACAGCAAATCCGTCAGGAACTGCTCCATGGCCGGCTTCAGGCCCGCCAACTGGCGCGTGAACGAATACGCCGCCGCCCGTTCTTCGTTATCACGGGTGTTGGCCAGTATGTCCGGCAGGCGTTCGGTGAGCTCGTCCGCCATATCGGCATAGCGCTCGGCGAACTGTTCCAGCCACTGGTCCTGATCCTGCTGGCCGTCCAGCCGGAAGGTGAAACCCAGGGCCTTGTCTTTCTCGGCCTTGCTAAGGGTACGCACAAAGGGCGCAAAGCCGTACATCAGGTCCATCTTGGTGAAGGTCACATACACCGGCAGCCGGGAACCCAGCTGTTCCATCAGCTCCCGCAGGCGGGTACGCAGCAGAATGGCGTGGGCTTCACGCTGCTGTTCGTTGGAGGCACTCAGGCGCGCAAGATCCACGGCCAGGATAACGCCATTGAGCGGCCGCTGGGGCCGGCTTCGCTCCAGCCAGGCGATAAAGTGATTCCACAGCCGGCTCTGGATTTCCCCGGTGGCGCCTTCAACCTGGTTCTGGCTCAGCAGTTCGCCATCCGGATCGATCAAGACACCGTTGTCGCCAATCCACCAGTCAAAACTGAACGGGTTACGATCGCCAAGGTTGTTACGGGTGACGTTGGTGAGGGTATAGGTTTGCCCGGCCCGCTGGATCAGGCTGGTCTTGCCCGCATCTTCCAGGCCCATCACCAGATACCAGGGCAGGCGGTACAGGCCCTTACGACCCGGCAGGTTGCTTTTCAATGCCTGCAGTTGTCGGTCCAGCAACCGCTGTTGGCGACGCTCCATGGGCAGAATCGGGTCTTCCTGCTCCCGCTGCTCCTCAGCTTTGGCCTTGTTCACCTTACCCAGGCGACGGGCCAGCATGGTGCCCCAGACAATTACCACCAGCAGGACCACCCCCAGAGTGACCAGAGCACGCATCTGCCAGGCCATCAGCGGGTAGTCTCCGTTGATTTCCAGGCGCGGTCCCAGCCACCAGGTGGCCACCAGCAGGGCGATCACACCCAGAGCCAGGGTGGCGGGGGCGGCGCTGCGGATGTAGGGCAGAAGCCAACGACCAATGAGTAATGCTTTTCTCCACATGGTTTCCATTCCTGCGTTCGTTGCGTCTTGCGGGCGTTACGCCAATCGTTCCAGTTGTTTAATAAGAGCCGGTTCCCAGTCATCGAGAACGCGCCCCTGGATCTGGTTTTTCAGATCCTGAATCTGTTCGGCGGCCAGGGCTTTAAGGCCGGTTTCCTTGAGCAGCCGGGCCGAGGCCAGGCACCAGTAAAAGCGCTCCCGCGGCTCCCGGGCATCGGCGAGACCCTGCTCCAGCAGCTCCATGGCCGGAGCCAGTTTGTTTTGCCGGACCAGCTCAAGAGCACCGTCGAATGCCTGCTCCCAAGGGTTGGCAGCTGCGCCCGTTCCTTTGCCAGTCGCGGGGACTGTGTGCAACCAATCTGCACCATCGTCACTGAGAAACGGTGTGCCATCGTTGAAGGTGAGCTCGGCCAGTTGCGGCTGGCGGTCGACAAACGCTTTCAGGGCTTCCCTGATGGCCTCCGCGCAATCGGTATTGCCAAGGGCCATGGCCGCCCGGGCGCTGAGCCAGTGACCATCGAGCCAGAACGGGCTGACCGACAGGCTTTGTTCAATGCGCTGCCAAAGTTCAAGGTCCGGTGTTTTCTCCAGAGCTTCCTTGTACTCGGCCACCCGGTCTGCGCTGACGGCGGCCAGGTCCGTACGCTTGCCATCCCGGGTTGGCGGCAGGCCGGTGATACTCTGCCAGATGGCATAACGACGCATCCGGTAGCCCAGGGCGTTGTCCGGTTCGCTGCTGGTCAGCAGTTCGGCAACTTTGAGCAGACTCTGTCGGGTCGCACGTTCGTTACTCGGGTCCAGTGTCAGATTGCCCAGCGACGCGGTGGTGGTGTTGGAACTGGCCGAGCTGGAGGGCGATGAGCTGGACGTGCTCTCCTGTTTGTTTGTCGAGGTGCTTTCAGAAGCCGTCCGGGGCGCCGTGGCCTGGTCCGGCTTCGGCAGCTTTTCCACGGCCCGCTTCAGGTCAAACAGGGCGTCATCTGGCAAGTCCCGGTCTTTGGCCTGGTCATCCAGTTTCTCTAACAGGTCCAGGCAGAACTGGCGGCCATCCCCTACGCTGGCGTCAAAGCTCAGGCTCTCGGCCGCCTTGAGCGCACGTTGCAGCATTTGAGTAAACAACATCTTGCGAGCCCGCTGACCTTTGGACGCGGGATACGGCCAGGCACTTTCCCACCAGTCCTCCAGCACCCGATGCAACAGATACAGCGACAGGGAAAACCGTTCGCCATCGCCCCCGCGCTGCAGGCTGAGCATGACAAAGCCCAGCACCTTGATGTCCTTGCTGCGATCCGCCAGCAGTCTCAGTGCTTCGCTCTCAACCTTGTGCCAGTCGATGTCGTTGTGGGCCAGCGAACCCACCTTCATGATCTCGTCTTCGAGAAACTCCAGCGTGCTGTCTTCGGCCAGGCTCTCGCCTACCCCGGTGTCACCCGGAATCGGTGCCAGTACCTGATCGACGTAGGGGTGCTGTTCTATCACCTGCATGCCATCATTCCTTACCAACCACAGGCCTGGCGCAGAGGCTGAATCGCCTCCGCGAAGCCGTTGAGGTCAAACAGCAGGCCATCCAGCTCCCGGATACTCGCGTGCAGGCGTACATCCGGCTGGTTCACCACATCCAGCACGGTGCTAATGGCCGGCAGGCCGCGACCGGCACTGACCACCAGCCCCTCATCCCGAACCCGCCAATGCGCACGCTGCGGGCCCAGAGTCACCTCGACCCGTTCACGATCCAGCGGCTCCGGCAACATGATGGCCAGCTCGGTGATGTTGTTGTGGCACTGCAGCGACAACACCGGGCGCGGTGGTTTTACCCCCAGGGCGGTCACCGTCACCAGATGGCCGGCAGCGGCTCTGGTATCGCGATAGACCACACCACCCGTGTCATCTCCACCCGCCTGGGCGAACACCCGGCGCCAGCGCTCCGACTGGCTCACCAGGCCTGGATGTTGGCCGGTTTCGTACTGAGCCAGGGGCGTACCGAACACCTCATCAAAACAGGCCAGACGTTCCAGCCGGTTCGATTCCTCGGTGCAGGCCCGGGCCTCCACCAGGCGTGTATCGGCCCAGCTGCCAGCGCTCACCATCAGCAGGGCAATCAGGGGCAGCCGGTGCAAGTCATTCAGGGTCATACGTCGGTTACCTGATACTTCAGACATTTATGGGCCAGTGTGCGTTTCGGCAGACCCAGGCTTTCCGCCGCCTGGGCACGGTTGCCGCCGTACTGACGCAGACGTTCACGGATGATGGCTGCCTCGAAGGCCTGGGCGGCCGCTTTCAGGTCACGGATATCATCGGCAGGGGGAACGCCGGGGATGGCTTTGGCCTCCACGAAGGCCATGGTCGGATCCGGGGATTCGGCAAAAAGGTCATCCAGGCGCAGGACCTCGGGCTGGATATCGTCACCGGCTGGGGTTTGCAGGCACGCCAGCTCGATGATGTTGCGCAGCTCCCGCACATTTCCCGGGAAGTGGTAATCCGCCAACGCACTCAGGGCGTGGCTGCTGATGCCCAATGGGCCACTGCCTTCCCGATCGGTGTACAAATGGATGAAGTGACGGCTTAGTGCTTCCAGGTCCTCGCTGCGCTCACGCAGGGGCAATACCCGCAGGGGGAACTGGCTAAGCCGGTAGAACAGGTCCCGGCGGAAACGGCCTTCCCCAATCCCCTCCTGCAGGGGCTGATGGGTAGCGGCCACCAGCCGGAAATCGGAGTGCTGTTCCTCCCGGGCGCCCAGGGGGCGGAACTGGCGGCTTTCCAGCACCCGCAGCAATTTCGATTGCAGGGCCATGGGCATGTCACCAATTTCATCCAGGAACAGGGTGCCGCCGTTAGCCTGGGCCAGCAGCCCCCCTTTGGCCTGGTCCGCGCCGGAGAAAGCGCCTTTGGTGTGGCCGAACAGTTCACTTTCCAGCAGGGTGTCCGGGATGGCGGCACAGTTGACCACGACCATGGGGCCGTTTGCCCGCTCAGACATGTCATGGATGCCACGGGCCACTACGTCTTTGCCGCAGCCGGTTTCACCCTGGATCAGCACCGACAGCTGGCTGCCGGCGGCACGCACTACCTGGGCCCGCAGGTTAACCATGGCTTCGGAGTTACCCACAAGGGTATGGGCCAGCTGTTCGCAGCGCCGGCGCAGGGTTTCTGCATCGTGCAGGTGGTCGAGGGAACGTTTGAGCAGCCGCCGTTGCCACACCTGATCACGGGTTTGCAGCTGGCGGATCCATTGATGCACCAGCAGTTGTTTCAGGCCGCTGTATAGTGGCTGCGTGACGATGCCCTGCCAGTCAGGATGGTCGCCGCACAGAACAAGCATGCCGAGGGTGCGGCCATCTTGGCCTTTGAGAGGTTCCAGCCAGAAGCTTCTTGGCCGTCCACTGAGCTCGAGGAGAGCCTGGAAGCCGGCGTGGTCCAGGCGATAGCTGGCGGCGCGGGTGAGTTCCCGCGGCTGGCCGGTCTGCAGTACGTGGGCGAAGGGGTGGCTGAAGTCGTTGCAGTCGAATTCGCCCGCCTCGTCCAGTTTGGTGCAGTGCAGGGTCCGGCCGCTGAGATCGAGCTCCAGGGCCCAGCATTTGCTGAGTCCGAAGGCGTTTTCGAGTTGGCGGGTGGCGGTGTTCAACAGCGCTGGCAGGGTGTCCTGTTTGATCAGTGCCACCGCCAGATCGATGCCGGTGTGCAGTTCCTTCTGCATCCTTCCCATGTTTCTGTTTCCAAAATGATTACTTAGGAGTTCGTCGCCCGCGCATCCTGCGGGGTGGCTTTCCAAAACATGCCGTGAATACATCCCTGTAGGCTCCGCTCCGCCATCCATGGCTCCGCAGGGTTTTGGAAAGCTCAACCTCACGGTGCGCTACGATTCAGGAGGCCTCCAGGCTAAGCGACGGTTCCTGAAAATTTGTTCTCTTCCACACCGAGTGTGACCTTCGTCACCGGCTCCCTGGCAGCCAGTTTTTCCAGCAACGCCAGCGACACCGGTGGCAGCAGTTCGCCTTCAATGATCGACTCCAGCATCCGTGCGCCGTTTTCGCTTCTGGTGGCGCGGCTGCGGATGGCTTCGACCAGGCCATCATCCAGTTCCACCTCGGTGTGGTAACGGGCTTTGATCTGGTCAGCCAGGCGCTGGAGTTTGTCGCCGACGATGCGGTTGAGGGTGTCTTCGCCCAGAGGCAGGTATGGCACCACTTCCATACGCGCCAGTAGCGCCGGCTTGAAGAAGTTGGCCAGTTCCGGGTACAAGGCTTCTTCGATCTTCTCCGGCTCTTCGGCGTGGTTGACGATGGTCTGGTAGCCGAGGTTAGAGGTCAGGAAGAAGACCACGTTTTTGCAGTCGATCAACCGGCCTTCTCCGTCCGCCAGTTCGCCTTTGTCGAAGGCCTGGTAGAACAGGTTGAGGACTTCCGGGTGGGCTTTTTCAACTTCGTCTAGCAGCACCACGGAATAGGGCTTCTGGCGGATAGCTTCGGTGAGGATGCCGCCTTCGCCAAAGCCGACGTAGCCCGGGGGTGAGCCGATCAGGCGGGAGACGGTGTGTTTCTCCTGGTATTCGGACATGTTGATGGTGGTGAGGAACTGTCGGCCGCCGTAGAGCAGTTCGGCCAGTTGCACCACGGTTTCAGTTTTACCCACGCCACTCGGGCCCACCAGCAGGAAGGCCCCCATGGGGCGGCCGGGCCGGCGCAGGTCGGCGCGGGCGGTGAGCAGGTGCTGGTGCAGGCAGTCAATGGCGGTGTCCTGGCCTTTGATGTGGGCCTGCAGGTATACCGGCAAGTGGGTAATTTTCTCCAGTTCGTCGGTGGTCATGCGGTTGACCGGAATACCAGTCCAGTCGGCGATGACTTCAGCGACCTGACGAGCGTCGACGCGGGCATGGACCAGGGGTTCGTCGGCCTGGAGTTCGGCTAGTTCCTGTTCGATGGCGGCGGCTTCGCTTTTCAGATCCGGACGTTCTTCCGCACCGCTCTCGACCAACTCAAAGTCGGACTCTTCGGGTGTAACTTCCTCAGCTTCACCAATCAGCAGTTGTTCGCGGATCTCCACCAGTCGGGCCACCAGTTCGCGCTGGTCGTTCCAGCTTTGTTCCAGGGCCTCGGATTCGGCGATGAGTTCGGCAATGCGATGCTCCAGTTCCTGCTCTCTTTCTGCGTCCACGGTCTGGCCGAGAGTATGTTCCCGCCTCAGCAGGTCCTGCTCCATGGCCAGCTGGTGCAACTCGCTGCGTACATGGCTCAGCCGACGGGGCGGTGTGCGCAGGTTCAGGCTGACCCGGGCGCACGCAGTGTCCAGAACGTCGATGGCTTTGTCCGGCAGCTGGCGGCCGGCCAGGTAGCGGGCAGACAGGTCGGCAGCGGCTTTCAGAGCACTGTCGGCGATCAGAACCTGATGGGCTTTTTCATAGACATTGCGCAAGCCGCGGAGAATGTGGACGGCTTCGCCCGGGGTCGGCTCATCCAAGGCCACCGGCTGAAAGCGGCGGCTCAGGGCCGGGTCTTTTTCGAAGTATTTCTTGTACTCGCGCCAGGTGGTCGCAGCGATCGTGCGCAGCTCGCCGCGGGCCAGGGCCGGTTTCAGCAGGTTGGCGGCGTCCGAGCCGCCCTCGCTGTTGCCGGCACCAATCAGGGCATGGGCTTCGTCGATGAACAGGATGATCGGGGTGGCGGAGCCTTTGACCGCTTCGATCACGCCTTTGAGGCGCTTCTCAAACTCGCCTTTGACCGAGGCACCGGCCTGCAGGGCGCCCATGTCGAGAGTCCAGAGTTCGACGTTTTTCAGGCGGTCCGGTACGTCCCCGGTCACAATACGCAGGGCCAGACCTTCCACCACGGCGCTTTTACCCACGCCGGCGTCACCCACCACGATGGGGTTATTCTTGCGACGACGGCAAAGGACGTCGATCATCTGGTCGATTTCCGCGTCCCGGCATACCACCGGGTCCAGTTTTTCTTCCCGGGCCAGCTTGGTGAAGTCGGTGGCGTAGCGTTTGAGCGGATCCATGTCCGTCTCAGCCACCGGTTTCCCGGCACCATTTTCCGCCAGTTGCGGACGCTCCACAGAACCTTCGGTGACCCGGTCAAACTGTTTGCGCAGCTGTTCCCGGTTGATGTCCACCAGGGCCTGGGCCACCCGGGGCATCAGGTAGCGGTCGGCATTCATCAGCAGCGCCAGGAATACCGCGCCGGAGCGCAATTCGGTGTGGCCCAGTTCGGTGGAGGCCAGCAGCCAGGCGTCCTGCATCAGTTCCACCAGCAGCGGCGAGAACGAGGGGTACGGCTCGGCACTTTGCGCTTCGCCGTTCAGACTGTCGCCGACCAGCGGCTGCAATTGCTGGTGGTTGATGCCGGTGTGTTCCAAGATCTGGCGCACGTCGGAGAACGGCGTTTCCAGCAGTTTGAACAGCAGGTGTGCCGGGGTAATCTCGGCGCCCTGACGGCTGATGCACAGGGCGGCGGAGGCTTCCAGGGCCTGGCGTGAAATGTCGTTGAGGCGCCCGATCAGCGCCGGCAAGTCTACCCGAATCACAGTGATTTCCTTATTTCGGTAGTTGGTCCAGTACGCTGAGCACGCCCCTGATGCGTTCGTTCAGCGCAATGCTGTACAAGTGGTAAATTCCGGCCATGGCAGCCACAAAAAGGCCCCCAATCAGCCAGATGGGCAATCCGGTGCGCAACCGATTGCGGGCCGGGGCAACGTTTTCCGAAGCATCCGCCAGGGGCCGGCTATCCCGGTCACCGCGCAGTTCCCGAAGCTGGTCATAGAGGCCACGGACGACCTGCTCGTATTCATCCCGACCGTTTTCCATGACCTTGTAACGACCTTCAAACCCCAGGCACAGACACAGGTAGATGAACTGCAGCATGTCCCGGTAACGGGTCGGTTCCTTCTCCATACGGGCCAGGATGGCGAACACCTTCTCGCCGCCCCAGGTCTCGTTGTGGAACCGGCTGAGCAGCGAGTGCTGGGACCAGACACTGTGGGCACCCCAGTCCGTGCCTAGCACGGCCTCATCAATAAAGGCGCAGAGTACGTAGCGATAGGCCACGACCGTGGGGCGCTCATAGCCCTGCTCCACCAGTTCCCGGTCCACGGCAGCCACTTCGTCCACCACCTGTTGGTACAGAGACTCCACCCCGCGGAAATTCGCCAGCCGCCGCACCCGGATCACCAACCCCAGCAGGGGCGTGGCGGCATCGATCAGCCGGTTGTCCGCAAGGCCCCGAAGCTGGAAGTGGCTGTCACCGGATTCGATCCGGGAGTTCCGGGCGCCGTTATCGGCAAACAAAAGGTCGCTGAATGCACGATCACCCGAATCCCCGGTGCTACCTGGTCTGTCCATTACCGGTGCATCTGCCATGATTTAGCTCCTGATTGCCCAGAATTGCATTTCCAGCCCCGGGTAGCTGCCCGCCACGTGGAAAGCAAAGCCGCTGGCGTTGTCGAGCATCTGCCAGGCCTGACTCTGGTCGTCCAGGCGGAAGTAAACAAAACCGGCGTGATACGGCAGCTGACGTGGGGCCACCGGCAGTGCTGATAGCGGAATGCCCGGCAGTTGCAGACTGATGAGATCGCGGATTTTCTCCACCGAGGCCACCTTGCACTGCTGCACAAACTGCTTGCGCAGGTCATCCAGCTGCATATCGGCTTTGACCGCCAGAATGAACTCGGCGTCGCTCATCAACTGACCATCCTGTACCGGCGCTACTGTGAGGCCGTACTGGCGTTGCTGCAATGCAATGGACAAGGCCCGTGGCTCCAGTACGGTGCTCAGCGCCTGCCGCAGAATCTGCATCAGCGGGCTGAAGCAGCCCTCCGGCAGATCGTGGTCGTAGGGAGTGAACTCCTTGGGCAACCGGCTTTCATCGGTAAAAGTCACCAGCTCGCCACACAGCTCCAGAAGCGCCTCGTACAGTCGCTCCGGGTGCAGCTGGCGCAGCCGGGCCAGGTGCATGAATTTCGGGTGCGCCCGGTTCAGCATCTGCAGCAACATGAAATCGGACACATCCGCCACGCCGCCCTGCCCCGGTGCGCCAACCCTTTCGGCAATGTTGCGGGCGCGTTCCTGCATCAATCCCGCCATTTCACCAACAAAACGCTGCAGCCTTGGTGCAGAACGCACACTGAGCATGGTCGGCAGGAAGTTCGGGTCCATCACCAGGCTTCCGTCGGGGCGTTTTTCCAGGATCCGGCCAATGGCGAGCGCCGCATAGGCACTGCGGTCTTCGCGCTCCAGCATCAGGCGCGGTGCTACCCGGCCCACATCGATGGAGTGGGCATCCCCGTCGATGGAGTGCAGGTCGCGGATTTCCACCGTTTGCGCCCGGAATCGACCGGCCACGGGCACCTCCGGCCATTCGACTTCGGCCAGATTGTCGCTCCCCAACGGCAACGCCAGATAGACCACTTGGTTGGCCACCGAGGCGTCGGTAATTTCCAGAGGCTCCGGCATCACATCGTCCTGGGGCAGATTGAACCGGGTGCCGTCCGGAAACAGTCCGGAGGCCCGCACCAATCCGACCCGGCCAAAGCTCAGGTACTCAGCGCTCAGCTCCAGATCACTGAACCCGAACAGATAATCCGAGACGGCCAGAGCCCGCTCGTTAATCTGGTGTTCCATATAGCGTTGCTGTTGCTGGAAGTGCTGGGGTTTGATGAACAGCCCATCACTCCAGACCACTCGATTCGTCATTGCCATCAGCTTTCATCCGACCGTCTGAGTTGAACTTCGCGCTCACGCAAATTCACCAGCAGGTGGTAGCGCCCGCCAATCGGATCGACCTTTACAACCTTCTTCCACTGGGACAGGTTCGGGTAGGCATAAAAGGCGATCACACCGATGTACCGGGTGTCTTCACTCACCTCAAACGGTTCCACAAACCTGAACTGGCCGGGCACCAGGCTGTAATCGCTATGGCCGACATAGTTCTGGCCCAGTGAATCCTCCAGGTCGTTCAGCAACTGGTCGAAATCACCGGCCATCAACAAGGAGCTATCCCGCAGCTCGATCACCTGAAACGCGATGGGTGTCGGCGCCAGGGATCCGTTCGGGTTCACGTCCGATTCCGCCAGCATGGTCAGATCTACCCGGCTGGGCAGGTCTTCCGGGTAACCCACGGGAATGTCGGGATTCCAAAGCACCTTGGCGGTCTTGGTGACCGCGTTATACGGGGTGCTGCATCCCCCCAGAATCAAAGCAACAACCAGCAAGCTCCATTTGCAGTACTTCACAACAGTTTCTCCCTCTGTAACTGGCGCAAGTGTTGGTCGTAAGCCTGGTCGAACACTTCCTGGAACAGGCGTTCAAACCCCTGCTGACGACTGGATTTCAGTTCACGGTAATAATGTCGGTACATGTCCCAGGCCCAGCGGCCTTCGTCTTCGTTGTCCTGAAGCCCTCTGCGGTAGCCGTGAAACCGGCGCAGCAACGCTTCCGGTGAGAAGGCGTGCAAAATGGCCTCCAGCGCCGCGCGAATGGCTTCACGGGTGGCCTGTTGGTGATGGTTCAGGCTTTCCAGGCTCTCCCGGACCGCGGCAGGGGCTGACAGATGCACCGGGCTGCGCTGGGCAGCAAACAGGGTCTGGATGGTTTCGGGATAGTCATTAGCCAGGCGCAGCGGGTTATCCTCGATGGGCTGCAAGCGTGTGCGCAGAGCCTGATGGCGGCTGTCTTCACCCTGATGCAGCGCCAGCAATCCCTCCACCGTGGCCTTGAGGGTTTGACCGGCTTCTTCCAGAAACAGGCGCATCTCGTCGCTGTCGGCAAAATCAATATCAGCATCCAGCCCCCGAAGCAGCGGCGCACCACTGATGTGCTGGCGGCTGACCTCCTGCGGATTTCGTATGCTTTCGGGCATTCCCTGTCGTTCCTTATGTTCGCGTTGCGGGGTTACCGGCAGGCCCATGGCCACATCCCGGTTCTCGCGATACTCATCGGTGACCTCGGATGAACGGGCAAACCAGGCCCGGTCACTGGCCAGCAGCTCAGGGGCTTCCTCATCCGGATGGCCAGACTTTTGCTGCCACTGCGCCAGCGGATCGCTACTGACCTGGTCGCCTGCGGCCGATTGCAGACCTTCCAATGGCTCCCGGCCTTCGGGCTGATTCTGCTCAGTGGTGACGCGTCTCAGGTCGCTCTCAGAGCTATCTAGCAGCCCATGATGATCGCCAAGGCCATCTTCCATTTCGCCACCGCTTTCCGGGACGCAGGACAGCTCCGCCCGTATCTGGTAGCGGCCAATCGTTACGGTATCGCCGTGGCTCAGCCTAGCGCGGCGGCCACGGCCCACCGGCTGACTGTTGCTGTTGATATAGGTGCGACCACTGCGGTCAATCAGGCAGAAACCGCCATCGTGATAACGGACTTCTGCATGGCCGGGCACCGCACCGGTTCGATGGGGGGATAGTTTCCAGGTATCACTGGCTGCGGTGCCGATGGAACCACCCGCATTGTCGAAACTGTGCTCAATACTGGCACCACCGCCGGTTTCGGTGGGGTTGGTGATCACCAGTGTGAGTTCTGCTGTCTGATGTGCCACGTCTCTGGCTCCCTGCCCTAACGTCTGATCTGTATCCGTACTGCCGGTCTCTGGCGGGCCCGTTCCGGGGTTACAAAGGAGTTCCAACCGAGCCTCACATCCTCTCCCAGCTCCATCGGCCGGATGTCTTTCGGCCGCATCTGCAACTCCAAGTCATAGGCCAGCTGCTCCCGGGTGGTGAATTCCACCAGTTTGACCAGGCGCTGGTGATCCCGGCCGTTGGGCAGGAAATCCGCGAATCGCTGCCGGGCCAGGTTGCGTAGCCGGAGTACGAACTTGCCGCTGCGATCCCGGATGCGCGAGCCCACCAGGGTGTCTTCACCCAGGGCGGCGTTGGCCCTGCCCAGGGAGGTCTGTTGGGCCCGGGCGATGTCCACTTTGCGCAGCACCCACTGCTCGATGCTGACGTCGTCCAGATCAAAACAATGGGCGACGATGCCGCTGACCACTTCCGGCGATCGGCTCCGGCCCGCCATCAGGCCGGCATAAGCCAGCATTTTGGACCAGTTAACCGGCGTCGCTTCCCGCAACCGGCTGTCGCCCAGTCCGGTCAGGGCAAAGACCAGCTCCGAAAAACCATCGCTGGCCTCGGGCTGAAAGCGAATGTAATACCGGTATTTGCGCCAGGCTCGGTGGAACAGGGTTACCAGCCGGTGGTTAAAAAAATCCAGAAAATGCCGACGCACGCCAAGGTTCTGCCCGGCTTCCCAGGCCAGATCCTCCAGGTAGTAACCCGGCAGGGGCGACTGGGAACCGTGCAACCCCAGAAAACTGACTTCCATCTGGTAGGGCGCATGCTCATGCTCCGGCGAGAGCGCCGACACCACATCACTGCCGGGAAAGCCCAGACCCGCGGAGGCGGAAAACCGGATGCGCTCCTGACGTGGTTCGTCGTTCCCCGCACGCTCCAGATCATCACCGTGGTGCCGGTGAATCAGGTCCACCAACTGAAAAAAACTGTATCGCCGCGCATTGCCCAGAACGGGTTCCAGCCCGGCTACATCAGCGGCTGCTGACCTTGCTGTAACGTCCATGTGTACCGTTCCTGATTCTCTGTATTCACCACTTCCAGTTGGTGAAAAGCGTTAATGCTCGCGTAAAGCGCAAAAAACTGGCTCAGCACCGTGCCGAACAGGTAAAGGTCGCCCTCACTGGCAAACCCCTGCTGATCCAACTGCAGCTCTGAGCGGATACCGCGCACCGGTAGCCCCCGGATCATCCGGTCGACCGGCTTGGTAACAATGCCGCTTATACCCGCCAGCCGCTTCTGGGAGACCCGCTCAGCCTGACGGTCCACCAACGCGCGGAAGTCATACACCCGCAGTACGGTGCGCAGGGCGTCGACATCCAGCATGGACAGATAGTTCAGCGACAGGTTGGAGATAAGCGTCCACAGCAGGCTGCCGTCGAGCGTCGAGCGCAAGGTCGCCGTGGGTCGCGTGATGTTGCTGAAGGCCGCAAATGCCGGCGTGCTTTCGGTGGCCATACAGACTTCACCCACGGCCAGCTGTTGGGGCAGTTGCCGGTTGGTGCAGGTGAGCGTGAGTGACACCGCTTCCTGGCGGTTCAGGCACTCGGTTTCATCACCGCGAACAAATGAAATGTAGTGATCAAAACCATCACCTCGCACGCTCTCGCGGGTGCGAACCCGGTAGTACAGCGCAGTGCGCCCCCTATCCCGCTCCACCTCGTGCTGAAAGCTCTCGAACGCCGTGTAGATGCGCGGCTCGCCGCGGCCAGACCGGCCCTCCAGCCAACCCTCCACCTGCTCGATGCTGAACACCTCATAATGCTCCGGGCAGCGACTGGACGGTGAGATACGGTATTCGGTCTGGCGACCGTTCAGGTC
This sequence comes from Marinobacter szutsaonensis, assembly GCF_039523335.1. Taxonomy (NCBI): domain Bacteria; kingdom Pseudomonadati; phylum Pseudomonadota; class Gammaproteobacteria; order Pseudomonadales; family Marinobacteraceae; genus Marinobacter; species Marinobacter szutsaonensis. The sequence goes on along the minus strand of NZ_BAAAFC010000001.1, from coordinate 2,449,107 downwards.
CACCGGCTCGCCTTCGTGACTGAACAGGTTCACCGCCGGGGTGCAGTACAACTGCAGGGAATTCCGGGTCACCCGGGTGTCCGGCGGCAGAATCCGGCTGAAATGGAAACGCAGGCTGATCTCATCGGCCTGCGCCGCGGGCAACCTGGATTTCAGCCCGGTGACGTCGACAAACCGGAAGGCCTCCGGGAAAATCAGGTACTCCTGAATAATCCGGTAACCGGAATAGGCATTCTTGGGATAGGGCAGAATCGCCTCATCTGCCGCAAAGCCGACCGGCTGCAAAAGGGCCGATGGCAGACTGAACACACTGTCCCCCACCACCAGCTCTATCCGGCTGAGATAATGGTTCAGCCAGAGGTACAGGGTCTCTGCCGTGTGAGTGTCACCACCCAGATAAAACCGCAGGCTCTCGAGGCCGATACCATTCAGCGGCTGGTCGGTATGCAGGGCCAGATTCACGGTGACAGAAGACACTTCCCGCGAATGCTCGGCGCTCGCCCCCGCCACACTGATGGGAAACACGTCCACTGCCCGGCAGGTCCGGAACCGGCATTGAGTCTGACGGGTGGAATCGCCCAGGGGACGGCTCTTGATCTCGGTATGACGATCCACCACCTGACGCTCACTGATGGCATGCAGCTGCGGATCAAAACGCATGATGGTGCAGCTGGGCACTGGCCGCAGGTAGTTGGGCCAGAGCATGTTCAGCAACGAATGGGTCAGCTCCGGAAATTCGTCCTCGACTTTTTCCCGCAGTTTGCCGGTCAGGAAGGCAAAGCCCTCCAGCAAACGCTCTACATCCGGGTCGGTGCTCTGTTCGGACAGAAAGCGGGTGAGCTGCGGGTGTGCTTCGGCAAATTCCCTGCCTTGCACCCGCAGAAAGCTCAACTCGTCCCTGTAAAAGCGATTTAACTTCATTGCTACTGCACCACTAGTCTGGCCCCGAGCAAGGGTGTGGTTGACCTTTCCAAAAGACGCTTCAAGCCCATCCATGGGGCGCTTGAGCTCCGCCATCCATGGCTCCGCACACTTTTGGAAAGGTCAACCACACCCTCGCTCTCATCCTTGCCTGCAGAATACTACCCATGATGCTAAATCACGCGGTAGTACCGCTTATCATCCAAAACCAGGTCTATGGTCGTCCGATCATCGCTTCCCGCAACGTTCAGGTAGACCGTCACCTGGAACTTCAACTGCAGCGGGTCAGGGCCCGGTGGCATGCCCACCACATCCACCCGCTTAACCCGCGGCTCAAACTTCTCAATGCACTGACGAATGGCTCCGACGATCTGGATGCTCAGGTCATGGGTACCCAAAGTGGCGTCGTTGAAATCCAGCAAGCCAAGATCCGGTGCGCTGCTGCTGTTGCCCGGATGGGCATTCAGCAGGCGTACCAGATGGCGCTTGATGGATTCCACCACATGGGTCAGTTCACCCATACCTTGCCCAGCCGGGGCCGACGCCTGTTCAAGCCGTTCAAACAGGCTGCCGGTGTTGCGAACGTCGTCAGTTCCGGTGCCGCCGAACACGGATTAATCCTTGTCCAGTCGGCCAACCAGCGAGAGTTCAAAGTTCGCGCCCATGTACTTGAAGTGCGGACGCACCGCCAGGGATACCTGGTACCAGCCCGGATCGCCTTCCACATCAGAGACTTCCACCTTCGCAGCACGCAAAGGGCGGCGGCTGCGGACGTCTGCCGGCGGGTTTTCCTGGTCGGCCACGTACTGGCGAATCCAGGTGTTCAGTTCCCGCTCCAGGTCCTGGCGCTCCTTCCAGGAACCGATCTGCTCGCGTTGCAGTACCTTGATGTAGTGGGCCAGGCGGTTCACGATCATCATGTATGGCAACTGGGTGCCCAACTTGTAGTTGGTCTCCGCTTCCTTGCCTTCCTTGGTGTTCGGGAACTGCTTCGGCTTCTGTACCGAATTGGCAGAGAAGAACGCGGCGTTGTCACTGCCCTTGCGCATGGTCAGGGCGATGAAGCCTTCTTCCGCCAGTTCGTACTCGCGGCGGTCGGTGATCAGCACCTCGGTCGGGATCTTGGCTTCCAGCTGGCCGAAGGATTCAAAGGTGTGTACCGGCAGATCTTCCACCGCGCCACCACTCTGGGGACCGATGATGTTCGGGCACCAGCGGTACCTGGCGAAGCTCTCGGTCAGGCGCGTGGCCAGCAGGTAGGAGGTGTTGCCCCACAGGTAGTGCTCATGGTCACCGGACACGTCTTCCTTGTAGTTGAAGCTGCGCACCGGGTTTTCCGTGGGATCGTAAGGTACCCGCAGCAGGAAGCGCGGCGCCGTCAGGCCCAGGTATCGGGCATCTTCGGATTCCCGCAGGGAACGCCACTTGGCGTATTTCGGGCCTTCGAAAACCGCACTCAGCTCTTTGATGGCCGGCAGTTCCTGGTAGCTGTCGACACCGAAGAAGGACGGGGCGACCGAGGACAGGAACGGCGCGTGGGACATGGCGCCAACCGACGACACGTACTGCAGAAGTTTCATATCCGGCGTGGACGGGCTGAAGGCATAGTTGCCGACGATGGCGCCCACCGGCTCACCACCGAACTGACCATACTCGGCCGCATAGATGTGCTTGTAAAAGCCGGTCTGGGTCACCTCCGGGGCAAATTCGAAGTCTTCCAGCAGCTCGGTCTTGGTGGCATGCAGGATATCCACCTTGATGTTCTCGCGAAAATCGGTGCGATCCACCATCAGTTTCAGGCCGCGCCAGGAGGACTCCAGTTCCTGCAGTTTCGGGGAGTGCAGGATCTCATCCATCTGAGCGCTGATCTTGCGGTCCAGCTCGACCACCATCTGGTCCACCAGAGCCTTGTTGACCGGTTGGCCTTTTTCATCGCTTTTCAGCAAGTTGGCAATGAACGTGGCCACCCCTTTGCGGGCCACATCGTACCCTTCATCGGCCGGCGCCATGCGGCTGTTGGCCATCACCTGGTCCAGCAAGGACCCCTCTGCTACGGATTCGGAGGCAGCAGATTGCTGCACAGCAGTATCAGACATACCACATCCCTTCAGTACGTGATTGATTTTCAGAATTGTTCGCCGCGTTGCGGCGTGGAAGCGATTACTCGCCGTCTGTGGCCAGTTCCAGTTCGGCCAGCAGCTTGTCCCGGGCCTGCTCGTCGTCAAGCAGCTCCTGCAGCTTGGAACGGAACGACGGCACATTACCCAGCGGCCCCTTCAGGGCAACGAGGGCTTCGCGCAGTTCAATCAGCTTTTTCAGCTCGGGCACCTGGCGGGCGATGCTGTCCGGGGAGAAATCCTCAAGCCCCTGGAACTCCAGATTGACCGGCAGGTCATCAGAGCCATCTTCGAGCTTGTTGGATACAGCAGTGGAAAGGGTCAGGCCGGATTCCTTCATGACGGAACGGAAATTGTTCTTGTCGACGGAAATGGCCTTGCGGTCTTCGATGGGGGTTTCTTCAGCATGACCCTTGAAATCGCCGACCACGAACATCTTCAGCGGCAGTTCGGTTTCTGCCTGCTGATCACCGGTGGCGGGGACATACTTGATATTGATGCGCTCTTTAGGCGCGACGGAACCGTCTTTAGAAGACATGCTGGTGTGCTCCCTGTGCAAATCATTTGCAGTTATTCAATCCCTTGTACCTGCCCTCCTGGCAAGCAACGGCCGAAACTCTACACAGGTGCCTGCGGATACTCAAGCCAAAATTGGCCAGATATCGCCAGCAATGTGACACGGGCAAAGTTTTGCCAAACCAGTCGGAATGGCGTTGATTCCTTTACCAAAAGACAAGCCGGTCAATGACGCCCATTCACCCTCTGTCTATACTCCCAGCATCCACCTCAGGACAGAACGATCAACCCCAAGGAGAATCCCATGAGTGACCTGAAAGCCAAGTTCGACGAAGCGGTAAACTACATCCAGACCGCCGAAGGCGATTTCAAGCCGTCCAACGAGATGAAGCTGGAGTTCTATGCCCTGTACAAGCAAGCCACCGAGGGCGATGTTTCCGGTAAGCGTCCGGGCATGATGGATTTTGTCGGCCGCGCCAAGTATGACGCCTGGGACAAGCTCAAGGGCATGTCGAAGGATGATGCGATGCAGCAGTATGTGGACAAGCTGGAGGCGCTGAAGTAAGGAGATGAAACGGGGGTCAGATGAAAGCGTTCATCAGACCCCGGGAAGGCGGGGGTCGGAAGAAAGTTTTCTTCCGACCCCTTTTTTATGGATGCCCGCTCAGGCCGCCGGCCGCAGCGAGTAGGCCCGCAGGTGCGCGGCGAACTCTTCGAGGTAGCGGATGCCGCTGGCTTCCGCATCCTTGCACCAGTCCATCAGCGCCTGCAGTTTTTCCTGGGGCTTGAGCCCGCGCTGGCGCCACAGCGCCTGGAGTTCGTGGCTCTTTTCGTAGATCTGCCTGAGGATCTCGTGCCGCTCCAGCACGGTTTCCAGGTGCTCTTTCTCCCGCGGGTGGATCAGCGTGGCTTCCCGTGACAGCAGGCGCTTGAGCTTGCGATAGCGCGGGCGGATTTCGTCATCCATCAGCGCTTTCTGCTGGCGCAGGACCGGCTCCATCACCCGCTTGCGGTACTGGCGCATGATGTCGAACCGGTTGTTGGCAATAGCCATTACGGTTTCCACATCCACGTCCTGCTTGCCCGGCACGTAATGGGCGATGGGGCGGTAACCCTTGGGTTTGGCCAGGCCGAACAGCTGGAACAGGCGGATGTAGCCCCAGCCAATGTCCACCTCGTACCAGCGACGGGACAGCTTGGAGGAGTTCGGGTAGGTGTGATGGTTGTTGTGCAGCTCCTCACCGCCGATCAGGATGCCGATCGGGGAGATGTTGCGGGCATTGTCCGCGCACTCGAAGTTGCGGTAGCCGAGGTAATGGCCGATGCCATTGACCACGCCGGCCGCCCAGACCGGAATCCAGAGCATCTGCACCGCCCAGATCCAGATACCGTGCACGCCGAACAGCATCAGATTGAGTGCTGCCAGGATGACGATGCCCAGATGCTTGTGCGGGGTATAGATCTTGCGCTCAACCCAGTCTTCCGGGGTGCGCTGGCCATAGCGCTGCAGGGTTTCCGGGGTAGCCGCCTCGGCGTAGAGTTCGGCGCCTTCAAGGAGCACTTTCCGGATGCCCAGAACCACCGGGCTGTGGGGGTCATCCTCGGTTTCACACTTGGCGTGGTGCTTGCGATGGATCGCCGTCCACTCCTTGGTGTTCTGGGCGGTGGTCAGCCACAGCCAGAACCGGAAAAAATGCGCCAGTGCCGGATGCAGATCCAGCGAGTTATGGGCGGAATGGCGGTGTAGGTAAAGCGTCACGCTTACGATGGTGACGTGCGTCAGGGCCAAGGCAACCAGGATCAGTTGCGGCACCGAGAGGTCAAGGAGACCGTTGAACCACATAGTATGTCCTCAAAATCAGATCGGCGGCTTGCAGCCGTTCGGCGGGCGATACATCGGGGTATTTCGCAAACACTCGAAGGGGAAACAAACCAACACACCAACTTTAGCGTACAGGTGTTCGCTGCAACAACCGAATTTGGCCGAAATTTTGTTACTGATTACACTTGTCTGCCCTGTTTGGTAACACTGCCCGCTGCAGACCACCGGAGATCGCCCGCGTGCCCGAATTACCCGAAGTTGAAACTACCCGCCAGGGCATTGCGCCCCACTGCGAAGGCGAAACCATCACCGATGTTGTCGTGCGTAATGGCCGGTTGCGCTGGCCGGTTCCGGACGATCTGCCCGAACGGCTGAGAGGCCAGATCATCCGCAGCGTGGACCGGCGCGCCAAGTACCTTTTTATCAACCTCGATGGCGGCACGGTGATTGTGCATCTGGGCATGTCCGGCAGCCTGCGTGTCATTACCGACAACGCCCCGCCCCAAAGCCATGACCACATTGACCTGGCACTTGCCTCCGGCGTGATCCTGCGTTTCAACGATCCCCGCCGCTTCGGCTGTTGGCTCTGGACCGAAACCGCCGCCAGTCACCCGCTGATCGCGAATCTGGGCCCGGAGCCGCTGTCACCGGAATTCAACGGCGCGCTGCTGTTCCGGCTATCCCGGGGCAAGCAGACGCCGGTGAAGTCCTTCATCATGGACAACCACGTGGTGGTGGGCGTGGGCAACATCTACGCCAATGAGGCCCTGTTCAAAGCCGGGATCCACCCCAAACGCAAGGCCGGCCGGATCAGCCTGGACCGCTACCACCGGCTCGCCGAAGCGATCCGGGAGACCCTGAGCGCCGCGATCCTGATGGGCGGTACCACCCTGCGGGACTTTGTGAACAGTGATGGCAAGCCCGGCTATTTTGCCCAGTCCCTGCTGGTCTATGGCCGGGGCGGTGAAGCCTGCAAGGAATGCTCCGCTACCCTCAAGGAGATCCGCATGAACAACCGCTCCACGGTCTATTGTCCGAAATGCCAGCGCTGAGCACATTTTGCAACGAAAAATCGTTTGAAAATGCGCAAATATGATTCATAGTTAACAGAGGATTAATGCTCACGGTCTACAATAGGGTCGTCCTTTAAATGTCCGACCCTCATGCCGATATTGCCAAAACCGAGCATCAACAGGGCCGACAAAGTTCAGGAGACAGTACAATGACCCGCAAGATTTCCCGCACACTCATGGCCACCCTGGCAGCCTGCCTGATGGCTTTCTCATCCGTTGGCCACGCCCAGGCCGTGGATGAGACACCGTCTGCACTGGCCATGACCGGAGACGCGCTCTTTGTTCGCCCTGCCCTGCTGGCCACCACCATTATTGGCAGCGCCGTTTATCTGGTATCCCTGCCGTTCTCCGCGCTCGGCGGCAACGCCGGTGAAGCCGGCGAAGTTCTGGTGGTAGGCCCGGCCAAGGCCACTTTCGTACGCTGCCTCGGCTGCACCCGCACCGGCAAGAAACCGGAAACAGTGGAACAGTCCGGCAACTGATCCCCACAAATCCGTACTTTTCCGGCTTGTCTTGGCCGGTATTCTCCGGCAGCCTGAAGAAAATCTCTTCAGGCTGTTTTGTTTATGGTGGATTGGTCTTCCGTTGAGACGGTGTTCCTCGATATGGACGGAACCCTGCTCGACCTGCACTTCGACAATCACTTCTGGCTCGAGCATCTGCCCCGGCGCTATGCCGAGGAGTTTGACCTGCACCCGCAGCAGGCAAAGGACACCCTGATCCCCATGATCATGGCCGAGCGGGGCTCCCTGAACTGGTACTGCACCGATTACTGGAGCGAGAAACTGTCGGTTGATATTACCGGGCTCAAGGCCGAAGTGGGTGACCGCATCGGTTACCGCCCTCACGTCACGGATTTTCTCGAAGCCCTCAAGGCCGCCGGGTTGCGTTCGGTGATCGTGACCAACTGCCACCCCGATCCGCTGGCCCTGAAGCTGGAGCGCACCGGGCTTGATCGCTATGTGGACAGCATCGTTTCCAGCCACGACCTGGGAAAACCCAAAGAGGATCCCCTGTTCTGGCAGGACCTGAAGTCAGTAACTCCTTACACCGCTCCGAGTACCCTGATGGTGGACGACAGCTTCCCCGTGCTTGAAAGTGCCCGGACTGGGGGCATTGGCCAATGCCTGGCCATCCTGGCCCCGGACAGCCGGCAGCCGGCGCGGGAACGGCACCCGGAGATCCCGAGCATTCATCATTTCAACGAAGTCCTGCCCGCACTTCGGCAACGCCAACCCCTGCCATCGAACCGGTGAGCCGGTTATAATTCGACCATACGCTCATCAGGTGAGGAGACATGACGGCGACCAACGCTGACGATCAGAAGGTACGACTCGACAAATGGCTCTGGGCTGCCCGCTTCTACAAGACGCGCTCTCTGGCCAAGGAAGCCATCGAGGGCGGCAAGGTTCACTACAACAACCAGCGCAGCAAGCCCGGCAAGATCGTGGAAACCGGCGCCAAGGTGACCCTGCGTCTGGGCTGGCAGGAAAAGGTGGTGATCATTGACGACATCAGTGACCGCCGCCGGGGTGCACCCGAGGCCCAGAAGCTCTATCACGAGACCGAAGACAGCGTGAAAAAACGCGAGGACCTCGCCTGGCAGCGTAAAACCATGCAGGCGGCCCAGCTACCTCCCGCGCGGCGGCCCAACAAGAAGGACCGCCGGGATATCCGGCGCTTCCGCGAACAGCACGGTATCTGAGTCCCGCTCCGGCGGGACCGACCAACCCTTTACCCCGATTCCAGTATTCAATTTCCAGGAGACAGACCATGGCATCCCGTGACCAGTTCCAACGCTTTATCTTCGAGCACAGCCAGGTGCGGGGTGCCTGGGTCCAGCTGGGCGAGAGCTTTCGGGAAATCGGCAGCCAGGCGCCCTACCCGGATTCCGTGCGCGAGCTGCTGGGCGAGTCACTGGTTGCCAGTGTTCTGATGAGTTCTTCCCTGAAGTTCGAGGGCACCCTGTCACTGCAGGCCCAGGGCGATGGCCCGATCAGCACGCTCATGGCCGAGTGTAGCCACGACCGCCACATCCGCGGGCTGGCCCGGTTTGACGAGCATTCCATCCGTGAAGGGGATTTCGAAGCCCTGTTGGGCCAGGGGCGCATGGCCATCACCATCACCCCGGCCCAGGGCCAGCGCTACCAGGGTGTCGTGCCCCGTGAGGAAAACAGCCTGGCCGGCTGCCTGGAAGAGTACTTCGAACGCTCCGAACAGCTTGCCACCAGCCTGTTCCTGTTCGCCGACGAGAACGGTGCCGCCGGCCTGATGCTTCAGCGTCTGCCGGGCCACACCGAGGAGGACGACGAGCTGTGGGAACGGGTCAATCACCTGGCCCGCACTGTCGAGGCCGACGAACTGCTCGAACTGGACAGCGAGACCCTGCTGTACCGGCTGTTCCATGAGGAGACGGTGCGCCTGTTTGACCCGGAACCGGTGGCTTTCCGGTGCAGCTGCTCCCGGGAGCGGACCCTTGGCGCTCTGGAAGCCATCGGCAAGGAGGAGTGCTACAGCATCCTGGAGGAACAGGGCTCCATCGAGATGGATTGCCAGTTTTGTCATTCTCACTATCGCTTCGATAGAAATGACATTGATCACCTTTTCACCGGTCATACGTTACACTGAACGCGGACTTATATTTGCCCGGAAGCCCCAGCTGGCGCGGCTTCCAGGGCAGTCGTTTTTTACCGGCGTCTCTGGCATAATAGCGCGCCTGAATTGACCCGATTGCTCAGATTTCCGTCAATTTTGGGGGGACGGCCTGGGCAATCACGAAGACATCCCGAGGGCGAGGTCGAAGTGAGCAACACTTATACTGATCTGAGTACAGCACGACTGGTCGAGCTGGCATTGGCACGTAACGAAGGCCAGCTGGCTTGCAACGGCTCACTGGTGGTTAAAACCGGTGATCGTACGGGCCGGTCTCCTATGGACCGCTTTATCGTCGAGGAGCCCAGCACCGCCGACGACATCCAGTGGGGGCCGATCAACCGTCCGTTCGACGCTGACAAGTTCGACGCCCTGTGGGATCGCGTTGAAGCCTACATTGCGGAAAAGGACCAGTTCGTAGCCCACGTGCACGTCGGCTCCGATCCCGAACATTACCTGCCAGTGAAGATGGTCACCGAGACCGCCTGGCAGAACCTGTTCGGCCAGAACCTGTTTATCCGCCCGGACAGCTACAACCAGGCCGACAAGCAGGAATGGCAGATCCTCAACGCCGCCAACTTCGAGTGCGTGCCCGAGCGTGACGGCACCAACTCCGATGGCTGCGTGATCATCAACTTTGCCAAGCGCAAGGTGCTTCTGGCGGGCATGCATTACGCCGGCGAGATGAAGAAGGCGATGTTCTCTGTGCAGAACTTCCTGCTGCCCGAGAAAGACGTGCTGCCGATGCACTGCTCCGCCAACGTCAGCGAGACTGGCGAAACCTGCCTGTTCTTCGGCCTGTCCGGCACCGGCAAGACCACCCTGTCCGCCGATCCGCATCGCTACCTGATCGGTGACGATGAGCACGGCTGGGGCACGGGGACCGTTTTCAACATCGAAGGCGGCTGCTACGCCAAGTGCATCGACCTGAGCCAGAAGAACGAACCGATCATCTGGGATGCCATCCGTTTCGGCGCCATCGTTGAAAACGTGATGATCGACGAGGAAACCCGAGTACCGGATTACACCGACGTTTCCCTCACCGAAAACTCCCGTTGCGCCTACCCGCTGGAGCACGTGGAGAAGCGCGTGATCGAGAATCGTGCCGGCGAGCCGTCCCACATCGTGTTCCTGACCTGCGACATGACCGGCGTACTGCCGCCCGTGTCCATCCTGAACCGTGAAGCGGCGGCCTACCACTTCCTGAGCGGCTACACCGCCCTGGTGGGTTCCACCGAGATGGGCTCTTCTTCCAAACTGAAGTCCACCTTCTCCACCTGTTTCGGCGCACCGTTCTTCCCGCGTCCGGCCGGCGTCTACGCCGAGCTGCTGATGAAGCGCATGGACGAGTTCGGCAGCAAGGTATTCCTGGTCAACACCGGCTGGACCGGTGGCCCCTACGGCGAAGGCAGCCGTTTCAGCATCCCGACCACCCGTGCCATCATCGCCGCGATCCAGAACGGCGACCTGGACGACGTGGAAACCGAGCACCTGGACGCCCTGAACCTGGACGTTCCCAAGCACGTGCCGGGTGTCGATACCGAACTGCTGAACCCGCGCCAGACCTGGGTCAGCCCGGACTACTACGACGGCAAGGCCCAGGAACTGATTGCCCAGTTCGTTGAGAACTTCAAGAAGTTCGACGTGGCCGACTCCATCGTCGAGGCCGGTCCGAAGCTGAGCTGAGTTTCGAAGTGAACATGGGGTCAGAAGAAAGCGTTCTTCTGACCCCGCTTTCAAGTTCAGGCTCCAGGTTAGCGGAATGAAAAAGGGGTCAGATGAAGGCTTTCATCTGACCCCGGCTTGGAGTTCCGCCTCTGAAAGGCGCCCTGCAAACGCACGGCGCTTTTTTTGTGCCCGGCGATCAGGCGTAGAACAGCAGCGGCGCGAAGGCCACCAGCAACAGGGATATGCCCATGGCAATCAGCGGCAGAATGATCCGCTCGTGGCGCTGGTAGAAGGTACCGGTTTCCTGCTGGGCGGCCGTGACCTCGGCTTCGCCCACCACCTGTCGGGTCAGCAGATGGTTGAGCGCCACCGGCGGACTCAGGTAGCCGAGCTCGAAGGCCACCAGGGTGACCATCCAGAAGTGGACAGGATGAATGCCGCTGGCATAGCCAATACCGGCCACGGTGGCGGTCACCAGGATAACGGCGCCGAAGGCATCCATGATCATGCCCAGGATGACCAGGATCACCACCATCAGCAACATCGCGGACCAGGCACTGTCGAAGGCCTGGGGAAAGCTCTGCATGATGTGGGAGCGCTCAATGACACCACCGATGCTGACCGAGAGCCCCAGTAGCAGCAGCAGCGCGCCAATCTCCGCCGTGGTGTCGTTGGTCGCCCCCCGGACACTGCGCTCCAGGCCCTGGTGGTTGATCTCGCCAGACGCCCTGCCCCTGCGGTTCTTCAGGCTGACATGTTCATAAAGCAGGATGGCGAGCATGATTACCGGCAACAGCCGGGGTGCCGAGAACTCGTCCATGGTCACATCCAGGGCAAACCGGTAGAACAGCACCACCACCGCAATCACCAGAACATAGGGAATCAGCGGCTTGAGCGCCTGGATCATGGCCGGGAACGCCACTGAGGAGGGCGCGAGATCAAACCGGCTCTGGCGGTTCACCGACAGCGCCACCAGCGTGAACATCGCAGCGGTGAGCAGGAATACCCAGATACCCCAACCGAACAGCTCATCGGTGGTGACTTCCCGGTTCAGGTAGGCGATCACCACGACCAGCAGGCACGGCCTCAGCACCACCCCCAGGGAGCCGGACATGGCGGTCGCGGCCAGGGCCAGTTGCCGCCGGGCACCGGCAGCACGAAGTTCGCTGTAGATCACCGCGCCGGCGGCGATCACAAAGATCCCCGAGGCACCGGTGTAAGCGGTGGGCACAGCCGCCACCAGAACAGCCACCACCGCCAGCATCTCCGGTGGCATGCGCCAGGGCCGGAACACGTTGAACACCAGGGTAGCCAGGCGGGTCTGCTTGAGCATCATGCCCACCCAGACATACAACCCGACGTTCAGGAACATGTCCGCCAGCTCCATCATCTTGCCCAGGTAGATGCCAATGCCCGAGGAGTGGCCGATCAGGGCAAAATAGGTGCCGGAGATCAGGCACATGACGGTATAGAGCGGCACCGCCAGGAATGCCTTGTTCAGGCTGCCGCCCTCCTGAAGATCCTCTGGTACCCGGAACAGACGGTAGAGACTGGCCATGGTCAGACAGGCAAAGCCGGCGATCCAGAGGTTGTGCAGCAGCAGCTCCTCACCGGAGACCGCGGTGTCCGAGCCGAGACTGGACTGGCGGAAGATCACGCTGGAACCCAGCAACATGGCATTGGCAATGGTTTGCAGGGTATGGGAAACCGTGTAGTCCAGGCGGGTTTCCATGGCCCGCATGGCGATGTGGTGGCGGGTCAGGGTGGCGGTCACCGCGCACAGCATGACCAGTATCACCAGGATGTAACGCTGCGATTCCAGGCCCAGGGCGATGACGTCTGCAACAAATAGCTCCACCGCCCGGTAGGCCTTGACCCCCGGCGTCAGGTTGTCCTTCAGGTTCTGGTAATTCTGGTGGGCGGCCTTGCAGTCCGCAACCGACCGTTCGATCGACAGGCGTACCTCGTCCGGATCCTTTTCCTCGACGCCCAGCAACGCAGCCATCGGGTCGTCGTTGTCCGGCTCCTTTGCCATCTCGGCGGCAACGGCGGCTTCGATATTCCGGTCCGGATCGCACTCCGGTGCCACCGGATCCATCCGGAGCTTGTAATAACCACTCCACAGCTGCTCACCGGTCTGCAGCATCCGGTTGTGGATGTCACTGCTGGTGGAGAACAGCACCACCGCCAGCAACAGCAAGCAGGCCGGCAGCGACGAAAACCACTCCAGTCCGGTACGACGAAAACCAGCCTTGGTCATAACTACCTATCCCCGGGAACCGATGGTTTACAGCAGATCGTCCAGATCGATGGTTTCAACCGACTCCTGCCGATCGTCCCAGAAGGTGCCGAGCTGACCAAGCGGCGTGCGGTGGCCGGTATTCTCCACCCACATCCGGTCGGAAATGGCCACGATCATGTTGGTGGCCATGGCATCCACGAAACGCCAGTCCTCGTTGGCCGGATCCTGCTCCAGGGATTCGGCATGTTCCCGGATGACTTCCCGAAGCCGTGGCTCGTCCCCCTTGTTGAGAGCCGCGATGGCATGGAACACGTGCGGCAGGCGGACACCCGCGGCCTCGCCCTGATCGTCGGCAATCTGCAATCGTTCGAAGGCGTCCTCGCCCTCAGGTTGGGCTCCTGGAATCATCGCCCAGACGGTGGCGCGCAACGCCATCGGCGCGCCCCACCACTTGTCGTTGGCCAGACAGCTGGTGCCCCGCTCCACGACAGAACCGATGTTGGCCGGCACCCCGATTGAGGAGGTGGACTGGATCTGGGCATTCAGGGCCTGCAGGCCCGACAACAGGCCGGCAAGATAGATGAACTCGTCCATGTCATCCTCGAATTCCGGGCACTCGCCGGTGCCGACCTCGCCATAATGGGCATTGTGATGCTGCCAGGCCCGGAAATAACGCCGGGAGGCCAATGCGTAGGCCCGCTTCTGGCGGATCATGGCGTCTTCTGCTTCCTCCGCCTCCATCCCGTTCAGGGCCGCCAGGGAATCCAGCTCGTGTTCCCGGGCCTGCTCCTCGGCACAACCGCCGGAGGAGAGATACAGCATGACCGCCAGCTGGTCCGGTTCATCCGTGACCCGGCCGAAGGACATCAGCAGCGGTGCCGTGGCCTCGCTCATGGCACACCCCATGGCCAGATCCTGTGACTGCATCAGGTACGGAACCGTGTGATTGCGGGAGAATCCCTGCATGACGTCACCGGTGGTCTTGTACATCATGTGGTCAATCGCACCGCAGCCGGTCACCAGGGTCGTGACGGCAAGCGCAGCGAGCAGGCCGCGGAAGCGGACCCGCAGGGTGCTCGGAGATCGGGGAGATTTGCGGAGGTCGGTCATGACTTCTGTACCTTTTTTACGTTCTTGTTCTGATCGCGCGGACTCGACACCGGCAGCCGGCTCAAATGTTACGAACTGTAACCGGCGGGCATTATGGCCTTTCAGGGCCGGTTTTTATGAGACGGGGGCCGCAAATGACGCCTCCGGCCGATGCTTTTGTAACAGCCCGGTTTGCACAATTTGCGCCGAGCCACTATAGATTTCTGTCGACAACGACAATAAGAGGACTCTCCCATGCGTAAACCTGAACTCGCTGCCGCCATCGCCGACCGCACCGGTATGACCCGGGAACAAGCCGGCGAAGTCATTGCTGCTTTCACCGACCAGGTATCTGCCGCTGCCGCCCGTGGCGAGGATGTCAGCCTGATCGGCTTCGGAACTTTCAATATCCGCAGCCGTGAGGCCCGCAGCGGCCGCAACCCCCAGACCGGGGCTTCCATCCAGATTCCGGCCAGCAAGACCGTCGGGTTCAAGGCGGGCAAGGCCCTCAAGGATGCGGTTCAGTAAGGAGCATCGGGCCCGCGCCGCGGGCCCTCGTTCTCAGGAGGCGCACTCCGCACGGGCACCGTCCACCCGGCACCGGATCGCCTTCATCAGCTTGATTGCACGTTCGTCGTAAACACCGTCCTCCAGCAGGGACAGGCGCACCTTTCTCAGCATCTTGTCGTACTCGGCAGTATCTTCCTGCGGCAGGCTCATCCAGACATCTTCGGGAATACCGGCCTCCGCCTCGGCAATGATGCCGTAAGCCTCGTCCAGCCGCTGGATGGCCTGGTCACGAACCATCTGGCCGGCATCATCCGGAAAGCGATCCCGGTGCATGATCACCTGGAAGTTCATGTAGGCGAGCGCATAGCGAACCACGGCACCGTCCGGATTCACGCCCTTGTAAAGCTCCAGGGGCTGGTAGGCCACCGCCGGAGCATAGGCGAGATCGACGCTGCCGTTGTTGAACTTGCCAGCAAAGTTGGCGGAGTTGGAACCCACCACCGAGGCGCCAACGTGGCGCACCATGCGCACCGATGCCTCGTCATAATCCAGGGTCGCGATACGCTTGCCCTGCAGCTTCTCCACCGAGTCAATGCTGCGGTCCCGGGTGTGCAGGTAGATCGCACCGGCCGGGAACACACCAGCCACCTCGTAGGGCCCGTTCACCAGGAACGGCCGGGCCTTGGGCTGACTCAGGGTGTTGTACAGCAGGCGCATTTCCTCCTCGCCCGGCACCGCGCCCATGGCCTCGAGACTGCCGGTGAACTTGTTGAACTCACGGGCGCGGGTGCCGGTCAGCAGAACCGCATCACACTGGCCGGCCTTGAAGTCCTCGGCCGCCACCTTCTCATCCGTGTAGGCCCGCAGGTCGAGCTTGATCCCCCGCTTCAGGGCCACCGGTTGGAAGGTTTTGGTGATGGCGAACAGCGGGCCGTTGGCCCCCACCGGATCAAAGACGCAGAAACTGCGTTCGAGGATTTCCTTGGGCGCCGGTTCCTGGGCCTGACCAAGGGAAGGAAACAACAGGGATGCGCACAGGGTGGCGGCCACGGCCACCCGATGCGGGAAGTGTGCTGATTTCACGGGATGACTCCTGATTTATTATTGTCGGGCGCCGGAACGTCCGGGTGCCGGCGTTGCCACGTAGTCCTTGGGCGACCTTAGGTCGACCGCTACAAGAATACGTTGGCACAGGTGCCTGCCATCAAGGTCTTTTCAGCAAGAGGGGGAGATTCTGTGATGGTATCGACAGAGGTCACCGGACCTCTGCCGCATTTCCGGGCTCAGACCTGGAGCGCGTCCCAGGCCTTCTGACCCTCGACCAGGGTCAGCCGGACCACGCCCGGCAGCTCTCGGCCGATGACCGGTGCATGGCGTCCGGCTGAAACCAGGGTGCTGTCGTCGGCGGTCCAGGTCGCAGTGGGGTCAAACAGGCAAAGATCGGCCATATCTCCCTCGCCGAGCCCCGCGGTCCGACCGATGACGGATGCCGGCCCGGTAGTCAGGGCCCGCACCAGGTCGGTCAACGCCAGCTCATCCCGTTCAACCAGCTCCAGTCCGAGCGAAAGCACGCTTTCGATGGTGGACAGACCCGGCTCGGTGGCGGCGAGCGGGGCCTGTTTGGCCGCCGTATCATGGGGCTGGTGCTGGCTGACAATCGCAGCAATGACGCCGTCCCTGACACCGGCAACCAGCGCTCTCCGGTCACTTTCGGAGCGCAGCGGCGGGCGCACATGGAAGCGGCTGTCAAAACCGGCCAGGGCATCCTCGGTAAACACCAGCTGGTGCATGGCGACGTCGGCCGTGACCTTGATACCCCGCTGCTGCGCTTCCGCCAGCATTTCGACACTGCGGGCACAGGACAGCTGGCTCAGATGCAGCCGTACACCGGTCTCCTCCGCCAGTAACAACATCTCCATGACCGCGGCGGTCTCCGCCACTTCGGGTATCCCCAGCAACCCCAGGCGGGACGTCACCAGGCCGTCATGGGCATAACCGTCGGCTGCCAGGGCCTGGTTTTCCGGGCTGAACATCACGGTCAGGCCAAAGGTCTGCGCGTAGGCCATGCAACGGCGCAGGATACGGGCATTGCGCACGCCCCGGGAGCCGTTACCCACGGCGACGCAGCCGGCATTCCTGAGGCCTGCCATATCGCTGAGCAGGTCGCCCTCCAGCCCGCGGGTAATGGCGCCAATGGGCAATACCCGGATCGGGGAGCGGCTGGCCGCCACGTCCCGGATCAGGTGGGTGACCGCGCCGGAATCGTTGACCGGCGAGGTTTCCGGCGAGGCGCAAACCGTGGTGAAGCCACCGTGAGCCGCGGCCCGGGTTTCCGACGCAATATTGCCCTTCTGGCCATTGCCCGGTTCCCGCAGGTTGCAGCACAAATCGACAAAGCCCGGGGCGATAACCCAACCGTCGGCGTTGATGGTGTCATCGACATCGGCACTGCGGGCCTGAGCACCGGTGGCGGCAATCCGGCCATCGCGAATCAGCAGGGCGTCGTTGTCGATTTCCCGGCCCTGGCCATCGATCAGTCGACCACCGGTGATCAGCAGCAGTGGCGAGGATTGGTTGCTAGTATGACTCATGCCTTCGCCCTCTCTGCCTTCTGCTGTCGTTCTGCCACCTGGCCGCCCATGGCCATGGACATCACCGCCATCCGGATCGCAATGCCGTTGGTGACCTGGTTGAGAATCACCGACTGAGGCCCATCGGCCACCGCCGACTCGATCTCCACGCCCCGGTTGATCGGCCCCGGATGCATCACGATGCATTCCGGATGGGCCAGGGCCAGCTTCTCGCGATTGAGACCATACAGCCGGTAGAACTCCCGCTCGCTGGGCAGCAGGGCCCCCTCCATGCGCTCCTTCTGGAGCCGCAGCATGATCACCACATCCAGGTCTTTCATGCCTTTTTCCATGTCGTACTCGACCTTACAGCCGAGACTCTCCACATCCTTGGGCAGCAGGGTTCCCGGGGCAATGACCCGGACCTCTTCCGCCCCGAGCACATTCAGAGCCCGGATCTGGGAGCGGGCGACCCGGGAATGCAGGACATCACCGACAATGGCGACTTTCAGGCCGTCAAACCGCTGCTTGTGCTGGCGAATGGTGAGCATGTCGAGCATGGCCTGGGTGGGGTGAGCGTGGCGGCCGTCGCCGGCATTGATGATGGCAACCCCCGGCGTCACGCTCTCGGCGATGAAATGCGGCGCCCCGCTCTGGGAGTGGCGCACCACAAACATGTCGCTGGCCATGGCTTCAAGGTTGAGCAGGGTGTCGGACAGGGATTCGCCCTTGGAAGTGGCCGAGGTGCTGATATCCAGATTCAGCACGTCCGCCGACAGGCGCTTGGCGGCAAGCTCGAAGGTGCTTCGGGTACGGGTACTGGACTCGAAGAACAGGTTGACCACCGTTCGTCCTCGCAGCAGAGGAACCTTCTTGATGGTCCGCTCCCCCACTTCGATGAACGAGTCGGCGGTATCCAGGATGTCGGTGAGCAAATCACGGTCGAGGCCGTCGAGGGTGAGGAAATGCCGCAACTGACCATCCCGGGTCAGCTGCAAGTGGTGCGGGGAAGGGTCGTGTGCGGTCATGGGTCGCCTGTTTGCTGTGTTGCCGTATGGAATCGCTGGTTACTGCCCGGTTTCCTGTAGTTCGATGCGCAGGGGATCGGGGCCCCGGAGCTTGACCCGCTGATGGGCATCCAGGGACAGCACCCGTCCGGCCACATCCGGCTGGATCGGCAGTTCCCGGGCGCCGAGGTCAATCAGGGTGGCCAGTATGATACTGGCTGGACGACCGTAGTCGAAAATTTCGTTCATGGCGGCACGGATGGTCCGGCCACTCATGATGACGTCGTCGATGAGGATAATGTCCCGGCCCTCGGTATCGAACGGCAGGCTGGAGGGCTTCACCTTCGGATTCAGGCCGATGCGGCTGAAGTCGTCCCGGTAAAAGGAGATATCCAGCTCCCCGAAAGCCTGATCAATGCCCAGGCGTTTGCTGAGCACATCCGCCAGCCAGACGCCGCCGGTACGGATACCGATCACCGCCGGCTCGGTCACATTGCGCTCCTCCAGGATCCGGCGCAATCCCGTTTCCAGCTCATCCAGCAGCTGGTTGATATCAAGCTGTGCGGTCATCAGGTCCTCACTGTGTTTCAGGTCAGCCGGAAAGGTCAGCCGGCGCTATTATCCTGTTCCCGGAACCAGGTTTCCAGAATCAGTACCGCGGCGCGGTCATCAACACCATGGCGGCCGAAATCCCGGCTGCCACCGCGGGCCATGACGTCACCCTTGGCCTCGAAACTGGTGAGCCGTTCGTCCACCATCTCCACGGGGTAATGGAATCGGCCGTGGATGCGGTTGCCGAACTTGCGGGCCCGGGCGCACATCTCGTTCTCGGTGTCGTCCATGTTCAGGGGCAAGCCCACCAGCACCAGGTCCGGCCGCCACTCCGTCAGCAGTTTCTCCACCACCGACCAGTCCGGGATCCCGTCCCGGGCAGGAATCATCGCCAGCGGCTCACCGGTACCCAGCAACTCCTGCCCGGTAGCCACGCCGATCCGGCGGGTGCCGAAATCGAACGCCATCACCCGGCGATTGCGCGCCTCAGGCATGGCCGCCAAACTCGGTCAGCTGGTTCAGATCGATACCGATCAGCTTGAGTACCGCCTGGTAGCGGTCCTGGGCCGGAGTCCGGAACAGGATATCGGTACTGGCCGGACAGGTCAGCCAGGAGTTACTGCCCAGCTCCTCCTCCAGCTGACCCTCGCCCCAGCCGGAGTAACCCAGCGCTACCAGGAACTCTTCCGGACCATCGCCACGGCCGATGCCGGCCAGGATGTCCCGGGAGGTGGTCAGCAGAACGTCTTCGGCCACCTGGACGGTGTTCTGCCAGGTGGTAGCGGGGCTGTGCAGCACGAAGCCACGCTCGGGCTGAACCGGCCCACCACTGTACACCGGGAGGTCCAGCTCGGAGCCATGCATGTCCAGCTGTTCCAGAATCTCACCGAGATGGATGTCCAGCGGCTGATTGATCATCAGCCCGAGTGCTCCGTCGTCGGAATGTTCACAGATGTAGATCACACCACCGTGGAAACGGGGGTCGGCCAGCCAGGGCGAAGCCACCAGAAAGTGGTGCTGCAGACTGTTGGGAGATTTCCTGGTTGCGGTCATCCGGATGTCAGCCCCCGCCGTTGGAAAGACCAGGTTCGTATGATTTCCAGCTCATCCACTTCCTCTCGCATGTCTTCCGGGAACGGGGCGAACGGGGATGCCATACGTACGATGCGGATGGCGGCGTCGTCCAGCACCCGGCTGCCCGAGGACTGCAGGATGGCCACTTCCTTGATTGTGCCATCTTTCTTGAGCGATACCAGCATCCGGAGCGTGCCGTAGATACCCGCTCTGCGGGCCTCGGTCGGGTAATTGATATTCCCGACGCGGGTGACCTTGCTGATCCAGTTCTGGACATACCAGGCGTTGGTGGACTGCAGGGTCGAGGCAGACGTGACCCGCATGACCCGGGGCTTGCGGGCATAGGCCTGTTGCTGGGCATCAAACCGCGCTTCCAGGCTGGCGATTTCCAGGCTGCGCTCCATCAGGCTTTTCTTTTTCTCCACCGGTTGCGGTTCCGGCTCGGCTTTCTCTTCCGGCTCGGCCACCTTGCGGCTGGAGGGTGCTGTGGTCTGCACCACCGTCTGTTCCTGCTGCTTCACCGGTTCCGGCCGGGAGGGTGGCTCGGGCTGCACCTGTGCCGGTTCCGGCTGGCTGACCTCGGCCGGCTGGGGCGTAGTCATTTCCCGGGGTTCGTCTTCGGTGCCACTGCCCTGCTGATTGGTCTGGGCCAGAAAATCAGCCTTCTCCGGGGCCTTCTCGTCTTCAAACTGGGACAGGGTGATTTCCATGGTCTGGGCCGACGAGCGCGGAGGCTCCGGCGCGAAGGTGATGCCCAGCACGATAATCGCGTGCACGGCCAGCGCCATGAACAGGGTGAAGGAAAACCGGTCAAAATCGCTTACCTGAACTGCCATTCCTGTTCCTGTTCCTGATCCTGTCGTTGGTCCTGCACTGCTCGCCCCATTCTGTCGGTTACGCCTGCTTCAGGCGCTTTTCAATGGCATCCATCAGCATGCCGCCGATATCGATGCCGTAGGCCGCATCCAGTTCCCGGATGCAGGTGGGGCTGGTTACATTGATTTCAGTCAGATAGTCGCCGATCACGTCGAGGCCGACAAACATCAGGCCCTTCTCCTTGATCGCAGGGGCGACGCGGGCACAGATTTCCCGGTCACGGTCGGTCAACTCCCGGCCCTCACCCCGGCCGCCGGCCGCGAGGTTGCCGCGATTCTCGCCCTGGGACGGAATCCGCGCAAGGGCATAGGGCACCGGCTCGCCCTCGATCAGCAGGATCCGTTTGTCACCATCGACAATCTCGGGGATGAATTTCTGGGCCATGGCCTGGTGGGTGCCGTAGTTGGTCAGGGTCTCGATGATCACGCCCAGATTGAAATCGTTCTCCCGCACCCGGAAGATCGAGTGGCCACCCATGCCGTCCACCGGCTTCATGATGATATCACCGTGCTCGGCATAGAACTCCCGGAACCGGTGCGCCGAACGGCTCACCAGCAACGGCGGCGTCAGATCCTCGAACTGGGTGGCGAACAGCTTCTCGTTACAGTCCCGCAGCGTAGCGGCGGGGTTCACCACCAGGGCGCCCTGCAGTTCCGCCGCTTCCAGGATGTAGGTAGCCATCAGGAACTCCCGGTCCACCGGCGGATCCTTGCGCATCAGGATCACGTCCAGATCGCCCAGGGCCCGGTCCTGACTGCCACCGAAGCTGAACCAGTTCTCCGGGTCCATATGGACAGTCAGATCCCGGGTGTGGGCCATCGCCCGGCCACCGTCGAGGTACATGTCCGGCAACTCCATGTATTCGATCTCCCAGCCCCGCTTCTGCGCGGCCAGCAACATGGCGAGCGAACTGTCTTTCTTGAACGTGATGTTTTCGATGGGATCCATCACGATCCCGAGTCGGACTGTCATAGTGTCTCTTCAGCTCCTGGGAAGTAAAAACACGAACCGGACAGCAGAGCGAACCGGGCGTTAAATGCTATCCTGAGACGTCAGATGGTATTGTACCCGAGCCGCGAATGCATCCGGAGATATCCTCAGGGGATACGTGACTGTGCGGGCAGAAGTACATTTAGTCACAAACTAATACTTTTTATATGGCCATCGATATTCTATAACTGAGCGGGGTTTATAGAAGAACCTTGAGGTTTGTGTTAAAACCCCCGTTCCAAAATAAAGATAGTCGCTGAGCGCAAGGCAGTTGGACAATGGATGACAACTTCGAGAATCTGAAGATTATGGTGATCGACGACAGCAAAACGATTCGTCGCACCGCAGAAACCCTCCTCAAGAAGGTCGGCTGTGAGGTCATCACCGCGACTGACGGCTTTGACGCTCTGGCCAAGATTGCCGATTCCCAGCCGGACATCATTTTCGTGGACATCATGATGCCGCGCCTGGATGGCTACCAGACCTGCGCACTGATCAAGAACAATTCCTCTTTCAAAAAGACGCCGGTTATCATGCTCTCCAGCAAGGACGGACTGTTCGATAAAGCGAAAGGTCGCATCGTAGGCTCTGACCAATATCTGACCAAACCGTTCAGCAAGGACGAGCTGCTAAACACCATCCGCCAGTACGTACCACAGGCGGAACAGTAAACCTGCTGAAATCAAGAACCATCGAGGAAACCATGGCCCGCATTCTGATTGTTGATGACTCCCCCACCGAGGTGAAGAAGATTTCCACCATCCTGGAAAAGCACAAGCACGAAGTCCTGACCGCCGATAACGGCGCGGATGGTGTTGCCAAGGCCCGCGCTGAAACGCCGGATCTGGTACTGATGGACGTAGTCATGCCTGGCCTGAACGGCTTCCAGGCGACCCGCCAGCTGACCCGTGCGCCCGAGACTGCCTCCATCCCGGTTGTCATCGTTACCACCAAAGATCAGGAAACCGACCGCGTATGGGGCACCCGCCAGGGCGCCAAGGGTTACCTGGTAAAGCCGGTGAACGAAGACGACCTGATCAAGACCATCAACAGCCTGATCGCCTGACCCTCACAACCTTGGAGTACGCATGTCCGCCCAGGCCGCCCCTTTTGCCGTTCTGACGGATATCGCCCAGCGCAGCCGGTCCATGGCCGCCGGCCTGCCGGAGCAACAGGAAGCCGTTGAGCTGTGGAACGGCATCGGCTTCGTGTTATCGGGTGAGCACTATGTGGCCCCCATGGGTGAAGTGACAGAAATTCTCCACGTTCCCCGTTTCACCCACATTCCGGGTGTACGGCCATTCTTGCTGGGCGCCGCCAACGTGCGCGGCCGCCTGCTCCCCCTGGTCGATCTCGCCAGCTTCTTCGACATACCCCGCTCCTCGCGCAGTCAGCGTGACCGGCGGGTTCTGGTCGTTGAGCAGGGGGATGTGTTCAGCGGGCTGGTGGTGGACAGCGTCCTGGGGATGCAGTATTTCGCAACCGACAGTTTCCGGGAGGCGCCGCAAGGGGTCCCCGAAAGCGTTCGTCCGTTTGTTACAGGCGGCTACGAACGCAACGAGGAAGTCTGGAGAGTGTTCTCCGCTGCCGACCTGGTGGCCGACGAGCACTTCCTGGACGTCGCGCAGTGGTAAAGGGTGGTGACACTGGCAGGAACATCACCCTGACCGCCTGAAATCCGCTAAAACAGACTTGCCAACATTTTGAAGAGGCCGGGAGCCAGAACATGAAAAACAGAGCCGGAAGATTGGGTATGGGACAGGGAGGCAACAAGCTGGTTGCCGGCCTGATCGCCGCACTGATCGCACTTACCGTCCTGCTCGTTGCCGTGCTGTTCATCATCAACCGTGACAGCCAGAACGACCAGCGATACATTGCCCACACTGCGGAACTGCGGGTACTCTCGCAGGCCATTGCGAAGAACGCGACCGAGGCCGCCGGCGGTACCGCCGAGGCGTTCAACCAGTTGCGCCGCTCCCGCGATGACTTCCAGCAGCTCTGGACCTTCGTCACCGAAGGCAACCCGGAAACCGGCCTGCCCCCCAGTGAACTGGCACAGCAAAGCGGTGTACAGCAGAACTGGAACATTGTCCGGGAAAATGCCGACAGCATCCTCTCCACCCAGGATGCGGTACTGGGCCTGCACGAAGTAGCCCGGACCCTGAACGAAACCATTCCCCAGCTCCAGGTGGAGTACGACGACATCGTACAGATCCTGCTGGATAACGACGCACCGGCCGAACAGATCGCTCTGGCCCAGCGCCAGTCGCTGCTGGCAGAGCGTATCGTCCGTTCTGTTAACAACGTACTGTCCGGTGACGAAGACGCGGTTATTGCCGCCGACCGGTTCGGCCGCGACGCCAGCCTGTTCGGGCGGGTTCTCGACGGCCAGCTCAACGGCAACGAAGCCATGGGCATCTCCCGGGTAACCGATGAAGACGCCATCTACGGTCTGGAAGCGGTTGCCGAGCTGTTCGAGTTCGTCTCCCAGAACGTTGACGCCATCCTTGAAGCCTCTCCCGACCTCTTCAAGGTGCGCACCGCTGCCAGCGACATCTTCCAGAACTCCGAGATCCTGCTCTCCGAACTCTCTGTCCTGGCTGAAGGTTTCCGCAACCAGCCGGCCTCACGCCTGGTCAGCCCGACCCTGGCCTTTATCATCCTGGCCGCGATGGTTGCCATCGTTGTCTTCATCGGCCTTGCCCTGTACCGCGAAGCCCAGGCCCGCCTGGCAGCGACCCAGGAGCAGAACGAACAGAACCAGAACGCGATCCTGCGACTGCTGGACGAACTCGCCGACCTGGCGGATGGTGACCTGACCACCGAGGCCACGGTAACCGAGGACTTCACCGGTGCCATCGCCGACTCTATCAACTACGCGATCGACCAGATGCGCGGACTGGTACAGGCGATCCGGGGTACCGCGGTACGGGTAGCGGGCGCCGCCCAGGAAACCCAGTCCACCGCGATGCACCTGGCCGACGCTTCCGAGCACCAGGCCCAGGAAATTGCCGGAGCTTCTGCAGCGGTTAACGAGATGGCCGTGTCCATCGACCAGGTATCCTCGAACGCCGCCGAATCCTCCGCGGTTGCGGAGCGGTCGGTTGCGATCGCGAAGAAAGGCGCGGAAGTGGTACAGAACACTATCCGCGGCATGGACAACATCCGGGAGCAGATCCAGGAAACCTCCAAGCGGATCAAGCGTCTGGGTGAATCCTCCCAGGAAATCGGTGACATCGTATCCCTGATCAACGACATCGCCGACCAGACCAACATCCTGTCCCTGAACGCCGCGATCCAGGCCTCCATGGCCGGTGACGCGGGTCGAGGCTTCGCGGTGGTTGCGGACGAGGTTCAGCGCCTCGCGGAACGTTCCTCTGCAGCAACCAAGCAGATTGAAGCTCTGGTTAAGACGATCCAGTCCGATACCAACGAGGCGGTTATCTCCATGGAACACACCACCGCCGAGGTGGTCCGTGGTGCCCGTCTGGCCCAGGACGCGGGTATTGCACTCGAGGAAATCGAGAACGTATCCATGTCCCTGGCGGAGTTGATCCAGAACATCTCCAACGCCGCACGCCAGCAGTCGTCCTCTGCGGCGCACATTTCCAACACCATGAACGTTATCCAGGAAATCACCTCCCAGACCTCGTCCGGTACCAACGCGACCGCGAAGTCTATCGGTAACCTGGCCGAAATGGCGTCCGAACTGCGGTCCTCTGTTGCCGGCTTCACCCTGCCGGAAGAGGACGTGGCCGACGAAGAGCAAGAGGAAGACAGCGACGTTCCGGTGGTGGGCTGAAGAACGGCCCGGGGCAGCTGACAGTTTATGGCGCATACGCACGACAACCTGTCACCCGCCGAAGGTATCTGGTCCATGCGCCGCCTTCCGGATATGGATGCGGCGCAGTTCCACCAGTGGCAGACCCTGCTGGAGCATCGCACCGGGATAACCCTGTCGGCCGATCGACGCTCGTTCCTGGAGACCAACATCGGGATCCGGATGCGTGAGATCGGCTGCAGCAGCTACCAGGCCTACTACGAGAAAATCGTATCCGGCCCGGACGCGGTGGTGGAATGGGCAACTCTGGTGGACCGGCTGACCGTTCAGGAGACCCGGTTCTTCCGGGATCCCGATGCCTTCCGGCTGGTGTCCGACTATGTCCTGACGCGGCCGCGTGAGCAGCTGAGGAAGCGTGCCCTGGAAGCCTGGAGCGTCGGCTGTTCCACCGGCGAAGAGCCCTACACGCTGGCGATGGTACTCAACGAGTGCATGAACCAGCTGGCAATGCAGCCATTGTTCGGGGTGACCGGGTCCGACATCAGCAAGCCCGCCATCGACAAGGCCGGCAAGGGGCAGTTCAGCGCCCGCAAACTGCTGGGTATGGACGAAGTCCTGAAGGACCGGTATTTCCGCCCCGCCGAGCGAAATACTGTCGAAATCGTAAAGAGCATCCGCGATCGGGTGTGTTTCACCAGGCTCAATGTCCTGGATCTGGACACCGCACCCATGCACGGAATGAACATCATCTTCTGCCAGAATCTGCTGATCTATTTCCGCCGCTGGCGCCGGCGGGAGATCGTGAAGCGGTTAGCAGAAAGACTGGCACCGGGGGGATTACTGGTGCTGGGCCAGGGTGAGTTGACCGACTGGCAACCACCCGGCCTGCAGCGGGTACCCTCGGAACATGTTCTGGCGTGGATCAAACGCCAGGCCGACGAAGAATAACCGGAGTGGTTATGGGCAATCACCATGACAGCATCGCCCTCGACTGGGTTCGGGGAGAAATACAGGACACGCTGACCCAAGGCCAGCATGCACTGGAAGCGTATGTCGAGAACCGTGACGACACCGCGCGCCTGCGCTTCTGCCTGAATTATCTCCATCAGGTGCATGGCACCCTGCAGATGGTGGAACTCTACGGTGCGGCATTGCTCACCGAGGAGATGGAAAAGCTCACCCAGGCGATTCTCAACGAGTCCGTCAGCAATGTGGACGAGGCCGTTGATATCCTGATGCAGGCGATCCTGCAGCTGCCCCAGTACCTGGAGCACCTGACCAGCAGCGAAGATGATTTCCCGATGGTGCTGCTGCCCATGCTCAATGACCTGCGGGCCGCCCGCGGCGAAGCCCTGCTCTCCGATACCTCGCTGTTCAAGCCGGATCTCAGCCGGGCGCAGATGAGCGTCAGCAGCACCGCCTCCCGGCGGCTGCAGGACCCGAAGGTTCTCGGCCATATCCGCAAGCTCCGGCAGATGTACCAGTTCGCCCTGGCCGGCGTGGTCCGCGAGGAGGATCTGGACGCCCAGTTCAGCTACCTCCAGAAGGTCATCCAGCGTCTCGCCCGCCTGTGCCAGAACACACCGCGCGGTGAATTGTGGAAAGCCGCCAGTGCCTTCGTGGAGACCCTCCAGGCCCACGCGAACCCGGTCAACGCCGCGGTCAAATCCCTGCTGCGGGAGCTGGATGCCGAAATCCGCCTGCTTACCGACGGCCAGGCAAATGTGCTCCAGCAGCAGGCCCCGGAAGCGCTGTTCAAGCACCTGCTCTACTACGTGGCCCGTGCCCGGGACCTGGACACCCCACAGGTCCAGGCCCTGCGTAACGACTACAAGCTCAACATGGCACTGCCATCGGACGATGACGTCGATGCCGCCCGTACCCGGGTATCCGGGCCGGGCCGTGAGGCGATCCACTCGGTGGTCAGCGCCCTGAACGAAGAGTTGGCCAAACTCAAGGACCAGCTCGACCTGTTCGTGCGCTCCGAGTTGCGCCAGAACAGCGAGCTGGACGATCTGTTGCCCGGCCTGCGCCAGGTGGCCAACACCCTCGCCGTGCTCGGCCTGGGTATCCCCCGCAAGGTGGTGACCGAACAGATCGAGCTGGTGGAAAAACTCAGCGACCAGACCGAATTGGTGGACGACGGCACCCTGATGGACATTGCCGGTGCCCTGCTGTACGTCGAAGCCAGCCTGGCCGGCCTCGACACCGACCGCCAGGTCGAGACACAGGACCACGCACGCCCCGGCGACGCGATCAACCTGGGCTCACGGGAACTGGGCGAAGCCAGCTCTGCCCTGCTGAGGGAATCCCGCAACACCCTCGAGCAGGTCAAATCTGCCATCGTCAACTTCATCGCATCCCAGTGGGATACCCGCGAGATCGAACACGTTCCGGAATTGCTGCACAGCATCCGTGGCGGTCTTGCCCTGATCCCCCTCGATCGTGTGGCGGACATGCTCGAATCCGCTGAGCGTTACATCACCGATGTTCTGCTCGGTGGCAAACAGGTGCCGGACTGGAAACAACTGGACACTCTGGCCGACGCCGTCACCAGTATCGAGTACTACCTGGAGCGGCTGGCCGAGGGTATCAGCGAAAACGACGCCGTGCTGCAGGTCGCCGAAGACAGCCTGGCTTCCCTCGGTTTCCCGGTGGGTGCCGAGCCCACCTGGAACGCACCGGCAGCCGAGCCTGAAGTGCCGGCGGAGGTTGAGCCCCCTGCCGAAGAATCCGCAGCCGCAACCGAGGACACCAAGGAATCCGACGAGGACCTGCTGGACGACGAGATCCTGGAGATCTTCGTTGAGGAAGCCCAGGAGGTCCTGGAGACCATCCACGATTTCTATCCGCGTCTGCGCCAGAACCACGACGACCGTGAAGCCCTGACCGAAGTCCGTCGGGCGTTCCACACCCTCAAGGGCAGTGGTCGCATGGTGGGTGCCACCAGCATCGGCGAGCTGGCCTGGTCGGTGGAAAACCTGCTGAACCGGGTCATCGACCAGACCATCAAACCGACCGACGATCTGTTCAGCCTGGTGGACGAGGTCAACGCACGGATTCCGACCCTGATCCAGGAATTCCGGGATGGCCAGGCGGACGGAGAAGTTGACGGCCTGATCCGGCGCGCCGAAGTCATGGCCGACACCCGCCGTACCGACGCCGAACAGGCCCCGGAATCCGCTCCGGTAGCCGAGGCCCCGGCCGCTGACGAGACGCCGGCACAACCCGAGCCTGCCACTGCACCGGAAGCGCCGGCCGGAAGCGACGAGGACGATCTGATCGATGACGAAATCCTCGAGATCTTCGTCGAAGAGGCCGGTGAAGTCCTGGATACCATCCGTGAGTACCTGCCAATGCTGCTGCGTCAGCACGATGACCGCAGTGCGCTCACCGAGGTCCGCCGGGCCTTCCACACCCTCAAGGGCAGCGGCCGTATGGTTGGTGCCAATGTGGTGGGTGAACTGGCCTGGTCCGTCGAAAACATGCTCAATCGAGCCATCGACGGCTCGATCCTCATGAACAATGACATTGCGGCGCTGTTGCAGGATGTCACCGAGGCGCTGCCGCCACTGGTGGAAGACTTCGAGAAACGTCGTGCGCCTTCCATGGACACATCAGCCCTCGAAGCCCGGGCCAACACCCTGGCCAATGGCGAGATCCCCGACACCGGCACCATGCCAGCCAGCGCAGACGAATCCGAGGCAGCTCCGGAGACTACGGCGGAAACCGACGAGGCCGACGACAACGGCGTGGATCCGGTGCTGCTCGACATTTTCGAAAGCGAAACCGAGACCCATCTGCAGACCCTGAAGGACTACCTGGCTGCCGCCGGCGAAAAGACCACCGTCCCCTACACCGACGACCTGTCCCGGGCCCTGCATACCCTCAAAGGCAGTGCCCATACCGCCGGAATCACACCGATCGCCGAGGTCATCACTCCCCTCGAGCGGTTTGTGAAAGAAGCCCGCGCCCAGAACAAGCGAGCTGATCGGGAAGTCGTCGCCCTGATTGAACAGGCCTGCGACTTCCTGACCCGTGGCCTGGCCCAGATTCGACAGACCCCGCAAGCGCCGCTGGCGGGCACCGACGAATTCCTCGAAAGGCTCGAGAACCTCAGCCGCTCCACCCTGCGGGCTGCTGCCGATGACGACACCAGAGCGCCGACCCGACAGGCCGAATCCCAGCTGGTTCGCCTGTTCCTGAACGAAGGCCTGGACATTGTCCTGGACGCCGAACAGATCCTTGACCGGTGGGCAGCCGATCCAACGGAAACCAGCCCGCTGGCGCAGCTCCGGAACGAGCTGGACCAGCTGACCGAGGGCTCGGCTGAAGCCGGCCTCACCGATGTCTCCGCCCTTGCCGGCGCCCTGAAGAACGCCTACGAGGCGGTCGCCGACGACCATCAGGCGCCGGATGAGCACTTCTTCACCACCGTCCGTGCCGGACATGAACAACTGATCAACATGATGGATCAGGTCGCTGCCGGCCTTGCCACCAGTTCCGATCCCGAGCTGCTGGCCGGTATCGAGACGCTGGCCGAAGGCCCGAGTGAGCCGGCCGATACAACCGGCACGGAAGCATCCGTGATACCGGACGCCTTCGAGCAGCAGTTCAACGACGAGCTCGAAGAAATTGATCTGAGTTTCGACGCCGAAGGTCTCGACGAGCCCGAAGCAGAACCAGAGCCGCAGGCTGAAGCCGAGCAGCCGCCGCTTCCGGAAACTGATGAGTCCGATGACGGCCTCGATCAGGAACTGGCCGAGATCTTCCTGGAAGAAGCCCGGGACCTGATCGACAGCACCGCCGAGGCCCTGCAGAGCTGGAGTGAAAACACCGGCAATCTCGATATCCTCAGGTTGCTGCAGCGAGACCTGCATACCCTCAAGGGCGGCGCCCGTCTGGCCGACATCCCAGCCGTAGGCGACCTGTCCCATGAACTGGAAACCCTGTTCGAGGGCCTGACCGAGCAACGGCTGTCGGTCAACGACCAGCTGTCCGACCTCTTGTTCCGCAGCCATGACCGCCTTGCCGGCATGGTGGAGGCCCTGGAAAGCGCTGAGACCCCGCGGCCGGCACCGGATCTGGTTGCCGAGATCCAGGCTTACATGGGCAGCGCGGCCGGTTCACGACCGGTCACGGATGTTGCCGAGCCCGCGCCGGAGCAACAGCCCGGTGAATCCACCGCACCGGCGGATGAAACCGCTGGCGAACCGGCCAGCGAGACCGTGGAAGAAGGCCCGACTGATCTTTCCCATCTGGATCCGGAGCTGGTGGGCATCTTCCTCGAAGAAGCCTATGACCTGATCAACTCCACCGGCAGTGCCCTGCACACCTGGAGCGAGAACCCGTCCGACACTTCGGTTGCCGCCGAACTGCAGCGTGACGTGCATACCCTGAAAGGGGGCGCGCGCATGGCCGGCGTCAATGCCATCGGCGATCTCACCCATGTACTCGAGGACCTGTTCGAGAAAGTGGCCGAAGGCCAGCTGGCCGCGTCCGAGGACATGACGGACCTGCTGTTTGCCTGTCACGACCGTCTGGCCCAGATGGTTGAGCAGGTCGCGACCCAGAAGCCCTGCCCGCCTGCTACCGACCTGGTAGCCCAGGTGGAATCGGTCATCCGGGGCGAGACCCCGACTGCCCCGGCGCCGGAAGTGGCCGGGGAGCAACCGGAAGCTCGCACCGAGACCGATCTCGAGGAGCACCTGGAGCCGGCTTCCGATAACGACCTGATCGGCATCTTCCTGGACGAGGGTCTGGAAATTCACGCGGCCATCGATGAATGCCTGGCCCAGTGGAAAGACGAACCCGAGGAACTGTCCGGGGTGACCCAGCTCCAGCAGGAGCTTCATACCCTCAAGGGCGGTGCCCGGCTCTCGGATGTCGATCCCATTGCCGAGCTGGCCGAAGCCTGGGCCGAGGCACTTGACCCCCTGATTGGCGGCGCCAACAACCAGCACGCACTGCTGGAATTGAGTGAGCGCGCCAATGCCACCCTGAAAGCCATGCTGACCGCCCTGGAAGAAGGCGATAAGCCGGAAACCGGCCACGGTCTGGTAGAGGCGTTCCGGGCGGTCGGACAGGAGGTGTCAGCGGCCGAGTCAGGCCCCGAGGCGCCCACAACCGCCAGCGCAGACACGGTCGATCCGGAAGTCCTGGAAATCTTCCTGGAGGAGGCCGGCGAGATCATGGACCAGCTCGAGCAGGTACTCGAGAACTGGCGTAAAGATCCCGGCAATCACGATTTCAACCAGGAAGCCCAGCGGGCCCTGCATACCCTCAAGGGTGGCGCGCGCCTGGCGCAACTGACCGAACTGGGTGACAAGGCCCATGCCTTCGAGACCCGATTGATCGATCTGGGCGGCAACGCGCCGGACGAAGCCCAATGGCAGGCCATCACCGACGATCACGACGCCATCATCGTCCTGGTGAGCGAGGTCCGCCGTCGCTTCGAGGGTGGTCCAGCCGAGCCGGAGACCACTGCTGAAACCGGTCCTGCCCGGGCGGAGCCAGAGACGCAGGCAACCCCGGCCACCACACCCAAGCCCAGGGCCGAGGCTGCGCCGGCACCGAAACCGGAAAAGGCACCAGCGAAAACGCCGGCCCAGCCCCGGAAAAAAGCTCCGGAAGTGCAGCGGGTCCAGGAAACCATCCGGGTTTCGGCACCGCTGCTGGACGAGCTGGTCAACCTGGCGGGTGAAACCAGTATCACCCGTGGCCGACTGGAGCAGCAGACCAGCGATTTCGGCCACACCCTGGATGAAATGGCGGCTACCATCGAGCGTCTGCGGGAGCAGCTGCGCCGGATGGAGATCGAGACCGAAGCCCAGATCCTGTTCCGTGCCGAACAGGAGCACGGCCCGGACTATGGCGACGACTTCGACCCGCTGGAGATGGACCGCTACTCCGCCATCCAGCAGTTGTCACGGGCCCTGACGGAATCCTCCTCGGACCTGGCAGACCTCCGGGAAACCATGGCCGACCGGGTCCGGGATACCGAGACCCTGCTGGTCCAGCAGTCCAGGATCAACACGGAACTGCAGGAAGGTCTGATGAAGACCCGAATGATTCCGTTTGCCTCAATGGTGCCCCGCCTGCGCCGGATCGTCCGCCAGATCAGCGGCGAACTGGGCAAGAAAGTGGATTTCGATGTCCGCAACGCGGAAGGGGAGATGGACCGCAACATCCTGGAGCGCATGGTCGCGCCCCTGGAGCACATGCTGCGGAACGCCCTTGACCACGGCATCGAAGCGCCGGAAGACCGCAAGAACGCCGGCAAGCCCGAAACCGGGGAAGTGACCCTGTCCCTGACCCGGGAGGGGGGCGACGTGGTGCTGCGGATGATGGACGACGGCAAGGGCATTCCCTCCCATGTCATCCGCGACAAGGCCATCCGCCAGGGGTTACTGCGGGCCGATGAAGACCTGTCAGAACGGGAAGTCCTGCAATTTATCCTGCAGCCTGGCTTCTCCACCGCCGAGCAGGTCACCCAGATCTCCGGCCGGGGTGTCGGCATGGACGTGGTGGCCAGCGAGATCAAGCAACTCGGTGGCAGCCTCGATATCGACTCCGCGGTAGGCCGTGGCACCACCTTCACCGTGCGCCTGCCGTTCACGGTATCGGTAAACCGCGCACTGATGGTTACCACCGGCGAGGATTTCTACGCCATCCCGCTGAATACCATCGAGGGTATCGTGCGGGTCAGCACCTACGAACTCGAGGAATACTACAAGCCGGATGCCCCGATGTACGAGTATGCCGGCCAACAGTACCGCCTGCAGTATCTGGGCAGCCTGCTCAACAGTGACCACCAGCCCAAGCTCCAGGGTCAGGCACTGCCGCTGCCGGTAATCCTGGTACGGGGTGCCGAGCAACCCATGGCCCTGCAGGTGGACAGCCTGATGGGCAGCCGGGAAATCGTGGTCAAATCCCTCGGGCCCCAGTTCAGCTCCGTTCGCGGGGTCTCCGGTGCCACCATCCTCGGTGATGGTAACGTGGTGGTGATCCTCGACCTTCCGGCCATGCTGCGTTCGGATATCCTGTCCGATCGCCAGCGTCTGGCGAACCTGGAGAAGGCGCGGGAAGCCGCCAGGTACGAAGAGCAGATCACCACCGTCATGGTGGTGGACGACTCGGTTACCGTACGGAAGGTTACTTCCCGCCTGCTGGAACGCAATGGCATGGAAGTACTCACCGCCAAAGACGGCCTGGATGCGGTTGCCCAGCTGCAGGATCACAAGCCCGACATCATCCTGCTCGATATCGAGATGCCGAGAATGGACGGCTTCGAAGTGGCCAGCTTCATTCGCCACGACGACAACCTGCGGGAGACGCCGATCTGCATGATTACCTCCCGGACCGGCGAGAAGCACCGCGAGCGGGCCCTGGCCATCGGCGTCAACGAGTACCTCGGCAAACCGTTCCAGGAAACCGAGCTGCTTGAGACCATCAAGCGGCTGACCGGAACCGAGTAATGGCCGGCCAGGGAGGCCGGCCCCGGGTCGGAATCGTGTCCGATGTGGTGCTGCAGCGACACCGGCTGCAGGCGGCAACGGCCAGGTTCGGACTCGAGGTCTCCTTCTGTGGCGATCCCCAGCGGCTGGAATACCAGCCACAGTTTCCCGAGGCGGATCTGTGGCTGATTACCCTGGAGGACGAAGCCGACCATCCCGCGCTGTTCGATCTGCTGCTGGACAATACCGAGGCGCCAGTCCTGTTCGGCCTTGACCAGGCCCCCAAACCGGGCAGCACCGACTACTTCCGCTGGGAACGAAGGCTGCTGGGCAAACTGGAAAAGCAACTCGGGCATCTCGAGGAGCTGGATTCGGAGACGACGCTCGAAAAGCTCGAAGACGAGCCGGCGGCGCCACAGAGCAAACCCGAACTGCCCCACTGGATCAAACCCGCGGCACCGGACTCCATTGCCGAGGAGGTCTGGATTCTGGGTGCCTCCCTGGGCGGACCGGCGGCGGTAAAAACCTTTCTCGACCACCTGCCCCAAGGACTACCCGTGGGGTTTATCTACGCCCAGCACATCGACGACAATTTCACCGGGGTGCTGACCCGGGTCCTGGGCCGCGATGCCCATTACCGACTCAAGGCGGCACAGGAAGGTTACCGGGTCCGCAACGGAGATGTGGTGCTGATGCCGGTAGAACACGAGTGGCGGCTGGACAGTACCGGCGCCCTGACCGAAGTGAACAAGCCCTGGCCCGGACCGTACGGCCCCTCCATCGACCAGGTGCTGCTCAATGTGGCCGACCACTACCGGGCCCGCTGCCATGCTATCCTCTTTTCCGGCATGGGCAACGATGGCGCTCTGGCAGCGCCCATTCTCAAAGCCTTTGGTAGCCGGATCTGGGTCCAGGAAAGCAGCAGTTGCGGCAACAGTTCCATGCCGGATTCCGTGGCGGCCACCGGGTGCGCCAGCTTTACCGGCACTCCCGAGCAACTGGCCCGGGAGCTTATCAAAACCATTGAAAAATCCTGCCTGCTCAGAGGCCGGCAGAAACGCGATTCCGCCTGAGGACAGAAGCGATGCCCGAAAACCGTCAAACCCTCCCCTGTGTCATGATCCCGATGACCGGTCGGCAATTGTTACTGCCCAACGTTTCCATCGCCGAGGTGGTGGACTACGCCAGCGAAGAGCCCGGCTCCAATACCCCGGACTGGCTGGTGGGCTACCTTGATTGGCGAGGCCTGGATTTGCCGGTGATTTCCTACGATGCCGCCAACGGCGGCAGCCTGATGGTACCGGGCGACAACCGGGGCCGGATCGTGGTGCTGAACACCATTGGCGAGCACCACAGCGAAGTGCCGTTCATGGCACTGGTCACCCAGGGGATTCCGAGCCAGGCACGACTGACCGAGGCGGAAGTGAATCGGCTCGAGGGCGACATCGGCGCGGCGGATCTGATGAAGGTGGAAGTCGAGGGCGAAGAAGCCTGGATTCCCAACCTGGAATACCTGGAATCCCTGGCACGTTCCGCACGCCGCTAACCCTCGCCTCGCCGGATCATGGCAGGGAATTCTGGAAATGTTATAATGTTACAAATTTTCCAGGGTTCCCGTCATGGCAAGCCAAGCACTTCCCTATCGCCCACACAACCATCAGGCCTGTGTCACCCAGGCCCTGGCTGATGCCCGTGCGATTTGCCGGGCCCAGAACGCGCGCCTGACGCCCACCCGGGAGCGGGTCCTGGAACTGATCTGGCAATCCCACAAGCCCCTGGGAGCTTACGATGTTCTGGCGGAGCTGACTGCCGACGGCCAGAATGCGGCACCACCAACGGTGTACCGGGCACTGGATTTCCTCCAGCAACATGGACTGGTGCACCGGATTGCCTCTCTCAATGCCTTCATCGGCTGTGCCCATGCCGGGGAGAACCATACCGGTATGTTCCTGATCTGCCGCAGCTGCGGCAATGTCCTGGAACTCACAGCACCCGGCGTCTCCGGTGCCATCGAGAGCGCTGCCAAAGCCGAGAACTTCAAGGCCGAAGATGTGACCCTGGAGATCGCCGGCCTGTGCCCGAGATGCCAGTCGGAGACCCGCCATGACTGATCCCCTGGTGACCCTGGACAACCTCACGGTCCGGTTCGATGACCGTCCCGCGGTGGACCGGGTCAACCTGAGCGTCCATCGCGGCGATATCATCACCATCATCGGCCCCAACGGCGCCGGCAAGACGACCCTGATCAAGGCCCTGCTGGGCCTGCAGCCGATCACCGGGGGCAAGGTGCAAAGGGCGCCCGACCTGGTGATCGGCTATGTGCCCCAGAATCTGCAGATGGAAGGCACCCTGCCCCTGAGCGTCAAGCGCTTCATGGCCCTGAGTGGCCGCAACCGGGCTGAATGTCGGCAAGCCCTGGCGCGGACCGGCATCGAGCATCTGGTCAACGCCTCGGTCCATCACCTGTCTGGCGGGGAGAAGCAACGATTGCTGCTGGCCCGGGCGCTGGCCCGTAAACCGGACCTGCTGGTCCTGGACGAACCCGCCCAGGGCGTCGACATCAACGGCCAGGCGGCGCTTTACGAGCTGATCCGGGAACTGCGGGACGAACTCAGGTGCGGCGTCATCATGATCTCCCATGATCTGCACCTGGTGATGGCCGCCACCGACAAGGTTATCTGCCTGAACCAGCACGTCTGTTGCAGCGGTTTTCCCGCCGACATTTCCCACGACCCGGCCTTCATCGAAACCTTCGGCCGGTCGGTGGCCGAATCCGTGGCGGTTTACCATCATCACCACAACCACCGCCACAACCTCCACGGGGACGTCGTTGGCCACTCATCCTCAGTCGATAGCCACGGAGGCAGCTGCGACCATGCCCATCATTGACAGCCTCCTCGACGACTTCTTCTGGCGTGCCCTGATCGGTGGCCTGGGCGTCGCCCTGATCGCGGGCCCCCTCGGCTGCTTCGTGGTGTGGCGGCGCATGGCCTATTTCGGCGATACCCTGGCCCACTCCGCGTTGCTGGGGATTGCCCTGAGTTTCCTGATCAGCGTGCCGCTGAATGTCGGCGTCATCATCACCTGCGTGGTCATTGCCCTGGTGTTGGTCGCGTTCTCCCGTACCCGTGCCCTGGCTACGGATACCCTGCTCGGGATCCTGGCCCACAGTGCCTTGGCCATCGGCCTGGTCACCCTGAGCTTCATGCCGGATGTGCGGGTGGATCTGACCGGGCTGCTGTTCGGCGACCTGTTGGCCATGAGCCGGGATGACCTGTTGTGGATCTATGGCGGCGCGGCGGTGATTCTCATGCTGCTGGTAACCCTGTGGCAGGGCCTGCTGATGAGCACCATTCACGAGGAGCTGGCCCGGGTGGAGGGGTTCCCGGTGGAGCGGCTGCGGCTTGTGCTGATGCTGATGTTTTCCCTGGTCATCGCCGTGGCCATGAAAATCGTCGGCGTGCTGCTGATTACCGCGTTGCTGATCATCCCGGCCGCCTCGGCTCGGCGGCTGGCCCGCACACCGGAACACATGGTGGGGTTGGCTGTCGTGTTCGGCTTTGTCGCGGTCAGTGGCGGCCTGGCGCTGTCCTGGCATCTGGACACACCGGCCGGGCCCTCGGTGGTAGTGACGGCATTTCTGGCCTTCCTGGTAACCTACAGCACCACGGCCAGAACCGCCGCCTGATTCTTCCCATGCCTCTTGGGCTGGTCTATGGTGTAACCATCGACGCCGCTTTGGATCGGGAGCCACCGGCTGCTCCCGGGGAGACTGACGCATGGACAGCCGTTCTGCCCCTGGCGACGGGCCCTTGTTCTGGCCCGCGCTCTGGATTCCCCTCGTTATCCTGGTCACCGGACTGGTCACCACCGCCCTGACCGCGAACCTGAAAGCGAGCCAGGCCCGTGAGCTGGCCGACGCACGCTACCGGGCCCAGCACCAGGCCATCGTCAATCAGCTGCTGGCCAATGCACCGACCTACCTGGACAGCGATACCCCCCCGGCGAGCTGGCTTCCGGTGATTCTCGGCGACACCCTGCCGGACCAGCTGGGGCTTCGCATCGACACCCTGCAACGGCACAGCAAGATTCCCCTCCTGCAGCTTCAGGCCGAAGGTCACCTGGATCCCACCCTTGCCCTGCGCACCGAGCTCCAGCCCGGTAATCATCACTGGATGCTGACCACGGTGCCCACGTCGGCACTGCTGGGGAAGGCCGCGAGCCAGGCCCGGACCCGCACCTGGATGGTCGGCCTGGCACTGACCCTGGCCGCCGCCGGGTTGTCGCTCCTGTTGTGCCGGCGCCTGCATGGCCAGCAACGGCGGATATTGGAACTGGAACGGAGGGAACAGGGAGCCGACCAGCAGATCAACAACCTGCAGGTGGAAAAGACCATCCTGCGCCAGGCGCTCAACGACAGTGAGGAACGCAGCCGGGACCTGGTCACCTTATCCGGGGCACTGATTGCCGAGCTCGACGAACACGGCGTTATCGGTTTCATCTCGGCCCAGAGCGCCACCTTGCTGGCCCAGGCGCCCGCGGACCTGGCGGGCCAGCCGTTTCCCGATCTGGTCACGCCCCCTTTCCGGGACAACTTCCAGCGCACCCTGGAAGCAGCCCGCCACGACAACCAGGCGCAGCGGATCGACCTGGACCTGCGGGTCAGGAACCGGGAAGTCCCGTTGCCGGTATCCGTGCGCATCAAGGCACTCAAGGACCCGGTACACGGGCTGCTGGGATACCGCCTGAGCGCGTCCCCTGCTGGCCCGGCTGGTGGCTAGTCGAGGGTCTTGTGGGTACCGTCACACATGGGTGGTGAGCCCGTGCGTTTGCAGCCACAGAACCAGACCCACTCGGTTTTCTCGGCGGTGTACTTCACCGGGCTGAAGCCGGTGCCTTTGTGGGAGCCGTCGCAAAAGGGCTGGTTGTCACTGTGTCCGCAAGCACACCAGACATAGTTCTTGCCACCCTCGACCTGCACGGCGTAGGGGCTTTTCTTCGCAATCTTCGGCTGTTCATCTGCCATGTTTTCTCCCCTTTTGCTGACTGTGTCGGTTCAGTATAGCCAAGACTAATGCAGCGGTTTGACCACTTCGACCAGGCGGCCGGTTTCCAGCAATTCCAGGAACTCATCCCCGAGCCGGTCGCTCTCGGCAATCGCCTGGCGCCAGGAACGCTCCCGACCGGCATCGTCCCCCACGTATTTCTCGAAATCCTTGCGGTCCGGGAGTTTGCGGTCCGGGAGGGTCTGTAGATACTCGGCGGAGGGTGCCACCAGCAGCACATCCTGCAAGCGGTTGGCATCGCCCCGGCGCCACGGCAGCGACTTGTCGAACCAGCCGGGCACCACCTTGTCGGTAAAGTGCGGGTACAGGATCACGCCCGGCTGCTGGTAAGGCAGATCCAGGTGATAATCCAGCAAGCCACCATCACGGTAGACACCGTCCGGTGCGCCGGGAATGTTGCGCACTCCGGACATCACCAGCGGGATGGAGGCCGATGCCAGCAGGGCCGGCAGCAGGTTGTCACTGGTCAGGGCCACCTCGTGGCTGGGGAAGTCCACCAGTTTGGACACCGGCGTTTTCAGGCGGGCATCGTGAATGATACCCCGCTCCATGAAGCGGCCCAGATGCCGGCGACTGACCATGTTGGCGCTGATGGCATTCATCAGGCCCAGCCCCAGCCGGCCCCGGGTGTCGTGCTCCAGCAGGCCGAGACTGCGCACCACGACAATATTCAGCCGATACCAGGGGTGGTTCAGGATGTACTCCTCCCGGCCGCCGAGCAGTTCCTCCAGGAACTGGATGCTCTTGCGGGTCACCTCGGCGGCACTCACGCCCTTGGCAAAGCGCTGGGAGGTATACAGGTCAGCCAGGCGTGCCAGCTGTGCCTTGGGGTCGTCCGAGGACGCCACCGCGGCAAAGCGCCAGCTGCCGATGGAAGAGCCAATCAGGGCCCGCTCCTGCGGTGCTCGGGGCAGCCAGTCCCCGAAAATTGCCTTGTCCAGCCCGCTGATGCCGAGCGCTTTCGGACCGCCAGCGGCACCGGGTATGACATGGACATCGTCCGGCGTCAGCGGTTTGTCTCTGAGCCGTTGCAAGGCTCGGCGACCGGCCCGGACAGTCAGGGCCGGAGCTCGGGTGTGGATGGCGGTCATGGCAGGCTCCCTGTTTCAGTGCCGGGGAGTGTATCGAAAGCATCAATTGCCAGCCAACTGAACAAAACTAATGGTGGCCATAAACCGCGCTTTCTGCTTCATTAATAGGCGAAGGTCACGAGAGGGCCTGAATGCTTTCATGGAACGTAAGCCAGAATCACCACCAGGAGAAGGCCTTGCATATCACGGCGTCCGAAAGTTCGCTGGCACCGACCCCAACCCTTGCGGTTCTCGGGTTCAAGCGCCAGCTGGTGTACCACCTTCACTTCTGGGCATTCGTCGCCGTGGCGCCGCTGGTGCTGGTGCAGTGGAAGCAGGACCATTTTTTGCTATCCGGGCTGCTGCTCCTGTTCTGCAGCAATGCCCTGCTTGTTATCGCCTTCCTGCGCCTGCGGGGTACCTATTTCCTCAAGGGTCGGCTTTTTCCCTTGCTGGCCGTGGTCTGTGCCGCCTATTCCACCAGCATAAATGGCCATGCCGGCCTGTACTGGGCTTACCCGGCCGCCACGGCCCTGTTTTTCCTGCTGCCGTTGCGGGAAGCGATCGTCAGCAACGCCATCTTTGTCGCTATCATGGCGGTGGTGTCGTTCGTGAAGTTTCCGGAAGCGGATTTCTGGCGGATCACCTTCTCCCTCGGGCTGACCTGTCTGTTTGCCATGATCTTTGCGTGGCTGGTGGGCAAGCTCCAGCAGGAACTCACCCGCCTGGCCACCACCGACCCCCTCACCGGTTGCCTGAACCGTTCGCAGCTGTCCGATGTCCTGAACAGTCAGATCCAGATGCGGGAGCGCTATGACCGGGTTTCCAGCCTGATCCTGCTGGACCTGGACTTTTTCAAGAGCATCAACGACCAATGGGGACACCTGGCTGGCGATAAGGTCCTCAAGGAGATGGCGTTGCGGTTGCGCAAACGATTACGGGAAAACGACAAACTGTTCCGGATCGGCGGCGAGGAATTCATGATCGTGCTGCCAGAGACCGGCGAGCCGGATGCCAATACCCTGGCCCACCAGCTGCTTGCCGGCATCAGCGGCAAAGCCTTTCTGGACAATATCAAGCTGAGCGCCAGCGCCAGCGTGGCGGAAGTCAGCCGGGGCGAAACCTGGTCCGTGTGGCTGAACCGGGCCGATCAGGCACTTTATGAAGCGAAGTCCCGCGGACGTAACCAGGTGATCAATGCCGGCCGACCGGAGCCCGCCAGCGCTCCGGAAGCCGACAACGGAATTCCCGATCCTATTACCAGCTAGCTTCCGGACACCTGCTTTCTGAAATCCCGATACCCGGTGAACACGTCCCAGGGGCTTTCGAAGTGGGGGTAGTGACCAACGTTACGCAGACTGACCACATCCGCGTCCCGGATCAGCTCGCGGTAACGCCGGGCCATGGCGACGCCGGACACCGGATCGGCGGTACCGGAGATCAGGCGCATGGGCTGGCGCGCCGACTGGAGTGCACCCACCCACCGGTTCCGGTGACAGCGGCGCTCCTCCATGAACTGGATCAGATGGTGCAGGATGCCCCGGCCGTTGTTGTAGGTCAGCAGGTGCCAGAAATCCTCAAGGTCCTGGCGATCCGGCGGATTCTGGGGGCCGAACAGTCGCCGGAAGTTGTACTCGAAGGCGCGCCGGGTGAGGCCACGACTAATCAGGCCACCCAGGGGACTGCGCAACACCCGCTGGATCAGCAACGGGTTGTGGACCTCCGGGAAAAGTGCGCCATTGAGGAAACAGACCGAACCGATCCGGAAATGCAGTCGGTCCTCCTGGTCCCGGGCCAGCAACTCCTGGACCACGCTGCAACCGTAATCGTGGGCAAACAGATGCACCGTCCCCAGTCCCAGCCCCTCAAGCCAGCCCTGAACCAGATCCGCCTGATCCTCGATGCTGTAGTGGTAGCCGGTCGGTTTGTCGGAAAAGCCGAAACCCAGCATGTCCAGGGCCAGTACTGAATGTTGCTGTACCAGCATTGGCCAGATCCGGCTCCAGTCCCAGCTGGCGGTGGGAAACCCGTGCAGGAGCACCAGTGGTTCGCCCTGACCGGCCATCCGGCTGAAAATGGCGTGGCCGCCGTAGCTGAACCACTTGCCTCCCTGCTGCCATCCCTCGAGGCTTCCCGCCTCTCGCGCCTGGGCACCCGCCCCGGCTCCGGCT
Organism: Marinobacter szutsaonensis; assembly: GCF_039523335.1. Classification (NCBI taxonomy): domain Bacteria; kingdom Pseudomonadati; phylum Pseudomonadota; class Gammaproteobacteria; order Pseudomonadales; family Marinobacteraceae; genus Marinobacter; species Marinobacter szutsaonensis. The sequence goes on along the minus strand of NZ_BAAAFC010000001.1, from coordinate 2,406,884 downwards.
ATCACGTGATCCATGGGTCATCCCCGACATGTGACTGAATGCCTGAAACTTTAAAGCAAAGAACGGGAACCCGCCATAGCCCGGGCGCGCCTGCCGACATGACTTTCCGGCAATGTGGTCTTTTCTCCCGCCAGCTGCGTAAAGCGTAGAGATGAGGGGCGAATTGCCTTAAGCTTTGGCCCTTGAAAGTGACAGCCAACCGGAAACGATTATGAGCAAACTCCTTGACGACCTCGCGGGCCACTACCGTGCCATCATTGACGGACTCGGCGAAGACCCCGACCGCGAAGGTCTGCAGGACACCCCCATGCGCGCGGCCAAGGCCATGCAGTTCCTGACCCGAGGCTACCAGCAGGATCTCGGCGACCTGGTCAACAATGCCGTATTTGAATCGGCCATGGACGAAATGGTGGTGGTCCAGGACATCGAGCTGTACAGCATGTGTGAACACCACATGCTGCCATTCATCGGCAAGTGCCACATTGCCTACCTGCCCCAGGGAAAGGTATTGGGCCTGTCGAAGTTCGCACGCATCGTCGACATGTATGCCCGTCGTCTGCAGATCCAGGAAAACCTGACCCGGCAGATCGCCGAGGCTATCGAGAGTGTCACCCACGCCAAGGGTGTTGCCGTGGTGATCGAGGCGCAGCACATGTGCATGATGATGCGCGGCGTGGAAAAACAGAACTCCCGCATGAAAACCTCGATGATGCTGGGGCAGTTCCGGAAATCCCAGGCGACCCGTACAGAGTTCCTCAACCTGATCGGCAACAACCGCTGAGCCCCCACCGGGTAAGGAAGACCGTATGACAGACGTTATCGGCAATAAACAGGCCCGGGTGCGTATCAAGAACCTGTTGCTGCGCGCCTACATTGGCATCAAGGAAGAAGAGATCAACAACCAGCAGGACGTGGTGATCAACGTTGAGCTGACTTACGATGCCGGTGATGCCATTCACCAGAACGAGATTGAGGCGGCGCTGAATTATCGCACCATCACCAAACAGATCATCGCTCATGTGGATGGTAACCGGTTTGCGCTGCTGGAACGTCTGACCCATGAAGTGCTGAGCATTGTCATGGAGCACGAGGCGGTACAATGGGCGCAGGTGGAAATCGACAAGCCCCACGCGTTACGCTATGCCGAATCCGTGTCTGTGTGCCTTGAGGCGCACCGTTAATCCGTATCAGAGAAGCTTCCATGCCCAGCAATTCCCCGGAACAGATCCGCTCCATTCTGGAAAACGTGCACACCATTGCCTTGGTGGGCGCCAGCGAAAAAACCAACCGGCCTTCCCATGAAGTCATGGAATTTCTCCAGCGCCAGGGCTACCGGGTAATCCCGGTCAATCCCCGGTTGGCCGGCAAGACTCTTTTGGGCGAGACCGTATTTCCAGACCTGAAGTCCGTCCCGCAGACTGTGGATATGGCAGACCTTTTCCTGGCCCCCGAGCGCACCGATGCGGTCATCGACCAGGCCATCGAGCTGAAGATCCCGGTGGTGTGGATGCAGATCGGCGTCATCAACCAGCCGGGCGCAGCCCGGGCCGAGGATGCCGGACTTACGGTAGTGATGGACCGCTGCCCGAAACAGGACATTCCGCGCCTGGGCATCACCAAAAAACACTGAGGGTCGGTCATGGGCCCCACCAACAACATCCTTGCCCGCGCCCTGCTGAGCCCTGTTTTCCCGGCTCTCATCCTGCTGGCATTCCTGGCCCTGGCGGCCGGCTTGCGCTATGGCATGATTCACCAGGACAATCATCAGATCCGGGCCAACCTGGCCAACGAGGCGGTCGCCATGGTCGACCACCTGGAGCGGGAGTTCACCATCCACGCCCAGGCCATCAACCGGATGGCCGCCCGGCTGCATGTGGAACCGGCAACCACCGAGTCTGCCTGGCGCGCCGATGCCCGCCACTATCTCAATGACTTCGGGGTTTACGAGGCCATCGAATGGATCGACCGGGAATTTGTCATCCGCTGGCTGGAACCGGTTTCCGGTAATCACAATGTCGTAGGCTACAACGTCGCTTTCTCCGATCGCCGTCGCCAAGCCCTGGAGACCGCACGCACCACCGGCCAGTACGACATCTCCGGGATCATCGACCTGAAACAGGGCGGCAAAGGAATGGTGATCTACGCGCCGGTGGGCACCGGAGCCGACAACAACGGTTTCATTGCCGGGGTGTTCCAGATCGAGACCCTGATCCAGCAGTTGTTGACCAGCCGCGTGCTGCAGTCATTCCAGGTGGACATCCGGGACAACGGTGAACTCAGTTACCAGCTCAACAGGCTGGCTGACACCAGCGAATACTTTGCCCAGACCGAAACGGTCGATCTGCCAACCCTGGACTGGACCCTGACTATCCGGCCCACCAGCACCTGGGTGGGTAGCCAGCGCAGTGACTGGCCCTGGCTGACGTTCACCGCCGTCCTGTTCATGGGCCTGCTGACAAGTTTGACCACCCTGCTGGCCCAGCTGATTCTCAAGCGTAACCGGGCACTGCTGAAAACACGCCGGGAACTGGAGCAGGAAATCGACCAGCGCAAGGAGATCCAGCAGGATCTGGCCCGCCTGGAATCCACCGACACCCTCACCGGGCTGGCCAACCGCCGGTTCTTCATGGAAGACCTGGCTCACACGCTCGGTATTGCGGGGCGCCAGAACCGGCAGGTGGCCCTGATCATGCTGGACCTGGACCGGTTCCAGATGCTCAACGACTCCCTTGGCCACCAGTTCGGTGACGAGCTCCTGGTCCGGGTTGCCGAGCGTCTGAACCAGCTGAGTGATGAGCGCATCCTGGTGGCCTACTCCGGAGGCGATGAGTTCATGTTCTGCCAGCAGCAGGTGGAGACGATCGATGATGTCATCCACCTGCTCGGCCATATCAAACATTGCTTCGAGACGCCCTTCGAGGTTCACGGCGAGGGCCACCGGATTACCGCCACCATGGGTGTGGCGATCTACCCCCAGAGCGGGCAGGATGCCGATACCCTGCTGCGCAATGCCGATGTCGCCCTGTACCGGGCCAAGGAGCAGGGACGCAATTCCTATCAGTTCTATACCGAAGGCATGCAGGAACGGGAAGTCACCCGCCTGGAGCTGGACAAGGATCTCGACAAGGCGCTGGCCAACAACGAGTTCGTGCTGCATTTCCAGCCACAGGTCGATCTGGAAACCGGCGAGATTAACAGTGTCGAGGCGCTGATTCGCTGGCAACACCCGCGCCGTGGCCTGTTGTCACCGGTGGAGTTCATTCCCCTGGCGGAGGAAAGCGGGCGCATCACGGATATCGGCCGCTGGGTGGTGGCGGCCGCGTGTCGGCAGCTCGCCGCATGGAAAGGCACGTCCTGCGAGGACCTGCGTATTGCCATCAACCTGTCCGGGCGGGAACTGGACGATGAGCACCTGGTGGATGACATCCGCGAGACCCTGGAAGCCGAGCACGTACCCGCCAATCACCTGGAAGTGGAGCTGACGGAAGAGATCTTCATTCAGAATATTGAGCATAACCGCAATCAGCTGGGCAGGCTCCACGAACTTGGCGTCAATCTTGCCATTGATGATTTCGGTGTGGGCTATTCCTCCCTGGGCTACCTGCGGGACTTCCCGGTGGATCTGCTGAAGATCGACCGGTCATTCATTACTTCGGTGACCGAGCGCCACGATGACTCGGTGATTACCCGCGCGGTGATCAATCTGGCTCACAACCTGGGGATTCGGGTAATTGCCGAGGGCGTGGAGACCGAGGAGCAGCTGAATTTCCTCACGCAACACGGTTGTAACCTGGTCCAGGGCTACCTGATCAGCCGGCCGATTCCTGCCGTAGAACTGGAGAGAGCCCTTGAGGCGGGGCTCCTGAGTCTCGGCACTCTGGAGCGTAGCGGATTGTAATGGCCAATCCTTATCCCCATGATGTCTGGAATAATCCAATGGCGTGTGTTTTATGGCAGCGAAGTATCTGACTCCCGATCAGGATGAGCAAATCCGGCGGTGGGAGCGCTGGAATCGCAATTACTTCATTTTCGCGTTTGTGGCGCTGACGGTGGTTCTGGTGTTCAGTAGCCAGCTGGGGCTGTCCAGTGGCGAGAACTGGGGCTCACTGGGGGTTCTGATTGCGGCCCTGATCGCACCCATCATTGTACTTCAGCTGCGGTTGCGGTGCCCGGCCTGTGGCCACAAGATCGGCTGGCAGGCGAAGCTGATGGCGCCGGACCAGTGCAAGACCTGCGGAACGTTCCTGCGCGCCAAGGGGCGCTGACCTCTCCTTCCTCTGAAAAAACCTTTGACCTGTGAGTTGCTCACAGGTTTTAGCCTATATTTATGGTTTGATCCCAGAGCATGCCGCGCCGGGTGTGGTGCCTGTTCCGAAAACCGCTGCGAGTACGTCCATGTACGCTTGCTCTCCGCCATCCCTGGCTCCGAGCATTTTCGGAACAGGCACCACACCCACCGCTCCGCAAGCTTCAGGGGTCAACGCTCCAGACTTCAACGCAGAGTGACTGAGCCGATGAAAGTGAAAGAAATCGCCCAGGCCGCCGGTGTAAACCCCGACACCGTCCGCTTCTATACCCGGGAGGGTCTGCTCAATCCGGCCCGCAACCCGGACAACAACTACCAGCAGTACGATGCCGATGACCTGCGTCGGCTTCGGTTTGCCCGCAAGGCACGGCAACTGGGGTTTTCGCTGCCGGAGATCCGGTCGATTCTGAATCAGGCCGATGATCACCATTCGCCGTGCCCGATGGTACGAGAGGTGTTCGAGAAACGGCTGGCTGAGGTCGAGCGGGAGATTGCCGAGTTGCAGCAGCTGCGGGAGCGGATGAAGAGTGCGCTCGGAATCTGGCGGGAGATGCCGGATGGCACGCCGGACGGTCATACGATCTGTCGGCTGATCGAGCATTGGGATGATATGGCCCTCGCCACCAGCGGGGAGGAGTATACAGATGAGTGAGATAACCGGACTGCACCGGGCATTGTCCATTTCAGGGGCGTCTTGTCAGGGCTGCGCCAAGAAGATTCGTAATGCCCTGGAGCCTCTGACCGGTGACACTGATTTGGTGGAGGTGAATCTGGAAGAGCAGACCGTCGCGTTGCCCGAGGGTATCGACGTCGCGGATGCGGCGCGCCGGGTGACGGACGCAGGCTACCCGTCCGAACCGCTCAAAGAGGCCAGTGAACAACCGGCCAGTTGTTGCGCCGGCAAGGCGAAGGCGGAGGATTCCGACGAGCAACCTCACCAGGACTACTCCGGACACCGAGCGGGAGAGCCGGATCAGGGTGCCACAGAGGTGCCGACCGGGGGTGACCAGATCAGCCTTTCAGTCTCGGGAGCTACCTGCGCCTCCTGCGTGAACACCATCGAAAAGGCGATGATGTCGGTGTCCGGCGTCACTCATGCCCATATGAACCTCGCGGATAACACCGCAACGGCGACCGGGGATGCGGACCCTCAGGCGTTGGCGAAAGCCATCGAGAGTGCCGGCTATGGCGCCAGTGTGATCGAGAATGCCGACGATGCCGATGAACGCAAGCAAGCGGAGGATCGCAAGCAATACCGGTCGCTGCTGATCAAGATGGCGGTGAGCCTGTCCCTGGGTCTGGGCCTGATGATCTGGGGCATGGGCTTCGGCTCGATGATGGTGACCGAGGCCAATCAGACTACCTGGCTGGGGCTCGGGGTACTGACGTTCCTGGTGATGGCCGCCACCGGCGGGCACTTTTACACCGGGGCCTGGAAGGCATTCCGGCATCACAACGCCAATATGGATACCCTGATTGCCGTCGGCACCGGGACCGCCTGGGTGTATTCCATTGTTGTGGCCAGTGTGCCGGAACTCTTGCCCGAGCTGGCCAGGCACGTCTACTTCGAGGCCTCAGCAATGATCATCGGTCTGATCAATCTGGGCCAGGCACTGGAGCTGCGGGCCAAGGGCAAGACATCCGAAGCGGTCCGGCGGCTGCTGGATCTGCGGGCGAAGACCGCCCGGGTGATTCGGGACGGCCAGGAGCAGGACATTCCGGTGGAAGAGGTGCGCAAGGGCGACCGGGTCCGGGTCCGTCCGGGCGAGAAGATTCCGGTGGATGGCCTCATCCGCGAGGGCAGCAGCCGGGTGGACGAGAGCATGCTGACCGGTGAGCCCATGCCGGTCAGCAAAGCCGAAGGTGACGAGGTCTCCGCCGGCACTCTGAATACCCACGGCTCAATGATCTATGAGGCCACCCGGGTCGGCAGCGAGACTGCCCTGGCGCAGATCATCCGGCTGGTGAAAAAGGCCCAGGGTTCCAAGCCCGCCATCGGTCGTCTGGCGGACACGATCTCGTCGGTGTTCGTACCCACGGTGATGATCATCGCCGTCTTATCGGCGCTGGTCTGGTACAACGTCGGGCCGGAGCCGGCGGTGGTGCATATGATGGTGGCCGCCACCACGGTGCTGATCATTGCCTGTCCCTGTGCACTGGGTCTGGCCACGCCGATGTCGGTGATGGTCGGTGTCGGCAAGGCCGCCGAGTATGGCGCCCTGATCCGCCAGGGGGATGCCCTGCAGACCGCCGGCAAGCTGGATCTGGTGATTCTCGACAAGACCGGCACCATCACTGAGGGCCATCCGGCGGTTACCCGTGTGCATTCCGCCAACGGTGACGAGTCCCGGCTGCTGGCCCTGGCCGCCGGCCTGGAGCAGCATTCGGAGCATCCGCTGGCAGAGGCAATTCTGGCAAAAGCCCGGGATGAAAACATCGAGCCGGAAAGGGTGTCCGGCTTCGAGGCCATCAATGGCAAGGGCGTCCGGGGTGAGCTGGACGGGCAGACCGTACGCCTCGGCAATCGCCGTTGGCTGGAAGACGAGGGCCTTACCCTGAACAGTCTCTCTGACGCCGCCGATACCATCACGGAAGAGGCCGGCACCCCCCTGTACCTGGCCTTGGGCGACGAGGTTCTGGGGGTGATCGGGGTGGCCGATGCCATCAAGCCCGATTCGAAAGCCGCCATCAAGCGGCTGCACGACGCCGGCATCAAGGTGATGATGGTTACCGGCGACGTGGAGGCAACGGCACGGGCCATCGCCAGCAAGGCGGGCATTGACGAGTACCGGGCGGAGGTGTTGCCCGAGGACAAGGCCGAGGTGGTCAGCGAGATGCGGGGCAAGGGCTACACCGTGGCCATGGTCGGGGACGGCATCAACGATGCGCCGGCACTGGCGGCTGCTGATGTCGGCTTCGCCATCGGCACCGGCACGGATGTGGCCATCGAGAGTGCCGCCATCACCCTGATGCGCGGCTCCCTGCACGGGGTGCCCGATGCCATCGAGATTTCCCGGGCCACCGTAAAGAACATTCACCAGAACCTGTTCGGGGCCTTCATATACAACTCCCTGGGTATACCGGTGGCCGCGGGCCTGCTTTATCCTTTGTGGGGCATCCTGATGAATCCGATCCTGGCCGGCGCCGCCATGTCCCTGTCTTCGGTCACTGTGGTCTCCAACGCCAACCGTCTGCGATTGTTCCGAACCAGTCACAATCCGGAGCGTAATGAACACAAGGAGCAGAACTGATGGACACTTTTCTGGTCAACGCTGGAGGGATTGTACTCATGGCCGCCATTGTCTGGTGGTTCTGGCTGAGCAATTCCGGCAGCACAGCTTCCGACGAACATCAACATCATTGAGGTGAACACCATGAAGAAACACACCCTGGCCCTCGGACTGGCCGCTGCCCTCGGTTTCAGCACCACCGCCCTTGCCGGCGGCGCCGCCCAGAGCATTCATGTATACAAGTCCCCCACCTGCGGTTGCTGCACGGACTGGGTCGATCACCTGGAGGAAAACGGGTTTGACGTGAAGGTAACTGAAACCAACGACCTGAACCCGATCAAGATCAAGGCCGGGCTGACGCCGGCCCTGGCAAGCTGTCATACCGCGTTTGTCGGCGACTACGTGATCGAGGGTCATGTGCCGGCCAGCGATATCCAGCGTCTGATCTCGGAAGCACCCAAAGCCACGGGGATCAGCGTGCCCGGCATGCCCGCCGGCTCCCCCGGCATGGAGATGGGCGACCGCAAGGATCATTACAAGGTGATCATGTTCAATGATGCCGGCCAGACCCGGGTTTTCTCCGAGTACAATTAACGGCTGACGGATGCCTGTCGCACATGGCAGGCTCCGACTTCTGTCTATTTTTCCTACACTGTCCTTCGCCAGTGTTCTATGATGAGAAGCAGGTCTCAAACGGAACATTGGCAAGGACACCCCTTGAGTCTCAAAACCCGCATTCTCGGCCTCGCTGCAACCTTGATCATCGTGGCGGCGACCGCCTCCTGGTTGGCTTATCGCGAGCTCTCCGAGGACATTATCGAACGCTGGGGCCAGCAAGTCGCGGAGATCCAGGTCCGTTATGACAGTGCCCGCCTGCTGCAATCCCTGGAGCGTGAGATCGGTCTCGCCAGGCAGATGGCCAGTTCGTCAACCCTGATCCAGTGGGCACAGACCCCCGACGATCCCGACCTGAAAACGCAAGCCATCCGGCAGATGGAAAGCTTCCGCTCCAATTTCCGGGACAACAGCTATTTCGTCGCGCTTCGCCAGAACGGCCATTACTACTACAACAACGCCGCAAACCAGTATGCCGGCGACCAGTACCGCTACACCCTGGACGCCAACAAGCCCGACGATGCGTGGTTCTTCCAGCTCATTGACGAAGGGCGGGATTTCCACCTGAACGTCAATCCGGATGTGGAACTGGGCGTGACTAAGCTCTGGATCGACGTGCTGATGCGCAATGAGCAGGGTGAAATCGTCGGGATGGTGGGCACCGGCCTGAACCTGGACGATTTCCTGCAAGATATCGTGGATATCGGGCAGGAAGGCATCACCACGCTGTTCGTCGACTACAACGGTGCCATCCAGCTGTACCGGGACCGCAACTACATCGATTTCGCCAGTATCATCAAGCCCGAAGGTCAGAAGAACACCGTCGACCTGCTGTTCGAGGATTCCCAGGACAAGCAACAGATCCTTGGCATGCTGCAGATGCTCAAGCAGCGGGAGGGCCGTGTTGGTGCCGTGGAGAGCGGATTCGTGACCGTGGACGGCCGCAAGCACCTGGCCGGGGTTGCCTTTCTGCCCACCATCGGCTGGTTCGAAATCACCCTGCTGGATCTGAATACCCTGGTGCCTCCCAGTTACCTCTGGCCCCTGGTCGCGGTCTTCCTGGTCAGCCTGCTGGTCTCACTGGTGCTGTTCCACCTGATCATCCAGTCCCGCATCCTGCGACCGATACTGGCACTGGAGGACGCCACCAAGCGCCTCCGGGGTGGCAACTTCGACCTTCCCTACCTGCCCAAGCCGGACAACGAGATCGGTCGCCTGGTGGACCACTTCGAAACCATGGCCAACCGGGTCCAGCTCAATACCCGTGACCTTGAACACCAGGTGGCCCATCGTACCGAGGAGCTTCACCGACTGGCGAGAATTGACGCCCTCACCGGGCTGAAGAACCGACGCGGGCTGGATGAACTGCTGGATGCGGAAATTGAACGGGCCCGCAGGGATAACCAGAGTTTTGGCCTTATCTGGCTCGATATCGATCACTTCAAGGCCATCAATGACCAAAGCGGGCACCAGGCGGGGGACGAGATTCTGTGCCGCGTTGCGCTCTGGCTCAAGGCCAACGTGCGCCCTTATGATCATCCCGGCCGTTGGGGGGGTGATGAATTCGTGGTGCTACTGTCGCCCTGCGATCCTGTAGTGCTGGAGCAGATCAGTAGCCGTATCCGGTTGGCAGTCGAGCAGGAGAGTCTCAAAACCGGGATGCCCGTCACGGTCAGCATTGGCGGCCATCTTTGCCAACCCGGTGAAAACAGCGACACCATCCTCCGGCAGGCAGACCGCTCCCTGTATACGGCCAAGGAACAGGGCCGCAACAGAGTCTGTATCACCCGCTCCGACGAAACCACCGTTTCGCCGGGCGCTTGAACCGGGGCCGGAGCCCCGGTGGGTTTTGTTCAATACAGATAGGGTGCCAGAGCCAGCTCGAGCTTGGCTTGGGCGGCGTAGAGATCCGCCGGTTTTACAGCCGGATCGGTTGGCGGCACTGCCGTCGGCCAGGCCTTCTGCAGCTCGTTGAGCACCTTGTTGGCGTCGCGCCAGGCTTCCTTGTTCTGCTTCATCAGACCCGCCTTGTTGCCTTCCAGGTACTCCCTGGCGGCCAACACAAAGCCACGACCATCCTGGTACTCGTGCACCGCGACGAAACGGCCCTCTTCAAGCGCTTCATCATACTCGAGCACGGCCTGCTTGGTCAGGGACAGCATGACTTTCGCGACCGTGGCCGGAGACTCCGGCTGATCACCGGAAATGGCTGAAACGGCGCCGTCCAGCGACTTCCAGGCCGCGTTGAAGTCGGCACTGACATCCGACCACTTCTCAACCCCTCCGGCCTGCTCCGCCAAGGCTTTCAGATGCTTGCCCAGCTCACCCTGATCGTGGGCCTTGAGGCCGCGCTCGGCCATGGGGTAAACCTCAACCCAGGGATGAGTCAGGTGCGGACGACCTTCGGCAACCTCGCCAGCCTTGATCAGCTCCCGCGCAGCCATCAGGTGGCCCTGCATCATGTGGATCATCGCGATCTGGGCGCCGTCGGAAAGTGCCGGAGCGGAAGAAGATCCACCTTCTCCACCTTCTCCACCTTCTCCACCTTCTCCACCTTCTCCGCCTTCGCCACCAGCGGCAAAGTAACTGAAGGCCTCACCCATTTCGCCGCCGTGGTGCTCACCTCCTTCACCACCTTCTCCGCCGTGGTTTTCGCCGCCTTCACCGCCATGGTCGCCGGCTTTAACCATTTCCTCGTGACCGGATTCACCGCCTTCATCAGCCCAGGCGCCCGAGCTGGCCAGCAGCGTCGCCACGCCGACGCCCATCCAGAGTTTCAGTTTCTGATCTTTCATGCAGAATGCTCCTTTTAACCGTCCGCCCGCTATCGAATCGACAGCGACATTGATGACTGGTACCAGTTGCGGCATGATGCTTCAAACAGTGATCTAATTGCAAATTATTCCCATTACACAATGGAGCGACCATGATTCTGTGCATAGGCAACATCCTGACACCAGAGCAGGTTTCCCGAATCCGTGCGGCACTGGATGACGGCCAGTTCGAGGATGGCCGTAAAACCGCCGGCTGGCATGCGCGGCTCGTCAAGAATAACGAACAGATGGCATCAGGCAGCGCTCAGGGGAAAGAATTACGGGCCGAAGTCGAGGCGGCCCTGACGGGCCATCCCGTGTTCCAGATGGCCGTTCGCCCCCGCAGGATGACGCCCATCCTGTTCAGCCGCTACCGGGACGGGATGACCTACGGCAACCATGTGGATGATCCGGTCATGGGCCGGGGCGAGAACCGGATCCGCACCGATATCTCCTTTACCCTGTTTCTCGATGATCCGGACAGTTATGACGGCGGTGAACTGGTAACGGACACCACCGCCGGCGAGCAGTCCTACAAACTCCCGGCTGGTTCCGCCGTGGTTTATCCCTCATCCACACTGCATCGAGTTGAGCCGGTGACAAAGGGCCAACGGCGGGTCGCCATCGGCTGGATCCAGAGCACCATCCGTGACCCGGCGCAACGTGAAGTACTCTTTGACCTCGACACCGCCCGCCGCCAGATCTTTGAGCGTGAAGGCAAAACGGCGGAATTTGATTTGCTGACCAAATCCCTGGCGAACCTGCAGCGGTTCTGGGCGGAAATCTAGGAGCGGGCGGAGTTACCACACCGTATCTGACGGCCGCTTTCATAACCGTTATACTCCGCCCCAACATCCAATTTTTTGCAGCCAGGTTCCTCTTACATGCTCAACGCCGACGCTCTCAGTCAATTGCGCCAGCTCAAAACCGATATCAAGGAAAACAAGGTGGTCTTCCCCGGCACCGTTAAGGCCACCAACGGGCGCTTCGGCTTTGTTGCCCTCGATGAGGGCCGCGATGTGTTTCTCCCCCCCGAGGAGATGCAGAAAGTGCTGCCGGGCGACCGCGTCAACGTCACCGAGCACGAGGTGGAAAAGGGCAAGACCCAGGGCGTGGTGGACGAAGTGCTGGAAACCCACCTGACCACCTTTGTCGGCCGTTACCTGATCAAGGGCAAGGGCCACTTCGTGGCCCCGGACACCCCGGGCATCAACCGCTGGATTTTCATTCCGCCCAAGGAACGCAAGGGCGCCCAGCCGGACGATTACATCTACTGCCAGATCCATCGCCACCCGTTCAAGGACGGCAAGGGCCAGGCCCAGGTACTGCGGATCATCGGCAAGGCTGGTGAGCCCGGCATCGAACGCTCCTTTACCCTGGCCAGCTTCGACCTCGCCGACACCTGGCCGGAGTCGGTCCAGAAACAGGCGGACAGCCTGAGCGAGGACAGCCTGGAGGCCCATTACGAAGGCCGGGAAGATCGTACCGACCAGCCCTACGTGACCATCGATAGCCCGGGCACCCAGGACATGGACGATGCCCTGATGGCCACGCCCAACGCCACCGGCTGGACCCTGTCCATCGCCATCGCCGACCCGACCGCAGTCATCAAACCGGGCACACCGGCGGAGGAAGAGGCATTCAACCGGGCCACGGCGATCTATTTTCCGGGCGAACCACTGCCCATGCTGCCGGACGCCATCAGCACCCGTCTGTGTTCCTTGATGCCGGAGGTGAAGCGCCTGGCCCTGGTGTGTGATCTGCAGGTAAACAACGATGGCAGCCTGGGCGATTACAGCTTCCACCAGGCGGTGATCCGCTCCAGGGGCAAGCTCAGCTATGACCTGGTTTCGCACCTGATCGAGGGCCGGGAGGACGACGAGATCAAGGCCCTGCCGGATGCGGTCGCCAACAGTCTGGACCAGCTGCATCAGACGGCTACGGCCCTGCGTAAATGGCGCAGCGAGCACGCCCTGCTCAGTACCGACCGGCCGGAATTCCGCCTGCGCCTGGACGAGAACAAGCGAATCCGGTTGATCGAACCGGCGGTCCAGAACGAGGCGCATCGCCTGGTGGAGGAGTGCATGGTGGCCGCTAACCGCTGTGCCGCCGACTTCCTGCGGCAGCGGGGTGAAGGCCTGTTCATCCAGCACCCGGGCCTGCGCGACGATCGTGCCGAGAATATCCGCAAACTGCTGGAGAGCCATGCGCCGCACCTGGCGGACCTGGATGCCAGTTCGGCCGAGGGCTTCAAGGCCCTGATGAAACAGACCGAAGAACTGGAGGCGGAGGTGCCGGTGAAGGCCATCATCTCCCGTCAGCTGGCGCGGGCCGAACTGGGCTTCGAGGCGGCACCTCACCAGGGCATGGGCCTGACGGCCTACACCACCTTCACCTCACCGTTGCGCAAGTTCTCCGACTTCTACGTGCACCGGCTGATCAAGGCCAGCCTCTGGGATACGCCGATCAAGCCATTGAACGCGCAGCAGCTCGAGGCCCTGCAGGCGAGCCAGATTCGCGCGCGCCAGGCCGCCAACTCACTGGAAGCCTGGCTCAAGAGCGACTACGCCAAGTCCCTCAACGAAGAACCCATGGCCGGCACCATCAGCCGGACCGTTCCCTCCGGCTTCTTTGTGCGCCTGGACGGCAATGGCCTCGAAGGCTTTGTCAGCTGCCGGGACCTGGAAGGCAAGTTCAGCTTCGATCCGGTGACCCTGCGCCTGGTGCACAACAAGAACGGCCGCATCTTCCAGCTGGAGCAGCGGGTGAACGTCACCTTTGCCGGCGTGGATGACGAGCGCCGCCAGATCAACTTCAAGCTGGTGGACGCCGAGGAAATCCAGAACGGTACTGACGCCGCGGAGCGTTGAAAAACCGACCGGGCAGGCGCATCGTAGTTAACAGGACACAGCCTTTTAACGGAGGTGCGCCATGCCCATCAGCCCGCAAGAGTTCCTGAAGAAATACGGCTTTGACAAGGAAGATGAGGAGCCGGACCACAGCCTGCGGCATAACGCCATGGAGCACGCAAAGCATCTGCGCCGACCCCACGCCGGCACGCCCCATGACTGGGAAGAGTGGGAACGCTACAAGCGTGAGCACCCCGATGAAGTGGAGGATGGGGACGATGACTGAGTCGTCCCCGTCCGTTTACTGATCTCCCAGCATCCGCTCCAGCCGGGCGTCCTTCGCCTGCCAGAGTTCCGCCAGCCAGTTCTTCACGTTCCGCCGATGTTCGGCGTCGGCGGAATAATCCCGGCCCTTCAGGTGTTCCGGGATGGTCTGGGTGTGGATCTCCATCCGGATAGCCTTCACCTCGCCACAGAGGAACTCCCAGAAGGTGGGTGCGCCATCGGGATAGGCAATGGTGACGTCCACCAGGGTCTCGATAGAATCGCCCATGGCGTCCAGCACAAAGGCCACACCGCCCGCCTTCGGGGTCAGCAGGTGCTTGTAGGGTGATTTCTGTTTGTCGTGCTTGGCCTGGGTAAACCGGGTGCCTTCGACAAAGTTCATCACGCTCACCGGGGTGAAGCGGAACTTCTCGCAGGCGTGGCGGGTGGCCTTGAGGTCCTCACCCCGCTTTTCCGGATGCTTGATCAGGTATTCCCGGGTGTAGCGCTTCATGAACGGGAAATCCAGGCCCCACCAGGCCAGACCGATCACCGGCACCCAGATCAGTTGCTGCTTCAGGAAGAACTTCAGGAACGGCGCCCGCCTGTTGAATACCCGCTGCATGGCCAGGATGTCGACCCAGCTCTGGTGGTTGCTCAGCACCAGGTACCAGCTCTGCCGTTCCAGCTCATCGGCACCTTTCACCTCCCAGCGGGTCCCGTGGGTGAGCTTCATCCAGCCCACGTTGCAGGCCACCCAGGCTTCGGCGATGGCGATGATCCAGCGGGTGCACAGGACACGGAACCCCTTGATAGGAATGATCAGCTTCAGGATTGCCGGGATGTACAGCAGGATGCACCAGAAAAGGGTATTGATGCCGAGTAGGATGGAATTGAGTACGCCCTTGACCGGGGCCGGGAGGAAACTGAGCATGGCTTTCCTGCTTTTGGTTTTTGTGTCCGATGGCGCCGCATGATAGCAAGGGCCGACGATAATGGGCAGTGGTCCGATGTGACCGCTTTGCCCGGCACGGTGGACGGTTTTGCCATAGGCATCACACCCTCGCGGGGTTAGCCTTGCCTCCTGTTTTCTCTAAACTGGTGTGATCAACTGTTCCATGGAAATCCCGATGGCCAACCCGTTCAAGTCGGTGCTCGACAAAACCTCCGGTCTGACCCGCCAGACTACAATCTATGCCGGCAATGCCTTCGACCGGGTGTTCCGGGCGGCCAGCCTGGTCCAGGCCGGCCAGACGCCCTTTGAGACGCTCCATTCAGACGGCCTGGTCAGCCTGCGCTACTACCCGCCGCTGCAGGAAGATTTCATCGAACTGGACGATCTGACCATTCCGGTGGAACGGAACACCCACCGCACCCCGATCGTCATCATCCCGCCCCTGGCGGTCAATATGCTCATCTATGACCTGTTTCCCCAGCGCAGCCTGGTCCGTTTTCTTCGTGCCAAGGGTTTCGAGGTCTACCTGATTGACTGGGGTGTGCCGAAGCGCGAACACAGCCACTACAACCTGCACACCTATGTGGCGGAGTTGCTGCCCGCCTATCTGAACCGGGTCCGTGAGCACAGCGGTGAGCAGGAGCTGTCTCTGCATGGCTGGAGCATGGGCGGGATGTTCACCCTGTTCTATTCCGCCCTGAGCCAGGACCAGCATGTGCGCAATGCCATTGTGCTGGGCTCACCCATCGACAGCCACGCCTCCGGCTTCATGGGGGTTGCTTCCCAGGCCATTGCCGAGGCGGCCGAGGTGATTCGCAAGCGTACGGGCTTCCGGATCCATAACCTGAAACCGCACTGGTTCCATACGCCGGGGTGGGCCAATACCCTGGGGTTCAAGCTGACCAATCCGATTGGCAGCGTGATGGGCTACTGGGAGCTGATTGTGCGGCTGGGGGACCGGGAGTTTGTGACCAGTCATGCCACGACCTCGGCGTTCCTGGATCGCATGGTGGCTTATCCGGGCGGGATTATTCAGGACACGGTGGTTCGGGTGTGGATCGATAATCAGTTGTCGAAGGGTGAGATCCAGATCGGTGAGGATCTTGCCCGGCTGGAGAACGTGAGCGCCAACTTACTGGCGATTGCCGGCAGTGAGGATACGATGGTGACGCCGGGGGCCGCCAAGCGGGTGATGGACCACGTGAGTTCCGGGGACAAGACGTTTCGGGTGGTGCCCGGAGGGCATATGGGGATTCTCGCGGGAAGTAAGGCACCCAGGGAGAGCTGGTTAGAGATGGCCGAGTGGCTAGCGGAACGGTCTGACTGAATTTTTGGTTTTCAGGCCTCTGACTCTGAGCACGGCGGCGGATGTCGGGAAGGGCTGTCCAAAACCCGCTCAAGCACATCCCTGTGGCGCTTGAGCTCCGCCATCCATGGCTCCGCACAGTTTTGGACAGCCCTTCCCGACACCCACCTCCGCTAACCTTGGAGGCCTGCCAACGCTGATGGCAGCTCAGAGAGGCTGTTTATCACTGCCATAGGCTCTATACCCCAGTCTTCAAAAACCTTGTCCGAGTCACGCTGCACCCAGATCGCCTTCAAACCCGCAGCCCTCGCACCAATCACGTCCCAGGCATTACTGGAAACAAGACACAACGGTTGATCCCAGGCACCCGTTGCCCGCCGTGCGTAGGTATACACCGCCGGATCCGGCTTGAAGCTCTTGATATCGTCAACCGACACCAGGCCGTCGAACTGCTCCAGCAGATTATTGTGTCCCAGTACCCTCTCCAGCGCCGGATAACTGCCGTTGGAGAATGCAAACAGCGGATATTTTCCCTTCAGGGCCTGGAGCGCCGGCAGGGAATCGGAAAACGCGGGTAACGCCAGGTAGGCTGCCATCAGTTCGTCTTCCCGCTCCCGGGGTAATACCAGTTTCCGGGTAGCCATGGCGTAGCGCAGGGCCTGGCGGGTGCAGACGCCGAAATCTTCGTAGGCTTTCATCAGGCCTTTGCGGAACGAGAACTCCAGCTGTTTCTCCCGCCAGAGGGCGGCGACCGATTCGGCCTGATCGCCGGCGTCCTGCCGTAACAGGTCGGACATACCCATGGGGTCCACCAGGGTGCCGTAGACGTCGAAAGCCAGATGCATGGTCATAAAATGAGCCTCGTTTCGTGTAGTTTTCTTGTCCCTTACGCCTAACCGTACTACAGAAGTCCCACATTTTTGAATAAACACTCAAGGCTCAGAGATGGCCGACCACCCGGGCCCGGGTTACACTGCCATTCATGAACCCGATTGATACATTGAACCTGGATTTTCGCGCGCTCACTACCTTCCTCGCCGTTCTGGACGAAGGCAGTGTGTCGCGGGCCGCGGTGCGGCTGGGTGTGACCCAGTCGGCGGTCAGTCATACGCTGGAGCGACTCCGGCAGGCGCTGGGTGATCCGCTGTTCGTGAAGTCCGGCCGGGGCATCGTGCCGACCCGCTATGCCCTGCAGGCGGGCCCGCACATTCGGCAGATCCTGGACGATCTGCAGTCACTCTCCGCCGGCCCGCCTTTCAGCCCGGCCACGGCCGAGTTTACGTTCACCATTGCCGCCAATGATTACCAGAGGGATCTGCTGCTTCCGGGCCTGGTTAAAATCCTGCGGCGGGAAGCACCGGGGATCAGCCTTCAGGTGATTCCGTCCGGGATTCCGAGTGCTGACATGCTGCGCAAGGATGTGTGCGACCTGATCATTTCCCCCCACCCGCCGGAAGCTACGGACATCATGCAGCGGGGGCTGATGGCCGATCGCATGGTGGTGTTCTATGACCCTTCCCATCGTGAGCCTCCTGACGATCTGGCGGGCTACCTCAAGGCCGATCACATCGCCCTGCTGTTCGCCACTGGCGAGAAGCCCAGTCTCGATATCTCGATCTCGGCACGGGGCCTCACGCGGCGCAACGTGGTCACCGTTTCCAACTTCTCCGGGCTTCCCGAGTTCCTCCGGGGCACCGATATGCTGGCAACGGCACCGGAGCGGATGAGTAAACACCTGATGCGGGATTTTGCCTGGGTGCCGCTGCCCTTCGATTTCAAGCCCTTCACCCTGCTGATGCTCTGGCATCGCCGCAACCAGAACGATCCGGCCCATAAATGGCTGAGAAATCAGGTGAACGCGGTCGCAGCCACCATGAACAAGCTTGACGGCTAATCAATTAGTTTTGTTCATATATTCTATGAACGATAGCCCCGTTATCTTTCGCCTCCTTCCACCCTAGACTTCCAACACGTAGTAGGTCGGCCAGGTTGGGATAGCCTTTCCGAAACACGCTCCGTGCGGCACCCCTCCGGGGTCCAGCCTGCAATCATAGATTGCAGTCGTTCGGCTGTCGCATGAAGCTTCGCTTCATAAGCGCTCGGCCTCACCCTTGTGACGCTTGAGCTCCGCCATCCATGGCTCCGCACAGTTTTGGAAAGGCTATCCCAACCCGGCCTGTCAAACTCTTTTGATAACGCAACAGGACCACGATGCTCACACTCACCAGTGTCTGGACAACGATTTTATTGGCAGCAGCCGTCGCCCTGGGCCCCCTGGCGACGGACATGTACCTGCCTGCGCTGCCGCAAATCGGCAGCGACTTCGGTACCGGCACCGATCAGGTCCAGCTGACACTGAGCCTGTACATGGCGGGCTTTGCCATCGCCCAGCTGATCTGCGGCCCGCTGGCCGACCGTTTTGGTCGCAAGCCGATCATGATTGGCGGCTTTGTCCTGTTCGCAATGGCCAGCTTGGGCTGTGCCCTGGCCACCAACATCGAAACCCTCCAGGTCTGCCGCTTCCTCCAGGCCCTGGGCGGTTCCGCGGGGCCGGTGCTCGGCCGTGCTGCGATCCGGGACATCTACACCCCGCGCGAAGCCGCAAAAATCCTCGCCATCCTGGCCAGCATCATGGCCGTGGCGCCGGCGGTCGCACCGACCATCGGCGGGGTACTGGTCACCGGCCTGGGCTGGTCATCCATCTTCATCGCTCTCGGCGCCTACGCCCTGATCATGGCCGTGGTCGTCGCCTACGGCATCCCCGAACCCATGCGCCCGGAATACCGCCAGCCACTCAGGCCCTGTGCCCTGCTCCGTAACTATCGGAGCATCATCACGGATATCAGCTTCGTGGGCTACTCACTCACCAACGCCGCCATCTTCGCCGGACTGTTCGCCTTCCTGTCCGGCTCGTCCTTTGTGCTGATCGACTTCCTCGGCGTCGATCCGAAGCACTTCGGTATGTACTTCGCCTGCATGGTCGCCGGCTTCATCATCGGCAACCTCACCGCCGTGCGCCTCGGCCGCAACCTCAATACTGATCAAATTCTCGTCCGTGGACTGATGGTTGCCGTTGCTGGCGGGGCCACCATGGCCATCCTGGCTTACCAGGAAATCTACAACGTCTGGGCCGTCATCCTGCCCCAGGCCCTGTTCATGATCGGCACCGGCATGGTCCTCCCCCAGACCATGGCCGGCGCCCTGGCCAACTTCCCCACCATGGCCGGCTCCGCCTCCGCCCTGTTCGGCTTCATCCAAATGGCCCTCGCCGCCGTGGCCGGAGGCCTCGTCGGCCACTTCCACGACGGAACCTCCCTGGTCATGGCCAGCATCATCGCCGTATGCGCCGCCATCTCAATGGCCTGCTACCTGATCCTGGTCCAACGCCACCCGGCCAGAGGCTTCGAGCCGCAAGGTGCGTCCTCGAGATAAAGCTTCGATTTCCTAGGCGGGCTACTTCGAGGCTCGGGGGCCGATCAGGGCCATGCTTTGCAAAACTGTGCGGAGCCATGGATGGCGGAGCTCAAGCGCCACATGGGTGAGGCCGAGCGCTTATGAAGCGAAGCTTCATGCGACAGCCGAACGACTGCAATCTGTGATTGCAGGCTGGACCCCGGAGGGGTGCCGAAGGAGCGGGTTTTGGAAAGCAGGCCCCTGCCCGGACCGTCACCCAAATCAAGTGGCGATAATGACAATCAAAGTCATCCAAACTAGTCTGGGAGGAGTAGATCACTAGAACCCCAAACCGGACTCAACAAGGAGCCAAAATGAGCAAAGTCACCCTGGACGGCAACCCCATCGAACTGAGCGGCAAATTCCCCCAATCGGGCGACAACGCTCCCCCCTTCACCCTGACCAACAGCGGCCTGGAAGAAGTCAAACTCGACAACTGGGCGGGCAAGCGCAAGATCCTGAACATCATCCCCAGCATCGACACCGGTGTCTGCGCCGCCTCCACCCGCAAATTCAACGAGAAGGCCGGCAACCTGGACAACACCGTGGTGCTGGTAGTCTCCGCCGACCTGCCCTTCGCCGCCTCACGCTTCTGCGGCGCCGAAGGCCTGAAGGATGTGGAAACCCTGTCCACCTTCCGTAACTACGCGTTCCAGCAGGACTACGGCGTCGCCATCCAGGATGGCCCGCTGGCCGGCCTGTGTGCCCGTGCCGTTGTGGTGCTGGACGAGAACAACAAGGTGCTGCACAGCGAGCTGGTGAACGAAATCAAGAACGAGCCGGATTACGACGCCGCCCTGAACGCACTCTGATACCCTCCCTATCGGCTGCCGGGGCGTTCAGGCTCCGGCAGCCGATCTGCGTTATACTCTCCTGCCTTTTCACCCATTCCGGATATCACAGCCTGTTTTGAACCAGACATCCGAAAACACGAGCCTCGGCCGCCAGCTCTATGACATGACCTGGCCCATGCTGTTCGGGGTCCTGTCCCTGATGACCTTTCACCTGGCCGACAGTGCCTTCGTGGGTCAACTCGGGCGTGATCCGCTGGCGGCACTTGGCTTTACTGTGCCGATGCAGCAGCTGGTCAGCGGCATGTATGTGGGCCTCGGGATTGCCACCACTGCCATCATCTCCCGTACCCTGGGCCAGGGCGACGAGCTCCGGGCCCAGCGTCTGGGCGGGCTGGTTGTCACCATCGGTGCCAGTCTGGCGCTGATTCTGTGCCTGTCGGTATGGCTGCTGCAGACCGTGATCCTCGATCTGCTGGGGGCCGAAACGGCGCTGCGCCCGGTGATCCGGGAGTACTGGGCGCCCTGGCTGGCATCGGCCTGGACCGGGGCCATGCTGTATTTCGGTTACGCGGTGTGCCGTTCCAATGGCGATACCAAGCTGCCGGGCTACATGATGATTGGGACCAGCCTGATCAACATCGCCCTGGATCCGCTGTACATTTTTGTTTTCGGCTGGGGCCTGCCGGGTGCGGCCTGGGCCACCATTACCGCTTTCGGACTGGGTGCGCTGGTAATCTATCCGACTCTGGTACGGCGTCACTGGCTGCGGTTTGACCTGCTCCAGCTGAAACTGGCCCAGGCCCTGCGTCAGCTTGGCAGCATCATGGCACCGGCCATGGTCAGCCAGCTGATGCCGCCGGTCTCGGCCATGCTGGCCACGGCGCTGGTGGCTGGTTTCGGTTCGGCGGCGGTGGCAGCCTGGGGGCTGGGTACCCGTCTGGAGTTCTTCTCGATCGTGGTGGTGCTGGCCCTGACCATGTCCATGCCGCCAATGATCGGGCGTCTGCTGGGGGCCGGTGAAGTGGAGACCATCCGCCGACTGGTGCGCATTGCCGTGCGGTTTATCGTGGTCTGGCAGCTGGCTCTGGCGTTGATCTGGCTGGCCGCGTCAGGCCTGGTTTCGACCCTGTTCACCAAGGACGCGGATGTGCAGGAGATCCTGGTGAACTATCTGTTGCGGGTGCCGCTGAGTTACAGCGGGCTGGGGGTGTGTATGCTGATGGTCTCGGTGAACAATGCCCTCGGGCTGCCGATGCGCGCCCTGCTGATTTCCACCTTGCGGCTGTTTGCCTGGTACCTGCCGATGCTCTGGCTGGGCTCGCAGATTTCAGGTCTCACGGGACTGATGTCGGGAGCGCTGGTGGGCAACCTGCTGGCTGGCACCACCGCCTATCTCCTGTACCGTCAGGGCATGACCCATCTCCGCCAGCAGGAGGCGCCCGCCTGATTGCGGGCACCCGCTGAACGGACTGGCTCAGGCATCTCCTGAATCACTGCCGGCGAAGCGTGAGCGGAAGCTGTCGGGCATGGGGGCCACTTGCCGGCGCTGGTAGTCGAAGAACACGAAGCCGTACTTGGCGAGCGCCACGGGCTGGCCGCCGTCGGCCTTGGTGACCCGGAATACGAAATCGCCGCCGTACTTGTTGAAGTCCATCAGGCCGACTTCGAAGCGCAGCATGTCCGGGTAAAAGGACTCGGACTGATACATGGTCGCCAGGTCGGTAATGATGATGCCGATGTCCTGCCGGTCGCTTTCTTCCACGCCATATTCCACGAGAAACTGGGCCCGGGCTTCGGACAGCATAGAGATGAGGGCGTCGTTGCCGAGGTGGTTGGCGCCGTTGATGTCGGTGATGCGCACGGGCATTCTGGTTTCGAAGACGAAGGCGTCGTCCGGGAAGGAGAGTTTGATTCGGGCCACGGTTGGTCACCTGTCTGGATGCGGGTTGCTGTTGCCGCGAATCATACGCTCTTGGGTTTTACTGTTCACCCTGTAGCATATTCAGTTATCTTGCTTCTGATCCCTGCGCCTTGAGCTAGGGGGAGCGGGGGTTGGGATGGCCTTTCCAAAACCCGCTCGAGCACGTCCATGTGGCGCTTGAGCTCCGCCATCCATGGCTCCGCACAGTTTTGGAAAGGCCATCCCAACCCCCTTGTTCCCGCCCCGTTCGCGCACCCGACAAGAACGACTGACTGGAAACTTTATGGATATACGCCCTGCCGCCACACTGATCCTGCTACGAGACACGTCCGAGGGGCTTCAGGTTCTGCTCCTGCAACGGACCTGGAAAGCCGCTTTCATGCCCGGGTATTTTGTCTTTCCCGGTGGCGCGGTGGACGTTCAGGAACCCCATGGTCGTGAACATGCCATTGGTCCGGCGGATGCCGAGATCAGTCAGATCATGAGCCTGGATGAGGGTGGAGCGGATTATATGCTGGCTGCCGTCCGGGAGTGTTTCGAGGAGGCCGGGATTCTGCTCGCACTGGATGAGCAGGGGGCTTTGGTTGATGGCGGTCATCCGGTTCGGGAGGAGCGGATATCCCTGTTCAAGGGTGAGGTTTCGCTCGCGGAACTGTGTCAGAAACATGCCCTGACGATTCCCCTGGATCGGGTGGCTTATCTGAGCCACTGGATTACGCCGCCCGGCCCGCCACGGCGGTTCGATACCCGGTTTTTTGTGGCGGCGGCGCCGGAGGGGCAAGACGCGTCCCATGACGGGGTGGAGACCATCGATCATGTCTGGATCGATCCGGCCGAGGCCCTGGAGGAGCATCGCAGCGGCAAGCGGTTGCTGGGACTGCCGACGATCCGGACGTTGCGGGTGCTGAGCGATTTTGACACCACCGAAGCGGTCATGCGCTATGCCCACGCCAATCCACCGGAGCCTCATCCCAGTCAGCCCTGGCCGGCGGTGCGGAAGGGTAAGCCGGTCACTCTGGAGCCCGGCTCGCCGGCTTATGATGAGGCGGCCAAGCTGGATCCGGAAGGTGAAGGATCGACTCGTGCGGAGATCGTACCCGGGGAGGCGGTGGAGATTGCCGCCGGGGTGCTGCGACTGACCGCGCCAAACCCGGGCATGATGACCGGCCCGGGCACCAACACCCACCTGCTCGGTCACGAAAGGTTTACGGTCCTGGACCCCGGCCCGAATGATCCGGTCCATATCGATCGGATTCTGGAACTGACCGGGGGCGTGATCGATCAGGTGGTGGTGACCCACACCCACATTGACCATTCGCCGGGCACCGCCACGCTGAAAGAGAAAACCGGTTGCCGGGTCTTCGGCTGGCCTGCGCCTGCCGGTGCCTCCCAGGACCAGTCGTTTGAGCCTGACGATCAGCCGGAGCACGGGGATCTGATTGTTACCGAGGCCGGGCTGCTCAAGGTGCTTCATACTCCCGGCCATGCCTCGAATCATCTTTGTTACCTGCTGGTAGACCAGGAGCTGCTGTTCTCCGGGGATCACATCATGCAGGGTTCGACCGTGGTCATTAATCCGCCGGACGGCGACATGAAGGCCTACATCGAGTCGCTGTACGAGCTGCTGACAGAACCGCTGAACTATATCGCGCCGGCCCATGGTTTCCTCATGGCCCGCCCTGAGGCGGTGATCGACTACCTGATCACCCATCGGCTGTCCCGGGAGCACAAAGTGGCCAAGGCCCTCAAGGAGTTATCGCCGGTCGGCCTGAAAGACCTGACAGCGAGCGCCTACGACGATGTCCCGGCGGCGATTCACGGTCTGGCCGCCCGCTCAGCCCTCGCGCACCTGCTGAAGCTGGAAGCCGATGGTCGGGCCAGGGAAGAGGACGGGCAGTGGTTCCGTAATGATCACACCTGACCAGAGCACTCGGCTCCAACCGAATACTTTCACAGCGATCTAACGCAAAAAGCCCGGAATTGCCGGGCTTTTGTTTTGAACATTCAGAATTTTCTACTTCTTGGCAATCACCCACACGGCATGCACGATGCCTGGAATGTAACCCAGAAGTGTCAGCAGGATGTTGATCCAGAAGTGTTTGCCGATACCCACCTGCAGGAACACGCCCAGGGGCGGTAACAAAATTGCTATCAAAATTCGCAAAAGATCCATAGGGTTCACTCCTTGGCAACGTTATAACTGTCACATGCCTACAACATAGCACCTGTAAACAGCTTGGACCGGCACTGTAACTCATCGTGGCCGGATTTAATGAAATGGGCATTAAACCTTTGTCACAGCTGTATCCATCAAGGCCAGCGTGACTCTATCCTTTAGCGCCAAATCATGAACGTTGAGGAACCATGCTGTTTGACGCCTCCCGAACAACGAGCTTCCTGCCGGCAATGGCCGCCGCGCTTGGCCTTGCCTCCCTGCCCGTACTGGCCGAAGACTCCTCTGCCAACGCCCCCGGCGAGACAGCCCCGAAAGCGGTCCTGGTCGCTGAATTGGCCGAGGATGAGGATGTCGAGGACATCGAGCAGTCCGAACCTCTGGATTCGACCGCAACGGAAGCGGAACAGGAACCGGACACTGATCCTGATGCCAGCGAGCAGGCTGTCCGGGAAGAGCCGGCCCAGAGGGTGGCCCCGAACATTGACCTGAAGGAGGTCGTGCCAGAGCCTGCCCCCTCAGCCACGGTGACCAGACCGGAACCGGAAGCTGGCGCGGAAGATGAAACCGAGGCGGCTCCGAAAACGGTCCAGGCCGCGCCTGAGCCTGAACCTGAGCCGGAAAAAGCCAGCAGCTTCACCCTGCTGGGCAGCGAAGTCATGCCGGGAACCTCGACCCGACTGGCCTGGTCACCGGGCATCCAGATCGCCGGGCTGTCCCAGCCTACCCCGGTGCTGGTGGTCAATGGTGTCAATGCCGGCCCCACCCTTTGCCTGACCGGAGCCGTTCATGGTGACGAACTCAACGGTATCGAGATCATCCGCCGCACGGTGTACGACCTGAACCCTGAGAAACTCAGCGGGCGCGTGGTGGGCATCCCCATCGTCAACCTGCCCGGATTCCAGCAGGCCAGCCGTTACCTGCCGGACCGGCGCGACCTGAACCGGCACTTTCCCGGCAGCGAGACCGGCAGCCTGGCAGACCGGATCGCCTACTCCCTGTTCGAGAACATCATTCGCCGTTGCGACATGCTGGTGGACATCCACACCGGTTCCCTGAAACGCACTAACCTGCCGCAGTTGCGGGCGGACATGAACAACCCGGATGTGGCCCGGTTCACCCGAGGCTTTGACCGCATGGCCGTGGTCCACAGCACCGGATCGGCCGGCATGCTCAGGACCGCGGCGGTACAGGCCGGGATTACCACAGTCACCATGGAGGCCGGCGAATCCCACCGGATCCAGGAGCATCAGATCGAGGCCGGGGTCAACAGCCTGACCAGCCTGATGGAGAAACAGGGCATGATTTCGCGGATGTTTGTCTGGGGCGACCCGGAGCCGGTCTACTACGACTCCGACTGGATCCGGGCCAACCACGGCGGCATCCTGTTCAGCGAGGTGGAGCTTGGCGCCAATGTCAGCGAGGGGGAGATCCTCGGTTATGTCGCCGATCCGATCACCAATGCCCAGCATCCGATCCGCTCAACCTCGAAAGGCCGGATCATTGGCATGGCGGTAGACCAGGTAGTGATGGCCGGCTTCGCCGCCTACCACATTGGTACAGAGGCAGAAGTGCCGGGAGAGTAGTATGCTAGTCGTTTTTCACCCAGCGGATGAAAAACGACGGGAGAACCGCTCTTGGCTTCGTCACAGTCCTTCTCGAAATCCGCGGCACTAGCCTACACCGGGCTGGTGCTGACGCCCCTGTTCTGGGCCGGCAATGCCGTGGTTGCCCGGGGCACCGTGCAGGACATACCGCCCCTGTCCATGTCGTTCTGGCGCTGGGTTATTGCCCTGGCCGTTCTGTTGCCCTTTGGCCTGCCCGGCATCCTGCGCCACCGCCACACGATCCGCCAGCACCTGGGCTCCATGGTAGCCCTGGCCACCTTCAGCGTGGCCGCGTTCAATTCATTGCTGTACTACGCCGCCATCACCACCACCGCCACCAACATCGCCCTGATCAACGCCACCATTCCCATCTTCGTGGCCCTGCTGGCCTGGCTGATGCTCGGTGACCGAACCCGGCCCATTCAGGCCTTGGGCATCGGTCTGGCGGTGCTAGGTATCCTGGTGGTGATTGCCCGGGGCCAGCTTTCAGTGCTCACCGGGCTGCAGGCCCAGCCGGGTGATTTGATCATGGTCGCGGCGGTATTCAGCTGGGGGTTGTTCTCGGTGCTGCTGCGCCGCCAGGCTGTGCCACTGCCGGCCCTGACTTTTCTTACCGCCCAGATCCTGCTTGGCACCCTGATCATCTTTCCGTTCTATCTGATGGATCTGCTTTTCTTCGCCGGCGGCTTCGAACTGTCCCGCGATACCGCGCTGCCACTGCTCTACTTCGCCATCTTCCCCGGCATCCTGGCCTACGCGTTCTGGAACCACGGTGTGCATACCATCGGCCCGGGGGGTGCCGCCATTTTCATGTACCTGACCCCGGTGTATGCGTCCGTCCTCGCCGGTCTGTTCCTGGGCGAATCCCTGGGGCTTTTTCATATCGTCGGGGGTGGCCTGATTCTCGTGGGACTGTTGCTGGCCACACGAGTCAAACGGCCCGCGTTTCGCAGGGCTGAAGACTAGACCTGCCGGTTCAGGCTGCCGAGAGCGCCTGCTCGATCCGATCCAGCACCGCGACCAGGGTCTGGCGCGGGCAACCGATGTTCAGGCGCATGAACCCGCTGCCGGGCTCCCCGAAGCTGATACCCGGGTTCATGCCCACACCCGCATCCTGGACAAAGAACCGTTTCAGGCCGGCATCGTCCAGGCCCAGTTCGCGACAATCCAGCCACATCAGGTAGGTGCCTTCGGGCGCGAAGGTGGTGATGCCGGGCAGGCGGCTGACGGCATCGATCACATAATCCCGGTTCCCCTGCAGGTACTCCATCAACTGGTCCAGCCAGGGGCCGCCTTCCCGGTAGCCCGCCTCGAATCCGGCCACGCTGAACGGGTTGCACTGCGGCAGGTGCATCTGGTCAAACACGGCCTTGATGGCCTGCCGGCGGGACTGGTCGGGGATCACCAGGGCCGAGAGCCCGAGCCCCGGCATGTTGAAGCTCTTGCTCGGCGCCACTGCGGTGACCAGGGCGTCGTCCGGTTGGGCCAGGGTGGCCAGCATGGCGTGGCGAGGTGCATCGGGGAACAGCAGGTCACAGTGGATTTCGTCGCTGAGCACCACCAGGTCGTGCCGGCGCGCGATATCCAGAACCGCTCGCAACTCCTGTTCCGACCACACCCGGCCTACCGGGTTATGAGGCGAACATAACATCAGGACCCTGTTCTCCGGCCGCGCCGCACAGGCCTCCAGCTGCTCCAGGTCCATGGTGTAGCGGGTTTCACCGTCCACGGCCGTTTCAGCGATCAACGGGTTCTCGACGACATTTCGGCCGGTCAGTCTGACCGAGCTGAAAAACGGCGGGTACACCGGCGGCTGGATGATCACGCCCTCACCGGGGCCAGCATAGGCGAGGCAAGCCGCATGCAGCGAGGGCACCACCCCCGGTGCCATCAGGATCCACTCCCGGCGGATCTCCCAGCCGTGACGATCCCGGAACCAGTCGATCATGGACTGGTACAGGGACTCCGGGAACAGCGTGTACCCATAGACCGGGTGCTCGGCACGCCGCTTCAGGGCCTCCGTTACCGCCTCCGGGGCCGCGAAGTCCATGTCCGCCACCCAGACCGGCACCACGTCCTCGCGGCCAAAGACCGCCTTGCGGGCATCAAACTTTACGGAACAGGTATTCTCACGGGACAAAGGTTGATCGAAACGGGGCACGGGTGCTCTCCAGGGTCGGAATACGAACTGACAATGCCGGTTATTGTGTCCACCGCGAGGGCGTCAGGCAAACCCTTGGGCTTTGGTCGAATTCCCGACAATAGCATTTGCCAAGCTCCCCGTTACTTGCGAACCTAACCGTTTATTCATCCGACTTTTCCTGTTTGCCGGAGCCCTCCGATGCTTGGCCAGATTCTTTCCACGATGTTGCCGGTGTTTCTGATCACCGGCTGTGGCGCCCTGTACGGCCGTTACCGCAGCCCCGATATCAAGGGACTGAACGTGCTGAACATGGAGCTTTTTGTACCCTTGCTGGTGTTTGCGGTACTGGCGGACCAACAGGCGCCCCTGCAGGAATACGCCAGGCTCGCCCTGGGCGCGACGGTAGTGGTGCTCGGCTCCGGCATCGTGCTGTACCCGTTGGCCAAGGCACTCAAGCTGAATCTGAAAACCTTCCTGCCCCCGATGATGTTCAACAATTCCGGCAACATGGGCATTCCGGTACTGTTGCTGGCCTTCGGTGATGCAGCCCTGCCCGCGGCCATCGTGCTGTTCATCGTCGAGATGCTTCTGCATTTCAGCGTGGGGCTCTATATGCTCGACCCTCACACCTCGATCATCCAGCGGCTGAAGCTCCCCATCGTGTTCGCCTGTGTTGCCGGCCTGGCCGTCAACCTCAGCGGCATCGCCCTGCCCGCTACCCTGCTGGAAAGCATGAACATGCTCGGTGAGGTGTGTATCCCGCTGATGCTGTTTGCCCTGGGGGTACGCATGCTCGACATCGATTTCAACGACTGGAAACTGGGCCTGCTGGGGGCCATCGCCTGCCCCGCCAGCGGCCTGCTGCTGGCCTGGCCGCTGATTGCCGTGCTCGACCTGCCGGGCCTGCAGGCCGCCTCACTGTGGGTGTTCGCCGCCTTGCCTCCGGCGGTGCTCAATTATATGGTTGCTGAGCAATACCAGCAGGAGCCCCATACCGTGGCGTCACTGGTCCTGCTCAGTAACCTCGGCAGCCTGGTGGTGATGCCGATCGTACTGGGACTGGTGTTTGCCGCAGGTTACGTATAAGGAAAAGACAGCATGTCCGAAGCGGCTGCGGTGGTGCGCGCCTTTCGCCCCAACTTCCTGGTTCTCGCCCCTCTCTGCGCCGGGCTTGGTGTGGCCGTCGCCTGGCAACAGGGCGGCTCACCCGCCCTGATCGACACCCTGCTGGTCTTCATCGGCGCACTGCTCGCGCACGCGGCGGTCAACCTGTTCAACGAGTACGAGGACTTTGTTTCCGGCCTGGATATGATCACCCGTCGCACCCCTTTCTCCGGGGGCAGTGGCGCGTTACCCGAAGTACCCTCGGCGGCAAAGGGCGTGCTCGCGGCCGCCCTCGGAACCCTGGGCCTGGTCGCCGCCATCGGCCTGTATTTTCTCTGGCTGAGGGGATTACCGATGCTGGTTCTGGGCGTTGCCGGTATCGTCCTGGTGCTGACCTACACCCGCTGGATAACCCGCCGGCCCATCCTGTGCCTGCTCGCCCCGGGCCTCGGGTTCGGACCGGTCATGGTCCTGGGTGCCATCGTCGCCCTGGGCGGCAGGATCGACACTTCCGCCCTCCTGGTGACCCTGGTCGCCCAGTGCCTGGTGAGCGAGCTGTTGCTGATCAACCAGATTCCGGATGCCGACGCTGACCAGAAAGTCGGCCGGCGTCACCTGGTCATTACCATGGGCCGAACGGCAGCTGCACGACTGGTCGCGGTTCTCTTGCTTGGCAGTTACGTTCCTGTCCTGGCGGGTGTTCTGCTCGGCGGGTTACCGGTGTGGAGCGCCCTCAGCCTGGTTACCTTGCCCGTCAGCCTGTGGATTTCCCGGCAACTGCCGCTCGTGCTCGACAACCCGGAGCGGCTGAATGCGGTGCTGGGAACGAACGTGGCCGTCCTGCTGTCCACACTGGCGTTACTGATTGCCGGACTCAGCCTCTGACAACCAACCGGGTTTCCCATCCGGACTTGATCCCGATCCTTGCAAGTACAGGGACTTTGGCCGATGGTTAAGGTCAGATTTTGTTGATTTCATTGATGATATGGAGGTCTGCCCATGAGCGTTCTGCTGTTACTGATCAGTGCCCTGGTACTGATCTACCTTGGCATCGGAGGCACCGTGGCAGCCGCGGTGATGGCCATTGCCACCGTTGTCGGCCTGTTCCAGGATGAATGGCACCTTCTCAGCATCATCTTCGGCGGTATTTTCCTCGCGCTCGCACTGATCCTGGTTATCCCCGGCGACCTGCGTCTGGACAAGATCAGCCGCCCCCTGCTGGGCTGGGTTCGCAGCCGGCTGCCCAAACTGTCCGATACCGAACAGGAAGCGCTCAGCTCGGGCTCCGTAGACTGGGATGGCGAACTCTTCTCGGGTAAACCCAACTGGAACAAACTGCTGGACGCCAAGCCCGCGCACCTGACCAGCGAAGAGCAGGCCTTTCTCGATGGCCCGGTGGAAAAGCTGTGCGCCATGCTCGATGACTGGAAGATCACCCATGAGCATTACGACCTGCCGGACAAGGTCTGGAAGTTCATCAGGGAGAACGGTTTCTTCGGCCTGGTGATTCCCAAGGAGGACGGCGGCCTCGGTTTCTCCAACACCGCCCATTCCGAGATTGTCATGAAGATCTCCACCCGCAGCGTCTCGGCAGCGGTTACCGTCATGGTACCCAACTCCCTGGGCCCGGGTGAGCTACTGATGCACTACGGCACCGACGGCCAGAAACAGCATTACCTCCCGCGCCTGGCCCAGGGCGAGGAAATCCCCTGCTTTGCCCTGACCTCCCCGGTGGCCGGTTCCGACGCGGGTGCCATCCCGGACAAGGGCATCGTCTGCAAAGGTGAGTGGAATGGTGAGGAAGTACTGGGCCTGAAGGTCACCTGGAACAAGCGTTACATCACCCTGGCACCGGTCGCGACCCTGATCGGCCTGGCCATCAAGGTCTACGATCCGGAGCATCTGGTCGGCGAAAACGACGAGGTGGGCGTCACCTGCGTGCTGGTGCCCAAGGACACCGACGGCGTCCATGCCGGCGCCCGCCACCTGCCCATGAACACCGTGTTCATGAACGGCCCCACCTGGGGCACCGACGTTTTCATTCCCATGGAACAAGTGATCGGCGGCCAGGACATGCTCGGCAAGGGCTGGACCATGCTGCTGGAGTGCCTGTCCATCGGCCGCTCGATCTCCCTGCCCGCCCTCGGCACCGGTGCCGGCAAGGTGGCCAGCCTGGCCACCGGCTCCTACGCCTATACCCGGGAGCAGTTCGGCCGCTCCATCAGCCAGTTTGAAGGCGTGCAGGAAGCCCTGGAACCCATCGCCGGCTATACCTACATGATGGATGCCGCCCGCCTGCTCACCTCCGGCATGCTGGACCGGGGCGTGCGCCCATCCGTGCCCTCGGCGGTGCTGAAATACCGCAACACCGACCTGATGCGGGAAGTGATCAACCACGCCATGGACGTCGTGGCCGGCCGAGGTGTCATCACCGGCCCCCGCAACTTCCTGGCCCGGGCCTACCAGGCGGTGCCCATCGGCATCACCGTGGAAGGCGCCAACATCCTCACCCGCAGCCTGATGATCTTCGGCCAGGGCTCTATCCGCTGCCATCCGTTCATCGTCGAGGAAATCGAGGCGGCGGGCATGGAAGACGAAGACAAGGCCGCGAAGAAATTCGACGGCATCTTCTACCGTCACCTGGCCCACACCACCCGCAATGCGCTGCGAGCCTTCCTGCTGGCGCTGACCGGAGGCGTGATCGAATCGGTACCGCGCCACGGCGAAATCAAACGCCATTATCGCCAGCTTGCCCGGTTCTCCGCGGCCTTCGCCCTGATGACCGACGTCACCCTGCTGACCGTCGGCGGCGGCCTGAAAGCCCGCCAGCGCCTGTCCGGCCGGATGGCGGACTGCCTGGTACACCTTTACTACGCCACTGCGGTGATCAAGCAATGGCACGAGGAAGGCTACCCCGATGACCAGCGCCCCCTGGTGGAATGGAGCCTGAAAACCTGTCTGCGGGATCTGCAGGGCTCCATGCGCGAGGCCATCATCAACTTCCCGGTTCCGGCCCTGCGCTGGCCGCTACGCCTGCTGGTATTCCCCCTCGGCGCCACCGGCCTCAACGGCCCGGACGACAGCCTGGGCACCAGGGTCGCCCGCACCATCGTTGAGGATACCCCGGTGCGCCAGCGCATCAGCCGCGGCGCCTACACCAACATGGACCCGGAAGATCCGCTGGGCAGGGTACTCAACGCCTACAAACTGGCCAACGAAACCGCCGGCATGCGTGGCCGGCTGCATGAGGCCATTCGCAACCGCGATGAGGACGAGCTGGATGGCATTGCCCTGCTGATGGGCCACGAGCGCAAGGAGCTGGTGGACTGGGCCTGTGCCGAAGGCGTGGTAAAGGCGGACGAGTGCGACAAGCTACTGGAAGCTCTGGAAGCCCTTTACGATGTTATCCGGGTGGATGCGTTCGATGAGG
The DNA here is from genome assembly GCF_039523335.1 of Marinobacter szutsaonensis. Classification (NCBI taxonomy): domain Bacteria; kingdom Pseudomonadati; phylum Pseudomonadota; class Gammaproteobacteria; order Pseudomonadales; family Marinobacteraceae; genus Marinobacter; species Marinobacter szutsaonensis. The sequence continues at coordinate 2,373,921 of NZ_BAAAFC010000001.1, read as the reverse complement.
ATGGCCTCAAGGCTCTGTCCCGCTGCGCCAAGGGCAAGCGCAAGGTAGTGGAACGCTCACCAAAAGAAGAAACATAACCTGCAGGCCACACAATGAGCGACCCTGGAGAATTGCGGCCCAACGAGCAGGCAGTCGAACTCGGACCAGCCGCTGACGCCACATTGCGGTTCATCGGCACCATCCGGACCCCCTGGCCCGATCGCCGCGATTGCCCGCGCCAGGGTCGACTTGACGGCCCGGAATGCCAGCTGGTTCTGGATCCTGTCTGGCATGACGGGCTGAAAGGTCTTGAAGACTACAACACCCTCGAGGTGCTCTATTGGCTGGACCAGAGTCGCCGCGACCTGGTCCGGCAAAGCCCCAAGAGCGATGGAGAGACATTCGGTACCTTTGCACTGCGGTCCCCGGTGCGGCCGAATCCGATCGGCACGTCCATCGTCAAACTGATTCGTATCGAGAAGGGCACAGTGTTCGTGCGCGGCCTCGACTGCCTTGATGGCACCCCGCTGGTGGACATCAAACCCGACCGCTGCGCCTTCAGCCCGAAAGCACCACCGAAAACCGGCGACAAGGGGATTCCATAGCAATAAATGTTGCGACCCGGCCCATAGGCCTCGGTCAGAAGGCATCGCATAACTACCTCTAGTTCACTAGCCAGGGTTCCCGGACTCCTGTCTTTTCTTGACAGATTCCACACACTCCTACTATTACTGAAGGTCAGTTCAATTGGCAGTATCTGCAACCTTTTCAGAACAAACTTGAATAACAAGAAATAACAGAGCTACAGCGCACAAGTAGCCGACTTCAACCGAAAGGGGTGTATTTCCGTGAACGACCAGCCTGTGGGCGAGCACACAACGCCTCCCCCGATCATTCTTGAAACCCGGAATCTGAAGAAAGATTTCAAAGGCTTCACCGCCATCAACAACGTCAATGTGAAAGTAGAGACGGGGAGCATCCATGCCCTGATTGGCCCTAACGGTGCCGGCAAAACCACCTTTTTCAACCTGCTGACCCATTTTCTCAAACCCAGTGCCGGACAGATTATCTACGACGGCAAAGACATCACTCACTCCAGACCCGCCGGTATTGCACAGCAAGGCCTGATCCGCTCATTCCAGATCTCGGCAGTATTTCCACACCTGTCGGCCCGTGAGAATGTAAGAATAGCCCTGCAACGTACACTCGGGGTGTCCTACCAATTCTGGCGATCGAGGCGGGTGCTGGATCAGCTGAATGAAGAAGCCCAGGCAACCCTGGAATTGGTGGAGCTTGGCCCCTTTGCCGACACCAAGGCGGTCGAGCTGCCTTACGGCCAGAAACGGGCGCTGGAAATCGCCACTACCATCGCCCTGAAGCCCCGGCTGATGCTGCTGGATGAGCCGACCCAAGGCATGAGCCCCGAGGATGTGGGCACAGTCACCGATCTGATCAGGCGGGTTGTCGAAGGCCGGACCATCGTGATGGTGGAACACAATCTGAACGTGGTCTCCACCCTCGCCGACACCATCACCGTGCTCAACCGGGGCGAGGTTCTGGCGGAAGGCGATTACGACACAGTCTCCACCAATCCCGCCGTGATGGAAGCCTACATGGGGACCACCGATGCAGCCTGATAACCGTCCGGAGTTGCTCCGAATCGAGAACCTGCACGCGTGGTACGGTGAATCCCACATTCTCCACGGTATGAACCTGACACTGCGGGAAGGCGAGGTGATCACCCTGCTCGGCCGCAACGGGTCCGGGCGTACCACCACCCTGAAAGCAATTCTGGGGCTGGTGGGCCGGCGTACCGGTTCAATCAAGATCCATGGCACTGAAATCATCGACATGCCCACGCATCGGATCGCCCATGTGGGCAAGCTCGGCTATTGCCCGGAAGAGCGTGGCATTTTCGCTTCCCTCAATGTCGACGAAAACCTGGAACTACCCCCTGTCGTCGCCGAAGGCGGCATGTCGGTTAACGACATCTACACCATGTTTCCGAACCTCAAGGAACGCCGGAAAAGCCAGGGCTCCAAGCTCTCCGGTGGTGAGCAGCAGATGCTGGCCATTGCCCGTATCCTGCGGACGGGGGCCAACCTGCTGTTACTGGACGAGATTACCGAAGGGTTAGCTCCCGTTATCCTGAAATCCCTGGATCAAGTAATTCGCAAACTGCGGGAGAAGGGCTTCACCATCATTCTGGTGGAGCAGAACTTTCGCTTTGCTGCCCCTTTGGCGGACCGCCACTATGTCATTGAACACGGCCGGGTGGTGGAACAGATTGACGCCGCTGACCTTGAGGCCAAAAAAGAGCAGTTGAACAGGCACCTGAGTGTCTGAGCCCGTGGGCCTGGGGCGCGACTAGCGCACCGACCCTGAATCTAATAAGAAAAGGAATCCCACTATGTTCAAGCACTGGAAACAAGGTCTGGCAAGTGCCGTCGCAATGGCGACGCTGGCGATGCCGCTCACCGCAAACGCTGAGCTTTCAGACGGTAAACTCAAAATTGGTGTACTCAGTGACATGTCCGGGGTTTACAAAGCCCTGGAAGGCCCCGGCGCCGTGGTCGCGGCCAAAATGGCCATCGAGGATTTCGGAGGATCGGTCCTCGGCCAACCCGTGGAAGTCATCTCCGCTGATCACCAGAACAAGCCGGACATCGGCGCCAGTACCGCCCGGGAATGGATCGACGCCGAAGAAGTCGACATGATCACCGCCCTGGACAACTCCTCGGTGGCCCTGTCAGTCCAGGGACTGGCCAATGACAAGAAGATCATCACCATGAACACCGGGGCCGGCACCACCGCCCTCACCGAGGAACAGTGCACCCCTTATGGTATCCACTATGTCTACGATACCCACGCCTTGCCTGTGGGCACCGCCACGGCGATGGTCAAGAATGGCGGCGAGAGCTGGTTCTTCATCACTGCTGACTACGCCTTTGGTCATTCCCTGCGTGACAACACCGGCGCGGTCGTGGAAAGCCTCGGTGGTGAAGTGGTTGGCAACGTCAACGCACCGCTGTCCACCAACGATTTCTCTTCCTACCTGTTGCAGGCCCAGTCCTCTGGCGCCGACGTGATTGGCCTGGCCAACGCCGGGCAGGACACGGTGAATGCCATCAAACAGGCCAACCAGTTCCGGATTGTGCAAGGCGGTCAGAAACTGGCGGGCATGCTGGTGTTCATCACAGACGTGCATAGCATGGGCCTGGACATTGCCCAGGGACTGCAGTTCACCACTGCCTTTGTGTGGAACCAGAACGACGAGACCCGGGCCTGGTCCGAACGCTTCCATGAGCGCCACGGGGCCATGCCCACCATGGTGCACGCCGGCGTTTACTCGGCTGTCACCAATTATCTGAAAGCGGTCAAGGAGACCGGCACCGACGACAGCGATACCGTTCGCGCCAAGCTGGGCGAGATGACTCTGAACGACATGTTCGTGAAAAACGGCTCCATCCTGCCCAACGGCACCATGCTGCACGACATGTACCTGGTAGAAGTCAAGAAGCCCGCCGAGTCCACAAGCGAATGGGACCTGCTGAGGGTGGTATCGAAGATTCCAGCGGAGCAGGCGTTTATTCCGCTGTCCGAATCCAAGTGTCCGCTGGTTAACTAACTGCAGGATCAACCACTGCTTCCGGGGAGATAGCCGACGTGTCGATGCAGGTCATAATGGCCCAAGCTCTGCTTGGGCTGAACGTGGGTGTGTTTTACGCCATGTTGAGCCTGGGGCTGGCGGTGATATTCGGTTTGCTGAATATCATCAACTTCGCCCATGGCGCCATGTACATGCTTGGGGCATTCATTGCGCTCATCGGCTACTCTCTCCTGGAACAATGGTTCGGAATCAGTCTTCAGATAGGGTTCTGGGCGTCACTGCTGGTGGCGCCCCTCATTGTCGGCATTCTCGGGGTGCTGATTGAACGTCTGTTCCTCAAGCGTCTCTACGACCTGGACCACATTTACGGCTTGCTGCTCACCTTTGGCATCACGCTCATCCTCCAGGGCCTGTTCGCCAACTATTTCAACGTTTCCGGCACCCCCTACCCGGGCCAGCCAGAGTCTCTGAGCGGTGTGGTCAACCTCGGATTCATGTACTTCCCCACCTACCGCCTGTTTGCCATTGTGTTTTCCCTGGTGGTCTGTTTCGCCACCTGGTGGGTCATCGAACACACCAAGCTCGGTTCCCGGTTGCGGGCCGGTGTGGAAAACCCCGACCTGACCCAAGCCTTCGGACTGAATGTTCCTCGCATGGTCACCCTGACCTTCGCCTTCGGCGCTGGCCTGGCAGGCCTGGCCGGGGTGCTGGCAGCACCAATCTACTCCGTCAGCCCGCTGATGGGGGCCGACCTGATCATCGTGGTGTTTGCCGTGGTGGTTATCGGTGGCATGGGCTCGATCATGGGCGCGATTCTATCTGGCCTCGCCCTCGGACTGGTTGAAGGGCTAACCAAGGTGTTCTACCCGCCCGCCGCCAGTACCGTGATCTTCTTCCTTATGGTGCTGGTGCTACTGTTCCGCCCCGCCGGTCTGTTTGGTAAGGAGAAATAAGCGCCATGACCAACCGCATCCTCTTTATCATCATGATGGTGGCAGGGCTGACGGCCCCCCTTTACGCCTACCCGGTGTTCGTCATGGACCTGCTGTGCTTCGCGCTGTTTGCCTGCGCCTTCAACCTGTTGCTGGGGTATGCCGGCCTGCTCTCGTTCGGGCACGCGGCATTCTTCGGCGGCGCCGCCTACATTACCGGTTACGTCACCAAGGAATGGGGGTTTGGCCCGCTACTGGGCATACTCGCCGGCGCAGCGTTTGCCATGGTGATCGGTACGATCTTCGGGTTCCTGGCCATACGCCGGCAAGGTATTTACTTCGCCATGGTGACCCTGGCACTGGCACAGATCATCTACTTCCTGGCCCTGCAGATGCCCTTCACCGGCGGCGAGAATGGCCTGCAGGGCATTCCACGGGGCCAGCTGTTCGGCTTCATTGACCTGAACAACTCCCTCTCCATGTATTATTTCGTGTTTGCCATCTTCCTCATTGGTTTCGGCATTATCTATCGCACCATCAATTCGCCCTTCGGGGAAGTGTTGCAGGCGATACGGGAAAACGAATCCCGGGCCCTGTCTCTTGGGTACGACGTTGATCACTTCAAACTTCTGGCGTTCGTGATCTCTGCCACCCTCGCCGGTCTGGCCGGCGCCACCAAGGCTATCATTTTCCAGTTTGCAGCACTCACCAGTGCTCACTGGCAAACCTCCGGGGAGGTCATCCTGATGACCCTGGTCGGCGGATTGGGGACGATATTCGGCCCTGTGCTTGGTGCCATCACCGTGGGTGCACTCAGCCACGAACTATCCGCCTTTGGCTCCTGGGTGCAGGTTATTCTGGGCACCATCTTCGTGGTCTGCGTCATGGTATTCCGTCGCGGCATCATCGGCGAAATCCAGCGATTGGCCAGCCGTAAACAGGGTTAGGAACTATGCGTGTTATTTCCGCACAGGAGGTGGCCGGCGCACTGGTATGGCCGGCACTGATTGAACGACTCGCCACCACGTTTCGCGAAGGCGTGGAAGCACCACCACGACATCACCACGCCATGCACCGTCCGGACGGTGAGGCTACGATGTTGCTGATGCCGGCCTGGGAAGAAGCCGGTTACATCGGCATGAAGATGGTCAACGTGTTTCCGCAGAATGCCAACGCAGGGCTGCCCGCCATCTCGGGGCTGTATATCCTGTGTGAAGGGGAGCATGGCACTCCCCTCGCATGTATCGATGGCAGTGCCCTGACCAGCCGCAGGACCGCAGCGGCTTCGGCACTGGCAGCGAGGGAACTGGCCCGGAAGGATGCCGAATCACTGCTGGTGGTCGGCACCGGCAAACTGGCGCCAATGCTTATCGAGGCTCACGCGGCCATCCGGCCCATCCGCACAGTGCGGGTCTGGGGCCGAAACCCCGACAAGGCCACGGCCCTGGCCGACCAATTCCGGGACCGGTTCGACTGTCAGGCGGTAACGGATCTGGAAACCGCAGTACCCGAAGCAGACATCATCAGCTGCGCAACGCTGTCGACCGAACCGCTGGTCCGGGGTGAATGGCTGCGACCTGGCAGCCATCTGGATCTGGTGGGCGCATTCCGGCCATCCATGCGGGAAACCGACAGTCACTGCCTGGCCCGCAGCGAAGTCTTTGTGGACACCTACGCCGGCGCCATGGGTGAGGCCGGGGACATCCTGCAGGCCATCGACGAAGGTGCGTTCAGCAAGGGCGACCTGCGAGCCGAACTGGCGGAGCTGCTGCGGGGCGAGAAACCGGGGCGCACCAACGACGAGGCCATCACGGTATTCAAATCCGTGGGTGCCTCGCTGGAAGACCTTGCCGCCGCCATTGAAGTCTGGGAAGCCCTGGAGCGCGGCTAGTGTCCCGTCTGGTTAATTCGCTGACCTACTGCGCGGCGCTGGGGACCCTGGCCAAGGCGCCAGTGCGCAGGTGTGGTGGTTCCACATCAAGTGCTGGCAACACCGGTCAGGGTCCCCAGCGCCGCGCCCTTCGGGAGCCACTGAGAGCCTTGATAGCAGCGTTGCGCTGACTCGATTTGGAACCACCAAACCTTCGCCATCGCGCCTTGCTCTCAAGGCTCTCAGTGGCTCAGTAGGTCAGCGAATTAACCAGACGGGACACTAATCCATCTCACTCCGAAGCCCGCCCTCAATGGCCTGGCTCACCAGCCAACGCCGCAAAACCTGAATACCCCGCTCCCGCCGCCGGCTGGTCTTCCAGGCAAAATAGAACTCATCCCCGGTCATCACCGGATGGCAGGGCAACCGGACAAAATCCTCCGAATCCTTACGGGTGCTCAACATGTAATCGTTGGTCAGCGCGATCCCCTGATGAAACCTGGCCGCCTCCAGCGCCAGCAGCATGTGGCTGAAATGCTGGATGCGCGCGCCTGACGGAATGTCCCGATCCACCGCCTTGTACCACACCTCCCAGTCACCGGCCGGCTTCTCGAAAATGCTGTGGGTCGACAACAGCGGAAACCGCGCCACCTCATCCGGCGTCAGGGCCTCGCTGTCCCCATCGGGACCCTCGCGCCCGAGCTCCCGCCGGATCCTCTGCCAGTAATCCTGGCTGCACACCGGGAACAACTGCTCCACATACAGCAGCTCATAACTGTAGGCCGGTGAGTCCTTATGGATGGTGATGAAACAATCCGCCACCCGATCCGACAACACCGGGTTCTCACTGCTCATCTCCAGCGCCAGATCAATCTGCGGATGCAACCGCTGAAGCTCCGGCAACCGCGGCACCAGCCAACGCACCGCAAACGAACTGAACACCGACAACCGGATGCGGGACTCCTCGTGCCCCAACAATTGCTCACTGGCCCGCTCGATCTGCAACAACGCCGAACTGACCGCATCCAGATACTGCCGCCCCTCATCGGTCAGCGTCAGTGTCCGGCCGCTACGCCAGAACAGCTGCTCACCGAGGTAGGTTTCCAGCTGCTTGATCTGGTGGCTCACGGCACTCTGGCTGACCGCCAGTTCCTCGGCGGCATGAGAGAAGCTATTAAGGCGGGCGACGGCCTCGAAGACAGGGAGTGCTTTCAGGGGTGGCAGCTTCATTATCTAATTTTCTAATGGGTCAACAATAAAGATCATTTTATCGGATATTAACATGATCTTAGACTCACCACCCAAGCTTGAGGGACAGGCCGGTTTCCCCCTCCGAAAATGCTCGGAGCCATGGATGGCGGAGAGCAAGCGTACAGGGACGTATTCACAGCGGTTTTCGGAGGGGGAAACCGGCCTGTTCCGGGCACCAGACTCGAAGGTTTAGGAGGGGACTAACACCATGTCAGGCAAGACCGTAAACAGCGCCATTCTTCTGCTGGTCATCGGCAATGCCATGGCCATCGCCTCGGACGTATTCATCAAACTGCTGGAACCAGGCACCCCCATCTTCCAGTTTGCCTTCCTGCGCTGCATCCTGACCCTGGTGTTCCTGCTGCCCCTGCTCGGCCAGCTGAACCGCCAGCACCTGTTCGCAGGCCTCGGCGTCCATACCGTGCGCGCCCACATCCATCTCGCCGGCATCCTGTGCATGGTCATCGCCCTGGGCAACCTGCCCCTGGCCACCGCCAACGCCGTATTCTACGCCGCGCCAATCCTGGTCATGGTGTTGTCCGTCATCATCTTCCGTGAGCAGCTGACCCCGCTGAGCGTCTTTGCCGTCTTCAGCGGCTTCGCCGGCATCGTCGTCATCCTGCGCCCGGTGGAATTCAACTGGGCCGCCATCGCCGCCCTGGGTTCCGCGTTTGCCCTCGCGATCAATGCGGTGATGGTCCGCCAGCTGCCCAAACAGCAGTCTACCGTCCACAAACTGTTCCTGAACTACCTGCTGATCCTGCCAGCGGCGGGCGCCCTGGCCTGGTGGGAAGGGGCCGCCTGGGACGCCGGCATTCTGATCAGCGCCCTGGGTTCCGCCCTGTTCATCCTCGGCTACAACATCACCGTGCTGCTGGCCTACCGGCAGGTCGACGCCAATCAGGTCACCAGTGCGGAGTACACCGGGCTGATATGGGCCGTGGCCATTGGCTGGATCTGGTTCGGGGAAGTGCCGGACCTGTGGTTCCTGGCCGGCAGCCTGATGATCGTGGTACCGCTGATCCTGATCGGATTACGGCACCTGCGCCGCTCACCGGCCCGGGGCTTCAACCCCGACACCCGGCAAGCGACCTACACTGACCGGAAGGCCAGCTTCAGCGACGGGAATCCTCGATTAGTGCATGAGTGTCGCGAATGATCCTGGCAACCCGGTGCTCCGGCGGCAGGTGATCGTCATACCGCAGGTTGGTGCGGTAACCGTCGCGGTAGCGATAGTGATCGTGGCGATCCCGGTAATGCCGGTTCTTGTCCCGGTAGTCGCGGCGATCATGACGACGATGATGGTGATGATCATCACGATCCCGATAACGACGGTCCCGGTGCTTGTGATGCCGGTCGTAGTGATCCCGACGATAATGGGCTTTCATGAATTTCTTCTGGTGCCCCGGCGGTAACGCCTTGCCCCGGTCCAGCTGTTTCTGGATACCCGGCGGATGGCCAAAGCCCCGGTAATTGTCTGCGGCAGCGGTGCCAGCGAAACCAAGGGCGATCACCACAAGACTGCTGATCAGTAATCGTTTCATAGCTGTTCTCCCGTCCTGTTCAAGACTGGATCGACTACAACCCGGAGCCATTTCCGGGTTACCTGATTGCAGGTTATCGAACGGGAGAGGAATGTCAGCGCCCTGGCCGGGGCTTTGCAAAAGCTTTACATGGAACAGGGCAAACTTGACGTTTAACTGTCGGCATTATCGACAGAACGCAGGTGGGACTCGATGGTAAAGGTATGGGCGCAGTCATCCCCGAGCGCCCGTAACGACTCCGCCAGCCGCAGCAGGTACTCGGAATTGGGGCCACTCGGCCCTGTGGCCGACGCAATCTGGCGGGCAATGTCCGCCTCCGGCGCCTCGCCCAGGAACGCATCGTTATCCTCGGTGGCGATGTACACCAAGCCCTCGGCGTGACTGCCGTCGTCAAAGGTCATCGTGGTGGAGAATCGGAGATAACCATTCTTCTCCCGCACATCCAGATGCTCGAACACGTTGGGAGAGACCCGGTAGGCCATACCCTTGCATACGGCACCCGGCTGCTCGATCAGGGTCACCACGCGTCCCGGCGCTTCCGGCGTGCCCCGGTGGTCATGGGAAGCCTGCCAGAACCGCCGAACCCAGCCCCGAATAGAGGCGGGCCGTTTCTCCAGGAACGGAAAATCCACCTTGTAGATCAGCGAGCCATAGCCGAACAGCCAGATGGCATCAATGCCCTCAAAATTGAAACGCTTGCGGTTGTGCTCGATGGTGTTAACAGACATGGATTACTGCCGGAATGTTGCTGAAGTTCGCCATTCTAGGCCGTCTGGGTGCTGGCGATAAAGCCGGCAATACCCGTCAGAACAATTTCCGCCGCCATGGCAGACAGAATCAGGCCGCTGATTTTAGACATGATGTTGAGGCCAGTCTTACCCAGGACCTTCTCCAGGTAACCGGAGAGATGCAACAGCAGCCCCAGAATCAGCAGCCCCGAAACCAGGCCTAGCAATCCACCTGCCAGCTGGGGCACCGCCTTCAGCTCGGCGCCATACACCATGATCGCACCAATGGTGGCCGGGCCGATCATTACCGGAATGGCCAGGGGCACCACGGCCACATCGTCCCGGTCTTCCTCCGGCAGGCCTGTCGCGTGGTTACGGGTACCGCTGCTTACCAGGCTGACCGCGGTCAGAAACAGCAGGCAACCGGCGCCGATGCGGAAGGAATTCAAGGTAATGCCGATGGCATCGAACAGCAGCGGGCCAGCAAAGAACAGCACCAGCCCCAGGATAAACGCGGACACGATGGACCGGCGGATGATCGAGGATTTTTCCGCAGCCGGAAGCCCCCGGGTCAGAGCCAGAAACATGGTAACCACAAAGAACGGCGCCAACAGGAACAGGAAGCGGATGGTACTGCTCAGATAGGTGCTGAAAAACGTCTCAAACATCAGGAAAGTCCGGCCGGAAAAAACGACAAGCATAGCGCCTGATTTCAATGACTTCCGTACGCAACAGAACGTACTCCGCCCCTATCGCCTTAAGTATTAAGTATAGGTACCTATGCTTATGGTATTATTGCTATCAATTATGGGAACGATTATTAGTAAACAGCAAACCGGAGTCATCGTGATCACAGCCCCCCGAATTCTCTGCCCCCACCTGCGTGAACGCATCATGAGTGCCAAGGAAGCGGCTGCCCTTATCCCGTCCGGCGTCAACGTCGGCATGAGCGGATTCACCGGTGCCGGCTATCCAAAAGCCGTTCCCCAGGCCCTGGCCGAGCATATTCGGGAGCACCGCGACCGTGGAGAGAACTACCGCATCAGCGTGTGGACTGGCGCCTCCACCGCACCAGAACTGGACGGTGCCCTGGCCGAGGTGGACGGCATCGAAATGCGCCTGCCCTACCAGAGTGACCCGGTGTGCCGGCAGAAGATCAATGAAGGGCGGATGGAATACATCGACATCCACCTCTCCCATGTGGCCCAGCACGCCTGGTCCGGATTCTTCGGCAAGCTCGACGTGGCAGTGATCGAGGTGGCGGGTGTGACCGAGGACGGCCGGCTGATTCCCTCTTCCTCCATCGGCAACAACAAGACGTGGATCGACCAGGCCGACAAGGTCATCCTGGAAGTGAATCACGGCCAGAGTTCCGGCCTGGAAGGCATGCACGATGTCTACTACGGTACCGCCCTGCCACCGCGCCGCAAACCTATCCAGATGACCGCTCCGGACGACCGGATTGGCGAAAAGTACCTGCTTTGCCCCCCGGAAAAAGTCATCGCTGTGGTCGAAACCAACGCCCCGGACCGCAATTCCCGCTTCAGCGACCCGGACGAAAACTCCCGGCGTATCGCTCAGCACCTGCTCAAGTTCTTCGAGATGGAAGTGGAGGACAACCGGCTGCCCCAGAACCTGCTGCCCCTGCAGTCCGGAGTCGGAAACATCGCCAACGCCGTACTGGCTGGTCTGAACGACGGCCCGTTCGAAAACCTCACCGCCTACACCGAGGTTCTGCAGGACGGCATGCTCGACATGCTCAAATCCGGCAAGCTGCACATGGCCTCCGCCACCGCCTTCTCCCTGAGCCCGGAAGCCAACCGGGAACTGGCCCGGAACATCGATTTCTACCGGGAACGCATCATCCTGCGCACCCAGGAAATCAGTAACCATCCAGAAGTCATCCGACGGCTGGGCATTATCGCCATGAATGGCATGATCGAGGCGGACATCTACGGCAACGTGAACTCCACCCACGTAATGGGCAGCCGTATCATGAACGGCATCGGCGGCTCCGGTGACTTCGGCCGTAACGGTTACATCTCCGTGTTCATGACTCCGTCCACCGCCAAGGGCGGCGCCATCTCGACGATCGTGCCCATGGTCTCTCACGTGGACCACACCGAACACGATGTGCAGATCGTGGTGACCGAACAGGGCCTGGCCGACCTCCGCGGCCTCGCACCCCGCCAACGGGCCCTGAAAATCATCGAAAACTGCGCCCATCCGGACTTCAGGCCAAAACTGCTGGACTACTTCGAACGCGCCTGCGCCAGCGGCCGGGGTATGCATACCCCGCATTTGCTGGGCGAGGCATTGAGCTGGCATCAGCGGTTTGAGGAAACCGGGCAGATGTGACAAGTGTGGCGCCCGCGCCTTTACTTTTACCCATAATGGGCATAGTCTTACCCATTATGGGTATTATTTTTGGCGACACCTCGATGAATCCGGAAACAGTGACGAATCCCGAAAGCCGCAATGTTGCCGACGCCCTCTTTTCGGCAACGCGGCAAAAGGTCCTGAGCCTGCTGTTCACACAGCCCGATCAGGGTTTCTCTATAGGCGAATTGATCGAGAAAGCCAACGCGGGTTCCGGTGCTGTGCAGCGGGAGATCACCCGCCTTGCCGAAAGTGGCCTTGTGAGCGTGGAACTCAAGGGCAGACAAAAGCGATACCATGCCAACAAGAACGCTCCGGTATTCAGCGAGTTACGCTCGCTGATCGTAAAAACCCTTGGCCCGCCCGATATCGTCAAGAAGGCATTACAATCTATCGACAGTCAGTTGGAACTGGCACTGATCTATGGCTCGGTAGCAAAACATACCGACAACGCCGACAGTGATATCGATCTGATGCTGGTATCGGATTCTCTTACTCTGGAGGATGTATTCACCGCACTGGAGCCCGCGGAGGAAGAGCTTTCCCGCCCCGTGAATCCGACACTCTACACTCGACAGGAATTCGACAAACGGCGGGAACAGGACAACCCGTTTCTCCGCAAAGTGCTGAATGGACCGCACATCGTACTGAAAGGACTCATCAATGAACAAAGAACAACTGGAGAACCTGGCGAAGGTTCGGAAACTGCATCCTGAAGCGCCAGACCCGGCAGAAATCCGGGGCCTGATTCGCTCAGGAAGCACCAGGCTCAGGGATGCCGGATTGGAATCCCTGAGCCTTGAAAGCCGCTTTGATCTTGCCTATAACGCCGCGCATGCTCTGTCTCTGGCAGCGCTGCGCCAGGCAGGCTATCGCTCAGACAGTCGCTACCTTGTATTCCAGTGCCTCCAGCACACGCTTGATATGCCGTCTACAAAGTGGCGAGTTCTGGACCACGCACACCGCAAACGAAATCTTGCCGAATATGAGGGTGTTGTCGAAGTAGATAAGGCTCTTGTTCAGAGCCTTATCAGCGTTACGGAGGAAATCGAAGCTCTTGTCGAGACTTTGACGGACAACACGTAATCAGTTTCAGCTTCCAAGTTACCAGCCCGTCAATGGTATTCCGTGCTCTTCCAGATACTCGCCATTTTCGTCGAGATAATCCCTGGTTCGATTTTGATAGTGAGAGGGGTTACCTTCGATCTCATTGGCCTGTAGACGAGCCAGTTCTATCTCATTTCCGGGCTGGTTCATCATCCAGATGACAATCTCGCCTCCAGGGGCCAAGCCGAAGGTTAAGGTATCTCTGGGCTCCATCCTTACTCTCTTGGGAGTCACCAAAGGGGCAGGCTCTTTCATCCGCTCTTTCCACTCAGGTGGAATCTCGATCAATCTCTGGTAAAACTTTTGCTCAGAAAAAGAGAACCATTGGATAGCAACGAAGTTCGGGAAGGGCTCCATGTATCCGAATACACCACGAGGGCCACTCGGGCCTTTCCAGCAACAACTCATGCTTCCTGCAGGATGCCACCAGTGCCTCACACCTGAAAGTTCAAACTCGAGGTGCTCCACCCAAACGTCATAGTGTTTGGGTGTGGCAAGAGAGAAATACCACGTAATCTCATCCTCTTCCGACGGGAATACACTACATGCCGACAACAAAACGGTAGCGGCCACAATCACCTTGCGCGTCCAATGCATGACTTACCCCGACCTCCTGTTGAAATGAACGACTCGCTCCCTATGAGCTGCTGGGCGAAGTGGATGTATCCATTCTTGGGCTGGAATTTCTACAGCAGCTATTTCACCAGCCATCAACCATTCAACCAAGTTATAATGGTTCGAGTAGTGGATATACCTTTGCTTGAGTTTCGCGAGGGCTTCTGCCGTTAGTTTTGGTTCCCCATAACCAGAAAAAACCTGGTCATGGAGTCTCTCATAGATCGGCACCAGTTCGTCGGGAAGGCTCATGGTTGGGTCTGTGTCATCCACTTCATCGAGGGGAACACCCGCACCACGGGCCAATTTATGCATCAAGCGAAACCCTATTCGCGAGAATTCGCCCTTAATTTGGCGAGTCATTCTCAAGGAGAATTCCACCCTCCCATCTGGCAGCGGATGTTCATCCTTTCTCTCTTCTAGCGCCAATCTCGGCGGACTCCCATCTGGCAAAAGCAAACTGTGGGAGCCAATCCAATTTTCGGATTCCACCGCAATGCGCAAGCTCTCTAGGTTATCCCACTCCATCGTCTGCCTGGGCCAACGGGTCTGACTACCCCGAATCGTCAAGGTCGGATAAAGCAGTACTTCCTCGGTCTGCAGATCGAGATATCCGCCTCCCACGTCGGAATGAGCGCCGGGGAGAGTGATTTCACGGAAGTTAGCAGGTAGCTCGCCATCACTAGATCGAACGCTATTGAGCGCAAAATTTGCTCGTTTTTCATCCGCCGCAATCAGATGTACAACTTGCCCTACTTTGGCGGGATCCAGATAAAGGTCTACGGGACTATTCCGATCGTTGCCAGCCGATAGATCAAACTTGGAAAGATTCACTATGCCAGCAACGGTATCAAACAGGCCGAGGAAACGAACGTTTACATCGGATGGCCAATTTAAATCCTGCTGAGCCAAAGCCCTTCCAAACGCTCCATTTTCAGCTTTGAGAATTTCATTACTGGCATGACGGGCCGCAGCTCCACCTCGACTGAACCCGAAAAGATCTACGGTCAGGCTTTTGATTTCATTTTGTCCGGACGCCCGCACCATCTCCCTGGCAGTCTTCTGAAACAGTCGCCTTACCTGCTCTGGCACACCCGTTTCTCCAAGGCCCGTCGCCATACCAACGAATGAATCATCTTCACCACTTTTGGTCCCAGCTCCGGGTTCATATGCCTTGATAGTAATTACTCTCCCAGATCCCTTTCTGACTTCCCCCTCCTTATACAAATCAAACAACTTCACAACATTGGTCGGCCCATTGGCATAGCTCTCCCCCATCCGCATCGCGAGTCGATTCCGGCACTCTTCTAGACGGAAAGGATCAGCCTTAATCGGCTCCACACACTCAGCCATCAGCCGTTTTCTGAATATCTCAATGTTGTCGACGTTATTCAGCGTGCCATCGGTGAACAGTCCCGCTACCAGATGGACGCCTTCCGGTTCACCTTCGGATGCCGGAGTTTCTGACTCGGTCGCAAGCGGCAGGACACTGGCCGATGCGCCCAGCGGTAGCGTTAGCCGGCGATCAGCATTTTCATGCAGCGGGCCTCCATTGAGCTCGGACTTCGCCGGACTTTCCTGATAATTCCGGAAACCGATCCCCTCAGCACGGGACAGGTCCTTGGGGGTCAGTCCCTTTCGGTTCAGCTCCGATACGGAATGTTCGAGGCCGATGATTTCGCGCGCGCCGCTCTCGCAGTGCCAGGCTCCCGAGCTGCCATCACCTTGATCCGGTCGCCAGGAAACCACCGGGCTCATCGGGCGATCCGAGTCGATGCCGGTATGAACCAGACACAATTCGCCTGTGGCAACGCGGGAGATCAAGTGCTGGTGAACCACCTCGCGCGCGGTACCTGGCAGAACACCCGGAATATCATCGAGTATCAGTGTGGAGTGGCCCGCAAGCGGGTCAGACAGTGTCCGGCAGAGGGTTTGCGAAGCCAGAAACGGGCTTTCGACCAACGGCAAATCGGCCGGGCGCAGGCGATAGAAGGGTTTGATGTGCATAACGTTCCCTGTTGTTCCTGAGTGCCCGATTCCCTGTCGGGCACCTGTCGATGGCGAGCCGAATCCGTGGCTCGCCGGGACAGGAGAAACTACTCAATTTGCCAGCACGACACAAGGGACAGGCTCTCAATTCAAACCTACCCAGATTGGGCATATTTTTGCCCAATCTGGGTAGAAAGAATTCATCCTGACCTGTTAACTCGTCAGCCAGCCATCGCCGGCTCGCCGTGCGCCTGCATTCTCGTCACTTTCTCGCAAACGTATTGCTCGGCATCAAACCGCTTTGTCTGCTGACGGAACTGCCAGGTGAAGCCCGGCCAGAGGGTGGTGTTCTTGCCATTCTCGTTCACGTACCAGCTCTTGCAGCCGGTCTGCCAGACCGAGTCGCCGAGTTTGGCGTGAATCGAGGCATTGTACTCGCTGAAGGCCTCATCCTTTACCTCCACGCTCTTCCAGCCCCGGTGTTGCATCTTTCTGATGGCATCGAGCACGTACTGCACCTGGGATTCGATCATGTACACCATGGAGCTGTGGCCGAGGCCGGTATTCGGTCCCATGAGCATGAAAAAGTTGGGGAAGCCGGCAACTGTGGTGCCCTTGTAGGCTTCCGCACCGTCCTGCCAGGCATCGAGCAGGTCCTGGCCACCACGACCAAAGATCATGCCCCGCGGGATCGGTTCCTGAGCCTTGAAGCCGGTGCCGTAGATGATGCAATCCACGGAACGCTCGTTTCCGTTGTTATCCACAATGACATTGCCTTTCACTTCCCGGATACCGTCTGTCAGCACGTTCACATGGTCCCGGTCGAGAGCCGGGTAATAGTTGTTGGAGATCAGCACCCGTTTGCAGCCGAAGTGGAAATCCGGGGTGACCTTCTTGCGAAGCTCTTTGTCCTTGATCTGGCTACGGATATGGCGGCGGGCCTGCAGCTCCCCGACTTTCAGAATTCGGGGATTGCCGACAAAGCCGAGCACCCGACCCTCTAGCATCCAGTAGATACTCTGACGGAAGGCATTGAGGGTTTGGGGGAATTTCCGGAACATCAGTTTCTCAAACGGACGAATTTCCCGGTCCGGCTTGGGCATGATCCAGGGCGGTGTACGCTGGTACAGATCCAGCTGCGCAACTTTTTTCGCGACTTCGGGCACGAACTGGATGGCGGACGCTCCGGTGCCGATAACCGCCACGCGCTTGCCCCGCAGATCATAGCTGTGATCCCAGTCCTGGGAGTGGAAACTGGTGCCGGTAAAGGTCTCGATGCCCTTGATCTCGGGGTAGGACGGAGTGCTGAGACCACCCATGCCGGACACCACGATGTCTGCGTTCAGCTTGCTGAACCAGGGCAGGTCCTTGTCGTTCCGGTCCAGTTCATCCCCCGGCTTCAGGCCCTTCTCCTGCATGTAGGCCCAGAGTTTGGGGCTGTCGCAGGTTTCAACGGTCCAGGTTCCGGCTTTTTCGTCCCAATGGGCACCAGCCACGTGGGTATTGAGCTGGATGTGTTCCATCAGCCCGTATTTGTCGGCGCAGCGCTTGAGGTAGGACTTGATCTCCGGCTGGGTGGCAAACATGCGGCTCCAGTCGGGGTTCTGTTCGAAGGAGAAGGAGTACAGCGCCGACTGAACATCACAGGCGCAGCCCGGGTAGTTGTTCTCGTGCCAGGTGCCGCCAATGTCATCGCTCTGTTCAAGGATGACAAAGTCGTGAAATCCGGCTTCCTTGAGTTTGATGGCCATGCCCAGGCCGGAAAATCCGGTGCCGATGATGGCGATCTGTGTGTTTGCTGTCATTGCTGCGCTCCTGGTTGGCCGGTTCGGCCTTGTCTGCTCTTGTTCGAGTGGTCATCATGATCGGTAGACACATGTATACACAGCAAAGTAGACAGTCGTATACTTCAAAAGTTGAAATAATGGAGAAATGGCCTCGGCTGACAGGTAACTGTCCCGATCAAAGCATTAACTCGGGGGAGGTCAATTGGGGGAAGGCTTTCCAAAACACGCTCCTTCGGCACCCCTGCGGGGTCCAGCCCGCAATCACAGATTGCGGTCGTTCGGCTGTCGCATGAAGCTTCGCTTCATAAACTCTCGGCCTCACCCCTGTGACGCTTGAGCTCCGCCATCCATGGCTCCGCACAGTTTTGGAAAGCCTTCCCCCAATTGACCCGAGAGCTTTGGATGGCCTGCTCCCAATTATTAGGAACGGTTGGGCAGGGCTTGCGAAAATGCTTGGAGCCATGGATGGCGGAAAGCAAGCGTACATGGACGTACTCGCAGCGGTTTTCGGAAGCCCTGCTCAACCGTTCCTTGCACCGAGTTTGAGGAACGCATGAATGCTTTAACCGGAACTGGCGGAAAACTGAAACTGATCCAGGCCGCACTCAGGCTGATTACCGAAACGAGAAGTCTCACGTCACTGGGGTTACGGGAACTTGCCCGGGAGGCGGGGCTGAACCCGAATACTTTTTACCGGCACTTCAAGAACCTGGACGAATTCGGGCTGCAGGTACTGGGCTATATTGCCGAAGACATGAAAGCCGGAGTCCGGGAGCTTCGGCAGATGGCGGATTCCTCCGAACAGGCCTCCCACGACACAGTTGGGTTCGTATACCGCTATTTCCTGTCGAACCCGGCCGCGACCACCGTGGCGGTGCGGGAACTTCACGGCCCTTCGCCGGCGCTGCGCCGGGCTCTGGAATCACAACTGGAGGCCAGCGCCCGGGAAATGGCGGAGGATATTATCGAGCGACATTTGGTCAGTGGTGTACCGCCGGAGACCATCCATGAAATTTCCCGTATGACCATCCGCTACATCCTCTTCCGGGCCATGGATTACATCGAGAAACCGGCACAACGGGAAACCATCCAGACCGAAACCGAGCACTTCATCAACCGTCAGTTCCGCGGCGCTATGCTGGACCACCTGTCCCAGGCGGACGTCGAGCGCCTTGCTCTGATACACACCTGATTCGCTCTCGAAACCTCCGGTTTCCGGGCAGATCTGGCAGCCTGCACTAGTATGTAGGTATCCAGGCATCTGATTAATCGGGAAATCCGGAGGTACACCAATAATGAAAATCGGTATCCCCAGGGAAATTTTCGAGGACGAGCGGCGGGTGGCCGCTACGCCACCCTCTGTTCACAAACTGATCGGACTCGGTTACGAGGTCATCGTCGAAGGCGGCGCCGGCGAGGCCGCGAATTACTCCGATGCCGCCTATGAAAAAGTGGGGGCAGCCATCGCAGCGGACACCGGCTCGCTGTGGAAAGAAGCCGATTTCATCCTGAAAGTCCGGGCGCCGATGGAGAACCCGGCGCTGGGCAAGCACGAAGCGGATCTGATGAGAGATGGTGCGTTTCTGGTCAGCTACATCTGGCCGGCTCAGAATCCGGAACTGCTCGAGAAGATGGCCGCCAGAAAGATCACGTCCTTCGCCATCGACAGCCTGCCCCGCATCAGCCGCGCCCAGAAAATGGACGCCCTCAGCGCCATGGCCAACATTGCCGGCTATCGGGCGGTGATCGAGGCGGCGAATCACTTTGGGCGATTCTTTACCGGCCAGGTAACGGCCGCAGGCAAGGTGCCCCCGGCGAAGATCATGGTAATCGGTGCCGGTGTTGCTGGCCTGGCGGCGATCGGCGCCGCCAACAGCATGGGCGCTATCGTTCGGGCTTTCGATACCCGTCTGGAAGTGAAGGAACAGGTCGAGAGCATGGGGGCCGAGTTCCTGGTTCTGGACTTCGAAAACGAAGATGGTAGCGGCAGCGGTGGTTACGCCAAGCAGATGAGCGACGAGTTCATCAAGGCGGAGATGGCGTTGTTTGCGGAGCAGGCGAAAGAGGTGGATATCATCATCACCACCGCCCTGATTCCCGGCAAGCCGGCGCCGAAACTGATCACTGCCGACATGGTGAAATCCATGAAACCCGGCAGCGTCATTGTCGACCTGGCCTCCGAGCGTGGCGGTAACTGCGAACTCACCGAACCCGGTAAGGTGGCATATCATCATGGCGTCACCCTGATCGGCTACACCGACCTGCCCAGCCGGATGGCCAAGGTGGCGAGTGACCTGTACGCCACCAACCTGGTGCACCTGCTCACCGAGCTGACGCCCGAAAAAGACGGCAAGCCACTGGTGAACATGGAAGACGAAGTCATCCGTGGCCTGACGGTGGTGCACGAGGACGACATCACCTGGCCACCACCAAAACCGGAATCGCCGGTCAGCCCCAAACCCGCACCGGGCACCGAGGAACCGTCGGCCGAAGCAAAAGCGGCCGCCAAGAAGGACGCAGACCGCCGCAGCCTGATCGGCAAAGGCGTTCTTCTGGTGGTTACGGCCCTCGCGCTCTACGGAGTAGGCGCCCACGCTCCGGAAAGCTTCCTGCAGCACTTCACCGTGTTTGTGCTGGCCTGCTTTATTGGCTGGCAGGTGATCTGGAACGTGACCCCTTCCCTGCATACCCCCCTGATGAGCGTCACCAACGCCATCAGCGGCATCATCGTGATCGGTGCCATTCTGCATCTGGCCCAATCGGAGAATATTGCCGTTGGCATCATGGCGTTTGTCGCGGTGCTGATCGCCAGCATCAACGTGGGTGGTGGCTTCCGGGTCACCCATCGCATGCTCAAAATGTTCCGCAAGTAGGAGGCGCCCGATATGAGCACAGGACTGGTGAGCGTGGCCTACGTGGTCGCAAGTATCTGTTTCATTCTCAGCCTGGGCGGCCTCAGCCACCAGGAATCCGCACGGCGCGGTAATCTCTACGGCGTCGCCGGCATTATCATCGCGGTGGGGGCCACCCTGGCCAGCGTAGACGGCGGCATCGTCTCGATCGTGGTTGCCGTGTTGCTGGGTGCCGGAATTGGCATGGCCATCGCCAACAAGGTGGAAATGACCCAGATGCCGCAACTGGTGGCCCTGCTGCACAGCTTTGTGGGCGCAGCAGCCGTGTTTGTGGGCTTTTCCGGCTACATCGAGCCGCTGATTGCCACCTCCGGAGCCGAGCACACCATCAAACTCGTAGAGGTCTTTGTCGGCATCTTCATTGGCGCAGTGACCTTCACCGGCTCCCTGGTGGCCTGCGGCAAACTTGACGGCCGCATCGACAGCAAGGCGCTGACCCTGCCCGGCCGGCACCTGATGAACCTGGCGGCGATCATTGTCTGCGTATTCCTCGGGGCGTGGTTCCTGGGCACCGAGAGCATGGCCCTGGGCATTGTTGCCCTGGTGCTGATGACCGCGATTGCCTCGGTGCTGGGCATTCACCTGATCATGGCCATCGGTGGCGCCGACATGCCGGTGGTGGTGTCCATGCTCAACAGCTACTCCGGCTGGGCGGCCGCGTCCATCGGCTTCATGCTGGGCAATGACCTGCTGATCGTCACCGGCGCTCTGGTGGGCAGCAGCGGCGCGATCCTCAGCTACATCATGTGCAAGGCCATGAATCGCTCATTCATCAGCGTCATTCTCGGCGGCTTCGGCCAGACCACCAGCAGCTCGGCTGCTGCCGATGCCGACCAGACGGTGCATGAATCCACCGCGGATGAGGTCTGTGAAGAGCTGCGCAATGCCCAGTCAGTGATCATCGTGCCGGGTTACGGCATGGCGGTGGCGCAGGCCCAGAACGGTGTCAGCGAAATGACCAAGATCCTGCGGGACAAGGGCGTGAACGTGCGTTTCGGCATCCACCCGGTAGCCGGCCGGCTGCCAGGGCATATGAACGTACTGCTGGCCGAGGCCCACGTCCCTTATGACATCGTGCTGGAGATGGACGAGATCAACGATGATTTCCCGGATACCGACGTGGTGCTCGTGATTGGCGCCAACGATACGGTCAACCCGGCGGCCGCTGAAGACCCCGGCAGCCCCATTGCCGGCATGCCGGTGCTGGAGGTCTGGAAGGCCCATCAGGTGGTTATCCTCAAACGCGGCATGGCTACCGGTTATTCCGGCGTGGAGAACCCGCTGTTCTTCAAGGACAACGCCCGGATGCTGTTCGGGGATGCCAAGGACAGCATCGATAAGCTGGTGGCAGGTTTGCGGGGCTGAGGGCAGCCCCGCGCCCGTTCTCTTAGGGGATTATTCGGTGGTGTTGTAGACATAGGACGACACGGTTCCATCCTGGTTGAACCGCACGACCAGGTCGGTGGTTTCCGCCTCACCGAAGGCGGACCACTTGTACTTGCCATAAGTCCAGGTGCGTTTGCCATCTTCGATGCCGGTGCGCCAGGGCTCCCCGAACATCTCCTGGATGTCGGCCCGGGTGGTCTCACCGATACGGATCTGGTCGATGTTGTGGGTCGGGAAATCGTGGCCGACCGTGGCACAGCCAACCAGAGTTGCGACCAGGATGGCCATTGCCATGGTTTTGAGCGACTGAAACGCAGTCATTGTGAACTCCCTGTTTTCTTCCGAATTTCCCTAATCTTAGCTGTTATCTCGAAGGACGCGATTACGGGGCTGACAGGTTCAGGCTCACCGCTCAGCCACAAAAAAGCCGCAGGCCTTTCGGCGCTGCGGCACAGTGGGATCGAAGGGTCGATCAGTACAGCTTGGCGAGGGATTTCTTGGCGAAGGATTCCATTTCCTCGAGGCGCCCTTCCTTCACCTTGACCAGCCATTCCGGGTCTTGCAGCAGGGCCCGACCGACGGCGATCAGCTCGAACTCGTGGTTGTTCATGCGCTCAACCAGCTCGTCGATGCCGGCCTTTTCCACTGCTTCTTTCTTGCTGGCGAAGGTACCGCTGATAAAGTCTTCGGTGAGACCAACACTGCCGACTGACATGGTGGGCTTGCCGGACAGCTTCTGGGTCCAGCCGGCCAGGTTGAGGTTGGAGCCTTCAAACTCCGGCTCCCAGAACCGACGGGTAGAGGCGTGGAAGATGTCCACGCCGGCTTCCACCAGGGGCTTGAGGAAACGCTCCAGTTCTTCGGGGCTGTTGACCAGCTTTGCTTCGTAATCCTGCTGCTTCCACTGGGAGAAACGCAGCATGATCGGGAAATCCGGACCGACGCGATAGCGGACTTCCTCAACGATCTCCACCACAAAGCGCAGGCGGTTTTCCAGGCTGCCGCCGTACTCGTCATCCCGCTGATTGGTGCCTTCCCACAGGAACTGGTCCAGCAGGTAACCGTGGGCACCGTGGATTTCGACGCCGTCAAAACCCAGCGCCTTGGCATCCTGAGCGGCATCCCCGAAGGCCTGGATAACATCCTGGATGTCTTCCTTCGTCATGGCCTTGCCGTTGGGTTTGCCCGGTGCGAACAGACCGGAGGGGCTGTATCCGGGAACGGACGGATCCGGATCGGTGCCTTCTTTGCGCACAGCCCCTACGTGCCAAAGCTGCGGAAAAATGGCGCCACCAGCTTCGTGCACGGCATCCACAACCTGCTTCCAGCCGGCCAGGGCTTCTTCGCCATGGAACGCCGGCACATCGGGATAGCCGTTCGCTGCCGCATGGTTGACGGTAGTGCCTTCGGTAATGATCAGGCCAACACCGGCCTCGGCACGGCGGCGGTAATAAGCGACGACATCCTCACCCGGAACACCCTTGGGAGAGAAATTGCGGGTCATTGGGGCCATGGCCACGCGGTTGCGCAGCTTGAGGTTGTGGATTTCAAACGGTTCAAACAAAGGACCCAGGTTCATGCTCATGGTAATGTGCAACCTCATTAATTTGGTTTCGTAAAGCAACCCTATTCAATCTGGTTTTAAGATGCAACCCTATTCGGTACACTCCCGTACATGGCCAGAAAACGTTTTGATGATTCCCAATGTTCCGTCGCCCGCGCCCTCAATGAAGTGGGTGACTGGTGGTCCCTGCTGATAGTGCTGCAGGCGATGTACGGCACCCGCCGTTTTGTGGACTTTCAGCAGGAGCTGGGCATTGCCAAGAACATTCTCTGCGACCGTCTCGCCCGGCTGGTTGATAACGGGGTGCTGCGCAAGGTGGATGTCGGTGAGCATGGCTCCCGCTTCGAATACCGGCTCACCGAAAAGGGCCGGGACCTCTTCCCGGTTGTGATCGCACTCCGCCAGTGGGGCGACAAGTGGAATCCAGCACCGGAACAGGCACCGCTGGACCTGAGAGACCGGGCCACCGGCCGGCCCATCCAGGAGGTTGAGGTACGCGATGCAGACGGCCAGCCGTTGAGCATCCGTGACGTATTCGTACCGGATGAACAATTACCCACGGGCAAGAAGACCTCGGCCTGACCATACGCAGTGCCCGCAGGAGCGCTCATTTTCTTGAGTTGGATCAATCCGCCAATCAAAGCCGAGCCCACCGCCGGAGAATCTTGCGCTAAATCAAGTTTCCGAATCCCGCCATCATTAATCTGAAGCCATCGACGATTTGTACAAAGGAGATGGCTTATGTCCCGTTCTTTCAAGATTGGTGTTCTGGCGGCTGCGGTTATGGCAGCGGCTCCGATGGCGCAGGCTTATGAAGCTGGTGATTTTATTGGTCGTGTTGGTGCTGTGACGGTTGATCCTGATTCTTCCAGCAGTGACCTGAATTCCAACGCGCTTGGTGTGCTTCCGGGTGCACAGGTCAGCGTTGACTCCGACACCCAGCTCGGTCTGACCGTGACCTACATGATCACCGACCAGATCGCTATCGGTGTACTGGGCGCAACTCCGTTCAAGCATGACATTGAGGGCGATGGCGCCGTTCTGGGAGGCGCAGGAAAACTGGCAGAAACCAAGCACCTGCCACCAACCATCACGCTGCAATTCTTCCCGATGCCCAGCAGCAGCAAGTTCCAGCCTTACGCGGGCCTGGGCGTTAACTACACCAACTTCTTCGAAGAGAAGACCACCAGCACCCTCACCGGCATCTATGATGACGTTGCATCGGGCGGCGCAGGTGGCGTTGTAGCCAGCACCGACCTGGAACTGGACGACAGCTTTGGCCTTGCCGCTGAAATCGGCATGGATTACATGATCACCGAGAACGTTGGTGTTAACGCCGCTATCTGGTGGGCGGACATTGACACCGATGCCACCATCAACGCCTATGCCGCTGATGGCTCCCGCGTTGACAGCAGCACCCTGGATGTCGAAATCGACCCCTGGGTCTACATGGTAGGCGTTTCCTACAAATTCTGATCCCCGTGCCCTCCGGCAGCCTCATGGTCTGTGGGCTGCCGGAACGGTGCGTTCTCCTGTGCGGGGCCTGGCCCCGCCTTTTTTGTCCGACGGAAAGCTCGTCCCTGAGCATTTTCACTGCCGTCAGAATTTCTCTTTTCCTACTGAACCTGGAAGCTCACCGAAGCCATCACCTCCGCCGGCGGTGGATTGAGGCTGGCCACTCCCTCGAATTCCTGAATCCATGGGTGCTCTCCGTGCGTCGCTTTCACAAAGGTGGGGCGGATGCTCTGGTAGTAAAGCGTGGCTTCCACGCTGAATGGCGGGAGCGCGGTCTCCGGAACAGGCAACCGGTAGGCAATCGTGTCCTCACCGGCGTTTTCGAGATTGAAATCGGCATCGCCATCCACCCCGATTGGCGTGACGTAGTCCGGAACCGCTCCACTGTCAAAGCCTGCAGGCGGAATCCGATTGTCCTTGAGGGAATCGGAGGCGTACAACAGAACGTGGGTAATTGCACCGGTGGTTGAACCCATGACGACTTCATAGATGGGGATGTCCTCCGAGGAGTTCACTTCAGTCACATGGCTTTGATAGCAACCGGAGGAATCAAATTCAGACGGCTTTTTGACGGCCATGCAGGCGTCAGAGGTGAACGCCTCGTCAAGGGTTAACCGGTAGTTTGCATCCGGGAAACCACTGTCAAACACGATGGCTCCAGTGCTGTCCGTGACCCGAGTCGCCAGCCAGATACGGCGAGATGGGAAACTCGTTGGAATCTTGTGGCCACTGTTGTTGCGGATGGTCAGGTCGAACTCCAGCTGTTCTCCAGTCAGTCCCGAATTCGACGGCACCAGATCCGCAGCGGTCTTGAGGAATGCACGGGTCAGTTCAGCGGTGGCGGCAAACTCCCCTTCCTCGTTGATATCGGCGCGACCCAGTTCCTCCCGGAAAATCTCCAGCGTATCCAGTAACCAGGTGTTGCCGCCGACCATCACGTGAGGGAAATAAGGGCTCCGTTCCGGCCAATTCAGGTTTACATCTCCCCCGGGCATGACCGCAACGCGGGTCTGGTAACTGTTGCTTATTTCTTCCCGCGCCATATGGCATTGCTGGCAGGAGGTATTGCTGCCATTGGGCCCATAGCTGCTCGCCTCCCATTCTGCATAGGGGGTCTGTTCGGGAAACTCCTCGCCGTTGGGCATGTCTGTAACCATATCAATGGTCGGAGTGAACAGCTCATGGCAACTGGCACAGTGGCGGGAATCCGCCATCTGCAGACCGAACTCCGGGGTGTAGCCAACCAGAGTCTGCATCGCCTGGCCCGCCGGATTCTGGTATGGCCCGTAAATGGTATACGCATCCGGATGATCAGCCCCCACTATTTCATAGTTGCCTGAATCCACATCACCGGACAGCACCGAATCAGTAATCTGATGACAGGCAGTGCAACTGATCCCCTCCCGGGCATGGGGGGCCTCCACTGCCTGATCGGCCCGGTAACAGCCGTCCTCCAGGATGCAGGAGTCATCCTGGACCAGGCTCACACCGGTCTGGTGGGCATGGGTTCGTGCCATGGGGCTGTGACAGGTCAGGCAGGTATCTTCGATGAACCCCGCCAGGTGGGGAAAAACTGCAGTTTCATGCTTCATGACCGCGCGGAAATAGGGATCGGTAAAGGCATTGGCCATGACACTGCTTTTCCAGTCATAAAAAGGACTGATGTCTTCGCCGTCGGGCGACGGCTGGTTTTCCGAAACCTGGGGATCAGGTGATCGCATGACGGCAGGGTCTTCCCCCGGTTGGCTGGCGGTATGGCACTGGCCGCAATCGGCTGCTGCTATGAAAACCCCCGTCTGCTGCCAGTGTTCAACCTGTTCTGTCAGAGATGGCAGTAGAATACCATCGTCAGAATCTGTAGTGCTGTCTCCTCCGCTGCTGTCACTACAGGCCGTCACAAGCAGCATGACCGACGCAACAAACGATGCTACGGCAACCTGCCAGCCAGGATAACCTCTCATGATGATCTCTCCCTGAAATTAATTCCCTCCAATCTGATACAGCTCAGATAGCAAGGACTTGACACTGGTCAGTATCTAACCGAACACCGATCAAGTGACATTGCACTGTCACCAATAAGTAAAGTTCAGAAAGAGAAAAGCAACCAGCCGGGAATCAGGCAGGCGTTGTAGGCAGAATGCAGAATCATAGGGCCAAGAAGGGAGCCATGGCGGTCGCGGAAATAGCCGAACACTAGTCCCGGGAAAAACACCAGCCAGGCCAGCGGGTCAGCCCGGTAAACCAGATGCAGGGTGGTGAAGAGGATGGCCGTCAGCACATTGGCAAGCGACAGCCCCATCAGCGCTCGTTGACCGAATGCGGTGCTGCCGAAAAAGCCCTGGAGAGCACCCCGGAACAGCAACTCCTCCAGTACCGGGTACCAGAGCACAAGGGAAAAGGCCTGGAGCAGGGTCAGGCTGACACCGGAAGAGCCAGCGACAGACAAGCCCGCCAACAGGAGGCTCACACCACACCCTGCCATCAGTGCCAGAACGAACTGTCGGTCCGTGAACAGCCGAGGCGGCAGTACCAGCCCCAGATCTTCCCTTACATTTGTTTCGGTCGCCATGGATGGGCACTTGCGCCTTTTGCCGGAGTGACAACTCTGGATACTAGAGCATTACCCCGGCCAAAGTCAGGCGTCAGAAACAACAAAGCGGAGCAAATGCTCCGCTTTGTTGTGGCTTACCGGATGGTTCAGGCGCTCTGACGCTGCGCCGAACGGCCCCGCTGACCACCGCCATTGCGGCTCCGGCTCTCACCAGGACGGCCGCCAAAACTGCGGCCATTGCCGGCAGGCTTGCCATTGGCTCCCCCGCGCCCGTTACGGCTGCGGGCTTTGGCCGGATCGGCCTTGGCCTTGGGCTTCAGGGGCAGGTTGTTTCTGGGCTCGAAGCCTTCCACTTCCTTGCGCGGCAGCTGCTTCTTGATCAGCTTCTCGATGCCCGCCAGCATTTTGCCTTCATCGGCACTGACCAGGGACAACGCGTGGCCACTCTCACCGGCACGACCTGTACGGCCAATCCGGTGCACATAGTCTTCCGGCACGTTCGGCAGCTCAAAGTTGACCACCTGGGGCAGCTGCTTGATGTCCAGACCGCGGGCCGCGATGTCGGTGGCAACCAGTACCCGGATGTCACCCTGCTTGAACTCGGCCAGCGCCCGGGTGCGCGCACCCTGGGACTTGTTGCCGTGGATAGCGGCGGCGGTGATACCGTCCTGCTCCAGCTTCTTGGTCAGGCGGTTGGCACCGTGCTTGGTGCGGGTGAACACCAGCACCTGCTCCCAGGCGTTGTCGCGCACCAGCTTGCTCAGCAAGGCGGTCTTCTGGCTCTGATCTACCGGGTAGACTGATTGCTTGATGCTCTCTGCTGCGGTGTTACGGGCCGCCACTTCCACCTGAACCGGATCGTTCAGCAGGCCCTGGGCCAGGCCGCGGATCTCGTTGGAGAAGGTGGCGGAGAACAGCAGGTTCTGACGCTTGGCCGGCAGCAATGCCAGGATCTTGCGGATGTCGCGGATGAAGCCCATGTCGAGCATGCGGTCGGCTTCGTCCAGCACCAGGATTTCCACTTCGTTGAAGCGCACCGCGTTCTGCTGGTACAGGTCCATCAGCCGTCCCGGTGTTGCCACCAGCACGTCCAGGCCCTTGCGCAGTTTCATCATCTGGGGATTGATTTTCACGCCGCCAAAAACCACGGCGGACTTGGTGGGCATGTACTTACTGTACAGGGCCACGCTGTCGTGAACCTGGGCTGCCAGCTCGCGGGTCGGCGCCAGGATCAGGGCACGGGGGCCCTTGCCGGAGCGCGGATTGGCCGCAAGGCGCTGCAAAAGCGGCAGGGTAAAGCCGGCAGTCTTGCCGGTACCGGTCTGGGCGGCAGCCATCACATCCTTGCCGGACAGCACCGCCGGAATGGCCTGCTGCTGGATCGGAGACGGGGTTTCATAGCCCTGGTCGGTAGTGGCACGGACCAGCTGCTCGGACAAACCGAGAGAAGAAAAACTCATATTGGATAAACTCTTGATTGATTCTGCCTCCACGAACACCGTCCATCGGCGAATGCGGGCAGAAGCCATGATGATTCATGGAAAAATGACGACTACAGTCACACGCCGTTAACGGCGGGACGTCCTCTGACAGGTCGTATGGAGGTTCGCAAAGCGGCCTGTTGGCCGTGATAGTGCGGAATCCCTAGAGGCAGGATGCAGGCACAGTAACAGAGGGTCCGGGAAATAGCTATAAGTGGTTTCATTAGCAGGCTTTCATCTTCGGAAAAAGATGGAACTCCGGCGAATGTCTCTGGTCACTAGCGCCCGTATCCTCCTAACAATCCGCCAAAATCCGGAGATTCAATGCTCAGCGTAGGCGTAGGCCCCTTCAGCCTTTCCATCGGACACGTGCTTCTGGTTCTGGCCTTTGTTGTCGCCCTGATTGTCGGCGCACTCACCGGTCGCAAGCAGAAGACCCCGATATCCGGCTCCCTGGCGGATATTTTCCTGGTGGCCATGATCGGTGCCCGTATCGGCTTCGTGGTCCGTTATTTCGAGCATTACCAGGGTGACTGGCTGGGCATGATCGATATCCGCGATGGCGGTTTTGATCCGGTGACCGGCCTGATCGTGGCACTCGCCTTCTCGGGCTACCTGATGTGGCGGCGCGCAAACATTCGCCGAGCATTGGGCTCCGCCGTTGCCGCCGGCATGATCACCTGGGGCTTCACCTCCGGTGCCATTGCCCTGATCAACCAACAGACTCAGGGGTTGCCCGAAGTCGCGCTGACTGACCTCAACCAACAGCCGGTCAGCCTGGCCGACATTTCCCGGGGCCAGCCCGTTGTAGTGAATCTCTGGGCCACCTGGTGCCCGCCGTGCATCCGCGAAATGCCGGTGCTGGAGGAAGCCCAGCAACGCTACCCCAACATTAACTTCGTGTTCGCCAACCAGGGCGAGCACCCCGAGACCATCCGCAGGTTCCTGAACGAACAGAACCTGCACCTCGACCATGTACTCAGTGACCGTCCGGGCAGTTTCGGCCGGGTCGTGGGCAGCCAGGGCTTGCCCACGACCCTGTTCTACAACGCCGAAGGCAACCTGGTGGACACCCACATGGGCGAACTGTCACACGCCAGCCTGGCACGAAGCCTTGAGCGCTTCGATTCCGGTTTTCTCAATTCCCCCGACTCCAAGGAGCTAACATCCCGATGAGTACCTCCCGTCTCCAACGCCTGATCAGGGGCACCCTGCTGTCCACCACCCTTGTCGCAACCACCGTGCAGGCACAGGACTATCCGCCGGTTATCCAGTCATTGGAACAGCAGGGTGTAAAGGTTGTGGAGAGCTTTGAAGCCCCGGGCGGCATGACCGGCTACGTCGGCGAGATGCAGGGGCGGTCGCTGGCCTTTTACCTGACACCGGATGGCAACCACGTGATCGTCGGCACCCTGCTGGATGAAGAAGGGAACAACCTCAGCGCCGCCAGCATCCAGGAGTTGATTGAGGGCCCGAAATTCGCGGAAGCCTGGCCCAAGCTGGAAGAAAGTAACTGGGTACAGGACGGCTCCAGTGATGCAGAGACCATCATCTACACCTTCACCGATCCCAACTGCCCCTATTGCTACCGGTTCCGCCAGCAGGCCGAGCCCTGGATCGAGGCCGGCAAGGTCCAGCTACGCCACATCCTGGTGGGCATTCTGAAAGAAGACAGCCTGACCAAAGCCGCCACGATTCTCGGCAGTGAAAACCCGGAAGCTGCACTGCACGATCACCAGGCCAGCTACCAGCAGGGCGGCATCGAGGTTGACCGCAAGCTGGTAAGCGCGGCCCACATGGACGTCAAAGCCAATAACCGCCTGATGCAGGAGCTGGGTCTCCGCGCCACGCCCAGCACCCTGTACAAAGACGATGATGGCGTGGTGATAGTGCAGGGCCTGCCGAACCCCCAGGCGCTGGAGCGCATGATGGGGCCCAAGCCCTGAGTGCTGTTAAGGTCAGGCCAGCCAGGCGGTCAGAATACTGGCCGTCAGGCTGGCAAGGGTCAACCCTGACAGGGAAAGGGGAAGGCTCCAGCGGAAGGAGGCATCCACAGCCCGGTACCCGGTCAGCCGCTCCATGATCAGGGCATTGGCGGCAAAGGGTGTCCCGAACGCGGTAATACCCCAACCGGTCACCATAGCGATGCCCAGTCCGATCAGGGCCTCTGCCGGCCACAGGGATCCAAGAACACCGCCAACCAGGGTCCCGACAACAATGGGATTGACGCCGCCCAGCCCCGCCAGGAAATAGACCCAGGGCACGCAGGCGGTCAGAATAGGCCAGCTCCAGGCCGGCAGATCGGCACTTCCGCTGATCTGGCCCAGGACCACGCCACTGATGACCGAACCGATAAATGCCGAACCGCCGACAATGGCTAACTCGTTACTGACGTTCGCCATGTTAGCCATGGGCGGATTCTGCCGGCGGCTCCAGGCCAGCAAACGCGCACCCACCACGGCGCCCAAACAAGAGAGCGTTACCGCGTAGGCGTAGCTGAGTTCGAACCGGTCGCTGAGCACAAAGACACCCACACAGATGGCCAGAACCAGGCCACCAAACCGGAGCCAGGTTGCCACTCCGGCCTTGTCTTCCGGGGCAACCTGTTCCCGACCGGTTTCCGGGTCACGCCAGATCAGGCCCATCAGGATCAGCACAACCGAGAAAGGAATGGCGAGCGAGAGCAGCTGGACACTGCCAAGGCCTGGCAACAGGGTGAGCGTGAGCACCACCGAAATCGAAAGCGGTGAGAAGGTGGGCGATACCCCGAACCCCCGGAGAACCGCCCGGGTAGCGTTACGGGTCGCGGCCGAGTCACCCCCGCGGCGGATACGCTCGCCCACCAGGCTGCCGACGACCGCCACCGAGCCAAAATTCAGCGGAATGGAAACCAGGGAGGTGCCGAAGGCCAGGCTCAGGTAACGGGTCAGCGGCTTGCCACCAAAGAGGCTGGCCGAAATCCGTTGCAGGTCCCTGGAGCGACCCAATACGTTGGACAGGAGCATCACCGCCAGCACCAGACCGGCCAGGCGGGTCATATTGTTGGCAGCCTCCACAATCAGGCCCGGGTCGCGGCCCAGCGCGAACACCAGGGCCAGGACAGCAACGGAAAACACCACCCTCGGAACCCGGCGCATGTCCTGCCAGCCCAGCAGCACCGCGAGGCCAACCGCGGCCGCACCCACAAGCGCCATCGCCGGCAACAACGAGAGCACCGCGGCAATCAGGGCAAGGTAGGCGAGAATGGAGCGGATCGACTGCAAGGGCATGCTTCCTCAATAGGCGAGGAGCCAATATTAAGGAAGCTACTTACGCACCGCCATCAGCATTTATGGGGATAGGGCCCACGACTCCATTGCCGCCCGCCTCATTGGCCTGTCCTGCAAATCCTGATGCATCCAATCGGGAAGTCTGGGAGTATATTTCTAGTAAGTACGTAATAATTCTTACACAGACACCAGGCCATGGAGTTGTGATGATGTCAGGACGGATGTTCAGAAGCACTCTTCTGATCGTGCCTATCCTGTTGGCAGGCTGCAGCGAATCCGAACTCGGATCCGAAGGCGAAACTGAAAACCAGCAGGTCATCAGTGAAGAACTCGCACCCCCCTCTGAAACCGGAATCCTCAAGGTTGCCACCCGGAACGGTTCCACGACCTATTATCTGGACCGCCACGAGAATCCGACCGGGCCCGAGCATGCATTGATCAGTGATTACGCGGCTGCCCGCGGCTGGCAAGTGGAGTGGACCATGCTCGATTCCACCAGCGACGTGCTGGATGCGCTCGCCGCCGGCAACACTCACCTGGCCGCGGCCGGCCTGACCCACCTGCCGTCACGGGATGAACAGTTCACCCGCGGACCGGCTCATACCGAAATCACCGAGCAGCTGGTCTGTCACCGGGATGCCCGCCCCCTGCCCCGGAAACCGGGCGCCATTCCGGGGACCGGGATCGTGATCACCGCCGATTCCAGCTACGCCGAAACCCTGCGCCGGCTGAACGAACAATACCCGGGCATCGAATTCACCGAAGATGCCGAGCGCACCACCGAAATCCTGCTGTCCGAGGTGGCGGAACGGGACATCGAGTGCACTGTCGCCGATTCCAACATCGTGCAGGTCATGCGCCGCCACTTCCCGCACCTGGAAGTGGCCATGCCCCTCACCGAAGGTCGCAACCTGGGCTGGTATTTGCCAGGCGGAGCCGACGAGCTGGCCTCGGATGCCCGGGAATGGATGAACAGCAAGGAGGGTGACGAGGCCATCGGAGAGATGGAGCACCGTTACTACGCCTACATCGGCGAGTTCGACTTTGTTGACTTGCGGGCGCTGAACCGACGCATCGACGAACGGTTGCCGAAATTCATCGACAAGTTCGAGGAAGCGGAAGCCAAAACCGGTATGCCTGCAGATCTGCTCGCCGCCCTCGCCTACCAGGAGTCGCACTGGGATCCCAAGGCAAAATCGCCCACCGGAGTCCGTGGCATCATGATGCTGACCCAGCGCACAGCAGAATCACTGGGCGTGAATAACCGCCTGGATCCTGTCGCCGCCATCGATGGTGGCGCCCGTTACCTGGCCGACCGGCACCGCCGGCTGCCGGAAACCATCCCCGAGCCGGACCGGACATTCCTGGCGCTGGCCAGCTACAACATCGGCCGCGGCCATTTGCTGGACGCACGCCAGCTGGCCCGGGAGCTGGGCAAGAATCCGGATTCCTGGGAGGACATGGTGCAGGTCTTACCCCTGAAAGCCGACAAGCGCTATTACCCCAGCACCCGTTACGGCTATGCCCGGGGTTACGAGCCCGTGCACTACGTGCAGCGGATCCGGAACTACCGGGATGTGATTCGCCCGGCGTTCGAGTGATCAGGAACCGAACAGCGCCGAGCGCAGGGGCCGGAGAAAGCCCCGGGCCTGGCCTTCGCCGGCGCGGGAGCGTTTGCCATCGAATTCCAGGTAGCCGTCCTCGATCGGATCAAAGCGCAGGATCTTCACATCCTCCAGATAGTTCTGCGAGGACTTCCAGGGACCCTGGGTGCCCTGACGGGGCAGACGATCCGCGGCGCGCTTGATGTAACCGGAGTTCAGGGAACCCAGGATGGTCTCCTCGCCCCGGCTGTTCTCGGTATCGCGGGCCACCACGGTGCGGTAACCGCGCTTGTCCATCAGGTTGATCAGACGGCACAGGTATTCCGCAGCGATATCCACCTTCAGGGTCCAGGAGATGTTGGTGTAGCCAAAAATCATGGCGGCATTGGGCACCCCTTCCACCATCACATTCTTGTAGATGACCTTGTCTTTGAGCACCACCTCCCGGCCATCGACGCTCGGCTTGATGCCGCCGAGCATCTGGATATCCAGCCCGGTGGCCGGAATGATGATGTCCGCCTCCAGTTCCTCCCCCGATTTCAGACGGATGCCGGTCTCGGTGAAGCGATCGATGTGGTCGGTGGCAATGGAAGCCTTGCCGGCCTTCAGTGCCTTGAACAGATCGCCGTCCTTGACCACACACAGGCGCTGGTCCCACGGATTGTAGTCCGGCGTGAAATGGCGCATATCGGCCTTGCCGTCGACCTGCCGCTTGATCACCGACAGGAACAGCCGGCGCATGGCCTTAGGGCTCTTTCGCGAACGCTGGTACAGCAGGCGCGAGATGGAGATATTCCGGGCGCGGGTCAGTTTGTAAGCCACTTTCTCCGGCAGCACCTTCTGCAAACTCAGAGTGATCTTGTCGGTAGAGGGCAACGGCATCAGGTAGGTCGGCGAGCGCTGCAACATGGTAACGTGCGCCGCTTTCTCGGCCATGGTCGGCACCAGGGTAATGGCGGTGGCGCCACTGCCGATCACCACCACCTTCTTGCCGGCATAGTCCAGGTCCTCGGGCCAGTGCTGCGGATGCACAACCTGGCCTTTGAAAGCGCTCTCCCCCGGAAAGTCCGGTTTGTAGCCCTGGTCATAGTTGTAGTACCCGGTGCAGCCCACCAGGAAACTGGCGGTGTAGTGTTCGGTTTCTCCGGTCGCCTCATTCAGGGCGGTCAGTTTCCAGCACTTGTCGACACCGGACCAGTCCGCCGTTTTCACCGCCAGACCGTAGCGGATGTGCCGCTCGACATCATTCTCCCGGGCAGTCTCACGCACGTAGTTCTTGATCGAGGCGCCGTCGGCCAGCACCTTGCCACCGGTCCAGGGACGGAAGTTGTAGCCGAAAGTGAACATGTCGGAGTCGGAACGGATACCGGGATAGCGGAACAGATCCCAGGTCCCGCCAAGGGATTGCCGGCGCTCCAGGATGGCAAACGACTTGCCCGGGCACTCGCGCTTCAGGTGACACGCCATGCCAATGCCGGAAACGCCGGCGCCGATGATCAGTACGTCAAAATGATGTTGGCTCATGGGTGCGGCCTCGCAAACAGATGAACACATTCCGGGCCCTTTCTGTGAGACAGCAGGCCCGGGTCATTATTCAACGGTAACGAGTTCCGCTCCGGCAAAAATTGGCCCATGTCGCACAACAGGCCTGTTCGGAAGGTCAGTCGTGATGGCCAATCGGACCATCTTTGAACAGAAACTCCCGAAGGTACTTGTCCATGGTGGGATCTTTCCGACGGATCCACTCCAGCACCATGGCCGCGTGCTCTTTCTCTTCATCCCGGTTATGTTCCAGGATTTCCTTCAGCTGGGCATCCTTGCAGGAAGATGCACGCTGGTTGTACCAGTCGACGGCCTCGAACTCCTCCATCAGCGAGCTGATTGCACGGTGCATGTCCCTGGTCTCGTCGGACAGCTCTTCGACAGGTTCATGGTAGCTTTCATTGGCCATGGTGTGATCCTTTTCTGGGCGGAAATGAGTGGTTTCGCTTGGAAAAGCCTCTCTGACAATAGTCCAGAATTGGACACGGGAAAAGCTGACGATGGCGCAGGGACGGCCGATTCAGCAGTTGATCGGCGTACTGAATACTCCAGAGGCTTTCCGGAAGGTCAGTTCCGGCAGCCCGGTTGGCTCACCATCCAACAGGACTGCGGGTAGCTGGACCCGATATACCTCGAGGCCTGGAGGCAATGGCGTCTCGATCGTGAAATGCCTTGGCAATACCGAAGTGTCGGACACGATCCAACGGAATTTTTTCTCGCCGCTACCAACCAGCTCGGGGCCAACGATCACCAACGCAGCCTGCACCGGGCTCCAGGTCCTGACCGGGCCCAGGTCCCGGGATTCACCGTTGATTGGGAGTTGATCGGTCAGAAGGGTGACAACATGACCCTCAGGGATGTCGATTCCGATTAACAACGCGGGCCGGTCTGTCTCGCGCTCAATGGATACCTGCAAGGTGATGTCGCCATACTCGAGCAAAACCCGGTCTTCGGGGCCCGCACCACAGGGGCCGCCTATGGTCTTGTACCCGGGCGCCACCGGCTCGTAATAGTGCACCGGCGCCATGACACATCCTGCCAGCAAGCCTGCCGCTGTTATTAAAATTACCCGGATCATCCTTCCCATCCGTATGCTCCGCCAGTCAGTCGCTCTGTGTCCTGACTATGGCATCGGTTTGCAGATCCGGATACTTTTTCTGCAGCCGGTAGAGCCGGATGATGGTGATGATGTTGGTAACCAGCACCATGCCCTCCGCCAGGATACCGCCCACCGAGCCGATGACGATGTTGTTGAGCATCCAGGCCAGAGCCGCCAGGCCCAGAACAACCCTGAGCGCAATACCCCGGAGCATGAACATGCCCACGGTGCCGAGCACCGCGGCCGTGAGCGGGAAAACGTCGGTCAGGGACTTCCAGGTACCCCAGGCAACCACCAGATTCACCGCCAGCATCACCGCCATGATCTGCCAGTTGCCCTGGTATTTGCGGGCGAGCGTGATGCGGACAATCACCAGCACGGTCAGGGCCGACGCCGTCCAGCTTTCGAAGAAAGCGAACATCAGGGCAAAGGCGACGTTGGCGGAGATCAGCAACACCATCAACCGGTCGTCGTTCTTGTTGGCGAAGCCGGCAATGCAGAACGCCAGAGCGATCAGACCACAAAGCTGCCCGAGCCCTTCCGCGAGAGACATACCCGCAATCAGGTCAGTCATGTTTCCCCGGTAATGCACAAGGCGTCATAGCGGTATTCCCCTCTCCCCGAAAAGGGCTCCAGCCTGCCACAATTGGTAGCATTGAGCCACGATCCGCCGTGTGCCACAGTCATCTGATCCGTTCAGCGAGGAATCTCCGCCGCCATGAAAACCGTGTTCTCACCCCTGCACAGCCGACGCCATGTCAAAACCGAACTGGACGGCGGCCTGTTGATCGAGCCCCACGAGAAGCCTTCCCGGGCCGAAACCATCCTGGCGCGGGTGAAGGACCAGGCGCTCGGGGAAATCCTGGAGCCGGAAGAATTCGGGCTGGAACCCATCAAACGGGTCCATACCGCCGATTATGTGAGCTTCCTGGAAACCTGCTGGGACGAGTGGGTGGCGGCCGGTAAACCCGGCGAGGCCATCCCCACCTTCTGGGTTGGCCGGGGCATGCGCGCCCGGTTGCCGAAAGACATCGACGGCCGCCTCGGCTATTACAGTCTCGGCGCCGATACCTCAATTTCCGACGGCACCTGGGAAGCGGCCCGGGCCTCCGCCAATGTCGCCCTGACCGCCCAAAAGCTGGTGGCCGGGGGTGAGCGCGCCGCCTTCGCCCTGTGCCGACCGCCCGGTCATCACGCCCATGCCGATGTGTTCGGAGGCTACTGCTTCTTTAACAACGCTGCCATTGTCGCCCAGGCCTTCCGCGACCAGGGCTACGGCAAGGTGGCGGTGCTCGATGTGGACTTCCATCACGGCAATGGCACCCAGGCGATTTTCTATGACCGCAACGATGTGCTCACCATCAGCCTGCATGGCGACCCGGACCTGGTCTTCCCGCACTTTCTGGGATTCGAGGATGAAATCGGCGAGGGTGAAGGGGAAGGCTATAACCTGAATCTCGTGTACCCGCCGAACACGCCTTATAGCGTCTGGAGCCAGGGTCTGGAAAAGGCCTGCGAGCGCATCCAGGCGTTCGCACCGGATGCCCTGGTGGTGGCGCTGGGAGTGGATACTTTCGAGGAAGACCCTATTTCCTTCTTCAAGCTGACCTCCGGCGATTACCTGAAGCTCGGCAGACGCCTGGAGCAGCTGGGGCTGCCGACGGTATTCACCATGGAAGGCGGTTATGACGTGGACGCCATCGGGGTGAATGCGGTCAATGTCATGCAGGGCTTTGAAGGCAAGGAATGAGCAAAGCGGGCAATGGCTTTGGCGGAAATGGCCATTGCCCGTAGGTTGCTAATCAGGGAGGATCGGACTTTGATGCACGAACCCTGGATGAGTCCCTATGGAACGCTACCTTCAGCCCACCGCCTTCTTCGATTACGACGAGCCCGAACTCAAGGCCTGGATCGCCCGGCATCTTGAAGGTGTTTCCGACGACCCGGTGGAGCAGATCAAGGTGCTGTACCTCGCGGTCCGGGACAGCATCAACTACAACCCCTACGTGTTCCGCACCGACCCCACTACCCTGTCCGCCAGCTACGCCCTGACCAGCGGCGAGACTTACTGCATTCCCAAGGCCGTCCTCCTCGGCGCCGCCGCCCGGGCCATCGGCATTCCCAGCCGGTTAGGCCTGGCCGACGTCCGCAACCACCTCTCCAGCCCCAAACTGATCGAATGGCTGCGCTCGGATATTTTCCGGATGCACGGCTTTATTGAGCTGTACCTGAATGGCCAGTGGGTAAAGGCGACCCCGGCGTTCAACAAACAGCTGTGTGAGCTGATGAAGGTGGAGCCGCTGGAGTTTGATGGTGTGAATGACTCGGTGTTCCAGGAATTTACCGAAGATGGGCAGGCGCACATGGAATACATCAACGACCACGGGGTGTTTGACGATGTGCCGCACCAGTTCATTGTGGATGGGGTGCGGGCGGCGTATGGGCACCTGTTTCCGGAGGATAAGGAGAGTTTGGGGGTAGACGGAAGCCTGGAGCAGGATATTTCCGGGCGTTGAGTTGAGATGAAGAAAGAGGGGTCAGATGAACAAGTTCATCAGACCCCGCGAACTCCGGGGTCAGAAGAAAGCCTTCTTCTGACCCCATCTTCAAGCCAGCCTCAGTCCTCGACAGAATTCCGGATCAGGAAGTCAAAGGCACTCAACGCCGCCTTCGATCCTTCACCCATGGAAATCACGATCTGCTTGTAGGGCACGGTGGTCGCATCGCCGGCTGCAAAGACACCCGGGATGGAGGTCTCATTGCGGTCGTTGACGATCACCTCGCCATGCTGGCTCAGCTCGATGTCACCCTTGAGCCACTCGGTGTTCGGGACCAGGCCGATCTGGACGAACACACCTTCCAGCGCCACATGGTGGGACTCACCGGTATTACGGTCGGTGTAGGTCAGGCCGTTCACCTTGCCGTTTTCACCGGTAATCTCGGTGGTCTGGCCGGAGGTGATGATCTCCACGTTCTTCAGACTGCGCAGTTTCTTCTGCAGCACGTCATCCGCGCGCATCTCGGCGCCGAACTCGATCAGGGTCACGTGGCCGACGATGCCAGCCAGGTCGATGGCCGCTTCCACGCCGGAGTTACCACCGCCGATGACTGCCACGCGCTTGCCCTTGAACAGCGGGCCGTCACAATGCGGGCAGTAGGCCACACCCTTGTTGCGGTACTCTTCCTCTCCCGGTACACCCAGCTGGCGCCAGCGGGCACCGGTGGACAGCACCACGGTACGGGATTTCAGGGTCGCGCCGTTGGCCAGGCGCACCTCGTGCAGACCACCGGTCTTGGCAGCCGGAATCAGCTTCTCGGCGCGCTGCATGTTCATGATGTCCACGTCGTATTCCTTGACGTGCTGCTCCATGGCAGACACCAGCTTCGGGCCCTCGGTGTAAGGCACGGAAATCAGGTTCTCGATGCCCATGGTGTCCGCCACCTGGCCACCGAAACGCTCCGCTGCGATGGCGGTGGAGATACCCTTTCGGGCGGCATAGATCGCTGCAGCAGAGCCGGCCGGGCCACCACCGATGACCAGCACCTCGAACGGATCCTTCTGGTTGAGCTTCTCGGCTTCCTTCTCGGCGGAGCTGGTATCCAGCCGCGCCACGATCTCTTCCAGGGTCATGCGGCCCTGGCCCCAGGACTCTCCGTTCATGAACACGCTGGGCACGGCCATCACTTCACGCTGTTCCACTTCGTCCTGGAACAGGGCGCCGTCGATGGAGGTGTGTTTGATGTTCGGGTTCAGAACCGCCATCAGGTTCAGGGCCTGGACCACGTCCGGACAGTTCTGGCAGGACAGGGAGAAGTAGGTTTCAAACTCGAAACTTCCTTCCAGATCCTTGATCTGTTCGATCAGCTCCTGGGATTCCTTGGACGGATGACCACCCACCTGCAGCAGGGCCAGTACCAGGGAGGTAAATTCGTGACCCATGGGGATGCCGGCAAACCGGACACCAATGTCACTACCCACCCGGTTGATCGCAAAAGACGGGCGCCGCACGTCCGGGTCTTCTTCGGTACGCAGGCTGATCTTGGAAGACATCGGCTCGATGTCTTCCAGCAGCTCTTTCAGCTCCTGGGACTTCTTGCTGTCGTCGTAGGCCGCCACCAGCTCGATCGGCTGCTGCAGTTTTTCCATGTAGGCCTGGAGCTGTTGCTTGATATTGGCATCCAACATGTAGGTTTTTCCCCTTGATATGTCGTAAAGCTAAGTGTCTGAATTCAAAATGGATCAATAACTGAAGTTGCGGGTAAGATAAGGATTCGAAGCCTAAGCCTCAAATTAATTGCCCCAAACTGATTGATAGGGCAGCCCTATAAAGCGAAATGCAGCAATAGCCTGCCACTCCCTGGCAGGCTGTCAGGCATTGATGAAGGAACGGTGAATGTCACGGCCATATCGCCGGATGATGTCCATCTTGGCGGCGTGGAACGCGGCCACGCTCTCCGGCTCCTTCGACCTTGCCAGCTGGTGGCGGGCCAGTTCATCGGAAATCACGTCCATGAACAGCTCCGCCAGCAGCAGACGCGCAGAATCCCGGAAACGCCCGCGACCATCCACGTACAGCTGCACGGTCGGTGCCTCGGTGTTGATCAGGATCTTGCGCTCCTTCGGGCTGTATACCGCTCGCTCCAGTTCGTTGTGCAGGGCGCGGAAGTCATAGCCAATGAACATCGCCTCGCCGTGGTCACGGGATGCGGCCCGGTGATTGTGGCTGGGATGATGCTTGGGCCGATGGTGCCGGTGATGGGCGCCGTGGTCCGCGATCACTACCTCACACCAGGCCCAGTAATGCTGGCTTCGAACGGTAATCTCGCCCCGGTCTCCGACGGAATCACCGGTGATGGTCCACTCGATCCGGTTCCGGTCGGTCAACTGGGACACCGGCACCTCCGTCGGTTTGGCATCCAGCTGAACCGAATCCGGGAAGCGGTAGCTGATGTGCAACACATCGTCCGGGGCAAAGCTGGCCGGGTTCACCAGCAAGGAGACATGAAACGGATGCCCCGCCTGCCGGTAATAGAACGGGGTGGTAAAGCGCAGGGCAGGCTCTTCAGGCTCCGGCTCCGATTCCGCCTCAGTATCACCCGCCGGCGGCAAGGAGATGCGCAGATCCTGGATTGCGGCCCGGTTCATCCGCTCCAGCAGATGCTCGATCATGTGGTCGGTCCGGCCCGATGCGGTCGCATGCTCCAGGTGGCGCAGTTGCTCCCGCTCTTCCTGTACCGCCGGGCGGAGATACTTGCTGACGGCGCGTCCGAACGCCGCCACAAACGGATCCTTCAGGTTAAGGCCGTCACGCTCGTCACTGATGATGGCCAGGCCCTGCCCCAGCTTTTCGGCCAGGGCGGGACAATTCACCTCGCCGAACAGGTATTCCGTACCCACCTGGTTCTCGAACTCGAACAACTGGCAATCGAGCACCGCGTTACCGGACAGCACCAGCAATCCGTTGGTGCGCTCGTCACCGTGCAGGGTCAGTTCGGCATTGAGCGCCCGCTTCAGGGTCAAGGTAAACGGGTAGCTCACCTGTTCGTAGACAAAACTGCACGGCTGCTGTGGCCCCAGCAGCACCCTGGATTCCGGTTCCAGGTAGTGAACCGGCCCCATCCGCTCCACTTCCTTGCCGGCCTGACGGTGTACCAGCTCCACCCGCCGACGCCCGAGGATTTCCCGCAGGTATATGTTATGGGACAGGGAGTGCAAAACCGAACGGTACTGGGAAATGTGGACCAGGGGATTGTCGATCACGATGGCCACCCGGGTACCATTGGCATCGGTGCCGAGGCGCTCGTAGTCGGTATCCTTCGCCTCACGATCGCCTTCACCGTCGTCGTAGAGGTAGCCGCCATCCTCTCCCCGGAACAAATCGACGCGCGTGTAGCGGCCATTATGGAGGGTTTCCAGCCAGCCATAACCGAGGCCATAGATCGCCTGTTTAAGACCACGACCGAAGAAGCCCCGGCCGGTTGCTTCACCATTCGCCAGGGGGCTGTGGGCACCGCCATAGGTCAGGCTGGTCAGGGCCTGCTGCCAGGTCATGCCCTCGGCCTGGTCGGCAACTACCAGCATGGCGCCGTTCTGGTGGCGCTCATACTGGATGGTAATGCTGCCGGTCACCGCAACTCCGGCACGCTCGAGTCGGGAGTAACTGTCATCGCTATTGGTGATCAGCTCCACCAGCGCCTTTTCCACCGACGCGAACCGGCGGGAATCGATATCGATCACCCGTTGATCTACCGGAATTGCGGTGATGC
Source organism: Marinobacter szutsaonensis (assembly GCF_039523335.1). NCBI lineage: Bacteria > Pseudomonadati > Pseudomonadota > Gammaproteobacteria > Pseudomonadales > Marinobacteraceae > Marinobacter > Marinobacter szutsaonensis. The sequence continues at coordinate 2,330,940 of NZ_BAAAFC010000001.1, read as the reverse complement.
CCATAAGCCATCCCCCGTGAATTTTCAGGCCTCTTTTCCACAGTAGGACAAATAGCGCATTTTGCTATTGATGCGGCTCAACTATCATAGGGGGACGAAGAGTTAATCTCCCATTGTCAGCCCCGCGACCCGTAAAAGGCGAACCATGTTTCTAGAACGTTTCCACTCCCTCCAGGACGGACGTGTCACCATTTCCGCGCTCCAGGCCAGCAAGTTCGCCAAGGAAGTGGCCGGGGACTTCAACCCGATTCATGATCCCGATGCCCGCCGCTTCTGCGTACCGGGGGATCTGCTGTTTGCCGTGGTTGTGTCCCGCTTCGGGCTTTCCCGGAACATGACATTCCGGTTCCGCGCCCTGGTTGGTGATGGCGTTGAGCTCCTGTTCCGGGAGAACGGGGACGACACCATCGAAGTCTGTGACGACAATGGCAAGGTCTACCTTGAGGTTACCCGCAGCGGCGAGATTACCCGGGACGAGCAGTTCATCGAGGACTTCACCCGCTGCTACGTGGCGGCCTCGGGCAAGAACTTTCCGCACACCCTGAAACCGCTGATGGAATCGAACGGGGTCATGTTCAATCCGGATCGCCCCATGGTGATGTACGAGAGCATGAGCCTGTCCCTGGACACGGTGGATGCCTCTTCCCCGGAACTGGAGCTGAGCAATGCCGACCTGGAAGCCGCCGGTAAACGGGGCAACGTGACGCTGGAATATCTGTTGAAGGCCGATGGCAAGCCGGTGGGCGATGTGACCAAACGCCTGGTGCTGAGTGGATTACGGCCCTACTGTCCGGAAGCGATGGCGGAAGTGATCGAGGAATTCTACCGGCTCAAGGCCCGCGGCGCCGATTACGGCAGCGAGATAGCCAGCTCCTGATACCGGTCAGACACAAAAAACCCCGGCCGGGCCGGGGTTCCTCGGGAATCCGAGGTCCGCAGAGCAGACCTCGCATCCATTCAGTTTCACCGTTAGGCGAAACTTAGATCTTGCCGACCAGGTCCAGTGACGGAGCCAGGGTCTCTTCGCCTTCTTTCCACTTGGCCGGGCAAACTTCACCCGGGTTCTTGCGAACGTACTGGGCGGCCTTGATCTTGCGCAGCAGGTCGTCGGCGTCACGGCCGATGCCTTCGGCAGTGATCTCAACGGCCTGGATGATGCCGTCCGGATCGATCACGAAAGTAGCACGGTCGGCCAGGCCCTGGCCTTCACGCATAACACCGAAGTTGTTGGTGATGGTGCCGGTCTGGTCGCCAACCATGTAGTACTGGATCTTGCCGATGGTCTCGGAAGTATCGTGCCACGCCTTGTGGGTGAAGTGGGTGTCGGTGGACACGGAGAACACTTCTACGCCCAGCTTCTGCAGCTCTTCGTACTTGTCAGCTACGTCGCCCAGCTCGGTCGGACATACGAAAGTGAAGTCGGCCGGGTAGAAGAAAAAGACAGCCCACTTACCTTTTACGTCTGCTTCGCTGATCTCAACAAACTCACCGTTCTTGAAAGCGGTGGCGTTGAACGGCTTGATCTCGCTGTTAATGATGCCCATTAAAGATAACTCCTGTTTGGTGCATTTGAGGGTTGAAGAATTTACGGGAAGCAAAGATACGGATTTTTCCGGCTTCGTTTAAATTGATAATTTCCAATAAAGGGATAGGCTCAGCCTATCCAGGCGAAGCCCGGACCAACAACCCGCAGCCATTTCCATCCCGGGAAGTAACTGCGGTTGGTGATATGGGGTCTTATCCCGCCAATTCAATCTTGTGGAAATCCAGAATATTTTCCTTGGGTGACGATTTGATGGCAGCCACCTCGCTCCGCTTCTTTGCCAGGATGTAGGCAAAGCAGGCGAAATACAGGGCGATCACCAGTGCACCAACCCACTGGATACGCAGGAAATCAAGCTGGAACAGCATGGTCAGGCCGACCATGGCCACCAGGTTGAAGATCACATAATTCACCCTTCCCAGCCGCTGGGCGGTCAGGTTCAGGTTGTCGGTGTACAGGCGGATCAGCGAATCCAGGGAATTCACCACCATCAGCACACCCACGGAAATCATGGCGATGTTGGTGAAGGCAGCGATCTGCAGGCCTTCCGCGTGGTAGTAGTACAGCACGCTGAACCACACCCCGATGGCGATGGACGGTACCACCAGCATGGCAATCAGCAGCTGCCAGGTCCGGATACCACTGACGAAACGGGCAGTGAACTGGCCGATCATGATGCTCCAGGCGAACCACCAGAACAGGTAGAAGGCGTGGTAGTCGTTAATCGGCAACACAAACTGGTGAATGTTGCCAAAGTACTCGCCCAGCATGCTGGCAGTACCGAAGAAATCCGCCGGCGATCCCTTGCCCAGCACGAACGCGCGGAACCACATGCCGACAATCAGGGCAATGAACAACACACTGGAGCCGATGCTCAGAATGCGGATGTACTTGACCTTGGAACTGGAATACACCGCCAGCGCGATCGACAGGAACACGATTGCGTAGAACGCGGGCACCACGGATTCACCGTCGCCCAGTTGTGGCAGGTACCACGGCAGGTTCACCAGCAGCAGGTAGGCGGTGAACGCGCAGGTGCCGATGATCACCACGTTGTTAACCAGCTTGACCAGCGGGATCTCGAAGAACTTTACCCGCGGCTCGATGATGGCGAAGTAGAAACAGGTCAGGAAATAGAAACCCCAGATCAGGAACGCCCAGAAGCCGAACTCGATGGCGAGCGGGTTGGCGAAGCCGTATTCCGGGTTTTCTCCAACGTTGCCATAGCCGCCGAACTCGGTCAGCGGGAACATGATCAGCCCCACGTCCAGACCGGAGGTGAACAGGATGGCAATGAATGTAAAGGTGCGGACCGGCGTTACACCGATGCACTGCATGTCCCACCATTTGTACAAAATCAGGGCAATGGCGGCGAAGGTGAAAATCAGGCCTGTGGATAACCAGAGTGTCATGCGCTGCACCTCCGGTTGTTTGTCATCATTATAGTGAACAGCATGGGTGTTCCTCCTCTACTTTGTAAGCGCTGCTTCTTTCGAATCGGACACAAACCCAGGACTTGCCTATCCGGCGCCCGAGAACGGCGGGATGCCGTCGCGCTGATAGGGAAATCCTGAGGGCTTGCAAAACCCCGGGCGCGTTGCACGCCCGGGCGGGATGACGACGCGCTAAACCAGCGCGCGCTTTGCCTGTCCCGGTCTCTGGCGTGCCTGCCACTGGTCATCCATCACCACAGGCGCGTCAGATGCTTGCAGGGGGTCCTTGCCCCGGATAAGGTCGGCAGCCCGCTCGGCCACCATGATGGTGGGCGCGTTCAGGTTACCGTTGGGTATGGTCGGGAAGATGGACGAATCCACCACCCGCAGGTTCTTGAGGCCGCAGACACGGGTCTCCGGGTCCACCACCGCCAGCTCGTCGGTGCCCATCTTGCAGGAGCAGGACGGGTGATAGGCGCTTTCCACCGCCTGACGAACAAAGGCGTCAATTTCCTCGTCACTCTGGACCTCGGCACCGGGCTGGATTTCCGCCCCGCGGTAGTCGTCCATGGCCGGCTGGTTGATGATCTCCCGGGTCAGCCGCACGCAGTCGCGGAAGCCTTCCCGGTCGGCCTCGTTTTCGAGGTAGTTGAAGCGGATACGCGGCGCCTGTTTCGGATCGGCGGACTGCACATGCACAAAACCGCGGCTCTTCGGCTTGTTATGGCCGATGTGCAGCTGGAAACCGTCACCGTCGAACGCTTCCTTGCCATCGTAGCGCATGGCCGCCGGCAGGAAGTGGTACTGCAGGTCCGGCCACTCGACACCGGCTTTGGAGCGGATAAAGCCACAGGACTCGAAATGGTTGGTGGCGCCCAGACCGTCCTTGCGCAGGATCCAGCGCACCCCGATCTTGAGCTTGTTCCACCAGTCCAGTTTGCGGTTCAGGGACACCGGCTGGTTGCAGCGGAACTGGAAGTAGAATTCCAGATGGTCCTGCAGATTCTCACCCACGCCGGGCAGCTCGTGCTGCACCTCGATACCGGCCTGCTCCAGCACCTCGCGCTTGCCGATACCGGACAACTGCAACAGGTGCGGAGAACCGATGGAACCGGCGGAGAGAATCACTTCGCGGCTGGCCTGTACCTCGTGGACCTTGCCACCCTGCTCGTAACGCACGCCGGTGGCAGTCTTGCCTTCGAGCAATACCTTGTGGACCAGGGCGTGGGTGACCACGGTCAGGTTATCCCGCTCCATGGCCGGGCGCAGATAGGCGTTGGCGGTGGACCAGCGACGGCCGTTCTTGACCGTCATGTGCATGGCACCGAAGCCCTCCTGCTGGGCGCCGTTGTAGTCGGCGGTTTCGAAATAACCGGCATCGGAACCCGCCTTGATAAAGGCCCTGTACAGCGGGTTCTGCATGTTGTTGCCGTTATTCACGCCCAGTGGTCCGGAATCGCCCCGGTAGTCATTGCCGCCGAAGGCCCAGCTTTCCGCCTTCCTGAAATAGGGCAGGACATTGGCGTACTGCCAGCCGCTGGCGCCTTCAGATTCCCACTCGTCAAAATCCCGGGCGTGGCCACGGACATAGACCATGCCGTTAATGGACGACGAGCCGCCCAGCACCTTGCCCCGGGGACAATGCATGCGGCGGTTGTCCAGGTAGGGCTCCGGCTCGGTCTCGAACTGCCAGGCATACTTTTTGGTGTTCATGGGAATGGACAGGGCCGTGGGCATCTGGATAAAGATGCTCTTGTCGCTGCCGCCGGTCTCCAGCAGCAGCACCTTGTTCTGGCCATCCTCGGTGAGACGGTTGGCCAGCACACAACCGGCCGAGCCCGCGCCCACGATGATGTAGTCGTATTGATTTTCTTTCATACGCGTTCTCCTCTGTGGCCTGCGGGCTTAAAACGGGGCGTCGAGATCTTCCATGCCCACATACACCGACTTGATCTGGGTGTAGTGCGCAATGGTCTCGCGCCCGTTTTCCCGGCCGATGCCGGAGAGCTTGTAGCCGCCCACCGGCATTTCCGCCGGCGAGGCGCCGTAACTGTTGATCCAGCAGATGCCCGCCTGGATCTGATGGATAACCCGGTGCGCCCGGCGGATGTCGTTGCTAAACACGCCGGCGGCCAGACCGGTCTCGGTGTTGTTGGCGCGGGCAATCACCTCGTCCTCGTCGGAGAAGGTCAGTACCGACATCACCGGCCCGAAGATCTCTTCCTGCACGATGGTCATGTCATCGGTGCAGTCGGTGAAGATGGTGGGCTCCACGAAATAGCCACCTTTGGAATCATCCGGCTCGAAGGCCCGGCCTCCGTGGCTCAGGGTCGCACCTTCAGAAAGCCCCTTGGCGATGTAATCCAGCACCAGGTCCTGATGCTTTTTGGAGATCAGGGCGCCGAAATTGGTGTCCGGATTCATCGGGTCACCCGGCTTGATGTTCTTGCGGGTCCGCTCCAGAAGGCGTTCCATGAACTGCGGGTAGATATCCTCATGCACGAACACCCGGGTACCGTTGGTGCAGATCTCGCCCTGGGTGTAAAAGTTGCCCACCATGGCGGCGGAGATGGCGTTCTCCAGGTCGGCGTCGTCAAAGACAATCAGTGGGGACTTGCCGCCGAGCTCCATGGTGACGTCCTTCAGAGTGGACGATGCCGCTGACATTACCTTTTTGCCGGTCGCAACTTCGCCGGTGAACGACACCTTGGCGATGTCCGGGTGGTGGGTCAGCCACTGGCCGACTTCCGCCGCACCCTGAACCACGTTGAACACGCCAGCCGGCACACCGGCCTCCACAAAGATTTCCGCCAACTTCACCGCGCCCATCGGGGTTTCCTCGGAGGGTTTGAAGATCATGGCGTTGCCGCAGGCCAGCGCCGGAGCCGACTTCCAGCACGCGATCTGGATCGGGTAGTTCCAGGCACCGATGCCGGCGCAGATACCCAGCGGCTCGCGGCGGGTGTAGTAGAAATCGCCACCCAGATCCTGCTGGTTGCCCTCGATGGAGGGCGCCAGGCCGGCGAAGAATTCGATGGCGTCCGCGCCGGTGACCACATCCACGGCCTCCGCTTCCTGCCAGGGCTTGCCGGTATCCCGAACTTCTGCGGCCGCCAGCTCGTCGTTGCGCTCACGCAGTAAGGCCACCGCCTTCAACAGGATGCGGCTGCGCTCGATGGCCGGCATGGCGGACCACTGGGCAAAACCGGCCCGGGCACTTTCCATGGCCGCCTGCTGGACGGCCTCATCCGCCACTTCCACCTCGTAGATGACCTGGCCGGTGGCCGGGTTGACCACCGGGAAGGTCTCGCCGCTGGTGTTGGCCAGGAAACGGCCATGCACAAAGTTCTGAACCACAGGTACGTTGTTGGACATAGTGACCGGTAACCTCAATTCGCTGAATTCGTTGCCCCGGCCTTGGCCAGGGTGTCGTGAATAAACTGTTTGGTGAGCCGCTCGCCCGCCTCGAAGCTTTCCATCGGGTCCAGGCTCAGGGCACTTCGCAGCCAGAAACCGTCAATCATCGCAGCGGTCTGGCGCGCGGCCTCCGTGGCCTGCCCCGCCGGCAACACCTGGGCAAAGGAATAGCGCAGGTTGCTGTACAGCCGGGCGTTGTTGATCTGCTGCAGTCGCTTGAGCCCCGGCTCATGCATGGAGCGGGACCAGAAGCTCAGCCAGGTCTTGGCGGCCAGGGCCGAGCGCTGGAATTCGGAGAAGTTGGCTTCCACGATGCAATCGAGCCGCTGCTCCGGCGAGCCATCGGTTTTCGCCATGCGCTCACGCAGTTCCTTGCCCAGCTGCTCGAGCAGGTAACGCAAGGCCGCCTCGATCAGGCCCTGCTTGCCCCCGAAGTAATGACTGATGATCCCCGAGGACATCCCCGCCCGCTTGCTGATGCTGACAATGGTGGTGTTCTGCATGCCCAGCTCGGCAATGGACTCCATGGTGGCGTCGATGAGCTGCTGCTTGCGGGTATCTTTCATTCCAACTTTTGGCATGGCGATTCCGCGTGTTCCCGATGATTTCCGTGTCGAAAACAGGCTCTGATCTCTGCCTGTTTTTTATTAATTGAACGTTCAATTAAAATAAAGGCTACAGAAAGGTGACAGGAATTTCAAATTTGCTCAAAAAAAGAGCAGCCGTTATTGGCCGCTCCATTGTTGCTCGATCAGGGTTCTTTCCGCATCAGGGCCAATGGGCGGCCCTTCCATGAGTCGATCCAGCGTCTCATCCAGGACACGACCTCCGGTCGCGGTCTGATAGGCCTCCGGTGAGGCGCTCACCTTCACATCGACTTTCGCCACCTGTTGCCAGTCGCCGGCACCGGTGCGGCAGGCAATCTGTTCGGAGGCATGGTCAGCCTTCTGTACCAGGTACTGCCGGCACCAGTCTCCGTCCTGGTTCCGGAAGGTCAGCCTCGGCGTCACGGTGGTATGGTCAATGGCATGGAGCTCACCGCTCGGGCGCGTCTCCAGGGCCTGTGCCACCTCCGCCCAGCCGGCTTCTTCGCCGGGGCCCGGCACGGCCAGCCACTGGGCGAGTGCAAACCCGGCAATCACGGCCGCGGCGACGGCTTTCCCGGTGTGCTCCCGCACCCGGCGCCACCCGGGGAAGGCAATGACATTGTCCGGCCCGCCGCCGGCACCTGCGGACGGCTCATCCGCCAGCAGCCGGGTCACGGTTTCCGGCATCGGCCGGTCATCGATTGCACCATAGTGGGCCTGCAGTTCGGCATCGACCGAGGCCAGCTCCGCCAGGCGATCGGCCAGCGCCGGGTCGGCGGCCAGCTGATCACGCACCGCCTGCATTTCCGCCTCGGGCAGTTCATGATCCAGGAAGGCAGACAGGGTCTCGTCGGTTATGTTCATGATCCGGTCCTCATGGTTACAGGCGCCAACGCCTGGCTCAGTGCCGCCCTCGCCCGGGCCAGCCGGCTCATTACCGTGCCCTTGCGCACAGATAGGATCTCCGCAACGGCCTGGTAGGAGAAGCCCTGGATGGCCACCAGGGAAATGATCTGGCGCTGATCCTCCGGTAGCTTTGCCATGGCTTTATCTACCCGATTCCACTCGATCTCGCGGGCTGTCTGGTGCTCGCCATCGACAACCTGACCTTCGGAGAGCTCCGGCTGTTCTGTTGCCTCCCGGCGAACCTTCCGGGCCCGGCATTCGTCTATCCAGACATTCCGGCAGACCCGGAACGCCCACTTGGTCAGGTCCGCATCCTCCGGCATGTCCCGGGCCAGCAACCGTTCCACCGTGTTCTGGAGCAGGTCGTCGGCATCGGGCATGGAGCCGGTAAGCGAGTAGGCAAAGCGTCTGAGCCTGGGCAAAAGTTCGGTGATTTCCTGTTGCATAGCGCTCTTTGCTGATACGTGTTACCAGTACAACGAGCCAGAAACCGTTTTATTCCATCAAAGAACGGAATTTTTTCCCGACCCGGTCGTTATATCGAATGAAACACTTCCGAATCTGGACAGACACGATGAAGCACTGCCGAAAGATCCATTGGCTCCCCGCGCTCGCCCTGATCTCGTTCGCCACCCCGGTGCTGGCACTGGGTACCGGCAGTGTGCTGGACGGGGCTGCCGGGCCCGTAACCCGACAGGTGGAGCAGAGCGCAGAACGGCTCGTGGAACGCAGGCTGTCGCGGCAGGTCGAGGACCGGGTGGAAGCCGCGCCTGACACCCTGCGGAACCCGCTTGAAAGCCTGCCGCCAGAGCTTCCCGTCCTGACGGAACAGGGCGAAGTGGCGTTCACCGATGTTGTCGTCGAAGATGGCTGGCGCGCGGTGGAACGCCAGTGGCTGTTCACCGGCACCGACGAGGAAATCGCCCGGCTCGACCGAGCCGGCATTACGCTGCTCAAGCGCCAGGAGCTGACGGGAGTGGGCCTGAATCTCGTCCGCTTCCGGGTATCACCGGAGCTGGACTCCCGGGAAGCCTTGCGGGCAGTCCTGCCGGAACTTGCGGACCGGCTGGACCGAAACCACATCTATAGCCCGCAGGCCAAGGGGCCATCGGAGCCGCGGACGCAGTCACCTCATTGGCCAACCCTGTGCTCCGCCCCGGTCCGGGTCGGCATGGTGGATACCTCGATTGCCACCGACCATCCGGCATTCCGGCAGGCGCGCGTGGTGCAATCCCGTTTTCTGGAGGTCGACGGAAACAGGGGCCAGCTTTCAGAGCCGCGTGCCCACGGGACGGCCGTCGCGAGCCTGATGGTGGGCGACTACAGTGGCGAGTCGCCGGCCCGCCTGCCCGGCGCCACGCTGTTCAATGCGTCCGTGTTCTTTGACCGGAACCGGGATCTGTCGGGAGCCAGCCTGGGCCACCTTCTGGAAGGTCTGAACTGGCTGTCAGAGCGGGATATTTCGGTTCTGAACATCAGCCTGACCGGGCCGGATAACCGGGTGCTGGCGACGGTTATCCGCAACCTGCTGGATCGAGGCATTGTGCTGGTGGCGGCAGTGGGCAACCAGGGACCGGCAGCTCCGCCGCTGTATCCGGCCGCCTATACCGGGGTCATCGGTGTTACCGCGGTGGACGACTCGAATGAGCTCTATCGGTGGGCCAATCGTGGCGAGCAGGTGATGTTTGCGGCCCGGGGGGTATCGGTCCCGGTCGCCGCTCCGGAGGGCGGCCGGGTATCTGACAGCGGCACCTCCCTGGCGGCACCGGTGGTCACGGCAGCCCTGGCCTGCCGGCTCCGTGAGGCTTCTGCAGAGCAGGCAATCGAGGCACTTATCGGGACAGCCCGGGATCTTGGCGAACCTGGCCGTGACCGGAGTTTCGGCCACGGCCTGCTGGATTACTGAGCCTTCCCGGTCAGAAACCGGCCCGAAGGGTGACGCCGGCTACGGTCTTGTCATAGTCGGCCGAGTCCACGTTGGAGGTATAGTCACCGTAGGAAATGCTGGGCTCAACACTGACCACCTCGGTCAGGCCGATGCGCCAACCCGCTTCCAGGATCCGGGCCTGATCCACGCGCTGGCTGGAACTGCGCTCGGAAAGGTCACCCGTGAGCGGATCCGTCAGCAACGGATCGCTGCTGGTGATGGTCACCGCCTCGTATTCCCGGTCCTCGAAGCGCCAGCCCAGGCGGAACCGGTTGTCCTCGCCGGCCAACGTGAACTTGTGCACCAGGCTGACGCGGACCCGGATCAGGCGGTTGTCATAGGCATCGGCCTCGGCGTCCTCGCGGTCGCCGTCCAACCCAAGCAGTAAATGGCTTCGCGCTTCGTTGAAAAAGAAAAACGAGTCCAGGCTGGCCCCTTTGATGTCCGAGTCCCGGGCGCTGCTGTCCTCGAAGTTCTTGGCCTTGTCCTGCAGGCTCGCCAGCAGGTAGACATCATCACCCACCAGACGACCGAGATAGACACTCGCCCGCCGATAATCCAGGAAAGGGTCGGACCCCAGTGTGGCATGGGAGAAATGGTAGCTCGCCCCGACAGTGACCGGATCGAAGTCGTAACTGATGTCGGCAGACGCCAGGTGAATGTCCTGATCAAACCGGTCAAAAGTCTGGTACCGGCGGCCGGACACCGAATAACCCAGGGTGACATTCAGTCGTTCTGCCGGCTTGAGGATGCCTTCCAGGCCTGCATCGAACACCCAGGCCTCGTCACTCTCGCCGGAAGAGGCATTCAGCTCGTCCACGGTCAGGTTGCTGTCGTGCTCATAGCCTCCTTCCAGATGCCCATTCAGTTCAGCCTTGTCCGCCGCCTCGACCACCAGTACCGGAGACATCAGTCCCACTGCCAGGGACAGGGTGGAGATTCGCTGTATCAAACGCATATCGGCTCCTCTCTGTCAGAAAAAAGCCGGGCCTGAAACGGCCCGGCTGCTCTCGGATCACGCCTTTACAACAGGCCGCCGCCAGCGGAACCCTGCACCGTACCTTTCACGGTGTTACGGACTTCGCTTTTGACGCTATCGGAGACTGACGTGCCGATCTGCTGATTGGTTTCAGCCTGGATTTCGGCATTTCGGGCCTTATTCATGCGTTCGCCGGCGGCTTCACGCTGCTCGGCGGCGGTGTCGCTTGCCGCATCCGCAGTAGCAGTGGCGGTGCCACGAACCTTCTGACCCGCCTCGACACCGGCGCGGACAGCGGTGTTGGCCTTCTGGCGCGCCTCGTTGCTGGCGGCCTGACCCTGCTCGGACGCCTCATCGCGAACCGCCTGGCCGTTCACATTGCCCTCGGCAGAAGCCGAGCCACTGCCCTGGGCGGACACGCCGCTCTGGGTGTTGGCCTCAGCCTTCATGCTGGTTTCCGCCTGAACATTGGCATTGGCCGCACCAGAACCTTCAGCAGCCAGGGCGCCGGTGGAAAGGATGGAACAGATTGCGAGAGTCAGTACATGCTTTTTCATGGTTGCGTCCTCCTGTTTTGCCCTTATCGGGTTGCTTTCACCAGGAAGACGGGTGGGTAGCGAGTTTATTCCATATTTTTTTCAGGGGGTGTCCAGACCGGGACATCTTCCCGTTTAGGCTCGTCCCAGTCTTTTCGCATGGCGCCACTCAGCGCCTCCTCGAGCTTCATGAACAGCTCTCCGTAACGGGGGCTGAAACCGATGCCCTCCTCGATCTCCTGCCAGGCTTCAAACAGCTCATCCTCATGAGCCCGTTCATTCTCGAAGAATGCCCAGGTCATCTGCCGTGCCCTCAGAGGATGGACGCCCATGGCCGTCAGGGCATGGCCGCCCAGCTCCAGGGCCGAATGATAGGTTTCACTGACCACATCATCGGCGCCGACCTGCCGCAACCGGTAACCGTGACCACGGTCAAACGCACGGGCCAGAACCCAGACGCCGGGGTAAAACTGTTTCACGTGTTCGACGATCTTAACGGCCCGGTCCCGATCATCGATGGCCACGACCAACAGCCGGGCGTTCTCGATTCCGGCGGTCTCGAGCAAGTCCGGTCGGCTGGCATCGCCAAAGTAGCTTTTCAATCCGATCTGGCGGACGTTTTCTATCTGCTGGATTTCGTGATCCAGCACCACCGTCGGGATGTTGTTGGCCCGCAACAAGCGGCATACAATCTGACCGAAACGCCCTACCCCGGCGACAATCACCGGTGCCTGTTCCTCGATAGCATCGGCCTCACGCATCGGATTGGTTGCGCTTCGATACCGGGGCAAAACGATCCGGTCATAGACGATGAAAAGCACTGGTGTCAGGAACATGGACAGCGCCACCACCATCGACAACGTCTGCGCCAGATCAGGGGGAATCACGCTGTTCTGCTGACTGTAGGTGAGCAGGACAAAACCGAATTCGCCAGCCTGGGCAAGGCCGAGCGTGAATAACCAGCCATTGCTGCCCCGGATCCCGAACGTCAGCGCCAGAACACACAGGATCAGGGCCTTTACCACGATCACAAGGAGTGCCAGACCCAGCACTACCATCCAGGACGCCGCCAGCACACCGAAATCGATTCCGGCGCCGACCGTGATGAAAAACAGACCCAGCAATAGTCCCTTGAAGGGTTCTATGTTCGCTTCCAACTCGTGGCGGAACTCGCTGTTGGCCAACACCACACCGGCAAGAAACGCACCTAGGGCCGGCGACAGGTCCACGAGGCTCATCAGGGCCGCAATGCCGATCACCAGCATCAGGGCCGTGGCCGTAAACACTTCCCGCAAACCGGCCTGCACCACATACCGGAACAGCGGTCGCCCGAGGTAATAGCCACCAACGATCACGAATGCAACCGCGCCAACCACCACCAAGGCATGGGCCCAGGCCGGCAGGCCGTCCACCAGACTCAGATGGTCACCGTGGCCGGCCACGCCTGAGGCAGGTTCGCCCCCGGCCGACAGCGAGAGCAGGGGAATCAGTGCCAACATCGGGATAACAGCGATGTCCTGGAACAGAAGCACCGAGAAAGCGCTGCGGCCACCTTCGGTCTTTCCTAACCCCTTCTCGTTCAGGGTCTGGAGAACAATCGCCGTAGAGGAGAGGGCAAAGATCAACCCGACCGTCAGCGCCGTTTGCCAGACCAGGCCCAGCCCATAGGCAATCGCAAAACCGGCCAGCGAAGTCAGCACCACCTGAAGACCACCAAGTCCCACCAGCCGGACCCGCATGGCCCATAGGGCTTTCGGATCGAGCTCCATGCCCACCAGGAAAAGCATCATGACCACGCCAAACTCGGCGAAATGCTGAATGGTTGACGCTTCCTGGCCAACAAGACCGGTCATCGGTCCGATAACGACACCGGCCACAAGGTAACCGAGCACGGAACCCAGGCCGAGGCGCTTGGCCAGGGGGACCGCAATGACTGCGGCCACCAGGTAGATAAAAGCCTGGACAAAATAGGCCGTCATTGGCGGCGATAGCTCCAGTGGATAGGCGGTGGTGGTCTATTTTCGACGTCGATAATTCGGGTCTGTCCAACACACTGGCAAGGCTTCTCCCGAGGGGAACACCAGTTCAGACTTGGCGAAGGATTCTGGATCCTGGGCTTCCTCGCCGTAATGCAGGCTACCCCTCACGGTATCCATATGGGGATCAAACAATGCATTGGTATCCAGCACCTCAATCAGATGTCCAGTCGCTTTCTCCGCAACAAACATGAAGATCTCCTCTCGTTTGGGGGCCTCTTATAAAACTAACAGAAGAGATCAGAACCTGCTGGAAGATTCTGTCATTTCCTGCCAGCGCTCTTTCGTGGCCGGCCATACAGCGCCCTGAGCTCATCCTTGACCTGCTCCAGTCGCTTACGCTGGTCTTCTGGCAAATGCTTGCCGGCGCGGTTGATATAAAACGTCAGCATCGACATCGCCGAGCGAAACGGTTCCGATTTGCGGCGCCCGCTCTGCTCTGCTGACCGGCTGAGTGACAGCGCGATCTGCTTCGGATCGTCCAGCGTGAACACACCCGCCTCGAGATCCAGCGAATCGCTGGTTTCCGTCACCTTTTGCGACCACTTGCCGGAAGAGTCCGGCTTGTCTGCTTCTGATGCCATTCTTTCCTCCCATCCGTATAGCCCGGCCAACGCTCTGACCGGGCTGGTTGAAAAGTGGGCTATCCGGTTCCATGGTCATAGATAGTAGGCACAAACTCTCCGGAAAGGACCTTTGTTCCATGAGCATTGACCAGATTCAGACCTTGATCGACAGTTGGAGCGGACTCACTATCTGGCTCGCACTCGTTGCTGCCAGTGTAGCGTGGGTTGTGTACGATCTGCGCACCAACAACAGCCACATTGCCTCAATGATGCAATGGGTCTGGATCCTCACAGTTCTGTATTCCGGCCCCATCGGTGTCCTCATCTACCGTTACTCGGGGCGTAAACAGATTCCGACAGACAGCCTGTCCCGGAAAGGCTTCCGCTCCGTGGCCCACTGTTACTCCGGCTGCGGCATTGGCGAGATCCTGGGTGTGATTATCTCCGTGGGCCTGTTCGCAATGGGGAACTTCTGGGCCGCGATCATCACCTTCACCCTGGCCTACATCTTCGGCTTTGCCCTGAACATCGGCCCGATGATGCAGAACGGGATGGCCTTCAAGGAAGCCTTCAAAGGGGCATTCGTGGCCGAGACGATTTCCATCGTGGTGATGGAATCGGTGGCCATCACTACCGATCTGTACCTCGGCGGCGAGGCAACCATGGGCGATGCCCTGTTCTGGTCATCCCTCTACGTATCCCTGTCCCTCGGCCTTTTCGCGGCCTGGCCCGCCAATCTGTTGCTGATCAAGTATGGCCTCAAGGGCGGCATGGGGGATCCGCGAGATACGGACGCGGCTGCACATGCGCACTGCCACTGACAGATCACAGGCAAAAGAGCATGGTGTGAACCTCACGTCTGGTGCACCATAAAGGACTGACGGAGACTGAGGTTCAACACCATGCCCCTGATTGGATGGATAATCGTCGTGCTGGCGCTGGCGCTGATCGTTGGCAGCTTGATGATCTTGCGCGATTCGGCACATTCCACGCGCATTCCCGAAGACAAGCTGGAGAAAATCCGTAAACGCAAAGCGGAGATGGAAGCGAAAGACAAGGCCGAAGGCAAGGATTGACTGACAGCGCTCAGCTAACGGAAGAGAAAGGCGGCCAGGTAGACCAGCACGACCCTGGCGAGGAACCACACAATCCCTGCACCAAGCAGAGCGCCCCAACCGAAACTGGCACCCGCGGAAACCCACGTATAGAGAGCAAAGCCAAAGGCCAGGAGCTCTGCGAGGTAGTAGGCGAGCACGCCGATTTCATCCCTCATGACGCCATCGCCCCGCCCCATCGGTTACTTGTCCGACCGGAACATGCAGTGCTTGGCAAAGTCCCCGATTTCGTTGGCTGTCCATTCGCCTTTTGGTTTTTCATCCATGTCCTCACACCAGGCCTTGCTGCCAACCTCCGGGGAACACCCACCAAGGAGGAACAACGCCATTGCCATGCTGATATAGAAGCTCTTTTTCACCTACTCGCACCCTGTTTTTTCTGGTTTATGCATCTTTACCGCAGCATACAGCCAAAGGCTTCCAGACTCGCGGTAACAATCAAGACGCTCCAGGATACATAGGGTTCCGCGTATCGCCTTCTATCCTCCAAGCATAATCGTTATTCTGGCTTTCGCCGGATCTTCCGGCCGATTCGGCTTTACAACAAAAACAGGTTATTACTATGAAACGTCCCGTCAGAATCGCGATCACCGGCGCCGCCGGCAGCATCAGCCACTCCCTGCTGTTCAAGATTGCCACCGGTGAAATGATCGGCCAGGACCAGCCGGTTATCCTGCAACTGATCGAAATGCCACAAGCCATGGAGCCCCTGCGCGGGATTGCCATGGAACTGGAGGACTGCGCGTTCCCACTGCTGCATAGCATCAGCCTGCACGACAACTTCGAGGAAGGGGTCGTCGGTGCCCACTATGTCTTGCTGATTGGCGCCAAGCCCCGGGGACCGGGCATGGAACGCAGCGAACTGATTGCCACCAACGCTCCGATCTTCGCCCACCAGGGCCAGGCCATCAACAAGCTGGCCAACCGGGATGTAAAGGTGCTGGTGGTGGGCAACCCGGCCAACACCAACGCCCTGATCGCCAGTCGCAACGCCCCGGACCTCTCTCCGGCCCAGTTCACCGCCCTCACCCGTCTGGACCACAACCGGACCCGCGGCATCCTGGCCAACCATACCGGCGCGAACCCGAAGGACATCCGGCGGATCACGGTCTGGGGCAACCACTCCTCCACCCAGTTCCCGGACCTGCACCACGCCACCATCTATGGCGAGCCGGCACTGCCGCAGGCCGACCAGGACTGGTACCGGGACACCTTCATCGAGAAGATCCAGAAGCGCGGCTCGGCCATCATCGACGCCCGCGGCCATTCCAGTGCTGCCTCGGCCGCCCAGGCCATCATCCATCACATGCACGACTGGATTAACGGCACCCCGGAGAACGACTGGGTCAGCATGGGCATCGTCAGTGACGGCAGTTACGGGATCGAAAAGGGCATCATCTACTCGTTCCCGGTGCGCTGTGACTATGGCCGCTACCAGATCGTCCAGGGTCTGGAGATCAGCGAATTCGCCCGGGAGAAGATGACCTTGTCCGAGCAGGAACTGCTCAAGGAGATGGACACGGTGAAAGACCTGCTGCCAAAGGAAACCGGGGAGTCCCATCGCAACCTCTCGGTCTGCCTGCGCTCGGGCACCACGCTCTACGACGATGGCATTTCATTGCCCAAGAAGCAGTACCTGCAAACCGATCGGGTGCGTTGATGCCCCATGGGCCCGGGCGGATATTCCGCCCGGGCTGACACAGAACACACTTCTGTTCCATTTTTGCCGCTAACATAAGAGACCTGTTTCGAATTTCATCGAACTACAAGGAAAGGAAACCAGCGGTGGCGGCAGTCAGCAAAAAGAAAAAATCTGGGCTCGGGGTCAGTCTCTTTGGTCTAATCTTCCTGGCCGCCGGTCTTGGCGTTCTTGCCTTTGGCCCCTTGCACACCCTCTACGAACACGCCGTCAGCGCCGACTGGCGACAAGTATCCGCGACCCTCGAGAGCGTCAACGTACGCAGTAACAGCGGTTCCGACTCGACCACCTATTCGGTGGAGGCGGCCTACCGCTACCAATACAGCGGCCGGAACTACTACGGTTCCCGGGTCGGCTACGATCGCGGCAGCGACAACATCAGTGACTACCACCACGATTTGGTCAGCCGGCTTCGCCACGCCAGCAGCCGGGGCACCCTGACCGCCTGGATCAATCCGGAGGTACCTTCGGAAAGCTACCTCGTCCGGGAACTCCGTTGGGAAAAGATGCTGTTCATGACCCTCTTTGGAACTGTTTTCGCAGGTGCCGGCCTGTTTGTCATGTTCATGGGTCGAAGGAAATCAGCAGCGGCAGCCGCCATGGCCGACGATCCGATCCACTCCGCCGAGAAGCACGGATTCTGGCTGTTCGGCTTCATGGCGTTCATGTTCCTGGGCATCAGCCTGCCCGCCGTGCTGGCGATTCCGGATGAACTCGGCAAGGATAACTGGCCCATTCTCGTGGCGCTCCTGTTTCCCCTGGCCGGGTTCTGGCTCGCCTACATGGCCTGGAAAAACTGGCGTAACTGGCGCTACTACGGCCCCGCGCCCTTGGCACTGGACCCGGCTCCCGGCCAGATCGGCGGAGACATTGCGGGCCAGATCACCCTGCGTGGCGGACTCGGCCGGGCCGACTGGCTGGTGACTCTCCAATGCCTGAAGGTACGGATCAGCCGGGGCAAGAACCGCAGCCGGAGCGAGTCCTTGCTATGGCAGGCAGAGCAGGTGCCAGAGGTCAGCCGTGAGGCCGCGGGCTCCGTGGTGCGGTTCCGTTTCACCCCGCCTGACGACCTGCCGGAAACCGACAACAGCGGCAGCCGTCAGATCGAATGGCGCCTGTTGCTGAACGGTCCCAAACATCCCGTTGCGCTCGAAAGAACCTATGAGTTGCCGGTGGTCCAGGGTACCCGGACCTCGTCCATTTCACTCAGCCCCGCGCATGTCGAGCACCACGAGCGCCAGGCGCAAATGAATGCACTGACCGACGCGGCCGAACAGATCGATGTCCAGATGCTCGGTCAGGGCGTACTGCTCCACAGCCGGCCCGGTCGCAATCTGGCCATGAAGGCCATGGTCCTCATCTTCGGGCTGATCTTCGGCGGGGTGAGCGTGGGGCTGGCTTACGTGGCAGCGGAAGAAGGCTTCATGCTCTACTTCATGGCCTTCATGTTCGGCCTGTTCGGTTTCCCCATGTTCCTGGGTGGCCTGTTCATGCTCGGACGAAGCCTGAAAGCACGCGTCGAAGGCTCCCGTGTGGAGGCGGTCCGTTATTGGGGCGGCATGGCCCTGTGGAAACGCTCGGCCAACCTGGTGCATGCGGACCAACTGAAGCTGAAAGGCGGCATGAGCATGAACAGTGGCCGGCGCACCACCGAGTACTTCGCACTGGAATTCCGTGACGAAACCGGGGGCAAGGTTATCCGCCTGGCCGAGGGCATCGCCGGCCGGGCTGTGGCAGAGGCTCTGAGGGAAAACCTCATCAAATTGCTCCGGCTCGACTGAGCGTATCTTCAGACGCCCGGGCCCGAATTCGCTCAATTTTCAATCAAAACCCGCGTTCCGCCTGCCCAGCTGCTATATTTCCGTAGGGATTGCTCAGATTTTAACCGCCGCGATCACCCCTATTTAAGGAAATGTCTGAACAAGGGAGTTCATGCATGCAGCCACACATCCGTTTCACACACACCCTCACCATTCTTGGACTCGCAGTGACCCTCGCGGCCTGCGCGGGTCCCGGCCCTCGCCCGGACAGTGATTTGCAGTTGGCCACCGGGTCCATCACCCAGGCAGAAGCTGCCGATGCCCGCCAGTTCGAGCCGGTTCTGCTGAACCAGGCCCAGAACAAAGTGGCCGATGCCCGCGAACTGATCGATCGGGAAGAGTACAGGGAAGCCGAACGCCTGCTGGAACAGGCGGCGGTGGACGCACAGTTGGCCGGAGCACGCTCCGAGACCGAAAAAGCCAGGCGCGCCGTGGAGGAAATCAATGCCAACATTGAGAACCTCCGCAGACAGCTGGAAATGGACCAACAGTGAGCCCTGAAAGGAGATCGACACCATGAATCGTACACTATCCCTGATTACCACGGTCGGGCTGTCGGCGCTGATGTTTGGCTGTGCCAGCGCCCCCGAGCAGAACGCCAAAGTCGACGAAGCCCGCATGGTCTACAACAAGATCGCGGAAGATCCCTACGTGGCCCGCAGCGGTTCCAGCCAGCTCCGCAGTGCGCGGACAGAACTGGATCGGGCAGAGGCCTTGCTGGAGGACGATGAAGATATCGGGCGCGTCGAGCACGCCGCCTATCTCGCCAAGCGTCATGCCGAAATCGCCGAGCAGCAGGGCCTGCGCGCTGAACTGGAGGAGGAAATCAGTTCTGCGGAAAAACGTCGGCAGGACATCATGCTGGAGCTGAAATCCGACGAGGCAGAGGCCCTCCGTGCGCAAATGGAGGCCCTCCAGGCCGAGAAAACCGAGCGCGGCATGGTACTGACCCTCGGCGACGTCCTGTTCGACCTCAACCAGGCCGATCTGAAACCTGCCGGCATGCGCACAGTGCAGAGGTTGTCGGACTTCATGCTGCAATATGAAGACCGTCGGGTGCGGGTCGAAGGCTACACCGACAGTACCGGCGCCGAGTCATACAACCAGGACCTGTCCGAACGCCGGGCCATGGCCGTGCGCGATGCGCTGATGGCCGAAGGCATTGCCCGCAGCCGGATCGAGGTCATGGGTTATGGCGAGGCTTACCCTGTGGCGAGCAATGACACCAGTGCCGGACGGCAGCAGAACCGTCGTGTCGAGATTGTTATCTCCGATGAAAACGGCGTGATCCAGACACGTTGAGGATCATTTCCGGGGGCGCCCGGGCCTGACCAGGAACCAGCTGGCCAGGACCACGCCCCCGAACACGGTGTAAGCGAGGACAAACACCCACTCCGGGGCGCTGTAATACAGTAGCGATTGCAGCCAGTGCTGGATGAACGAGCCCTCATACCCGGCTGCGCCGGCTCTCTCCCTCAGTTCCATTTCCCAGACCGTCAGCGGGCAGAGCACGCCGAGCCAGGCCTGCAGCACCACAATGCCGATCACCACCAGATGAGTGACCCGGAACCAGAAATTCCGCACCCAGCGCCAATGCAGCAAGCGGCCCAGGAAAACCGCCACCAGGCCGAAAATGACAAAAGCCACCAGCAGCACATGCAGGACCAGCAGCGAATCCGCCAGCACAAGATACAGGGACTCCGGGGTATCGCGCATCACTGGGGGGCCGGCGCCGCGTCACGCTTACCGATGAGATACTCTGCCACGGCCTGGTAAGCCGGCAACGAGGTCGGATCGATAGCGGCATTCTTGGCGGTAGGAAAGGAGGCGAGGCGGACGATCACCATATCGGCGGTCGGATCGACGTAGATGGTCTGCCCGTGCACACCCCGGGCCGCAAAGGCGCCATGCTCGTTATGCAGGACCCACCACATGCTGCGGTAGCTGCCGCCGTCCAGGGTGCGGTAGCCGGCTTTTGCGAATGCATTCCGGTCGCCGCCAGTCCGGATCGTCTCCACCACCTCCGCCGGGAACAGTCGCTGGCCATTGATCTCGCCGCCACCCAGCATCAGCAGGCCGATCCGACCCAGGTCCCGGAGGCCGGCGCTGAGCCCACCACCGGCAAACGGCGTACCCTTGCCGTCGACGGTCATATAACCATCCTGCTCGGCGCCCATCCGGCTCCAGATGCGGTCGGACAGCAGCGCTGCCAGGTCCTGTCGGGTTACTCTCGAGATGATCCAGCCAAGGGTGTCGGTGTTCACGGTCTTGTAGCTGAACGCCTCTCCGTGGGCTCCGGACTGCCTGACGGTCTGCAGGTATTCGAAGTAGCCATCCGGTCCCTCATAGCCCTCCGGTTTGGGCAAAGGACTGGCTGCAGCGGAATAGACCCAGATATCCGCCTTCGGATCGGCATAATCCTCGCTGTAGTCGAGGGCGGTGGTCATATCCATCACCTGACGAACGGTGGCGCTGCCAAAAGCGCTTTCGGACAACTCCGGAATGATGGAGGACACCCTGGCCCCCTCATCCAGCTTGCCTTCCGCCACCAGGATCTCCGCCAGCAGGCCGGTCAGTGATTTGGTCATCGACATGGCGGCATGCTTGCCGCGCTCATTCAGGCAGCCAGAGTAGCGCTCGTAGACCACCCTGCCCCCGTGAAGAATCAGAATGCCGTCGGTGTAATTGGCCGAGAGCGATTGCGCCCAGGTCATCGGCTCGTCTCCGCCCATGGGCACGAAACGCACCGCATCGATATCCTCATCCAGTGCATACGGCAACGGAACCGGAGCCCCGAGACCCCGGCTCACCTGTTTCGTTGGCATGAGTTCGCGGATGTGACACACGGTCCATCGCAGCTTGGGAAAACTGAAAAAGTTCGATTCCGGCTGAGCAATGAGCTTGTCCGGCGGCGGTGGGAAGCCGGTCATCCAGCCCAATGCGCGCGGGTCGGACCGCTCAGCACTCAGGGGGGTGTCAGCGTGAGCGACCGGATCGGCCACCCAGCCGAGAACAGCGAATGTCCCGGCCAGAAGCCATCGGGAAATGGAAAAGGATGTTTGCACCGGAGCCCTCCTTGCACGGATGCGGGGGCCTGGAGTGCCCCGTCCAGACAACCACTATAGTCTCTGGGACCGGCAGACGGAATGCTCCGGAACCGGCTAACACCCGCCCCAATAAAACATTCCCGATTGCTTTCCGAGGATCACTGCTTCAAAGCGGGTCCGGGCGGCCTGCCCCGCCAGGCCATAGCACACATGCAGCGGCAACAGATGCTCCTCACGGGGATGACAGAACCGGGCGTAAGGTGCCTGGTCCCAGTGTCTCAACCGGTCAGCCCGCTCGGTTTCACTGATCGTCGTATTGGTACAGGTATCCTCCAGCCAAGCCTCGAAAGCCTCGTTCCGGGCCTGGATCTCCGGCGTGTTCGGCGTGAAAAACGCCCGCATGTTGTGGAACGAAAAACCGGAGCCGATCACCAGCAGGTTGTCGTAGTCCAGTGCCTGCAAGGCCCGGCCAATGGCCAGATGGGCCTCGGCATCCAGACTGTTCACCAGTGACAGCTGCACACACGGAATATCCGCCTGCGGATACATCAGTTTCAACGGTACAAACAGGCCGTGATCAAAGCCCCGCCGATCGTCCAGCCTTGCCGGTATTCCGGCCTTTTCCAGGGCCGAATGGATCTGCCCGGCAAGCGCCGGCTCACCGGGACAGGGATACTCGATGGCATAGGATTCGGGGGGGAATCCGTAGTAATCGTAGATCAGCGGCGGGTTGGCTCCCGCCGTGACCGTCGGCACCGCTTCTTCCCAGTGGGCGCTGACCACCAGAATCGCCGAGGGTTTGCGCAGCTTACCGGCAATTTCGGTGAGCCGATCCACCATCTCGCGGTGGCCGGGGTCTCCCAGCAACGGCATAGGGCCGCCACCGTGGGAAATGAACAGGATGTCTTTATGACTGCCCATGGAAGTGCCTCCTGGAAACCGGTGAACTCCGGTACCCGTCGTGATGTCAGATCTGCCCGGGCCCTGCCGGAACAATGCCACTGGGGTTCAGCGCCTTGATGGAGTAATAACCGGCCTTGATATGATCAAGATGCACCGTGCTGGCGATGCCATCAAGCGCCAGGATCCTGTGCATATAGGCGTGCAGACCCGGCATGGATGCCAGGGTATGGCGGTTGCACTTGAACAGGCCGTGGTAGGCCGCATCGAAGCGCACCAGAGTGACGAACAGCCGGATATCGGTTTCCGTCAGCCGATCCCCGAACAGATAGGTCCGCCCGTCCGCCAACCGGTGTTCCAACTCGTCCAGGGCGGCGAACACCTTGCCGTAGGCTTCATCGTAGGCCTGCTGCGAGGACGCGAAACCGGCCTGGTACACGCCGTTGTTCAGATCCGTATAGAGATACCCATTCAGAGCATCGATGTCGGAGGCGAGATCCGCCGGGTAGAGATCCGGCCCCTGATCCACGATGCCCCGAAACGCTGAGTTCAGCATACGCAGGATATCAGCCGACTCGTTGTTGACGATGGTTCCGGTCTGCTTGTCCCAGAGCACGGGCACGGTGGCGCGACCGGAGATCTGCGGATCAGCCCGGGTGTAGAGTTCGTGCATGTAGCGTGCGCCGTTAAGCGAGTCCTCGTCCGCACCCTGGAAACCGCCGAACTGCCAGCCCTGGTCCGTCAGTCTGGGGTTCACCACCGTCACCCCGATCAACTCTTTCAGCCCTTTCAGCTCCCGTGCCATCAGGGCCCGGGAGGCCCAGGGGCAGATGTACGCAACGTAAAGATGGTAACGCCCCTTCTCGGCCTTGAAGCCCCCCTTACCGGTAGGCCCGGGCTCACCATCCGGCGTAATCCAGTTCCGGAACGACGAGGTCTGCCGGATGAAGCGTCCTTCGTCGTCTTTCGCCTGCACCGGCTGCCAGTTCTCCTGCCAGACACCGTTTACCAGCATGATCCATTCCCCTCTGTTACAGGAGCACTCCCCGTGACTCGGGGAGTGCCTCAGTCAGTTAATGCCGTTAACTCTGTCCGCTTAGCGTGCCGCGACCGCGCTCTGGCTGTAACCTGCGCCACCGAAGCGCTCAAGCAGGACATTGTCCAGGGCAAAGCGTCCGCCACCCTGAATGGCCAGGGCGATACTGACCACGAACAGGGTCAGGGCATACTCGTAGCCGTTGTTGGACATGAACAGGCCGTTACCGATGTGGACCGCAAAGATCGCTACCAGCATGGCGATTGCGTTCACCAGTGCTGCCGGACGGGTCAGCAGGCCCAAGGCCAGCGCCAGACCGCCGAAGAACTCGGCACTACCGGCCATCAGCGCCATCAGGTAGCCCGGCTCCAGGCCGATGCTGGCCATCCACTGACCGGTGCCTTCCAGACCGTAGCCGCCAAACCAGGCAAAAAGTTTCTGGGCGCCGTGGGCCGCCAGAATGAGCCCGACCGGTACCCGCAGGACCAAAGCGGCCAAACCGCCGGTGGAACCGAAAAGCGCCTGTGCAAATTGAGTGTTCATAATCGTCACCTCGAATCTTTCGCTGTTGATGAGTTCTGAAGCCCCGCTCCAGAAGATGGGACCACTTTACTATCGCCAGATGGAAAGACTAAGGTGGTAGATGTTGGCTTATTATCAACTTAATGTTGATAATTGAAAATACCATCAAGCCAGGACAGCCCCATGGACCGTATCGATGCCATGCGCGCCTTTGTCACCGTGGTGAACGAAGGCACCTTCACCCGAGCGGCGGACCGGCTGGAGATGTCCCCCCAGCTGGTCAGCAAGTACGTTTCCCAGCTTGAGCAGCACCTCGGTGTCCGGCTGCTCAACCGCACCACCCGGAAGCTTCACCTGACCGAAGCCGGCACCCGCTACCATCAGCGCGCCGAACAGGTCCTCACCGACATCGACGACCTGGAAAACCAGCTGGGCGACCTGCAGACCGAAGCTCGGGGCCTGTTACGCATCAGCGCCCCGGTGTCCTTTGCCATCCGCCACATGGCTCCCTTACTGACCGGGTTCCAGAAAGCCCACCCCGCCGTGGATATCGACCTGCAACTGAATGACCGCAAAGTGGATATTGTCGAGGAAGGCTTTGATGTGGCCTTGCGCATCGGCCACCTGAAGAGTTCGTCGCTGATCGCCAGGCGCATCGCACCGGTCCGGCTGGTGCTGTGCGCCTCGCCGGACTACCTGAAACAGCATGGTACCCCTCAGCGCCCGGAGGACCTCGAGCATCATCGTTATCTGCGCTACAGCTATATGGATCAGGACGCCACCGGACAGGTTCACCGGTGGCTGAGGAGCGCGGGGAAACATTCGGAGGGTGACATGGTCAGCAACAACGGCGACGTGCTGGTGGAAGCCGCCATTGCCGGCGCCGGAATCGCGCTGCAGCCCACCTTCATCGCAGGCTCTGCAATTCGGGACGGAAAACTGCAGGTTATCCTGCCGGACCATGAACCAGCACCAATGGCGCTGTTCGCGGTGTTCGCGCACCGGCAGCTGCTGGCCAGCAAGGTGCGCAGCTTTGTCGACTTTCTCGACGGCTACTTCGGCGAGCCACCCTACTGGGATCGCTTCGAGTGAACTAAAGTGACTGCACTGGTGTGAAACTCCCGGACAGAAACCAATGGCCAACGACCCTCTCGCACTTGGGCAACTCTACCAGCAACAGTCCCGACGGGTGCTCGCAACGCTGATCCGCCTGCTCGGCGATTTTGCGCTGGCCGAGGAGGCTATGCAGGAGGCCTTCACCGCCGCTCTCCGCCAATGGCCGGAGGAAGGCACCCCCGACAACCCGACCGCCTGGCTGATTCGTGCTGGTCAACGCAGGGGCATCGACCAGATCCGGCGCAAGCAGACCGCCCGGCAGTATTCCCATCTTCTGGCAAACGATGAGGGCGTTGCTCCCGAGCCCGATGAGCAATCCATCGCAGACGACCAGCTCCGGCTGATGTTCACATGCTGCCACCCCGGCCTTTCCATAGATGCCCGGGTAGCGCTGACACTTCGGGAGATGTGCGGACTGACCACGGAGCAGGTAGCCAGTGCCCTGCTTCAGAAGCCGGCCACCCTGGCCCAACGCATCGTGCGCGCCAAGAAAAAGATCCGGGAAGCGGGAATCCCCTACGAGATTCCGGGCGCGAAAGAGCTTCCGCAGCGTTTGCCGGATGTGCTTCGAGTCGTGTATCTCGTCTTCAATGAAGGCTACTCCCGAAGCGACGGAGACTCTGTCGTGGACATCAGTCTCGCCACTGAGGCAATCCGGCTTGCCGAGGAGCTTGGACGTCTGCTGCCGCAGGGAGAAATCTTCGGACTGCTTGCCCTGATGCGACTGCAGCACTCCCGACGTCACGCTCGCCAGGACACGAACGGAGAGCTGGTGACCCTCGAAGATCAGGACCGTACACGCTGGGACCAGCACGACATCCATCAGGGGTTTGAGTGGCTGGAACTCGCCCTTGCCGCTTCCCCTACCGGCCCCTATACCCTGCAGGCCTCCATCGCTGCCGTGCATGCCCAGGCGCCTGAGGCAGAGACCACCGACTGGAACCGAATCGCGCGCCTTTATGATGCTCTATATCGCCAGCAGCCCTCTCCAGTCATTGCACTTAACCGGGCGGTCGCCGTTGCCATGCGTGACACGCCGGCAGATGGACTTCGGCTGCTTGATACCCTCATTAACGAAAAAGAAATCCTCAATTATCACCTGTTCCATGCCGCCAGGGCCGATCTCTATCGCCGCGCCGGCGACCCGAAAGCCGCAGCAGCGGCCTACAAACGCGCCATCGACCTGACCAGCCAGGGTCCCGAGCAACGTTTCCTTCAACGCAGGTTGGCAGAGCTCGGGCTCATTACCTGAAAAAAGTTTCCGATGTTGTCGATTTCCGTTGGTGCCGGACGACTCCCTTATAAAAGACCAATAACTAAAGGAGCAGACCATGAAATACGTTGCCCTGGTGTACTACCAGGAAAGCATCATCGATGCGATGACCGAGCAGGAGTGGCACGACCTCAACCAGGAATGCGTGGCCGGCGTGGAGCGGCTGTCAGCTCAGGGCAATTTTTTGACCGGCCAGCCCCTGCAACCGGTGGATACCGCGACCACCATTCGGGTCCGGAATGAGGAGGTGCTGATCACCGACGGACCCTTTGCGGAAACCAAGGAACAACTCGCCGGGTTCTATCTGCTCGACGCCCGGGATCTGAATGAGGCCATTCAACTGGCAAGCCGGATTCCACCCGCACGCTTCGGCAGTATCGAGGTGCGCCCGGCCCGGGAATTGCCTCCCAAAGACTGACCAAGGAGACTCGCCATGAGTTATATCGATGGATTTGTTGCAGCCGTACCTACCGCCAACAAGGCAGACTACATCCGGCACGCCAGCGATGCGGCGGCCGTCTTCAAGGAACACGGTGTTGAGAAAATGGTGGAATGCTGGGGAGATGATGTACCCGAGGGTGAAGTCACCTCGTTTCCCATGGCGGTCAAATGCCGGCCAGATGAGACGGTGGTTTTCTCATGGCTGGTATGGCCCTCCCGGGAGGTACGGGATAAGGCCATGCCCAGAATCATGGAAGACCCCCGCTTACAGCCGGATGTAAACCCCATGCCGTTCGATGGCAAGCGGCTGATCTACGGGGGCTTTGAAGTCGTGGTGGACGAATAGCCGGGGCCGGAGGCGCCGCCTCAGCCCTCGGCCACACCCGCTGCCAGCGCCCGGGCGGCGTGCAGCTTTTTGTAGCTCTCGACCAGCCTCAGGTGCTTGTCCAGTCCTTCCAGCTGCATGTTGGTCGGCGTCAGGCCGTGGAAACGCACAGTGCCCTCCACCGAGCCGACCACCGCATCCATGGTGTCGTCGCCGAACATGCGCCGGAAATTGACGATGTAGTCGTCCAGCTCCAGATCCTCGTCCAGGGTCACTTCCAGCACCGCTTGCATGGCCTGGTAGAACAGACCACGTTCGACGGTGTTGTCGTTGAACTGCAGGAACATCTCGACAAATTCCAGCGCCTCTTCATGCCAGCCCAGGGCCAGGCAGATCAGCAGCTTGAGCTCGAGGATGGTCAGCTGTCCCCAGACGGTGTTTTCGTCAAACTCCACGCCGATCAGGGTGATGATGGTCATGTAGTTGTCGAGCTGGCTCGCCTCCAGACGCTCCGCCAGGTCCGCCAGCTGCTCGTCACTCAGGGAGTGCAGGTTCAGGATGTCTTCGCGGTAGTCCAGGGCCATGTTGGTGTTGTCCCAGATCAGGTCCTCCACCGGGTACACCTCGGAGTAGCCCGGCACCAGGATGCGGCAGGTGGGCGCACCGAGATCCTCGTGTACGGCCACGTACACTTCCTTGCCCAGGTCCGCGAGGATGCCGAACAGCAGATCGGCCTCTTCCTCGTTGGTGCCGGAGAAGTTCCAGTCGCTGAACGCGTAGTCGGACTTCGCGCTGAAGAAGCGCCAGGACACCACACCGGTGGAATCGATGAAGTGCTCCACGTAGTTGTTGGGCTCGGCCACCGCCAGACTGTTGAACGTGGGCGGCGGCACGTCGTTGAGGCCCTCGAAGCTGCGGCCCTGCATCAGCTCGGTCAGGCTGCGCTCCAGCGCCACGTGGAAGCTCGGATGGGCCCCGAAAGAGGCGAACACGCCGCCGGTTTTCGGGTTCATCAGGGTCACACACATCACCGGGAACCGACCGCCCAGGGAGGCGTCCTTCACCAGCACCGGGAAGCCCTGGGCTTCCAGCGCCTCGATGCCCTCGACAATCTCCGGATAACGCGCCAGCACCTCCCGGGGCACGTCCGGCAGGGCAATCTCTTCCTCTATGATCTGCTTCTTAACCGCCCGCTCGAAGATCTCGGACAGGCACTGCACCTTGGCCTCGGCCAGGGTGTTACCGGCACTCATGCCGTTGCTCAGGAACAGGTTCTCCACCAGGTTCGAGGGGAAGTACACCACCTCACCGTCGGACTGGCGCACGTACGGCAGCGCACAGATGCCGCGATCCACGCGGCCGGAGTTGGTGTCGATCAGGTTGGACCCGCCCAGCTCGCCTTCCGGGTTGTAGATGGCGAGGCAGTGGTCGTCCAGGATGCCTTCGGGCAGCTCGTCCTCAGGGCCCGGCTGGAACCACTTCTCGTCCGGATAATGCACGAACTCGGCGTTGGCGATGTCCTCGCCGAAGAACTGGTCGTTGTAGAAGAAGTTGCAGTTCAGCCGCTCGATGAACTCGCCCAGGGCCGAACATAGGGCGCTCTCCTTGGTGGCACCCTTGCCGTTGGTGAAGCACATGGGTGAGGCGGCATCGCGGATATGCAGGGACCACACGTGAGGCACGATGTTGCGCCAGGAGGCAATCTCAATCTTCATGCCCAGCTCGCGCAGGATACCGGTCATCCTGGCGATGGTCTGCTCCAGCGGCGCATCCTTGCCTTCGATGAAGGTGTGGTGCGCGCTGTCCGGCTCCACCATCAGCAGCGCCTGGGCGTCCTCGTCGAGGCTTTCCACCGTCTCGATTTCGAAGTTCGGGCCGGTCTGCACCACCTTCTTCACGGTGCAGCGGTCGATCGAGCGCAGGATGCCCTGCCGGTCCTTCTCGGGCAGATCCTCCGGCAGCTCCACCTGGATCTTGAAGATCTGATTGTAGCGGTTCTCCGGATCCACGATGTTGTTCTGGGACAGCCGGATGTTATCGGTGGGAATGTTGCGCGCGAGGCAATACACCCGCACGAAATAGGCCGCACACAGGGCTGAGGATGCCAGGAAGTAGTCGAAAGGACTCGGCGCCGAGCCATCGCCCTTGTAACGGATAGGCTGATCAGTGACGACGGTGAAGTCGTCAAACTTGGCTTCAAGGCGGAGGTTGTCGAGAAAATTGACTTTGATTTCCATAGCGGGAGCACCAGGCGTGGAGAATTTCGGCGAGCCGTCAGGCTGAAACCCGTCATTATCCAGTTTTTGAGGGGGTTCGTCTCGGCGCTTGGTACAAACCCCTAATCAGCAAGGAACGTTCTGAGTCCTGACCCTGGTCATGCCTGGAAGAGGAACTTGTGTTTAACTCTGTAGGATGGCTCCTGTTGAGCGCGGGAAAAGGAACAGCCCATGGCAAAAACCAAGGTCCAGAAACATGACGACGAGCAGGCACCTCAACCGTCCTGGCATGCACTGACGCAGGACGAACTGCTGCTGAAGCTTGCCACCGACGGCGAAGGCCTGTCCGAGAAGGAGTCCAAACGGCGGCAGACGGAATACGGACCCAACGCGCTGCCTGAAGTCAGGCCGCGTAGTATCCTGGTCCGCTTCTTTTCCCATTTCAGAAACCTTCTGATCTACGTGTTATTGGCGGCGGCCGCAATTGCCGCCGCACTGCATCACTGGGTTGATGCGGGGGTCATCCTGGCGGTCGTTCTGGTCAATGCCGCCATCGGCTTTATCCAGGAGGGCAAGGCCGAGGATGCGCTGCGGGCTATCCGCCAGATGCTGTCGGCCAAGGCGATGGTAGTGCGCGGAGGGCGTCGGATATCGATACCGGCCGAGGATCTGGTGCCCGGGGACCGGGTAATGGTGCAATCGGGCGACAAGGTACCGGCCGACCTGCGGTTGCTGAAGGTCAAGGGGCTACAGGTCCAGGAAGCCGCACTTACCGGCGAATCGGTGGCGGTAGCGAAATCACTTGATCCAATCCGGCCCGATGCGGTTCTGGGCGACCGACGCAACATGGCCTATTCGGGCACCCTGGTGACCCAGGGGCAGGGCACCGGCGTCGTTGTGGCTACCGGAATTGGCACCGAGATCGGTCGCATCAGCACCATGGTGTCACGTGTGGAGTCCCTCACCACGCCTCTTTTGCAACAGATGGATCGGTTGGCGCGCTGGATCACCGCTGCTGTCCTGCTGATCGCACTGCTGGTCTTCGTGGCCGGGATCACCCTGCGGGATCACACGGCGGTAGAGATGTTCATGATCGTGGTCGGGCTGGCAGTAGCAGCCATACCCGAAGGTCTGCCGGCGATCCTCACCGTGACCCTCGCTATCGGCGTTCAGCGCATGGCCAGGCGCAAGGCCATCATCCGAAGACTGCCGGTGGTCGAAACACTCGGTTCGGTCAGTGTCATCGGCTCCGACAAAACTGGCACCCTGACCCGGAACGAGATGACAGTGCGCAGTGTTGTCACAGTCACTGACAGCTATACCGTGACGGGCACAGGGTATGATCCCCACGGCACCTTTGAGCATGACGGCCAGACTTCCGAGCCGACTTCGGACGATCTACTGCGACAGACTCTCCTGGGCGCGCTTCTGTGTAACGATTCTTCAGTGGAGAAAGGCGAAGGTACCAACGGCTGGCAAGTCCATGGCGACCCGATGGAGGGGGCACTTCTGGTTGCCGCCATGAAAGCCGGAATGAACCCGGAGCAGGAAAGCAAACAATACCCGCGCACGGATCTGATTCCCTTTGAATCAGAGCACAAGTTCATGGCAACACTGCATCACAGCCATGAGGGGCACGCCTTTCTCTTCCTCAAGGGAGCCCCGGAACGGGTCGTTGAACTTTGTAAGGAGGTGGTGGGCGCCAATCATAACCAGCCAATGGATCGCGAGTACTGGCATCAACAGATCGAGCAGATGGCTGCCCGGGGGCAGCGCGTATTGGCTGTGGCCGCGAAACCGATCCGGAATGACCAGTCAGAGCTCACGTTTGATGACGTGGAGAACGGCCTCGCACTGCTGGGCCTCTACGGACTGATCGACCCACCCCGGGAAGAGGCTATCAGTGCCGTGGGCGAGTGCCAGGCAGCCGGAATCCGGGTAAAAATGATCACCGGTGATCACTCATCAACCGCACGTGCGATCGCTGCCCAACTCAAGCTTCAGAACACCAAAGAGGCCGTCACCGGGCACGAACTGGAACGAATGGATGATGCCGAGCTTCAGAAACGCCTGAGTGAGGTGGACGTCTACGCGCGGGTCAGTCCCGAGCACAAACTGCGAATTGTGACCCTGCTACAGAAGCAGGGAGCCATCGTTGCCATGACCGGTGACGGCGTCAATGATGCGCCGGCGCTCAAGCGTGCCGATGTCGGCATCGCCATGGGCCACAAGGGCACCGAGGCAGCCAAGGAAGCCTCCGAGATGGTGATCAGCGATGACAATTTCGCCTCCATCGTCGATGCCGTGCGTGAGGGACGCACCGTTTACGACAACCTGAAAAAAGCCATTGCTTTTCTGTTGCCGGTGAATGGTGGTGAATCGGTGAGTATCATCCTGGCGATCCTGGCAGGACTGACGCTGCCAATCGCCCCGCTCCAGATTCTCTGGGTCAACATGGTCAGCTCGGTGGCGCTCGCCATGGCACTGGCTTTCGAAGTCAGTGAAAACGACATCATGAAACGCCCGCCCCGACCGGCGAAAGAATCGATGCTTACCTCCTTCCTGGTATGGCGCATATTGCTGGTCTCCACACTGTTCGCCGCCGGCATTTTCGGGATCTTCAGCTGGACCCAGTACCACGGGTACAGCCTGGAGGAATCGCGCACCTATGCAGTCAACACCCTGGTCATCATGGAAATTTTCTACCTGTTCAGCGTGCGCCGACTGCGCAGCTCTTCGCTGGGATTCGCCGGGTTGTTCGGTTCCGGCAAGGTGCTGATAGCGGTCGGCGTGGTGCTACTGTTGCAACTAATTTTCACCTACGCACCATTCATGGAAACCTTCTTTGATACCCGACCCATCCCCGCTGCCATGTGGCTTGTCATCCTGGCCGTCGGACTGGCCCTGCTGATGGTGCTGGAACTGGAAAAATGGCTGATCGGACGCAGGAGCAGACGGGACGTCAGGCCTCGGACAGACTAAACTGTTCGCCCTGAATTTCGTAGTTATTCAGCCAAACCAAACAAACAGGAGAAACGAAGATGATCGGCTACGTCACCCTCGGTGTCAGTGACATGGAACGGGCAAAGGCCTTCTACAGCGACCTTTTGAGCGATCTGGGCGCAAAGGTACTGCTGGATATGGGGCGCATTGCCTTCATCGGCAAGAGCATGCGCGAACCGATGCTGGCGGTGTGCATCCCCTTCAATGAAGAGCCCAACCACCCGGGCAACGGCAACATGCTGGCGATCCACCCCGGCCCCAAAGAGGCCGTCGATGCCCACTACAAAAAGGCCCTCGAACTGGGCGCCACCTGTGACGGCGAACCGGGACAGCGGATTCCGGGGCAGTTTTATGGGGCCTACGTGAAAGACCCGGATGGTAACAAGCTGGCGTTTTACCACTTCGGCTGAGCCAGCGGAGAGGCATTCAGCAGGCGCGCATCAAACCGCCACTTGTGGTGAAAACCGACGGTCCCAGGTTCGTTCCAGCGCCTCGAACAGACTGTCGGTTGTCAGCGCCAGCAAGCCGATCAGGATTGCCCCCTGCAGCACATACGCGGTGTTGCCATTGACCAGCCCGGCAATGACCGGGTCGCCCAGTGTACGGGCACCGATGGTAGAGCCGATGGCGGCGGTGGCGATGTTGATGGTGACCGAGGTGCGGATGCCGGCAAGAATCACCCTGCCCGCCAGGGGCAGTTCGGCCCGCACCAGCACCTGCATCGGCGACATGCCCATCCCCCGGGCGGCCTCCTTCACGGCAGGGCTGATGCCTTCCAGGCCCGCCAGGGTGTTACGCAGAATCGGCAACAAGCCATAGAGCATCAGGGCGACCAGTATTGGCGCTTCCCCGAAACCGAGGACCGGCACCGCCAGGGCCAGGACGGCGACCGGCGGGAAGGTCTGGCCGATGGACGCCACCTGACTGACCAGCGGCAGGAAATCGCGCCCTGACGGCCGGGTGGCGACAATGCCGCCGGCCACGGCGACCAGGGTGCCAACCGCCGCGGATACCAGAACCAAGAGCAAATGGTTCTGCAGGAGAAACAGAAAGCTCTCCCGCTCATAGATCACCTGCTGTTTGTCCGGCTGCACCCAGTGGAACAACGGCTCCAGTAGGGGCATGCCGGCGCTCAACCCGCACAGGAGAGCGGCCAGCAGGACGGGCGGTACCCAGATACGCATCAGGCGCCTTCCCGAATAATGCGTTCACGGGTGATCACACCGGTCTCCTCCCCCTGGGCATTGAGGACCGGCACCTGCTGCGCGTCCTGCCAGAGCATGACCGACAGGGCCAGACGCAGGTTGTCCTCCTCCTTGAGCCCCTCCGACCCGGGTTCCGGGCGTTTTGGCTCGGGATGGGGCTGCATCAGCTCCCGCACCGGTCGCAGGCTCATCAGTTTCAGGCCCCGGTCCTGTTTGCCGACCAGGTTTTCCACGAACTCAGACGCGGGTCGCCGAAGGATATTCTCGGCCGTGTCATGCTGGATGATGCGCCCCTGATCCATCACTGCAATGCGGGTGGCCAGCTTCAACGCCTCATCGATATCGTGGGTCACGAAAACGGTGGTTTTGCGCACCTGCTTCTGGATGCGCAGCATCTCCAGCTGGAGATTGTCCCGGGTGATGGCATCCAGCGCGCCGAAGGGTTCATCCATCAGCAGGATGTTCGGGTCCGCCGCCAGCGCCCGGGCCACTCCCACCCGCTGCGCCTGACCGCCGGACAGTTGCTGGGGGTATTTGTTGGCATGGCTGGCCGGATCGAGATCCAGCAGGGTCATCAGCTCATGGACCCGCGCGTCGACCCGCTCCCGGGGCCATTTCAACAACTGGGGCACCATGGCGATGTTGCGGGCCACCGTCCAGTGGGGAAACAGCCCCGTGCCCTGGATCACGTACCCCATGTTCAGCCGCAGCTGCTCCGGATTCATGGTGGTGATGTCTTCACCATCCACCAGGATCTCGCCCTCACTGTGGGGCAACAGGCGGTTGATCATCCGGAGCGTGGTGGACTTGCCACAACCGGAACTCCCCACCAGCACGCAGACCTCGCCAGTCTCGATGGTCAGGTTGATGTTATCCACCGCGACGGTATTACCGAAGCGCCGGGTGACATTTTTCAGTTCGATCATCCGGACAAATCCTTTCCCTGTCAGGCCGTGGCCGGGGTCGGCTTCAGGCTGGCAGCGAGCATTGTGAATACAGCATCGGCCAGCAGGGCAAGCGCGATGGTGGGTAAGGCACCAAGCAACACCAGATCCATCGCCGCCTGACCGAGCCCCTGGAAAATAAAACTGCCGAAGCCGCCGGCACCGATCAGGGCGGCCACCGCCGTCAGGCCGATGGCCTGAATCGTGGTGATACGCACACCCTCGATGATGACCGGCAGCGCCAGCGGTAACTTGAGTCTGAAAAACAGTTGCCGCTCATTCATGCCCATACCCCGGCCGGCATCGGCAAGGTTTTCGGGCACTTCCGTCAGGGCCACGAAGGTGTTGCGGACCATGGGCAACAAGCTGTAGGCAACCAGGGCCAGCAGCGCGGGCGTCCAGCCGATCCCCCGGATGCCCAGCGCCTCCAGGGCCGGGAATGCCGCAACCAGAGCGCTGAGCGGCGCGATCAGCAAACCAAACACCGCCAGGCTGGGGATGGTCTGGAGAAAACTCACGAAGCCGAGGATGGGCCGCTGCCAGCCGGGGCTGCGCATCATTTTCAGCGCCAGACCAAACGCCAGAACGGCACTGATGGCCACCGCCCCGAACGCCAACGCCAGATGCGTCCAGAACGCCTGCTCGAACTTGGCCGGCCGGGCGTTGAATTCCCGCACCAGCGACAGGCTCTCGAGGCCGTCGCTCTGCAAGAACATCAGCCAGCTGCCGCCGATCACGACCACCAGCAGGAGCTGCAGCCCCCGCCGGCTCCCGAGCCGCCCCAGAGTCTCGATCAACATCAGGGACAGCAGGAACAGCAGGCACCAGAAACCCGCACCGATGGACGAGCGGGCATAGGGGGAGTCCTCCGGCAGGTGCCGGCTCGCAAAGACCTCCAAGAGCAACGGCAACAGTGCCAGCGAGAGGCCAACCAGGGCGAGAAGGATCAGGTAGCGGCCACGTACCTGCAGGAAGGCGAGCAGAATGGAACCGGCCAACATCGCCGTGACCAGGGCTGCGCTACCCGAGCCCACCGCAGAGACCAGACCATGGCCGGTGCCGGGCACGATACGATTGGGCTGGATGGTGCCAAGGTCCAGAAGCCAGAGCAGCGCCAGGGCCAGCAGCCCCAGCGCGGAAATGACCCGGTTCGGCACGATATGACTGGAATCAGGTCCGGTAACCGACAAACCTCAGTCCCGGGCCAGGGAGTCCAGATAGTCCCGCGCCACCGTCTGGGCGGGCAAACCATTGACCGCGACCTGACCGTTCAGACGCTGGAGGGTTTCCAGATCCAGGGATTCGAAGACCGGGTCCAGAACCTCGCGGATCTCCGGATAGGTTTCCAGCACCTCGGCGCGCACAATGGGCGCCGGCTGGTACACCGGCTGAACGCCCAGGGTATCCTCCATCACCGTCAGATCCAGCGCGTCCAGACCGCCATCGGTACCATAGGTCATGGCGCCGTTGACGTCGTTGTTGTTCAGGGCTGCTGCCCGGAGTGTCGCGGCGGTGTTACCGCCGGAGAGGATCAGCAACTGGTCCGACTCCAGCTTGAAGCCATACGCCTCCTGGAACGCAGGCAGAGCGCTGGCCGATTCCACGAATTCGGCACTGGCCGCGAACTTGAAGGCACCGCCGTCATTGATATACCGGGCCAGGTCCTCAAGGGTCTTCAGACCATTTTCCCGCGCCAGGTCTCCGCGCACACTCATGGCCCAGGTGTTGTTGGCTTGCGCCGGTTTCAGCCAGATAATGTTGTGCGCTTCCTGATCGAGGCGGGCCGCCTGCTGGTAGGCTTTTCCCGCGTTTTTCCAGATATCACGGTCGGCCTGGTCGTGGAAGAACGCCGCATTACCGGTGTATTCCGGGTAGACGTCGATTTCCCCGGCCTTGATGGCATTGCGCACGATACTCGTTCCTCCCAGCTGCAGGCGATTTTCCACCGGGATACCGGCCTCTTCCAGGGACTGCAGCACCATCTGGCCCAGCACGGCACCTTCGGTATCGATCTTGGATGACACCACCACCGGGTCGGCAGCCATGGCCGGTGCAGTGATCAACATGGCGGTCAGTGCCGCAGCGCGGCGAAAACGGGAGATGGGGGACACGGCCATTCCTCTTGGTCGTTTGGCTGAATTTGAAATCCGAAGGCTGGCGCAACATAAAACACACGTTGCAGCCACACTCTTTCAGTCTATGGCACGCACTTACGAAGGCAAGGCGGAATTGGTCTTTCAGCGCCCCAAAGGGGTTGTGTACAAAACACAGTGCGTTAGGCTGATCATGAATTAACCAGTAAGGGAGTCAGGATGATGGGCCAGACCTCGGCATACACCACCCGCAGCAAGGCACCGACCATATCCCCGCTGGACCCCGAACGCGTTTCCCTGATCGAATCGGCAGGGCTGACGCTCAAACAGCTGGAACCCATGGGCGTTGAGATCTACGGCGCCGATGTTCGCGCCGACCTTCCCGAGCCGGTCATCCAGGCCCTGGAGAAGGAAATGGCGAACCGGGGGTTCATCGTGTTCAAACACCAGAAGGATCTCTCCCCCGAGGAACTGATCAACGCCAGCAAATGGTGGGGCGCTCGCGAAATCCACTCCACCCATGGCGTCCATCCGGCGACGCCGGAGAGGAACAGGCACATCTTCCGTTGCTCCAATGACAGCCGCTACGGAATCCTGGGTGTTGGCCCCCAGTGGCACAATGACGGAAGCTTTGAAGCCGCAACGTTTTCGCATTCAGCCTATTACATGGCCCGTGCGCCCGAGCATGGCGGTGGCACACACTTTGCCCACCAGGGCGCTGCCTTTGCTGCGCTGCCAAAAGAAAAACAGGATTTCTGGCAACGCCTCGTATCCGTGAATTCAGCCTCCTGCGTGACTCATCCCGTCGTCCACACCCACCCCATTTCCGGACGAAAAAGCGTGTGGCTGCACCTTGGCATGACCGGTGCGGTGCTCGAAAGACTGCCGGAGTATGGGTGCTCGATTGAAGAACTGAAGAAGCAACCGGCAACGGCCGACCAGCTACGTTTGCTGACTCCGGAGGAGATGAAGCAGCTTTTCAACGACTATAACGATCTGCTGAACGAGTCCTTCGAAAAAGGTTACGGGATCCGTTACCACTATGACACCGGGGATCTGCTCTTTATCGATAACTGGGCGGTGGCTCACCGGGCATCACCGGAAGCCCACCTGCCAGCCGAGCAGCAGGGGTTACGAATCATGGATCGAGTGACGATCAAGGCGAGACAGAACCTGGCCCCTCACTTCGGATTGCCAACCTACATCAACATGAACGGGCCTCATCCGTTCAACAAGGATGGTGTCTGGCAAACCGGTGGCGTTGGCTTTCGGTGGAAGGATGATATCCGGATGCAGAACTGAGGCGGGGGCGCTCTTGCTTGATCAATCCACGCCCATTTTCCTCGAACTTGCCATAATAAAAATTCAGAAGTTCAGGAGCAGGGTATGCGCCCCCACCATATTGCCTGGAGTGTTTGCCTGATACCCATCATCGCGGCTCACGGGTCGTTTTTCTTTGGATTATGGGAAGGGATGGCAAATGAATGCGTGCCTTATGTCGAGGGGTGCACATCCATCAGTCGTGCCGCCCGTGAAGGCAATGCGATCTTCCTGTTTCGCGGCCTGATGATGCCCTTGGCCGCTTTACTGGTTTTATTCTGGTACCTGCAAAGCGTCTGGCTAAAGCAGATCACACAAAAGGCCCACCCCTGGACCTTTGTTGCAGGGGCTATTGGCGCGCTCTTCCTGATTCTCTATGTGGACTTCCTCGGAACCGAAGGGGATTTCTACCGGTTCCTGCGCCGATACGGCACGACGCTCTATTT
This sequence comes from Marinobacter szutsaonensis, assembly GCF_039523335.1. Lineage (NCBI taxonomy): Bacteria > Pseudomonadati > Pseudomonadota > Gammaproteobacteria > Pseudomonadales > Marinobacteraceae > Marinobacter > Marinobacter szutsaonensis. Next base: position 2,292,489 of record NZ_BAAAFC010000001.1, on the reverse strand, counting down.
TGCCCTGACAGTACTGGCACAGATGTTCAGTATTCGAAGCCTTCAACAGAAATCCGCCGAACTGGACACCCACATCCGCCGCTACCTGAACCTGCAGTTCCTGTTAATGGTGCTCTATTGGTGCCTGGGCATCGCCAACGTTGTCATCAAAGCCACCGGCGTCAGCTGGGCCGATCAGTCGGAGAACGTCATCGAATGGCACTTTGCGTTGTACATGTCCTTATACTTCGGGTTATCCGCGATGATGTGGAAGCGAAGCAGGTTTGACTGGCAGTTCAGTGTTGGGAAACCGTAATTGGTGTCCGCTGCATTCTCTCGCTTTGCGCTACCTCAGCACTTCGATTTTCACGTCGATCAAGCCCGACGATGTGCTGCCGATACGACTGAACGCAGATTTAGAGAGATCAATGATACGCCCCTTCACGAACGGCCCACGATCGTTGATCTCTACAACGACATCCTTGCCATTCTCCAGGTTGGTGACTTTCACCTTTGAACCGAACGGCAACTTTTTATGTGCCGCTGTAGAAAGCTCGTGCTTATAAATTGCACCACTGGCTGTCTGTCTGTTCTGAAATTTATCCGCATAATAGGACGCTTGCCCGGTTTCAGTGAATCCGGCCCAGCTACCCCCGGCCACAGGCTGGACGCTTGAACATCCTGCGATCAGGCTTAAACATGCAACTACGACTATCTTTTTGAATGTATTCATCTTGGTCCGAGTCTTTTGTTGGGCTTGCGCCCCGGCTTCGCGGCGTGCCGGGGTGCAGCGAAGGTGCGTCCGACAACAGTCACTGGTCAAGTGATGGTAGTTCAAGTTGGCAGTCCCTCGAACTTTAGCACCTCCCCTAACCCCTCATCCCAAGCAGCTTTGCTGGATGAGAAGATATGCGCAGTTGGCACCATAGTGATTTCAGTATCCAAACACCCTGCGGGAACGACAAGCAAACCTGCAATCTGAGTGTTTGGCATTGCTGAACCACACAACTTACAAAAGCTTTTGTTATGACGAGTGCCTGGAAGCGTAAAGGAAGTCACAGCATCTGCACCGGACTGCCAGACCAATTTCGCTGAGTGCGAGAATAGATTTGCTGCATGGGCCGAACCTGTATCTTTTTGGCAATGCCGACAATGGCACAGGTAAAAGCTATCGAACTCACCTTTCACCTCAAAGCTCACGGTACCGCACAGACAAGAACCGAAATGATCAGTCATCAGAACTCCTTCCATGGACTGTGGGTGAAAACACATAACGCCCGCGGTAACCGGCGCCGAAGCGCAGCGGAGGGAACCAAAAGCGCCAGGCTTCTGGCGTCCGGTTGACTGCCTTGTTAATCACTGTACTTTTGGACAAGCGACTCAATATCGTCAACCTTCTCGACTTCCCCATTCCCCAGGTATTTGAAGAACTGCCCCTCATCATCTCTAAAAACCTCTCCAGAATTGATGACAGTCTGCTTCGAAGAAATTACTTTCAGTTCCCCAGTACTCTGGTCAAGCAAATAGACAACACCTGCCGAGGTTTCAAAGAGCGAAAAGTTAGGAGAGGCTGAAATCGTAGTGTTGTCGCACCCTGCGAGAAAAAGAGCTGCCAGAAGAATCCAAAATCTCATGCGAGAGCTTCCCAAAGGATTAATCGGGATATGGACGAGTCTTTACCATCATTAAACGGTGCTTGATAGAAAAAGCCAGTACCGATTGAAGCGCCTGTACCGTCAGCACCCTCAACGGCGACACGAACAGTAAGGTATGAAATTTCTGCTTCGAAAGTTACTTCAGTCATATACTATCCCCGAAAATTTGTCACTCTAACGCCTGGCTCACGCCCCGGTTTGGAGCCGCAAAGCGGCGAAAAAGTGGTCGCTGTGCAGCCGATTGTTAACGTTTCTCTGGTACAAAGTACGGGAACTGCATACCCGGATTAAGCTCAGAAAAGATATCATCCAAACGATGTACATCTTCCTCCCAAGCAATCCCGCCCCAAGACAATGCCCCTTTTTCCATAGCTGTCGCCATGGTTTTCATGTAACGCGACAAATTTACGTAAGCAATATGAGGCTCGTCCTCAACAAAATAGAACACTACTAGGCTGGCCATCCTCTGCTCTTTATCGCACTTGACGCCATACCACTCGCCCTCAAACTCAAAAACTGGAATCCAATCAGATTTCCAAAGGGACAATTCATGGGCAGTTAATTCTTGGTACTCTGAAAGGGCGTCCTTAACCGAAAGGAAACGGTGATACCAGATAAAGCTTGAAGTGCTTTCTCCATTGTGCCACTTCCATATTTCTGCCAACTCCTTCGGAATCTTACATTGAAGCTCTTTTTCCAGTTGGGCGATATCCTCTGATTTAGCGCCTGGATTCAACTTTAGCCCCGTCTCGTTGGCCTGGTGATGCTTCTCAATCGTCTCGAGAGACTCTCTAAGTTCGGTTATATCCGCTGCATCCAAAGCGGCCTTCAACTCGATCTCACCCAAAAGAGAATCAGAGTCTTCTGCAGGATTACATGCCATGAGTAATAGCCCAAATAGGATTATGCTGAGAAATCTAAACATGAACGTTAACGCTGGCGTAACGGGCTTGCGGAGCGGCAGCGGAACTAACCGATCCCGTTGACGCACTTGTTAAGTGTTTACTCCTGACTCTCAAGTTCCACTCGCAGAGCCTCCGCACCTTTGTGAATCATATTTGGGTCGGGACCAAAGGAAATCATCCAGGCCATTTTTCTACGGGCTTCTTTGTGCGGCCCACTCCAGAGCAGACTCTTACCTGTGATGTGAGCCTTTAACATTAGCCAAATGGCTTTGCTTGTGCTGTAACCAAATACCTCTTTTATAACTTTGGTAACGAAATCAACTCCATTTATCGGATCGTTGTACAGCAGCACTCCATAACTTCCAGGCCCGTCACTCTGGAACAATTCGTCGAGTTTTTGATCAAGAGCATTCCTCGATGAAGCATCCAACTCCTGATCGATATCGAAATACCAGATGCTCATCTGCCTCTAATCACTTAACGCTGAGCGAAGCGGCGGCTAAAAGCCGTCCGCCTTCCGTGACTTGTTATGCACTATTTTCCGCCCTTCTTCCCAAACATGGGGCGAAGCGAGTCCCATAGCACCCCTTCGATGAGTTCAACATCTTCTGCGAACGCGTCCGTGAACTCGTAGTACTCGACTGTAAAAGTTGGTTTTAGCTGCGTGGCCCACTCTGATAGATAAAGCGCCCAGGTACTCTTCCCAACTCCACGACCAAGATGGGTTCGGAATCTATCGTATAAACTCTTGGAAGTACCGACATAAAGGGAGTTGGAGTTTGGATGTTCCTCATTGTCGCGGCTCATATTGAAAATTTTCTTTGCCCGCGCCCGCCTATACTCCAGCCGGATTTCTGAGGCCAATGCCGTATCGTTGGTATCAACCGACAACCGGTAAAGGTACGTGACTCCCTCAATTTTTCGGGGGAATTGAGCGTGAAGTTGCTCCGGCTTTTCAGGACTCGATAACTCAGAAGAACCAAATCGTATGGTCTTTGACTCAGTTGATGGCTGCTCTAATAACTGAGCCGCGCGATCAATTCGTGTTTTGAAAACGTCCTTCAAGCTCACGCCCGTTACCTCTGTGGTGCATAACGCGAAACGAAGCGGCGCGTCTGACGCGCCCGCCTTCCGTGCTTGGTTATGCTCTTCATTTTTCCCCAGGAAAAATGGGATTTATACTTAATTTACCGGGAATTGGTGCTAAGGACTCAATGTCTATCAAGTAGTCCTCTAATTTCTGAGCTTCTACAGCTGCCGCAGCGTCTATTTCATCTGCATCCGGATCGTAAGGTATCGGATGGTTTTTCATAAATTCTTTGCAAACAAAATTATGATACCTCGCAGCCCACTCATATTTTGCTCTCACATCAGGAAGTCCTCGGTATTTTTCTAGCCCTTCAGTTACCGTTCTCTTGTGACCTTCGAATACTTCAAAGAATATCCCTCCATCCGGATAGGCGATAAATGCATTCACTAGGTAATCGATAAAAATGGAGCCGTCGGGGTCCTGCAAAAGCTCACGACTTTGTGGTGATCTCAGTGGATCGCGATAAAACCCTAAATGATGACGAAGAGCTTGGACGGCTGTCTGCGATAGCGAAATTTTTGGAGCGCCACCGCTACTATCTTGCTTCACCGCTTCAATCAACGCGTCGCCGAAAACAATCTCTTCGTCCATATAGTGATTGCCAAAAGCAATTCCTCCACGCACTAGAAAACCCTCCATAGTAAGAGCGACTTGGAACTCAGAAAAGACACTAAAAATGTGCCCGAGCTCTACCTCACCGAAGCTGACGCCAAGATCTTTTGCGGGGTACCCAACAACAATGTTGTCGGTAAAGACTTTTATTGAAAACCGGTCTGCTCCATTCCAGCCTTTTGATCTTTCTCGTACACGATCATAGGCTCGAGTTAGAGCAACGCGTATTTTGTTAAGGAAAGAGTTGCCATGTCCTGAGGTTATTGCATCTTTGCTGAGCTGAGAGTATCCCAAGATATCGACATGGCAGACGAAAGAGGGAATCAGCTTAGGTGGATTACTTGGATAAAGCTCCATGGAACTCCTCTCTTTCTGGTGCATAACGCCAAAATGAAGCGGCGCGTCTCACGCGTCCGCCTTCCGTGACTTGTTAGATTTTTGGCAATGCTTTCGGCCGTTCACGAAACACCTCAATCAAGCACACATAGTGAGCGGAACTCTTCTGAGAAAAGCTAGCCGCTGCCTTCACAGTTCGACGAACATGAAAGTAGCCGTTAGTACCGGGAACTGCATGGCTACCTAAACGCGATTTTCCTTCAGTAACAAATCGTACCGGCGCTCTTGATTCAGAGACCACGATAAGGAACGCTCGGGCGTTCGTTGGAGTGCCACCGAGGAATGTGTGAAGTCTTTTAAGATCATCATCGATACTAGCTTTCGAAGCCGATCCTCTCTTTACCTCCAGTACAAAATGGACGCGTTCAAATTCTCTAGCACCTGCACCGCGACGTGACAAAATTGCTAGATCAGCCCGAGCCAGGCTCCCAATACCCTCAAGCTCCGTACCCGGTGGGACAACTTTCTTGTATTGCAATTCGGGCTTGAGTTCGAGCGAATCGGCCAAGTTTGCCTGAATTAGATTACAGGCTTCGGCAACCATCGCCCCTTCCGGCAAAGGATAAGAGCGGAACATTGAATGGCGATGGCCGATCCAAAACGCAAGGCCCTGAAGCGCGTTTTCAAGAAACCTCGGCCTGTCCGGCATCTCGTAGCCCAATATTCTCTCCTAAAATCTAACGCCAGCGCACAGCGGCGCACTTGTAATCGAGGCGCAGCCGCAATGAAAAGGGCGTCCGGCGGCCACCGGCCGCGTATTGATGCACCTTGTTAGAAGCTATACTGAATCAACTTCCACCCAAAAAAGCCCATTAGCAACAGCAACGCCCCGATACCGCTGATAAGAGTCGGAATGAAGAACCACGGCCAGAGTTTTGCCCAGCCTGCTTCGTATCGTTGTAACTCGTTCTGAAATCTTGTGATGGTGTCAGGCCCGGGCTTGGCACCCTCAAGAGACTTCTGTAACCGACGAATTTTCAGGTGACCTCCGACCATCTTCACGAGTTCCCAGCTAATAAATAGAACGAGGGAAAGTCCAATCAGAAGTCCCGTCAGTGAGAATAACGCCGCCGGCAGGTCTGGCTTCAACTTCGACCAAAGCGTCAGCAATCCTGCATATCCTACGACCATGATCAGGTTCGTATAGGAGATGGACTGCGAGTAGATCTTAGCTACAAGGTCATGTGCCGCTTGGAGCTGGCGATCATGGTCATGTTCAGCCTGGCGCCTACTTAAGCGATTCACGTGCTCTCCAAGCTCTCGAATGTTTCGCTCGACCTCTCGTGCCCAGCGCTGGTCTTGCATCGATGATCCTTTTCCCTTCTAACGCCCGCATTTGCGGCTGGTTTGGAGCGCAGCGGAAAACCAGTCCGACAACATGCGTTTGTTAGATGATTATCTCAATATTGACTTAAGGTGCTTCACTCCATCCTCAGATACACGCTTGAAAGAGAGCCTACCTACTTTTCGAGTTTGAAAAATGAGCTTCTTCTTCTCTATCTGCTTAAGTGTGCCCGCTGCGTTTGCCAGCTTGATGCCATGATCTTTAAGGGACTTGTTAACCTGAGAGGTTTTAAAGTCATTACTTTCTGAGTCTTGCTGAACATAGTAAGCGGTAATTAAAGCTTTATCCTGGCCATTTATGTCGTCCTTAAACATATGAAGCCACTCACCAAATACATCAGGCACAACTAAGGAGCCCCCAGGCTTTACTACGCCTTCCTCACCTTCCGGTTCAATTTCTTCAGAGTCTTCTGGATCAGCGACTCCATTTTGTGCTGGCATTGAAGAAAAACCTGTCTCAACCTGCATTAGCGATATAATATCTTCTAGGCTTTCCATTTTTCCGGAAACAAATTCCTCACTTCCTTCTATAGAAATTTCGCCCGTCTTGATATTTAAATATAATTTTGTTTGACCTTCCACGACAACTCCTTGTTTATACTATTTTATTAGCCCTGACTTATAAAGCAACTCTTCGATAGCCGCTCTGTATTCAAGAGATACTTTCTTAACGTCTTGTCTCTTTGCACTATAATAGATCTTGTGGGCTGAAAAATTTCCCACAGTTCTAAAGTCTTCTAAACAAGCCTTAGTGTTCCGAGAAAGAGAAAGAGCGGCGTTCCCTTTCGCATTGGCAACAATTACATTTAGCTGTTTATAGTCTCCATTTGCATCTTTGATTTGAGTCTCTATACCCAGATTTTCGTAGCTGAGAATAAGGCAAACCTCAAGAAGCCTTCTCATCATTACTGCACACGCATCAAAAAGATTATTTTCATAACACGCGTTTACTTGCTTTGATAGGGACTCAATGAAACCCCTGGTGTTGCAAAACAGTGCTGTCGGCAATATTGAATCTCCAAATACGATCTCTTCCGATTTCTCGGCGATATTTGGAAACTCAGTTTCAATATTTTTGACACTATTTGCGTGCAGCTTGAAAGATCCGGTTCTACCACCCTTTATAAATGCCTTCGACTTCTGAATTTTTCCTTTCAGTCTCGCCTTGTTAGGCTGCGAGAAATCGAGCTTAGTCAAGCACTCACACAAGCCGTCAACAGTGAAATCTTCCTCACCTTCAAGGTTACATAGGAAATAGGCTAAATAATACGCCTTGTCAATTTCGGTCTTAGCACCTAGATTAACGGTTTTATTGAAGCTCTTGATGTTCATGCTTTTATTTTGTGACACCTCGATCATCTAACGCTTGGGCTCAGCGGCCGATTTGGAGGCGCAGCGCGCCGGAAAAGCGGACCGCTGCAGCCCCTAGTAAAGGTTTACCATATGTCGATACTGCTCGTATCGGCCACGACGACTTCTTTTCTCTTGTTTAAAACCTCCATGGCTTTACTGAACTCGTGGAGCAAACGATATTTATCGCCTTCGCTTGGCTTGAACTCGCCCACAATGATGCGTGTCGCTGGACTTTGAATTAGAGCTTCAATGATGTGACTATCCTTCCCCTCTGAAAAAGAGGCTCCATAGGTAAACACTGTGCCCTTGCATTCCTTTATTTTTCCATAACAGAAAGAGAGGTACTCGTTGGATTTTATTGCCGACAACTTTTGATCACCCGTTCCCTCTGACACACACATAGGGAAGATGCCGTTTTCAATATTTTCCTCTACTCGAGCTAGTATTGGGCGATGCTTGCTGCTTCTGGATTTTTTCGCAGAGTATCCATCACGGTATATAAAAAGCGCACCATGCGGAAAAAGAAATTCGGCATCATCGTCGGATGAAAAAATTAGCTCATCGCCATCTTTTTCGAAACAATCATTGCCCAAAAAATCATTATCGAAGCAACGGACCCAGTACAACAACAAGTCATAATTCAGAGAAAACACTTTCTCGAATTTAGTAAGAAAACTTCTACATTTACTGACCATCCGAGAGATAGTGCGCTTTTCATCTGGAGCGCATTCCCGATTTAAAGATGGAGGATGAGACCGAGCGACAGCTGAAACCAGTTGATCCCGTAGGACCTGTATCTCACCAGTCAACTTTTCAGACAGCTGATTTTCATCGTCGTACTTTTGAACAACAGCTATCGCATTGTTAATTTTTTGGTGAACTATCTCAAAATCGAAGTTACATTCTTCGAGCAAGCCCATCAAAGGGCTATCTACTTCAAATTCACAGAGATCGGCTAGTGAATCCCAGCAGAACGAATCGGTCCCTGCAGCAACATCGTAAGAAATCCCGAAACCATTTCCGAGAACAAGGGATTTTTCTCCCTCGCAGCTTTCTAGCTCCTCTCGAAAATCACTCAAGACACTCTCCTTATTTACCCTTATTTACCTTAACGCTTTTGTTTAGCGGCGCCCTGACAAGGGCGTCCGGTGCAGGGCCGCCAGGCCCGAAACGTACTACAACTATTTGTTAAAGGCTTGTGCAGTAAGCGCTCGGTAGCCACTACAGCACCAACAAAATTGTCTGGAAGACGCTCACAACTGTCAGGAAGCCGCCAATGAGGATTAGTCGTCTTTGAGAGAGATCGATACCCTGAATCAGAACAAAAGTTCCGATCGCGCCACTGAAAAAGCCTCCGCTGAATTGGGAGCCGCCGACCGCATAAACAATCACCAGATAAACGACTGCCAGTAAATACAGCAATACTCGCAGCGGCTTGAACTCAAAACGCTTGTAATAGGCCTGGTCTTCAGGGGAAAGATCTTCCTTGTTCACCGAAAACTCCCTTTAGCCTTTAACAGCTAATTATACGAACGCGTTCGTTTATCACCCGTTCGTAAAACTCCACTTAAAAGCACCCTGGAAAAGCTCCAAATTTTCCACAAAAACAGAACCTTACAAGCATTCCCCACGACTACCGCCGGAGTTATACGCCCATCTTCGAGCCACCCCTGCTCACCGTTTCGGGCGTATAGCTCCGCCCGTTGTTTTCCTTCTTTCCAACCCTATCAGAGAGTTACACGGATTTCTCATGCAACTTTCGGAGTTTTGCGAACGCGATCGTATAACCGCGGCTCTCACTGGTCTGTTCGCTGCAGGGCTCGGCCCAAGTTGTGGAAATAGTTCCGGAAGGTGCGGTTGATTCGCTCACGGTGTTCGCCCTGGGGATAAAGACCTAGCTTTGCCTCTTCGGATTCGCGGGTGCCGCGGACGAGGAAGGCATTCTTGAAGTCGGCATCCTGCACAAAGGCTTCAAACGCCCGCGCGCACAGCTCTTCGGGCTGGCTGTAATAGTGCACGCCAGCGGCTTTGTCGGCTTGGGCGGACTGGCGGAACAGGTCGCTGGGCTCATTGCCGGTGTGGTTAAGCAGCACTGCCCGGTAGCAGGCTTGCAGGCGTTCGTTCAGGGGGTGGGCGATGGCATCGTCACGAGTGAGCCAGAGTTTCGAGGCAAACTCGCCTTTGCCGGTGCCTGTGAATAACTTGTCGGCGATGTAGTGGTCAAAGGCGTGGAACCACTCGTGGGCAATGCTGCCTGGGCCGGCGTTCTTGGCCAGGGCGAAGCTGCGGGTGGCGGGGCTGTAATGGGCGGAAACACCAGGGCGGCCGCCGATGCCGTACTGCAGCGCCAGGGTGCCGCGCAGGGAGATGAGACTCTCGGTGCCGCCGAGGATGGTCATGAGATCACACAGGGCATCGTAGAACAGGGCAGCACTGCGCTGCTTTTCCGGTTCGGTCACCCAGCGGCCGATCTCCACCGTGCGGAAATCGAAGCGGCGGCGAACGTCCAGGAAGGTCACGGGGGCATCGTCCCGATGGTCGGGGCCACGGCGGTAGAAGGTTCTTGGCATGGGCCAATCATAGGGAGACAATCGCTCTGAATCTACAGAACAAGGAATCCATAATGACCAACCTGCCCCAGCTGACCGACGCCCTGCTCACCCTCGAAGACGGCGTGGCGGTGCTGACCCTGAACCGGCACGACCTGCGCAATGCCCTCACCGGCTCGAACCTGATTGATGACATCGTCACCACGGCGGAATGGGTCAATCACTGCCAGGACGTCTCGGTGCTGGTGATCACCGGGGCCGGCTCGGCATTCAGTGCCGGCGGCAACGTCCGGGACATGGCCAACCGCAGCGGCGATTTCGCCGGGGATCCGGCCGAGTGTGCCGAGCGCTATCGCAAGGGCATCCAGCGCATTCCACTGGCGATGCAGGCGGTGGAGGTACCGGTCATTGCCGCGGTGAACGGGCCTGCCATTGGCGCGGGTTTTGATCTGGCCAACATGGCGGATATCCGCATTGCTGCCGATTCCGCCAAATTCGGTGAGACCTTCCTGAACCTTGGCATCATTCCCGGCGATGGCGGGGCCTGGTTCATGCAGCGGCTGATTGGTTACCAGCGGGCTTTCGAACTGACGCTGACCGGCCGCATCGTGGATGCCGCCGAGGCGAAGGAGCTGGGGATCGTCATGGATGTGGTGCCGGGCGATGAGCTGATGCCGGCCACCCTGAAGGTGGCAAACAAGATGGCCAGCCAGCCGCCCAAGGCCACCCGGCTGACCAAGCGCCTGATGAAGATGGCCCAGCGCACGGAACTGAAGGACTTCCTGGACATCTGCGCCTGCTTCCAGGGCATGTGCCACAACGAGCCAGAGCACCTGGACGCGGTGAACCGGATGCTGGAGGCCATGGCCCGGAAATAACCCATCCGGAGCTGCCCGACAGATCGGGCAGCTCCGCCCTTCCCTACCGGCTTACCACTCCAGCTGCGCGCCGGTCTGGTACTCGATCACCCGGGTTTCGAAGAAGTTCTTCTCCTTGCGCAGGGTGGCCTGTTCATCAAGCCAGGGCGAGACGTTCTTCGCCCCGGGGAACGGCTCTTCCAGCCCCACGGTGCGGGCCCGCCGGTTGGCCACAAAGCGAAACTGTTCGCTGTGGTATTCCGCCGAATAACCCAGAATGGGATCCCGCAGGATGTAGTTGGCGTAGGCGGTTTCAGCCGCCTCGGATTCATCCCACATCTCGCGCACCGCTTTCGGGTCCAGGGTAATGTTTTCTTCCTCGAGGATCTGGTTCACCACTTTCAGGCCAAAGGAGAAGTGCATGGCCTCATCCCGCAGGATGTACTGCAGTTGCTCGCCGGTACCGCGCATCAGGCCGCGACGCTGGAGGGCAAAGATTGGGCTGAAGCCGTTATAGAACCACGCGCCCTCGAACACCGCGGCGAAGAACAGGTAGGACATGACGAATTCCTGCAGGTCATCCGGGTTACGCAGGTCCATGTCCGGGCGCATGGCGGCGTCGAGCCGGCGGTTGGCCATCCGGATCTTGCCGTGGATCTCCGGCACCACGCGGTAGCGGTTGTAGATCTCGCTCTGGTTCAGGTTCAGGGTTTCGATGCAGTGCTGGTAGGCCCAGGTGTGCATGGATTCCTCGTACACCTGCCGGGCCTGGTAGATCTGCAGCTCCGGCGCGCTCATCTTCTCCATCACCGCCAGGCCGATGTTGCGCATGGCCAGGATGTCGGAGGTGGTGAGGTAGGCCAGCACGTTCTCGTACACGTGCTTCTCCGCCGGGTTCAGGCGGTGGTGGTAGTCGTGGACGTCCTGGGCCATGTTCACGTCCAGCGGGGTCCAGTGGTTCTTGTTGGCGTTCATGAAGTACTCCCAGGCCCAGGGGTACTTGAACGGTGCCAGTTGGTTGATGTCGGTCTCGCCGTTGATGACCCGCTTGTCGTCCACGTTGACCGGAGCCGGGCCATTTGGGGTGGCTGCCTTGGATTCGGTTTTTGGTTCGTCGTCCCAATCCAGCATAGTGTTGTCCTCCTGGTAGGGGACAGAATTGCATTCTGTCCCCGGGCTTTCAGAAAAAATAAGTGGTTACTGACAGGCTTCGCAGTCCGGATTATCGATAGAACACACCTGCGGTTGCGGCGCGGCGACCGGCGCGGTTTTCTCGGCGCCGGTGGCCCCCAGGGAACGCAGGTAATAGGTGGTCTTGAGCCCACGCTCCCACGCCAGCTGATACAGGGCATCAAGCTTCTTGCCGCTGGGTTCGGCCATATACAGGTTCAGGCTCTGGGCCTGGTCGAGCCATTTCTGGCGCCGGGCAGCCGCTTCCACCAGCCATCGCGCATCGATCTCGAAGGCGGTCGCATAGCGGGCCTTCAGTTCCGCCGGGATGCGGTCGATCTGCTGCACCGAGCCGTCGAAGTACTTGAGGTCGTTGACCATGACGTTGTCCCACAGGCCCTCGGCCTTGAGGTCACGAACCAGAGAGGGGTTCACCACCGTGAACTCGCCGGAGAGGTTCGATTTGACGAACAGGTTCTGGTACGCCGGCTCGATGGACTGGGACACTCCGACGATGTTGGAGATGGTGGCGGTGGGCGCGATGGCCATGACGTTGCTGTTGCGCATGCCGTTTTTGGCAATCAGATCACGCACCGGGGTCCAGTCCAGGCGCGTGTCGGTGTTCACCGAGCAGTCTCCATCCCGGCGGTTTTTCTTCAGCAGGTTGATAGAGTCGATGGGCAGGATGCCCTGGTGCCAGAGTGAGCCTTCATAGGTCTCGTAGGCGCCGCGTTCGCCCGCCAGGGTGGCAGAGGCGCGGATGGCAAAGTAGCTGAGCTGCTCCATGGCAACATCGGCAAACTCCACCGCCTCGGGACTGGAGTACGGCAGGCCCAGCTGGTAGAGCGCGTCCTGGAAGCCCATCAGGCCCAGGCCCACGGGGCGGTGTTTCAGGTTGGAGTTCCGCGCCTGGGGCACGGCGTAGTAGTTGATATCGATGACGTTATCGAGCATCCGTACTGCGGTGGTGACGGTGCGTTCCAGGCGCTGCACGTTCAGCTCCCCGCCGACGATATGGGCGGCCAGGTTCACCGAACCCAGGTTGCAGACCGCAATCTCATCCTCGCGGGTGTTCAGGGTGATCTCGGTGCACAGGTTGGAGCTGTGAACCACGCCCCGGTGCTGCTGGGGCGAGCGCAGGTTGCAGGGGTCCTTGAAGGTGATCCAGGGGTGGCCGGTCTCGAACAGCACGGTCAGCATCTTGCGCCACAGCTGTTTGGCCGGGATTTTCTTCGCCAGCTTGATCCTGCCTTGCTCCGCCAGCGCTTCGTAATGCTCGTAGCGCTCCCGGAAGGCGTTGCCGTACAGGTCGTGCAGGTCCGGTACGTCGCTGGGGGAAAACAGGGTCCAGTCGCGGTCCTCGCGCATGCGCTCGATGAGCAGGTCCGGCACCCAGTTGGCGGTGTTCATGTCGTGGGTACGGCGGCGCTCGTCGCCGGTGTTCTTGCGCAGTTCCAGGAATTCCTCGATGTCCAGGTGCCAGCTCTCCAGATAGGCGCAGACCGCGCCCTTGCGCTTGCCACCCTGGTTGACGGCCACGGCGGTGTCGTTCACCACTTTCAGGAACGGCACCACGCCCTGGCTCTGGCCGTTGGTGCCCTTGATGTGGGAGCCGAGCGCCCGCACCGGGGTCCAGTCGTTGCCCAGGCCGCCGGCCCACTTGGAGAGCATGGCGTTGTCGCGGATGGCGCCGTAGATGCTTTCGAGATCGTCCTGCACGGTGGTCAGGTAGCAGGAGGACAGCTGGGAATGTCGGGTGCCGGAGTTGAACAGGGTCGGCGTGCTCGCCATGTAGTCGAAGCTGGACAGCAACTCGTAGAACTCGATGGCGCGGGCATTGGGGTCGTCTTCCCGCAGGGCCAGGCCCATGGCCACGCGCATGAAAAACACCTGGGGCAGTTCCAGCCGGGCTTTGTTCCAGTGCAGGAAGTAACGGTCGTAAAGGGTCTGCAGGCCGAGGAAGCCGAACTGGTGATCGCGCTCGGGTTTCAGGGCCTCGCCGAGGCGCTCCAGATCGAAGGCCGCCAGGGCTTCGTCCAGCAGTTCGTAACGGATACCGGCGTGGATGAACGCACTCAGGGCCTGTGGATAAACCTCCGCCAAGGACTGATTCCGGGGCAGGTCCAGCGCCTCGGCAGCCTCAAGTCGCAGCTGTTCCAGCAGCAGGCGGGCGGTGACGGCGCTGTAGTCCGGCTCCTGCTCGATCCGGCTACGGGCGGTCATGACCAAGGCCGAGAGCACTTCGGTTTCTTCGATGCCGTCGTACAGGTTGCGCAGGGCATCGTCCACCAGGGATTCGCCGTCAATGCCGTCGAGGCCGGTGGCGGCCTGTTCCACCTGCAGCTTCATCAGGCCCAGATCCAGCGGGGCGATGCTGCCGTCCGCCTTTTTAACGGTCAGATGCGGGTGCGCCTCCATGGGTTCTTCCACCGCACGCTTGCGGGCATGCTCTTCCCGGTACAGCACGTAGGCCCGGGCCACTTTCTGTTCCTCGGCCCGCATCAGCGCCAGTTCCACCTGGTCCTGGATATCCTCGATGTGGACTTTACCGCCGGCTTTCAGGCGCCGGCTGATGGCCTGGACCACCTGTTCGGTCACCCGGTGTACGGCATCGTTGATTCGGGCAGAGCCAGCGGCCTTGTCACCTTCCACGGCAAGGAAGGCCTTGGTGACGGCAACACTGATTTTGGCCGGATTGAATCCAACCAGGGTGCCGTTGCGTTTAATTACCTGAAGGGATTCGGTATCGGTGGAAGCTGCCGGTGGTTCGGCGAAGGCGGTAGCAGTCATGGTGCTCTCCTGAGTTCGCGTTGGTTCCATTTCACCTTCGCGAATGCAGGGGCACACTTTGCCTGGAGAACAGGCAACGGGAACCGGTCTGCTCACCCTGAGTCGCGAAGGTGCAGTCCAGAAGCCGGTGTTAGTGGCTCCTGATCCCTGGCAGGTCTTCGGACTCAGGGGCGTGAATCGTTCGATTCGGCCTTGCGTGGCGACTTCCCGGCGGATGCCAGTGTCATCGTGCCACGCTCGTTCCCCAATACCGCTGCGCGTCAGTTCCGGATTCTCACCGGATTCCCGACTACCGGAGGTGATCAGTGAATGATCACAACATCTGGTAGTTGACCAAGGATAGAAGCACTATATACACGTAACAGCATCGGGACAAGGCACTTTTCCGCCATTGCCCTGTCTTCGTTGAAACACCATCACAAGGGGTAGGCCATGAACTCTCGCTGGTACTGGCTGGCCGGCATCACCGTGTCTGCGGCGTTGGGCGCCCAGGCCCTGGCCGTCAACAATCCGATACCGCCTTTCTCGCAGATCGGGTCGCTGGATGATGGCTGGGAGCCGCTGCACTTCCCGAAGATCGACCGGCACACCCGCTATGAACTCGTGCAGGAGGATGGCCAACAGGTGGTCAGGGCCACCACCGAGGGTGGTGCCTCAGGTCTGATCACCCGCCTGAAGCTGGAACCGGATAACAGCCTGAAGCTGGCCTGGCAGTGGAAGGTCTCGAACGTGTTCGAAGGCGGCAACGCCCGGGAAAAATCCGGCGACGACTACCCGGCCCGGATCTACGTGGCCTTCGAGTTCCAGCCCGAGGACGCCGGGTTCTTCGAGCGGGCCAAACGCAAGACGGTGGAAGTACTGTTCGGGGAGACCCTGCCCGGCAATGCCCTCAATTACATCTGGGCCAACAAACTGCCCGAGGGGGAATTCATCGCCAATTCCTACACTGACCGGACCATGATGGTGGCGGTAAACTCCGGCGGCAGTCAGGTCGGCCAATGGGTCAGCGTGGAACGGGATATCGTGGCGGACTACCGCAAGGCCTTCGGCGAGGATCCGCCACCGGTGGTGGGTATCGCCATCATGTCCGATTCGGACAACACCGGAGAGCGAGCCACTGCCTGGTACCGGGACCTCATCCTCATGCCCTGAACGAATCGGAACTCAGCGGTAGGCTTCGGGAAAACCGGGAATCACGTAGCCATGGCTGTTCGGGTAGATCGCCGGTAGTTCACCCCGCTGCACCAGGCGCAGGTAGGCGTCATCAAACTCTTCCCGGAGAATCGCCGCCCGCGGGTTGGCGAGGGAGAACAGCCAGGCTGCGGTCCGGGAGCGGACTTGCGATTCCCTCACCACGCGGTCGGACGGTTCCGTCAGGATTTCCTGTACCGGTGCACGGTAATCCAGAACGTAGTCGCCCCTCCGGCGCTTGAGCATATCGATGGCCGCCCGGTGATTCGGAGCCTCGGTGACCAGAATCTGGTCGGACTCCCGCAACCACTGGATCATGCCGGCGTAGGTGTAGCCTCCGATCACGATCACGGTCTTGCCCTGGAGGTCATCAAAGTGATTCAGGGGCGGATTGCCCTCCAGGTACCAGGCGCTGAGCTGCACAGTGAGTGGTTGGGCCCAGCTTTCCAGGACTTCCCCCTTCAGCTGGGGAATGTTGGTCAGCCCGGGCCAGGCATCCACCGTGCCGTTTTTCAGGTAGAGGTAGATCCGGCTGATGGGCAGAAACAGGAATTCGGGCTCATAGCCTGCCTCTTCAACCACCTTGCGGGTCATTTCGATAATCAGGCCGGAGGCCTCGCCGGATTGGGTGTGATGGGCAAAGGGCGGGAATTCGTTGTAGGCAATGGTGATAACCCGGCGATCCCCGGTGGGCTCCGCAGCGGACGAAGAGGCTGCGATAGCCAACAGGGCCATGATCGCCCAGGCACAAAACCGGACCGTAAACCGAACCTCCCGGAATCCGGAGGACAACTGCGCGCGACTATTCATGATCTCCAGTTCTGCAAATTTCTCTGCAGATTAGAGTACCAGAACTTCGGGAGTCTGCACTGACGCGTGGCGCAAATCCCGCAACTTGTCAGATATGGTAGACCACGAAATACAGGCCAATGCCGCCCATCACCAGGGTGTAGGGCAGTGCCATCCAGACCATGCGCCCGTAGGAAAGGCGCACCAGCGGAGCAATCGCGGAGGTCAGCAGGAACAGGAAGGCGGCCTGGCCGTTGGGGGTTGCCACGCTGGGCAGGTTGGTGCCGGTGTTGATGGACACCGCCAGATCCCGGAAATGCTCGACACTGATGGCGCCGGCATCCAGGGCCTGTTTGACCTCGCTGATGTAAACCGTGGCCACGAACACGTTGTCACTGATCATGGAGAGCAGGCCGTTGGCGAGGAAGAACATGCCCGGCTGTTCGCTTTCCGGCAGGGAGAGCACGTAATCAATAATCGGCTTGAACAGGTGCTGCTCGTGGATAACGGCAACCACGGCAAAAAACACCACCAGAAGTGAGGTGAACGGCAGGGACTCCTGGAATGCCTTGCCGATCTGGTGCTCGTCGGTGATGCCGGTAAAGGAGGTAACCAGGATAATCACCAGCAGGCCGATCAGGCCCACCTCTGCCAGGTGGAACGCCAGACCGATAACCAGGATTGCAGCCGCGGCAGCCTGCACCCACAGTGCCGCCTGATCCGCCTTGGTACGCTTGTTGCGCTCGTTCTCGGCGAACTCTTCCAGCACCCGGCGCACGGGCTTCGGCAAACGCCCGCCATAGCCGAACCAGCGCAGCTTCTCCAAAGCCCAGCAGGTCACCAGACCACCCACCAGTACGGGCAGACTCACCGGCGCCATGCTCAGGAAGAAGCCGATGAAATCCCAGCCCACGACCTTGGCAATCAGCAGATTCTGGGGCTCCCCCACCATCGTGGTCACGCCACCCAACGCGGTACCCACAGCACCATGCATCAACAGGCTGCGCAGGAAGGCCCGGAAGTTTTCCAGGTCTTCCCGGTGCAGCTCGATCACTTCCTCGTCACTGTTGGCGTTGTGGTCAGAGTGCTGGTAGCCCTTACCGGACGCCACCTTGTGATAAACCGAGTAGAAGCCCACTGCCACGGAGATGATCACCGCGGTGACGGTCAGGGCATCCAGGAACGCCGAAAGCACCGCCGCCGCACTGCAGAACAGCAGGGACAGCGCCGACTTGGAGCGGACTCCGACCAGGATCTGGGTGAAGGTGACCAGCAGCAGTTCCTTCATGAAGTAGATACCGGCCACCATGAACATCAGCAGCAGGATCACCGGGAAGTTGGTCAGCACCTCCAGATACACCGCATCCGGCGTAGTCAGCCCGATCAGCAACGCTTCCACCGCGAGCAGGCCCCCCGGCAGCAACGGGTAGCATTTCAGTGCCATGGCCAGGGTGAAAATGAACTCGCCGATCAGCAACCACCCCGCCACGCCCGGGCCAAGCACATACATCACAATCGGGTTGGCAATCAGGAACAGCAGTATGGCCTGCTTGTACCAGACAGGCGCCTTGCCAAGGAAATTGTGGGTGAAGCCGGAAAACACGGTAGTGGGCATTGCAGAGATCTTCTGAGAAAACGGATTGTTGGAATTATGTGGCGAAGGGCCCGAATCTTCCTTGATATTTATGTACCGGGGCGTGGTCCGAAGGTACATTTTTTGACCGCTTTTGGTCTTAATAACAACAAGAAAGACCGGCTGCTCTCGCCGACCCCGAATATTTTCGTAATATTACTAAATAAAGCCCTGCTGGGCGACCGCATTTTAACCGATTTACAGCAAAATGCGGTCGCTTTCTGAAAAAATGATAAAAAAGATGTCAGAAGAAGGCCTGAATACCGGTCTGGGCACGGCCCAGAATCAGGGCATGCACATCGTGGGTGCCTTCGTAGGTGTTCACGACTTCCAGGTTCACCAGGTGCCGCGCCACCCCGAATTCGTCACTGATGCCGTTGCCACCGAGCATGTCCCGGGCCAGGCGGGCGATATCCAGGGCCTTGCCACAGGAATTGCGCTTCATGATGGAGGTGATTTCCACAGCCGCCGTACCTTCGTCCTTCATGCGACCAAGGCGCAGACACCCCTGCAGCGCCAGGGTAATGTCGGTCTGCATGTCCGCCAGCTTCTTCTGGATCAGCTGGTTGGCCGCAAGCGGCCGACCGAACTGTTTGCGATCGAGCACGTACTGACGGGCGGTGTGCCAGCAGTCCTCGGCGGCGCCAAGGGCACCCCAGGAAATGCCATAACGGGCCGAGTTCAGGCAGGTAAACGGGCCCTTCAGCCCCCGCACGTCCGGGAAGGCGTTTTCTTCCGGGACAAACACCCCGTCCATGACGATTTCACCGGTAATGGAAGCACGCAGGCCGACCTTGCCGTGAATCGCCGGTGCGCTCAGGCCTTCCCAGCCCTTCTCCAGCACGAAGCCCCGGATCGCGCCATCATCGTCCTTGGCCCAGACCACGAACACATCGGCAATCGGGCTGTTGGTGATCCACATCTTGCTGCCGGTGAGGCGGTAACCTCCGTCCACCTTGCGCGCCCGGGTCGCCATGCTGCCGGGGTCGGAACCGTGATCCGGCTCGGTCAGGCCGAAGCAGCCGATCCACTCGCCGGAGGCCAGTTTCGGCAGGTACTTCTGGCGGGTTTCCTCATTGCCGAATTCGTAGATGGGCACCATCACCAGGGACGACTGCACACTCATCATGGAACGGTAACCGGAATCCACCCGCTCGATTTCCCGGGCAATGAGGCCATAGCACACGTAGTTCAGGCCGCTGCCACCGTACTGCTCGGGGATGGTGGCGCCGAGCAGGCCGGTCTCGCCCATTTCCCGGAAGATCTCCGGATCGGTCTTCTCGTTGCGGAAGGCTTCCAGCACCCGGGGCCGGAGCTTGCTTTCGGCAAACTGGCGGGCACTGTCGCGCACCATGCGCTCTTCTTCGGTCAGCTGCTGGTCCAGCAACAGCGGGTCTTCCCAGTTGAAACTTGCTTGGTTGGCCATGTTGGTTGTCTCCGTTTGTTGATCTTGTCTTGATGGCTGGCTGTCAGGCCACCTGCCGTGAAGCCTGCCGGGGAATCTCCAGCAGAGCCGAATACTGTCCGAGGTGGAAATCGTCGTCCCCGAACTGATGGGTGAGCATCACCAGGCGCTTGGCGTGGTGTGCCAGTGAGTATTCCCAGGTCATGCCGATGCCCCCATGCAACTGTATGGACTGCTCTGCAATCAGCTCTGACGCCCGGGCGACGACAAACTTGGCGGCTGCCAGCCGGCGGCTGCGCTCGCTCGAATCCGGGTCATCTGCCACGCATGCCGCCAGAATGGTCATTGAGCGGGCCAGCTCCAGCTCTCCCCGCATTTCCGCCATCCGGTGCTGCAGGGCCTGGAAACGGCCAATCGGCGAGCCGAACTGCTGGCGGGTTTTCAGGTACTCCAGAGTCAGACGGAAGGCTTCTTCCATACTGCCCAGCGCCTCGGCGCACTGCGCCGCCAAAGCCCGGCCGCGCTGGTAGGCCAGTGCCGGCCCCGCCTTGCCCGCGGGGCCGATCAGAGCATCCGCCTCAACGTAGACGTCGGAGAGCTCCAGATCACAGGCCCTGGGGCCGTCAATGCAGGGGTAGCCGGTGCGAGAGACTCCCTCCGCTGCCGGGTCCAGCAAAAACAGGCTGACCCCGTCTCCGTCACTCATTCGGGCGGTTACCAGAATAGTGTGGGCAAGCTCGCCCCCGATAACCACTCGTTTGTGGCCACTCAGACGCCAGCCCCGTTCACAGGGAACGGCGGTGCATTCGCTGGCCTCCGGATGGAAGTGGGTGCCCGCTTCTTCGTCTGCCACCGCCAGCAACTGTTCGCCCGATGCCACTGACGGCAGGATTTTCTGCCGCTGCTCCACGGAGCCAAGCTGCTGGATCAGGCCGGCCGCGTATACCTGGGAGTGCAGGTAAGGTTCGAGGCACAGGCCACGCCCAAGTTCCTTCATCACCAGCATGTTCTCGACGCCGGTGCCGCCAAAACCTTCATAGTCAGTCGCAATCGGTACGGAGGTGATGCCGAGCTCCGACAACTGCCGCCAGAACTCGGGACTGTACCCCTGGGGACTCTGGTAAAAAGCCTCTCTCTGCTCAAAGCCATAGGTGTTTCGGACCAGACGCTCAACGGTGTCCGCCAGCATCTGTTGTTCTTCATTCAATTCAAAATTCATGGCGCCCTCCTACAGCTCCAGAACCTGCTTGGCGATGATGTTCTTCTGAATTTCGTTGGACCCGCCGTAGATCGACAGTTTGCGCAGATTGAAATACTGGCTAGCCGGGGAGGCACTGTAATCCCGGTACAACGGCTCGCCGTCAAACTCCGGCTCCAGCTCGGGCTCCAGGAATGGCAGTGCATTGGGTCCGAGCGCCTTGCGCATCAGACCACTGATCGCCTGCCGGATCTCGGAGCCCTGGATCTTCAGCAATGAACTCTCAGCGCCCGGTACGCCACCGTCGCGGGTGGCGGCCAGAATCCGCAGGGTGCTCATTTCCACCGCCATCAGGCGCATTTCCACCTCGGCAATACGGGCGCGGAACAACGGGTCGTCAATCAGTGGCCGGCCGGCCACAGTCTCGGCGCCGGCAATGTCTTTCAGGTGGGCCAGGGCCGCCTTGGAGAGTCCGATGCCAGCCTGACCGGTGCGCTCGTGAGTGAGCAGGTACTTGGCGCAGGTCCAGCCCTTGTTCTCCTCGCCCACCAGGTTTTCTACCGGCACCCGAACGTTGTCGAAGAACACCTCGTTGACCTCGTGTTCGCCATCCAGGGTGATGATCGGACGCACAGTAATGCCGGGGGTATCCATGTCGATCAACAGGAACGAGATGCCCTCCTGCTTCTTTGCCGAAGGGTCGGTGCGGACCAGACAGAAAATCCGGTTGGCATGCTGGCCGAGGGTGGTCCAGGTCTTCTGACCATTAACCACGTAATGATCGCCATCGCGCTCGGCCCGAGTTTTCAGGGAAGCGAGGTCGGAACCGGCACCGGGCTCGGAATAGCCCTGGCACCACCAGTCCTCGCTGCGCAGAATCCGTGGGAGGTAGTAATCCTTCTGGGCCTGGGTGCCAAACTTGATGATGACCGGCGCGACCATATTCACGCCGAAGGCGACCAACCTGGGCGCTCCGGCAGCGGCACACTCCTCGTCAAAGATGTGCTTCTGAACCACGGACCAGCCGGTGCCGCCATACTCCACCGGCCAGTTAACGGCATACCAGCCCTGCTTGTTGAGGATCTTCTGCCAGCGCTGGTGATCCTCTTTGGAGAGTCGACGGCCCAGACGGACTTTCTCGGCAATATCAGCCGGCAGATTCTGTTCCAGAAAGGCCCGTACCTCACTGCGGAAAGCCAGCTCTTCGGGGGTGAAATGAATATCCATAATCGCTCCTGAGCTTTTAAAGGTTACCGGTGCTTCCACTCGGGCTGACGTTTTTCGAGGAAAGCTGTCATACCCTCATTGCGATCCTCGCTGGCAAAACTGGACCACAGCAGACGACGCTCGTATTCCACCCCGGCACGCAGGGTGGTCTCGAACGCCTGGTTCACGGCCTCTTTGTTGATCATGGTGGCCATCTGCGAGTAACCGGCAATGTCATTTGCCACCGCCAGCGCCTCCTCCAGCAGCCGCTCTGCCGGCACTACCCGACTCACCAGGCCACTGCGTTCGGCCTCCTCCGCATCCATGGTCCGCCCGGTCAGGCACAGATCCATGGTTTTAGCCTTGCCGATGGCCCGGGCGAGGCGTTGGGTGCCCCCGGCCCCAGGCAGAGTGCCAATCTTCACTTCCGGCTGACCAAAGCGGGCGGTATCGGCCGCGATCAGCAGATCGCACATCATCGCCAGCTCACAGCCACCGCCCAACGCAAGGCCGGCTACGGCGGCAATCACCGGTTTACGACAGCGGGTCACGGTTTCCCAGTTGGCGGAGATGAAGCGCTCCCGGTAGGCCCGGGAAAAATCCAGGGCATGGACCTCGGAAATATCGGCTCCGGCGGCAAACGCCTTCTCGTTGCCGGTGATGACAATGGCGCGGATGGATTCGTCCGCCTCGAGAGTGTCGAGGGCCTCGCTCAACTCGTTCATCAGTGCATTGTTGAGCGCGTTGTGCACCTTCGGCCGGTTGAGCCGGATGAGCGACACGGCCTCGTGCTTTTCAAGCAATATGTTGCTGTATCCCATAACCATCTCCACTAAGAGGCGATTTCTTATTACTGTTTTAAAAAAGCTGCATGTGTTGATGTCTCCAATTCAAAAAAGACTACACCCGAATATTTTTTAAGGCAACATGTTGACATATTATTTTGAGAAGGCGTATGTTGAAACTGACAAGGCAACGACCCGCTTTTCGGTCAGGCCTCCCAACAACAACAAACCGGACACAACAGGTGAATCAGATGGAAACAGGCATCACTCTCAATCCGGAACGCCGCGCCGCCATGGTCGAGAGCGGCGCATGGAACGACAAGCTCATCACCGACTACCTGGACCAGGCCGTGGCCAGCACCCCGGACCGGGAAGCCATCGTCGGTTACCAGGTCACCGGTGACACCCGCACCGCCCTCAGCTATCGGGAACTCAATGACAAGGTCACCCGTATGGCGGCAGGCCTGGCGGCCATGGGCATCGGCAAAGGCGACGTGGTGGCATGCCAGCTGCCGAACTGGTGGCAGACCACGGCCCTGCACCTGGCCTGCATGCGCATCGGCGCCATCCTGAACCCGCTCATGCCCATCTTCCGGGAGCGTGAACTGCGCTTCATGCTTAAGCATGGCGAAGCCAAACTGCTGGTGATTCCCAAGGTCTTCCGGGGCTTCGATTACGAGGCCATGATCGACGGCATCCGCGCCGAACTGCCCAACCTGGAAACCCTGCTGGTGATTGGCGGCGAGGGCGAACGCAGCTTCGAGCAGCGTCTGGTAGAGACCGCCTGGGAAGAAAAGCAGGACACCAAGGCCCTGTTTGCCGAGCGCCAGCTCACCGCCGACGACGCCATCCAGATCCTCTACACCTCCGGTACCACCGGCGAGCCCAAGGGCGTCATGCACACCTCCAACACCCTGTTCTCCAATGTGCGGCCCTATGCCGACCGGCTGCACCTGAGCTCGGATGACAAGGTGCTGATGGCCTCCCCGGTGGCCCACCAGACCGGCTTTCTGTACGGCATAATGATGCCGGTTTACCTGGGCACCACCGCCATCCTCCAGGACATCTGGGACGCAGAATACGTCTGCAAGGTGATTGGCGCCGAGAAGCCGGCCTTCACCATGGCCGCCACCCCCTTCCTCGCCGACCTGGTCAAAACCGCCCCCAATCATGAGGGCGAACTGGATTCCCTGCGCATCTTCGTTTCCGCCGGCGCACCGATCCCCAGTGCTGTGGTTGAGCAAGCCGGCAAGGTGCTCAAGGCAAAGATTGTCTCGGCGTGGGGCATGACCGAAAACGGTGCCGTCACCATGACCTGCCCGGAAGATCCGGCCGAGCGGGCCAGCCAGTCTGACGGTAAGGCCCTGCCCTGGATGGAAGTGAAAGTCACCGACTTCCAGGGCAACGAACTGCCGGCCGGAGAGGAAGGCAGTCTGCTGGTCCGGGGCTCCAGCCTGTTTGTCGGCTACCTGAAACGGCCCGAACTCTACGGCGTGGACGAGGACGGTTGGTTCAACACCGGCGACCTCGCGCGCATGGACAAGGACGGCTACATCCGCATCACCGGCCGCACCAAGGACGTGGTGATTCGTGGTGGCGAGAACATCCCGGTGGTTGAGGTGGAGAACCTGCTCTACAAGTTCCCGGGCATTGTCGATGTGGCCCTGGTCGGTTGTCCGGACGAACGCCTGGGCGAGCGCCTGTGTGCCTACGTCACCCTGGACGAGAACGCCACCGACCTGACCCTGGACCAAGTCAAGGCCTACCTGACCGAACAACAACTGTCCAAGAACTACCTGCCGGAATACCTGGAAGTAATCGAGGCTATGCCCCGCACCGCCTCCGGCAAGATCCAGAAATTCAAACTGCGCGAGCAGGCCAAAGAGGTTCGTCTGGAACCGGCCAAGCGCGGTTGATCCCATTGATTGAACAGCAACAGGAGCAATTCATCATGAGAGGCCTTAACGGAAAAACAGTCATCGTGACCGGCGGCGGGGGCGGCATCGGCCGCGCCGTATGCCAGCGCTTTGCCGAGGAAGGCTGCCTGGTGGCCGTCCTGGATCGGGACGAGAGTGCCGCCCAGGCCACGGCTGACCTGATCTCCGAAGCCGGCGGTACCGCTCGCGCCTATGCCGCGGATATCACTGACTACGCCGCCATCACCGAGACCGTGGCGGCCATCGAGACCGATCTTGGTGTGCCCACGGTGCTGGTGAACAACGCCGGTTTCGACCGCTTCATCCCGTTCCTCAAGACCGAACCGAAACTGTGGGACCAGCTGATCGCGGTCAACCTGACCGGCGCCCTTAACATGCACCACGTGGTGCTGCCGAAGATGGTGGCCGCCGGCGGCGGCAAGGTCATCAATGTGGCTTCCGATGCCGCCCGGGTCGGTTCCTCCGGCGAGTCGGTCTACGCCGCCTGCAAGGCCGGCCTGGTGGGCTTCAGCAAGACCGTGGCCCGGGAACTGGCCACCAAGAACGTGTGCCTTAACGTGGTCTGCCCCGGCCCCACCGACACCGCCCTGCTCAAGGGCGTGGCGGAATCTGCACCCAACCCGGAGAAACTGCTGGAAGCCTTCCGCAACGCCGTGCCCATGAAACGCCTGGCCCAGCCGGACGATTACCCCGGCATCATCGCCCTGCTCGCCAGTGACGACGCCAACTTCATCACCGGCCAGGTGATCAGTGTGTCCGGCGGCCTGACCATGGCCGGCTAAGCGACCAGCTACACGATTTAGGAGAACGCACCATGAATTATGAAGACATTCTGTACGACGAAAACAACGGCGTCGCCACCATCACCATCAACCGGCCGGACCGTTACAACGCCTTCCGGGGCCAGACCTGCATGGAGCTACTGGACGCCTTCAACCGCGCCGGCTGGAACAAGGACATCGGCGTCATCGTGTTCACCGGTGCCGGTGACAAGGCGTTCTGCACCGGCGGTGACCAGGGCGCGCATGAAGGCCAGTACGACGGTCGCGGCCTGATCGGCCTGCCGGTGGAAGAACTGCAGCGCACCATCCGCGAAGTACCCAAGCCGGTGATCGCCCGGGTCAACGGGTTCGCAATCGGCGGCGGCCACGTGCTGCACGTGATCTGTGACCTGAGCATCGCCTCGGAAACCGCCATCTTCGGTCAGGTCGGCCCCAAGGTCGGCTCGGTCGATCCCGGTTTTGGCACCGCCTATCTGGCGCGGGTTGTGGGCGAGAAACGGGCCCGGGAAATCTGGTACCTGTGCCGCAAGTACAGCGCGCAGCAGGCGTTGGAATGGGGCCTGGTCAATGCTGTGGTCCCGCCCGAGCGGCTGGACGAAGAGGTACAGAAGTGGTGTGAGGAAATCCTGGAGAAGAGCCCCACGGCCCTGACCATCGCCAAGCGCTCCTTCAACGCCGACAGCGACAACATTGCCGGCATTGGCGCCCTGGGCATGCAGGCCCTGAGCCTCTACTACGACACCGACGAGTCCAAGGAAGGCGTCAACGCCTTCAAGGAAAAGCGCAAGCCGGACTTCCGGAAATTCTACAAGTAAGCCGATCGACCCGGTGGCCACGCACCGCCGGGTCACAGACAACGCCCGGAGAACACCATGAATTTCGGATTCAATGAAGAACAGAACGCGATTCGCGAGGTTGTGGCCCGTTTCAGCGCCGAGGTGCTGGCTCCGGGCTATCGCAAGCGCGATCAGGAAGGGGTCATCGAAAAGGATGTTATCCGCCAGCTCGGCGAGATGGGTCTGCTCGGCGGTGAGCTGCCGGAAGAGTTCGGTGGCAGCGGTATGGACTGTGTCACCAGTGGCCTGATCATCGAGGAAATTTCCAAAGGGGATTTCAACGTTGGCTACATTCCCCTGCTGACCTCCCTTAACGGCCAGATCATAGCCAGCCACGCCGCGCCGGACCTGGCAAAGGAGTGGCTGCACGGCATGACCTCCGGCCAGAAAGTGGCCTGTATCGCCCTTACCGAGCCCCATGGCGGTTCCGACGCCGCCAACCTGCGCCTGAAAGCCGAGAAAAAGGGCGATGTCTACGTGCTCAACGGCGAGAAAACCTCCATCTCCATGGCCGACCAGGCTGATGTCGCGGTGGTATTCGCCCGCACCGGCACGGTGGAGCAGCGCGCCTCCGGGATCAGTGCGTTCCTGGTGCCCATGGACAGCCCGGGCATCACCACCACCCGTTTTGAAGATAACGGTCAGCGCGCCATCGGCCGCGGCTCCATCTTCTTCGACAACGTGGAAGTGCCCGCCAGCCACATGATGGGTGACGAAGGGAAAGGCTTCAAACAGGTCATGCAGGGTTTCGACTACAGCCGGGCGCTGATCGGCCTGCAGTGCCTGGCGGTGGCCCAGCAATCCCTGGAAGAAACCTGGCAGTGGCTGACCGAGCGCACGGCCTTTGGCCAGAACCTGTCTGCCTTCCAGGGCCTGACCCATCCGCTGGCGGAATACCAGACCTACGTTCATGCCGCGCGCATGCAGTGCTACCATGCGCTCTGGCTCAAGGACAACAACCTGCCCCATAACGCCGAAGCCGCCATGAACAAGTGGTGGGGCCCCAAGCTCGCTTTCGATGTGGTGAAACAGTGCCTGCTGGCCCACGGCCACACCGGCTGGGGCGAAGACCTGCCCTTTGCCCAGCGGTTGCGTGATGTCCTTGGCCTGCAGATTGGTGACGGTACCGCGCAGATCATGAAGAACATCATCGCGCGCGAGTACCTCCCCAGGTGACGCACCCCATGTCCTCCGCGATTCGGGGTGCCGGTGACAGCCTGCCCTGGCCTGAGAGCCAGGGCGGCATGACAGGAGCACAGATGATCGTCAACGAATCCGGAGGCGTACCCAACCGACTGTTTTTCCGGCTGTTCCAGACCGGAAACATTCTGCAGCGCCAGGTCCAGAACGAAATGGGCATCAGCGCCGTGCAGTGGGCGGTGCTGGGGGCGCTGTCACGGGAGGGGTTCGAGAAAGGCACCTCCTTCAACCAGCTCAAGGAGTACCTGTACGTCAGCCGCCAGAACCTGGACGGCGTTCTCAAACGCATGGAGCGGGACGGCCACGTGGTCCGGATTCCCGACCCCCAGGACCGACGGGCAAGACTGGTGGTGCTCACCGATTCCGGCCGGGCCTTCTGGAATCAACTGCAGGACACCATCACCGAGTTCTACCGCCAGGCCCTGCAGGGAATGAGTTTTGATGACGGCGTCAGCCTGTTGCACCTGCTCAAGAAACTGCAGCAAGACCTGTCCGAAGTATCTCTGACCTCCGAAGCCGAGGCCGGCACCCAAGGGGCTGCGAACCCTGCTGACTGACGCTTCGGGAGTTGCGCTCAACCGGTGAAACGGTTGGCTCTTGCGCCCATCCCCCACCTGCTGGAGGGGGATGGGTCTTTTTTCAGAGGCGCCGCTGCAACTCGGAAATCTTGCGATGCAGCAACTGATTCAGCTCTTCCAGTTCCCGCAGCCGCTCATTCTGCCGGTCCCGTTCCCAGTTCGTCTGTTCCACCAGGCGATCGATTTCATGGGCCAGATCCGCGACCTCATCGGACATCGGATCCTGAATCCTGGTGCGGACTTCGCCGGAACGAACCCGCTCCACCACCTGACGCATGTGATTCAACCGACGAACCAGATAATACCCGGCAGCAATGGAGAACACGGCAGCCAACAGCACCTCCAGCGCAGCAATCAGCAGACTGCGATCGCGCAAGGAAGCTATGCCCTGCTTCTGATTCCGAAGATCAAGACCAATCTCGATCCGACCGTAATTCAGACCCGCTTTCACAATCGTTGCCTTGGCCATATACAGGTCCGGCAGGCTTTCCAGGTTTTTGGATTCCCGGAAAGGTTTGAGTAATGCATCCGAGTTGCCGGCTTCGGCAAGCAGGTGGCCCTGATAATCCACCACCCGGGCAAACGACGTTCCGGACGTTCTCGACACCGCGTCGACAAAGGATTGCAACGCAGCGAGATCGAACGACAGCACATCGTCAGCTGCCGTTGCCGCAAATACCCGGGCAATGGACTGGGCCCGACGCTCCACTTCCTCGGTCGTTGATCGGCTGATGAACTGGAACACCGAATACAGCAGGATCATCAGCATTACGATTTCGATCAGGCCAATGCCTATGACGGCCTGGGTTCGAAGGGATAACTTCAAGGTGCCCCCGAGGTCTTGATAAATTCCAGGCCCAACGCCCGGATGTCATTCCAGTCCGAATCTTCTGCCGGGGTGAGTCGCCCGAGATTGGCACGCGCCAGCAGTGCTCGCCCCTCATCGCTGTCCGCCAACCCGATCAGTAAATCCCGGACGGCCTCTTTACGACGGTCATCCAGATTTGGATGAGCCGCGAAGGCATGGGGCGTGAAACCCTCCGACCGCCACAGCACCCGCACACCGCTGAGACCCTCTTTCAAAGCTGAGTTGAACGTGCGCTCGATACCACCGCCGGCCGCCGCCAGGCCTTTGCTGACATTCAGGTAGACAGACTCGTGGGAACCCACGAACCTGGGTTGATAGTTGATACCCAGTCGCTCCAGCTCTGCCCGCACCAGGATGGTAGCGGCGAATGCGGCCGGTGCCGGAAAGGCGATGGTCTTGCCCTCGAGATCTTCCAGGTTCTCCGCCGCCATGGTCTCAGGGACCACGACCAGGCCCCGGATGCGCTTGTCGCCCTCCCGCACAATGGCCCGGTAACCGGGCGTCTGACTGAACTCCACGTAGTGATAGGGGTTCATATAGGCAATGTCGTAGTGCCCATCCAGGACCCGCTGCTCGAACGTGGGGATGTCCGGCGCCGTCATGAACCGGACCGGCACCCCCATTCGGTCTGAGAGGTAACGCATCAAAGGGGTCCACTGGTCCGCCAGCCGGCTGGCGGACTCCTGGGGCACAATGCCGAAAGTCAGAACCCGGGCCTCCCGGATGTCATTGGAGGCTTGCGCGCTCGCAGCACCGGAAGTGACGGCAAGGGCGACAAGCAACAACCTGATCAATGCTGCGATCCGCATAAGGTGTACTCAATAGTCCGTAAAGGGAGCTAGCTGCCTCGAAGTCTCGGTGGGATAACCGGTCTTCGGGTCCATCAGCAGCGCCATATAGTCATTGAACGGCATCGGTCGGTGCGCGTGATAGCCCTGGATCAGGGTGCCACCCAGCTCTGACACCTTCTGCCACTGGGGTTCATTTTCCACCCCCTCGATCACGCTCTTCATGTAGGCCTGATCGGCCATCGCGATAATGGAGCCCAGGAAGCGGGATTTGTCCTCATCCAGTTCGATGCCGTCAACGAAACAGCGATCAATCTTGACCCGATCGACTTTCAGCTCACGCACATACTCCAGGGAAGAATGACCCGTTCCGAAGTCATCCAGAGCAAAGATCACGCCCTGCTCATGGAGCCGGTCGATCAGCTGATTGATCCGCTCGAATTCGAGAGCGGCGTTGTCCTCGGTAATTTCCATGCACAAGGTCGAGGCTGGAATGCCCTGCTCGATCAGCAAGTTCTTCACGTCCGCCACCAGATGTTCGCCCAGCATCGCCGGATTCAGGTTGATGGAAAGCGTGCCCCGATAACCCAGGTCCCGGTAGAGCTGCCGGGTTTCCCGGGCGATCTGGCGGAACAACCACTGACCGAACTCGACCCCCAGCCCGAAGTGTTCGCACAGGTCCACCACCCGGTTCGGCGGGACAAACCCGAGGTTGTCATCGCGACACCGCAGCAGCACCTCCGCGCCCGTGATCAGGTGACGGTTCTCGGTACT
Organism: Marinobacter szutsaonensis; assembly: GCF_039523335.1. Lineage (NCBI taxonomy): Bacteria > Pseudomonadati > Pseudomonadota > Gammaproteobacteria > Pseudomonadales > Marinobacteraceae > Marinobacter > Marinobacter szutsaonensis. Next base: position 2,261,819 of record NZ_BAAAFC010000001.1, on the reverse strand, counting down.
GACGATCGGCTGGTACACCAGGCTCAGTCTCAAGGGGCCCGGTTCACCTTTCAGGAACTTGCGCAGACCCGTGAAAATCTGCCGCTCTTCCTCAATCTGTCGGCGCAGGTCCTCGTTGTTGATGGAGTAGCTTCCGCCCTTCAGATGGGCCTGCGCCAGAGCACGATGGGCCTGCTGGTAACGGGTATTCCAGCCCGGACAATTGCCCTCGCACGGGGGGTCTACCCCGAACACCGCCGAGATCGGTAGGTCGGACTCGTGCACGCGCCAATCAAAAGTCGTGGCTGCCACCAGCTCTTCCATCATCTCTTCACTGGTCCCATGCTGTCCGGGAGCAAGAAGAAGGACGTATTCGCTCAGGCCCAGCTGAATGACCTCATCCTCGGTCCCCAGATGTGCCTTGAGCTTGCCGGCGAACAGCCGGGCCAGCTCTATCGCCGCCTCGTTTCCGTATTCGCTCAGCACCAGCTGAAACTGCCGGATTTCACAAATAACGATCATCCTGGCCGGATCAACGCCACGTATTGACGCCAGATAGTTGCTGTTGGGCAGGCCGGTGACGGGATCCGTCCGGGATTGCTTGCGCACAAACAGGAAGGCGAATGCCATGTACAGGAACACGATAACCAGAGCCGCCAGCGTGAAGAACCGGAGGTTGGAAAGTCGGTCCCGGGAGGCCTCCACCCCAATCATGAGTTGCCCGGTCTCATCCCCCACAAAATTATCGATGACCAGTTGTTGAATGGCGGCTTTCTGACGGTTCCATTCCGTCGCCACGGCGGACCAATCGGCAACCGGGTTCCCAAGACGGGTAGCCAGGGCGGGCTCAAGCGCTTTGAGGCCGTTGAATAACGCCGTCAGGCGCTGTTTGTTATCCTGATGACGCCGGGTCGGCAGAGACTCCTTACTGGTGAGCAGGTAGTCGTAACGGCTCCAGAGCACATCGTAGCGCAGCATGAATTCTTCCGGATCCCCTACCCCGGCGGCCATCAGCGCCATTTCCCGATCAAAGGCGCTGGCTTCGTTCCCCAGTTGGGCCAGGTTCCACGATCCCATCCGCATGGTGCTGAGAGAAATCGTCTCGAGCTTGCGATCTTCCAGGTAGGTATAGAAGCTCGCGGAAACCAGGCACAACACGGTGACAAACAGAAAGATGATGGTGGTGCGTGAGAACAGGCGCGCCAATACAGAATCTGTGTTCACGTCAATTCAACTCGATCTGGTCCAGTTGCCACACCATGAACCGATGGTAGTCCCCATGATCCAGTTCCGGGCGCTCGGACAACGGCAGAATGATCCAGAAGGGTCCGCGATTACGGACCGACATGCTCCTGCCGTCCATTCGGGTCGCGATGATCGCATCCAGATCCAGAAGCTCGGCCAGTGTGCCTTTCACCTGGTAGTCATTCAGGGCACGGAAGGTCAGCTGTGTCTGGTCGCCGAGACCGAACGTATCGAGCACCCGCTTCAGGGTCGGCCCGGTGAACTCAACCGTGCCGTCGTAATAGGGGCTGGACGTGGTAACCGTGGTTTGCGGGAAGGTTTCCAGCTCATCCCGGTCCAGGACCAGAACCTTTGAACCACTCCTGACCACCAATTCCGGGGCGGCTTGAGCGATAACAGGAAGAAACGTGGCAAGGAATAGGGCAATAAAAGTAAGATTTTTCATTGGGGAGCTCGCGTCGACGCAACTGTATATAAAACGGCCAGCGATGATACGCAGCGACTTTTAAATAGACCACACGACCAACGTAAACTCCTGAAAACACAATGTTAAATTTGCAAAAATCGACAGTAGCTATGTAATTTATCCTTTTTAATTCAATAAATTAATACCTACAACTATCGAAAGTTTTCCGATAGGTAATTACCGAAATCCTGTGATGAAAACGGCCCCGGCCCTGTTCAGGGCCGGAATCCCGCTAGAAAAGCCCGGTAATCCCTGAGCACCGGCCCACTGCCCCGGGCCACCAACCGAACCTCCTGCCCTGGCAGACACTGCGCCAGCCGGGAGGCTGACAACGGAAACAGGGCCCCGAGCCGCGGGTAGCCGCCGATGGTTTGGCGGTCATTGAGCAGGGCAATGGGCTGGCCATCCGGGGGTACCTGGACGCCGCCCAGGTTGATGCCCTCGGAGATCAGGGAACCGATCCGGCACTGCAGTTTCGGACCCAGCAGGCGCACGCCCATGCGGTCCGCCCGGTCGTCGACCCGCCACCAGGTATTGAAGGCATCGTACAGACTGCGGCCGGTGAACTCTCCGATCTGGGCACCGGGCAGCAACTCCAGCACCGGCGCTTCGCGAAAATCCTTCCGGGCATGATCCGGCGCCTCAGTCATCCCCTCCGCCGGCTTGCCATCCGGGGTATAAACTGTCAGTCGGTCGCCGTCCGCCAGTTTGCTGCCCCAGCCGTCGAAGCCGCCCAGCTGTTCGCGACTGACGCAGGCAACACTGCCCAGCACCGGTTCGGCGGCAAAGCCTCCCCGAACCGACAGGTAGGCCCGCAGTCCACTCACCGGCGAGGCAAAGCTCAGTTTCTGGCCTTCTTTCCAGGTGATCCGCTGCCACAAGGGCACCGGTTGGCCATCGAGGGTTGCGCCCAGATCGGCGCCGGCAATGGCGATATCCAGATCCCGTTCCGCGATCAGTTGCAGCCCGCCAAAGGTGATCTCCAGGCTCGCGGTACCCCAGGGGGTGCCGGCCAGGTAATTGGCCCAGGCCCAGGAGTACAGATCCGCCGGCCCTCCCTGGGTCACGCCCAGATGGCGCACGCCGAAACGGCCCCGATCCTGCAGCAGCGCCAGCGGCCCGGCCCGGTGGACCCGGATGGCGGTTTCCGTCTTGCTTTGTGCTGTCATACCGCCGCCTCCATGGGGGTGATATCACCGCCCTGGCGTTCGAATTCCTCGCGGCTGACGGAGACAAAGCGTACTTCGTCTCCCACTCTCAGCAGGCTGAAGCCCTCCCGCTCACGGTCGAAAAGCCGGGCACTGGTGCGGCCGAGCAGGTTCCAGCCACCGGGGGTGGCCGTTGGATAGGCGGCCGTCTGACGGGCGGCAATGGCAACACTGCCCACTGGTACCTTCTTGCGCGGGGTATCGAGCCGGGGGCATTCCAGCCGGGGATCAATCAGCCCCATAAAGGCAAAGCCGGGCGCAAAGCCCAGGGCAAACACACGGTAGGTTTTGCTGCTGTGGCAGTCGATGACTTGCTCCACGGTCATGCCGGTGTGGTCGGCGACCCGGTCCAGGTCCGGCCCGACGCTGGGGTCATAGAAAGTCGGCAATTCGTGAACCTGGCCGGTGCCAAGGTCCTCGTCCGGTTTCAGGTCCGCCAGTAACCCGGCAATTTTCTGCCGTGCCTCGGTCGGAGACATCCGGACAGGATCGAAGACCACCAGCAGCGTGGTGTAGGAAGGCACCAGATCCACCAGCGCGTCAGCAAACGCTGATTCGCAATGGCGGGCCAGGGCCGTAATCCAAGGCAGATTGGCCTCGTCGATCGCCTCGAACAGCCGGACCATCCAGCCATCGAGACCGGCCGATTCGAGCCGGGGCAAGGCGTTGGTGGGGTTGCCGGTCATGCCCGGTGTCCCAGTGCCAGTATCGCCTCGCGGATCGACTGGATCGCGGCGATGGATTCGTTGTTGTCCCCGTGCACACACAGGGTATCGGCGTTCAGCACAATCTCGCTGCCGTCAATGGCGGTCAGCGGTTCGCCTTTGGCAATCTTCACGGCCTGCTCCAGGATCTCGTCGGGATCTTCATGGACTGCCCCGGATATGCGCCGGGATACCAGACGACCTTCCCCGTCATAGGCACGGTCGGCGAAGGCCTCGAACCACAGCTTGATGCCGTAGCGCTCCGCGATTTCCCGGGCCATGGAGGTGTCGCAGGAGGCCATGGTCATCAATGGCAGGTTGCCATCGAAATCCTTGACCGCCTTGACGACGGCCTCGAACAGGCCGGGGTCCTTGATCATGTCGTTGTAGAGGGCACCGTGGGGTTTCACGTAGTGGATACGCGTGCCCTCGGCCTGACAAATGCCGGACAGGGCGCCGATCTGGTACAGCACCAGATCTTCCACTTCGTCCGGCGAACAGGCGATGGACCGGCGGCCAAAACCCACCAGATCCGGGTAGGACGGATGGGCTCCCACCTTCACATCGTGCTGTTTCGCCAGCCGCACCGTGCGCCGGATAACGTGTGGGTCGGAGGCGTGAAAGCCACAGGCCACGTTGGCCAGATCGACATGGGGCATGACGTGCTCATCCATGCCCATGACCCAGGGGCCGAAGCTCTCCCCCATGTCGGCGTTGATCATCAGAGTTCTCATTTTCCCTCTCCCGTCTGCAGTGCGCGATAACGCCACTGGCTGATGACAAAAATACCCAGACTCACCATTATCGAGGCAAGCAGGGAGATGGCAAAGGTGACCATCGGCGGCAAGATACCCACCGTCAGGGCCAGCGCCAACGCGAAAGCCACCAGACTGAGCATGCCTTTCTGGGCCATGCTGACCGTTGCCCTGGCCACTTCAGCGCCATAGCGCTCATATAACGTCCAGCCAATGGTGAACAGCCCCACCGGGAACCCGACCAGCATACCGGAAAGCAACGGCCCGGATTTCGCAGCCACTGTGGTCGCGAGGCTCACCAGAATTCCCGCCAACAGCCCCCGAAACAGCAAATCGAACCACCCGGACCGGGCAACCACCACGGTCTGGCCCAGTTTCAGGGCCCGGCGAATGGCTTCAGCCGCGAATAGCACCAGGGCGTATACCAGCAAACCACCCCATACTCCTCCCGGCAACAGGGAAAACAGCAGGGCAGTCGGTATCCAGATCCCGGTCGCCAACGCCAGGCTGGTGTACACGCCAAAACGCCCGGCGGACATCACGAAACAGATGGCAAAGACGAGGGTGGCGATCAGGGCATGCAGTGTCGACAGCGCGGCGGCCTGAAGGAACTCCACCGAACGCTCCTGGAGCATGAAAAAGTAGCCGGGGCCCAGGATGATGGGTGTCCCTGCCAGTATTCCCCCAAGCCGCGGGCCCACCTTGCCCACCGCCACCGAGACGCCGATGACCACCAGGGCGGTGGCCACCAGTTTTGCGATCAGAACACTCAGCATGCTTCCCTGAGCGCCTCCTCGATCCCCACCGCAATGGCCAGCAAGGCCGCATCGGTGCCGTTACGACCGACCAGCATCAGCCCCGAGGGCAACTCACCCGGCTCGTGGTTCGGCAGCGTGATGGCACACAGGTCAAGCAGGTTGGCCACCGTGGGATTGCGCAGCACCAGCAGGTTCAGACGACCATAATCGTCATCGCTGGCAAGCTCCTCGAAGCGCGGCGGTGCAATCGGTACCGTCGGCGCAAGCAGGCCATCGTAGGCCGCCAGCCACTGGTCAGCCTGTTGCTTGCGGTCAGCCCGGCGCCGGAGCAGTTCGATGTAATCCGCGGCCCCGAGCTGTGCGCCCCGCTCCATGCGGCTGCGGACTCTCGGATCATAGCGGTCCCCGTGGCAGCGCAACCATTCCCGGTGGATATGGTAACTCTCCGCGGCGGTGAGGCCACCACCTTCCAGCAGTTCCGGCAGGGTATCCAGCACCGGTACCGCCACTTCCTCGATCCGGGCGCCGGCGTCGCGAAGCAGGTTCAGGCTCCGGGTGAAGGCATCGGCAACCTCCCGGGAAACGTCGTCCAGCATGTAATTGGTGGGCACCGCGAAGCGCAGGCCCGCCAGGGGCCGTTGCCTGAGTGGTCGGCACTCCCGTCCCGCCAGCACCGCATCGACCCGGGCACAACAGTCCACGGAGCGGGCAATGGGCCCGACCGAATCCAGGCTGTCCGACAGGGGAAAGGTGCCCCGTCTGGGTATGCGCTGCTGGGACGGCTTGAACCCGACCAGGCCACAGAACGCCGAAGGAATACGGATGGAACCACCAGTATCGGTGCCGATGGCCGCAGCGGCCATATCGCAGGCAACGGCCACGGCGGCGCCCGACGAAGACCCCCCGGGAATCCGGCCCGGGGCCAGCGGATTGTCCGGGGTACCGTAATGGGGGTTCAGGCCGAGGCCGGAATAGGCGAACTCGGTCATGTTGGTGTGCCCGGTGATCACCGCCCCGGCACGCCGCAAGCGTGACACTATCAACGCATCATGCTCGGCGGGGGTGTCCCACCACTGGCTTCCCGCGTGGGTCACCTGCCCTTTCACGTCGAACAATGCCTTGAGAGCAACGGGAATCCCGGCCAGCTCGCCCACCGGCACCCGCGCCTCGTACAGGTTATCCGCTGAACGCGCCTCGGCGGTTGCGGTCCGGTCAAAACGGGCGGTATAAACCTGGCGGGCGCGATCATCTCCGGTATCCATGTTGTGCTGACAGGTCTTCAGCACGTCCGCGGCCTGCCACTGCCCCGTTGCCAGGCCATCCAGCAGGTCCGCCAGCGTCCCGACCGGCAATCGCTTGAGATCCTCGGCTTTGAACTGGCTCATTTCACCACCGGCAGCGTCTGAATCTGATAGGCGTGTTCGAGGGTACGGTTGGTGACCGGATCCCTCAGCACCATCCGGAACGCCTGGGCGGCACGGACCCCGCCAATCACCGGCAAGGTACCGCAGAGCATGGCCTGCCCGGGAGCCAGTTGTGGCTGGTCCAGGCCAAACCGGCGCAGCAACTCCTCCGGATGCAGCAGCCCGGTGACACCACCCTCCTGGTATCGCACCTCCTCACCGTCAATGGTGGCGAACGACGCCATCTCCAGTTCATCCCAGTGGTCGATCACGTCAGCGAGCCACCACAACTGGTAGCCCACGGGCTTGGCACACACCTGCTTGGAATGGGCCACCGACCAGGCCTCGGCTTCACGGTCGGTATGATCGGAACCGATGCCCACCACGGTGCCCCGCTCGGTACCGAGCAGGAGAACCTCCACCTCGCCGCTTGAGGCGTTGCCCAGGAACTGGACATTGCCTTCAGTGGTCAGCAGGTCCGCCGATACCCGATAGAACAGGGGGGTGCTGGACGGCGGGGAAACCCCGATCGCCTTCAGCTCCTCGATATGCTCATCGATGGCCGCCTGTTCACGCCCGGCCCATCCGGCAATGATCAGTTCCCGGACGGTGATGTCCAGTTTTTCACCGGTATCGGCCAGCTGGAATTGTGTCATTACGTGTCTCCTGTCGTTGTCAGCCGGTTACTGGTCAGTTCAAAAGATCCGGCAGGAACATGGCGATGGACGGGAACAGAACCAGCGCCACCGCCATCAGCAGCATCATCGCGACATACGGCAAGGCTCCAACCATCACATCGTTAAAGGAACCACCCTGGCGCACCCCCTGGACCACATAGAGGTTCAGGCCCACCGGCGGGGTAATCAGCGCCATCTCGATCAACAGGATCAGCAGAATGCCGAACCAGACCGGATCAAAACCCATGCCGATGATGATCGGCGCCACAATCGGAATGGTGATCACCATCAGCGACAGGGTCTCGATGAAAAAGCCCAGGACAATGTACAGGGCGATCACCAACAGCAGGGTCGAATAGGGACCCAGGCCCGCGGATTCCAGGAACGCCGTCAACTCCCGGGTGATGCCCGCCGAGGCCAGAACGAAGTTCAGGAAATAGGAGGCGATAATGATCAGCATAATCATGCCGGTGGTGCGCATGGTGCCTTCAAGGGCTTCCATCACCACAGACTTGGTCAGCTTGCCCATGGACAGGGCAATCGCGAAGGCCCCGATGACACCGAGCGACGCCGCCTCGGTCGGCGTGGCCCAGCCGGCGTAGATGGAACCGACCACGATGCCGAACAACACCAGGACCGGCACCAGATGTTTCAGCCCGGCAAACCGTTCGCCCCAGGAGTGATGGGTGCTCGGACCTCCCATCGACGGCCGCCACAGGCAGATAAGCGCAGTGCCGACCACGAATAGCAGTGCCAGCAACAGGCCCGGGATCAGGCCGGCGGCGAACAGCTGGGGGATCGAGGTCTCGGTCAGGAAACCGTAGACAATCAGGTTAATGGACGGCGGAATCATGATGCCCAGGGTGCCGCCGGCGGCAATCGAGCCGGTAAACAGCCGTGGGTCGTAGTTCATGTCCTTGCCCTGGGGAATGGCCACGGTACCGATGGTGGCTGCCGTGGCGACACTGGAGCCCGAGGTGGCGGAAAACAGGGTAGCGGTACCGACGTTGGCGTGCAGCAGACCACCGGGCAACCAGGACAGCCAGCTCTCCAGGGCCCGGTAGGTACCCTTGGCAATTCCCGTTCGCACCAGGATTTCACCCAACAGGATAAACAGCGGTATGGCAATCAGCAGGAAACTGTTGGACGCCGACCACAACACGTCCCCCATGGCATTGACCAGGGGAAACGGCGAGAAAAATTCATCGAGAAACAGTCCCAGCACAATCAGGGTAGCGGCAACCGGGACACTCAGCAGCAGAAGGACCAGCAGGACCAGCAGGGTTATCAGAATCATCAGTTGGTTTCCCCTTTCTCATCACTGATCTGTTCATCCAGGGTCGGACTACCCGCCAGCCACTGAACCTCGTCCACATGGCCACCGATCAGACCCAGCAGGACCCGAAGCGACATCAACACTACTGCGATGGAAAACCAGACCAGGCCCAGAAACCAAAGGGCCTGGGGAATCCATACCGGTGTGCCCAGGGGTGTATTGGCTCGGGCACCACCGCTGAAGGAATGTTCGGCAACGCCAAAGGCGGCCCCCACCACCAGAACGCAGAACAGGGCCAGGGACAGCAAGGCCACCAGGTCCAGCACACCACGGACACTGACCGGGAATTTCAGGTACAGCGCATCGATCCGGATGTGGGCCTTGCGCATCAGCGTATAGGCAAACGCCCAACTGGTGCTGATGGCCATGACGTAACCGGTGATTTCGGTGGCATGCACGTTCGAACGCCCGAAAAACTGGCGGGACAGTACCTCGATGGTCACCAGGATCACCGTCAGAAGAATCAGAAGGCCGCCGGCCCGGGCCAGCCAGAGTGACCCGGTACGGACGCCCTGAAGAATCCGGTCGAGCCCGGACGTTACCTGTTCCAACATAGTGTTCTCCGGAACGGGCCGGCAGCTACCGGCCCGTTCTGTGTCTCTGGAAGGTTAAGCAGGGTTACTTGGAGGCCTTGAGACCGCTGACACTGCCAATGGTCTCATTCCAGCGGTCCACCCAGCGCTGGTCCACCCGAGCTGCCCAGTTCGGCAACAGGGTTTCTTCCAGGTGACGGGAGACCTGCTGGAAATCGCTCTCGGTAGCTTCCACCAGAACCATGTCGCCGGGCTCACCACGGGAACACTCACCCTGCCCGGTCAGGCAGGCAATACCCTCCTTGGTTTCAGGCACCGCAGAGGCCCACACCGGCTCTTCGTAATTTTCCTTTACCTCTTTCAACAACCACTCCTGGGTCTCCGGAGACAAGGACTGCCACTTCTTGCCATTCATGGCGGTGACCACATGGTCCCAGCCACCAACCGGCAGCGGATACAGATGGGTGGACACTTCATACCAGCCTGAGCTGTAGCCCGAGAGAGAACCGGTGACGGCACAGTCAATTACGCCGCGCTGCAGGGCTCCCGGTACCTCGCTGAAGTTCAGGGTAATACCCTCCGCACCCAGGGCCTGCAGGAACTCGGCGGTGGTGCGGCCGCTGGCGCGGACCTTCTTGCCGGCCAGGTCGGACAGACCACTGATCTCGGTGTTGCAGAACACCACCTGGGATGGATACGGGACCACCGCCAGCACCTTGGCACCGTCAAACCGTTCGCTGAAGGCATCATCCAGAACCGGCCAGTAGGCCTCGGCGATCTTGCGGGCGGTTTCCACATCCGGCGCGATCATGGGCATGTCCAGCCCCTCGAGTTCCGGTGCATCCTGGACGGCGTAGTCGGCCACCGTGGAGGTAACCTCGATGACATTCCGGGCCATCAGGCGGTATACCTCACCGCCCCCGAGGCCCATCTGGTCAAAGGTGGTGACCTCAGTGGAGATGTTCCCGCCGGAAGCCTCGGGAATGTGTGTGCCCCAGAACGGCTTTTCGAAATTCTGGTACAGGGAGAGGCTGCTCCAGCTGCCCACGTAGGAAATGCTGGTCTCGTCGATCTCCTGCGCGGAAGCCTGACCGGCCAGGGCAAGGGTTACGGCAGCGACAGCGGAGGTAAGACAGTTCTTGCTGATCATGGGATGGTTCCTCTTCTCTTTGTTGTCGTTCGTTTTTACAGCAGGGCCACGTGGCTTTCGGGAATATCGGTCACCAGCATGTGGCCCGGGTTATGGGTGATCGCGAATGGAACGCCCGCATCCATCAACACCTGCTGGGGTGTCACGCCGCAGGCCCAGAAGACCGGGATTTCATCAGTATGGACCGAAACGGCATCGCCGTAGTCCGGATGCGCCAGATCGGAAATCCCGATCAGCGCCGGATCGCCCAGGTGCACCGGGGCGCCGTGGGCCTGGGGATAACGGGTGGTAATCTGCACCGCGCGGATAGCCTGAGCTGCACGGAAGGGCCGCATGGACACCACCATCCGGCCGGCAAAACCGCCGGCGGCCTGGAGCGGAATCGAGGTTTTGAACATGGGCACGTTCCGGCCCTCATCAATGTGACGTACCGCCACGCCGTTCTGCACCAGGGCGTGCTCGAAGCTGAACGAGCAGCCCAGGGCGAAGGTCACCAGGTCATCCCGCCAGAGGCCGGAGACATCGGTAAGGGTTTCCGACAACTGGCCGTCACGGTAGACACAGTAGGACGGCACATCGCGGGCGATATCCAGATCATCGGCGAGGATCTCGCAGCCCCGGTAGCCAGGTTCACTGACGGCAATGAGCGGGCACGGCTTCGGATTGGCCTGGCAGAAGCGCAGGAAGCCGTTGGCCTGTGCTTCTGGAAGAATAACCAGGTTAACCTGGACGAAGCCGTTGGCCAGGCCGGCAGTAGGACCGGTCAGGCTGCCATCACGGGCCCGGAGGCGGACCGCTTGAGCGGGGGAAGCGTTGGAGTTGGTCATTTTTTCGCCCTGTACTGGTTTGTACTTAAGTTAAGGCGAAAACAATGATCAATTCCAATTGATAATAAGGATCTAAATTGATCGAAAAACCTGATCAGTTACAAAAATCAGCTTTTTATTTCCTTTCGGAAGCGACCAGGTTCAGGGAGAGATCCGCAACGGCACGAACCACATGGGCCCCGGGAGCCGTCATGTAGGCCACGTTGAACACCAGGTCCGGAAGGGTCGCCTCCACCCGGAACTCCCGCAATTTGCCGGAGGCCAGCTCACTGGTCACGATCTCCCGGGGCAAGGCGCTGACGCCAATGCCGTCCACCGTCATCCGGATGATGGTCGAAAGCGACGAGCTGGAGTGAATCTGGATGGAACGTCCCACGGGATGAATCAGCGAACGGATATGGGCGTGAGGCTCGCTCATGCGCGGGTAAGTGATGATCGGAATCCGTGCCAGTGAGGACAGGCTGAGCGGGTCCTCAGGCAGGGTCATTTTCGGGCTGGCCACCCAGGTCAGGGAATAACTGCAGAAGGGTTTGGTGACAAAATCCTCATGGCGGACATCGCCAATCAGGAAGGCAATGTCGATTTCCCGTTTGATCAGCTTTTCGGCAAGATTGACGGAGATGTCGACATCCAGCTCCAGATTGATCGCCGGATAGGTCTCGTTGATCCGCTCGATCAGTTTCGGCAGCCAGGTGTAGGCAATGGTCTCCGCCACCCCCAGCCGGATGGTGCCGTGGATGGACTCCGGATCCGCCACCTTTTCCAGCAATTCCCGGTGAAGTTCCAGGATTTTCTCCGCATAAATCAGCAATTCCCGTCCTTTTGCCGTCAGTACGGCGCTGCGGCCGGAGCGGTCGAACAACTCGACACCAAGCTCATCCTCAAGCCCGGAAATGCGGGCCGAAATCGTGGGCTGGGAGGCATAGAGCTTGTCACCGGTCGCGCGGAAACTGCCGAGTTTGGCGATCCAGTAGAAGGTTTCGAGGGATCGGATATTCATAGCCCACCTGACAAAATAAGGTGGTTGGGGAACCCGGGTCCACAAGCTCCCCAACCAGCGCCACGCCTGTGGCGACTTTTTAGCGCACTTTTGACAGGAACTTCTGGGTGAGCGGGTTCTGCGGATCCGTAATCACCTGCCTGGCCTCACCAATCTCGGCAATAACACCCTGATGGAAATACGCCACCCGATCGGAGACGTCCCGTGCGAAGCCCATTTCGTGGGTCACGCAGATCATGGTCATTCCCTCTTCCGCCAACAGGCGCAAGGTGTCCAGAACCTCACCGACCAGCTCCGGGTCGAGTGCGGAGGTCACCTCATCAAGCAGCATGTAGTCGGGTTTCATGGCCAGTGCCCGGGCGATTGCCAGGCGCTGCTGTTGACCGCCGGACATTTTGGTGGGGTAAACGTCCAGCTTGTCACCCAGGCCCACGTGCTCGAGCTCTTTTTTGGCGATTTCCATCGCCTCTTCCCTGCTCATTTTCTTGACGATCCGGGGGGCAAGTGCGGCGTTCTCCAGCACCGTCATGTGAGGAAAGGAGTTCCACTGCTGGAAGACCATGCCCAGTTTCTGGCGCAACTTGTCCTTGTTGGTCTCTTTGGCATGGACATCCACACCATCAACCAGAATTTTGCCACTGTTGATCGTCTCAATGGCATTGATGCAGTACAGCAGGGTCGACTTACCGCTGCCAGAGCCTCCGATAACACTCACGACCTCGCCTTTTTCCACATCCAGGCTCACGCCTTTCAGTACTTCAAGGTCTCCAAAGGATTTATGGACATTCTGTACGCTGATCATATTGCCATTTTCCTCTCAACATACCGGCCGTAATGGGACAGCGGGTAGGAAATAATGAAGTAAAAGATACCAACGCCTATCAGGATCTCGAGCGGCTGCTGGGTTCTTGAAATCAGTTGCTCCGAGGTGCGCAGCAATTCCATGTAACCGATGACCGAGACCAGGGCCGAGTCCTTTATCACGCTGAGAGAAACACCCAGCCAGGAGGGGAAGACGGCGCGCAAGCCAATGGGTAGCCGAATATGGTAGATGGTTTGCCATTTGGTCATGCCCAGAGAGCGCGCAGCTGTCTGCATTGAAGGGCTCACGCTCTCGAAGCCACCACGGAACACTTCACTCATGAAGGCCATGGTATACAGCGAAAGCACGATAGAGCCTGCCACAAACGGGGCCAGCGGGCTTCCCATGGCACCTACGAACGTGGAGAACAGGATAAGCTGGATGATCAGCGGAACGCTTCTGAGCACATCCAGCACGCTGCCGAAAAGTGCGTTGACCACCTTGTTGCTTTCAGAACGGGCAAAACCGATGATCAAACCAAGAACAGTGCCGACAACGATGGCGACAACGGAGATGATGATGGTATTCCAGATACCGGTCAGGATCAGGCCGCTATCGCTCCAGGACAGGGGTGTGAATAAGGAATTCATCAGATTTCCCCCTTGAAGAGCCTGCGAGCAAGCAGTGATGAAGTGAACAACACCAGCTTGGTGATGACAAAGTACATAACCGCCGCCACGATGAAGAACTCAAGTGTTCGGAACGACAGTGACTGCAACCTCTGGGTGGTACCCGAAAGCTCGCTCATGCCCACCAGAATGCCCAGCGAGCTCATCAGGATCGACCAGACAAACTGGTTGGTCATCGGGTGGTAGATGCGCCTGAGCATCTGCGGCAGGATGATGTACCGGTAAGCCTGGATGCTGGTCATGCCCAGGGATTTGGAAGCGCTGTACTGGGTAGCCGGAATCGACTGGAACCCGCCCCGGAAGGTTTCGGTGAGGTAACCGGCGTTGATGAACACCAGTGCACTCAGTACCGCAACATAGGGGCTCAGGTGTATGCCAAATGCCCCAAGGCCAAAATACGCCATGTAGATCTGGAACAGGGCCGGCGTGTTTCGGGCAATCTCGACCCAGACCGTTGCGACGTAGCAGAAGGGTTTGCTGTCGTTCATTTTGGCAATCGCCAGCAATATGGCGATCACAACGCCCAGGAACATGGCTAGAACAGAGACGTGCAGGGTAACAAACGCACCGTTCAGCAACTCGGGCATATTCTGGAACACGATGTTCCAGTGAAATTCGTAGTCCATACCTTGGCCATTTTCTTAGAATGGAAGGAAACTCGACCCACGCTGATTGATAGCCGTGATCAGAACTCCGAGCCAGGGCAGATGGGAACTTGCGCCTGGCCCGTAAGACGAGCCATGGCGACCCCCCGGCCGGGCGGCCGCCAATTCAGCGCTTACTTGTTGTCTCTCAGGGACTGGATCAGATCGGCAGGCGCGTCCACACCGAAATGCTTGTTGTAAGCCTTGTTCATGTTGCCGTCGCGGATCTGGTGAATCAGGAACAGGTTCAGGTAGTTGATCCAGGCGGTTTCATCCCGCTTGGCAATGATGCCTACAACATCGTCGTAGTTGGGGACGTAGGGGCCGGCGACAAAGTCTGCGAATTCCTTGCTCCGCAACTTGGTAGCGATATTGGTGTTGGTGGAAATGATGGCGTCGACTTTGCCCTGGTACAGACCCAGGAAAGCATCGTTTTCAGATTTGAACGAGGTGTAATTGTCCCGTCCCCAGCCCTGTTTATCCGCATAAGCCAGGTATTCGGTTTCGTAGGTGGTTCCGAGAGCTGCACCGACTTTGAGATCCTTCAGATCCTCAAAGGAATCGATGTTCTTGTCTTCATGAGAAATCACCTGGAATTTGAAGACGAAGTACGGGTAGGTAAAGCCAACCGTCTTGGCACGTTCCAGGGTATCAGAGGTAGAGCCGATTACAACATCGGTCTTACCGGAAATCAGGGAGGGGATCCGGTCACCCCAGGTGAGGTTGAGGACATTCACATCCACGCCGAGCACTTCGCCCAGGTCGTTACAGTAATCGACGTCAAAACCGGCCGGTTCATTGTTTTCGTCGAAATACCCCATCGGTGGGAAATCCAGGACCACACCACAATTCAAAGTGCCTCGTTGAATCACGGTGTCCAGCTGGTCGGCAGTGGCGCTCACGGATGTGAAGGCAGCACACGCGAATACTAGCGTTGCAAGTTTACGAATCATAGTTTGTCTCTCTTGTTCTTTTATGAGCAGAGTTTGCTTCATCGATATGCCTGCATAGCAATTGCTATGTGCAAAAAGCATACGATTAAAATACTACCGTAGTTTTTTTAGTGAAAAGTCTTGAAATATGCCAAATGGCAGGAAAATTTCCTGAATTTTTTAAAATTAACCGATCTTTATGAGTTGAAAACGCAGGAAGTAGAGAAAACAATAAGAAAAGACTTCACAGCGATGTCTTGCTGTCAGGAGAAAAAGTCCCCGACTCAACCACATCGGCCAACATTTCGGCCGTAATCGCAGACAGCGTCCAGCCCAGATGACCATGACCGGTGTTGTAGAACACCGTTGGCAGGCGGCCGGGTCCCACTCGCGGCATCATATTGGGCAGCATGGGGCGAAGCCCCGCCCAAGGGATGACGCGCCGGGTACTGACACCGGGGAAACACTGCTCTACCCAGCGGGTGAGCGGACGGATCCGGTCATCCCGGATATCGCGATTGAAGCCGCTGAATTCTGCCGTACCCGCAACCCGGAACCGGTCATCACCAAGCCGGCTGGTGACGATCTTGGTGGCGTCGTCCAGCAGACTGACGGTGGGTGCCGCTTTCCGGGAATCCTCGTCGTTGAGCTCAACCGTGATGGAATAGCCCTTGACCGGATAAATGTTCACCCGATCGCCGAGCTTCCTCGCCAGAGCCCGGCTGCCCACACCCGCGCAGACGACCACACCATCAAAGGTTTCACGGTTCTGCTGTTCGCCGTCATCGGCGGTCACCCAGGCATGGCGCTGATCCGCGCTCACTTCGGTGACCGTGTGGCCATAGCAGGTCCTGACCCCGAGACGCAGGATCGCCTCGGCCAGCCCGTGGGTGAATTTGTGGATGTCACCGGTTGAATCACTCTCGGTATAGAAGCCACCGTAATAGCTGCCCGCCAACGTCGGCTCGATCGCGCGCATTTCTTCCGGTGTCACGGCCCGACGCTCCAGGCCTCCGGAAGCGAGCAGTTTCGAGACGTTGGCCGCGTGATCGAAGCCGGCCTTGTCACGGTAGATATGCAGAATACCCCGTTTTTTGAGGTCGAAATCGATACCTTCGTCCTGTGCCCACTGGAACAGGTGATCACGGGCCGCGATCGCCAGGCGGGCGGTTTCGGTGGTGTTGGTTTCGTATTGGGGAATGGCGGCAATGAACTCGGCGAACCAGCTCAGCTTGTGCCAGGAAGGCTTGGGATTGACCAGCAGCGGCGCATCCCGGCGGGACATCCACTTGATGCCCTTGATCACTGTCTGCCAGTTGTTCCAGACCTCGGCGTTGGAGGCTGAAAGCTGGCCACCGTTGGCGAAGGAGGTTTCCATCGCCGCATAACGGTGCTTCTCGTACACGGTGACATCGAGGCCGCGCTTGGCCAGGGTGTAGGCGGTGGTGATACCGGTGATACCGCCGCCAATGACTGCTATCCGCTTCATGAAAATCTCCAGGGGCGTCCAGGGTTTCCTTCCTGCACGGGTCGGCAGGAAGCACCCCTTCCGTCACGGGACCTGAGAGATTCACGCGCCGTTTCAACGAAACCGGCCGCTTGCTCCTTCGGTGTGCCGACGGACGCGCTCGTCGGCAGCTCTTCGGAAAGTCTTCATGCTAGCGGTCCTTTTGCCTGAGAGTTTCCGGGGCAGTTGCTCCTTCGGCGCCGGTCACGTCATTGCGTGACACGATCTCTCCCGCCAACACATCTGAAACGAACTTTAGCCTAAAATAATGCACTTCGTATGCCAAGGCCACCTCTTTACTCAACAGTCACGCTCTTCGCCAGATTCCGCGGCTGATCCACATCGGTACCCTTGAGCACGGCAACATGGTAAGACAGCAGCTGCAGTGGCACGGTGTACACAATTGGTGCAGTAATTTCGTGCACGGACGGGATCTGCATCACGTGGACACCTTCCTCCGGCTTCACATCCGCCGCCTTGTCCGCAAACACGAACAGTTCGCCGCCCCGCGCCCGGACCTCTTCCAGGTTGGACTTCAGTTTTTCCACCAGGTCGTTGTTGGGCGCGACGGTGACCACGGGCATCTCGCTGTCCACAAGCGCCAGCGGGCCGTGCTTGAGTTCGCCGGCCGGATAGGCTTCGGCATGGATATAGGAGATTTCCTTGAGCTTCAGGGCGCCCTCGAGGGCGACCGGGAACTGGGAGCCGCGGCCCAGGAACAGGCTGTGATGCTTGTCCATGAACGCCTTGGACAGCTCCTGGATTTCGCCATCCAGGGCCAGGATGTCGTTGACCTGTCCGGGGAGCTGATGGATGGCGTGCACGATGTCGGCTTCGCGCTCTTCGCTCAGGCCGTTGTGACGGGCCAGGGCCAGGGTGAAGATCAGCAGTGCGGTCAGCTGGGTGGTAAAGGCTTTGGTGGAAGCCACACCGATTTCCGGACCGGCCTGGGTCATGATCACCAGGTCCGACTCCCGCACCAGGGAACTGCCCGGTACGTTGCAGATCGCCAGCGCCGCACGGAAACCGGCTTGCTTCGCCTGGCGCAGGGCGGCCAGGGTATCGGCGGTCTCACCGGACTGGGAAATGCACAGGAACAGAGTGTCGGGCTGGATCACGTGCTTGCGGTAGCGGAATTCGGACGCCACTTCCACGGAACAGGGCACGCCGGCCAGTTCCTCGATCCAGTAACGGGCCACCATGCCGGCGTGATAGGAGGTGCCGCAGGCGATGATCTGGACATGGCGCACATTGTCCAGCAGGTTGGCCGCATCGGTACCCAGGGCCTGTTCCAGCACCCGTGAATCGGTCAGCCGGCCTTCCATGGTGGCCTTGATCACTTTCGGCTGTTCGTAGATTTCCTTGAGCATGAAGTGGCGGTACTCACCCTTGTCGGCGGAATCGGCGCCATGCTCGAAACGGGTGATCTGACGCTCGACCGGGGTGCCTTCGCGGTCGTGGATGGTAACCTGGTCCTTGCGAATGTCGGCCATGTCGCCTTCTTCCAGGAACATGAACCGGTCGGTCACCGGCAGCAGGGCCAGCTGGTCCGAGGCGATGAAGTTCTCGCCGATGCCGACGCCCACTACCAGCGGGCTGCCTTCCCGGCATACCACCAGGTGGTCCGGCTCATCGGCATGGACGACCGCCAGGGCGTAGGCACCGCGCAGGCGGGCAATCGCGGCTTTCACCGCAGCGTACAGTTCACCCAGTTCCCGGTAATTCTTCTCGATCAGGTGGGCGACCACTTCGGTGTCGGTCTGGGAGGTAAACTCGAAGCCATCGGCTTTCAGCTCCTCACGCAGCTCCTGGTAGTTCTCGATGATGCCGTTGTGGACAATGGCCAGGCGGTCACCGGACATGTGCGGGTGGGCATTGAGCTGGGACGGCTCGCCGTGGGTGGCCCAGCGGGTGTGGGCAATGCCCAGGTGACCGCTCAGGGGATTGGCCTCGATGGCCTCGGCCAGGGCCGCAACCTTGCCGACTTCCCGGGCGCGCTGCACTTGATGCTTGCCGTCGATGACGGCCATACCCGCAGAGTCATAACCCCGGTACTCAAGGCGGCGCAGTCCTTCCAGCAAAATACCCTGGACGTCCCGTTCGGAAACCGCTCCTACAATCCCACACATGCTGTTGTCACCTGTTCGCTGATCGTTCGTTTATGCTTTTTTCGGCTTTTCCCAGCCGGAGATGTTGCGCTGGCGGCCACGGGCCACGGCCAGTTCGCTGTCTGCCACATCCCGGGTGATGGTGGAACCGGCACCAATGGTCGCCTCCGGGGCGATGGTAACCGGCGCGACCAGGGAGGTATTGGACCCCACGAAGACACCGTCGCCGATCACGGTCCGGTACTTGTTCACACCATCATAATTGCAGGTGATGGTACCTGCACCCACATTCACATTACGACCCAGGGAGGCATCACCCACGTAGCTCAGGTGATTGATCTTGCTGCCCTCGCCCACCACGGCTTTCTTGGTCTCGACGAAGTTACCCACCTTGGTGTTGGCGGCCAGCTCGGTACCCGGTCGCAGCCGGGCGAATGGGCCAATCTGGGCATTGGCGCCAACCACCGCGCCTTCAATCACGCTGTTGGCCTTGATCTCGGCGCCATCGGCAATCGTGGCGTCCTTGATCACGCAATTGGGGCCGATAACCACGTTGTTGCCCAGGCTGACCTTGCCCTCGAACACCGCGTTCACGTCGATCCACAGGTCGTTACCGACAGTGAGTTCGCCACGGACGTCCACCCGGGCCGGATCGGCCAGGCTGGCGCCTTCAGTCATCAGGCGTTCGGCCTGCTGGCGCTGGTACCAGCGCTCCAGTTCCGCCAGTTGCACCCGGTTGTTCACGCCCTGGACCTCGAAGGGATTGAGCGGCTGGGAGACGGTCACACCCAGCCCGTGCTCCACCGCCATGGCGATGATGTCGGTCAGGTAGTATTCGCCCTGGGCATTGCTGTTGGACAGGGTCGGCAACCAGCTTTTCAGATGTTTGGCGGAGACCGCCAGAATGCCGGTGTTCACCTCGTGGATGCCTTGCTGCTCGGCGGTGGCGTCCTTCTGCTCGACAATGGCCTGAACTTCCCCCTGGTCATTGCGTACGATGCGACCATAGCCATGGGGGTTGTCCATATCCACGGTCAGCAGCGCCAGGTTGCTCTCGTCCAGCTCGCTGACCATGGCTTCCAGGGTTTCCCGGCGGGTCAGGGGAACATCCCCGTACAGGACCAGAACCCGGGCATCATCCGGCAGGTCCGGTAGGGCCTGGGCGACGGCATGGCCGGTGCCCAGTTGTTCGGTCTGAAGTACCCAGTTCACCGTCTCATCGTCGAGGGAAGCACGCACCTGATCCGCACCATGGCCGATCACCGTGTGAATTTTCTCCGCCCCGAGCTGCTTGGCGGTATCCACCACGTGATGCAGCATGGCTTTGCCGGCCACGGGGTGCAGAACCTTGGGCAGTGCGGACTTCATTCTGGAACCCTGGCCGGCGGCCAGGATCACGACGTGTAACGGGCTCATGGAAAACTCAGGCTCCCGGGGTGTTTGTTTGAATCAATAAAAAAGCCGCAACCATCGGGGCCGGATCGCCAACGCAGGGCGCTGGTATTCCAGCCGCTCAGGATGCGGCTTTGGTGTTCGGCAAACCCGAAACGAAAATGCTCAGCGCATTTTGTTACGCAGCTGCTGGATGGTACGAAGCTGAGCGACAGCCTCGGCCAGTTCCGCAGCAGCACGGGAATACTCGAATTCACCGGTCTTATCGGCAAGTGCCTTCTCAGCCTCTTTCTGGGCTTCAAGCGCAGCAGCTTCGTCCACATCCTTTGCACGAACGGCTGTGTCTGCCAGCAAAGTCACCAGATTGGGCTGGACCTCCAGATATCCGCCGGACACGTAAAGAATCTCTTCTTCACCGCCCTGCTTGATGATCCGAATGGGACCAGGCTTCAGCTGGGTCAGCAGCGGAGCGTGACCCGGGGCAATACCCAGGTCACCTTCAGAGCCCGCTGCGATCAGCATCTCTACCAATCCGGAATAGATCTTTGTTTCGGCACTTACCACGTCACAATGCACGGTCATACCCATGTCAGTTGCCTCTTTGATCGATCCGGAAAATCGGGCTTGGGCTTCAGTTTACTCGCCCTTGCTCTTCATTTCCTTCGCTTTCTCGACCGCTTCCTCGATGGTACCGACCATGTAGAAAGCCTGCTCAGGCATGTCGTCATAGTCGCCGTTGAGGATGCCCTTAAAGCTGCTGATGGTCTCCTTCAGAGACACGTACTTACCGGGGGAACCGGTGAACACTTCAGCAACGTGGAACGGCTGGGACAGAAAACGCTCGATCTTACGGGCACGGGCAACGGTCAGCTTGTCTTCTTCTGACAGTTCGTCCATACCCAGGATGGCGATGATGTCTTTCAGTTCCTTGTAGCGCTGCAGGTTAGTCTGAACGCCACGAGCCACTTCATAGTGCTCCTGACCGATGATCAGCGGATCCAGCTGACGAGAAGTGGAATCCAGCGGATCGATCGCCGGGTAGATACCCTTGGAGGCGATGTCACGGCTCAGTACCACGGTCGCATCCAGGTGCGAGAAGGTGGTGGCCGGGGACGGGTCAGTCAAGTCATCCGCCGGTACGTAGACCGCCTGGATGGACGTGATGGAACCGGTCTTGGTGGACGTGATCCGCTCCTGCAGCTGACCCATCTCCTCGGCCAGGGTCGGCTGGTAACCTACCGCGGACGGCATACGGCCCAGCAGTGCCGATACCTCGGTACCGGCCAGGGTGTAACGGTAGATGTTGTCAACGAACAACAGTACGTCACGACCTTCGTCACGGAACTTCTCGGCCATGGTGAGACCGGTCAGGGCCACACGCAGACGGTTTCCGGGAGGCTCGTTCATCTGGCCGTAAACCATGGCAACCTTATCGAGAACGTTGGACTCCTTCATTTCATAGTAGAAGTCGTTACCTTCCCGGGTCCGCTCACCAACACCCGCGAATACGGAGAGACCGGAGTGCTCTTTCGCGATGTTGTTGATCAGCTCCATCATGTTTACGGTCTTGCCTACACCGGCACCACCGAACAGGCCAACCTTACCACCCTTGGCGAACGGGCAGATCAGGTCGATTACCTTGATGCCGGTTTCCAGCAAGTCGGCAGACGCTGCTTGGTCGGCATAGCCCGGTGCCTTGCGGTGGATAGCCCAGCGCTCTTCTTCACCAATGTCGCCCTGCTCGTCGATGGGACGACCCAGAACGTCCATGATCCGGCCCAGAGTCTGTGTACCGACCGGTACAGAGATCGGCTTGCCGGTGTTTTCTGCTTTCAGGCCACGCTTCAGGCCCTCGGTGCTGCCCATGGCGATGGTACGAACAATGCCGTCACCCAGCTGCTGCTGGACTTCCAGAGTTGTTTCGCCACCTTCAAGCAGCAGTGCGTCATATACGTTGGGTACGGAGTCACGTGGGAATTCCACGTCGATAACCGCGCCAATGATCTGAACGATTTGTCCGCTACTCATGCTCGGTTCCTCGTTATCTTGATAGTCAATAAAACCAGTTGGATCGTGGGGTGATCAGACCGAAGCCGCACCGCTCACAATCTCTGAAATCTCTTGGGTGATGGCTGCCTGACGCGCCTTGTTATAAGCCAGCTGAAGTTCGTCGATAATGCTACCGGCGTTATCAGTTGCACTCTTCATGGCGATCATCCGGGCTGCCTGTTCACATGCCAGATTCTCTACCACACCCTGGTATACCTGGGATTCAATAAAACGTGGCAGAAGGCCATCGAGGATCTGCCTGGCATCGGGCTCGTAGAGATAATCCCACTGGTTCTTGATCTCTTCTTCGTCTTCACTCGGAGGCAGGGGCAGAAGCTGCTCCACCTTCGGGCTCTGGGTCATGGTGTTGACGAACTCGTTGCTTACCACGTAAAGGCGATCGATCTTGCCTTCCGAGAACGCGTCCAACATGACCTTGACGTTGCCGATGAGTTTTTCGGAGCTCGGGTTATCACCCAGATGGGTCAATGCCGCAACGACGTTGCCGCCGTAGCTCCGGAAAAAGGAAGCCCCTTTCTGCCCGATGGCGCACAGATCGGTTTCGACCCCTTTTTCTTTCCACGCTTTCATTTCACGGACAAGCGCTTTGAACAGGTTGATGTTCAGACCACCGCAGAGGCCACGATCAGTCGACACCACGATATAGCCCACGCGCTTAACGTCGCGCTCGACCATGAACGGGTGCTTGTACTGAGCATTCGCCTTGGCAATGTGCCCGATCACCTGACGCATCTTGTCGGCATACGGGCGAGTCGCCTGCATGCGCTCCTGAGCCTTGCGCATCTTACTCGCAGCCACCATTTCCATGGCGCTGGTGATTTTCTGCGTGCTCTTGATGCTTGAAATCTGGTTACGTATTTCTTTGCCGACGGCCATAACTCACTGCCTTCTCAAGTTAGACACTCGTTGCTACGAAAGCGGCCCGCGACTGATGCCGCAGGCCCGATTTCTTACCAGCTCTGAGTGGTCTTGAATTTCTCAAGTGCAGCTTTCAGGCCGGAAGCGATTTCGTCGTTGTAATCGCCCTTCTCGTTGATCTTGTCGAGGAGGTCTTTCTGCTCGGAGCGCATCCAGTCGAGCATCTGCGCTTCAAACTTAACCACCTTGTCGACATCAACGTCGTCCAGGAAGCCTTCGTTGGCTGCAAACAGAACCGTGCCCATCTCAGCCACGGACATCGGGCTGTACTGGTTCTGCTTCATGAGTTCCGTAACACGCTGACCGTGCTCAAGCTGCTTACGGGTTGCTTCGTCGAGATCGGAAGCAAACTGGGCGAAAGCGGCCAGTTCACGATACTGGGCCAGGGCCAGACGGATGTTACCGCCGAGCTTCTTCATGATCTTGGTCTGGGCGGAACCACCTACCCGGGATACGGAGATACCGGCGTTCATCGCCGGACGGATACCGGAGTTGAACAGGTTGGTTTCCAGGAAGATCTGGCCGTCGGTGATGGAGATCACGTTGGTCGGTACGAATGCGGAAACGTCACCGGCCTGGGTCTCGATGATCGGCAGTGCGGTCAGGGAACCGGTCTTGCCTTTCACTTCACCGTTGGTGAACTCCTCCACGTAGTCAGCGTTAACGCGGGAAGCACGCTCGAGCAGACGTGAGTGCAGGTAGAATACGTCACCCGGGTAAGCTTCACGGCCCGGCGGACGACGCAGCAGCAGGGAGATCTGGCGGTAAGCCACAGCCTGCTTGGACAGGTCGTCGTAAATGATCAGGGCATCCTGACCACGGTCACGGAAGTATTCACCCATGGAGGTACCGGCATACGGAGCCAGGAACTGCATGGAAGCAGGATCCGCAGCACCCGCGGCAACCACGATGGTGTGGTCCATGGCACCGTGCTCTTCGAGCTTACGTACCACAGCGGCGATGGAAGACTGCTTCTGGCCAACGGCAACGTAGATACACTTGATGCCGGTGTCCTTCTGGTTGATGATCGCGTCGATCGCAACCGCAGTCTTACCGATCTGACGGTCACCGATGATCAGCTCACGCTGACCGCGACCGATCGGCACCATGGTATCGATGGCTTTCAGACCGGTCTGGACCGGCTCGTCAACGGACTGACGAGCGATAACGCCAGGTGCAACCTTCTCGACCGGGGAGGTCAGCTCGGTGCCCAGATCGCCCTTGCCGTCGATCGGATTACCCAGGGCGTCAACCACACGACCCATCAGTTCCGGACCTACCGGAACTTCCAGGATGCGGCCGGTACAACGAACCTTCTGACCTTCGGCCAGATCTTCGTAGTCACCCAGTACAACCGCACCAACGGAATCACGCTCCAGGTTCAGAGCCATGCCGAAAGTGCCGTTGGCGAATTCAATCATCTCACCGTACATAACGTCGGCGAGACCGTGGATCAGCACGATACCGTCAGAAACGGACAGGATCGTACCTTCGTTCTTTGCTTCGGAAGAGATATCGAGCTTCTCGATTCTCTTCTTGATGATGTCACTGATCTCGGATGGATTCAGTTGCTGCATGCCAATATCCTCAAACCTTGTGCTGAAATCAGGAGCCCAGAGCGTCGGCCAGCTTGTTCAGCTTTCCGCGTACAGATGCGTCAATGACCATATCGCCGGTGCGGATGATTACACCGCCAATCAGAGACTTGTCAGTTGACGCTGCGAGTGACACTTTCCGCTCGAGTTTTTCGGAGAGCGCCTGGGCGAGCTTCTGTTGCTGTTGGTCCGTCAGCTCGAATGCGGCGGTGACGTCGATATCAACAGTGCGCTCCAGATCAGCCCGGTACGTGTTGAAGAGCGCTGCAATCTCAGGAAGAAGAGTCAGCCGGCGGTTCTCTGCCAGTACAGCGAAGAAATTGCGAACCTGCTCGGTAACGCCGTCTTCGACGACTTCCAGAATCAGCTCGGCTTTCTTCTGCTCCTCCAGACCCGGATTCGCGAGAAGCTGTCGAATGTCTTCATTCGCGGTGACCTGTCCGGCAATCGTCAGCACCTGGGACCACTCAGCCAGCTCTTTATGCTCCTGGGCGGCTGCAAATGCTGCTTTCGCGTATGGACGGGCCAGCGTTCTCAGTTCTGCCATGATGAACCTCGTCGTTTAAAGTTCTGCCGCCAGTTTTTCCAACATCTCGTTGTGCTTGGAGGCATCGACAGAGGTTTCCAGGATCTTCTCAGCACCGGCGACAGCGATTGCGGCAATTTCTGCACGCAGGGCGTCACGAGCCTGATTACGCTCCTGTTCAATTTCGGCCTTGGCCTGCTCAATCAGCTTCTGGCCTTCCTTGCGGGCGTCATCCTTGGATGCTTCCACAATCTGGGCCGCACGCTTGTTGGCCTGTTCGATCAGACCAGCAGCTTGCTGCTTGGCTTCACGCAGTTCCTGAGCTGACTTTTCCTGAGCCAGTTCCAGATCGCGCGCAGCACGGTCTGAAGCAGCCAGGCCGTCAGCGATCTTCTTTTGACGCTCCTGCAGTGCGGCCATGATTGGCGGCCACACATACTTCATGCAGAAGACGACAAAGATAAAGAACGCGATGGCTTGACCAATCATCGTCAAATTAATGTTCACGTCTTCACCTCTCGCCTGTTTTGTTAAGAATCATCTGACCGGGGTAAGCCCCCGGCTGGCGACTCGATTAACCGGCGATCTGGCCGACAAACGGGTTGGCGAAAGTGAAGAACAGCGCGATACCAACACCGATCAT
Organism: Marinobacter szutsaonensis; assembly: GCF_039523335.1. NCBI lineage: Bacteria > Pseudomonadati > Pseudomonadota > Gammaproteobacteria > Pseudomonadales > Marinobacteraceae > Marinobacter > Marinobacter szutsaonensis. The sequence continues at coordinate 2,235,952 of NZ_BAAAFC010000001.1, read as the reverse complement.
GGTTACGGCGTCCAGCAGACCTGCAACGATGAACATTTTAACCTGCAGCATCGGGGTCATTTCCGGCTGACGCGCGGCGCCTTCCAGGAACTTGCCACCGAGGATACCAAAGCCGATTGCAGTACCCAGGGCACCCAGGCCGATCAGCAGTGCAACAGCAATAGCGGTCATTCCAACTACAGTTTCCATGATAACTCCCAGTTTCAGTTAGGTTTTCAGTTTAAGGGTTTAGGGTTTAAGACTACGGTTCAATGGTGTCCGATCAGTGACTGTCTTCGTGAGCCATGCTCAGGTACACGATCGTCAACATCATGAAGATGAATGCCTGCAGGGTGATAACCAGGATGTGGAAGATCGCCCAGGGTACAGACAGCGTCCACTGTGCCCACAGCGGCAGCAGCGCAATCAGGATGAAGATCAGCTCGCCGGCGTACAGGTTACCGAACAGACGCAGAGCCAGTGAAATCGGCTTGGCGATCAGGCTCACGCCTTCCAGCAGCAGGTTGACCGGAACCAGCAGGATCTTCAGGAGCAGGTTGTCGGAGGAGAAGGGGTGCAGGGTCAGCTCACCAAGGAAGCCACCCACGCCCTTCACCTTCAGGCTGTAAAAGATAATCAGGAAGAAGACCGACAGGGACATACCCAGGGTCACGTTAACATCGGTGGTCGGAACGACCTTCATGTATTCCAGACCCATCAGGTGGAACAGCTGGGGCAGGAAGTCGACCGGCACCAGATCCATCAGGTTCATCAGGAAGATCCAGCAGAAAATAGTCAGTGCCAGCGGAGCAATGACCTTGTTCTTGCCGTGGAAGGTTTCCTTAACACTGTTATCAACAAACTCCACCATCACTTCAACGAAGTTCTGCAGCCCACCAGGCTGACCGGATGTCGCGCGCTTGGCGGCCAGGCGGAACAGAAACAGGAAAATCACCCCCAGGGCGACAGACCAGCCGAGGGAATCAACGTGCAGAGCCATAAAGCCCATATCGGACGCTTCGGTGGCATTGTGAGCCATTGTCCACTGCGCTTCCTGCAGTACCGTGCCGTCGGCACGCTCGTAACCCGCCGGTAATTTGCCATACGTCAGGTTCTGGAGGTGATGCTGGATATATTCGGATGCACTTCCTGCCATAACGGTTTCCCAGGTCCAGTTAGCTTTGCTGCGTATTGCTGCCCGCCAGAAGCGGTGTCAACCAGTTGGTGACCAGCATGATCGCAAATGTTAAAAAAAGTGCCGCTATATCAAGCGGCTGAATCCATTTGAACACCATCGTGAAGAGGATGGCGCACAGGATGAGCTTGCCGGCCTCACCCTGGTAAAAAGAACTCATGATCTTTTTGGCAGACCGCGCGCCGGAGTAGCGGAATGCCTTGAGCGCAAAATAACCGTGGGGCAGAAGAAAAATAAGCCCACCTAACAGCGCTGAATAACCTGCGACCTGGCTACGAAATAAAAAGGCCAGGCTGACGATGACAAGGATCACACTCTCAATCAAGAACCATCGTGCGATGGGCGGGCGGCGAATGCCGCTCGGGGTTGCCTTCGTCATGTTTTTCCCGGGAATTCGGTGTTTTCGACTCGATTCGGTCTAAAAAATGAACAAATACACCGATACAAGCGCCGCAGATTATATGTGTTCAATGTGCACGAATCAACAAATCCGGCAACGCCACGAGGCCCCGGATGGCGCTAAATCAGCGGCGTTCACACCGGCCGGACACAAATAGGTACAGGAACAAAAATTGAACACTACATGTTGTGTAATTAACCCCCCAGGGACTTTGGTAGGGGGTCGAAAAGAGGAGGGAAAAAATCCCGGTTACTTGATGTGGCCCAGTATGCCATCCAGCTCATCCAGGGAGCTGTATTCGATCACCAGTTTGCCCTTGCCACGCTGACCGTGATTGATGGAAACCCGGGCGCCGAGGCGTTCGGCCAGATCATCCTGCAGGGCACGGATATTGGGATCAACGGTGCCCTTGTCTTTCGACTTGCCTTCCGGCGACTGTTGCTGAACGCGGCGCACCAGCGCTTCGGTCTGGCGCACCGACAGGGACTTGGCCACCACCTGGCGGGCCACCTGCATCTGCAGTTCCGGGGGCAGGGTCAGCATGGCCCGGCCGTGACCCATCTCCAGGTCACCGTGTTCGAGCATCAGCCGGACATCCTCGGTCAGGCCGATCAGCCGCAGCAGGTTGGTGATGGTGGTCCGGGATTTACCCACAGCCTCGGCGACCTGGGCCTGGGTCAGTCCGAACTCGTCCTGCAGGCGCTGCAGGGCAAAGGCTTCCTCGATGGGGTTGAGGTTCTCGCGCTGGATGTTCTCGATCAGCGCCATGGCGATGGCGGCTTCATCGGGCACATCGCGGATGATGGCAGGCAGGCTGTCGAGTTCGGCAATCTGGGCGGCCCGCCAGCGGCGCTCACCGGCAATCAGCTCGAAGCGCCCCTCGGCGATGGGGCGAACCACCACCGGCTGCATCACACCCTGTTGGCGGATGGAGTCGGCCAGTTCCTGCAGGGCGGCGGGATCCATGTCCCGGCGGGGCTGGTAGCGGCCACGCTGAACCAGATCGATGGGAATCTCGCGCAGCTCGCCGTCGTGGTCCTTCACCTCCTGGTTAAGGTTGACCTTTGAACCCTGCAGCAGGGCTCCCAGTCCACGCTCACCCAATCCTCGTTTCTTAGCCGCCATGGTGTCTGTCATTCTTCCCGTTGAAAAGCGTTGTGTGTCGTGTACCAACGGCCCGGTATGTTACACCGCAACCGGCTCGGATGTCTTTTTCGAACCATGGCGGCGAACCATTTCACCGGCCAGGGCCAGGTAGGCCACGGCGCCCTTGGAGGCACGATCGTACTTCAGGGCCGGCAGACCGTAGCTGGGCGCTTCCGCCAGCCGCACATTGCGGGGAATCACGGCACGGTAGACCTTGTCACCGAAAAACTCCGCCAGCTGGGCGGATACATCCAGGGTCAGACTGTTGCGCGGATCGTACATGGTGCGCAACAGACCTTCGATCTCCAGGTTGGGATTCACCGTTTCCTGGATCTGCTCCACCGTGTTCATCAACGCCGCCAGCCCCTCCAGGGCATAGTACTCGCACTGCATGGGGATCAGCACCGAATCCGCGGCCGACAAGGCATTGACGGTGAGCAGGTTCAGGGACGGCGGACAATCAATCAGGATGTAATCGTAGCTGTCCCGGATGCTGTTCAGGGACAGGCGCAGGCGGTGTTCCCGACCGATCTCGTTCATCAGCTCCACTTCCGCGGCGGTCAGGTCGCCGTTCGCCGGCAGCAGGTCGAACCCGGCGTTTTCCACGGTGACGATCACCTCGGCCGGCGTCGCACGCTTGGTCAGGACGTCATAACCGGACAACTCCAGGGCATTCTTGTCCACACCGCTGCCCATGGTGGCGTTGCCCTGGGGATCCATATCCACCAGCAGCACCCGGCGCTTGGTTGCGGCCAGGGAGGCAGCCAGGTTGACGCAGGTGGTGGTCTTGCCCACACCGCCTTTCTGATTGGTCACTGCAATCACGCGCGCCATGTTTTGCCTCCTGTTGCGGGTTACCGGGAATGCTCTGCCCGGGCAACGACCAGCAAATGCCGCTCGCCATCTGCGCCGGGAACCTTCAGGGAATGGCTGGATTTTACCTGCCAGCCGGCCGGAAGGGCAGCTACCTCATCATCCGGAAACTGACCTTTCATGGCAAGGAACTCGCCCTCATTGTCCAGCAACGAGCCACACCAGGTCACCAGGTTCTCCAGAGCCGTGAAGGCGCGGCTGCTGATCTGGGTAAAGGGCTGCTCTGGCTGGCAGTCCTCGGCCCGGCCATGAATCACGTCGACATTGTCCAGCCCAAGTTCCAGTACACACTGGTTCAGGAAGCGGGTCTTCTTGCCATTGCTGTCGAGCAAAGTGAAACGCTTGTGCGGCAGGGCGATGGCCAGGGGGATACCCGGCAGACCACCACCCGCACCAACATCGAGCAGGTGGTCCGTGGTGATCCAGGGCAGGATGCTCAGGCTGTCCAGCAGCTGGCGCGAAACCATCACCTGCTCATCACGCACGGCGGTCAGGTTATACGCCTTGTTCCACTTGTTGAGTAAAGCCAGAAAGGCCAACAGCTGTTGCTGCTGGCCGTCGGTCAGGGACAGGTTCATCTCGGCCAGCCCGTCCCGGAGCTGGCGTTGCCAGAGTGCTTGCGTCATGGGCCGGGCTCAGGCGCTCTGCTTGCGCAGCAGGTCCCGCTTTTTCAGGTGCACCAGGATCTGGCTCACCGCCGCCGGGGTGACCCCCTGGATGCGGGAGGCCTGGGCCACGGTCTCCGGCCGCACGTCCTTGAGCTTCTGCTTGATCTCGTTGGACAGGCCGCCGATCACATCGTAGTCCAGGTCGATGGGCAGAGCGGTGTTCTCGTTCTTGCGCAAGCGCTCGATCTCGTCCGCCTGGCGGGAGATGTAACCCTCGTACTTGATCTCGATTTCCACCTGATCCGCCACGTTCGGATCATCCGTCCGCTCGCCGCCTATTTCGGCAATCTGGTCGTAGGCAATCTCCGGGCGACGCAGCAGTTCGGCCAGGGACTGGTCCCGGGCCATGGGCTGTTTCAGGAAACCATTGGCGCGCTCGCCGGCCTCGGTATTCGGGTGGATCCGGGTGGATTCCAGCCGGCTGCGTTCCCGGGCAATACCTTCACGCTTGTCGTTGAACTTCTGCCAGCGCTCATCATCCACCAGCCCCAGCTTGCGACCGGTCTCGGTCAGGCGCAGGTCGGCGTTGTCCTCTCGCAGGATCAGCCGGTATTCGGCACGGCTGGTGAACATGCGATAGGGCTCACTGGTGCCCATGGTGATCAGGTCGTCCACCAGCACGCCGAGATAGGCTTCATCCCGGCGCGGGTACCATTCGTCCTTGTCCTGGGCACGCAGGGACGCGTTGATACCTGCCAGCAGGCCCTGGGCGCCGGCTTCTTCGTAACCGGTGGTGCCGTTGATCTGGCCGGCAAAGTACAGGCCCTGGATAAACTTGGTTTCCAGGGTGTGGCGCAGGTCCTGCGGGTTCAGGTAATCGTATTCGATGGCGTAGCCCGGCCGGGTGATGTGGGCGTTCTCGAACCCGGGAATGGAGCGCACCGCCGCCAGCTGGATATCAAACGGCAGGCTGGTGGAGATGCCGTTCGGATACAGTTCGTTGGTAGTCAGGCCCTCGGGCTCCACGAAAATCTGGTGTGAATCCTTGTCGGCAAACCGGTTCACCTTGTCCTCGATGGACGGGCAGTAGCGCGGGCCCACGCCCTCAATGCTGCCGGCAAACATCGGCGAGCGGTCAAAACCGCTGCGGATGATGTCGTGGGTCTGCTCGGTGGTGCGGGTCACGTAACAGCAGACCTGCTCGGGGTGCTCGTCCCGGCTGCCGATGAAGGACATCACCGGGGTCGGGTTGTCGCCCCATTGCTTGTCCATCTTCGAGAAATCCACCGAGCGGGCATCGATCCGGGGCGGGGTGCCGGTTTTCAGCCGGCCGACGTTGAACGGCAGTTCGCGCAGGCGTTTGGCCAGGGCATTGGCCGGCGCATCCCCGGCACGGCCACCGGAGTGGTGCTGCATACCGATGTGGATAACGCCGCCGAGGAAAGTACCGGTGGTCAGCACCACGGTTTTGGCGTTGAAGCGGATACCGGTCTGGGTCACTACACCCACCACCTGGTCGTTTTCCACAACCAGATCGTCTGCCGCCTGCTGGAACAGCGTCAGGTTGGGCTGGTTTTCCAGCACATGGCGGATTGCCGCCTTGTACAGCACCCGGTCGGCCTGGGCACGGGTGGCGCGCACCGCCGGACCCTTGCGGCTGTTGAGTACCCGGAACTGGATACCAGCCTGGTCGGTGGCACGGGCCATGGCGCCGCCCAGGGCGTCGATTTCCTTGACCAGGTGGCTCTTGCCGATCCCGCCGATAGCCGGATTACAGGACATCTGGCCCAGGGTCTCAATGTTGTGGGTCAGCAGCAGGGTTTGCGAACCCATGCGCGCTGCGGCCAGTGCGGCTTCGGTACCGGCATGGCCACCACCAATGACAATGACATCGAAACGGGTCGGAAACTCCACTCTTCACCTCGGAAATCGGGGGATAAAAACAGGGCGGCGAGTATAACGCCTCGCCGTGGAAAATGCAGTCAGGATGTGCAAATTTTAACCAGAGTCGGCGATACTTGAAAGTCACCGTGCAGGAGCAGTTGTTGATAACCGCCGGAATAACCCCGAATCTGTATAAGCAATAACCGAAATTTTTGCTTTTTCAGTGGCTTGGAAGACTCTTCTCAGAAAAGTTTTCAAAGAGTTATCCACAGATTCAGGAGCTTGCCGTTAGCCCGAAAAAACACCTTAACTTATTGTTTTAATTAAACTCTATAAAATGCATCCAGAGGTTATCCGCGGTTTGTTCATTTATTTTTCCACAGAATTCTCTGGATTCAACGAAGCACGTGCCCCATCTCAGAAATCATCCGCCCGTTTCTGCGGTGCCGTCGCCAGTCCGGCGCCTCCCGCCTGGCCAGCGGCGAGGCGTTCAAGTTCCAGTTCCACCGCATTGGTGGATTTGGCGAACCGGGCCAGGAGGTTATAAAGCACCGGAATCAGGAACAGGGTGAGGGTGGTGGCAAAGAGCAACCCGCCCAGGATCACCATACCGATAGCGGCCCGGCTCTCGGCACCGGCACCGGTGGCAATCACCAGCGGTACGGCACCAAACACGGTGGAGATGGTGGTCATCAAGACCGGACGAAACCGCAGCACGGCGCCCTCGAGGATCGCTTCCCGGACCTCATAGCCCTTGTCCCGGAGCTGGTTGGCAAACTCCACGATCAGTATCCCGTTCTTGGCCATCAACCCCAGCAACATGATGATGCCGATCTGGCTGTAGATATTCAGGCTGATGCCCGACCAGAACAGCGCCAGCAAGGCTCCGGTTACCGCCAGCGGCACCGTCAGCATGATGATCAGCGGGTGGATCCAGCTCTCGAACTGAGCCGCCAGCACCAGGAACACAATCACGAAGGCCAGGCCAAAGGTCACGTAGATGGCGTTGGAGGATTCCTCGAATTCCCGGGACAGTCCCTTGTAACTGGTTCGCGCCTCCGGGGGCAGATTATCCACAGCCAGGTTGTTGAGATAGGTCAGCGCCGACCCGAGATCATAACCATCGGCCAGGGAGGCACTGATCACCACCGCCGGCAGCCGGTCAATCCGGCGCAGGTCCGGGTTGGCACCGATTTCCTCCACCGATACCAGGGCCTGCAGCGGAATCAGGTTGCCACCTTCCCGCGGGCGCAGGAAGATCTGGCCCAGGTCGGCCGGCGTTGCCCTATCGGCTTCTGTCGCCTGGATGATGACATCGTACTCCCGGCCCCGGTCCAGGTAAGTGGTGACCTGGCGGGACGCCAGCATGGTCTGCAGGGTGAGGCCGACATCCTCGACGGTAATGTCCAGGTCCGCGGCCCGCTCCCGGTCAATGTCCACCCGCAGTTCCGGGCGGGTCAGCTCAAAATCCGTTTCCAGGTTGAGCAGGTTCGGGTTCTCCTTCGCCCGCTCGACAATCTCTTCACTCCAGGCCTGTACCGACTCGTAATCGGGACCGGCGACCACGAACTCCACCGGCTGGCTGAAGCCGCGCTGGCCCAGACCCGGGGGGTTCACGGCCACGGTCCGGATGCCGGAGATGTCACTGAGCTTCTGGCGGATCTCGCTGGTCACCTGCTGCTGCTTGATGTCCCGCTGCTCCCAGGGCACCAGGCCCATGATCATGAAGGCGTTATCTTCCTCATCCCGGAAGCCAACGATGGACAGCAGCCGGTTGGCGATGCCGTCATCCAGGTAAGGCAACAACTTCTCCTCGGCCTGACGGACATAGTGGTCGGTGAATTCCACGGTGGAGCCCCGGGGCGCACTGGTGGGCATGATGATGACGCCCCGGTCCTCGGTGGGCGCCAGCTCCTGGGGCAGCTTCGGATAGACCACCGCTGCTACCACAAGCCCTGCAACCCCGAGGCCGATCAGCAGGCCGGGCATGCTCAGTGAAAATCGCAACAACCGCTCATAGCCATGGGTCAGCCCGTTCAGGACCTTCTCGCTGGCCGCCCAGAGCCGATGTCCCTCGGCGCTCTCCGGACTGTGGCGCAACCATTTGGAACAGAGCATCGGGGCCAGGGTCAGGGCCACGAGACTGGAGAACACCACAGCCGCGGCGAGGGTGAAGCCAAACTCGGCGAACAGCCGGCCGACGTTGCCTCCCATGAAGGAGATGGGCACGAACACCGCCACCAGGGTCAGAGTAGTGGCGATTACCGCGAAGGCCACCTGCTTGGCCCCCCGATAAGCGGCCAGCAAGGGCGGCTCGCCCTCATCAATCCGGCGCTGGATGTTCTCCAGCATGACGATGGCGTCGTCCACCACCAGACCGATGGCCAGGATCACCGCCAGCAGGGTCAGCACGTTGATTGAAAATCCCAGGAAACCCAGGCCGATGAAAGCACCGATGACCGCGACCGGAATGGTCACGGCCGGAATCAGGGTCGCGCGCCAGGAGCGCAGGAACAGGAAGATCACCAGGATGACCAGGGAGACCGCAATGGCCAGGGTAATGACCACCTCCTTGATCGACGCCCGGATGAAGATGGATTCGTCGTAGCTCTCGGCGATGGTGACTTCCGGCGGCAGAGTTTCCCGGATCCGGTCCAGCTCGGCCCGAACGCCATCCGACACCGCCACAGTGTTGGCCTTGGACTGGCGGATGATGCCCATCCCGATGGCCGTTTCGCCGTTAGCCCGCAGGCGGCTGACATCCGACTCCACGCCCATCTGAATGTTGGCCACCTCACCGAGGCGCAAAAGGTCATTGCCATTACGCCGGATGACCAGATCCCGGAACTGTTCGACTGTGGATAACCGGCCCTCGGCCCGAACCGTAAAGTTGCGGGTGGAGGAATCCACCGACCCGGCCGGCAGTTCCACGTTGTTGGCCCGGAGCGCCCGTTCCACCTCGGCCACGGTGATGTTCCGGGCCGCCAGCCGCTCGCGATCCAGCCAGACCCGGATGGCGTACCGGCGCTCACCACCGATACGGACATCCGCCACCCCGTCGAGTACCGATAACCGGTCCGCCAGCACCCGGTCGGCAAAATCGCTGAGCTCGGCACTGTCCCAGACCTGACTGCGCAAAGTTATCCACATCATCGGCCGGGCATCGGAATCGGCCTTGCGCACCACCGGGGCATCGGCCTCATCGGGGAGCTGGTTGGCAACCCGGGAGACCGCATCGCGCACGTCGTTGGCGGCGATATCCACATCCCGGGAAATGTTGAATTCAATGCTGGTGCGGGACTCACCCTGCTCGGTGGAAGACTCGATGGAGCGGATACCCTCAATGCCACTGATCGCCCCCTCGATCACCTGGGTGATCTGGGTATCCACCACCTCGGCGGCGGCACCGGTGTAATCGGTGGAGATGGACACCACCGGCGGATCAATGTCCGGGTATTCCCGGACCGGCAACTCGAACAGGGCTGCAAGGCCGAAAACCACGATCAGCAGACTCAGGACCGTGGCAAAAACCGGTCGTTTGATGGAAATATCGGACAGCACCATGGCTCAGGACTCCAAGGAGCTGACGAAGCGGTTTTCCGGGATAACGTTCTCGCCGTCCAGCACGCGGATACGGTCACCGGAACTCAGGCGATCCTGACCGGTAACGATCACTTCATCCTCAGGCTGTATGCCGCTGACCACTTCGACCATACCGGGCATCCGAGAACCCAGCTGCACCGATACCCGCTTTGCAGCTCCATCTTCGGCGACAAACACGTACTGCTCATCACCGCGGATCATCACCGCCTGTTCCGGGATGACCAGGGCCTCCCGCTGTTGCAGGGTCAGGGTGGCGGACATGAACTGGCCCGGGCGCAGCCGTCCGTCGGTGTTATCAATCAGGGCCCGGACCGGCAGGCTCCGGCTCAGCTCGTTGATGCGGGTACCCAGTTCCACCAGTTCGCCACCAAAAGGCTGATCGGGGTAGGCCGGCGATATCCCCCGGACCTCCTGCCCCACGCTCACCTGCCCCAGAAACCGTTCAGGAATACTGAAATTCAGCTCCATGCGTTCGGTGGTATCCAGGGTGGTAATCGCGGTTCCGGCCGTGACATAGGCACCGATGCTGATATCGCTGAGACCAACCACGCCGGAAAACGGGGCCTCGATCCGATGATTATCCAGCCGCACGCGGGCGGCCTGGCGCTGGGCCAGGGCGACGTCGACCGCGGTTCTCAGTTCATCCACCTGGGACTGGGAAATGCTGTTATTGGAGCGCAGGCGATTGGCCCGCTCCAGTTGCCGCCGGGCATCGACCAGTCGGGCTTCGATCTCAGCCAGGTCGGCCCGGGCCTGGCGGTCATCGAGACGCAGGAGCAAATCCCCTTCCGCCACTTTCTGACCGGCCGCCAGGTTGATTTCAGTGACCCGACCACTGACCTCGGTGGTCAACTCCACAGCATTCAGCGCCTGGAGATTCCCCACCGTCTTGACCACATCCCTGACCGTATCGCGCTCCGGGCGCACCGTATTCACCGCGCTGGCAGGACGCTCACCACCGGCCTGCTGTTCCGAGCCGCTGTCGTATGTCCGGTAGACCCAGGCTCCGCCGACAGCAACGGCGACGAGAACCAGCGCGATGACCCATTGTTTCCACATGATGGTAAGACTGCCTGTTGATTAATGATCCGGCGTACCCGTCCGGTTATTTTTTCTGGATGACCAATACGATCTCCCCGACATCGATCCCCCACTTGCTCATGGTGGTCTGGTTGATCAGGGTGTCCGGGGTAATCAGGTACATCCAGTCGTCCATGCGCACGTCAATGGTGCCGTCGCCATAGGCAACCCGGAGTACGTAATTCATATGAATGGCGTTGCCCTGCCAGCGCATGGTGCCAGGTTCAACCACGTCACCGGCATCGGCATGATAGCCCTCCGGGGTGGGCTCCAGGGTCCAGACCCGGGTCTGGACCTCACCGTCATCGAAGCGGAACACCTCATCCAGGGTACCGACGCCGTTGGCATCCCAGGAGGCCGAGATGTCGGCGTCGAAGGTTCGAATTACCTCACCCGAGAAATTCTTGACCACCCCACGGGCAGAAAGTTCGCCGCTAAAGAATTGTTCCGGGACCAGTTTCGGCGAGCGGTCCGCGTAGTCCTCCAGTGACGGGGACGCACAGCCGGACAACAGCACCAGGCTCAAACATAACCATAGCAGTGTGACAGGGCCAGTACCCCGGGACCGAAACCGACGCTTTTGCATGACTTTTACACTCCCGTGCTGCAGAAAATTCGGAATGCTGATCTGAAACATACGAAACCCGGCCGGGGTTCGATCAGAAACCGGCGGCGCTGCGGAACTGCAGATCGTCATTTCAGCCAATTGTCTTTGGTGACATAGCCACCGGCGCTTTTCGTCAATGGCAGCGCCCCGGGAATGCCGTAAAACAAAAACCATCGGAGGCCGATCGCCCTCCCCCGAATCCATTACAGGTACAGAGGTTTCGTTATGCCGGTCTACAAGGCGCCCCTGCGCGACATGAAATTCCTGCTCAATGAAGTGTTCGATTACCCGAAACACTATGAGTCGTTGGCCAGTGGCGAAAACGCCACGCCGGACATCGTCGATGCCATCCTGGCCGAATGCGGCAAGTTCTGTGAAGAAGTCCTGAGCCCGCTCTACCAGTCCGGCGACGAGGAAGGCTGCAAGCTGGAAAATGGCGAAGTGACCACCCCCGCCGGGTACAAGGAAGCCTACCACCAGTACATGATGGGCGGCTGGCAGGGCCTGTCCGCCCCCGAGGAATACGGCGGCCAGGGTCTGCCCGCGTCCATGGGTCTGCTCAAGCAGGAAATGATGGGCACTGCCAACTGGTCATTCTCCATGTACCCCGGTCTGTCCCTGGGTGCGATGAACACCATCTACCTCCATGGCAGTGAAGCACAGAAGCAGACCTATCTGGTACCCCTGACCGAGGGCCGCTGGGGCGGCACCATGTGCCTGACCGAGCCCCAGTGTGGTACTGACCTGGGCCAGGTGAAGACCAAAGCGGAACCCCAGGGTGATGGCAGCTACCGGGTCACCGGCACCAAGATCTTCATTTCTTCCGGTGAGCATGACCTGACCGAGAACATTGTCCACATCGTCCTGGCCAGACTGCCCGATGCACCCAAGGGCACCCGGGGTATCAGCCTGTTCATCGTGCCCAAGTTCCTGCCGGACGCCGACGGTGGTGTCGGCGATCGCAACGGCGTCAGCTGTGGCAGCCTGGAAAAGAAAATGGGTATCAAGGCCTCCGCCACCTGTGTCATGAACTTCGACGGTGCCACCGGTTACCTTATCGGCCCGGAGAACAAGGGACTGGAGTGCATGTTCACCTTCATGAACACAGCCCGGATCGGTACCGCCATCCAGGGTGTCGGGCCAGCCGAGCTGTCCTATCAGTGGGCCCTGGACTACGCCAGGGAACGCCGTTCCATGCGGGCGCTGTCCGGCAAGAAGGAACCGGAGCAGGTGGCCGACGCCATCATCCACCACGCCGATGTCCGTCGCATGCTGCTGACCCAGAAGGCGGTGGCCGAGGGCGGCCGGGCTATGCTCTATTACGCGGCCCGACTGGCGGACCACATGGTGGAGGCCCACACCCGGGGGGATGACAAGAGAGCCGAGGCTTATGACGACAAACTCGGCTTCCTGACCCCGATCCTGAAGGGTTTCCTGACCGAACTCGGGTACGAGTGCACCAATCTGGGCATGCAGGTATTCGGTGGCCACGGCTACATCCGCGAGCACGGCATGGAACAGATCGTTCGGGATACCCGCATCGCCACCCTGTACGAGGGCACCACCGGCATCCAGGCCCTGGATCTTCTGGGCCGGAAGGTGCTGCTGATGACCCAGGGCGGCGCGGTCCGGGAATTCACCCTGAAGATCGCCAACTTTGCCCGCAAACATCTGACCGACAAGCGCCTGCGCCCGTATGCGGTGGAACTGCTCAAGCTGACGGCCCAGTGGAACCTGCTGACGGTGCGGGTGATGCTGGCGGCACGCAAGGACCGCGATGTGGTGAGCTCTGCCGCCAACGACTTCCTGATGTACAGCGGCTACGTGACGATGGCTTACATGTGGCTGCGCCAGTCCGCAGTAGCTGTGGATAAACTGGATAACGGCGGCGAGGACTCGGAAGATTTCTATCAGGCCAAGCTGGCCACCACGGAATTCTACTTCGAGCGCCTGTTACCCCGGGCCCAGGCCCACGCCACCAGCATGCTCAGCCCGACCCGGAGCCTGATGCAGCTGGATTCCGATCATATGGCCTTCACCGGTTGATCCGGCCGGTGACTCTTGATCCCGGGGTGCCCCGCCCCGGGATTTTTTTTGCCCTTGAAATCGGAAAAGGCAACCCCACCTTTCTGGTGCCTTTCCATGCCAAAGCCATTAACTTCATGAGGTGAAAGGAAAATTTCAGTTATTGAATAAAAGTAAGGAGGTTCGAATATGGAAACTCGTTCTGACGACTTTTATCCAACCCGCCTGGAACGCCCCACCCCGAGCTTTGAACGCCGGGACCCGGTTATCCACAGCACCGGAGACGACCGTACCAACGGTCCCCTGAGCGAAACCGAACTGGCCCAATACGAGCGCGACGGTTTCCTGGCCATCAACCATTTCCTCGATCAGGCCACAGTACAGAAATTTCGTGACGATCTGCGCGCCTATGAGGATGACGACAGCATCCTGCGCTCGGAAGGAACCATCACCGAGCCGGGCAAGCAGGAGATCCGCTCGATCTTCGGTATCCACGAGTTGTCCGATCGCTTTGACCGCCTGACCCGGGACCCGAAAATCCTCGCCATGGTGCGTCAGCTGCTGGGCAGCGATGCCTACATCCACCAGTCCCGCATCAACTTCAAGCCGGGCTTTCACGGCAAGGGCTTCGACTGGCACTCGGATTTCGAGACCTGGCACGCTGAGGATGGCATGCCGCGCATGCGCGCCGTCAGTTTCTCCATCGCCCTGACCGATAACACCCCGTTCAACGGGCCGCTGATGCTGATCCCCGGTTCCCACAAGACTTTCGTGCCCTGCGTCGGCCGCACCCCGGAGGACAACTACCAGTCCTCCCTGAAAAAGCAGGAGCTGGGCGTACCCAATGACGGGGATCTGAAGCGGATGGCAGACGAGTTCGGTATCAAGGCGCCCACCGGCGCGGCCGGCTCGCTGATCATTTTCGAGTGCAACACCCTGCACGCCTCCAACGCCAACATGTCACCCTGGCCTCGGAGCAACCTGTTCTTTGTCTACAACAGTGTGGAAAACCAGCTGGAACAGCCCTATTGCGGCAACAAGCCCCGGCCGGATTTTCTGGGTAACCGGACCAACACCGAAGCACTGCAGCCAGTGGCGGAGGACGACGTCCGCAAGACCGGCTGAGCTCTGACCAACCCCACGAAAATGAAAAAGGGAAGCCCATGATCAGGCTTCCCTTTTTTGTCTCTTACCCCCGATGCGGGTTACTGATCCCGGAACCGCTGGATAAAGGCTTCGGATTCGGCGATGGAGGCTTCCATGTTTCGAATCAGGCTGTCGACATCACTACGGATGCGGCCGAGTTCGTTTTCCAGGGCACCGATGGCCTGGGCATTGAGGTTGTGCTTGAGGTACAGCACCTGATCCTCGAAGGCCTGCAGGACAGGATCCATGCGATCTTCGGCCTGATGCATGCGGGTGATCAGTTGCTGGTACTGGCTCCGGGTTTCCCGCAACTGCTGCTCGCTGCTACGCCGCAGAGAAGCACTCTCGTACAGAGCCAGCTCCTCTTCCCATTCGGCGAACAGGGCCTCGGACACATCCTCGACACCGTCAATGCGATCCCTCACCTCGTCGGCGGCATCGACGCTGTCCTCGTAGGCGTCACGGATTTCCTCGTATTTTTCCTTGAGTTCGGTATCAGGCGTGGCCACCACGCTCTGGAACCGGGCCAGGGACGAACGGAAGGTTTCCTGGGCCTCGGACTGGGCATCCCGGGCATCTTCTACCCTATCTACCAGGATATCCCGCTTCTCGAAACCGAGTTTTTCCATGGTGTTGTAGTACACCGTGCTGCAGCCGCCCAGTGCCAGGGCAAGGAGAAACGCGGAAGCGAGCGCGAGCACCCGGCTGTGTGACTGTTCCATGGCTGTATTCCTCTATTTACCGATACAGAAGCTGCTGAATATCTTGCCCAGAAGTTCATCTGGTGTCAGGTGCCCGGTAATTTCCCCCAGGGCATCCTGGGCTGCGCGCAGGTCTTCCGCCAACAGTTCGCCGGCGCCGTAGCCTTCCAGCTGGGTCTGGCCCTGCAGCAGCGAATCCCTGGCCCGCTCCAGGGCATCCAGGTGCCGGCGGCGGGCCAGGAAGCCACCCTCTGTGGTGGTAACAAAGCCCATGCACTGCTTCAGATGATCCCGCAATACCTCAAGTCCTTCGGCGGACTTGGCGGCCAGCCGGATTACCGGCGCCGCCTGGTGGGGTTCGGCGGTAATGCCCACCGTTTCCCCGGACAGGTCCACCTTGTTGCGGATCACGGTCACCGGCGCATTCGCGGGCAAACGATCGATGAAGTCCGGCCAGATTTCGTGGGGTTCGGTCTTGTCGGTGGTGGTGGCATCCACCATCAGCAGGATCCGGTCGGCCTGGCGGATTTCATCCCAGGCCCGGGCGATGCCGATCTGCTCCACCTCATCGGGACTGTCCCGAAGGCCAGCGGTATCGATGATATGCAGGGGCATGCCGTCGATGTGGATATGTTCCCGGAGCACGTCGCGGGTGGTGCCCTCGATGGCGGTCACAATGGCGGCTTCCCGGCCGGCCAGGGCGTTGAGCAGGGAGGACTTGCCGGCATTGGGGCGGCCGGCGATGACCACTTTCATGCCGTCGCGCAGAATGGTGCCCTGCTGGGCCTCGGCCAGGATGGTATGGACCCGTTCAATCAATGCATTCAGGTCGGTGGCCACCTTGCCGTCGGCGAGGAAGTCGATTTCCTCCTCGGGAAAGTCGATGGCAGCCTCGACATAGATCCGTAAGTGAGTAACCGCTTCCACCAGATCGCCGATCCGACGGGAGAAGACCCCCTGCATGGAGCGCACTGCACAGCGCGCCGCCTGCTCCGAACTGCTCTCGATCAGATCGGCAATGGCCTCGGCCTGGGCCAGGTCGAGCTTGTCGTTCAGGAACGCCCGTTCGGAGAATTCACCCGGTCGGGCCAGACGGGCACCGAGGCTGCAGACTTCCCGGAGCAACAGATCCAGGATGACGGTACCGCCATGGCCCTGGAGCTCGAATACATCCTCGCCGGTGAAGGAATGGGGGTTGGGGAAAAACAGCCCGATACCCTCGTCGATGAGCTGGCCGGAGTTATCCACAAAGGGACCGTAATGGGCGTACCGGGGTCTGGGTTCGAATCCCAGCATGCGCTGGGCGATTTCCCGGGCTTTCGGGCCGGAGACCCGGACAATACCGACGCCGGCCTGGCCCGGCGCGGTGGCAATCGCGGCAATGGTATCTGAACTCTGCTGCATGAAAATTCCCCGGCTGAAATAACAAAGGCTCCATGAAGGAGCCTCTGTCGGGTCAGGTCAGCACTCTGGTCAGTGCTTCTTGCCTGCCACTTCCGCTTCGATCTTGCGGGTAATGTACCACTGCTGGGCAATGGACAGAATGTTGTTCACCAGCCAGTACAGAACCAGACCCGCCGGGAACCACAGGAAGAACACGGTGAAGATCAGCGGCATCATCTTCATGATCTTCGCCTGCATGGGATCCGGTGGTGTCGGGTTCAGGTGCATCTGCAGGAACATGCTGGCGCCCATCAGAATCGGCAGGATGAAGTACGGATCCATCTGGGACAGATCCTGGATCCACAGCATGAACGGCGCGTGGCGCAGCTGGACGCTCTCGAACAGAACCCAGTACAGGGAGATGAACACCGGCATCTGCACCAGGATCGGCAGGCAGCCGCCCAGCGGATTGATCTTCTCCCGCTTGTACAGGGCCATCATTTCCTGGGACATGCGCTGGCGGTCATCGCCATAGAGCTCCTTGAGCCGGGTCAGCTGCGGGGCCACCGCGCGCATCTTGGCCATGGACTTGTAACTGGTGGCGGACAGGTGGAAGAACACCGCCTTCACCAGCACAGTCAGCAGGATGATGGACACGCCCCAGTTACCCACAAGGCTGTGGAACCACTGCAGGATGTAGAACAGCGGCAGGGAGATGAAAAACAGCCAGCCAAAGTCCACGGTGCGGTCGAGATTCGGGGCAATGGCCTCAAGCCGGTCGATGATC
The DNA here is from genome assembly GCF_039523335.1 of Marinobacter szutsaonensis. Classification (NCBI taxonomy): domain Bacteria; kingdom Pseudomonadati; phylum Pseudomonadota; class Gammaproteobacteria; order Pseudomonadales; family Marinobacteraceae; genus Marinobacter; species Marinobacter szutsaonensis. The sequence goes on along the minus strand of NZ_BAAAFC010000001.1, from coordinate 2,218,535 downwards.
TTCGGACCAACATAGGCGGTGGCGCCCACTTCGGCGGTCTCGCCCGGCGCCACGGTGGTGGCCGGATAGACAAAGCCCATCACGTGCAGCGCGCCACGCTGGGTGGTCTGGAACTGGGCCGGCATATCCCGTTCGGGAATCCAGGCACTCAGGAAGTAATGCTGCAGGAACGCCAGCCAACCATTGGTGACCTGCTGGTTGACGCGATTTTCCTTGAGGTCGTCAAAGTCGAACTTTTCGTAGGGATCTTCCGGCGAGCTCATCACCATGCCGAGGTAGGCGCGGATACCCATACTGGCCTGGCTGGTGGGGTCGGGTGCTTCATCACGGACGATCTTGCCGGTGAAGTTTGCCTGCCAGGGCTCCCCGGAATTGTTTTCCACCAGGTAACGAACCCCGATTTCATAGCTGTCACGCTCGAACTGGTAGCGTTTGGTGATCTTGACGCCGGTATCGGTGGTGTAGGTGAGATCGACGGTCAACTGATCCTGGCCTTCATCGAGCTGATAATGATCAGCCGTGGCCTGGTACACCGGTGCAGTGCCGTTCTTCTGGCTGTCCGGGCCGTCGCGACCGATCAGACCACTCTCCAGCAGGTACGTGCGGGTTTCGGTGTTGGTCAGCAGCTTCAGTGGTTCTTCGCTGTTCAGGGACTTGTCGTAATTGAGCAGTGAGCTGTGGACAAGATTACCGCTGACCCGATCGATGGTCAGGTCGTAGACATCAGTACGGATGGTGATGAACTGATTGTCGACGCTGGTGCCTTCTGCGCTTGTCGAGACTGTCGCCTGGCCGGATTCGGGTGTGGAAAACTCTTCGCTGCCATCCGGGGACGTGGTGCCCTGTTCCGGAAGCACCATGCCGTCATCACCATTGCTACCGTTGCCATTGGTTGTGCTGGCAACCTGAGCAGTTTCAGTAGGTTGCGGTTGCTGATGATAATCCTCGTTCCAGGCCAGCACCATCAGATAACTGACAATCGCCAGGCCGGCAAACAAAACAATGCGTTGAATATCCATAGGATTACTGTCTGGTCTGGGTGGTTTGAGGGGAATGCTCAGTACCTGGAACAGGATCGTAGCCGCCTTCACTCCAGGGGTGACACCTGCCTAAACGCCGGATGGCCAGCACCGAACCTTTGGCAGCACCGTGCAGAGTAATGGCTTCAACCGCGTATTGCGAGCACGTGGGATAGTGGCGGCAGTGACTCGCCATCAGAGGACTGATTGCGTATTGATAGAAGCGAATGGGCAGAAGCAAGAGCTTGCGCATTACCCCGTTCCTCTACCGGCAGGCCTGGATTCAGCTGCGCGGGATGGCGATGACTGGTGGTATTTTTTCTTGAGCCGGCGCCAGAGATCGTTCAGGGAATCCCGGATGGTCTGATTATCCAGATTGGCCAGGCCTTGACGCCCAAGGATCACGATGTCCACGCCGGGCAGGTCACTCTGGAGCCTGAAAGTCTCCCTGACCTGACGTTTTACCCGGTTTCTCTGGACGGCCAGCTTGAGGTTCTTCTTGGAAAAAACCAGACCGATCCTGGCATGACCGAGATCGTTCGGCGTAGCCAGGATCAGGAAATTCCGGTGCGGAACCTTCAGCTGTACGTCATCGAAGACTTTGCTGTAATCCGCTGGCCGCAAGAGACGGGCGGATTTCGGGAAACCCAAAGCCTTCATCAGGCGAACAGGTCTTACGCTGACAGGCGCGCGCGACCTTTGGCACGGCGACGGGACAGAACCTTGCGGCCGTTGGCAGTAGCCATACGGGCACGGAAACCGTGGACGCGCTTACGCTTCAGGACGCTTGGTTGAAACGTTCTTTTCATGGTGACGATCTCACATTTCGTAAGTTTGAAATTCAGTAACTGGCTGGAAAATGTACAGCCAAAACAGGAGCGGCATTCTATGCAAATACCGGTGAGAATTCAATGATTATTGTGTCAGGGACAATACGGGGTCGGTGGGTGCGGTTGCGTGGCGGTCAGATAATAAAATCATTAGGTCTTTTATGAATTCTTTTAAGGATTAATTATTACTGTTATTAGGGGGCATGATTTCTGTGGAAAAGCCGGATTTTTGTTTCAAATTCAATTTCTTCTGTCGTTGACAAGGGTATTGACAAGGTGGCGTGAGGCCTGTGGAGGAAGCAATGACGAAATGTGGGAAAGTCGACTTTGTCCAAAAGGTGCGAGTTATCCCCTCATCGGTCCCGGGCTTTCGCACAGGGTTGCACGCAGGGTGTACACACAGGGCTGTGGGTAACTTTTTTGTAGGAGCTTTACTGTACACAAGCCTGTAGGTAAGTCTCTAAGAATTTGTTTTTAATAATTTTAAATTTCCACAGGCTGTTTATGAGTTCAGTTTTGCACTTTTACTGCCAGGGCACTCGGGTTAGAATCCGTGATCGCCTCTTTACTACCGGATGCAGTCATTCCGGAGAGAAGAATTTCTGGGTTATCGGGAGCAGACGGTCGTGCCGAACAGTATCTGGCATCAATGTCTTGAAGTACTCCGGGACGAGTTTCCCGCACAACAGTTCAATACCTGGTTGAGACCGCTACAGTCTGATCACAGGGAAGGTCAGCTGGTGCTGTTTGCTCCCAACCGGTTTGTCATGGACTGGGTTAACGAAAAATATCTTCGCCGTATAGAGGAAGTACTCAAGGATCTGAACGGGGGCCAGGCACCCCGGGTAAACATGAAGGTGGGGTCGGCCCCCCGGGAACAGGCACCGGTAAATCGCGCCGCCGACAAACCAGCGGTTAATGGCCGGCTGCAGGAAGAAACCGGCAACCAGGTCACGGAAGAGGAAAAGGGTGTCGCTGCCACCGTGGCGGGGCCGGTGAGTGTAAAGCCGAAAACCGACAATGATCGCCGGGAAGTTCAGGTAGAAGGTGACATCAAGCACCAGAGTTTCCTCAATGAGGGCTTTACCTTCGAAACCTTCGTGGAAGGCAAATCGAACCAGCTGGCCCGGGCCGCTTCCATGCAGGTCGCGGAAAATCCGGGCGGCGCCTATAACCCGCTCTTTCTGTATGGTGGTGTGGGCCTGGGTAAAACCCACCTGATGCACGCCATTGGTAATGAGATCGTTCGGCGTAATCCCCGGGCCAAGGTGGCTTACCTGCGCTCCGAACGCTTTGTGGCAGATATGGTCAAGGCGTTGCAGCTCAATGCCATCAACGAATTCAAGCGCTATTACCGGTCGGTGGATGCCCTGCTGATCGACGATATCCAGTTCTTCGCGCGTAAGGAACGTTCCCAGGAAGAGTTTTTCCACACCTTCAATGCCTTGCTGGAGGGCGGACAGCAGGTGATCGTGACCTGTGATCGCTTCCCGAAAGAAATTTCTGATATGGAAGAGCGGTTGAAGTCCCGGTTCGGCTGGGGCCTGACCGTAATGGTGGAGCCGCCGGAACTGGAAACCCGGGTCGCAATCCTGATGAAGAAGGCGGAACAGGCCAACGTCAAGCTCAGTAGCGAAGCGGCTTTTTTTATTGCCCAGAAGATCCGTTCCAACGTGCGAGAGCTTGAAGGGGCGCTGCGCCTGGTGATAGCGAATGCTCACTTCACGGGGTCGGAGATTACTCCGCCGTTTATCCGTGAGAGCCTGAAAGACCTGCTGGCCCTGCATGAAAAGCAGGTCAGTATCGACAATATCCAGCGCACGGTGGCGGAGTATTACAAGATCAAGGTGGCGGACCTGTTGTCTAAGCGCCGGACCCGGACTGTGACCCGGCCCCGGCAGGTTGCCATGTCGCTGGCCAAGGAACTGACCAATCACAGTTTGCCGGAAATCGGCGACGCCTTCGGCGGGCGGGACCATACGACGGTGCTGCACGCGTGCAAGAAGATCCTGGAACTGCAGGATACGGATCCGGGTATCCGTGAGGATTATCAGAACTTTATGAGATTGCTGACCACCTGATGCCGGGCGTTAGCGACAACATTCACCCTTCCAACACCAAAGAAAGCTGAGTGCCATGAAACTGACGATCAGCCGTGAATCCCTGCTCACCCCGCTGCAAAGCATTGCCGGCGTGGTGGAGAAGAAACAGACAATGCCCGTGCTGTCCAACGTACTGCTGGTGGCCGAGGACAATACGCTGACCCTGACCGGGACCAATATGGAGGTTGAACTGGTGGGCCGGGTCACCCCGGTGCATGTGGACCAGTCTGGCCGGATCACGGTGCCCGCCCGGAAGCTGGCCGACATCTGTCGGGCCCTGGGTGACGAGTCACCGATCGAGTTGTCCCTGGAGGGAGATCGCCTGCACCTGCGCTCCGGCAACAGTCATTTCACCCTGTCCACGTTGCCGGCGGAGCATTTCCCCAACGTGGAGGATGAAGACGAGAGCTTCCGGCTGGAACTTCCCCAGAAGGAACTTGGGCGGATGCTGGATGCGACGGCGTTCGCCATGGCGCAGCAGGATGTCCGGTACTACCTGAACGGCCTGTTGCTGGAAGTGTCCTCGGATCACGTGCGCACAGTGGCCACCGATGGCCACCGGCTGGCGATGGCCCATGTGGATATGGAGACCGGATGCCCGGAACTGCGCCAGGTTATCGTACCCAGAAAAGGCGTGCTGGAACTGGCCCGTCTGCTGGATGACGTGGAAACGCCGGTGACCCTGGTGATCGGGGATAACCACCTGCGCGCCACCGTGGGTGCCTATACCTTCACCTCCAAGCTGATCGAAGGCAAGTTCCCGGATTACAACCGGGTTATCCCCAGGGGCGGTGACAAGGTCGTGCTGGCTGACCGCTCCACCCTGAAGAACACGCTTCAGCGCGCGGGCATTCTTTCCCACGAAAATATCCGCGGTGTCCGGCTGAACCTGGGACCGAACCAGCTCCAGGTGTTTGCCAACAACCCGGATCAGGAACAGGCCGAAGACGCGCTGCCGGTGGAGTATCAGGGCGAATCACTCCAGATTGGCTTTAATGTAGGCTACCTGGTGGATGTAATGAATGCGCTGGATGATGATCAGGTGAAGATTACCCTGTCGAATCCAAACAGCAGCGCATTGATCGAATCGGAAAGCGACAACCGGTGCCTGTACGTGGTCATGCCAATGCGGCTGTAACCGGGGTGCCGGGTAAGGGAGACAGACCATGGGTACCGTGACGAACGGAATCAAAGGCGCATTCAGGATTGGCCAGACGCTGTCGGTGCTTGGCCGTGCCGGTGTCAACTGGGTTCGGGGCGACCGGCCCCCTGCCCCGCGTCTGCTTCGGCAGACGTTTGAATCGTTGGGCGCCACTTACATCAAGCTCGGTCAGTTCATTGCCAGTTCCCCGACATTTTTCCCCAAGGAATACGTCGAGGAATTCCAGTACTGCCTGGACAAGACACCGAGTCTTCCATTCGGGGTGATCAAGAAAATCATCCGTGAGGAACTGGGTCGCCCGATTGAGGAGGTCTACTCCGAGATTGATCCCGTAGCGCTTGCTTCCGCTTCCATTGCGCAGGTTCATGCCGCCCGTCTGGTCACCGGGGAAGATGTGGTGATCAAGGTCCAGAAGCCGGGTGTGGAGAACATCCTGCTCACCGACCTTAACTTCCTTTATCTGTCGGCGCGGATCGTCGAGACTCTGGCACCGAAGCTGTCCTGGACCTCGATGTCCGGCATTGTGGAAGAAATCCAGCGAACGATGATGGAGGAGTGTGACTTCATCAAGGAAGCGAATAACCTGAAGGTGTTTCGCAACTTCCTGCACGATACCCATAATGAAGAGGCAACCTGTCCTCTGGTCTATGAACAATGCAGTACCCGCCGGATCCTGACCATGGAACGGTTCTACGGGGTGCCCCTGACCGATCTGGAAAGCATTCGTGGTTATGCCCGGGATCCGGAGCACACGCTGATCACCGCGATGAATACCTGGTTTGCCAGCCTGACCCAGTGCGAGTTTTTCCACGCGGACGTTCACGCTGGCAATCTGATGGTGTTGCGGGACGGCCGGGTTGGTTTCATTGATTTCGGGATCGTGGGCCGGATCAAGCCGGATACCTGGCAGGCGGTGAGCGATTTCATCTCGGCGATCATGGTTGGCAACTTTGATGGCATGGCGTCGGCCATGATCCGGATCGGGGTGACTCATCAGACCGTGAAGGTCTCGGATCTGGCAGCGGATCTGCGCCGGCTGTACCAGCAGATGGACAAGATGGTGCCGGATCATGTGCCCTACGAAGCGGACCAGGCCGAAGACGATGTGAACAACATCCTGATGGATATGGTGAAAATTGGTGAGAGTCACGGGCTGCATTTCCCGAGGGAATTTGCCCTGCTGCTGAAGCAGTTCCTGTACTTCGACCGTTACGTACATATCCTGGCACCGGAAATGGATGTGTTCATGGATGAACGATTGAACATGTTGCACTGAGCTGGTCGCCATCCCCGGACAGCTTTTGTACACTAAGGCAGCGCACGGATAATCCGGCGCTGCCTTTTTTAATGGCCCAGTTTCGTCCCCCCGGAAAGCCAACCCTTCTATGGCCCTTGTCAGACTCCAGACCGAGCATTTCCGCAATCTGGCGCCGGATCCGGTGTCTTTCTCGCCGTCCTTCAATCTTCTCTACGGCGCCAACGGCAGTGGCAAAACTAGCGTGCTGGAGGCGATCGGCTATCTGGGACTTGGCCGCTCGTTCCGGGTGAGTCATCACCAGGCGGTGGTTTCCCATGGGCAAAGCCGCTTTACCGTGTTCGGTGGTCTGGACCGGGGCGCGGACGAATCTGTATCCGGCGATGAAGGAGCTCTTGCGCACCGGCTGGGGATTGCCCGGGACGTGAGTGCGAAAGAGACGTCGTTGCGGGTTGATGGTGAAAACGTGCGGAGTCTTTCCTCGATGGCGAAGCACCTCCCGGTGTCGGTGATTGATCCGGGGGTTTTTGACATTGTGGCGGGCGGGCCGGGAAAACGGCGGCAGTTTCTGGACTGGTTAGTGTTCCACGTGGAACCTTCCTTCGCGTCGGTGTGGCAGCAATGCCAGAGAGTCACATCACAGCGGAATCAAACGCTCAGAAATGGTAGAATAGACGAATCCCTGCTTCGGGTCTGGGATAGCCAGTACGCAGGCCTCAGCGAGCGCCTGAGCGACTCGAGGCAGGCCACCTTCGACCGGTTCAAGGAAGCTTTCGACTTGCTGGTTGAACAGGTGGACGTACCCTGGACCCGGGGTTTGAAGATGGAGTTTTTTCCCGGCTGGGACCGGGCGCACGAGCTGACCGAGATTCTCAGGAATCACCGGGAGCAGGAACTGAAAATGGGCCATACCCTGTATGGACCCAATCGGGCAGATATCCGCCTCAAGTTTCAGGGGCGGCCGGTTGCCGAAACCTTTTCCCGGGGCCAGCAGAAAACCCTGGTTATATTGATGAAGATTGCCCAAGGGATGGTGTTGAGTGACATGGGCCGGCAGGTCACGTTTTTACTCGACGACATCAATGCGGAACTGGACGTTGGCCATCGGGCCATGCTGGCCCAGAAACTCCGGGCGCTTGGGAGCCAGGTATTTATTACATCGATTGAACATCCGGATCCCGAGTCCCTCTGGGGCAATGACGATACCCCGGATTACAGAATGTTCCACGTGGAACATGGCAAATTGACGGAAGAATAGAACCGGCGATGCCAAACCTGATGATGAAGCCCACGAGGCCCTCAGGCTAGCACCGGTCATCACCCTTCAGGAGTCACCTAATGAGTGAATCGAACTACAATTCCTCCAGTATCAAAGTCTTGAAAGGACTGGATGCGGTGCGAAAGCGGCCCGGCATGTACATCGGTGACACCGATGATGGCACCGGCCTGCACCACATGGTCTTTGAGTTGGTGGACAACTCCATCGATGAGGCTCTGGCAGGTTACTGCTCCGAAATCGGGGTGATCATCCATCCGGACGAGTCAGTCACCGTCAAGGATAACGGCCGTGGTATCCCCACCGACCTCCATGAGGAGGAAGGGGTATCTGCCGCCGAGGTGATCATGACCGTTCTCCACGCCGGCGGTAAGTTCGATGACAACAGCTACAAGGTCTCGGGTGGCCTGCATGGTGTGGGCGTATCCGTGGTGAACGCCCTCTCCTCTAACCTGACCCTGACCATCCGCCGGGACGGAAAAGTCTGGGAACAGACCTATGCTCACGGTGTACCGAAAGCACCGCTCTCGGTTGTCGGTGACACCGATGCCTCCGGCACCAAGGTCCATTTCATTCCGTCTCCGGAAACCTTTTCGAGTATCCAGTTCCACTACGACATCCTGGCCAAGCGCCTGCGGGAACTGGCCTTCCTGAACAGTGGCGTACGGATTCGCCTGACCGACGAGCGGTCTGGCAAGGAAGAGGTCTTCGAGTACGAAGGCGGGCTGCGTGCCTTCGTTGAGCACCTGAATTCTAACAAGACCCCGATCAACCGCGTCTTCCATTTCAACCGGGAACGTGAGGACGGCATCGCCGTCGAGGTGGCCATGCAGTGGAACGACGCGTTCCAGGAAAACCTCTACTGCTTCACCAACAACATCCCCCAGCGGGATGGCGGTACCCACCTGGCCGGTTTCCGGGCCGCCCTGACCCGCTCACTGAACAACTACATCGAGCATGAAGGTCTGGGCAAGAAGGCCAAGGTAGCGACCTCCGGTGACGATGCCCGGGAAGGCCTGACAGCGATCATTTCCGTGAAGGTTCCGGACCCGAAATTCTCCTCCCAGACCAAGGACAAGCTGGTGTCGTCGGAGGTAAAAACGGCGGTGGAGCAGGAGCTGTACCAGAGCTTCAGTGACTTCCTGCAGGAGCAGCCGAACGAGGCCAAGTTGATCGTCAACAAAATGATCGAGGCGGCCCGTGCCCGGGAAGCGGCCCGTAAGGCCAGGGACATGACCCGCCGCAAGGGCGCCCTCGACATTGCCGGCCTGCCCGGCAAACTGGCCGACTGCCAGGAAAAGGATCCTGCCCTTTCCGAACTGTTCATTGTGGAGGGTGACTCTGCGGGTGGCAGTGCCAAGCAAGGCCGCGACCGCAAGACCCAGGCCATCCTGCCGCTGAAGGGTAAGATCCTGAACGTGGAAAAAGCACGGTTCGACAAGATGCTGTCCTCCGCGGAAGTGGGCACCCTGATCACGGCACTGGGCTGTGGTATCGGCCGCGAGGAGTTCAATCCGGACAAGCTCCGGTACCACTCCATCATCATCATGACCGATGCCGACGTGGACGGTTCCCACATCCGGACCCTGCTACTGACCTTCCTGTTCCGGCAGATGCGCGAAATCATCGAGCGTGGTCACGTCTTTATCGCCATGCCGCCTCTGTACAAGGTCAAGCGCGGCAAGCAGGAACAGTACCTGAAGGACGAGAAGGCCAAGGAAGCCTACCTGACGCAGACCGCACTTGAGGGTGCCCAGCTGTTCGTGAACCCCGATGCGCCGGCCATCAAAGACTCGGCTCTGGAGACCATGGTCAAGGATTATCAGGCGGTGATGGCGATGATTGATCGTCTGTCCCGCGCCTATCCCGCCAAGGTTCTGGAGCAGATGCTGCATAACGTCACGCTCAAGATGGACGACCTGAAGGACGAAGAGGCAGTGGCCCGCTGGGTGGGGCGCCTGGGCGACGGTCTGAACCTGGATACCCGCACCGGGACCAAGTACACCTTCTCGGTCACCCGGGACGAAGAGCGCGGCCTGTTCCTGCCCAAGGTAACGATCTACGTGCACGGTATTCCCCATGAGCACGTGTTCAGTCACGATTTCTTCGAATCCTCTTCCTATGCCGCCATCGCCCGCATGGGCGAAACCCTGGAGGGACTGATCGAGGAAGGCGCCTATATCCAGCGTGGCGAGCGCAAGCAGGCGGTGCTGTCGTTCGAAGGTGCCCTGGCCTGGCTGATGAAGGAGGCCCAGCGGGGCCTCAATATCCAGCGCTACAAGGGGCTGGGTGAGATGAACCCGGAGCAGCTGTGGGAAACCACCATGGATCCGGAGACCCGTCGAATGATGAAAGTCACCATCGAGGACGCGATTGCGGCCGACCAGATCTTCACCACCCTGATGGGGGATGATGTGGAGCCGCGTCGTAACTTCATCCAGACCAACGCCCTGGAAGTGACCAACCTGGACGTGTAAGTGCCCTTAAAAACGCATAAAAAAGGCGGGAAGTGAGAGCTTCCCGCCTTTTTTGTTTTAAAGAATTCGTCTTTATTTCCAGAAGCTTTAAAGTCTATTTCCCCGAGGTCTGTTCCCTGGACCTGGCCTTTTCTTTCTCACGTTCCTTTTCCACCAGGTGCGGCGCCATCACCTCTTCCAGGGTGTACCCGGTCAGCCGGCGGATGGTCCGCCACAGGTACCAGAAGATCAGCATCATCATGACCATGGAAGGAATTGCAATCATCGGATAGCTCACCAGGGTCATGCGCCCGAGTTCCTCGTTAAAGGCCTGGGTGCCGGAGGGGCTGGTGACGATCCATTTCGCCAGCACGTAGTTCATGATCGAGGAAAACAGGAAGGTGCCGGCGAAGAAATAACTGGCTTTCAGCAGCCGACCCTCGAACTCGTTTTCCTTGCCCTCATGCACCAAGCGCTCCTGGATCTTATCCACATCCAGCACGGTCGGGTTGTACAGCAGGGTGCGAACCAGTGGATAGCGGGTCCGGGTAGACACCAGTACCGCCAGCCCGATGATGGCCGGTACCGCGGCTTCCTTGATGGCCAGCCACTGGGAATTGAGCTCGAGCAGACCGATGCCGCCGGTAAGGCCGACACTGATCAGCCCCAGCAGGGCAATGAAGTTCTTCTTGTGATACCGCACCAGTTCGAACAGGCCCCAGCCCAGAGGGAATGCCAGGCCGATGATCAGGGCGTTCACGCTGCCGAGGTGTTCGTCCCCGCTGAACTTCATCAGGATGACCGATGGGATAATGATGCTGACGAGCAGATCAACCCAGGGACGGGGCTTGTGATCGGGAACGGATCGGGGAGTGTCCGGAGTCATTGAATTACCTGGTTGGACAGCCTGCACACACAGGCCCGGTGAATAAACGTGTTCAGGCAGTATACGATGAATCCGGGGGTATTCGAAGGGAGTTGGCCGGGCCACAGGGGCCCGGCCGGCAAATGCCTTTGGCAATCAGGCGCCTGCCTCTTTCAGGCTTTCCTCGACAATCGCCAAGCCTTCCTCGAGGATCTCGTCCTCGATGGTGACCGGCATGAGGAAACGCAGGGTATTGCCGTACATGCCACAGCTCAGCAGGATCAGACCCTTTTCCTTGGCCTTCTTGGTGACTGCCGCGGCCAGTTCCGGCATCGGTTTGTGGGAATCCTTGCTTTCCACCAGCTCGATCGCGGCCATGGGACCCAGGTTGCGCACGTTATCCACATGCTCAAACTGCTCCTGCCACTGGGCAAACCGGGCCTTGAGCTTTTCGCCCAGGCGTTGGCTCTTGCCGAGGATGTCCTCTTCCTTGAACACGTCGAAGACCGCCAGGGCCGCCGCACAGGCGGTCGGGCTGCCGGTATAGGTTCCGCCCAGGGAGTTCGGGCCGGAGGAATCCATAACCTTGTCGGTGCCGACAATCGCGGAGATCGGCATACCGTCCGCCATGGACTTGGCCATGGTCATGATGTCCGGCTCGATACCGCTGTGCTCGATGGCAAACATCTTGCCGGTCCGGCCGAAACCACTCTGGACCTCGTCAACGATCATCAGGATGTCGTTGTCGTCGCAGATCTTGCGGACCTTCTCCAGGAAGCTCTTCGGTGCCGGATAGAAGCCGCCCTCACCCAGTACCGGCTCGAGCACGATTGCTGCAGTATTACGGGCCGGGGAATCGGCCTTCATGGTCATGGCCAGACCGCGCAGGGCCTCGTCCTCGGAGACACCGTGGTACGGCACCGGGAAGGGCGCGCGGTAGACCATGCCCGGCATCGGACCAAAGTCGGTCTGGTAGGGCGCGGCCTTGCCGTTCATGGCCATGGTCATGAAGGTGCGGCCATGGTAACCGCCGTCGAAACAGATGACGTTGGTCTTGCCGGTGGCTGCCCGGGCGATCTTGACCGCGTTCTCCAGGGCCTCGGCACCGGAGTTGGCGAGCATGACCTTGCCATGGCCGCGCACCGGCACCACTTCGCTCAGCTTCTGGGCCAGCTTCACATAGCCCTCGTAGGGCATGACCGTCTGACAGGTGTGCATCAGCTTGTCCAGCTGCGCCTTGACGGCTTCGACCACCTTGGGATGACGGTGGCCGATGTTCAGCACGCCGATGCCGCCGGCGAAGTCGATCATGCGCTTGCCGTCGGCGTCCCACAGCTCGGCGTTCAGGGCGTGATCGGCAAACTGTTCATTGGGGCTTGCCGCGCCCGCTGCCACGTAACGTTCTTTGAGTGCCTGCAATTCTTGATTGCTCACTTTGCGATCCTCCTGTTCGGGAGTCAGTAGATTTAACTACCAGTGTAAGGAGTACGGGCGCCGGCCACAAACCGACCACTGTCTCAGCTTTGCTGATCCCGGAACTGGAGACGGGCCAGGCGCTGGTACAAGGGACTGGTTTCCATGAGTTTCTGATGGTTGCCGATCGCCAGTAACCGGCCATCTTCCAGTACCGCAATCCGGTCGGCATCGCGCACCGTGGCCAGCCGGTGGGCGATCACCAGGGTAGTCCGGTCCCGCGTCAGTGCCGGCATCGCCTGCTGGATCAGGTGTTCACTTTCTGCATCCAGGGCGCTGGTGGCCTCGTCCAGCAACAGTATCGGGGCATCGGCCAGCAGTGCCCGGGCCAGGGCCAGACGCTGTTTCTGGCCGCCGGACAGGCCCAGGCCGTTGTCACCGAGCCGGGTGTCATAGCCCTCGGGCAGCCTGTGGATGAATTCGTGGGCGTGGGCCACCCGAGCTACCTGCTCCACTTCGGCCTCGCTGGCATCCGGGCGGGCATAACGGATATTGTCGGCGACCGAACCGTTGAACAGTGCGGGGTTCTGCGGCACCAGGGCAAAGCAGCGACGCAGATCAGCAAGCTCCAGCGTGGAGCTGTCGATACCATCGATCCGGATGCCGCCTGCCTGTGGTGAATAGAAGTGCAGCAGCAGGTCGAACAGGGTGGATTTTCCGGCACCCGAGGGGCCCACCAGGGCAAGGGTCTCGCCGGGCTCGATGGTCAGGCACAGGTCATCCAGCGCAGGTGTCTCGGGACGGCTCGGGTAACAGAACCGCAGATGGTCAATCTCGATCCGGCCGCTTACCCGCTCCGGCAGTCTGGTCGTGGATTTGCCCCGCTCACCGAATTCCGGGTGAGTTTGCAGCAGTTCGAACAGGCGGGCGGCGGAACCGGCAGCCCGTTGCAGTTCGCCAATCACCTCGCTGATGGCACCGGCAGCCACGCCCACCAACAGGCTGTAAAACACAAAGGCGGCCAGCTCACCGGGGCTGATGCGGCCCTCGATGACATCGAGCCCGCCAATCCAGATCACAATGCCCACGGCGCCCATCACCAGGGAAATCGCCAGGGTGGTCAGCCAGGCCCGCTGCCGTATCCGGGCCCGGGCGATATCGAATGCCCGTTCCGACACCTCCCCGAAATAGCGACGATCCTGGGGCTGGTGATTGAATGCCTGTACCGTCTTGATCTGGGTGAGGCTCTCGCCCACGTAACTGCCGACATCAGCGACCCGGTCCTGGCTCAGCCGGGACAGCTGCCGGACCCGGCGGCCAAAGAACAGGATTGGCGCAATCACCAGCGGGAAGCCGAGCAGGATGATGCTGGCCAGTTTCGGGTTGGTCACGAACAGTAGAATCAGCCCGCCCACCAGCATCAGCGCGTTGCGCAGGGCGATGGATACCGTCGAGCCGATCACCGATTGCAGCACAGTGGTATCGGCGGTGAACCGGGACTTGATCTCCAGCGCTCGGTTCTGTTCGAAGAAGCCCGGGTGCAGATCGATCAGGTGGTTGAACACCCGTTTGCGGATGTCCGCCACCACCCGCTCGCCGATCCAGGACACCAGGTAGAACCGGGCAAAGGAACCGAACGCCAGGCCCAGCACCAGCACAAAGAACAGGCCGATGGCCCGGGCCAGGTTGGCCGGTGATTCGGTAGCCAGGCCCTGATCCACCAGGATCCGCAGCCCCTGCCCCAGGCTCAGGGTGATGCCGGCGGTAATCACCAGGGCCACCAGGGCGCCGGCAACGGCACGCCGGTACGGGCTAATGAACTCATAGACCAGTTTCAGGGCCTTGCGATGACGGGTGTTGATAGTCGGCCTCCGGATATCCACAGGAAGTGCTGTACACTTTGCTCGCTGTCCATCATACGGCTGAATCGATCATTTTGCCCTGACCGAAAAGGAAAACCCGTGCGCGCCTACGCCGACAACGACTACCCCGCCGACCATAAACCCGACTGGAAAGTGATAGCCGGCCTCTGGCCCTACCTGGCGGAGTTCCGCGGCCGGGTGATCCTGGCGCTGTCGTTGCTGGTGCTGGCGAAGCTGGCCACGGTGGCCACGCCGGTTGCCCTCAAGTACATCGTCGATTACCTGGACCAGAATCGGGGGGCGGACATGGTGCTGTGGATACCGGTAGTGCTGGTTGTCGCCTACGGCAGCCTCAGGTTTGGCAGCACCCTGTTCAGCGAGCTGCGGGATGCAGTCTTCGCCCGGGTGGCAGAGCGGGCCATGCGCCGGGTCTCCCTTCGGGTATTCCGTCACTTGCACCAGCGGGAACTGGCCTTCCACCTGGACCGGAAGACCGGAGGCCTGGCCCGGGATATCGAGCGGGGCACCAACGGCATCAGTTTCCTGCTTCGCTTCACCTTGTTCAACATCGTCCCCACCCTGCTCGAGATCCTGCTGGTCGCCGGCATCCTGCTGGTGGTGTTCAACGTGGGTTACGTGCTGGCGATCCTGGTGGCGGTGGTGGTCTACGTGGCGTTCTCCATCAAGGTCACCGAATGGCGCACGAAGTTTGTGCGGGAGGCCAATGCCCGGGACAACCAGTCCAATTCAAGGGCTGTGGATAGCCTGCTCAATTACGAGACGGTCAAATATTTCAACAATGAGCGCTATGAGGCGGAGCTTTATGACCGGGACCTTGAGGACTGGGAAGCGGCCCGCCTGAAAAACCGGCTGTCGCTGGCCACCCTGAACGGTGGCCAGGCCTTGATTATCGGCGTGGCCCTGATCGTGATCATGGCGATGGCGGTGCGTGAGGTGGCGGCCGGGGAGATTACCCTGGGCGATTTCACCATGATCAACGCCTACCTGATCCAGCTGTTCATCCCCTTGAATGCCCTGGGATTTGTTTATCGGGAAATCCGCCAGGCCCTGGTGAACGTCGAGCGCCTGTTCAAGCTGCTTGATGATCGCCCGGTGATTGTGGATAAACCGGATGCCCCGGCCCTGGCTGTGGATAACGGTGAGGTGCGGTTTGAGCATGTTCACTTCGGCTACCGGCAGGACCGGCCGATCCTCAGGGATGTGGATTTCGCCATTCCCGCCGGGCATACGGTGGCGGTGGTCGGTGCCAGTGGCGCCGGCAAGTCCACTTTGGCGAGGTTGTTGTTCCGGTTCTTCGATGTGGACAGCGGCAGTATCCGGATCGATGGCCAGGATATCCGGGACGTGACCCAGGACAGCCTGCGGGCTGCCATCGGGGTGGTGCCCCAGGATACGGTTCTGTTCAATGACACCCTGTACCGGAATCTCGCCTATGGCCGGCCGGAAGCGACTGAAGAGGAAGTGCACCGGGCAGCCCGGATGGCGCATCTGGAAAACTTTATCCACAGCCTGCCCGAAGGCTATGACACCCGGGTCGGTGAGCGGGGCCTGAAACTGTCGGGGGGCGAGAAGCAGCGGGTGGCCATCGCCCGGGTCATCCTCAAGAACCCTCCCCTGTTGATCCTTGACGAGGCCACGTCGTCCCTGGATTCCCTGTCGGAGCAGGCGATCCTCGGGGCTTTGCGGGAAGTCAGCCGGCAGCGGACGACGCTGGTCATCGCCCATCGCCTGTCCACCATCCGCGATGCCGATACCATCCTGGTGATGGAGGCCGGCCGGATCGTGGAGAGTGGCCATCACAACGATCTGCTTGGCCGGAACGGGCATTACGCCCGACTCTGGCGACAACAGCACCAGGATCAGTCGCCGGTGTGACGCCTCGCCGGGGCCAGGCTCCGGTCATACACCACGACCCGGTTCCGTCCCGCGGCCTTGCCGGCATAGAGAGCGGTATCTGCCCGGAGCATGATTTCTTTGGCGTCGCCGTCCCGCTGGCAGGAGACCGCAATACCGCAGGTTATGGAACCCCGGATACCCTGCTCCGGGCCCTCGAAGGAATGCTCGGAAAGGGTCTTGCGAAGCCGTTCGGCAAGATGGCGGGCGCTGTCCTGGTCGCTGTCGGGCAGGAGGATGGCAAATTCCTCGCCACCTATGCGGGCGAAGGTGTCACTGGCGCGCAGGGTATCCTGGACCAGACGGGTGGTCTCCTGTAGCACCATGTCCCCGGCGTTATGGCCGAAGCGGTCGTTCACCTGCTTGAACCAGTCGAAATCAAACAGGATGACCGCATAGGATGGACCGTTGCGGCGATAGCGCTGGTATTCCCGGGACAGCAGCTCCATGAACTGGCGACGGTTGGCGGCCCCGGTCAACTCGTCGGTGATGGCAATCTGTCGAAGCTTTTCTTCCAGTGCTTTTTGGGCGCTGATATCGAGTATGGCGCCATGCCAGAGGATGCTGCCGTTGTCCCGGAATTCAGGGCGTGACTGGCCGAAGACCCAGCGGACTTCGCCATTGACCACGACCCGGTATTCACAGTTCCAGTCCCCGCCACTGGTTCGTGACGCCTCGATGGTGTCGCGCACGTGCTGGAGATCGTCAGGATGAATCTTGTCAAAGATCAGGGAGGCATCCTTGCGTACCTGTTCCGGGCTGACCCCATAGATCCGCTCGATCCCGGCGCTGGCATAGGGAAAACTCATGAAGCCGTCCGGTTGCATCTCGAACTGGTAAATTACCCCCGGAATTGTCGCCGCCATTTTTTCCAGTCGTTCAATGGTCTCCAGCTGCTCGGCCTGGGCCGCCTCGAGTTGTTGCTGGTATTTCTTGGCGGCGCTGATGTCGATGTGGGTACCGCTCACCCACTCGGGATCACCTGCGGGTGTTCGGCTGACCAGGCGCCCATAGTCCCTTACCCAGACCCAGTGGCCATCCCGGTGGCGCATGCGGGCTTCGCATTCGTAGTAGTCTGTCTCACCCCGGAAGTGGGCCTGCAGGCGCTGCTCGGAATCTGCCAGATCATCGGGATGGGCAAACTTCAGCCAGGTCTCGATGGAGATAGGCTGCAGCTCTTCCAGCGTGTAACCAATGATCTGGGCCCAGCGCTCGTTGAACACCGTCTCACCGGTCTGGACGTTCCATTCCCAGGTGCCGGCCCGGGTGCCTTCAAGAATGGTCTTGAGCCGAGCGGCCTCATCCTGGCCAAGGTAGGCGCTCTGTTCCGTTGTGGATCTGTCGGTCATCTGAATTGATTGCCTGGAACTTTCGGGGTCTTGTCAGACTATAGTTGAGGAATCGTTCATATACGACTCGGTCGGCCTCGCAGATGCGGCAAGCGCCCGGGCCAGCCCCGAGGCCCGCACCACCCGTTGGCTGGCACTGGCTTTGAACACACCGGCATCACCGGTGATCAGGCTGAACCAGTTCCGGGCCCGGGTGATGCCGGTGTAGACCAGCTCCCGGGTCAGCACCGGGCTCATGCGATCCGGCAACACCAGGCAGGTGTGATTGAATTCCGAGCCCTGGGATTTGTGGACGGTCATGGCGTAGACCGTCTCCAGCTGCTGCAGTCGGCTCGGGGAGATCCAACGGATGCCATCGGACCCATCGCTGCTGGGGAAGGCCACCCGCAACGCTGGCCGGGGTTCGCCGTTCTCGGCCCGGTCCCAGGGCACACTGAAGGTGATGCCGATATCCCCGTTCATGAGGCCGAGATTGTAGTCATTGCCGGTGACCAGTACCGGCCGGCCGGCGTACCAGCCTTCCGCCCGGGGAATCAGTTTTTCCGCCAGCAGGTGCCGGGCAATGCGTTCGTTCATTCCTTCCACGCCCCACGGACCCTGACGCAGTGCACACAGCAGCTGGAAGTCACCGAAGGCAGCCAGCACGCTGCGGGCCAGCTCGTCCCAGTCCGCCAACGGGCTGTCCATCCCCGGATTGTGGTTGGCCATCAGTTCAAGGTAGTGGCGATAGCCCACGGGGGCTGGTAGTTCCTTACCGTGCAGTACCCTGCCCTGGCCCTCATTGCGGAATGCCCCGGGACTGCCGGAGATGGCGTGATGACAGATGCGCTCCAGCGTCGCTTCCGGATCAGGATTGGCATCGTCGCCGTTGAGCCAGACCACATCATCGAAGTGCGCGCGGCGACAATGTTCAAGCATCGTGGCATCCAGGGTGTTGGTATTAACCGCTTCTGCCAGCTCACGGATACCGCTGCCCTCGGTGAAGCGGTAGCTCTTGCGAAGCATGGCCACCGCCTGGTCGAGCGCCTGCCCCTGTGGATCCAGTAAATCATCCGGCAGTGGTTGCCCGGTCACCGATTCCAGCCACTGAGCCGTGTCAGGCCGGTAGTGGGCCTGTCGGGCCCGTTGGCACAGTTCACCAAGAACCGCGCCGGCATCCACCGAAGCGAGCTGGTCCTTGTCGCCGAGCAGGATCAGCTGGGCGTGGTCCGGCAGGGCCTCGAACACCGAGGCCATCAGGTCGACATCCACCATGGAGGCTTCATCGATTACCAGGATATCCACCAGCAGGGGATTGTCCCGGTTATGGCGGAACTTCCGGGTGTCCGGGCGACTGCCCAGCAACCGGTGCAGGGTGGTGACCCGGGTCGGGATATCCTCCAGCCGGACCCGGCCTGGAAGTTGGTCCAGCGGCAGGCGGCTGACCGCCCCGCCAATGGATTCGTTCAGCCGTGCCGCCGCCTTGCCGGTGGGTGCGGCCAGGCGAATGCGGAACTTCCTGCCGGCGCGCGCGGAATCCTCGCCTGCCACCGCCTGCAAGGCCGCCAGCAGGTTCACCACTGTGGTGGTCTTGCCGGTGCCGGGTCCACCGGTGATTACGGCAAAGCGTTTGCGCGCCGCCAGTGCGCAGGCCAGTTTCTGGTAGTCCACTTCATCCCCGGGCTGGAACAGGATGTTCAACGTTTCGGTCAGGGTCCGGGTGGCGCCCGAGCCTGGATCATCGAGCGGGGAGTTCAGGGCCAGGCGGTCGCTGATACCCCGGGCAATCCGTTGTTCGTAACGCCAGAAACGCCGCAGGTAAAGGCGGGTATTGTTCACAACCAGTGGTGTGGTCAGTAAGCCATCACTTACTGCCTGAGTCTTGGCCAGAGCAGCCAGGCAGTCTTCAAGCGAGGCCTTTGCCAGCACCTCGGATGGCGAGGGGCATGTCTCCTGGTCCCCGACCGGGAATCCGGCTATGGTCTCTTCCGGTGGCAGGGCCAGGGTGTTGCCGGCGTCCTCCAGCAAGCTCTCCAGGTCGATGCAGACATGCCCACGCCCGACCTGGTGTGAGGCCAGGGTCGCCAGCAACAGCAGCAGCGGGTCCGGGCTCTCGCCCTGCTCTTCGCACAGTTGCCGGATCAGGCGCGCGAAGGCCACATCCAGAGGACGTAGCCATTCAGCCTGGCGCCATTGCTCCAGCAGTGTTTCCAGTTGCTCGAGATTCATGCGGCGTTCTCCCCGTGCAAGGTGTCACCATCGAACAGGGCGTCGAGTTGTTCGATCAGTGCCCGTGGCGGTTTGTCAGTAAAGGCACCGGCACCGGAGGCATGGATACCCCGCAGGAACAGATAGACGGCACCGCCGATGTGTTGGTCATAGTCGTAACCGGGCAACCGGGCCTTGAGCAGGCGATGCAGGGCCAGCAGGTAGAGTACGTATTGCAGGTCGTAGCGCTTGTCGAGGATGGCCTGGCCCATGGCCTGGTCGGTGTAGGCGCTGTCGTCTTCGCCGAGGGTATTGGATTTGTAGTCGAGCACGTAGTAGCGGCCCTCGTGTTCAAACACCAGGTCGATGAAGCCCTTGAGCATGCCGTTGAACCGGCGGTTATCCACCTGGACCCGGTCCGCACCCTCGAGAGTGTGCCGGCGCACCAGGCTGTCCAGGGCACCGGTGGTGACGTTACAGCTCTCGAACCAGAATTCCAGTTCCGGCCGCACGGTGCCGAAATCCTTAAGGGCGGCGCGAGTGTCCCCGTCGCGGTCCAGGCGCAGGGGGGTCCGGATCAGGCTCAGCAGCCAGTGCTCCAGGGTGTCGGTCCAGTCGCCCCAGCCGCGAATCGAGCAGCGCCGCTCCAGGTATTCCCGCAGCATCGCCGGGTCATCCACAACCTGGTCAAAGCCCTGCTGGCAGCACCATTCCAGCAGTTCGTGGAGGAAGGTGCCCGGCCCCGCCCCTTTCGGAAACTGGTGGAGCGAGTGATCGGAGGGAGCGGTCGGCCCCTCATCGCCGGTGCCCTGGGCGGATTCTTCCAGCAAGTTCTGGGTTTCGGCATCCTCCACTTCCCCGCTGAACACGATGCCGGTGCCGGCCAGGCCGGTGTATTCGATCGAGGAATAGCTGGCAATCCACCAGTCTTCCCGGGCTTCCCGGGTCGCTTCCAGTGCCGGTCCCAGGGCTTGCGGCGCCTCCTCGGTATAACAGGCCGTATCGGCTTCTGGCAGTGCCATGACCGTGATGGTGTCCTCGTCCCGGGCCAGGGGAGTCAGGCTGTCGGCCAGGGGGTACTGTTCCCGGCCTTCGCCCCCAAGCAGGTAGCCCAGGCCGCTTTGGGACCAGTTGTCGATGGCGGCGACCCCCACCCAGGTGGCATACCGGGCCCGGGTCAGGGCCACGTAGAGTTTGCGGATATCCTCGCCCAGCCGTTCCCGGTCGGCACGGGCGACCGCCTCGGGCTCCGGATCGAACACGGTTACCAGCCGGCCCTGGTCATCGTGGTAGCGGACATAGGCCTGCTTGTCGTTCTGGGCCCGGAACGCGGTCCCGAACGGCAGGAACACCAGCGGGTATTCCAGACCCTTGGATTTGTGCACGGTAATGACCTTGACCAGGCCGGCGTCGCTTTCCAGTCGCAGGGTGCGGTATTCGTCCTCTTCGTCCGCCGCCCTCAGGATCTGGGCGTAGTGATGCACCAAAGCGTGCTCGCCATCCAGCTGCAGGCTGTCCTGCTGCAACAGCTCGGCGATGTGCAGGATATCGGTCAGCCGCCGTTCGCCATCGGGCCGTTGCAGCAGCCGTGCCGGGACCTCGAAGTCCATCAGGAAGCTGCGCAGCATGGGCAGCACGCCCTGGCTCCGCCACTGGTCGTGATAGCCCATGAACCGTTCAATTTCCCGCTCCAGGGCGATTTCGTCGGTGAGCAGCCGATCCAGGCTCTGCCAGGACTGCCCCAGGGTGGGCGTGGCCAGTGCCGCCCGGGTCAGGGCCAGTTGCCGGGGTTCGGCAAAGGCGCGGAGCCAGGTCAGTACCTCGCTGGCTTCGGTGGAGGTCAGCACCGAATCCCGGTCGGACAGGTACACACTCTTGATCCGGCGCTGGCCCAGGGCCTCACGTACCGCCGCCGCTTCGTTGCGATTATTGACCAGGATGGCGATGTCGGCCGGTCGGACCGGCTGGAGGTCGGCCGGGTTATCCGGCAGCGCAAAGCCGGCCCTGCCCTGTTGCCCCAGGGTCAGCATTCGGGCGACTTCGCTGGCACAGCTTTGTGCCACTTCGGCGGTGGCCGTGCCCTTGGCCAGGGGCTTGCGGTTGCCGTTCCGGTCCTCGTCCTCACTGTCGACGGTCCAGAAATTGAGGCTGGGTTGGTCCTCGCCGTCGATCCGCCATTGCCGTTTGGTACCGTTGGCATCGACGCCCTGGAACGGCAGTGGCGTGCTGTCGCCCTTGCCGAACAGGAAGGCGCCGTCCCGGCTGTGTTGGTCGGCATGCTCGAACACCCGGTTCACTGCCGCCACCATGCTGGCGGAGGAGCGGAAGTTGCGGCCCAGGGTCCAGGTACGGTCTCGGGCACCCTGGCGGGCTTCCAGGTAGGTGTAGATGTCCGCGCCGCGGAATCCGTAGATGGCCTGCTTGGGGTCGCCGATCATCAGCAGGCAGGTGTGCGGATCGTTGTCCGAGACCCGGTAGATCCGGTTGAAGATCCGGTACTGCACCGGGTCGGTGTCCTGGAACTCGTCGATCAGCGCCACCGGGAACTGGCGGCGGATGGTGGCAGCCAGCTGATCGCCCCGGGGGCCGTGCAGGGCATCGTCCAGGCGGGTGAGCAGGTCGTCGAAGCCCATTTCCGAGCGCTGCTGCTTTTCCGATTCCAGTCGTTGCGCGACCCAGACGCTGGCATGCCTGAGAATATCCGCCCGGGCGCTGGGCTGGTTCTGGCTGAACTCGATCAGTTTCTCGATGGCGTCGAACGCCGGATGATAGGGCGCCGGGTCCTCGCCCTTGAGGATCTGTTCCAGGCCTTCCGGGGTCTGGTTGCGGAACCCGGCCTTGTCCAGGCCGTCCGGAATCGGTTCGTCGGATTCCGCCCAGGCCAGCAGGGTATCCCAGATCTTGACCATGGCGTTCTTGCTGACGCCGTGCAGGCGCTTGCTCTTGTTAAGTTCGCTGAGCAGGGCAATCACCTCGCCCTGCCACTCGGCCCACGGATACGCTTTCAGTTCCCGGGCGCGCTCATGGCGCTCGCTGACCACCGAATCGATCACCTGATGGACATCGCCCTCCGGAGTGCCCAGCTGGCTTGCCTCGGGAATCAGGTTACGGATGGCCCCGCGCAGGGCTTCCGGGGTTTTCCAGTGGCCCAGGGCCTCGTCCATCAGCACCGGAGGCAAGGGATAGATGAAGGTGCGCCAGTAGTCACGGACCACATCGTCGAGCAATTCACTCTGGTCGGTTTCCAGGGTCAGCCGGAACAGGCTGCCGCTGTCGAAGGCATGTTCGCTGAGCATCCGGTTGCACCAGCCATGGATGGTGGAGACCGCGGCCTCGTCCATCCATTCGGCTGCCAGCAGCAGTTTTTTCCGGCACTCTGGCCAGCTGGCCGGGTCCGGGTAGCTGCGATCTCTCAACTCATACAGGAGTCGGGTTTCCGCCGGCGGTTCGCTGGCGTCCGCACTGTCGGAAAACACCTCGGCCGCCTGGGTCAGGCGGGTGCGGATCCGGTCCCGCAGTTCCTTGGTGGCGGCGTCGGTAAAGGTTACCACCAGCAGGTTGGGGGGCAGCATGCCCTGGGCCAGCGGGCTGTCTTCGGTCTGGCCATGGCCCAGTACCAGCCGTACGTACAGGATGGCGATGGTGAAGGTCTTGCCGGTACCGGCACTGGCCTCGATCAGGGTGCTACCGTTCAGGGGCAGGGTCAAAGGGTCGAGGTTCGGATTGCGATTGGTCATCTCGGTACTCATGCCTCTCCCTCGATCTGTTCGGTGGCGGATTTGTCTTGCTCTGCCTCCCACAGGGGCACATACAGCTGGTGCAGCAAGGCCTCGAATTCACCGCTGGCGAGCAAGGCCTCCGGGCTGTCGAAGGCCCCGCGCAGGTAACCGGTGTCCCGCTCCAGTGCGGTGGTGTAGGCCTGTTCGGCATCACTGCGGGCCCGCTCGTCATCGCCTCGGTATTTCTTGCTCTGGTAGTAGCTGGTGATCCAGGCGAAGCCGGCCTCGCAGTGGACCGGCAGGGTGCGGGTGGTGGCCTCCATCCACCGGGCCAGGATGGCTTCCAGGTACTCCCTCGCCTGTTCCGGAGCCATGGGTGTGAAACTGAAGGTGCGTTTCTCCTCCCTGGCCAGAATCAGGGTCTCGAAAGGCAGGTCGGTGAGCTGGCCGGCCAGGTGAATCACCCAGTCCCGCATCAGGTTGGCGTAGCGCACCTTCTTGCTGCCGCCGGAGCCGGACAGCAGGCTGGAGCCGGCCACCACCAGTCGGCACAACCGGCCGTCGGGGTTGGTGCGCAGGTTGTCGATCAGGTCGACCACTTCCACCGAGCCGGTATCGTTCCGGTACTGGTACTCGAAGTTCAATGGTTCGGAGATGGCCTCCGGCCAGTCGGACAGTGCGGCCCGGTAGCGTTGATGCAGGTCCGG
Organism: Marinobacter szutsaonensis; assembly: GCF_039523335.1. Lineage (NCBI taxonomy): Bacteria > Pseudomonadati > Pseudomonadota > Gammaproteobacteria > Pseudomonadales > Marinobacteraceae > Marinobacter > Marinobacter szutsaonensis. Next base: position 2,194,419 of record NZ_BAAAFC010000001.1, on the reverse strand, counting down.
TAACCGTCCGGCCAGTTCCGTGCGCAACCGGTGTTCGGTGACCCCCATGCCCAGGTCGCCGCGCCGGGCCATTCGATCGAGGGTCGCTTCCAGGCGTTCGTGCAGGTCTTCCTCGCTGCCGGCTTTGATCACGCCTTCCCGGATCAGTTCGCTGTCCAGCCGCCACCGGTCCAGGCCGTTGAGATCAAAGTTCTCGTTATCGGTGTCATCGTCCTCCAGCTCCTCGAAATGCACCTGCAGGCGTCTCTGGTAGAAGGTGTCGATGGGCTTTTTCAGGAAGTTCGACAGGTCGGTCAGCCGGATCGGCTCTTCCGGTTGCTGGTACGGCAGTGGTGCCTGATCCGGTTCCGTCGCCTCGGCTCCGTGGGCACTGCGCCATTCCCGCTCGAAGGTGAACAGGCTGCGGGCCTGTAGTACCTCGGCCAGGGGTCGGGGCGGGCTCTCGGGACCGGCTTCCAGACCGTTGCTCCGGGGAAAATAGTCCCGGCTGAAGGGCTGCAGCGGATGCCGGGTGGTCAGGGCCCCGGTGACCGATGCGTCCGGCTCGCCCGGCAGTGCCCACAGGCTGTCCAGGTGGTCCTGCAACTGGCCCACCAGCACGGAGGGTGGGCGCTCGGAATCGTCCCTGATGCTGCGGCCCACCCAACTGATATAGAGCTGTTCCCGCGCTGACAACAGGGCTTCCAGGAACAGGTAGCGATCGTCCTCGCGCCGGGAACGGTCCCCGGGGCGGTAGTCGTTGGCCATCAGATCGAAGTCCACTGGCGGCCGGGAGCGCGGGTAGTCGCCATCGTTCATGCCCAGCAGGCAGACCTTACGGAACGGAATCGCCCGCATCGGCATCAGGGTGGCGAAGTTGACCTTACCGGCAAGGAAGCGCTGGTTCAGTCCGCCTTCGTCCAGACCCGCCAGCAGGACATCCTTGACGATGTTCAATGGCAGCGGCCGGGCGTCTAGCCCGGCGGCCAGGGCATCTTCCAGCCATTGTTCCAACTGGCGGCGGAAGCGGTTGAGCAGCAACAGGTCGTTGCCCTCGACCCGGAGGAAAAAGCGTTCGAGCATCTGCGAGAACAGGGTCTCCCAGTCCGTCGGGGTGCGTGGCGTTTGCAGGGCCTGCCAGAGGTCCTCGAGTTGTTCCACGAATTCTGCCAGCCGCCCTGCGAGACTCGCCTGCAACCCGCCGATTTCACCATAGGGTTCGATGCCGGCCCAGGGCTCATCCTCGCCCATGCCGTAACCGAGCAACATGGCCCGCAGGCCGGATTGCCAGGTGTTGCGTTCCAGCTCTGCCGGCAGCTCCAGGCTTTGCCGGTGCTGCCCGTGCAGGCCCCAGCGGATATTGGCGCCTTCCACCCAGCGCCGGGCCAGGGGAATCTCGCCTTCGTCGATACCGAAGCGGTCCCGGATGCCGGGTACTTCCAGCAGGCTCAGGATCTCGCTCACTCCGAAACGGCTGCGTGGCAGGGACATCAGGGTTTCCAGGGCAATCAGCACCGGCTCGTGATGACGCTGTCCCTGATCGGAGATGGTGAACGGGATGTGGCGTTTCTGCCCGGCCCGGTAGCGGCCGAACACGGCCTGGATATGGGGTGCGTAGACATTGATGTCCGGCACCATGACCATCACGTCCCGGGGCCGCAGGCCAGGGTCGGCATTGAAGGCGGCCAGCAGCTGGTCGTGGAGGATTTCCACCTCCCGCTGGGGGCTGTGGGCATCGTGGAAGACCAGCGAGTGGTCCCGGGCCAGGTCCAGCTGGCGGTTTTCCGCGCGGATGTCCTGCAGGGGCGTCAGGTTGTAGATGTCGTTCTGCAGCTGGTGCAGAAGGGTCGGTTCGCCGTGGGCGGAAAAAATGTCGATCTTCTGGTCCGGGGTCTCGAACCGGTCCCGGTATTCCTCGGGATTGTCGAATTCATCCAGCAGGCGGATGTAGTCCCGCCCCTGTTTACCCCAGGCCGCCAGCAACGGGTTGGCATGCTGGTGCAGCTGGTCCGGGTCGGCGATCTTCGACAGTTCCGGATGGGCGATGCCCCGTTTGCGTTCGGCCCTGAGCAGTTCCCGGTCACTGATAATATCGGCCCAGTAGTACTGGCAGGGGTTGTGGACACACAGCACCACCTGACTGAACCGGCTGAGCACGTACAGCGCTTCCAGAGCCTGCCGTGGTAGCGAAGAGACGCCGAACACCACGATCCGCGCGGGCAGCCGGGAGCGATTCGCCGGTGCCGACCGGCGCTGGCCTTCGGCCATGAACCGGGTGTGAATCCGGGACCGGCTGGTGTGGGCGTCCGGTCCCACATCTTCCACCAGTTTGCGCCAGAGCAGAGGCTGCCAGAGCGTCTCGGGGTCCAGGGGTTTTTCCTCGTTGCGGGCAGTGATTACCACATCCCGGCCCTGCTCCCAGGCACTGAGCCAGTCGGCCCGGAATACCTGGTACTGGTCGAACAGGTCCGCCACCTTCTCCGCCAGCTGGAAGTTGCGCAGGTCGGTGTCGGTGCCATCCAGGAACCGCGCCAGCGGCAAGAAGGCCTCGTCTTGGTCCACCAGGTCCGGCAGCAGCCGGTATAGGCGCCAGACCAGCCGGCGCTTGTCGAAGGGCGACTGTTCCGGCACTTCGCCGTCCGGCAGTACCGCCCGGTATGCCTGCCAGATAAACCGCGCCGGAAACAGGAAGTCCATGCCGGCGGCGATACCCAGGCCCCCTTCAGCACCGTCGTCCGAGCGCTTCTCCGCCAGGGCCAGCTTCAGCCACTGGGCAATACCGTTACTCTGGACCAGGAAGGTCTCGCTCTGCAGCGGCGGCAGAGGATTTTCCCGGCACAGGAAGATCACCGCACGGCGCAGGTCCTCCAGGTGGTTGGCATGGATGGCGTGAAAGCCGGGCTGGATGGCGGAGTGGTCGGCCATGGGGCTCCTTGTTGGCGATCGGTTCAATCCTGATGCCACAGGTTACCGTATATGGCTGGAAAATCAGACGGTCATTATGCCTGATCAGTCTGAGCAATGGCTGCGACAGCTACGGTCGCGCGAGCTTTGCTGGTCGGTTATTTTTTAATCATCTGTTGCTGGCCTGCAGCGTATGATTGAAGGAGGGTGTGGTGCAAAAGCGGAGGTGAGAAAGATGGCCTGGAATCCTCTCCGGACAAGAGTCCGTCTACCGTTTTTTCTTCTGATCGTCTTGTTGGTGGTCGCGCTGCCGGGCGTGCCCAGTGCCGAGGAACAGGACGAGGCCATTGAGCAGACCATCCTGCGGCAGATTGAGGCCTTTGCCAACGACGACCAGGAGGCCGCCTGGTCGTTTGCATCCGAGGGTATCAAGCGCCGGTTTGGTGATGCTGATGTGTTCTTCAGCATGGTTCGGGAGGCCTACCCTGCGGTGCATCGGGCCACGACCATCGAATTTGTCGAGCTGGTCCCCCACGGTACGTTCGATATCCAGGTGGTACGACTGACCGGCCCGGACGGACAACGCTGGGATGCCTACTACCGGATGGTGCGCAGTGACGGCGACTGGCGGGTTGCCGGCGTGCAGCTGCAGCCCGCGGACCTGGGAATTTAAAGGGCATTTGAGGTCACAGACGAGCGGGCGTACAGTTGCATGACCTGACTGCTTTCCGTGAAGTACCTGCTTGCCCTATGACCACGTTTGATCCTGCCTCTGTGCCGCGTACCGCGGACCTGGATAATCCTCTGTATTACCTGGAAAACATGGAAACCGTGGTGCGCTGGGTGCTGGATCACCATGGTGACCTGCTGACCGGATCCGAATTCCGTGTGTTGGAAACCTTCCTCGGTCTTGAGACAGAGGAAAAAGCGCTGTTGACCCGTCTCGTGATGCGCACGGGCGAACTGTTCCGGGCGGACAAACTGGTGTATCCGGAGCTGGATTCGCCGGTTTCTGAAATCCTGCCCCGCCTGGTGTCGGCCGACTGGCTCGAACCGGAGCCTTTGCTCGACTTCGATGAGCTGTTCCGGCTGTTTACCCTGGCTGAGCTCCGACCGGTCTTCGCTGATACCCTGCAAGAGCTTGGCCACAGCCGCACACTGTCCAAAGCGGCCATGAAAACGGTGTTGTCCGATCAATTTTCAGACGCCCGGACCCTGGACCAATGGTTCGATACCGGTGAGGCCCGGGTAGTTTGTCTGCGACACATGGCGCTGTTCGACCGGATCCGATTGATGTTCTTCGGCAACCTGCGCCAGACCTGGTCCGACTTTGTGCTGGTGGAGCTGGGTTACCAGAGCTACGAGCAGGTGCCATTCACGGCCGAGTCCCGGGCCTTTTCGCACCGGGAGGAGGTGGATTGCTACCTGGCGATGCAGGCCTGTCGGGACCAGCTTGACGAGGGGGTTCCGGCATCTGAAGTGTGGCCTCAGGTGCCCGGGCCGGTGACCAACGCCTGGCTGGCGAGCCGTCGGGACCGGCTGCTGCTGGAATTGGGCCGACAGGCCGAGCGCCAGGGCGACCGGGAGCTGGCGTTGACCGCCTGGGCCCGGAGCCAGCATCGGGAAGCCCGGTTGAAGCAGTTGCGGTTGCTGGAGCGGATGAAACGGCACCAGGAAGCCTGGGACATTGCCAGCCAGTGGCAGAGTGAAGAAATGAGTGATGCCGAACGCCAGGGCCTGGACCGGATCCTGAAACGGCTGGCCCCGAAGGTGGGCGAGCCCAGGCCGGCTCCGGTAACGACACTGCCGATCAATGAATGGCAGATTTCGTTACCCCGGCCGGCGGTTGGCTCGGTGGAATGGGCCGCGGCGGAATATCTGCACCGACCCGTGGCTCCCGTGGCCTATGTGGAAAACACACTGATCAATGGCCTGTTCGGCCTGTTGTGCTGGCCGGTGATCTTCAAACCGGTGCCCGGTGCTTTTTTCCACCCCTTCCATACCGGCCCCGCCGACCTGACCCGGGAGGATTTCGTGGAACGCCGCCGTCCCGATTTCGAGGCCTGCTTCGCCACCCTCGGCGATGGCGGCTACCGACAGCGCATCCTGGATACCTGGCATGACAAGCAGGGGCTCGCCAATCCGTTTGTGATCTGGCCGGCCCTGTCCTTGCCCCTGATCGAGCTGGCCCTGGAGTGCATCCCGGTGGAGCACCTGGAGGCCATGTTCCGGCGCCTGCTACTGAATGTGAAGGAGCATCGGAGCGGCTTCCCGGACCTGATCCAGTTCCACCCGCAGCGTCCGGACGATGAACCGCGATATGAAATGGTGGAGGTGAAAGGCCCGGGTGACCGATTGCAGGATCACCAGCGCCGATGGCTGGATTTCTTTGTCCGGGAAGGTATACCCGCCAGTGTCTGTTACGTTCGTTGGGACGAGGATTCCGGCCTCGGGAGCAGTGAATGAAGGCGGCGGTGCGTACCCTGTGCGAGTTTGCCGCCCGGGCCGGGGACCTGGACTTCCGGTACACCCCGGCACCCTCCTCCGAGGAGGGCATTGCCGGCCACCAGACCATCCAGTCCCGCCGGGGCTACGGTTACAAAAGCGAGTATTTACTGACCGGTGAGTGCCTGGAAATAAAGCTTTCCGGAAGAGCGGACGTTTATGATCCCCATCGTGGCCGGCTGGAGGAAATCAAGACCCACCGGGGCGACCTTGCCCGGATAAGGGAACACCAGCGGGCCCTGCACCGGGCCCAGTTGCGGGCCTACGGTGCCCTGCTGTGCAAACAGGAAAAGCTGAAAAAGATCGAGCTGGTGCTGGTGTATTACGACACCGGTCGGGACAAGGAAAGTCAGCTTGCCGAAACCGCCAATGCCGATGAACTCTGGCAGGAACTCGAAGAGCTGTGCCGACGATTTCGGGCCTGGGCCGAACAGGAAGAACACCACCGGAACCAGCGTAATGCTGCCCTCGCCCGATTGAATTTTCCCTTTGCCGACTTCCGGCCGCGCCAGCGGCAACTGGCCGAAACCGCCTACAAGAATGCCATGACCGGCGGCACTCTGTTGCTGGAGGCGCCCACCGGTCTTGGCAAAACCCTGGGGACACTGTTTCCGGGCCTGATGGCGATGGCCCGGGCCGACCAGGACCGCCTGTTCTATCTGACCTGCCGCAATACCGCCCGACAGCTGGCCCTGGACGCCGTGGATAAACTCAGGGCCGCCCAGGACGGGTCTGTTGACTGGTCGCTCAGGGTTCTGGAGTTGGTGGCGAAGGACGATGCCTGCGAGCATCCGGACAAGGCCTGCCATGGTGACTCCTGTCCTCTGGCGAAAGGGTTTTTCGATCGCCTGCCCGATGCCCGAGCCGAGGCCGTCCAATCCGGGACACTTACCCGGGCCGAACTGGCGCGTATTGCCGCGGGCCATGAGATCTGTCCCTATTTCCTGGCTCAGGAGATGGCCCGCTGGAGTGACCTGGTCATCGGCGACGTCAACCGGATGTTTGACCAGTCCGCCCTGCTTTATGGTCTGGTTCGCCAGAATCAGTGGCAGGCGTCAATCCTGGTGGATGAGGCCCATAACCTGGTGGATCGGGCCCGGGGCATGTATTCGGTAACGCTTGAACAGCAGCGACTGTTGCGGGTAAAGAAAACCGCCCCGAAGGTGCTGAAGAAGGCGCTGGACCGCACCGCGCGCGCTTGGCAAACCCTGATCCGTGACCAGGATGTGGATCCGGCTGTGCCGGTGTTTCTCGAGGCTTTACCGTCGAGTCTGATCGGCAGCCTGCAGGGGCTGGTGTCCACCCTGACTGATTACCTGGCGGACAACCCGCCGGACCTGGCGCTTCAGGAACTGTTGTTCGAGAGCGTCGGCTTCATGAAGCTGGCGGACAGCTTCGGTGACCACTCCCTGTGTGAATTCCGGCGTGCCGGTCGCGGCCGGGCCTCACTGACCATTCAAAACCTGATCCCGGCAGACTTCCTGCGCGAACGCTTCTCCGCCGCCGGCTCGGTGTTGTTGTTCTCGGCCACCCTGAGCCCCGGCATCTACTACCGGGATTTGCTGGGTCTGCCGGAAACCACCGCCTTCACCTCTCTTCCCAGTCCCTTCAGCGCCGACCAGCTGCAGGTCCACTTTACGCCCAGGATCAGTACCCGCCAGGCGCACCGGGAAGCGTCCCGGGTACCGATCGCCGACATCATTGCCGGCCAGTTCCGGGAGCGGCCCGGCCATTACCTGGCGTTCTTCAGCAGCTTCCAGTATCTCCGGTCGGTCAGTGAGACGCTTGCCGAGCAGGCTCCGGACATCCCCCGGCGCTGTCAGACACCGGGCATGAGCCAGGTTGAGCGAGAGGCCTTCCTGGCGGAGTTCCGGCAGCCGGAGCCGAGCGTGGCGTTTGCCGTGCTTGGTGGGGTGTTCAGTGAGGGGATCGATCTGCCCGGTGAGCAGCTGATCGGGGCGTTTGTGGCGACCCTGGGGCTGCCGCCGTTCGATCCGTGGCACGAGGTACTCAAGGAACGGCTACAGAATCGCTTCGGCGCCGGCTATGACTACACCTACCTGATTCCCGGGCTCCGGAAAGTGGCCCAGGCCGCCGGCCGGGTGATCCGCACTCCGGAGGACCAGGGTGTGATCTGGCTGATCGATGACCGATTCATGCGTCCGCAGGTGCGGGATCTGTTGCCCCGCTGGTGGTTTTAAAGATCCATATGCAAAAATAAACTATCTCGAGCAACTGTAGTTACATTTTGCTATGGAAAAGTTTATTTGCAGAACTAGAATGCGTGCCCTTATCAGACTGGTTTCAACTTCGACAAGGACACAGACTGCAAATGAACAACACGGATCTCGTTTTCCAGAGTTATGGACGCTGCTGCCGCAAGGATGATTTTTTCGTCGATTTCTACGACTTTTTCATGTCCAGTTCCGACACCATCCGCAACCGCTTCCTGAAAACCGACATGGAAGCCCAGCGCCACCTGTTGCGAAACGGCATCATGCAGCTGATCCTGCACGCCCGCGGTATGTCGGACCGTAAGCTGCGTGCCCTGGGCGAGAGCCATAACCGCAACCACTATGACATCAAGCCGGAGTGGTACACGCTGTGGCTCGAGGCCCTGCTGAAAACGGTCCGCCAGCACGATCCCGATTACACACCAGAGCTCGGCAAGGCCTGGCGTGACGTCCTGAACCCCGGGATTGATCTTATCCGCGGGGCCTACTGAGCCGTTGCCCTCACCCTCGGGGTGCGGGCTTCGCCAGCCACTCATGACCCTTAAGCATGCCGTGCCAGTAAAGGCCCGGTAGCTGCTTGGCCTTCAACCACCAGGCCGCCCGCGTTGCCTTGGTGCCATCGTTGAGCCACTTCGGGAAACTGGGCTGCAGCTTGCCACCATAGCCGAATTCCGCCAGAACGATCCGGCCATTCTCGACCGTCAGCGGACAGGAACCGTAGCCCAGATAGGCCGCCTTGAGAGGTTGGTTGCGTACCGTAGCCAGCAGGTTATCCGCCACCACCGGCGCCTGTTTGCGCACGGCTGCCGCGGTCTTGGCATTGCCGGTCCCGCTGACATCCCCGAGACCGAAGATATTGCTGAAACGTTTGTGGCGCAGGGTGTCGTCTTCCAGGTCCAGCCAGCCGCCCTCATTGGCCAGGGCGGATTCCCGGACAAATTCCGGCGCCCGCTGTGGCGGCACCGCGTGCAGCATGTCGAAACCGACCTCTTCATCCCGGGTATTGCCTTCGGCATCAGTCATGCGGAATGTGGCTTTACCGGCCGGACCATTTACTGCCACCAGGTTGCTCTGGAAATTGACATCGATACCGTATTTCCGGATGTAGGACTCCAGTGCCGGCACGTAATCGGGAACGCCGAACAACACGGCTCCAGCATTGTGGAACTGGATATCAAGATTGTTCAGCACGCCATGTCGGAGCCAGTAGTCCGACGACAGGTACATGGCTTTCTGGGGGGCGCCGGCACACTTGATCGGCATGGGGGGCTGGCTGAACAGTGCGCGGCCATTTTTCAGCCGCTGAACGGTTTCCCAGGTATAGCTGGCCATGCCCTCACGGTAGTTTGAGGTCACACCGTTCCGGCCGAGGGCTTCCTCCAGACCATCGATGGCGCCCCAGTTCAGTTCAAGGCCCGGAGCCAGTACCAGGGTCTCGTAGGTCATCCAGGATCCGTCGGCGAGCTGGATGCGATTCTGGTCCGGGTCAACGGAGAGGACCTTTTGCTGGTACCAGCTGACGAACGAGGGCATGACCTCTTTCATGGGTCTGGAGGTCACCTCGGGACGGAAAACGCCGCCGCCAACCATGGTCCACCCGGGCTGATAATGATGGGTGGATGAGGGCTCCACTACCGCGATGTCGAGGGAGCGGTCCCGCTTGTGAAGGCTGGACGCCACCGATACACCGGCGGCTCCGCCACCGACAATCAGGACCGTGTGTCTTTTATCGAACTCCTGTGCTGCATTCAAACTCATGCCTTGAACCTCTTTTTGTCATTGTTTGATCAACCGGCTCGCCAGTGTTGATATTGATCAAATACTAACAAACCAAGAGGTATAACGTTATATCAAATAAATATATAAGGGGTGCCAGAAATGCCGGGTGTTCCTGGCGTCGGGCGCGCTCAACCCGGAATAATTCCCCGGTATGGTTTTATTAAGGTTCGGATGCGCATGTGCAGTATATTGTCAGCATCTGATCCTATTCTTCCTGAAATACCCATGCGGAGAAGCGATTGACCGCAAAAAATCTTTTAGTGCCTCGGGCCGGAGTATGGATGGGTGTGACCCTCCTGCTGTTGCTAACGGGCTGCGCCCTGCCACCGCTGGCCGACCGGCCTGACAGCCGATCCATTCCCCAGTCCCAGACCCGGGAAACCGTCCTGGGCCAGGCCATTACCCCGAAAACCGAGGCCCATCCCGGCCACAGTGGCGTTGTCCTGCTACCGGACCCCTACGATGCCTTTGCCGCCCGGGCCCTGCTCGCCGAGGCGGCCGAAGCCAGCCTGGATGTCCAGTACTACATCTGGCGCCCGGACACCACGGGCACTCTGATGCTGTACACCCTGTACCGGGCGGCGGAACGGGGAGTCAGGGTCCGGCTGTTGCTGGATGACAACGGCATCGCCGGCATGGATGACATCCTGGCGGCCTTGAGTCAGCACCCCAACATCGAGATCCGCCTGTTCAACCCTTTTGTGGTCCGTAATCCCAAGTGGCTGGGCTACTTCACGGATTTCCGGCGCCTCAATTACCGGATGCACAACAAGTCCTTCACCGCGGACAACCAGGCCACCATCATTGGCGGCCGCAACATCGCGGATGAATACTTCGGTGCCGCCCAGGGCGCGATGTTTGCGGACCTGGATGTGCTGGCTATCGGTCCGGCCGTGGATGAAGTCTCCCGGGATTTTGACCGATACTGGGCCAGCAGTTATGCACGAACGGCCCGGCAGATCCTGGGCGAGCCCGGCCCGGAACCGCTGGCGGCACTGGCCGAGTCATTCAGGACCACGGAGAACAGTGATGCCGCCTCGGTCTATGCCCGTACCCTGGAGGATTCGGCGTTCCTGCGCAGCTTGCTGGCCAGGGAACTGGCCTTCAACTGGGCGCCGGTGGTCATGGTCAGCGATGATCCCGCCAAGGTTCTGGGCGGGAACAACAGAGAAGACCTGCTCAGCCGGCAACTGGCCCGGGCGCTGGATGACCCCGAACGGAGCATTACCCTTGTTTCCCCGTACTTCATCCCCCGGGATGCCGGTGTCGAACTGTTCCGGAAACTGGAAGAACGTGGGGTTGAGGTGCGGGTACTGACCAACTCCCTCGAAGCCAACGACGTGGCGCTGGTGCACGCCGGTTACAGCAAGTACCGCAAACCCCTGTTGCGGGCGGGTGTCGAGCTGTGGGAGATGCGCAGGCTCGATGACGAACCCCCGCGGGAGCAGGACTTGCAAACCGGCATGATGGGCAGTTCGGCGTCCAGCCTGCATGCCAAGACCTTCGCGGTTGATGGTGAGACCCTGTTCGTCGGCTCGTTTAATTTCGATCCCCGATCCATTCACCTTAATACCGAACTGGGCTTCGTGATCGAGAGCCCGGAACTGGCAAGGGTGCTGGAACGGGAATTTGACCAGCAGGTGCGGTTTACCGCTTATCGAGTGGTGCTGAACGAGGATGGGGAACTGCGCTGGCTGGAACAACAGGAACACCGGACGGTGACCTACAGCTATGAACCGGGAACCGGTCCGTTGAAGCGAATGCTGGTGTTTTTCTGGTCGCTGATGCCGATCGAATCCCTGCTGTAATAGGAGTAACCCAATGAAAGCCCTGCCCGTGATTGCCGCCACTCTATTGGTACTCGTTGGCTGCACCGGCCTGCCCAAAGGCATTGAACCGGTCACCGGCTTCGACAAAGACCGTTACCTGGGCACCTGGTACGAAATCGCCCGACTGGACCATTCCTTCGAGGAAGGCCTGAGCAAGGTGACCGCCGAATACTCCCTGAACGAGGACGGCAGCATCAAAGTCATCAACCGGGGTTATAACGCCGAAGAGGGCGAGTGGGAAGAGGCGGAAGGCCACGCCGTGTTTGTGGGTGACAGCGATGTGGGCCACCTGAAAGTGTCCTTCTTCGGCCCCTTTTACGGCTCCTACGTGGTATTCGGGCTGGATGAAGACTATTCAACGGCTTACCTGACGGGCTACAGCCGGGATTACCTGTGGCTGATGTCGCGCACGCCGGAGGTGAGTGACGCAGTGCTGGAGACGTTCAAGGCCCGGGCCGAGGCAGAGGGGTTTGAGCTTGGGGAGTTGATTTTGGTCGAGCAGTGAGTGGATGCCTCACTGGTCGATCACACAAAAGAACTCCCCTACCACACGATACTGATGAGCTTCCTCATCCGTCAGCTCAATGGACTTAAAGCTGTCATCGTATGAATTAGGTTTCAGCTGAATATGGGTATGGCGCCAGCCGTTTTCGTCCCCAGTTTTGAAGCTTTCATACACCTTCACCGTGTACCGTGAGCCGGAGTCGGTAGCAATGCTGTCTAGGCATTCAACCAGAACTGTCTTGCCGTTTCGGGAGCCGCCGCGGTCGGTTCTGAACAGGCACAGGGCACCATTGGGGATTACGCGGTTCATGGATTCGCCGAAGACTCGGCAGGCATACATGTCTTTATTTACGCGGATTCCCTCGGGCACAGCGACCCAGTCATCGTGTTTACCGGGGTCAAGGTCACTGACATCATTGAGTGTACCGAAATCCCCTGCTGCGGCTTGCAGGTCAAATAGCGGCACGGCGTTTACATAGGGTTCTAGATCAGCCGCGTTTGCGGATTCACGCTCTTTGGCATTGGCGGCGTGGGCGGGAATGTGTTGTTTCAGATAATCCCGCAGCGCTTTGTCACAAGCATAGACAAAGGTTCCACGGATACCGCGGAGCATAATGGTGCGGTAGATGTTGATGATGTACTGCTTCAGCTCTGCCGGGTCTTTGATGCCCTGTCCACCGGTGCGGTCATGGTAGTTGTCTTTCTCGATCACGATGGACTGGCTTTCCGGGTCATACCGGATCTCTTCACCGAAGATAATGCCGGCGTAGTTCAGGTCGTAACCCTGTGTGGTATGAATGCAGCCGACCTCCCTGTGGGAGCCTTCCTTATTGATCCAGTCGGTGTTGGTGCTATTCCAGCGCAGGCGAATATCGTCGATGACTATGTCATAGGCCTCAGCATCCTTCTTGGACGCCCAAGGCCAGGAGTAGCCAGCAATCAGTCGAGATAGTCCGACCTGCTCCTCTTTCTCGTTAATAGTACTGACCATGTCACTGAGCGAATCGAACACTTCAAAATCGTAGTTTTTGGCGGTGAATACCACGCCGTCATCAAGGCGTCCGTTGAGCAACTTATCCACGAACTCCACATAGGGCTGACCGGCCTTGACCCGGAACTGGGACAGCAATCGGTGTGTTACCGAGCCCTTGGCAGATTTCAGGCGACGGAACACTTCCACATCGGCATCGGAGGGTTTGATGGACTGGCCTTCGTCGTAGAAAAAAATTGCCTTGTCCGCCTGCTGGGAGACCCAGTCCACTTCACTGCAGGTATTCTTGTCCATGCCCAGAGCCTTACAGGCTTTGTCAAAACTGCCAAAATACGCACCCAGATTCTTTCGTTTGCGCAAACGGTGGGATTCGTCCACCAGTACAATATCGTAGTGTTGTTTGGTCAGCTCGGACGGGCTGATCACCATGTCCGGGCTGAGTCCGGAAACGTGTTTGAACGCCTTCTTCAGGGTGGTTCGGAAGGAGGTCATGGGCACCACCAGCGCCATTTTCGGTTTGGGCAGGGATTCTCTGAGTGACTTCAGCAGAGACTGGATCTCAGCCTCTTCGTCCGAAAATTCCCGTAGATTAATCTGGTGATCTTCCGAATTTAGTAGTTTGAACAGAAAGATGGCCAGCACCGACTTGCCGGTTCCGGCTCCCCCTTCCACCACTATGTTCTGGACACCGGGGTTGGTCAGTTCATGCAGTATGGTGAGCAGTCCCTGGCGCTGATCGAATGACAGGGATTTGTAGGGGGAATATTTGAAGACATCGGAATTATCAAGATGGTCCAGGGTGCGGGATACAACACCCTTGGCAATCAACCGGTTCCAGACTTCCCGGAATACCTCTTCATAAAGTGCATCGCGCTGGTAATAGTTGTGATCAGCCAGCCCCAGGTTACCGTTCAGCAGGGTGAATTTGCCATCGGCGGCCATGTATTTGATCAGCAAAGATTCCACATCCAGAGTTGCTGATTTGTTGAAATATTCGCTGGTGATCAGGTGAACTGCAGTTAGCAGCTGCTTCTCATTATGTTTCAGGTGGGTGCTCATGCGGGTGAGCGTATCGGTGGTCTCGCCGATGTAGGCGCGCCGGTGCTTTTCATCGCTGAGAACGTATACCAGTGGCCAGTTGCCCGCGGCAAAGGCATTGTCGCGCAGGTCGTTCAGGGCTTCCCGGCTGAAGGGGTAGCGCTGAATTTCTACCATCGGCGAGTGACTCATAGCTCGGTGTATTTCTTGGCGGTACCTTTAGCCTTGCTGACAGGGTATTTCTTTTCATTTAGCGCAATCTTGTCGAGAACAATCTGCTCGACGTCAAGTTCATAGCTGTCTGCCAGTAGCAATGCATAGGCGATGACATCGGCCAGCTCTTCCTTCACTTTACCGATATCAGCCTGTTCCGGTGATTTCCACAGGAAAAGCTCGAGCAGTTCCGCCGCCTCAACACTCAGTGCCAGCGATAGGTCTTTTGGGTTGTGGAATTGTTTCCAGTCTCTATCGTCCCGGAACTGACGTAGTCGGGCAATCGCCTCATTCATCAAAATACCCCTTTAATCTCTAGCAGATTAATAAAGGATACAGAAATTCATGGGCTTCGGGTGTAAGAACCCATAAGGAAACGATATTTGCGAATTATAAACCGGATGTACAGCTAAGGCGGGAAAGTGGTCGGCGTGGCAGGATTCGAACCTGCGACCCCTTCGTCCCGAACGAAGTGCGCTACCAAGCTGCGCCACACGCCGAACAACGGCCGGTATTATACGGATTCGTTTGCAATTTACCAGTCCCTGTCGGGGCGCCGCGACGATTTTTTTCGGCAGAAACCGTTCCTCTTCGGTGGGAATCTGTCGCCGGTAGGTGTATAACTTGCGCGTTTGTTATTCTCTCCCGTTGCAACCTGGAGCTCCGGCTTGCAGTGACCATTCTACCGATTGTCCAGATCCTTGGTTTTTTGCTGATCCTGCTCAGCTTCCTGATGACCCTGCCCGTGAATTTGCTGGTTTTCGGCGAGACGCCGGACTGGCTGGCGTTCGTCAAATCCGCGGTTATCTGTTTTGTCCTCGGGGTAGCGGCTCTGATGGTGGTGGGGCGAAAGAAGCATGCCCTTAAGCAGAAGCAGATGTTCATGCTCACGGTGTCTGCCTGGGTCCTGATCCCTTTGTTCTCCAGTCTGCCGCTGCTGATGAGTGATATGAAGCTGACGGTGACCGATGCCTTTTTCGAGAGTATCTCGGGGGTTACCACCACGGGATCCACGGTGCTGACCGGCCTGGATGCCATGCCCGATGATATCCTGCTCTGGCGTTCGCTGATGCAGTGGATGGGCGGCATCGGCATCATCGGGATGGCCGTGGCCATCCTGCCGTTCCTGCGGATTGGCGGTATGCGGCTGTTTGCCACCGAATCGTCGGAATGGAGCGAGAAAGTCGTGCCCCGGACCAACAGCCTGGCGAGAAGTCTGGTCGGAATCTATCTCGGGATGACGATTGCGTGCGTGTTGAGCTACTGGGTGCTCGGGATGACGTTCTTCAATGCCCTCAATCATGCGCTCACCACGGTTTCCACTGGTGGTTACTCCACTTCGGACAGTTCCATGGGGCAATTCGATTCCTCTGCGATCCTTCTGGTGTCAACTCTGTTCATGGCACTCGGCGGCATGCCGTTTTTTCTGTTTGTCCGATTTATCCATGGCCAGCGGGAGCCTTTGTTCCGGGATCAGCAGGTGCGTTTTTTCCTGGTTTTGCTGCTGGTGATCGCGAGCATCCTGGCCCTGTATCGTGTTGTCTATCAGGCTTCGGATCCGCTGGAGGCGTTTGTCCACGCTTTGTTCAACGTCACCTCTGTGGTGACCACGACAGGGTATGCGTCCGAGGATTACTCGTTGTGGGGACCGTTTGCGGTGGTGATCTTCCTGTTCATCACCTTCATTGGTGGGTGCTCCGGCTCAACCGCCGGAGGCATGAAGATTTTCCGGTTCCAGCTGTCCATTCTCCTTCTGAAGGAGCAGGTTCGCCGTCTCTTGCATCCCCGGGCGGTGTTTGCCAGGAATTACAACGGTCGGGTTATCGGCGACGATATCGTCGCTTCGAGCGTCGCTTTCTCATTCATTTTTCTTGCCACGTTGGCGTTCGTCACCGCCATTCTGGGTTTCCTGGGGCTGGATCTGGTAACCAGCCTCTCGGGAGCCGCCACGGCATTGACCAATGTCGGACCGGGGCTCGGAGATACGATCGGACCGGCTGGCAACTTTCAAACCCTGCCTGACACAGCGAAATGGGTGCTGATGGGAGCGATGCTCCTGGGTCGGTTGGAACTGTTGAGTGTTTTCGTGATGTTATCGCCCGAGTTCTGGCGACATTGAGAAGAGTCTCGCGAACGATATGCACAAAGCGCCGGCAAGATGCCGGCGCTTTGTGGAGCCTTAACCAGCCGTAGGCAGCAGGGAAATGTCCGCCACCCGCAGGAACAGGTTGCGCAGACGGTTGAGCAGGGCCAGGCGGTTGTTGCGGATCGCCTCGTCCTCAGCCATCACCATGACCTCATCGAAGAAGGTATCCACCGGCTCCCGCAGGCTCGCCAGGGAGCTCAGCGCACTGGCGTAGTCGCCCTGCTCGAACAGCGGCAGAACCTTTTGTGCCTGCTCTTCCACCTTCGCTGCCAGGGTCTTTTCCCCGGCATCCTGCAGCAGGTTCTCGTCCACGGTTTCCCCAATGCTGTCACCACCCTGCTTGGTCAGGATGTTGGATACCCGCTTGTTGGCGCCGGCCAGGGCCTGGGCCTCGGGCAGCTGGCGGAAGGCTTCCACCGCCCTCACCCGGCGATCGAAGTCCAGCGGTTTGGTGGGCCGGCGGGCGTGCACGGCGAGGTAGACCTCGGCACCGATGCCCTGCTCCTCATAGTGGGCCCGGAAGCGCTCGAGCATGTAGTCCACCACTGTGTCAGCAACGTTGGGCTCGGTAATTGCGGAGTGCTCCTCTTCGGCCCACTCGCAGACCGTTTGCAGATCCAGCGGCAACTCACGCTCGATGATGATGCGCAGTACGCCCAGCGCGGCGCGGCGCAGTCCGAACGGGTCGCGGGTGCCGGAAGGCGGCTGGTTGATGCCGAACAGGCCGACCAGGGAATCGATCCGGTCGGCAATGGCGACGGCGCAGCCGGTCAGTGTGCCGGGCAGCTCATCGCCGGCGAAGCGTGGCATGTACTGCTCGTTCAGTGCCTTGGCCACGTCCTCGTGCTCGCCATCGTTGGCGGCGTAGTACTGGCCCATGATGCCCTGCAGGTCGGTGAATTCCAGCACCATCTCGGTGACCAGGTCGGTCTTGGCCAGCATGGCAGCGCGCTCGGCCAGGGCCGGATCACTGTTGATCGCCTCGGCGATCTTTTTCGACAGTGCGGCTACCCGCACGGACTTGTCATAGATGCTGCCCAGCTTCTCCTGGAACACGATCGGCTTGAGCGACTCAATGCGGTCTTCCAGGCGGGTCTTGCGGTCGGTGTCGTAGAAGAAGGCGGCATCGGCCAGGCGCGGGCGGATCACCTTCTCGTTACCGGAAATGACCTGGCTCGGATCCTTACTCTCCAGGTTGGCCACGGTGATGAACAGCGGCAGCATCTTGCCGTCTTTGTCCACCACGTGGAAGTATTTCTGGTGCTCCTTCATGGAGGAGATCAGCGCTTCGGCAGGCACCTCCAGGAAGCGTTCCTCGAACCGGCCCATCAGCGGCACCGGCCACTCATTCAGGGCGGTGACCTCGTCCAGCAGGTCCTCGTCGATGACTGCTTTGCCGCCGGCTTCCTTCTCGGCCAGGGCAGCAACACCAGCACGGATATGCTCCCGGCGCTCGGCGAAATCCGCCAGCACGTAGCCTTCCTGCTTGAGTACCACCTCGTAGTCATTCGGGGTGGGCACGATCAGCGGCTTCGGGCAATGGAACCTGTGGCCGCGGGTGGTGTTGCCGGGCTTCAGGCCCATGATCGGGGTGTCGATTACCTTGTTGCCAAACAGGAGGATCAGCCAGTGCACCGGGCGGACAAACTCGGTGCGGTGGGCGCCCCAGCGCATGCGCTTGGGAATGGGTAGCCCGGCCAGAGATTGTTCCACCAGTTCCGGCATCAGTTCCACGGTCGGACGGCCCTTCTCCACGGTGCGATAGACCACCCAGGCGCCCTTGTCGGTTTCCATGGTGTCGAGCTGGTCCGGGGTGATGCCCAGGGAGGTGGCGAAACCGGTCAGCGCCCGGGTCGGGTTGCCGGAGTCGTCGAAGGCGGCTTTAACCGCCGGGCCACGCTTCTCTACCGGTTTGTCCGGCTGGGCGTCGGCCAGGTCACGGACCCGGACAGCCAGTCGGCGCGGCGCGGCAAAGGCTTCGACCTTGCCGAACTCGATGCCGGCATCTTCGAGGCCCTTGGCGATACCCTGGGTAAAGGCATCAGACAGTGGCTTGAGGGCCTTGGGGGGCAGTTCTTCGGTGCCCAGTTCAACCAGAAAATCCTGTGTAGCCATGGTTATGCGTTCCCCTGTTCCTGCTGTGCCTTCTTCGCTTTCTTGCCTTTCTTCTTGCCGTTGGCCTTGGCCTCAGCGGCTTCTGCCGCAGACAGCACTTCCTGTTTCAGGGCCTCCGGGGCCAGCGGGAAGCCGAGCTTGCGGCGGCTGTCGAAGTAGGCCTGGGCCACGGCACGGGCCAGGGTACGTACGCGCAGAATGAAACGCTGACGCTCGGTCACGGAGATGGCGTGGCGGGCATCCAACAGGTTGAAGGTGTGGGAGGCTTTCAGCACCTGTTCATAGGCCGGCAGCGGCAGGCCGGCCTCGATCAGCCGGGCACTCTCGCGCTCGTGCACGTCGAAGCTGTGGAACAGGAACTCGGTATCCGCCTGCTCGAAGTTGTAGGTGGACATCTCCACCTCCTGCTGGTGGAACACGTCACCGTACGTGACGACGCCATCCGGGCCTTCGGTCCAGACCAGGTCATAGACGCTGTCCACGCCCTGCAGGTACATGGCGATCCGCTCCAGACCATAGGTCAGCTCGCCGGTGACCGGATAGCACTCCAGGCCGCCCACTTGCTGGAAGTAGGTGAACTGGGTCACCTCCATGCCGTTGAGCCAGATTTCCCAGCCCAGACCCCAGGCGCCGAGGGTCGGGGATTCCCAGTTGTCCTCAACGAAACGGATGTCGTGGACCAGCGGGTCCAAGCCCAGGGCCCGCAGGGAATCCAGATACAGTTCCTGAATGTTGTCCGGGGACGGCTTCAGGACTACCTGGAACTGGTAGTAGTGTTGCAGACGGTTGGGGTTTTCACCGTAACGGCCGTCGGTGGGGCGACGGCTGGGCTGAACGTAGGCCGCATTCCAGGTCTCCGGACCGATCGCCCGCAGGAAGGTGGCCGGGTGGAACGTACCGGCGCCCACTTCCATATCCAGGGGCTGGAGAACCACGCAGCCGTGCTGCGCCCAGAAATTCTGCAGAGCCAGGATCAGACCCTGGAAGGTCTTGATATCCGGCGCGGAGTTGTTCGTTGCCTTGTCTGTCACGACGTTTGCCTGCTGATTCAGTCTGTGTGTGGCGCCCCGATCATCCTCCGGGGCACTCCGAAAAAAGGCGCATTATACGCTTGCCAAAGCGGTATTTCTAAGTGGTCTTCACTGCGTTGATTTTGAACTAGAAGAAGGTCAGGCCGACCTGGAACAGTTTCTCCACATCCCTGACCTTGGTCTTGTCCACCAGGAACAGGATCACGTGGTCGTCCGGCTGCACCCGGAGGTGATCGTGGGCGATCAGGACCTCGTTGTGGCGGACGATGGCACCGATGGTGGTGCCTTCCGGCAGGGAGATCTCATCCAGCCGCTTGCCCACTACCTTCGAAGACCGGTGATCGCCGTGGGCGATGGCCTCGATGGCCTCGGCCGCGCCCCGGCGCAGTGAGTGAACATTTACTACATCGCCCCGGCGAACGTGGGTGAGCAAGCTGCCGATGGTGGTCTGTTGCGGCGAGATGGCCACATCGATATCCCCGCCCTGGATCAGGTCCACGTAGTCGGGGTTGTTGATCAGGGTCAGGACCTTGCGGGCACCGAGGCGTTTGGCAAGAAGCGACGCCATGATGTTGGCCTCGTCGTCATTGGTGACTGCACAGAAGACATCGGTGTTCTCGATGTTCTCTTCCAGCAGGATGTCCTTGTTGGCGGCGTTGCCTTCCAGCACCACGGTCTTGCGCAGATTCTCGGACAACATCACGCAGCGCTCATGGTTCCGGTCCAGCAGCTTGACCTGGTAGCGGCCTTCCAGGGTGCTGGCCAGGCGCTGACCGATGTTGCCGCCGCCGCAGATGAAGATCTTCTTGTACGGCTTCTCCAGGGGCTGGAGCTCGCTCATCACCGAGCGGATGTGGTCGGCGCCGGCGATGAAGAACACTTCGTCCCCGTCTTCGATCACGGTGTCGCCCTGGGGCATGATCGCCCGGTCCTTGCGGAAGATGGCGGCTACCCGGGTGTCGATCTTGGGCATGTGGGTGCGCAGGTAGGACAGCTCATGTCCCACCAGTGGGCCACCCTTGGTGGCCTGGATCGCCACCAGCCGTGCCAGGCCCTTGGAGAACTCCAGGACCTGCAGGGCGCCGGGGTATTCAATCAGCCGGGTGATGTGTTTGGTCACCAGGTGCTCCGGGCTGATGAGAACGTCGATGGGAAAGCCGCGCAGGCTGTCCAGGTCCTTGGCCTTGTCCCGCTGGTAGAACAGTTCGGGCTTGGCCAGGTAGGCGTTGGCCCGCACCCGGCAGATGGTGGTCGGCGTCTTGTACAGTAGCTTGGTGACCTGGCAGGCGACCATGTTGGTCTCATCGCTGTTGGTCACGGCAATCACCATGTCGCCGTCCTCGGCGCCGGCCTGACGGAGTACGGTCGGGTAAGAGGCCTTGCCCTGGACCGTCCGGATGTCCAGGCGATCCTGCAGTTCCCGCAGCCGGACACTGTCACTGTCGACCACGGTGATATCGTTGGCTTCGTTGGCGAGGTTTTCGGCCAGGGTTCCGCCCACCTGGCCGGCACCGAGAATCAGGATCTTCATGGTTCGGGTTTCTCCAGTACCGCATAGAAGAAGCCATCGTGGCTGTCGGGGTCCGGCAGCAACTGACGACCGGCGCCGGTGTCCCGGCCCCAGGCCACGTCCGGCTCGATCAGGCCGGCATCCGGCTGCTGTTTCATGAACCGTTGGATTATACGGTGGTTTTCCTGGGGGAACACGGAGCAGGTTGCATACACCAGGCGGCCACCGGGTTTGAGGATAGACCACATGGCTTCGAGCAACCCCAGCTGGATCCCGGCCAGTGGCGCAATGTCCGATTCCCGCCGCAGCAGCTTGATGTCCGGATGCCGGCGGATCACGCCCGTGGCGCTGCAGGGCACATCCAGCAGGATGCGGTCGAACCCGGCGCCATCCCACCAGCTGTCAATATTCGCCGCATCCGCCTGTTTCAGGGTGGCGGTGAGGTCCAGGCGGTCCAGGTTTTCCTGAACCCGGGGCAGGCGCTCGGCGGATTCGTCGATGGCAACCACCTCGGACAGTTCTCCACAGGCTTCCAGGATAGCGCAGGTCTTGCCGCCCGGGGCCGCGCAGGCATCCAGCACCCGCTGGCCGGGGGCGAGATCCAGCAGGGTGGTGCAGAGCTGGGCGGCCTCGTCCTGGACGCTGGCGGCACCGTCGGCGAACCAGGGCAGCCGATCCACCGGCACTGGGCGGGCCAGCTGGATAGCGTGGGGTGCGTGCCGGGTCGCCGTGGCCTCAATGCCCGCCTCGTCCAGCAGGCCCAGGTAGTGTTCGCGGCTGAAACGCAGGGCATTGACCCGCAGGGTCATCGGGGCCTGGGTATTGTTGGCATCGAGGATCCGTTGCCAGTCGTCCGGCCAGTTATGGCGCAGTTTGTCCACGATCCACTGGGGGTGGCTGAAGCGTTCGGCGTCGTCTTTGGGCTCCGGCGCCCCTTCGCGCTCGGCAGCGCGCAGCACCCCGTTGACCAGACCGGTCAGGTGCGGCTTGTCCAGGGCCCGGCAGGCTTCCACCGATTCATTGAGCACGGCGTAGGTGGCCTGCTCGCTGAACCGGAGCTGGAACAGGGCAACCAGCATCAGATGGTGGACGATGCGGTCCTGTTTGCGCAGCGGTTTCTTCAGCCGGCCCTGCAGTTCACCATCGAGCCGGTGGAACCAGCGGCAGGTGCCGTAACACAGCGCCTGCAGTTCCGCCCGTTCGCCCTCCCCGACCCGGTTCAGGGCCGGCGGCAGGCACTGGGACAGGGACTGGCCCTGTTCGACTGCCAGCAGGACGCTGGCCGCCATGGACCGCATGGGTTGTTGGCCGGGGCCCATGTCAGTTCAGCTCCTGGCCGGGCAGCAACAGCTGCTTGCCGCCATTGATCAGGTCGTTCACGCTCTGGGCGCGGGCTCCGGGCAATTGCAGGCGGGTGATGCGCAGGGTGCCTTCACCACAGGCCACGTCGATGCCTTCCCGTTCCCGGCGAATCACGGTGCCCGGGGTTTCGGTGGAGGCATCGGCCAGGGCACAGGCCTCGTGAATGCGGATGCGCTGGTCGTCGAGGTCGGTGTAGGTGCCGGGCCAGGGATTGAAGGCGCGCACCAGCCGTTCGATGCCGGTGGCATCCTGGTGCCAGTCGATATGGCCTTCCTCTTTCGACAGCTTGTGGGCGTAGCAGGCCTGGTCGTCGTTCTGGGCTTCCCCGGACAGTTCGCCCTTTTCCAGCAGGGCCAGCGCCTTGACGATGGCCTCTCCGCCCATGGTTGCCAGCCGATCGTGGAGACTGCCGCCGGTATCGTCGTCATGGATCGGGGTAATGGCTTTCAGCAGCATGGCGCCGGTATCGAGGCCCTTGTCCATCTGCATGATGGTGATGCCGGTTTCCCGGTCGCCGGCGGCAATGGCCCGCTGGATCGGGGCGGCGCCGCGCCAGCGCGGCAATAGTGAGGCGTGGATGTTGAGACAGCCGTGGGCCGGGATTTCCAGCACGGTCTTTGGCAGGATCAGGCCGTAGGCGGCAACAATCATAACGTCCGGGTTCAGCATCGCCAGTTCCTGCTGGGATTCCGGGCTGCGAAAGTTCTCGGGCTGGAACACTGGCAGGTCAGCTTCAAGGGCCACCTTCTTGACCGGGCTGGGCATCAGCTTGCGGCCCCGGCCGGCGGGCCGGTCCGGCTGGGAGTAAACACCAACGATGTCGTGGTGGGTCGCCAGAAGGGCTGTCAGGGCGGTAGCGGCAAAGTCGGGCGTGCCGGCAAATACGATTCGCACTGTGGTGTCGTCTCTGTTCCGTTGAATACGAAAAGACCGGGTCATCGCCCGGTCCGTCACTGCCTGTCTGTTCTGGTGGCCTGAAACAGATCAGGCACTCTTGCGATGAAGCTTTTCCAGTTTCTTCTTGATCCGGTTCCGCTTCAGGGCGCTGAGATAGTCCACGAACAGCTTGCCGTTAAGGTGGTCCATCTCGTGCTGGATACACACCGCCAGCAGGCCTTGCGCCTCAATCTCGAACGGCTCGCCGTTGCGGTCCCGTGCCCGGATCCGGCAGTGCTCGATGCGCTCCACGTCCTCATAGAAGCCGGGAACGGAGAGACAGCCTTCCTGCATGGCTTCGTAGTCACCATCCAGGACTTCCACCTCGGGGTTGATGAATACCCGCGGCTCGCTCTTGTCCTCGGACAGGTCCATCACGATGATCTGCTTGTGAACATTGACCTGGGTCGCCGCCAGACCGATTCCGGGCGCATCGTACATGGTCTCGAACATGTCGTCGATCAGCTTGCGGATGTCGTCTGTGACTTCGTCCACCGGCTTGGCAATGGTGCGCAGACGGGGATCCGGGTATTCGAGGATTTCTAGTATCATAACGCTCGCGTTTCTGGTCCGTATGTCCGGCAGTTCAGGCAATCTGCCCGGCTACCGTTTGAGTTTTGTAATCCTGTGAAGGAAGTCTCGATATTATCCCCCAATTCCACGATTGAGTACAAACTGATCAGTTAATAGTTAAAATCTTTCACTGGCAGAATAGAATTCACTGGAAGAACAAAAGATAACATCACAATTTCCGAGACTTCTTCTATAGTATCAGGAATAACAACGTAATAAGCTGCAGATACTCCGGCTGCATCCCAACAGAATGCAAAGACTCAAGGCACGCGATCAAGGACTTACACAATGAGGAAACTGCTGTACGCTCTGGCAGCCACTGCGCTGCTGTTTACTTCCTGGGCCCAGGCTCAACCGGAACTGCGGTCCGACCATCCCGAGCGTTACACTGTCGTGAAGGGGGACACCCTCTGGGACATTTCGGCGCGCTTTCTGAATAATCCGTGGTACTGGCCGGAAATCTGGCACGTTAACCCCCAGGTTGCCAACCCGCACCTCATCTACCCCGGCGATCGCCTGGCCCTGGTCTACATCGACGGCAAGCCGCGGATCACCAAGGTCGCTTCCAACGGCGTGGTGAAGCTCTCACCTCAGGTGCGTTCCGAGCCGATTGATACCCCTATCCCGGCCATTCCGCTGGATGCCATCAGCAGCTTCCTGACCGATACCCGTATCGTGACCCCGGAAGAACTCGAGGGCGCGCCCTATGTGCTGGAAGGCGAAGACGGTCGCATCATTACCGGTGCCGGTGACCGTGTCTATGCCCGGGGCGACAAGCCGGCAGACAAGGTGGGTATCTTCCGCCGGACCAAGGAGTTCCGCGATCCGGATACCGGCGAGTTCCTGGGCCTGGAAGCCCGCAGCATCGGTGCCGGCAACATCACCGCCGAAAACGGGGATGTGCTGACCCTGCGCCTCACCAAGTCCAACCAGGAAATCCGCATCGGTGATCGCCTGCTGACCAGCGTCGATCGCCCCATTGCCACCAGCTTTGTGCCCAGCTCGCCGGACGAAACCGTTGAAGGTGAGATGATCGCCGTCGATGGCGGTGTCAGCCAGATCGGTCAGTACGACGTGGTTGCGATCAACCGCGGTGAACGGGATGGGCTCGAGCCGGGCAATGTCATGGCCGTGCTCAAGAGCGGCAACCTGGTGCGCGATCCGGTTACCGGTGAAACCATCGAGCTGCCGTCGGAGCGTGCCGGGCTGCTGATGGTGTTCCAGGCCTATGAGAAGATGAGCTACGGATTGGTCCTGCAGGCCACCCGTCCGCTGTCCGTGGGTGACAAGGTCACCAATCCCTGATCGGACAGAAGCTTCCAGCTGCAGTTTGAATGGCCGGGCGGGATTGCCCGGCCATTGTTGTTTTCAAGGACGAAGAATCATGAACGAATTGCTTTCCGGTGCGGGTTCCCGCGACCGTGTTTACCAGGCGCTTGAACATCCCGCTGCGCCCTGGCTCCTGCTGGCAAACCTGCCCCGATTCGGTATCCGGCGGCGTGAGGCCGCGATGGCCGCAACCGCACAACTGACTGATCTGCTGGCGATGAACGCGGCGACGCTGAAAGCCGTGGGCCTGCCTCCGGAAACCATCACCGGAATCCGCGCCTGGCAGGCCCGGGACGCCAGCCACCCTGCCCTGGTGGAAGTTGCGGAGGCTCTAATCGGGTGTCAGCACCATGGCATTCACATTGTTACCTGGGGCGATTCCGATTATCCCGAAGCGCTGCGCCATATTCATGATGCGCCGCTGGTGCTCTATACCCTGGGCAATCGCACCTTGCTTGGGCGTAACCAGATTGGAATTGTCGGCAGCCGCCACGCTACTCGCCCGGGTCTGGACCATGCCCGCCGGTTCGCGGCGGAGCTCAGTCGCCGGGAACTGGTGGTGACCAGCGGCCTGGCGTTGGGTGTGGACGGCGCTGCCCATGCCGGTGCCCTGGATGCCGATTTTCCCACCATCGCGGTGATTGGTTGCGGACTGGATCAGATCTATCCCCGCCAGCACCGGAAACTGGGTCTGCGGGTGATTGAACAGGGCGTTCTGGTGTCGGAATATCCCCCGGGGACGCCGGCCCGTGCCGCCCATTTCCCCCAGCGCAACCGGATCATCAGCGGGTTGTCCCGGGGTGTACTGGTGGTGGAGGCGGGTCTCAAGAGTGGTTCTTTGATTACCGCCAGACTGGCGCTGGAGCAGGGCCGCGAGGTGTTTGCCATTCCGGGTTCCGTTCATAGTCCGGTGGCCCGGGGCTGTCACCACCTGATCAAGCAGGGCGCCCGGCTGGTAGAAACCGTGGACGACGTGCTGGAAGAACTGGGTGCCTGGTGGTCGCCCCAAGCGGGTGAAGCGGACCCTGCCCGGGCGCTGGGGGGGCCGGATCTGTCGAGCCTGGGGCAGCGGGAAATCGCGGTATTTGAGGCATTAGGGTATGATCCGGTTTCAACCGATGCACTGGGTTCGGCGACCGGTTTGGCCGCGGACCAGCTGATGCAGTCCCTGTTGCTCCTGGAGCTGGAAGGGCTGGCCAGTTCAGCACCCGGCGGCTACCTGCGAATCGCCTGAACCCGGTGCCCTGTTCCACCCCGTTCTGAACAGATGATTCTCGATGCCCGTGTCCAAACCACTGAATGACTGGCAATGCCGTCGTGCCCGCCGCACCCTGCTCCAGGGTGGTGTTATCGCCTACCCGACCGAAGCGGTCTGGGGCCTGGGGTGTGATCCCTGGGATGTCCTGGCGGTAGAGCGCATCCTGGAACTGAAACAGCGCCCCATGGAAAAGGGCATGATCCTGGTGGCCGCCTCCGTGGAGCAGGTGCGTTTCCTGCTCGACCCGTTGCCGGCGGACCTCCAGCAAACCGCTTTGAGCCATTGGCCGGGGCCCGTGACCTGTCTGCTGCCGGATGTGAACGAGCAGATACCCGAGTGGGTCCGGGGCCGCCACAGCACCATTGCGGTGCGGGTCAGCGACCATCCGGTGGTGCGCTCGCTGTGCGAGGCGGCCGATATGCCGCTGGTTTCCACCTCTTGCAATCCCGCCGGGCGCCAGCCGGCCCGTCATTCCTGGCAGGTCCGCCGCTATTTCGGTGACCAGCTGGACTGGATCGTGCCCGGTGAACTCGGTGGCAATCGCAATCCCAGCCGCATTATTGATATCGTCACCGGCCAGCAGCTTCGATAGGAGAGCCCATGTCACAACAGCCCGACAGTCAGGCCGTCAAGGAATACCTGCTCGGCCTGCAGGAAAACATCTGCCGCCGCCTGGAGGCGGTGGACGGTGAGGCCTCGTTCATCCGGGATTCCTGGGACCGTCCGGAAGGCGGTGGGGGCATCAGCCGGGTCATCAGTGAAGGCCGTGTGTTCGAGAAAGGCGGCGTGAACTTCTCCCACGTCATGGGGGACACCATGCCCGCCTCCGCCACCGCCCACCGGCCCCATCTGGCGGGCGCGCCCTGGCAGGCCATGGGCGTTTCCCTGGTGATTCACCCGAACAACCCCTACGTGCCGACTTCCCACGCCAATGTCCGTTTCTTCATTGCCACACCCAAGAACGGTGAGCCGGTGTACTGGTTCGGTGGTGGCTATGACCTGACGCCCTACTATGGGTTTGACGAGGATTGCATGCACTGGCACCGGACTGCCAAAGCCGCCTGTGACTCCTTCGGCGAGGATACCTACCGGCGCTTCAAGGACTGGTGTGACGACTATTTCTATCTCAAGCACCGGAACGAGCCCCGGGGTGTCGGCGGCTTGTTCTTCGACGACCACAACACTGGTGATTTCGGCCAGGACTTTGCCCTGATGCAATCGGTGGGCGACAGCTATATTGAAGCCTATGAACCGATCGTCCGGAAACGGATGGGAATGGAATACGGCGAGCGCGAACGCAATTTCCAGCTCTACCGGCGAGGCCGCTACGTCGAGTTCAACCTGGTGTACGACCGTGGCACCTTGTTCGGACTGCAGTCCGGCGGCCGTACCGAGTCGATCCTGATGTCCCTGCCTCCGCTGGTGCGCTGGGACTATAACCGGGTACCGGAGCCCGGCACCGAGGAAGCCCGGCTGACCGAGTATTTCCTCACGGGCCGGGACTGGCTGGGAGAGAACCATGACCAATGATCTGTACGCGGTGATCGGGCACCCGATCAGCCATAGCAAATCCCCGCGGATTCACAGCCTGTTTGCACAGCAGACCGGTGAGCCGGTGGAGTACACCGCCATCCAGGCGCCCCTCGACGACTTCGCCGGTACCGTCCGGCAGTTTTTCGAACGGGGTGGTAAAGGCCTCAATGTCACGGTCCCGTTCAAGGAACAGGCCTGGCAGCTGGCGGACCAGCGCACCGGGCGGGCGGAGAAGGCCGGCGCGGCCAATACCTTGTTTTATGACAACGACCGGCTGGTGGCGGATAACACCGATGGCTGCGGCATCGTCCGGGATCTGGTTGATAATCACGGTGTGACCCTCAAGGACGCCCGGATTCTGTTGCTCGGCGCCGGTGGTGCCGTGCGCGGCGTGATCGGTCCGCTGCTGGCGGAAAAACCGGCGGAGCTGGTGATCGCCAACCGGACTGTAACGAAGGCTGAAGCCCTGATGGATCTGTTTGCCGACGACGCTGGCAACACCCGCCTCAGCGCCTGCGGGTTCGGAGAGCCGGATCAGACTTTCGACCTGATCATCAACGGCACCAGCGCCAGCCTCCAGGGCGACCTTCCGGCCCTGTCACCGAAGGTTATCGGGGCGCAGACCGTGGTCTACGACATGATGTATTCGCTGAAGACCACCACCTTCAACCAGTGGGCACTGGACCAGGGAGCAACCCGGGTGTTCGACGGTCTCGGCATGCTGGTGGAGCAGGCCGCGGAGTCGTTCCGGGTCTGGCGTGGTGTACGCCCGGAGACCGCATCGGTGGTCGAGGAGTTGCGCACCGACTGAGCCGGGCGGTCAACAAGAAAGGCAGTGGCCGGGGCGTGATCCCGGCGCCTGCCCGGGGAATGGTCAGTGTGAAGCGAAGCGGAATTACTCCACGTTCACTTCGATGGCCTTGGGCTCCTTCGGTTCGGCCTTGTTGATGGTCAGGGTCAGCAGACCATCCTTGAAACTGGCCTTGACGCTGTTTTCGTCCACATTGTCCGGCAGGGTGAAGCGGCGCATGAAACTGCCGTAGAACCGCTCGATGCGGTGCATCTTCTTGTCCTCGGTTTCCTCTTCCTGCCTGCGTTCACCCTTGATGGTGAGGACGCCGTCATGCACGGTCACCTTCACATCGTCCTTGGACATGCCCGGCAATTCGGCCTCCACGGTAAAGGCCTGGTCGGTTTCCTTGATATCCACCGCCGGAGCCCAGTCACTGCGGCTGAACAGGTCCTTGCCCTCCCGTTCGCCGGCGCGGGTCAGACCGAACATCCGGTTATAGCGGTTCATCAGGTCTTCGAACTCATTGATCGGATTCCAGCGTGTCAGGTTGCTCATGGTCATTCCTCCTTGGTACGAAAACGAATCTGAAAGTGTGTTATCAGCTTCGCTCGCGGAACAGCTCCCTGCCGGCGGCGCCAACCGGCCGGTTATCCGTGAACATCTGCTACCTTGGAATGTAGGCGCTCCCGGTCGCTTTTCAAGGGCGGGTGTGGTCAATATTTGACCGGCATCAATTGCGCTGGTAGCTGTTCAGGGCGCGCCATAGTGTTGGTGCAGAAAGGCCCGGAACCGGTTCATGGGCGCGCCGGCGGTGTCCATGTCGGGCCGGGTGCCCGGTTGGAAGCCGGGCAGCTCCCCGGACAGGAACGGCGCGACCAGGGCCGGGTCACTGCTGATGACATGCACGATGACATCCCGGCTTGCACCTTCGCCGGTGATCAGGGGCGCAGGCTGATGATCGCCCAGAACGAACATCAGGGTGTTTTCCCCCAGGTGGCGAACGGCAAAGCCGCTGGCGACCGCCAGGGCATAATCGGTCGCCCGGGCGTAATGCTCGCGCACCCGGTCCGGTTCCCGCCACAGCGACGCCGGCGCTTCGCCGGTGCTCTCCCATTGCCGGAATACCTGACCGTCCCCGATGCTGTCCCATTGAGCAAGCACGGGCAGTATGGGCACCCAGGGGGCGTGGCTGCTGATCAGCGCCAGTTCCGCAAACATCGGCCCGGCACTCTCCTTGCGGTGGCGCCCGAACCAGTGCCAGGTGTACTGATCCGGCATGGTGACCCAGTTAAAGGCCGGGCCCTGGTAGCCGAGGTCGTCGTGATCGAAGATCCGGTCATAACCCAGCAGCTTGCCCTCCGGCCAGGGTTCAGTGATCGCGGGCATGACCGCCAGCGTCTCATGGCCGGTACGGCGGAAGTCGTCCACCAACGTCGGGTAGTCGCTGCTCAGCAGCGTTTCGTAGGCCAGCTGGTTCTGGATCCATTGCCCGCTGAGCACCGACAGGTGCCCGAGCCAGGACTGGCCGCCCTGGATCGGTGACTCCAGCCGACCGGTCGCCACGGTCAGATCCGCTTGTGCCAGCTCATCCGCCATGGCCTCCAGCCGGGGCGCGATTATGGAGCGGTAGGGCTCATCGGTCAGCCCCGTGATGCCATAGGATTCGATGAAGGCCAGGATAACGTCGGTGTCTGCCAGGCCAGCCAGTTCCCGGGGCTCACCGGCAGCCGCCTGCCCGCTCAGCTGGGCAGCAAAAGCCTCGGTGGTACGGTGGGTGTGGGCAATCAGTGATCCCTGGTTGGCGACAAAGGCCAGGGCCGGGCTGCCCACCCAGGGCGTCACCGCGGTGGCTGCTACCAGGCCGGTGATCAGCAATAATGGCTTTCCCAGGGATTCGGGCGAGTGTCTCGAGAGCCGGTTAACGAGGGCAAGGAACAGCCTGGCGAGCGCGGCCAGCACTACCGCCAGCAATGTCAGGACAAGGATGGCGCCGGTCGATCCGAGGTTGGTGTGCAGAAGATGCCAGGCCGCATCCACCAGGCCCACCTCCAGATACAGATTCAGCCCGCGGCCCAGGCTTTCCCGGATCAGGACGTCGGCCACAACCAGCAGTGCCAGTAGAGCGTAGGTCACTGCCAGGGCGCCAAGCAGGGGCCCCGGGGGTTTTTGCCGCAGCGCCAGCAGTGCCCAGATGACCAGCGCTTCTACCGCAAGCCATGGCACCTCGCCCGGCACCGCCAGCGCCGGTATCAACAGCAGACCATTGAACAACAGGAAGGCAATGGCCATCAGGATGCGACTTCGATCCATTGGTGCTCCCTGGAGGTTCAGACCATTCTGATACTAACTCTGATTGGTTTCGCTTAGGTACTCATCCTTGAGCTTCACGTAGTTGGCGGCGGTGTACTTGAAGAACGTCTTTTCCTTGTCGGTCAGCGGCCGGGCCTGTTTGGCCGGTGATCCCACGTACAGATAACCGGATTCCAGGGTCTTGCCGGGCGGTACCAGACAGCCAGCGGCAACGATCACCTCGTCTTCGACCACGGCGCCATCCATAATGATGCAGCCCATCCCGACCAGCACCCGGCTACCGATTGTGCAGCCGTGCAATAATGCTTTATGGCCGACCGTGACGTCGTCGCCGAGCGTCAGCGGATAGCCGCCGGGATTGTAGTCACTGGCATGGGTGATATGCAGTACCGATCCGTCCTGAATGCTGCAGCGGTCCCCGATCCGGATCTTGTGCATATCACCCCGCACGACGGTCATCGGCCAGATGGACACATCCTCACCGGTCCGGACATCCCCGATCACCACGGCACTGGGATCGACCCAGCTCCGTTCCCCAAAATGTGGCGTAATACCCTTGTGAGAGCGTACATTCGTCATTACATATACCTTTGGTCGGTTTGCCCCGAGGCTTGGGGCACCTGTGGGAGAGACCCTTCCAAAACTGTGCGGAGCCATGGATGGCGGAGCTCAAGCGTCACATGGCCGTGCCGCAAGGAGCGTGTTTTGGAAGGGTCTCTCCCACAGGTGCCTGCCCCGCGAGTAGAGGCACCGAAACTACCTTAGATGCAAAGAGCTGAGAAGAGGACTTATGAATAACCCTTTATTGACCGACGATCTGTTGCCGAAGTTTGACCACGTGCGCACCGAGCACATGGAAACGGCGATTGACCAGATTCTCAGCGAGAACCGCATGAAGATCAGCCAGCTCGCCGAGCAGGACGATCCCACCTGGGACACCCTGGCCCAGCCCATGCAGGCGCTGGAAGACAAACTCTCTAATGCCTGGTCGGTGATTTCACACCTGAACGGGGTGATGAACAACGACGAGCTGCGCAAGGTCTACAAGAACTGCCTGGAGAAGCTCACCGAGTACAGCACCGAAATCAGCCAGAACGAAGCCCTGTGCAATGCCTACAAAAAACTGGCAGCCCGGGACGACTTCAAGGACCTGAGCGAGGCCCAGCGCAAGTCCGTCGAGAACACCCTGCGTGATTTCCACCTCGGTGGTGTCGACCTGCCGGCGGACAAGAAAAAGCGTTACGCCGACCTGTCCCGGGAGCTGGCGGAGCTGTCCAACAAGTTCAGCGACAACGTACTGGATGCCACCCAGCACTGGTACAAGCAGATCACCGACGTGGACGAGCTGTCTGGTCTGCCGGAAACCGCCATTGAGGGCGCCAAGCAGGCGGCGCGCCAGAAAGAGCTGGATGGCTATGTCATTACCCTGGACTTCCCCAGCTTCTACCCGGTGATGACCTACTGTGATAACCGGGACCTGCGCCGGGAAGTCTATGAAGCCTTTGTTACCCGCGCCTCCGATCAGGGCCCGGATGCCGCTACCTGGGACAACACCCCGGTGATGGCGGAAATCCTCAAGCGTCGCCACGCCCTGTCCCAGCTGCTGGGCTTCGACAACTACGCCGAGCGCTCCCTGGCCACCAAGATGGCGCGCAGCGTCGATGAGGTGCTGGAGTTTCTGAACCAGCTGGCGGCCAAGTCCAAGCCCGTGGCGGAAAAGGAATTTGCCGAACTGAAAGCCTTCGCCAAAGACGAGCATGGGGTGGAGGATCTGAAGGCCTGGGATATCGGCTACTACAGCGAGAAGCTGCGCCAGAAGCAGTACGACATCTCCCCGGAGACCCTGCGCCCCTGGTTCCCGGTCAACAAGGTGGTGCCGGGTTTGTTCCGGGTCGCCGAGAGGCTGTTCGATGTCCAGATCGAGGAACGCCCGGAAGTCGAGACCTGGCACGAGGACGCCACCGCTTACTGCATCAGCCGCCATGGCGAGCCGGTGGCCTGGTTCTACCTGGATCTCTTCGCCCGTCAGGGCAAGCGCGGCGGAGCCTGGATGGCCGATTGTCGGGTACGCTGGCGTGACCAGCGCGGCCGCTTGCAGCTGCCCGTGGCATTCCTGACCTGTAACTTCACTCCGCCGGTGAATGGCAAGCCCTCACTGCTGACCCACGATGAAGTGACTACCCTGTTCCACGAATTCGGGCACGGCCTGCACCACATGCTGACCCAGGTGGACGTACTGGACGTATCCGGCATCAACGGGGTGGCCTGGGACGCAGTGGAGCTGCCCAGCCAGTTCCTGGAAAACTGGTGCTGGAACCCGGATTCCCTGGCACTGATCGCCAGCCACCACGAAACCGGCGAGCCGCTGCCCGAAGACCTGCTGCAGAAGTTGCTGGCGGCCAAGAACTTCCAGTCTGGCATGGCCATGGTGCGTCAGCTGGAGTTCTCCCTGTTCGACTTCCGCCTGCACGCGGAATTCACCGACGAGGCTCCCACCAACCCGCTGGACATGCACCGCAAGGTGCGGGAAGAGATCGCCGTAGTGGAGGCGCCGGAGTTCAACCGCTTCCCCAACGCCTTCTCCCATATCTTCGCCGGCGGCTATGCGGCGGGCTACTACAGCTACAAGTGGGCGGAAGTGCTGGCGGCGGATGCCTTCTCACTGTTCGAGGAAAAAGGCATCTTCGATCCGGAGACCGGCAAGGCCTTCCTGCAGAACATTCTGGAGAAAGGCGGCTCCCAGGAGCCCATGGAACTGTTCAAGGCCTTCCGCGGTCGGGAACCCCAGGTGGACGCCCTGTTGAGACAATCCGGCATCACGGACGAAGCTGCCTGATACAATGTCGGTAATTGGCCGGGTGGAGCCCTGCGAAGCCCGGCTGCCGATCTGAGAAACCGGAGTAAGCTATGGCAAGTCCGAAACGTTTCATCGCCGGCGCGGTTTGCCCCCGCTGTGCGGAGATGGACAAAATCATGATGTTCACGGATGACAACGAAAAGCAGGTGCGTGAGTGCGTGGCCTGCGGGTTCACCGATGGGTTGTCCGAGGAGCCGGATACCCAGGTTCTCGAGCTGGAGACCCGGGTGAACAAGCGCAAGAACGAGGACGATCACACTGTTAAGCAGGTGGTGTTTTTCAAGGCTGGGTCTGAGGACTGAAGTTGCCTGGTCCTTCTGCAGGATTGAACGCGGTTTCGGCTAACTGGAGCAGGTTTCGTAGAGCTGGTGACTGGTTGGTTGGCCGCCACGCCATCCAGAGCGGCATGTCGCAGGCCGACAGTTCCTCGAAACTGAGGAAACTTACCCCTGGCATGCGGCATGCAATACTCGCCGAGGGTACGATAGCGACGCCCAGTCCGGCGGCGACCATGCTCAGTATGGTTGTGTTGTCGGCACCGTACTGGACAACCTTAGGCGCGAAACCGAGACGTTCAAAATGCGCCATCACGCGGTCGAAATAGACGGGTGAGACGCTGCGAAATCCCCATACAAAGTCCGCATCTCTGAGTTCCGCCAGCCGCTGCGGTGGCGAGGCGGACCAGTGTGAATTTTCCGGCACGGCTAGCACCAGGTGATCTTTTTGCAGCAGCCGTGTTTCCAGCCCTGGCTGGTCACCCCCATCGAGATAGAGGATACCGACATCCAGACTCCCTTCCCGCAGCCGTTCCAACTGGGGAGCTGAAAGCAGCGGGTAAACCTCAAAGGCCACCTTGGAGTACCGGTCACGATAATTTTTGAGCAGTGCCGCTACCTCCGGTTCCCAAAGGTGGGTGACAGTAACCCCCAGGCTCACCTTTCCGATCAGTCCCTGACCGAGTGCCGAAAGCCGGGTGCGAATCCGGGTTCGTGTATCGAGTAGCTGTATGGCCTCTTCGTAAAGGGCCTTGCCGGCTACCGTCGGACTGACCCCCCTGGCATGGCGTTCCAGCAGCAATGTGCCCAGGTCCTCCTCCAGGACCTGAATCTGTCGTGTCAGGGCCGGCTGGGCGACATGAACCTGACGGCTGGCGGCTGAAATTGAGCCTGTGTCTACCACCGCTATGAAATAGCTTAACTGCCGAAACTCCATAACCACCTCTTCAGAACCCACCCGAAGAACGACCTTACCAATACCCAAATGATATGTCATCGATGCCAAAGCCATATTTTTGGTATCTGCAAGATCGGCCCATAATAAAAATACAACTAACAACAACGCTCGCTATGTGCGAGATGGGAAAACCTTATGAAAAAGACCTATCACTTGCTCACCGGGGTGCACTTTATCCTGTGCACCCTGGCAATGATCTGGCCGGGGGCCATGATCGCAAACCGCATCGAACCCATGGTTTTGGGGATTCCTTTCCTGTTTTTCTGGTACGTCCTGTGGATGTTGGTGCTGTTCGCAGGCATGTGGGTGGCCTTTGTGGTCCGTCATGGAGGTGGGCGCGATGAGTGATTCAGTGATTGTTATCGGTATCACCCTGACCTACCTGATCATGGTGCTGGTTGTAGGGCTGCGTGCCCGTGGCCAGGCGGGCTCCAGTCTTGAGGGCTATGTTGCTGGCGGACGTCACGTGGGTGTGGTCATTCTGTTTTTCATCCTCGGCGCCGAGATTTTTTCTGCTTTCGCGTTTCTTGGTGCACCCGGCTGGGCCTATAAACACGGTGCACCGGCATTCTACATCCTGGCGTATTTGTCGCTTGTGCCGATTACGATCTGGGTGCTGGGGCCACGAGTGGCGAAACTCGGTCGTGAACGGGGGTACCTGACGCAAGGCGATATGATCGCGGACCATTACCGGAGCAAACCCCTGGGCATGCTGGCCGGAGTCATTGGGGTGGTGGCGTTGGTGCCGTACCTGACCATTCAGATTGCCGGCGCCGGCTTGCTTTTCCAGGCTGCCACCGATGGCACAGTCCCGTTCTGGCTGGGCGGGCTGCTGGCGTTCGTGGTCGTAGCCGCTTACGTGTTTTGCAGTGGATTGAGTGGCATCGGCTGGACTAACTTGCTCCAGGGCGTGATGATGATTGCGATCGCGTGGTTCCTCGGGCTGGCCATTTCTGAGCGTCTGTATGGTGGTGTCGGAGAAATGTTCCTCCAGATCCAGCAACAGGCACCTGAGTATTTGACGATGCCGGGTGCAACGGGCATGGGATGGGGTTACTTCAGCACCGCTGTGCTGGTAAGCGCCTTCGGTGGTGCCATGTGGCCGCACCTGTTCATGAAGTTCTACTCGGCTGACAGTGGCAAGACGCTACGCAAAGTCAGCGTGTTCTATCCGCTTTATGCTTACCTGCTGGTGCCTCTGTTGTTCATTGGTTATGCCGGCATTCTGGCTTTTTCAGATTCGCCGCTGGAGCGCTCCGATACGGTTCTTCTCCGGATGGTCATGGATGTTGCAGATTTCTCGCCCTGGGTCATCGGGCTGATGCTCTCCGGAGCCCTGGCTGCAGCTATGTCTACCGGTGCCAATCTGGCTCACACTGCCGCCGTCGTGCTGGTGCGTGATGTCATGAGCCCGACTGTGCTCAAGAATGCCAACGAGGCACGCACTGTCAGTGTGACGCGTTGGAGCGTATTGGGCCTGTCACTGATCGCCTACCTTCTTGCCCTGCTGAACCCCGGTTCGCTGGTAATGATTTTGCTCACCGCCTATGGGTTGATTGTTCAACTGTTCCCAATGGTCATCGGCGCCTTGTTCATGCCACAACTTCGTCGTAGCAGCGTGATGGCGGGTGCCTTGACCGGTAGCGTGGCGTTCCTGTTGATGGAATTTGTCTGGAGTTCTCCTTTTGGTTGGCATGCCGGTGTCTGGGCGATGTTGCTGAATGTGGTTGTCGTTACAGGCTGCCAGTACGCCACTCGGGCGGTTGGGGAGAGCCAGCCTACTGCTTGCCGTAGTCACTGAATTTCCAAGGAAGCAAACATGACGATGAATACTCACGCGTTTGATCTCAAAGAGGCTGTCATGAACGGCGTTCAGACGACGTTCGACGGTGTCCGGGCCTTGTATCGCCACATTCACCAGCATCCCGAGCTGCCTTTCATGGAATACGAAACCAGCAAGCGCCTGGCTGCAGAGCTGGAGAAACTTGGCTACGAGGTTACAAGAGGGGTGGGTGGTACCGGAGTCGTGGCGCTTATGCGTAATGGCGAAGGCCCAACGGTGATGTTACGCGGCGATATGGACGCGTTGCCGATCAGAGAGGATACGGGGCTGGCCTTTGCCAGCTCGCGGACGGCAGACACTGAAAACGGTCAGGTGCCCGTCATGCATGCCTGTGGTCACGATCTGCACAGCAGTTGTCTGGTAGGTGCCGCAGGGGTGCTGGCAGGGCTCCGACAGCATTGGACCGGTACGCTCATGCTTATCTGCCAGCCTGCCGAGGAAGTGTTTGGTGGTGCCCGAGCCATGCTTAATGATGGGCTCTATGAGCGATTTGGTCGACCCGATGTCATCCTTGGTCAGCACAATATGCCGGCACTGGCGGGAACGGTCGGGCATATCACCGGCAGCGCCATGGCGGCCTGCACCAATCTGGCCGTGACGGTTCATGGGGCTGGTGGGCACGGTTCCATGCCGGCTCAGACCGTAGACCCGGTGGTTATTGCTGCCCATATTGTCACTCGTCTGCAGACCATCGTTTCCCGTGAGGTACCCCCCGAAGAAACGGTGGTGGTTACCGTGGGTAAACTTCATGCCGGCACCCAGGCCAATATTATTCCGCATTCGGCTGAGCTCGAGATCAATATTCGAGGTTTTAACAATACCCTGCACCGTCAGGTTGTCGCTTCAATCAAACGCATTGTTCAAGCAGAGTGCGAGGCGGGGCGCTGTCCCAAGCCTCCGGAATTCCGGATCCTCAATGAGACCATTGCCCTCCAGAATACCCCGTCTGCGGTTGAGCGCGTGCGCGGCGCCCATGCGGAGCACTTCGGCAGCGCCAATCTCTATGACATGCCGCGCCTCAATGGCAGCGAAGACTTCCCGCTGTTCGGCAATGCAGAGGCCGGGGGCTTCGGGGGAGGCGACATTCCTTATGTTTACTGGTTCATTGGCGCCACGCCCGCTGACCGTTGGAGTGAGACTGTCGGTGATACCGTCGCCGAAAAAATGCGCCATCTGGAAATGCCACATTCCCCCTACTACTTCCCCGGAAACGATGTGACCTTGCGCACCGGGATTGAAGCTCTGGCGACCGGAGCACTGGCCTATCTGAGCTGAAATCTGCAGATCAATGATTGATCACTTGGTTTGCCCCGTCACGGGGCGGATCGCGTGCGCGCGGCAGAAAGGAAAACAATCAAAATATGGCTGTTGTGAGGTAACGATGTCTCGTAAAACACTGACAGGTAGTGCTTTGGTATTTGCCGTTTTGCCGGCAATGGCGTTTGCCGGAAGCCCCCCAAATCCCGAAAAGGCGCAACTGACCTATAGACAATATTATTGGAATGAGGATCCCGGCAGCGGTGTTGGGCCGACCCGGGACGAATGGGTTCATGCGCTGCAGTTCGATTTTAACTCCCGGTTCTATCGGGATGTGATCGGAATTGACCTTGGCGTTGGGGCAGCCGATGCCCTGGCAGTTGGCAATGACGCCAACAGCATCACCAATCTCTCTGCCGACGGCGACATTCAGAACCCCGATAGCATTGCGAAAGCAACGACGGCTTATCTAAAACTGCGTTTTGGTGGCGAACACCATCGATTTCGAGCGGGATGGGGTAAAAAACGACGGGATTACCACCTATACGCCGATAACAACACCCGAATCCTGCCTGCAGGCTCTATCGGTTTTGATGTCGGGTACGATTACAAGGACCTGAGTCTCTATGCCTCACGGCTGGATCGGTTCAGTCCGCGTAACGAGTCCGGCTGGGGCGATGAGCTGCAGACCTTTGACGGCCAAAGCATCGACAGTGTGGACCTGGCTGGACTGGCATCCACACTGCCGGCCAATTTGAAACTGGAAGCGGAATACCTGACCGCCAGAGACTACATGGATGCAACTTTCCTGAATTTGAGCCGGGAATTCGCCATCACCGGAAATTCCTTTATTGCAGTGGCTTTGGCACATGGCAACCAGCGTGACGGTGGCGATCTCTTCGAGGAACAGGGCGTGCCTGGTTTCTACCCGGCCGAGGATGACCATGACGCCAGTTTCAACGAGATATCTGTGACCTGGCATCGGAAAGGGCATTATGCAGGAGTTGCCTTTACTAATGTCTACGGCAGTCATTATGACCGTGTGTTGTTCGCCGGTGACTATGGCACCTGGGACAGTGAGGCCGATAACTTCTATCGGTTTGGCCTGGAGGGCGAGGCGATGGCAAAACTGAGCGTCGGCGTCGATCTGGCCGAGTGGGGCGTTAAAGGACTGCGCTGGGACGGTTACTATGCGCACTCCGACGAGGCCGATGGTTACACCGGATTCTCACGCCGGGAGTTTCTGAGTTTCCTGAAATATCGCTTCCCCGGACAGTTGCGAGGGTTATCGTTAGCCTGGTTGCACGTCAATTTTGAAACCCGGGGCCAGGTTGGTCCGGACAGCAACAAGGAGTTGACCTTCGGCCCGGCGGGTTTCATCACCCACGA
Source organism: Marinobacter szutsaonensis (assembly GCF_039523335.1). Taxonomy (NCBI): domain Bacteria; kingdom Pseudomonadati; phylum Pseudomonadota; class Gammaproteobacteria; order Pseudomonadales; family Marinobacteraceae; genus Marinobacter; species Marinobacter szutsaonensis. The sequence continues at coordinate 2,154,968 of NZ_BAAAFC010000001.1, read as the reverse complement.
CGCCGATCGCATTTACCTGACGTACACCTACGAACTCTAGACGACCGATTCCTCTTTCTACACTGACTAACGGACCAGAGAATGGACCACGAGGGGGCGGGGTGTCTTTTCTGCCGGGCACAATTGTCTGAGCCAAGCGAGTTCTTTGTGCCCAGAAGAAAAGACACCCCGCCCCCTCGAAGCCCCCCATACCAGCAGGCTACAAAAGAACGGCTTGCTCCGGGAGTCAGAGTACCATAGCCGCCAACCACCCAAAGCCAAGCAATGGCAAGTTGTAGTGCAGGAAGGTCGGTACCACGGTATCCCAGATGTGGTTGTGCTGACCGTCGACGTTCAGGCCGGCGGTAGGACCGAGTGTGGAGTCTGAGGCCGGGGAACCCGCGTCACCCAGGGCGCCGGCGGTACCGACCAGGGCCACGATGGCCAGGGGGCTGAAGCCCATCTGCAGGGCCAGCGGGACATACAGGGCCGCGATGATGGGGATGGTGGAGAAGGATGAGCCGATACCCATGGTGATCAGCAGGCCCACCGCCAGCATCAGGAACGCGGCCAGGGCCTTGTTTTCGCCGATGGCGGCGACGGAGCCTTGCACCAGATTGGCGATGTCACCGGTTTCCCGCATCACTTCCGCAAAGCCGTTGGCGGCGATCATGATGAAGCCGATCATGGCGAGCATCTTCATGCCCTCGGTGAACAGGTCATCGGCCTCTTTCCACTTCACCACGCCGGACAGGTTGAACAGCACGAAGCCGGCCAGGGCACCCAGGATCATGGAGCCCAGCCAGAGCTGGACCACGAAAGCGACCACGATGGCGGCCAGGGCCATGATCAGGGTGCGGGGGCTATAGGCGACGTTAACCCGCTCGGTCTTCGCGATGGCTTCCATGTTGTACTTGCGGTCGCCACGGTAGCTGAAGAACACTGCGATCAGCAGGCCCACGAGCATGCCCAGGGCCGGCAGGGCCATGGCGGACATGACGTTCAGCTCGCTGGCGTCGACGCCGTTGTCGGCCACGTTCGCCAGCAGGATTTCGTTCAGGTAGATGCCGCCGAAACCGACCGGCAGGAACATGTACGGAGTGATCAGGCCGAAGGTCAGTACGCAGGCCACCAGCCGGCGATCCATGTTGAGTTTAGCCATCACGTACAGCAGCGGCGGCACCACCAGCGGGATGAAGGCGATGTGGATAGGCAGGATGTTCTGGGACGAAATGGCAATGGCCAGCAGTAGCCCGACGATCAGGAAACGGATGCCGGTGGCGGCGCTGCCGTCTTCCTGGCGGCCCACCAGGGCCAGGGCGCGGTCGGCCAGGGCATGGGCGAGGCCGGATTTGCCGATGGCGACGGCGAAGGCGCCCAGGGTGGCATAGGACAGCGCGACGGTGGCTCCACCGCCCAGCCCATTGTTGAAGGCTTCGATGGTGGCGTCCAGGGACATACCGGCGATCAGGCCGCCGGAGATGGCGCCCACGATCAGGGCAACAACAACGTGGATACGGCACAGGCTCAGTACGAGCATGATCAGTACCGCGGCAACAACGGCATTCATGGCAAACTCCGGGTAGGAATCATGGGTTGTTCCGGCCCCTTGTGGGGGCCGGCATCATGAAAAGCGCGCTAATGTGCAGGAAATGACCGCTCGAGTCAAAACGGGATTCCCGAACTCAGTCGTCGATGCGGGCAAAGCGGGGAACCTGCTCGCCGGCGACTTCCACGGTCTCCCGAAACATGGCCAGGGGGCGCACCCAGAGGCTGTAGTCGCCGTACAGGCAGCGGTAAACCACCAGGGGCTCTTCGGTTTCGCTGTGCCGGGCCACGCCAATCACTTCGTAATCCTGGCCCTTGTAGTGGCGGTAACGCCCGGGGCTTATGGTCGGTTTCTTGTCAGTCATGGTCAGCCCTTTCAGTTCTTGAGCTTGTACCTGCCGGGCCCGAGGAAGACCACGGCGACGGCGGTGAACAGGAAGAACAGCTGGAGTTCCAGTGCCAGCCCGCCGTTGCGGCCCAGTGCCAGCAATTCATGGGCGTGAACCAGGACGATGGCCACGACCATGTTGAACACGATCAGCATCGCACCGATCCGGGTCTGGTAGCCCAGGATCACCATCAGCGGCGCAATCAGTTCGCCGATGAACACACCATAAGCCAGAAAAGCCGGTAGCCCGTGGCTGGCCAGCTCCCCTTCGATAAAGCCGATGCCGTTGAGCAGCTTGGCGATGCCGTGGAACAGCATCAGTCCGCCCAAAGTCAGGCGCAGAATGAGTTTACCCAGATCGGCGTTTTCCAGCATGACGTCTCCTGTGGCTGATTGCAGTCTTTGAAAGCCGCCAAGGATACCGTCTAAACCAGACCTCCGCCCAGTGAAAACCGGATATGATTGCGGACCAGCAAATTTTCCCAGTACTGGCGCATCCAGTTCCAGGCCGCGTTGTTCACCTGCTCGACGAATGGATCCAGGTTCAGGTCGTAGTAGTCCGGTGTGCCGGCGATCTGCAACACCGTGACCGTCACCGAATCATCGAGCTCGTTGGCGAAGGGTTCGCCGATCAGTTCGTGAACCAGAAGATTGGCCCGTGTGGCCTCGATGTCCACCAGCTCGCTCTTCCGGATGGAGCGGTTGTTCTCGTGCATTTCTTCCATCAGCCGGTGGCACAGGTAGGCCCGGATCAACAGGCCATCGAGTCCATCGTAGCGAACCAGCAGAACGGAGGGTTGGGTGAAGTAACGGATGGCAGCGTCCACGAAGGGGCGGAACAGCTCGGCTTTGCCCGCCTCACGGGCGCAGGCCTCTACGCACTCGATCAGTCGTGGTGCCATTTCGATGTATTCGATGGCGAACTGGAACAGCGCCGTGGCCGGCTGGTAACCCTCGATCACCACAGACGACGGCAACCGCTCTGCCTTCTCGCGGAGCTGGCGGAGGAAAGTCCCGGATCGGGCTTCCTTGCGCCGGGCGTCGTCAATGATTTCGAGCACTACCTGTGGTGTCATGTGAGGAGATGCCAGTGTCTGTGCTAATTGAGGTCGCAAGGCGCCTCCCGTTGTCTGCAACGAGTCAATCAGTGCAGCAGGAAGCGGTGCACTGTACCAACCCGCCTGCTGTTTCTGACTAGTGTAGTCGACATTTGTCCGCTTGCCGGTCCGTTGCCTGCAAATTGCATCGCCGGAAGATTACCGCCCGGACGGGTTGTGTCACGACGCCTCAAACCAGCGCCCGGCGCGGGTGTGGGACCAGCACAGCCAGCCCATCGTGGCGGCCCGGGCGAGCATCAGGCAGATCAGGGAGAACCACAGACCGTGATTGCCCCAGCCGGTGGTCAGCCACCACACCGGCAGGAACACGCCCAGGGCAGAGAACAGCATGGTGTTCTGCATGTCCCGGGTGCGGGTGGCGCCGATGAACACCCCGTCCAGCAGGAAACCCCAGACCGAGGCGAACGGCAGCAGCCACAGCCACGGCAGGTATTCCCAGGCGGTCACCCGGACCGACTCGATGCCGGTGAGCAGCGCGATCAGATGCCGCCCGCCGAAGACAAAGATGATAGTCAGCAGCAGGGCGCCCCACAGGGACCACCGCAGCGCGCTGCGGAACACCACGCGGAACCGGCGCCGGCTGTCCTTGCCGATGGCTTCGCCGATCAATGCTTCGGCGGCATTGGCGAAGCCGTCCAGGGCGTTGGAGATCACCAGCAGGAAGGTGATCAGCACGGCATTGGCGGCCAGGATGGTATCGCCCTGTCGGGCACCCTGGGCGGTAAAGAAGGCCAGCACCAGCAACAGGGCGATGGTCCGCACCATGATGTAGCGGTTGACCCGCAGGATTTTCAGGTAGTCCGACACCTGTCCGAAGAGTTCCCGGGTCATGCGCTGCCCCTCCGGCAGGCGGGTCAGCACAATCGCGAAGCCGATCATGGCGGCACCGTATTCGGCGATCACCGTGGCAATGGCCACACCCCGGCTGTTCCAGCCCAGCCCGGTCACGAACAGCACATCCAGCACGATGTTGAGGCCGTTGGCGACGATCAGCATGATCATCGGCCCCCGGGGAAATTGCATGCCGATCAGCCAGCCCACCAGGGTGTACTGGCACAGCACTGCCGGTGCGCTCCAGATCCGGATGGCGGCGTATTCGGCTGCCAGCCCGGTCACATCCGGGCTTGGATTCATCAGCGCCAGGCCGATGCGGATCAGCGGCTGGTGAAAGAGGATCAGCAGCAGACCGATACCCACCGCGAGCAGCACCGAGCGCAGCAGCAACGCCACCTGGCCAAAACCGTCCCGTTTGCCCCATGCCTGGGCGGCAAGGCCGGTGGTGCCCATGCGCATGAAGCCGAAGGTCCAGTACAGGATACTGAACAGATTGGCTCCGACGGCCACCGCGCCGAGGTATTCCGGGCTTTCCAGATGGCCCAGTACAGCGGTATCCACCAACCCGAGCAGAGGCACGGTCAGGTTGGTGAGCATAAGGGGCCAGGCCAGCGCCCAGAGTCGCCGGTCGGTGGTGGCCAATTGAAAAGTCATATTCGTTTTGATTCTTAAAAATCCCGGGTTATCAGGTTTAGGTTTAGTCGATTTTTTAGTCTTTTTTTGATCTGTGTCTATACTCGAAATTGAAGTATCCGTGAGCAGGCTTTCACTCTGGTTTGATTGGTGTTTCTGCGAGTGCCGTCAAAACAGAGGGATAACGCAAAATCCGACAAGAATAACACTCTGTGGAGACACAGTATGCGCGTGCACGCTAAGCGGGCAGGTGCCCTGTTGGGTGGTCTAGTGTTCCCGACCTGGTCCATGGCGGACTGGACGATGAACATGACGCCCGGGGTAACCGGCACCAGTAATGATATTTTCAGCCTTCACATGACTATTCTGTGGATCTGCGTCGTCATTGGCGTGGTGGTCTTCGGGGTCATGTTCTGGTCCATCTTCGCCCACCGAAAATCCCAGGGCCACAAACCGGCGAATTTCCACGAGAACACCCTGGTGGAAATCCTCTGGACCATCATACCGTTTGTCATCCTGGTGGTCATGGCGATCCCGGCCACCGCGACCCTGGTCGATATGTACGACACTTCCGAGTCCGAGGTGGACATCAAGGTCACCGGCTACCAGTGGAAGTGGCAGTACGAGTACGTCGATCAGGAATTCGGTTACTTCTCCAACCTCGCCACGCCCCGCGATCAGATCGAAAACCGGCAGGACAAGGGCGAGAACTACCTGCTGGAGGTGGACAATCCACTGATGGTTCCGGTTGGCAAGAAGGTCCGGTTGCTGCTGACTGCCAATGATGTCATCCACTCCTGGTGGGTGCCGGAATTTGGCGTGAAGAAAGATGCTATCCCAGGCTTCATTAACGAAGCCTGGTTCCGGGTGGATGAGCCGGGTACGTACCGCGGCCAGTGTACCGAGCTCTGTGGCAAGGACCATGGCTTCATGCCGATCGTGGTAGAGGCGGTCCCGGAAGAGAAATTCAATGTCTGGCTGGCGGAACAGAAAGCGGCGGCGGAGAAAGAGCGTGAGCTGACGCAGAAGGACTGGACCATGGAAGAGCTCATGGCCCGAGGCGAGAAGGCCTACCAGACCGCTTGCGCGGCCTGTCACCAGCCGGATGGCAGTGGTGCTCCGCCCGCGTTCCCTGCGCTCAAAGGTAGCCCGATCGCAACGGGCGACATGACGGCCCATATCGATATTGTCGTCAACGGCAAGTCCGGCACAGCCATGCAGGCCTTCGGCAACCAGTTGAGCGAGGTGGACCTGGCGGCGGTGATTACCTACGAGCGTAATGCCTGGGGTAACAACACCGGTGACATGGTCACGCCCAAGGAAATTCTGGATTACAAGAACCAGCAGTAATCGACGCCAGATAATAACGATCACCAGCCACAATTAACGGCGGTAACGGGGGTTTTCATGAGTGCGGTTGCAGATACCCACGCCCAGGAACATCATCACGGCCCGGCCAAAGGCATCAGCCGCTGGCTGCTGACCACCAACCACAAGGACATCGGGACCATGTACCTGGTGTTCAGTTTCGCCATGTTCCTCCTGGGGGGAACCATGGCGATGGTCATCCGGGCCGAACTCTTCCAGCCCGGCCTGCAGATCGTGCAGCCGGAATTCTTCAACCAGATGACCACCATGCACGGTCTGATCATGGTGTTCGGTGCGGTCATGCCCGCGTTCGTGGGTCTGGCCAACTGGATGCTGCCCCTGATGATCGGGGCACCGGACATGGCCCTGCCGCGGATGAACAACTGGAGCTTCTGGCTGTTGCCGTGTGCGTTCCTGATCCTGGTGTCCACCCTGTTCATGGAGGGTGGCGCGCCCAACTTCGGCTGGACCTTCTACGCGCCCCTGTCGACGACCTACGGGCCACCGAGCACCACCTTCTTCATCTTTGCCGTCCACATCATGGGGATCTCCTCCATCATGGGCGCGATCAACGTGATTGCCACCATCCTGAACCTGCGGGCGCCGGGCATGACCCTGATGAAGATGCCCCTGTTCGTGTGGACCTGGCTGATCACCGCCTTCCTGCTCATTGCGGTCATGCCGGTGCTGGCCGGTGTGGTCACCATGATGCTGATGGACATCAACTTCGGCACCAGCTTCTTTGACGCCTCTGGCGGGGGTGACCCGGTGCTGTTCCAGCATGTGTTCTGGTTCTTCGGGCATCCCGAGGTCTACATCATGATCCTGCCGGCTTTCGGCGCCGTGTCGCACATCATCCCGGCCTTCGCCCGAAAACCGCTGTTTGGCTATGCCTCGATGGTCTATGCCGTCGGTGCCATTGCCCTGTTGTCCTTTATTGTCTGGGCGCACCACATGTTCACTGTGGGCGTACCGCTGGCGGGCCAGCTGTTCTTCATGTACGCCACCATGCTGATTGCCGTGCCCACCGGGGTGAAGGTGTTCAACTGGGTAGCCACCATGTTCCGGGGCTCCCTGACCTTCGAGGCTCCCATGCTGTTTGCCGTGGCCTTCGTGATCCTGTTCACCATCGGCGGCTTCTCCGGCCTGATGCTGGCCATTGCCCCGGCGGATTTCCAGTATCACGACACCTACTTCGTGGTGGCCCACTTCCACTATGTGCTGGTGCCCGGCGCCATTTTCGGCATCTTTGCCTCAGCGTATTTCTGGCTGCCGAAGTGGACGGGCCACATGTACGACGAGACACTGGCCAAGACCCACTTCTGGCTATCGTTCGTCGGCATGAACCTGGCCTTTTTCCCAATGCACTTCCTCGGCCTCGCCGGCATGCCGCGTCGCATTCCGGATTACGCCCTGCAGTTTGCCGATTTCAACATGGTCTCCAGTATCGGTGCGTTCATGTTTGGCGCTACCCAATTGCTCTTCCTGCTGATCGTGGTCAAGTGCATCCGGGGCGGCAAGGAGGCTGCAGCCAAGCCCTGGGATGGGGCCGAGGGTCTGGAATGGACCGTACCTTCGCCGGCGCCCTATCACACCTTCGCCACGCCGCCGGAGGTGAAGTGAACCTCCGGCCAGACCGGTGAGGGCGAGAACAAAAACAAACGAAAACGGCTAAGCCATCGGAGACTGTCATGGCGGAAAACCAGACCTATTACGTTCCGGAACAGAGCAAATGGCCAATCGTTGCGACGGTCGGCCTCGGGGTCACGCTGTACGGTGTTGCCTCGATCATGGTGAACAGCAACCAGGGCGAGAGCACTACCGGGTCCTGGGTGATGTTCTTAATCGGCGCGCTGATCATGGCCTATATGCTGTTTGGCTGGTTCGGAAGTGTTATCAGGGAAGGCCGCGCCGGCCTATACAGCGATCAGATGGACCGCTCATTCCGCTGGGGCATGAGCTGGTTCATTTTCTCGGAGGTGATGTTCTTTGCCGCCTTCTTCGGCGCCCTGTTCTATGTCCGGGTCTTTGCGGTTCCCTGGCTTGGCGGCGAAGGGGACAGGGGCTCCTCAGCCATGCTGTGGGAAGGCTTCAATGCTGCCTGGCCGCTGGTCCAGAATCCGAACCCCGAGGCCTATCCCGGGCCCAGTGAGGTCATCGGTCCCTGGGGTCTGCCGTTGATGAACACCATCTTGCTGGTCACCTCATCCTTTACGATCACGATCGCCCACCATGCCCTCAAAGCAGGCCACCGGGCCAAGACCAAACTCTGGCTGGGCGCCACTATCGCGTTGGCGGTGGTGTTCATGTTTGTTCAGGGATACGAGTATATCCACGCCTACCAGGATCTGAACCTCACCCTGCAATCCGGCATCTACGGCACCACCTTCTTCATGTTGACCGGTTTTCACGGCGCACACGTGTTGCTGGGATCGATCATGCTGACCGTCATGCTGTTGCGAATCTTCAAGGGCCACTTCACGGCAGAAAACCATTTCGGATTCGAGGCGGCAGCCTGGTACTGGCACTTTGTGGATGTGGTGTGGCTCGGCCTGTTTGTCTTTGTCTACATCATTTGATGGATTGCGTGGTCAGGGAGTCGGGTTCAGTGTCAGGCTGCCCTGCCACAAGGCAACCAGAATAATCACCAGGAGCAGTATGCTGAGCGCGACCCGGACAGCAAGCGAATTGACGACCCGATTGGTTTTGCCACCGTCCCGGATCAGGAAGAAGAGCCCGCTGAACAAGCTGGCGACAACGGCAAGCATCAGGACAACTATGACGGCCTTAAGCATGGGAATCCCTGTTGTTATAGGTTTGGGGGTTGCCCGAAACCGGAAATTTGCGGTGCCGGTGGAGTCACTATAGCAGAGCATGGCTGACCCGCAGGCATCAAAAAGAAAATGGCATTTTGACTGGCGTTTGATGCTGTTCAGCGGCTTCTTCCTGCCGGTGCTCATCGGCCTCGGCATCTGGCAGCTGGACCGGGCCGGCCAGAAGCAGGCAATGCTGGAGAGCTGGCAGCAACAGGCGGAAAATCTTCCCTGGCAGCAACTGATCGAAGGCGAGGTGAGTTCCGGCAAGCCGGTCCGGGTGACGGGGATGTACGGCGACCACAGCTGGTTGCTCGATAACCGGACCCGCGACGGCGTCCCCGGGTACGAAGTGATCACGGATTTCTATCCCCTGGAAGGACCCCCGGTACTGGTGAATCGTGGCTGGATCCAGGCGCCCCGAAGTCGCGAGCGCCTGCCCGGTATCGATACCCCGGAGGGACTGTTTACCCTGTCGGGCCGGCTGGCGGACTACCCGGTGCCACCGGTGCTTGCCGACCAGGGTCAGGAAGAACAGGGGTGGCCGCGCAGGGTTCAGCGCCTCCCGAGAGAGGGCGCCGCGAGTGAGGTGGAAGGCTTACCGGCCCTGATAATCCGCCTCGACAGTGGCCAACAACCCGGCGCGTTCCGGGCTGACTGGGCACCGGACCTGATGGGACCGGGAACCCATTATGGCTATGCAGCTCAATGGTTTGCGCTTGCGGTGGCACTGACTATATTGACTGTAGTGGCGAGTTACCGAAAGACAGGAGCCAATAATGACAATGACAATGGCTGAAAAGGGTACCGGACAACACCAGGCTGACGAGCCGACACCTGATCAGGTTCGCCGGGGGCGTCGCACGGCCTTTCTGCTGTTTGCCCTCGGCTTCGGCCCGATGATCGTGGCCACCGTGATGTTCTACACCGGCTGGCTCAATCCGGCGGGACACACCAACAATGGCACCCTGGTTCAGCCGGTGGTTCCGGTCCAGGCGCTGCATCTCCAGACAGAATCCGGTGAGCCCCTGGAAGCGCGATTCGGTCCGGACAAGGTCGACCCGGAGTGGCTGCTGATGGTGGTCGCCAGTGATTGCGGCAGTAATTGTCAGGAACTCCTGTACCTGGCCCGGCAGGTCAACATTGCTCTGGGCAAGAATGCCAACCGGGTATCCAGGGCGGCGGCGCTGGGTTCTGTGCCGTCGGATCTTTCCGCCAAATGGTCACGGGAATACCGCCTGATGGAGCGGCTGGTGCCGGCAGAGGGCACCACCCCGGCCTGGCCGACCGGCATCAATCCTGCCAGCGAGCCCCGGATCCTGCTGGTGGATCCCTTCGGTAACGTGATGATGCATTACGGTGCGGAACACAGTGGCAAGGACATGCTTGAGGACCTCAAGCACCTCCTGAAACTGTCCCAGATTGGCTGAGGCCGGAGGTAGTCCCAGTGAATCAGTCCGTCCACCCCGAGGTTTCGACTGCCAGTGTCCATCGCACCATGGCGCGATGGGCAACCATTGCCGCCTGCCTCGCCGTTGTTGTGATCATGCTGGGCGCCTGGACCCGGCTGGTACACGCCGGCCTGGGGTGCCCGGACTGGCCGGGCTGTTACGGCTTCCTCACCGTGCCCCAGAGCGAATCCAGCATTGCCATCGCCAATGCCCGGTTTCCTGAAACCCCGGTGGACGTGGAAAAGGGCTGGCCGGAAATGATTCACCGCTACGCCGCCGGCACCCTGGGATTGCTGGTGTTCGGCCTGGCTGCCTACGCCTTCCGGCACCGCAGGGTTGGCGTACCGGTCAAGTTGCCCCTGTTCATCGCCGGATTCATCGTTCTCCAGGGCGCGTTCGGTATGTGGACCGTCACCTTGAAACTCTGGCCTCAGGTGGTCGCACTGCACCTGCTGGGCGGCTTCACCACCCTGAGCCTGTTAACGCTGCTGAGCCTGCGCCTGTGGCGAAGGACAAGAGCGGCACCCAGACCTCCGGCCACTCCGGGGCTGGCCCGGTTCCGACCCTGGCTCTATGGCGGATTGCTGCTGGTGGTCCTGCAGATCGCCCTGGGTGCCTGGACCGCAGCGAATTATGCCGCCGTGGCCTGCACCGACCTGCCCACCTGCCAGGGCCAGTGGTGGCCGGATGGCATGGATTTCCGCCACGGCTTTGACGTTGCCCAGCACGTAGGCCCGAACTACCTCGGTGGCCAGCTCACGGCCGATGGCCGGGTGGCCATTCACGTGACCCACCGCCTCGGAGCGATGATCGTGCTGGCGTATTTTACTGTCTTGCTGGCGCTGATGTGGCGGCGGCGGGAAGCAAGTGGCCTGGACGGCTCGATTCAGCTGGTGGCCGTGGTTCTGTCCGCGCAGATCGCCCTGGGGCTGGCCAACGTCATTCTGTACATTCCCCTGTCCATAGCGGTGGCCCAAAGTCGGATCGTAGCCATGTCGTTCTGTGAGCCAAGGAGTTGACCAGCCTGATTGTCTTCCTAAGACCGCTTGGCCTCCGACTTCTACAACGATAAAACGAGAGGTAACGGCATGAGCGAGCAAGTGAAAGCACTGCCGGCCCGGAATACCGCGAGTGCTTCCGGCAAGACCATTTCCTGGCGGGATTACCTGGAGCTGACCAAGCCCCGGGTGGTCGCCCTGATGATCCTTACCTCCGTGATCGGCATGCTGCTGGCGGCCCCGGGCGTGCCTGGTTGGAGTGTGCTGCTGTTCGGCAACCTCGGCATCGCCCTGCTGGCCGGTGCCGCCGCCGTGGTCAACCACGTGGTGGACCAGAAAATCGACACCGTCATGGCCCGTACCCGCAAGCGGCCTGTCGCCACGGGCAAGATTGCCCCGACCGATGCCGTCGTATTCGCCACCCTGCTGGCCTGCCTCGGCATGGCCATCCTGATGGTGATGGTCAATCACCTGACGGCCTGGCTGACGCTGGCCTCTTTGGTGGGATATGCCGGTGTTTATACCCTGTTCCTCAAACGTGCCACTCCGCAGAACATCACCATCGGTGGCCTTGCCGGTGCAATGCCGCCCCTGTTGGGTTGGACGGCGGTCACCGGGCAGGTGGAGGGCCATGCCCTGTTGTTAGTCCTGATCATCTTCGCCTGGACGCCTCCGCACTTCTGGGCCCTGGCCATCCACCGCAAGGAAGAATACGCCAAGGCCGGTATCCCCATGCTCCCGGTCACCCACGGCAACAAGTACACCGAGCTGCATATCCTGCTGTACACCCTGATGCTGCTTGCCGTGAGCCTGCTACCTTTTGTCACAGGCATGTCCGGCGGCATCTACCTCGTCGGCGCCCTGGCCCTTGGCCTGCGCTTCCTGCAGTACGCCATCCGGCTGCTGAAGGGCGATGATCGCCGCGTTGCTCTCAATACCTTCAAGTATTCCATCACTTACCTGATGGCGCTGTTTGTGGTACTCCTTGTAGATCATTTTGTTTTCTTCTAACCCGAGGCACATAGTCTGAAGGAGTGGGCGGGGGTACCTTTTCTGGCGGGAACAATTGTCTGAGCGCAGCGAGTTTTTTGTTCCCAGAAGAAAAGGTACCCCCGCCCGCTCCCAGCCCCGGAGTTCGGTATTGGAGTACTGATGAATCGGTCTGTGCGGATAACGCTCGTTGCGCTGTTTTTGATTGTTCTGCTGATTTTCGGGCTGGTGGTAGCCCGTCAGGTGTACCTGGTGGGCGGGGATCCGCAGCCGGCGCCGGATCTCTCCGAGTTCAATACCTATGTGTATGACCAGGCGAAACCGCTGGCGGAGTTTGCGCTCACCAACGAGGACGGAGAGACGGTAACGCGCGAGGACCTGAAAGGGCGCTGGACGTTTGCCTTTGTCGGGTACACCAATTGCCCGGATATCTGTCCGGCCGCCATGGCCAACTTGCGCCAGCTGGATAAACGGCTGCCGGCGGAGTTGCCGCAGCCGGATTACTTGTTGATCAGCGCTGATCCTGAACACGATACGCCCGAGAAGCTGAAGGATTACACCGACTTCTTTGGCGAACACTTCCATGGTTTGACCGGGGATCTGGAAACCACGCGGGCCCTCGCCAGGAGTCTCAGTGCGGTGTTCGTTCACCGGGAGGTGGATGGTGAACTGCTGGTGGATCACAGCGGCCATTTTGCCCTGTTGAATCCGGAGGGGCAGCTTCAGGCGCTGATTCAGCCGCCGCACCGGCCGGAGGAGCTGGCGCAGGCTTTCGAGCGGATCTATCAGTGGGCCAAGGCCAATCGGGAACGGACAAGCTCCTGATCGACGGACAGTTTTGGCCATGGTCCAAAAGACATCCGGTCAGGGGTGGCTTAGACTGTTGGGCTGATTAACCAACCGCCGGATTGTTCGCCGATGCCAACCCAGACTTCCACCCCACCGAAAGAGCTGTTTTCCGTGCTGGCCGCCGGTGCGCTGGTGTTGCTGGTGGTTCACGGTCTTGGCCGGTTCATTTACACCCCTCTGCTGCCCTACCTGGTCGATGATGGCCAGTTCAGCGCCGCTAACGGCGCGGCGGTGGCCACCTGGAACTATCTGGGCTACCTGATGGGCGCCATGCTGGCGATCCGCTGGCACCGGATCGACCAGATCCGCACGCTGCTGCCGGTATCCCTCGCCGTGCACGTGATTACGACCCTGGTGATCACCCAGACCGACAACCTGGCTTTCATTTCCGGCAGTCGCTGGCTGAACGGCGTGGCCAACGGGATGGTGTTTGTGCATGCGCCGGCGCTGATTCTTGAGTGGCTGGTGCTGCGCAACCGCTCGTCCAAAAGCGGGCTGGTTTATATCGGTGTCGGGCTCGGATTGCTGGTGTCCAGTGGCCTGGTAACCGGCAGTGCCGATTGGCTCGACGGCGCTGAGCGCTGGTGGCCGGCGGCGGTGCTGTCGATTCCGCTGGCGTGGTGGGGCGCGGCCAGGCTGATGCGGCTTGAAGTGCCTGTCGGCGAGCTGAACCACACCGGCAAGCCCGTCACCACTCCATTGCTGGACCGGGCTAGTATTCCCCTGTTCCTGTCCTATGCCGGAGCCGGCCTCGGCTACATCCTGCCGATGACCTTCCTGCCCCTGCTGGCGAAGCTGGAGTTGTCCCCGCGCCACTGGCTGCTGGACGGCACCTGGGTCATTGTCGCTCTGTTTACCATTCCCGCTCCCTGGATCTGGAACAAACTGGGTGGAAAAATCGGCGATCTTCCGGCTTTGAAGCTCAATTTCCTGATTCAGCTGCTGGGCGTTCTGGCCGCCGTCATCCTGCCCGGAGGGCTCGGGCTGATCCTGTGCGCGGCTCTGGTCGGCAGCACCTTCCTCGGCACGGTCCTCCTGACTCAGCGCATAGGCCGGGCCCTGCATCCGCACCAGGGGCCAAGGTTGTCTGCTGCCATGGTGGCGCTCTACGGCTTCACCCAGATGGTGGGCCCCTGGCTCACCAAGCAGTGGCTCGATGGCGGCGGTACGCTGGTCTCTGCCTTCAGCATTGGAGTCGGGGCATTGACCTTCGGCCTGGTCTTCGTGTTTTTTGTGCCACCACCAAAACCAGCGGCCTGAACCCAAGCAACCTCCATGCTCCCAATAGACAAGATCCTCCCAGACCTGAAGCAGACCCTGGAACAGTCCACCACCGCCCTGTTGCAGGCCCCTCCGGGGGCCGGTAAAACCACCCGGGTACCGCTGGCTCTGTTGGATGCTTCCTGGCGCCAGGGCCGCAAGATCCTGATGCTGGAGCCGCGGCGGCTGGCGGCACGGTCGGCGGCACGGTTCATGGCCCGACAGCTGGGAGAAAAGCCGGGCCAGACCGTGGGCTACCGGACCCGGTTGGATACACGGGTCTCCGGTGCTACCCGGATCGAGGTGGTGACCGAGGGCATCCTGACGCGGCTGATCCAGAGCGATCCCATACTGGAAGACTACGCCGCTGTTCTGTTTGATGAATTTCATGAGCGCTCGTTGCAGGCGGACCTGGGTCTGGCCCTGGTTCGGGAGTCCCAGCAGGCCCTGCGGGAAGACCTGCGCCTGCTGGTGATGTCCGCCACGCTGGAGACTGCACCGATCGCCCGGGTGCTTGGAGACGTGCCGGTGATCAGCAGCGAGGGCCGGGCGTTCCCGGTGGAGGTGCTGTATCGGCCTTTGCCACGAAACACACGGATCGTCGACCAGGTGGTGGCGGTGGTGCAGGAAGCTCTTCGCGACCAAGACGGTTCCCTGCTGGTATTTTTGCCCGGTGCCGGCGAAATCCGCCGGGTGGCGCAGCAGCTGCAGGGGCAGGTACCGGATCAGGTCATCCTGGCGCCCCTGTACGGCAACCTGAGTGGTGAAGACCAGGACCGGGCCATTGCGCGGGCGCCAGACGGTACCCGCAAGGTGGTGCTGGCGACTGCCATAGCGGAAACCAGTCTGACCATCGAGGGGGTGCGGGTGGTCATCGACGCCGGTCAGCAGCGCCGGGCGGTGTTTGATGCCAACAGCGGTATGACCCGGTTGGTGACCGGCCGGGTGTCCAAAGCCTCGGCGGAACAACGCAAGGGCCGGGCCGGACGGGTGGAGCCTGGGGTGTGTTACCGGCTCTGGAGTGAATCGGAACAGTTTGGCCTGGCGGAGTTCACGCCCCCGGAAATCCGGGAGGCGGATCTGGCGCCACTGGTGCTGGAACTGGCCCAGTGGGGCGCCCGTTCGCCAGAGCAGGTGGCCTGGATTGACGCTCCCCCCCGACCCCACTGGCAACAGGCGGTGGCCCTGTTGCAATGGCTTGACCTGCTAGATGACAACGGCGCCATCACCGATCACGGCAAGGCCGCCCGGGATCTTGGTATCCACCCCCGTCTGGCCCATATGGTGCTTCGGGGGCGGGTGCTGGGTTTCGGCGGGCTGGCAGCGGAACTGGCTGCTTTGCTGGGGGAGCGGGACCTGCTGGGACCGGGCGAAGGCGCGGACCTGCACCAGAGGGTGCGACTGCTCCGTGGCGAGATGGCCACCCGGCGCCTGGATCCGGCCCGGCTGAAAGCCGTTCGGCAGGCGGCGAAACGATTGGACGGCGACGCGTTGCAGGGCCCGGAACCCGGAGAAGCCCTGGTCGGCCGACTGCTGGCTCAGGCCTACCCTGACCGGATCGCCCGCCGGCGTCCCGGATCGGCACCGCGTTATCAGCTGAGCAACGGCAAGGGGGCGGTGTTGCGAGAGGATGACCCGCTCGCCCGCCACGACTGGCTGGTGGCTGCCGATCTGGATGGCAAGGCCCGGGAGGCGACTATCTACCTGGCCGCACCGGTGGATCTTCCAGGTCTGGAACAGGATCTGGCCGACCACATCGTCGAGCAGGATGAGGCCACTTGGGACGACCGGCGGGGTACGGTGATTGCCCGCAAGGTCCGGAAACTCGGGGAACTGGTGCTGGCGGAGCAGGCGCTGTCTCAAGTGGATCCCAACTTGGTTCAGCAGGGGCTGCTGGATGCCGTGCGCAGGAAAGGTCTGGACAGTCTGCCCTGGACCCAAGAGGCCCGGCAGTGGTGTGCCCGGGTCGGCCTGCTGGCGGCGCAGTTTCCCGGCGACTGGCCCGACACCGGGGACGAGGCCCTGCTGGCAAGCCTGGACTCCTGGCTCGGCCCGTTCCTTGCCGGCCTGCAGCGCTGGTCCGATCTCGCCAGGATCAACCTGCTCCAGGCCCTGGCTTCACTCCTGGATTACCAACAGCAGCAACAGCTGG
This sequence comes from Marinobacter szutsaonensis, assembly GCF_039523335.1. Taxonomy (NCBI): domain Bacteria; kingdom Pseudomonadati; phylum Pseudomonadota; class Gammaproteobacteria; order Pseudomonadales; family Marinobacteraceae; genus Marinobacter; species Marinobacter szutsaonensis. The sequence goes on along the minus strand of NZ_BAAAFC010000001.1, from coordinate 2,138,587 downwards.
AGACCCTGGCCCCCAGGACCCTGACCATTCCTACCGGCCAGAAAGTCACTCTGGATTACACCCCGGATCATGGCCCGGTGCTGTCGGCCAAGCTCCAGGCTCTGTTCGGCTGGACCGAAACCCCGAGGGTGGCAGGTGGGCAGGTGCCGGTGGTGATCCATCTGCTGTCCCCGGCCCAGCGGCCCCTGGCGGTCACCTCGGACCTGGCCAGTTTCTGGCGCAATGCCTATCCGGAGGTGCGCAAGGACATGCGTGGCCGGTACCCCAAACACCCCTGGCCCGAAGATCCGTTCACCGCCGAGGCGCAGCAGGGAACGAAAAAACGCCCTGATCGCTGACCCGTCCGGTGACCAGCTTTACCGGCACGGTTTCGAAATAGATATTGCGGGCCCGGATATGGGCACCGGTGGGACCACCGAGCTCTTCCGGTGCCATTTCCTCCAGGGCCACCGACTGGCACGTGCCCGGGCTGTCCTTGAAGCTGTCGGCCAGGACCCAGAGGGGTTTGCCCTGGTCCCGGGCAGCGAGGGCGAGCAGATAGGTGCCACTCTTGTTCACGAAGTGCTGGTCCGAAAGCCAGGTGTCGCAGCCACTGAACACGATATCCGCCTGGTGCATGAACAGGCCGGACTGAGCATCCGTGATCAAGGTCACCGGGACGCCCAGCTCGTCCAGTTCCCGGGCCAGGGTGAACCCCTCATTGCCGGGGCTGCTCTGGGTGCAGATGACCGAAAAGGGGTGCTGACGGTTAGCGAGCAAGCGGAACAGGGCCACCACCTGGGAACTGCGGCTGTGGGTCAGGATGGTCCCATGTTCTGGGACAAGTTCGAAGGCGCTGAGCGCCACTCGTTCGTTAGCCCGGGTCAGCTGCTCCAGCACCGAGGCAACCACCGGGACAGCCTGCTCGGACACATTGGCACTGTCCCGCCACGGGCCAAACAGCTCCCGGCAGCGCGCGACGGCGTTAGCCAGGGGGACCATGCTCGGCCGGGCCTGGGTCAGGCTCTCGAGCAATTCATCCAGTGCACTGGCGCGGACGCTTTCCGATAGCAGCCACTGCTGAACCGCCTGAAGCGTTTGACGTGCCAACTGTGTTGCACCGGACTGTTGATCGTCTCTGGTGACTTCGAGGATGGCGCGGGCCTTTGTATCCATGTCGAGTACTCCGGTTTTCTTCCGCTATCCGGCTTATCAGAGCGTAGCAGGGTTTTCCATCATCATGCTGTCGTCGTGGGCGACGGAAAATACCGCTTGCCAGATGCCGGAACCTGAATAAAATGCGTTCATTTTTCCATCAGTGTGGCAGTAACCATGCACCTTGTTTCCTTCAACGCGTTCCGGACCCTCGGCTTCCCCGACACCACGGTGCTCAAGCCCGAGCACTATCTGCAGCACAAGGCGCTGCTGCAGGAGGCGGACTGGGTCCTGTTTCCGGAATACTGGCAGCTCAATGCCCTGGTCCACGGCCTCAAGTGCCGGGTTTTCCCCAGCATTGCCAGCTACCGGATCGGCCATGACAAGGTTGAGATGACCCGCGCTTTCCAGACGGTGGCGCCGGAGCACACGCCCTGGACCATAATCGAGGCCAACGGCCCCCTGGAACGGGACATGATCTGGGATGCCATGAGCCTGCCCTTTGTGGCCAAGCTGCCCAAGGCGAGCATGGGTGAGGGTGTGTGGCTGATCGAGACCCGGGAGGACTGGCGCCGATACTGTGACAGTACCGAGGTGCTCTATGCCCAGGAATACCTGCCCATTGACCGGGATGTCCGGGTGGTGGTGATTGGTGATGAGGTATTGACGGCCTACTGGCGGACCCAGGCGGACCAGGGCTTCTACAACAATGTGGCGCGGGGCGGACAGATCGATAACAGTCCGGTGCCGGAGGCGGCAACCGGCCTGGCCCTGCGGCTTGCCCGGGAGCTGGGCGTGGATCATGCCGGATTCGATATCGCCCTGGTGGAAGGCTACCCCTACGTTCTGGAATTCAACCGGCTGTTTGGCAACAAGGGCCTGGACAAGGGCACCGACCTGCAGCAGGCCATCCTGGGCTACCTGAAACAACAGGCCGAGCCCCGGGACCCGGACGGCCCCACCGGGCCACCGCTTTGGCCGGTGGCGGTCTGAGCCCCCGTTTTCGCACCAATTTCCGTGCCATAACCCACCCGCCCTGCCTGTTTTACCTATGGGTAGATATGCGCATTTGCGGTGATCGGAAAAAAGCCCGATGATCGCGCCATCTTACGGGTGCTGCAGCGTTGCTGTAGCGCCTTTTTTTATGCCTGTTTGCCCTGTGGAGGGAAACACCACCCATGACCGAAGCCGTTAACGCCAACATCGCCGATTACTACGACGCCGAGACCTTCAAACGGATCAAGGATTTCGCCGACACCAAAGAGACCCCGTTTGTGGTGATCGATACCAAAACCATCGACCGCCAGTACAACGAGCTGGTGGAAGGCTTTCCCTATGCCAAGGTTTATTACGCGGTGAAGGCGAACCCGGCCCCAGAGATCCTGACCATGCTGCGGGACAAGGGTGCCAACTTCGACATCGCCTCGGTCTATGAGTTGGAGAAAGTACTGGCCCTGGGTGTGACCGGTGACCGCATCAGTTACGGCAACACCATCAAGAAGGCGAAGGACATCCGCACCTTCTACGAGCAGGGTGTGCGCCTGTTTGCTACCGATTCCGAGGCCGACCTGCGCAACATTGCCCGGGCGGCGCCGGGTTCTAATGTGTACGTTCGCATCCTCACCGAGGGCACCCTGACCGCCGACTGGCCGTTGTCGCGCAAGTTTGGCTGCCAGACCGACATGGCCATGGACCTGCTGATCCTGGCCCGTGACCTGGGCCTAGTGCCCTATGGTGTGTCATTCCATGTCGGTTCCCAGCAGCGGGAAATCGGTGCCTGGGATGCGGCCCTGAACAAGGTGAAGGTGATTTTCGAGCGTCTGAAGGAAGAGGACGACATTGAGCTGAAGATGATCAACATGGGCGGTGGCTTCCCGGCCAACTACATCACCCGGACCAATGAGCTGGGGGTGTACGCTGAGGAGATTGCCCGTTTCCTGCATGAGGATTTCGGCGAGGAGTTGCCGGAAATCATCATCGAGCCGGGGCGGTCACTGATTTCCAACGCTGGGGTGCTGGTGAGTGAGGTGGTACTGATTTCCCGTAAGTCCCGTACCGCCCTGCACCGCTGGGTCTATACCGATGTAGGCAAGTTCTCGGGGCTGATCGAGACGCTGGATGAGGCGATCAAGTTTCCGATCTGGACGGAAAAGTCCGGCGAGGGCGAGGACTGTGTGATTGCAGGGCCGACCTGTGACAGCGCCGATATCATGTACGAGCATCACAAGTATCCGCTGCCGCTGAATCTGGCCATCGGGGATCGGATGTACTGGCTTTCTACAGGGGCCTATACGACGACTTACAGTGCCATCGAGTTCAACGGGTTTCCTCCGCTTAAGGACTATTACATCTGACCTGGGAGTCTGGCCGAGGCAAGGGGTGCTTTGCCTTCGGGCACAAAGAACTCGCTTCGCTCAGACAATTGTGCCCTGCGGCAAAGCACCCCTTGCCTCGGCCTTCGGCCATTGGTGGGGACGCCCCCCTTCAGGGGTCTGAAGAACTCGTTCTTCTGACCCCATCTTAACAACATTCCCCCATTCCCCGGCCCTACTCAGGGGTCTGAAGAAAGCCTTCTTCTGACCCCAACTTCACTCACCCCTCCCGCCGCCTCAAATCCAGCGTAAACGCCAGCGGCAAAACCGCCAGGCTATAACCAATCATCACCAGCACGGCATGACGGACATCACCGGTCCAGTCGGCCAACAAGCCACCCAACATGGGCACGGAGAACGCCAGGGTATAACCCACCAGGAAAGTGCCGGCGGACAAACGCCCGGTTTCTTCGGAGCGGACCAGCAGTGGCGGCAGTGCCACCAGCAGGATCAACAGGATGCCGGCAACGAAACTCATCAGGGTGGCACTGGCGATGGACCACCAGCCGTCGAGGGCTATGGTGCTGGCGGTGCCAAGGATGCTCAGGGTAGCCATGGTCACGATCAGGGTCCGGCGGCCGACCCAGGCGCGGGCGAATTTAAGCATGGTCAGGGAGGCGAAGACCTGGGCAATGTTGTACCAGAACAGGGCTTCGGAGAGTTTGTCGAACTGGCCCTGCTGTTCGAGCAGGTTGCCCATGTAGGCGTTGAGGCCGAAGAACATGGAGCCGGAGAGGCCGAGTAGCAGGCCGAGTTTCAGGGTCAGGGGGTTGCTCCAGTCCGGGAGCCAGGCGCCTTTGCGGACCGGGCGGGCCAGGTCCCGTCTGGGCAGGAACAGGGCGGCGGCCACCAGCAAGGCCGGCAGCGACCAGGCAATCAGGGTGGCGCGCCAGCTATTGTCCAGCAGCGGCATGAGCACCGGCAGGGTGACGCCGGCGCCGATGAATTCGCCCATGAGCATGCCGTTCATGTAGATGGCGGTGCCCAGGGCCAGGTGGTGGGGCTGCAGCCACCGTGGTAACAACGCCGGCAGCGCCGGCTGCATCATGGCCACACCCAGGCCCATGACGGCGCTGGCAATCATCAGGGTCAGGGTTTCAGGGGCGAGGCCACGGCTGGCGGAGCCGACCACCATGATGACCATGGCCAGCGCCAGGGTGTTTCTCGGTCCGATGCGGGAGATGGCCAGGGAGCCGGGCATGGCGCCAATGGCGAGCATCAGGATGGGCAAGGTGGTCAGGGCACCGGTCAGGGCCTTGGACAGGGCGAGTTCTTCGCCGATAAAGGGAGCCAGAGGCGGCGCCACCAGGACAGGGATGCGCAGGTAAACGCCGGATAGCCAAAGCAACACCGCCACCGGCAGCAGTCGGGCTGGCGGTGGCGGTGTGTTCGCGGCCTGGTGGTCAGCCACGGTATGCCGGATCAGTCTTCGCTGGTGTCCGGCAGGTAGGCGCCGTCTTCGTCGTGGACTTCGCGGCCAGTGACCGGCGGGTTGAAGGCACAGATCAGGCGCATGTCTTCGGTGCCACCCCGGAGGGTATGCTGGTCATGCTTGTCGAGTGCATACAGGGTACCGTCGGTGATCTCGTGGGTCTCGCCGGTTGCCTTGTCGGTGATGGTGCCATTGCCTGCCACGCAGTAAACGGCCTCCAGGTGGTGCTTGTACCAGAGGTTGAGTTCAGCACCCGCCGGGATGATGGTCTCGTGGAAGGAGAAGCCCATGCCGTCTTTTTTCAGCAGCATGCGGCGGCTGGTCCAGCCCGGGCCGTGAACTTCGCGCTCGGTACCGATAATGTCTTGCACTCGTACAATTTTCATTCGCATTCCTCATTTTGTGATGGAATAGCCATACAGTATAAACATGCGCCTCAGGCCCGGTTCAACCGCCAATCGTCATAAGCCGACATCGCCTGTTCGATGGCCGTAGTCAGATTTTCTCTCTGCTGATGGGTCAGGGGCCGCTGTTTCCGGCACCGATCAAAAGCCCGTTGAATCTCCCGCCGGCTGGTCTTGTCGAGCTGTTCCAGCCAGTGGTGATCGGCCGGCTCCAGTTCAAGCAGATCCCGTCCGGCGTGGTTCCGGTGGCTGATATGCCACCAGTGGTCCACGGCCCGCCCTAATACAACATAGCCGAACTGGCTGTCCTGTACAGGCCCGAAGCTGGCGGTTTTCAGGCCGTCCTTCAGGGGCCCGATGTTCAGTGCCGGGAGCAGCAGCCGGTCGCCGTAGAAATAGCTGCCGGCGGCACCAATCAGGCCGCCGACCAGGGCCCCGGTCCCCAGGGAGGAGCCCAGGGTCATGGCATCGATGCCGGCGCCGCCCACAGCGCCGGCGCCAAAGCCTGCGGTGGCCAGGTAGCGCTTGCTGACCGCCCAGTGTTTGCGGGTGTCCTCCGAAAACAGGTCATGCTGGCTGTGCCACTGGAGTTCCGCTTCCTGGCGTCGGATGCGCTGGTGCTGGTACAGGTGCTCGATGTCGATGCGCAGGGTCTGTTCCCGCTTGCGCTGGTGCCGGTACCATCGGTCCCGCAGGGTTTCCGCGAGGCTGGTATCGCTGGTTTCGGCCACCTGGTTCAGGGTCAGGGTGCGTTTTTCCTGATAGGACATCAGGTCTTCCAGGGCTATGGCAATCAGGCCGGCAGACTGGTGCCTGCGCTGGTGACGTTGTTCGGACAGGAACCGGGTGGCCCGTTCCAGCGGTTCCTCCCAGTCCGGCTCCAGCTGGCCGAATGCCCGTAACAGGCTGAGATGTTGTTCGAACGGGGCGCGAACGGCGTCGAATTTACGGACTACCTGGAAGAACTGGCCGAGTGCCGACTGCCAGGTATCACTGTAATCGTCCTCGCCGATGCTGTTGATCAGGGCCAGGCTCGGGCGGCCGGTCCAGCGCAGGATGGTCATCTCGGCTTCGTGCTCGGCGCTGTAGGGCACCGAACCATCCACCACGTAGATGATTCCCGCTCCTTCCACGATCGGCGCCAGCAGTTCGCATTCATCAACAAACCGCTCATCGCCCCGGTGCTGAAGTACAAACGCCCTGACCGTCTCCGGATGGTCCGAGGCGGAGATGCTGTGGGCTTCCAGCCATTGCAGCACCCGCCGGGGGCGCTGGAAGCCGGGGGTGTCCACCAGGGTGTAGAGTTTCTGGCCGTCGACGGTCAGCGGATAGTCCTGCCGGGCCCGGGTGGTGCCCGGTTCCAGGGCAATGGCGATGGCGTCGTTCTGGGACAGGGTGGCCACGACACTGGATTTGCCCTTGTTCGGGTGGCCGACGACGGCGAACACCGGTGCTGTGGTCATGGCTGGACGCTCCCGGCCAGGTAGGGATCCGGCTCGCCGGTGGGTGGCAGCGCGACCGAGGCAAAACCCGGGGCCAGGCGCTCGGTGAATCGGAGCCAGGGTTGCACCAGGTGCGTTTCCGGGGGCCGATTCGGGTCGCTGGCCAGGGGCAGCAGGGTCACCCGGGCACCGGATGGCCATCGCTCGAGTGCGGCTTCCAGGAAGTCGTGCAGCTCTCCGGTCGGCGGCTCCCAGCTACGGGTGACGACAATCACCGCGGGCGCTTTCTGGCCGGCCAGTTGATCGCCCACCTGCGCCAGTACCTCGTCGTCCTGGGCCAGGGTGGCCCGGCCCCCGGCCCGGAAAATGCGGGTGTCCGGCGCCTGCAGGCGTTGGGGCAGTTCCGGTTCCCCGGCTCCGGCCCAGCAGATCATGATTGGCGTGTCCGGTAGCAGATCCGGGCGTGACCGGGTCCGGGTGTCGGGAAGGTCGGCGGCGTCATTGTGGCTGCTGCCGGTATCCAGGGTGGCGGTTTCCATCCGGTACAACAGTGCCTGCATGCCCGGATGACGGGCCAGTAGCCGGGCGGCGCGATGGCGAAGCAGGCCCTGGCTGAGGATCAGCAGGAGTACCCGCGGTATCACGGTCCAGGTCAGCCAGAGCATGACCACGAACGGCCACCACTGGCCCCAGCGGGAAGGATCAATCCCGGGTGTGCCCGAAGCGGCCCGGAAGAAACGGGTGGCTTCCACCAGCTCCAGGGACGGCACGGCTGCGGGCCAGAGCCAGGACCAGGGCGTGGCCAGTGTGTTGACCAGGCTGTGGTAGCCGGAGGCCGCGGTATCCAGGGTGGTGCTCCAGCCGAAGGCCAGATCCTGGACGACGACCATTACCAGCAGGGTGGCGAGGCCGGCAAGGCCGAAAGCAACACCGCCGGCATGGGCAGCGCGGGCCATGAGCAGTGGCTGGAGCCGGGCCCGGGTCGGGCTGGCGTGGTCCCGGTGGAGCCGTTTCAGCAACCAGCGCCAGGGTTGCCAGCCGACCAGTGCCTGCACGGTGGTTGCCAGCGCCAGCAGCAGCTGGAACAGGACAAACGCCAGGATCACGGTGATGTTGATGCGCTGGCCGCCGTCATAGAACAGCAAGCCCAGCATGGTGAGGATGCCGATCAGGCATCCGGCGGCCACGAAGCCGCCATTGACCCGATACCAGAGGCGCAGCTCGCGGCTGCCGGCGGTGACGGTGCCACCCGGACCGGACAGACGATCCATGTGTGCCAGCCAGTGCGAGGCGTCGGGGGTTATTCCCTGCTGCTCGCAGTCGAGGGCAAAGCGACGGTCCCGTCGGTGGAGGAAAGCGGAGGGCTGGTCCCTGTCCCGCTGGATACGGTCGTCAAAATCCAGCAGCAGACGAAGGGGGTTCTGGCTCATGCAGTGTCCTGGTGGCAAATTCGGTCATTGGTGCTTTGCTGTTAGCATATAGGCAATCCCGATCCTGATACCAGCCAATGGAAGCCCATGCCCCACCACCTGATGAATCTGCGCCATGTACCCGATGACGAGGCCGACGAGATCCGGGCCCTGTTCGACGAACACGGGGTTCGCTATTACGAGACGCCCCCGAGCCGCTGGGGTATCAGTATGGGGGGCTTCTGGGTGCACAATGACGATGAGGCTGCCCGGGCGCGATCGTTGCTGGACGAATACCAGAGGCAGCGTCGAGACCGGCAGCGGGAGGATTTTGAAGCGCGCCAGGCCCGGGGTGAAGTGGGTTTCTGGCACAGCTTCCGCCGGAAGCCGGTGACCATCCTTGCCGCCTGTGTCGCCATACTGGTAATCCTGGCGTTAACCCTCGCGCCTTTCGTTGGTCTCGGCTAGATCACGGCTGCTGACCGGGCCCGCCGCCGAAACGAGCCAGGAATTCCGTTGCCTGCTCCACGGCATTGCCGGCGGTCAGGAAGCTGGTGATGTGGCCCCGCAGATGCATCAGGTAGAGCTCGGAGTGTACCCCGTTCGCCAGCAAGGCATTGTGGAAGTCCTCCGCCTGCTCCGGCGGCACCAGCATGTCCAGGTTGCCGTGGAACAGGAAGAATGGGGGCGCATCGGGGGAGACATGGGCCATGGGTGAGGCCAGCCGATAGATTTCCGGTTTCTCCTGCTCGGTCCCACCCAGGAACTGGCGGATCAGTCGCCCCGAATCGAACCGGCGCAGGTCGCTGGGGATGCCGCCGGCGACCACCGCAACCGGTCGGGTCATTGGCCCGCCATGGGGTTCGCTCAGGGGGTTCCGGGGATCGCTGGTCAGGGCCAGCAGGCTCACCAGATGGGCGCCGGAGGAGAACCCGAAGGCGCTGATGGCATCGGGATCAATCCGGTAGGCTGTTGCCTGCTCCCGCAGCCAACGCATTGCCACCTGAAGGTCATGGAGCTGTGCCGGAAAGGTGTACTCCGGCGCAAAGCGGTAATCGATGTTCATCACCGCAAAACCGCGCTCGGCCAGTTCCTCGGCAATCCAGGTCATGTCTTCCCGGGAGCGTCGCTCCCAGCCACCACCGTGAACCAGCAACACCGCCGGTGCCGGGTCCGGCCGCTGTGGCAGGTAAAGGTCCGCAAACAATGGTTCGGGCCAGTCATCCGGCGAGAAACGGACCGGGGAGCGCACCTCGTAGCCGGTCTCCGACAAGGCTACTGGCTCCTGGCGTGCGTTGTCATGACTGGCGCACCCGGCCAGCAAAAGGCCGCCCACAATCAGGGCGGCCAGGTTTACGCTCCAGCGTAGTCTCACCCGTGGGGCTCCTGTGTTTGCTACCTGTCATGACAATCTACGAGTGACTCATGGTGGTGGATGCGCCGTATTGAATATCGGGGAGTGTGTACCGGTGTTGGCCGTTTTCTGCAGGAAGGCGGATCGCCTATCGGCTTATCCTGTCCGGATCCCCTGACAGTGTCCGGAACCGGGGACAGATCCCGCCGGCGGCGCGGCAATCGGCCTGAACCCCGGGTTAACCTTTCCGATTGTCCGGAAATCCGGAAGCTGCATTTTCTCCGTTGGCAGGTAATCCCTGAAAACGCCTGAAAAATCAATGGCCTGTTGTTTTGGCACAGGATCCGCATGGCTGCGGCAGAGGCGGCGGAACTGCCGGCCTCGGGTTTGCCAACAAAAACAAACAGGGAACGATTATGAAACGACTCATGCTCTGCGCCTTGATCGGCGCTTCGGGGGTTGCCGTAGCCGCGCCACCGTTCAACGAACGCCCGGACTTCCTCCAGGGACCTGTCCAAAGCACCTGGTACGATGGTGTCACCAACGACCTTCTCACCGCAGGCCTCGGCGCCTCCGGTCTCCAGAACCCCACGCCGCCCACCTTCGATGATGCCCTCAATCCGACACCGGCCGAGTTGCGACGCCTGGCCATCTACAACAACTACCGGGCGCTGGTGGATACCGTGCCCGGAGGTGGTTACGGCAGCTTTTTCGGGCCGGCAGCAGGAACTGACGGCGAAGGCCTGGTCACGGGCCATGAATACCTGGCCTACATGACGGTACCGGGCAGTGACATCCCGGTGACGGTGATGGCCCAGGTACCCGACAGCTTCGATCCCTACCGGCCCTGCCTGGTGACGGCACCCTCCTCCGGCTCCCGGGGCATCTACGGGGCGATCGGCACCGCCGGTGAGTGGGGCCTGAAGAAGGGCTGTGCCGTAGTCTACACCGACAAGGGGACGGGCACTGGCGCCCATAACCTGGCCACCAACACGGCGCAACGTATCGACGGCACCCTGACCCAGGCCGATGAGCCGGTCCAGTTCCGGGCGGAGCTTTCCGATCAGGAGCGCGCCGATTTCAATGCAGACTGGCCGGACCGGTTTGCCTGGAAGCACGCCCACTCCGGAGCCAACCCTGAGGCGGACTGGGGCCGGCACGTGTTGCAGTCCATCGAGTTCGGCTTCTATGTGCTCAATGAACGGTATGGTCGGGCATTGGGTAACGGTGAAACCCTGGCCACCATCCGTCCCCGCAACACCCTGGTGATCGCCTCCAGTGTGTCCAATGGCGGCGGCGCCTCGGTGCGGGCGGCAGAGCTGGACGACCGGGGTCTGATTGACGGCATAGCCGTGTCCGAGCCGAATCTCAACCCGGTGGTGGATCGCAGCTTCACCATCCGCCAGGGCGATGGGCCGGTGATCAGCGATCACAGCCGGAGCCTGCTGGATTACACCACGGCGCTGGCGGTCTACCAGGGCTGCGCCAATCAGGCACCGGGGATCCGGGACCAGGCGCCGCTTAATAGTCTGTTCAATCCGCCGGCCGTGGGTGAGAACATCTGTCAGTCCCTGGCCAGCAAGGGTCTGGTGACTGGCGTGACGGTGGAGGAGCAGGCCACGGATGCCCTGAGGATCCTCAACGAGGAACTCGGTATCCAGCCGGAGCAGAACCTGCTGGCGCCGGTGCACTTCGGCCTATCCGTGGCCCAGAGCATTGCCATGACTTACGCCAATGCCTACGGCCGAGCTGGTGTCGAGGGCCGGCTGTGTGGTATCAGCCTGGCGGCCACCGACGCCTTCGGTGCGGTCGCGCCCCTGTCCCCGGCCCGTGAGGCGGCACTGTTTGCCACCAGTAACGGCATTCCGCCCACCGGTGGCGTGAACCTGGTCAACGACGGTGCGGTTGGTCAGCCGACGTTGCTGGCGGCCAGTGTATCGGCGAGTTCCGGACTGGCGGATCACGGCCTGGATTCACTTCTGTGCCTGCGTGCGCTTGCCACCGGCCGGGATCCGGTTACCGGCGAGCCACTCGCCGGCGAACAGGCACTCTGGTCCGATCGTATAGCGGAGGGTATCTCGGCGATCCGGGCTACCGGGGATCTGCAGGGCAAGCCGGCGGTGTTCGTGACGGGCCGGGCCGATGCCATCCTCCCCATCAACCATACGTCCCGCCCCTATGTGGGCCTGAACCGGCGGGTCGAGGGCAAGCACAGCGGCCTGCGTTACTATGAAATCCTGAACGCCCATCACCTGGATGTGCTCAACGGCTTTCCCGGCATTGCCGAGCGCTACGTGCCCCTGCATCACTACTATTTCCAGGCGCTGGACCTGGTCTGGGCACATCTGGCAGACAAGCGGCCGTTGCCGCCGAGCCAGGTGGTCCGCACGGCCCCCCGGGGCAGTCTGACCACGCCATTGGGTGAGGCCAATCTGCCTGCGATCAGTCCCGAGCCTGTACCTGAGGACCGGATCGTCTTTACCGGGAGCCAGCTCCGGATTCCCGAGTAATGCCTCAACGCCTTGCCCCGGCCCCGCGCCGGGGCTTCACCTGTTTGCCCCTTTCACAGGGTGGTCATATACTCTCGGCGAGGTGTCCGGTTTTCCGGATACCCGGGTGCTGTTGTGATGATCAATCCTGAGAGCGGTGGGGCACATTCCATGACACAGTTGTTTGGCGACCGGAGCCCGCGCGGGTTGACCCGCGAACTGATCGAGGCGCTGTTTCCCATGTTCGAGGAAGCCAGCGCCGGTGCCATCGCCGTGGACCGGGAGGCCCGGATCACCTGGATCAACCAGAGCTACGCCCAGTTGCTGGGATTGGGCAATGTTGCCGATGCCATCGGCAAACCGGTTCGGGTCGTGATCCCTCATACCCGCATGCCGGAAGTGGTGGAGACCGGCAAGCCGCTGCTGCTGGACATCATGGAACACGACAAGCAGCAACTGGTGGTTACCCGTGTGCCCTATTACGATGATGGCGGCGAGCTGGTCGGTGCCGTGGCTTTCGTCCTCTATGACGATTTGCAGCCCCTGACCCCGCTGGTCAGCAAGTACCGACGGCTGCATCAGGACCTGGCCGCGGCACGCAAGGCGCTTGCGAAAAAGGCCCGGGGTACCCGCTACAGTCTGGGAGATTTTGTCGGCGCAAGTCCGGCCGCGCTGGAAGTGAAGCGCCGGGCCCGTCTGGCTGCCGGACGGGACATGCCGGTGTTGCTGCTGGGTGAGACCGGCACCGGTAAGGAAGTGCTGGCCCAGGCTATCCACTCCGTCTCCATCCGCACCGACAAGCCTTTTGTGGGCGTGAACGTGGCGGCGATTCCCGACAACCTGCTGGAGGCCGAGTTCTTTGGCGTCGCCCCCGGCGCCTACACCGGTGCAGACCGACGCACCCGCGACGGCAAGTTCCAGCTGGCCAACGGCGGCACCCTGTTCCTGGACGAGGTGGGGGACATGCCCCTGCCACTGCAGGCCAAATTGCTGCGCGCCCTCCAGGAAGGGGAGATCGAACCGCTGGGGTCGAACAAGGTGGTGCCCGTGGATGTCCGGGTAATTGCCGCCACCAGCCGCAACCTGGAAGCGATGATTGCCGAGGGCAGCTTCCGGTCGGACCTGTACTACCGTCTCAACGTGCTGGAAATCCCCATCCCGCCCTTGCGCGACCGTCTGGCCGACCTCGGGGTGCTTTGCGAGGCACTGCTGGAGGATATCGGTGACGGTCTGGATGTCCGTGGTGAGATCACCGACGCCGGTGTTTCGGCCCTGGCCGGTTACGATTGGCCCGGCAATATCCGGGAATTGCGCAACGTGCTGGAACGTGCCCTGACCATGGGCGAGGACGGCGGCCTGCTGGACGCCGATGCCATCTTCAAGGTGCTCCCGCGCAACGGCAACCGCCCGGTGTCGACCCTTGCTCCACGCCCCGTCCGGCCCCTGGGCCAGACCATGGCGGAAGCCGAGGCCCAGGCCATCGAAGAGGCCCTGGTGGCCGCCCGTGGCAACCGGACCCGTGCGGCCAAGTTGCTCGGAATCTCCCGCTCCGTCCTTTACGAAAAGCTCGCCAGGATGTCCTGATTTCCGGACGGCTGTCCTGACCTCCGTACAAATACCTACGACTCTGGTCTGAAGATGTCCGGATATTCGGACGAATCTCTCCTGCAATGACTTTCGATTTTTATCTAACTATCTGAAATATAGTTGGAATTCTGATCTGGCACGTCATCTGCAATGCCCTGGTTGCAGGACGTCAGAACAACGCAGACAACAAGACTGACGCCGACTGTTGGACCCGGACTTCCCCTTCGTCTGTCTGTTCCTGCGTCGTCTGACCTATTCAGATCCGGCCCTCCATAGCGGTATTCCGCGGGGCCATACACAACAACAATGCAAGGAGACTTGCCAATGAAACTTCTCAAGGCCCTCACCGGTGTGGCCGGTGCGATCGCTCTGACTACCGGTTCCGCGTTTGCAGACGATCTTCGCTGGAAAATGCCCGTAGCCTTCGCTACCAACCTTCCGGGCCTCGGTTCTCCCGCCGCCTGGGTTGCAGATAACCTCACCACCGCCTCCGATGGCAGCATCCAGGTCCGTGTCTATGAGCCGGGCAAGCTGGTTCCGCCATTCGATATTCTCCAGGCTGTGTCTGATGGCAAGGTATCGGCTGGTTACACCTGGATCGGCTACGACCAGGGCAAAGTGCCGGCGATTCCCCTGTTTGCCGCTGTACCCTTCGGCATGAAGCCCCCGGCCTACATTGGCTGGTATTACTTCGGTGGCGGTCATGAACTGCTGCAGGAAACCTATGCCAACAAGGGCTTCGATGTACATGCACAGCTGTGCGGCATTATCGGGCCTGAAACAGCGGGTTGGTACGCCGACCCCATTGAATCCCTGGAAGACTACGAGGGCCTGAAGATTCGCTTCGCCGGCCTGGGTGGCAAGGTCCTCGAAAAGCTGGGTGCTTCCGTCACCATGATGCCTGGCGGTGAGCTCTACCAGGCTCTGGAAAAAGGCACCATCGATGCCACTGAATTTTCCATGCCCGCCATCGACCAGATCCTGGGCTTCAATCAGGTGGTCAAGTACAACCTGTTCCCGGGCTGGCACCAGCAGTTCACGGCCCAGTACATGCTGATCAACCAGGATGAGTGGGATCGTGCCACCGAAGCCCAGAAGGCGCTCGTTGAGGCTTCCTGTACCGCGGCGACGACTCGTGGTCTGGCCGAGGGCGAGTACAAGAACGGCAAGGTTCTGGCCGAGTTCCAGGACAAGGGCGTTCAGGCCGATCAGATCCCCCGCGAAGTTCTTAAAGAGCTGAAGGCGGTTACCGAGGAAGTGCTGAAAGAAGAAGCCGCCAAGGATGCCGACTTCAAGCGTGTTTACGAGAGCCAGCAGGAATTCATGGAATCCTACAAGGTCTGGGATACGCGCGCCTATGTTCCGGCGGACCTCTAAGGTTCGGGGCTGACCCTGAGCACCGGAAGCAATTCCGGTGTTCTCTGATCAAGTCTGGATGGCCCTGCGGGGCCATCCTTGTTTCACGGCAGGCTTTCTGAACGAGGAACTGTTGTATGGCAGTGTCTGATAAAGGCTCACCGCCCGATGTCCATGCATCGGCGTCGGACGCCGGTCAATTTATTCATCATCACACCGAGTTCCCGACCACCCGGCTCAGCCAGTTAATGGATGGTGTGATTTCTGCAATAGGCAAGAGCGCTTCCTGGCTTTGGGTAGTGGTCACCGGTGTGATCATCTACGCAGTGGTGGGTCGTTATGCCTTTGGTATGGGTTCGGTGACTCTGGAGGAAGTCCAGTGGCATCTGGCTGGTGCGGGCTGGTTGTTGGGGCTGGGCTATACCCTGGTAACCGATGATCATGTCAGGGTGGATGTGATCCATGAACGCCTGTCGCTCAAAGGCCAGGCCTGGATTGAACTGTTCGGTCTGGTGTTTTTGTTGTTGCCATTTCTGGTGCTGGCGGTCTGGGAAATGATTCCCTATGCCGTCAGTTCCTGGGAGCAGGGCGAGACCAGCCAGGCACCGGCGGGCCTTCCTTACCGCTGGATCCTCAAGGGCGTTCTGGCACTGTCATTTGTGCTTCTCATTATCGCTGCCCTGTCCCGTTTGCTGAAAGTTACTGCCCTGCTTTTCGGCTTTCCGAAGCCAGTCCGGGTCGAGTCCGATGATAACAAGAAAGAGGATGCGTCCTGATGGAGCTTGAAACCCTTTTCGTAATCGGCATGTTCCTCACGTTCGGGGCGCTGTTGATGACCGGTTATCCGGTTGCGTGGGTATTGGGTGGCACCGCGGTTATCTGGACCGTCGTCGGTGTGGTCGCCGTTGAGAATTTCGGTGCCAATCTCTGGTTTGATTACCAGTCTTCCATGGGGCTTGTTCCCGAACGAATATGGAAAGTGGTAAGTAGCGAGACCCTTGTGGCCCTGCCCATGTTTATTTTCATGGGCATCATGCTTGACCAGTCCGGTGTGGCCGAGCGCCTGATGAACAGCATGGTCAAACTGTTTGGCGCCGTCCGCGGTGGCTATGCAGTAACCGTGATCGTCATCGGCGTACTGCTGGCGGCGACTACCGGTATTATTGGCGCATCCGTCGTGCTTCTGGGCATGCTGTCCCTGCCGGTGATGATGGAGAACAAGTACAACAAGGGGTTTGCCGTGGGTACTGCCTGTGCCACCGGGACCCTTGGTATTCTGATTCCGCCTTCCATCATGCTGGTGCTGATGGCAGACCGGCTGGCGGTTCCCGAAGCGTCAGTAGGCGACCTGTTCATGGGCGCGTTCTTTCCCGGTCTGATGCTGGGTGCCATGTACGTGGCCTACGCTATCATCCGTCCCATGCTGCAACCGCACATTGCGCCGGTGCCGGAAGGTACTGAGAAAGTGACCTGGGGCATTGTCTGGGAAGTGGCGAAAGCAGTCGTACCGACGGCCGCGCTGATCCTGGGTGTGCTGGGCTCCATTTTTGCCGGTATCGCAACCCCGACGGAGGCATCCGGTGTTGGCGCTCTTGGCGCCCTGCTGTTGGCCCTGATGTCTCGCCGACTGAACCTCAAAGTGCTCAACTCCTCCATGCAGCAGACAACCCGCACGGCTGCGTTCATCTTCGCCATCTTCCTGGGGGCAACTGCGTTCTCTGTGGTCCTTCGGGGGCTGGGTGGCGACCAGGTGATCGAGGATGCCCTGCTGGGCCTGCCCTTCGGTCCCTACGGCGTTGTTCTCACCATCCTGTTTGGTGTCTTCCTGCTGGGCTTCTTCCTGGACTGGGTGGAGATCACCCTGATCATCCTGCCTCTGGTGGCCCCGGTTGTGGAAAGCCTGGGGTTTGATCTGGTCTGGTTCACCATCCTGTTTGCCATGTGCCTGCAGACGTCGTTCCTGACGCCCCCGGTCGGCTTCGCCCTGTTCTACATTAAGGGGGTAGCGCCACCGGAAATTAAAGTCACGGATATCTACCGGGGCGTGGTGCCGTTCATCATTATTCAGCTGGTAGCGCTGGCGATCGTCTTCCTGGTACCGGAGATTGCAACCTGGCTGCCTAGCGTGGCTTACGACTAAGGAGAAAACAAAAATGCGTCTGGAAAATCGTATTGCCCTGATTACCGGGGCCGGTCGGGGCATCGGCCGCGCCATTGCCGAGGCCTACGGCCGTGAAGGCGCGAAGGTGGCCGTAGCCGACCTGACACTCGAGTCCGCCCGGGAAACCGTGGCGGCCATCGAGCAGGCGGGTGGCACCGCCATGGCACTTAAAATGGACGTCACCAACGAAGAAGAAGTTGACGTAAACGTAAACTATGTGGTTAAACAGTGGGGCGGTCTGGACATCGCTCTGGCGAATGCCGGCGTCCAGCACATCGATCCGGTGCACAAGCTCGCCTATTCCGACTGGAGCAAGGTCATGAGCGTGCATCTCGATGGTGCCTTCCTGGTGACCCGTGCCGCGCTGAAGCATATGTACCTGAGCGGTGGCGGCACCATGCTGTACATGGGGTCGGTGCATTCGCTGGAGGCCTCACCGCTGAAAGCGCCCTATGTGGCGGCCAAGCATGGCATGCTGGGGCTGTGCCGGGCGGTGGCGAAGGAGGGGGCGGAACACGGCGTGCGGAGCAACATCATCTGCCCCGGGTTCGTGCGTACCCCCCTGGTGGACAAGCAGATTCCGGAACAGGCCAGGGAGCTGGGCATTTCCGAAGAGGAAGTGATCAGCAAAGTCATGTTGAAGAACACTGTGGACGGGGAGTTCACCACCCTCGAAGACGTTGCGGAACTGGCCGTGCACCTGGCCGCCTTCCCGTCCGCTGCCCTGACCGGCCAGTCCATTGTGGTCAGTCACGGCTGGCATATGCAGTAACACTCAGGAGAGACGGATGAGCAATACAGAACAATCACCGGTAGTCTGGTCTCCCACGGAAGACACCCTGACGCACTCCCGCATGGCCCGGTTCAAGGCCTGGCTGGAGCAGCAGGGCTTCGGTCCGTTCGCCGACTACCATGCCCTGCACCAGTGGTCCATCACTGAGCTCGACACCTTCTGGCAGAAGGTCTGGGACTACTGTGGCCTGGTCTGTGATGCCCCCGCCGACAAGGTGCTGGGCAAGCGGGAAATGCCCGGAGCGGAGTGGTTCCCGGGCATGAAACTGAACTTCGCCGCCAACCTGCTGCGGCTGGCGGACGGCGATCACGCCGACAAAGAGGCCGTGGTGGCCTACTGCGAAACCCGCCCGGTCCTGCGCAAAACCTACGCCGAACTCAAGGCCGACGCCGGCGCCCTGGAGGCCTTCCTGCGAAGCCGAGGCATCGCGCAGGGCGACCGGGTCGCGGGTGTGGTCACCAACGGCTACGAGGCCATGGTGGGCATGCTGGCCGCCACCAGCATGGGCGCCATCTGGAGCTCCGCCTCCCCGGATTTCGGCATCGGTGCCATCAACGACCGCTTTGGGCAGATTGAACCGTCAGCCCTGATCGTGGTGAATGGCTATGGTTACGGCGGCAAGGTGTTCGCCCGCCAGGATGACTTCGCCGAACTGATCGCCGGCCTGCCGTCCCTTAAGACCGTGGTCAGCATCCCGCAGCTGCCGGATGAAGCCCCCATCCCAGGCGAGCTGGTCACCACCTGGGATGACGCCTTGGCCGCAGGCCGTGGCCAGGCCCCGTCCTTCACCCCCATGGACCCGGACCATCCGGTCTACATCCTGTATTCCTCCGGCACCACCGGCAAACCCAAGTGCATCGTCCACGGCACCGCCGGCCTGCTGGTCAATCACGCCAAGGAACTGATGCTCCACGGCGACGTCGGTCCGCAAGACCGCTTTTTGTACTTCACCACCTGCGGCTGGATGATGTGGAACTGGCAGGCCTCCGCCCTGCTGACCGGTGCCGCGGTGATCACCGTCGACGGCTCCCCGGGCTACCCCAGCCTCAGCTTCCTGTGGGATACCGTGGCCGAGGAAAATGTCACCCACTTTGGCACCAGCGCCCGCTTCATTGCCGGCTGCCGCAAGGCCGAACTCCAGCCCGCGAAAACCCTGGACCAGAGCGCCCTGCGCGTGGTGTTCTCCACCGGCTCCCCACTGTTGCCGGAAGACTACGACTGGATGTACACCGACGGCGCCCCGAACGTGCTACTCGGCTCCATCGCCGGTGGCACCGACATCTGCGGCTGCTTCGTCGGCTCCACCCCGCTGCTGCCGGTACGCCGCGGTGAAATCCAGTGCCGCTTCCTCGGCGTCGACGCCGTCGCCTACGGCGATGACGGCAAACCGGTCAGCGAAGGCCGAGGCGAACTTGTCTGCCGCCAGCCCCTGCCGTCCATGCCCGTATGCTTCTGGGACGACCCCAACGGCGAGCGTTACCGCGACGCCTACTTCAACACCTTCCCCGGCGTATGGGCCCACGGCGACTTCATCGAATTCACCGAACACGGCGGCGCCATCATCTACGGCCGCTCCGACGCCACCCTCAACCCCGGCGGCGTGCGCATCGGCACCGCCGAAATCTACCGCCAGGTGGAAACCATCCCCGAGGTCAAAGACAGCCTCGTGGTCGGCCGCCAGATCGAAGGCGACGTGGAAGTCGTTCTGCTGGTTGTTCCCGCCGACGGCCAGGACGTCACCGACGACCTGAGAAAACAGCTCAAAACCCGAATCCGCGAAGGCGCCAGCCCCCGGCATGTGCCCAAACACATCGTCCAGGTGCCGGACATTCCCTATACCCGTAGCGGCAAGAAGGTAGAGCTGGCGGTGGCCCGGCTGATCAGCGGCTCGAAAAAAGCCGACAACCGGGATGCCCTGGGCAATCCGGAAGCCCTGGACCAGATCCGGGACCGGCTGCAGCAGGCCAATTTGTTGCCGGAAGGTTAGAGAACCTGGATGGCGTGGCATGGCGTATTGTTGACAAAATCGGGTTGAAATACGCCGTGTCGGACCCTGGTTCGGGGGCTTAACTGAGTGGTCTAAGAGCGGTGGTGTGGCCGCCTTCCAAAACTGTGCGGAGCCATGGATGGCGGAGCTCAAGCGCCCCATGGACGGGCTTGAGCGGGTTTTGGGAGGCGGCCACACCACCGCGATACTCCCAAACCAGAAAAATCATAATGTTAGAAAATTTCGTAAATTCCCGCCATTTCATCGTCCTGTAACCGAAGATCAGGCATTTTTAGTCCGTTCTAATACTAAGATCGTAACCAAAAATTACGAAAAAATGGTATCTTAGTAGGTCTATCAAAAGTTCCGAAATCAGTCATGGCACAGGCCGGACGTCCAAAAGACGCCTGACCCTGCAATGACCGTCCTGAACCCACCCAATAGCCTGAGGACGAAAATGACATCATCCAAAGCCAAGATTGTCTACACACTGACCGACGAGGCCCCCGCCCTCGCCACCCGGTCACTGCTTCCCATCCTGGAAACCTTCGCCAAGCCGGCTGGTATCGACTTCGAAACCAGTGATATCTCTCTCGCGGCGCGTATCCTGGCAGCGTTTCCCGACTACCTCGAGGAAGACCAGCGGGTTCCGGATGCCCTGGCTGAATTGGGTGAGTACACCAAGGATCCGGACGCCAACATCATCAAGTTGCCGAACATCTCCGCGTCCATCCCCCAGCTGCGCGCAGCCATCAAAGAGCTGAACGAGCAGGGCTACAAGGTGCCCGAGTACAAGGAGCATCCGGAGACTGACGAAGAGAAAGAAATCCAGGCCCGTTACAGCAAGGTCCTGGGCAGTGCCGTCAACCCGGTACTGCGCGAAGGCAACTCCGACCGTCGCGCCCCGGCCGCGGTCAAGGCCTTCGCTCGCAAGCATCCGCACTCCATGGGTGAGTGGAGTCCTGCTTCCCGGACTCACGTGGCGCACATGCGCGGTGGTGATTTCTACTCCAGCGAACAGTCCGTAACCCTGGACAAGGCCACCAACGCCCGCATCGTGTTCGAGAACAAGAAGGGCGAGCAGACTGTGCTGAAGTCCGACCTGCCGCTGCAGGAAGGCGAAGTGCTCGACGGCATGTTCATGAGCAAGAAGGCCCTGGTCAAGTTCTTCGAGGATGCCATCGAAGACTGCGAGAAGACCGGTGTCATGTTCTCCCTGCACGTGAAAGCCACCATGATGAAAATCTCCCACCCGATCGTGTTTGGTCACGCGGTGAAGGTTTTCTACAAGGACCTGTTCGACAAGTACGGTGAGCTGTTCGACGAGATCGGCGTGAACCCGAACAACGGTCTCTCCAGCGTGGTCGAGAAGATCAAGCAGCTGCCGGAATCCAAGCAGGAAGAAATCCAGGAAGACCTGCACGCCTGCTACGAGCACCGCCCGGAAATTGCCATGGTGGATTCCGTTAAGGGTATCACCAACCTGCACGTACCGAGCGACGTCATCGTTGACGCCTCCATGCCGGCGATGATCCGTAACTCCGGCAAGATGTGGGCACGGGACAACAAGCTCAAGGACACCAAGGCGGTGATGCCGGAGTCCACCTACGCCACCATCTACCAGGAAGTGATCAACTTCTGTAAGACCCACGGTGCCTTCGATCCGACCACCATGGGTACTGTCCCCAACGTCGGTCTGATGGCCCAGAAGGCCGAGGAGTATGGCTCCCACGACAAGACCTTCGAAATCAAGGAAGACGGCATCGTTCGTGTTGTGGCGGAAGATGGTATCGTTCTGACCGAGCACAACGTCGAGCAGGGTGACATCTGGCGCGCCTGCCAGACCAAGGACCTGCCGATCCGTGACTGGGTCAAGCTGGCGGTCAGCCGTGCCCGTGCCACCGGCATGCCGGCGGTGTTCTGGCTGGACGATGAGCGTGCCCACGACGCCCAGCTGATCAAGAAGGTTGAGACCTACCTGAAGGATCACGATACCGAAGGTCTGGACATCCGCATCATGTCTCCGGTGCGCGCGATCCGTTGGACCATGGAGCGTCTGATCCGTGGTCTGGATACCATCTCCGTGACCGGCAACGTCCTGCGTGACTACCTGACCGACCTGTTCCCGATTCTGGAACTGGGCACCAGTGCCAAAATGCTGTCCATCGTACCGCTGCTCAATGGTGGTGGTCTGTACGAGACCGGTGCCGGCGGCTCAGCACCCAAGCACGTGCAGCAGCTGATCCAGGAAAACCACCTGCGCTGGGATTCCCTGGGCGAGTTCCTGGCCACCGCCGTGTCCCTGGACGAGCTGGGCGAAAAGCAGCACAACGAGCGTGCCCGCCTGCTGGGCCAGACCCTGGACAAGGCCACCGAGCGCCTGCTGGAGAACAACCAGTCTCCGTCCCGGGTCACCGGTGAGCTGGACAACCGCGGTTCCCACTTCCACCTGGCCCGCTACTGGGCCGAGGAACTGTCCAGGCAGGACGATGACAAGGAACTGAAAGAGTTCTTCACCAAGCTGTCCAAGCAGCTGGAAGAGAACAAGGACAAGATCCTGGAAGAGATGACTGTGGTCCAGGGCCATCCTGCAGATATCGGTGGTTACTATCACCCGCCGATGGAGAAGGTCTGCGAGGTCATGCAGCCGAGCAAGACCCTCAACAAGATCCTCGAGGATGCCTGCGCATCCGTGAAGTGATCCCTCGGGAAACCGGCCGGGCGTCTGCTCCGGCCACCTGAGATGAAACCCGGACAGCTCCGAGCTGCTCCGGGTTTTTTAATGCCCGTGGTCAGTCCTCGTCCGGTTCTTCCTCATAACCCTTGCCTGTTTCCCCGGCACGGCGAAGCTGGATCAGGGTGAGCGGCGGCCCCACCAGTTCGAATATCACCGTCGCCCCGATGACCAGGGGTAAAACATAGCTCATTTCCGGAAACCGGTCGGTGGCGACCAGGGCAAGACCCAGGGCTACCCCGGCCTGGGGCATCAGGCAGGCGCCGATGCGTTTGCGGGTGTGGTGGTCTGAGCCGGCCAGGTAGCCACCGACCTGCCCTCCGAGCAGGCGGCCGATGGTCCGGGCGCCGACATAGGCCAACCCCAGGGCTCCAAGGGTTGGCAGGGCCGACCATTCGAGCTGGTAGCCGGCCATGAAAAAGAACAACGCCAGGAACGGCTCAGAGATTCCCTCAATGGAGCGAAAGGGCCGGACATGGTGACGTGCCCTGTTCGCAACCACCACCCCCAGGGTCATGCAGGTCAGCAGGTAGGACAGATCGAACAGGCCGGCAAGGCCCGCCGCCACGAACACAAAGCCGGCGGACTCCAGCAACATGGGTTCCCCCGGTCGCAGACGCCCGGTCAGCCAGGCCATGGGGAAGCCCAGCAGAAGCCCGAGCACGATCGAACCGCCGACTTCTGTAACTCCGTGCAGCAGCGCGGTGGTGCCGGTTTCCGCAGAACCGGCCAGAAGCCCGATTGTGACCAGGGCGAGGCTGAACAGAATTGCGCCCCAGGCGTCATCGATGGCCACCACCTGGTAGACCAGGCGGGTCAGAGGGCCCCGGGCCCCGGCTTCCCGGAGCACGTCCAGGGTGGCCGCCGGCGCGGTCGCAGTGGCGATAGAACCAAGCAGCAACGCAGCAGCGATATTGCCAGTGAGAAGCCATACCACCACTGCAACCACGACCGCCGTCGCCAGGGTGACGGCGAGGCTCACGATCAGCGCTTCCCGCCCTTCATTCAGGTTCTTGACGGACATCCGTTCGCCAAGCAGGAAACCCACCATTGCGAGCGTCAGTTGGGTGACAAAGCCGAAACTCTTATCGCTGTTTTCCGGTAGCAGGGCAAGCATGTCCGGCCCGGATACGGCACCCACCAGTAACATCAGGGTAACCCGCGGCACATGAATCTTCTGACCCAGGCCATGGGCCGCCAGGGCCAACAATAAAGTACCGCCAATCAGTAGCAAATCCGTTGCGTGCTGCACTGGGGCTCCTTATTCCTGTTGCAGGTCGGCAAACTGGCCGGCGGTAAGGTGTGCCAGATCCTCCGGTGCCAGCTCGATTTCCAGGCCCCGGCGGCCGGCGCTGACATAGATGGTGTCGAAATTGCGGGCGGACTGGTCGATGAAAGTTTTCAGGCGCCGTTTCTGGCCCAGAGGGCTGACGCCGCCCAGGACATAGCCGGTGGCCCGCTGGACTTCCTGCTTGTCCGCCATGGTCGCCTTCTTGCCGCCGGCAGCCTTGGCGATCAGTTTCATGCTCAGCATTGCGGTCACCGGCAGGACACCCACCACCAGCTCCCGGTTGTCCACCGAGGCCACCAGGGTCTTGAACACCCGGGCCGGATCGGCGCCGGTCTTCTCAGCCGCCTCGGTGCCGTAGCTTTCGCTGTTGGGATCGTGGTCGTATTCGTGAATCCGGTGGGGAACCCTGGCTTTCTTCGCCACATTGATTCCGGGGGTCATGGCTACTCCTGCTGCGGTTGGCGGGACGACTGGCATTATGCTCGACTTATGGGCCCGGTGCGGCTATTTTCGTAAACATCCAGCACCGTTATCTGATAACAGGGTATCCATGGCTTCAACCGGTGTCGACAAGCAGCGGAACAGGCGATTGTCCGATCACCGGGGTCCCGCCCGCCGGGCCCTGTGGGCGGCCGCAATCTATATTGCCGCCGGGCTGGTCTGGGTCGTTTTCTCGGACCGGCTTGCCGAAGCCTGGTTCTCCGACGTCGACACGTTGTCCCTGGTCCAGACCTGGAAGGGCTTTTTGTTCATCATGGTGACGGGAGCGGTTCTGTTTGCCGCCACCCTTCGGCAGTTTCACAAGGATCGCAAGTTGCTGGCTCTGCAGTATGACCAGCGTCAGGCGTTGCGCCGTCGCGAGCGCCAACTTTCGGTGCTGATGGATAACCTCCCGGGCATGGCATATCGCTGCCGATTTGACGAACACTGGACCATGCTGTTCGTGTCCCAGGGCTGCGAACGGCTGACCGGCTATCTGCCCGGGGAACTGGTTCGCAACCGCAAGGTCAGCTTTGCCGAGCTGATGGCCGATCCCCAGAGTAGCGAACAGGTGGTGGAGGAGGTCAGGAAGGCGGTTGAGAATCGGGAACCCTTTTCCATCGAATACCCGCTGATCCGCAAGGATGGCCGGCAGATCTGGGTCTGGGAGCGTGGCCGTGGTGTTGAGGACGATGACGGCGAAATCCTGCTGGAAGGCATCATCCTGGATATTTCCGACCGCAAGGCACTGGAGGACGAGCTTGAGGAGCTGGCAACCCGCGACCCCCTGACCGGCCTGTATAACCGGCGGGAAAGCTCGCGCCTGCTGGAAGAAGAGTTGGAGCGGGCGCGCCGTTATAACCGTCCCATGGCACTGTTATGGGTGGATTTCGATCACTTCAAGGAAATCAACGACACCTACGGCCACGCTGCCGGCGACTCGGTGCTGAGGT
Organism: Marinobacter szutsaonensis; assembly: GCF_039523335.1. Lineage (NCBI taxonomy): Bacteria > Pseudomonadati > Pseudomonadota > Gammaproteobacteria > Pseudomonadales > Marinobacteraceae > Marinobacter > Marinobacter szutsaonensis. The sequence continues at coordinate 2,113,209 of NZ_BAAAFC010000001.1, read as the reverse complement.
CTGTCAGCCAGTTGCTCGATGACAGCGTGCGCAGTGTCGATTCGGTAGGCCGGTTTGGCGGCGAGGAGTTTGTCATCATCCTGCCGGAAATGGGCGTCCATGAAGCCCATGAAACCGCGGAACGGATCCGTCACCGGGTCAGTGGCCAGCTCTATCCGCTGGATGGGGGAGCGCCGGTTCCCATCACCATCAGCGTCGGTGTGGCGGTCTATCCGGATCACGGGGCCGATGCGGCCACACTCTGTGCGGCGGCTGATCGGGCCATGTATGCGGCCAAGAGCCGGGGCCGGAACTGTGTGGTGATGGCGCCGGAGGCTGATGGGGATCATAATGACCGGAAGGACGCCCGCGGCTGAGTGCAGCCAGTGACGCGAACCGGGTTCCGCTTCGGCCAATGCCACCGACGGTTGGGCTGTCCACACTACAATAAAAATCAGTCCAGGATGTCAGAGTACCAGCCATGATCCCCATTGCCCGTCGAGCCCTGAATACCTCATTGATCGCCAAAGACCTGAGTTCCGTCACCAGTCGGGACGTGGCCGGTGAACATCCGGACGCCGCCGGTATCAGCCGGGAAACGGTCGAGGCGATCTGGCAGAGCGTCGAATCGCTATACCGTACCGGGGTCCACCCGGGTATCCAGGTATCGGTCCGGCACCGGGGGCACCAGGTCCTGCACCGGGCCATCGGCCATGCCAGTGGCAACGGTCCCCACGATGGCCGCGATGTGGTGCGGGTACCGATGACCACGGACACCCCGGTCTGCTATTTCTCCGCCTCCAAGGCGGTCACGGCGTTGTTGATGCATATGTTGTCGGAGCAGGGGCTGGTGAACCTGATGGACCCGGTGTCCTACTACTGCCCGGAGTTTGCCCGCCGTGGCAAGCGAACCATCACCGTGCACCAGATTCTTTCCCACCGGGGCGGGATTCCGGCCATTCCCCGGGAGACACCCATCGAGGTGCTCTGGGACCGGGACGAAATCTGGCGCATCCTCTGTCAGGCCCGACCGGTGGAAGTGGACGGCGCCAAGGTCGCCTACCATGCAATCACCGGTGGTTTCGTGTTGCAGCGGGTGCTGGAAAAGGTCACCGGCGATACCATCGAGAACTACCTGGACAAGCACCTGCGCAAGCCCATGGGGATGAAGTGGTTCACCTATGGCATTGCGCCGGAGAATCTCAATGACCTGGCCGTCAATTACGCCACCGGTCCGACACCGCATTTCCCGGTGTCCTGGGTGGTGCGCCGGGCCCTGGGCGGCGATATCGGAACGGTGGAGTCGGTGACCAACGACCCGCGGTTCCAGGAGGCGGTGATTCCGGCCGGGAACCTGTGCGGGACCGCCGAGGAAATGGGCCGGTTCTTCCAGATGATGCTCAACGGGGGCGTCTGGAACGGCCGCAGGATCTGCAGTGAAATCACGGTCAAGCGTGCCATCCAGCAATTCGGCTCCCTGCAGATCGACCGCACCATGCTGGTTCCCATGCGCTTCAGTGCCGGCATGATGCTGGGGGGCAATCCCGTCGGCCTGTGGGGGCCGAACAGCCGTTACGCCTTCGGCCATGTCGGGCTGATCAACAAACTGTGCTGGGCGGACCCGGCCCGGGATATTTCCGTCAGCCTGCTCAATACCGGGCTGCCTATTGTCGCGCATCACCTGCCGGCGCTGGCGAAGTTCGTCTATACCGTGTGCCGGCAGTTCCCCCTGATTCCGGAGACCCAGCGGCCCCTGGTAGCTGCCTGATTACAGGGTCTGCACCTGCGCTTCGAGGATGCCGAGGACCGATGACAGCAGGTCCCGGAAATCGGTCAGCGTCTGGGTGCGCTGGATCACGTCCTCGCGTTGTTCATCCAGCCGCTCCAGCTTGGGTACCAGGCGCCGCATCCCTTCGGTGATGACTTCGTAGGGATAGTGGTGGTCCTGGGTGTTCAGTTTGTTGATCTCCGCAATCTCCTGACTGAGAACGCTGATGATGTCATACAGCATGTCCTTGTGCTGGATGCTGCCCGCTTCCCAGTAGGCATCGTCCAGCAGCTCCAGCAGGGACTGGTATTCGCGCAGGGTGTCGGCAATGGTGGTCTGGGTCATGGCGTGCTCGATTCATTGCGGGCCGGAATTGGCCGATTGAGAGATTCGGTGCTACAAGGAACTATAGCAGGGGATTCGTCGTGTAAGATGCTGGTCGACGTGGTCCTGCCCCCGGAACCGTCAATAAAAGTGAAACTATATTCATTTTTATTGCAGGCTACCGTAGAAAGGGGCAGACTCTCGCTGAACGAATATGGATTATTCATGACTCAATGGACGAGGCCGCAAATGGACAAGCCAGCTTCCCCCGAAAAACCCATCCGCCGGGCCGTCAGGCTCGATCAGCACGACAGTGTCCGCAGCCATGTGCGCGAGCGCATCAGCTCGGAAGTCGAACATCTCGAACGCCGTATCGCCAGCCTTCGCCTGAGCCGGGCACCCCACGCCGATATCCTGATCTCGACCTATGAACGGTTGCTCGATCGCAAGAAGGGCTTTCTGCAGAGCTGGAACCTGAAGGACGGTGGCCCGTGCTGAATACTGCTTCAGATGCGTAGCCCGGTGGTCATTGCCTGGTAGCTGTGGGTCGAGGCATCCCGGTTCAGGCAGTAATCGGGATTGGCCATGAGTTCACCGGGGTTGTCCGGATCCTCCACCCGGGGCGGCTGATCCAGTGAGGTAAACACCTCGACCCGTTGCTCGGCGTAAAGCATCCGGATTTTCAGGCAGTCGACGGTTTCGCCGGCAAACGAGAACTCCGGACCTCCGGTAGTGCCCTGATTGGTACCAATGTTGGTGCCGTCGATATTGATGGTGTCCGTATCCAGCCCGTCATACTCCCGGACAAACGCCATTTCCCGCTCGCCCGCGATCACAATGCTGCCTTCGCTGTGTAGCCGGGCCTGATCGTTGTAGCCGCTGACGGTGAAGTCTCGGGGCTCGAACTCGGTACCGAGGGTCGCGCTTGGCCGGGTGCTGCCTTCGGGAAAGGTGCCGGAGGAAACCCAGGTAAACACCCGGGTCACCAGGTTCGCGGTGTCCGGAGTGTAGACCCATTTGACGATGGGATAACGCCATTCATAGTCTGCCACCGGAAGTCCTTCCTCGAACGCGCCCTGATCGGTGAAGCGGACAGACACATCGTTGGTGGTGTTGCTGTACTCGCCGGCTTCGCCGGCGTCGATCCGGGCGCTGATGTACTGGCGGGCCTCCACAAAGTTCGCGATCTCCCCTTCACCGATGACCCGGCGCATGAGATCCAGGGGGTTGCGCACAGAGTTAATCGCTGGAGGCGTCGCGTCGTTGTAGACGATGGTAAGAAACGCGGACAGCTGCTGGCGGATGTCCCTGGCCATGGCGCTGGCGTGGCTGTTGTCTGACGTGGCCGGTTCGACGGCCAGGGAAAGGTCGTGGAACAGGGTAGTGGACGTTCGCTCGGTCAGGGTGAAGCTGGAGAACACCGGGTCCACGTTGGTGGCCGGATTCAGCGCCGATGGGCCGGTGTCCTCAAGGCCACAACCGCCAAGGTTCACCAAAGCGAGGGAAAAGACGGCGAAAATGCAGGAATGTCTCATTTCAGAAGGCCCTGAGATGCGTTACGGATCATTAACCGCTAAAGTGGATACGCGCGGGGCCCGCTTCGGCCCGAATGCTGACAATAAAACATAACACCGGCATCTGCCCTCGCGGAGATCACATTTTGCAGCAACGGCTCACAAACCTGGTTTCGGTCCCGGCCCTGATGGTATGGGTGCTGCTGGCGCTGGTTTTGCTGCCGTCGACGGTGGCGGCACAGGACCTGTGCCGTGACGGCAAGCTGGTGCTTGATTCTAATACCAGCAGCATCCGGAACCTGGGCAGTTGCGTCTCGTACCTGGAAGATCCCGGGCAATCCCTGACATTCCGGGAGGTGCTGGCACTGGAGCCCGGGGCCTTCACCCGCCATGAAGGCGGCGTGCTCAACTTCGGCTATACCGAATCCGCCTACTGGACCCGCATGGACCTGAAGCCTCGGGCCGGCGCGGCCAGGACCGACTGGATCCTGGAGCTGGCTTTGCCCCTGGTGGATCAGGTCAATCTCTTCCTGGTACGTGACGGCGAGCTGGTGGACCAGCGCCAGGCCGGGTACCAGGATAACTGGCAGGAGCGGGACCTGGCTGTTCCCAACCCGACCTTCCGCCTGAAGCTGGCGCCGGACACCGTCAACACGGTGTACATGCGGATTACCAACACCAATACCTTCCGTCTTCCCATCAGCCTCTGGCATCCGGACAGTTACATCGAGAAGGTGTCCGTGGACGAAGCGGTCCGCGGCGTCCTGCTGGGGGCGGTGCTGGCGATCCTGGCCTACAACCTGTTCGTCGCGGTCTCGGTGCGTGAACGCAGTAACGTCTATTACGTCCTGTACCTGGTCTCGGCCACCATCTTCATCTTCACCGAGCAGGTACATGGTGTGCAGCTGCTGGACAGCCGCCCGGTCCTGTTCAATAAGGAATACCTGCACTTCCAGATCGTACTGACCTGGTTCTGGGGCCTGTTGATGGCCCGTTCGCTGCTGGAGACCCGGGAACGTTCCCGGGACCTGGACCAGATTGTTCGCCTGTGCCTGTATTCGGTCGGGGCCACCTTCGTACTCTGCTTCTTCCTGCCCTACCACGTGGCCATGGAGTGGATCGTGCTCGGCTCCATTCTGCTCAGTATTATCCTGATCGTGGTCAGTTACCTGTCCTGGCGTTACTACAACCCGGCGGCGCGGTCCTACTTCTTTGCCTGGACCCTGGCCCTGATCGGGTTCGGGATCTATGCCCTGACGGTCATGGGGTACCTGCCACTGAACACCTTCACCAGCTATTCGCCCCAGTTTGGCCTTACCGCCCAGATCATCCTGTTCTCGTTTGCCCTGGCTGACCGCATCAAGCAGGTGCAGGGGGAGGCCCTGGGCTGGAGTGAGCGGGCACTGGCCAACCTCCGCCGTTACCAGTCGCTGTTCGATAATGCCGTGGAGGGGGTGTTCCAGATGTCTCCGGACCGCCAGTTCGTGACCGCCAACCCGGCCATGGCCCGAATGCTCGGTTACAACAGCAACCGGGAGTTGCTGCGGCGTAATCCCGATGTGTTGGAAACCTGTATCGCCGACGACCGCCTGCGGCGTCTGGTGGTGGAGCAGCTGGAGGCCCGGGGCACCGTGAAGGGCATCGAGGCCCGTTACCTGACCCGGGAGTGCGAGGAACGCTGGGCCACCATATCCCTGCATACCGCCTACGATAGCGACGGTGAGCCCACTCATCTGGAGGGCACCTGCATCGATGTGACCGAGAGCCGACAGCGCCAGCGGATCGAGCGGGAACGGGAACAGGAGCGGCTGGAGAAAGAGCTGGCGCGCAACTCGGCCGAGGCCAAGAGCCAGTTCCTGGCCAACATGAGCCACGAGATCCGGACGCCGCTGGCAGCGATCATCGGCTACGGCGAGACCTTGCTGGATCCGGAACTGACCGAGACCGAAAAGAAGAGCAGCGCCGAGACGGTGGTGCGTAGCGGCCGCCACCTGCTCGATCTGGTCAACGACATTCTCGACCACTCCAAGATCGACGCCAACAAGCTCGATGTGGATGTGATTCCGGTCAATCTGCCGGAGCTGCTGGACGAGATCCGGGCTTTCTTCACTCCCCGTGCCCGGGAGAAGGGTCTGGATTTCTCCATCATCTGCGAGTATCCGCTGCCCGAGCAGATCCGCACCGACCCCACCCGCTTTCGGCAGATCATCATCAATCTGTGTGGAAATGCGCTCAAATTTACGGAAAAAGGTTCGATCTCCCTGGGCATAAGGTGTGATCGGGAGGCCGGGATGCTGATGGCCCGGGTGGTGGACACCGGGATCGGCATGAAACCGGAACAGCTGCGCCGGCTGTTCGACCCGTTCGCCCAGGGCAGTGCCGCGATTTCACGCCAGTATGGCGGTACCGGTCTGGGGTTGAGTATCTCCCGACGGCTGGCGGAGCTGCTCGGAGGTGATATCACCGTGGCCAGCACCTACGGTGAGGGTAGCGAATTCGAGCTGTCAATCCGCACCGGCCCGCTGGATCAGGTGCATTTTCTCCGGGATGCCTCCGAACTCAGCCAGCGCCGGCGTGCCATTCCCATGGTGGCTGCACCCCGGCTGACCGGTCGTATTCTCTGTGCCGAGGATAACGAGGTTAATCGTCGCCTGGTGTCCCTGCTGGTGTCGCGCACCGGCGCGGATCTGGTACACGTGGTCAATGGTGCCGAAGCCCTGGAACTGGCCATCCGGGAACCGTTCGACCTGATCCTGATGGATATCCAGATGCCGGTGATGAATGGCCGGGATGCCACTGCCGCGCTCCGGGAGGCAGGGGTGAATACGCCGGTGATTGCCCTGACCGCCAACGTAATGGCCGAGGACATTGCCGATTACTGCCGGGCCGGCTGTAACGAACACCTGGCCAAGCCCATCGACAAGCAGAGTTTCTACGAGGTGCTGGCCCGTTATCTGGTGGTGCGACAGGACGCGGTGCCGGACCGGCGCGGTAGTTACCAGGGCCGAGTACTGGTCGCGGAGGACAACGAGGAAAACCGGCAGCTGGTGGAGCGCATGCTGCGCCGGCTGGGGCTGGAGGTTATTACCGTCAGTGGCGGGGACCAGGCGGTGCGCACGGCACTGTCGGACACGGTGCATCTGGTGCTGATGGACCGGCACATGCCCGGGCTCGATGGCGTGGCCGCGACACGGCTGCTTCGTCAGGCCGGATTCCGGCACCCGATCATTGCCTTCACCGCCGGTGATCAGCAGGAAACCGATGCCCTGCTTGAAGCCGGGTGTGACGGGGTGTTGAATAAACCGATAGACCAGTCACGCCTGGAGGCCATTCTGGGCCGGTATCTGGCCAGTCCCCAGCGGGACGATCAGGGGCCCGATGAGGACCGGGAAATTGCCGCCCTCGTGGCCCGCTTTCTGGAGGGCCTGGCCCAACGCAAGCGGGTGATGGACGACGCGCTTGCGAACCGGCAGGCCGACGCCCTGCGCACCGAGGCACACCAGATCAAGGGTACCGCCGGGGCCATGGGATACCCGGCGATGACCCGGCAGGCCGGGATTCTCGAAGCCACGCTGAAGGATCCTGGCGAGCCGGACTGGAGCCGGATTGGCAGGGAACTGGCCGTACTCGATGACATGATAGACCGTGCTCGCGCGGCAGCAGCGACACAACCCTGCGTATCCGATAACAGCAACAACAGGAAAATGCCATGACAGACAGGTCGCCCCAACGCAGTGAACAGTATTCCCTGAGCATGATGTACGGAACCTACGCCGATATCCTGTTTGTGCTCTTTCCCTTCCTGGTGATCGGTATGCAACGGCTCTGGGACGGGCGGCTGTACGACACCCTGATGCAGCCGGATCTGAGCATTGCCGCCGCCATCCTGGCGGGCCTGGCGATCGGCAAGTTTGTCCTGGGCCTGGTGACCAACCGGGAGCTGGGACGGTACAAGGAGCGGATTGTCTTCTTTATTGCCCTGACCCTGTTCGTGGTGCTCGGTCCTTCCATTATCCTGATGCTGAGCATCGTCGGTAACGAGGAAGTGCCCGGCTTTGTTGCTTTCGTCCAGCCGGTCCTGCTGATCATCGCCATATCGCTCTACAGCACCGCGGTGAGCATCAGTAACCTGCTGACCCGGTTTGGCACCGAAGCACTGGCATTGGGGCAGGACGATGGCAGGCCGGCAGACAGCCCGGAGCAGGACAGCAGGCCCCGGCCGGCACCCCTGGACCTGCCCCGGCGGACCGGCAATGACCGGCTGTAATCGGCAATGTTGTGATACAAGTTACAGCCAAGGAATCAGTGGAGAAAACCGATGACGGATCTGAAAGTTCTGGTGGTGGAAGACGAGCCCCTGATGCGGGAACGCCTGGTGGAAATGCTCTACCGGGCCGGTGCCACGGAAGTGACCGGGGCGGTGGATGCAGTCTCAGCGAGGCAGGCGTTCGACGCCAGTGAGTACCACATCATCCTGCTGGATCTGGGATTGCCGGATGGCGATGGCCATGAGCTGATGCAGCAGTTCAAGCGGCGACGGGAAGAGCAGCATATTGTGCTGGTGACCGCGGACGATTCCATCGACAGCATCCAGCGGGCGATCAGCGCCGGTGCCAACGGCTACGTGGTAAAGCCCTATTCCCAGGACAAGATTCACGATGTGATCAATAACTACGCGATGGTTCACGGTGGTGAGATGGCGATGCTGGAGGGACTGAACCGGCAACATTGACCGGTCCAGTCTTTCCGTTCGAAGCTGGCTGCCTGCTCAGGCCACCTGGCGGGCAATCCAGGAATTGTAGCGGGTGGCCAGTGCCCGTACATACCGGGCCTCGGCGCCACTGAGATTGGCCAGCACACCGTTGAAGATCCAGCCTCGCTCATACAGTCCCAGCACCCGCTGTTCATCGTCCAGGTTGACGCGCTGGTTCAGCTTCTTGCAGATCGCATCCAGCAGCGGCAGTTTTTCCGGGCGCTTGATCGGGCCCTGGCGGTTGCCCATCGGCTGGTTCGCCGCACGTGTTGTCGGACGTCTTTTCATGATGTTCTCCTTGTCGTTTTGCGGCTGCAAAAACAAAAACCCCGGAGCCAAGGGCAACCGGGGTTTGGCGGAGAAGCTGACCCGGTCGCTGCGAAGGCTCCCGGGACTGACCGAAAGCCGTTAGATGTCTTTCACCATGGCGCGCGCAGACTGCCCTTTCTGGCAATCAGCGGCTGGGTAAACAATGAACTGTAAAATCATCCTGGTCATACCGGCTCTTTGGTTTCGGTTCACTACTCAGTGTATAGGCTATCGGACGGTTTGCAAGAGCCCTCCGGCTTCGGCAAACCCGTACAGACGGGTGCGTCGGGGAAGCCCATAATTCGCAGCGTCACGTGTTTTTACGTTGTGCAATCCGCGATACCTGCCGAGTCGGGTATCAATGGATCTCTCCTTTCTACGCAGCCGCCTTGGCTGCGTTTTTTTTGGCATCTCGGAAAGTTCGTAGCCACTACTTCGTACAGATGGATCGGTCGGATTTGGCGATAATTTGCACACTAACCAGTCAATCGATTTATCTTCAATACAGAGGTTGAAACCGAAGCAAATGCCCGACGAACCCGGATCTGCCAGAAACAAGTTCCGTTCTGATTTTATCGTTGAAATTGCACTGATCGCCGCCCTGGCGGTTTACATGGTGCTGGCCCAGGACAAGATTGTAGGGGATGACCTGAGCTTTACCGTTGCCGGCGCGGCACTGATGGCCGTGGCAACTTACTGGACCCTGCACACCCTCAAGGACGGCCTGCAGTTCATTGCAGTGCGGCTTCGTCCTGGAAAATAATCCGCCGCCAGGTCCTGTGGAGGATGAGGGCGTCGTTGGCAGCGCGGTGAACGGGTAATCCCAGTTCGGAGATTACCTGCTGACGAACGCCCGACCACAACCGGACCTGCTGGCTGTTCAGCAGCATGGAGATGGATTCCAGCTGGAATTCGGGCTGCACACTCGCGGCCCGGAACAGCCGGTGCAGCCAGAAGCTGTCGAAGGTCCAGGCGTCACAGAACACCTGCTCCGGCAATAGACGGTTCAGCTGGTGGGCCACTTCCTCCACCGCCTTGCCTTCCTCGTTCAGGGTGTCCCGGGAGATGCCATGAATCTGTTCTGCGCTTGGTGACCAGTCCTGCCAGAGTACGTGGGGTCGGATCAGCCAGCTGTGAAGGTCTCCATCCGGCATGCAGATACCTACCTCGATCGGGTAGCTCGCAATCAGATCCAGGCTCGAAGCCTCGAAATCGATGAATGCCGGAGTGAATTCGCTGGTCATGGTGTCAGGGTCATTGCTGCGTTGTTTTTCGTTGAGTTTACCCGGCCCGTACCCGAGACGCGAACCCAACCTGTGCGTCCACTGTTACAATATGTCCACTCAATGTAAAACCCCGATGACACGCTGTTGTTGTCCCGGAAACTTTGCGGAGCCTGAATGACTGAAACCGTGGTTGTAATCTATTCCGGAGGCATGGACTCCTTCACCCTGTTGCACCTGGCCCGGGCCCGTGGCTATAAGGTTCACGCCCTGTCCTTCAATTACGGCCAGCGCCATGTCCGTGAGCTCGATTGCGCCCGGCAAGTATGCGCGGACCTTGGCATTCCCCACAAGGAAATCGACATCCGCGCCATGTCCGAAGTCATGAGTGGTTCTTCCCTGACCTCCGACATCGAGGTGCCCGAGGGTCATTACGAGGAGGACAGCATGAAGGCGACGGTGGTGCCCAACCGCAACATGATCCTGCTGTCCCTGGCTACCGGTTACGCTGTGACGGCAGGTGCTTCGGCAGTCTGGTTCGGTGCCCACGGCGGGGATCACGCCATCTATCCGGACTGCCGCCCCGAGTTTGTCGAGAAGATGGATGCGGTGTGCCGGGTAGCCAATTACGAGCCGGTGGGGATCGAGGCGCCGTTGATTCGTATGGACAAGGGGGAAATCCTGGCCGAGGGACTGAAGCTGGGCCTTGACTACAGTCAGACCTGGACCTGTTATAACGGCCGGGACAAGGCCTGTGGCCGCTGCGGTTCGTGCGTGGAACGGCTTGAGGCCTTTGCCGCCAATGGCGTGACCGATCCGCTGGAATACGAGGAGCAGGCCTGATGTACCGGGTCAAAGAGGCGTTCTACACACTCCAGGGGGAAGGTGCCCAGGCGGGCCGGGCGGCGGTCTTCTGCCGGTTCAGCAAGTGCAATCTGTGGACCGGCCGTGAAAAGGATCGCGCCGGCGCGGTGTGCGATTTCTGTGATACGGATTTCGTCGGCACCGATGGCCAGAATGGGGGCAAGTTCGAAACCGCAGACGAGCTGGCCAGGCATATCCGCAAGCTCTGGCCTGAGGCGCCGGGCCGCCCCTACGTGGTGTGCACCGGCGGTGAACCCCTGTTGCAGCTCGACGAAGCCCTGATCGACGCTTTTCATCGTGCCGGCTTTGAGGTCGGCGTGGAAACCAACGGTACCCTGCCGGCACCGGCCGGCATTGACTGGCTGTGCGTCAGCCCCAAGGCGGATGCGCCGGTGGTCATCGAGGCCTGTGATGAACTCAAGCTGGTGTATCCGCAGCCGTTAGCCATGCCGGAACGGTTCGAGTATATCCGGGCCCGGCACTACTTCCTGTCACCCATGGCCTCTCCAAGCCTGCCAGCGTCCGGTGACGACCCGGTCAAGCAAAGCAACACCCGCAAGGCCACTAATTACTGCCTGGCCCACCCCCGCTGGCGCCTGACCCTGCAGATGCACAAGATCATCGGAATCGACTGATCAGGCTGTGGCCACGGGCCGGAGCGCTTTATTGCGGTACTGGCTCGGGCTTTCACCGGTCCAGCGTTTGAACGCGCGGGTGAAATTGGCGGCGTCGGCGTAGCCGAGGGCATCGGCAATCTGGCTCAGGTTCATGCCGGTGCTTGTCAGCAGTTCCCCCGCCCGTTCCAGCCGGACCTGGTCCACCAGGTTCTGGAAGCTGGAATCCTCCTCCTGCAAGCGCCGTTTCAGGGTGCGTTCCGAGACAAACAAGGTGCCGGCCACGCGAGCCAGCTTGGGTGGAAACGGATGGCTGGTTTCAATTACCCGCCGGACCCGGCTGGCGAAGCAGGCATCCTCGGTCAGGCGTTGCAGGGCCTCTTCGCACTGGGCACGGGAGGCCGCAGCCAGCTGGTCGTTGGTGAACCGGATTGGCAGGGCCAGTCGGCTCTCCGGAATGATCAGGGCGTCCTCCCGGGCTTCGTACTCCACGGGTACCGGGATGACCTGGCGAAACCTCGGGAAATAGTGGGGTTCCGGGCCCCGCCTGACAATCCGGGTACCATCCACCGGCGTGCCCGTCAGCTGGGCTCCCATGAAAACGCAGCCGAACAGGGTCGCATCGAGGATAAAGCCCTGCAGGGGGCCCATGTCGACGTCGCAGGACACGGTATAGCGGGCATGACCCTCGAGTTTGTGGCGGTTCACCTTCAGGTGCGGTACGCGCAGGGTCAGGTATCGGGTCACCAGTTCCAGGGCGTCCCTCAGGGTCCGGCTGCTCATGACCGCCGTACCGAGGGTGCCGTGGAGGGGCAGCTTCATTTCCCGGGCCAGCAGGATGCCCAGGCCGGGTTCCCCGCTTTCGATGATGGCGCGGGTGACGAATTCGCTGGCCTGGGCCTGACTTACCCTGAGTTCCGGACAATTCAGGCGGGAGGGGTCCAGGCCGACGCGGAGCAGAAGATCCTGTTCGTCGACGCCAATCCTGTGGAGCAATCGGGCCAGGGTGTGCAGGTAGATGGCCGGCATACCCAGATCCTGAGCAGTCGAGACGGAGGCGCGCATGGGTTTCCTCGTTCAGTACCGTTTTTGTTATGTAATGGATCGGTGATGTTGAGGGATTATGCCGGCGTGGCTGAGCATTCCCATGGCTGGTCTGACGAGAGCCAAGGCCGGTCGGGCCAACTGGCCCGACTGACCCGATCCACCGGAGTCAGCCGGCATGGCGTTCGATGAAGCGTTCCAGTACAGCCGCAGACTTGCCCGGATTTTCAAGCATCGGCAGGTGGCCGACCCGGGGAAAGACATGCACTTCGGCATCGGGCGTGGCGGTCTCGAACCAGCGGACGCAGCGGGTTGGAGTGATCACATCCCGGTCCCCCCACTGGATCTGCAATGGTGGCGATTCCGGCCCCAGGTAACGGGCCGGGGCCAGGGCGTCCGCGACCATGTCCGCGAAAATATGCCGGAGGGCATCGGTACGGCTCAGCAGATCCGGCCCGAGCAGGCCGGCCATGGCGATACCGGTGGCCGTGGCCTTGCCGTTGCCGACGCTGGTGAACATCCGGTAGACGCCTTTCCAGTCCTGGGGAATCAGCAGGTCGTCGCGATCGGTTTCGAATGGCAGATCCAGGTCTACATCGGGGTGCTCGGGAATGCCGGCGCTGTTGAGCAGGGTCAGGGAACGGGGTGCCTGCGCCATCTCGTGGGCCAGTACGGCGGCGATGGCGCCCCCCATGGAGCTACCCACCAGGTGAATGTTGTCGGTTGGCAGGCTGGCGAGCCACTCGCGCAGGCGCAGGGCCTGGGCCAGGTACCGGTAGCTGGCATCCTCCCGGTAATCGCTTTCGCCCAGGCCCGGAACATCCGGTACCAGCAGATGCCAGTGCCGCGGCAGCCGTCGTAGCCAGAAGGCCCAGTTCTCTTTCATGGCGGCAAAGCCATGGATCAGCAGGACTGTTGGCCGACCGGGGCCGGGCTCGCCCCGCTCCAGGAAAACCATCCGGTGGCCGTCAACGGTGGCCGCCCGGCGTCGGGCATTCAGCAGCCAGCGTTGCCCGGTGCGGGCGGCGGGCCAGAAATTGGGGGCAGGAATTCTCATCACAGGTCCTGTCGGAGTGAGACACAGATCCAGTTTACCTGTCGGGAATCAGTCAGCCTTGGCTCAACGGCCTTGCAGCTCGGGCGCGGGAGTCACCTGCGAAGGAGGGCCCGACAGATAGGGTCAGAGGCGGATGTCGACGATGACCGGATTGTGATCCGAGGAGCGCCAGGGCCCGGAGCTGTCCGGGGCCAGATCATGCTGGTAGCCCAGCGCCCTGGGTTCGTCGGCATTGATGCGCCAGGTGACGGCGTTTACAACCCGTGGCGCGAGGCGGTCTGATGCGAGGGCATGATCCAGGGAACCCTTGCGGCCCTTGTACCGGTAGGTGTAATGGGGGCAGTGCTCAGGTGTGCACGGGTGGTGTTGCGCCACCATGCTGGTGTAGCCACGCTGGCGGAAGACCTCCAGGGGCGTTTCCCGGGTGTAGCTGTTGATATCACCGGTGATCAGGGTGCCGGCGCCAGCCCCCTGCCCGGGCAGGCCCGCCAGCCAGTCGGCAATCGCCTCGGCGGCCCGGGTCCGGCGGTGGGCATAGCAGCCCTGGCCATCGCCCTGGTCCCGGTCCGCGCCGGTAGCTCCCCGGCAGGACTTGGATTTGAGATGGGGAACCACCACCCGGACCGGGTCATTGCTGTTTCGTAACCGGAACGCCTGCGCCAACGGTGGCCGTCCCGTGTTCCGGAAAGGACCACTGGTCAACCGGTGTGCCTCGCCCACCGGGATTACCCGGTCGTGGCGGTAATACAGGGCGGTACGGATGGCGTCGTTGCCGTCTTTCCCCGGTGTCCGGATATAGCGCCAGTCCGGCCCCAGGGCCTTTGCCAGTGTGGCGGCGGCACTGTGGTCGCCGTAGCCATCGTTCTCCAGTTCGCTGACTGCAAGGATGTCCGGGTCCGGGGCGGTCAGCGCCGAGACCAGGCGTGCCTGCTGTTGCCGGTAGGCGGATTCGTTTGTTGCGCCTCTGGGAGTCGGGAACCCGCCGCCCCGGCCATTGCCATTGAACAGGTTGGCCAGGTTGAGGGTCATCACCCGCAGCACCGATCCTGCCGGGCGCGCCGGTGCCGGTTCGCGGGGGTTGGTGGCGATAAACTCCGGTGGCGACCCGGGCTGGATCCGCCATTGTCCGAACCGGAAATCCAGTACACCGCGGACTCCACGCAGGGTATCCCCGGTACGCACGGTGTTGTCGGCCCCCAGACCTCCCGGTGGCCAGGGCACGGGCCGCGGATCACGATTCCCCTGGCGGTCATCCAGAGTGATCTGCCCGTTGGCGTCGTTCAGCTTTTCAGCCAGCGGGCCGGGAGACAGATACTCGGTCGCAATCACCCGGTCCCGGGGCGCCAGGGTGAGCTCCCCGTAACGGGCCAGGTTATAGCTGTCGATCACGGTCAGGGATGAGGGGATGGAGACCCGCATGTTTTCAAGGGCTTCGTAGGTGGCGTCCCCGGACAACTCCAGGCTGACTGCTTCCGGCATGGTCCCGGGGCCACAGACTTCCAGCTCCCGGACATTGACCAGTTCGGTTAGCCCATGAAATTCCTTCACCTCACCGGTCACCCGAAGCCGTTGCCCCAGGCTGCCCTGCGGGCGACGGGTATAGACAAAGAGGGCTTCGGAGGTGGCCGGATTGTCGTCGGCCTGATCGTCGGCCTGTTGCAGGTAGAAGCCGCGGAAACCGCCTTTCCCCCGGGCGTCGAGGGTCAGGATACCCTCGAGGGTCACGGTCTGGCCGGTGAAGGGGGAGCGGTCGCCCTCGCCCTGGATGCGGGCAATGGGCGTTGCGGCGCCGCCACAGGCGGTGGCTGCCGACACCAGGGGCGTCAGCAGGATCAGGGCCAGGATTGTGGCTGCAAACAGCGCGGGTGATTTCACGCCGGCCAGTCTAGCAGAGTCCGGCCACCGCTTTGAGTGCCTGTTCCCGGCGGCTGCCGAAACCCAGCTCATCCGGGTTGGCCAGCTCCAGCTGCTGAACCAGGGGGTCCGGATGTTCGTTGTCAAAGGTAATGCCCATGCGTGAAAGGACATAGGGGGTCAGCGCGGCGCGGGTCCGGATGGTCAGGCGGCCGCCGTGCATGCCGTAGTCGCGGGCAATGATGTCCTGTTGCGCTTCGGTCAGGCGGCGATCCGGCGTGATCACCAGGTTGACCTCCCGGAGCCAGTCCTCATCGTGCTGGCTGGTGTGGCGGGCCCGCTGGCGCAGCGCTTCGGGTACTGTACGCAGACGGCTCAGGGCAAAGTCCCGGAACTCCCGGTTGGAGTCGCACCACGCCCTCAGGTGCCAGCTGTCGCCGGTGCAGACAAGGGTATGGGGCTCGAGAATGGTTTCCACCGGCTCCGGGCGACTCAGAGAGGTGTAGCTGGCACGCAACTGCCTGCCATTACGGGTCGCGGTCACCACGGCGCGCATGGTTTCGGGGGGAATCACCCGGCCGGGACCTGCCACCACGTGACTGTCCGGCAGGCCCAGATCCAGTGACTCGAAGGTGTGGCTCAGGTTCTGCTGACGGGCGAGCAGGTCGAGATACTCGCCGACTTCGCCGCGGGTAACCACCGGCCGGAATTTCGGCGCCGGCACATAACCCTTGAGGTGACGGTCATACAGCAGGTTACCCGGGGCCAGCTCCCGCAGGTAGGTGTTGATGTCCTTGGAGGCCTGCTGGCGGCCGATGCCAAAGCTGTGGCAGATGTGGTTGGTGGTCAGTCGACCTTCCCACAAGGCAACAGTTTCTATCAGTCGATAGCGAAGCAGCAAATCCCAGCGGATGGGCCAGTCCGTCTTTTTCATATCCAGGCGCTCACGGATCCATTGATTATCTTGGATTTATGTTACCTGCTCTGGGTCAGAGGGTCTGTTACGACCCATTAATGTAAAAACCCCGAAAAACCGCGGCTTGAGCGGCATCCATCAGTCACTGCATCACATTTTGCGGGTTTCGGGAAGTCCCTAGTAGCCTGCATCGGGTGCCACTGGTCTAATGCCGTGCCGGCACAGTCCGGAGGCTGGTGCTAACTTTTGGCCCAAATACTTACTGTCCGTTGTCTGCCGCCCGGAGCCCGTTGTCATGACCCGAATGGTCACTTCCCTGTCTGCGCTGATTCTCAGCATCGTGCTACTGGTGAGCGGCAATGCCTTCCTGATGACCTTGCTGGGCATCCGGCTTAGTATCGAGCAGGTGGCTCCGGACGTGATTGGCTGGGTGCTGGTGTGCTACTCCATCGGGTTCGTGCTCGGTACCCTGTATGTACACCGGGTAATTGGCCGGGTAGGCCATATCCGGGCGTTTGCGGTGTTTGCGGCCATGGCCGCCGTGGCGTCCCTGATGTACCCCATGGCGGTGTCCATGGTGTTCTGGGCGTTCCTGCGGGTGCTCTCCGGCTTCAGTATCGCCAGTGTTCTCGTGGTGATCGAGAGCTGGTTCTCCAGCCGCGCCACCAATGCCAACCGCGGTGCCCTGTTCGCGGTGTACCAGATTGTCTTCTACCTGTCGGCGGCGGGCGGCCAGTTGGTGGTCAACGTCGGCGATCCGGCGAATTTCATGCCGTTCTCGCTGGCTGCGATCCTGCTGACTCTGGCGCTGGTGCCCCTGTCGCTGACCCGGATGGAAGCGCCCGCGATCGAACAGGCCAGCCGTATGTCCATCTTCACCCTGGCCCGCCAGTCCTTCTCCGGGGTAGCCGGTGCGTTGATCTGTGGCGTCATGATTGGTGGCTTCTATGCCCTGGGACCGGTCTACGCCACCCTGGTGGGCCTGGACGTGGCCAAGACCTCCACCTTCATGGCCAGTGCCATCGTGGCGGCAATGATCCTGGCCTGGCCGCTCGGCCGCGTTTGTGACCGGTTTGACCGCCGCCGGGTCATGTTCTGGGTGGCTCTGATTGCGGCTGCGGCGGCCGGGGCCGTTGGTGTACTGGAAACGACGAATCTTGCCATGCTGACTCTGCTGGTGGGTCTGTTCACCGGCCTGTCGGCCAGTGTGTATCCCATTGCCGTGGCAATCACCAATGACCGAATGGAAACCAGCCGCATTGTTTCGGCCAGCGCCACCCTGCTGCTCAGCTACGGCGTCGGCAGCGTGATCGGCCCCATTGTCATGGCCGAGCTGATCGGGCTCCTGGGCCCCAGGGGGCTGTTCCTGGGTAACGCCGGATTCCTGGTACTGCTGGCACTGATCACCAGTTACCGCATCAATCACACCGAGGATGTCCCGGTGGAGCAGCAGGAGCACTTCGTGCCCGCCATGCCCGAGACCTCGCCGGTGCTGACCGAACTGGATCCGCGGAACGAGGAATTTCACGAGTCTCCCGAGGTCGAAGGGATGAAGGAGGAGCTGCGTCGGACCAGCTGACCCGGCTTCCTCTCGGTTTTCCCGATTATATTTTTGATCTGATATCTGTTTTTATTTCAATGGTTAGCATACTATTGGTGACTTTCCCATAATGTGAGTTTTTGGCCGATAGCCCCGGTGCTTCAAGTGACCGGGCGGCCACCGGACAGGAGCGATAACCCATGAGAGACCAGTTCCCCTTTGCCGTTGCCCGGGTTACCCGCCGCTGGCGCAAGATGCTGGATGAGCGCCTGAAGGATCTGGGTGTGACCCAGGCCCGCTGGAGCACCATGGTCTACCTGCAGCAGGGCGGCGAGGGGCTGACCCAGCGCGAACTCGCCAGCCTGATGGCGATCGAGAATCCCACGCTGGTGCGCCTGCTGGACAGCCTGGAACAGCAGGGGCTGATCGAACGCCGGCCCTGCCCCAATGACCGCCGGGCGCGTCGTCTGCATCTGACCGATGCCGGCCGGGCATTCATGGATGATCTCTCGGAGCGTGCGGCCAAGTTGCGCGAGGAAATGCTGGAAGGCATCAGCGATGAGGATATCGAGGGCGCACTGAAGGTGTTCCAGAAGATCATGGAAAACGCCGAAAAGCAGAAGTAGGAGTTTCATCCTGGCGGATAACACGGTCGACGGACTCAGGGCCCGCTACGGCGACCGCTGGCGCTGGCTGGCGGTGTGCACCGTCATGCTGGGCACCATGGCCACGGTGCTCAGTGCCACGGTGGTCAATGTGGCCCTGCATGACATCATGCTGGAGTTCGGTATCCGCCAGGGCCAGGTTCACTGGCTTGCGACCGGTTTCATAGCCGCCATGACCACTACCATGCTGGCTTCCTCCTGGTTGCTGGACCACTTCGGTGTCCGCAAGACCCTGGCCGTCGCCATGGTCGTGTTCACCCTGATTTCCATTGCCGGCGGGTTTGCGGGAACGCCGGAACAGTTGATTGCCGCCCGGGTCGGGCAAGGTGCCATGGCGGGGCTGATGCAGCCGATGGGCATGTACCTGGTGTTCCGGATTTTCCCCAGGGAGCGCCGGGGGCAGGCCATGGGCATTTACGGCATGGGTGTCATCCTGGCACCCGCGCTGGGGCCTGTGCTGGGGGGCTTCCTGGTGGACCAGCTGAGCTGGCGCTACGTCATGTTTGCACCTGCTCCGGTCACCATGTTGGGTGTGTTCATGGCCTGGCGGTTTCTGCCCCTGCCTCCGTCCCGCCCCGAACCCTACCGCTTTGATCTGTCGGGTCTGCTCCTGCTCGGGGCAACCATCGGCCTGGCCCTGGATACCCTCAACCGCATGCAGGAACTGGCCGGGGCCGAGTGGCGCATCGGCCTGCAGGCGTTGTTGGCGGCCATACTGCTGGCCCTGTTCGTGGTGCGGGAACGGACCGCCCGGCATCCGCTGGTCAACATCGCGCTCCTGCGGAACCCCGCGTTTGTCTATGCCAACCTGGGCGCGATGGCCCTGGGCCTGGCATTGTTCGGATCCACCTACCTGGTGCCCCTGTTTGTCCAGACCTCTCTGGGGTTCAGTGCGACCGAAGCGGGATTGCTGATGCTACCGGCCGGCATCGTGCTGGGTATCACGTTCCCGCTCGCCGGGCGCCTGGCCGATCGCCAGAGTGCCCGCAAGCTGGTGGTGTTCGGCATCGCCATGTTTGCGGTCTCGGCGATGCTGTTTGCGGTGTCGGATGTCACCCTGGCGTTCGGTTGGCTGGCGCTGTGGACCATCCTGGGCCGGATCGGGATCGGTTTCATGCTGCCGGCGCTGTCCACCGGCGCACTCAACCCGCTCCAGCCGGAGCAGCTGGGTGCCGCCTCGAGCACCATCAATTTTACCCGGCAGCTCGGTGGAGCCTTTGGCGTTAATATCGTGGCCCTGACCGTCGAATTCGGTCCACACAGCGATGGCCTGCCCACCATCGATGCCTTTCACAGCGCCTGGTGGCTGGTCGCCGTGTTTGTGGCCGTAGCTGCGGTTCCGGTGTGGCGGATGCGGACCTAGTTGCGATGTCAGCCTTAATTGGCTAGCATGCACCCTCCTTCAGGGGAGTAGCCTCCGCGCCGAAAGATCCGGCCGGACGGTGGTCAACATACTTGGGGCTCAATCTCCATGGCCACCGTGTCCCGCGTTCGTAATGCAGGGATTGGCAAGACCTGAGGCAGATCACCTCCTATGGGCGGAAGGTGGGCTGTCTCATGTCTTGGATATCCGCCCTGGAGTTGTTTTGATGGACGCCTTTCTCGCCTCTACCGCTGCCGTTGCCATTGCCGAAATCGGCGACAAGACCCAGCTGCTTTCCCTTTTCCTCGTAGCCCGCTACGCCAAGCGCACCCCGATCATCCTCGGTATCCTGATCGCCACGATCCTCAATCACGCCCTCTCGGCCTGGCTGGGCGCCTGGATTGCCAGTTTCATTCCCGAAGCCTGGTTGCCCTGGATTCTGGCCGGAAGCTTTGTTGCCATTGCCCTGTGGCTGCTGATTCCCGACAAGGATGACAGTGACGATTCCAAGTTTCTGGGCATGGGCGCGTTCATGGCCACCACCATCATGTTTTTCCTGGCGGAGATCGGCGACAAGACACAGGTGGCCACCGTGGTGCTGGCCGCGAAGTTTACGGACACATTCTGGGTTATCATGGGGACAACGGTGGGGATGTTGCTGGCCAACATACCGGTTATTATGGCTGGTCGTTGGCTAATGGAGCGGATGCCCCTGGCGACGGCGAGAATCAGCGCCAGCGTCCTGTTTGTTCTCCTGGCGATAGTAACCGTCTGGACCACGGCCATGAACTCCTGATTGGGTTTACTGTCACCGTTAGCGTGCACACTGAATTTCGGAACAGAATTATGCGGTTTGGAAAGTATTGGAACATTCTGGCGCTGCTGGTTGCCCTCGCGACCGCACCGGCAATGGCGGCGACAGATGCCGCCTCGGACAAAGAGTCTGAAGCCGAGCCTGACCGGAGCCCGCGGGTCCCCACCTTCGAGCTCAAGGGTGATCTCGCCGGTGAGCTGCAGGCTTTTACCACCCGCTATGAGGATACCTTCGCCAACCTGGGAAACCGTCTGGCGCTGGGCTATCTGGAGCTGGTGAAGGCCAATCCCGGCGTGGATCCCTGGCTGCCCGGGGAAGGTACCACCATCACCCTGCCCCGCCAGTACGTGATTCCGGATGAGGCCCGTCGCAAGGGTATCGTGATCAACCTGGCGGAGTACCGCCTGTATTACTTCACCAGCGATGGTGGGGTGCAGGTCTATCCGGTCGGGGTTGGTACCGAGGAGAATCCCTCGCCCCTCACCGATGCCGAAGTGACCATGCCGCTGGAGTCGCCGGCCTGGTATCCGCCGGCCAGTATCCGTGCGGAGTACGAGGCCAATGGTGAATACCTGCCCAAGATGATCCCGCCCGGCCCCGGCAACCCGTTGGGCACCCACGCCCTGTTGCTGAGTGAAAAAGGCTACCTCATCCATGGCACCAACAAGCGTTTCGGGGTCGGTATGGCGGTCAGCCATGGCTGTTTCCGGATGTACAACGAGGATATCTCCCGGTTTATCTACCAGGTTGACAAGGGAACACCGGTCCAGGTGATCCGCGATCCGGTCAAGATCGGTATATCCGGTGGTGAGGTCTGGCTCGAGGTTCACCGCCCGGGTGAGGATTATCCCCGTGAAGATCGGGACGAGCTCTGGCAACGGGTCTTCACGGAGGTCGAGGCGTTCCGTGAGCGGAACCCGGCGGTGGAGGTGAATCGCCGTGCCATCGAACTGGCAGTGGACCAGGCGGATGGAATTCCCACCATGATCGGTGAGCAGCTCACCCAGGTTGCCACCGATGAGAGTGCCGGGGAGGAATCCCCTGAAACAGGGAGTGAGCCGGAGCAGAAACTCTACTTCTGACGACTGACAAGGGGGACGTGCCATGCAAGGGAAGCAAGCCATCAGAGCCGGAAAGTCCCGGCGCCTGAACCTGTTCGCGGCGGTCTTCCTTCTCGGGGCTTTGCTCGCCGGAATCTCCCTCTCGCACCAGTTGTTTGCCCAGAACAGTTCGGACCGGGCCCTGGTACTTACCGTCCAGGGAGCCATTGGTCCGGCGACCATGGACTACGTGACCCGGGGTATCCGGCGCGCCGAGACCGAAGGCATGGGGCTCGTCATCATCGAGATGGATACGCCGGGCGGTCTGATGGACTCCATGCGGGAAATCATCAAGACCATCCTCGCGTCCGAGGTGCCGGTGGCAACCTATGTCTCCCCCCAGGGCGCACGGGCTGCGAGTGCCGGAACCTATATCCTCTACGGCAGTCACATCGCCGCCATGGCTCCGGCCACCAATCTTGGCTCGGCGACACCGGTCCAGATGGGAGGGATTCCCGGGACCGAACCCACGGAGCAGCCCGCCGAACCGCAGGAATCAGAGCAGGCGCCCGAATCGGAGGGTACGGCGGATAAACAGGAAGACAGCAAGCGCCGGGGCGAAACCGCCATGGAGCGCAAGGTCCTGGAAGATGCGGTCAGCTATATCCGGGGTCTGGCGGAGCGCCATGGCCGCAACGCCGACTGGGCCGAACAGGCTGTGCGGGAGGCGGTCAACCTGGGTGCCGCCGAGGCCCTGGAGCGCAACGTCATCGACGTGGTGGCACCCAACGTGCGGGACCTGCTGCAACAGATCGATGGCCGTACCGTCCGGATGGCCTCCGGTGACCAGACCCTGAGCACGGTGGATCTGGAACTCGTGCGGGCGGAACCGGACTGGCGAACCAACCTGCTGTCGGTCATCACCGACCCGAACGTGGCCTACTTCCTGATGATCATCGGCTTCTACGGCATCATCTTCGAGCTGGCCAATCCCGGTGCCATCGTCCCTGGCGTCATCGGCGCCATCAGCCTGATTCTCGCCCTTTTCGCCTTCCAGGTGCTGTCGGTAAATTATGCCGGCCTGGCGTTGATCATGCTTGGGCTCGCCTTTATTGTCGGCGAGGCTTTCATGCCGAGTTTCGGGATGCTGGGGGTCGGGGGCATCGTCGCCTTTGTCGCCGGTTCGGTGATCCTGATGGACGGCAGTCACCGGGATATCTCATTACCCACCATCGGGGGTACCGCGATCGTGGCGGCGGGCTTCATTCTCTGGACGGTAACCCGTTTCATCGGTCTGCGACGCAGGCACCCGGTCAGCGGTTCGGAGCAGCTGACCCACGAACAGGGTGAAGCACTGGATAACTTCACCCAGGACCACGAGCACTACACTGGTCATGTGCGTATCAGTGGTGAGCGCTGGAATGCCCGCAGCGGGCAGCCGGTAACGACCGGTGATCGTGTGCGGGTCACCGGCATCGAAGGTTTGACGGTAACCGTCGAGGTCCTCGAAGACGAAGGCTGACCCGGTGTTCAACAGTTCACGGCAAACAAGGAGGCCGTATGATTGGTGATCTGATTCCCTATCTCGCACCCACGGTGGTGTTACTGCTGATCCTCGGATCGGCGATCAAGATCCTGCCCGAGTACGAGCGTGGCGTGGTGTTCTTCCTGGGGCGCTTTCAGGGCGTTAAAGGGCCTGGTCTGATCATTGTCATCCCCGGCATCCAGCAGATTGTCAGGGTGGATCTAAGGGTCATTGTGCTGGATGTGCCCAGCCAGGATGTGATCTCCAAGGACAACGTGACCGTGCGGGTGAACGCCGTGCTCTATTTCCGTGTGGTGGATCCGGAGCGGGCCATCATCCGGGTCGAGGATTTCAATTCAGCCACCAGCCAGCTGGCCCAGACCACCCTGCGTTCGGTGCTTGGCAAACACGATCTGGACGAGATGCTTTCGGAGCGTGACAAGCTCAACGCCGATATCCAGGAGATTATCGATTCCCAGACCGAGGAATGGGGCATCAAGGTGGCCAATGTGGAGATCAAGCACGTGGACCTGAACGAGTCCATGATCCGCGCCATTGCCCGTCAGGCTGAGGCGGAGCGTGAGCGCCGGGCCAAGGTGATTCATGCCGAGGGTGAGTTGCAGGCGTCGAAGAAGCTGGTGGAAGCCGCTCAGGTGATGTCCGCCGATTCAGGGGCCATGCAACTGCGGTATCTGCAGACCATGGCGGACATGAGCGGCAGCAATGCCTCGACCATTATGTTCCCGATGCCGATGGATCTGTTAAGGCCGTTCATTGAGAAACAGGTGAAGGCGCCGCAGTCCGGGGAGCAGGGTTGATCAGAGCCTTGGAGGTGAAAATGGGGTCAGAAGAAGGCTTTCTTCTGACCCCGGAGTGTCAGCCGGCTGGGCTGCCTCGGGTTCAGGCATAAAAATGGGGTCAGAAGAAAGCGTTCTTCTGACCCCGTCTTTGCCTGGAGAGACCCGGTCGGGCCGGAGCTGCAGGCACAAAAAAAGGCCGGGATTCCCGGCCTTTTTTGCTTGAGCGAGCCAATTACTTCTGGCTGGCGCTCTGCAGCATGCGCTTGGCACGCTCGTTCGCTTCGTCTGCAGCTTGCTGGGCTGCGCGGGCAGCGGCCAGGGCTTCTTCTGCAGTCTGCTGCGCAGTGCGTGCGTCAGAAGCAGCGCTGTTGGCAGTGTTCAGTGCGTTCTCAGCGGTCTGCTCTGCAGAGGTTGCAGTAGCATTGGCCTCGTCGATGGCAGCCTGGTTGCTGGCACAGCCGGCAGTCAGAGCAGTAGCCATTGCAAACCCAGCGATCATCAGTTTACGCATAGTAAATCCCCTTATTGGTCGTTTTATGTCCTGAGTCTCGGAAGTGAGTATAGACCACTTCCTGTAAAACCGGGTCCGACAGAAGATCTTTTTCCGTCGGAGTCGTTAAACAGTGTAAAACACTCCGAGACAAAATGTTAACTAAGGATACGCAAAATTTCTTAGCTTATGACAACAACTTAATCGTGGTGTCATGCCTTATTCACGGAAGAATGCGGATCGGGGTTCCATTGGAAACCAATTGCCAGATCTCATCCATGGCTTCGTTGGTGACGGCAATGCAGCCGTCGGTCCAGTCCAGACCGGCATAGGCAAAGGCCATGTCGCCTGCTTCATTGGGCAGGCCGTGGATCATGATGCTGCCGCCGGGATCGAGGCCCCAGGCCTCTGCCAGTTCGCGGTCCCGCGGGCTGGGGTAGGAGATATGAATGGACTTGTAGAAATCGCTCTGGTGATTGCGCCAGTCCAGGACGTATTCACCTTCCGGCGTGCGTTCATCACCCTCGTACAGTTTGTGCCCTTCGGGGTTGTCGCCGAGCGAGATGCGGTAACTGCGAACAACGTCCTCACCGTCCAGCAGATAGAGCCGGCGTTCGGCTTTTTTTACCAGCACTTCGCTGATGTCGAAACGGTCCGCTTTGAACGATTGCGGGTCGGGCATGCGAACGTCTGCCTTCGCAAGCAGGTCCGAGGCACTGGCAGTCCCTGACCCCAGCACCATAACGATAAATAGACAACGGCAGACGTTTCGAAGCAAACCCATAATCCTGACTTACCAAACATTAATATTTCTGCAGCGCCGTTTATATCATAGCTCAGGGTGAGGCTGTTAAGGGGTTTTGTTAAGTTTTATAGCCATCCCTTTCCCTGGTCAGTCATTTTTTGACCTGTCCATCTTCATGCCCACTTTGGTGACCCGGTCGGCTTCTGTTGCCCGGGCAACCAGGGTGACCGGTCCCAGAGTCACGGTATCGCCGACAACCGGATGCCCCTTGGTACGACGGGAGAAGCACTCTGTCAGGGTGATGTCCGGCGACAGTTCATCAAACTCGATGCCATAGACCTGCTCAACGTCTCCGAGCAGCGCGTCTCCGTTCAGTACGAAATCCCCGAAGAAGGCCCGTTCAGCCAGGTACTCCGGCGCGTGCCGGCCGCTGAGAGCCTTGCCCAACTCCGGAAGCACGCCGGGCGTGGCAAACATGGCCACCATATCGCCACTGGAGACTTCCAGGTCCGCCTTCGGCTGCAGGCAGACCCGGTTACGGAACACACCGGCCACCGCGGTATTGGCCGGAAACCGCAGCTGGCCGAGGCGCCGCGGCGTTTCCCAGTTCTTGCCTCGCAGGGGAAACAGCATCAGTTCGTGGTCGCCGGCGGCGGGGGCGTCCAGGGGCAGGCGACGGTAGGGGTCGTCGCTGGCGGGCACTTCCAGCCGGAGCTTCCGGGCCAGAGGCGCCATGGTGGTGCCCTGGACCACCAGTGATACCAACACGATAAAGAACGCGGCATGGAAGACCTGCTGGGCCTCCGGCAGGTCGGCGATGATCGGAAACAGCGCCAGGACGATCGGCACCGCCCCTCTCAGACCGACCCAGCCGATAAAGCCGAGCTCGCGTCGCTTGAAGCCGAAAGGCCAGAGGGTGACAAAGACAGTGACCGGCCGGATGACAAAGATCAGCGCCAGAGCCAGGATCAGGCCGCTTCCAGCCAGGGGCAGCAGTTCTGAGGGAGAGACCAGCAGGCCGAGCATGAGGAACAGGCACAGCTGGGCGAGCCAGGCCAGGCCGTCGTGGACCTGCAGGATCATCGGCATCATGCGCACCGGCCGGTTACCGATCACCACCCCGGTCAGGTAGATGGCCAGGAAACCGGAACCACCCAGGGCGTTGGTGGCAGAGAACACGGATATCCCGGCGGCTGCCACCAGAAGGGGATAAAGGGACGGAGTCAGGCGGATACGGTTGGCCAGCTCCACCACGGCAAAGCCCCCCGCCAGGCCAGCAATACCGCCGATGCCGAATTGCTTGATCAGCATCAGCAAGGCCGACCAGGTGGCGCCCGCCCCGTCGTTGCCGATCAGGGTGACCAGCAAAAGGGTCAGGAAAATGGCCATGGGATCGTTACTGCCGGACTCGATCTCCAGGGTGGCGCTGACCCGTTCGTTCAGGTGTAGCCCCCGGCCCTGCAGGAGCGAGAATACCGCTGCGGCATCGGTGGAGGAGATGATGGCGCCAATGAGCAGAGCGGTCAGCCACTCCAGGTCAAACACCCATCGGGCGACCACCGCCGCTCCGGCGGCGGTCAGGAATACGCCGAGGGTGGCCAGCACCAGCGCCGGACGTAGCCCCACCCGGAAGGTTTCCGCCCGGGTGCGCATGCCGCCATCGAGCAGGATCACCCCCAGGGCCAGGTTGGCGATCAGGAACGCCAGTTCGAAATTATCGAATTCGATGCCACCGGGGCCGTCCTCGCCCATCATCATGCCCACCACCAGGAAGATCAGCAGCACCGGCATGCCGACGCGGCTGGACAGCGGGCTGAGCACAATGCTGATCACCAGCATCAGGGCTCCGACAAGGGTGAGGGTGGGGTCCATTCAATCTCCAGACACAAGGCTTGCCCAAAAGCGGGCCGTCCGCTTATATTTCACTCGCGGCCAATGCTTATGCGGGTGTAGTTCAATGGTAGAACGGCAGCTTCCCAAGCTGCATACGAGGGTTCGATTCCCTTCACCCGCTCCACTCCTTATCTTCGCACACTACTCCCGGTCATCTGTAACATCTTTTACATCATAAGGTTGCGCATTTGCGAGTTGGATTCCCGCTTCGGTTTGCGCAATCGCGGGGCCGTTGCTAGCTTTTAAGACAGGTATCCAACACGGCAGCTGCAAGGCTGTCGAGGGGAAACTGCATGGTTGAAACGGCAGCAAATGGCATCGCCGAATATTGGGCTACCGGCTTTTTCATCCTTGCGGTAGCGGGTTTGTGCGCCTTCATGGTGGGGGCGTCCAGCCTGTTGGGTGGCCGCAGTCGCGGTATCAGCAAGTCTCTTCCCTTCGAATCGGGCATCGTCGGCGCCGGCAGTGCCCGCCAGCGGTTTTCTGTTCAGTTCTACCTGGTGGCAATGCTGTTTGTCATCTTCGACATTGAAGCGGTTTTCCTGTTTGCCTGGGCCATCGTCATCCCGGATGTCGGCTGGACCGGATTCTGGGGGGCCGCGGTATTTATCTTCATCCTGCTGGCCGGGCTCATATACGACAGCCGCACCGGCGCGCTCGACTGGGCGCCCGCACAGAGCCCGGCACGCAAGCGCGGCGCATAGAAACACACTCTCCGGGCCTTCCGATCCTGTGGGATCGGGGGATAAACGGGGCTTTGTGACCATCAAGGGAGGTTTTCATGGCCTATACCCTGACCCGGGCTGAGGGTTCTGCGGGAAGCAATACCCGTTATCCGGTGGATCGGCGCGAGAGGGTCGAGGATCCGGTCAAACAGCAGCTTGAACGCAATGTCTTTACAGGAAAGTTGAGTGAAGTGCTGAATTCGGCGGTCAACTGGGGTCGCAAGAATTCCCTCTGGCCCTATAACTTCGGGCTGTCCTGTTGCTATGTGGAAATGACCACTGCCTTTACCGCGCCCCACGATATTGCCCGCTTCGGCTCGGAGGTGATCCGGGCGTCGCCCAGACAGGCCGATTTCATGGTGATTGCCGGCACCTGCTTCATCAAGATGGCGCCAGTGATCCAGCAGCTTTATGACCAGATGCTGGAGCCGAAATGGGTGATTTCCATGGGCTCCTGCGCGAACTCTGGCGGTATGTACGACATCTACTCGGTGGTCCAGGGGGTGGATAAATTCCTGCCGGTTGATGTGTATGTGCCCGGGTGTCCACCCCGTCCGGAGGCGTTCCTGCAGGGATTGCAACTGCTGCAGGACTCCATTCAGGAAGAGCGGCGGCCACTTTCCTGGGTGGTCGGTGACCAGGGCGTATACCGGGCCGAGATGCCTTCACAGCGGGAGAAATGGCGGGATCAGCGAATCCAGGCCACGGAATTGAGGAGCCCCGACAAGCTTTAAAGCCGCTTGCCGTCGTTTACAACTGATTGTCAGGAGTCAAACCACGAGCATGAGCAGTAGCGCAGAAAACGCCGACGTTGAACTGGTCGAAGCCCTGCAACGGGACTTTGGCGAGGCTGTGCTTTGCTGCCAGCAGACTCGTACTGGCATGCCCGTGCTCTGGGTGTTGCGGACGGCACTGACCGATATTTTGGGCTACCTGAAGAGCCTGGATGCGCCCTACGATCTGTTGTACGACTTGTCAGCGACAGACGAGCGGCTGCGTGGCAATCGCCAGGGCTTGCCGGATTCGGATTTCACCGTTTTCTATCAGTTGATGTCCATTCACCGCAATCGGGACATCATGCTCAAGATCGGCCTGGCTGAGGAAGATTTGAGTGTTCCCACCGCCACCGGTGTGTTTCCGGCGGCCAACTGGTACGAGCGGGAGGTGTGGGACATGTTCGGCATCAGTTTTGCCGGCCACCCCCACCTCGAACGCATCCTGATGCCGCCCACCTGGACCGGCCATCCCCTGCGCAAGGATTACCCTGCCCGGGCCACGGAGTTTGATCCTTACACGTTGACCGTGGAAGGCCAGGAGACCGAGCAGCACGCCCTCCAGTTCGTGCCCGAAGCCTGGGGCATGGCAAGGGAGCGGGACGGTGCTGAGTTCATGTTCCTGAATCTTGGCCCTAACCACCCCTCCGCCCACGGTGCTTTCCGCGTTGTGCTGCAACTGGACGGTGAGGAAATCGTCGATTGTGTGCCCGACATTGGTTACCACCATCGGGGCGCGGAAAAGATGGCCGAGCGCCAGTCCTGGCACAGCTTCATTCCCTACACCGACCGCATCGATTACACCGGTGGGGTAATGAACAATCTGCCCTATGTGCTGGCGGTAGAAAAGCTGGCGGGCATCGAGGTACCGGACCGGGTGAAAACCATCCGCGTGATGATGGCCGAGATGTTCCGGATCACCAGTCACCTTCTGTTTCTCGGTACCTATCTGCAGGACCTGGGCGCCATGACGCCGGTATTTTTCACCTTCAGCGACCGTCAGCGCGGCTACAAGGTGATTGAGGGGATCACCGGCTTCCGAATGCATCCGGCCTGGTACCGTATTGGCGGGGTCATGCAGGATCTGCCCCAGGGCTGGGCGAAACTGGTGCAGGAATTTCTCGACTGGATGCCACCCCGGCTTCGGGAATACGAGCGGGCCATGATGGAAAATGCGCTGGTGCGGGACAGGACCCGCAACGTGGCCGCCTTTGATACCGCCCAGGCGCTGGCCTGGGGTGTCACCGGTCCGAATCTCCGGGCCACCGGGTGCAATTTCGATCTGCGCAAGCAGCGCCCCTATTCCGGTTACGACAACTTCGAATTCGAGGTGCCCCTGGGCGACCGGGGTGATGTCTTCGACCGGGGCCAGCTCCGGATCGACGAAATGCGCCAGAGCCTTCGGATCATCCAGCAATGCGTGGATCACATGCCCGCCGGGGACTTCAAGGCGGACCATCCCCTGACCACGCCACCACCCCGGGAACGGATGCTGGAACACATTGAAACCCTGATCACCCATTTCTTGCAGGTGTCCTGGGGACCGGTGCTCAAGCCCCAGGAATCGATGCAGATGGTGGAGGCCACCAAGGGCATCAACAGCTATTACCTGACCAGTGATGGCAACACCATGAGTTACCGGACACGGATCCGGACGCCCAGTTTCCCTCACCTTCAGCAGATTCCCAGCGTGATGCGCGGCGGCTTCGTGCCGGACCTGATTGCCCACCTGGGGAGCATTGATTTCGTAATGGCCGATGTGGACCGATGACGATGGAAACGACACCGACACCACAGACCATCACTACCGACGGCTTCCGGCTCCATCCGGAGGACGAAGCCGCCATGCGCGCGGAGGCCAGCCACTACGAGCAGCCACAGGCTGCGTGCATCGAGGCGCTGAAGATGGTCCAGCGCCGCCATGGCTGGGTGCCGGATGAGGCGATCCCGGCCATTGCCCGGGTGTTGGGCGTGGGGCCGGCCAGCGTGGAAGGCGTAGCCACCTTTTACAGCCTGATCTTCCGTCAGCCGGTGGGGCGTCATGTCGTCCTGGTATGTGACAGCAGTTCGTGTTTCCTCACCGGATCTGACCAGCTGAGGGAGCACCTGACGAACAGACTCGGTATTGGCCTTGGCCAGACCACGCCCGACGGTCGCTTCACCCTGTTGCCGGTTTGCTGTCTGGGTGCCTGCGATGGTGGGCCAGCCATGATGATCGGCGACGACGTATACGGCCCCGTGGGCGAAGAGGATCTGGCAGACATTCTGGAGGGCTACCCGTGAACAGCCAGCGCCAGTCCCCGATCTACAGAAGCCGCATGCTGCAGTCCGCCGACGAGCGCTCGCCGGACACCCATCCGCTGACCTGGCGACTGCGGGATGATGGTCAGGTGGTGGGCCTGAAAGAGTACGAATCGAAAGAAGGCTATCAGGCAGTCTCGCAGGTTCTGAACGGGCGGGATCCCGGCGCCGTCATCGCCGCCATGAAGGAGGCCAACGTGCGCGGGCGCGGTGGCGCGGGCTTCTCCGCCGGCCTGAAATGGAGCCTCACCCTGCAGGGGGGTGACATTCCCCGAGGGTACATCGTCTGCAATGCCGATGAGATGGAGCCGGGCACCTTCAAGGATCGCCTGCTGATGGAGCAGCAGCCCCATCTATTGATTGAGGGCATGATTCTGGCGGCCTTCGCCAACAACGCCCGGTATGGCTACATCTTCCTGCGCGGAGAGTACGTGGAGTCGGCCCGGGTTCTCACCGCAGCGCTTGCCGATGCCCGGGAGGCCGGTTGGCTGGGTCCGGATGTCGCCGGCAGCGGCTTTGATTTTGATATTGCCCTGCACACCGGAGCCGGGCGCTACATCTGCGGCGAGGAAACCGCCCTGCTCAACTCGCTGGAGGGCCACCGGGCCAATCCCCGGGCCAAGCCTCCGTTTCCCGGCCAGTCGGGGGCCTGGGGCAAGCCTACAGTAGTGAACAACGTGGAAACCCTGTGCAACGTGCCCGCGGTGATGCTTCGTGGCGCGGAGTGGTACCAGGAACTGTCGGGGGATCGCACCGGGGATGGCGGCACCAAACTGTACGGCGCTTCGGGGCTGGTGAACCGCCCCGGACTCTGGGAACTGCCCATCGGCACCTCCGGCCGGGAGCTGCTGGAACTGGCCGGTGGTTTGCGGGAGGGCAGGAAGCTCAAGGCCTGGCTGCCCGGGGGCGCCAGCACCGGCTTCCTTTTGCCGGAACACCTGGGTCTGCCCCTGGATTTCGACACTGTGGGCAAGGAAGGCAGCCGCCTGGGCACCGGCCTGATTACGGTGGTGACCGAGGATCAGAGCATGGTCGCGTTGATGCGCAACCTGGAAGAGTTCTTTGCCCGCGAATCCTGCGGCTGGTGCACGCCCTGCCGGGATGGGCTGCCCTGGACCGTGAAGCTGTTGCTGGCTCTGGAGCGGGGCGAGGGTGAAGCCGGCGATGTGGAATTGCTGGAAAAGCTGGCGGCCGATTGCGGCCCGGGTCTGACCTTCTGTGCCCATGCGCCAGGCGCGGCCATGCCGCTTCAGACCGCGTTGCGGCATTTCCGGCATGAATTCGAACAGGGTGTGGGCGACCCGAAGGGAAATTTCCATGCCGATTCCATACCGGCGGGGCAAGTATGAAACGAACACTCGCGGCCAACAGGGAGTAAACCGGCACCATGGCAACCATTCACGTGGACGGCCAGAGCTACGAAGTGGACGGGGCAGACAACCTGCTTCAGGCCTGCCTGTCCCTGGGCCTGGACATCCCCTATTTCTGCTGGCACCCGGCCATGGGCAGCGTCGGCGCCTGCCGCCAGTGCGCGGTACGCCAGTACAAGGACAGCGAGGACGACAGGGGGATGCTGGTGATGTCCTGTATGACGCCGGCCGCCGACGGCACCCGCATTGATATTGAAGACGAAGAGGCCCGGGCGTTTCGAGCCAGTGTCGTGGAATGGCTGATGATCAACCATCCCCACGATTGCCCGGTGTGCGAGGAAGGCGGCCACTGCCACCTCCAGGACATGACCGTGATGACCGGTCATGACCGTCGCCGCTACAGGTTCCGAAAGCGGACCCGTCGCAATCAGTACCTGGGCCCTTTCATTGCCCACGAAATGAACCGGTGCATTACCTGCTACCGCTGCGTCCGCTTTTACAACGACTACGCTGGCGGGACTGATCTGGGTGCCTTCGGGGCCAAGGACAATGTCTATTTCGGGCGGCATCAGGAGGGCACCCTGGAAAGCCGCTTTGCCGGCAACCTGACCGAAGTCTGCCCAACCGGTGTCTTTACCGACCAGAGCCATTCCGACCACTACACCCGCAAATGGGACCTGCAGTTCGCGCCGGGCATATGCCACCAGTGTGCGGTGGGGTGCAACATAAGCCCGGGCGAACGCTATGGCGACATCCGGCGGATCGAGAACCGCTATCACGGTGAGGTGAACGGATATTTCCTGTGTGATCTGGGCCGCTTCGGCTATGGCTATGTGAACCGCCAGGACCGGCCCAGGGTGCCGGAGTTCAGGCCAGTGCAGGAACGTGAGCAGGAGCCGGAGGAACTCGGGGTGGATGCGGCCCTGGCCCGGATAACGGAGGCACTGCGCCACGCTAACCGGATCATCGGCGTCGGCTCGCCCCGGGCCAGCCTGGAAAGCAATCATCAGCTGCGGGAACTGGTGGGCGAGGTCAACTTTTCCACCGGTATCAATGAGAGCGAGCAGACCTGCATCCACCTGATGGATGAACAGGGCCGAACGTGTGGGCTGCCAGCGCCCACGCTCCGGGAGGTGGAAGGGCACGATGCCGTACTTGTGCTGGGCGAGGATCCCATGGAAAGTGCGCCCAGGCTTGGTCTGTCCATTCGCCAGGCGATTACCGCGCCGCCGGCGGAGTATGCCGCCAAGCTGGGTATTCCCCGTTGGCATGCCGATGCCATGAAAACCCTGGCACAGGATCATCGTCAGCCGCTGTTTATTGTTTATCCGGCAGAAACCGAGCTGGACGCCCTTGCCCGGAGCCGTTTGGCTCTGGCCCCGGACGACATTGCCCGGCTCGGGTTTGCGGTGGCCCACGCCATCGACCCG
Source organism: Marinobacter szutsaonensis (assembly GCF_039523335.1). Classification (NCBI taxonomy): domain Bacteria; kingdom Pseudomonadati; phylum Pseudomonadota; class Gammaproteobacteria; order Pseudomonadales; family Marinobacteraceae; genus Marinobacter; species Marinobacter szutsaonensis. Next base: position 2,079,516 of record NZ_BAAAFC010000001.1, on the reverse strand, counting down.
TCCGCCCCTGGCGTGCCGGACCTGGCCGAGCCGCTAGGTTCCCGGGCCAGGGAAATTGCCCGCGGACTTATGGCTGCTGACCGTCCGCTGGTGGTCAGTGGCGGTGCCCTGGACTCCCCGGCCATCATCCGGGCCGCCGGAAACATTGCCCGGGCCCTGGCCCGGAGGGCAAAAAATGGCGGGCTGCTGTTTGTGCGCCGGGAAGTGAACAGCACCGGCCTGGCATTACTCGGCGGCCAGTCCCTGGAGTGGGCATTGGACCAGATGACGGACGGAAGCGCCGATGCGGCGGTGATCCTGGAGAATGACCTCTACCAGCGACTGCCCGAAGCCTTGGTCGATAAAGCCCTGGCGAGGGTAGAGGCGTTGGTGGTGCTGGACCATCAGCGCACACCCACGCTGAACCGGGCAACCTTCTCACTGCCGGCAGCCAGCTTTGCCGAAGGCGATGGCACTCTGGTCAACCTGGAAGGACGGGCCCAGAGGTTCTTCCAGGTGTTCGAGCCGGGCTATCTACGCCCGGAAGCGCGGATTCACGAGAGCTGGCGCTGGCTGCACGGGCTCTCGGCCAAACTGAACGGCGAGACACCGGGGGACATTACCCTCGACCAGGTAACGTTGGCATGCAGCCGCGCCTGTCCGGATCTTGAACTGATTACCGCGGCCGCCCCCGATGCCGGTTTCCGGATCGAGGGTTTGCGACTGGCCCGTGAGCCCCATCGCTACAGTGGCCGGACCGCCATGCGGGCAAACCGGAGCGTTAGTGAACCGCGGGTCCCACAGGACCCTGACACCGCACTGGCCTTTTCCATGGAGGGTTACAGCGGGTTCCGCCATCCGCACCAGCAGGTGCCCTTTGCCTGGGCGCCGGGCTGGAATTCACCCCAGGCCTGGAACAAGTTCACCGACGAGGTGGGCGGCCACTTGCGCGGTGGTGACCCGGGCATCCGGCTTCTGGAGCCCCAACCGGGGCACTACCACTACGACGGCGACATTCCGGCGGCCTATCAGCCGTCGGGAACGGATTACCGGGCCATCGTTCTGCCGCGTCTGTTCGGTGGCGAGGAAACCTCGGCCCTCGCGGAGCCCATTCGCCAGCGGATGGAGACACCGGTGCTGCTGCTTTCGGTAACCGACGCCACCGCGCTCGGTGCCGAGCTGGGTGGACTGGTGACGGTCACGGGCGGGCAGGCCTGCGTGACGCTTCCTGCCCGTGTTCAGCAGGACTGGCCCCGGGGACTGGTGGGCTTGCCGGCCGGGTGCGCTCCGGCGGGCATCGCTGATGGGCCGGTTACCCTGACCGCGGGCCCGGGCTCCACGCCTGGCGCCGCCTGTGAGGTGCGGCCATGACCTGGCTGACCCCGGAATGGCAGGCCATCCTCTGGGCCATGTTCCAGGCACTCGTAATCTTGCTGGGTGCGGTCCTGCTGGGCGCCGCCCTGACCATTGTCGAACGTCGTCTCCTGGGCCTCTGGCAGGACCGCTACGGCCCCAACCGGGTCGGGCCGTTCGGGCTTCTCCAACTGGTCGCGGACATGATCAAGATCTTTTTCAAGGAAGACTGGATTCCGCCGTTTGCGGACCGGCCGCTGTTCCTGCTGGCACCGGTGATTGCTTTTGCATCGCTGCTGCTCTCGTTCATCGTGATACCGATTACCCCTGGATGGGGCATTGCCGACCTGCACATCGGCCTGCTGTTTTTCCTCGCGATGGCCGGAATTAATGTCTACGCGGTGCTGCTGGGGGGCTGGGCCAGTGGCAACAAGTATGCGCTGCTGGGCGCCATGCGATCTTCCGCCCAGACGGTATCCTACGAAGTGTTCATGGGGCTGTCGTTGATGGGCGTGGTGGCGCTGGCCGGCTCCTTCAACATGCGCGAGATTGTCGCCGCGCAGGAGGGGTTGTGGTTCGTGGTACCCCAGTTCTTCGGCTTCTGTGCCTTCCTGATCGCCGGTATTGCGGTGACCCATCGCCACCCCTTCGACCAGCCGGAGGCCGAGCAGGAACTGGCCGACGGTTACCACATTGAATACTCGGGGATGAAGTTCGGGCTGTTTTTCATTGGCGAGTACGTGGGCATGGTGCTGGTGTCCGCGCTGATCGTCACGATGTTCTTTGGTGGCTGGCACGGCCCCTGGTTGCCGCCAATCCTATGGTTCGCGATCAAGACCGGCTTCTTCCTGTTGCTGTTCATCCTGCTGCGGGCCTCGCTGCCCCGGCCCCGTTATGACCGGGTGATGAGCTTCGGTTGGAAGGTATGCCTGCCCCTGACCCTGATCAATCTGTTGGCCACCGGCGCAGTGATGCTGCTGGTTGGCCCGGAAGGCTGAGGAGGACCCGTTGATGGATAAGGAAAAGGTCCCGTTCATCAAATCAGTGCTCTGGTTGGTACCGGCCACCTGGAGCCAGCTACGTACGCTGGGCATGGTGTTCATGCATAGTTTCCGCAAACGGGAGACAGTGAATTACCCGGAGGAGTCGGTCTATCTGCCGCCCCGTTACCGGGGCCGGATCGTGCTGACCCGGGATCCGGACGGGGAAGAACGCTGCGTGGCCTGCAACCTGTGCGCGGTGGCCTGCCCGGTCGACTGCATTTCCCTGCAGAAGGGCGAGCAGGAAGACGGGCGCTGGTACCCGGAGTTTTTCCGGATCAACTTCTCTCGCTGCATTTTCTGCGGCATGTGTGAGGAGGCCTGTCCCACGTCGGCGATCCAGCTGACGCCGGACTTCGAGATGGGCGAGTACGATCGGCAGCAGCTGGTCTACGAGAAGGAAGACCTGCTGATCAACGGCCCGGGCAAGGATCACGATTACCACTTCTACAAGGTGGCCGGCATGGCCATCGGCGGCAAGGACAAGGGCCAGGCTCTGAACGAGGAGCAGCCTGTGGACGTGCGTTCCCTGTTGCCATAAAGCGAGAGGTAAAGACCCATGGAACTGGCCTTTTATCTGAGTGGCCTGGTGGCGGTACTGGCGACGGTCGGCGTGATTACCGGTAGCAATCCGGTGCATGCCGTGGTGTATCTGATCGTCTCGCTGATTGCCGTTGCCCTGGTGTTCTTCGCCCTCGGGGCGCCCTTTGCCGGTGCGCTGGAAATCATCGTCTACGCCGGCGCCATCATGGTCCTGTTCGTGTTTGTGGTGATGATGCTTAACCTCGGCCCGGACCAGGACGGCGAGGACGCAAGCTGGCGCCATCCCAGACACTGGCTGGGCCCCTCGGCGTTGGCCCTGGTGCTGCTGGGCGTGCTTTTCCACCTGATTGCCGGGGGCGAGATGGCCAGGGTAATTGAAGGCGAACTGCTGACGGCGCGCGCGGTAGGGCTGACTCTGTTCGGCCCCTGGCTGATGGTGGTGGAACTGGCGGGCCTGCTCTTGCTGGGGGCGCTGGTGTCCGCGTCCCATGTGGGGCGTCGGTCGAATCCGTTGCGACAGAGGAGGCGGCCCTGATGGCGGGTATTCCCATGGAGCACGGCCTGATTCTGGCTGCCATCCTGTTTGTGCTGGGCCTGGTGGGCCTGATGCTGCGCCGTAACATGTTGTTTGTACTCATGAGTCTTGAGGTGATGCTGAACGCCGCGGCGCTGGCGTTCGTGGTTGGCGCCACGGCCTGGAACCAGCCCGATGGCCAGGCAATGTTCCTGCTGGTGATCACCCTGGCCGCCGCCGAAGCGGCCGTGGGCCTGGCGCTGATGATCCAGCTCTTTCAGCGGGCCAGGTCCCTTAATCTCGATCTGGTCAGCAGGATGCGCGGATGATGGAGCTGGCGGTTACCCTGTCGTTTGTCATGCCGCTGGTGGGCACCCTGGTGCTGGCCCTTTCCGGCGGTCGCCTGGGGCCAAAGGCCGGCGCGGTCATCGGAGTTGCCAGTGTCGGCGTCGCTGCCCTGGCCACGGCCTGGGCCATTGCGCTTTATGCGGGCGGCGATGGTGCCGTTCGTTTCACGCTCTGGACCTGGATCCAGGTTGGGGCCTTCCAGCCAACGATCGGTCTGGCGGTGGATGCCCTGGCCCTGGTGATGATGGCCGTGATTACCGGCGTCGGTTTCTTCATCCATCTTTTTGCGGTCTGGTACATGGGCGGTGAGGCCGGTGTTACCCGATTCTTCGCCTGGATGAACCTGTTCGTATTCAGCATGCTCATGCTGGTACTCGGGGACAACCTGCTGCTGCTGTTCCTCGGCTGGGAAGGGGTTGGTCTGTGCAGCTATCTGCTGATCGGCTACTACTACCAGGACAGCGCCAACGGCCGGGCCGCCTTCAAGGCTTTTGTGGTGACCCGGATCGGCGACGTGTTCCTGGCTCTGGGGCTGTTCCTGATCTTCCGGGACCTTGGCACCCTGGATATCCAGCAGGTGATGGTCCGGGCCGCCGAGGTCTGGTCAGTGGGTGACCCCACGGCGACCCTCGTTGCCTTGCTGGTACTGGGCGGAGCCCTGGGCAAATCTGCCCAGGTACCGCTGCACACCTGGTTGCCGGACGCCATGGCGGGGCCGACGCCGGTCTCGGCGCTCATCCACGCCGCCACCATGGTCACTGCCGGGGTTTACCTGATTGCCCGGCTCAACGGTGTCTTTCTTCTTGCGCCGGAGGTCTTGTGGCTGGTCGGGGTGATCGGTGCTGTCTCGCTGCTCCTGGCGGCCTTCGCGGCCCTGGCCCAGACCGACATCAAGCGGGTGCTGGCCTATTCCACCATGAGCCAGATTGGCTACATGTTTCTGGCTCTCGGGGTGGGTGCCTTCGATGCGGCCATCTTTCACCTGGTCACCCACGCATTTTTCAAGGCATTGCTGTTCCTCTCGGCCGGGGCGGTGATTACCAGTTGCCACCACGAGCAGGACATGGCAAATCTCGGCGGGCTCAGAAAGCGGCTGCCGGTGGCCTACGCCGGTTTCCTGGTGGGCGGTTCTGCGCTGGTGGCCCTGCCGCTGGTAACGGCGGGGTTTTACAGCAAGGACGAGATTCTCTGGCAGGCCATGGCGGCAGACCAGCAGGGGCTTCTTCTGGCGGGTCTTCTGGGGGCATTCCTGACCTGCCTTTACACGGTTCGGCTGATTCTCGGCACCTTCCATGGCGCCTGCGGCAGTGACAAGGCCAGGAACGCCGAACCCGGCACCCGTCTTCTAACGCACCACCTGCCCCTCGGCGTGCTGGCGGTGCTGTCCACCTTTGTGGGCGCCATGCTCTATCCCCACCTTGGCGGCCTGTTCCCGGTGGCACCCGGCGAACGCACCGACGCGGGCCATACCCTGTTGCAGCTGCTGGCCAGTGGCACCGTGATTGCCGGTCTTGCGGTGGCGGGCTGGCTGTTCGTGAAGCGGCGCGACTGGCTACGCGAGCAGGTCAGCGGTGGCCCGGGCGCCTTCCTCTGGACTCTCTGGCACCGGGCCTGGGGGTTCGATCCGCTGTATGACCGGCTGCTGGTTCGGCCCTGGCAGTTGCTGGTGCGCATGCTGCGCCATGACCTGATCAATCTCACCATCAACCTGGTGGCAATGCTCGCCCGCTCGCTCAACAGCGGGCTGGTGCGAGCACAGAATGGCCGGACCCGGAGCTACGCCACCGCCATGATTCTGGGGGCAACCCTGATTCTGCTCGCTCTGGCCATCGGCCCGGGAGGTGTTGCGTGATCCTGGTGTGGTTGATCGTGATTCCGTTTCTGGGCGGTCTTCTGTGCTGGCAGGCGGATCGCTGGAGCGAACAGGCTCCGCGCTGGATTGCCCTGGCGACCATGCTGTTTGTTCTGGTGATCAGTCTTGGGCTCTGGGTTACAGGGGATTTTGCCATGCCCTCGGGAGCGGACTCGCCCTGGCTGCTGGAATGGCGGGCCGACTGGATTCCCCGTTTCGGCATTGAAATCCATCTGGCCATGGATGGACTCTCGCTCATTCTGGTCGCGCTAACGGGCTTTCTCGGCGCCCTTGCAGTGCTCTGCTCCTGGCATGAAATCGGTCACCGGATCGGCTTTTTCCACCTCAACCTGCTGTGGATCCTTGGCGGTGTGGTCGGCGTGTTCCTGGCCCTGGATCTGTTCCTGTTCTTCCTGTTCTGGGAAATGATGCTGGTGCCCATGTACTTCCTGATCGCGCTCTGGGGGCACAGCGGTTCGGCCGGCCAGACCCGCATTCGGGCCGCCACACGCTTCTTCATCTATACCCAGGCCAGTGGTCTGCTGATGCTGGTGGCGATCCTGGCGCTGGTGTTTGTTCATTTTGGCAACACTGGCGAGCTTTCGTTCAGCTATGAGGTTCTGCTCAATACCGAGGTGCCGGAGGCCATCGCCCCCTGGCTGATGCTGGGTTTCTTCGTGGCCTTTGCGGTGAAACTGCCGGTGGTGCCTTTCCACGGCTGGCTGCCTGATGCCCATGCCCAGGCGCCAACGGCGGGCAGTGTGGATCTGGCGGGTATCCTGCTGAAAACGGCCGCCTACGGCATGCTGCGCTTCGCGCTGCCATTGTTCCCGGAAGAGTCTGCCGCCTTCGCCCCCGTGGCCATGGTGCTCGGGCTGGTAAGCATCGTTTACGGTGCCGTGCTGGCCTGCGGTCAGCAGGACATCAAGCGGCTGATCGCCTATACCAGCATCTCCCATATGGGCTTTGTCCTGATCGCCATCTTCTCCGGTTCGGAACTGGCCATCCAGGGTGCGGTGGTGCTGATGGTGGCTCACGCGTTTTCCTCCGCTGGCCTGTTTATCCTCAGCGGCCAGCTTTACGAGCGTATCCACACCCGGGATATGCGCATCATGGGCGGGCTCTGGGGCCGGATACCGACGTTGCCGGGGTTTACGCTGTGTTTTGTCGCTGCGTCCCTGGGGATGCCGGCCACGGCCAACTTCGTTGGCGAGTTCATGATTCTGTTCGGCACCTTCCCGAGAGCGCCGGTGGTGGTGGTTATTGCCAGCACGGGGCTGGTCATGGCTGCGATATATTCGCTGATCCTGATGCAGCGGGTCCATTTCGGCCCGGCTTATCGTGACGGCGCGCTCGCCGGCCCGGACTGGCGGGAGTACGGCATGATGCTGTCTCTGCTGGCCCTGGTTCTGCTTGTCGGACTTTATCCCCAGCCCCTGCTGGATACCACGGCCGTTATGTCCGGCACGGTGGCGGAGCTTTTTGCCGGTGGCTTTGAAAGTCTGGCGGAAACCACCGGGGAGGTGCGCTGATGCTCACAGCGGCGGATCTCTTGACCCTGCTGCCACTGATCATTGTGGGTGCCACAGCGGTGGTCGCCATGCTGGTTATTGCTTGGCGGCGCCACCATGCCGGTACGGCCCTGATCGCCGGCGCCGGTCTTGTGCTCGCATTGCTGTGGCTGCCGGTGGCATCTACGGGCTCCCCTCCACTGATGCAAGTGGATGGGCTGGCTCAAATGGCGTCGACACTGGTTCTGCTGTCCGCGTTGGTTACCGTGATCCTGAGTCATCACTACCTGACCGGCTATATCGGCCCCCGGGAAGAGTTCTACCTGCTGCTACTGTGCGCTACCGCAGGCGCACTGGGCCTGGTAGCCAGTGACCATCTGGCCATGCTGTTCATCAGTCTGGAGCTATTGTCGATGCCCCTGTACGGCATGCTTGCCTACAGCTTCAGGGCCGAGCGCTCCCTGGAAGCGGGCATCAAGTATTTGCTGTTGTCGGCCGCCGCCACTGCCTTCCTGCTGTTTGGCATGGCGCTGATCTATGCCCGCACCGGCTACCTGGATCTGACCGGAATCGCAGTCGCTCTGGCTGAATCTCCAGATGCCTGGATGCTCGCCGGTGCCGCACTGATGATCGTAGGGCTTGGTTTCAAACTGTCGGTGGTGCCGTTTCATCTGTGGACGCCGGATGTCTATCAGGGTGGCCCGGCGCCGGCGACGATTTACCTGGCGACAGTCAGCAAACTGGCAGTATTCGTGGTGTTGCTGCGGCTGGTGCTGGTGGCGCCGGTTTTCCAGGCCGACTGGCTGCAGACGTTGGTCACGGTGCTGGCGCTGTTGACCATGTTGGGCGGTAATCTGCTGGCCCTGTTCCAGGCAAACCTCAAGCGGCTGTTGGGTTATTCTTCCATTGCCCACTTCGGCTACTTGCTGGTGGCCATCGCCGTGGGCAACGCGTTGGCCATCGAGACGACCGGGGTGTACCTGGTGACCTATCTGGTGACGACGCTGGCGGCGTTCGGTGTGGTGACCCTGGTGTCCAGCCCGTTCGGCGGCGAGGACGCCGATGGCTTGCCGCTCTATCGCGGCCTGTTCTGGCGGCGTCCCTATCTGGCGGCGGTCATGACGGTCAGCTTTCTTTCGCTGGCCGGGATTCCCCTCACGGCAGGCTTCATCGGCAAGTTCTACGTCATTGCCCTGGGTGTCGCTGACAGCCGCTGGTGGCTGGTGGGTGGCATTGTTGCCGGCAGTGCCATTGGTCTGTACTACTACCTGCGGGTGATGGTAACCCTGTATCTGCCCGAACCGGGGATGCGGCGCCGGGATGTCACCAATGACTGGGGCAGCCGCCTTGGCGGCATGACCCTGGTCACCCTGGCGGTCGTTATTCTGGTATTGGGCATCTACCCCGCCCCGATGATCGACTGGGTGCAGGAACTGAGCGTCAGTGCAGCTTCAGTCTCGGATGCATGGCGCGGCTGATCCGGTCCATCAGCCAGATGATCCCGGTGCGGAACATGCCGTGCAGAGCCACCTGGTGCATCCGGTAGAGGGACAGATAGAACATGCGGGCCACCTTGCCCTCGATATACATGCTTCGGCCGGACAGGTTCCCCATCAGGTTGCCGACGGTGGTGTACCGGCTGAAATTGATCAGTGACCCGTGGTCGTTGTAGACGAAGGGCACATCTTCCTTGCCGTCCAGACGGTTGCAGATAGTCTTGAACAGGGCATCGGCCTGCTGGTGTGCTGCCTGGGCCCTGGGCGGCACCGGTCGGTCGGAATCCGGCTGCGGGCAGGCGGCGCAATCCCCCATGGCGAATACGTCGACATCCTGGGTGGTCTGCAGGGTTTGTTCCACCACCAGCTGGTTGCCCCGGTTGACCTCCAGTCCGTCCAGCTCCGCCAGAAACGCAGGCGCCTTGATCCCGGCGGCCCAGATGGTCATTTCCGAGGGCAGTTCGGTGCCATCCTTCATGATGATGCTGTGTTCCCGGACTTCGCTCACCGGCTGGCCAGTAAGCACTTGCACATGCTGGCGTTCCAGTTCCCGGGTGGCGGCTGCCGAAAGTCTGCCGGGCAGGGCGGGCAGGATCCGGTCGGCCGCCTCGATCACGGAAATGGAGACGTCCGAGGGCTTGAGGTGGTTCATGCCGTAGACTGGCAGTTCGCGGGACGCCAGGCGCAACTCGGCGGCAAGTTCCACCCCGGTGGCGCCGGCACCGATAATGCTGATGTTGAGGGTGTGCTCATGGCCCTGAAGGGCTTCGTGATTCTTGCGAAGAAAGGCGTTCAGCATCAGGTTGTGGAACCGGCGGGCCTGTTTCAGGCTGTCCAGGAACAGGCAGTGCTCCTGGGCGCCGGGGGTGCCAAAATCATTGGCGGTGCTGCCGACGGCAATCACCAGGGTGTCGTAGCTGATCGTGCGGGCCGGCACCACTTCCCGGCCCTCTTCGTCATGAAACGGGGCAATGACCAGCTCTTTGGCCTTGCGGTCGAGCCCGCTCATGCGCCCGAGCTGGAATTCGTAGTGGTGTTTCCGGGCATGGGCGCGGTAGTTGATCTCGTTGGCGCTGGCGTCCAGGGAGCCGGAGGCGACTTCGTGCAGCAGGGGTTTCCAGACATGGGTGAGGCCGGCATCGACCAGGGTAATCCGGGCCTTGCGCTTCTTGCCCAGCTTGTTGCCGAGGCTGGTGACCAGCTCCAGACCGCCGGCGCCGCCGCCGACCACTACGATGTGAGGAAGGTTATCCATAACAATCAGACCTTGAAGTGAAGAGAGCCAAGCACTCTTGCGGCCAAAAGTGCTTGGCTGTCCTCACTGGGGAAGGCATCGTTAAAGGTAGGGTGCTAATGCTGCCGAAGTAATACTAACGCGGAGCCGGTCACCGGCACAATTGCACGAAAGGCGGTTTTGCCCCACCGAAACGTTTAACTGCATTTGCTGAACACCCATACTGTGGAACATTCGAGCAGTCAAAAAACGGGAGAAGTCGATGAAAGTGGCGGTCTATTGCGGGTCGAGATCCGGCAACAATCCGGTCTTTGTGGACAAGGCCAGGGAGCTTGGCACCTGGTTCGGTCGCCATGGCATTGATGTCGTTTTCGGTGGCGGCCATGTCGGTTTGATGGGCATCGTCGCTGACTCGACTTTGGCTGCCGGTGGCCGGGTCTATGGCGTGATTCCCGAGAGCCTGAGGGACCGGGAGCTGGCACATGACCGCCTGACCGAACTGCATGTGGTCCGTGACATGCACCAGCGCAAGGCCCGGATGGCGGAACTGGCGGATGGATTTCTCGCACTGCCTGGTGGTATCGGCACCCTGGAGGAACTCTTCGAGGCCTGGACCTGGGGACAGCTGGGTTTTCACCAGAAGCCTTGCGGTCTGTACAACATCAACGGCTTCTATGACCCGTTGCTGGCCATGGTGCAGACCATGCAGGAAAACGGCTTCCTGAACCAGGAATACATCGACATGATCATCCGGGCCGAAACCCCGGCGGCGGTGGTTGAAGCCTTTGGCAACTACCGGCCGCCGCATGAGAAATGGACTTGAGGGTGGTTGCCAGAGTGCCGGTAACGGGCTGGGTCAGCTACCTTCTTCCCGGGCTTTCTTCAGTTCTTCGAGTTTTTCGTGGAGCAGTTTCTCCAGCTTGATCAGCTGCTCACGATTCTTCTCATTGGGCCTGTTGGTATACAGATCCACGTAGGTCTGGGTCACCGAACTCAGAATCGGATGCAGTTTTTTGTAGTCCTCTTCTTCACTCATACTTGCTCTCCTTGAAGTGGGCTTTCCGTTAGTAACTATGGTTGATCTGGCGTGATGATCAAGGGCAATTGTGGGGAGCCTTGATCCGGGTCATCCGTCCGTTCGGGCAGCCAGTCGCTGCTCCGCATCGGTGGCGCCATAAGCTCTTGCCAGGTCCAAAGCGCTGGCGCCGTCGCTATCGGCCGCCCGGGGGTCGGCTCCGGCCTCCAGCAGAAGCTTCAGTATTTCCACCTCATTGGTCATCGCTGCAGACATCAGCGGTGTACGCAGCTGGTGGTTGGCCAGGTTGGGGTTGGCACCTTTCTCCAGCAGGAAGCGGACGGTGTCGGTATGGCTATGGCCCGTGGCCAGCATCAGTAGACTGTCGCCGTCACTGGTCCGTATATCCACCGGCACGCCGGCTTCCAGCAAAGGCCGGAGCATGTGGGTGCCGCCGTTGCGGGCAAGATCGAACAGGCCCTGGGCCAGGGCGATGGCATCCTCATCCTTCTGGTTTGCGGGCTGCTGTGGACTGCCTGGGTTCTGGTCGCTCATGGTGACCTGGGTCTCCGTTGGTTGGGCATGGCGATGGTAAAACGTGGAGTCCGCCCTCGTCTGCTAATCTGGACAGAAGGTCGATACCACTGTTAAAACCGTTTGTATCAAAGATCTGGTCGGCCGTTGTCAAAATCAACCAGGTCGACGTCAATTATCAACAGGAGGCATTGCTGTGAAACTGCAGGTCCGAGGTATTGAAGAAGGCCAGCCGATTCCGGAGAAATTCGCATTCGGCGTCTACAGCGAAGAGGACCACATGAGCTTTGGTCCGAACAGGAACCCGGAGATTACCTGGGAGGATGCCCCCGCAGACACCAAAAGCTTCGTGGTCTTGGTGTTTGATCCGGATGTGCCCAGCGTGGCGGACGACGTCAACCAGGAGGGCAAAACTGTTTCGAAGGATTTGCCACGGGTGGATTTCTTCCACTGGCTGCTGGTGGACATTCCCGCCAATGTGAACCGGGTCCCCGAGGGTGAGGACAGCGATGGCGTCAGCCCGAAGGGCAAGGATCATGGCCCGGGCCCGATTGGTGTCCGTGGCGTCAATAACTACACCCAGTTCCTGGCCGGTAACCCTGACATGGCCGGTACCTACGCGGGCTACGACGGCCCCTGCCCGCCCTGGAACGATGAGATCATCCATCATTATCATTTCGAGGTTCATGCACTGGATGTGCAGAGCCTGGGTCTTGAGGGTCAGTTCGATGGCAACGATGTCCGGGAGGCCATGAAGGGCCACGTGCTGGATAGTGCCCGGGTAACCGGAACCTACACCCTGAATCCGGACCTCCGATAAGGCCTCGCCGGTAACCAAACTGTCTTGCCGGCGTCACCCGATTGTCACCGGAGCTTGCCATGGTTCTTTCAAGGAACTCTGACTGAAAGCTCCGGAGAAGCGGGAGGCGCCGTGCGACAGTATCGCAGTGTATTCATTTCCGATGTCCATCTGGGAACGGCCGACTGTCAGGCCGACTATCTGCTGGATTTTCTGGACAATATCCGGTGCGAAACCTTGTATCTGGTTGGCGATATTGTCGACCTGATCGCCATGCAGAGGCGTTCTCACTTCCCCGAATCCCATCGGAAGGTCATCCACAAGCTGATCGATCTGGCCGTTTCCGGCACCCGCGTGGTCTACATTCCCGGTAACCACGACGAGTTCTTCCGGCGTTTCTGCGGCCAGACCCTGTCCGGTATCGAATTGAAGTACAAGGCCGTCCATACCACCGCGGATGGCCGGCAGTTCCTGGTGTGTCATGGAGACCAGTTTGACCAGGTGGTGCGCTGTAGCCCGCTGATGCTGCTGGTCGGTGACCGTGCCCACGGCCTGTTGCTGCGTCTGAACCGCTGGTTCAATGCCCTGCGCCGCCTTCAGGGCAAGCCGTACTGGTCACTGGCGGCCTGGGTGAAGAGCCGGATCGGCAGGGCGCGCACGTTCATCCGCCGGTTCGAGCTGGCGGCGCTGACCGTGGCGGAAAAGGGCCATTACGACGGCTTTATCTGTGGCCACATACATTCCGCGGGATTTCTGCGCAGTGAGGACGGGCTGTACTGCAATGACGGCGACTGGGTGGAGCACTGCACGGCGTTGGTGGAGCAGGAGAACGGCAAGCTGCAACTGCTGCACTGGTCCGAATCCCCCACCGTACTGGCGGTGGAGCCGGATGTACCCCACCCGGAAGTGTGCGGGGATGCCCGGCCAGTGCTGGACAGCGTTCCGGCCGGGTTTGTGGAGCAGGTGAATCGTCTGGCCAGCTGATCGTTACAGTCGGTGTCAGTCCGCACGATAGGCGTCGAGAATCCTCGCCATATCCTCCCCCAGAGCTTCCAGCTCATTATCAGGGAGGTTGCGCTCGGCGATGGAGCGTAACCCCATGATCTGGCTTTGCAGCAGCCGGGCAAGACGCCCGGGATCGACGGATTCCCTCAATTCACCCTGTTCTCTGGCCTGCTCAAGCAAGTCCGAGAAAGACTGCTCTATCGCCCCGAGAATCGCCTGCGCCTGTTCGGACAGCCCCGCGTGGGTATTGCTGGATTCAAGCAGGGTCTTGACGATCAGGCAGGCACGGGAGGGTGCAACGCCTTTTTTGGTACAGCCCTGCGCAATCCGGCGGAGATAGTCCTTTAATCCTTCGATGATAAAATCGTAACCGGCCATGTGCTCGGCCAGCTCCGCGCCGCCCGCTTCGGCATAACGGGTCAGGGCTTCCGAATACAGACCATCCTTGTTGCCAAAGGTGGCGTAGATGCTGCCGGGCCGCATATCCAGGGCCTGCTCGATCTGCTTCATCGAACTGCCATGGTAGCCCTTTTCCCAAAACAGGTTGACGGCCCTCGCGAGGGCGGATTCCCGATCATAACTTGGAGGTCTGGGCATACCGATACCATCTGTCGTCACTTTGAATGTTTGCTCAATTATATCTTGAGTGATTGATCAACAACAGTTGGCCTCGCTGTTATTGAGCGATCAATAATGGCGGAATCGCCCCAGGTCCTGGAGGTCTATCAGAAACTGCACCAACTGGTGCTGGACGTCATCCTGACCCTCTCCCAGGCGACCATGAGCCACTACATCAACCACATTGCCCAAACGCCGGTTGATAAGCCGTTCCAGAAGTTTGCCTGGAGCAAGAACCAGTAAGCTGCCGGTTCAGGCCGTGTGGTTGGTTCCAGGCGGCCTGCCATTGTCTTTTTTACCTTCCCGATGCCCCTGTGACGGGTAGAATACTTCGATGATCCGTTCACAGTGGCTTTTCCGTCTTTCCTTCCTGGTCATCGTCGCGTTACTGATGGCCGCTATCTGGCTGATGCTTCGGCAGCTGGGCATGCCCGCCAGCCTGGCGCCCGCAGCCCTGTCAGACTGGCTGATGCACCAGGGTATGCTCGGGCCTGTGTTCCTGATGCTGATGATGATTCTTGCCGTGGTTGTCGGGCCGATTCCCACGCTACCCATCAGTGCTGCCGCGGGGCTGGTCTATGGCATGTTCACCGGTACGGCCATTGCCGTGGCTGGGGCGCTTGCCGGCTCTCTCATCGCCTTTTACCTGGCGCGGATCCTCGGGCGGGAGGCCGTGCAGCGTAAGCTCGACCACAACCCGGTGTTCTCGGCGCGAGGGTCCCAGCGCTTTCTGTTCATGGCGGTGCTATTGACTCGTCTGATCCCTGTGTTCTCCTTCGCCCTGGTGAGCTACGCGGCGGGAGTCACGGCCATCAAGGTCTGGCGCTATGCGCTTGCGACAGCAGTGGGAATGTTGCCGATGACGTTTGTTTTTGCCGGGCTTGGTCAGAGCTTCGAGCTTAACCCGGTGGTGACAGTCTTGGCTGCCGCCCTTGTTTTGATGATTATGAGTGCTCTGCCTTTTTACCTCCGCCGGCGACCGCACTCCCGGCTGGCTGTCTGGCTACAGCTGGATGGACGGGTGTGAGCGTCAGGCACGGACTCCTTGCGGTCTGGATCAAATCTTTGCTCATTTCAGTAGATCAAAACGATCTATTTAAAAATATTTTAATAGCTTAATCATCGATTCATAATGGTGGGTCATCATCAGACTCCGTGCGGAGGTGCACTCATGAATCGTTTGGCAATATTGTCGGTTTTTCTTCTGCTCAGTACCTTTACCTGGGCCGCGAAAGCTGCAGTGCCCGCTCTGGTAGATGCTGCCTGGTTGAATGATCGCCTGGGCGATGAGCGGCTGGTGGTCCTGGATGTCCGCTCAGGGATTGATAACGGTGGTGATCGGAGCAGCTTTCAGCAAGGCCATATTCCCGGTTCGGTCTACAGCAGTTACACCAACGATGGCTGGCGTGAAAGCCGCGACGGCGTGACCGGGCTGATGCCTCCGGTTCGTTCTCTGGAGCGCCTGATTGGTGGTCTGGGTATCACCAATGACGCGACCGTGGTTGTTGTCCCCGCCGGAACGGGCGTAACGGATTTCGGCAGTGCTGCGCGGGTTTACTGGACCTTCCGGGTGTTGGGCCACGATGCGGTTACGATCCTCAACGGTGGCTTTGCCGGCTGGAAGGCGGCGGGCTATGACGTTGCCCAGGGGGGTGGCGCACGCTTGCCGGTGGCACAGTTCGAGGGCGAGCTTCAGGAACCTCTCCTGGCCAGCCTTGAGGAAGTACAACAAGCCCGTGAAACCCAGGCTCAACTGGTCGATGCCCGCCCAGCGGATTATTTCCGGGGCGAGACCAAGTCGCCGGCGGCCAAAGCACCGGGTACGATCCCCGGTTCCCGGAACCTGCCCCATGACTCGTTCATCAACCAGCAGGACCAGGTGTTTTATCTCAACCGGGATGCGATTACCGAAAAGGTAAACACAGCCGAGCTGGACCCCGGTGCCCGCACCATTGCCTTCTGCAACACTGGGCACTGGGCCGCCACCGACTGGTTCGTGCTGAGCGAGTTGGCGGGTTTCGAAGAAGTGGCGCTGTACGACGGCTCCATGGCGGAATGGTCCCAGGACAGCGATCGCCCGATGCAGGTGGCCAGGAAGGGTCTGGGTAAGATTCTCGATTTCTTCAACTGATTATTCGATTGAGCGGAAGCGCAATGACTGACTCAGCGGTTCTTCAACCGGACCTTCAACAATCTCCCTGGCAGGTGGACCGGTTTATTGTCTCGACGGCGCTGGTGGGGTTCGCCCTGTTGGGAGGTCTCATCTGGTTGGAGACTGCCCCTTTCATGGTGGCACTGTTTGCGATCGGAACTGTTCTCGGCATGGCCCTGTATCACGGTGCCTTCGGCTTTACCGCCGGCTGGCGCAACCTGGTGGTCAAGAAGCGCGGCGCCGGCATGCGGGCGCAGCTGCTGCTGTTCGCGGTGAGTTCCCTGGTCATGGTGCCCATGCTTCACAGTGGCCAGGAAGGCCTGGTGGGTGCGGTAGCACCGGTGGGCACTTCCTTGATGGTTGGTTCCTTCCTGTTCGGTATCGGCATGCAGCTGGGGGGCGGTTGTGGTTCCGGGACCCTGTTTACCGTGGGCGCCGGCAACATCCGCATGGTGGTCACGCTGGTGTTCTTCATTGCCGGTGCCGTGCTCGGATCCATCCACCTGCCCTGGTGGCTGGATCAGCCCGGGTTCGATCCGGTGCCGCTGGTCAACAGCTTTGGCATAACCGGAGCCATCCTGGTGCAGTTTGTCGGTCTGGGATTGATCGCCTGGTGGGTCAATCGCATCGAGCGCAAGGCCCATGGTTCGATCGAAAGGGATGAGTTGCTGTGGAAAAGCCAGGGGCATGGCTTGCTCCGAACCCTGTTCAGCGGTCGCTGGCCCTTCACCTGGGCGATCCTGATACTGGCAGCAGGCAACGCCCTGACTCTGGCCATCGGTGGCGCGCCCTGGAGCATCACCTTCGCCTTTAATGTCTGGGGCGCCAAGGCCCTGGAAGTGGTCGGTGTGAACATGGCCCAGTTCGAGTTCTGGACCTGGGACTACCCGGCTATGGCCCTGAAGGATTCGGTACTCACCAACATTCCTTCGGTGATGAACTTTGGTCTGCTGCTTGGCGCCATGCTGGCGGCGGGTCTGGCCAATCGTTTCAACGAGGCCAGCCGGAACCGGCCGGAAGGTCGCCAGTTTCTGGCCGCCGTGGTGGGTGGCTTGCTGCTGGGTTATGGCGCCCGGCTGGGTTTCGGTTGCAACATCGGCGCGCTGTTCTCCGGCATTGCCTCCGCCAGCCTGCATGCCTGGATCTGGTTTGCCTGTGCTTTCGCTGGTTCACTGATCGGAATCCGGCTGCGGCCGTGGTTCCGGCTGCCAAACTGATGCGGGAGGATAGGATGGACAAAGCCTACAGTCGTACCCGTATCGTGGTCTTGCTCGGGGTGATTCTGGCTTTGATCATGGCGGACCACCTCAGCAGCCCGACCTTTGCGTTCAATTCCGGTCAGGGCAACGTGGAAACGGCCTTGATGCAGCGGGATGAAACCGCTTGTGCGCCCTGCGGAGCGCCTTGCCCGTCAACGCGAGACTGACCAGGGCCGGTTTACCAGAGTTTCAATATCCCGGAGGATCTCAGGCGCATGGGTGACCCGCGTCAGCCAGCTCAGAGGGATACCGCGCTCACCGCCGACTCCGTGTACGGCTGCCATTGCCGGGCCGATAATCCAGGCCCGGCCACAGGAGTCGCCGCCGCAGTGAATATTGGCGCGAATCGCCTCTGTATAACTTCTGGCGTGGGTCAGAATATGGAAGATCACCGGCATGGCTTCATGCAGGTAGCAGGTGCGGCCGAAAGTGTCGCCGGCCTGTATCGCACCCAGCGATGAACCGGACTGGGCCCTGGCCAGGCTGGCGTGGTCTGGAGCTTGGGCTTTGGCCGTTTCCAGGGCCGCCGACATCGACTCGCCCCGGAAAAGCAGATCCAGAAGCCGCGCCGCGCACTTTGCCCAGGCCACGGCTTCGTCATTGTGGTTGGTGACCCGGACAGCGGCTTCGGTAAGCTCCATCAATTGATCGCTTCCGCAATAACGGGCCACCAGTGGCGGCAGCTTTGATACGGCGGGCAGCTGCATATCGTCGGCGCCGCTTTCCGGCACCAGGTGCTGGTCGATGGTTTCAGCGAGGTAAACGCCCGCTTCCTGAACCTCCGTTTCATGGTAGGTCAGGTCGATGGCCCTGCGAACCGGTTCCGCCAGCTGCTCGCCACTCAGGCGCCGGGTGTAGGGCAATACCTTCTGCACGAGTATCCGCCTTTGCTGATCGATCAATTCCGCCCTGACGGTTGATTGGGCCTGTTCAATGGCTTCCTGCTCAATGGTGTTCAGGTTGTTCAGGGTGACCCGCGTCGGGTTGTCGATGTAGCCCCGCCACTGACCACCCGGGCCGAAGTACGCTCGAAAGCGGCGTTGGTAATCGCGGATATCCAGCCTGCCCTCGTTTGCCAGCAGGGTGTCGGTGATCACATTTGTGGCCGCACCATAATGACTAATGTCGCCAACCTGTTTGCCCTCATGGGCAAAGTAACCGAATACGCCTTTGAAATAGTCGCCATCCGGAGCCAGGAATTCCGGTGATTTACCGCCTACTTCCAGAATGCGTGCGCTGTCATACAACCAGTGCAGACCAAGGCTGGCTGAATCCCCGACCCAGCCTCCGGCCAGGGCCGCGATAACGTCAGGTTTTCGGTCGTTGGGAAGGGCGTTGGTCATCGGAAATCCTCGTTGGCAGCTTCGGAGTTCAGGGGTATGCAATAAATCCCGGGGGTGTGACACCCGCGCCGGGAACATTCATTCGCCGTCGTTATCCCGGGTTCTTCGCGTCTTGAGTGCTTCGGAGATCCGTGCATCGATCCGGCGCAGGAGCTCTTCGTCCGGATGGCCGGAGGAGTGGGCCTGCATAAGCCTGGTGCTTGCGCGCAGGTTGCCGATAAAGGTCCGGCAGTCCTGGCACATCGTCAGGTGCATCTTCACGGGAAGGTTCTGGCGGGCGCTGAGTTCGCCATCGATGTAGTCGCTGGCGATTTCGGCCAGGTCCCTGCACATTAACATTCGCCCGTCTCCTGGAAGGTTTCCACCATGAGAAAGATCTTCTGCCTCGCTCGATGTAAAAGTACCCGGAGGTTAGAGGCACTGACATCCAGAATGTTACAGACATCCTCGGATTGGTGCTGGTGGGCTTCGTAGAGCATCAGGGCGGAACGCTGGGTCTCCGGCAGGGCGGACAGGTGTTTGTCCAGGCAATCGCTCAGAGCGCCATTCTCCATCAGGGTATCGGCCGATTCGTGGAACCGCAGTTTGGGCGGCACATCCCAGCGCCGGGCAGAATTGAAACGCTTGGCGAGTTCGGGTTCCAGAACTTCAGAGAAATCGGTGGCCACTTCCCGCTTGCCGGCACGGAGCTTGTTCTTGCACCGGTTGGCCACGATCCGGTGCAGCCACGTTTTCAGGCCGGAGCGGCCTTCGAATTTTTGAATCGCGTCGACGACCGTTACCCAACAGTCCTGGACCACTTCCTCTGCCGTTGAAGGATCGAGATAGAATCTCGCGACTGCCAGCATGCCAGGTGTGTAAGTGGAAACGGCTTCATGAAATGCCTGGTCATCCTGTGCTTTGAGCAACGTAATGAGGCGTTCTTCTGAATCCTCCCTGACCGACATGACCATGGTTTCTGTGTCCCGTGTTCGTTGACTGATCCTTGATAGTCCCATGAATCGGGAAGAAGTTCCTGAAGCTTGAATGATCACTCAAAATTCTAGTTCACATCTCCGGCCATGCCAGGCCCATCACGGTACCAATGTTGTTGAAGCCTGAATTGTAGACCGGGTTGCTGCATTTACCGTGGGTTTAATGAATATATAGAACTCTGTGACAACTTGTGGCGTAGGGATGAGATAGGCTTGGTTATGTGAACAGCTTCGTGTGTAACATATTGGCGCGTCCGGTGTTCAGCATACAGATACACCATTCATGGAGAAGCGGATGAAAACTGGCAAACTGGTCCTTATCGCAACGATCGTCGTCGCGATTATCCTGTTCTGGGGGCTGGGCGGGAATGAGTGGCTGACGCTGGATGCCCTTAAAGAAAACCGGATCGCGCTCGAGCAATGGATCAAGGATCACCTGGTGTTTGCGCTCGGGATTTATGGAATCGCTTATGTTCTGGTGACTGCTCTTTCGTTGCCCGGTGCCGCCGTAATGACGCTGGCCGGCGGGGCCTTTTTTGGCAACTGGTACGGTCTGATCACAGTATCCATCGCCTCAACGGCGGGCGCATCGCTCGCCTTCCTGATTGCCCGTTTTCTGTTGCGTGACACGCTGCTGAGTAAATACAGGAATACCATCGAGAAGATTGATCGTGGCATAGAGAAGGACGGAGCCTTTTACCTGGCAACCCTGCGCCTGGTGCCGGTTTTTCCGTTCTTTCTGATCAATCTGGCCATGGGCCTGACCGGCATGAAGTTGCGCACCTATGCCCTGGTAAGCTGGATTGCAATGCTGCCGGGGACCTTTGTCTACGTGAATGCCGGCACCCAGTTGGGGCAGATTCAATCAACTAGCGACATCGTTTCGACCGACCTGCTCCTTTCCTTCGCCCTGCTCGGGCTGTTCCCCCTGATTGCCAAGTTTGTGGTGGGCTTCATCCGCCGGCGTCGCTTGTATGCCGGCTGGAAGAAACCCGAGCATTTTGACTACAACCTGCTGGTCATCGGCGGTGGCTCCGCAGGACTGGTTTCGGCATACATCGCCGCTGCCGTCAAAGCAAAAGTGGCCCTGATCGAGAAGCACAAGATGGGCGGTGACTGCCTAAACACCGGCTGCGTGCCTTCCAAGGCCCTGATTCGCAGCGCCAAGGCGGCCGACACCCTGCGCCACGCCAACCGCTATGGCCTGGAATCGGTGCCGGTGAACGGCTCGTTCAGTAACATCATGAATCGGGTCAAGGACGTGATTGCGAAGGTGGAGCCCCACGATTCCCCCGAGCGTTACCGCAAGCTGGGTGTCGACTGCATCTCCGGCGAGGCGAGCTTCGTATCTCCCTGGGAGCTGGAGGTTCGGCACAACGATGGCCGTACCGAACGATTGACTGCGCGCAGCATCGTTGTCGCCACCGGTGGCAAACCAGCCATGCCGCCAATTCCGGGACTTGAAGACATGCAGCCGCTGACTTCCGATAACCTCTGGGACCTGCAGGAACAACCTGAGCGTTTGTTGGTGCTGGGCGGTGGTCCGATCGGTTCCGAACTGGCCCAGGCCTTCGCTCGCCTGGGCAGCAAGGTGACGCAGGTGGAGCGCGGCGAACGTCTGCTGTCGAAGGAAGATCCCGATGTTGCCGCGGTGGTTTTGAAACAGTTCGAGGCTGACGGCATCGATGTCCGGCTCAAACATTCTGCGGCCGAGTTCCGTACCGAAAACGGCGAGAAGGTCGCCTACTGCGATCATGAGGGTGAACGCGTGAGAATTCCCTTCGATCAGGTACTGGTAGCGGTAGGCCGTGCCGCGAACACCTCCGGCCTGAACCTGGAGCGGATTGGCGTGGACACCCTGCCCAATGGCACGGTGCCGGTGGAAGAGGATATGAGCGTGCGCTATCCGAACGTGTTTGCCTGTGGCGATGTCGCCGGCCCGTACCAGTTCACCCACGCTGCCGCCCATCAGGCCTGGTACGCTGCGGTGAACGGCCTGTTTGGCCAGTTCAAACGCTTCCGGGTGGACTATCGGGTCATGCCCTGGGTTACCTTTACCTCGCCGGAAGTGGCGCGGGTCGGCCTGAGCGAAGCTGAAGCGAAGGATAAGGGCATTGCCTACGAGGTCACCCGCTATGGCCTGGATGACCTGGATCGGGCGATAGCGGAGAGCGAGGACTACGGTTTCATCAAGGTGCTGACAGCGCCGGGCAAGGACAGGATTCTGGGTGCCGTTGTGGTAGGCGCGCACGCCGGTGAGATCCTGGCGGAATTCACCCTGGCAATGAAACATGGCCTTGGCCTGAACAAGATCCTGGGCACCATCCACCCCTACCCGACCTGGAACGAGTCGGCCAAGTATGCGGCCGGTGAGTGGAAACGCGCCCACGCGCCTGAGGGTATCCTCAGGCTTCTTGAGAAACTTCACGGATGGCGCCGCGGCAAAAAAGATCAGAGCCGGCAGGAAAAGCGTAAAGAAGTGACAACGGGGTAAAAAAATCAGGCGGTTGCTGTAACAAAACCGTCCTGCCCGTGTCTGTGCCCAATACCATTGAATGATCGAGGAGCATCTATGCCCCTGACCGAAACCCGACCGGCCCGCAGTAAACGCATTCCGGCCGTGGAAGTCCTCGAACCCCGGGCGTTCGACAGCTGGACCCACACCCGCAACAGGGACCCCCGGGGTTACATCGACGGGGACAAGCTCAAAGAGCTGTGGATTCACACCGGCACCGCCTGCAACCTGGCCTGCCCGTTCTGCCTGGAAGGTTCCCATCCTGGCGACGGCCGCATTCCCGGCATGAAGCTGAGCGATGTGAAGCCGTTTATTCACGAAGCCATCGACATGGGCGTGGAGCAGTTCTCCTTCACCGGCGGCGAACCCTTCGTCATCCGGGATTTCGTCAACATCCTCGATTACGCCAGCCAGCACCGGCCCTGTTTCGTGCTCACCAACGCGACCGAGCCACTGCTTAAGCGCCGGCATCAGGTGCTGCCGCTGCTGGATAATCCCTACCCGATCCATTTCCGGGTCAGCCTGGATTTCCCGGACCGTGCCCGGCACGACAAGGACCGGGGCGAAGGGAGCTTCGACGAGGCGCTGGAAGGTATCCGTTGGCTGATCGAGCAGGGTTTCAAGGTGTCCATCGCCCGCCAGACCGATCCTGAGGAAATTCCCTCAGAGGTTGAGGCGGCGTTCAGGGAGATTTTCCGGGCCTGGAACATTCCCGAAAACCTGGCGTTCACCGCGTTTCCGGATCTGGGTACGCCGGGTTCCGAGGACGGCAGCCCGGAGATTACCGAGACCTGTATGGAGAAGTATCCGACCAAAGAGTCGCGGGCGCACTTTATGTGTACCTATACGCGGATGCTGGTGAAGAAGGGTGATGCGGTGCGGGTGTATGCCTGCACGCTGGTGGATGATGATCCGCAGTATGATCTGGGTGGGTCGTTGGCCGAGAGCATGGATGAGCGGATTATGTTGCGGCATCACCGGTGTTTTTCCTGTTACCGCTTTGGGGCTAGTTGTTCGGCGCCTGCCTGAGCTTTGTTGGTATGTGGTCTTCCTGAGGACTGATGGCTGGGCATTGGCGGCCTGGGAGGTGTGGGTAATTTCTCCTTGGAAAAACAACTCGCTTCGCTCAGACATCTTTTTCCGGCGGATAAATTACCCCCACCCCCCAGACCGCGGATATGGCTTTGCTATTCGCTGACAGGCGAAAAAGAAACCAAGAAATCCCGGGAAGAGCCCCGGACCAAACAACAAACCGGATTGACGTAATGAACTTTACTGAAGCTTCCCTGTTCTGGGGATTCCTGCTGGTGTACGGCGTGGTGATGTACGTGCTGTCGCCAAAGAGCAAGAACGCGAATTCGTTCTATAAAGGCGCCGATGATCAGGGGAACCCGGTAGGTCAGTGGTCACTGACGGCCAGTATCTTTATCAGCTGGATCTTCGCCAAGTCGGTGACCAATGCGGCCAACCTGGGGGCAGCCTACGGTGTGGTTGGTGGTCTGGCCTATGCCAGTTACTGGTTGTCGATTCCGGTGGCTGGTTATGTCATCTACCTGATTCGGACCCAGACCGGGGCCCGGAGTTTGCAGGACTTTCTGACTTCCCGGTTTGGCCGGCTCGCCAGTCTGGCCTTTGCGGCGGCGATCCTGATCCGGCTGTATAACGAAGTGTGGAGCAATACAGCCGTCGTGGGCGGTTACTTCGGACTGCCCGGGGAGTGGGAGTATTACGCGGCGGCGATGCTGTTCACCGTGTTTACCCTGGCCTACAGCCTCAAAGGCGGGCTGCGCTCGTCGATCTTTACCGATGTGATCCAGGCTTTCGTGTTCGTGTTCTTTGTCGGGGCGGTGTTGTTCCTGATCATTCCGGCCAACGATACCAGTGCCCTGCTCAGTAATGGCGAGTTCCGGCTCAACGCCGGCTTCGACCTGTTGCTGGTCGCCCTGCTGCAGTTGTTCAGTTACCCGTTCCACGATCCGGTCCTGACCGACCGGGGGTTCGTGAACAAGGAAAAGACCATGCTCAAGAGCTTCGTGGTGGCCGGTTTGCTGGGCTTTGTGGCGGTGTTCATCTTCAGTCTGGTGGGTGTGCATGCCCGACTCAACGGTATCGAAGCCATGGGCAATGCGCCGGCGGCGGTGGGTCAGTCCCTGGGGCTGGCGGCGCTGTTCTTCATGAGTGTGGTGATGATGACCTCGGCCGGCTCCACGCTGGATTCCACCTTTACCTCGCTGGCCAAATCCCTGGCGGTGGATCTGCCCCGGCTGGCCCGGCGCACCAAAGACCGGTTACCCAGTATGCGGGTTGGTGCGGTGGTGATGGTGGTGTTTGCGTTCCTGGGTAACCTGCCGATGTTTGCCGGTACCGATATTCTCAAGGCCACAACCATTTCCGGCACCATGGTGATGGGGCTGGCGCCGGTGTTCCTGTTTTACGGCTTCACCCGGTGGTCGCCCTGGAGTTTCCACCTGAGTTTCTGGACCGGCCTGGGCCTGGGTGTCTTGCTGGCCATGGGCCTGATTCCCACGAGCTGGGCCATCGGTGATGGCAAGTACGCCATGCTGCTGGGCGTCAACGCCTGGGGCTTCCTGATCTGTTCCGCCGGGTTCTTTGTCCCGTTGGTGTTGCGGCGTGTGGCGGGGCGTTCGCTGGCTGCCGGGGAAGCCTGATCCATGGCGCAGGAAGGTCGCAGTTGTCCGTTGGCTTACCGGTACGATCCCGCCGATTTGTGCCGGCAGGTCAGTGAGAGTTCCGCGGATGTGCTGTATGTGATCGGTGGGCTCTACGGCAATGTATATGCGCTGGACGAGATCGAGCGCATGGCCCGGGCGGAGGAACGAGAAGGCCGGCGCGTCCAGCTGGTGTTCAACGGGGATTTCAACTGGTTCAACGCCAGTGATGAGTTGTTCCGGGAGGTCAATGAACGGGTGCTCGGGCATACCGTCAGCCTGGGAAATGTCGAGTACGAACTGGCCAATCCGAGCCCCGGGGCGGGTTGCGGTTGCGCCTATCCCGAGTTTGTCGATCAGGGCGTGGTGGAACGCTCCAACCGGATCATCGAGCGGCTCCAGGGCGTGGCCTCGGCCTGCCCCATTATCCGTAAGCGACTGGCCGATTCACCCCGGTATCGATGTCTGATGTTTGGAGGCCTAAAGATTTTGGTGTTGCATGGCGATCCGGAATCCCTGGCCGGTTGGGGTTTGGCCCACGAGGCCTTTGCCGAAGGTAACGAAAGCTCCCTGGCCGAATGGTTCAACGCAACCGATGCCGATGCCATCGTCTGCACCCATACCTGCCTGCCGGTGCTCTGGTCCGGGCTGGTGGCAAGGCAGGCCCGCGTGGTAGCCAATAATGGCTCGGCCGGCATGGGCAATCTGCATCGCGACCCCCGCGGGCTGATTACCCGTATCAGTGCATTCGGGCCCTCTGTTGAGCCTGTGGCAGCGCTGGAGCGCCGTGGCCTGCACTTCTCGCTGGTGCCGGTAGCCTTTGATCAGCGGGCCTGGCTGACCCGGTTTGATGCACTCTGGCCGTCCGGTTCCGATGCCGAGGTCTCCTATCGGAACCGGCTTCTCAACGGTACTCCCCTGGCGCCCGGAGATGTCGTTTTTCCTTCCGGTTTTTAATCTGATTGTCACTGGCGAATGCTTCAATTCGGTCTATTCTTAAAGCGTGAGAGCGGGCGTCTTGCTGTGGGTAAATGGACCGCAACTTGAAATATATTTTGTGGTCTATATAATTCAGCACTAACTTTTAGAAGCGAATTGATCACGTTATGACATCAGAAGGTTCGAATACCACCGCCATCAGTCTTCGTACACCCACGAAAGACGATGGCTACAGGCTCCACCAGCTGGTGGCTGAGTGCCCGCCGCTGGACCCCAACTCGATTTACTGCAACCTGTTGCAGTGCAGCCACTTTGCCGAGACCGGCGTGGCCGCGGAGAAGGAAGGCGATCTGGTCGGCTTTATCTCCGGATACATCCCTCCCCAACAGCCCGAGACCGTGTTTGTCTGGCAGGTGGCGGTTCACGAGAAAGGTCGTGGACAGGGCCTCGCCAAGCGGATGCTGAAAGAGATCGTTTCCCGTGATGCATGCAAAGCCGTCACCCACATGGAGACGACCATCACCGAGGACAACGAGGCCTCCTGGGCGCTGTTCCGTTCATTCGCCCGTGATATGGGAGCCGAGCTCACCTACCACGAGCACTTCGAGAAAGAGAAGCACTTCGGTGGCAAGCATGATTCTGAATTCCTGCTGCGCATCGGACCTTTCACGAAGCCTGTCTGAGAGCCCTGGTCTCACGATTTCTCATCGTGAATGACTGACTGTGATTTGGACTAGCCGGCAGACCACCCGAGGTAGGTCTGCCATCAAGGCTTAAACCAACGCACGGCGGGCTTGTCGCGACCGAAATGTATTAACCGACAGGTCCCCGCGCATCTACCTCGAACCTGAAATGCTAAGAGGCAAGACAATGGAAATTTTCAAGTCGACCGAATCTGAAGTACGCGTTTATTCCCGTGCCTTTCCGGTGATTTTTAACCGTGCCAAGAACGCACATCTGTACACCGAAGACGGCAAGGAGTACCTGGATTTTCTGGCCGGCGCCGGTTCCCTGAACTACGGCCACAACAACGATATCCTGAAGAAGGCTCTGCTCGAGTACATCGAGGCGGACGGTGTGAGCCAGGGGCTGGACCTGTTCACCACCGCCAAGCACGACTTCATGGAGTCGTACAAGAAGTACATCCTTGATCCCCGTGGCCTGGACTACAAGATGCAGTTCACCGGCCCCACCGGTACCAACTGTGTGGAAGCGGCCATGAAGCTGGCCCGTAAGGTGAAAGGTCGTACCAACATCATTTCCTTCACCAACGGTTTCCACGGCGTAACCGCCGGCGCCGTTGCCGCCACCGGTAACGAACATCACCGCGGTGGTGTCGGTGTGCCCCTTGGCCACGTGGATTTCATGTTCTACGACGGCTACCTGGGTGAAGACGTGGACACCCTGGACATCATGGACAAGGTGCTGTCTGACAGCTCCTCCGGTGTTGAACTGCCGGCCGCTGTGATCGTTGAGGCGGTCCAGGGTGAAGGTGGTCTGAACGCTGCCCGTGCCGAGTGGCTCAAAGGTCTGTCCGAGCTGTGCAAGAAGCACGATATCCTGCTGATTCTTGACGACATCCAGGCCGGTAACGGCCGCACCGGTGAGTTCTTCAGCTTTGAGTTTGCCGGCATCAAGCCGGACATCGTGACCGTGTCCAAGTCCCTCAGTGGCTACGGCCTGCCGATGGCACTGGTGCTGTTCAAGCCGGAGCTGGATGTCTGGGATCCGGGCGAGCACAACGGCACCTTCCGTGGTAACAACATGGCGTTCATCACCGCCCGTACCGCGATCGAGACCTACTGGAAAGATGACGCCTTTGCCAACGAAGTGAAGGCCAAGACCAAGGTTCTGGGCGATGCCCTGCAGGCCATCTGCGATAAGTACCCGGGCGAGTTCAGGATGAAGGGTCGGGGCCTGATGCGCGGTATCGAAGCGAAGGACGCGGATCTGACCGGTCCGATCACCAAACGTGCCTTCGAGCGCGGCCTGATCATCGAGACCAGTGGTCCGAACGACGAAGTCATCAAATGCCTGATGCCGCTGACCACCAGTGAGGACGATCTTCGCAAGGGTGCTGCCCTGCTGGCGGAAAGTGTCGACGAGATCATGCAGGAAGGAGTCAGCGAGGCGTCGTAAGGCGCCCGCACTTCCGGGACATTCATTCTGCAGGATAGCGAAGGCAACTATATGACTACTGCACAACATACCGTCGAGAAGATCGGCGGTACTTCCATGAGTAACTACGAGGCCGTTCGCGACAATATCATCATTGGTAATCGCAGCAAGGACGACCTCTACCAGCGCATCTTCGTGGTGTCCGCCTACGGTGGCGTGACCAACGAACTGCTCGAGCACAAGAAGACCGGCGAACCCGGGGTCTATGCCCTGTTTGCGGACGCCGAGTCGGACTGGGCCTGGGGCGACGACCTCACCAAGCTGGTGAAGTTCCTCACCGACATCAACGGTGAGCTGTTCCAGGATCCGATGCTCAAGCAGCAGGCGGACCAGTTCATCACCGACCGTATCGAGGGTGTTCGCGGCTGCCTGATTGATTTGCAGCGCCTGTGCTCCTATGGCCAGTTCCAACTGGAAGAGCACCTGCTGACTGTCCGTGAGATGCTTGCTGGCATCGGCGAGGCCCACAGTGCCTTCAATACTGCCCTCAAACTGCAGCAGGAAGGCATCAACGCCCGCTTTGTCGACCTGACCGGCTGGCGTGACAGCGAACTGCTGCCGCTGGACGAGAAGCTCAAGCAGGCCTTCGATGCCGTTGATCTGAGCCGAGAGCTGCCCATCGTGACCGGTTATGCCCAGTGCAAGGAAGGTCTGATGCGGACCTTTGACCGGGGCTACAGCGAGATGACCTTCAGCCGGGTGGCGGTGATCACCAACGCCCGTGAAGCCATCATCCACAAGGAATATCACTTAAGCTCCGCCGACCCGAACATCGTTGGCGCGGACAAGGTGGTGCCCCTTGGGCGGACCAACTATGACGTGGCCGACCAGCTGGCTAACCTGGGTATGGAAGCGATCCACCCCCGCGCCGGTAAGGGTCTGCGCCAGAACGAGATCCCGCTACGGGTGATGAACACCTTCGAGCCGGAGCATACCGGTACCCTGATCACCGGTGATTACATCAGCGAGACCCCGCAGGTGGAAATCATTGCCGGCGCCAAGGGTGTGTTTGCCATCGAGGTGTTCGATCAGGACATGCAGGGCGAGCCGGGTTCCGACCGCCGGATCCTGGACGTGCTGAGCCGCTTCAAGGTGCGCTTCATGTCCAAGGACACCAACGCCAATACCATCACCCACTACGTGGACAGCACACTCAAGCACGTCAAGCGCGTGGTCAAGGCGCTGAAGGAAGAATTCCCGAACGCCGAGATCAACACCCGCAAGGTGGCGCTGGTATCGGCCATCGGCAGCGACATGAAGGTACCGGGTATCCTGGCCCGTTCCGTCAAGTCGCTCGCGGATGAGGACATCAGCGTACTGGCGATTCACCAGTGCATGCGCCAGGTGGATATCCAGTTCGTGGTGGATGAGGACAACTACAAGAAGGCGATCAGTGCCCTGCACGCGAGCCTGATTGAGCCTCATAACCACGAGTACGCCATCGTGGCGGCATCCATCGAGTAAAGGATTACCGGTGGGCGGAACCGGTCGCTCCGCTCACTGGTAATGGAGGTCGTCTTGCCTCCAGATCGGGCGCCCGGTCGGCCGGCTCACCTGTGGTGAGTTCCCATGGCCGGGCGCGGCCGATCCCCTGCCTGGCCCTCCATTTCCATGGCATTACCGACCTGACTCCAGCCTCCGCATTTGCCCCTACCGCGCCAATCTGACTGTCTGCTCCAAGCGTATCTCTTCACGAATATTCTGATCCAGACCGGTACCGTAGCCATGAGAAAAGATGACCGGCTGGGACCGTCTCCGACTCCGCCCAACGATGGTGAAAGGGATTCCCTGGTCGGGCTGTATTTCAGGGATGCGTCCCGTTATCACATACTCTCGGACGATCAGGAGCGTCGTCTGTCCCGAAAACTGTCCCTGTGCTTCCGGATTGTCAGCACCGAGCTTGGCCTTCCGGAATCCACACCCCAGACCTTCCGTGAGGTGATCGGCAGCCTCGGGGACGCCTGCGCCTTCTCCAGCCGATGCCGCCGGGCCTATCACCTGGCCATGGCCTGCCGGCGCAAGCTGATCCAGAGCAACCTGCGCCTCGCGGTGCACATCGCCCGAAGGTACAACCAGCATGGAATTCCCATGCCGGACCTGATCCAGGACGCCAATGTCGGCCTGATCAAGGCGGTGGAACGGTTTGATCCGACCAAGGGTTTCCGATTCTCCACGTATGCCTACTGGTGGATCAGCGAGGAAGTGAAACGCTGTCTGCAGCGGGGCACCCGGGTGGTCCACACTCCGGAGAATGTGGTGGACGAAATCCGTCAGCTCCAGAAGGTATCGCTCCGGCTGCATCAGCAGCTTGGCCGTACGCCATCGCAGTCCGAGCTGGCGAGAGCCATGGAGGCGACGCCGTCAAGGATTGGGGAGCTGCGGGCGCTGGCGGCCCGGGAAGTGTCCACCGACGTCTCGATCCTGGAGGACGGCTCGGCCACCATGGCCGATGTTCTTCCGGCCGGTGAGCAACTGGCTCCGGATCATCCGATGAAGCAGCGGGACCGGCGCAGCGAGCTGCGCATGATGCTGAGCGAGCTCAGTGAACGGGAGCGGGATATCCTGTCGCGCCGATTCGGCCTGGACCTGCCCGATCCGGAGACCCTGCAGGTGATTTCCGACGCCCTGGGTATCAGCCGGGAACGGGTCCGGCAGATCGAGAAAGGCGCCTTGCGCAAACTGAAGAGCCGGTTCGGCTCTGCCGGGGAAGAAACGGGCGCCTGAATTCAGGCGCCATGGAGGAGGAAGAACCAGGCACCGACAGTCACCTGGCACACCAGGACCACAGTGGTGAGCATCAGGCGCATCTGCCGGTACCAGGCTGGCCAGTAGATCTTCATCCAGCGGGCGTCCACCAGGTAGAGCGCGGCGTAGGCCAGGGTATAGACCACAACCTGGGCCGCTGTCGGTAGCAGCAGGCCGATGCCGGCGGCGACGAAAAAGGCCTGGCTCAGCAGCATCGTCACCAGCGGAGACAGTGGATAGCAGCGATTCTCCAGTTGCATGGCGATGGGCCAGTAAATACCCGCCATGAAGGCCAGGATGCCGGCGCTGTAGAGGTAGAAGTAGGCCAGTATTGCCACGCTGTTCCCGGGCATCAGGAACAACCCCGCAGTACCGGCGATGAACGGAATCAGCCCGGCGAGACCCACCAGGACCGCAAGTCGTGCCACAGAGATCACTGGCGCTGCCTCTGGATCCTGATTCTCATGGGTTCGATATCGGCCGGCGCCATGCCGACCATCTCGTGATAGGCAGATGGGTGTACCACCTGGGTTTCGAGGATATTGAACGATCCGAGGGTGTCCTGGATTTGCCAGGCGCTTCGGAACATGGCGGTCTTGCCCCCGGCATCAGATAGCAGGAGGGTCTGGTCGCCGATAACCAGCCTGGCCATGTATTGCTGACCTTCCAGCGAGAGGATTTCCAGCAGGTCAACCACCAGGTCTTTGGTGTCCCTGAGCTCTTCGAGGGTGATTCTCACATTGAATCTCCGGAGTTGGTGTTACCCCGGTATTTACGCACCGCCGGCGTGACAGGATCATCGGGCCAGCTGCGCACACTGGTGATGTTGCGGGCAACCGGTCAGGTGGTCATTGACCATCCCGGTGGCCTGCATGAAGGCGTAGACAATGGTGGGGCCGACGAAGGTGAAGCCCTGTTTCTTCAGCGCCCGGGACATGGCCTCGGATTCATTGGTGGTAACCGGCACCTCGTCGAGCGTGCGCCACCGGTTCTGGATGGGTTGGCCATCCACGAAGGACCACAGGAAATCGGCAAACCCCTGGCCCCGTTCCCGGAGCTCCAGGTAGCCCCGGGCATTGCGGATGATCGACTGAACTTTCAGTCGGTTACGGATGATCCCGGGGTTGGCCAGCAAGTCTGCCACCTTGTCGTCGCCATAGCGGACAATCCGTTCGGGATTGAAGCCGTCGTAGGCGGACCGGTAACTGTCCTGCTTGCGCAGAATGGTGATCCAGCTCAGGCCGGCCTGCTGGCCGTCCAGGCAGAGTTTCTCGAACAGGGCCCGGTCGTCGTATTCGGGCCGGCCCCAGACGGTATCGTGGTAATTCACGTACAGCGGATCGGTGCCGCACCAGGGGCAGCGTCCGGATTCAGTCATATTGCCTCTCACTCTGTCCCGGTTGCAGGGTGGATGATGCGCTGGACGCGGGGGTCCCAGTAAGTGTCCAGATCCTCCGCCTCACTCAGGCTGAAGTCCTCGGGGGGCGGCTGCAGCAACTGAATGGAGGGCCAGCCGGGCTGGCCGGTTGCCCCGGGTTGCCGGCAGACCAGGGTGACCAGGAAACCCTCGCACTCGTAGCAGTACGCCGACCAGTCATTGTCGTCCTGATCGCCATAGAGTTCAAAGCCCTCCAGGACCTCCAGGGTCTGCAGGTTGTTGGCGATACCGCGGCCGGTCGCCTTCAGCCAGGCCTCCTTGAGGGTCCAGGTGACCAGGAAGTTGCCCGGATCATCGGTACGGAACAGCCATTCCTGCTCCCTGGGTGTAAACCAGCGCTTGACCACTTTGTGCCATTGAGGATGCCGCTGCAGAGGCTCAATGTCGATACCCAGGCCCTGCACCGGGCCGGCCACGCAGGCTGACAGGCCATGGCTGTGACTCAGGGACAGGTAAAACCCGGATGGCACCTCTGAGCGGTTCGGCCGCCCTGGTACCGGACGGCAGTTAATGACCGGTTCGCCACTGGTGCGGCCGATGGCCTGGCGGATCAGCCAGCGGCTGGTCAGGTATTCCCGTTTGCGCGGGCCGCCGAATTTCGCGACGGTCTTCCGTTCGTAGTCCGTGAGCCAGGCCGGAACCTCGGGATCGCCGCCCGGAGTCTCATGGCACAGCCAGATTTGCGGCGTCGGGCTCGGTACTCGTTCAGGGTTGGAGTCTTTGGATGAGCCAGCCATCGCCTTCCCTCACATATTCAAAGCGATCATGAAGCCGGCTGGGTCGCCCCTGCCAGAATTCGATCCGTTCCGGAACCACCCGGTAACCGCCCCAGAAACTCGGCAGCGGGACTTCCCCCTCGGAGAACTTGCGTTTGATTTCGGCGACCTTCTGTTCCAGCAGGCCGCGGGAGGTGATGGCCTGGCTCTGCTCGGATACCCAGGCACCAATCTGGCTGCCCCGGGGCCGGGAGGCAAAATAACGCAGGGACTCGGCCTTGCTGACTTTCTCGACCGCCCCCTGGATCCGTACCTGGCGATTCAGACCAATCCAGGGGAACAACAGGGCTGCCCGGGGGTTTTCCTCGATCTCCCGGGCCTTGCGGCTGCCGTAATTGGTGTAGAACACAAAGCCCTGCGCATCAAAATACTTGAGCAGAACCGTGCGCAGGTCCGGCATGCCATCGTGGCCGGTGGTTGCCAGGGACATGGCGTTCGGCTCCAGTATGCCGGCTGTCCGGGCATCCTCGAACCAGTGCTGGAACTGCCGGACCGGATTGTCGTCCAGATGCTCCCGATCCAGGCCTTCGCTCTCGAAATCACGACGCATGTCGCCGATGTCCATCCACTCCTCCTCGTCTTTCTCAACCACCGCGATAACCGTGTACAGGTACGGCATCTGAGCATAGCGGGTTCACACCCTTGTGTCAGTCACCGGTGCTGGCACGACCTGTTGCCGTCGGTTACATATCTCTACATTTTTTTGAGAGCCGGTTCACATTACCTGCGTAAATCCTCGGGCTTGCAGGCAGCCTTTACCCACAAAAACCGATGAGTACAGAAAATGATGACCCATTACGATCTATCGCTTGTAATAGCTTCATACGTGGTGGCTGTACTGGCCGCATACACGGCACTCTTTTTCGGGGCGCGGCTCGGCTCCGTTGGCGACGGCAAACGGCTGCCCTGGCTGGTGACCGGAGGTCTGGCCATGGGCACCGGCGTCTGGACCATGCATTTTGTCGGCATGAAGGCCATGTCCATGGACATGGCGATGACATTTGATAGCGCCATGACCGTCATTTCCTGGCTGGCGGCGGTGCTCGCCTCCGGGGTCGCCCTGCACATCATCGGGCGGGAGAAGATTGGCGCGGGATTGTTCGCGGCCGCAACGCTGATGATGTCCGGGGGTATTGTTGTCATGCATTACCTTGGCATGTACGCCATGAGAATGTCGGCGCCGCCGGTTTTTGACGGCGTCTGGCTGGCGGTCTCGATTGCCATTGCCGTTGCTGCCTCCGCCGCAGCGCTGGGTGTTTCCCGCAAGATACGGTCCCTGCAGGGCAGTCGTGTCACAGTCGCCCGCTTCGGCGCCGCCCTGGTGATGGCGGCCGCTATTTGTGGCATGCATTACACCGGTATGCTCGCGATGACCTTCCCGGAAGGCGCCATGCCCGCGGCTGACAATGGCCTGCGTGGCGACTGGATGGGTATTCCCCTGGCGCTGTTCTGTGTCGCGCTGCTGGCCGTGAGTGTGTTCATTGCTGCTTTCGATATCCGTCAGCAACGTCAGCTGGCCCGCCGGAAGGCGGAAGAGAATGACCGGGTTGCGCGTATGGCGTTCCTGGATGCGGCGACCGGACTGCCCAATCGCTCCGCCCTGGAACAGCGGCTGCTGGACACCCTGGCCCAGGACGGCGCTCGGGAGCATCCCTTTGCCCTGATCTACCTGGATATTGCCAACTACCGGGAGTTGTCCGGAACTCTGGGCTCAGAGTCCATGAACGCCGTGGTGCGGGAAATCACTCAGGCGATCAGAGACCTGACCCCGGATCCGGTCTATCTGGCCCGGTATTCGTCCAGTACCTTCTTCCTGATGGTTCCGGATTATTCTGATCCCTCCTATAGCTTCATGTACAAGCGCCTGAGGGAGCTGGACCAGCGCATCGGGACGCCGGCCATGCCGGTGACCTGGCGAGCGGGCCAGTCGGTGTTCCCGCTTACCGGCAATTCCAGCCGCAAGCTGGTCCGGGCGGCGATGGTTCCCCGGGATCTGGACCAGATTGGCCGGTTCGACAATGTAAAGGCCGATCCCGACCTGGTTTTGCCGGGTCAGAATACCGCAAGCTGACAAACGGACACCGGGCCGACTATCCTTGTGTCAGGCAGGGGGCTGTTAAAGCCCCGCTTTTCCGCCGAAAAAGAGGAGAGTTTCGTGGCCCGGAGCCGTCAAAAGAGTCGTCTACCAAGGAACCTCGCCATCGCGGTCGTCGTTCTGGTTGTTCTTTATGCCCTCGCGGGCTTCCTGCTGTTGCCCTGGTGGCTCAAGAGCGCAGTCCCCGAGCAGCTGGATCAGCAGATGGGGTGGCAGGCACAGGTAACAGACCTTGCCATCAATCCGTTTGCCCTGACGGTCGAAGCGACGGAGCTGTCTGCCAACGACAGGGATGGTGAGAAGGTCCTTGGCTTCGACCGGCTGTTTGTGAACCTCAGTTTTTTCCAGTTGTTCCGGGGTATTGTCGGTTTCCAGGAGATCCGCCTGCAGGAGCCCTATATCCGGGTTGACCTGCTCGAAGACTACGGCATCAATTTCGCGCGGGACTGGCAGGCCGCTCACCCGGAACCCCAGCCGGCGGCCGAACCCGAAACCGCCGATCAGGACAGCGGTCCTCCGAAGCTATTCTTCCAGCAGCTGGCCATTGATGGCGGCGAGCTCCTGTTCCGGGATTTCAGTCAGGCCGAGCCGGCCGAGTTCCGGATCACGCCTCTGGACCTTTCCCTCAACGAGCTGGCCACATGGCCGCGGGAGGAAGGCGACAGCAACTACTATCTGCTGGCGGCTATTGGCAGCCAGACGGTTGAATGGCAGGGCGACCTGAGCGTGACGCCGCTCTATTCACGGGGCAGCCTGCGCGTTGCCGACATCAGTTATGAAACCCTCGAACATTTCCTGGCACCCTATCTGCCCTACGACCTGCGTGGGGGCAATGTTACTGTCCGGTCCGACTATGAACTTCAGGCGGGTGAGGTGTTTTACCTGGCCACGGAGAATGGCGAACTGTCCCTGGAGGATCTGGCGGTCGCTCTCGACGCGGAGTCGGAGGCCAGCAGGCTGACCACGGGGCGTATCGGTGTCGACCAGATCGGGTTCGACCTGACCGCCCGGGAGGCCCGGGTTGGACAGGTAACGGTGGATAACCTGGACCTGGCGGTGGCCCGGGATTCCGGGGGATCGATCGACTGGCTGGCGCCGCTGGCGGGTGACACCGCCGGCGCAGAGGCCGAGGAGTCCGCACCGGAATCGGCCGCCGACACCCGGCCGTTCCGCTGGTCGGTGGACGGCATTCGCGTCGCCCGCTCCGCGGTAAGCTGGCAGGACCGGGTTCCGGCCAGCGAAGCAGATCTGCGGCTGCAGGAAATCTCCCTCTCCACCGGAACCGTAAGCCACCGCCTGGAAGAGCCGGTCAGCTATGATTTGAGTGCCACCCTGGCCAGTGGCGGCCGATTGGCGCTGCAGGGTCAGGTAACACCGGCGCCATTCACTTTTGAAGCGGCTGTGTCCGGATCGGGGATCACCCTGGCCGCCTTCCAACCCTACCTGCAGCAGGGTGCCAACCTGAGTGTCGCCAATGGCCAACTGGGTTTTGACGGTAATCTCGACCTGGACAGCCAGCAGGAACCGATGACCGGAACCTTCAGCGGCACCGCAGAGGTCAGCAACCTGAATCTGCGCCTGGCAGGCCAGCAGGACCGCCTGTTGTCCTGGCAGACGGTGCGCCTTGCTCCAATCGAATACAACGTCAGCCCTGCGCGTCTGGAAATCGGTACTATCAGCGTGGTGCAGCCGGTTGCCAACATCGTACGCGGCACCGATGCGGTGCATAACGTCGAGCGGATTCCGGTGTCCGGCGGTGGCGCGGCATCGGATCCCGAATCAGACGAAGCCGCGGACTCCGGAAATGGCCAGCCCTCCTTAATTTTCCGGATCGGGGAACTGGCCATCGAGAACGGTTCGGTGGCCTATACGGACCGGACCCTGAGCCCGGCCTTTACCACTTCGTTTGACGAGCTTTCCGGCTCGGTGATCGGGATCAGCAATATCCCGCCGCAACAGGGCAAGGTGTCTCTTAAGGGCCGGGTTGGCCAGGTGGGTGACGTGAATTTCCAGGGCACCCTCGGCACCCTGGGCACCGATGATGTCAGTGATCTAACGCTGGCCATGGACAACCTGTCCCTGCCGGAGCTGTCGCCCTATTTCGGTCGCTACCTGGGTTACGGTGTGGACAGTGGCAAGCTCAACCTGGACCTGGATTACGAGATTGCCGGAAGCCGGATTGACGCCTCGAACCTGGTTGTCATGGACCGGTTGCAGCTCGGGCAGGCGGTGGCCAGTGATGAAGCCGTCAATGCGCCGGTAAAACTGGGCCTGGCACTGCTCCGGGATCGCGATGGCGTCATCGAGGTGGATCTGCCGATCAGCGGCGACCTGTCGGACCCGGACTTCAGCGTCGGTCAGGTGGTCATGCGTGCGTTCGTGAACCTGTTGGTCAAGGCGGCGGCTTCACCGTTCAGCATGCTGGGTTCCATTGCCGAGATGGCGGGCCTGACCGGCGAGGACCTGGGCCAGGTCAGTTTTGTCCCGGGAAGTGTCGAGCTGGCGGAAGGTGAGGCGGCCAAGCTGTCAGCGCTGGCTGATGCCCTGCGCGAGCGTCCCGAGTTACTGCTGAATGTGCGTGGTGCGGTGTCACCGGAAACCGATGGTCTGGCGCTGTTGCGGGATGAACTTACCAATGGCGGCCAGAAAGAGCTCTCGGAGGAGGCCTGGGCACGTGCCCGCGAGGCCTATCTCTCGGGTGAACGGACCCTGTCGCCGGAAGCGCTCAACAACCTGGCCCGGGATCGGGGCCTGGCGGTGCGCCGGTTGCTGACCGACACCCAGGAGGTGCCGGGCGATCAGCTGTTCCTGCTGGACCCGGCGCGGGATGCCCAGGTGGGTGCCGAAGGCAATGTGGTGGTGCCTTTCACTCTGGATGTCCGCTGAGTGTGCTGTCAGTTTTCTCCGGAGTCAGGTGAAAGAGAGGGGGGCAGATCCAGCCCCCACTTCTGCACCAGACCCTGGTAACGACCGGTCTCGATCAGCGGCGTCAGGAGATCCATCATGTCCCGGGCGGTGACGGGTCCTTCGGGATGCGTGATGATGCTCAGCTGGTAGTTCTGGTCCGGTTGGTCCGAAATCAGGAACCGGTTCCGGTCTTCAGGATGCTGGTCCAGATGCATCTGCAGGTACGAGTCGTTGATGATGGCCACCTGAGCGACGGAGGGCCGGTCTGCCTTGATCAGATCCAGGTTGCGGCTGTGACTGTCCGAGAACTCGATGTTGAAGCGTTGTTCGAGTTCTTGCGGATCGGTTTCCATACCGGCAAACCCATAGTGGTAACCGGAAAGGGCGACAATATTTCGCTGCTCAAGGTCTTCGAAAAAGCTCGCGTCCCGGCCCGGCTTGTTGAGGGCGATGTAGATATCTTCGTCCATCAGGAGTGGCGGGCTGATCAGCGCCTGTTTGTCCTGCCACTCCCAACTCGGGCTTTCAAAGAATATGACGTCGTACCGGTGTGCGTCGAAATCCAGGTAACGGCGTTTGGGGGAGGTGTGGAAGATCCGGAAAGTAACATCCTGATGGACGGTTTCCAGCTCTCTCAGAAGGTCTCCCAGCAGGCCCTCAACCTTTTTGTCCTCGTCGATGCGGGCAACCGGCGGGAAATCGTAGACACCGACAACGATGTCCGTGTCTGCCCAAGCGGCCGGCAGCGGTGCCAGTGGGAACAGCGTAATCAACACCAGCTTGCAGAAACATCGGAGTCCGGGCACGTATAATCCACCTGCTAAGATCGCAACACATTCACCAGTTCTAAAGCTAACACGCAGATACCTGAAATAGGTTTCACGCGTCATCAATTAATGAAAAAAGGAATCGGGGTATGGCCGCCATCGCAAGCCACTTCTTCGCCTATGTGTCACGCCTGCGCTGGATCAAGCGCTGGGGCCTGATGCGTAATGCCATCGAGGAGAATGTTGCCACCCACTCCTGGGAAGTGGCTACCCTGGCCCATGCCCTGGCGATCATCCGCAACCACCGGTTCAATGGCACGGTCAATGCGGATCGCATTGCCGCCGCGGCGCTCTATCACGATGCCACCGAGGTCATTACCGGCGACATGCCGACACCGGTGAAGTATCACTCGCGGGTCATGCGCGAAGCCTTTGGTGATATCGAGCACAAGGCCGAGGCGGAGTTGCTGGCCCTGCTGCCGGAGGACCTGCAGGGACCGTTCGCACCCTATCTGCAGGAGTCGAAGCTGGCAACGGAGGAGAAGGAGCTGATCAAGGCCGCGGACCGGCTGTCAGCCTGGCTCAAGTGCCAGGCGGAGATCCGCGCGGGTAACCAGGAATTCGGGCCCGCTGCCAGCCAGATCCGGAAAAGGCTCGAGCAGGATGGGCTGCCGGAAGTGCAGTATTTCCTCGAGGTTTTCGCCCCCAGCTATGACCAGCCTCTGGATAACCTGCTGGGCGACTGACCACATTGCCTGGCTCGGGGAGCACATGCTGCCATAGGCGCGGGTGCGTCCGGGGTCTAAAGTGGTTTTCCATAGCAGTTCTGCTATACAAGGAAAACCACTACAAGAGGCTCCCGCCATGAAGGATCTGAACAACAAAGTCGCCGTGGTCACCGGGGCAGGCTCCGGTATCGGCCG
Source organism: Marinobacter szutsaonensis (assembly GCF_039523335.1). Lineage (NCBI taxonomy): Bacteria > Pseudomonadati > Pseudomonadota > Gammaproteobacteria > Pseudomonadales > Marinobacteraceae > Marinobacter > Marinobacter szutsaonensis. Next base: position 2,039,995 of record NZ_BAAAFC010000001.1, on the reverse strand, counting down.
GTCCCTTGCCAAGGCTCTGGCGGCACGGGGTTGCCGACTGGCGATCTCGGACGTGAATGAAACCGGTCTGGCGGAAACTGCGGCCGAACTCAAGGATGCGGAATTCCGCAGCTACCGGCTGGACGTGTCAGACCGTGAGGCGATCTACGCCCACGCGGAAGAGGTGGTCCGGGATTTCGGTCAGGTCAACCTGGTGATCAACAACGCCGGTGTCGCCCTGTCTGCGTCGGTCCGGGAAATGACCGACGAGGACTTCAAGTGGATCATGGATATCGATTTCTGGGGCGTGGCCCATGGCTCCCGGGCCTTTCTGCCGCATCTGATTGCTTCCGGTGACGGACACGTGGTCAACATTTCCAGTGTCTTCGGGCTGATCGGCGTCCCCAAGCAAAGTGCCTACAACGCCGCCAAGTTTGCGGTGCGGGGCTTCACCGAGTCCCTGCGTCAGGAGATGAAGCTTGAGGGCCAGCCGGTGTCGGTCAGCTGTGTCCACCCCGGCGGTATCCGGACCAACATCGCCAACTCCGCCCGTATGGGCAAGTCCGAGAACGGCGCGGCCCAGCGCAAGGGGTTCGACAAGCTGGCCATGACCACCCCGGACAAGGCGGCAGAGACTATCGTCAAGGGCATCCTCCGGGACGAATCCCGGATCCTGGTGGGTCCGGATGCCTGGGGCATCGACGCCATCAACCGGCTTCTGGGTTCTGCCTACCAGCCCCTGGTGGAACGTTTCTCCCGCAAGAACCTCTATATCTGAAGCCTGCCAGTGGCAGCAGGTTGGACGGGATGCCAACCTGCTGTACATTTTACATACAATGTCGTCAGACTATACTTGCTGTTCATCCAGGGAAGATACAGCATGAAATTGCCTCAGCATACGGACCTGGGAGCGACACTGGAGCAGAGTCGCTCGGGTCTCCGACAGGGTCATCGCCGCTCCCTGACGCGGCTTCTGTTTTTGGTCACCGGCAGTGCGCTGGTGGTTTTTGCCTGCCTCCAGATCCTTAACGGATTCTTCTGGATCGGGGTTGGCGAATTTACGGCCAGTGCCCTGCTGTTATACGGTTTTTGGCGCCTCGAACGCACCCGCCGGTTGCAGCAGTGGATCTACGGCTATCTCATCCCGCTGTTCAGCTTTTTCCTGGTCATCATGTTGTTACCGGAGGCGTCGGTGTCGGCCTTTGTGTGGGTACTGATGATGCCGGTACTCGCCTACCTGCTGCTGGGCAAGCGTGAGGGCATGATGCTTAGCCTGCCCTTCATGCTCGCCGGTGGTGTGGTTTACTGGATTCACCTCGGTAACCTGGCCAGCCCCCATGCCCTGATTGACCTTCTGAACATGGTGCTCTGTGGCGCATTGATGCTGGTGTTCATTCACATGTACGAGGTGCGGCGGGAAGCCGCCGAACAGCGCCTGGTGGACCTGGCCCAGACCGATGCCCTGACCGGGCTAGCCAACCGTTCCAGTTTCCAGGGCACACTGAGCCGGACCATCGCGGAGTGCGAGCGAAGTGGTTCCGGGTTTGCCCTGGCGATCATGGACATTGATCACTTCAAACAGGTGAACGACACCCTGGGCCATGACGCCGGAGACCATGTCCTGGGCCACATCGGCGCCTGCCTGACCGAGCGGCTTCGCAGTACCGATTCCGTGGGCCGGCTTGGCGGCGAGGAGTTCGGCCTGATCCTGAGGGATGTGAAGCCGGCGGACGCCTACGAACTGATCGAAGAGTTGCGCCTGTGTATCGCCAGCAATGAACTGACCTATGGCGACAGAACCATCCGGGTGACCGCCTCGTTTGGCATTGCCCAGTGGCCGGAGCACGGGCGCGATGCCGAGACCCTGTTCCGGGTGGCTGACCATTGTCTGCTGGGCGGCAAACGTGCCGGACGCAACCGGGTAGCCGGGGCTGGCATGAACCTCAGCGTGGGTCAGGGTGACTTGCTGGCTGGCACAGGAACCTGATTCCGGTATTCTTGGGGTGAACCCGGAACCGTCAGGAAGTCATCAAGTCCATGTGCGAATTGCTGGCCATGAGTGCCAACACCCCCACCGATCTCTGTTTCAGCTTTACCGGCCTCACCCGTCGGGGTGGCGACACCGGGCCGCACAAGGATGGTTGGGGCGTGGCCTTCTATGAGGGCAAGGGCGTGCGGGCCTTCCACGATGCCGACGCCAGCGCCAATTCCCGCATTGCCGAGGTGGTACAGACCCACCCCATCAAGAGTGAAGTGGCCATCTGCCACATCCGGCAGGCCAACGTCGGTTCCATTTGCCTGGCCAATACTCACCCGTTCATGCGGGAGCTGTGGGGCCGTTACTGGGTTTTTGCCCACAACGGACAGCTGAGTGACTTCCATTACAGCGGTGGCTTTTACGAGCCGGTGGGCACTACCGACAGCGAGGCACTGTTCTGCGACATCCTCAATCACCTTCGTACACACTGTGACCGGGACTGCCCCACCGATGAGATTGTCGAGCGCCTGGTCCGGTTGTCCAGTGGTTACGCCCGCCACGGCGTGTTCAACCTGCTGCTGAGCAACGGGGACTGGTTGTTCACTTACTGCACCACAAAAATGGCCAGCATTACCCGGCGGGCACCGTTCGGACCGGCGCGGCTCAAGGATGCCGATGTCACCGTGGACTTCGAGGCGGAAACCACCCCCAATGACATCGTCAGCGTGATCGTGACCGAACCGCTGACCACCGATGAAACCTGGGATATCTACCAGCCCGGGGAGTGGCGCCTCTGGTGCAAGGGCGAGGTAGTACAATCGGGCCTGGCGCCTGCCCGGCCCGACTGACCCCGTTTACTGCAGCGTGCGACGGTTACCGTCGCGGTACTGGGGTGCGATATGAGCCTGGATCTGTTCCTTGAACCGGGCAATCAGCTCGCTGTTGTCGTGATCCCAGGGATGAAAGTCCGGCTTGAAATACTCCAGCCAGGTGGGAATCAGGCTCGAGAAAGTGCCGTTCCTGCCCCACATGCGCCACAGACCCTTACCGGCGTCCTTCAGTGAGAAACCCTTGCGGTCGTTCAGCATCATCCGGGTGGTGAAGTAGGTGGCCATCACCCCCAGGGCGGCGGTGCTGAACGCCAGGTAGAAAGAACGTTCGGCGTAGGTGCCACCGACCTGCTGGAACACATCGTAGGTGACCGCCTTGTGCTCGGTCTCCTCGATGGCGTGCCACACCCACAGCGGGCGCATGGACTCGTGCATGTCCTCGCGCACGTCGTCCCTCGCCAGCAGCATGTCCGCCATCATCGCGGTCATGTGCTCAAGGGCGCAGGTGATGGCCAGCTGGTGCCGTTTGGGCAGCTTGCTGGCGATTCCCAGGACCACCTCCAGGTGTTTCTCCATCTCCTCCACCGGCATGCCATGATCACGCACGTGCTGGTTCATGGCAATGTGTTCCAGGGAGTGCATTGCTTCCTGGCCAATGAAACCCCGGACCTCCTCCTTGAGTTTGGGGTCGGTGATCTGGTCACGGAACTGACGGACCGAATCCACGAAAAACTGTTCGCCCTGGGGAAACAGCACCGACAACGCATTCATCATGTGGCTCAGCAGGTAATTGTCATTGAGCCAGTAACGGGGAACCTGTTCGCCGAACTCGAAGCCCATCCGCTGTGGTTTGATGGCAACGTGGTCCGGGGTCTGGGAAACCGGGGTGCTGGTCCCGGCAGTCTTGGTATTCAGCATGGTGCTACTCCTCTGCGCTTACGCACTTTGGCCGATGTCATGCCACCAGTGTGCGCCGGTCAACGGCAAGGCTGAATGCTCGAACGGGACGGCCATCATTCAGGATGGGACACAGGCACCTTGGGTCGATTGACTCCGGTGACGGTGCCGGTGGTGTGTGTGGCCCCACTGTCCGGGCCGACGGCTTCTGATAGAGTCCGGTAACAACCAATACAGGAATCAGGAACCGCGTATGGCAACAGGTACCCCGGACAACGAGCGGCAGATGCTGGGATTTTTCCTGGTGCCCGGCGTGTACCTGCGGGTGCTGGCGGAGACTGTCCGGAAACTGGGCCACAATGATCGGAAGTTGTATGAAGGGCTGTCATTCACCGCCGGTGACCTGAAAGCCAACGACAGCCGGGTCTTCGTCACCGACGCCACCATCATGGCCCAGCGGGCCAGGGAGCTTGTCGGTGACGAGGGCCTGAGCTTTGCCCTTGCCCGGGAACTGCGGCTGACCATTCACGGAGCCCTGGGTTTCGCCGCGCTGACCAGCCCCACCTTCGAGGGAGCGCTGGACTCCGTGCGCCGCTACCTGCAGCTGCGCGCCCCGTTCCTGACCATGAACCAGTCCCTGGCCGGGGACCACGTCCTGGTGCAATTGTGCGCCGAATTCGACGTGCCGGAGCTGTATGCCTTCCTCGCCGAAACCGTCAGCGCCACGCTGATCCTGCTGACCGAACAGCTCCTCGACCGGGAAGACGCCGAAGCCCGGGGCTTCGCCCTGGAAGACGGAAAACTCCCCGGCGTATCCGTCCACCTGAGCGCGCCGGAACCGCCGTATTACCGCAAGTTCGCCGACCAGCTTCCGGTACGATTCGAATACGGCCAGCCGGAACAAATGATGATCTTCCCGAAGACCATGCTGGACGTCCGCATGCGCCTGGCCGATGCCGACGCCTCCGCCATGGCCCGGGAACAATGCGAGTTCGAACTGCAAAAGGCCCTGAAAGAACAGGGCGACATCGCCCTCGCGGTCCGTAACATGCTGCGCATGACCCCCGGCCCGTTACCCTCGTTGGAAGCGATGGCCGATCGGTTCTGCGTCTCCTCCCGAACCCTGAAACGGCGGCTGGCGGACAAGGACACCAGCTACCGGGAAATCCTCGAATCGGTGCTCAAGGACCGGGCCATCCAGCTGCTGCGTTACACCAACCAGTCAGTCAGCGAAATCGCCTACGAACTGGGCTACGCCGACCTGTCCAACTTCAGCCGCGCGTTCCGCAAGTGGACCGGGAAATCGGCCAGCGAATTCCGGGAAGATGGTCCCGATCCAGCGCCTGAAGTGGGTCCATAAACGCGGGCATAGGGTCAGCGTTATCGTGAGGTAAAGCAGGACGGAGGGCGGATATTTTTCTCTGCCAGGAAAAAGATGTCTGAGCGCAGCGAGTTGTTTTTCCCAAGGAGAAAAATATCCGCCCTCCGGCCCGGCACCAGACCCGAAACCTTGCTAATTTGACTTCAGGCCCCCATGTAACTCCGTAAATCCAAATTCTCACCAGGACGTGTAAATGACTGACAGACCTAACACGCACAGCAAAATCTTTGGCTACCTCCTCTGGATCTTCGGATTCCTGGGCTCACACCGCTTCTACTACGGCAAACCGGTAACCGGAACCATCTGGTTCTTCACCCTCGGCCTGTTCTTCATCGGCTGGATCATCGACCTGTTCCTGATCCCCGCCATGGACCGGGAGGCAGACCTGCGCTTCCGCCAGGGCGAGATCAGCTACAACATCGCCTGGCTGCTGCTCACCTTCCTCGGGGTCTTCGGGATTCACCGGATGTACATGGGCAAATGGCTGACCGGTCTCCTGTACCTGTTGACCGGCGGCCTGTTCATGATCGGCGTGCTTTACGACTTCTGGACACTGAACGACCAGATTTCCGTCCGCAACGAAGAGCGCCGCTTCGGCTGATCACAGCCCAGCGGCGGTCTCCAGCTCGGTCAGGCCCTCGTCCAGGTAATCCAGCATGCGCTGGAGACTGGGCAGGGTGCGCCGGCAACCGATCAGACCGAATTCCACCTGATCGTTATAGCTGGTCAGCGTCATGTTCAGGGCCAGCCGGTCCATGGCGATCGATACCGGGTACATGCCTTCCAGTTTCGCGCCGTTCCAGTACCGGGTTTCCCGGGGGCCCGGAACGTTGGAGATCACCACATTGAACGTCTGCCAGTTCGGGGCCATACCGGTGAGCAGGTGGAACGCGGCCGGAGCCAGGGTCAGCGCGGTATAGTTGATGATCTCCTCGGGCGACATGTGGGCATAGCGGTCCTTGGCTTCCTGCATGCCCTGATGGATCTTGCGAAGCCGCTCGGCCGGGTCCGGCTCGTCGGTGTGCAGGTTGGCCAGGATCACGCCCACCTGGTTGCCGCCGGAACTGTCGTCCCGGCGCAGAGACACCGGCACCATGGCAATCAGCGGCTTGGTCGGCAGCGCCTCCTGATTCATCAGGTAGCCCCGCAACGCCGTGGCGCACATGGCCGTGACCACATCATTCACGGTGGTGCCGTAGGCCTGGCATACCGCCTTGATCCGCTTCAGACAGAAGGATTGGGCGGCAAACCGGCGGGAGCCGGTGACTTTCTGGTTCAGCACACTGCGAGGCGCGTGGAAAATGGAATCGTAGGCCGGATCCTTGCGGGCCTCGTTGATGGTCCTCAGCAACTCCCTGGCCACGGTGGGTATCGTGCCCAGTTGTTTGCCGGACTCTCCCAGCAGGTGCCCGATGCTGCGCCACAGTGATGCGCCCTCACCGGATTCGCCCCGGACCCTGGGCGGCAGTGCCCAGATCGGCGGCATGCCCCGCTGTTCAGGGTCCTCCGACAGGGTGCGGGTCACCATGCGCATGGCCGAGACGCCATCGACGAGAGAGTGATGGACCTTGGTGTACAGGGCAAACTGTCGCTTGCCCAGCCCCTCGATCAGGTGCACTTCCCACATTGGCCGCTCCCGATCCATCAAATGGGAATGTTCCGCCGAAACAAAGGTCAGCAGCTCGCGAACACGACCGGGTGTCGGCAGGGCCTCGAAGCGGAAATGGTGCTCCAGGTCCAGATGCTCGTCCTCGACCCAGACCGGCTGGCCCAGGCGGTAGCTCAGGCGCTGGTTGAAAGGTGGGGTGACCAGCGTGTGTTCCCGTAGCTGATCAGCGAGTCGGGCTACATAATCGTCCGGTGCATCCTCCGGAAAGGAAAACAGCTGCAGCCCGCCCACATGCATGGGTTGCTGGCGTTTCTCAAGCCAGAGGAACAACTGGTCGGTGGGACTCAGGGGCTTCACGGGGCGCATCCTTGTCGTTTTGTTTTCCGTGATCTTACCCTAGTTAGGCCGCCTGAGGTTGTTGCTGTGTTGCAGGAATTTCCAGGCGAATACGGTTTCCGTCCAGGAGGACCGGATAGGTTTTGATGCTGACAGTGTCATCCTCAAGACAGGCGCCGGTGCGCAGGCTGAAGTGCTGCTTATAAAGTGGAGAGGCGACGACCGGTTCGCCTTTCAGATCCCCGGTAATCCCCCGGGCCAGCACATTGGCGCCGCTGAACGGATCGGTGTGACTGACCGCAAACAGGGCCGGCAGCCGGTGTGGCAGGTAGAACACCGCAACCGGCCCGTTCTCTGTCCAGACCGCAATACCCGATTCCGGCACCAGATCCTCAACCATACAAACCACATCCCAACGAGTACGAACTTTCATGCTCAATCTCCCAGATTTTTTTGAGCCAGATTCAACTAATTTTTTCGCTACGTATTTTCAAAAGGTCTGCGAGCGCGGTGGTGCGGGGGATGTCTTTCTGCCGGGAACAATTGTCTGAGCGAAGCGAGTTCTTTGTTCCCAGAAGAAAGACATCCCCCGCGCCGCCGTGCTCCACCCCCAAACCGTCAGGCAGACTCCAAAACAGGCCGCCGCTGATCCCGCTCCGTCGTCCACTGCTGCACCGGATCCGTTTTCTCCGGCGCATTCACAAACTCCCGGAACCGCTTGCGCTTCTCCGGATCCTCAACCGCCGTCTTCCACTCGCACTGGTAAGTGCCGACAATGCCTTCCATGTGCTCCTCGAGTTCGGCACCAATGCCGAGGCTGTCCTCCAGTACCACCTCCTTGAGGTAGTCGAGGCCGCCCTCCAGGTTTTCCATCCAGACACTGGTCCGCTGAAGCCGGTCAGCCGTGCGCACGTAGAACATCAATACCCGGTCAATGGTCCGGATCAGCTCCTCGTCGGAGAGATCGGTCGCGAACAGATCGGCGTGGCGCGGACGCATGCCGCCATTACCGCAGACATACAGGTTCCAGCCGTTCTCCGTGGCGATCACCCCGATATCCTTGCTTTGCGCCTCGGCGCACTCACGGGTGCAGCCGGAAACGGCCATCTTTACCTTATGGGGGGCACGCAGGCCCTTGTAGCGGTTCTCCAGGAAGATCGCCATGCCCACGCTGTCCTGCACGCCATAGCGGCACCAGGTACTGCCAACGCAGGATTTCACGGTGCGCAGGGACTTGCCGTAGGCGTGACCGGTTTCGAATCCGGCGGCAATGAGCTTCTCCCAGATTTCCGGCAGCTGGCTCAGGGTCGCACCGAACAGGTCCACCCGCTGGCCACCGGTGATCTTGGTGTAGAGATCGTACTCCTTGGCCACCTCACCCAGAACAATCAGCTTGTCCGGGGTAATCTCGCCGCCGGGAATGCGCGGCACGATGGAGTAGGTACCGTTCTTCTGCATGTTGGCCATGAAGGTGTCGTTGGTGTCCTGCAGCGGGACGTGGTCGGTGGCCAGAATGTGCTCGTTCCAGCAGGTGGCGAGAATGGAGCCGACCGCCGGCTTGCAGATGTCGCAGCCATGGCCCTTGCCATACTGGTTGATCAGCGTGCGGAAGGTCCGGATGCCGTTGACCTTGACCAGGTGGAACAGCTCCTGTCGGCTGTACGGGAAGTGCTCGCAGATGTCCTTGCTGACTTCCACGCCCCGTTTCTCGAGTTCACTGTCCACCACGTTCTTCAGCAGCGCGGCGCAACCACCGCAGCCGGTGCTGGCCTTGGTTTCGGCCTTGATGCCGCCGAGGTCACTGCAGCCGGCGTCGATGGCGCCGCAGATATCGCCTTTGGTGACGTTGTGGCAGGAGCAGATCGAGGCCGTATCCGGCAGGGCATCGGCACCCAGTGCCGGCGCGCCCCCCTGGCTTTCCGGGAGGATCAGGCTTTCAGCGTTCTCCGGAAGATCGATGCCGTTCAACGCATATTGCAGCAAGGTATCGTAGTAACTGTTATCGCCAACCAGGATGGCCCCCAACAGTTTCTTGCCGTCACTGCTGACCACCATGCGGCGGTAGTGGCCTGCCTGTTCGTCGTTGTAGCGGATATTTCGGGCCCCGGCGGTCTGGCCATGGGCATCGCCGATGGAGCCTACGTCCACACCCAGCAACTTGAGCTTGGTGCTCATGTCAGCGCCAGTGAAGGCGGCGTCACCGTTGAGTACCGCCGACAGGGTTCTGGCCATGGTGTAGCCGGGGGCGACCAGGCCAAAGATTCTCTGGTTCCACAGGGCGCATTCCCCGATTGCATGGATGTGGGGATCGGAGGTGGTGCACTGGTTGTCGACGACGATGCCGCCTCGTTCGCCCACTTCGAGTCCGCTCTCGCGTGCCAGGGTGTCCTGGGGCCTGATGCCGGCGGAAAACACGATCAGGTCGGTTTCCAGAAAATCCCCGTCACTGAAGTTCATGCGCAGGCTGGCATTCTCGCCCTCGACGATCGCGGTGGTCGCCTTTTCGGTATGCACCCGGACGCCCAGTTCTTCGATCTTCCCGCGCAACACGGCACCGCCATCGGTATCCAGCTGCACCGGCATCAAACGCGGTGCGAACTCCACCACGTGCGCTTCCAGCCCCAGGCTTTTCAGGGCGTTGGCCGCTTCCAGGCCCAGCAGCCCGCCACCGACAACCACGCCGGTTTTGGCATTGCTGGCGCTGGCACGGATGGCGTCCAGATCGTCGAGGGTCCGGTAGACAAAGCAGCGCTCGTTGTCGTTGCCCTCAATCGGCGGAACAAAGGGATAGGAGCCGGTCGCCAGCACCAGTTCATCGTAGGGATAGTCGCCGGCGGGCGTGGTGACCGTTTTCCGGTCACGATCGATGGCAAGCACCGGCTCACCGAGCTTCAGCGTGATGTGATGGTCGGTGTACCAGTCTGCGGTGCCCATGGCCAGGTCCGCGTGGGTGGAGCCCGAGAAGTATTCGGACAGGTGGACCCGGTCGTAGGCCAGCTGCTTCTCCTCGCCGAAGACAAGGACATCATACTCGGTTGCAGCGGGGCTGGCCGCGAACTGCTCCAGGAAATGGTGACCCACCATACCGTTGCCGATTACGATCAGGGTTTTCTTGCTCATGGTGCCCTCTGCTGCTTTTCTCCAAACAAAAAAAAGCCGGAGCCTCATGTCCCGAGTGGGATCTGAGGGTCCGGCGCCAATGCCAACAACAATGATCTGATGGTCCGGCCGAGTCCTTGGCCGGGACATTCATCCCTGCGAAGGATTTAGCGATCTTCGTGCCAACTTTTTGTTTCCTTTAAAAACAGAAGGTTATGAAATCGCCGCTTTTCGGAGCCTCTGACGAGTGCTTACTTTTGCCCTCCCCTGGGGCGTCTTGCACGATGCTGCAGCCGGTGGAGACGCGACGGTGGCCCGGGAATTGCTGCCGGTAAGGCAACCTGATGAGAAAAACCCCGGAGTAACAGGATGAACAGCAAACGCCAGCCCCGCCGACCCGTGGCCCCTTCCGCCGGGGATTACCTGATTGCCTCCAAGCAGTGCGAGTTGATGCATCTTCAGCACTTCCTGCAGATGGGTAAACTGATTCAGAGCATCAGCAATCTGGTGCATGGGTTACAGCAGGAGCGAGGCGCCTCCAATGTCTTTCTCGGCTCCGGTGGGACGAAGTTCGGCAACGAACGCCAAGGCATGATCCGCGAGTCGGAAAGTCGCCAGCTGGTTTTCAACGCTGCACTGGCTGAGGTCCACGAGTCCCTGACCGAGCAGCCGGTCAGCCCCCAGCTGCTCAACCACATTGCCAGTGCGGTCCATGGCCTGGAGACGCTGTCCGGCCTGCGCCGTCAGGTGGAGTGCCAGAATCTGACCGCAGTCGAGGCGACCGAGGCGTATAGCCGGCTGATCCAGGGCCTGATCACGGTGGTATTCGAGGCTGCGGATACGGCCGTTGACCCGACGATCGCGGGCCTTCTGGTGGCCATGGTGCACCTGATGAATGGCAAGGAATTCTGTGGTCAGGAGCGGGCTGCAGGCTCTGCCGGTTTTTCCAGTGGTGGCTTCGATGCTGCACTGTCCCGGCGCATGATGCACCTGGTTGAAGCGCAGGAGCGATGTTTCGAGGTCTTTGTCAGCCTCGCAGACGCCGATTCCAGGGCGCTCTGGTACGAACTCCGTTCCCACCCCCGGGAAGCGGACCTGGAGCGGTTTCGTCGCCTGGGCTGGTCGGTAGGCCCCCACAGGATTCTTGACCGGGAGCTGGCGGATCAGTGGTTCGGGCTGATGACCGAACGTATGGATGCGCTCAAAAAAGTGGAAGACGCCGTGGAGAGCTGTTTCCACGCCCGCTGTGTCGACCGGTTTGGTGAAGCCCGGAATTCGCTGGCGCACCAGGAAACCCTGTTGGCGACGCTGGATGAGGGTGGCGAGTCTTCACAACCGATGCTGGTTCTTTGCAGCTCCGGCGAGTCCTGGCAGAGCGATGGGGTCGGGCAGCAGTTCGGACGGTCGATCCTTGAACTGGTCCAGGAACAGACCCGTCGCCTGCAGCAGATGACGGATGAACTGCAGGTCGTCAAAGAGACGCTGGAGGATCGACGGACGCAGGAGAAAGCGGTGCTACTGTTGATGAAGCACCGGCAAATCGACAACGATGAGGCCCACCGGGTGTTGCGCAAGCTGGCCATGGACCAGGGCCGGAAGCTGCCGGAGGTTGCCCGGGCGCTGGTATCGATGGCTGATGTGTTGAACTGAGAGTGTGTCGAGGGACGGTGCTACCGGCTTTTCCTCAACATGGACAAGGGAACCCGGTAGCGACTGCCTCTGCAGTCACCAGTACCCTGGACCGTGCAGGTTTTCCGGTTGACCCGAACGATCTGGCCCTCCCGCCGGCGGGAACCTTCACCGAAAGCTACGGGCTCGCCCACTTGCCATTGGCTGGCAAGTGAGGCCCGGTCAGGCAGTTCGAAAGGCGCGTCCGGAATGCGGATGCCCTGGCTTCTGCTGCACTGGAGCAAGAAGTCTCGGGTAGCCATGGCGGCGCCGCTGTCATGCAAGTGGTCAAGGATGTCATAGAAATGGCGATTATGGACCGAGCCGTAGACCCGTTGGCCAGCACTGTACTGGAGCAGGTGGGCGAACTCATGACAGCAGGTGTGCGCCAGAAGATTCAGGGTGCTCAGTTCCCCGCCGAAATAGTTGCGGCCCCGGAGTTCCCGGGTGGACAGCCATCCGTCGGCGGTTTCAGCCTGCTGTTTGGCCGCAATCATCCTCAACCCGTAGTTGATCAGGTGCAGTTTACGCCGGGGATCGTAGCGATGGTAGGTGGCCTGTCCGGAACCCAGTCGGCAACGCAGGGCACCGCCAGTGGACTGGGTGCTGAGCCGGCCAGCCGCGGGCTGCCAGAGGATTTCCCGGGTAGCCAGGCACATGAGTTGGCCGATCTGATGTAGGGCGGATGATGAATTGTGCATGTTGAACCTGTTGCGCAGACCATCATGTTAACGGCGGGCGGCAGGTAGCACAAACGAAAACGGCCGACCTCCAGGGCCAGCCGTTTTCGCGGATCGGGCGGCGACTATCAGGCCTCGATCGGCGAACGCCAGTCGTCCGCGCCGGAAGTGCCGGCCACGGCATGCTCCCAGGTCACCTTGCGATAGGCCAGGGAGACTTCCACCAGCTGGGTGAATTCGGCCTTGGCGGGGTCCTGGCAGTGAGGCATGTTGCAGTCGATATTGATAACGGTGGCATCTTCCAGGATGGTGGAGAAGAAGTGCTCCTGCTTGCCTTCAACGGAGGTGCGGTACCACTTCAGCTCAACCTTCGGCAGCATTTCACCGGACGCCAGCGCGTTGTACATCAGCGGTGTGGCCTTGTTAAGGGCGGCGGTAAATTTGAAGGGTTTGTGTACCCGCTGACCGGAGGGCTGACCGGACTGGGGATCAGTCGGTACCGTGACCACGTGGCTGAATTCCTGGACCAGAACTTCGTCTTCGTGGCCCTCCACGTAGATGTTGCCGACGGAATCGGAGGTGAAAGCGCCGGCGGTGATGTTGCCCTGGGTCTGGCCTTCGATACTGATATAGCAAGGGGTTGGCATGAGTCTGCTCCATGACTTGTAATGAATGTACGTCCCTGGATCGTTCCCTGGACAGGCCGTTGATAACAAGCTCCGTGCCAGAATTTGAAAACCTAATTAAAACAGTAGGTTGATGATCTTCTGGGAGTGAGCATGGCCGGTTCCGGGCAAAACTGTGCCCATGCCGCTGGCAAGCGGTTGCCGACGGGCAAGACATTGCCCGCTGTCAGTCGGCAATTAGCACCGTAATCAGTGCCGCCAGCAAAGCCAGAGACACGCCCTGCCAGAACGCCAGGGGGTGCCGTTCGATCAGAGGCACCGAACGACCCGCGAGCCAGTCGCTGGCAGGATGCCTCAGGTCGAACAGCCACTCCGAGAGCGAGCCATGGCGCCGATGGGGTGCGATTGAGACAGCGCGGGCGATGGTCCGATCCACCCAGGCCGGGATGTCGGGTCGGAAGCCGGTGATCGGTCGGTAGCGCAGGCGCCGCTGCCTGGACAATGTGCGGAGCTTCGGAATTTCGGCTCCGTATGGAAGCTGCCCGGTCATGAGCTGGTAGGCGATGACGCCGAGAGAGAACAGGTCGCTTCGCCAGGTCCCCGGATCTCCGAGGAAACATTCCGGAGCACTATACAGTGCCGCGCCCCGGGGCCAGTCGGCTTCCGGCTCTGCCCAGAGCTCCTGGAGTCCGGCAACCCGGGTGGCGCCGAAATCGATCAGTGTGACTGTGCCATGGGGATCCACCAGGATGTTGTCGGGTTTCAGGTCCCGATGCACCATCTCCAGCCGGTGGAAAGCGCGTAGCGCGATGGCAATCTGCTCCACCAATGCCCGAACGGTTTCCAGTTCCGGGCGCGGGTTGTCCAGCATCCACTGCCGGAGGCTCTGGCCGGGCACGTAGACCATCGGGAGATAGCAGCAAGAGCGGACCCGATCGAGGGTGAAGGGCCGGACCACGTGGGGACTGTCGATCCGCCGGGCAATCCATTCCTCGCCCTGGAACTGCTCCAGGTAATCCGGGTTCGACCGTTGCTCCAGTGAAGGACACTTGAGTACAACCTCCACGCCCGATGCGTCATCCTCGGTCAGGTAAACGTGACTTCGGCTGCTGGCGTGCAGCTGTCGGACGATGCGGAACCCGTCGAGCTCCTGCCCTGGCCTCAACTCCGGAACAAACGGCAGATCCCGCCACTGCGGCTGCAGTTCTTCCCGTTGGCGGGCAAGCGGTAACGATTCAATACGGGCAAGCTGTACCGTGAGATTATCCTTGCTGCCACGGGCCAAGGCCAGGTCCACCAGAGCCCTGGCAGCATCATCGAGGTTATTGCCGTGGTCACGCACGACGTCCACCAGATCCCGGTCTCGGAGATACTCATGGACGCCATCGGTCGAGAGCATGAATACGTCGCCGGCCATCACTGGCAGCCGGAAATAGTCAATATCGACGTCGTGATCCAGGCCCAGGGCCCGGGTCAGATAACCCTCCTCGGTGGCCAGGGACAACTGGTGGTCGGTCGTGAGTTGTTCCGCCCGATCGCCGGCAAGCCGGTATATACGGCTGTCTCCCACGTGGAACAGGTGGGCCGTGGCGGACTTCAGGATCAGCGCGCTGAAGGTACAGACATAGCCGCGATCCAGGTCATAACGGAAACGGCTCTGACGGGTCTGTGCGTGCAACCAGGCATTAGTGGCCCGTATTACCCGTCCGGCCGACTGCCGGGTACTCCAGGTGTCTGGTGTTGAGTAATAGTCGCTCAGGAAGCCGGTGATGGCTGCTGCACTGGCTTCCTGGCTGACGGTACTGGTGCTGATGCCGTCGGCGACGGCCAGGGCGATGCCCTTGGTCAATAACTGATGATTGGTGGGCAGATACAACCCATGGAAGTCCTGGTTGACCGGCTTGCGGCCCTTTGACGAATACTGACCGGCCGCAATACGCAGGCCGGTCTTTGAGCAGGCGGTTGCCATCGATCAGGCGCGGCCCGAGGACATCGCCGCATTGTCTATGGTTGCCGGAGCAACCTGGCGCTTCGGAGCCGTGCGGACGTGGGTGACGTAGAGGGTGAGCCCGGTGAAAGCCAGACCGCCCACGAGGTTGCCCAGCGCCGTCGGGATCTCGTTCCAGAGGAAGTAGTCGGCGACCGAGAAGCCACCGCCCATCAGCATGGCGGAGGGGAACAGGAACATGTTCACGACCGAGTGCTCAAAGCCCATGAAGAAGAACAGCATGATCGGCATCCACATGGCCAGAAACTTGCCACTGACGCTGGTGGAGATCATGGCGCCGACCACACCCATGGAAACCATCCAGTTGCACAGCATGCCGCGGATGAAGATTGTGATCCATCCCGCCAGGCCGAATTCCGCATATCCCAGGGTTCGGGCCTCCCCCACACTGGCCAGCTTCTGGCCAATGGCGCCGGGTTCCGTATTGAAACCGTAGGTGAAGATAAAAGCCATCAGAAAGGCGACGGTGAGTGCGCCGGCAAAGTTGCCCAGAAAGACCCAGCCCCAGTTACGGAGGATGGCTTTGACGGTCACGCCGGGACGCTTATCCAGCAGGGCCAGGGGGGTCAGCATGAAAACGCCTGTGAGCAGGTCGAAGCCCATCAGGTACAACATGATGAATCCCACCGGGAACAGCAGTGCACCGATCAGGAAAACCCCGGTCTGGACGGCTACGGTAACTGCGAAGGCGGCTGCCAGGGCGAGAATTGCGCCGGCCATGAAAGACCGGATGAGCGTATCCCGGGTGGACATGTAGATCTTGGATTCGCCGGCATCCACCATCTTGGTGGCGAATTCCGAAGGCACGATATAAGACATAGTGTTTCCCTCTGAACGAAAAAAACGGCGCTCCCGTTTGACCGGTGAGACCGGAAACGGGAAGACGCCGTCGTCTGAATAAGTCTGTCGCTGTGGGCGGGCCCCCAGTGGCCTCGCCTGGGAGAGGATGAGCAGAGTTCGTGCCAGATCCTGTTTTATGTCGGAAAGGATCGTGTTTTCAATGGGTTGAAAAAAGAGCTGCGATCAGGGGCGCGCCGAGCTGCCGAATGTCCGGGAGAGTTCCTGCACTTTTAACGTGCAGAGTCGGGAGGCCAAGCGGTCTTAGGAAGACAATCAGGCTGGTCAACTCCTTGGCTCACAGAACGACATGGCTACGATCCGACTTGCCCTTTCATCCGGTCCGGAACTGCGGGCAGGGGCGCAGCCTGGGCCAGCATGTTCAGGGCTGCCTCATCCAGAAGCTCATGCCCGGAGGAGTCCCTGAGGTCGTGGCGGACCAGGGTGCCGTCCCGTTGGAATTCGAACACGATCACCGGGGTGCCCTCCTGGCCCAGGCGGCGTGCACGCCTTGGATAGTCATAGAAGCGCACAAGGTGACGACTGAGCCTTGAGAGATAGTTATCCACGTCCGAGGACGATCCTGCGTTCTGCAGGGCCACCGGCTGTTGCTCACTGGCGGTTTCGTCCAGTGATTCTTTGATCGCTGGTGCCACCGTGGGGGTGGGTTCCGGATCCGGGCTGACCGGGCTACGCTCGGTTTCAGGCTCAGGCTCAGGCTCAGGCTCAGGCTCAGGCTCAGGCTCAGGCTCAGGCTCCGGTTTGGGGGAGGGTTCGGGTGCTGGCTCCGGTTCTTGCAGGGAATCCGGCTCCTTTGGCTCCGGCGGCTGACCGGCGAGGCTGATGCGAATGGCCGGTGCCGGGTTGATGGCCTCCTCGCCCAGGGGCTCAAGGTTGAGCGGTTGTTGCGGTGCGGCCCATACCAGGACTGCTGCCGTCAGCAGCATGGCCAGGATCACCAGCCCCGTTTTCTGCAGGGGACGGCAGGGGTTCATGAGCCGGGCTCCGTCAGCAGCAGGACGTCGTTGTAACCACCCCGCTCGAGGATCCGGAACAGGCGCTCCAGTTCGGCCATGGTCACGGACTCGGCTGCAGCCACTCGCAAGGGTTGCCCGGCCCCCGGTTCCGGCAGGCTGGCCAGCAGGGTCTGTTCATCGACGCTGCTGGCACCGACCAGCCAGCGTCCGCCTTCGGTGACTTTCAGGTCGGCGTCCGGTGTCTGTTCCTGCCCGCTGGCGGCAGCGCCCGGCAGCTCGGGTAAGGGCTCATTGGCAAGCTGGCCCGCCACGATGAAGAACATCAGCAGCAGGAATACCAGGTTGATGAGTGGTAACAGGGCGTCCTCCACCCGTTCCAGCAGGGACTTGCCGGAGGTGGCCGGAGGCGGAACCAGGTTGGTCATGGTTGTTTCGGATCTGTTCGTTGCCAGTGGGTGGTAATGCCCTGCCCGTCGAGCAGGCTCAGAGTTCGGGTGAAGCCCGAAAGCGGTGTTTGCGCTTCGGTGGCCAGGTTGACTTCGTTGATGCCCCGCTGCTTCAGCACCGCTGCCAGTTCACCGGGCTGGTAAGTCCGATCCTCCCAGCGAACCTTTCCGTCACGGACGATGGTCAATGCAGGCAGGGGGGCGCCGTCCGCGCCGCTGTGCTGGCTGGTGTCGTTGGCCAGCTCCAGGGCGCCCACCGGCAACAGCCGGCTGGTAAGCATGAAGAACACCAGCAGGATGAACACCACATCGATCAATGGCGTGATGCGGATCGGGATGGGTCGGCTGGGTCGGGGATCAACCAGTTGCATGGGCAAACCGCTGCCTGCCGGTGAATCCGTTGTTTTCAGCCTGTTCCCGAGGCCTAGCGGCGCCGGCCTCTCCGGAGGGTGAAAGATCGTCCTCGTTGCTCCGGGCCGTATCCGCTACGCTCAGGATGCTGACCAGGGTGCTGTTGATGGTCTTGTGAATCCGGCGCAGGCGGAATTCGATCCAGGCGGCCAGGGCGGCAAAGGGAATGGCCACGACCAGACCGGCCGCGGTGGTGGTCAGGGCCTCGTAGATGCCGCCGCTGAGTTGTGCGGCGTTGGCGCGGCCTTCGGTGGCGGCCATGGCACTGAAGGCCTCCATCATTCCCATAACCGTACCGAGAAGTCCCAGCAGAGGGGCAAGGGCGGCAATCACTTCAATGATTTTTAACGGTGCTTCAAAGGGCTCCAGGGCGTGCTGTGCGTCCCGTGCAGCGGTTTCCCGGATCTGCTGGCCGTCGACACGTTTCTTGCAGGCGTCGATGGTGTCCGCCACAAGGTGAAGCAGTGGGTTCATCCGGTCCCGGAATCGGGCCTGGCTGCGGAGGTGCTCCGGGTCAACGGCGCCCGGGTTGGCCTGCCAATGGCGAAGGGTTTGCTTCAGGTGCCGGTTCAGCCTCGGGGCGTAGAGTGTGCCCGAGAGCATCAGGTAGAAAAACGTCACCACGCCCAGGACGGCGAGAGCCAGCAACACCATCATGACCGGGCCGCCCATATCAATCAGTTGCGCAATCGGACCCTGCAGGAAGGGAAAGCTGACTACATTGGCAGGATCAGACATTGGAATCCTCTCGGCTTTAAAAGTTGGATCTAAATAATAACGATTATCAGTAAAATTTCAAACATGGTAAATGTTGTGGACTGGCCTGTGTTGGTCTTTTGCAGGGGGTTGCCGGCTCGCTAAACTGGCTGGTGACGGAATTCCGTTCAACGGGGGGAGATCTATCGCACCCTTGATACTCGACTACGGAGTTGGCCCGACGTGCTGATCCAACGGTGGTTCGGAAGCCTGGTGAACCGGGCGGTGGCCCTGGTGACCATCGTGGTTCTGGTGACCGCGTTGATTGTGGCAGGCGCGGGCTCCCTGCTCAGCCGTGCCGAGCTGGAGCAGCAGGCGCGCAACCAGGTCGCCACCATCGCCGAGTTGGTCGCGGTGGAGTTGGACGACAAGCTCCAGCGCCGGCTGGAGATGCTGACCGACGTGACCGACAGTTTCACCATGAGTGAAACGGCGCTAAGGGGGCGTGCGCGGGTGTTGGTGCAGCAACAGGTTGCCCTGCACCACCAGTTCGATGCGCTGTTCTTGATTGGTGCCGATGGCGAAATACTCGCGGAGTCTCCCGAAAACTATCGTCAGACGGGCCTGGATATCAGTTACCGGGACTATTTCAAGGAAGTCTCTGACAAGCTGGCTCCGGTAATCAGCGAGCCCTACGTGTCCAACTACGAGGACAAGCCGGCGGTGATGATCGCGGCCCCGGTCTTCAATCACAAGGGCCGGTTTATTGGCATGCTCGGCGGTGCGGTCCTCCTTAAAGGTGACAACTTCATGGAGGAATTCACGGACCTGACCCTTGGCAAGACCGGATATATCAAATTGGTCAGCCGTCAAGGCATTGTGATCAGTCACGGAGGGACTGGCGAGGTCATGGTTCCGGTGAGCCCGGATAACCCGGTAATGATGCAGGCGTTGGAAGGTTTTGAGGGCACTACCCGGAATCAGAGCAGTACCGGTCAGAACAGCATCATGTCCTTCCAGCAAATGGGCCAGGTGCCCTGGTTCGTGGTCGCCGTCTGGCCGGCCCGGGAAGCCTATGCACCTCTCACCCGGGTGGCGGACACCTTCATCTGGATTCTGCTCGCCGTCATCGTCATCCTCGTACCGCTGGCGTTGTGGCGCTTCCGTCGCCTGATGGCTCCCCTGCAGACCCTGAGCGAGCAGATCCAGGAGCGCTATCGCGGTACCCGGAGAAACCCCGTGGACGTGGCCGGTGGCCGCGAAATCCGACGGGTTGCCGAGGTATTCAACACAGTGACCGAAACCCTGCACCAGGAGCAGCAGCGGGCAGAGAGCATTCTGGGTGTCCTGCAGGAAGGGGTCCTGATGCTCGACGCCCACGGGTCGATCCGCTTTGCCAACGGGGCGGCCTGCCGCTTCATTGGAGTTGACGACGATTGCCCGGGCTACAATTTTTTCGACCTGGTGACCATCGAGGTGGATGGCAAATCCTGGCATCGCACCGATTTTCTCAAGGGCGAGGACATCGACAGTCTGTACGCCACCCTGCGCAATCGCCGGGAGGTGGAGTTCGACATCGACCTGACCCTCCTCCACATCCGTCAGGGCCTGCACAACGAGCAGATGGTGTTTGTGCTGAGGGATGATACCGAGCGCCGTCGGGAGGAACAGCGATTGTCCTGGGAAGCAACCCACGACAGCCTGACCCAGTTGTTGAATCGCCGTGCCTTTACCGCAACCCTGGTCAAACTGCTGGGCGAAGCTGCTCGGCAGGATACGCCTTCAGTGCTGATGCTGATCGACCTGGATCACTTCAAACCGGTCAACGATCAGGGTGGCCACCTGCTCGGTGACGACCTGCTTCGTCAGCTCGGGGACCTGTTAAGAGACTCCGTGCGCCATTCGGATACGGTCGCCCGGCTCGGGGGCGATGAGTTTGGCGTGATCCTGCCTTCCTGCGGGCTCGGCCCGGCTGAACTGCTGGCGGAAAAGATCCGCGCCGGCGTCGAGGCGCTGCGTATCGCGCATGATGGCCGCAGTTTCGGGGTGACCGCATCGATAGGTCTGACGGAACTTACGGCCACGGATAGCGGCCCCCGTGAGGTGCTGGCTCGGGCGGATGAGGGCTGTTACGTGGCCAAATCCGGGGGGCGGAATGCCGTGGTGGTGGTTCCTGCTCCTCCCGATCCGGATGAGCCCGGGGGTTAGAGAGGCGCCGACCACCAGCCGGCAGTGATGCCCGCCTGCCAGAGCAGCCGCAGAGCCAGGGCCGTGAGCATCACGTTGAATACCAGGGTGAACCAGCGGTTACCCATGGACCGGAGCACGTGCAGCCCGAGCCAGGTGCCGGCAAAGCCGAATGCCACCATGGCGAGGATGAACACCAGCCAGTCGGCGAAGACAAAACCGGCAAAGCCGAACACCAGTGCCTTGGGCAAATGCTGCAGGGTCATGGCCGTGGCGAAGGTGGCGACCGTGGCAAACCGGTCCCGGTGGATCTGCTTGATGAAGGCGGCCACCAGGGGGCCGGTGGCGCCCACGAACAGACTGATGAAACTGGTCAGACCCGACGCGAGGAAAACGCCTATGCGTCCGAAGGCCGCTTTCGGCAGGGCCGGGCCCCAGCACAGATAGAGCACGAACGCGGCAATGGCCAGTTGCCAGAGGTGTTCAGGCAGGTTCACCAGCAGCCAGGCCCCGATGCCGGCACCGGCGACAACGCCCGGTGCGAAGGCGGCGATCACTTTCCAGTCGATGTGTTTCCAGGTCAGTACCATTCGACCGGCGTTGGAGCCCATCTGGATCATGCCGTGAACCGGGATGATAGCGGTGGCTGGTAGCCAGCTCGCCATCAGGACCAGCAACAGCAGGCCACCGCCCGCGCCCAGGCTGGCGGTAATCATCGAGGTCAGCGTCGAGCAGGCCAGCAGGAACAGGGCAATCCCCGGCGATAGCGCCTCCGGGATCAGGGTCAGTTCCATTGGCAGAAATCCGTGTCCTTGAGTCGGGCGGTCCGGCACAGGGCTTCGGTGGCAAGTTGTACGTCGGCCACATAGTACAGTGATGCCAGGCCGAACCGGTCGCGGCCGAGGTTGTGGAACACCGTCCCAAAAGCAATATCGCCGGCGGAGAAGCGCTCCTGGTGTTCGGCAAAATAAGCCGCGGGGCGGGCCAGGGTCTCATCGTCGAGCAGCGACTGCACCCGTGCTGCCCCGCCATGATAGGCCTGGATCAGCAGCAGGGTGAACAGCCGGTCCTGTTTGTCCGCCGGCAGGTGCCCGAACCGTGATTCGAACGCCGGGCGAAGATTGCGGGCATTCTGGTTGGTCAGGCGCAGGGCGCAGTCGATCTGCGCCAGGCGGTGCCAGTAGTTTTCGGGCCTGAGGCCGCAATCGGACAGCGCGCTGGGGGAAAGCTGCAGTATGCCCCGGGCGTTGGCGGCCGAGTGGGCCCGGGCCTGGCCGCCGCTCTCGATCAACAGCTGACCGGCAAGATAGAGGGGCATGGCGGCTGGTAGGTCCAGTCGTCCCTGTTGCTGGCGGGTGTTGTACACGTAGAGCAGGGCATCGTGAAGGTTGCCGGGCTGTTCGCTGCTGGCGAAGCTCAGGTCGTCCCAGCGGCCCCAGAGGCGGTCGGCGGGCAGAGTGCCCAGATAACGGGCGAGCGCTTCCGGTAAGTTGACGTGAGGCTGATCACAGGCCAGGGCGAAGGGATAGCCGGTTTGCCCCTCACTGCCGGCCAGCCAGCTGTCCACTTCGCCGCGATTATGGAGAGACTGGCGGGTACTGTTCAACTTTTGCTGGGTGCTGGCCGTGTCGGGGCCATCGGCAATCCAGCCCAGGAACCGGCCGCGCATGTCGAACAGGATGTGGCGTTCGGATTCCGAGCAATAGGCATTCTCGGCGAGCACCCAGCTGCGGATAGTCTGGATGTTCTGATAGACCCCCTGGCTGACCCAGTACGGTGACTCGCGGATAATGCCGGTCCAGCCGTCATTTTCGCTCTCGTCCTGTGACGTAGCTCCGGTTGCTGCAAAGGCCTGCAGGGCCAGGATGAAAAACAGAACGCGCTGGCGTAAGCTTCCGATTTTCCGGTTCATATCAGTAATACCCGTCACCATTCAGATAACACAATAACAAACGGACGTGATCATGAAGCAATCCGAGTATCTGAGACTTGATGCCACCGCCCTCGCCGACCTGATCCGACGTGGCGAGATCCGTGCCCGGGATGTCTGCGAAGCGGCTATTGATCGGGCAACCCGGGTCAATGGCACCCTGAATGCCATTTGCCACCCCCAGTTTTCCGAAGCACTGGAACAGAAGTTTACCGAATCCGCTCCCTTCAGCGGTGTACCGTTTCTGTTCAAGGACCTGGCCCAGGAGCAGGCTGGTCACCCGTGCAGCTACGGTAGCCGTGGTCTGAAAAACAACATTGCGCCGGTGGATTCCGAGTTTACCCGACGCGCTGGTCAGGGTGGTCTGGTCTTCCTCGGGAGAACGACCACCCCGGAATTTGGTCTGAAGGCCGTGACCGAATCCGAGCTCTGGGGCGCGAGCCGTAACCCCTGGAACCTTGATCTCACCCCGGGTGGTTCCAGCGGGGGTTCCGGCGCCGCCGTGGCCGCCGGTGTGGTGCCGATGGCCGGTGCCAACGATGGCGGTGGCTCCATTCGTATTCCGGCGGCCTACAACGGGCTGTTCGGACTCAAGCCTTCCCGGGGCCGGATATCCAGTGGGCCGTTCCTGGGTGAGACCTGGACCGGAGCCTCGGTCGACCACGTGGTGACCCGAACCGTGCGCGACAGCGCGGCCATGCTTGATGTGCTGGCCCGGCCCGCCACGGGTGATCCCTTTGTCATTGCGCCTCCGTCCGCGCCCTACACCGAGCTGATGCAGAAGACCCCCGGCCGGCTGCGCATCGGTGTATTCACCGACTCCCCCTACGATACCGACGTCGCGCCCGAATGCATTGCCGCCGTGGAGGAGACCGCCCGTACCCTGGAGAGGATGGGCCACATTGTCGAGTACGCCCAGCCTGAATTCGATGGTATGGCCTTGGCCCGCTGTTACCTCGCACTGTATTTCGGCGAGGTGTCGGCCCTGATGGAGCGGGCCCGGGAGCAGTTCGGCGCCACCGATGATGATTTCGAGCTGGATACCCGGCTGATCGCCATGCTCGGCCGGACCATGCCGCTACCGGAGTATGTCCGCCGGCGCCAGCAGTGGAACGAGTTCGCCCGGGCGCTGGGCACCTTCTTCGAGAGTTATGATCTCTACCTGTGTCCGACCACGGGCCAGTTGCCGGCCCGCATCGGCGAACTGGACACGCCGTCTCATCTGAAATTCGCCGCCAAGCTGATGCTGGCGCTGAAGGCGGGCCGGCTGGTGCATCGCAGCGGCCAGGTGGACCAGATGGCCATGGAAAGCCTGGCACGCACGCCGTTCACTCAGCTGGCGAACCTGACCGGTACGCCGGCCATGTCGGTGCCCCTGCACTGGACCCTATCGGGGTTGCCGGTCGGCGTCCAGTTCGGGGCGCCCCACGGTGGTGAGGACGTACTGTTCCAGCTGGCGGCGCAGCTCGAGGAGGCCACGCCCTGGTTCAGTCACTATGAACGCCTGGAAGATGCATTCTGAGGGGTTGTGATCCGGCTTCCGAAACTCCACGTTTATCTTTGTGTGTGGAACAGGCTATGCTGTGAGTCAGGAAGGCATCTTCTTCCTGACCCACCAGATGGCATCGAGGAGGCGAGCGTCTTATGAACCAACCGATGGCAATCGACGAACTGGTATCAGTAGCACAGGCCGAGGCCATGGGGGAGCTTGACGCCCCGATGATGGCAATCGTCCTGTCCAGTGAGCAAAGCTACGACTTGCCCATTAACTCCCTTGAAAGCGATGCCGACAAGGCCCGTTGGGGACTGATTCTCCGTGCTGCGCGGGAGCACGTGGAAGCGGACGCCGTGGCGGTGCTCTACCCGGCCTGGACCACTATTCGCCATAAGAAAACCGAAGAAGGCGAAGCAAACGATACAGATGAAGCCGCCTCGGACGACGATTCCGGTGGCCCCATCGACACCCTGTTCGTTCAGCTCCACACCCGGGATCATGTCTACTGGCGAGGCTTTGAACAGATCCGGGATCCACGCCACCAGCGCATTATCGGCTTCCGCCGGATCAAGGCGCTGTCCACGGATTACCGGCGGGACGAAGCGCCGTCGGTCACTGCCTGGCTGAATACGCTCTTTGAGCCGTTGCCGGCCGAGGGGGAGGAAACAGACGTGGACCGTGAACTGGCGGACCTCCTCGAGGAACCGGAAGTGAGCGCCGCACTCTACCCGCGCCAGATGCGCGCCCTGCACTAAGACCGATAACGCGGTAGCCGGCAACGGCTGCCGCAGGCCATTTCAGATGAAGGCGGCCCGCTCGGCTGCCCACACAAGGCTCATACCCACCACTGCCAACAGTATGGCCGGGACGACAGCCCGCTGGTAAAGTCGCCACCGCGAGAACAGGCACAGAACAGGGAATCCCAGCACCAGCAGCCCCAACTGCCCCAGCTCCACGCCCAGATTGAATCCGGCCAGCGCCAGGGCTAAATCCGAAACCCCACTGGTCAGATCTCCCAGCACACTGGCGAAGCCGAAGCCGTGTATCAGGCCGAAGGCAAACGCCAGCTTCCAGGTTTTCCGGCCAAGCACAGGCCAGACCACGTTCACTGCCGCAATGGCAATGGACAGCGCAATGACCGTCTCGACCCAGGCGATGGGCAGGGTCACCAGATTCAGCGCCGCCAGTGCCAGTGTGACGGAATGAGCCACGGTAAAAGCGGTGACGATCCCGGCGAGCCGCAGGATGCGGGATTTAGCGGTGTCGTTCTCCGGGCCTTTGGCCATGAGGCTGACCGGCAGAACGAGAACCAGCAGGAACAGGATATGATCGAGTCCAATCATCAGATGAACCACCCCTTCCACCAGGAATGCTGTAAAGGTCTCCAGCGGTCGGGATGATCCAGAGGTCAGCGGCAACGTGTTGCGGTCCGGCGACAGTACCGCAAGCGTGGAACCGGAATCGGAGGTGATCCGGACCAGCCCCCGGTGGAGACTGTCCCGGTCGAACAGCAGCGAATACTGCAGTTGCTCGGGATCATCACCATCCGGGCAAACGATCCGGTAACGCGCTGCCGCATATCGGCCGTCACTGTGCCGGCTCAGCCCCCAATCAAGGCCCTGAAGGCGGCAGACACCGGACTCTGCCGATAGCTCGAGGCCGTTCTCCACCGTTCGGGTGATGACCGGGCGCTGATTGCGAACCTCGCGGCCAGTAATTTGCCGGTCCCGGTTTTGATCCAGTGGCACCAGTAATGCAAGGTCACGCAGGGCGACATCGATCCGCAGCTCCCCGGCATCCGAGTCCAGGTAGATAAAACTGTCGCTGGCCTTGTGAGCCAGTGCAGGGCCGCTCTGGGTGAGGAATGTCAGAAGCAGCAGCCATGGTGTCCAGAGTCTGAGCGCAATCATGAAGCTGGCTCCGGATAGCGGGCATCGGTTTGCCCATACTGCTCTAGCCATTGGTGGAGCACCGCGAGCGTATCTTTATTTCCGGAGGCCTGCGCCGCGCGCAGCAGCAGCCGGGTATCCAGGGGTTCGCGTTGGGATTGCCAGTTCTCCCAGGCGTGTTCCAGAGCCTGTTCGGGACGGGATTCCACATCCAGCAGAAATCGGGCGTAATCGCGCTGATGCAGCAATGGCCCGCGCCAACGGGCCTCGCTGAAACGCTCCCGGAGTTTTCGGGTCAGGACAGCCTGTTCCGGGTGGTTGCTGCGGAGCATCGCGATGGCGCGAATGACTGCCAGTGAGTCCACTTGCTCATGGCCCTCTGTGAGCGCCAGTACCGCCTGATAATGTCTCCGCTGAAGGTGCCAGTCCGCGAGCTGGGCGCGCGTGTAGAGATCGGAAGGGGAGGCTGACAGCGCATGGCGCCAGTGTTTGGCTGCCACGTCCCGGCCCAACTGTGCTGCGATGTCTCCCAGGGTTCCCTCGGCCCAGAGTCGGGCGGTCGGGCGTTCTCCCTCGGCCCTGACCAATAATGCTGCGAGTGTCCGGTACGCGGTCTCGGGGTCCCCGGTTCGGGCGACAGCCTGGGCGGAGCAGCTCTCGGCGATAAGACCCGGGTATTCGAGTGCCAGCTGGTGGCAGTGGTGTTGCGCTTCAGCGTAGCGACCCCGCACTGTCTCCAAGTTGGCCAGGGTAAGCCAGGCCTGGATCCGGTGTTGGCGGTTCGGGCTTCGTTCCAGCACCAGGGTGAGATCCTCCCGGGCTTGCTCGAACCTGTGCAGGCTCTGGGAGAGCGTGGCTCGGAGTACCAGCAGCCGGTCATCGAGCTGCGATTCCGGCCACCGCTGGAACAGCCGCTCCGCATAACCCAGGTAACGCGGGTCGCCGGTGCTGCGGGCCTGGCCGATCAGGTTCTGAACCCGGTCGGCAAGGTCGGTTGATGTCGTCGGGAGCTGTTCGGGTATCGGCGGGGAGTCGGGCAGGGTCGCCAATACAGCGTCATCCGCGAAATTGCTTTGGATTGGACTCGGCGCCGCCTGCAACGAGTCTGGACACAACAACGGGCTAGCTAAACCGAGCCCAATCCAAAAAGCCCTGCCCCGGAGGGCAGGGAGGAAGGTGGCCGGACACAGGTCAAACAATGCCCGGCTGCCTTTGGTGTTAACGGAAAAGATCGTCATAGGCCTGTGGGTTGTTCTGATCGTTGAAACTGAAGTCGATCGGGTTGACTGCCACAGATGCCGTGACCTTGCCGGTCGAAGCGATCTGGGCTTTCACGAAGGTCGTGAAATCAACCGATGGATTCGGGCGTCCGTTGCTGGAGCCTCCGAAACAGCCGCTAAGAGCCGCTGCCAGTAACCCGATGGTTGCCAATCGGAGCAGAATTCTCATGGCTTGCACCTCTTAATCGTTGGGTGAACCTGCAATCGGCGTTGCCAGGTACGGGAATACCTCATAATCCGCCGGCAGCGTCGTCGGGTCTGCAGCCAGCTGGACTCCGTCGGTAAACTCTGCGTTACCGGCCGGGGCGAGGGTTGTGTCACCCACCAGAACGCCCATGGCGACACGAAGTGAGATGTCGACGGTGTCATCATAGGGGCGGCGACCGTTCGGGAAGCCGGCATTATCCCCGCCGAGGACGCCCAGATCGGATTGGGCGTCCAGTGGCGTCGGATCAATGGCGGGAGTCAGGCGCAGCATCTCGGACGCGGTCACGCCGACCGGCATGTTCACGCCGGGAACGCCGGTCAGGAACGCAGTCACCAGGTCATTCCTCGGGAAATTGTTTGGAGCCGGTGCCTCAAACAGTATCTCCAGTAACTCGGGCAGAGTCGGATGAGTGACATAGGTGAGGAACTGCCCGTCATCCCTGGGTTCGCTGGCATTGAAGCGATCCTTGTCCTTGAGGCCGATCACCACCTCGTTCACCAGCGGCATGCCCAGCCGGGAGACCTGGGTGTAGGCCCCGCCTTCCACAGTCGCCCCTTTGCCGTTGGCAGCAGGCGCAGGATTGAGCACCCTTGCCTGACGAACACTGGCGGTGGTCCAGGCGCCGATCACCGGTTGGTCGTTGGAGTTCACGGCCGATCCGGTGAGGCAGGTGGTTGGTGCTTCCAGTGCGAAGGAAGTGACATTCTTGTCCGCCAGGTCACCGGCACCCTCGCCGTTGCGCGGCCCGAGCGGGTTGGTGTTGACCAGGTCAAAGATCTCGCCGAGATTGACCGCAAACGCCTCTTTGCGCTGGCCGACGAAGACCCGGCCGTTGGTGTTACAGCCGGGGATATCGATACCGAATACGTGCTGGTTTGCGTAGGCCGCATAGTCAGCGAAGGACTTCGCACCGATGTTGTCCAGGGGCTTGGCGAAGGTGTCGGTACCGGTGCTGACATTGGTGGCGGTCTGTACCGTACCCGTGTTCCGATCCCCGGTAACAACCTTCACGCTGTATTCCTGGCGGAGTTGCACATTTGCGTTATCGGTGGCGTCGCCAATGTTTTTCAGTGGCACAGACACCATTTCCGTGTTGCCTTCGGTCCCGACGGGGAGCTGAATGTCGTTCAGTACATCCTTGAGTTCAAACCGGAACGTCAGATCCTCCACCGCGTCACCATCGTTATCGACATGGATCTCGTAGATGGCGTCTTCGTCCAGGTCAAAGTAATTCGGGCCGCCATAGGCATCCTGCAGGGGCAGATAATTGGCAATAAGGGTCACAAATTCCTCGCGACCGGATTCGTAGCTGCGAAACATGTAGAAGTCGGTACCATCGACCTTGGGCACCTCTGTGATGAAAGGTGCCTCGCGATGACTGGAGCCGTGGCTAAGGCCGGCGGACAGCACAGCGCTGGCCACTGCAATGGTGAGGCCGGAGCGTTTTAGTACATTGTTCATCCCGTTCTCCTCAGGTAAGGGTTTCTTGGTGTTGCACAGGAGTAACGGGAGAACGAGCAGGAAAGATGCAAAGCTGAATAAATATTTCCGAATAGCCTTGAGGCGCATCCCGGAAGCCGGGGGCCGCGTATTACCCGAAAACAACGAGGACAAAAGGGGTAGTTATGGCACAGACTGATGCCGATCAGGATCAGCTCATGCGGCTGCTGATGAAGATTGCCCAGCAGGATCGCCGGGCATTCCAGGAGCTGTATGAACACATTGCCGCGCGTATGTTCGGGCTTTGCCTCAGGCTGGCGGGGCAGCGGGAACTGGCAGAGGAAGCGCTGCAGGACGCCTTCATCCAGATCTGGCACCGTGCCGGTGAGTACCACAGTGACCGGGGGGCGCCCCTGAGCTGGATGATGACCATTGCCCGGTACCGCACCCTC
The DNA here is from genome assembly GCF_039523335.1 of Marinobacter szutsaonensis. Taxonomy (NCBI): domain Bacteria; kingdom Pseudomonadati; phylum Pseudomonadota; class Gammaproteobacteria; order Pseudomonadales; family Marinobacteraceae; genus Marinobacter; species Marinobacter szutsaonensis. The sequence continues at coordinate 2,010,656 of NZ_BAAAFC010000001.1, read as the reverse complement.
GACCTCATCCGTGCCCGCAAGGCCCGACAAACAGTCAACGATGAGGACCTGAACGAACTGGATGACGGCCGCGAGGGGCCGCTGGAATTCTCCCTGCGCGAGTCCGGCGCGGAAAAACTGACCGGCTGCCTTGATGAGCTGTCCGATGTTCAGCGTGACAGCATCCTGTTGTCCTATTACCGTGGCTTTACCCATGAAGAGCTGGCGCAGGCGTTGAGCTCTCCCATCGGTACCGTAAAGAGCTGGATCCGGCGCGGACTGATGGCCCTGAAAAGGTGCCTTGAACAATGAAAAAGACACCGGAACGCATCGAAGTACTGGCGGCGGAATATGTCCTCGGTTCACTCCGAGGGGGAGCCCGTCGCCGTTTCGAACAATGGATGATGGAATCGGCCCGGGTGCGCCAGGAAGTCTGGTTCTGGGAAGAAAAACTCGGGGGCCTGGCCGAGGACGTCCCCGAGAACCAGCCGCCCGCTTCGGTCTGGAAAAACATTGAGCGCAGGTTGTGGGGGGCGGAACAACCCACTGAGAACAACGTTCGCAGCATCGGTCGCTGGTTCTGGCCCAGCTGGAGCGTGCTGGCGACCGCCGCCGTGCTGGTTCTGGCGGTGGTACTGGTCCAGCAGCCCCGCCCGACCGGGGAGCAGCTCTCCGGTGCCATCGTGCAGGCAAACCTGGAAGACCCGCTCTGGCTGGTCAGCGAATCCGGGGCCGAGAACCTGTTGAAACTGCGCTCGGTGGCTGCCAGCGCTGCGGAGGCCGGGAAGGACTATGAACTCTGGGTGGTACCGGAAAATGGCCAACCGCTCTCGCTCGGGGTCATTCCCGCCGGCGGCGTTCACCGGGTCCGGCTGAGTGACGAGGCCCGCGAGGCGCTGTCCCGGAGCCGGACCCTGGCCATCAGTCTGGAGCCCCGGGGCGGCTCACCGACCGGTGCGCCCACCGGGCCGATCCTGCATGTGACCAAGCTCTACTCACTGTAGGCTGGCACGGGCAACCTGAACCGTGGTTATAAGGGCATTTACCCATGCCCTCGCCACGGTTCGTAATTCATTCCCATTCGGGTTTGGGCACTGATTGCGCTATAATCGGCGGCTTTTAACGCTGCACCCACAAGGCGCTGACTGTGATTGTATTTGACCAGGTACAGAAGTCGTATCAGGTGGCCGGCCGGGCGATCCCCGCGCTGCACCCCACCGATATGACCATTGAAACCGGCGAGGTCTTCGGCATCGTCGGTCACTCCGGGGCGGGCAAGTCCACCCTGGTGCGTCTGATCAATCTGCTGGAGCCACCCACCGGTGGTCGCATCCTGATCGACGACGAGGACATCACCGGCTACAACCCGGCCCAGTTGCGGGCATTCCGCCGCAAGGTGGGCATGATCTTCCAGCACTTCAACCTGCTGTCCTCCAAGACCGTGGAGGACAACATCGCTTTCCCCATGAAGCTGGCGGGTATCTACTCGAAGACCGAGATCCGTGACCGGGTCGAGGAATTGTTGGCCCGGGTCAGCCTGACCGACCATGCCAACAAGTACCCGTCCCAGCTCTCCGGTGGCCAGAAGCAGCGGGTGGGCATTGCCCGTGCCCTGGCCTGCCGCCCGACCATTTTGCTGTGCGACGAGGCCACCAGCGCCCTGGACCCGCAGACCACCCAGTCGGTGCTGAAACTGCTGGCGGACATCAACCGCGAGCTGGGCCTGACCATCGTGCTGATCACCCACGAGATGGATGTGGTACGCCGGGTCTGTGACCGGGTGGCGGTGATGGACGCCGGTCGCGTGGTGGAAATGGGACCGGTGAGCGAGGTGTTCCTGCACCCGCAGCATCCCACCACCCGGGATTTCGTGTTCGAGAGCGAGAGCATTGACCATGAAGAGCTGCAGGAAGACCTGCAAAAGGCCAATGGTCGCATCCTGCGCCTGACCTTCAAGGGCGAGTCCACCTACCAGCCGTTGCTGGGCAGCGTGGCCCGCAAATCCGGCGTGGATTTCAGCATCCTGTCCGGCCGAATCGACCACATCAAGGATACCCCCTACGGCCAGCTGACCCTGTCCCTGGTCGGTGGTGACCTGAATGTGGCCATGCAGGAATTCGAAGCCGCTGACGTCCATGTGGAGGTGCTGCGCTGATGGAAGCCTTACTGAGTAACGTCGACTGGAGCGAAATCGGCTGGGCCAGCTGGGATACCCTGGTCATGGTGGGTATGTCCCTGCTGTTCAGCGTACTGATCGGCCTGCCCATCGGGGTGTTGCTGTTCCTGACCGGCAAGCGCCAGCTGCTGGAGCAGCCAGTGGCCTACGCGGTGCTGTCTTTTGTCGTGAACGTGCTGCGATCGGTGCCGTTCATCATCCTGCTGATCGTGATGATCCCGTTCACCGTCATGCTGATTGGCACCTCCCTGGGTGTGGCCGGTGCCATCCCGCCGCTGGTGGCCGGGGGCGCGCCCTTCTTCGCCCGCCTGGTGGAAACCTCCCTGCGGGAAGTGGACCGGGGCATCATCGAAGCTACCCAGGCCATGGGAGCCAACGTGCGCCAGATCATCTTCGGGGCTTTACTGCCGGAGGCCCTGCCGGGCATCATCGCCGGCATTACCGTTACCGCCATTACCCTGGTGTCCTATGCCGCCATGTCCGGCGTCATCGGCGGTGGTGGCCTGGGTGACCTGGCCATCCGCTTCGGTTATCAGCGATTCCAGACCGACGTGATGGTGATTACCGTTGCGTTGTTGGTGATTTTTGTACAAGTACTCCAGATGGTGGGCGACCGTCTGGTGCTGTATTTCAGTCGTAAGTAGTCGTTCGAGTTTGGGGGGAGGCCGCCGTCGGGCGCTGCGTCCCGAAAAACGCCCGTGAATACATCCCTGTAGGGCTCGGTCGCGCCATCCATGGCGCTCCACGTTTTCGGGACGCAGCGCCCGACGGCGGCCCGAGCCAGCAGGACAATCTACCTTTGACGTCTCTCAAACAGGAGAACATATGATGAACTTCAAGAAGACCCTGGCCGCGCTTGCCGCAGCCGCCACTTTTTCCGTCGCCGCTTCCGCCGAGGAGCTGTCCGTTGCCGCGACTCCGGTTCCCCACGCGGAAATCCTGGAGTTTGTGAAGCCGACTCTGGCTGAGCAGGGTGTGGAGCTGGATGTGAAAGTGTTCACTGACTACATCCAGCCCAACATCCAGGTAGACCAGAAGCGGATGGACGCCAACTTCTTCCAGCACCAGCCATACCTGGACGAGTTCAACGAAGGTCGTGGTACCAACCTGGTCACTGTCACCGGCGTTCACGTTGAGCCGTTCGGCGCCTATTCCAGCAAGATCGACTCCCTGGACGCGCTGGAAGACGGTGCCGTGGTAGCGATCCCGAACGACCCGACCAACGGCGGCCGTGCCCTGCTCCTGCTGCAGAAGGCCGGTCTGATCAAGCTCAAGGATGCGAGCAAGATCACCGCGACTCCGCGTGATATTGCCGAGAACCCGAAAGACCTGGACTTCAAGGAACTGGAAGCGGCCACCCTGCCGCGTATCCTGAACCAGGTGGACATCGCCCTGATCAACACCAACTACGCGCTGGAAGCGGGCCTGAACCCGTCTGAAGACGCGCTGGTGATCGAAGGTTCCGAGTCTCCGTATGTGAACATCCTGGTTGCCCGTCCGGACAACAAGGACAGCGAAGCCATGCAGAAGCTGGCGGCGGCATTGAAGTCCGAGGCGGTGAAGGATTTCATTATGGAGAAGTATGAGGGTGCCGTTGTTCCGGCATTCTGATCGAGGTGTAAAAATGGGGTCAGAAGAACGAGTTCTTCTGACCCCTTCTTCATTCCTCAGTCACCACCCCAGTTGGTCTTGGGATCCGGCGTCATGCGCAGGTAGGACTTCACCGCCTTGTAGCCCTGCGGGAACCGTTCCTTGATTTCTTCCTCGTCCTGCAGGGACGGTACGATCACCACGTCACCGCCACGCTCCCAGTTGCCCGGGGTCGCGACCTTGTGCTCGTCGGTCAGCTGCAGGGAGTCGATGACTCGCAGCACCTCATTGAAGTTGCGGCCGGTAGACGCGGGATAGGTGATGATCAGGCGCACCTTCTTGTTCGGATCGATCACGAACAGGGAGCGCACGGTCAGGCTGCTGTCGGCATTGGGGTGGATCATGTCGTACAGCTCGGAAACCTTGCGGTCCTCGTCGGCGATGATCGGGAAGTTCACCGAGCAGCCCTGGGTTTCCTCGATGTCTTTTACCCATTCCTTGTGGGAGTCGACCGGGTCGACACTCAGGGCAATGGCCTTGACGTTACGCTTGGCGAACTGGTCCTTCAGCTTGGCGGTGAGGCCGAGCTCGGTGGTGCACACCGGGGTGAAGTCTGCCGGGTGCGAGAACAGAACCCCCCAGCTGTCGCCAAGCCAGTCGTAGAAACGGATCTTGCCTTCTGTTGAATCCTGTTCGAAATCCGGTGCGGTATCTCCAAGACGCAAACTCATAGATTCTCTCCTCTGATGGTCGTTCCGGTTTCTTGAGTGTATACAAGTATTCTGGTGCTGGATGAGGTGAATACAAGGGTGCAATGATCCATCTCATCCAAACACTTTTTTACATCGATATAACAGGAACTTGAGAGCCTGCCTATCAATCAACCCCCAGTGCTTTCTCCCGGGCAAAGTGCTCCCGGGTCAGTTTGAACACCACCGGACTGAGCAGTAACAGGGCCACCAGGTTGGGCAGCGCCATCATGGCGTTCAGGGTATCGGCCACCAGCCAGACAAATCCCAGGTTCAGGGTGGCGCCGATGGGGATCGCAATGATCCAGGCAACCCGGTAAGGCACGATCGCCTTCACGCCAAACAGGAACTCGATGCTGCGCTCGCCGTAGAACGACCAGCCCAGAATAGTGGTAAAGGCAAACACCGCCAGGGCAATAGCCACAATATAGTTGCCCACACCCGGAAGTGCATCGGCAAATGCCAGGGAAGTGAGCTCCGCCCCGGAAACGCCGCTGGTCCAGACCCCGGAGGTGATGATCACCAGGCCGGTGATGGTGCAGATGATGATGGTGTCGATGAAGGTACCCAGCATTGCCACCATGCCCTGGCTGATCGGGTCACGGGTCTGCGCGGCGGCGTGGGCAATGGGCGCGGAGCCCAGCCCCGCCTCGTTGGAGAAGACGCCACGGGCGACACCGAAACGGATGGCGGCCCAGACGGCGGCGCCGGCGAAGCCACCTTCGGCGGCGATCGGGCTGAAGGCATGTTTGAATACCAGCGAGATGGCAGCGGGAATGTCCGCGGCGTTGATCGCAAGCACTACAATGCCGGCCAGCAGGTAGGAGATGGCCATAAAGGGAACCAGAGCGCTGGCCACATGGCCGATCCGGCGGATGCCGCCAATCAGTACCATGCCCACCAGCACCATGAGGATCACGCCGGTGGCCCAGTGGGGCAGACCGAAGTTGGCTTCCATCACATCCGCCACCGAGTTGGCCTGTACCGTGTTGCCGATACCGAAGCCGGCGATGGCGGCAAAAATGGCGAACAGGACACCGAGCCAGGTCCATTTGCTACCCAGGCCGTTGCGGATGTAATACATGGGGCCACCCACGTGGTTGCCGCGCTCATCCACCTCACGGAAGCGAACCGCCAGTACCGCCTCGGAGTACTTGGTGGCCATACCCACCAGGGCTGTCAGCCACATCCAGAACAGGGCACCCGGTCCACCCAGGAACACCGCAGTGGCCACGCCGGCAATGTTACCGGTTCCGACGGTTGCCGAGAGCGCGGTCATCAGGGCCTGGAACGGCGGAATTTCACCTTCGGTTTCGGCACCGGTGGCCTTGCGCCCCTGCCACATGAGTCTGAAGCCGGCCCCCAGCTTGAGGACCGGCATCAGTTTGAGGCCGATACTGAGGAACAGCCCGACCCCGAGGATCATGACCAGCATGGGAGGGCCCCACACCAGGCCGTTGATCTGACCAACAAAGTTTTCAATGGCTGACATGGGGATCTCCCTGCGTTTGCCATGGATTGAGAAAGTGGATTTACCCTGTCTTGGGTATAACTGATTGAGTTTAGTCAGTTATTTTCACCTGTAAACCGTTTTCACCGAATCGGTTTTCCTTTTGCCCCCTGATTGCCTATGTTTAGGGATAGACGTGTCGGTTTGGTCTGCGATGAAAACGGAAGTGGAGGAATTTGCCCATGCGGTCACTGAAAGTATCCGATGTGATGTGGAACCACATTGAGCCAATTCGCTGCGGTACACCACTGACGAAGGTGGTCAAGGCCCTGCTGACCAACCATGTCACCGGTCTGCCCGTGGTGGATGACCAGCGGCGTGTCCTGGGGTTTGTTTCCGAGCAGGACTGCATCCATTCTCTGCTGGTGAGCAGCTATCACTGTGAGGGTGACCCGATCGTGGACGATGTCATGTTCCGTCAGCCCCTGACCATCACACCGGAGATGGCAGTGGTGGATCTGGCGCAGAATCTTGGCGCCGGCAAGCCGAAAGTGTATCCGGTAGTCGACCATGGCAAACTGGTCGGCATTGTCACACGCAGTGCTATCCTGTCCGAGCTGGCCCGAACCGGCTGTGGTCTTGAGTTGCCGAAATACGCCAGCGCGGACGAGGACTGAGTTCACCTTTTCAGACCGGGATCCATTATGGAACTGCTATCCACAAACGTTTGTTTCGGTGGCGAGCACCGCCGTTATCGCCACACCTCCGCGAGCCTCGAATGCGATATGGAGTTCGCGGTGTTTCTGCCTCCCTCCGCCGTGGGCAACTCGCCTAAACCGGCACCGGTACTCTACTGGCTGTCCGGGCTGACCTGCACCGACCAGAACTTCATGGAGAAAGCCGGTGCCCAGAAACTGGCCGCGAAACTGGGTCTGGCCATCGTGTGCCCGGACACCAGCCCACGGGGACTCAACTTGCCGGGCGAGGATGACAACTACGACTTCGGAACCGGCGCGGGTTTCTACATCAATGCCACCCAGCAGCCCTGGGCTCCCCATTACCGGATGTACGATTACGTGGTGAAGGAATTGCCGCAGCTGGTGGAGAACGAACTGCCGGTGACGGACCAGCGATCGGTCAGTGGCCATTCCATGGGGGGGCACGGTGCCCTGATCTGTGCCCTGAAAAACCCGGGGCGCTACCAGTCGGTGTCTGCGTTTGCACCGATTGCCAATCCGACTGAATGCCCCTGGGGCCAGAAGGCGTTCAGCGGTTACCTGGGCGACGATCGGTCAAGCTGGGAGCAGTGGGATGCTACACTGCTGATCCCCACGGCCCGGGAACGTCTGCCGCTGCTGGTGGACCAGGGTACCGCCGACGAGTTTCTCGAGACCCAGCTCAACCCGGAGGCGCTGGCGGACATCTGTGAAAAATTCCACCACCACATCAACCTGCGCATGCACCGGGGCTACGACCACAGCTATTTCTTCATCGCCTCGTTCATCGACGATCACCTGAACCATCATGCCAAGGCCCTCGGGCTGATCTGATCAGCCCTGGAGGGTCTGGTGGTGCTGGAACGCCTTCTGTACGTGCTCCCGGATCTGTTTGTCATCCCAGGGCTTGGTCAGGAACTTGTAGATCGAGCCCTCGTTGATGGCTTCGGTCACCGATTTCAGGTCGGTGTAACCGGATAGCACAATACGGACAGTACCCGGGTGTATTGCCTTCACCCGGCTGAGAAACTCCGTGCCGGACATTTCCGGCATCCGCTGGTCCGAGATGATCACCTGGACATCGTTCTCGGCCAGCAGGCTGAAGGCTTCCTGCACACTGGTGGTGGTCAGGATCCGGTAGCCATCCCGTCGTAATACCCGGGTCAGTGCCCGCAGGATGTTGCTCTCGTCATCCAGCAGCAACAGGGTCTTATCGGGGCTGTCCTGATCATCGGCAGCGCTGCTGGCGTAGCCGCCCCGGGTATGCATGTACTCTTCCAGCAGATCGAGCGGCATGGGCCGGGCGAACAGGAACCCCTGCAGCAGGTCGCACTGATTCCGGCGCAGGAAAGCGGCCTGGGCGTCGGTCTCCACCCCTTCCGCCACCACGTCCAGGGACAGGTGATGGGCCATGGAAATCACCCCCTGGGTGATGGCAGCGTCACTGCGGTCCTGGATGACGTCCCGGATGAAGGAGCGGTCGATCTTGATCTTGTTGGCCGGCAACAGTTTGATGTAGCTGAGACTGGAAAAACCGGTGCCGAAATCGTCAATGGCAATGCCTACCCCGAGATCTCTCAGATCATGCAGGGTCCTGATCACCTGATCGGCGTCGTAGAGCACCGCCGACTCGACAATTTCCAGTTCCAGGGCTTCCGGGGGCAGGCCGGAGGTTTCCAGGGTATCGCTGACGGTGCCAATAAAGCCGGATTTGCGTACCTGCATCGGTGACACGTTCACGGCTACCGTGCAGTCCTTGAACCCGGCCTTATGCAGCCGGAGCATGTCTTTGCAGGCTTGCTCCAAGACCCACTGGCCCAGCGCGATGATCTGCCCGGTTTCTTCCGCCAGGGGCAGGAAATCTCCCGGAGATACCAGGCCCCGTTCCGGGTGGTTCCAGCGCACCAGGGCTTCCACGGCCCGGGCCTTGCCGGTTCGGGAATCGATCAGAGGCTGGTAATAGAGCGTGAGCCGCTCATTGTCGATGGCATCCTGTAGCTCATTGCGCAGCTTGACCCGGTAGCTGGCCTCGGTGTTGAGCTGCTCGGAAAACCACTGATAGCTGTTCCGCCCCATCTGTTTGGCCCGGTACATGGCCAGGTCGGCCTGCTGGATCAGTTCCGTGGGCTGGCTGATGCTGCCGTCGGTGGTGGCAATGCCGATGCTGGCGGTCAGGTGCAGGTTTTCGTCGTTGACGTTATAGGGCGCGGAGAGCGTGCGCATGATCTGTTCGACCACCATCAGCGCATCGTCGTTGCGGTCCAGGTCCGGCAACAACATCACATACTCGTCGCCACTGACCCGCGCCACCGTATCCCCGGTCCGGCAGACCTCCATGAGCCGGCGGGCCACCTCGATCAGCAGCTTGTCCCCGGTGCGATGGCCGAGTGAGTCATTGATCAGCTTGAAGCCGTCCAGGTCGATGAACAGCAGGGCCAGGGTGCGGCCATGGCGCTGGGCGAAGCGGCAGGCCTGTTCCAGACGGTCTTCCAGCAGGGCCCGGTTGGGCAGTTGGGTAAGCACATCGTGGCTGGCGTTATAGGCCAGTTGGTTTTCCACATCTTTGCGTTCGGAAATATCATTCTGGACGCCGACGAAGTGGGTCACTTCACCCTCGTCATTCCGGATTGGCGACAGGTACAAGTCGTTCCAGAAGGGCGTCCCATCCTTGCGGAAGTTGCGCAGCACCACGGACGTTTCACCGCCGGTGGCGAGGGCTTTACGGATCTCCACCAGCGCCTGTTCGTTGCTAGGGTCCTCACCGCTACCCTGAAGGAAGCGGCAGTTACGGCCAATTGATTCCTCCCGACTGTAGCCGGTGATTCGCTCAAAAGTGGGATTCACGTAAACCAGTGGCATGTCCGGCTGTTGGGCATCGGAGATGATAATGCCGTTGGAGCTGGATTCGATGCACTGTTGCAGTAAACGCAGCCGACGGTTGTTGTCGATCTGCCGGGTCATGTCGGTGACCATCACCAGATCGAGGGGATGATGATCGACAAAAATGCGCTCGGAAAGGAGTTCGACATACAGGCTGTTGCCATTCCGGGTCAGGTGTTCCTCCAGGCTGCTACCCTCGCGCAGGATGACGCCCTCCCGGGGGACGGGACTGGCATTGCACCGCAGATCCGGCAGTGACAGGTCAACGGTTTCTCCGGCCCTGAAGCCATAGAGCGCCATGGCAGCGCCGTTCATGGATTCGATACGCCCCGACTCCGGCTGCACCAGGTACATGGGCGCGGGATTGTTTTCAAACAGCAGGCGGTAATGGGCTTCGCTGCTGGCCAGGTCCTCATTGGCCGCCGCCCGGTCTGCCGCGTAACGAATGCTGCGAATCAGGGTCTGGCCATCCAGTCGGCCCTTGACCAGGTAGTCTGCCGCACCCAGTTCCACGGCTCGGGCATCCAGTTCCGCATCGCCCTGACCGGTGAGCAGGATGAAGGGAGAGGTAACGCCGCTGGCCTGGGCTTCCCGGATAACCTCCAGGCCGGAATCCGGGCCCAGACGGAGATCCACCAGGGTGACATCGATCCGCTCCTGCTCGAGGATTTCGAGGCCGGCCGTCATGGTGTCGCGCCAGATCAGTTCAACGCCCGAGGGGCTGACGTCGTGCAGGAGATCCCGTGTGATCAGGTAATCGTCTTCGTCGTCCTCGATGAGCAGGACGCGGAGCATCGGATCAGTCATGTTCCCTGTTAATCCACTGTTTTGTGAGTGACTCTACGACATCCAGCAAATCACTGTATTTCCGGGGCTTGACGATGTAGTCGTTGGCACCCCGCTGCTGGCAGAAGTCCCGGTCATCCTGATCACTGGATGTGGTCATGATGACCGTAGGCAGTACCTGCAGTCGGGGATCGGACTTGATCTCCTGCAGGGACTGGCGGCCATCCTTTAGTGGCATGTTCAGGTCCAGCAGCAACAGGTCCGGAACCGGACAGATCTGGCCCTCGCGGTCCGGATGCTGGCCATGGAGGAAATCCATCAGTTCTTCGCCGTCGTGGACAAAACACAGGGTGCAGTCGGCACACTGATCCTCGAAGGCTTCCCGGATCATCAGGCAGTCGTCCGGGTCATCATCGGCAACCACCACCAGGGCGGGCTTTACAGGTTTATCCATCCTTGCTCTGCTCCTGTGCAGGACTGCTTGTGAACCGGATCCGGAACGTGGTTCCTTCCCCGGGCGCGCTAACCACGGTGATCTCCGCACCGTGGCGATCCAGGATTTTTTTCACAATGGCCATGCCAATCCCGGTACCTGCATACCCTTCCCGGCTATGCAGGCGCTGGAACGGGTGGAACAATTTCTGGGTGTAGCGTGGATCGAATCCGATCCCCTGGTCCTGCACCACCAGGGTCCAGCCCGAGTCACTGACATTCTCAGCATAGACGGAAATTTCCGGTGGTGTGTCGGGGGCATGGAATTTGATGGCGTTGCTGAGCAGATTCTGGAACACCTGGCGCAGCTGGGTCGCGTCTCCCACCAGGTCCGGTAGCGGCTGAACCTTGATGCGGGCCTGCTCCCGGGTAATGGCGGTGTCCAGATCCTGCAGCACGCCTGCGAGGACGTCATCGGTGTGGCACAGTGCCATCGGCTTGGCGCGCGTGGTCACCCGGGAATAACTCAGCAGATCCTCGATCAGCTGTTGCATGCGCCCTGCAGCAGACTGCATGCGGTTGAGGTAGTCCTGTTCAGTCGAGCCAAACTGGTCGGACTTGGTGATCAGCCGGTCGGAGAAGGCCTGGATTTTGCGCAGGGGTTCCTGCAGGTCATGGGATGCGACGAAGGCGAAATCCTGGAGTTCACGGTTGCTGCGTTCCAGCTCGGCCATGGCCGCTTCCAGTTTCTGCTGGGCTTCCTTGCGCTCCCAGATGCTGCGGTAGTAGACCGCCAGTCCTTCGTCCGAGGGGTAGGCGCTGACTTCGAGCCATTCGTTCAGGGGCGGGTAATAAAATTCGAACGACACCGAGTTGCCGGTTTCCATTGCGTACCGATACTGGTCATCCAGCTCCGTGCCGATGGTATCCGGGAAAATCTCCCAGAGGTTGTGGCCCAACAAGTCGTCCCGGTTTTTGCGTAGCAGCTCTTCAGATTTGCGGTTGATGTAGGTAAAGCGCCAGTCGTTGTCGACAGTGTAGAAAGCGTCTGTGATGCTCTCGAAAATGATCGCTTGTCGTTCCGCATAGCGCCGGATCTGCTCCACGGCCTGATGGCTGGCGGTGATGTCCTGGAACGCGCCCTGGAGTTTCACCACCTTGCCCTCATCGTCCTGTACCGCATGGCCGATGGATCGCACCCAGCGCAGGTTACCCTTGGCAGTGCGTATCTGCAGCTCCTCGTCGAACGGAATGCCGGTTTCTGCACACAGCACCACCGCTGCCCGGATTTGCTCCCGGTGCTCGTCGACATAGAAATTGATGGCGTCCTCCACGTCCGGCGCCTGGCCCCGCGGTAGCTCGTGGATGTCGCAGACGGCATCCGACCAGACCGATTTGCCGGTTGACAGGTCAATCACCCAGCCGCCCAGCTGCGCCAGGCGTTCGGCGAGTTTGAGCAGGGCCTCGTTTTCCCTCAGCTTCTCTTCAATCGCCAGCTGGTCGGTGGTGTCCCTGGCGACCACGTAGATCAGGTCGTCGGCACTGAGAATGGCGTTGATCTGCAGCCAGTGCGGGTTGCCTTCACAGTCCAGGGCCCGGATCAGCAGGTCCTTGACCTCGTGGCCTTCGGTCAGTGATTGCACCGCCCGGATGACCTTCTCGTGATCTTCTGCGTGGATCAGGTCCATGTAGGAGCTGCCCAGCAGCTGGTCGCGGGTGTAGCCCAGGGTATGGACAAAGGTTTCGTTGAGCTCGAAGAAATGGCTGTTGAGGTCAACGATGCAGAACATGTCCGGAGACAGTGCGAAGAACTGGTCCCGTTCCCGGGACAGGGTCTCGTTGGTGGTCCGCAGTTCCCGCTCCTCCTCCAGGTGCTGGTTCAGCACCTCGTTCAGTTCCGCCAGGCTTCGGGTACGTTGTTCGGACTGACGCCAGAAAAAATGCGACAGCATCACCAGGAAGCTCAGTCCCAGGCCGGTGAACAGAACCGCCGGTGGCAGGTAGAGTTCGCCCGGCGGAAGGCTGCCTCTGCGGGTGTAGACTTCGATCCGACGTTCACTGTCGTGGTGTGGCGTGATTCGCTGGGAAGCCAGCAGGGATTCCTGGGCCGGGGGGATATCCGGTGCGCTATCGAAGACGGCCTCGCCGTGGTGGTACACCTTGATGTGCAAGTTGCCATCATAATAGGCCGTCAACTTCTCGTAGACGGTCTGGAGATCCACCACGGCAAGAACCGACCACGAATACCCCGGGCCCGGAGTGATTGGAACGGCGATGGCCGCATGATATCGGTCTTGATTGTCGGCCAGTGGTGCACTGAGGTGTGCGCTGCGGGACTTGATGATGTGATCGAGCCAATCCCGGTTTCGCCGGTCTGACAGGAAGATCTCCAGCCAGCCACGGTAGTCGAGGGTGCGGGATTCGGTGCGCACCGGGTTGTGCTCCCGGTTGAGGATGCTGATCAGCCGAAGGTCCGGGAAGTCACGGAGGTAGCTGCTCACTTCCTGCTCCCAGAACGTCTGTGAGGGGACACCGTCGAGCAGCTCCCAGCGCTCGGCCAGGCGGCGGATCAACGCCAGTTTGACGTCGAACGCGGAGTTGGCGGAGGCCTCGAGCTGACTCGCCAGTGACTCGGCCCGTTCGATCAGGCGCTCACCGGATTGCAGGCGCAGGGCGTGCCAGCTCAGAGTGGTGATCAGGATGCCCAGGATGCCAAGCACGAGCAGACCCTTGGAATAGAACTGCACTTCGCTGTGATAGATGGAATACAGGAACGGCAGGATCAAGCCCGCGAGCATCACCAGGGGACTGAGGACCAGGGTGGATTCTGTGATATTGCCCAGCCCCAGGGCGGCCAATCCCGGATGCCAGTGGGACAGCAAGGACAGCAGGCCGAGGCTGAACACTATCGGGCCGCAGACCAGCCCGACAAACCAGCCCCGGGACAGGTGCATGGCGGCGAGCCCGCTCAGGCTGATCAGCAGAATCACTAGCAGCAGTAACGGATTGAGAGCAGCGATATCCAGCCAGTCGCTGTCGGGTAAGCGAGGTGCCAGTGTCAGCAGCGAGGCCAGGGCAATAAGGCCGAAACCCAGGCCGGTCGCGAGCCAGCGGTACCGCAACAACAGCGCCAGGAGGGCGGCGGACAGGGTCAGTGCGATCAGCCCACCGCCGGGACGCAGTGACAGACGGCCGACGCCTTCCGGCCCGCTGACGCCGAAGTCAATCAGGATGATCAGCCCCACGGAGCCCAGGGATATGGCCAGGGCGAGGGTCAGGCAATGCCAGAAGGCCGGTCGCTTGAGCGCGTTAACCATGGAGTACCTGGGGGCCCAGCAGTCGCAGGATTTCGTCGGCGGTGGTCAGACCGTCCCGCAGTTTTTCCAGGGCATCGTCCAGCAGCACCATCATGCCCTTCTCCCGTGCGAGGGTCTCAATCTGCATGGCACTGGCCCCTTCGGTAATGGCAATCCGGAGTTCCTCGTTCATGGTCAGCACTTCGTGAATGGCGACCCGGCCCTTGTAACCCTTGTGACATTTCTCGCAGCCCCGGCCGCGATAGAAACGCAGATCCTCACTCAGGAACTGTGGCCCCAGCTGTTCCAGAACCTCTGTCGGCCGTTCGGTCTCTTCCCGGCAGTGGGTGCAGATCCGCCGCACCAGGCGCTGGGCGATGATGGCTTCCAGCGCCGAGGCCAGCACGAAAGGCTTCAGGCCCAGATCCAGCAGCCGTGCCACGGTGGCCGCGGCGGAACTGGTATGCAGGGTAGAATAGACCAGGTGGCCGGTCATCGCCGCGTGGAACGCCACATCGGCGGTTTCCTCGTCCCGGATCTCGCCCAGCAGGATCACATCCGGATCCTGGCGCAGGATCGCCCTTAGCACGCTGGCGAAATCCAGTCCGATCCGGTCCTTGACCGGCACCTGGCCGGCCATGTCGACGTGGAACTCCACCGGGTCCTCAATGGTGACGTAATTGCGCTCCGGCGAGGCATTGTGCTGCAGCAGCGCATACAGGGTGGTGGTCTTGCCGCTGCCGGTGGGGCCGGTGGCCAGGATGATGCCCTGGGGCTTGGCGATGACATGCTTGAGCCGGGCCAGGTTGTGTTGTGACAGCCCGAGATCCTCCAGAGACTGCGCGGAGGACTGGCGCTCCAGAACCCGCATGACCACCTTCTCCCCGTTAATGGTGGGCAGGGTGGAAATCCGCAGGTCGACGATCCGCATCGGGGTCTTGACGGTAATCCGGCCATCCTGGGGCCGCCGCCGCTCGGTGATGTCCAGTTCGGCCATGACCTTGATTCGCGAGACTACCGACATCAGCAGGTTGGTCGGGATGTGGATCTTGTCCTGAAGTACCCCGTCAATGCGGTAGCGCACCACCAGCGACTTGGTGCGGGGATGAACGTGGATGTCGCTGGCACCCAGGCGCAGGGCCTCGAGGATGATGGCATTCACCAGGCGGATCGCCGGTGGCTCTTCGGAGCTGCCCAGTAATTGTTCCAGGGATTCCTGGTCGGCGTCCTCGTCCAGGACGATCTCGATGCCTTCATAAGGATCGTCGGAGCCCACCTTGGTGGTGATATCGTCCAGATCGTTGGTGTCGCCAAAGATCTCCGCCAGCTTGTTCTGCATCTGCGAGGTTTCGCACAGCAGCGGGTGGATGGTGTAGCCGGTCATGAACCCGAGCTCGTCGATCAGGTTGATGTCCATGGGGTCCACCATGGCCAGGCGCAGGCGCTGGCCACTGACCCGCAGCGGCAGCACCAGCTGGCGGGTACAGATCTTCTGGGGGATCAGGGACAGCAGGCTGGGGTCCGGCTGGAACTCCCTCAGGTCCACCTCTTCGAACAGCATCTCGTCCCGCAGCAGTTCGAAGACCTTGGTGAAGTCCACCCAGTCATGCTTGAGTAGCTGTCGCACCACCGGTGTCTTCTGGCTCTGCATTTCCCGGTGCAGTTGCTGGATCTGTTGGGGATTGAGCCAGCCTTTCTTGTGCAGCAGGATGGCCAGCTGACTGCGGTTGGTGGCGGTCAGCTTGCTGATGGTCTCCAGGTCCCGGTCCTGCTTCTGGGTCTGTTGCTCCAGAGACCGGTTACGTTGCATCAGCTCGTACTGCTCCAGCGCCAGGGCGATGGTCAGGCGGATGTCGTCGTCGTTCCAGGGCTTGAGGATGAAGCGGTAGACGGCGCCGTCTTTGATCGAGCCCATCACCGCGTCGGTGTTGGCGTGGCCGGTGAGCATGATACGGATGGTCTGGGGCCAGCGCTCCCGGACCTCCCGGAGCAGTTCGCTGCCATTCATCCCCGGCATCATGAAGTCGGTCATGATCAGCTCGACCGGCTGCTTTTCCAGGATTTTCAGGGCCTCGGCACCGCTGCGCGCAAACAGCAGTTCGTAGTTTTCCCGCTGGAACACCCGGCGCAGGGACGCCAGAATGTTAGGCTCGTCGTCCACCAGCAGCAGCCGATAGGGCGCGGCGCGCTTGGTTGGCTCCGGGGCCGGTTGCTTGTCGGTGTCGTTTCCGTAAAACAGGGATGCGTAGCGATTTGCCATTCAGGAACCTTGTTGGACTGGCAGCGAGAGGACGACGCGGGTACCCGCGCCCTCCTGGCTGTCGAGTGTCAGTTGGCCACCATGGGCGCGGACCGTATCCCGGGCTACCGTGAGTCCCAGCCCGGTGCCGGAACCCACCGGTCGGGTGGTGAAAAAGGCATCGAAGACCTGGCTGCGAACCGTCTCCGGGATGCCACAGCCGGTGTCCTGGATAATCACCTGAATGCCGGTATTGTCCGCCAGGGTCCTGACCAGGATGCGGCCATCGTCCCCGATTGCCCGGGCCGCGTTGTCCAGCAAATTGAAAAGGGTCTGTGACAGCCTGGAGGGGTGGCCCGGAATCCTGGGCAGCTCTGCCAGGTTCTCGGTGATGTTCAGGCGGTGGTCATGTTCAGTCTGTACCAGGTGGCAGGCGCTGCGCAGCAGGCTGTTCAGGTCGCACAGGGCGTTGTCGGCCTGGTCGATGCTGGAGAAGGTCTTCAGGTCAGCGACGATGCTGGCAATGCGGTCGGTTCCCTCGATCGACTCGCTGAGCAGATCCTGGAAGTCCTCCAGCAGCTCCCGGTTCTCGGGGGTTTCCGGCAGCAGGGGTTCCAGGTTCTGGACATACTCCCGGGCCATCCGCAGGTTGCTGCTGATGAACCCGACGGGATTGTTGATCTCATGGGCGACACCGGCGGCCAGATGGCCAACGGAACGCAACCGGGCACTCTCGTAGAGTTCCTGCTGGGTCTGGCGGATCACGGCGACCTGTTCATCCACTTTCTGCTGCAGCTGATCGGACAGTTCCCGGTATTTGGCCTCGGATGCCCTGAGGGCTTCGTTCTGGCGCTGAAGCTCCGCATAGCTGGCTTCGGTGGTGTCATGGTGGATATTGGCGGCCAGGCGATACTTGGCCACGAACAGCATCAGGAAGGACACCAGTTCGGCCGCGGCCTCGCGCTCCCCGGCCGAGGCGCCACCGCTCAGCCAGCCGACGGTTTCCAGGTTGAATTCCACCGGAACGGCGTCCGGGGCACGGTTTTCGCTGATCTCAACCGGCTTCCGGCACAGGGCGCTCAGCCCGTTGCTCAGTCTCTGGAGCTGGTCCGGGTTCAGCAGGTCGGACAGTGTCGGATCGTCCTCGAAGTTACGCATCATCCACCCCGTGACTGGCGCTCAGTCGGCCGATGAAAGTGGCCCGGTCAATGCCGTGCTTGCCGGCAAGGTCGAACTCGGCATCGATGCCCGTATAAAGACGGCCGAGCAAAGCCTGAAAGGTTTCGATGACCCCCGTGCCCTGCAGCGCCGAGGCCATGGCCAGTGGCGCCCAGGGCGTGCCGGCCCAGCGTGCCTGGAGTTCGGCCTCGTCCACCACCGCGGGCAGATCTCGCTTGTTGAATTGCACCACCATGGGCAGGGTGTCGATATCCAGGCCTACCTTGTCCAGGTTATCTTCCAGGTTGCCGAAGGCGATGGCGTTGTTGTCCTGCTGGGCGACCTGGGAGTCGGCCACGAATACCACGCCGTCGGCCCGGGACAGTACCGCCTTGCGGGTACTGTCGTGCTGGACCTGTCCGGGCACGGTATAGAGCTTCAGCCTCAGGTCCAGCCCGGAGCGGCTGCGCAGACCGATGGGCAGCATGTCGAAAAACAGGGTGCGGTCGTCCCGGGTCTCTAGCACCATCAGCTCGCCCTTGCGCTCCGGATTGAGCAGGGAATGCAGCTGCATCAGGTTGGTGGTCTTGCCGCTCAGGGCCGGGCCGTAGAACACCACCTTCAGGGCGAGTTTGTTGTCTTCCGGGCTGAAATCAGGCATTACGCAGGTCCGCTTCAGTCATCGTCGCCAATCAGCACCGAGCCATCGGCATCCCGCTGGACCCGGGTGATGCCCGGGTTTTCGGCCTCGAGCCGCAACAATTCTTCCTCACGGGCCCGGAGCATGTCTTTCTGGCGGTCGTTTTCCTGGCGCAGGCGCTGGTTTTCCTTTTTCAGCTGGTACAGGTCGATGGCCGAGCGGATGGCACTCACCACCTCATGGTCTTCCCAGGGTTTGGACAGGTACCGATGCACTTCTGCCTGGTTGATGGCCTTGATCATGGAGTCCCGATCACCGTAGGCACTGAGTACCAGACGGATGGCATCGGGCTGGCGCTGTTTGGCGAACTGCAGATAGGTGACGCCGTCGGCGGTGGGCATCCGGTAATCCGAGATAATGACCGCGTACTCGTGTTCCAGGAGACTGCCGAGCGCTTCCTCGACATTGTCGTAGGTATGCACCTCCCAACCTTCGGGTTTGAGCAGCCGGCGCAGTGCACTGAGAATATTGCGTTCGTCGTCCACCAGCTGAATCTTGATCATGGCTTGTCTCCGTATCGCCGCGGTTATTCGTTGAGGTCGGGTTGAGTGATGGGCAGGGTCAGGCGGAAGCAGGTGCCTTCACCGGGAGTGCTGTCCACGTCGAGGCTGCCCTGATGCTTTTCGATGATGTTGAAGGACAGGGAGAGGCCCAGACCCGTGCCCTTGCCGACCGGCTTGGTGGTAAAGAAAGGTTCGAAGATCCGGTGCCGATGCTCCGGCGAGATGCCTTTGCCGGTGTCCTGCACTTCGATGATGACAGTGTCACCCTGCTGGCGGGTGCGAATGGTGATTCGGCCAAAACTTTCAATGGCATGGGCGGCGTTGACCAGCAGGTTCATCACCACCTGGTTGATCTGGGAGATGATGCATTCCACCTCCGGCAGCTCTCCGAACTCCCGCACCACCTCGGCCTTGTACTTCAGTTCGTTGTTGACCACGTTCAGGGTGGTCTCGATGCCCCGATGGATATCCGCCGGCTTGAATTCTTCCTCCTCGATGTGGGAGAAGTCCTTCATGGCCGCGATGATGGTCTTGACCCGCTCGATGCCTTCCCGGGACTCCGCCAGCAGATCCCGCAGGTCGTTCCGCAGATAGTCGTAGTCAATGTTCTGCTTGATCAACCGGAGGTCGTCCAGTGACCTGGCGCTGTCTACTGCCTCGGTCAGCCGGAACAGGTCGTTGAGATAGGTGTCCAGGGTTTGCAGGTTGGAATAGACGTAGCCCACGGGATTGTTGATCTCGTGGGCGACGCCGGCGGCAAGCTGGCCAATGGCCGCCAGTTTTTCCGACTGGAGCAATTGTTGATTGGCCTGCTCCAGGCGGGCGTTGAGCAAATCCTGTTCTGACGGGGGTGTTGGGGCGTTGGGCATAGACAACCGTAACCGTGAAATTTCAGCTGCTCCCAGTATAGATGCCCGTTTTTTGCCGCTTGGTAAATTTTGGTTTCCGGAATGCGGAGTTACGTTATCAAATCCCTGTTGGTTATGTGGTTTTTCGGTTCATTTAAGGATGCACTGCGTATCAATCTGTACGCACCATGAAACATTGTTAAAAAATAGCCAGACATGACGACCTGTCGGACTTGTTCGGCTACGCTTGGCACCACCATGCGACCTTTGTCGGAAACTTTTTTCCATGTTCCAACGCCTTAGATCGGATTTTCGCCTGTCCATCATTACCCTGCTGGGGCTGAGCGGCTTTCTGGGTATTACGCCGTTTGCCGTGTTGCGCTTTCACCAGGGCGATGTCGTGACGGGTGTGGTCGACGTCCTGATTCTTTGCGGTGTCTGCGGTGGCGTGGTCTATGCGTGGGTAACCGGCGATACCCGGCGCAGCGGCCTGGTCATGGCCATCGTGGCCTCGTTCGGGGCCGTGGTGGTGGCGGGGCTTGTGGGTGACCCCGGGCTGTTCTGGCTCTACCCCTGCCTGATTACCAGTTTCTTCCTGACACCGCCCCGGGTCGCCATCGCCATCAATGTCTCGGCGGTGGTTCTGATGGTTGCCCTGGGGGAGGCCTTCTCCGGCCTTGAACAGATGGGCTCGTTCGTCTCCACTGCCCTGGTGGTCAGTGCCTGCGCCTTCGTTTTCGCCAGCCGCAATGAGGATCAGCGCCGGCGTCTGGAACACCTGGCCACCATCGATCCGCTGACCGGGGTGAAGAACCGCCGGGCCATGGACGAGGAGCTGGCCATTGCCCAGGCCCATGCCAGCCGGACCGGAATTGCCTGTGCCCTGATCCTGCTGGATATCGATCATTTCAAACAGATCAATGACGAGTATGGTCACAGTGTCGGGGATGAGGTTCTTGTCGATCTGGTCAACGTGCTTCGTAAAAACACCCGGAAATCCGACCAGCTGTTCCGTTACGGTGGTGAAGAATTCGTTCTGCTGGTCCCGGCCATCGACGGGGTCGGGCTCAAAACGATGATCGGCAACCTCCAGCAACTGCTCCGGAACCATGTGAAGCATCCGGGTGGTTCAATCACGGCGTCCTTCGGTGTCGCCGAGCTCGATTGGGGCGAGCGCGTGGATAGCTGGCTTGCCCGGGCCGACGACGCCCTGTACCAGGCCAAAGAAACCGGCCGGGACCGGGCGGTGTTTGCGGAGCCCCGGATTCGCGCGGTACCTCAGTCAGCCTGATCCGGCGTAAAGCGGAACAGGCGCCAGCCCAGCAGCAGGCTGGCGGACATAAGGCCACAGGTCAGTCCTACCCAGAACCCCGCTGCCCCCATGGCGGGCACGATCCAGTCGGTGAACGTCAGGGTGTAACCCAGCGGCAGGCCGATCCCCCAGAATGAAAACAGCATGATGAACATGGGAATCCGGGTGTCCTTGTACCCCCGCAGGGCGCTGATGCAGGTTACCTGCACCACATCGGCTACCTGGAACAGGGCGGCGAAGCCCAGCAGGGCCACGGTGACGGCCCGGACATCGGCCTCGCCGGAATACAGTGCGGCAATTTCCGGGGAAAAGGTGTAGAGCAGGGTGGCAAAAACCAGTGCAATGGCCGCCGCCAGTACCAGTGAACTGCGGGAAATCAGGCGGGCGCTGTCCGGCGCCCGGGCGCCGATCAGAAAGCTCACCCGCAGGGTCAGGGCCATACCCAGGCTCAATGGCAGCATGAATAGCAGCGACACCACGTTCAGGGCAATCTGGTGGCCTGCGACCACCACCGGGCCGAGGGGTGCCAGGAACAGCGCAATCACCGCGAACATGCTCGCTTCGACGAAAATGGTGAAGCCGATTGGCACGCCGATACGCAGGATATAACCCAGACCCGCCCGGTCCGGGGCGGCCCAGTCGGCAATCAGGTGGAAGCTCCGGTACACCCGGCTCCGGTTCAGGTAAACCAGCATCGCCACTGCGGCAAAGCCGTTGGACAACGATGTGGCCCAGCCACAGCCGATGCCTCCCATGGCCGGAAGCCCGAGCTTGCCATAGATGAAGATGTAGTTCAGGGGTAGATTGATCAGGGTGCTGAGCACCGAGAATGCCATGATCACCCGGGTGTGTCCCAGGCCGTCCGTCAGTCCCCGTAAGGCCGCCATCAGCAGCATGGCCGGAACGCCCCAGGCAAAGGCATCCAGGTAACCCTGGGTGATGCGGGTGGTGTTGGCATCCAGTTCCAGCAGTGTGAGGACTGGCTTCACATTGATCAGCAGCAGGATCATGACCACCGAGCCGGCGGCGGCCAGGTAGAGGCCTTGCCAGGTGGCCGGCATGATCTTTTCTCGGCTACCGGCGCCGTTGTAGCCGGAGATGATGGGTTGCAGGGCGCTCAGGGCGCCCATGAAAAACAGGAACAGTGGCATCCAGAGGCTACTGCCGATACCTACGGCAGCCAGGTCCTCGGCGCTGGCGTGACCGGCCATGACCGTATCGATCACCCCGTTCGCCATCTGCGCAACCTGGGCGATGAGGATCGGTCCGCCAAGAATGGCGAGGGTGCGCCATTCGGCAAATACCCGGCTCAGTAGTGGTTGCCGGGCTTCGGGTAATGGCTGGTGGGTTTCGTCCATCGTGGCGCTTGGTCCCGGGATCTCCATGTGAAACAGGCCTGCATCCTACCCGAAAAGCAGTTACAGTACGCGCCTCGGTTAATGGGAGAGATTATCAACATGGGTTTGCTGGTTTTTGTAACGGTTCTCTGGGCGTTTTCCTTCAGCCTGATTGGAGAATTCCTTGCCGGGCAAGTGGACAGTGATTTTGCAGTGCTGACCCGGGTGCTGATCGCGTCACTGATCTTTCTGCCCTTTACCCGCTGGCGCGGTGTGCCCTCCGGACTCAAGCTGGGCATTCTGGTGACCGGTATGCTGCAGTTCGGGGTGACCTATCTGTGTCTCTACCGCTCGTTCAGCTACCTCACGGTTCCGGAAGTCCTGCTGTTCACCATTTTCACGCCCCTGTACGTGACCCTGCTCGATGATGCGCTGTTCCGACGTTTCTCGCCGGTGGCGCTGCTGGCGGCCGCGATCGCCACTGTTGGGGCAGGGATCATCCGCTACGACGGCCTCAGTCAGGACTTCGTGACCGGCTTCCTGCTGCTGCAGGTGGCCAACTTCACTTTTGCCGCTGGCCAGGTGGGCTACAAACACATCATGCAGCGGTATCCGCTGGATCTGGGCTCGTTCCGGACCTTCGGCTATTTCTTCTTCGGTGCACTGATCATTGCCCTGCCGTCGTTCCTGATCTTCGGCAATCCCGAGCGGTTGCCGTCCACCGGCCTGCAGTGGGGCGTGCTGGCCTGGCTCGGCTTTGCCGCCTCCGGCCTCGGGTTGTTCCTGTGGAACCGGGGTGCCTGCAAGGTGGATGCGGGGACTCTGGCGATCATGAACAATGCCCTGGTGCCGGCGGGCCTGCTGGTCAACCTGTTGATCTGGAACCGGGATGCCGATCTGCTCCGGCTGGCCATTGGTGGTGCGGTCATCGTGTTTTCCCTGTGGGTGAATGCCCGCTTCCACCCCCGGGCCCGTCTGACGGCTACCGCCTGATGCACGCCAGCACTGGCATCGGCACGTCAGTGCTGGCAGAATCGCGACCCAACAGCCCGGGTCTGTCCCGGGCGCTCGATCCTCTTTCAATTCCTTAGCCAAAAGCACAGGAAATCAACATGTCTCAATCCAACTCTGTGTCGGGTAACGGCGATTACACCGCCCGTGGCCTCTGGTCGTCCCGGCTGGCGTTCATTCTGGCGGCAACTGGTTCTGCCGTCGGTCTGGGCAATGTCTGGAAATTCCCTTACGTCACCGGTGAGAACGGCGGTGGTGCCTTTGTCCTGGTATATCTGTTGTGCATCGCCATCATCGGTATTCCCATCATGATGGCTGAGGTGTTCATTGGCCGGAATGGTCGCCATAACCCGATCACCAGCTTTCGCCTGGTGGCCGAGCGCAACCTGGCGTCACCGGTCTGGCGCATCTCGGCGATCGTGGGCATGCTCGCCGCCTTTATCATCCTGTCTTTTTATTCGGTGATTGGTGGCTGGGCGGCTTCCTACATCGGCCACGCCGCTGCTGGTGATTTCACCGGCGGTACCGCCGAGTCCATCGGTGACCTGTTCGGCGGCCTGCTCGGCAGCCCGGTGCAGCTGCTGATCTGGCACACCGTATTCATGGCACTGGTGGTATTGGTGGTTTCCCGAGGCCTTAAAGGAGGTCTGGAGCGTGCGGCCACCATTCTGATGCCCGCCCTGTTCATCCTGTTGCTGGTTGCGGTGGGCTATGCCACTACCACCGGCCATTTCGGTGAGGCGGTCAGCTTCCTGTTCAGCCCCAACTTCGGCGCGCTTACGGTCAGTGGTGTCCTGGTTGCCCTCGGGCATGCCTTCTTCACCCTGAGCCTGGGTATGGCGATCATGATGGCCTATGGCTCCTACCTGGGGCGGGATGTCTCCATCGGCCGGACCGCCATCAGCGTGGCGATCATGGACACCGCCGTCGCCTTGCTGGCGGGCCTGGCCATCTTCCCGGTGGTCTTCGCCAATGGCCTGGAAGCCGGCGCCGGCCCCGGCCTGATCTTCCAGACCCTGCCGCTGGCATTTGGCAACATGCCGTTTGGCAGTCTGTTCGGCGCCCTGTTCTTCGTGCTGCTGCTGTTCGCAGCCTGGACGTCCGGCATTTCCCTGCTGGAGCCGGTGGTTGAGTGGGTCGAGGAAAAGACCAGCCTGGCCCGTACCGGCAGCGCGGTGCTGGTGGGTGTGCTGTGCTGGGCACTGGGTATTGCCTCCATTCTGTCCCTGAACGTCTGGTCCGATATCACGCCGCTGGGCATGTTCGACCGGTTCGAAGGTAAGACCATCTTTGATCTGCTGGACTACGTCACCGCCAACATCATGCTGCCGCTTTCCGGCCTGTTGACGGCCCTGTTCGTGGGCTGGTTCGTGGCCCGGGAGTCGCTCAAGTCCGACCTGGCTCTGACCGGTGGCGCCTTCGGCCTGTGGTACAACCTGATCCGGTTCGTGACCCCCATTGCGGTGGTGATCGTGTTCATCTACAACCTGATGGCCTGATCTCCACAGTTGCCGCCAAACCCCGGGTCAAAGCAGGGGTCAGATGAAAGCTTTCATCTGACCCCGTTTTAACTCCCGCCCCGGTTGCCGTCCTCGGGCAGGCCGGGAAAAGACAGAAAAAAGCCCGGTGGAGGATATCCGCCGGGCTTTTTTGTTGCCTGTCAGGCTGATCGGATCAGAAGAACAGATCCGGCAGCCAGGTGGCGATCTCCGGGAAGATCATGATCAGGATGATGCCGATGATCTCGACAATCACGAACGGGATAATCGACTTGTAGATATCCTTCATGGTGATCGACGGCGGCACGATGCCCTTCAGATAGAACAGGTTGAAGCCGAAGGGCGGGGTCATGTAGCCGATTTCCATGTTGATCACGAACAGGATGCCGAACCAGATCGGATCGAAGCCCAGGGATTCCACGATCGGCATGAATACCGGCAGGGTGATCAGCATGATGCCCACCGGATCCAGTACCATGGCGAGCAGGAACACGATCACCATCATGGCGATGATAATGCCCCAGGGACCACCCGGGACCATGTTCATCAGGCCCTCGATCAGCTCCTGGGCGCCCATGCTCTGGTAGGCGGCGCTGAAGGCATGGGCGGCAAACAGGATCCACATGATCATGCCGGTCAGTTTGAAGGTGCGGATCGCCGCTTCCTGCAGGATGCTCCACTTGAACTGCTTGTAGACGGCGGCCGAGATCAGTGCGCCAAGAACGCCCATGGCGGCGGCTTCGGTCGGGGTGGTGATGCCGCCGATGATGGAGCCCAGCACCATGACCACCACACCAATCGGCAGCAGCACCGCGCGCAGGGCCCGGAATTTCTCCGGCCAGGTGCCCCGTTCCTCTTTCGGTAGCGCGGGTGCAAGATCCGGCTGCAGGTGGCATCGGACAATGATGTAGATGGCGGTCAGGACCATCAGCAGGATGCCGGGCATGATGCCGGCGGCGAACATCTGGCCCACCGACACACCAGTGATCAGGGCATAGAGGATCATCAGGATGCTGGGCGGAATCAGGATACCCCAGCCGCCGCCGGTATTGATCACACCCAGGGCCATGTTCTTGTCGTAACCCCGTTCGAGCATGGACGGCAGCGCAATGGTGCCCATGGCGACCACCGCAGCCCCGCTGATGCCTACCATGGCGGCAAACACGGCGCAGATGCCCAGGGTGCCCAGCGCAAGGCCGCCTCTGAGGCCGCCGCACCAGAGGTGCATCATCCGGTACAGATCCCGGGCAACGCCGGTGCGTTCCAGGATCATGGCCATGAACACAAACAGGGGAATGGCCACCAGCGTGAAGCTTTCCATGGTGCCCCAGATCTGGGACGCCACCATGTAAAAGGAGTCAAAGCCCCAGGTGAAATAGAGGAACACCACGGATACACCGCCCAGCACAAACGCCAGCGGCAGGCCCAGCAGCAGGAAAAACAGCAGGGCGCCGAAGAACAGCAGGGTCAGGGCTTCAATACTCACAGCTGCTCTCCTTCGGAATCAGTGTCTTCGGGGGTGTAGTAATCCAGGTTGAAGGCTACGGCGATGTCCTCAAGGAGCTTGACCAGGCCCTGCAGGACCAGCAGTGCCGTGCCGACCGGAATCGCCAGCTTGACCGGCCAGATGGGCGGATTCCAGGCGGAGTAGGAGGTTTCCCAGCTGGACATGGACTCCGTGGCCATGTCGATGCCGAACCAGAGCAGCGCGAGCGTGAAGATGAAGAATACCGTGGAGGTGACGATGTCCAGCGTCGCCCGCTTGCGCGGCGCCAGGTGGGAATGCACCAGGTCGACATTGACGTGACCGCGATGGGCCATGATGTAGCCACCGGACATCACCGCATAGATACCGAACAGCATCTGGGTCAGCTCATTGGTCCAGACCGTCGGCGAGTTGAACAGGTAGCGGAAGCCCACTTCCAGCAAAAGGAACGCAAACATCGCGAACACCAGCAGGGCTATCCAGCGCCCGACGACATCATTGAGACGGGTAACCCCTCTCATGAATGCGGCAATCATCACACCCATGGTTCTCTCCAGGAGGACGTTGGTTTTATTCAGGGACAAAAAGGCCGGAGTGCTGGACTCCGGCCCGGGTTATGCGGTTACAGCTGCGATCAGAGGTAACCGAGGTCGCTCAGGTAGCTCTTGAGCATGTCCAGGGCCTTCTGGGCATTCTCGCTACGCTTGCCTTCCTCGTCCCACATCTTCTGGGCGGTGGCAACCAGCTTGTCCTGGACTTCATCCGGCAGCACGTTGACCTGCACCCCTTCTTCAGCAATGGCCTTGGCCAGGGTGATGCGTTCCTTGTACTGGTACTCGTTGGTGCGGATCCAGAATTGCTCGTTCAGGGCATCCTTGACGATCTTCTGCATGTCTTCCGGCAGCTTGTCCAGGGCCTTCTGGCTGACGATGATGACGTCGGTACCGGCGATGTTCAGGGCCGGTTGCACGTGGTACTTCGCGACCTCGTAAAGACCCATGCTGTAGGCACCCTGGGACGCACCCCAGTGCGCACCGTCGACGATTCCGGAATCCAGCGCGGAGTAAAGCTCACCACCGGGAATGTAGGAGGCGGCAGCACCCGCTTCGGTCAGGAAGTTCTGCAGGGCGCCGGAGGAGCGAATCTTTAGACTGGTGAAGTCTTCCCAGCTCTCGATCGGCTTCTTGACTACCATTTCGGTCGGGTAGACCTTGTCGGTGGCCCAGTAAACGCCGTGCTCGGCGGCTTCATCACGCAGCATCTGCTCGAAGCCCATGTTTTGATGGAAGTAGGCGGCTTCCCAGACGTTACGGAAAGCGAAGGGCAGGCCGGAGGCGATGCCCGCCAGGGAAACTTTGTCCTGGGCATAAGCGGGTGAAATGGTGCCCATTTCCAGGATGCCGCGGCTGACCGCGTTGAAGGTTTCCTTGGCCTTGAACAGTGCACCGGCTTCATAGAGCTGGAGCTTCAGGCGGCCATCGGTGCGTTCTTCCAGAACCCGCTTGATGCGGCCGAGACTGTCGGTGTATGAGCTGCTGGAACCCGGCCAGTGGGATTGCACCTTCCAGGTGAAGGTCTCCTGGGCCGCTACCGGTGTGGCAGCAAGGGCGGCGGAAACGCCAAGGGTAAGGGCGGACGCGTAAACGGTCAGCTTCTTGCGTGCTTGCATTATGAGGTTCATGACTGTGCCTCTTTCGTTGTTGTATTAGCCTTGCTTGTTATTTCACTCTGCAGAACTATTAACTGCAGGGTGAATTTATGTTCTCTGAATCTATCACAACATCGGGCTTTTGCAATAGGATGTTTTTACCTCAAACAACAACGTAATCTTCTGGAAGGATAGCTCAATGATCGACATGCATCAGGCGGAGGCCGTGGTCCATCTCACCATCAACCGCCCGGCGAAGAAGAACGCGCTGACCCGCGAGATGTACGGCCTGCTGAGCCGGCGTATTCGCGAAGCCGCTGGTGATGAGGCCGTTAACGCCATCGTTATCTCCGGGCATGGCAATGTGTTCACTGCCGGTAATGACCTGGACGATTTCCGCGCCCGGGCAACCGATCCGAATCCACAGCCCTCTGCCGGGCTGGCCTTTATCGAAACCCTGATGGACAGCGACACGCCGGTCATTGCCGCCGTGGAAGGGATTGCCATCGGCATCGGCACTACCCTGCTTCTGCATTGCGACTCGGTGATTGCCGGTAGATCCGCGACCTTCAAGACCGCCTTCGTCGATCTTGGTCTGGTGCCCGAGGCGGCCTCCACGGTCACCATGCCCCTGCACCTCGGTGCCCGCCGGGCGGCAGAGCTGCTGTTATTCGGGGAGGTCATGGACGGTGTCGAGGCCCGGGACTGTGGCCTGGTCAGCAAGGTGGTGGATGACGGTGCCGCCGTGACCGCCGCGCTGGAACTGGCGCAGCGATTGGCCGGTAAACCCCGGGAGGCGCTCAGGGCGAGCAAGCGGTTGATCCGGGCCCCCTGGCGGGATCAGGTGAGGGAAGCGCTGGAGCGCGAGCGCGCGGTGTTCTCCGAGCGCCTGCGCTCCGACGATTGCCGGCAGGCTCTGGCGAGAATGGAGCGCCGCTAGCGGTTCCAGTAGGGCTCCCGGAGTTCCCGTTTCAGCACCTTACCGATGGTGGAGCGGGGCAGTTCCTCCCGGAACTCGATTGCCGCCAGCCGCTGGGTTTTGCCCAGCCGCTGGTTGCCCCAGTCCAGTAGTTCGGCCTCGGTCTCCGGGTGGCCCGGAGCCTTGACCACCAGCGCCAGGGGCGTCTCGCCCCATTGCTCGCTGGGTATGCCGATGACCGCCACATCGGCGACGGCGGGGTGGCCGAGCAAGGTCTTTTCCAGATCCACCGCATAGATGTTGAAGCCGCCGGAGATGATCATGTCCTTGCGACGGTCGAGGATGTAGATAAACCCGTCTTCATCGATCCTGCCCATATCCCCGCTGCGATAGAACGCCAGGCCTTCCGGGCTGGTCCAGAGCATTTCCCGGGTCTGTTCGGGGCGGTTGACGTAACCGCGCATCATGGAAATGGCCCGGCCGACGATTTCCCCGGTTTTGCCCCGGGGCAGCTCCCGGCCCTCGTCATCGATCACCCGGACTTCGGCGCCTTCGGTAGGCACACCCACGGAATCCCATTTATCGGGATGGGCAGCGCAATCCAGGCTGGTGGAAATGCCGCCCTCGGTCAGGCCGTAGACCTCACGGATATTGCCCGGCCAGCGCCGCATGGCTTCGGCAATCACATCCGCCCGCAGCGGCGCGCTGGTACACAGCTTGAGCTTGAAGCTGGACAGGTCGAAGCGGTCGAAATCCGGAACCGCCAGGATGCGCTGGTACTGCACCGGCACCAGCATGGCATGGGTCACCCGGTATTGTTCTGCCAGCTCCAGGAACCGGTGGGCATCGAATTTCGCCATCAGTACCAAGGTGCCGCCGTGGAACAGGGTCGGTAAGACCGAGACCAGGGTGGTGTTGGAATACAAGGGCGTGGAAACGAGATTGATGGCGTCGCCATCCAGGCCGAACCGGCTCATCCGGACCATCTGGCGCTGGCGGAACCGGTAGTCGTGCAGGATGCCCTTGGGCGTGCCGGTAGTTCCGGAGCTGTAGATGATGTTAAACGGATCGTCCAGGGTGACCGCTGCCGGAGCGGCCTGATCGGACACATCGCCCAGCCATTGCGCCAGTGTCTGACCAACCTCCCCGGTATCCAGGCCGACAACATTCTCTGCCGGCAGGGCCACGGACTCGCGGATACTGGACCAGAGCTCCCGGTTCTTACCGGACACAAACAGGAACCGGGCGCCGCAATCCCGGATCATCAGGGTCAGGGCCTCGCCGCTGGCCATACCCGAGAGCGGTACCAGGCAGCCGCCCGCCACCAGGGAGCCGAGATACAGGGCGACGTATTCCCGGGTATTTTCCGACAGACCCGCCACGCAGTCGCCCGGCTCGAGACCGGACTGCCGCAGGCGGTTGGCAATCCGGTTTACCTGGCTGATCAGGTCCGCCCAGGTCACCTCTCCCCGTTCATCGATCAGGGCCGTCTTGTCCCCCTGGCTCTCCCGATAGTCCTGAATCCTGTGACCGATGGCTTCCATGGTTTCACCGGCGGTGACCGGGGCGTAGACCGGCATGTCGTTAGTTGTATTTTTCATTTTCCTGTCTTCCGGCGTTGTTGTGTTTTGCTAGATGAAATTTCCTTTCGAATATATTGACTCAAAACCGGAAGGCGTGA
Organism: Marinobacter szutsaonensis; assembly: GCF_039523335.1. Taxonomy (NCBI): domain Bacteria; kingdom Pseudomonadati; phylum Pseudomonadota; class Gammaproteobacteria; order Pseudomonadales; family Marinobacteraceae; genus Marinobacter; species Marinobacter szutsaonensis. The sequence goes on along the minus strand of NZ_BAAAFC010000001.1, from coordinate 1,980,261 downwards.
CAAATTATCGAAACCATAAGAACGCGATCACAACAACAAATGCGGAAAACGAGGAGCGATTCCATGGCGCGATTTGACCAGCGCATAGCCGTCGTCACCGGTGCCGGTAGTGGTATTGGCCGTGCCACCGCGGTCCGTCTGGCCCGGGAGGGCGCCTCGGTGGTGATGGTCGATGTGTCCGAGGCCGGATTGCTTGAGACCGAGAGCGCCATGCCCGAGGAGGCCCGTTACCAGCGACATCTGGTGGACGTGGCCGACGAAAGCCAGGTCAGGGACCTGGTGGCCGAAACCATGGATACCTTTGGCCGGATCGATGTGCTCTGTAATATCGCCGGTATTGCCAGTACCTCCGGTGGTCACCCTCCGGTGACCGGCAACGAGCGTGAGGAATGGGACAAGGTGCTGGCGGTCAACCTCATCGGCACCATGCTGTTCATCAAGCACGTGGCGCCCCACATGCAGGCCCGCAAGCTCGGTGCCATCGTCAACACCGCCTCGGTGGCTGGCATCCGCTCCGGTGCCGGGGGCAATGCCTACAGTGCCTCCAAGGCCGGGGTGATCAACCTGACCATGACCGCCGCCTGTGACCTTGGCGGGGACAATGTCCGGGTTAACGCCGTCTGTCCCGGCCTGGTGGAAACCGGCATGACCCGCGCCGTCTTCGATTACGCCCGCGCCCACGAGAAAGCCCACAAACTGGGCTCCCGGTGCGAGCTGCGCCGTTACGGCAATCCCGAGGAGATTGCCGCTGCCATCCTGTTCCTTGCCAGCGACGACGCCAGTTACATCACCGGCCAGGCCCTGGCGGTGGATGGCGGAAATACCGCCTCCCTTAACCTGCCAGGAATGAAAGTCTGATGAGTGAGGAAAAGGTGCACATTACCGGAGGTCAGGACCTGCCCGGTTTTCACAGCCTGCTGGGCTACCGCCAGGTGTCCTGGGAAGAGAACGAAGCGGTGATCGAGCTGGCGCTGGAACCCCGGCACCTGAACCTGGGGGGCGTGATCCACGGCGGCGTTCTGACCTCCCTGCTGGATATCGTCCTGGCCCAGGCCGGTACTTATTGCCCGTACCCCGGCCGCATGCGCAAGGCGATCACGCTGTCCCTGACCACCACCTTCACCGGCCAGTGCTCCGGCGGTGTGATCCGGGTAACCGGCCGAAAAAGGGCTGGCGGTACCCGCATTTTCAACAGCACCGGCGAAGTGCATGACGATCAGGGCAATCTGCTTGCCATTGGCGAGGGAACCTTCCGGATCCGTTCCGGGAGCGATAAGCCCGAGGGCGTGCCAATCTGATTGGCCAGATTCAAGCCACCACGATTGCCGCGCAAGAGTGGCAGTCAGGATACAAACAACGAGAGGAAACGGACATGTTCGAGCTTTCTGAAAAGGCTAAAAAGCTGCAGGCCGAATTAACCGAGTTCATGGATGCCTACATCTATCCGAACGAAGAGAAGCATCACCATCAGTTGGAAGAAGCCGAGGATCGCTGGGCACCGGTTCCCATCATTGAAGAACTGAAGCAGAAGGCGAAAGCCGCGGGCCTGTGGAACCTGTTCCTGCCGGACAGCGAATTCGGCGCGGGCCTGTCCAACTTCGAATACGCCCACCTGTGCGAAATCATGGGCCGCTCCGAGATGGCCCCGGAAGTGTTCAACTGCTCCGCGCCAGACACCGGCAACATGGAAACCATCGCCCGCTACGGCAACAAGGAGCAGCAGGACCAGTGGCTGAAACCACTGCTGGCCGGCGAAATCCGTTCCTGCTTTTCCATGACCGAGCCAGATGTAGCCTCCTCGGATGCCACCAACATCGCCTGTGAAATCCGCCGCGAGGGTGACGAGTACGTGATCAACGGTCGCAAGTGGTGGTCCTCCGGTGCCATGACAACCACTTCGAAGATTGCCATTGTTATGGGCAAGACCGATCCGAACGCCGAGAAGCATAAACAGCAGTCCATGATCCTGGTGCCGCTGGACGCCCCTGGCGTGAAGATGATCCGCCCACTGCACGTGTTCGGCTACGACCACGCGCCCCATGGCCACGCCGAGATCCAGTACGACAACGTGCGGGTGCCGGCCAGCAACATGTTGCTGGGCGAGGGCCGAGGCTTCGAGATTGCCCAGGGCCGCCTGGGGCCGGGCCGGATTCACCACTGCATGCGCACCATCGGCGTGGCCGAGCGGGCGCTGGAAGCTATGTGCAAGCGTGCCAATGCCCGCGAGGCCTTTGGCCGCAAGCTGTCCGACTTTGATTCCATTCGCAAGGACATTGCCCGCAGCCGGCTGGAGATCGAGCAGGCGCGCCTGTTGACCCTGAAGGCAGCCCACATGATGGACACCGTCGGTAACAAGGTGGCCCGTCAGGAAATCGCCATGATCAAGGTGGTGGCTCCGAGTATGGCACTGAAGGTCATCGACCGGGCCATCCAGGTCCACGGCGGTGCTGGCGTCAGTCAGGACACTTTCCTGGCCTCCGCCTGGGCCAAGGTCCGCACCCTGCGCCTGGCAGATGGACCGGATGAGGTGCACCTGGATTCCGTTGCCAAAATGGAACTTCGTCAATACCGCTGATTTTTGCCCGGCCCGTTAATACGGGTGCATGAACAAACGGGGAGGCACCTGCCGGGACACGCCGTGAATACGTCCCTGTAGGCTTGAGCAAAACATCCATGTTTTGCACAGTCCCGGCAGGTGCCTCCCCGTTCGTTCCCCAAGCATTGAGCATGAGGATCGAACAATGAGTAATCCCCTTTTTGATATGACCGGCAAAGTTGCCGTCATCACCGGCTCCACCAAGGGCATCGGCCGCTCCATCGCCGAGGAAATGGCCAGATGTGGGGCCAAAGTCGTCATCTCCAGCCGCAAGGCCGATGCCTGTGAGCAAGTGGCCGCTGAGTTGAAGGAACAGGGCTTCGACGCCATGGCCGTTCCCTGCCACGTCGGCAAGAAAGAAGACCTGCAGAACCTGGTGGACAAGACCAACGAAGCCTGGGGCAGCATCGACGTGCTGGTGTGCAACGCCGCCACCAACCCGGTCTATGGCCCTACCGCCGAAATGACCGATGACGCCTGGGACAAGATTATGGACACCAACGTCAAAGGCACCTTCTGGCTCACCAACATGGTGCTGCCGCAGATGGCGGAAAAAGGCGAGGGCGCCGTGGTGCTCCTTTCCAGCATCGCCGGCCTGCGCGGCAACACCGTGATCGGCACCTACGGCGTTTCCAAGGCTGCCGAAGCCGCTTTGGCCCGCAACCTGGCCGTGGAATGGGGCCCCAAGGGCATCCGCGTCAACGCCATCGCCCCGGGGCTGATCAAGACCGACTTTGCCAAGGCCCTCTGGGAAGACCCCGTCCGCGTTAAACGCGCGGAGGACAAAACTCCACTCCGCCGCATCGGTGACCCGGTCGATATCGCCGGCCTGGCCGTGTTCCTGTCCACGAAGGCAAGCGCCTACATCACCGGTCAGGTCATTGTTGCCGACGGCGGCGAAACAGTCTGCTGAGGCATGGCCTCACGAATTGGTGCTTGGCCGGCGGGTGGGGAGCCTTTCTTCCGGGAAAAAGAACTCGCTGCGCTCAGACACCTTTGTTCCCTGCAGAAAGGCTCCCCACCCGACGGCCGCAGAACTTTGCGGGCGACCGGTAACGATTAAGTAAGGCTGAATCGAACAATGAGTATGACGCCAGAGTTGGTAGAGGTTCTGCCAGCGCACAAGTTTGATGAAAAAAGGCTTCTTGGTTGGCTGCAGAAGGAGCTGCCGGAGGTAGGCAATCGCCTTGACGTGAAACAGTTCCAGGGTGGCCAGTCCAACCCGACATTCCTGCTGGACACCGACAGCGGCCGATACGTCCTGCGCAAGAAGCCGCCCGGAAAGACCCTGCCGTCCGCCCACATGGTCGAGCGGGAATACCGGGTCATGCGGGCGTTATCGGAGAACACCCATGTGCCCGTTCCGAACGTTCGGGTGTTGTGCGAGGACAGCGACGTCATTGGCACGCCGTTCTATGTCATGGATTTCCTGGAGGGCCGGATCATCAGCCACTCCGCGCTCCGCGCGCTGGATCGCCAGGATCGATTGCCAGCCCACCATTCCGCCATTGACACCCTGGCGGCTCTGCATGCGGTGGATGTGAACGCCGTGGGCCTGAGCGATTACGGCCGGCCCGAGGGTTACGTGGCCCGCCAGGTATCCCGTTGGAGCAAGCAGTACCTGGCGTCGAAAACCGACGACCTGCCCGCCATGGACAAGCTGATGGCCTGGTTGCCGGAGAACCTGCCGGCGAAAGACGAGACCGCCATTGCCCACGGTGACTACCGCTTCGGCAACCTGATGCTGGCGCCGGACAGGCCGGAAGTGATCGCCATCCTCGATTGGGAGCTTTCCACCCTGGGCCATCCGCTGGCGGATCTGGCCTATTACTGCCTTCCTTATTACCTGCCTTCCGACATGGAGGGCATGCGCGGCTTGCAGGGCGAGGATCTGGAGGCGCTGGGCATCCCTGACGAGCAGGAGACCATTGCCCGTTACTGCGCAAAGACCGGTCGCGATGGCATCGACGACTGGCACGTGTTCCTGGCGTTCTCCCTGTTCCGGCTCGCCGCCATCCTGCAGGGAGTCTACAAGCGCGCGCTGGATGGCAACGCTGCCAACGCCAATGCCCTGCAGGTGGGCAAGCGCGCGAGTCTGCTGGCGGACATCGGCTGGAAGATTGCCAGTGATGGTCCCCGGAACGGACGCAACTGAGGAAACCCTATGAACGGCCCGATTTGTGAACGCATCCTGATCACCAACGACGACGGCATCAACGCGCCGGGACTGGCGATCCTGGAAAACATCGCCCGGCGACTGGCGGAAGAGGTCTGGGTGGTCGCGCCGGAGCATGACCGCAGTGGCGCCGGCCAGAGCATTTCCATTCACAGCCCGCTGCGGGTCTATGAAACCGGCGCGAAGCGGTATGCCGTCTCCGGTACGCCGGCGGACTGTGTGTTCTATTCCCTGGCCGAATGGTTCGGGGAAACACCGCCGGATCTGGTGCTGTCCGGGGTCAATTGCGGTGCCAACATCAGCGATTCGGTGCAGTACTCCGGTACCGTGGGCGCGGTGCTCAGTGCCCTGCACATGAACATTCCGGCCATCGCCCTGAGCCAGGCATTCCTGACCCGGGATGGCATCCGTTGGTCGCCGGTGGAGACCCACGGCGAGAACCTGATCCGAAAGCTGTACCAGGCCGGCGAGGCCCGTGCCTGGAACGTCAATTTCCCGGCCTGCGAGGCCGGCGAGATCACCACGGCGCGTTGGTGCCGGCAGTCCACCGGCTCGATCCAGCGCCCGAGACTGCTGGCCGGGCGTGATGCCCGCAGCCTGCCGTACTGGTGGCTGGGCTTTGAGCGCAGCTCCCGCCACATTGTGGCTCCGGATGCCGATGTCACCGTGCTCCGGGACAAAGCCGTGGCCATCACACCCTTACGACACGAAGACCCCCTGCCAGGGGGCACCGACACCTTTGATTTGTCCGCCGAAGCGGCTGACTGATTCACCCTGGGGAGAATAACAACCATGTTCGAACGTCATTACAAGGTCTGGCCCAAGGAGCTGCCCAAAACCATGACCCTGCCGAAGACCAGCGTGTATACCAACCTGGAGATTTCGGCGCGGCGCTATCCCGATCACACCGCCATCATCTTCTATGATGCGCCCATAAACTACCGGCGCCTCAATGAGGAAGTGGAAACCATGGCCGGCTATCTGCAGGCCCAGGGCGTCAGCAAGGGTGACCGGGTACTGCTGTACATGCAGAACTCCCCGCAGTACGTGATCTCCTACTATGCCATCCTGCGTGCTGACGCCGTGGTCATTCCGGTGAACCCCATGAACCGGGCGGCGGAGCTGGAGCACTTTATTGCCGATACCACCGCCACCGTGTGCCTGGCCGGGCAGGAGCTGGCAGGTTTCATCGTGCCCATGATCGGTGAAACCAACCTTGAGCAGGTGGTGGTTGCTTCCTATAACACCTACATCGATCCAGAGACCGACCTGGACTTGCCCGCCGAGGTGGCGGCCCCGGCCTGGTCCAAAGAGGTTCCGGGGGTGGTTACCTGGGAAGCTGTGATGGCGGCGGGTCATACCCCGGCCCCTCACACCGCAACGCCCGAGGACCTGGCCGTCATTCCCTACAGCTCCGGCACCACCGGTGCGCCCAAGGGCTGCATGCACACCCATCGCTCGGTGATGGCAACGGCGGTACACCGGGTGTTCTGGAACCTGACCACGCCGGACAGTGTCCAGCTGGCGACCCTGCCGTTTTTCCATGTCACCGGCATGACCGGGTCGATGAACGGCCCGATTTTCACCGGTTCGACTTCGGTGATCATGACCCGCTGGGAACGGACCACGGCGGCGCGACTGATCGAGCGTTACAAGGTAACCGGGTGGACCAACATCGTCACCATGGCGGTGGATTTCCTGTCCAACCCGGACATCGGCAAGTACGACCTCAGCAGTCTCAACATGATCGGGGGCGGTGGCGCTGCCATGCCCGTTGCCGTGGCCGAAAAGCTCAAGCGGATGACCGGGCTGGACTACATCGAGGGGTATGGCCTGTCGGAGACCATGGCCGCCACCCACATCAATCCCACCGCGCATCCCAAGCCCCAGTGCCTGGGTATTCCGGTATTCGACGTGGACAGCCGCATTATCGATGTGGACACCCTGCAGGAGAAAGGACCGGGTGAGACTGGCGAAATTGTCTCCTGCGGCCCCCAGGTCACCATCGGGTACTGGAACCGGCCGGCGGAGACCGAGGCGGCCTTTGTCGAGATCGACGGCAAGCGATTCTTCCGCACCGGTGATCTGGGCTACTACGACGACGATGGCTATTTCTTCATGGTCGACCGGGTCAAACGCATGATCAACGCCTCCGGTTTCAAGGTCTGGCCCTCTGAGGTCGAAGGATTGATGTACCGTCACCCGGCGATCCATGAGGTGTGCATCATCTCAGCCCCCGATCCCAAGCGCGGCGAGACCGTCAAGGCCTGTATCGTGCTGACACCGGAAACCGAGGGCAAGACCAGTGCCGACGACATCACCGCCTGGTGCAAGGAGCAGATGGCGGCCTACAAGGTGCCGACCATCGTTGAGTTCGTGGATGAGTTGCCGAAATCACCCACCGGCAAGCTGATGTGGCGGGCGCTGCAGGAAGAGGAGTGGAAGAAACAGTCTCTATAGTGGTACCTATAGGCATTTGTAGACCGCACAGCGAAACAACATTTTAAAATATTGACAGATGAGACGATCAGTGTAATTGTTCCGTACAAGGCCGCAGGGCTATACAGCCCTGCGGTTCGAAGCCTCAACAACGTCCGATAACAACAAACACCGGAGGGGCAGACTTGAACCTTTTCTTCCAGCAAATCATCAACGGGTTAACCCTGGGGAGCATCTACGGTCTCGTAGCCCTTGGCCTGACCCTGGTCTACGGAATTCTCCACATTCCGAACTTTGCCCATGGCGCGCTCTATATGGTCGGTGCGTTCATGTCGTACTTCTTCATGACAGACCTGGGCATGCACTACTGGATTGCCATGGCCGGCTCGGCTGCTGTCGTCGCGGTGCTCGCAATCCTGTGCGAACGTCTGGTCTTCCACCCGCTGCGCAATTCCCCGCCGATCCACGACAAGATTGCCGCCATCGGCATCCTCCTGTTCCTGGAAGCCGTGGTGCAGATGTTCTGGGGCTCCGATTTCCGCCGCCTGTCCTCGCCGTTCACCGGCATCATGAACTTTGACGGTCTGATCATCCCGGAACAGCGACTGCTGATCATCGTGGGGGCCTTCGCGCTTGTGATTGCCCTGCAGCTGTTCCTGCGCAAGACCATGACCGGTGCCACCATCATTGCCATGGCCCAGAGCCGTGAGGGTGCCTTCCTGGTGGGTATCGATGCCAATCGCGTCGCCATGATGACTTTCGCCATCTCCGGTGTGCTGGCGGCAGTGGCAGCCAGCCTCTACGCACCCATCAACCTGGTGTATCCGGCCATGGGCCACCTGGTGATCATGAAAGCCTTCGTGATCATCATTCTCGGTGGCATGGGCAGCATCCCCGGCGCCATCGCCGGCGGCATGATCATCGGCTTTGCCGAGGCCTTCGGCGGTTTCTACATCTCCACCGCCTACAAGGACATCATCGCCTTCGGGCTGCTGGTACTGATTCTGTCTGTCCGCCCGCAGGGGCTGTTTGCGAAGGGGGCGCACTGATCATGCTGTTCAAACTTGGAAGTCTGCTGATGAAGCCCGGTGCCAAGATGGCGCTGCTGGCATTCGCGCTTGTGTTTCCGTTCCTGGCCGCTAACGAGTACCAGGTCTATGTCATGGCCTCCGCCTTCGTCTGGGCGATCGCGGTCTATGGCCTCAACATCATCACCGGTTATTGCGGTCAGCTGAACCTGGCCCACGGCGGTTTCTTCGCCATCGGGGCCTACACCCTGGGCCTGCTCACTGCAGATGCCGGCTGGAGTTTCTGGCCGGCGTTCGTGGCCGCACTGGTGATGACAGCGGTGCTCGGTTTCTTCGTGGGGATCGTCTCCCTGCGGCTGAAGGAACACTACTTCGCCATCTTCACCCTGTGCGTGGGCTTCATCATCTACCTGCTGATCGACAAGTGGGAGGAGTTGACCCATGGCCCGATCGGAGTCCGGGATATTGCCGCGCCCTCCGGTTTCGGACTGGTCGATTTCACCGCGACCACGCCCTTCTATTACCTGGTGCTGGCGTTCCTGGTGTTCTCCATCTGGTTCATGGGCCGGCTGTCCCGGTCGCTGCTTGGCCGGACCTTTATTGCCATCCGCAACGGAGACGAGCTGGCCCAGTCCCTGGGCATCAACCTGATGCGCAACAAGGTGCTGGCCTTTGTCCTGTCCACCACCTACGCCGGCCTGGCCGGCGCCCTGTATGCCGGTATGGTGCGGTTCATCGGCCCGGAAGAGGCCAACATCAATCACACCTTCGACATGATCACCTACCTGCTGGTGGGTGGCATCGGCACTCTGACTGGCCCGCTGCTCGGCACCGTGGGTATTGTCTGGATCACCCAGTCCCTGCAGTTCCTGGAGGAGTACCGGATGATCATTTTCGGCCCGCTGCTGGTGATCCTGGTGATTTTCTTCCCGCGGGGCATTACCGGGCAGTTCCTGACCTGGATGCACCACAAGGCTCAGTCCCTTGCCCCTGGCAAGAAACGAAAGGAGAGCAAGGTCCAGACAGCCAGCACACGGGAGGCCGAGAACAATGCTTAAGGTAGAACACCTCACCAAAATGTTTGGCGGCCTGGCGGCGGTCAACGATGTCTCTGTCGATTTCGAGGCTGGCAAGATCAACGCCATCATCGGCCCGAACGGAGCCGGCAAGAGCACCTTCTTCAACCTGATTTCAGGGCTGCACCAGCCGACCTCCGGACGCATCCTTCTGGATGGCGTGGATGTCACCCACATGCCCTGCGATCAGGTGGCGCGCCTGGGCGTCGGCCGGACCTTCCAGACCACCAACTTGTTCGAGCAGGCAACGGTGCTGGACAACCTGATCGTCGGCCATCGCCTGCGCACCCGCTCCGGCCTGTGGGATGTGCTGATCAACAGCAAGCGCCTGCAGCGTGAGGAGAAGGCGGCCCGGGACAAGGCCATGGAGGCCCTGGATTTCGTTGGCCTGACTCATGTGGCCGGTCAGTTCATCGCCGACATCACTCAGGAAGAGCGCAAGCGCGTGGCCTTTGCCCTGGCGTTGGCGACCGATCCCAAGATCGTCCTGCTGGATGAGCCTGCCGCCGGCGTGAACCCGGAGGAGACCGAGGGCTTCGCTGCGCTGATGCGCAAGATGGTGGACAACGGCCTGACCGTCTGCCTGATCGAACACAAGATGGACATGATCATGAGCCTGGCGGACAAGATCATGGTTTTGGACCACGGCGAGAAGATCGCCGAGGGCACGCCTGAGGAAGTCCGTAATAATCCGGTGGTGATCGAGGCCTACCTGGGAGGGGATGAAGATGCTGCAGCTTGAGAACGTGGATGTCTGCTACGGCAGCTTCAAGGCCCTCACTGACATTTCCATGACGGTCGATACCGGCGAATTGGTGGTGCTGCTCGGCGCCAACGGGGCCGGCAAGACCACGCTGTTCAACGCCATCAGTGGCCTGGCCAAACCGACCGGCGGTGATATCCGCTTCGAGGACAAACATCTGAACGGCATGAAACCCAGTGCCGTGGTGTCAGCCGGCGTCGTGCAGTGTGCCGAGGGCCGCAAGCTGTTCCCTCAGATGAGTGTGCAGCAGAACCTCATGATGGGCGCCTATGTCCATCGGCGCGACCGTGAGGGTAACAAAAAGCGCCTGAACGAGGTGCTGGAGCTGTTCCCGATCCTTGAAGACAAGGCCAGCCAACCGGCCGGCTCCCTGTCCGGTGGGCAGCAACAGATGGTGGCCATAGGCCGGGCCATGATGAGCCGGCCCCGGCTGCTGATGCTGGACGAGCCTTCCCTGGGCCTGGCCCCGCTGGTGGTCCGGCAGATGTTCGAGACTATCCGGCAGATCAACAGCCTCGGCACCACGGTGCTGCTGGCAGAACAGAATGCCTTTGCCGCCCTGAAGATCGCCGATCGGGCCTACGTGATGGAGAACGGTCGCCTGGTCATGGAAGGCGACCGGGAAGCCATGCTGGGCAACGAACAGGTACGCAAAGCCTACATCGGGGCCTGATGGCCCCGGATACGGATCAACGACGAGCGCAACAAACCAGGAGAAAACAATGACAAAAGTGAAAACACTGGGTCAGGCTGTCGCAGCGGCAACCCTCGGTATGACTCTGACTGCCGGCGCTATGGCCGGTGAGGTGAACATCGGCTTTACCGGACCGCTCAGTGGCGGCGCCGCCCTATATGGCGAAAACACCCTGTCCGGCCTGCGCATGGCCGCCGAGGAGATCAACGCGGCGGGTGGGTTCGACCTGAACGGGGAGAAGACCACCATTAATCTGGTGTCCCTGGACGACCGGTATTCCCCGGCACAGGCTGCTACCAATGCCAAGCGCCTGAAGCAGGAATCGGAGGTGCCCGCGATCTTCATCCCCCATTCCGGCGGTGTCTTTGCCCTGCAGGATTTCAACGAGAAAGACGACTTCCTGATCATGGCCTACACCAGCGTACCGACGGTCACCGAGAAGGGTAACTCCCTGACGCTGCGGATTCCGCCGACCTTCGATGGCTACGTTCGTGCCTTCACCGACTATGCCCTGGAACACGAGGGCAAGACCCTGGGCATGGCCGGCGCCACCCATGAGTACGCCAAGATCTGGGCCTCCATGATCGAGAAGGAATGGACCTCCAAGGGCGGCGAAGTGGTGGCCAAGAACCCCATGGACTACAACAAGTCTGCTGACTTCTTCACCGGTGTCAGCCGGATCATCGCCGAGAATCCGGACGTCATGTTCGTCGGCGGTGCCTCCGAGCCGACCGGGCTGGTGGTTCAGCAGGCGCGCCAGATGGGCTTCCAGGGCGGCTTCATCGTCATGGACCAGGCCAAGATTGACGAAGTGGCTGAAGTCGCCGGCGGCATGGAGATGGTGGAAGGCGCGATCGGCGTCGTACCCCTGAGCGTGTACGAAACGGAAGCGGCGAAGAGCTTCATCGAACGCTACCAGGACAAGTACGGCAAAATGCCGGGCTCCGAAGCCGCCTACAACTACCTGGCGCTGCACGGTTTGGTGGAAGCCATGGACGCCACCGAGTCCACCGACCCGAAAGTGATCCGCGGCGCCATCGGCAACGCCCTGGCCAACATGGATTCGAGTAAGAATCCGTATGAAGTCACCGACGTGACCGACAAGGGTGGCTTCGTCACCGAAACCACCCTGGCCGTCGTCAAAGACGGCAAGATCGTGCGTGAGGCAATCGAATAGGATCGCCGGTAAAGTCGGGGTCAGATGAAAGCGTTCATCTGACCCCATCTTCAGTCCCCCTCCGAGTTCGCGCCTAAAACCGGGGTCAGAAGAAGGCTTTCTTCAGACCCCAAGGCCATACTCAGGGGTCTGATGAACTTGTTCATCTGACCCCATCTTCAATCTCATCTCCCCACTCTGGATTTTCTCCAAACGCACTGGTACCTTTCCCAACTCTGCGGGACCACCCATCAAGGATCCGATGGCTAGTTTTCCCGCACCGATTCAACGGACCGAATCAACCCTTCAAGGACTGAAGACATGCCCCAGGCAAGCGGATTGCAGTTCACCGCCCGTGTCGGTGACTTCCCCTCTGATCATTTCGCCGTGGTCGCCTTCGCGCTGACCGAGCGCCTCTCCGAGCTGTTCCAGGGCCGACTGGAACTGGCCAGCACCGACCCCGACATCTCCGCCGAAGCCATGCTGGAACAACCCGTCGACCTGGTGGTCTGGCAGGACGGCCACCCCCTGCGCCGCTTCACCGGCGTGGTCAACGAATTCGCCCGGGGCGACACCGGTCATCGCCGCACCCGATACGAGGTGCTGTTCCAGCCTCCGCTCCGGCGCCTCGGCCTGATGCACAACAGCCGCATTTTCCAGGGTCAGAATACCGAGGTCATTATCCGAATCCTGTTGGAAGAGCGGGGCATCGTGGATACGATCTTTGACCTAAAGCGGGCTCCTGAAGTGCGCGAATACTGCGTCCAGCACCGGGAAAGCGACCTGGCCTTTATCGAGAGGCTGGCCGCGGAGGAAGGCTGGCACTACCGCTACCAGCACGGCAGCGTGGATGGGGAAGAGCAGCCGGCCCTGGTGTTTGCCGATCACCACGGCGATGCCCCGAAACTGGCGCCGGCACCTTACAATGGCCGGGCCGGGGATAGTACCCGGCAGCCGTGCATCTTCCGCTTCCGGTACCAGGAGCGGATCCGGGCCGCCTCGGTGGCCCTCAAGGACTACACCTTCAAAAATCCCGCCTACGCCCTGATGCACGAGCAGGGCGCGGCCGACCTGAACCACCGGGAAGACTACCAGCACTACGACTACCCCGGCCGCTACAAGGCCGATGCCAGTGGCCAGCCCTTCACCCGGGCCCGCCTGGACGCTTTGAGAAACGATGCGGCCACCGGCCATGGCGAGAGCAACCGGCCGGACTTCACGCCTGGCGCCAAACTCCCGCTCACCGACCACGAGAATGAAGTTCTGAACCGGGAGTGGCTGATCACGGCCGTCACCCACACGGGCAAACAGCCCCAGGCCCTAGAAGAGGAGGGCGGCCAGGAGCCCACCACTTACCACAACTTCTTCAACGTGGTTCCGGCGGACAGAACCTGGCGACCGAGGAGCACGCACAAACCTCTCATGGATGGCCCCCAGATCGCCCTCGTCACCGGCCCAGAGGGCGAGGAAATCCACTGCGACGAGCATGGCCGGGTGAAAGTCCGTTTTCCCTGGGATCGCTACTCCAGCAACAACGAACACAGCAGCGCCTGGCTCCGGGTCAGCCAGGGCTGGGCCGGTGGCCAGTACGGTTTCATGGCATTACCCCGCATCGGCCACGAAGTGATCGTCAGCTTCCTGGACGGCGATCCGGACCAACCTATCATCACCGGACATACCTACCACGCCACCAATCAGCCACCGTACGAACTACCGGCGCACAAGACCCGCACCACCCTGAAAACCAAAACCCACAAGGGCGAGGGCAGCAACGAACTGCGCTTTGAAGACGAGGCCGGAGAAGAACAGATCTACCTCCACGCCCAGAAAGACCTGGACCTGCTCATCCAGCACAACCGCACCGAGGTTATCCGGAACGACAGTCACCTGACCGTGGAAAACGACTGTCACAGCCACACCAAAGGCTCCTTTCACCTGACCGTGGACAGCGACAAGCGCGAACAGACCGGCAAGGACCACAGTCTCAACGTAACAGGCACCCTCCATCTGAAAGCCGGTACCGCCTGGCTCAGTGAGTCCGGCACCGAACTGCACATCAAGGCCGGTCAGAAAGCGGTGATCGAGGCCGGTGCCGAGATCACGCTCAAGGCCGGGGGTAGTTTTGTGAAGATCGACCCTGGTGGCGTTGCCATGGGGGGCGCGGCTATCAGGATGAATGCCGGTGGCTCGCCAGGTAAAGGTGGCGGGCAAAAGGTCCGGATACCGGAGACGCCGGAAGTGGTCAGGGAACAAGGAATTGTCGTGGCGCCCGCTCAGATTGCCGATGCTGGCCAGCGATCGGACGCGGCTGCCTCCCCTGGCTTCAGGACCGCTCTGTTGACGGCAGCTTCGGAAAGGGCGCCAGCGCAGCAACTTTGCCAGAAAAAACTCGACGGAACCTGCGATGTCCGCAACTGTCCTTGCACCAGCCATGTGTAAAAGGCCGTCGGGTTTCCGGCAAATGCTTGATCGTCATCGGATTGCCCGAGACCAAGGTTGCCTGCTGATCATTGATGCCGCGAGGTATGAAGAGGGGGAGGTGCTACGGCAAATTTATACCTTGGACGATGATCCGGATTGGTGCTGGCTATTTGATCAAACGTCATTTGAGCGGGACCGAGACGCCGGTCCCATTGTGGTGGCGACCACTTCCGATAGCTTGCTCTGTAAGCACGCTGTCACCGGATGGGCGGCGGATGAAGCAGTGTTGGTACTCGTGTCCGGCCGGGAGCCGGATGAGGCACTGGCCGGCTTCCGGCAAAGCCTGATGGTTCAGTTGGAGCAATACGGGCCGTGCTTCCTGCGCCCCTACGACAGCCGTTTTCTTGAGATGATGGCCGCGTGCCGGCCTGAAGCGCTCGTCAGCCTGATGGGAAAAGGGGATCTGCTGATGTGGAGTATTGATCGCGGAGGCGAGGTTGATTGGTCGAGTAGGGTCGGTATCAAGGAAGACTTCCGTGGCCTGAACCATGAGCAGGATGCCGCCTTTGAACGGCTCTTGACCTCGATGCACGGGTTTTCCCGCTAATTGTAAGGATCGGCCTGCGCAGGATGTGCGGGCCTGAAGAAAAGGAATTTCAACAATGTCAGCCATCAAGGCACCACCCTGTACACCGTCCAGAACGTTCTGGCTGGAACTGACCGGAGAGCAATCTCTCGCAGGCCATCACTACTGCCTTCATGAGCGGAACGGTGATCAGGTGGAAGTGATTCCCATGGAACCGTGTGCGGACCGGCGCGGCCGAATGGGCCCCATCCTGGCTGGCCATCTGAAAGCATCCAAAAAGCGTTCACTTGTGCTGGAACTCCAGGGTGAAAGCAAAAAGGTCGTGATTCCGGTAATCGAGAGCGAGAAGATTGGCCCGCAGGCTCTGAAACCGCCTCAACGGGAATACCAGGGCAACCTGATGGTCTCCGTTCATCCGACGCTGTTTTGTGATGCCGGCGAGCTGACCCGGAATCGTCCGGTTAGCGGTTTTGATGAAGCTATCCCGGCGCCCATGCGCACCGGCTGGATCTATATCTTTTTCCGTGGCCGGCTGTGGCGAGAATTGTCTGTCATGACCGTAAATGATGGGGCGCCGGTCATGCGTGACACTGATCTCGCTCCAGTCCGGGCGAGTACTCCGGATCGAGCGAACGACCGTGTACCGGTCGGGCCGGAAATCGACGTGATCCAAGTGCCGGCTCGACTGCTCGGGTGTGATGTCTGCGATGAGATTCAGCTGGCGTTCAGCGAGACGCAATGGGCCTGGCATTATGTTCAGGCCATGGAGGAGGATCAGTCACTTCGTAATCAGCGATGCCGTGACGCCGGAGCGGTTCGGGCATTCTTGGGACGTCATCCGGGACATCCCGGAACGGACTGGTGCCGGATGGATGCCATGCCTCCTATGCGCTCAAGAGAGCATACAATCGAGCGCGAGCACACCTGCCCTGGACACTGGCTGCGTGATGTAAACGGCCGGGAAACCGGCTCGGCTCAGCAGGCACTGGTGGCACAACGCGAGGCCATTGAGTCAGACGACGCGAGCGTCGACGCCGACTATTTCATTGAGACGCCTTTCCTGTTTCCGGGTTGGCGTCACACCCATCTCCGGGGGGGAAGGCTTCGGGATCTCACCGAAGGTACCGATGCGTTCGCATCACTCCGGGATCGCGATCTGCTCACCCTTCACCTGAGGGATCCCCTTCAGGCTGCCCGGCATTTGGTGGGGCAGGTCAATGCCTCCCTCGCGCTGTTGTTGGCCCTGGTGGATAACGTCAAGAAACGGCCCTTCGGTGTCACGGCGGAGCTGTTCCACAACAACTTCCGGCGCAGGGTGCTTCCCGATGGCAGAGACAATCCGCTGTACATCGACGGTGGCTGGTTCGACAACCGGCTGGATGACAGTGAGGAGGGCCGTCTCTGTCGAACGATCTATGACGTCGAACGCAGGGCGATTCGCGAGTTTGTGAAAGAGGCACAGGTGGCCATTGTCCGCATGCTGGAGAATACACAACCGGAGAGCCTGACTGCGGTGCTCCGTGACCTGTTTGCCCTGGAGACGGGCAATGCTGTCGCCGGTTTCTACCAGACGGTGCCCATCCTTCAGGTGCTGTCGTTGCCCGCAGGTCGCATTGATCCCCTGCTGTTGCCCCAGGAAGTTGACGAGGAGGCGGGGCAAAGTGCTGAAATGCTGGCGCTCCGCATCGCCCGGGGTGAGCACCCGGTGGGGACAATGTTGCTGCCATTCGATAAAAATCGGCAGGAATGCCAGATTGGCGATGCCAACGCTGAAACCCTCCGGGCCATGGTTGCTGCCCTGGAAGACCGAAGCCAGAGCCTGCGGGTACTGGAGGGCAACGTTGTCCGGGAGCTGGCTGATCACCAATCAGAGACCCGAGCGCCTGATACCGCAGCGATCCTCGCTTCGACAAGATCTGCGAGCAGTGCTTTTTCAGGCATAGCTGGCGGCGTAGCCCAATGGTGGCTGGGTACGATCCAGAAAGAACTCCAGCAGAAAGGCGCCACATTCAGTGCGGAAGTCCGCCGGATCCAGGGGGCTTTTGAAGGTTTTGCCCAGGCGGCGATTCCAGGCCGGACCCGGGTCCAGCTGGAAGGCTCCGAGGAAGGCCGGGCGTTTGTGGTGCTCGAGGTTGTGGATGAAAGCGGTCAGACCCTGACTTCCGGGACGGCGATGGCAGCGTCCCTGAGGCTCGCAGAGGCTGACGCTTTTGATGGTACCGTCAAGGACCAAAGGGTACGGCACTGGCTGCATCAGAGTACCTCCAGTCCGGTGGGGTTGCCGGGGATTTTGGTGGTGTTTGATTTGTGGAACTTCCAGAATGCGGCTAGCGACTTCGAGCTCACAGAAATTCGGACTATTGTTGGAGCAATGAGTGCCCTGGCTGATTTGGGCATAAGTTCCGCTCAGCTGATCGGGCTTCTGCCCAAACAGTCCGGGCAACTGGCTAGCGAAGTCGCAAAATGGAAAAGCGAGGCGCAGTGGTTCAAAAGTCTTGCAGAACAATTCGGCTCGAACGACCGTTTCGCGAATTCGGTGGTCCGTAACCACTTGGAAGCGGGTAGTTGGCTGGCCGGTATGTTTACCACCGCCCTGATTCTGGGTGATGCGGTGGCCTCGTTTGTAAACCGTCGTTGGGGAATCGGCTCGGCTCAGTTGATTCAGGCGTCTGGCGTTGTAACGATGGCAAGCGCCGATATCATAGCCGCCCGCATATTGACCCCGGCGGGTCGACGAGCGGTTGAACGGTCATCGGTTCAAACCGTGCAGGCTGTGTTAGGGAAGTTGTTGCCGGCCGCCGCGAGATGGGGTGGGACAGTTGCCACTGGCTACGTCACCGCGTTGGGGTTTGCGATCTATGTCTTTGGGGAAGCTGTCTACCACCGACTCAAGGATGATGCCGTCAGCCAATGGCTCAGAGCGGGCCCTTTTTCCGGCGACCAAGAGGAAAGGGATGAAGTTTTCGAGGATGAGGGCCTCGCCTATATCGAACTTATCAAAGCGATGACTCCGGTGGCTCTTCGTCGGATTGAGAACGAACGCATGTCCGAATGGCTGAATAGGCATGGGCTAAACGCATGGGAGGGGCACGCACAGACTGTCTTGACCTTTGCCAGTCCCGCCTTGGCGATAACCGGCGAGCCAGCTGAAATTGAGCTCGAAATCGCCTATGAGGAGGAACTTTTTCGAATCCTCGGGCCGAATCCGGCAGGTGGTTGGCAGACTCAGACACTGGCTACTCGTTCCGGACGAATTGGTCGGGGCATTGAGGAGCGTTACGACCCTGATCGTCAGTCGGTCGACTTCCTGATCGCTAAAACCCAGTTGTCGGATCTGATATCTGCGGGAAGATACGAACGGGTGAAGACCCGCTATAGCGTCAAGCGTTTGTCGCTTATCTTTACTGTGGATGTCTGGCATCGAGAAACACAGAAATACACAACCCGGAAAGTGACCCACACCATGGAGGACCTGGATGTCGAATGGGAAAATTAATTTGGCGGAGCGAATGGCTGAGTATAGTGAAAACGCCTTCCGATCCGACGCTATCCCATTACAAAAACCACTTGAGGACCCGGGTGGTTTTGCCAAGGCATTGGAAGGCGGGGATTTCATAGAACGCCTCCCTTGGGGGCACTACGCTGGGCTCGATATTCATTTGAAGCCCAGCTCGGTCGGGATTTACCAGAAAAGAGCAAAGGGTAACGGAGCAACGCGCCTGGCAGGCCCAAAGTGGACGCATCAAGTCATGCCGACGGACTTCATCAAAACCCGGTGGCAGCTTTTACTCATGTTCGCAGGCGGATTTGCGGACCAATTTATGTTTCGTTTTTGGATGGTCTGCGCTTTCCTGACCTTCTTGATGGGGGTGATAAAAGGTGGACTCCTTCCTGCTCTCCAATATGCTACCTGGCCAATGTTAGCGATCATCGCTTTACACCTCTTCTTCCGTTACCCCTTCACCTGGTTCCTCGAACGCCACCCCGACTTCATCGTCAAGGATCTGGGCTGCGGCTTCTTTCGTCCGACCGGGATGGTGAAGCTCCGTACCTGGCGGGAGGAAACCTTCGAGGCGCCGTTTATCGAGTTTGATCCCTACATTTCCTTTCATGTGAACCCCAAAGGCCCTACCAGCTGCAAGCTCCAGCTGCGTCACCGGTATAGCGGGTGGCAGACCGCTGTGGCGTCTGTGCACTCCACACTCAAGCACGAACTCTATGCCCACTGGGACGAGCTGCAACGTTATATGGATGTGAGCCAGCCGCTGCCTGATATTCCGGCGCTGGAGCCCTATCGGCACCTGGATCCCACCACCGCAGAGTACGACGCCGCCGGCAATCGTGGCCGCCGGGCAGACTACTGGGCCACGCTGGACCTTGAGTGGTGGGAGAACGAAGGCTACCCCGCCCATCTCAATGCCATCCGGGAATTCCCGTGGCACCAGCTGAGGGACCGAATGCAGGACAGTGTCCCGAACCTGAATGCCGGAGCCATGGTGTGAGGTGCATCGCGGCCCTGTTACTGCTTCTTGTGTTTGTTGCCGGTCACGCCTATCCAGAACCTCGCCCCCTGCCACTGGCGAATGTCTACCAGAAGGGCGTCAATCTCGCCGACTACTGGGTCAGTGAAAAGCTTGATGGGGTTCGGGCCTACTGGGATGGCGAAAAGCTGTGGTCCCGGGGCGGGCATGTGTATCAAGCCCCGCATTGGTTCACCGAGGATTTTCCGACGCATTCGCTCGATGGTGAGCTTTGGCTGGGGCGGGGACGGTTTGCCGAGCTCTCGGGCATTGTTCGAACCGCCAGGCCGGACGAGGCGAGCTGGCGACAGGTTGCCTTCCACGTTTTCGATCTCCCGATTCCGGATACTCCGTTCTCCAAACGCTACGAAAAGTTGAAGCAATTGATCCGGGCCTCAGGGTCAAACCACCTGAAGTTGGTGGAACAACGCCCGGTATCCGACCACGAGGCCCTGATCGCGGAGTTGAACAGGATCGTGGCGGCCGGCGGCGAAGGGGTGATGCTTAAACGCAGGAGTAGCCTCTATCAGGCAGGGCGGTCGGATGACCTGCTGAAAGTGAAGACCTTCCAGGATGCCGAGGCAGTGGTCGTAGACCACATCGAGGGGCACGGCAAATATCGGGGACTGCTGGGCTCATTGCTGGTGGAGTTGCCGGATGGTCGTCAGTTTCGCATCGGTTCCGGGTTTTCGGACGAAGAACGGACCAACCCACCGCAACCGGGGCAACAGATCACCTTCAAGCACCACGGCTACACGGCGACCGGGCTTCCCCGCTTTGCCAGCTTTCTCAGGGTCCGTCAGGACGAGCCGGAAGCGGCCTCCACACAGTGATGTTGACCGACGTCAAGATGGCAAGGGCGATGGTTTCCTAGACTGAGCATAACGACTTTGTTTCATCCTGGCAGGAGCCAACCATGACCCTAGAAAAGCACGATCTGATCCACGAGTTGCCTGAATCCCGCGAAGCGATTCACATGCTGAAAACCGGTAGCACGCACTTCGCGAAGCTGTTCGACGAGTACCACGAACTGGACCATGAAATTCATCGCATCGAAAGTGGAGCGGAGAACACTTCGGATGAATACCTTGAAGAGCAGAAGAAACAGCGTTTGCATCTGAAGGATCAGCTTTACTCAATGATTCGCGAGTATGAGGCATCACTGGCCAGCTGACCCGGCCGGGCCGTACATCAGTGGCAGTTACGGTGGTTACAAGTCCCACGGCGGTGAGTTCGAGGATGAGAACGATCTGCTGGGTGTGGCACTGGGTTACCAGTTCACGCCGTTCTTTGCCCTGGAGGCGGAATACATCGATTTCGGCAACTTCGGCGAGGATGATGTGGACGCCAAGCTCAAGGGTGCCGGGCTAAGCGCGATCGGCCGACTGCCGCTCACCGACAGCTTTGGTGTCTACGATAAAGCGGGTGCTTTCGTCTCCGCGATGGATGTAGATGCTTTCGACGAGAGCGAAACCTACGACGAAGTGAGTCCCTTTGTGGGCGCCGGCGTGGACTTCCGTGTGACGCCACAGCTGACGGCATTTGCGGAATACAACCGCTACAACGTGGATGTCGACGAGGATGACTTCAACGGGCAGGTCACCAATAACGGACCGGAGTTTGATACCGGCCGGGTCGGCCTGAAGTACCAGTTCTGACTGGGTAAAGGGCGCAGCCAGGGATCGGCCACGCCCGCTCTGTTATTGCCCGATAGAGTACATGCAGTCCGGACAATACAGGGTACCAAGCCTCAGGTGATAGCGGACCGTGACGCCGGCATCAATCTCGTTGCCACAGCTGTCGCAAAGGGAGCCGACGTCAAGAGTGACCTCATCGAAGCCCGTGACCGGAATTTCGATATCACCGATTTTCCGGTTCCAGGCTTTATCTTTGACGATATCTCCGCGGAAACTGTTCTCCAGAGCCCGCCACCGGGCAATCAGATGTTCAGGAAGACCCTTACGGCGTAAGCAATCCACCATGATGGATTCGCGGTAGTCAAACAGTTCGTTGGAGATCACCATCCAGTGATGGGCATTACGAGGCCGGTCACCGAAATAGACCTTCTCGCCCGTGAACTTCTGTCGCAGGAACAGGTACTGTTTCTCGATAGCGCGTCTCATGGTTACGCCGTGGAAAAACGGTGCCAGGCGGGGATCGTCGTATACCCGTCCATAGAAATCCTCCAGTACCGCAGTGAGCACTGATCCTTGCCCGAGAGCCTGCCACATCTCCGGATCCGGGCTGAGCACGTCACTTTCGCTTTTCTCCTCCTGCGGAGTGACGCCCCTGCGTCTGGTACGTTTCGGTCGAGCAGCAATCACCATATCGTCCACGGGACGGCATAGGCAGGGGAGGAAGCACCCCTCCTCTTTTTTCTGGCTATCGAGTCCTTTCTGGGATTCTTCCGAGAGACGTCCTTCTTCGGCAACATGAATGCAGGCATGGCATGAGCCCTTCCGGCATGAGAAGGGAAACTTGACCCCGTTCCTGAGCATGGCCTCCAGGATGGTTTCGTCGCTCCTGCATTGATAGTTCTGGCCCTGATATTCGATGGTATACATACAGCAGTGTCTCTCCCGGCAAGTTCATAGAAGCCAGTGCTGTTGCCAGCACTGGCTTTTTTATCTGGCAATAAACCAGATACCGAGTGCCTAGAGAGCAGCCTCAACTTTTGGCAATGCTGCACGCGCCTTGGTCAGTACCATCCCGAGGTTTGCGGTGCGACGGCAGACAAACGTTACCACGTGTTCCTGATTTGCCTTGCTGCGCATGAAGATATGGATCAGGTTTTCGCTGTTAACGATGATTTCCTGGAAGTAGTGGAAGTCATCCAGTGGAAGCCCACGGGCTTTCTTGAACATATTCTCGATGGTGACCACGTTGGGGCCCTGGAACAGGTCGGCTGTGGCTGCAGCCAGCATTTCGAGGACTTCCTGGGGGTGGGAGTCTACCGTTTTTATACCCAACAGCATGCCGCTGGTAAGATCTACATAGCCGCCCGCGAGGCACTCCGGGATCTCGGAAATGGATTTCTGGATCGCGTCTTCAAGACTCATCGGTGCATTCTCCTTTCTTATACTGTGTTGTTATCGTTAGTTTGGTGGCTGTCTTTCAAGACACCGGTATGGCGTGTTTTCGCCCGGCAAGAAACCGGGCGAAGTGTTCCAGGAACTCAGCCTGGGCTTCTGACTGGACCCAGCGTGGTTCAATACGCCGGGCTGCTTCCAATGCTTCCAGTGCTTCGGCGCCCTCCCAGATCAGGTAGGCGGCCAAAATGGTTCCGGTCCTTCCCAGCCCTGCTCGACAATGAACTGCCACAACACCACCCTTGCTGCATAGCTGGTGTATCTTTTCGCAAAGTTCCAATGCCTGTGCCTCGGTGGGAGGCTGCATGTCCGGGAAAGGGGACCAGATGTTTTCAATGCCGAAGGCTTTCAGCATCTCGAGTTCAGGTGGCGTTTCGGTCAGGGTTATCAGGTTTGTAACACCGACCCGGCGCAAGGCCTTCAGGTCATACTCAAGGTCCTGAACGATGCCCGGTCGGGGGGTGCCGGCCAATTGCCCTTTGTGGAGCCAGACGAAACCCCGCGGCCCGAAGCTGTCGCTCACATACTGTTTCGCCTTCGCTGGGATAACAGCGGGGCGAGGCGCCTCAGGGTCAAGACTTTCAGGATCCGTATCGGGATCAGGCAAGGAGCAGGATCCGGATCGGATGAACGCTCGCCCGGCCTCGGTCCCAGGTTTTATCAGAAACTGTTCGATGGGCGTCACTTCCTGAATGTTGCCGCCTGCCAGCAGGATGGTATTGCCTGCGAGTTGTCGCGCGTGCCCCAGATTATGAAGAGCGACAATGATTGAGCGGTTCCTCCCTTCATCAGCGATGCACTTCAGTAATCGTTTCGCCTCCGGTTCGCTGAGCCCCGTGGTCGGCTCGTCCAGCATTAATAGTCTGGAGCCGGTGGCAGCCATGCGCATGATGGCCAGGTGTCGTTGGAGGGCAAGATCCAGGTGGACTACCGGGTCATCAATCCGTTCAATGAGCTCACCCAGGCCGGCCGAGTCCAGAAGACGTAGTGCCAGTTGTCGTTGCTGCAGGGGGGAAAGTCCCTGGCGTTCAGGAAGGTCATGGATGATATTTTCCAGGACGCTGGCCATCATCATGCGGGTATTCTGAGCCACAAGCGCAGGGCGTTCCCTGGAAGAAATCGGATTGCCCAGATAGGTTGCCTCGCCCCAGGTCCTGAGGTTGGGGCTGGCATCGTTATAGCCACTGAGGGTTCGTAGCAGCGTTGATTTTCCGGTTCCGGCTGGCCCGAGAAGGATTGCCACCTGTCGGTCCGGGATATCCAGATCTAGGCTGGCGAGAATGGTTTTTTCTCCAAAGCCGACGCCGAAACCTCGCAGGGATAAAACCGGAGGTGTGGAATCCGCCGCGTCAGCAGGAGTCATCGTTGAGCTCCCGGGTCCAACATGGCGAGCAGCGCTTGTAGCATGACGGAGACGTCTGTCCGCTCACGGGCATCCACCTCAAAAACGGGAGCCTGAATACCGAGTTCCGAGAGTCGGGTGTGGTAAGAGTAAAGTCCCGGGCGGGGCTTGGTATCCATGCGGGTAACGCCTACCACCAGGGCATTCTTTTTTATGAAAGTCTCGAAAGCACGGACGTAGAATTCCAAATCGGCCAGCGGATCCTCACGGTCGTTATCGACCAGGATCACGATGCCCAGGCCGCCAATGGTGAGGATGTCCCACATGAACCTGAAGCGTTCCTGACCGGGGGTGCCGTAAAGATGAACTTTCAGGCCCTCTCCGAGCTTCATGATGCCGTAGTCCATGGCGACCGTCGTTGTCGCTTTTTGCTTGGCCACCTCGTCACTGGCCTTGCTTTCGGTATTTACAACCGGAATGTCACTGATGGAGCCGATGGCGGTGGTTTTGCCAGCACCGACCGGTCCGGTAAAGATGATTTTATGCTCCACTCCGTTCTCCTAGAACCTGGCAATCTTTTTAAGAAGTGACGAAAGCAGCGATTGGCTGCGATGAGGCGCCAGGCTGGGCTCTTCAGCTTTACGGTTGATGGCGCGACCGAGACCTGCGGCTTTGGCGGCGCTGTAGATCTGATAGATTTCGCTGGCGGGGACCTTCAGCAGCCGAGAGGCAAAGAAAACTGAGGTCGGATGTTTTGATAGCAGCGCCAGGATTCTGAAACTGTTTTGGGTATGGGGTAGGCGAGTCAGGTTGGGCCAGTAATCCAGTTGAATCACGTCAGCCTGGTTACAGCCTTCCATCAGTCGACCATCGGAAACGTAAAACGCAACTTGCCACATCAGCTCATCGATATTTCGCCCAATCCTGGAGTCCGGAGGGGTTCGATCGTCTCCTGTGTCAAGAATCCTCACGCGACAGTTATCCGGGCTCTGGCAGAGTAATGCGGGCAGATCCGGGCTATCCGTAAAATATTCTCCGCGGCTGCTCATTACCGTCAGGCTGCCAAGGTTCCCGCTGCTTACGAGAATATCCTGATTGTTGGCAACTGCACGTTGCAGAGTATTGAGAAGATAGTCCTCTGGACTGAAATAGGTGGCTGCTACAGAGGCATCCGGGGATTTGTTATTGAGAGTCTGTGCGTCCATACGCGGTGAATGTCCGGGTAAAGTTCTGTTGACGGCTCCAGGCCGAAGTTGTCGCGCCTAACTTAACTGGCTGATTGGCCTGGTAGTTTCTTGCGAAGGCTGCCTCGTCGAGAATGCTTAACGCATTGGTATCACAGTACTCTAGGCAGCCCTAAACAGGTGCGCAATATGCGACATGTCCTGTTTGGCAACATTTGTGCCGGGTTTTGTTGCTGAATGTAAAACTTTGTTTTGCGCTGGCGTTTTCGAATTTCGCTCTTAAAATTTTGGTGGCAGTATTAATAACCTTTTTGCAAGTAGGGTTATTTTCAAGGTTCAGGATCTTACCTTATTTCTGTCCGTTATCAAAAAAGGCGCCGCTGACAGCATGAAAATGCATAACCACCTGTATCAGGATCAGGAATCATTATTGAGGTTTGTCAGCGATCATGATCTCGCCTATCGAGCTGGTTTAGTGCAGGTATTTGCCGGTGATCAGGACGAAGCCGGCGTCAGGATGCTCCTGAGCATACTCAATGATTTGCTCCCGGATTTTCGAATAGTGGGAGCCTCGACCTGTGGCGAAATTTTCGACGGGAGCCAGTCGGAAGGCCGTATTCTGCTGTCTTTCTCCTGTTTCGAAGCGACGACAGTTGAAACTGGCTATACGCCTGATGTGTCCTATGCCAGCGGACAGGCTTGGGGGTGGCGGTATCGAGACAGTGATGCCCGCCTTGCCATCATCTTTGGCAACGGTTTGCGGGACAATCCGGAGGACTTCATCCGAGGCTTCAACGCTGCTGCGCCCGGGTTGTGTGTTGCCGGGGGGAACGCGGGAGACAACAATCGGTTTGAGCGCACTTTTGTTATTGAAGCTGACCGGCTGTATGACGAAGGTGTGGTGCTGGCGGTTCTCGGGAGCGAGGTGCTGGAGGTCCATAGCGACTGTGTTCTCGAATGGACGCCTATCGGGGTGCCCCTGGAAGTCACTCGTGCCAAGGGTAATGTTTTATACGAACTGAATAACCGGCCTGTGGTGGAAGTTTATCAATATTACCTTGGCGAAGATGTTGTGCAGGACATTCCGCGGTCGCTTATGGAGTTTCCCCTGCTGCGTACCCAGGGAAATTTGCTCGTGGCGCGCTCGCCAGTGGGAACCGCCGACGATGGGGGACTAATATTTGCCGGTAAGCTGGAGTGTGGTGAGCGTGTTCGGTTCGGCGTAGCCGATGTTGAAACAATTACCGACGGTGCTCGTAATACCGTTAACCGACTTGCCGAACAGTTTCCCATCGAGGGAGTCTATACCTATTCATGCACGGCGCGACGATCTTTTCTCGCATCAATCATCTCGGCGGAGATCGCCACTATTGGCTCACTGGGCCCCAATGCAGGGTTCTTTACTTACGGCGAATATTTCCATTCGGGAGCCGATTGCAGTCTGCTGAATATCACCACCACGCTGGTTACCCTTTCTGAAAAGCGAAAAGTCTCGAAGCGCTCTGGCAAAGATCTGGCAGCATCCATCCCGCGGGTTTCAACGCTTCGTTCGCTTACGTACCTGGCAAATGCCACAGCCAGGGATCTGGCCGACTCGGTCCAGTTTCTGGAGCAGTACAAGCATGCTCTTGATCAGACTGCTATCGTGACCAGGACTGACCCCGAGGGCAGAATTACCTATGTCAATGAACTGTTTGAGCTCATCAGTGGGTATCCGAAAGACGAGGTGATCGGTAAGACCCATCAGATTTTGCGCCACCCCGATATGCCGGCGAGTGTATTCCGTGATCTGTGGAACACTATTTTGAACCGTCAGGTTTGGCAGGGCACCCTCAAAAACCGCAAAAAAAATGGGGAGTCTTACTATGTAGACACCACGATCGTTCCGATTGTTGACCACAAGGGCGACATTGAGGAGTTCATCAGCATTCGTAACGACATTAGCGAGATCATTCTGAACCAAAGCAAGCTGGCGCAGCAGCGAACGGACAGGCTGACGGGGTTGCCCAGCCGGGCGCGGCTGATTGAGGACCTGGATCGGCTGCGGCCTCTGCAATTAGCACTGTTGGATGTTAGAAGTTTCAAGTCATTCAATGACTACTATGGCATTGCAATGGGGGACCGCATTCTGGTGGAGCTGGCTGCAGAGTTGGAGCAGCGCTGTGCCATTGACGGTATTACGGTATACCGCCTCCATGGCGCCCATTTTGCCCTGTTTCCGGACGGTTCCATGAGCTTCGAGAACTTTCGCAGGCATATTTCGGAATTGGCAACTGAGCTACGGCGCAAACCACTTGCTGTAAACAATGAGTACTTTGACATGGATTTCTTCTTCGGTATCGGGCGTGGGGAGAGTCGTCTTCTGACGCTTGCTGAGTCGGCGTTACAAAAAGCGAAAGAGGATAATGTCACTCATGAGGTGGTGGATTTGGGCGAGGAAGACTTCGATCACACCGAGAACATTTATTGGTTGAATGAAATCAAGGAGGCTTTGCAGGAGAATCGACTCACCAGTTTCTACCAGCCGATTGTGCCGGGAAGCGGCGGGGTGGTGAAGGATCGTTACGAATCCTTGTTACGGATGATTGGTCGGAACGGGGAGGTTATTCCGCCATTGCACTTCCTTGACCTCGCGAAACAATCCCGCTATTACCCCCAGATAACCAGGAAGGTAATTTCTGACGCAATTTCCCTTGCCTCTTCCCGGAACCTTTCTATCAGCGTCAATCTCTCAGCCAAAGATATGGAAAATCCGGACATCTCGGCCTTTATTCTGGAGCAGCTTTCACTCCACGGAGGCCACAACCTGATTTTTGAGATCACGGAAACCGAATCAATACAGGATTATTCCAGGGTCAAGCAGTTTGTCGAAGGCGCACGCGCCAGAAACTCGAAAATTGCAATTGATGATTTTGGCAGCGGCTATTCCAACTATTCTTATCTGATTGAAATTCAGCCGGACTTCATCAAGATCGATGGTTCAATAATTTCCCGGATACTGGAAGATGAGAAGAGCCGTTTGATCACTGAAAGCATCGTTGAGTTTGCTCATAAGATTGATGCAAAGGTCGTCGCGGAGTTTGTCAGCAGCGGGGAAATTGCGGCGTTACTGCAGGAGATGAAAGTGGATTACTTTCAGGGTTTCTATTTCGGAAAGCCGGAGGTACTTCGCGATTTATCAGAACAGCCGTGATGAAGAAAGGGGGCGTGCGCCCCCCTGGTTTCAGACCCTTATCAGTCCTGAACGGTTAACCGTTGTTCAGAATGATTGGTCAGTTGTTGATGATCTGGTCGATCTTAGCCGCACACTTTCGCGCTTCAAGGAACACTCTTCCCAGGTTTATCGTTGGCTTGGCAGCCAGCGCCAGAACCTTGTCATCGCCGGCGCGAATCAAAAGCATCAGACCTTGCGTTCCTTCCACCAATAATTGCTTCATCTGACCACGACCGATTTCATCTGAGGCTTGCTCTGCCAAGGCGAGCAACGAGGCGCACATGGCGGAAAAACGGTCTTCATCAGTATGGACGCCGAGTACAGCGCCGATGATATAACCATCTGTCGTCATGGTGGCTGACGCTTCAATTTCCGAGGAGGAAGCATTGAGTTCCCGGAGAATGGAGCGGGCGGCACTGGCCTTCGGATGGGACTGACCAAAATCACCCATGGTGTTCGTCCTTCTAGTTCACACCCTTTGCAGTGAACCGGAGTTCATGCGCAGGGTCAATTGTCGCTCTGTAACTGTTACAGCGCAGCCTCCACCTTAGGCAGGGCAGCGCGGGCTTTGGTTAAAACCATGCCAAGGTTCGCGGACTTTCGGCATACAAATGTAACCACGTGGTCCTGATTCTCTTTAGTACGCATAAAAATGTGGATCAGGTTCTCGCTGTTGACGATAATTTCCTGAAAGTAATGGAAATCATCTAACGGCAGGCCTCGGGATTTCTTGAACATGTTCTCAATGGTCACAACATTCGGGCCCTGAAAAAGGTCAGCAGTTGCAGCTGCGAGCATTTCAAGGACTTCCTGAGGGTGTGAATCAACGGTTTTAATACCAAGAAGCATCCCACTGCTCAGATCCACATAACCACCTGCCAGGCACTCCGGGATCGTGGAAATAGCCTGCTGAATAGTATTATCAAGGTTTGACATTAATCGCTCCGGATCTTAATGAATGATTGATGCAGGTCAGTTTTTTAGCCTGCTTGTATTTTTTCGCCCGGCTAGAAACCGGGCGTATTTTTCCAGGAATTCAGCCTGGACTTCAGATTGCACCCAGCCAGGTTCCATCTGACGGACCCTCTCAAGTGAATCCAATGCCTCCATGCCTTCCCAGATCAGGTAGGCCGCGAGAATGGTTCCGGTGCGCCCCAAGCCTGCCCCGCAGTGAACGGCAACAACGCCGTCGCTGCTGGTGATCTCCTGAATTTGTTTGCACAAACCCACGGCTTGAGTGATAGCTGGAGCTGCCATGTCCCTGAAAGGACACCAGATACTTTCGATTCCAAACTCATGGAGCCTCGTTTTCTCCGGGGGTGTCTCGGTGAGGCTGATCACAGTGGTGATCCCTACCCGCTGCAGGGCCCTCAGGTCATCTTCGAGATCCCCTAAGAGACCTGGATTCTGCATGCCGGCCAACTGCCCCTGTTTGAGCCAAAGAAAACCCCGAGGTCCGAAGTTGTCACCGGCGTAATCCCTGGCAATGGCCGGTGTTTTTGCCGGGGCAGGAGTTGAGGCATCCAGAATACCGGGGTCGGTGTCAGGCGAGGGAACCGAGCACGATCCCGTGCGAACAAATGAACGCCCCGGATCAGTCATCGGTGTGCTGAAGAACGTTTCTGTTGGAGCCTTTTCCTGGACAATGCCGCCAGCAATCAAAATCGTCTCTCCCCGTAATCGCCGGGCGTGGATCTGATTGTGTACGGCCATAAATACAGAGCGCGTGGCACTTTTCATTGCAATGAAGTCGAGTAATCGGTCAGCTTCGGCGTCGGAAATGTCAGCCGAGGGTTCATCAAGAAGCAGAAGAGGGGCACCTGTTGCTGCCAGCCGCATGATGCCAAGGTGACGTTGCTGGGCCAGCTCAAGATGTATGACTGGCTCATCAATCCGGTCAACAAGTTCCTGAAGTCCAGCTGATTCCAACATCGTTACAGCAAGTTCTCTTTGCTGCATTGGAGATAGGCGCCGTCTCCCGGGCAGGTCATGAACGATGTTTTCCAGGATGCTGGCCATCATCAGGCGGGCATTTTGCGCAGCAAGAACAGGTCGTTCTGTGGAGGCGTCCAGGAGTTTGCCACGGTAGCTGGCGTGCCCCCAGGTTCTGAGGTTGGGGTTGGGATCGTTGAATCCCGCAAGTGTTCGTAACAGGGTTGATTTGCCCGTGCCGCTGGGTCCAAGCAACAGGGTGACGCCAGATTTTGGCAACTCCAGATTGATGTCGGCGAGGACAGTTTTTTCTCCGAAGGCGACTCCGAACCCGGACAGCGAGAGCAAGGAGGCTGGCTCTTTCAGGTGGGTGATGTCCAGCACCTTGTCTAGGGATCTCTCGGGCATCTTCTACTCGTCGGGATTGCTGTCTTGGGCTGGCTTTACTGTGAAGGTCGCGTGTTGAACCACGAACCTGCAATTTATTCAGGAAGCAGCAAGATCCCTCTGTTGTGCCCTGTTAAGCCTTATGAGCCGGCTTTCTTGCGTTGAGTTGATCGAAATCAAGACGCATTCTAGTGATGCTTGAGGTTATTCACAAGAGGAATAAGTCGCTTAAATGGACACTTAATACGTTAATCAAGCCGCAGCACTGGGCCGGAGAGTAAGTGAAAAATTCTGGGTGTGCTTGGCGATTGTGCTTGATGGAACAGTCAGGGCGCCTGAAACTTGGCGCCCATTGCATTATTGAATCGTTTCCTGGTCACTGAACATATCCGCAAACAGGGCGGTGGACAAATACCGCTCCGCCGAATCCGGCAGCACCACCACGATGTTCTTCCCCCGATGCTCCGGCTGCTTGCTGACGCGAACAGCGGCGGCGACGGCGGCACCGCAGGAAATCCCGCACAGAATGCCTTCCTCCTGCATCAATCGGTGGGCCATGTCCATGGCTTCCTCATTGGTCACCGCTTCCACCTGGTCTACCAGGTCCAGGTCCAGGTTCTTGGGCACGAAGCCGGCGCCGATGCCCTGGATCTTGTGGGGCGCGGGCTTGGGTTCTTCGCCGTTCAGGGTCTGGGTGATGATCGGTGAATCCGTGGGTTCCACCGCGACCACGGTGATGTCCTTGCCCCGGGTGCCCTTGATGTAGCGGGCCACGCCGGTGAGGGTGCCGCCGGTGCCTACGCCGGCCACGAAGATGTCCACCTCGCCGTCGGTGTCGTTCCAGATTTCAGGGCCGGTGGTGTCCTCGTGGATCCGCGGATTGGCCGGGTTCTGGAACTGCTGGGGCAGGAAGTGGTTGTCCGGGTCCGAGGAGAAGATTTCCTCAGCCTTGGCGATGGCGCCGGGCATACCCTTGGCTGGCTCGGTCAGCACCAGTTCGGCGCCCAGGGCCTTGAGTACCTTGCGCCGTTCCAGACTCATGGACGCGGGCATGGTCAGGATCAGCTTGTAGCCACGGGCGGCGGCCACGAACGCAAGGGCGATGCCGGTGTTGCCGCTGGTGGGCTCGACGATGGTCATGCCGGATTTGAGGGTGCCGCGTTTCTCGGCATCCCAGATCATGGCCGCACCGATCCGGCACTTCACCGAGTAGGCCGGGTTACGGCCTTCGATCTTGGCCCAGATGGTGGCGCCGTCGTTGA
Organism: Marinobacter szutsaonensis; assembly: GCF_039523335.1. NCBI lineage: Bacteria > Pseudomonadati > Pseudomonadota > Gammaproteobacteria > Pseudomonadales > Marinobacteraceae > Marinobacter > Marinobacter szutsaonensis. The sequence continues at coordinate 1,948,396 of NZ_BAAAFC010000001.1, read as the reverse complement.
CGCGGTTGAGTTTGACGAGCGGCGTGTTGCCGATGGACAGGGAGTTGTCCTGATAGATTCGTGCCATGGCGTTATCCTCCTTTTTGAGGTCATCATAGCACCGGTCAGCCGGCCGTGGGGCCGGTGCCGCCCGTCCTTTGTTCAGCCCAGTTCGCTGTTGAGCCAGGCCGAGAGCTGGGCGGCGGGCATGGCGCCGCTCTTGCGGGCAATCTCGCGACCGCCCCTGAACAGGATCAGGGTGGGAATGCTGCGGATGCCATACTGGCTGGAGGCCTGCGGTGCCTGTTCGGTGTTGAGCTTGGTAAAGGCGACTTTTCCGGCCCAGTTGCGGGCGGCCTGTTCGAATTCCGGCGCCATGGCTTTGCACGGGCCGCACCAGCTGGCCCAGAAGTCGACGAGCACGGGCAGGTCGGACTGGCCGGTAAAGCCGGCCATGGAGGCATCGTCAAGATTGGCCACATCGCCATTGAGCAATGGCTTCTTGCAGGCACCACAGTTGGGCTTGTCACCCAGGCGGGCGGCCGGTACGCGGTTGGTCCTCAGGCAATGGGGACACTTGATCTGGAGTGGATCAGACATCGGGTACTCCTCGGAGAATGGGTCTGATTACCAGATAGTTCCCCTGGTGCCTGAATTCAAGCCCGGCTTATTGATTGACGTCGCGCCCGGTGTAATAGGAAAAGTCCGGCTTCTGAGGATGGTGCTGGTCGTCGGTCATATAGGCGGAAGTCAGTACAAACTCGGCGGTGGCCCGGTTGCAGGCCACGGGAATGTTCCACAGTGCGGCAATGCGCAGCAGGGCCTTGATGTCCGGATCGTGGGGCTGGGGTTCCAGCGGGTCCCAGAAAAACACCAGCAGGTCGATCTCGCCCTCGGCGATCTTGGCGCCGATTTGCTGGTCACCGCCCAGCGGGCCGCTGAGCAGGCAGTTGAGATCCTCCCGTCCGAGGCTCTCCCGCAACAGCCGGCCAGTGGTGCCGGTGGCATAGAGGCGCAGGGGAGCCAGTCTGGTCCGGTTCTCGTTTGCCCATTCCACCAGCTCCTTCTTCTTGTTGTCGTGCGCCACAAGGGCGACGGATTTTACGGCCATTTGCGGTAAAGTCTCCTGTTATGAATCAAGGTTGGCAGTCAGTGTTCCACAGCCTGACGCCAGACGAAATAGGAAAGAAGGTTTATGAGCACCACGCAGTTTGACTGGCAACACACTCCGGCGGCGGTCTGGCGCCGCCACCGATCGGGCCTGCGGGCGATCCGGCGGCTGGACCCGATCAGCTGGAACGATCTCAAGGGTATCGACCGACAGAAGCAGGCGCTGGCCCGCAATACTGAACGCTTCCTGGCCGGTGAGCCCTCCAACAACGCGCTGCTCTGGGGCTCCCGGGGCACCGGCAAGTCGTCCCTGATCAAGGCCCTGTTGAACCGCTATCGGGACCAGGGGCTGCGCATGATCGAGGTGGACAAGGACGACCTGGTGAACCTGCCGGAGATCGTCGATGACATCTGTGATCTGCCGTTCCGCTTCGTCATCTTCTGTGACGATCTGTCCTTCGATGTCGGCGAATCCGGTTACAAGGCGCTGAAAAGTGTACTGGAAGGCTCTCTGGAGCTACCGCCGGAAAACGTCCGGGTGTACGCCACGTCCAATCGCCGGCACCTGATGCCGGAGTTCATGAGCGACAATCTCAAGAGCGAGGTACGGGACGGCGAACTGCATCCGGCGGAGGCGATCGAGGAGCAGGTATCGTTGGCGGACCGGTTCGGCCTGCAGCTGTCGTTCTATCCGTTCGCGAAGGATGTCTATCTGGAGGCCATTGATGCCCTGTTCCCCGAAGTGCAGGACCGGGAAGCCCTGCATCTGGAAGCCATCCGCTTTGCCACCGGCAAAGGCGTGCGCAACGGGCGGACCGCTCAGCAGTTTTTCCGGCAGGTGGCCGGAGACAGCCGGTTCCGTTGAGCTGGCTACTGCCGCCTGGCCATCTTGATGAAGTGGTGATGGACGATACGGATGCCCAGGAACACCAGGGCCATGACCACCGGGATGGCAATGCCCAGCACCAGGGTCTTGTTGAAGACCACACCACTGTCATAGAGCGCATCCAGTCCCAGTTTCAGCAGACCGATCAGGTAGTAGGAGATAGCCACCACGGAGAAGCCTTCCACGGTGTGCTGCATCATCAGCTGGATGCGTGACCGGCGGTCCATGGAACTGAGCAGCTGCTGGTTCTGGCTCTGGATCGCCAGCTCCACCCGGGTGCGCATCATGTCCGAGGCCCGGTCCACGCGCCGGCTCAGGTCTTCAACCCGCTCACTCACCGCTTCGCAGGTTTTCACCGCCGGCGTCAATCGCCGGGTCATGAACTCGGTCATGGTCAGGTGGCCGGTTAGCTCGTCTTCCCGCAGTTCCTCCAGCCGTGTCAGCACCAGCCGGTGATAGGCCCGGGTGGCGGAGAAACGGAAGGTGGAATGGGCACGGAAGGCCTCGATCCGGGCGGCAATGTTGCTCAATTCGCCCAGCAGCTTTTGCTCGTCCACATCCTGGTTTTCGGCCAGGGCCTGGGTGATGACGGCCAGCTTCTGGTCCATGTCGTTCAGGGACGGGGTGATTTCCCGGGCCACGGGCAGGGCTAGCAGGGACATCAGCCGGTAGGTTTCGATCTCCATCAGGCGCTGAGTGAGGCGGCCCAGCTGGCTGTTGGACATGTGATGGTTCTGGACCATGAACCGGCCAAAGCCATCACTGTGCAGCTTGAAGGTGCCCCAGATCCGGGCTGCACCTTCCTGGGGGCTGCTACCTACCAGGCGCAGGCCTTCGAAGTGCTGGCGTACAAAGGCCAGGTCGCTGGCGGCATCGTGGGATGACGGGCGAATGTCCACGTGGAAGGCGGCAATCACGGTGCCCGCCAGTTGCTCCAGCCAGCCCTCCGGCAAGGGTGTGATCCCGGTTTCGGTGAAGGGATCGGCGCCGCTCTCGGCGAGATTGGTAAAGGTGTAGGAGGCGAACTCCATGTGCATTTCCCGGCGCACCTTCAGGGTACCGAAGATTTGCTCGAAACAGCCGACTTCCTCTTCGGGAACCGGGTAGCCCAGCAGGCGGTGGAGCTCCTGCAAATGCCGGAACTGCTCCCGGCGCTGGTCCGGCGTGGTCAGGATCGCCATCTGGGTCACCCGCGCCGGCGTAGGCAGCACCTGGAAGGGTCGGGAGTGGAGTTCGTTGTATAGCTCATCCCGCAGGGGATGGATGTCGAGATGTTCCAGTCGTGTGCTCACAGCAGAATCCGGGCTTATCTGGGCTTGACCGGGATGATAACCCGGAAACGCACCCCGTCAATGCCACCATGGGTCTCATTGGCCGCTTCGACCCGGCCACCATGGTACTCGGCGATCAGTCGCACGATCAGCAGACCCTGGCCCAGGTGGCCCTCGCCGCTGCCTTCCCGGTGGGACACGAAGGCGCCGAAGATGTCGGCGGAGCCATCCTCGGGCAAGGCTGAGCCCTCGTTGAACACGGACAGTTCCAGATACTCCGGGTGCTTTGCCAGGGCAACCTCGATCAGCCCATGCTCGGGGGTGAAGTCCCGGGCGTTGTCCACCAGCTTATCCAGCAATTGCACCATGTGTTCCGGAGAGCCGGTCAGGTTACAGCCCTGTTCCGGGCCCACGTACCGGATCTCGTGGGTGCTGTCGAGGCTCTGGTAAGCGGCCGTGGCCCCGGCGGCCACTTCGGCCAGGTCAAAGGGTTCCCTGTCGGCCTGATCGAAGCTTTGTTCCAGCCGTGCCGCCTCGCTCATGCCGTGGAGGATCTGGCGCAGACGTTCCGTGGCGGTTGAAGCGCGTTCCAGGTACTGCTGGCGTTCCGCCTCGGATGGGGCATGGGCGAGGTTTTCCAGGGAGGAGCGTACGATTGCGACGGGAGTCTTCAGCTCGTGGGACAACCGGCGGGAAAAACTCTCGAGATAGCGGTTATAGCCATGCAGGCGTTCCACCATCTGGGCAAAGTGTGCCTGCAGCTGGCCCAGCTCATCCCGGCTGGCGGAGGCGGGCAGGGTCCCGGTGATCCGGCCGTCTTCGTCGACGGTGGCGCTCACCAGCCGCTGCAGCCGGGCAATGCGCCAGGACAGCCAGCTCGCATAGCCGAGCAGAACCAGGGTCAGGGCAACGATGATCAGGGTGCTGCGGGCAATCACCGAGCCCAGGGTGGAACCGGACAGGGTCAGCAGTTGGTCCAGGGATTGTTCCAGGATGAGGCTCCGGTCGCCGAAAACCGGTTTGGTGACCAACAGCCATCGGCTGTCATCCGGGTGCCGGAACAACCCCTGTTCCGGCAGGAAGCTGGCATCCAGTTGTCGCGCCTGGTCAGGCAGAAGCCCGGGCTCGGGCTGGTAGAGCTGGATCAGGTAACGCAGGACGTTAAGACTGATCTGTTCCAGCACCTGTACTGGGCTGAGGCTGTCAAATTCAGGAGATGTATCATTGCCCGACTTGCGGGCTTCGGCAATCACCCAGCCAGCCGGCTCGACAATCCGGGCCTGCTGACCCGGGTCGAGCTGTTGTTCCAGTCGGCGTTCCAATGTCGGTCGCGGCCCGACCAGTACTGGCAATGGCTCGAGTGAGGTCGCCAATGGCGTATCTCCGTCCCGATGCGCGGCAAATCCCAACCGGCTGTTGCCCGGTGGTTGTGGTAACTGGAGCTCCAGCTGCCAGCCTTCTCCATGCTCCTGCCAGGCACCTTTTACACGGTAGTCCGGGCGGGGTTCGTTGGTGTCGGTCTGGCCGTAGAGCTCACCCGGAGCCGACGGTCGAATCAGCCAGGCCTGGCGCGCTGGTGACTGGTCGACCGCCGTGGCCGGCGCCTGCAGCCAGAGTTTCAGGTAATCGTGGGGTTGCTCAGGAGTCGCGGGGCTGAAGAAACGGGACTGTCGCCCGCTCAGCCGGATCAGCAGATACAGGTATTGGCCATTGCTGGCCGCCTGCCATTGGAGTTGCAGGCCGTCGTCGGTCCCGGCGCCTTGCCAGGGCTGGGAAGCTGCGGTGTCATCGTAGCCGGGCCATTCGGAGCCATAGCCGTCCGGAGTAAACGGTTGGCTCAGGGGCGCAACATAGATGACCGGAGTTTCGGCGGGGATTGCCGGCTCGCCCAGCAGCCGGTCTCCGGCCAGCTCGGCCAGTTGTTCGGCGCGGGAGTCCAGTTGTCGGATCGCCTGGTCCCGCAGTGCCGTATCCAGTTCGAGCACGAATTTCAGGCCCGCCCAGGGAATGAGCAGCATCAGCAGACTGGCAACAAGGAGCTGGCGCTTGAGGCTCAAGGGTCAGACCTCACGGGCGTTCCAGCGGTAACCCATGCCGTAGGCGGTCTGGATGCCATCGAACTGGTCGTCCAGCTGCTGGAATTTGCGGCGGATGCGCTTGATGTGGGAGGTCACGGTGTTGTCGTCGAGCACGGTGCTGGCGGCTTCCATCAGCTGATCCCGGCTGCGGACGTGGCCGGGGTGGCGGACCAGCGAGTGCAACATCCAGAATTCGGTGACGGTCAGGTCAATGGGCTGGTCGTTCCAGGCCACGGTCATGCGGTCCACGTTCAGGGTGAGCCGGCCCCGCCGGAGCAGCTCGTCCGGTTTCTGCAGCGCCTCGGCCCAGGCATCGGCCCGGCGCAGCAACGCGGTGATCCGGGCCAGCAGATGATCGATGCTCATGTCCTTGGTGACATAGTCATCGGCGCCCAGCCGCAGGCCGTGAACCGTGTCGATGTCGCTGTCCCGGGCGGTCAGGAAGATGATCGGCAGGGTCATCGACAGCTGCCTCAGATCCTGGCACAGCAGGAATCCCCCTTCCGGCTCATCACCGAGCCCGACATCGATGATGGCAAGGTCCGGCAACTCCTGCTGCAGCGCCTGGTAGCCCGAAGCCCGGTCCCCGTAGGCCGAGACCCGGTAGCCACGGCGCTCGAAGGCGGCCCGGTAATTGTCCCGGATCGCGGGTTCGTCTTCGATCAGCACAAGGTGTTTCTTCATGGTCATCGACCGGTTGTCTGCATGGAGTCCCTATTTAACCATGGCAACCGGTCAGGACAAGGTCCAGGGGCCTGTTGCCATAATTGATCATTATTCGTCGCCGTATTGTCGCACTCTGCCACGGCCTGCACCTTTCGGGTTGGTGAAATAGCGGTCATCCACGGAATTGATCGGGAAAGGACCTTGTGATGATGCTATCGACGACCCTGCTCAGACTTTCAGTGCCGGCAAAACCCGAAAGCCGGGCCCGGCTACGCCGGTTCATGGAGGGCATTACCCTCTGGCTGGCGTTCCTGTTGCTCCTGTTCGTTCAGCCTCTGTACGCCGAGGCGAATGTGGCCGATGAACTCCAGCCCGGACTGCTGCACTTCACCGACAACCGGGGTGACTGGCAGGAACCCGCGTTGGTGCTTGGCAGTGACTTTGATGTGACGGTCAGCGGACTGATTGCCGACACCAGACTCACCCGGCGTTTCCGCAACACCAGTGACGACTGGCGCGAAGGCGTCTTCGTGTTCCCGTTGCCGGAGAAAGCCAGCGTCTATGCCCTGACCATGACGGTGGGTGAGCGCACGATTTCCGGCGAAGTGCGGCCGAAAGCGCAGGCCCGCCAGGAGTATGCCGAGGCCCGGGACAGTGGCCGGCAGGCCGCGACGGTGGAGCAGCAACGCCCGAACCTGTTCACGTCCCGGGTGGCCAATATCCCGCCCGGAGAAGATATCACCATCGAACTGCGCTATCAGCAGCCGGTGGATTACCGGGACGGTCAGTTCTCGTTGCGACTGCCCACCACCCTGACACCCCGATACATGCCCGGGCCGATGCTGCCGACGGGCGAAGCCACTGGCTGGAGCGAGGGCTGGGCCATTGCCACCCGGGAAGTGCCGAATGCCGATGCCATCAGTCCGTTCACGGTGCGACCGGGGGACGTTGCCGCCGACAGCCACCGCGCCAGCATCAGCGTGTCTCTCAATGCGGGACTGGAACTGGCAGACGTCACCAGCCCCGGCCACGAACTGGAAACCCGGACCGATGGGCAGGAGGTCCATGTTTCGCCTTCGGAAGGAACAGTGCTTATGAACCGGGACTTCGTGCTCCACTGGCGCCCGGTTCGTGGCAGGGAGCCGGTGGCCGCGGTTTTCCATGAGCAATTCGGTGGTGAGGATTACCTGATGACCATGGTGGTACCGGGAGTTACGCAGGATAGGGTCCTGCCCCGGGACCTCGTGTTCGTGATCGACACCTCCGGTTCCATGGCCGGCGAATCCATCCGCCAGGCCAGGCAGGCGCTCGGGCGGGGCCTGGACACTCTCTCCGCCGACGACCGGTTCAATGTCATCCAGTTCAATTCACAACCCCACGCCCTGTTCATGGCGCCGGTGCCGGCCGATGGCAACAACCTGGCCCGGGCTCGCCGTTATGTCAGCCGGTTACAGGCCGAGGGTGGCACGGAAATGGCGTCTGCCCTGTCGCTGGCACTCGGCGGGGCCGGAAGTGATGACACCGATGATGCCGCACGGGTCCGGCAGGTGGTCTTTATCACCGATGGCGCTGTGGGCAACGAGGCGGGGCTGTTCCGGCAGGTTCGCGAGCAGTTGGGTAACCAGCGTCTGTTCACCGTCGGCATTGGTTCGGCCCCCAATATGCACTTCATGCGGGAGGCTGCCCGTTGGGGGCGGGGTACCTATACCGCTGTCAGCAATCCGGCGGATCTCGGTGGCCCGCTGGAGACGCTGTTTTCGGCCATGGAGGCACCGGTGCTGACGGGGCTCCGGGCACAATGGCCCGTGGCCGATGCCGAAGCCTTCCCGGAACGCCCGGGCGACCTGTTCCACGGTGAACCGCTGATCCAGGTCGTTCGCGGTGTGCCGCCGGAAGGGCAGCTGTCGGTTACCGGCCTGGCACCGGATGGCAAACGCTGGGAGCGGACACTGGACCTCCGGCAGTCTGCCGACGGCACCGGGCTGCACCGGCGCTGGGCCCGAGCGAAGATTGACAGCCTGTTGGATCGGGCCAGGATTCAGGGCGAACAGCCGGACGAGGAGCGGATTGTCCGGCTGGCGATGGCCCACAGCCTGATGTCGCCGTTTACCAGTTTCGTGGCGGTGGACAGCACACCGGTGCGCTCGGGTAATGATCCGTTGCTCGCTGACAGCGTGCCTACCCTGTTGCCGGCCGGGACCTCATCCGGAATGCTGCGATATCCCCAGACCGCCACCATTTCACCGCTACTCATTGCCCTGGGGCTTGTGGGCATGATGTTCAGCGCAGCGATCGTGCTCCTGCGCGGGAGGGTAGGGCTGTGAACCGGATCCTTTTACTGCTGCTCAGTTCTTCCGCCACTTTGCTGGTGTTCGGACTTTGGATGCCCATCAAGGCGGTGGTCGCCCAGGAGTTGCTGGCGCTGGCGTGGGCGGAGAGCCAGGCCCGACAGACCGAAGCCCGGCCCTGGCCCTGGGCAGACACCTGGCCGGTGGCGAGGATGGCGCTACCGGAACTGGACCGGTCCATGATTGTGCTGGAGGGTACCCACGGTGAGAGCCTGGCCTTCGGTCCGGGCCGGGTGGTTGGCGGCTTGCCCGGCGAGGGCCCGGTCATCATTGCCGGCCACCGGGATACCCACTTCCGCCAGCTCAACGAACTGGCGCCCGGAAGCGGGATTCGTCTGCAGGGCCAGGATGGCCAGTGGCAGGACTACCAGGTCGAGGCATCCCGGGTGGTGGACAGTCGCCGGGAGCAGATTGACACCCAGCGCCTCTCCCCGGACACGCTGTTGCTGGTGACCTGTTACCCGTTCGAGAGTCTGGATGCCGGCGGGCCGCTACGTTACGTGGTGACGGCACGGCGCCGGAATCCGGCACCGGGTAACTGGCTGGAACAAATTGATACTGTTGCTGGGCTATGACCTTGGCGTACACTTGTGCGCCAGTTTTATGCAACAGAGTAGCTGTACCTGATGGGTGTTTTTAGAAAGCTGTTGGCGTGGCTGAGCGTGCCGGTAATCAGTCTGTTGGCACTGGTTCTGTACCTTGCCCGCCCGTTTAATCCGGATAACAACCGTATGCTGGGATGGGTGGTCGCCCGTTTCGGACGCTGGATCCTGGGTATGGAGCGCCCTATCGAAGGCCGGGAGAACATGCCGCAGGACCGGCCCACCGTGGTGATCGCCAATCACCAGCACAACGATGACCTGTTTGTGATGGGGGATCTGCTGCCTCCACGGACGGTCACGGTTGGAAAATCTTCTCTGGTCTGGTTGCCGTTTTTCGGTCAGGTATTCTGGCTGGGGGGCAACGTCATCCTGAACCGCTCCCGCTCAAAGAAAGCCGTCGCGGCCATGCAACTGGTCGGCGAAACCATCGCTCACGACCGGAAAAGCCTGTGGGTGTTCCCCGAGGGTACCCGCAGCCATGGCAAGGGGCTGGGCAGCTTCAAGAAGGGTGCCTTCCATGCCGCTGTTGCTTCCGGCGCCCCGATCACCATGGTCTGCGCCAGTGAATACGCCGACAAAACCTGTGGCCTGCTGGGACGTCGTGAGCCGGTGGCTATCCGAATCCTTCCCCCGATCGAAACCGCTGATCTCAGACCCGAGGATGTGCCCGAGCTGATCGAACGCTGCCGGTCCCGGATGGCCGAGGCCATTGCCTCCATCACGCCCGCTTCCAGTGTCGGAAGTGCTTGAAGCACCGCAGGAAACAGGGCAGTCTTTGCGTGGACTGACCGTTTCTTGAAGCATCCTCAGGGAGAGGCGAGAGATGAACCTGATTTATTTTCTGATTATTGGTGGTGTGGCCGGCTGGCTGGCCGGGCTGATCATGAAGGGGCGCGGCTTTGGTGTACTGGCCAACATTGGTATCGGTATCGTCGGCTCGTTCATTGGTGGTTTTCTGTTCGGGCTTCTGCAGTTGTCGGCCCACGGTGCTGTCGGCCGGCTGGTAACGGCCACCGTCGGGGCTGTTCTGCTATTGGCCATCGTTAACAAGATCAAGAAGGGTTAAACATGATCGTCCCGGTAACCGGAGTCTACGCCGCTGTAATCGGTTTGCTCCTGCTGGTGCTTTCGGCCCAGGTGGTAAGGTTCCGGCTCAAGTACCGCAAGGGTCTGGGCGTCACCGATGACCGGGATTTCGAAGCGGCGGTTCGCGCCCATGCCAACCTGGTGGAATATGCGCCCCTGGGGTTACTGATGCTGGGGCTTGCGGAGCTCAACGGTGTGCCCAGTGGTTTCGTGTACTGGACCGGCATGGCCCTGGTGGTGGGGCGTATCCTGCATGCCTGGGGCATGATCAATGGTCGTGGCGGGCCTCATCCGGCCCGGATGATCGGCATCATCCTGACCTGGTTGGCGATCCTGGTGGCATCGCTGCTGTTATTCTGGAATGTGTGGCAGGTCTACGGCGGTTGAACCGTCACAAAACAAGCGGGGGCCTATGGCCCCCGTTTTTGTTGTGACCTGGCCTTTCTGAACTACAGGGCCTGGGCCATTTCCTGGGTCAGGTATTCCAGTTCCACCCGCCGGTTGGCGGCATGATCTTCAAGCGTGGCCAGCGGCCGGGTTGATCCCCAGTGCGCCAGCTGGATCTGGTTCTCGCCCACGCCTTCCCGGATCAGGATTCGGGCGATGGTGCTGGCCCGCAACCTGGACAGGAATTGGTTGTAATCCTCGGTGCCAAAGTTGTCGGCATGGCCGTGGATCCGCACTTTCAACCCCGGATATTGCCGGAGATAGGCGGCATGCTGGCGGATGATCGTCAGATCATCGCAATCGAGGGCATGTTTGTTGAAACCGAAATGAAATTTCAGTCGATGAGGTCTTTGTCCCGCAGGGGTGGTCATCGCCGCCGTAAAACCTGATGCCAGCGCCGCTTTGGCCAGCAGTTCCGGGTTGTCCAAAACGAGTACGGTCATGTGCAGTATCCTTGCTTCCAATATCCGGTTTTTCTTGTTATTCCCGTCCACTATTGGTGGTGGCAGGAATAACGGCAATTGGCGAAAGGTCGATAGGACGCGAGTGCGTCGTCAGGCTGCCAACGATTTAATGTCATTAATATGACTCCGGTATGACAGTGTCTCGCACCGGCCCCGCTATCTGTGGGCCTGTCCACATTTCTCGGGTTAAGCCGCTGTAACCGTCGCCTCAGGACCTATTACACCGGGAAATACGGGCAGGGCTGTGGTAAAAAAGCAGGTTTTCAGGGACAGAATATGATGAATTGTGACCGCCGATGCTGATTATCCCCGCCGAGAATGCCGTTAACTGGAAACGCCCACCCCTGGTCACCCTGGGGCTGATGTTCGCCTGCCTGCTGGTTTTCCTGTTCTACCAGGGCGGAGACAGCCGCAAGATCGAGCAGGCGGTTGAGCAGTATCTCTCCCAGGACCTCCAGGAGCTGGAAGCGCCCGTCTACGAGGATTACCTGCAACGGCAGATCCAGTTCCGCGGCGAGGAAGAGCGGGTCTACGACTTGCAGGAGTTCCAGCAGCTGCGGGAGGAGAACGCAGAGTTCTGGATTGCCATCAGTCTTATGATGGACCGCGAGTTCTACCACTACCTGCTGGAGAACCGCGATATCCACTGGGCACCGGCGGAGCGGGAATACTGGCTCGAACACCGGACTGCGATTGAACAGGAATTCATCAGCCAGCTCAGTGCCCAGCAGCTGGGCCTGGTGCCGGCCGATCTCAAACCCTACACCCTGATTACCTACCAGTTCCTCCATGGTGGCTGGGGTCATATCATCGGCAACCTGCTGTTCCTGTTCCTGCTCGGCTTCACAGTGGAGAAGGCACTCGGTCCCGGGCGGTTCCTGATGGCCTATCTGCTGTGCGGTGCCATATCCGGCCTGGTGTTCACGGCCTTTTCCGCGGGCAGCCCGCTTCCGCTGGTGGGGGCGTCGGGATCGATTTCGGGGCTGATGGGTATGTACGTCGCCATCTACGGTTTGCAGAAGATCCGGTTTTTCTTTTTCCTCGGGGTGTACTTCAACTATTTCCGGGCACCAGCGCTGGCCATGCTGCCGGTCTGGCTGGGCAAGGAGATCTACGACTACTGGTTCGCCGGCGCCACCGGAATCGCCTACATGGCTCACGCCGGCGGTCTGGTAGCCGGGGCTGGCCTGGTCTGGCTGTTTGGGCGCAGCTGGCTCCATGTGCGGGAGGAGTTCTTCGAGCCGGAGGAAAGTGAACAGGACGCCCGCTTTACCACCAGCTATGCCCAGGCCATGGCAAGCCTCGGCCGGATGGAATTCGACCTGGCCCGCCGGCAGTTTGAGGCCCTGCGCCAGCACTACCCGGACCGGCCGATCCTGTTGGAGCACCTGTACCAGCTGGCCAAACTGAGGCCGGACCTGCCCGAGTACCGGGACCGCACCCGTGAGCTGATGGAAGATGCCCTAAGCCGGCGGCAGCCGGAGCAGATGGTTGAAGTGTGGGAGGAATATCTCGGCAAGGGCGAGCACCACCAGCCGTTGGCCGCCGAGGACCACAACCGGGTGTTGTTTACCAGCCTGAAGCAGCAGAATTTCAAGGCCGCGGAAAAGGCTTTCGAGCGGCTGCGGGCCGCCGGCGATGAATTGCTGACTTCAGAGGCCTGTCGTCTGCTGGTGAGTGAGTTCGAGAAGCGTCAGATGGAGCCCAAGGCACGGCATTATCGGCAGTTACTGGGTTGAGCGGGCTGGCCGGCGGTGAAAACGGGGTCAGAAGAAAGTGTTCTTCAGACCCCTGCGTCAGACCAACCTCGCCAGTTCGCCTCCAAACCGGGGTCAGATGAAAGCCTTCATCTGACCCCAACTTCACCTTCACACCTCATTCCGCAACAGCAAAACTCGCTTTCGGGCCCTTCAGCGGCTCACGCTTCTCCGCCTGCGCCAGATACGTCCCGATCTGCCCATGCAGCGGATGATTCGGGCACTTCTTCTGGATAAACGTCAGGAAGGCAGTGGCTTTCTCCCACTGGTTGAGCCCATTGGCCAGAATCTGCGCCACCAGCAGGTACGCCGGGGCCAGCTGGTCGCTGTCCGGGAAACGTTTGTGGAAATCCTGGAGCAGTCGCAGAGCGGGTTTGAAACGGCCCCGGTGATACATGGCGCTGGCGCAGCGCACATTCAGTTCCGGATCCTCGAGCCGGAAAGTGGGCTCGGCCTCCTGCAGCAGGGTGACCAGTCCGGCAATACCCTCGCCGTCGTTGCTGTTCGCCAGCCAGTTGAGGATTCGGGCGTGGTAACGTTGCAGCTCCGGGACATCCCGGCGCGCCATCAGCAGCTTGTATAGCTGGGCGACTCTCAGGGCATTGTCCGGGTTCCGTTTCAGAGCTTCTTTCAGCATGGACTGTACCCGGTCGTAATGGCCGTCCTTGAGGTTCATGTCGATATCGGCATCAAACCGGGCGGTCCTGTCCCGGCTCTGGGCCTGGGCGAGGGTCTCGCCGTCCTGGACGTCGGCGGCAAAACCCAGCTCTTCCTGGTACTGGAACAGCAGGTAGCCGAGCATGTGGAACAGGATCAGGGTGAAGGTACTGTTCAGGAAGCCGGCCAGGGGCTGGGAGAACCACAGAGGGAAGTGGTTCAGGGCGAAATCCTGGGCGGCGCCGGAAGCCAGGGTGAGCAGGATCAGATAGCCGTAAAGCAGGAAATAGGGTGTCCCGATGCGGGAAATCAGCAACGCCAGGTTCATGGGGTTCACTGCCGCTCCCACCGAACGTTCCATGGCCAGGACCATGATGCTGGCGGGCAGGGCCAGCACCACGAAGGCGATGGCCAGCATGCCGAGGATCGGCCCGCCCAGCATGGCGGCGGCGCCCACCAGGCCGCCCATTACGACAAAGACCAGCAGTTGCAGAACCACGATATCAAAGCCGCTTCCGGTAAAGGCGACGGCCACAGGGGGTGGCTTCAGGTGGCCTTCGGCGGTGTGATTGATCACCGCATACGTATACTTGAACAGGGCCAGGGCGAGCACAATCCAGATCAGGATGCCGATCAGGTTCGCCGGGGCAATCACCGGCACCAGGGTGCAGATGGCAATTACGATCAGCGGGTCGCTGTGGAACGGATAGCGGAAGAAGGCACCGATCCGGTTCCAGAACGGGACCGCCTCGGTGGCGGCCCCGAGGTAGCGCATGGCCTTGCTGCAGTGCGGGCAGAGCGCCTTGCGCTGGCGGGTATCGGCATCGGGCATGCAGCGGCTGCAGTAGTGGATCTGGCATTCGCCGCAGTGCCATTTGGCGGGTTCACCGGGGTGGTAGTGGCAGTCGTGTTTCACAGCGGGTCGGGTTCCTGGTCCGTCAGAGTCAGGCGGGTCATGATGACAGAACTGAAAGGGCCGCGCAGCTACCTGGTTAACAGGTAGACTGACAGCCCATAGCGTCCGTATTGAACCGAAGGTATTCGGGGTCCGGAGGAGTCTTGCAACACAACAACCTGCAACAGTCGGCTGATTCCGCTGCCGGGCATCAGCCCTACCGCTGGCGCGACATCTTCCTGCTGGCGCTCAAGCACAAGCCGCGGCTGGTGCGGGCCAACCTACTGGCAATCCTGGCAACGGTCATGGCGGTACCGGTGCCCCTGTTGCTGCCGGTACTGGTGGACGAGGTTCTGCTGGACGAGGCAGGACCGGTACTTCCGATCATGGATACCCTCCTGCCTGCGGATTGGCAGCAGCCTGTGGTCTACATTGGGTTGATGGTACTGGCAGCATTGCTGCTCCGGTCGGCCGCCCTGTTCTTCAATGTCTTGCAGTCCCGGGAATTCTCCAAGGTGTCCAAGGACGTGGTGTTCCGCATGCGCTCCCGGCTGCTGGGCCGGCTCCAGCGCGTGGCCATGTCGGAGTATGAGACCCGCGGTTCCGGGGCCATCAGCAGCCATTTCATCACCGACCTGGACACCATGGACCAGTTCCTGGGGACCACCATCAGCCGGTTTCTGGTGGCCAGTCTGACTGTGATCGGCACCGCCGCGGTATTGCTTTGGGTGCATTGGCAACTGGCTTTGTTGATCCTGCTGTTCAATCCGCTGGTGATCTTCGCCACCATCCTGATCGGCAAGCAGGTCAAGGAGCTCAAGCGTCGGGAGAACAGCGCCTACGAGGAATTCCAGGGCGACCTGACCGAAACCCTGGACGCCATTCACCAGCTCCGGGCAGCGAACCGGGAAAAACACTACCTGCGACTGCTGATCGATCGGGCGCGGGTGGTCCGGGATCATGCCATCCGCTTCCAGTGGCGCAGTGACGCTGCCACCCGGGCCAGTTTTGCCCTGTTCCAGTTTGGTGTCGACGTGTTCCGGGCTGCCGCGATGGTCACCGTTCTGTTCAGTGATCTGAGCATCGGCATGATGTTCGCCATCTTCGGCTACCTGTGGTTCATGCTTACGCCGGTCCAGGAGATGCTGAACATGCAATACGCGTGGTTTGCCGCCAACGCTGCCCTGGGGCGCATCAACCGTTTGCTGGAGCTGAAGGAGGAACCGCGCTATCCGGCGCTGGAAGACCCGTTCCGTGGCCATCACACGGTAAGCCTGACCCTGAGGGACATTCATTTCGGTTATGGCGACGAGCAGGTGTTGCGGGGCATCAACCTGCATCTGGAGCCCGGTGAGAAAGTGGCGGTGGTCGGCGCCAGCGGCGGCGGTAAATCCACCCTGGTACAGATCATCCTGGGCATGTACACGCCCCAGCAGGGCGAGGTGCTGATCAACGATGTACCGGTGCGGCGGATCGGGCTGCCGAGGTTGCGGGAACATGTGGCCACCGTGTTGCAGCATCCGGCCCTGTTCAACGACACCATCCGGCAGAATCTCACCCTCGGCCGGGACAAGCCGGATGCCGAGCTGTGGGAGGCGCTGCGTATCGCCCAGCTCGATACTATGGTGGCGGCCATGCCCGACCAGCTGGATACCGTGATCGGTCGCCAGGGCGTTCGACTGTCTGGCGGGCAGCGTCAGCGACTGGCCATTGCCCGCATGGTGCTGTCGGATCCGTCCCTGGTGATTCTCGATGAGGCCACCTCGGCCCTGGATGCCGAGACCGAGTACCAGCTTCACCGGGACCTGGAAGACTTTCTCAGGCAGCGGACCACTTTGATTATCGCGCACCGGCTCAGTGCCGTGAAGCAGGCGGACCGCGCCTGCGTGTTCGAGGATGGCCGGATCATCGAGGAGGGGCGACACGAGGAACTGATCGCCCGGGAGGGCATCTACGCCCAGCTTTATGGTCAGCGACAGACCTGAGATCCGGGCCGCCGGTCAGCCGGATCTGTGCCTGCAACTTTCGGTGTCGACCTTGGTCTGATATTCACGGAAGTGATCCCGAACATTCACCGGACATCGGTTGAAGTCCTGTCATTAGCTGCAATAGTTAAAGGTAACTTCACATCGCTGAACCTTTTGAAGGGAGGCACCACATGTCGAATGAAAGTCTTGGAAAAGACAGCCTGAATACCCTTTCCGCCCTGGATGCGGGTGGCAAGACCTTCCACTACTACAGCCTGCCCGAGGCGGCCAAAACCCTGGGCGATCTCAACCGCCTGCCATTCTCGCTCAAGGTCTTGATGGAGAACCTGCTGCGTAACGAGGATGGCCTCACGGTCGACCGGTCCCACATCGACGCCATGATGCAATGGCTCAAGGATCGCAATTCCGATACCGAGATCCAGTACCGTCCGGCCCGTGTCCTGATGCAGGACTTCACCGGGGTGCCCGGCGTGGTTGATCTGGCGGCCATGCGTGAGGCGGTTAAGGCCGCCGGTAAGGATCCGGCGATGATAAACCCACTGTCGCCGGTGGATCTGGTGATCGACCACTCGGTAATGGTGGACAAGTTTGGCGATGCATCCTCGTTCAAGGACAACGTGGCCATCGAGATGGAGCGCAACCAGGAGCGCTACGAATTCCTACGCTGGGGCCAGCAGGCCTTCGACAATTTCCGGGTGGTGCCGCCGGGCACCGGTATCTGCCACCAGGTGAACCTGGAGTACTTGGGCAAGACCGTCTGGCAGAAAGACGTGGACGGCAAGACCATTGCCTATCCGGACACCCTGGTGGGCACCGATTCCCACACCACCATGATCAACGGCCTGGGTATCCTGGGCTGGGGTGTTGGCGGTATCGAAGCCGAGGCGGCCATGCTTGGTCAGCCGGTGTCCATGCTGATTCCCGAGGTGATCGGCTTCAAGATCACCGGCAAGTTGCGGGAAGGTATCACCGCCACCGACCTGGTGCTGACCGTCACTGAAATGCTGCGCAAGAAGGGCGTGGTGGGCAAGTTCGTCGAATTCTACGGCGACGGTCTGAAAGACATGCCGGTCGCGGACCGGGCCACCATCGCCAACATGGCTCCGGAATACGGTGCCACCTGTGGTTTCTTCCCGGTTGACGAGCAGACTCTCACCTACATGCGCCTGACCGGTCGCGATGAAGCCCAGCTGGAGCTGGTGGAAGCCTACGCCAAGGCCCAGGGTCTGTGGCGGGAGCCGGGCCATGAGCCGGTCTATACCGACACCCTGGAACTGGACATGAGCGATGTCGAGGCCAGCCTGGCCGGCCCGAAGCGGCCCCAGGACCGGGTGGCCCTGACCAACATGAAGGCCTCCTTCGAGCTGCTGATGGAAACCGCCGAAGGCCCCGCCGAATCCAGGGAGGAGAAGCTGGAATCCGAGGGCGGTGGTACCGCCGTTGGCGCCCAGGACGCCTATTTCGAACATCCGGCCAGTCAGCCCTTGCACATGAACGGTGAGAAATCCCGGCTGGACCCGGGCGCCGTGGTGATTGCTGCCATTACCTCGTGTACCAACACCTCCAACCCCAGCGTGATGATGGCCGCCGGCCTGATCGCGCAAAAGGCGGTGGAGAAAGGTTTGAGCACCAAGCCCTGGGTGAAGACCTCCCTGGCACCGGGTTCCAAGGTGGTTACCGACTACCTGGCGGTGGCCGGCCTGCAGGATGATCTCGACAAACTGGGCTTCAACCTGGTGGGCTACGGTTGCACCACCTGTATCGGCAACTCCGGTCCGCTGCCGGAGGAAGTGGAAAAGGCCATTACCGATGGTGATCTGACTGTCGCGTCGGTGCTGTCCGGTAATCGCAACTTCGAGGGCCGGGTGCATCCGCTGGTGAAAACCAACTGGCTGGCGTCACCCCCGCTGGTGGTCGCTTACGCCCTGGCCGGTAACGTCCGGGTGGACCTGACCAAGGATGCGCTGGGTGCCGACAAGGACGGTAACCCGGTCTACCTTAAGGACCTGTGGCCGAGCCAGAAGGAAATCGCCGAGGCGGTGGAGAAGGTCAGGACCGACATGTTCCGCAAGGAGTACGGCGAGGTGTTCGAGGGCGACGAGACCTGGAAGTCCATCAAGGTGCCCGAGAGCAAGGTGTACGAGTGGTCGGACAAGTCCACCTACATCCAGCATCCGCCGTTCTTTGAGGGTATGGGCGAGCAGCCGGACCCCATCGATGACATCAGGGATGCCAATATCCTCGCCCTGCTGGGTGACTCGGTGACCACCGACCACATCTCGCCGGCCGGTTCCTTCAAGCCCGATACCCCTGCCGGAAAATACCTGCAGGAGCATGGGGTGGAGCCGAAAGACTTCAACTCCTATGGCTCCCGCCGGGGCAACCACGAGGTGATGATGCGCGGCACCTTCGCCAACGTGCGCATCAGGAACGAGATGCTCGATGGCGTGGAAGGCGGCTTCACCAAATTCGTGCCCACCGGTGAGCAGATGGCCATCTACGATGCCGCCATGAAGTACCAGGATAGCGGCACGCCGCTGGTGGTCATTGCCGGCAAGGAATACGGCACCGGTTCGAGCCGGGACTGGGCGGCGAAAGGTACCCGCCTGCTCGGCGTCAAGGCCGTAGTGGCGGAAAGCTACGAGCGGATCCACCGCTCCAACCTGATCGGCATGGGCGTGATGCCCCTGCAGTTCCCGGAGGGCGTGGATCGCAAGAGCCTGAAACTGACCGGTGAAGAAACCATCAGCATCGAAGGCCTGTCCGGCGATATCAAGCCGGGCCAGACCCTGAAGATGACCGTGAAGTACAAGGACGGCTCCACCGAGAGCTGTGAACTCAAGTCGCGGATTGATACCGCGAACGAGGCGGTGTACTTCCAGCATGGCGGTATCCTGCACTATGTGGTGCGGGAGATGCTGAAGAACGCCTGAAGCGTGAAAGTGGGGTCAGATTAAAGCGTTCATCTGACCCCGGGTTTACCTCTGCAGTCGAGCCAGGTCGGGGTCTGATGAACGCCTTCATCTGACCCCTGGTTAACCGCCGAGCTCGGGAGAATCCCCTCGGGGTCAGATCAGCCGATCTGACCCCATCCTCATCCCGTGTTTTGTACCCCGATTTCAGGTAAGCTGGCGCCCTTTCCAACCACCCGTTGAACGAAGACAAGGTCCCATGGCTGAATCCTCCCGAGACGACATCAAGGCCAAACTCAACCTCGAAACCTCCCGCATCAACTGGCACGAGCTCCAGACTTACTATGCCCGGGGTCAGGTCGTGCGTGTGGCACCGGAACTGGATTTGCTGGAGGTTGCCGCCGAGCTCACCGCCGACAACAAGACGCAGTTCGAGCAGTGGATGCAGAAAGGCCAGGTGGGAGATGTCTCCCCTGACGTTGCCCGGACCTGGTACGATCGCAATGCCGAGCTCTGGGCGGTGGTCGTGGCGCCCTGGGTACTGGTGCAGGACCGGTCGGGCCACGTGCTGCACTGAGTTTGATCCTTTCCGACATTCCGGCGCCCCGCCCGGGACGCTTCCCCGTTATTCCAGCCTGAGGACGCCATGCTCACCGGAGCCCTGCTGATACTGGCACCGCTATTTCTCGGTTTTGCCATTCCCCTGGCCAATCGCCGGCTAATGACGGTCATCCATTACACTGTCGAGACGCTGGTGTATTTCATCCTGGCGTTACTGGGCCTGGGGCTCGGCCAGATGGAGGGATTGGCGGCCCAGTTGGGCAACATGGCGGTACAGGTCACCGCCCTGGTGGTCGTATTGTTCTTGGCCAACATGGCCGGCCTGTGGCTGTTTCACCGCTGGCAGCCGATGAAAGTGGAGCGGGATGACAGTGACGGGCGGCCCGGTTACCGGCGTCTGTTCCTGGCCGGGCTGAAACCGCTGGTGGCGGTGATCGCCGGGCTGGTTGCCGGCTATTTTCTGCTGCCGGCCCTGCCCATGACCGACCAGGTGGCTACCTGGGCACTGATGCTCCTGCTGTTCCTGATCGGTCTGCAACTGCGAAACGCCGGGCTGTCCCTGCACAAGCTGCTGATGAACCGGCAGGGGTTGGGCATGGCCCTTTCGGTGATGGTCAGCTCGCTGGTGGCCGGCGTGTTACTGATTCCCATACTCGGGCTGCCCTGGCATGACGTGCTGGCCCTGGCATCGGGGTTTGGCTGGTATTCCTTGTCGGGCATCGTCGTCGGCGATGCCCTCGGTCCTGCCTGGGGTGGGGTTGCTTTCCTCAACGACGTGCTCCGGGAGATCATCGCCTTGGCGATCATCCCCCTGCTGGTTGCCTCAAGGCCCGCAATGGCGATCGGTTATGGCGGTGCAACGGCAATGGACTTTACCCTCCCGGTGATTCGCAGCAGCGGTGGTCTGGCATGTGTGCCGGTGGCCATTGCATCCGGATTCCTGCTCTCGTTCCTTTCGCCTGTCCTGATGGGGGTGTTCCTTTCCCTGGGCTAGGGCCTTTTACCGGCGGTCAATCGGGGTTTTACCGTTGTAATGGCACGCAGTAAGATAATAACCTACAAGAATATGAAGAAAACGTAACGCCTTGGTCCGGAGTTTCTGATGCACCGCCGCCATTTTCTGGGAGCTTCTCTGGCAGCCGGCTTTGCCGCCCTGGGGCTTCGTGGTTGTGGCGCGTCCAGCCCGCTCCGGTTCGGAATTCATCCCTGGATTGGCTACGAATCACTTTACCTTGCAGAAGAGTTCGGCTGGCTACCGGCTTCGGTGGAGCTGGTGAAGGGATCCTCGGCCCTGGATTCCATGGAATTGCTCAAATCAGGGAAGCTCGACGGTGCCGCGCTGACCCTCGATGAGGCCATACGAGTGCATGTTGATAGTCCTCAACTGTTGGTGGTCGGGGTAACCGATGTGTCCGTCGGGGCGGATGTACTGGTGGCAAAACCGGAAATCAGGAAGCTTGACCAGTTGCGGGGAAAACGGATCGCGGTGGAACTGGCCGGAGTATCCGGCACCCTGTTGCTGAACATCCTGGATCAGGCCGGCATCGAACGGGACGAAGTGACCGTCATCGATGTGCCGGTCGACCAGCACGTCGGTCTTTGGCAACAGGGAGAAGTGGATGCCATCGCCTGTTACGAGCCGACCGCCTCGATTCTCCTCGGCCTTGGTGGCGCGCGCCTGTTCGACAGCAGGCAATTGCCTGAAACCATTTTCGATGTGCTGGTGGTGACCCGTAAGTTCGCAGCCCGGGTACCGGATGCTGTTCGAGCGCTGCTGGAGGCGCATTTTTCCGGCCTTCGCCACCTGATTCGCAACCAGCATGATTCGGTCTATCGGGTTGCAACCCGCCAGGGGATCTCCCCTGCGGATGTGAAGCTTGCTATGGCCTCGGTCATGTTCCCGGATCTGGCCTCGAACCGTCGGTATCTGGCCAAAGATGGCCGTGTCGAGCAGGTTGCCCGCAGTCTTTCCCGGATGCTCGCCCGGGAGGGCCTGGTTCCGAGACCACTTGAGGTGGACCGCTTCAGTGATAACGGCTTCCTGCCCAGGAGTCTTGCATGAAGCGGTGGATTTTCGGGTATCTGGCGTTTGCTGTCCTGATTGTGTCCTTCCCGGGGACGGTTCTGGCTCAGGGCTTCCAGGAAGTTCGGTTCGGTATCTATGCCTATCGTCCAGATTTCATCATGAAGGAGCGATATCAGCCCCTGGTGGATTACCTCACCGGACGGATCGGAATCCCGGTGAAACTGCAGGTTCTGGATCAGGCGCAGATGCGCTCGGCGCTGGCCTCCAACCAGCTGGATTTTTTCCTGACCAACCCGAGTCAGTTCCTGGTGATCCGCAGTGAGCGCAGTCTGTCCGGGGTGCTCGCCACCCTGGTCCGCAAGCACGACGGAGTGGCCTCTGCGAGTCTCGGGGGAGTGATCTTTGCCAGTGCAAACAGGGATGACATTACCAGCCTGGCGGATGTCAGGGGCAAGACAATTGCCTCGCCCGGGCGTCATTTCCTGGGTGGTTTCCAGAGCCAGGTGCTCGAGCTGAAAGAGGCCGGTGTGGATGTTCTCACGGATAACCGGGTCAAACTGGTACGCAGCCATGACCGGGTGTTGCGCTCTGTGTTGACCGGGGACGCCGAGATCGGGTTTGTACGGACCGGGATTCTGGAGGAACTGATCGCGGATGATCCGGGACTGGCAGACCGGATACGCATTCTCAATCGCCAGAACCTTGCCGGCTTTCCCTATGTGGTCTCCACGAGACTTTATCCCGAATGGCCCATTGCAGCTCTGCCCCACGTGGACAGCGATATTGTTCGCCGTGTGGCGTCGGCCCTGTTTGCCATTGAGGAGAATTATCCGGCGGCGCTGAGTGCCGGTATTGCCGGCTTTGCCCCGCCCGCCGATTACCAGTCTGTTGAATACCTGGCCCGGGAACTTCGTGTCGAGCCCTACGATGAGCTGCCGCAACTGACCTGGGGCGAGCTGGTCAGACAGTATTGGGTGTGGCTGACGGCTACCTTGATCCTGGTCTTGCTGCTGACAGGCTCCATGTTGTGGTTGCGCCGCAAGAAACGGGAGCTGGCCGCTGAGCAGCGACGGCTCCGGCGTTTGATCCTCAGTTGGCCCCAACCCATGCTGATGCTCCGTGGCGGTGAGTTCGTGGATAGCAATCGCGCCGCCCTGGAGTTGCTGAGGTATGCCATGCCCCGGTCGTTACTGGGCAAGGATATTGCCGCTTTTTCGCCCCAAACGCAGCCTGATGGCGACGTTTCGCGGCAAAAAATGCAAAGACTGTTGCGGCGGGTGGACCGCGGTGAGGTCGTCCAGGTCGAATGGGTCTTCAGGCGTTCGGACGGTTCGGAGGTCTGGGTCGACATGACCCTGGCGCCAGTGCATGAAACAGAAGAGCCGCAGCCCCATGTCCTGTGTTCCTGGTACGACATCACCGGTCGAAAAGAGGCGGAGCAACGCCAACGCATGGCTGCCAGTGTGTTTGACCATGCCCGGGAGGCCATTTTTATTACCGATCTCCACGGCGTCATCATCGACGTCAATGACGCCTACGTGGAAATTACCGGTCGAGCGCGGGCCGAGGCCATTGGCCGGCTGCCACCCTTGCCTCTGGAGGAGGGCATTGGCGTGTTCGCCAGTGCCCGGTCCCACGGTTTCTGGTCCGGTGAGTTTGCCAGCAAGCGCCAGGACAGTGAGCGTTTCAACATGGCGCTGACAGTGAGCGGGGTCCGGGATGACCGAGGTGCTATCAGCCATTTTATGGGCATATTCTCGGACATCACCCGTCTAAAGGCCCAGGAGAAGGAGCTGCGTACCATGGCGCATTACGATGCGCTGACGCATCTGCCGAATCGTGTTCTGTTTACCGACCGGATGCAGCAGGTCATGGCCCAGGCCAGGCGTCAGGAGGATCTGCTGGCGGTGGTATACATCGATCTGGACCAGTTCAAGCCGGTCAACGACGCCTTTGGCCACAAGGCGGGTGATGAGCTGCTGGTGGAGGTGGCCAACCGTATGCGGGCGGAGTTGAGGGAGGAAGACACCCTGGCCCGTCTAGGGGGTGACGAATTCGCTGCACTGATCGTCAATGTTACAGAACCGACTGTGCTGGAGAATCTGCTCGCGCGGCTGCTGCACGCCATTTCCGAACCGGTTCCGGTGGCCGGTCACCTGGTAGAGGTCTCGGCAAGTATTGGCTTCACCCTCTATCCCCGGGATGAGGAGCTCGATGGCGACCAGCTACTCCGTCAGGCCGACCAGGCCATGTATCAGGCCAAGCAGCAAGGGCGCAACCGTTACTGCGGGTTTGACAGCGCCACTTCCTGATCCCCGTCCAGGAGCCTGGAAACCGGCTGCCAGGCGAGAGCCTTGTGCCACTGGTCAACCAGACGCCGGACCGAGCTGAGGGTATCCAGGATTTGCTCGCCATCGGTGGTGGCGATGTCGCGACGGACAATCATGGCCAGTAGCTCCGATTTGAGCTGATGGTAGATCGTTTCAGCCTCATCCACGGTGGCTGGCAGGGGCTCATCTGCGGCGACCAGGGTTCTCAGGGTGTTGATGTACCGCTCCAGTGCGTCGGACAGTCGGGCCATACGTGGCTGGTCCTTGGCCACCTTGAGTTTGAGCAGTTCCCCCGCCAGGTCTGTAGCCTCCATCAGGTACCGGCAGGTGCGGATGCTCAGGGTCAGGGCATCCACGGTAGAGGGATGCATCTTTTCCGCCCTGACTCTCGAGACATAATCGACGATGGCCGAGTTCAGGCTCCGGCAGGCGTCCGCCTTCGGCTGGATCTGCGCCGGCTTAAGGTCTTCCCGGTCCAGGCAGACCCTGAGCAACCCCCGAATCAGCCCGATCAGGCGCTTCATCTCCTCATCCACCGCGGCCACTGCCAGTTCCGGCGTGGCCACCAGGGTATTGTCCAGGTGCCGCGGTTCCGCGTTGTCCTCTTCCTTGCTCCGGAACAGCCGTCCGAGAAAGCGTGCAAAGTGGGGCGTAAACGGCAGCATCAGCAGTGCCCCGAGGACATTGAACAGGGTGTGGAACAGGGCCAGGGACACCGCGACATTGGCGTCCAGTTCAAGCCAGTGGGCCATCAAGGCCACGATCCAGAGCATGACCGGCAGAATGAGAAGGGCAATGACACCGGTCGCCGCATTGAACAGGATGTGTCCAATGGCCAGGCGCCGGGCATTGGCGGTGGCCTTGAGCGCGGACAGCGCGGCGGTGGAAGTGGACCCCAGATTGGCGCCGATCACCGCTGCAGCGGCGCTGTTCAGCGGAATTAGTCCGCCGGCGGCCGCGGTCAGGACAATGGCCAGGGCCGCACTGGAGGACTGGGTCAGTACCGTGGCCAGAAAACCGATCAGGATGAACATCGGCAATCCGTAACCCGTGTCGATCAGGGTCTGGCTGTCGATTCCCGCGGTCAGGGACTCCAACGATGTCTTCAGGATCGACAGGCCCAGGAAGAACAGGGCGAAGCCCGCCAGAGCCTGGCCCAGCGCCTCACTACGAGTGTTGTTGGTGGCCAGCTTGAGCCCCATGCCGAGGGCCAGCAGGGGCAGGGCAAAGGCCTCGATATTGAAGCCGAAACCCACCAGGCTCACCAGCCAGGCGGTCATGGTGGTTCCGATGTTCGAGCCGAAGATGACCCCCAGGGACTGGGAGAGCCCGAGTAGGCCGGCGTTCACGAAGCCGATGGTGGCCACCGTGACTGCGCCGGACGACTGCACGATACCGGTGATCAGAAATCCCGCCGCCAGGCCGCGGACGGGCGTCCGCGTCCAGCTTCCCAGCAGATGGCGGAGATGGCGCCCGGCGGCATTCTTCAACCCGTCGGTCATCATCTCCATGGCCAGCAGAAACAGTGCCAGGCCGCCGAGGATCTGGAAGATGGTTGCGGTCATCGCTCGGGGAAGAAAGTCCTGAGGCTGTTGGCGTAAGTCTGCGCCAGAACCTGATCCAGCGGCAAGTCCTTGACCTCAGCAATCTTCTCGGCCACGAAGGGCAGATAGAATGGCGCGTTTTCCCGGCCCCGGTAGGGTACCGGCGTCAGGAAGGGGGCATCGGTTTCCAGCAGGATCTGCTCGATGGGCGCCATGCGTACGATATCGCGCACATTCTCCGCCTTGTTGAAGGTGGTGATGCCGTTGAAGCCAAGGCACCAGCCCTGATCCAGGGCATAGCGGGCCAGGCCCGGGCCCGAGGTGAAGCTGTGAATGACCCCGCGGCGTTTCAGGGTCGCCTCGAACTCCTGGAGGATGGCGATGGTGTCCTCGTCCGCTTCACGACTGTGGATCACCACCGGCCGGTCGGTGTCACAGGCAATCTGCAGC
The DNA here is from genome assembly GCF_039523335.1 of Marinobacter szutsaonensis. Lineage (NCBI taxonomy): Bacteria > Pseudomonadati > Pseudomonadota > Gammaproteobacteria > Pseudomonadales > Marinobacteraceae > Marinobacter > Marinobacter szutsaonensis. The sequence goes on along the minus strand of NZ_BAAAFC010000001.1, from coordinate 1,922,339 downwards.
TGGCGGCGGAATACGTCCCGCTGTACCTGGCGGTCGGCGTTGTCGTAGAAATAATCCAGGCCGATCTCACCCACCGCCACGATCTTGTCGTCGCCGGCGTGGCTGCGGATCTCTTGTTCCACCTCATCGGTATAGGTTTCCGCCTCGTGGGGATGGATGCCCTGGGTGCCGTAGACCCAGGGCGCCACTTGGCTCAGTTCCCGGACTTTGGCCAGGTTCTCCGGTGACACCGCGATGGTGATCACGCGTTCAATGTTCACCCGCTGGCTCTGCTCCAGGGTTTCCTCCAGGGGGCGGTCCTTGAGGTAATCCAGGTGACAGTGGGTTTCGATGATCGGGTGATCAAAAACCGGAATCTCGCGACGTTTCTTGCTCATTGCTTTTGCTGAACTCCATCGCAACCTTTGGTCAGGCTGCTATTCTGGGAACTTGACCCCGCAAGTTTACCAGTTTGTGCGATTGTTAACCTGTTTCGGACTATGACTATGGGAAAGGATTTTATGGAGGTATCGCCGTTCGCCAACTCCTGGTGCTTTGATCCCGATCGGCCCCGGTTCCGGGACTACCCCACGCTGCTGGACGATGACGGGGAGATTCCCGCCCTGGAAGCCAGCCTGGAGGAGATCGGTGAATATCAGCGCCGGCTCTGGGCCAATCGCAAGCGGGCACTGCTGGTGGTGGTTCACGGCCCTGATACCAGCGGCAAGGACAGCCTGATCCGTACGCTGGCCACCTACGCGGACCCGGCCGGCTTCCATGCCTGGTCGTTCAGCCGGCCGCAAGGGGCGGAAGTCCGCCATGATTTTCTCTGGCGGGTCACCCCCTACCTGCCGGGTCTGGGAGAAATGGTCGCCTTCAACCGGAGTCATCACGAAGCGGTTATTGCCGAGCGGGTCTGGCCGGTCCATGCCGCGGACAGCTACAACTGGGACAACCGTTACCAGTCCATCCGTAATTTCGAGCGCCACCTGGTACAGGAAGGCACGACCATCCTGAAAGTCTGGCAGAACCTGTCCCAAGATGAGCATCGGCGGCGCCTGCTCAAACGCCTGGATAAGCCCCGCAAGCGTTGGAAATTCGATAAATCCGATATTGATGGCTGGGCCAGACGTGCGGAGTATGAGGCCTTTGCCGAGCAGGCGATGGCGGCAACCCATACCCCGGAAGCACCCTGGTTTGTCGTTCCCGGGGACAGAAAACCCCAGGCCCGGGCGATTGTGGCCGCGATGCTGGCGGAACAGCTCAGGCAACTGGCCCCGGATTATCCGGCGGAAGATGAAACGGTACTCAGGGAATATCGGCAACTGTTGGCCAGGAACGGGGTCAGCTGAAATTAACGGACACGGAGGCGTGCATGCACATTGTAGTAGTCGGTGGCGGTGTGGTCGGAGTGACCACGGCCTGGGAACTGAATCGTCGGGGGCATCAGGTAACGGTTATCGAACGCCACGACATTGCCGGTAACGAGACCAGCAAGGGCAACGCTGCCCAACGGTCTTACGGGGTGGTTTACCCATGGGCAGACCCCTCGATGGTGTTCAAGGCATTGCCATGGCTGTTCAAACAGGACGGTCCTTTGAAGCTGCGGATGCCGCCATCGGTGGAAGCGGTGAAGTTCATGTTTGCCACCCTCCGGTACGCCTGGTCTCCGGGCCTGTTCGGTCTGAACCGGCGGGCCATGCTGCGTTTGGGTATTCACAGCCGGGAGCGCTTCCTGAAACTGGAGCAAGAGCTGGACCTCGATTTCGACGGTGACCACAAGGGGCTGCTCCATCTGGCCAGCACGCCCGAGGCGTTGGAGGGTTACCGCGACGTGCATAACCTGCTGACCGAGCTTGGCATCCCCTCAAGGCTGTTGAGTCCGGAACAGGTACGGGAAGAGGAGCCGGGTATGGTCGGCGGCGGCCCGCTGTATGGTGCGCTCAGTTACGATAGCGACGGCACCGGTGATTGCCACCTGTTTTCCCGGGCCCTGGCGAATGCCTGCGAGGAGAAGGGGGTGAAATTCCGCTACAACGTTGAGGTGGATAACCTGATCGCCGGTGAACACCGGGTGGATGCGGTGGCTCTGCGCAACGTCGATGGAGAGCGGGAGATTCTCAAGGCGGATGCCTTTGTGCTCAGTGCCGGTTGCTGGTCACCGACGCTCGTGCGCCCCCTCGGGCTGGATCTGCCCATCTACCCGATCAAGGGCTACAGCATTACCGTGCCCCTGAAAAATCCGGAGCACGCCCCGGTCAGCACCATCCACGACGACAACTACAAGGTGGTCTCCACCCGGCTGGGGAACCGGCTGCGGGCGACCGGTTTTGTGGAGCTGGCGGACTTCAACCGGGACATTCCGGAAGCCCGCATTGCCACCATTCGCAAATCGGTGGAATCCCGCTACCCCGGTTGTGCCGACCTGGACGCCGCAGAGACCTGGACCGGCTTCCGGCCCATGACCCCGGACGGCCCGGCCACCATTGGCCGGGGCCCGAGGGAGAACCTGTACCTGAACACCGGCCACGGTACCTTCGGCTGGACCCTGTCCGCCGGCAGTGCCGATGTCATCGCCCGGGTCATCGACGGTGAAACCTCACCGGTCAATCTGGATGCGTTCCGCCCCGGACGCTTTCAGGAATAGGGTTACTTCTTGCGAAGGGTTCGTTCGATGTTGCCACACAGGGTGTGAACGAATCCGATGTCTCGCTCCGACAGAAGTGGCAGGCGTTCGAACACCCACTGCGACAGCTTGCCCTCCGGGGGCGTGTCAACGTCGGGCAAGAGGTGTTCGAGGCGTTCCCGCAGGGCACCCAGACCGGCCTTAGCCGGTGCGGGCTTGTCGCCTTCCGCCTCACTGTTGACGGACAGCCCCGACATCTCCCAGGCATAGAGCATCACCGACTGGGCCAGGTTCAGGGACGGATAGGCCACTTTCATCGGAATGCCGGTGAGCAGGTCGCACAGGGCCAGTTCCTCGTTGGCCAGACCCCGATCCTCGCGCCCGAACACCAGGGCGGCGGTGGCGACCGACTCGCCCTTGTCGGTCAGCACCGTGCGCAGGTGGTCCGGCGTATGCCAGTCCTGGCGGTTGTGGCGGGGCTTGGCGGAGGTGCCCATCAGCAAGTCTACGGAGTTTCGCACCGCTGCCAGATCAGGGAAAATGCGCGCATTATCGAGAATATGGTCGCTGCCGTGGGCCAGCCAGTGGGCTTCCGGGCGGGTGTGCAGGTCGGAGTTCACCAGCCACAGCTCGCCGAACCCCATGGTACACAGGGCACGGGCAGCCGCTCCGACGTTTTCAGGAACCTTGGGTTCGACAAGTACAAAGGCCAGTTGCATGACGTTTCCTCCGGCCGCGAGTTTACACGAGCCGACCACATCTTTTTATAGCCGCTGGCAGGCTTTGAATGACTGGCTTGCCGGGCACGCCGAATTCTGGCGGCCGGCACCATTCATGGAGCCGGCTCCGGCCTGGGCGCAGGCGTGCCCGGAACTGTCGTCCTGGCTTGAAGCACTCACTGATGAGGACTGCGACTATTACGAACAGCACCTGATCGAGTTTGCAGGTCGGATCCGTGGCTGGCTTCCCGGCCTGGTCGGTTACGAGCAGCGGATAGCGGTGCCGGTTCTCGCTCCCTCCCCCGCGACCCCGGCGGAGACAACCCTGCCGGAGGTGGCTGCCACCGACATGCCAGGTCGCAAGCGGGTCCAGGCCGGAGCCTTCGCCGCCTCAGTGATCCCGTTGAACCGTCCGGTGCTGGACTGGTGCTGCGGCAAGGGCCACCTGTCGAGAACCCTGGCACGGCAATGCCCGGAACCGGTGCAGGGATTTGAATGGGATCCGGCGTTGGTGGATGACGGCAACCGGTTGGCCCGCCACTTTGCCGATGCCGTGACCGTGCATTGCCAGGACGTGATGGCGGATGACCTGCGCTGGCCGTCCGGCAGTCATGGCGTGGCCCTGCATGCCTGTGGTGACCTGCATCGCCAGCTGATCCGCCGGGGCAGCGTCGCCGGTGCACCGCGCCTGAGTTTTTCTCCCTGTTGCTACCACCTGACCGCCCACTCTGAATATAACCCCCTCTCCGGGCAGGCGAAGCAGCACCCGCACGTACTCAGGCTGACCCGGAATGATCTCCGGCTGGCGGTCCAGGAGACTGTAACCGCCCCTGCCAGGGTGCGGGCGCAGACCGCGCTGGTCAGTCAGTGGCGACTGGGTTTTGACGCGCTGCAAAGGCATCTGCGCGGCTCAGACCAATACCTTCCGGTGCCCTCCCATCCGCCCCGGTTGGTGAATGAGGGATTTGAAGCTTTCTGTCGATGGGCGGCACGGAAAAAGCAGCTGGAACTGTCGGATCGGGTGGACTGGGACCATTGGCTGGATGCAGGCCGAAAGCGGTTCAGGCAGGTTCGCCGCCATGAACTGCTGCGTCACCTGTTTCGCCGGCCTTTGGAACTCTGGCTGGTACTGGACTATGCAGTAGCGCTGGAAGAGCAGGGTTACCGGGTGCGCCTGGGAACCTTCTGTGACCGCGCCCTGACTCCGCGCAACCTGCTGCTGGATGCGGTCAGGGTTTGCGATACTCCACCCGCTCCACGCAGCCATCCCTGAAGTACACATAGGTCAGTTCGTACAGCGCGCCGTAGTAACGGGTCTGGTAGATCCAGACTTCCCGGGGGGTGGTGTGCACTTCCGGAGGATTGCCAAAGGCCCGCCTGACGTGATCCCGGGTCATGCCCCTGACGACCTGTTCCCGCACCAGGTACCGTCGCAGATCCGTGGAGTTGATGAAGCGGCAGGTGGAGGCCTTCTCCGGTTGTTCGGCCTTCTTGTTGGCCTCGCGTGCCGAGTCCCTGCCGGCCGGTTCGGGCAGGTTCTGGTTGAAGGTGCCGCCGATGCGGTTGTCCCGGAGCTCGATGGTAGTGGCATCGCTGCCGCAGGGCTGGTCGGAAAAGGTAACTGCGCCGTTACTTTCGCAGCGGTAGATCTCGGCCAGGGCGGTGCCGGAAAAGGCCATCAGCAGGGTTGTCAGCGCCAGAACGGGATTCATGCTGTTATCGTCACTGGTGATTTTGTGGATACCAAAAAGAAAGGCGCCCGCAGGCGCCTTTCGTCCGTTCCGGTTCCCTGTTAGCGGCGAACCTGGATGCGGGCCTCGACCCGACGGTTTTCCGCGCGGCCTTCGGCGGTATCGTTGGAGGCAATGGGGGCCTCCTCACCGTAACCGATGGCATTCACACGTTCCGGATCGACACCCAGAGGACCGGTCAGGCGAGCCGCAACGGCTTCCGCACGACGCTGTGACAGGAACTGGTTGTAGTCGGCATCACCCATGCTGTCAGTGTGACCGGCGATCTCGACGATGGTTTCCGGGTTCTCGTTCAGGAAGTCGGCCACCCGGCGGATTTCGTCATCGTAGGTATTGCCGATAACGGAGCTGTTGGTCGGGAACTTCACCTCGATCTCGAAGGTCTCGATGGTCTCGGTGACACCCTCGCAGCCGGTGGCATCCACCTCTGCGCCAGCGGTGGTGTTCGGGCACTGGTCCCTGCTGTTCACGACGCCATCGTTGTCGCTGTCCAGCTCACAACCGCGGGCGTCAACGTCCGCACCCTTCGGTGTGTTCGGGCAGGAATCACGGGCATCGGCGACACCGTCCATATCTGCATCCGGCTCACAGCCGGTGCTGTCCACAACGGCGCCCGCCGTGGTTCCAGGGCACTGGTCGCTGCTGTCGGGCACGCCGTCGTTGTCGCTATCCGCTGGCGCGGCTTCACCCACGGTGCGGTTGAAGGCAAAACTGATCCCGAGGGAAACCATGGTATCGAAGGTACTTTCATCAATGCCGTGGAACTCGCGCAGATCGCCACGCAGGGAAATAGTGTCACTGACGTTGTAGCGCACACCGGCCCCGACATTCACACGGGTTTCGTCGTGGTTGCTGCCAGAGGTGCGGGGTGCTGCTGCATCCTCGCCAAAATCAGCATGACCTGCGCCGAGGGACACATACGGGTTCCAGGCCCGATCCTGACCTGCGAAATAGTACGTACCGTCCAGTCGGATTTCATCGAAATCGGAAGATCCCGGAGCCCCCTTGCGATCGGCATCGGCACGGGAGTACACGGCCTCAACTGCCCAGTGGGGGGCGAAGCGATATTCTGCGCCCACTCCAAAGGTACCGGTCTCGCTCAGGTCCCGCTTGTCATCGAAATACTGGAAGCCGGCAAACGGGTTGAGATAAACGGTTTCCTGGCGTTCCTCGGCCAGGGCGGGCATGGCCAGGCTGGCGGTGAGGGCGGCTAAAGCTAACGGGCGCATGATGTTCATGCTGAACCTCCTGTTCGGTTGTCGTTCTTGCTACTGCTTTCTTTCAGAAAATTAGGGTGTTACCTGAAAACTAGGCCAGTAAGACAAAAAAGACAAAAAAATGAAACATTTTGTTACCTCCGCAATTGTACGGAGTTACGGCGCGGGCAGGACGGTGGATCAGGCCAATGTGGTGAAGTACAGGTGGGCGCTTTTCTTGCTGAAGTTCAGGGTGTCGCCGTTATCGAAGCGGACTTCGAACGAGCTTTCGTCTTCACCGACGATGCGACCGGCCCCGAAAATGGCGTGGCTCACCCGCTGGCTGTGCCATACCGGAGCCTGGCGATCGTTGGTGGCCGGGGCGGTGCCTTCCAGGGTCACCCCCTCCCGCTGGGCATAGCGCTGGCTGACCGGGGTGAGCGGTGCATCCAGCCTGATGGGTGAGGGGGTCCGGCTATCCGCATCCAGGTGTTGTCCCAGCTCTTCCGACAGTTCGAAACAGCACTCCTCCACAAACCGGCTGGGGCCCTGGTCACCATCCAGATGGGGTCGGGTGCTGACCGGCCGGCTGATCAGATGCAGGGTTTCCCGCGTCCGGGTCATGGCCACGTACAACAGCCGGCGCTCACTCTCCAGGAACGCCCGGGCATCGTCGTGGGACCGGGGGGAGTAGGGCAGGTACTTCTCCTGCAGGCCGGGAATGATCACCACCGGCCATTCCAGCCCCTTGGTCCGGTGAATGGTCGACAGCAGCACGCCTCCTTCCTTGTTCTCACCGGCCTGCTGTTTCAGGGTTTTCAGATGCGACAACGCACCCTCGGCGTTCACATCCAGACCCTTCAGGTAGTGCCGAAACCCCTGCACGGTATCGATCCGCTCCTCGGCACTTTCGTGGGTCAATGCCAGGCTTCGAATGCCCTCGTAAAGGTCGGTGTGCTCGGCATAGACACTGATCAGCCCCGCCACCGGACCTCTGAAACCGCTGAGCTGGCCCAGCACCTCGCCCAGTTTACGCAACTTACGGGCCGGCATGGGCGCCAGGGCACCGAAATCCATGGCCAGAATCCGCTCATGCCAGGCCTCGCTGAAACCGGCCAGGAACTGCGCCAGATTCTCCAGTTCCGACTCCTTCAGCCCGACATGGGGAAACCGCAGCAACAACCTGGCGAGCTCCAGCCGGTCCGCATCCGGAAGCTGCCCCAGCTTACCGGTCACCACCATCAGCAGTGCGGTAATGGCCTGAACCTCGCGACTGAACAGCGCGCCCTTGCCGGCATCAATCCGGTAGGGAATCTGCCGCGCCAGCAGCTTCAGCTCGATCGGTACACTCTGGCTCCAGACCCGGAACAGAATCGCCGTTGCCGACAGGGACTCTTCGGGTTGGCTCTTCAGAATCTGCAGGACCTGATCGCTGTCACTCTCCACCCGGTGCAGGTGAATCGACGTATCCGGCGTGGAGGGATGCGAGTGGCACAGCACATCCTTGCGCCCGGTGTTGTGACAGATCAGATGATTGGCCAGCAGCGCCACCCGGTGGCCGTATCGGAAGGTATAGCTCAAGGTCTGCTCCAGCGGACTCTCGAACTCATCACTGAACCGCTTGAGAATAAACTCCGGCTTCGCGCCCCGGAATTCATAGATCGTCTGGTCCGGATCCCCCACCACCGTCACCCGCGCCCGGTCACCGGCGACATAGCGCAGCAACAGGTGCTGGATCTCATTGGTATCCTGGTACTCATCCACCAGAATCAGATCCATCTTGTTGCCCACCAGCCGCTGCAGCGGCGGATTCTGATGAATCGCCATCACCGGCTCATACAACATATCGGCATAACTGATCCGGCTCTGGGACTTACGCCACTGCTCGAAACTGTGGAACAGATCGATCAGGTACCGGTGCTTGTCCGAATACCCCAGCTCCTCGAACACAATCTCCGCCGGCGACAGCGTCGTCTTCACCAGATCAATAAACCCGGTGGCCGTCTCCACAAAATCCTTCTTGTTGCGCCGGATCTCATCCGCCAGATCCTCCGGCGCCAACCGCCGAGTCAGCTGCCAGGCCTGAAAACTGATCTCCTGCTCAGTCAGAATCTTCTCTGAAAACCCGGGCAGATAACCCTCCCGCACGAACCGCTTGTACAGCCGCAGCCCCATGGCGTGATACGTCCGGATCTCCGGCAACGCCAGCCCCGATTGATGACACACCTCCTGCAACTTACGCCCGAAATCCACCCGGGCACTGCGGTTGAACATCAACACCAGCATCCGGTCCGGATCGTGGCCCTGTTCCAGCAGATACCGGATCCGCCAGGCCAATGTCGACGTCTTGCCACTACCGGCCACGGCGGTAATCACCGAATGCTCATAGCCGGCGGTAATAATCGCCCGCTGCTCATCGGTCAGAAAATCCGGCAGGTTGGATGTATCAGGAGTTTGGGGGTTGGTTGGCATGGCCGGTATTGTACTGGGCAACTGGTAGTGCGGATACCGGTCCCGCATAATTGGGCTTCGTTTCTGAGGCACTCCAGACTATAACTCACAGGTTTGACGGTGGGTTGGGACAGTCTCTTCCAAAACTGTGCGGAGCCATGGATGGCGGAGCTCAAGCGCTACATGGACGTGCTTGAGCGGGTTTTGGAAGAGACTGTCCCAACTTACCGCCACCAGATTGGAAGGCTTGAACCATGGAAATGTCAGAATCCGTCAATGTCCTGGGCGAAAAACTGGAAACCTGCGGCACCGACCCCGAAACCGGCTTCTACCGCGACGGCTGCTGCAACGTAGGCCCCGATGACCTCGGCCTCCACGCCGTCTGCGCCGTCCTCACCGACGACTTCCTCGAATTCTCAAAGAGCCGCGGCAACGACCTCAGCACCCCCAGACCGGAATTCGGCTTCCCCGGCCTCAAAGCCGGCGACAACTGGTGCCTCTGCGCCGCCCGCTGGCAGGAAGCCTTCGAAGCCGGGTGCGCCCCCAGGGTCCGGCTCCGGGCCACACACCAGGCCGCCCTCGAAAAATGCGACCTGAACAACCTCAAAACTCACGCCGCAGACCTCAACTGATGATCCAGTCCGCCGGTGACATCCCCGCAGGCCATGAAGCCTGGTGTCGGCTGGTTGAGTGCCTTGGCGCCCGGGGCGAGCGACGCCTGGTCCTCGTCGAAGGCGACCGGGACAGTGCGCTGGCCTGGCTTCGACAACTCCTGCTGCAACTGCGCCCGTCAACGGGTATCTGGACTGGTCCCGGTGATGACAATCCCTCGGCCGACCTCACCGAAGTACCGCCGGCCAAAGCCAGAAACCGGCTCGGCCAAGAACTGTCGGTGGTGGTCTGGGACGGCTGGCAGGGTAACCCGCCGGATGGCCTGGCCGCGATTGCCGGCACACTCAAGGCCGGGGGGCTGCTGTTCTGGCTGATGCCGCCCCTGGCCGACTGGGACCGGTTCGCTGACCCGGACTACCGGCGCACCGGCCTCGACAGTGCCGAGCACCACCCTTTTGCTCACCGCATGGCGACGATTCTGGCCAGTGATCCCGCCGTGATTCGGGCCGATCCCAGCGATCCCGGACGAACCCGGATGCCGACACTGCCGGTGCCAGCCAATTTTTTCACCGTAGCCACCACCGATGACCAGCAGCGGCTGGTCAATCAACTGGTGCATTTCGGCCAGGGCCGGCGCCGGCGCCCCTTGGTGGTCACTGCGGACCGGGGCCGCGGTAAATCCGCCGCATTGGGTATCGCCGCGGCCAGACTGTTGCAGCAGGGCCGCGAACGAATCCTGGTGACGGCGCCCAGCCGCGAGAGCGTCGATACCCTGTTCCACCACGCCCGGCAAACACTCGGGAAGGACCTTGCAACTGACGATGGCAACAGCCTCCTCACTCAGGCAGGGGCCGAGCTCCGTTTTTTGCCGGTGCAGGAACTGCTGACCGAGCGACCGGCAGCCGAAGTGGTATTTGTCGACGAGGCGGCAGCGATCCCACCCCAGGTTCTTGAGGGCGTTCTGCTGGGATGGCCCCGGGTAGCCTTCTGCTCTACCGTCCATGGCTACGAGGGCGCGGGCAGGGGCTTCGCTATCCGGTTCCGTTCCGTGCTGGACCGCGAGACTCCGCACTGGCAATCCGCCACCCTGAACCAGCCGGTGCGCTGGGCCACGGGAGATCCGCTGGAGGCGTTGGCCTCCAAGCTGTTCCTTTTATCTGCTTCAGGCATGGCCAGCGAAAATGCCCGGGTTCCGGCCCGGGATATCCGGATTGATCGATGGTGCCCCGCCGACGCGCCGGAGCCCGAACTCGCCGAAGCTTTTGGTTTGCTGGTCGACGCCCACTACCGGACCACCCCGGCCGATCTTCGCCAGTGGCTGGATGACCCGTCCGCGGTCAGCTGGTGCGCCTGGCATGAGGGCCGCATCGTCGGGGTACTCTGGGGGGCCATCGAGGGCAGACTTGAAGAGGAACTGGCACAGAAGGTTACCCGGGGGCAGCGCCGTATCCGGGGCCATCTGCTGGCCCAGTCCCTGGCATCCCACAGTGGCTTTCCGGAAGCCGCAACCCAGAGGACCCTCAGGGTAGTCCGGGTTGCCGTGGCCAGTCCCGCTCGCCGCAGTGGTGTGGGCAAGCGCCTGGTGACAGTTGCGCGGGAGTGGGTGGCAGAGCAGGAGCTGGATAGCCTCGGTACCAGCTTTGGTGGCAGCCCGGAATTGCTGGCCTTCTGGCAGTCCTGTGGGATGAATGTGGTTCGCGTCGGGTTCCAGCGGGAGAACACCAGTGGTGAGTACCCGCTGCAGATGCTGACCGGATCGAGTCCGCAGGGTGTCGAACTGGTGGATCGACTGAGGGGGAGGCTGGCCTGGCACTGGCTGACGCTCGTCCCGCGGCATTGGTGCGGGATGCCCGCGGAACTGCTGGCGGCCATCAGCGACGACCTGCCGGCAGCCCGCATCCTGAACGATGATGACCGGCGTGACCTGGACAATTTTGCTCACGGTCACCGGGGCTTTGATCTTTGCCTGCCGGTACTCCGGGAGCTTGGGCAGGTCCCAGGTGTCATGAACTGGCTGAGGACCCGGCCGGAGCTGGCCCTGTGGGCCGGGGCGGTGTTACAGGGCCGTTCCTGGGCTGAGGCGCAGTCCGCCGGCCTGTGTCGCGGCCAGCGGGACGGCGAGGAGCGCCTGCGGACAATGGTGCGCGAACTTCTGGAGAATGGGCCGGAGATGTGACCCGCTCGATTTAATTCCCGCCGTGCGCTGCCCAGAATAGGCCAACGTTCCAAAACAGAGATTGTTGATATGGCCAAGGGATCCGGCACCCTCCACGCATTGTTCCCGTCGTTTCTTGCGGTAACCCTGTTGTCCGGATGCGCAGTCCGGGATGCACCCAGTAACCTGACCCGGGGGACGGCCTCCGGGGCATCCACGCCGATTGTTCACGCAGCGGCGGCCGGTAACCTGGAAGAGGTTTCAGCCCTGGCGGAAGCCGGTCACTCACTGAATACCCTGACTGAACAGGGATCCCCCCTGATGGCGGCTGTGCGCGCGGGCCAGGACCGGGTAGCCTGGTACCTGCTCAGCGAGGGGGCTGATCCGGATCTCGCGGCGCCCGGGGAGGCAACGCCCCTGATGGTTGCTGCCGGTGATGGCAGTCGTCGGCTGGTCCAGTTGCTGCTTTCGGCGGGTGCGAGTGTCAATGCGGTGGATGAGCAAGGGTATACGCCGGTGATCCGGGCGGCCGAGCAGGGCAACCTGTCCGTGGTCAAGGTTTTATTGGCCGCCGGGGCCAACGTCAATGTCAGTCAGGGTGGCGAGTCGTTGCTGATGAAAATTGTTGGCAGCGGGGATCTGCTGACCGCGGAAATGCTGCTGGCGGCCGGCGCCGACGTCAACTACCGGGCCGAGGACGGCAGCACCGCCCTGACCAGGGCCCGGGCCATCAACAGCCGGGACCTGGAGATGTTGCTGGTTCAGGCCGGGGCCCGTCTGTAGTTTCTTACTGCAACTGCATGGGGTCGGTCTCGTCGTCCCACTCCGGTTCGAAATGGGCGGCGACGACATCCTCCGGAACCTCGGCCACCGAGCCATAGGACCAGGACGGTTGCTGATCCTTGTCCACCATTCTTGCCCGGATGCCTTCGGGCAGATCCGGGCGCCGGCTGCACTCGAGGGCCATGGCCAGTTCCATCCGGAACACATCTTTCAGGGACATCTGCTGGGCTTTCTTCAGCTGGGTCCACACCAGCCAGGCGGAGACCGGGCTGCCGCCGCGAAGGTTGTCGATGCAGGCCCGCCACCAGTCACTGTCTATATCCGAGCCAAGCAGCTGATCCACCACGGCGGGCAGTTCCTCCCCGGCGCTGAGGCGTGAAATCGCCTGCTCGTGCTGTTCCAGGTTGCTTTGTGGCAGCGCCCGGTAATCTGGTGCGGGCATCTGGTTCAGCAGCCGGAACAGCCGGTTGTCATCGGCAGCGGCTTCCCCGGTCCAGCGCTGCTCCTGCAGTCGGGAGAGCAGGGTATCCCGGTCTCCAGGCAACAATGCCATATCTGCCAGGCCCACCCGCAGGGTGTCGGTCACGTTGAGCCGGGCACCGGTAAGCCCCATGAACAGGCCAAGGCGGCCCGGAAGGCGGTTGAGGAACCAGCTGGCGCCGACATCCGGGAACAGGCCGATGGAAATCTCCGGCATGGCCAGGGTGAGGTCCGGCGTTACCAGTCGGTAGCGGCACGCGGACAGCAGGCCCAGGCCGCCACCCATGACCACGCCGTGGCCAATGCCGACGATCGGCTTGGGGAACCGGTGCAGGCTGTAATCCAGCCGGTATTCCCGGGTAAAGAAGCGGGAAGGGGCTTGCTGGTCACCGTGACCGGTCATGGCGTCATAGAGCAGGCGGATGTTACCGCCGGCGCAGAAGGCGCGTTCACCAGCGCCCTGCAGTACTACCAGACAGATCCTGTCATCCGTCGCCCAACGGTCCAGGGCCTCCTGGGCCTGCTCCACCATGGCTTCGCTCAGGGCATTGAGGGTGCCGGGCGAGTTCAGGGTGAGCAAACCAAGAAAGCCTTCACGGCAGGGGAGTTCCTGGACCTCTACGGACATGGGGTGTGTCTCCGGGTTGGATAAAACAGAAATCTGGGTATTCTAGCTAATCGTACTTTCCCACTAACCCGCGAGTGCGGTAAAGGGGACGATTGTCGAAATGAGCGCCTTGATCTATCACATTTGAGCCAGGCGCGCTCTGTGCTATAAGTGCATTACGTTCGAGTTTTAATAACACCTGTTGGCATTTGCATGCCGATAACGATGAGAGGGTAGTAACTATGAAATTCAAGAACTTCGCGATTGCCGGCCTGATGTCTGCTGCCGTTGCCCTGCCGACCCTGGCCTCTGCCGCGGGCGATGTGGAAGCCGGCAAGGCCAAGGCTGCCGTCTGTGCCGCTTGCCACGGCCAGAATGGTATTGCCCAGATTCCGACCTATCCGAACCTGGCAGGTCAGAATGAGCAGTATCTCGTTTCCGCGCTCAAGGCGTACAAGAACAAGCAGCGTTCCGGTGGCCAGGCTGCCATCATGCAGGGCCAGGCGGCGGCCCTGAGCGATGAGGATATCGCCAACCTGGCCGCTTACTACGCCAGCCTGCCGGCCGGTGGTCAGTAAGCTCCGGCTAGATGTCAGTGGGGCGGCTCAGGCCGCCCCACTGACAATACGGTAACACGGCTGGTAAGCCTGCAGGCCGGGCAGTTTCATCCGGTTCTGGGCCACGAATTGCTCCAGCATGGCTTCCAGAGGCTTGATCAGCGAGGGATCCCCGGCGATCTCGAACGGCCCTTTTTCCTGAATCTGGCGAATCCCGCTTTCCTTCACATTTCCCGTGACGATCCCGCTGAATGCCTTGCGCAGGTTTGCCGCAATCATGTGCACGGGCTGGTCCCGGTGCAGTTCCAGTGACCGCATGCTGTCGTGGTTGGGCTCGAAGGGCAGCTGGAACACCGGATCGATCTTCAGCATCCAGTTGAAGTAGTAGGCGTCCTGCATGGCGCGGCGGAACGTCTCCACCTCTTTCATGCCCTTTCGCATGGCCTGGGCGACACGGGCGGGGTCATCAATGATGATCTCGTATTTGCTGGCGGCTTCGTCACCGAGGGCGTTGCGGATGAACTTGTCGATCATCTCGAAGTATTCCGCATTTTCTTTCTCGCCGGTGAAAATGACCGGGAACGGCAGGTCGGCGTTATCCGGGTGGAGCAGGATGCCGAGCAGGTACAGGATTTCCTCGGCGGTACCCACACCGCCGGGGAACACGATGACGCCATGGCCGCAGCGCACAAAAGCCTCCAGACGTTTTTCGATATCCGGCATGATCACCAGTTCGTTGACGATCGGGTTAGGCGCCTCGGCACCGATGATCGCCGGCTCGGTAATGCCCACATAACGGCCATTTTTCACCCGCTGCTTGGCGTGGCCGATGGTGGCGCCTTTCATCGGTCCCTTCATGGCACCGGGACCGCATCCGGTGATGATGCTCAGGCCGCGCAGGCCGAGCTGGTGGCCGACTTCCTTGCTGTACTGGTACTCCGCCTGGCTGATGGAGTGGCCGCCCCAGCACACCACCATGTCCGGCTGGCGACCGGCTTCCAGCACGCCGGCGTTGCGCAGGATGTGAAACACCAGGTTGGTGATGTCTTCGGGGTTGTCCCGGCGGAACCCGGCAATGGTCTGGGGAATGGAGTGGGTATACACGATATCCCGGAGCACGGAGAACAGGTGCTCGCGGATGGCCCGCAGCATTTCGCCATCGACAAAGGCATAACCGGGGGCGTTGACCAGCTCCAGCTTCAAGCCCCGGGGCTGGGGCACCAGTCTCACATCGAAATCGGCGTGGGCCTCCATCAGGGCCTTACAGTTGTCGGTTTCCACCCCGGTATTCAGCACGGCCAGGGCACACTGGCGGAACAGCTGGTAAAGACCGCCCTCGCTCCGGTCCTTGAGCCGGTTGACTTCATGATTGGAGAGGATTTCAAGGGCGCCCTCCGGGGAAACCAGGGCGTTGTTCGTGGGTTCTGTCATTTAACGGTGAAACTCCTGAAGGTTTCGGCAATGCCGGATTTTGAGGCACTCTGACAAAACGGTACACTAAGCGCTTTCCTCTTTGTACGCCACCCGACAAAACTCCGATCTATGAAATTACTGATACGTCCCGCTCCGGAAGTTGCCATCAAGAGTAAGCCTGTACGACGGCAGCAGATGAAACAACTCCGTCAGAACATCCGCAAACTCCTGGCCCGAACCGATCATGAGATCGTCGTGGAGGGCAGCTGGGATCGGGTGGACGTGGAGGTTCCGGATGATCGGGGCCTCTATGGCCCGGTTATTGACACCCTGTTGCGCATCCCGGGTATTTCCAGCATCCAGGAAATCGCGGTGTATCCCTTGCAGTCCCTGGAGGATATTGGTGAGAAAGCCGTCTCGGCCTTTGCTGGCCGCCTGGATGGCAAGACCTTCGCTGTGCGAGCCAAGCGTCTGGGCACCCACGACTTCCGGTCCATCGATATCGAGCGGTCGGTGGGGGCGGCACTGTGCAAAGCGTTCGATACCGCCGGTGTCGATCTGAAATCACCGCAGGTCGAGGTCCGGATCGAAGTCAAGGAAGACGGTTTTCACATCGCCCGACGCAAGCATCAGGGACTGGGCGGCTACCCGCTGGGTTCGGTGGAAAGCGTCATGACCCTGATCTCGGGTGGCTATGACTCCTCCGTGGCGGCCTACCTGATGATGCGCCGTGGCCTGCGTAGCCATTTCCTGTTCTTTAACCTCGGTGGCACTGCCCATGAGGTCGGTGTTCGCCAGGTGGTGCATTACCTGTGGGAGCGCTATGGCGCCTCCCACAATGTGAAGTTCATTTCTGTGCCGTTCGAAGGCGTGGTGGCGGAGATTATGCGCTCGGTGAACAACCGCCACTGGGGCGTGGTGCTCAAGCGTCAGATGCTCAAGGCGGCGGCCGAAATTGCCCGTGACCTCAACGTTGCCGGGCTGGTGATGGGGGATGCGGTGGCCCAGGTGTCCAGTCAGACCCTGTCCAATCTGAACGTGGTGGACCGGGCCAGTGACGAAGTGGTCCTGCGCCCGCTGATCGCCATGGACAAGCAGGAAATCATCCGCATTGCCCATGACATCGGCACCGAGTCCTTTGCCCGCAACATGCCGGAATACTGTGGCGTGATCTCCCAGAAGCCGGCCACCCGTGCCAGGCTGCACCGGGTCGAGGCCGATGAGGCGAACATGGACGCCGGAGTACTGGTCCGGGCAGTCGAGGAGCGGACCGAAACCCCGGTCAACCGTCTGCTGGAAACTACGGTCACGCCGGAAGAAGTGGAGCTGGTGGAAACGCCGGCGGTGAACGATGTCATCATTGACGTTCGCCATCCGACGGAAGAAGAGCGGTCACCGCTGGCGCTGACCAACAACCGGGTCCTGAAGATCCCGTTCTACGAACTCAATCAGCAGATCGAGGAACTGCCGCAGAATCGCCAGTACCTGCTGTACTGTGACCGCGGCACCATGAGCCGGATGCACGCCGGCCATCTGAAGGCTGAGGGGCACGACAACGTCAAGGTCTATGCCCCGGCTTCTTGAGAAGTGAGCCTCAGCCCTCCAGGCCGCGGAAGAATTGCTGGACGTTGGTGCTCAGGGCTTCCAGGTCGTAGCCGCCCTCCTGGACAATCAGCGTGGGCAGGCCCAGCCGGCGGATGTGAGTGCTTAGCCGGTGGAAACCTTCCGAGGATACCGATACCTTGGCCTGGGGGTCGTTCTTGTAGATGTCAAAGCCCAGGGTGAGAATCAGGGCATCAGGCTGGAACAGTTTGATGGCGGCCAGGGCCTCGTCCACTTTGGCGAAGAAATCCTCCTCGCTGGAGCCGTGGGGCATGGGCATATTGATGTTGTAGCCGAAGCCTTCGCCCTCGCCACGTTCGTTCTCAAAGCCACTCACCACCGGATAGAAGTTGGTGGGATCCCCGTGGATGGAAATGTACAGCACATCACTGCGATCGTAGAAAATCTCCTGGATACCCTGGCCGTGATGCATATCGGTATCAAAGATGACGATTTTCGGGAACCGGGATTTCATGTGTTCGGCGGCAATGGCAGCGTTGTTCAGGTAGCAAAAACCACCGGCCGCGTCCCGGCGGGCATGATGTCCGGGGGGGCGGCATACCGCATAGGACGTTCTGTCGCCGGCAATCAGTGCATCGGCTGCCCCCAGGGCACTCTGGGCTGACCAGTAGGCTGCATGCCAGGTGTTTTCACCAATCGGACAGCTGCCATCAGCCTGGTAGCGAGCCGCCTCGGCGAGAATGCCGGTCAGGTGATTGGGCGAGCGGACGAAAATGTTCGAGATCACCTCGTCCCCCCAGTCATCCATCTGTTTCCACCGGCGGTGGGCGGACTCCAGAAAGCGGAGATAGCCCAAATCATGAACCTTCGATATCGGGCCGGCACCCTGGTCCGCCGGTTGCAGGACCGAAACACCCATCTCCTTCAGGCCGTCCAGCATTTGACCGGTGCGATCAGGCACTTCCTGCGGCTGACGCATCTGCCCACGGGTAAAGTAGGTCTGGGGGATATGCTGATCCTGTGCGGGATGGAAAAACGCTTTCATTGTCCGGCCTCCTGGGATGGTAATGCTCCGAGTATAGGCACAGTCGGAGGATGTTCAAAAGCCCGCCCTTGACTTTACAGGCTACGCTACAACACTCACTATGAAAGACATCATCCACTGACGCAACTGGTCCCGTGCGGGGCGCAGACAAACACTGAAGAGGAGCCGAGATGATCGAGTCACCCCTGCTGGAGAAACTCACTGGTTACATCGGCGGTCGCTGGACGGACAGCGCCCAGGGTAACACTTTCGATGTCTACAACCCCGCCACCGGCGAGGTGATTGCGAAAGTGCCCTCCATGCCGGCGGAGGATATCGAGGCTGCCATTGCGGCAGGCAAATCGGCCCTGAAGCTCACCAGCCCCTATTCCATTGAAACCCGCCGCAAATGGCTGGAAGACATCCGGGACGGCCTGAAGGACAACCGTGAGGAAATCGGCCGGATTCTCTGTATGGAGCACGGCAAACCGTGGAAAGAAGCCCAGGGCGAAGTGGACTACGCCGCCGGCTTCTTTGATTACTGTGCCAAGCACATCCAGGCCCTTGATGCCCATACCATCCCGGAGAAACCCAAGGACTGCACCTGGACCGTCCACTATCGGCCGATCGGCGTAGCGGGCCTGATCACGCCATGGAACTTCCCCATCGGCATGATCGCCAAGAAACTGTCTGCGGCGCTGGCGGCGGGTTGCCCGTCGGTGATCAAGCCGGCCAGCGAAACCCCGCTGACCATGATTGCCCTGTTCAGTTTGATGGACAAACTGGATCTGCCCGATGGCATGGTCAACCTGGTGATGGGCAAGGCCAGCGTGATCGGCAAGGTGCTGTGTGAGAGCCCGGATGTGCCGATGCTCAGTTTCACCGGCTCCACCGAGGTTGGGCGTAAGCTGATTGTCGACACCGCCGATCAGGTCAAGAAACTGGCCCTGGAACTCGGCGGCAACGCTCCGTATATCGTATTTGAAGACGCCGATCTGGACGCTGCGGCCGACAACCTGATCGCCAACAAATTCCGGGGCGGTGGCCAAACCTGCGTCTGTGCTAACCGTATCTTCGTCCACGAGAAAGTGGCGGATGCCTTCGGTGAAAAACTGGCGGAGCGGGTCAACAAGATGACCGTCGGCGACGGCATGAAGGAGGGCGTCGACATTGGCCCGCTGGTCAACAAGCAGGGCTTCGACAAGGTCAAGCGTCACCTGGACGACGCCCTTGAGAAAGGTGCGAGTCTGGTCGCCGGCAAGCAGCCGAGTGAACTCGGTGACGGCCTGTTCTTCCCGCCCACGGTGGTGCTCGGGGTCAACCGCGACATGTGCTGCTACCAGGAAGAAACCTTCGGCCCGCTGGTGCCCATGGCCCTGTTCCGTACGGAAGAGGAAGTTATCGAAGCCGGCAACGACACCGAATTCGGCCTGGCCTCCTATGTCTTCACCGCTGACGCAGACCGCGCCCAGCGCGTGGCCGCCGGCCTCCGTTTCGGCCACGTCGGCTGGAACACCGGCACCGGCCCGACCCCGGAAGCGCCATTCGGTGGCATGAAGGCCTCCGGTATCGGGCGTGAGGGTGGTCTGGAAGGTCTGTTTGAGTTTGTGGAGCCGCAAACCGTGCCGCGGGGTTTCTGACTCCGTTAGCTCTCTGATTCTGAGTTGTCGCACGGGGGAGGTTCCCCTTCAGGACACGCTACGAGCACATCCATGTGCGCTTGACTGTGGCCATCCCTGGCCACAGACAGTCCTGAAGGGGAACCTCCCCCGCGCTCTTTCCGTCTAATGGAGACGGCTTTTCCGGTGGCCCGCCCTCGTTCGTTCCCCAAAGAAAGATGGCTAACCGAGCCCCCCCCCCCCCCGACAAGGCCTATCATCTCCTGTTATACTCCCAGACCTGTTTATTTAACCAGTAGCGAACCGAATCTCTATGGACGTGTCCCACATCATCGATCCCCTGAACGATGCCCAGCGTGAAGCTGTGACCGCGCAGAATGACCACCTGTTGGTACTGGCCGGTGCTGGCAGTGGCAAAACCCGGGTACTGGTGCACCGGATTGCCTGGCTGATGACGGTGGACCGGGTGCCGCCCACGGCCATCCTGGCGGTGACCTTCACCAACAAGGCGGCGAAGGAGATGCGCTACCGGGTCGAGCAGATGATGCAGATCCCCACCCGGGGATTGTGGATCGGGACGTTCCACGGGATTGCCCACCGGCTGTTGCGGGCCCATTGGCAGGATGCCGGTTTGCCGGAGAACTTCCAGGTGCTGGACAGCGATGACCAGCTGCGGCTGATCAAGCGGGTGATGCGGGAGAACCAGA
This sequence comes from Marinobacter szutsaonensis, assembly GCF_039523335.1. Taxonomy (NCBI): domain Bacteria; kingdom Pseudomonadati; phylum Pseudomonadota; class Gammaproteobacteria; order Pseudomonadales; family Marinobacteraceae; genus Marinobacter; species Marinobacter szutsaonensis. The sequence goes on along the minus strand of NZ_BAAAFC010000001.1, from coordinate 1,902,097 downwards.
TCGACGAGAGCCGCTGGCCGCCCAAACAGGCCCAGTGGTTCATCAACAGCCAGAAGGATGAAGGCCTGCGCGCGGACCACATCCAGGAGAATCCGGGCGACCACTTCACCTCCACCATGCTGAAGATCTACCGCCAGTACGAAAAACTGTGCCAGCAGGGCGGTCTGGTGGATTTCGGCGAACTGCTGCTGCGCTCCCATGAACTCTGGCTGCACAAACCGGAACTGCTGGCGCATTACCAAAAGCGCTTCCAGCATATGCTGGTGGACGAGTTCCAGGACACCAACACCATCCAGTATGCCTGGCTGCAGGTGCTTGCCAGCAACCGGGTGCCGTTGACCATTGTGGGGGACGACGACCAGTCCATCTACGGCTGGCGCGGGGCGAAGATCGAGAACATCCAGCAGTACCAGCGGGACTTTCCCAACGCCCGGCTGGTTCGCCTGGAGCAGAATTACCGCTCGACCCAGACCATCCTCAAGGCCGCCAACTCGGTGATCGCCAACAACCAGGGGCGGCTCGGCAAGGAACTGTGGACCGACGGGCCCGAAGGCGAGCCGATCAGCCTGTATGCCGCGTTCAACGAACAGGACGAGGCCAACTACATCGCCGACAGTATCTCGGCCTGGGTGGATGAGGGCAACCTGCGCAGTGAGGCAGCGATCCTATACCGCTCCAATGCCCAGTCACGGGTGCTGGAAGAAGCACTGATGCGTCAGGGCATTCCGTATCGGGTCTATGGTGGCCTGCGCTTCTACGATCGCCAGGAAATCCGCAATGCGCTGGCCTATCTGCGCCTGGTGCATTACCACCGGGACGATGCCGCCTTTGAACGGGTGGTGAACGTGCCCACCCGCGGCATCGGTGCCAAGAGCCTGGCGGAACTGCGGGAATACGCCACCGAGCAGGGCATCTCCCTGTGGGAGTCCGCTGAGCGACTGCTGGCGTCCGGCCAGGTGAAGGGCCGGGCGAAGACCGGTTTGCAGTCGTTCCTCGACATCATCAATGGCCTGTCCGAGATGGTGGACCATGCCTCCCTGCAGGGCCTGATGAAACAGGCGATCGAGGTCAGCGGGCTGAAGGACTATCACGCCAGCGAGAAGGGCGAGAAAGGCCAGGCCCGGGTGGAGAACCTGGAGGAGCTGGTTAGCGCCCTGTCGGACTTCGAGGTGGAAGAAGGGGTGGACCCGCTGTCGGAATTCATCGCCCAGGCCGCCCTGGATGCCGGGGAATCCCAGGCCGATGCCCATGAGGACAGCGTGCAGCTGATGACCCTGCACTCCGCCAAGGGCCTGGAGTTCCCGCTGGTGTTCATGGCGGGTGTCGAGGAGGGCCTGTTCCCCCACAGCATGTCCCTGGAAGAGCCCGGCCGCATGGAAGAGGAACGCCGCCTGGCCTATGTCGGCATTACCCGGGCCATGAAAAAGCTGGTGCTCACTTACGCCGAGTCCCGGCGGTTGTATGGCCAGGAAAAATTCCACGCTTTATCCCGGTTCGTACGAGAGATTCCCGGTGATTGCCTGCAGGAAGTCCGCCTGCGCAACACCGTGACCCGCCCGGCTATGGTCGAGCGGCCCAACGAGAGCCTGTTCAGTCAGGATTCCGCCCAGCAGGCCGGGTTCAGCCTGGGCCAGCGGGTGCGGCATCCGAAGTTTGGCGAGGGAATCGTGATGAACTGCGAAGGCAGCGGGCATCATACGCGGGTGCAGGTGAACTTTGATGATGGGGCCAAATGGTTGGTGTTGGCGTATGCGCCGCTGGAGGCTTGCTGAGGTTTTCTTTGGGTGGTAGCAGAGGGCTGGTGAGGCTTTCCAAAACACGCTCCTGGCGGCACGTCCCTGTGACGCTTGAGCTCCGCCATCCATGGCTCCGCACAGTTTTGGAAAGCCTCACCAGCCCTCTGCTTCCGACATTGTGCCGGCCTCAACGTAAAAAGGGGTCAGAAGAAAGCGTTCTTCTGACCCCAATTTCGGGTCTGACTCCGCGGTAAAAAAAGGGGTCAGATGAAAGCTTTCATCTGACCCCATGTTCGATCCCGCAGGCTCACATCAGCACCGCGTAAATCACCCCAGCCAAAATAATCCGGTAGATCACATACGGCCACATCCCCACCTTGTTCAGCCACTTCAGGAAGAAGTGGATGGCGGTAATCGCCATCAGGAACGACGTCACCCCACCAATCAGAAACCCGCTCCAGTCTACGATCACATCCGAAGTCGCCACCTCCAGCAGCTTCACCGCCGAAGCCAGCACGATGATCGGAATGGCCAGCAGGAACGAGAACCGGGAGGCGGTCTCCCTGGTCATGCCGAGGAACAGGCCGGCGGTAATGGTAACGCCGGAGCGGGAGGTGCCGGGCACCAGGGCCATGGCCTGGGCGATGCCCACCAGGACCGCATCTTTCCAGTTGAGCTTATCCAGGGTGCGTTGGCGCTTGGGTAGCCAGTCGGCGATGCCGAGCAGCAGACCGAAGAACAGAGTGGTGAAGAAGATGACTTCCACCGCCCGCAATTCGTTATCGATCAGATCCAGCAGGGCCAGGCCCGCCAGGCCTGCCGGAATGGTGCCGATCACCAAGTACCAGGCCAGCGCCCCCTGGCCGACGATCCTGCGCTGGGCCACTGAGATCAGTCCGTCCCGGGCAATGCCGAAGACATCCCGCCGAAAATACAGCACCACCGCCAGCAGCGTGCCGAAATGCACCGACAGGTCGAAACCCACACCCTGATCGGTCCAGCCAAAGAAGGCCGGGGTCAGGATCAGGTGGGCGGAGCTGGAAATGGGCAGGAATTCAGTCAGTCCCTGGAGAAGGCCAAGGAACAGGGCCTGGAAAAGATCCATTCTGTGGGTTCCGTTCGGTTCGGTGCTTCAGATGTGGGCGGGATATTAGCAGGGTGGGGGTGGGCTGAACAGGTTACCCAAGGGGCAAAAAAAGGCGGACACCCGTTCGTGGGTGTCCGCCACTCATTCAGACGTATCGTCTGCGTTTGAAGCTTACCTTGTCGGCATAGTCCTCAATCCGCCCGACGCGGCGGACATCAGCCCAGGTTCCCTTGTAGTACGGAATGATGTTCCGGTCGGTCCAGGGCGTCACCAGATCGCCCATGACAGAGTTGAAATACATTGCCTCCATGAACACGTGCCCCGGCTTGATATCCGGCTCCACATAGGCCATGGCTGTCGTGGCGCCGTAGTCGTTGAACAGCTCGACCACGTCGCCGGATTCGATACCGAGATCCCTGGCATCCTCCGGATTGATTTCCAGCGGGGCCATCGGGTAGCGGCCACGGCGGAACTCCACGTGCTGGTCGTGATAGGCAGTCTGCCAGATCTGGTTGGTCCGGCCATTGTTGACCCAGAACCGGTACTTCTGGCGTTGCTCCTCCACGGTGTCTGGCAAGCCGTTCCAGGGGGCGGGCTGGAAGTGCGCCTTGCCGTCGTCGGTGTCGAACTTGCCGTCGGTGTAGAGCATTTCGGTGCCGATCAACTGACCGTCCTTATACTCGCGGATCGGCAGTTGCACACCGTTGTTGCCGGCAGTTCTGAGGCGCTCGTAAGTGGCCAGATGACCGGTGGGACCCCCCTGACTGTCAATATGCGGGGCTCCGGGCTGGCCGGCGCGGCGGAAACCGTCGTTGAAGGCGTCCTCCTCGGTTTGCCAGTCGAAGCCCTCAAAGCGCTTGGCCATGTCGGTGTTGCCGTCCGCTTCGTATAGCCTGCGCAGGGCGTTGGCCATGTCGGCAGCGATCAGACAATCCGGCTTGGCGGTACCCGGAGGATCCATGAACTTCTCGGACAGGCGCATGCGCCGTTCGCCGTTCATGGAGGTGAGGTTCATTTCCCCGGTGTGTGCCGCAGGCAAAATCAGGTGGGCAGCTTCGGCAAACTTGGTGGCGTACAGGTCGATGACGGCCACGAACAGACCACCGTCTTCTTTCACCGCCTTGTGGATGACGTCTGCCATCTTCTCTGGACCCGCTCCCCGCACTTTGCGCAGGGCCTGTTTGACGATATCGCTGCGGCGCAGGACTTCGTTGCGGTACTGCTCGGCATTTAGGGTGGTCTGGAAGGCGTTGCAGGCCCAGACCGTAAGCATCTGGCCGTTGCCCTGAATGATTTCCTGATCGACATAGGGGGCCGGACGGCCACCGGGGTATGGCGGGCGGCAGTAGCCTTCCTGGTGACCGCCCATCCGGACCACCCCGGTACCGCGGCGACCCACGTTGTGGGTAGCCAGAACCAGGTCCACCAGTGCCGACTGGATCCGGTAATTGTCGTTACCCCAGATGATGCCCTTCTCGTAGCCGTGCATGGTCCTGGGCGTGTGGCCGGAGCTCTTGGGCTTGTAAGCCCATTCCGCCGCTTTGATCAGCTTGTCCTTGCTGATACCGGTAATTTGGCTGGTTTCGTCCAGGCTCTGGCGATTCGCCTTCAGGGCGTCCTCGAAACCGGTGGTGTGGGCCTCGATAAATGTTTTATCGTGCCAGCCCTGATCCACGACGTAGGTCAGCAGGCCATTGAACAGGGCAGTATCGGTACCTGGCTCGATGTCCAGGTACAGGAGGTTGCCCTGGCCGACCGCTTGCTCGAGCAAGGCAACAGTAAGTGACCGGCGGGGATCAACCAGTATAATTCTGGTCTGCTGGATGGTTTCCCCGTCTTCATAGACAGCCCGCTTCTTGTCGGCTGTCTGCCCCTGCAGGCTCGGGAGCCAGTGGTTGAGGAAATAGTTGGTCTGGGTTTCGTAGGCATTCGCGCCAATAGAGAAAATGCAGTCCGCCAACTGGGCGTCTTCGTAGCTGTTGTTCAGCTCGCCGATGCCCATGTCCCGGGTGGCGTGGCACTCGGAGTTATACGCAGGACGGTTGTGAATCCGCACCATCTTGCTGCCCAGGCCGGTGAAGATCAGCTTGCCGGTGCCCCAGGTGTTCTCGAAGCCACCGCCGGCACCGCCATGGTCGAACAGGTTGAACATCAGCTGATCAGGTCCGTCGTCATCCAGAATACGTTTTGTCAGATGACTATACAGGGTGATGGCCTGATCCCAGCTGGTATCCCGCCATTCGTCACCGGCAAAGACCCTTGGGTATTTCAGGCGTTGACTGCCAACGGGCGTCTGGGGCGAATGCATGATGGAGGCCATCTGGCCACCTCGGGTGGACGACAGCCCACCGTTTACCTTGCACGCCTTGTCCGGGACGATCATGATCCGGTGGTAGCTGCCGTCATCGTCCTGGATGATATTGGTCATGGCTTGGGTGAGGGTCACCTGCATGGGCGGCAATTGTTTGCGGAAGTCCAGTCCCAGTGCGTTCTGATCGGGGGCCAAACCGCCTTCCTGATCGGCGGGCCACTTGTAGACATGGTAACCGCAGCCAACGATACAAAAATGGCAGCAGGTCTGGGTTTTCTGCGCACTGGCCGGTGGCAGGGCGATCCGGTCCTTCTTGTATTCAAACATGGTGAATCCCTCCTTCAGGCGCCCGGCAGAAGATTGGACTGGCGGCCATAAATCAGGCCGTCCACACCAACCGCTTCAATGGAATCATCCGAATCCCGGTAACTCAGGAGAATCCGGGGCAGGTTTTCCGTTGCCTGGCCGGAGACCATCTGGCCATTGAGTTCGGAATCGAACACACTGAAATGGCATGGACACTTGAAGGTGCGCTCCTCGGCCGAATACGACACCGGACACCCCATGTGGGTGCACATAACGCTGTAAGCGACAACATCCTCGTCCGGGCCCACGCCGCCCTGGGTTTTGCGACCGGTTTTCACCAGGGTGCAGGGTGAGGAGGCATCCGGATAGTTAAAGGAAACCGGCTGACCCACTTTCAAGTCTCCGGCTTTGCTGATCGTGGTTTTGGGGTAGTCCAGCATCACCTTTCCGGGTTGCTGGCTGCCTTCAGCGGCGTACGCCGGGTTGAAAATCAGGCTGCCGCCAAGTGCCGCAGAGCCGGCTGCGGTTGTACCTGTAAAGGCAAGGAACCGCCTTCTTGACAGTTTCATTGGTTGTCCCTCTCCGTTCTTGTTTTGACTGCAAAAACCGCCCTGCTCGGTAACAGAGCCCTTGTTCAGAATGTGTTGCAGTTCACAAGAAAGAGTAGTTCAGACCTGTCGAAAAGCGCTGATCTGCAAACTTGATGTTGTTACATCGGCTCCTTTTCTGATCACTTTTTGATCAGAGTCAAGTTTTTAAATATGCGACGGTGACCCATACTAGACGGGAAAGTGAGCCTTAGTTTTATTGGCGATGCGCACCAGAACCAGCATCAGTGGCACCTCTACCAGCACTCCGACCACCGTGGCCAGTGCAGCCCCGGACTGCAGGCCGAACAGGGCGATCGCCGCAGCGACCGCGAGCTCGAAGAAGTTACTGGCACCAATCATGGCGCCGGGTGCGGCAATGCAGTGACGCACTTTCCAGAGCCGGGCCCAGCCATAGGCCAGGAAGAAGATCAGGAAGGTCTGCACGATCAGCGGTACGGCAATCAGCGCAATATGCAACGGATTGTTCAGGATCACCTCACCCTGGAAGGCGAACAGCAGTACCAGAGTGACAACCAGCGCCGCCGGTGTGACCGGTCCCAGCCGCTTCATGAATACCTCGTCGTACCAGCGCTGGCCATGGCGGGCAACAAGGGTGCGTCGGGTCAGGTAGCCGGCGGTAAGCGGAATGACTATATACAGCACCACCGACAGCAGCACCGTATCCCAGGGCACCTGGATGTCAGAGATGCCAAGCAGGAACACCACGATCGGTGCGAAAGCAAACAGCATGATGATGTCGTTCAGGGACACCTGAACCAGGGTGTAGGCGGCATCGCCTTTGGTCAGGTAACTCCAGACAAACACCATGGCAGTGCATGGCGCTGCTCCCAACAGAATCGCGCCGGCCAGATATTCGCGTGCCAGTTGTGGCGAGATCAGCGGTTCGAACACCACGGTCAGGAAAAACCAGGCAATGGCAAACATGGTGAACGGCTTGATCAGCCAGTTCACGGTAGTGGTGATGGCCAGTCCTTTGGGTTCTTTGCGTACGCCCACCACCGCACTGAAATTGATCTGCGCCATCATCGGGAAAATCATCGCCCAGATCAGGATGGCAATCGGGATGGACACCTGGGCGTATTCAAACCGGGACAGGGTTTCCGGCACTGACGGGGCCAGTTGCCCCAAGGCCACTCCAGCCACAATTGCCAGTGCTACCCATACCGACAGGTAGCGTTCGAAAATTCCCATGCCGCCGGATGAAGCTTCAGCGGTCAGTTCGTTGCTGCTCATGGCACATCCTTAAATGGAACGTTGGTTCACGCGCTGCGACAATGCCTCCGCGCTTTCCTTGCGCTCGGAATAACGGTCGGTCAGGTACTCACTGCGGTCCCGCACCAGGAGGGTGAATTTTACCAGTTCTTCCATGACATCTACGATGCGGTCGTAGTAGGGCGAGGGCTTCATCCGGTTGTTGTCGTCGAATTCCATGAACGCCTTGGGCACCGACGACTGGTTCGGAATGGTGACCATGCGCATCCACCGGCCCAGAACTCGCAACTGGTTGACTGCATTGAACGACTGGGAGCCACCGCACACCTGCATCACGGCCAGAGTCTTGCCCTGAGTCGGCCGAACCGCGCCCATGGACAGAGGAATCCAGTCGATCTGGGTCTTCATGATGCCGGTCATGGCTCCGCGCCGTTCCGGCGAGCACCACACCATCCCTTCACTCCATTGCACCAGATCGCGCAGCTCCTGAACCTTGGGGTGGGACGCATCCTCGGCATCGGCCAGAGGCAGACCGCGCGGATTGAAGACCCGGGTCTTCGCGCCCATGGCCTCCAGCAACCGGGCCGCTTCTTCCACTGCCAGGCGGCTGAACGAGCGCTCACGGAGGGAGCCATACAGCAACAGAATTCGTGGCGGGTGTGAAGATGGCGTTGCCTCAAACAATCGGCCCGTAGTGGGGACGCTGAACAGTTCCGAATCGATGTTGGGTAGGTCTTGGGTGTTCATTTTGTTGGCGGATTCCTTTACTCATGGCGATATTGAACATAGTATGCACAAAATTGGATATGCATAAAATCAAATATGCGGAATGTGAGATATGAAACGCCGTGTTTTGTTCGTCTGTACCGCCAACAGTGCCCGCTCCCTGATGGCAGAAGCCCTGCTTCGGCACATGGCCGGCGACCGGTTCGAGGTGGCCAGTGCCGGTACTGAGCCTGCGCAGCCCCATCCTCTGGCAATACAGGTATTGCAGGAGGCCGGCATTCCGACCGATGGGCTTTACAGCAAGTCACTGGCGGAGTTGCAGGGTCAATACTGGGATTATGTGATTACCCTGTGTGAAAAAGCCGCCCGGGAGTGCTCTTTGGTGGCTTCCGGAGCCCAGCAGATTGCGTGGGATTTTCCGGACCCGGCCGAAACTAACCGACACGCCACCTTTGCTCTGACCCTCAAGGAACTGAAAGAGCGCATCGGCCTGTTCACCCTGGTTCACCAGAGAGAAACCGGCCTGAAACAGGCCAGCTACAACCCGGTGACTATTTTCAAGGCGATGGGAGACGAGCTTCGCTTGGCCGCGCTGATGCTGATCAAGGACCAGGAAAAGCTGTGCGTGTGTGAGCTGACCGAGGCCTTTGAGGTATCCCAGCCAAAAGTCAGCCGCCATTTGGCCTCACTCCGGGATGCCGGCCTGCTGGAAACGGAGCGCCGGGGCCAGTGGGTTTATTATTACCTTAACCCGGGGTTGCCAGAATGGGTTGCGCGGGTTCTGGATGAAACCGCACGGAACAACGTGGAACTGATCGAACAGCCACTGTCACGACTACAGGCCATGGCGGATCGTCCGGTTTTGCAGTGCCCCTGACGATCCACGCACAGATTAGCCAACGCGCAAGGAGAACAGCATGAGCAAGATCAAGGTGGGAATTAACGGATTCGGTCGGATTGGCCGTCTGGCGTTGCGTGCGGCCTGGGAGTGGCCGGACATTGAATTTGTCGCCATCAATGACCCGGGCGCCGATGCCGGTACCCTGGCGCACCTGCTTAATTTTGACAGCATTCATGGCCGCTGGAGCCACGAGGCGGCTGCGGACGGCAAGGACATGGTTATCGAGGGTCAGCGCATCCGGGTGACCCATAACCAGGGCATTGACGAGACCGACTGGTCCGGTTGCGATCTGGTGATCGAGGCCAGTGGCGTTAACAAGAAGGTCAGTGTCCTGCAGGCCTATCTGGATCAGGGCGTGAAGCGCGTTGTGGTCACCGCGCCGGTCAAGGAAACGGGCGCCAAGAACATCGTAGTAGGCGTGAACGACGGGATTTTCGACCCGGCCAATGACCGGATCGTCACTGCCGCCTCTTGTACCACCAACTGCCTGGCGCCGGTGGTCAAGGTGATTCACGAGAAACTGGGTATCAAGCACGGCTCCATCACGACCATCCACAGTCTGACCAACACCCAGACCATCATCGATGCGCCGCACAAGGACCTGCGCCGGGCCCGGGCCTGTGGTAGTTCCCTGATCCCCACCACCACCGGCTCGGCCACTGCCATCATCGAGATTTTCCCGGAACTGAAAGGTCGTCTCGATGGCCATGCGGTGCGGGTGCCGCTGACCAATGCCTCGCTCACCGACTGTGTGTTCGAGGTGAATCAGCCCACCGACAAGGAGACCGTCAACAAGCTGTTGCAAGAAGCGGCGGAAGGCGAGTTGAAGGGCATCCTCGGTTACGAGGAACGCCCCCTGGTGTCCATCGACTACAAGACCGACCCACGGTCTTCCATCGTCGATGCCCTGTCCACGATGGTAGTCAACGGCACCCAGGTGAAAATCTACGCCTGGTACGACAACGAATGGGGCTACGCCAACCGCACCGCAGAACTGGCGCGCAGGGTGGGTGCTGCCTGATATGACGGCGGCCATCCGACAGTACCTGGTGATCACCGGCAATTACTGGGCCTTCACCCTCACGGACGGCGCCCTGCGTATGCTGGTGGTGCTGCATTTCCACCAGTTGGGTTACTCGCCCCTGGAAATCGCCCTGTTGTTTATCTTCTACGAGTTCTTCGGGGTGGTGACCAATCTGGTCGGTGGCTACCTGGGCGCCCGCATGGGCCTGAACCGCACCATGAACATCGGGCTGTTCCTGCAGATTGTGGCGCTGGCCATGCTGGCGGTGCCGGCGGCGATGCTGACGGTGCCCTGGGTGATGGCGGCGCAGGCGCTCTCAGGGGTTGCCAAGGACCTGAACAAGATGTCCGCCAAGAGCGGCATCAAGCTGCTGGTGCCGGATGAGCAACAGGGCACCCTGTACAAGTGGGTGGCGATTCTCACCGGTTCCAAGAACACCCTCAAGGGTGTCGGCTTCTTCCTCGGTGGTGTGCTGCTGATGGTGGCCGGCTTCAAGGGCGCGGTGATCTTGATGGCGGTGGCGCTCGGGCTGGTGTGGCTGGGCAGCCTGTTCCTGCTGGGGCAGGACCTGGGCAAGAGCAAGGCCAAGCCGAAGTTCACCGATATCCTGTCCAAGAGCCGGGCGATCAATGTGCTGTCGGCGGCCCGCATGTTCCTGTTCGGCGCCCGGGATGTCTGGTTTGTGGTGGCCCTGCCGGTCTATCTGCACACGGTCTTCGGCTGGGACTTCTGGAAGGTGGGCGGATTCATGGCCACCTGGATTATCGGCTACGGCTTTATCCAGACGATTGCCCCGCGCATCACCGGCCATGGCGAAGGAAAACGGTCGGCGGTACTCTGGGCGGCGGCTCTGGCCCTGATTCCCACGGCGATTGCGATTGGCCTGATGGCAGGGTGGTCGCCGCAGGTGGTGTTGATCGGCGGTTTGTTGCTGTTTGGAGGGCTGTTTGCGATCAACTCGTCCCTGCACAGCTACCTGATCGTCAGCTATGCCCGGGGCGATGGCGTCTCCCTGGATGTGGGTTTCTACTACATGTCCAATGCCGCCGGGCGTTTGCTGGGCACGATACTTTCTGGCTGGGTGTACCAGGCCTGGGGGCTGGAGGCCTGCTTGTGGATATCATCGGGTTTGGTGGCCATGGCAGCGTTGCTGTCGGTGTTGTTGCCCGAGCGGCGGCCCGTGACAGCCTGACCAAGCCTCAAAACCGAATGGCCAGCCCTGCGCCTGCTTCCACCTGCAAGTAGCCGCTGCTGTCGAATCTGAGTTCGCAGCCACCTGAGCAGAACGCGGAACCTCCCGAATTCAGGGCTGTGTAAACACCGCGCAGATCGAGCCTGAGGCGCAGTTTTTCAGTCAGAAAGAACTGATACCCACCACCTAGCGACAGGGCTGCCCGGTGGTGGGTTTCGTATCTCGAATCGTCCGGTTCAAGCCGGGTAACGCCGAACACGCCAGAGACAAATCCACCGTGATTCTTGCCACCCGGGAAATACAATCCGCCGAACTGGAGCTGGTAAATCGTCAGGTCAATGGAGTCCACGCCGGGTGCGAACAGGCCATTGTCCAGCCTGGCTGAGGTGCTCTGCCGACCGAAATAGAGTTCTGTCTGTTTGCCGGGCTCCGCCAGATCGAAATTGACCACCAGCCCCTGGCTGGCGGAATCCCGGAAGTCGATCTGGTCTGAGGTGCTGGCGCCGGCGGTCTCGATATCCACCGAACTACTCATGCGAAAGCCTGCAAACGGCGCAAGGCTAATGTCCGCTGCGCCCGGAGTCGGTGACAGGGTCAATGCGAGTAGCACAGCCAGGGGAATGTGGAGATTCATACTGTGACTCCGTTGCTGGGTGGCTGGAGGTTGGGCGGATTCCGTGTAACGATATTATCAATGCAGAGCCACAAGCCTTGCCAGTATCTACCAGGCACCAAAGTAGCATGGGCGAAGTACGCTTCCCGACGCTAGGCTTTGCTCACCGCTTGCATAAAAGACAACAATAATGGTCGACCTGCTAAAACGTTACCCCTTACCCGTCATTGTGCTGGCCCAGCTCTTCGGCACCTCCCTCTGGTTCAGCATCAATGGCGTCTGGCTGTCTCTCTCGGCCCAGTTGGGGTTGACCGAAACCGATCTGGGCCGGCTGACCCTGGCGGTTCAGGCCGGCTTTATCACAGGTACCCTTACCATCGCGGTGACCGGTCTGGCGGACCGCTTTGGCGCCAGCCGGATCTTTGCCCTGTCGAGTCTGCTGGGCGCCCTGGTTAATGGCGGATTTGTCTTTGCAGCCGGGCAGCCACCCCTGGATTTCATCCTCCGATTCGCTACCGGTCTCTGCCTGGCGGGTATTTATCCTCTGGGTATGAAAATGGTGATTGCCTGGACCCCGAAGTACGCCGGTGCAGCCCTGGCCTGGCTGGTGGGTATGCTTACCCTGGGTACCGCTCTGCCGCATCTGATGCGCGGCGCAACGCTGGGCATGCCGTGGGAGCTACCGCTGATGGCGGCCTCCTGTCTCGCACTGGCCGGCGGGATGCTGGTTTTCCTGCTGGGCGACGGACCGCACCTGCCCAAAAGCAGTGGCCGGCTGCCTCTCAGCCAGGGACTGGCGGCCTTGCGCATACCGAGATTCCGGGCGGTGGCTGGTGGCTACTTTGGCCATATGTGGGAACTTTATGCCTTCTGGACGCTGACGCCCTTGCTGATTGGCCGGGAACTCCAGCGCCTCGGGCAGGGCGAAGCATTGGTTCCCTGGCTGTCGTTCGCGGTGATCGGCGTTGGCGCTGCGGGCTGCGTCGGTGGCGGCCGGCTCAGTCGAACCCTGGGCAGCGAATGGGTGGCCCGGCGGGCGCTGATGGTGTCAGGGGCTTTCTGCCTTCTGTATCCCTGGTTGAATGGGCTCGCCCCGGTCTTGCTGATCGCGTTGTTGGTTATCTGGGGGATTGCGGTGGTTGCAGATTCGCCGCAATTCTCGGCCCTGGCTGCGGCGACAGCGCCCAAGGAATCGGTGGGGTCCTCACTCGCCGTCATGAACGCCGTCGGGTTTGGGCTGACCCTGCCCGCCATCTGGCTGACCAGCGGATTATGGGGCCAGTTGGATGTCTGGGTGGTTCTGTTGCTGGTGCCCGGGCCGGTGCTCGGGCTGTGGTCGCTGTCCAGAGCGCGACCTGGCGCTAAGTCTGGTTAATGGGTGTGAGCCTGATGAAGCCCGAAACATCCAAACCGAGAGTACTAGTGCTGTCCGGTTACGACGCCGCCAGTCATAAGCGCTGGCGTGAGCACCTGGCGGCACTGTTGCCGGACTTCCACTGGCATGGCCTGGCATTGCCTCCGAGGTTCTTCCGCTGGCGCATCCGGGGCAATCCTCTGAGCTGGCTGAATGAGCCGCTCCTGCAGGAGCGCTGGGATCTGATTATCGCTACATCGATGGTGGATCTGGCCACCCTGCGCGGTCTGCACCCGCGCCTGGCCAGTACGCCCTGCCTGCTGTACATGCACGAAAACCAGTTCGCCTTTCCTGTATCAAGTGGTCAAAACAGCAGTGTCGATCCACAGATGGTGAACCTCTACAGTGCGCTGTCTGCCGATTGCGTGGTGTTCAACAGTGGCTGGAACCGGGACAGTTTCCTGAACGGTGTCGATACTTTCGTCCAAAAACTGCCTGACAGAGTGCCCGAAGGACTGATCGAAACTTTGCGTGATAAGTCCCGGGTGATACCGGTACCAATTGAGGACCGCCTGTTTGCCGATGATCGTGGTGTGAACTGGGCCCGACCACACCTGCTCTGGAACCATCGCTGGGAATACGACAAAGGACCGGATCGCCTGTTGAAATTCCTGCAGGTGCTCGACAGGCGCTCGGTACCGTTCCGGCTCAGTGTTGTCGGCGAAAGTTTCAGGAATCAGCCACCGGCATTCGGTCGGATCCGTGAGGAGTTTGGTGACCGGATAGAACAGTGGGGGTTCCTCGAAAGCCGGGGTGATTATGACCGGTTGCTCAGCCGGGCGGATATTGTTCTCTCCACAGCTCTGCATGATTTCCAGGGATTGTCGATGCTGGAGGCCATGGCCTCCGGGTGTGTGCCCCTGGCCCCGGACCGGCTGGCCTACCCGGAGTATGTGCCGGACCTCTGCCGATACCATAGCTACGAAAAGGACGCTGACGCTGAAGCGGACGCCGCGGCAGACTGCCTGGAACGACTGATGCGATGCGGGCCACAGCCCTCCGGGCCGGATGCCTGGCGGGCATCGGTGCTGGCAGGACAGTACCAGACTCTCTTTGATGACCTGATCCATGCCGGGAAGAGCGACCTTACTTTTCAATCACGGCTTTGATAGACTTCGCGCCCTATTTTCGGCCGATGCCTGATTTTCATCAAAGATACTGAAACCAGACTGTGACGATCCTTCCACCCTAGCATTCAGACGTCCCTCCTCCCTCGATACTCCAGCAAGGCTTGAGCATCCAGCCGGTGCGCTCTCATCGGCCAAGTGGATTCGTAGCTCTCGATATCTTGCTCGCGGAACCGCGATTGTCATGGTTTTTCTCCAGACTCTGGTTCCACAGGAATCGGCCTGGTGTCTGTTGCCCGGCTTTTGAAACCTTTAATCGGATTACACGAATATGCTCAGCAGTATACGAAACAACTGGTTCTCCAATGTTCGCGGCGATCTGCTCGCCGGTATCGTGGTGGCCCTTGCCCTGATTCCGGAGGCCATCGCCTTCTCCATCATTGCAGGTGTGGACCCGAAAGTGGGTCTTTATGCTTCCTTCTGTATTGCTGTGGTGATCGCGTTTGTGGGCGGTCGCCCCGGGATGATTTCAGCCGCCACCGGCGCCATGGCGTTGCTGATGGTCACGCTGGTGAAAGAGCACGGCCTCGAATACCTGCTCGCCGCGACCCTGCTCACGGGGGTGTTCCAGATTATTGCAGGCTACCTCAAGCTGGGGGCACTGATGCGCTTTGTCTCCCGCTCGGTGGTGACCGGGTTCGTCAACGCTCTGGCGATCCTGATCTTCATGGCCCAGTTGCCCGAACTGACCAATGTCACCTGGCATGTCTACGCCATGACCGCTGCGGGTCTGGCGATCATCTACCTGTTTCCGCTGGTTCCGGTGGTCGGCAAGGTCCTGCCGTCACCGCTGGTGTGCATCATCTCGCTCACCGCGGTTGCAATGATCCTGGGCCTGGATATCCGCACCGTGGGCGATATGGGTGAACTGCCCGATACCCTGCCGGTGTTCCTGTGGCCGGATGTGCCGCTCAACCTCGAGACGCTGATGATTATCCTGCCGTATTCCCTGGGGCTTGCCGTGGTTGGCCTGCTGGAATCCATGATGACCGCGACCATCGTGGACGACCTGACCGACACCACCAGCGACCGTAATCGCGAATGCAAGGGCCAGGGTGTCGCCAACATCGGGGCCGGGCTGCTTGGTGGCATGGCCGGTTGCGCGATGATTGGTCAGTCCATCATCAACATCAAATCCGGTGGCCGTACCCGGCTCTCCACCTTCACCGCCGGTGCTTTCCTGCTGGTCATGGTTCTGGTGCTGGACCAGTGGCTGGTCCAGATACCCATGGCGGCGCTGGTGGCGGTGATGATCATGGTGTCGATCGGTACCTTCAGCTGGGAGTCCATCAGGAATCTCCGGGAGCACCCGCTTTCAACCAACATCGTGATGGTGGTTACCGTGATTGTGGTGGTGGCGACGCACAACCTGGCCTTCGGTGTACTGGCTGGCGTGCTTCTGGCGGCCCTGTTCTTCGCCAACAAGGTGGGCCACTACATGCTGGTGAGGTCGGACTATGACGAAGCGAGCGATACCCGACGCTACAACGTGGTGGGGCAGGTGTTCTTCAGCTCTTCCGAGAAGTTCATCGAGTCCTTTGACTTCAAGGAAGCCGTCGACAATGTGGTGATCGACCTCAGTCGGGCTCATTTCTGGGATATCACCGCCGTGGCGGCGCTGGACAAGGTGGTGGTCAAGTTCCGCCGGGAAGGTGCCGATGTCGAGGTGGTTGGCCTGAACGAGGCCAGTGCCACCATCGTTGACCGCTTTGGCGTGCACGACAAGCCAGATGCTGTCGAACGTTTGATGGCCCACTAAAGGAGTTGAAACAATGACCGTTGAAAGATCAGGGACCGGCGCTCCGGATACCCTCCAGGTGGTGGCCTGTATCGACGGCTCCGAAGCGGCCCTGGCGGTTTGTGACTACGCTGCCTGGGCCAGTTCCCGAATGGGCGATCCCCTGATGCTGTTGCACGTGCTGGATGAGGAAAAATACCCGGCCCGCACCGATATGACCGGCAGCATCGGGCTCGGTAGCCGGGAGCAACTGCAGGAGGAGCTGGTCAATCTGGATCAGCAGCGCAGCAAGCTCGCGCTCAAGCATGGCCATCTGATGCTGGACGAAGCCGAAAAGCGGGTGCTGGCAGCGGGTATCGGCAAGGTGGCCAAACGCCAGCGCCATGATGAGCTGGCAGGTTCGTTGGTGGAACTGGAGCCCGAGGCGAGGCTGTTCGTCATGGGCCTGCATGGGGAGACCAGTGCCGCTGCCGGTCGTCATGTCGGCAGCCAGTTGGAGACCGTGATCCGCAGCGTGCACCGGCCTGTTTTTCTGGTTCCGGACGAATTCGAGGCGCCGAAAAGCGCCATGCTGGCGTTCGATGGCAGCCCGACGGCGTTCCGAAGCATCGAGTTGCTGGCCGGAACGCCGGTGTTCAAGGGCATGCCGTTGCATCTGGTGATGGTCGGCTCCGATACCGAAGAACACCGGGCCCAGCTAAAGCGGGCAGAGGAAGCGCTGAAGGACCAGGGTATGGATCTGCACCTTGCCATCCGGCAGGGCGATGTGGAGCAGACACTGCACGCCTACCAGGAGGAGCACGACATAGATGTGCTGATCATGGGCGCCTATGGCCACTCCCGTATCCGCCGGTTCCTGGTGGGCAGCACCACCACCCGTATGCTGGAGACTGCCAGGAAACCGTTGGTGATTCTGCGCTGAGTCGCCGGAGGAACGCCCGGCCGCTTGCGGCTGTGACAAGCCCTGCCTAGACTCATGACTGTTGGATGGTTATGACAGGGAGAAGTGGCCATGGCGTTCCAGACCCTTGATGGCAACGAAGCTGTGGCCTCGGTGGCCTATCGCTTGAGCGAATCCATTGCCATCTATCCGATTACCCCGGCTTCGGTGATGGGCGAACATGCCGATGATTGGGCCGCGCTGGGCCGGCCCAATCTCTGGGGCCAGGTGCCCGGAGTGGTGGAAATGCAGTCCGAGGCAGGTGCCGCCGGAGCAATGCACGGTGCCTTGCAGGCGGGTTCGTTGGTGACCACCTTCACCGCCTCCCAGGGGCTGCTGTTGATGCTGCCCAACCTGTACAAGATCGCCGGCGAGCTCTCGCCTTTCTGTATGCATGTGGCTGCCCGCAGTGTGGCCACCCATGCCTTGTCCATCTTTTGCGACCACTCCGATGTGATGGGTGCCCGGGGCACCGGCTTTGCCCTGCTGGCCTCGGGCTCGGTGCAGGAGGCCCAGGACCTGGCCGCCATTGGCCATGCGGTAACGCTGGAAAGCCGGGTGCCTGTATTGCACTTCTTTGATGGCTTCCGCACTTCCCATGAAATTTCCAAGATTACGGCGCTGAGTGACGAAGAACTGCAAGCGCTGGTGCCTCATGAAGGCGTTGAAGCTCACCGAAATCGCCGCATGACCCCGGACCGGCCGGTAGTGCGGGGCACATCCCAGAACCCGGATGCCTTTTTCCAGTCAAGGGAAGCCGTCAATCCCTTCTATCAGGCGTTCCCGGAGCGACTGGAAACCGTGATGGACCGGTTTGCGGATATTACTGGCCGGCGGTACCAGTTGTTTGAATATGTGGGCCACCCCGAGGCAGAGCGCGTGGTTATGCTGATGGGCTCCGGCGCCGAATGCGCCCATGAAACCGTCGAATGGCTGATGGCGCAGGGCGAAAAAGTGGGTGTGCTCAAGGTGCGCCTGTTCCGGCCTTTTGCCACCGACCGTTTCCTGGCGGCTCTGCCCAACACCGTGGAGCATCTGGCGGTGCTTGACCGGACCAAGGAGCCCGGGGCCCAGGGCGAGCCACTGTTGCTGGAGGTCAGCGGGGCGCTGATGGAAGCCTGGGCCCGGGGCGAGCGGCAGATCCTGCCCCGGGTAATCGGTGGCCGCTATGGCCTGTCCTCCCGGGAGTTTACCCCCGCCATGGTCTGTGCCGTTTTCGACGAACTGAAGGCCGACCAACCGAAAACCCGCTTTACCGTCGGTGTCCGCGACGATGTCACCCGGCTGTCACTGGAGGTGGATAGCGAGCTCGATATCGAGTCCCCGGAAACGCGTCGGGCTCTGTTCTTCGGCCTGGGCGCCGATGGTACGGTCAGCAGTAACAAGGCCAGCATCAAGATCCTGGGCGAGGGCACGGACCTGTTTGCCCAGGGCCATTTTGTCTATGACTCCAAGAAATCCGGTGCCACCACGGTTTCCCATCTGCGGTTCGGCCCTTTGCCCATCCGCTCCAGTTACCAGATCCGCAAGGCCCAGTTCGTGGCGATTCACGCACCCCAGTTTCTCGAGCGCTTCGATGTCCTGGAGCATGCGGCCGAGGGGGCAACGGTACTGCTGAATGTCCCCTGGTCAAAGGATGAGGTCTGGGACCGCTTGTCGGTCGAAGTCCAGCAGTTGCTGGTAGAACGCAAGGCCCGCCTCTATGTCATCGACGCCGCGGAAGTGGCGGAGAAAGCCGGGCTGGAACGGCGCATCAACACGGTCATGCAGGTGTGCTTCTTTGCCCTGGCCGATATCCTGCCGAAGGACGAGGCCATCGCCCGCATCAAGGACGCGATCCGTGAGACCTGGGGCCGTCGCGGGCCGGAGGTGGTGCGCCGCAACGTGGAGGCGGTGGATTCTGCCCTGGCTCACCTGTATGAAGTATCGGTACCGGACAAGGTGACGGCGACCCGCACCCGACCGCCCCGGGTACCGGAGGATGCGCCGGATTTTGTCCAGAAGGTGACCCGGCTGCTGCTGGAAGGGCAGGGTGACAAACTGCCGGTCAGTGCGTTTCCACCGGACGGCACCTGGCCAACCGGCACCAGCCAGTTCGAGAAGCGCTCCATCGCGCAGGAAATTCCGATCTGGGAGTCCGATCTGTGCGTGCAGTGCAACTTCTGCGCGATGATCTGCCCCCATACCGCGATTACCGCCAAGGTCTTTGAGCCGGAGGCGGCGCGCAACGGGCCGGAGACGTTCGAGACCGTTCCCGAAACCCACACGTCGGAACTGGAGGGTCTGGATTACCGGCTGCAGGTGGCGCCGGAGGACTGCACCGGCTGCGGTTTGTGCGTGGAGGTGTGTCCCGCCAAAGATCGCACCCGGCCCAAACGCAAAGCGATCAACATGCAGCCTCTGGAAGAGCATCGCGAAGTTGAGGCGGAAAACCTGAAGTTCTTCCGTAGCTTGCCGGATGTCCCCAGGGACCGTATTCCCCGGGACTTCAAATCGTTGCCACTATTGATCCCGCTGTTCGAATATTCCGGTGCCTGCGCCGGCTGCGGCGAGACCCCCTACATCCGCCTGCTCACCCAGTTGCTGGGCGACCGCCTGCTGATTGCCAATGCCACCGGTTGCTCCTCCATTTACGGCGGCAACCTGCCCACCACACCGTATACGGTGAATGCTGACGGCCGCGGGCCGACCTGGAACAACTCGTTGTTCGAGGATGCCGCGGAACTGGGCCTGGGTATGCGCCTGGGATTGAACAAGTTGGTGGGCCGGGCCCGACAGCTGCTGGATGGTCTGCGGGATCGTCTGCCCCAGGGACTGTACGGCGACCTGACCGGCCCCTGCGCCACCCTCGACGAGTTGGCCATGGCGGCGCGGCGCAAGGCGGTCGCAAGATTACGTGACTGGCTGGCGGATCAACAACAAAGCGCCGAGGTACAGGAGCTGGCCAGCCTGGCTGATGAGCTGTGCCCCAAGAGCGTCTGGGTGATTGGGGGTGATGGCTGGGCCTATGACATCGGCTATGGTGGCCTGGACCATGCCCTGGCCTCCGGCCAGAACCTCAAACTGCTGGTGCTGGATACCGAGGTGTATTCCAATACCGGCGGCCAGCAGTCCAAGGCCACGCCCCTGGGAGCGATTGCCAAGTTTGCGGCCGCCGGCAAGGAAACCCGGAAAAAGGACCTGGGCTTGCTGGCCATGAGCTATGGCCATGTTTACGTGGCCCAGATTGCCATGCAGTCCCACAGCAACCAGACCACCAGAGCCCTGCAGGAGGCCGAAAGTTTTGATGGCCCCGCCCTGATCATTGCCCACAGCCCCTGCATCGCCCATGGCTACGACCTGGTGCATTCGCCGGCACAGCAAAAACGGGCGGTGGACAGCTGGGCCTGGCCGATTTACCGCTTCGATCCCCGACGTATTGACGAGGGCCTGCCGCCCCTGCAGCTGGATTCGGCACGTCAGAAAGTCCCCATGAAAACCTACATGCAGGAGGAGGCCCGCTTCCGCATGTTGGAACTGCGGGACCCGGAAAGGTACGAAAAGCTGGTGGCAGCCGCCACAGAGGCGGCGCACGACCAACGGGAACTCTACAAACAACTGGCGGGCATCCATTTCGAGCCTCACGAAGACCCGGAATCTGGTGAGGGGGAGGGGGAATCACATGACTGACCTGACAACCCGGTGGCTCGGGCTGGACCTGCATTCGCCCCTGGTGGTGGGGGCAAGCCCGTTGACCGATGATCTTGATGCCCTGAAGGCCTGTGTCGGTGCCGGCGCCGGTGCCGTGGTGATGCACTCACTGTTCGAAGAGCAGCTCGTGGCGGAGCAGATGGCGGCCCATCGCTTTATCGATTCCCGGATCAATATGGACGCCGAGGCGCGCTCGTTCTTTCCCGGCTCGGAAATGTTCGAGATGGGCTCCGGCAGTTACCTCAAGCGGCTGGAACGATTGCAGGGTGCGCTGGATGTTCCCGTGATTGCCTCGCTCAATGGCATTTCCCCCGGCGGCTGGATCCAGCATGCGAGGGAACTGGAGAACGCCGGTGCGTCCGCCATCGAACTCAATCTCTACGATCTGGCCACGGACCCTGCCGATACGGCGGCAACGCTGGAACAGCGGCAGCTGGATGTGGTGCGTTCGGTGGTGAAGCAGGTGTCGATTCCGGTGAGCGTCAAGCTGTCACCGTTCTATTCGGCCTTACCCGCCTTTGTGGCGGGTGTGGAAGCCACCGGCGCCCGAGGACTGGTACTGTTCAACCGTTTCTATCAGCCGGACATCGATCTGGACCAGCTGACCCTGAGCCGGGAACTGGTTCTGTCCAGTAGTGCGGAATTGCCCCTGCGATTGCACGCGGTGGCCATGCTGTTCAATCGCACGGGACTGGAAATGGCGGTCTCCGGTGGTGTCCATACCGGTGACGATGCCGCCAAGGCTTTGCTGTCCGGCGCCACCGTGGTCCAGGTGGTGTCCGCCTTGCTGGCGGAGGGGCCGAAGGCCCTGGCCCGGATCAGCGATGCCATGAGCCGACGGTTGCGCGGGATGGGCTACAACACCCTGTCCGAGGCCCGGGGTGCCCTGTCACTGGATAACGCGCCTGATTCACACACCTGGGAGCGCCTGAACTACGCCCGCCTGTTACACGGCTGGCACTGACGGTCAGAGGCCCTGCTCGGGCACTTCCCGGATCCGGCCATGCTCATCGATGGCCACGTAGACAAACAGCCCCTCGGTGACTTTCCTGGGGTTTTTTGCGGTGCGGTCAAGAGTCCAGACCTCCACATTGATCTTCATGGAGCTGCGCCCGATGTCCACCAGCTCACAATAGCAACCCACCTGGGAGCCCACCCGCAAGGGCGACAAGAACTCCATGCGGTCCATGGCCACGGTGGCATTGCGGCCCTGGGAAATCCGGCCCGCCATGGTGGCAGCGGCAATGTCCATCTGTTTGACCAGCCAGCCGGCGAAGACATCGCCGTTGGCGTTGGTATCAACGGGAAGGGGAATAACCTGAAGGGTGAGTTCGCCCCGGGGTGCGGGTCTGTCATCGTCGAAAGCCGTCATGGAGCCTGCCTTTAATAAGTCTGGAATTGTTTTAACCCCGCATGTTAATGGCCTGAACGCGGGCTGCAAGCAAATTTGCACGATGACGACTATATTTCAGAAGCTGTAACAAAGTTGTCACAGAGACCTCCTAGGATGCACACATCGGTAAAGCACATCCGACACAACGTCCTAACCAAATAATGGAGACTTGACGTGATGAAACTGAACAAAGCATTCGCCACCGTTGCACTGGCTGGCTCCGTTGCTGCCATGTCTGCACCGGCGATGGCCCGTGACACCATCAGCATCGTGGGCTCCTCCACTGTTTATCCGTTCGCTACCGTGGTAGCCGAGCGTTTCGGCACCAAGACTGACTTCTCCACCCCGAAGCTGGAATCCACCGGTTCCGGCGGCGGTCTGAAACTGTTCTGCCAGGGCATCGGTACCCAACACCCGGACATCACCAATGCTTCCCGTCGTATGAAGCCTTCCGAGTTCGACCTTTGCCAGGGCAACGGTGTCACAGACATCACCGAGTTCCGTATCGGTTCTGACGGCATCGTGATCGCCAGCTCCAAGAAAGCTGATAACCTGGACATCACCCTCGAGCAACTGTTCCTGGCCCTGGGTAAGGAAGTACCGAATCCGGAGAACGAGAAGGAACTGATCCCGAACCCGTACAAGACCTGGAATGAGATTGATTCTGACCTGCCGAACGTTGCCATTCGTGTAATGGGTCCGCCTCCGACTTCCGGTACCCGTGACTCCTTCAACGAGCTGGCCCTGCAGGGTGGCTGTGAAGATCTGCCCGCCGTCGCCGACATGAGCGAAGACGATATGGAAGCCGTTTGTCAGAGCATCCGTGAAGATGGCGCCTTCATCGAAGCGGGCGAGAACGACAACCTGATCGTGCAGAAGCTGATTGATGACAGCGGCATGTACGGTGTGTTCGGTTACAGCTTCCTGGAAGAGAACGCTGACCGTCTGCAGGCTGCGACCCTGAACGGCAAGGTGCCGACCGCCGAGGCGATCGCTGCCGATGAGTACCCGGTTGCCCGCTCCCTGTTCTTCTACGTGAAGAAGGCTCACATCGGTGTTATCCCGGGTATGACCGACTACATTGAGGAGTTCGTCAGCCCGGCGGCCATGGGCCCGAACGGCTACCTGAAGAGCGTCGGCCTGATCGTTCCGCCGCGTGACGCTCTGATGAACCTGCAGGACAAGGCAGCTAACATGCCGAATCTGCAGAAAGAAGAGCTGATGTAAGCCAGTTACACCAACAAGTAACTGACAAGGGTGCGAGTCCTCACGGGCTCGCACCCTTTCGTACGTAAAAAGCACCAAGTGCGAAACTCACTTTAAGTCTTTACACTTGTTGCCTACTTGAAGCGTCAGACAGGATAATTCATGCAACCTGCCAATCTCCTTCTACTGACCCTGGTCCTGGCCGTCGTCGCATACGGTCTGGGCTATGCCCGGTCCCGGGCGCTGGCGATGCCCCTGGGTGGGATACGTCATCTCAAGTCCCTGCCATTCTATTATGGTGCCCGGGCAGCGCTATGGTGCGGCATCCCCGCGCTGATCGTGCTGGCATTGTGGGCGGCATTCCAGGGTAAGGTCATTCAGGTGCTGGTGATCGGCTCCCTGCCGCCGGAAATGATTCCCGCCGATGAAGGCAGTGCCAGTCTGCTTTTGAGTAAGATCAGCAACGTGGCCAGCGGTGCCTTGCCCCCGGGTTTTGTTGAAGCCCCGATTGTTGAAGCTGCCGAGCGGTTGAAGGCTTTGCGGGGCCAGAGCCGGATGCTCATGACCGCCCTGGTGATTTCGGTGGCGGTGCTGGCCGGATTTCTGGGCTGGCTGCGTATTCGCCCCAGGATCAACGCCCGGGAACAGGTCGAGTCTATTCTCAAGTGGCTGTTTTTTGCCTGCGCCGCCCTGGCCATTCTGACTACCCTCGGCATTATCTTCTCGGTCGCATTCGAGACTTTCCGTTTTTTCGAGAAGATCTCGTTCGTCGAGTTTTTCTTCGGTACCAGCTGGAGTCCTCAAACGGCGCTGCGGGCGGATCAGGTTGCCGCCGAAGGCGCGTTCGGCATGATTCCGCTGTTTACCGGTACCCTGCTGATTTCTGCCATCGCCATGCTGGTGGCGGTGCCGGTGGGGCTGCTCTCGGCGATCTATCTGTCCGAGTATGCCAACAAACGGGTGCGCAGTATCGTCAAGCCGCTGCTGGAGATGCTGGCCGGTATCCCGACCGTTGTTTATGGCTTCTTTGCCGCCCTGACCGTGGCGCCCTTCATAAGTGACCTGGCCGCTTCGCTGGGTATTGAGGCGTCGTCACAGAGCGCCCTGGCCGCGGGTGGCGTAATGGGCATCATGATCATTCCTTTCGTGTCCTCGCTCTCGGATGACGTGATCAATGCGGTGCCACAGTCCCTGCGGGATGGCTCCCTGGCCCTGGGTGCCACCCAGTCGGAAACCATGAAGAAGGTTATTTTTCCGGCGGCGCTCCCGGGCATCATGGGCGGCATTTTGCTGGCGGTATCCCGTGCCATTGGCGAGACCATGATCGTGGTGATGGCAGCTGGCCTGGCGGCGAACCTGACCGCCAACCCACTGGAAACTGTCACCACCGTGACTGTGCAGATCGTGACATTGCTCACCGGTGACCAGGAATTCGACAGCGCCAAGACACTGGCCGCCTTTGCTCTGGGTGCCATGCTGTTCCTGGCCACGCTGCTGCTGAACGTAATCGCCCTGAAAATTGTACGTAAATATCGGGAACAGTATGACTGACCAACGCTCTCAGGCGGAGATCGTCCGCCAGTCACTCAAGCGCCGCTATCGTAAGGAACGTCGTTTCCGGGCCTACGGCATCGCGGCAATCGCGGTAGCCCTCGCCGCCCTGATGATCCTGTTTGCCGACATCATCGGCAAGGGCTATACCGGGTTTATGAAGACGACCCTGACGATGGAAGTCCAGATTGATGGCGAAATGATGTATCTGGACGACGCCACCGACGAGCGCCAACTGAAAATGGCGGATTTCGTCGAGCCTCTCGTTCAGGCTTTGATCCGGGAGATTCCATCCGCAACGGAAGCCGATCGGGATGCGGTGCGTGATCTCATCAATCCCTACGCCTCGGTGACGCTGAGGGATCGGCTGAAGGAGAATCCGGAGTGGCTGAACACCACCCGGACCATGACGTTCCTGGCCCATACGGATGTGGATGTCTACGCCAAGCACGCTGGCGACGAGGCCTATTCCATCAAGCTGAGCGAACAGCAGCAAGCATGGGTAGATCAGTTGCAGGAAGACGGTGTGGTGGAGACCTCGTTCAACGATGTCTTTTTCCAGAACGGTGACTCCCGGGACCCTTCCAAAGCCGGTATTCTTGGCGCCGTGGTGGGTTCCCTGCTAACCATGTTCGTGACCCTGATCCTGTCGTTCCCGATCGGTGTGGCGGCAGCCATCTATCTGGAAGAGTTCGCGCCCCAGAACAAGCTCACCGACTTCATCGAGGTGAACATCAACAACCTGGCGGCGGTACCGTCCATTATCTTCGGCCTGCTGGGTCTGGCCGTGTTTATCAACCTGTTCGGCATGCCCCGTTCGGTGCCGGTGGTGGGTGGTCTGGTGCTGACCCTGATGACCCTGCCGACCATCATCATTTCGAGCCGGGCGGCGATCAAGAGTGTGCCGCCGTCGATTCGCGAGGCTGCAGAAGGTATCGGAGCTTCCAAGATGCAGGTAGTCCTGCACCACGTGTTGCCACTGGCGATGCCGGGCATGCTGACCGGCTCCATCATCGGCATGGCTCAGGCGCTGGGCGAGACCGCACCGCTGCTTTTGATCGGCATGGTGGCGTTCATCGTGGATGTACCGGATGGCTTCTTTGACTCGGCCACGGTGCTGCCGGTTCAGGTTTTCCTCTGGGCGGGTAGTCCGGAACTTGCCTTTATCGAACGCGCGTCGGCAGCGATTATGGTGCTGTTGACCTTCCTGATCAGTATGAATGCATTGGCCATCTGGATGCGCAAGCGTCTTGAGCGCAGGTGGTAAGGAGAATCTCCATGAATACCCTGAATACAACGGTAACCAGTGAAGCTGAAATGCCTGAAGAAAATGTTGTTCCTGTCCAGGAAGAGAAGCCGGCGGAAACCGTGATCGAGGAGGGCAAGACAGTGGGTCGTCCCTTCTCGGACGATGCCAAGTTCAAACTACGCAATGTCGAGGTGTTCTACGGCCAGGACCGCGCCATCAAGAACATCAGCCTGGACATCGCCCGCAATGAGGTGATTGCTTTTATCGGACCGTCCGGTTGCGGCAAGTCCACCTTCCTGCGGTGTCTGAACCGGATGAACGACAGTATCGATATCTGTCGGGTCAAAGGCTCGCTGCACCTGGATGACCAGGATATCTACGATCCCAAGCGGGACGTGGTAGAACTGCGCGCCCGGGTGGGTATGGTGTTCCAGAAGCCCAACCCGTTCCCGAAATCCATCTACGACAACGTGGCCTATGGCCCCCGGATTCATGGCCTGGCGAACCGGAAATCGGATCTGGACGAGATTGTAGAGAATAGCTTGCGTAAAGCGGGTCTGTGGGAAGAGGTCAAGGATCGCCTGGATGCCACTGCAACCGGTATGTCCGGTGGCCAGCAGCAGCGCCTTTGCATTGCCCGGGCCATTGCGGTCAGCCCGGAGGTTGTCCTGATGGACGAACCTTGCTCGGCGCTGGACCCCATCGCCACGGCCAAGGTCGAAGAGCTGATTGCCGAGCTGTCCGAGAGTTACACCATCGTGATCGTAACCCACTCCATGCAGCAGGCGGCCCGGGTATCCCACCGTACGGCCTATTTCCACCTCGGCCATCTGGTGGAAGTGAACGAGACCAACAAGGTATTCACCTCGCCGGAACATGAATTGACCGAATCCTACATCACCGGTCGCTTCGGCTGATTCCGGATCTGAGGAATTTTGGAGAAAGATAGTATGCCTACACAGAAGGACGATGTTTACGGAGATCATATCTCCCACAAGTTCAACGACGAGCTCATGGAGCTCAAGACCGAATTCCTGAAAATGGGCGGGATGGTCGAGGCCCAGGTGGAGAATGCCGTCCAGGCGCTGGTGGACGGCGACGGCCACCTCGCCGAGCAGATTCGCGCCAAGGACAAGCAGGTCGACAAGATGGAAATGGACCTGGACGAGGAAGCGACCCTGATCATCGCCCGTCGCCAGCCCACCGCCCGGGACCTGCGGCTGGTGATTTCCGTGATCAAGATGGTGGCGGACCTCGAGCGGGTCGGCGATGAAGCCAAGAAGATCGCCAAGCTGGCGATCAAGCTGTCCGAGGAAGGCCAGGCGCCGCGGGGCTATGTGGAAGTGCGCCACATCGGCACCCACGTGCTCGGAATGCTGCACGACTCCCTGGATGCCTTCGCCCGCCTCGACTCCGAGCAGGCGCTGCGCATCATGAAGGAAGACAAGCGGGTGGACGAGGAATACCAGGCTGCGGCCCGTACCCTGCTGACCTTCATGATGGAAGATACCCGCAACATCTCCCGGTGCATGTCGGTCATGTGGGTGCTGCGAGCGCTGGAGCGGGTGGGTGACCACGCCTGCAACATCGCCGAGAACGTGATCTTCATGGTCAAGGGCGAGGACGTGCGCCACACGCCGGTGGAAGAAGCTGAGCGGGTGGTTGGTCGCTGATTCGGGGTTTACCGCCAAGACGGGGTCAGATGAAAGCTTTCATCTGACCCCTTGTTCAAGTCCAAACCCCGGGATCGGCCGCTAAGTTGGGGTCAGATGAAGGCCTTCATCTGACCCCTGTTTCATGCTCAAGCCTCGGGATTTGCCGCCAGGTTGGGGTCAGAAGAACGCTTTCTTCTGACCCCGTCTTCGCGCTTCTGACCCCGTCTTCATGCCAGCCCTCAGGCCTGTTTCATCTTGTCGGTATACGGCGGCCAGCCAAACGGCTTGCCGGCCAGCAGGTGCAGGTGGATATGGAACACAGTCTGCCCGGCATTCTCCCCGCAGTTCATCACCGTCCGGTAGCCATCCTCTGCAAAGCCCATTTCCTTCGCCAGCTTGCTGGCCACGTAATACAGGTGTCCCACCAGCTCCCGGTCGCCTTCCTCGATGTCGTTGATGGAGGCAATTGCCTTCTTCGGGATCACCAGCAGGTGTACCGGTGCCTGCGGGTTGATGTCCCTGAACGCCAGGCTGATATCGTCCTCGTAGACGATGTCGGCGGGGATTTCGCGGTTGATGATCTTGGAGAAAATCGTCTCTGACATGGTGGCTCCTTGTTGGTTTTCAGTAGTGATCGTTCAAAGCTGGCCCAGGCCCGGCAGCCGTTCGGTAAGCTGCTTGAGAACCGCCGGCAACTGGTCATCGATGCCCATGGCGTAGCGGGCAACCCGGTTGCGGGCAAACGGCAGGGCGCGGGCGGTGCCCAGACCCAGGTTGCGCAGCAGGTGCACCGGCGGGATGCGGTTGCTGAACAGGTGATAGAAAAGGTCCATGGTCATCATCATCCGCCGGTTGGCGGGGCGGCGGTCCTGCTCGTAGCGGGTGAGCCACTGCGGACTGGCGGGATCGCCATCGGCACGAAGGGCTTCCCGGATCATGGCCTGAAGGCTCTGGGCATCCTGGAACCCGAGATTCACACCCTGGCCTGCCAGCGGATTGATGGTGTGGGCTGCATCCCCGGCCAGGACCATCCTGCCGGCAAAGTAATGCCTGGCGTGCTGGCGGGCAATGGGAAAGCTGGCCCGGGCATCAATGTGGGTCAGTACCGGCAGATCTTCGGGAAAGGCGCTCTGGATCTCGGCCATCAGGGCCTCGTCATCCAGATTTTTCAGATGTGCCAGCTGCTCAGGGGAGTCATACCAGACCAGTGACGCCCAGCTCTCCCCGGGGAAGGTCTCGCCGGAACTGTGCAGCGGCAGGAAAGCCCGGGGTCCGGAGGGATAGAAGCCCTGCCAGGTGATGTCCTCCACCGCTCCGCGGTAGCGCACCGAAATGACCATGGCCTGCTGCCCATACTGGTCCCGGGTGACGCCGATTCCGGCCATATCGCGGATGCGGGATTGGGCGCCATCGGCACCGATCACCAATCTGGCGCTCAGGATCTGGCCATCCTCCAGGGTGACCGTTGCCTGGTTCTCATCCTGGGCCACACTGGCAACGCCGGAGCCTGCCAGGATGGTAACGCCCGGTTCGACTTCGGCCGCCTGCCACAGCGCCTGCTGGGTGACGGAGTTTTCCACGATGTGCCCGAGGTGCGGAGCGCCCAGATCCAGGGCGTCGAAGGTCACTTCCGTCAACCGGCGAGGCACCAGGTTGCTGAGCGGGTATGGAGTCTCGTCCCAGACTGCCAGCCGACGGTAGGGTGTGGCCCGCATGTCGAGAATACGGGCCCAGGCGCCCAGACTGTCCAGGTAGCGTTCGCTGCCGACACTAAGGGCTGATACACGGATATCCGGGGCTGCGTCGGGGTTGAATGGGGGCGCAGAGGCCCGGTCGATCATGGCGACCGAGAGACCTTCGCGGCCAAGTCCGGTGGCGAGTGCGGCACCGACCATGCCGGCGCCGACAATGACAATATCAAATGCTTGGGTCATAGCGGGTTCCTGTCTGATGCCGTCAGTTTACGCGATGGAGGCATTCAGACAAGCGACCCGGGTCAACCCGGGGCCGGGTTTTCAGTAGCCGGCGGCTCCGGACACCCGTTCCTCGTCCAGTTCCCGGTGCCGGCGGCGTTTCACCAGCCAGGCCGGTTTGCGGGCGCCGGGTTTCACGAAGCCCTGGTTCAGTACCATCGGCTGCACCAGGTCCAGGAAATCCGAGGTCTTCATGTGCACCGATTCGGTATGGCTGCCGGCGGCGAAGGCCAGCTCCGGCTGCTCCGTCAGGGATTCGGCGCAATAGACGGTCATGCCGAACAGGTTGCCGAACGGTGGCATGGCGCCCACCTCGCAGTCCGGGAAACGATCCTGGAACTCCTGCTCGTCGGCCAGATCGACAAAATCGGTATCCAGAATCTGTGACAGGCGGTCCCAGCGGATACGCCAGGTGGCGGGCATCACCAGCATGGCCATCTTGCCATCGAGTTCAATGATAACGGTCTTGACGACGCGGTCGCCTGCAATCTTGACGTGATGGGCCAGTTCCTGGGCCGTGAACGCCGGGGGGTGGGACAGGCACATGTATTCCACACCTGCCTGGTCGAGGTAATCCTTCAACTGCTGTACCGGCATAGCGACAACCTCCTACCAGCAATGACAGCGTCCCGGAGCCGTTGACCGTTGAGGAATCTGGCTCCGCCGGGGTTCGGCAGGGCGCCGGTTCAACACCCTGCCTTTACTGCTCATCTTAGTTGAGGTTACGCAGTTTGCGAGTAACCGGATGTATCAAGTGCGATACGGTTCACTCGGTCTTATAGAGATGGACGTCGCGCTGGGGGAACGGGATGCTGATGCCCTCCGCGTCGAAGGCCTTCTTTACACGCTCCTGCATATCCCAGTAGAACGGCCACAGATCAGCGGACTTGGTCCATGCCCGAACGGTCAGGTCGACAGAGCTCTCGCCCAGGGCGCCTACCACGATCAGCGGCTCCGGATCTTTCAGGGCACGCTCGTCTTCCTCGATCAGGCGCTTGCAGATGGCCTTGGCCTTGTCGATATCGTCGGCATAACCGATACCGAAGGTCATGTCGCAGCGACGGGTCTGATAGGCACTTAGGTTGGTCAGGCTGGCATTGGCCAGCTGGCCGTTCGGGATGACAATCCGGCGGTTATCGAAGGTGTCGACAATGGTATACAGGATGCTGATTTCACGAACGGAGCCGAGGTAGCCCTGGGCATCGATTACGTCGCCAACCTTGAACGGTTTGAAGATCAGGATCAGCACGCCGCCGGCGAAGTTCGCCAGGCTGCCCTGCAGAGCCAGACCGACCGCCAGACCGGCAGCACCGATAATAGCGATGAAGGAGGTGGTGGCAATGCCCACCATGGAAGCCACGGAGATCAGCAGCAGGATCTTGAGGACTGCCCCGATCAGGCCGCAGAGAAACTTGTTGAGGGTGGGGTCTTTCTGGCTGAGCTTGGCATCAAGCACACCTACCAGCTTGTTGATCAGCCACATACCGATCACCAGGGTGATGATCGCCAGCACCACCTTGGGAGCGTAGGTCATCACCAGGGCAATCGCCTGGTCCAGCAGTTCGGATGCGCGCCCATTGGCGCCGATGAGGTCTTCCATCAAGGGACTCCTTGTTCCTTAGAGTTTTTCTGAGTGAGTTCGGACTTTGAAAAAAAGCTGATAAAACCGGTACCTTCCAGCCTTGTTTATAGCAGACATTTGCGTCAGGCGTGTAACAGCAGGGAAATCCGGTGTGGAGGGAGTTCTACGCGGACCGGGCCAGCCTGGCTTGCTCGATGATCACCTCGGGGCCCCCTCGGACAAGAATCCGCCCTTCTTTCTGGCCGAGCTGGTAGTCGTACATGGGGTCGTAGTAGTCGGTCAGGAGCGCTTCGATCCAGGCATCGTGGCCGTGCAGGTCACCCTGCTGCTCCTGGGTCGACAGGGCCGCTTCCATCAGCCCCCGCAACTGCTTATGGCGCTCGCCGCCGAGGCGTTTGCGGATGCGGTCCATGGCGGACAACAGGTAGTCGCGGAAGTTCAGCCAGCCGGCTTCCTCCCCGTCCCGGGCTACGTAGTCGGCATGCATGTCTTCCACGTAGTCCTTGCGGATGATCGCGATCCGCTCCTCCATCGGTTGCTCCAGCACCAGTAGGGGCGCACCAGCCATACGCTCCCGAAGGCTCTCGGGCAGGGCGCAGCGGCCGATCAGGCGACTCTCGTCCTCCAGGTAAATCGGGCCGCCGGTCAGATGATGGGCCTTGAGCATGGCCACCGACAGGCGATTCTCGAAATCGATCTGGAAAGGCTGGGGTGTGACCCGGCGGCCGAAGCTTGAGCCGCGGTGGTTCGCCAGGCCCTCCAGGTCTACCGGGTTGGGCAGTTGGTGCAGCACGCGGGTCTTGCCGGTGCCGGTGCGACCGCTCAAAATCCGGAATTCGCTCTTTTCGATGAGTTCCTCGAGGCTGTCGATCAGGAACCGGCGCAGGGCCTTGTAGCCACCCTTGACCAGCGGGTAGTCGATGCCCGAGTCCTTGATCCATTGCTGGGTCAGGCGAGAGCGCAGGCCGCCACGGAAACAAAACAGGTAACCGTCCGGGTGGCGGGCGACAAACCGTTTCCAGGCCTCGATGCGCTGGTCCTTGATGTCTCCGGACACCAGCTGGTGGCCCAGTTCGATGGCCTTGTCCTGGCCCTTCTCCTTGTAGCAGATCCCGACCCGGTGCCGTTCCTCGTCGTTCATCAGTGGCGCATTCTCGGCACTGGGAAAGCTGCCTTTGGCAAACTCCACCGGTGCCCGGACGTCCATCAGCGGCACATCATTGAGGAACAGGGACAGGTAGTCGTCGGTGTCGGGTCGGGTCGCCATTGCACGGACCTGGAGGTTGAAAATGTGAGGCGAGAGTATAACGGATCGAGTGTCTTTCTGCCCATCCGGCGCTGCCTCCGGGCCTTCGGGCGGGTACAATGGCGGACCGTTTGGATCCGGAGCTGGAGGGGCAATGTCACCGGAACGGTTGAACGAACACTTGTGCAAGACCCTGAGCCGGGGACGGGTGGCAGAAACCCGGCCGGCGGGCTGTCCGAATATCCCCCTGTACCTGTTTGACCCGGCGGTACTGGAAGGCCCCCTGTCCCATGACGAGGCCCAGGCGGTGGTTGCGGAACCGGCTTACTGGTCGTTCTGCTGGGCCAGCGGGCAGGTGCTGGCGCAATGGATCCTTGAGCATCCTGACGTCGTTCGGGACAAGGTGGTGCTGGACTTCGGAACCGGGTCGGGGGTGGTTGCGGTGTCGGCCGCGCTGGCCGGTGCGGCGCGGGTGATCGCGTGCGACCTGGATCCGGCGGCACTGGATGCCGCAGCCGCCA
This sequence comes from Marinobacter szutsaonensis, assembly GCF_039523335.1. Lineage (NCBI taxonomy): Bacteria > Pseudomonadati > Pseudomonadota > Gammaproteobacteria > Pseudomonadales > Marinobacteraceae > Marinobacter > Marinobacter szutsaonensis. Next base: position 1,869,093 of record NZ_BAAAFC010000001.1, on the reverse strand, counting down.
ACGCGGAGCTCAATGGTGTCACGCTGGCGTTTTGTAATGACTGGAACCGGAGGCCCGAGGGTATCGATCTGGTGGTCGCGGCAGACGTACTCTATGATCCCGAAAACCGCCCTTTGCTTGAGGTGTTTCTGGCAGCGGCGCCAGAGGTCCTGTTGGCGGATTCCCGGGTCAGGGATCTCGGGAACGACTGTTATGAAAAACAGGCAGTGATTGAAGCCAGGACCTGGCCGGATCTCAACGAATTCGAGGAGTTCAACAGGGTGAGGATCTATCGGGCAAAAGTCGGGGGCTGAAAAAAAACAAAGGGTGACCACTTGGCCACCCTTTCGGAACAGGTCGGCGCGTCCATGCGCTGGGGCAACTGCCTTGTTGCTGGTCCCTGGTCTCCGCTCCCTGGCGCCAGCATCCTAGCCGGCTTTCCGGTTGATTATCCCTCAAGCGAGGCGTCCCTGTGTCCCTGCCTCTCCCTGCGCTCCGTGCCGGGGTGCATCCGATGCGTCGTCCATTTCCCTGTCATCCCTGACGAATTCACTATAGCAAGGGAGCGTTGACAAACGTGTGACGGGGGCGGGATCTGACTTTTCAATGCTGTATCACTTTCGGGCCGTTTCAGTAAGATCAATGAGTTAGCGTGCAACAAGTGGACTGGCCGATGCCATCGCACTCATTGATGCTGAAAGCTCTCACAGCAATGTAGGAAATATCTCACAAGGATTCGGGCGAATCTCTCAAATCCAGCTTTCCGGCCCTGGGCAGCCCTGGCCAAGGCAGCAGGCCAATAGCGATTCCGACGCCATCGGCAAGCAGGTCTTTCAGGGAAAAATCCCGGTAGGGGAGGGTCGCCTGCACCAGTTCAATGGCCAGGCCGAACAGCAACAGTGCCGGCACGTACCAGAGTGCCCGCAGTTCCGGCCAGGCGAGACGGGTGAGAATGGTCAGTTCCAGGAAGGCGATCAGGTGGTTGATCTTGTCGCTGGGGGCGGAGGGTATGGGGTAGCGGGTGTCCATGGTGGCCAGGATCACGATGGCGACGAGGGACGCAGCCAGCGCGAACCGCCAGAGTGTCCGGTTGTGAAGCAGGTCCTGACCGAGTTGTTTCAATGATGCCATGGGGAGTTTCCGAGAGTCCTTCCGGGCTGTGGGATATTTGCCAACATGATATGCTTTGCGCCCCGTCACTGTCATTGAAGCGGAGGATCAGCCAGCCATGCTCAAGGGTAACTTTTTTCGCGGACTGGGTTACCTGGGGGAGGGTTTCCGCCTGATTCGACAGCCCGGCCTGCGCCTGTTCGTCGTCATCCCCATTGTTATCAACATCTTCCTGTTCGGCATCCTGTTCTATTTCATGGCGGAGGGCTTTGCGGCGCTGATTGCCATGGCCATGGGGTTCCTGCCGGACTGGACCTGGCTGCAGGCCCTCGACTGGCTGTTCTGGATCCTGTACGGCGCGGTGATCCTGCTGATGCTGGCCTATGGGTTCGTCATCGTCGCCAACCTGATCGGTTCCCCGTTCTATGGTTACCTGGCAGAGCTTACCGAGAAGTATCTCACCGGCCAGGAAATCAATACCGAAGACAGCTGGGCGACCATCATCAAGGACATTCCCCGCGCCCTGTGGCGGGAAGTCCAGAAAATTCTGTATTACCTGCCCCGCGCCATCGGCCTGTTCATCATCGGTCTTATTCCTGTGGTCAACCTGGTGGCGGCGGTGCTCTGGTTCCTGTTCAACTGTTGGATGATGGCCCTGCAGTACGTGGATTTCCCGGCGGATAACCACAAGGTCAGCTTTCCCGCCCTGCGCCGGCTGCTGGGTGACACCCGGCTCTCGGCCCTGGGATTCGGGTTGCCGGTGGCCCTGGCGGCGATGGTGCCGGTGCTGAACCTGGTGGTGGTGCCGGCGGCGGTGTGCGGCGCGACTGCTTACTGGGTGCGGGAAAACGGCTCGGCTCTTAAATAAGTTCTGCAAAAATTTCGGCAAGTAATTTCGGTTTGGAGGCTTCTTGGAAACATCGGATTTTGTCATTGGTCAGCGCTGGGTCAGTCACAGCGACACCGGGCTGGGCCTGGGGATTGTCACGGATATTTCCGGGCGTCGGGTCACCCTGGGTTTTCCAGCCGCGGACGAGGAGCGCACCTATGCCATCGACAACGCGCCCCTGTCCCGCATCGTCTTCCAGATAGGCGAAGAGATCGAGACCTTTGACGGCGACCGCTACACCGTCCGCGCCGTGGAGGACGTCGGTGGTGTGCTCATGTACCACGCCGATGACGGCGAGAACATCCACCAGATCTCCGAGGTGAAGCTGGCCGGCTCGGTCAATTTCTCGGCCCCGCACCAGCGTCTGTTTGCTGGTCAGTTTGACCGTAACGGGGCGTTCCGGCTGCGTTACGCAACCGTTCAGCACCAGGATCGTCTGCGGGCTTCGCCTGCCCAGGGACTGATCGGTGCCCGTACCCAGCACCTGCCTCACCAGATCTATATTGCCCAGGAAGTGGCCCGGCGCCACGCGCCGAGGGTCTTGCTGGCGGATGAGGTCGGTCTGGGCAAGACCATCGAGGCTGGCCTGATCCTGCATTACCAGCTCCACACCGGTCGCGCCAAGCGGGCATTGATCGTGGTTCCGGATTCCCTGATTCACCAGTGGCTGGTGGAAATGCTGCGCCGGTTCAACCTGCGCTTTTCCATCATCGACCAGGAACGTTATGACGCCCTCAAGGATGACGAGGATGACATTGACGCCCTGGTGAACCACATCTTTGGTGACGAGAGTGCGGAAAACCCGTTCGAGACCGACCAACTGGTCCTGTGCAGTCTCGATTTCCTGACCAGGAACGCCGGTGCCCGCGAGGATGCCCTGGCCGCTGGCTGGGACCTGATGATTGTCGATGAGGCCCATCATCTGGCCTGGGCGCCGGAGGCGGCGAGCCCGGAATACGAGGTGGTGGAATCACTGTCGGCCCGGGCCCGGGGCCTGCTGCTGCTCACCGCCACACCGGAGCAGGTGGGCATCGCCAGCCACTTCGCCCGGTTGCGGTTGCTGGATCCGGCCCGTTTCCACGACCTGGAGACGTTCCGGGAAGAGGAAGCCCATTACGAAACCATCAACCAGGTGGTGCGTCGCCTGCAACAGGGCGAGGCGATCAGTGACGCCGACCGCGAGGCCCTGCGCGGCTGGCTCGGCGAGGAACTGGACCAGCTGGAGCAGGAAAGCGATACCCACCAGACCATCATTGATGCGCTGCTCGACCGCCACGGCACCGGCCGGATCCTGTTCCGCAACACCCGCGCGGCGATCCGGGGCTTCCCCGAACGCCAGCCGGAGCCGGTTTCGCTGCCATGCCCGGAACTCTATGACGGCCTCGATGTGGGGCTGGAGGGGCTGAGCCCCGAGCATGGCCGCGCCGAGCAGCGCTGGCTGGCCGAGGACCCCCGTGTTGCCTGGCTGGAGAAGACCCTGCTGGGCCTGCGCCCGGCCAAGGTGGTGGTGATCTGTGCCCACGCCGAAACGGCCATGGCGCTGGAACACTATCTGCAGCTGCGGGCCGGTATCCGCAGCGCGGCATTCCATGAGCATTTGAGCCTGGTGGAACGGGATCGTGCGGCGGCCTATTTCTCTGACAGCGAGCAGGGCGCCCAGGCTCTGATCTGTTCGGAGATCGGCAGCGAGGGCCGGAATTTCCAGTTTGCCCATCACCTGGTGCTGTTCGACCTGCCGGCCAATCCGGACCTGCTGGAGCAGCGCATCGGGCGGCTGGACCGCATTGGCCAGACCGACACCATCCGGATCCATATCCCGTATCTGGAGGGCACCAGCCAGGAGGTTCAGTACCGCTGGTTCCATGACGGGCTGAATGCCTTCGCCGAAAGTTGCGCCGTGGGCGTGGCCGTGCAGGAGGCTGTGCAGGACCGGTGGCAGCAGGCCATCGAGGGCGACACGGGTGTACTGGACGAGCTGATCGAAGCCTCTGCCCGGGAAACCACGCGGCTCAAGACCATGCTGCAGAACGGCCGGGATGCCCTGATCGAACTGAATTCCTGCCGCCGGGACGTGGCCGAGGAGCTGATCGGCCGGATCGAGGAGGAAGAGGCTTCCGCCCAGGTCCGGGATTACATGATCGAGGCCTTCGACATCCTCGGCGTGGACGTGGAAGACCACGGCGAGCACTCGGATGTGCTCAAGCCCGGTGAGCATTACCACGCCGGGCATGTGACCGATTTGCCGGAAGACGGCCTGACCGTGACCTGGAGCCGGGAGCAGGCCCTGGAGCGGGAAGACCTTGCCTTCATGAGCTGGGAGCACCCGATGGTGACCGGCGTGATGGATTCGGTGACCAGCTCCGGTCTGGGCAAGGCCGCGCTGGCCAGCCTCTCGGTCAAGGCGCTGCCGCCGGGGACTCTGTTGATGGAGGCCCTGTTTACCGTGCACTGCCCGGCCCCGGAGTCGTTGCAGCTGACCCGTTACCTGCCGGTGTCGCCCCTGCGGTTGCTGGTGGATGTCAATGGCAAGGAGCTGTCTGCCGCCTTGCCCCACGACCGGCTGAATGAGCTGTGCTCCAACATCCGCCGCCGTACCGCACAGGTGATCGTGCCCCAGATCCGGCCTCAGGTGGAGACCATGGTGGATCACGCCGAGCGCCTGTCCGAACCGCACCTGGAACCCATGAAGAAGAAAGCCCTGGCCGGTGTCGAGGCCGTATTCGGCCCGGAAATTCGCCGCCTTGAGGCCCTGCAGAAGGTCAATCCGGCCATCCGGGACGAGGAGATCGGTTATTTCCGCAACCAGCTGGCGGCGGCCCGGGAGGCGGTCAGTCATGCCAGTCTGGCGCTGGAGGGCATTCGGGTGATTGTGACCGCCTGATGACGGTAACTCCCTGACTGGGAAGCAATTGCTGGCCAGCCCTCATCTGATGAGGTACCGTGAACGTAACACAGTGTAGTCTTGGTGCTCCGGGACCGGCTGACAGTCGTCAGCCGCCGGAGTTCTCGCAATCCATGGAGGACAGAGAAAACCTATGATGACTTTCATTCTGTTTGTGGTAGCGCTCGCGGGCCTGCTGATCGTCATGCGCCGTGAGGCGGGGGCCAAACCGGCCATCGGTGTGATGGTGGTGGTCGGGTTCCTGTCCTGGATCTTCGCCTCCGGCTGGCTGGCCCTGATCCTGTTTCTCGGTGCCGCTGCCACGGCTGCGGCCGGCCTGCCGGGCTTTCGCCAGGGCTGGCTGACACCCCGTATCTTCGCCATGTTCAAGAAGGTGGCGCCGAAGGTTTCCGATACCGAAAAGGTGGCCCTGGAAGCCGGTACCGTCGGCTGGGACGGCGAGCTGTTCACCGGTCGTCCCGACTGGCACAGCCTGCTGATCAACCGCCACAACGGCCTGAGCGAGGAAGAACAGGCCTTCGTGGATAACCAGTGCACCCACGCCATCTCCATGTGCAACTCCTGGGATATCGCGGTGGAGCGGGCCGACCTGCCGAAAGAACTGTGGGACTTCCTGAAGAAAGAGAAGTTCTTCGGCATGATCATTCCCAAGGAATACGGCGGCCTGGAATTCTCCGCCAAGGCCCAGACCGCGGTCTTGCAGAAGCTGGCGGCCAACGAGATGCTGATGGTCACCGTCGGCGTGCCGAACTCCCTCGGCCCCGGCGAGTTGCTGGTCAAGTACGGTACTGAAGAACAGAAAAAGTATTACCTGCCGCGCCTGGCCGATGGTCGGGAGATTCCCTGCTTCGGCCTGACCGGCCCGCGCGCCGGTTCTGATGCCACCTCGCTGCCGGATACGGGCATCGTGTGCAAACAGGAAGTGGACGGCAAGGAAGTGCTGGGCATCCGTCTCAACTTCGAGAAGCGCTGGATCACCCTGGCGCCGGTGGCGACGGTGGTTGGCCTGGCCTTCCGCATGTTCGATCCCGATGGTCTGCTCGGAGACACCGAGGACTACGGCATTACCTGTGCCCTGATTCCCCGGGACACCAAGGGCATGGAAATCGGTCGCCGCCATTGCCCGATCGGTACGCCGTTCCTGAACGGCCCGATCCGGGGCAAGGATGTCTTCATTCCGCTGGATTACATCATCGGTGGCCAGAAGATGGCCGGTGAGGGCTGGCGCATGCTGGTGGAATGTCTGTCGGTTGGTCGCTGCATCACCCTGCCGTCCGGTGCAGCGGGCGCTGCGGCCTACTCAGTGGGCACTGCCGGTGGCTTCACCCGTATCCGCCGCCAGTTCAACACCCCGGTGGCCGAGATGGAAGGCGTGCAGGAGCCTCTGGCCCGTATCGCCGCCAAGACCTATATCGCCCAGGCCGCGGTGAACCATACCGCCAACATGATCGACAACGGCCAGAAACCGGCGGTGCCGTCGGCCATCCTGAAATACCACCTGACCGAGTTCCAGCGCGGGATCCTTACCGACGCCATGGATGTCCACGGTGGCAAGACCGTCACCCTGGGGCCCCGTAACTACCTGGGCATCGGCTACAGCGGCGCCGCGGTATCTATCACCGTGGAAGGCGCCAATATCATGACCCGCAGCCTGATGATCTTCGGCCAGGGCGCGATCCGTTGCCATCCCTACGTTCTCGAGGAGCTGGCGGCCAAGGACAATGACGATATCCGGGCTTTCGACAAGGCGTTTTTCGGCCACGCCGGCCTGATCTTCGGAAACGCGTCCCGGGCCTTCACCCAGGCCCTGGGGCTGGGCCGTGCCGACGTGCCCTTTGACAGCTCCAGCCGTCGCTATGCCCAGGCGGTTGCCCGGTTCAGCGCCGCGTTTGGTCTATGTGCCGATGCCGCCATGACCACCCTGGGTAGTGAGCTGAAGATGCGTGAGCTGATTTCCGCCCGCCTGGGAGATGTGCTCTCCAACCTGTATCTGGCATCCATGGTGCTGAAAAACTGGCACGAGACCCAGCCTGTCGAAGGCGAACGGGAAGTGATGGAATACAGTCTGGAGCTACTTCTCAACCGCACAGAGACCGCCCTGGACGAATTCCTGCAGAACCTGCCGAACCGGCCGGTGGCCATTGCGCTCCGGGCCATCACCATGCCCCTTGGGCGTCGCTGGGATGCGCCCCACGACAGCCAGGCCCGCAAACTGGCCAGGGCCATCTCCACCGATACCCCGATCCGCCACAAGCTGCTGGCCAGTATCTGGAGCACCGACGGCGAGGGCACGGTCGAGAACCCGGTGGCCCGCTACAATGGCCTGCTGAAGGATTACGACAAGGCGGAGCAGTTGTACCGCAAGGCAACCAAGGCGTACGCCAAGGGCGAGCTGCCGATGACGGCGTTGCATCCCGAGGAGCGCTTTGAGGCAGCTCTCAAGGCAGGCATCTATACCAAGGAGGAAGCGGACTTCATGCGCCAGTACGAGGAGGTTGTGCTGGAAATGCTCACCGTGGACGACTTCCCGTTCGATGCCTTTGCCCGCAACCAGGAAACCGTGATCGACCACAATCCGGCTTGATCATCGCCGGATATTCCGTAGGGTAATGGAAGGCGCCCCGTCGGGCGCCTTCCGTGTTCAGGGTGGAGTAAACACGCATGTGGCTATCGGTTCTGGCAGTAAGTGTGGGTGCGGTGATCGGTGCCAACCTCCGGTGGGCACTGGGGCTGTGGCTCAATACCACCTACCATGCCATTCCCTATGGAACCCTGGTCGCCAACCTCAGTGGTGGCTGGCTGATTGGCCTGCTCATGGGGTATTTCACCCACGGCACCTCGCTCTCGCCCGAATGGCGCCTGTTTGCCGTCACCGGCCTGTGCGGTGCCCTGACCACCTTCTCCACGTTCTCCCTCGAGATGTTTGCGGCGCTCCAGGAAGGGAAATGGGGCATGGCGATGGCCGGCATTCTCGCCCACGTGGTGGGCTCTATCCTGATGACCGCCCTCGGTTTTTACAGCTTTTCACTGATCAGGGGCTGACTCCCGTACGGTGGGTATCTTTACCTACATAAATCTTTGAAATTTCGCTTGGCATTCCCGGGATTCCCGCGTAGAGTTGGATCTCAAGGAAAGAGTCAGTAAAGCGTTTCATGAATAAGACGTACCTGTAGTCAGTAGTGCCGTCCTGTTTTTGATTAAGCGAGTTCTGTATTTCCGCAAACGCTGACCGAGCGCCGCTGTGGTGTGAGGCAGTAGAGTAAATGATTGATTTCAGGAAGTTTAAGTATGTCTACTACTACCGGTACTGTTAAGTTCTTCAACGAAGCTAAAGGCTTTGGCTTTATCACTCGTGAAGGCGGCCCGGACGTATTCGTTCACTACAGCGCCATCCAAGGCTCTGGTTTCAAGACCCTGGCCGAAGGCCAGCAGGTCGAGTTCACCGTAACTCAGGGCCAGAAAGGTCCTCAGGCGGAGAACGTTGTTGCTCTGTAATCCCTGACGGATTCAGCAACACGCAAAAAAGGCAGCTTCGGCTGCCTTTTTTTTGTGATTTTCCCGGCAATATGTAATCTTTGTCCCCCTGTTGCTCGTTTAACCGGTTGTCGAGAAATACAGGGATTCCCTCCATGCTGTTGCGATTTCTGAAAGCTACCTGGATCCTGTTCTGGGCGGTCCTCCTTACCCTGATCCTGTTCCTGCCGATCGTGATTGCTGCCCTTGCCGGCAAGCGGGGTGATGCTGCCTTCCAGGGTACCCAGATCTATGCCTGGATCATTCTGAAGGTCTGTGGCATCCGCCTGCGAGTCAGTGGCAAGGAACACATTCAGCCGGGCCAGCGCTACGTCATTCTCAGCAACCACGCCTCCTATTTCGATCCGCCCGCCCTGGTGCTGGCCCTTGGCCTGCAGTACCGGTGGGTGATCAAGAAGGAGTTGCGCAAGGTGCCCCTGTTCGGCCTGGCGCTGGAGACGTCCCGTAACCTGTTCATCGACCGGTCAAAAGGGGCGGATGCCCTCGAAAGCATCAAACAGGGCGTCGCCCAGCTGCCAGATGGTACCGGTATCCTGCTGTTTCCGGAGGGAACCCGCTCGTGGGATGGCAAGTTGTTGCCCTTCAAGCGGGGTGGGTTTGTGATTGCCCGGGATGGCGGTTTGCCGATCCTCCCGGTCACCATCGCGGGCTCCCATGAACGGCTGCCCAAGGGGCATGCCGCCTTTACCAGTGGTGAAATCCACATTGTCATCCATCCCCCGGTGAGTGCAGCCGACAAGCCGGTGGAGTTGCTTATGGACGAGGTGCGGGCAACGATCGCTGGCGCCCTGGAGTAGAAAGGGTAGGGGCGCGCCCCGGAGTTTCCGGGACGCGCGCTGGTTGCCGCTTACTGGGCGAAGATACGCTGGTAGAACTCCATGGTGCCCTGCCAGGAGCGGGTGGCAGCCTCTTCGTCATAACCGATGGGCATGTTGAATTCTTCGGCGACCTTGTCGGCACCGGGATTGGTGAAGGAGTGCCGGACACCCGGGAAGCTCACCAGGGTCAGGTCCACTTCGGCGTCCTGCATTTCCTTGACCAGGCCGGCAACCTGATCGGAGGGTACCATCTGGTCAGCACCGCCGGTGTACACCTGGACCTGGGCCTTCACCTCACCGACCTGGGCCTTGATCGGGCTGCCCAGGGCGCCGTGAAAGCTCACCACACCATCCAGGTCCACACCGAGGCGGGCCATGTTCAGTACCACCGCACCGCCGAAGCAGTAACCCTGGGCCGCAATACGGTCGCCATCGACGCTCTCGTGGTTCTGCAGCAGTTCCTTGGCCTTGAGGAAGCGCGCCTTCATCTGGTCCATGTCCTTGGTGGCTTCCTGCATGAATTGCTGGGCCGTGTCGGGGTGGTCGGTGACCTTGCCCGATCCGTACATGTCCAGCGCCAGCGCTGTGTAGCCGGCGGCCGCCAGCTTTTCGGCCTGGTCCCGGGCGAACTCGTTATGGCCCCACCATTCGTGAACCACCAGCACGCCGGGGCGCTGGCCCTCATCCTCATCGTCCCAGGCCAGATAGCCGGTGAAGGTGGTGCCATCAATGGTGTACTCGATGGTTTCGGTCTGCATTTCGGCGAGGACTCCTGTACTGGCCAGGGAGAGGCCAAGGGCGGTTGCCAGGGTTGTCGTTCTGATCGGGTTCATGCTTCCTCCTGTTCCTTCTGGTTCTGGTTTTCTTTTGCCGTTTGATACGGCCTTGGCCGGAAAACCGATGCATTCATTTGCGTCATCCGGAATACCGTCCTTTTTACTACACTTGAGCCAGAAACTCACAGATTCACTTTGGCACAGTGCGGGAGATTGTCCATGAAAGTCGGGGTTCCGAAGGAGATCAAGAACCATGAGTACCGGGTCGGTATGATTCCGGCGTCGGTTCATGAGCTGTGTGGCCACGGTCACGAGGTGTATGTACAGGAAGGGGCCGGAACGGCCATTGGCTTTTCCGATGAGGATTACCGGCAGGCCGGTGCCCGCTTGGTGGCTACTGCAGAAGAAGTGTTCCAACAGGCGGAGCTGGTCATCAAGGTCAAGGAACCCCAGGCCGGCGAGCGTGCCATGCTCCGGCCGGAACACACCCTGTTCACCTACCTGCACCTGGCTCCGGACCAGGCGCAGACCGACGACCTGGTGCAATCCGGCGCTACCTGCATCGCCTATGAAACGGTGACCGATCACGCCGGCCGGCTGCCCCTGCTGGCACCCATGTCCGAAGTGGCCGGGCGTATGTCGATCCAGGCCGGCGCTCACTGCCTGGAAAAGTACCTCGGTGGGCGGGGCGTCCTGCTCGGTGGTGTGCCAGGGGTCAGTCCGGCCCGGGTTACCATCATTGGTGGTGGCGTGGTGGGGCAGAACGCTGCCGCCATGGCCGTTGGCCTGGGGGCCCAGGTGACGGTGGTGGACCGCAACATGGAGGTGCTCCGGCACCTGGACCACCGCTTTGGCAACCAGATTTCCACCCTGTTCTCCACGGCTCACACCCTGGACCAGGCGGTCATCGAGTCCGACCTGGTGATCGGCAGCGTGCTGATTCCCGGTGCCTCGGCACCCAAGCTGATCACCCGGGACATGGTCCGGCGCATGCCCGAGGGCAGTGTCATTGTAGATGTGGCCATTGACCAGGGCGGCTGTGCCGAGACCTCGAAACCCACCACCCATGACAATCCGACCTACATCGTCGATGGTGTGGTACATTACTGCGTGGCCAACATGCCCGGTGCGGTGGCGAGAACGTCCACCCTGGCACTGAATAACGTCACCCTGCCATTCATCGCGGCCCTTGCGAACAAGGGGCCGGGGCAGGCACTGAGGGATGATCCGAACCTGCTGGCTGGCCTGAATGTGATGGCTGGCAAGGTGACCTACAGGGAAGTGGCCGAAGCCACCGGGTATACCTATACAAACCCTGAAACCCTGCTGGGAACCTGACAACCGGAGCAGATATGAAGCTGATTGGATCCACCACCTCTCCCTACGTGCGCCGAATCCGTATCCTGCTGGATGAGGAACCCTACGAGTTCATCAACCTGGATATCTACGGGGAAGGCCGGGACGAGCTGCGGCGCAACAATCCGGCGCTGAAGATTCCCATGCTTGAGGATGAGGGGCAGGAACTCTATGACTCCCGCATCATCGCCCGCTACCTGAGCGCCAAACAGAACCGTGATCCGCTGACCTGGGACCAGCAGAACCAGCTGACTCTGATCGATGCTGCCAATGATTCCGCGGTCACCCTGTTGTTGGCCAAACGCTCCGGCATTGATGTCGATGCCGACGTGATGTTCTTCAACCTGCAGCGGGAGCGGATCATGACCACCCTGCGGACCCTGGCGGCCCAGGTCGAGGAAGGCCAGTTCGAGGCCTGGAACTACCCGGCGATCTGCCTTTACTGCCTCGTGGACTGGCTGGATTTCCGTGATCTGGTGGATTTCACCGGCGTTGAGAGCCTGCTGGCATACCGGGACAGCCGCAAGGACAAGCCCTGGGTCGCCCAGACCGATCCCCGCCAGGCCTGATGATTGTCTTGGCCTCCTGAAAGGTTCAGGGGGCCCTGCCAGAACCAAAGGATCTGAAAGCCTTTTCTAAATAGCAAAAAGGCATTAAAGCTGCCTTTTAACCCCCTTATTCTTGACTATAGTTAAGTTCAGGTATCGTTCTCAGATCCAGCAGCGTGCGGGAAACGTACCTACCCATACCAACAACAGCAAGAAAAGGGGGTGTTCATGCTCCTGCAACATGCCTTCGGTCTTTTCACGCACCCTGATGAAGAGTGGGTGTCCATTCGCAAAGAACACGAGACTCCGCGACGTCTGTACGTGGCCTATGTTCTGGTTCTGGCGGCGATTGCACCGGTCTGTGCTTACATCTCGACGGCCTATTTTGGCTGGACGGTGGGTAACGAGCGGTTGATCAAGCTGACGGAAATCAGTGCCCTGCAACTGAGTGTGCTGACCTACCTCGCCATGCTGGTGGGGGTTTTCGCCCTGGGTTACGCGATTAACTGGATGGCGAAAACCTATGGCGCCAAGGAAGAGCACGTACCGTCCAACGGGATTGCGCTGGCAGCCTATTCCTGCACTCCGCTGTTCCTGGCGGGCTTTGCCCTGCTGTACCCGGTGCCCTGGTTCAACGCGATCGTATTCCTGATCGCCGCCTGCTACGGTGCCTGGCTCATGTATGACGGCCTGCCGATTGTCATGGGTATCGAGAAGGAGCGGGCAGTCATGTATGCCGGTGCCTTGCTGACTGTGGCCCTGGTGATCCTGGTGTCCACCCGTGTCGGTTCCGTCATTCTCTGGAACTTCGGCGTCGGCCCGGTGTTCGTCAGCGGGTGACCGGCGTCAGTGTCGCCAAACTACCATGAAGTACACAGGAAGGGAGCCGGTCGGGCTCCCTTCGGGGTTTCAGCCGCCGCTTTTTCAGTTCCCGTCATCGATCTGCAGTCCTGAACTGTCACCCATCTTGCCCTGCTCCAGTCGTATCGCCACTTCCAGGTTGTGTCTTGAGTCGGCGTTGGCAAAGGCTTCGTCCTTGGTAATCCTTCCCTGGTGATACAGATCCAGGATGGCCTGGTCGAAGGTCTGCATCCCCATCTCCCGGCTCTTCGCCATCACCTCACCAATACCTCCGATCTCACCCTTGTTGACCAGTTCCTTGATATAGGGGCTGGCCAGCATCACCTCCACCGCCGGAACCCGTTTGCCGTCGATGCTGCGTAAAAGACGCTGGGAAACCACCGCCCGCAGGTGCAGGCTGAGGTCCATGAACAGTTCCCGGTGGGCCTCGTCCGGAAAGAAGTTCACGATGCGCCGAAGGGTCTGGTCCACGTTGCTGGCATGCAGGGTGGAAATACAAAGATGCCCGGTTTCGGCGTAGGTCAGGGCCTGCTTCATGGTCTCGCGGTCCCGGATCTCGCCGATCATGATCACGTCCGGGGCTTCGCGCATGGCCCGCTTCAGGGCATCGGAATAGGAATGGGTGTCGACCCCCACTTCCCGCTGGTTGATTACACTCATGCCATGGCTGTGGGTATATTCAATGGGATCCTCGATGGTGAGGATGTGACCACTGCGGTGGCGGTTCCGGAAATCAATCATCGACGCGAGCGTCGTGGATTTGCCCGAGCCGGTGGCGCCGACCACCAGGACCAGCCCGCGGGGTTCCATGATCAGTTGCTCCAGGATACCGGGCAGGCCGAGGGATTCGATCGATGGAATATCGTTCTTCAGGTAGCGTATCACCATTGCCACCTCACCCCGTTGCCAGAACACATTCACCCGGAATCGGCCGATGTGATCGACGCCGATGGCCATGTCCAGCTCCAGATCCCGCTCGAACGCGGCCCGCTGCCGGTCGTTCATCACTGAATAGGCCAGTGCCTTGACGGCGCCGGGCTGAAAGGGGTTCTGGGTCAGCGGCCTGGTCTGGCCTTCGATCTTGATCATCACCGGTGTGCCGGTGGAAAAGTAGAGGTCCGATGCGCCTTTGTCGGCCATGGCCTTGAGGTATGCGGGCAACTCCATAAAACTGACTCGCTCTCTACAGTTCAAAGTCCACATATTAGCCCAGAGTCCCCGGATGTGCCCGGCCGGAGTGTCCGTTTCCACTCAGGCGGTGGGCAATCCCCGGGTAATGGCCGAAGGATCTCCCCGGCCTTCCACAGCAGCCAGTTCGGCACTGGACAGCCATTCCCCCGGCGGCTGTTCCATGGCCTGGGCGCAGGCGGCCAGCAGGTGGCCCCAGGAACACTGGTTGGCGAACAGCATGCCGGCAACGTTCAGGGTGCCACCCTGATTGATGTAGCCCAGCACTCGGCTGTGAGCCGGCTCCGGGAACAGGGTATGGAGATGTCCGCGGAAAACCTCCGGACGCATGTGGGTCAGGCAGACACGCCGCCGCAGACGATGAGGAAAGAGTCGTTCCCGTTCGAATTCCGAGGCGCAGGTCGCGGCTTCGTCGGCATCCCGGGGCTGGCGGAACCGGCCGGGTTCTTGCACATAGACCAGCCGGAACGGGGTTCCGGTCTCCCGCAGGCGTTCACAGGCCCGGATTGTCTCGGACAGCTGATAGGCGCCGTTGGCAATCAGCAGCAGCGGTTCCCCGGCACAGGTGTCCTCGTCCACCACCAGCGCGCCGTGTCGGGCCAGGGTGTCGGCTTCATGGGCGTCAAAGACACGGGGCCGCTCCCGCTTGGGCACCACCATGCAGGTCAGACGCCCGCGGTCGGTGTAGACCGAGGGCAGCGCGGCCAGGGTACTGTTGTAGTCGGCCGGGAAAATCACCCGGGAAACATCGTTCATCTCGCCCAGCAGGCTCTCGCAGAAGGTGGTGTCCTGGTGTGATTGTTCGTTCTTGCCGTTTTCCCAGGTGTGGGAACTGGCGATGACCGGGAACCCGAGCCAGCGAGCAGGTCGACCGACGGCTTTCTGGTGCCGGGCGAAAATCAGTTCCTGGCGGACGGCGCCGAGCATCTTGACGCAGAAAGCCTCATAGCTGGCCACCAGGTTGAGACCGGCCTTGTTGGCCAGGCATGCCGAGATCACCGCTTCCTCGTTCAATACCGTGATGATTTTGCCGTGGATATCCTCCTGGTCATTCTCGGGATCGTTGACCCGGTGTTTGAGGGCCTTCAGGATCCCTGTCAGGCGATTGCTGGCAAGTTCGTCCGGGTTGCCGACCCGAGGCCGAAGATCCGGGTTCTCGGCAACCAGGGCCCGGAAAAAGTGGTCCACCGCCTTCATGGGCGATGACGATGGCTCCCGGCACGGAGCCAGTCGGGGAATGACCGGATCGTCCGGGTTGCGGCGTGCCAGGGGATGATCACGTTCCAGGGGCCGGTTTTGACGTTCATGCTCGCGCAGTTGCTGGACTGCGTCCTGAAGCTCGTCCGGGCTGACCCAGAGTGGCTTGATGTGGGTCTGGAACAGCTCCCGGGCCCGGGCGTCGATCCGGGGATTGCCTGGCAGGGGCAGGTTGTGGGCGGCATTGCTGCCGGCGCCATAGAAGCCGTAACCCTTGACGGTTTCGGCGATGCCATAGGGGATGCGTACGGGGTAACGTATTTCGCTCTTCATGGCAGCTTGCCCGTGATCCTTCAGGGCCTCCTCCATGGAGAACAGGGCACAGACAAAGGCGGCGGGGTCGCGGCCGTCGAAACGGACCGGGTCAAACCCCCGGTGGCTCAGGTGCGCCTCGAACCGTTCCAGACCCTCCCGGGTACCCAGCTCGGTGCGCTGCTCGATGCGCCGTCCGTTGGCAATCATGATTGGCAGAACCAGCCCGCAATCCTCTTGACGCCACCATCGCGGGATCCAGTCACTGCCACGCTGCTCCTCGGCGGCCCCGTCAGAGAGGAAGGCCACCAGGGATTCGCCGGGCAGGGGCATGTGGGCGTACTGGAGTTCTGCGAAACCCAGGTAACCTCCTTCAATGATGCCCCCGGCGGTATGCGGGTTGACGTGGCTCCCGATCGGCGCCGCCATCGAACCATCGGGTTTCTGGCCATAACTGTAGAAATCCTCGGCCAGCCGGGACAGGCCCTCGGCGCCCCGGTAACGCGCCTGCTGTTCCGGATGGAGATTGCCGGTCAGGACGTTGAGTGCGTCCACCGCCGCCACGCAATGACCCTGGCCCATCAACCAGCTTCGGGTCTCTCCGGTCAGGCTGTTGAGGGCGAGGTAGGCGGCGTAGGCGGGGACCATATTGAGAGCGCCACCGGTATGGCCCTCCGGGCTGGTTTTGAAATCCTGGGGAGTCAGGGGCGCCCCGGTCATGTCCACGCGCCGGGTGTACGTCATATGCACCACCAGCCAGAGGCCGGCACTGGTCAGGCGGTCCAGGGCAACCAGTTTGCGATAGACCGCTTCGGTGTCCGGTTGCAGTCCCCGCTGCACCAGGCGCTCCGCCAGCGTCTGGACCTGCACACAGGTGGCATCCGAGTGCTGGATGACCCCGTAGCCTTGTCGCCACAGATCATATTGCGGGCAATGCTGACCGGTGGTCGGCGACGGCCGGGACTGTATTGGCGATGGCATGGTATGCCTCCGTAACTGGGATGATCTGTCTGAGATTGTAAGAGCTGGCAGCACGGGGGCCCTTGATGCAGGTCATTCGGGACTGCATATTGTTTCCGGTCGGGATTTTGAGGTTAACCGCCGAATCTGAGATCCTGAACCGATCATTCCTGAAGATCTGGAGGCTGCCATGACAGACGACAAACGCCGTCAATACTCATCTCCGGTGGTGGATGGCATTGGCAAGTCCGCCAGTCGAGCCATGCTCCGGGCCGTGGGCTTTACCGATGAGGATTTCCGCAAACCGCAGGTGGGCATTGCCTCAACCTGGAGCAATCTCACGCCCTGTAACATGCACATCAACCGGCTGGCCGAGGAATCCGCCGCCGGTGCCGACGAGGCGGGTGGCAAGTCCCTGATCTTCAATACCATCACGGTGTCCGACGGTATCGCCAACGGTACCGAGGGCATGAAGTACTCCCTGGTGTCCCGTGAGGTAATTGCCGATTCCATCGAGACCGCTGCCGGCTGCGAGGGCTTTGACGGCCTGGTAGCCATCGGCGGCTGCGACAAGAATATGCCCGGTTGCATGATGGGGCTGGCGAGATTGAACCGGCCGTCGGTGTTTGTCTATGGCGGCACCATCATGCCCGGCAAGAACCACACCGACATCATCTCGGTGTTCGAGGCGGTGGGTGCCCATGCCCGGGGCGATCTGGACCTGATCGAGGTAAAGCAGATCGAGGAGACCGCGATACCCGGTCCGGGCTCCTGTGGCGGGATGTATACCGCCAACACCATGGCGTCGGCCATCGAGGCCATGGGTATGAGTCTGCCCGGAAGCTCGGCCCAGAACGCGGTTTCCGAGACCAAGGTGGAGGATTGCCGGGCCGCCGGTGCGGCGGTATTGAACCTGCTGGAAAAGGGTATCCGGCCCTCGGATATCATGACCCGCAAGGCGTTCGAGAACGCCATTACCGTAGTCATCGCCCTGGGCGGTTCCACCAATGCGGTTCTGCACCTGCTGGCAATGGCCAGTACCATCGGTGTGGAACTGGATCTTGCCGATTTCACCGAGATCG
Organism: Marinobacter szutsaonensis; assembly: GCF_039523335.1. Taxonomy (NCBI): domain Bacteria; kingdom Pseudomonadati; phylum Pseudomonadota; class Gammaproteobacteria; order Pseudomonadales; family Marinobacteraceae; genus Marinobacter; species Marinobacter szutsaonensis. Next base: position 1,851,581 of record NZ_BAAAFC010000001.1, on the reverse strand, counting down.
GCAAGCGGGTGCCCGTGCTGGCGGATCTCAGGCCCAGTGGTCATTACATGATGTCCGAACTGGTGGCCATTGGCGGTATCCAGCCCTTGATGAAAATGTTGCTGGAGCGGGGGATGTTGCACGGCGACTGTCTGACCGTGACCGGCCGGACGCTGGCGGAGAACCTGGCGGATGTTGAGCCCTACCCCGAGGGGCAGGACATCATCCACGCCTTCGAGGATCCAATCAAGGCCGACAGCCATCTGCGCATTCTCTACGGCAATCTGGCGCCCACCGGTGCGGTGGCCAAAATCACCGGCAAAGAAGGCACCCATTTCACCGGTCGCGCCCGGGTCTTTCATTCCGAGGAGGAGGCCCAGGCCCGGATTCTCGACGGCACCGTGGTGGCCGGAGATGTCCTGGTGATACGTTACGAAGGCCCGAAGGGCGGCCCCGGTATGCGGGAAATGTTGAGTCCTACGTCCGCGATTATGGGCAAGGGACTCGGGAGTGATGTGGCACTGATCACCGATGGCCGTTTTTCCGGTGGCAGTCATGGCTTCGTGGTCGGCCATATCACCCCGGAGGCGGCGGACGGCGGCCCCATCGCGCTGGTGGCGGATGGCGACACGATTACCATCGACGCCGTGGCTAATCGCATCGAGTTGGACGTGTCCGAAGCGGAGATGGAGCGCCGGCGCCAGGCCTGGCAGGCACCGGTCCCGAGGGTGACCCGCGGTGTGCTGGCCAAGTACGCCCGAACCGTCAGTTCCGCCTCCAAAGGCGCGGTCACAGACCTGCCCTAATCCGCCCCAGGCATAACCGGTGGCCCCCAGTAGTAGCCCTGGCCGTAGAGGCCGGGGAACTGCTGGAGCCAGATGGCGATAGCTTCGTCCTCGACTCCTTCCACGACCACATCCAGGTCCAGGCTCTCGCCCAGCTCCATAGCCACCTGAAGAATCTTCTGGCGCCTGGGGTCAGCCATGATGTCCTTCAGGAAGCTGCGGTCGATCTTCAGTTCGTCCAGGTCGAAGGTGGCCAGGGTGCCGAGGGAAGAATGCCCGGCGCCAAAATCGTCGAGGGCGATCCGGAATCCGGTATCACTTAGTTGACCGATAGTGGTTCGGGCGATGCGGGGGTCACTCATCATGGCCGTTTCGGTGATCTCCAGAATGATGTTCTCCGGAGCCAGGCCGTGGTGGCGGGTAATACCGGCGGCAACCTGATGAAACCCGGGGCGGGCCAGGTCCTTGGCGGAGATGTTGACTGAGACCGCAATATGCGGCCCGAACTGTTGGCGCAGTCCGGCAAAGTCCCGGCAGGCACGATCCAGTGCCCATAGCGTCACCGGATGGATGACCCCCACCTCTTCGGCCAGGGGGATCCACTGGTCCGGTGACACCCGACCAAATTCACTGTGGTGCCAGCGCACCAGGCCTTCCAGGGAACTGATACGCCCGTCGCGGATGTTGACCTTGGGCTGGTACTCCAGCCACATCTCACCGGCTTTCAGGGCTGCCTCAACATCCAGGATCAGGATCTGTTGGCGGTATTGCCGGTGTGCAACGGAGGGGTCGTATATGGACAATGGCCGGCTGTCATCCAGCGACGCAAATCCAGCGGACGACAGCACGGAGGACGCATCCCGGCCATGCTCGGGAGCATGGGCGAGTCCGAGCGTTGCCGCCCAGGAAAAGGAAAACCGGCCTTCCCGGAAGTTCTCGCCCAGCCAACCGGTGATGGCGGTCAGGGCCGGATCGTTGTGGCTTCCGTCCTCATCCCGGTAGAAAGCGAAGGCGTGGTTGGCGGTATCGAGCGTGGCAAGGGCATGGCCGTTAATCGTCACCAGCCGACTGGCCAGGGTGCGCTTGAGGAAGTTGTTGAATTGTCGCAGGTACTGCTTGAGGAGGTCTTCGGCAGTGCGGTACCCCAGGGCCTGTTCGACCTCGTTGAACCGGGCCAGTCGGACGATGCAAAGGCTGAAGGGGGTCTGGTTACTGTCAATGGTTTCCAGGGTCTCTTCCAGGACCGGGCGGTTGGGCCGGCCGGTTACCCGATGGGTTTTCATCAGCTGGTCATATCGTTTCTCGATGCGGGTCCGTAACTGTCGCTCCTGTTGGACCCGGATATCGGAGCCCATACGACGCTTGCGTTCCTGCACCAGCAACCGGCCGACGCCGCTGGTCAGGATCAGCGAGCCCAGGGCGGCTCCCAGGAAGAAGGCCGAGTCGGTCAGGTTGTTAACCGGTAGCCAGCCGACGGTCCGCACCGACGTAACAATGGCGCCGATGAGAATGGCCAGGATCGACAGGGCAAAATAGCGGCCGTACAGATGCCGGCGATGCCACAGGGCCAGGCTGAATATGAACAGACCGCCCAGGGCGCTGATCACCAGGAAAGCGTCCTGTCCGATCCAGTCCAGGGCGAAGGGTGCTGCCAGCAGGTGTAGTCCACCCAACACGCTGAGTAACCTGAGCACCCCGGCCGCGAACTTGCCCACCGACAGGAAATGGGGCGTGAACTCGCACAGGGCGATCAGGCAAAGCGGCAGGGTGACGCCAAGCAGGGCGTTGAGTTCAGGGCGTTCGGGCCAGAGCAGCCAGAGCCCCAGGCCCTCCATGATCAGCTGGCTGTAGATGACGGCGACCATGAGCACGCTCAACCAGGCCAGACCGGGGCGTCTGAGCCGGAACACAATGCTCAGGTTCAGCAGCAGGGCGAACACCAGCAGGCCGGTGATGAAGGCCTTCCAGGCGAGGTTGGCAGCTCCCTGGTTGATGACTTCGTCCGTCCGGGCCAGGGAAACCGGCAGAAGTACCGGGCCGTTGTTCCGGACCTCCACCAGCAGCGTGGTCGTTCCCGGTTCCAGGGTCACCGGCCAGATCCACTGGGGCAGGCCAATGTACCGGTGATCGAACGGGTAGAGATCGCCCAGGATCGCCAGGTGTTCCATGCGCCCGTCCGGATGGATCAGCACCGGAGCCAGGTGGTCCAGGTAGGGCGCTTCGACAATCAGCTTTCGGTCCACCGGGGCACCGGCGGTGTTGCTCAGCTGCAGGCGATAGGTGACCGGCCGGTAGGGATAGCCTGCGCCGGAGTGGTCCAGGTCTTGCGAGGTCCAGCCATCCGCGCGCTGCCAGGAATCCGTGGCCAGTACCGTTTGCAACGGCTCGATCCGGTAATCCGAATGGCTGGGCAGGGTCACCCCGCCGGGGGGCGGCATTAGCGGGGGTTGCGGCTCATCGTGGATCATATTGGCCGGTAGCAGCCAGAGAGTGGCAACCAGCCCATAGACCACGCTTGCCGCCAGCAGGGCCAGGGGCAGCCATCGAGTGAGCCGTGTCGCGGAGCATCGCAGGCCGGCAACCGGAGCTGGTTGGTTGGCGTGGCTTTGGGCATGCGAATCCATACGGAGGGAGTCCTGACTGCCGGTGGCGTGGCGGTTGCAAACGGGTTACATTGGTTAACGAAATGTAACCTCATGAATTAACGGAAATTTTACAGATTTTTAAGTTATTTTGCATTTCCTGGCCAGCAGGCTTCAGGGAAAATGTGACATGTCAGACATTCGTCTCCGCTGATATAGTGGGGCGCTATCACCGAGGCTCGAGACAGGGGGAGCAGTGACAGGCATGATCGGGAAATTCAAAAGCGGGGCATTGCTGCTTCTGGTGATAGTTTTTGTGACCACCGTGCAGGCCGGTACCGGGCCGAATCTGGCGTCGGTTAACGCCGCGGTGGCCCGGGTTGGTGACGATAACCTGGTCTTTGGCAAGAATGCGGACCGGCAGGTGCCGATTGCCTCCGTCACCAAACTGATGACAGCCCTGGTCGTGCTGGATTCCGGCCAACCACTGGATCAACCACTCACCTTCCATGAACGTCACACCCCGGCGGCCAATAATGCGTATACCCGGATCCGTGTGGACTCGACCCTGCCCCGGTCCGAGGTGATTCGGATCGCGCTGATGTCCTCGGAGAACTTCGCCGCCTACACCCTCGCCAGCAATCATCCCGGCGGTTACGACGTTTTTGTGCAAGCGATGAATGAAAAAGCCCGGACTCTGGGGATGTCCGGCACCCGGTTCGTGGATCCCACCGGTTTGTCGGCTCTCAATGTTTCCACGGCCTCGGACCTGGTTCGTCTGGTCAATGCCGTCCTGAAACATCCGGAGATCCGGGAGTATTCCACCACCGGCTATTACCGTGCCCATTTCCGGAACCCGAGATACAGTCTGTCGTTCGGCAACACCAACCCGTTGGTGCACCGGGACAGTTGGGGCGTCGAGTTGAGCAAGACCGGTTATCTGTCCGAGGCGGGGCGCTGCCTGGTGATGGTTTCAGACATGAACGGTGAGAAGATCGTGACGGTCCTGCTGGACTCCCTGGGCACCCGCTCGCCACTGGGGGATTCCGGGCGCATCAAACGCTGGCTGGATACCGGAGAGGCCGGTACCGTCGCACAGGCGGCCCGCCGCTATGAGCAGGAAAAGAACGCCTCCTACGCGGTTGCCGACAACGGCCCCGCCACAGTGAACTGACAGGGACCTGCCCGAGCCATGATCGAAATCTTCACCACCGGCGGCACCATCGACAAGGTGTATTTTGATGCCAGCAGCCAGTTTGAGATTGGTGATTCGTTGTTGCCCGAACTGTTATCTGAATCCAACATCCACGAGGGCTACCGTGTTCACGAGGTGTTGCGCAAGGACAGTCTGGATTTGACGGATGATGACAGGGACAGGATTTTCGATGCCGTGGCCGGTTGTGAGGGGCAGAAGATCCTGATCACCCACGGTACGGATACCATGGCCCAGACGGCGGAACGGCTGTCGTCTCTGAGCGACCGGACCATCGTGCTGTTCGGAGCCATGCAGCCGGCGCGGATGCGCCGTACCGATGCGGTGTTCAACCTGGGCTTCGCCTGGTTGGCAGTGCAATTACTGCCGCCGGGGGTCTACATCGCCATGAACGGCGAGGTGTTCGAGGCCGGCGCCGTTCGCAAGAACCTCGAGGCCAAACGCTTCGAGCGGATCTGATCAGCCCGGACCGACGCTGGCGATCTCCTGCCTTGTCAGGGCGCGGTATTCGCCGGGTGCAAGCTCCGGGTCCAGAACAATCTCTCCTACCCGTAGCCGGTGCAGTGCTACCACATGATTCCCTACCGCTGCCAGCATGCGTTTGACCTGATGATAGCGCCCTTCGGAGATGGTCAGTTCGATCACCTTGTCATTCACCCGCCTGATGGTCGCCGGCCGGGTTTTTCTGTCCTCATTGCGCAGTAACACCCCGGCGTTCAGTGTCCGTTCCGCAGCTTCGGTCAGCGGTTCTTCGAGACTGACCCGGTAGGTCTTGGGGCAGTCGGTCCGAGGCGAGGTGACGCGGTGGGACCACAGGCCGTCGGTGGTCAGCAGCAACAGGCCGGTGGTATCCAGGTCCAGCCGGCCGGCCATGTGCAGGTCTCGGGCAAGCTCTGCTGGCAGCAGATCCAGGGCGGTCGGATGCTCGCTGTCGCTGGTGGCACTGACCACGCCCTCGGGCTTGTTCATCATCAGGTAGCGCTCGCCGGGGAGGGTCAGCAACTCGCCGTCCAGGGTGACGCGGGCATCATGGGGAATTTTCCGGTTGGCGGTTTTGCAGACGGCCCCGTCGACGTTAACGGCGCCGGTGCCAATTGCCCGCTTGGCCTCCTTGCGGGACAGTTCGGTGCAATTGGCGATGAACTGGTCCAGGCGCAGATTCATCAGCAACTCTGTCCCTGCGCCGGTGTGCTCAGGGTGGCAAGGCAGAGCACCTTGCTCTTGCCGGTCACCCGGGCCCACAGCTGGTTCAACGCCTGATCATTGACCTCGGGTCTTGGCAGGCGGCTGCTGGTGAGCGGCAGGAGCTGGCCGCCGTTATTGCGGGCGACCACGAAGGTGAAGGGGTGCGCACCGGGCAGGCCAAGGCGGATATCCGTGGCGGTGATCTGGTCGCCGTCGGTGGCGTAGTCCAGAAAGCCGCCGGTAAACCATTCCAGGCGTTGCACTTCCGGCAGATCAGCCACGGCTTGAGCCACTTGCGGGTCGCGGGGGAAGGTTTCCAGGGTCAGCGGCTGGTCACCGTCGAGGAAACCGGTAACGATTTCCACCCGCTGTTCGTGGTTTATGGCGGTGGCCCGCCACAACACCGTATTGAAGGGCATGGGCTGCACCATCAGCCGGGAGTTCTCCATGCCGGCCTTTGCCAGCGCGGGCGTGACCCGGTTGGTGATGATCTGCTGCGCGGCCAGGGTCCAGCCAAGATAAACGGTGGACAGGGCCAGGCCAACGGCAATTGCCCGCTGGGCCGGCGGCCGGATCAGGAACAGGATGCAGCCGGCCAGCAGTGGCAGGGTGTAGGCCGGGTCGATAATGAAAATACTGTTGATGGCAACCGGTCCGCCAAACGGCCAGAACAACTGGGTCCCGTAGGTGGTAAAGGCATCCAGGATCGGATGGGTCAGCAGGATGAGGCCGGTCAGCAGCAGCCATCGTCGGAAGTCCAGCGCGGGCTTCCAGCGCCACAGCAGCCAGGTCAGCAACAGCGCCAGCGGCGCCAGGACCAGGAGTGAGTGGCTGAAGCCGCGATGCTGGGTGAAATTGGCCACGGCGGAGCCATAATCGATGACCACGTCCAGATCGGGCAGTGTGCCGAGCGCACCGCCGATCAGGAGTGCCGAGCGTCCCAGGGTTTTGCCCGCAACCGCACCGGCGATGGAGGCTCCAAGGGCAACCTGGGTTATGGAATCCATGGTGTTTTCCGACCTCTGCCTTACGTATCGAATCAGTTACCGGTAGATACGTTCAGTCTGGCCAGAACGGCTTGTCCGGGATAGCCGTCGGCAACCATGCCGGAGGCAGCCTGGAACTTGCGAATGGCCGATCGTGTGGCCGGACCGAGGATGCCGTCCGGTTTGCCGGTGTCAAAACCCCGGTCGGTCAGGGCTTCCTGCAGTTCCATGATGTTGTCCCGGGAAAGGGCCGGTGCATCCTCCGGTGGCGGGTTCTGCAGCTTGCCGGCACCCGCCACCCGGTCCGCCAGGTGGCCGACCGCGATGGCGTAGAATTCGGAACGGTTCCAGCCCATGATCACCCGGAAGTTATCGTAGACCAGAAACGCCGGTCCCCGATGCCCCGCGGGCACCACGAGCTTGGCCTTGATGTCGGCCCGGGACAGGGCGTTGCCAAAGGCATCGGTGATGCCCATCTCCCGCCATTCGCTCAGCGCCAGGCGGCGGCCATCGGCCAGGCTGTAATCAAAGCTATCGGGCAGCAATACCTCGCGTCCCCAGCGGTAGTCTCCGTCCCAGCCCATGGACTGCAGGAATTTTCCGGCAGACATCATGGCGTCGGGCAGGCTGTTCCAGAGGTCCCGGCGGCCATCGCCATCGGCGTCCACCGCATGCTGTAGAAAGACCGTGGGCATGAACTGGACGTGCCCCATGGCGCCGGCCCAGGAGCCTTCCATCTGGTCAGCGGGTATCGCGCCCTCATCGATGATGCGCAGGGCGGCGATCAGCTGCTGGGAGAAGAAAGTGCTGCGGCGGGCATCACAGGCGAGGGTGGTCAGGGCGCTGGGCACGGACATCTTGCCGAAGTAGCTGCCAAAATTGGTCTCCAGGCCCCAGAACGCCACCAGGTAGGGTGCCGGAACGCCGGTTTCATCCGTTACCCGTTCCAGCAGGTCCCGGTGTTCGGCCAGCATCTCCCGGCCCTTGCTGACCCGGGCCTCATTGACCCGGCGGTTCAGGTAATCGGCGAAGGTGGTGGTGAATTCCGGCTGCCGGCGATCCAGTTCGATCACCCGGTCCAGGTGTTCCACCTGGGCCATGACCTGGCTGGCAGTAGTCTCGCTGACGCCGGCGTCGATGGCCTGTTGCTCAAGCCTCGCCTTGCATTCGACAAATGCCTGCTGGGTGATTGGCTCGGCCTGGTTCTGTTCCTGGGCAAGGGCGGTGCCTGTAACCGGAGCCAGGATGCTGGCGATGATCAGGGCCAGCGGCCCGCAGGATGTCCTTGAGAGAGTGAAGCGCACTCGATACCTCGAACCGGATAGTCTTGGATGGAAGCTGTTATTGTCATGGTAGCGTGTTTTCGTGGTGTGAAAATACCGCAATCACCAGTAGGGCATGACAATTGTTTAAGCTTCCGGTTCCCCGGGGGCCGGTTAACCGTTTGCGGTGGATTCCGGTACCCGCTCGACCAGCCTTTCCCGCGGGAAGTGACAGATAAACTCGCTGCCCTCACCGATCCGGCTGCGGATCTCCAGGTTGCCGTCGTGGTTGAGCAACACGTGCTTGACGATCGCCAGGCCCAGGCCGGTACCGCCGGTGTCCTTGTGGCGGCTCGGGTCGGCCCGGTAGAAGCGTTCGGTCAGCCGGGGAATGTGCACCGGGTCGATCCCTATCCCGGTGTCCTTGACCGAAAGGTGAGCGCCCTCCCGGTTGGTGGTCCAGGAAATGGTGATGTGGCCATGGGCCGGGGTGTATTTCACCGCGTTGAACACCAGGTTCGAGAAGGCGCTGCGTAACTGGTTCTCGTCGCCCCGCAACAGCCGGTGGTCGGTGATGTCGACGGTAAATTCGTGCTGCTTGTCGCCGCTCAGTGCCCTGGCGTCATGGCTGATCTGCTCGATCAGGGCGTCGACGTCGGTCAGGGCATCGTCCACCGTCTGCTCGCCGGTCTCGATCCGGGACAGCAGGATCAGGTCGGTGATCAGGGCCTCCATCCGCGAGGACTGGGCGGCCATGGTATTGATGGCCCGGCGCCACTTGGGGGGCAGCTCGTCGGCGTGGTCCACCAGGGTTTCCAGGTAGCCGCTGATCACTGTCAGCGGGGTGCGCATCTCGTGGGACACGTTGCCGACAAAGTCCCGCCGCATCTGCTCCAGCTGGTAGAGGCGGGTGACATCCTTGGCCACGATCAGACGGTCGTCATCGCCGAACAGGCTGATCTGGATCTGCAGATGGATGTGGGGCTTGGCCGGAGAGTTGATCTCCAGCGGCTCCCGGTAGTCCCGCGAATCAAAATAGCTTTTGAACGAGGGGTTGCGGATCAGGTTATGGATGTACTGGCCCTGGTCGGTATTGCGGCGGAAACCCAGCAGGTACTCGGCGGAACCGTTCCACCACTCCATCGCTCCCCGGGAGTCGGTCATGATGACCCCGTCGCGCATGGCGTTGGTGGACTCCTGCACCCGGTTGATCCGGGCCCGCAGGCGGTCCTGGGTGCGCAAATGGTTCTGGTGCAGCTTGTTCAGGCCATCGAAAATATCGCCCCACATGCCAATGCTCTGGGGCGCTTCATCGGTACCGCTGGGGTTGGCCAGCCATTGATAGAGGCGACGCGCCTGGACCAGGGTCCACCACAGGTAGACCACCAGCCCGAAGGTCAGGCCCCACAGCGGCCGATCGAAAATGAAGCCCACCAGCGTCGTAACGGCGAGCCCGGCAATGATTATCCGCAGGTAGCGTGACCAGTTGTGGTGCATCGAAAGCTGCCTTGTGTCAGTTCCGGCCTGATGCAGAATGAGAGGCCGGCAGTGCTTATGCGGCTCTGGTGGAGAAGCGGTAACCGGTTCCCCGAACAGTCTGGATCAGGTGGTCGTACTTGTCTCCCAGCGCCTTGCGCAGCCGCCGGATGTGGACATCCACGGTGCGCTCCTCGACGTAGACGTTGCCGCCCCAGACCTGGTCCAGAAGCTGGGAGCGAGTATAGACCCTTTCCTGGTGCGTCATGAAGAACTGGAGCAACCGATATTCGGTCGGGCCCATGGTCAGGGCGCCTTCTTCGGTGGTCACCCGGTGGCCGACCGGGTCCAGGGTGAGGCCATCCACCTCGATCGGCGTGTCCACACCGGGCGGGGTGGCACGGCGTAACACCGCTTTTAAACGGGCAACCAGCTCGCGAGGGCTGAAGGGCTTGGTGATGTAGTCATCGGCTCCCACTTCCAGGCCCTGGATTTTGTTGTCTTCCTCGACCTTGGCGGTGAGCATGATGATCGGGATGTCGGCGGTGGCCTCGTCTTTCTTCAGTCGCCGGGCCAGTTCGACGCCGCTGGTGCCCGGTAGCATCCAGTCGAGCAGGACCAGATCCGGTTGTTTGTCGACAATCAGGGCATGGGCTTCCCGGGCATCCGCTGCCTCGATGTAGTCGTAATCTGCCATTTCGAGGGCCACGGCAATCATTTCCCGGATGGGGGCCTCGTCATCGACGATCAGGACAGTTTTTCCGTTCATGGTGTGTAACCTGTGTCAGACCTTGATTTGTTGCTGCCTCATTACAACGTCGAAGTATGACAAGTATATGACAGGCTCAGTCCAACAACAGGTCGATCACCAGCCCCGCAAAGACCGCAAACCCGGCCCAGTTGTTGTTCAGGAACGCCTTGAAGCAGCCCTCACGAACCCTATCCCGGGCCAGGTACTGATGGTAGGCAAACAGGCCGGCCATGACGGCAACGCCGAGATAGTAGAACACGCCCAGCTCGGCCCGGTGGCCGACCATCACCAGGATCAGGATGACCAGGGCCTGGAGCATGCCGGTGATGGCCTTGTCGGCATCCCCGAACAGGATGGCGGTGGACTTGATGCCGACCTTGAGGTCATCGTCCCGGTCGACCATGGCGTAGAGGGTATCGTAGGCCACGGTCCAGAGTACGTTGGCGGTGAACAGCAGCCAGGTCAGTTGGCTGAGTTCATTGGCTTCCGCCGCCCACGCCATGGGGATGGCCCAGGAGAAGGCGGCACCCAGGAACAGCTGGGGCAGGTGGGTATAGCGTTTCATGAACGGATAGATGAACGCCAGGATGGCCCCGCCGAAGGACAGATACAGGGTCAGGGTGTTGGTGAACAGAACCACCATCAGGAACGAGATCAGGCACAGGCCGGCGAACAGGGCAACTGCCTCCCAGGCCTGGATGCGCCCGGCGGTCAGTGGGCGGTTTTTGGTGCGCTTGACGTGTTTGTCCCAGTCCCGGTCGGCAAAATCATTGATGGCGCAGCCGGCGGCGCGCATAAAGAAAACGCCCAGGGTAAAGACGATGATGTTGCCGATGCCGGGGTTGCCGTCCCCGGCGAGCCAGAGTGCCCAGTAGGTGGGCCAGAGCAGAAGCAGTGAGCCGATGGGGCGATCGATTCGCAGCAGCCTGGCGTAATCAGTCAGGCGGCTCTGGACGTGGTCAGGCATGGCGTTCGGGATCATGGCACGCATCCGGTTGCAGCAAATGGAAAAACGGAAAGACCTGCGGATTATAGCCAGCCGGTTCCGGCCAGTTAAAGGTCGGGCTCAGGAATACAGGATCGGCAGCAGGTATTCGCCCACCAGCAGGGCGTGATTCCCGTCATGGAAGATCGAGCGTCGGGCCAGGCGAGGTTGTTCGCTGCCCTGCGGCGCACACAGTCCGGTTTCCAGGGGGCCCCGTTGCCAGCGGGGGCTGCTGAACAGGTAGGCGCCGAGGGGTTTGTTGCCCAGGTTGCGCAGGATGCGGTTGCGCCCCTCCAGGCAGTCCAGGGGGATGATGGTGCGGGCCAGCACCCAGGGGCGCCCGTCCCCGCAGAGCCGGACCTCGCGGATCCACGCCTGCTCGCGCTCGGGGATAGCCAGTCGTTGCGCCTCCTCGAGGGAGGGGCGGCCGAAGCCTTCGCGCTGGATCTCGACGTGGAAGGATTCGCGGCATTCTTTCTGGAGGGCACGGGTGAACGAACCCTCCAGCTGGAGCCAGTAGCGGGCCGGGCCGCGAACCTCCGGGTTGCGAAGGCTGGCTGCGGCGAGGGAGCGATACCAGCGGGTCAGCGGAATGCCCGGTTGGTGCTCAGAGTCCCTTGACGGCATAGATCCCGGGGGCGTTGCGCCAATAGCCTTTGTAATCCATGCCGTAACCGAACAGGAAGCGGTCTTCCACTTCCAGGCCGGTGAAGTCTGCCTTCAGGCCGGGGCGGGCCTTGCGGTCATGCTGCTTGTCTACCAGTACCGCAGTCAGGACCTCGGATGCGCCATGGGCGAGACAGTAGTCCGCAATCGCGCACAGGGTGGTGCCTTCGTCGAGAATGTCATCGACGATCAGTACGGTACGGCCATTCATGTCGGCCTCGGGCTGGAGCTTCCATTCCAGGATGCCCCCGGTGGTTTCCTGGCGGTATCGGGTAGCGTGGAGATATTCGGCCTGGACCGGGAAGGTAAGCCGGGTCAGCAGCTGGCCGGTGAGGATCAGGCCCCCGTTCATTACACAGAACAACAGCGGATTGCTGTCCTTGAGACGGGCGGTAATGTCGTCAGCCAGATTGCCGATGGCAGCCTGTACCTGCTGTTCGTCAACCAGGCAGTCGGCCTCGGCCATGACCTGGTTCATTTCGGCGACGGTATCGGTCATAACGGTCGGATCCTGTCTAAAACGGGCGATTATACCGGAGTGGCTGGTCAGAAGGGAGGGGCGGTTGTGGGGCCAATATCTGTATTTATGGCTATTGGCAGAAAACTTTCCGGGTGGCCGTCCGTAATGGCATTGGTGTCCGGGAAGGGGGCCGGTATGATATTCATCCACAAACGAATGTTCGGGGAGAGTATTGATGAAAAAGTGGCAGTGCGTGGTCTGTGGACTTATCTATGACGAAGCCGAGGGCTGGCCGGAAGACGGTATCGAGCCGGGCACCAAGTGGGAAGATGTCCCCGAGGACTGGGTGTGCCCGGATTGTGGTGTGGGCAAGGAAGACTTCGAGATGATCGAGATCGGTTAACGCACGGGAGTACCGCTATGTCTGAACAGGCCCCCATCGTTATTGTCGGGACCGGTTTGTCCGGCTACTCCCTGGTCCGGGAGTTCCGCAAACAGGACAAGGATGCCGCGGTGGTCATGGTTACCGCTGATGACGGCGTCAGCTATTCCAAGCCCATGTTGTCCACCGGGTTCACCAAGGGTAAGGACGCCGATGGTCTGGCCCAGGCATCCACCGAGGCCATGGCGGAGCAGCTCGGTGTCCAGCTCCGGACTTTCACCACGGTGACCGGTATTGATCCCGAGGCTCACGAACTGATCCTCGGCGATGAACGACTGAAGTACAGCAAGCTGGTGCTGGCCTGGGGTGCGGATGTGATTCGCCTGACCATTGCCGGTGATGGCCAGGAACATGTGTTCTCCATCAATGACCTGATGGACTATCGGGCCTTCCGCGGCGCGCTGGCGGATGGCCAGCGGGTGGCAATCATGGGTGCCGGTCTGATCGGCTGCGAGTTCGCCAACGATCTGCGCAATGGCGACTATGAGGTGGACGTTATCGCGCCCTCGGAAGTGGTGATGCCGGGCCTGTTGCCGGAGCCAGCTGCCAATGCGGTGCAACAGGAACTGGAAAACCTGGGCGTCCGGTTCCACCTGGGAACGGTGGTTGAGCGGATTGATCGCCACAACGGCGGCGTCCGGCTGACCCTGGCCAATGGCGAGAGTCTCGAGGCGGACGTAGTCCTTTCTGCTGTGGGTCTGTATCCACGCACGGGCCTGGCCGAGAGCGCCGGCCTGGATGTCGGCAAGGGCATCAAGGTGAACCGTGCTCTGGAAACTTCCGCCCCGGATATCTATGCCCTGGGGGATTGTGCCGAAGTGGATGGCCACGTGCTGTTGTATGTGTTGCCACTGATGGCCTGTGCCCGGGCGCTGGCGAAGACCCTCACCGGCGAACGCACCGAGGTGAGTTATGGCACCATGCCGGTGATGATCAAGACCCCGTGTTGCCCGACGGCCGTGTGCCCGCCCCCGCCCGGGGCCGACGGCCAGTGGGACGTGGAAACCGAGGGGACCAGTGTGCGTGCGCTGTTCCGTAATGATGCGGGGGAAGTGCTGGGATTCGCGGTAACGGGTCGCTTCGCCGTGGAGAAACAGGCCCTTGCCAAGGAAGTGCCACCCATCCACGACTGAGCCCCGGATGGCCCGTGGCAGTGGGGCGTCACAGGTCATGCCTGCTTGTCATTGCGAAAAAGCCGTACTTGGGGTAGAAAACCCCTTCGTGAGCTAATTAACAGGAGCAGGCATGCTAGAAGTCACAAAGAAGCTGGTGGAGCTGCTGGACCTTTCGCCCATCGGCGACGATCACTTCCAGGGCGACAGTGAGGACCTGGGGTTTCCCAACGTGTTCGGTGGCCAGGTTCTCGGCCAGGCGCTGATGGCGGCCAGCCGCACCGTTGAGGGTCGTCTGTGCCACTCTCTGCATGCCTATTTCCTGCGGCCGGGCAATCACAGCATGCCCATCGACTACGAGGTGCAGAGGGTCCGGGACGGCGGCAGCTTCTCCGTACGCCGGGTGATTGCCCGTCAGGATGGCAAGGAAATCCTGACCGGCTCCATGTCCTTCCAGGGTGAGGAGCCGGGCTTCGAGCACCAGTTCGATATGCCCGATGCGCCCGAGCCGGAAAGTCTCAAGTCCGAGCAGGAGCTTGGCCGGATCCTGGCTCCGCAGGTGCCCGAGCGCTTCCGGGAGACCCTGACCCGGGATCGACCCATCGAGATCCGCCCGGTGGATCCGGTCAATCCGTTGCAGCCGGAGAAGCGTCCGCCCCACAGGCAGAGCTGGTTGCGGGCCCAGGGGCCGCTGCCCGAGGATCCGGTACTGCACCGGTGCCTGCTGACCTATGCTTCTGACTTCCATTTCCTGGCCACGTCCATGCAGCCCCATGGCCTGACCTTCACCAGTAAGAACATGCAGGTGGCCAGCCTGGATCACGCCATCTGGTTCCACCGGGATTTCCGCATGGACGAGTGGCTGCTCTATGACAAAGACAGCCCCAGCACCTCCGGTGGTCGGGGCTTCAACCGGGGCAACTTCTATAATCGGGATGGCGTGCTGGTGGCATCCACCACCCAGGAAGCGCTGATCCGAAAGCGTTCCTGATGTCCCGCCCGGGACACTAGCCCAGTTTGCGAGAGGGCTGGCGGCCATTGGCGTTGAGCCAGTCCAGGAACTTGTCCACCGGCAGCGGCGGTGTCACCAGGTAGCCCTGGATCATGTCGCAGCCCATGTCTCTCAGCAGATCCGCGGTCGCCTGATCCTCCACGCCTTCCGCCACGACCTGGTAGCCCAGGTTGTGGCACATGTCGATGGTGGTCTGGACGATGACCCGGTCTTCGGCCTGGCTGGGCAGGTCGGTGACCAGCGACCGGTCGATCTTGATCTCGCTGGCGGGCAGTTGCTTGATGTACGACAGCGAGGAGTAACCCGAGCCGAAGTCATCAATGGAAACCCGGATTCCGGCCGCGTTCAGGGCATTGAGGGCCTCCAGCGAGTTGGCCGGGTCCAGCATCATTGAGGTTTCCGTGACCTCGAAGGTGACCGCGCCCCGGTGGCCATCGTACTGATTCATCAGGCGCTGCACATAAAGGGAAAAATCCGCTTCCCTCAGGTTGTTGGGCGAGATGTTGGCGGACAGCTCCAGATCCCAGCCCTGCTCCAGCAACTGCGTGCGAAGGCGCAGTGACTCTTCCAGCACCCAGCGGGTCAGCGGCTTGATCAGCCCGGTCTGCTCCGCCAGCAGGACGATTTCGTCCGGGCTTACCGTCTTCTGGCGCCCCGGCCACCGTATCAATGCCTCCATTCCCACCACCTGGCCTGTGGTCAGGGACTGCTTGGGTTGCAGGTAGAGCGCCAGCTGTTGGTCGTCCAGGGCCTTGCGCAGTTCCGAAACCATGGTCAGCCGATCCGCGCTGTAGGCATCCCGCGACGGCTTGTAGTAGGCCATGCCCCGATCCCGGGCCCGCTCGGAGCCCTCGGCGATGATGGCACGGCGGATCAGGGTGTTGGCGTCGCTACCGTGGTCCGGGAAGATGGCCACGCCCATACGGGGGTCCAGCGGAACCTGCATGCCCAGGTAATCGATAGACTGACGCAGGCTGTCCAGACCGGTGACCACGGCCCGGGGCGCGGCCTCGGCCAGAGTCGAATCGACGATGAAACCGAAGGACTGCTGGTCAAGGGACGCCAGGAAGTAGTTGCGCTCATCGGTCTGCTCGACCGGCATAGCTCCCGGTATGGTCTGGGCCACGGAGTTGTAGTGCAGGGCCGCCAGTTCCAGGATCCGGTCGGTATTGCGGTGGCCAAGGGTCTTGGTGACCGAAGACAGGTTATTCAGGTGCACCACGGCAATGCCGTAACGTTTTTCGGGATGCCGCATGATCAGGTCATTGAGCATCATCTCGAAGCTGCTGCGGTTCGGCAGGCCGGTGAGGGGGTGATGCAGGGCCTGATCCATCAGCCTCAGTTCCACGCTTCGGCGGGCTTCGAGGGCACGGAGTTCGGCTTCCCGGGCCAGTACCTTGTCCTGGCGTTCCTGGTAGATCCTGCTTGCCATGGCCAGGGCGAGCAGGACGGCCTGCAGGGCCGAGCCGATCTGCATGGCATAAACGCTCAAGAAGCTGTTGGGTAGCAGGCCGTACTTGTTGGCCGCGGTCACCGCACTGCCCAGAGTCAGCGCACCCCAGGCCAGGGTGTAATAAATTGCCTGCCGGTTGCCCCTGAGCCATTGCTGCGGGCCGAGCAGTGTCAGCAGCAGGCAGCTGGGTATGGTCAGGGCGACCACCAGCCGGATCGCGGTGTTGTAGTCGGTCAGGAAAGTGGCTGCCGCCGCGATGGCATTCAGAATAATGGCGAAGCTAACCACCCGGGCGGTGGCGGGACTCTGGTTCCTCAGCTGGAGAAACGCATGGGCAAACCAGAGTGTGAAGACCATGGCAAAGGGAATGCCCAACACCATGGACCGGTTCTGTATCTCCGGATTGGCTGGCCACAGCAGCTGGTAGGCGATGCCATTCAGGCTGCCGATGATCACCAGATAACCCAGGGTGGAGAGCACGTACAGCAGGTAAATCTTTTCCCGCAGCGCGATGAAGATAAACAGGTTGAAGCAGATGACGGTAATCAGGATGCCGTAATAGACGGCATGGATCAGATCCTCGAAAAACGCGCTCTCGAAGAAATCCTTGTCGTGCCAGAGGTGCACCGGGACCTGCACAGCTCCACTGGTGCGCACTTCCAGCAGGATCTGCTGGTTGGCTTCAGGCGCATGATCGAAGCGGAACAGAAAGTTGCGATAGAGTACCGGGCGTTCGAGGAAGGGTAGCCGGTCGCCGGCCGTTGCGTCGCTTACGATCTCACCGTTTTCCAGCAGGAAGAAACGGATGTGGTCCAGATGGGCGTAACCGATTTCCAGCAGATTGATATCGCCCCGTTCGGGAACCGGGAAACGCAGCCACACGGTTTTTCGGATATAACCGAAGTTGGGGCTCGGATCCTCCAGTGACTGCCAGCCGTCCATCGCCAGGGCCTGCGACGGGGTTGCCGGTGAGTCCGGGTCGGTCATCAGGACGTCCATGGCCGGACGCACGCTATCATCGGCAGCAAAGGAGGGTGCTGCCAGGACCGACAGGACGATCAGGGCGAGCAGCAGCTGGAACAGGCGGTTCGGGGTCACAGGTCGTCGCATTTCTTATCGTTGTCTCCCGAGTATGGCCCGTCGTTACCGGTGGCTCAAGCGCCGGATCGGCCATCGGCGCGATTGCAGAGTCTGCTCAGAGTTGCCTGATCCAGTCCCTGGCCCAGGGCAGTGCTTCGCTCTCCGGTTCCATGGTTTCCATGGCATCGATGCGCAGGGTGCCTCCCACTTTCCGGGCAGCGGTCTCGTACAAGGCTTCTTCCATCAGGTCGCCGGCTCCGCAAAAGGTGTCGCCGTAGGAGCTGTCCCCCAATACGATGATGCCGAACGGTCGCCCGGGTTGCTGCGGCAGCTGCTCTCTCAAGTCGACATAGAAATGCAGCAGGTTCTCCGGGATCTCGCCCTGGCCCGTGGTCGAGGTGCAGACCAGCAAGGGCTCGTCGTTGGACGTGATGTCCGGGAGTTTCGGATTCTCCAGCACGGTGACCTGGTGGCCGTCGGCCTCGAGCTCCTTCCGGATCTCCCGTGCGGTCATCAGGGCGCCGCCGTAAACGCTCCCGACCAGAATTCGGATCGCTGTCATTGTCAGTCCTGTGAAAGTTGCCGTATTCGGGCCCTGTGCCCGAGTCGCGCCTGATCATAGCGATCGAGATGCCCGCTCTCAAGCCGGCGAACCCATGGGGTGGTCCTCGCCCCGGCTGCGAACCCGTGGCGCGATCCGGTTGCGTCCCGCGTCCTTGGCGTTATAGAGGTTGAGATCGGCCTGCTTGAGCAGCTCATCGATGGAGGCCGCCTTGGCGATAGAGCAGACCCCGGCGCTGATGGTGACCGGCAGGCAGTGGCTTTTGAACCGGAAGGGTTCCTGGGCGACCTGCGCCCGCAATCGTTCCGCCAGGGTGAGGGCCTGGAGCAGCGACGTGTCCGGAAGCAGCAGCAGGAATTCCTCGCCGCCCCAGCGGGCGGCCACGTCGGTCTGGCGGACGACGTCCCGCAGCAGGGCCGAAAACTGGCGCAGGACGGCGTCGCCGGCGTCATGGCCGTATTCATCATTGATGCTCTTGAACAGATCCAGATCGATGAGCACGATGGAGAAATGGTGCCCGGCACGCTGGTACCGTGAAAACTCGCTGGCCAGCCGGTGTTGCATGTCCCGACGGTTGGACAGGCCCGTCAGTTCGTCGGTCCTGGCGGCGTGCTCGTGGGTCACCACGAGTTCCAGCAGTTCATTGCGGGCCCCGAGTCGCCCGGCCTCCAGTACGAAACAGAAAATGGATTCGAAAGTGAGGGTGGCAAAGAAGCGGATCTTGAAGTCACTGGAATATTCCGCCGTGACAAACGGCAGGTCGGGGAACTGGAACACGACCGCGGCCACCAGGTAACAGATGAGCAGGACCACCGTGCCGGCTTTCAGGCTGGTCAGGAAAAACAGCAGCGGTGGAAAGACATAGAACCACAGTGGACCGGTATTGCTCTCGCCGCCGGAGGCGATCAGGTACGCGAACAGCAGGCCCACCACCACAATCAGGCCGCCTTTCTGGCGCACCCCGTTACCGCTCAGGGCAAAGTACACCATGTTCAGCCCCACCAGGACGGAACAGGACCAGAGCACCCAGGCATGCAGGGTATGCCCGGAGTACCACGCCTTGAGCCCGATACCCAGCAGGAAAATGATGGCCGCGAACGACAGCCACGTCAGCAACCGCGATACCTGCGCATCCTCGCGCGCACCGGCGGCCTGGTGGCTGATGGACTGGGACTGGTTCATAGGGGATTCAGGGTTTTATTGTATTTTTTGGCGTCATATCTGGTCATTATGCGCCAATTGGTGCCGCGTTCGCGGTCCTGGATCACAGTTGCGGATGCTGCGTATCCACACGACGCTCAGGTTTCAATTTCGTGACAAAAAAATTATAGTTGCCGCGCGGCCCACCGGCCTGTTTACATTCTGACCAAATGAGATCTGATCTGTTATGGCCCGTTCAACCGGATTCCTGGATACCGTCCTCACCAGCCCTTCCACGGAAAGATACAGGGTCGGAATCAGCCTGCTGTTCCTTCTCGGCATCTGGCTGACTGTTGGTTCTTTCAGCGATGGAATGCCCGGCAGCATGCTGTTGATGGCTGCGGCCGTCATCGGTGGTTACATGGCGATCAACATTGGTGCCAACGATGTCGCCAACAACGTGGGCCCTGCGGTGGGGTCCGGCGCGCTGTCCCTGGGGGCGGCGGTCCTGATAGCGGCAGTATTCGAGGCTGGCGGGGCACTGATTGCCGGGGGTAATGTGGTGTCCACCATCAAGGGCGGCATCATCGATCCGTCCACGCTGGACGATGGCCGGGCCTTTATCTGGCTGATGACGGCGGCACTGCTGGCCGGTGCCCTGTGGCTGAATCTGGCCACCTGGATGGGCGCTCCGGTATCCACCACTCATTCCATCGTCGGTGGGGTCCTGGGTGCCGGTATTGCCGCCGGTGGGTGGGGCATTGCCGACTGGGCGGTCATGGGCAAGATTGCCGCCAGCTGGGTCATCTCGCCGGTGCTTGGCGGGGCGCTTGCGGCCCTGTTCCTGTTTGCCATCAAGAAAACCGTGCTCTACCGCCAGGACGTGGTGCCGGCGGCACGCACCTTCGTGCCCTGGCTGGTGGCCATCATGGCCTGGGCCTTCGGCACCTACCTGATGGTCAAGGGCGTGAAGAAGATCATCAAGGTCGACTTCCTCGAGGCTTCCCTGGTGGGGCTGGTCGCGGCCGCCGTGGTGTTCGTGATTGTTCGTACCCTCGTCGGCCGCAAGGCCTCCACCATGGAGAACAGCTCCGCCGGGGTAAACACCCTCTTCACCTGGCCGCTGATCTTCGCCGCTGCCCTGCTTAGCTTCGCCCACGGCGCCAACGACGTGGCCAACGCCATCGGTCCGCTGGCGGCGATCAATGATGCCCTGTCCGCGGGCACAGTTATCGCTTCTGCCAGCATTCCTCTATGGGTAATGATGGTCGGTGCCCTGGGCATTGCCGTCGGCCTGATGCTGTTCGGTCCGCGCCTGATCAAGACTGTTGGCAGCGAAATCACCGAACTGGACAAGACCCGCGCCTTCTGTATTGCCCTGTCCGCGGCGCTGACCGTGATCCTGGCTTCCCAGCTGGGTCTGCCGGTCAGCTCCACCCACATCGCCATCGGCGGTGTCTTTGGTGTCGGCTTTTTGCGTGAATACCTGAAGCGCAACTACGCAACCCAGCTGCACAAGATCATCGAGCACCACGACCCGGAGGAGCAGGAGCGCCTCAAACCCTTCCTGGACGATTTCCGCAATGCCTCGGTGGAAGAGATGGAAAGCCTGCTCAAGCAGGCCAAGAAACAGAAGCAGCAGGTGCCGCTGTCCAAGTCCGAGCGCAAGCGCCTCAAGAAGATCTACAAGGAAGAAATGGTCAAGCGCTCACACCTGGTCCGGATCGCCGCTGCCTGGATCATTACTGTTCCAGCCTCTGCCATCATGGCTGCGATCCTGTTCTTCACTCTCCGGGGCTTGTTGATCTGACCGGGCTGGTTGTATAAAGCCAGTTTGGTCATACTGTTTAAAAAGGGGGTGTTTCTCACCCCCGAGCCTATCTGTCCGGGGAGTGAAGTATGAGTTCATCCGTTGAAAGCCGTCAGGCCAAGATGATTGACGAGTTGAGGACCTTCATCAAGAAGGTGCTAAGCGATCCGACCATTGCCGTGAAGTCCATGGAAATCGCCCGCAAGCACCGTGGCCAGCCTAACGCCAACGAGCTGATTGCCGAGGAAATAAGCGCCAGTACCAATATCCGGATTCCGGAGAACTGGAGCGAGGCGGATCGGATGTTCCTGGATATCATCCACGATGTGCTGGATGACGAAGAGGCGCTTTACTGAAGTCTTGCCTGCAAGTTTCGGAGAAGCGAGCCGGGCGGGGGACGTTTCAAAAACACGCTGTGGATACGTCCCTGTACGTTTGGCTCCGCCATCCCTGGCTCCGCACAGTTTTTGAAACGTCCCCCGCCCGGCTCACCGAAGCTATGATTCGTCCGTAAGGCTCGCTTGGTGGCAGTCGCACCTTTCGCCACGGAGTTGGTTAACCCGCCGGCTTAAAGCTTTTCTGGCGTCTTAGACCTCAGGCCTGTCGTGCGCTGGGCTCGTGCTGCTTGAGTACTGCGTCGGCCATCTGGTGCAGGATGGTCATCTCGTCAGAGATCCCTTCTTCTTTCGACAGCTCACGCTGTTCCTTCAGAATGTCCGCCAGGATTTCCTTTGTAGTCAGCGGGTTGGCCAGCACCACCCGGAAAACGATGCACGGGAAGTGGTAGTAACGGGCCGGCTCCAGCCGGGTCCGGGAGACGAACGCCTTGCCCCGCTCCCGCTGGGTTTTCTGGATGAACTTGGTGATCCGGTTCAGACAGGTGTTCAGCTTTTCCGCCTGTAGCTCATCCGCCACCGCAAGCGCTTGCTGCACGTCCTCCGGGCAGTAGCGGTAGGTGAGGATGTTCAGTTCCGGCTTGGTGACCAGCTCGAAATCCGGCTCCGCGTTGATCATGTCGGCAAAGGTGTGGGCTTTCTCGATACCCTGGTCGATCAGGATCTCGTAGCCCTCGCGGCCGAGGATCTTCAGGCCGGAATGGATCAGCATGGACATGCCCGGGCGGGAGCCTTCCAGGGTGGTGCTGCCCAGGTCCCGGGAGCCCTTACGGATGATGTACTGGGCGTGATGTTCCACCGCGGTTGGCAGGGTGGGGTCCTTGAACACCACCAGGCCGGCGCCCATCGGCACGTACAGCTGTTTGTGGGCATCGAAGGTGACGGAATCCGCCTTCTCGATGCCGCGCATCAGGGTCTTGTAGGTACGGGAAAACAGGGTTGGCCCGCCCCAGGCGGCATCTACGTGGAAGTGGGCGCCGAATTCCCGGGCAATGTCGGCCACCGCGTCCAGCGGGTCCACGTTGCCGGTTTCGGTGGTGCCGGCCACGCCGCAAATGGCCATGACCTTGATCTTCTGCTTCTGCAATTCCAGGCACTTGTCCCGCAGGGCATCCGGCTGGATACGGTTCTCATCGTCGGTGTCCACCGGCACCAGGGCATCACGGCCGAGGCCGAGTACGTCGGCGGCCTTGCGCAGGGAGTAGTGGCCGCGGCGGGACACCAGGATGGCAGCACCTTCATACCCATAGTATTTCAAGGCCCGGAACAGGCCTTCCTGATGCAGACCACGGAAGCTGCCCTCCGCCGGGAAGGCGCGGTTGCGGGCGACCCACAGGGCGGTCAGGTTGGCAATGGTGCCGCCGGAGCACATGACGCCCAGGGTGTGGCGGGGGTCGTGCATCCACTTGCGGTAGAAGGAACCATCCTCCTGGTACACCAGTCGATGAATCATGCCCAGCACCTGGCGCTCCATGGGCGTAAAGGCCTTGGAGGTTTCGGTCTTCACCAGGTTCTGGTTCAGGGCGATCATGATCTTGGACAGCGGCAGCATGAAGTACGGCAACGCCGAAGTCATGTGCCCGATGAACGCCGGGGACGCAGTATGCACGGAGTTGGCCACGAGCTTGTCCAGCAGGAACTGGGCCTGCTCGGACACGAACACGGGTTTCTCCGGGATGTTGTACTCGGAGAAGTCTTTCTCGACTTCCGAGAGGTCCCGCTCGACCGCAACGATATGCTCCTGCAGGAAGCCTGCAAGGTTGCGGGAGATGTCCTGGTCGATACGGCTGAGGGTGGATTCCGGTGCCTCAGGCACAGTGAATACACGGTACATCGCCTCGACCGAGGCCTGGGCGGATTTTTTCTTTCCGGTCATAGGCACCACACAGAATCAGTGGTCGTCCGCGGGGCTGGTTCCGGATGCCCCCCGGATTCGGCCGGCATCATGTCCGGCATTGGCAAACTGTAAACCTGCATCTGGCAGGTGCGCTGGCGTCCCTGAGGGGGCGTAGTATACGGCCTGGCAGGCGGCTGCGCCACACGCCACTGCGCCAGTCCCCGGGGTATCAGAGAATTTCGCGCTGCACTTCCAGTATGGCAGCATCTATGCGGTCCTGGATGGCTTTTTCGACCATGTCCAGGCGCTGGCTGATCTGCTGGGA
The DNA here is from genome assembly GCF_039523335.1 of Marinobacter szutsaonensis. Lineage (NCBI taxonomy): Bacteria > Pseudomonadati > Pseudomonadota > Gammaproteobacteria > Pseudomonadales > Marinobacteraceae > Marinobacter > Marinobacter szutsaonensis. The sequence continues at coordinate 1,828,083 of NZ_BAAAFC010000001.1, read as the reverse complement.
GGAGGTGCCCAGGGCGGCGACGGTCCAGGTGGCGCAGTCCAGGGCCTCCTGGTCGGCGGTTTCGGCTACCGCAAGGTCGGGTTCTTTGCCCCAGACGGCACGGAGGGCGGTAAACACCTTGCGTTTGGCCTTGAGATCTTCGCAGCCGTAGAGCTGGAAGTGCAACGTCATCACGCCTACGTGGGGGGTGATGACGGGCTGTTGGCGGTTGCTCTCTTTGAGCAGTTTTCGGAGTGCTTCTGACATAGACTTGGGTGCAGGAGCCAGCGCGGACTCCCTTTCCAAAACACGCTGTGAATACGTCCCTGTACGCTCTGCTCCGCCATCCATGGCTCCGCAAGGTTTTGGAAAGGGAGTCCGCGCCGGCTCCCGGATCTCTCGATTGGATTCTGTTGGCCTTAGCCTACTACAGGCGTTGCCCGTTTGATAATGGCCGCCGCGTCGGTGCCCGAGGGCAGGTTGCCGTAGTTCATGCCGCCGTTGCTTTCCAGCCGGGACGCGCAGAAGGCGTCAGCAACGGCGCTGGGAGCGTTACGGATCAGCAGTGAGGCTTGCAGGGCCAGAGCCATGCGATCCACCAGGTTGCGGGCGCGGTACTGGAAATCGCTGATGTCGGCAAAGTCGTTCTGCAGCTGCGCCAGGAAGCGGTCGAAGCGGGCGTCGGATCCTTTGGCCTCGGCGGCCTCGCGGAAGAAGGCGTCGAGGGTGTTGGGTTCTTTCTGCATGGCCCGGAGGGTGTCCAGACACTGGACGTTGCCGCTGCCTTCCCAGATGGCGTTGACCGGGGATTCCCGGAACAGGCGGGGCATGATGCAGTCTTCCATCACGCCGCTGCCGCCGATGCATTCCATGGCCTCGTAGGCATGGTTCGGGGTGCGCTTGCAGATCCAGTATTTGCCGACCGGGGTGGCCAGGCGGGCCAGCAGGCGTTCGTGTTCCTGGTCCTGGTTGTCCAGGGCGCGGGCGATGCGCATGGTGTAGGCCAACGCCGCTTCGCTTTCCAGGGCGAGGTCGGCCAGCACGTTCTGCATTAGGGGCTGGTCGATCAGGCGGTTGCCGAAGGCGCTGCGGTGGCGGCAGTGGTGGGTGGCCTGGGCCACGGCCTGGCGCATGCCGGCGGAGCTGCCGATCATGCAGTCGAAGCGGGTCATGGCGACCATTTCGATGATGGTGGGCACGCCTCGGCCTTCCTCGCCGACCATCCAGGCCAGGGCGCCCCGCAGTTCCGCTTCACTGGAGGCGTTGGCGATGTTGCCCATCTTGTTCTTCAGCCGCTGGACCTGCCAGGGGTTCTTGGTACCGTCCGGGCGCCAGCGGGGCATCAGGAAACAGGATAATCCGCCCGGTGCCTGGGCCAGGACCAGGAAGGCGTCGCACATGGGGGCTGAGACGAACCACTTGTGGCCTACCAGTTCGTAGGCCTGGCCTGGGCCTTCGGTGCCGATCGGGTAGGCAAGGGTGCTGTTGGCGCGGACATCGCTGCCGCCCTGTTTCTCGGTCATGGCCATGCCGATGGTGACGGAACTCTTTTCGGTGTGTGGCACGTTGCGGGGATCGTAGCTGTTGGCCAGGATCTTCTGTTCCCATTCCCGGGCCAGTTCCGGTTGTTTGCGGATCGAGGGGATGGCCGCAAAGGTCATGGTGACCGGGCAGCAGTGGGCCGCCTCGACCTGGGAGTGCATGTAATACCGTGCGGCACGGGTGACATGGGCACCGGTGCCGGGGGTGGTCCAGGGACTGCTGTGCAGGCCGTTTTCCAGGGCGATGCGCATCAGTTCGTGGTAGGACGGGTGGAAGTCCACTTCGTCGATGCGATGGCCGAACCGGTCGTGGGTATTGAACACCGGTTTGTTGGTGTTGGCTCGAAAACCGAGATCGATGGTGGCAGCCTTGCCCGCCAGAACGCCAAAGGCGCGCAGGGTCTCCACGGCGTGGCTGGCGCCTTCCCGTTCCGCGGCCTCCCGGAGGGCCTGGTCGTCGTCGAACAGGTTGTAGTTCTCCAGTGCCGGCGGCTGGTTGGTGACTTCATGGGTCACCGCAAGGTAGCGGTCCCCGGTGAAGGGTGCGCTTGCTTCGGCCTTGGGCTGACGGGCGGTCATGGCTATCTCCTGGTGCCGGTCAACCCCTGCATGCAAAAACGAATGATGGAGTCGACCAGTTTGTTTTTGTCGATATCGGCAATGGTTATCTGGCCGGCCAGCGTCGGTGACAGCGGGCCCACCAGGCTTTCAGCAATGGCGCCGACCAGGCAGGTACTGCTCTGGCGGGCGTCCTGATCCGGAATGCAGCCTTCCTCGATGCCATCCCGGATCGCCTTTTCAAACAGTTCGGCGTAGGCCCTGCGATAGACCAGCCGTTCTTCTTCCAGTTTCGGGTCCACCGGCTCGGCAATCAGTGCCCAGGCCATCATCGGCCCGCGCATGGCCCGTTCCGCGAACTGGCGGAGCGCGGCCTCGAGCCTGATGGCGGCATCCCCGTTGGTATTCAGGGCTTCCGCGACCTTATCCACTTCACGCTGGGTGGCGGTCCGGAAGATTTCCGCAAACAGGTCCTCTCTGGATTCGAAATGCCGGTAAATAGTTCCCGTAGCAACGCCGGCCAGGCCCGCAATGCGGGTGATACGGGCACTGCGGAACCCTCCGTTGGCGACGCATTCATAGGTGCAGTCGATGATGCGTTGGCGTGCCTGCGCCTTGCGCTGGCGCATTTTCTCCGTTTCGCGATAGGCCATGCCGGCTCCTTATAAGCAGTGAATCATTATTCATTTCTTGTGTCAACGAATCAGGGTGCGCGTCCCCTGTTATTTTGCCATGTAAAATCATGGGCTTATTTCCAGTTACAAAAAATTACAAAAAAGACGTTGCCAGGAAATAGCGCGGTAAACAAAACGAGATTATAAAGACGCCAAGACGAGGCCGCAGGCGGTATTTTCGTCGAAACAGAGTGTGTTCGCCCGCCGGGGTCGGACATCACTTTCGGATCTGTTTTCGTTGATGGAGAGAAGACCATGAGTGAATTCGACGAAAGCAACCTGGAGCAGTCAGGAAACTGGAGCAGCGACAGCGACGACACGCATTCCGTCGCTGGTCGGGCCCGGGTACGTGCGCAGCTGGAGGCTGATATTGCAGCCTTCTTGCAGCAGGGCGGCCAAATCCAGCAAGTGGATACCGCCTTCCGTTCCGACTCGCCTCGCAAGGTGGAAGTGGGATTCAACAATCGTTCCCTCTGATTTCGGCCAGGGGCGGAGCAGCTCCGCCCCTTGTCCCGTGATCGGCCGTTCCCCGATATTTTGCTGCTGATAATAGCAGCTGGTTGAGTATTTGGCCGATTCTGTCCGTTGCCTCATGCGGGCCCTGTTGTCATATATCTGTCACCGATCCCTGCTAGTGTCCCCCCGGCAACTGCAACCACGGGCCCTTGCCGTGTATCATGGCGAGAGCAGGCGTTCCGGCGCCAGGCAACCAGTCCATCCCTACACTGTTGCTTTACCAGGAGGTTACCCGTGCCAAGTCCCACATCCCGTTCGTTCCCCGCGACCCGTTTGCGCCGCAACCGGGCCAGTGACTTTTCCCGCCGGCTGGTCCGGGAAAACCAGCTGACACCGGACAACCTGATTTATCCGGTCTTCGTGCTGGAAGGGGAAGGGCAGCGGGAGACGGTGCCGTCCATGCCCGGTGTGGAGCGACTGAGCATTGACCTGCTGGTCGAACAGGCCGCGGAACTGGTGGATCTGGGAATTCCGGCGGTCGCCCTGTTCCCGGTGGTGCCGGCGGACAAGAAGAACCTGTCGGGCTCCGGCGCCTGGGATTCCGACGGCCTCGCCCAGCGGGCGGTGCGTGCCCTGAAAAAAGCCTTTCCGGAGCTCGGAGTCATAACCGACGTGGCACTGGATCCGTTCACCACCCATGGCCAGGACGGCATCATCGATAATGACGGCTATGTGCTGAATGATGTCACCGTGGAAGCCCTGGTGAACCAGGCACTGTCCCACGCCGATGCCGGCGCCGATGTGGTGGCGCCCTCGGACATGATGGACGGCCGCGTTGCCGCTATCCGAAACGCCCTGGAGACTGCCGGCTATGTGAATACCCGGATCCTGGCCTATTCTGCCAAGTATGCGTCCAGTTACTACGGCCCGTTCCGGGATGCGGTGGGCTCTGCAGCCAACCTGGGCAAAGGCAACAAGGCCACCTACCAGATGGATCCCGCCAACAGTGACGAGGCCCTCCATGAGGTGGCGATGGATCTGGCGGAGGGTGCCGACATGGTGATGATCAAACCCGGCATGCCCTACCTGGACATCGTGCATCGGGTGAAGAAGGAATTGCAGGTGCCCACCTTCGTCTATCAGGTCAGCGGTGAGTACGCCATGCACATGGCAGCGGCGGAGAATGGCTGGCTTGATGGCGACGCGGTGATGATGGAGAGCCTGATGGCCATGCGCCGGGCCGGCGCTGACGGCATCCTGACCTATTTTGCGGTTCGGGCCGCCCGCCTGATGCGGGAACAGCGGCGCGGATCCTGACACACTGGAACGCAGCCCCGGCTGATCGGGGCGCAAGCGCGGAATCGAGGAACGATGACAACTGAAACAGCGAAAACACAGGCGGTGGTGGATGGTGACCAGAGTATTCCGGCACCGGTGGAAGTCCCGCCCACCGGTGAAGAGATCAACCTGGATGCCAGCGAGAACTACTTCAACCGGGAACTGAGTCTGCTGCAGTTCAATTACCGGGTGCTGAAGCAGGCCCTGGACACCACCCATCCGTTGATCAACCGCCTGATCTTCTGCTGTATTTTCAGCAGCAACATGGACGAGTTCTTCGAGATCCGGGTTGCCGGTCTGCGCCAGCAGATGAAGTACGGCCGGGAAACCATCGGTGCTGACGGGATGATGCCGGAGCAGGCCCTCAGCGAGATCAGCCGGGTCGCCCACGAATACATCCATGAGCAGTATGACATCCTCAACAATGTTCTGATTCCGGAAATGGAGCAGGAGAACATCCATTTTGTCCGCCGTCGGGAATGGACACCGGAACAGGCCGAATGGGTGCGCAACTACTTCGAGGAAGAGATCCTGCCCGTGGTCAGTCCCATCGGGCTGGATCCGTCGCATCCGTTCCCGCGCCTGGTCAACAAGAGCCTGAACTTCATTGTTGAACTCGACGGCAAGGACGCCTTCGGCCGGGAGACCGGCATGGCGATCGTGCCGGCACCGCGGTCCCTGCCACGCCTGGTGCGCCTGCCGGACGAGGTCTGCAATGGCGGTGACAACCTGGTGTTCCTGTCGTCGATGATCCACGCCCATGCCGACGAACTGTTCCCCGGCATGGAAGTGAAGGGATGCTACCAGTTCCGCCTGACCCGTAACGCCGACCTCGAGCTGGAAGACGATCTGGAGGACTTGGCCTCGGCCCTGCGCGGTGAGCTGCTCAGCCGTCGTTTCGGTGATGGCGTGCGGCTGGAGGTGGCCGACAACTGCCCGCAGGAGCTGGTGCAGTTCCTGCTGACCGAATTCGGCCTGACCGAGCGGGATCTGTACCAGGTGCATGGACCGGTGAACCTGACCCGGCTGATGGCGGTGGGCGGCCTGGTGGACCGACCGGATCTCACCTATTCCGGGTTCTCGCCCTCCATTCCCCGGCAGATCCGCAGCAAGGAGTCGATGTTCGACGCCATCCGCAAGCGTCCGATCCTGCTGCTGCATCCTTACCAGAACTTCAGCCCGGTGGTAGACCTGCTGCGCCAGGCCGCCAAGGACCCCCAGGTGCTGGCCATCCGCCAGACCCTGTACCGCACTGGCGCCGATTCCGAGATCGTCGAGGCCCTGGCGGATGCCGCCCGCCGTGGCAAGGAGGTCACCGCCGTCATTGAATTGCGGGCGCGGTTCAGTGAGGCCGAGAACCTGGAGCTGGCCAGTCGGTTGCAGGAGGCGGGGGTGATCGTGGTGTACGGCGTGGTGGGCTACAAGACCCACGCCAAGATGATTTTGATCGTGCGCCGGGAAGAGGGGCGCCTGCGTCGTTACGTGCATCTGGGCACCGGCAACTACCACGCCGCCAATGCCCGGTTGTACACTGACTACAGCTTCCTGACCTGTGACGAGTCGATCGGTGATGACGTCAACAAGCTGTTCCAGCAGCTCACCGGCATGGGCAAGGCCCTGAAGATCAAGAAGCTGTTCCATTCGCCGTTCACCCTGCACAGTCGGCTGTTGAGTCTGATCGACCGGGAAGCGGGTTTCGGCGAGAAGGGCCGGATCATCCTCAAGTTCAACGGTCTGACCGAGATCCAGCTGATCAAGGCACTGTACCGGGCTTCGCAGGCGGGCGTGAAGATCGACCTGATTATCCGGGGTATCTGTTGCTTGCGGCCCGAGGTTCCCGGGCTGTCCGACAACATCCGGGTTCGCTCGATCATCGGCCGGTTCCTGGAGCACACCCGGGTGTATTATTTTGGCAACAACGGTCGCCCGGAGGTCTACTGCACGAGCGCTGACGGCATGGAGCGTAACCTGCTCAGCCGGGTGGAGACCGCCTTCCCCATCGAGGATCCGGCACTGGTGGCTCGACTCCGGGAAGACCTCGATACCTACCTGGCGGACAACTGCCAGTCCTGGATGCTGCAGCCGGATGGCAGCTACATCCAGAATCAGCCGGCCGAGGATGAGGAACGCTTTGCATCCCAGCTGGTCCTGCTCGAGCGACTGACGGGCAAAACCTGATAAACGGAGGCGCCAGTGAAGCGCGCATGGATTGTGGCTGGTGTGGTACTGCTGGCTGGTGGTGGCATCCTGCCCTGGGGGGTTGGGTACCTGACCGAGTATCAGTGGCAGCAGGCGGTCACCGAAGTGAACGACACTCAGCCGTTCATGCAGGTGGATACCCGTGATTACCAGCGCGGCATCCTGGGCGCCGAAGTGCATGGCACCCTGGTGCTGCAGGATCCCGAAGCCGGTGAGAACCGCCCCCTGGAGTTCGTCGCCTACGTCACTCACGGGATAACCGGCAGCCTGATGACGTTCGAGCCGGCCGGCGGCTGGTCCTCAATGGAGACTGACTGGTTTCCGGGCGAGGATCCCACATTGACCCTGGAAACCCGACTCTGGGGTGAGGTGACGCTGAAGCTGGATATGCCCGAGCTGACGATCTCCGATCCGGATATGGATGTCCGGGTTGTGGGCCTGCAGCTGGACCAGTCCCTGGCGCATCTGAGTGGCGATGTCTGGACCGGGCGGGGGGAGCTGCGGCTGGATTCCCTGGGAGTCTCCCCGGCCGGCGGCTCGCCGGTCAGTCTGTCGGACGTAATTGTCACCAGTGCCAGTGAACCCCGGGACGACGACACCCGCCTGGATTCCCGGGTCGAGGTCAACCTGGGTCAGGTGGACGTCGTGGATGGCGCCTATGGACCGCACCGGCTGATCTTTGCCCTGGACAATCTGGAGGTCGCCAGCTGGAACCAGTTGGCGAACGGGATGGCTGAGCTTCAGGCCAACACCCTGGAGGGTGGCCAGAATACCGGGTTCGAGGGTCAGATGCAGGCCATGCAGCAGATCAATGAGGCGTTTCGGCGCCTGGCAGCGGCGGGTTTTTCCATGGCCATTCCGGAGCTCAGTGTCGCCACTCCGGAGGGTGATATCCAGGGCCAGATGGCAATCCGCCACCCTGAGCTGGATGCGGAGCAGGCGTCGTCAATGCTGCTGGTCATGCAGGGACTGACCGGTGATCTGAATCTGACCCTGCCCCTGGCGCTGGCCGAGCAGCATCCGGCGGTGATGCTGCAGTTGGCGCCGCTGATCAAGCAGGGGTTGTTGGTCCGGGAAGGAGATCGTCTCGTGATGAAAGGGCAGATGGAAGATCTGCTGCTGACGGTGAACGGCATCGAGATTCCGTTGCCGCCCCTGCTCTGATTCATTCAGGCCCGGATACAGAAAGCCCCGGAATCCGGGGCTTTTCTGTATCTGGTTGCTCAATCCGGTATTCAGTGGCCGGTCAGGCGATGGTATTTCTCCATCAGCTGTTCGTGGCTTTCCGGGCGCTCGGGATCCAGTGGAATGCAGTCCACCGGGCATACCTGCTGGCACTGGGGTTCGTCGTAGTGGCCGACGCACTCGGTGCACTTGTCCGGATCGATCACGTAAATCTCATCACCCGGGGAAATTGCCTCGTTCGGGCATTCCGGTTCACAGACGTCGCAGTTGATGCATTCGTCGGTAATCATCAGGGCCATCTTGTGGTTACCTCAGGCTCAGTTGAACTTCTTTTTCAGAGCGGCCTCAACGGCGGGATCGACGAATTCTGATACATCTCCGCCCAGGGAGGCGATTTCCCGGATCAGGGTGGAGGAGATGTAGGACAGGTGGTTCGAGGGCGTCAGGAAGACGCTTTCCACTTCCGGGGCCAGGCGGCGGTTCATGTCCGCCAGCTGGAATTCGTACTCGAAGTCGGAGACGGCGCGCAGGCCACGCAGGATGACGGTGGCGCCCTGTTCCCGGACGAAGTCGGCCAGCAGGTTGCTGAAGCCGGTGACGGTCACATTGGGGAGGTGGGCCGTTGCTTGTCTGACCAGTTCGCAGCGTTCTTCGAGGTCGAAGAGGGGCTGTTTCTTGGGGTTGTAGGCGACGGCGACGACGATTTCGTCGAACATGCGGCCGGCGCGTTCGATGAGGTCGGTGTGGCCGTTGGTGATTGGGTCGAAGGTGCCCGGATAGATGACTTTGGACATGCACAGCTCCTTTCTTCGCTGGGTGCAATCATATCAGCATTCCTGGTTGTTCTGTAGTTGCCGGGGGAGGGATTCCGGGGCTTTGGAGCAGGGAATTAACTTCGGGGCCGGGCCAATCGGGAGGGGCTTTCCGGAAACCGCTTCGAGCACATCCATGTGCGCTTGAGCTCCGCCATCCATGGCTCCGCACATTTCCGGAAAGCCCCTCCCGATCGGCCCGACGAACAGTGTTGCAGGTCGCCCCGACTTCCCGGAAAAGCAGACCCTGCTGACTCGATCAGGCTTTGAGTCGATTGGCCAGTCTTGTGCTGTTCCGCGCTGAAAGCGCGTAAACCGACAGCTGCGGATTCGCCCCGATGCTGGTGGGGAAAATCGAGGCGTCATGGACGCTCAGGTTGCTGACGTGGTGGTGTTCCCCGAAGCCGTTGACGACCGAATCCTCCGGATTGGCGCCCATGCCGCAGCCGCCCATCTGGTGGGCGGTGAACAGGCGGACCCGGTGCAGTTCCATGGGGAGTTGATCGATGGCGGCTTTGGCGTCGGCCCAGGTGCTGTACCAGTCGGAATCCAGGTGCATGAGGCGGACGCGTTTGGCGCCGGCGGCGAACTGGATTTCGGCCATGGTGTAGAAGGCCCGGCGCAGGCCGTCCCAGAGGTAGTCGGTGACCGGGTAGTCCAGGTACGGGCTGCCGTCGTCGCGCAGACCGATGGTGCCGCCGGGGCTGGCGGGGTGGAAACCGTCCCGGAGCAGGGCGATGACGGAGTTCATCCAGGGCAGGCGGGCCATGTTGTTGATCTGGGTGTCGCCGTGGCCGGGGATGACGCCGCTGGACATGGCCGGGTGCAAAGGGGGCACTTCGAGTTTGTAGCCCACCGGGCCGTCGACGCCGCCACTGAAGTTGAAGTGGTCGGAGTAGATGGACTGGGGCGCGCCGTAGAAGGGCTCGACTTTCTCGGGCATTTCCGCGACGCAGGCGTTGACCGGATGGATGAAGGAACGCTTACCGATGCGGTTGTGCGGGTCGGGGATACCGGAGCGCAGCAGCAGGCCGGGGGTGCCGATGGCGCTGGCGGCGGCGACGAAGTGTCGTGCCTTCAGGGTGACCGTGACGCCGGAGGGTGTGATACCGTCGGCAGCCATGGCACTGGCCTGAAGGTGGTCGATGCGGTCCTGGTTCATCACCAGTTTGTCCGCCCGCAGGCCGTGGATCAGGTGGGCATCGTTATCCAGTGCCCCCGGGACGGTTGTGAGCAGGGCGCCCTGTTTTGCGTTGGTGGGGCAGCCGACGCCGCAGTAGCCCAGGTTCCAGCAGCCTTTGACGTTGCGGGGAATGACCTGCCAGCTGTAACCGAGTTGGTCGCAGCCCTGGCGCAGGATGTCGTTGTTGACGTTGGGCTTCACCGCCCAGGATTCCATGTTGTGGCGCTGTTCCCGGCCGTCGAACCAGGGGGCCATGGCGTCCGGGGCGAGGGCGTCGAGGCCGAACCGGTCGGCCCAGTAGTCCAGGGTGGCGTCCGGGGTGCGGAAGCTGCTGGTCCAGTTCACGGTGGTGGAACCGCCAACGCAGCGGCCCTGGAGAATGGCGATGGCGCCGTCCTTGGTGACCCGGCTCATGCCCTCCTGGTACAGGCTGGCGTAGGCGCTGAGTTCGTCCATCTTGAAGTCTTTCTGGTAATACAGCCGGCCTTCTTCCACCAGAATGACGGACAAGCCGCTTTTGGCCAGGATTTCGGCGGTGGTGCCGCCTCCGGCGCCGGTGCCGATCACCACGACATCGGCTTCAAGGGCGCGGTTTTCGGTCAGGGTGGCGCCATCGGTGACTTTCCAGCCGGATTCCAGGCCCTGGGCGATTCGATCTTTTAACTGCATGGTTGGCTCCGTCAATCAGCTGGGGATTACGCGTTCTGGAATTGGGGTAAGGCATCCACCGCCCATTTTGGCGGCCCGGGATAGCCGGAGAGATGCCAGAAATCCTCGTAACCATAGAACGCCACGTTGCTGATCTTGGTCAGGGCAATATAACCGTTGTTGAACAGGCCGATACCGCTGGTACGCCAGCGCTCCAGGAACGCATCGGCCTCTTCGGTAGTGACCTTGGGCCAGCTCGACCAGACCCGGGCGATGGTGACGCGGGTCAGGCCGAAATTGAGCAGATCGAACAGGCGCCGGAGTTCCTTCTGGTTCGCCGGCCCGAATTTATGGATGCCGGCATCGATCCGCTCGATGGTACCGGCGATCACCATGCGCCGTGCCTGCGGCTGCTCCGGCAGCCCGGGGCCGATAATCGCCGGGAGCAGGGCCTCGAACAGCTGGATATCGTCGGAAGTCAGGAAACGGAACTCGTAACTGGCATCCATGCGGGTGCCAACTGCGCTGACCCGACCGGCAGGGGTAGAGCTACAGCCGCTGAGACCGGCGGTGGCACTGACGGTACCCAGAAAAATGGCTCCGCCGAGTCCGGTTTTCAGAAAACTTCGGCGGTCGAGGTTGACGAAATCGGAGGAAGTTGAACGTACTTCGGATTGATCGTTCATCGGACCTTTCTCTTTTATTGTTGTAATGCGGCCTGCAACCAATCCGGGCGTCGGTGATGGGCATTCCTTTCCGGGACTGTGCAAAACAGGGATGTTTTGCTCAAGCCTACATGGGTCAGTTCGAGCGTTTATGAAGCGAAGCTTCATGCGACAAACTGACGACGGCAATCTGTGATTGCCGGCCGGACCCCGCAGGGGTATTCACGGCGTGTCCCGGAAAGGAATGCCCATCGCCGACAGGCACCCGGACTCGCAGGCAAAAGAATCAGCGAATAAAGAACCGGTAAACCAGCCTGTGCATGGCGGTCCCGTGCGGGGCATAGACATATTTGCCGCTGTTGAACTTCTGCTTGGTGAAGATCGCCCGGTGATGGGAGAAGGTCAGGAAACCCTCCCGGCCGTGATAGTGGCCCATACCGGAATCCCCGATGCCACCGAACGGCAGATCGTCCTGGGCCACATGCATCAGCGCATCGTTGATGCACATGCCGCCGGAGTGGGTATTCTCCACCACGTGCTGCTGCTCATCCTTGTCGTAACCGAAGAAATACAGCGCCAGCGGGCGCGGACGGTCATTGATGTAGTGGATGGCCTCATCGAGGGTGCCGTAGGCCACCACCGGCAGGATCGGACCGAAAATCTCGTCCTGCATCACCTTCATGTCCGGGTTTGCTTTCAGCACCAGAGTCAGCGGAATCTTCCGGGTGCCATCCTTCAGGTTCTCCCGGGCCGGATTGATCTCGATCAACTCCGCACCTTTCTCCCTGGCGTCGTCAAGGTAACCCTGCAGACGCTCGTACTGGCGCTCGTTGATGATCGCGGTGTAATCGTCATTATCCCGCAGGCTCGGATACATTTCCGCGAAACGGGTACGGTACTCATCCACAAAGGTCTGCACCCGGTCTGCCGGACACAGCACATAGTCCGGCGCGACGCAGGTCTGCCCGGCGTTGAAGGCCTTGCCGAAGGCAATGCGCTGGGCCGCATCTTCCATGGGCACATCCGGGGAAACGATGGCTGGGGACTTGCCGCCCAGCTCCAGGGTCACGGGCGTGAGATTCTCCGCTGCCGCGCGCATCACCAGCTTGCCGACCGACGTGGAGCCGGTGAACAGCAGATGGTCAAAGGGCCGGGAGGAGAAATCTGCAGCCACATCCGCTTCGCCATTGATCACTGCGACCAGGTCCTCGGCAAAGTTGTCCTCGATGATTTCCTTGAACAGCGCCGAGGTGTGCGGCGTGTATTCGGACATCTTGATCATGGTCCGGTTACCGGCGGCCAGGGAAGCCACCAGCGGGCCAACCGCCAGGTACAGGGGATAGTTCCAGGGCACGATCACACCCACCACGCCCTTGGGCTGGTAGTGCACCTTGTTGCTGGCGGGCTGGAACAGCACCGACACATGGCGTTTGGACGGTTTCATCCAGTCGCCGAGGTTTTTCAGGGTGTAGTTGATGCCCTGGATCGACGGCATCACCTCGGCAATCAGTGATTCATCCCGGGAACGGCAGCTGAAATCACGGTCAATGGCTTCCACCAGCCGGTCCTGGTTGCTGAGCAGGACGCGTTTCAATCGCTTTAGGTTGTCCTGCCGCTCGGTCAGCGACGGCGAGGGATTGCCCCGGAAGGCCTTTTTCTGAGCTGCGAATACCCGGTGGGTATGCTGGATGTGTTTCTTGCTTTCCGTGAGCTGGACGACGGTAGCAGCCATGACATTCTCCCCTGGGTAACCGGCATCGGGGCCGGCAACCTGTTTTGTGGTGTGGCCAAAAAACAGCCAGTTTGCATCAGGGAGTATTATTAGAGTATATACTCTAGGCAGTCAAGCAAGCGCCGATGGCCGATCGGGCCAGTCGACTGAAAGACCACTACTAGTGCTCATAACCTTATGAAAACCAGAGACAAGATCCTCCTTGCCAGTCTCGAGCTGTTCAACGAACGGGGCGAGCGCAATGTCACCACCAATCACATTGCCGCCCATCTGGCGATCTCTCCAGGCAACCTCTATTACCACTTCCGCAACAAGTCGGACATTATCTACGAGATCTTCCTGGAGTACGAAAAGCTGGTGGATTATTACCTGGATATTCCCCAGGACCGACCGCTGACCCTGGAGGATCTGGCCTTTTATCTTGAATCCGTGTTTGACGGGCTCTGGAGTTACCGGTTTTTTCACCGGGACCTGGAATACCTGCTCGATAGCGATACTCGCCTGCGGAAGGATTATCGGGAATTCACCAACCGCTGTCTGGCGGCCATCAGCCAGATCTTCGAGAAGATGTCGGAGGCGGGCATCATCGAGCCCCAGCCCGAGGACCTGCGTTCGGCCATGTCCCTGAATGTCTGGCTGGTGATCACCAACTGGATGGCATTCCTGAAAACGGCCCACGCGGCGGATGAGCCCGCCAGTCTCAGCCTGGCAGAACTCAAGCAGGGCATCTACCAGGTGCTCACCCTGGAGATTCCCTATCTGACTCCGGGATACCGGGAACAGGTAATGGCCTTGCGGGAAAAGTACCGGCCATCGCTTCCGGAGCCGACCGGGACCAGTGTCTGAAACAATCCGAGTAAGTAAAAGGCGAAATATTGATTAAAAAATGAACGATACAGGAACTTCAGGCGTGGGCGCTGGTCATATGAGTGACGTTGGGAATTCGGACATTCCTTGCGTCTCCTGAGTGAGTTCTCAGGTTTTAGCACGTCGCAAACCCTGACGTTTCACCGGTCTGTCGCTTGGCAGACCGGTTTTTTTTATGCCAGTTCCGGCGGTTCCGCCTCCAGCCATTCCGTAAGTGCCTCCCGGCACTCCTCGACGCCCCGCTTGGAGGTGGCGGAGAACATGATCAGGTGCTCAACGCACTGGTAGTTCTTCAGCTGTTTGGCAATGCCCAGCATGGCGGTCTTGGCCTGGCCGAATTTCAGTTTGTCGGCCTTGGTGGCAAGAATCATCAGCGGAAGGTGGTTATGTTCGCACCATTCCACCATCATTTGGTCGAAGTCGGTCAACGGGTGGCGGATGTCCATGACCAGGACCAGGCCCCGCAGGCACCGGCGGTCGTTCAGGTAATGGCCCAGGTGTTGCTGCCAGTCGTCCTTCATGTCCCGCGACACCTTGGCGTAGCCATAGCCCGGCAGGTCCACCAGCCGACATCCCTCCCGGTTCAGGGAGAAGAAGTTGATCAGGCGGGTGCGCCCCGGGGTCTTGGAGGTTCGGGCCAGCTTGCCGTTGGCGGTGATGGCATTGAGCGCGCTGGATTTACCGGCGTTGGAGCGGCCGGCAAAGGCAACTTCCGCCCCCAGATCGGGCGGACACTCATCCAGCCGGGACGCGCTGATCAGGAATCGGGCGCTGTTAAAAGAGATGGATTTTTGAGTCAGATCAGGGTCCACAACAGTTGGCTTTCCTTTGGATTTCAGTTATTGGCGATTAATGTATAATGCTACACCAATTCCGGGCGGCGCGCTGTGCGTGGCCGCTTTCAGTCCCGGTTTTGAGCCTGCCTGGTCAGCGCCTGCCGGCTGCATGATGAAGAATACTTTTAAGATGAGAGAAGCGGAGCGAGCATGAAAAAACTGATCGCAGGAGTTGTTCTTGGTGTAAGCCTTACAACGCTGGCACACGGAGCAGGAGATCCCCAGGCAGGTGAACAGAACGCAGCGGTATGTGCTGGTTGCCACGGCCAGGGCGGCCAGAAGCCGGTAATGGGTGTATACCCGAAGCTGTCCGGACTGGGCGAGAAATACCTTTATGACCAGTTGGTGGCCATCAAGTCCGGCGACCGAGCCATCCCGGAGATGACCGGTCTGCTGGATAACATGTCCAAGCAGGATCTGCAGGACCTGGCGGCGTACTTCGACAGCCAGGAGATGATCGTGAGCCAGGCCAGCCCGGACACCATCGATCAGGGCGCAGCTCTGTACCGTGGCGGTAACCTGGCGACCGGTGTGCCGGCATGCGCGGGCTGCCACAACCCGCAGGGCAAGGGTAATGCGCCGGGTGGCTACCCCGCACTGGGCGGCCAGAGTGCCGAATATGTCATCAAGCAGCTGAATGCTTACCGTGACGGCTCCCGCGCCACCGGTGCCAACGCAGCCATCATGATGGACGTTGCCGCCAAGCTGACCGACGCCGAAATCGAGGCTGTCGCCAACTACGTTTCCGGCCTCAACTGATATCGGAACGTGTTGCTGGAAAACCCCGCCCTGGCGGGGTTTTTTGTTGTTTGCTTACCATGCTGTAATACGCCACGGTCGGCCCCCTTGTGGAACTTTTGCCGATTGCTGGGTCATAATCCCTCACAAAATGCATTCAGGAAATCGGAGACGTTGAATGATCAAATCACTTGGAGTGGCAGCTTTGCTGGCGATGGCCGTCGCCGTCACGGGAACCGTCAGTGCCCAGAGCTGGGAAGAGGGCGTTCATTACCGCAAGCTTGATACGCCGGTGCGCACCGCAAGCGAGAGCGGGGTCGAGGTGGCTGAGGTGTTCTGGTATGGCTGCCCCCACTGTTACAACTTCAAGCCGCTGGCCGAGGCCTGGGAGGCTAATGCACCGGATTACGTAAATTACGTTCGTATCCCGGCCGCACTGGGTCAGTCCTGGGAGCCCCATGCCAGGGCGTTTTACGCACTTGAGTCCATGGGTGAGCTGGAGAAGGCGCATGATGCCCTGTTTGACGCCCTGGCAGGTGAGCGCCGGCCTCTGAACGATGGTGAATCCCTGGCGGATTTTGTGGCAGGCCATGGTGTGGATCCGGAAGAGTTTCTGAAGAATTACAACAGCTTCGGTGTGAACGCGAAGATGCAGCAGGCCCAGGCCAAGATTCGCGGCGCGCGGGTTACCGGGACACCGACTATGCTGGTTGATGGGAAGTATACGGTGACGGCTTCCATGGCCGGTGGTCACGAAGCCGTGCTGAAAGTTGTGGATTACCTGGTAGAGAAGGAAAACAGCGCCGGGCAATGACAGATAGCCCGGTGGCACGGCCTTGCCACCGGGCCCTACAGGCAGGAAGAGACTGCCGTCCTATGTACAAGCGTATTCGCAAACAGATCGATGGAATTCTCAAGTCGGAGCAGGAGCCGCGAGGTCGTTGCTCCGGCTTTGAGCATGTTCCGGAGTTTGAACCTCACCGCCATATCCGGCTGCTGACCTTCAATATCCAGGTGGGCATCAATACCACGTCTTACCGCCACTATGTGACCCGCAGCTGGCAGCATGTCCTGCCCCATCGTAACCGGATCGAGAACCTGGACCGGATTGCCCGGCTGGTCAGCAATTACGACGTGGTGGCACTGCAGGAATGTGATGGCGGCAGCCTGCGCAGCGGTTTTATCAACCAGGTGCAATACCTGGCCGAGGCGGCCGGGATCCCCTACTGGTACCAGCAGCTGAACCGCAACATGGGGCAGATCGCCCAGCATTCCAACGGCCTGCTCAGCCGGTTCCGCCCGCTGGATGTCACCGAGCACCGGTTGCCGGGGCTGATTCCCGGGCGGGGTGCCATCATTGTCCGTTACGGCGCGAAAGAGGATCCCCTGGTGCTGGTGCTGATGCATCTGTCCCTGAGCAAGGCCGCGCAGCAGCGACAGCTGGGCTATATCCGGGAGCAGATTGCCGATTATCGGCATGTGGTGCTGATGGGTGACATGAACGCCCACGCCGAGCAGCTTTTGACCCGGACGCCGCTGAAAGAAACCGATCTGATTCCCTTGCCGGAGACGGCGCACAGTTTCCCGAGTTGGCGGCCGGAAAAGGCGCTGGATCACATCCTGGTCAGCCCGAGCCTGGAAATCCGCCGGTCAGAGGTGGTGAGCTATCCGGTTTCCGATCACTTGCCCATTGCCATGGATGTGGCGCTGCCGAAGGGCTACCTGGAAACCTTCTGATGATTGTCAAAGGCACAAAAAAACCCGGCAGCTGCCGGGTTTTTTTGTGAAGGCCGGATCAGGATTACTTGATCTTGGCTTCCTTGTACGCAACGTGCTTGCGGACAACCGGATCGTACTTTTTGATCTCGATCTTTTCCGGAGTGTTACGCTTGTTCTTTTTGGTCGTGTAGAAGTGACCAGTGCCTGCTGAAGATACCAGCTTGATTTTCTCGCGCATGATGCGGCTCCTTATACCTTCTCGCCGCGGGCACGAAGA
This sequence comes from Marinobacter szutsaonensis, assembly GCF_039523335.1. Classification (NCBI taxonomy): domain Bacteria; kingdom Pseudomonadati; phylum Pseudomonadota; class Gammaproteobacteria; order Pseudomonadales; family Marinobacteraceae; genus Marinobacter; species Marinobacter szutsaonensis. The sequence goes on along the minus strand of NZ_BAAAFC010000001.1, from coordinate 1,810,676 downwards.
TCGGCCAGCACAGCGTCAATGCCTTTTTTGTCGATGATGCGCATGCCCTTGGTGGATACGCGCAGCTTCACGAAACGCTTCTCGGATTCAACCCAGAAACGGTGGTTCTGCAGATTCGGCAGAAAACGGCGACGAGTGTGGTTCATCGCGTGGGATACGTTGTTACCGGATACCGGACGCTTACCGGTAACCTGACAAACTCTGGACATACTTGCCTCCGACCTGAGCAGTGGTCTCAATCAATACGAATTCGTTTTTAATGCGTCTCTGGTTGCCGGGGAGCCAGTTTGCTCCCTGTTCGCGCCTTTAAACGGAACGCTGCCTGCCAGACGCCGCCAGAAAGGGACGCTTTTATACCAGAACTCGCCACCCAACGCAAAAAATTGTTGGGAATTTGGCCAGCCCGAGGGGCGTCATTTTGCTGACAGTCACATCAATCCTCTTTCGGCGAGAGATATTACCTCACCGTGGCCGACAACCATATGGTCAAGAACCCTGATATCCACCAGCCCAAGCGCTTCTTTCAGGCGTCGGGTCAGGGAAATGTCGGCCTGGCTGGGTTCGGCCACACCCGAGGGGTGGTTGTGGGCAAAGATGACCGCAGCGGCATTGTCCTCCAGGGCCTGGCGAACCACCTCCCGGGGGTAGACGGCGGCGCCGTCGATGGTGCCGCGGAACAGTTCCCGGTACTGGATGACCCGGTGGCGGTTGTCCAGGAACAGGCCGGCAAAGACTTCGTGGGGGTAGGTCCCCAGGCGGCTGGTGAGAAACCGGCGGGTGTCGGCCGGTGAGCGCAGAGGATCACCCTGGCGCAGCGGTTCGTCCATCACCCGGCGGGACATCTCCAGGGCTGCCTGTACCTGGGCGTACTTGGCCGTGCCCAGCCCCTTGACCTGGCAGAACTGCCGGCGGGAGGCGGTCAGCAGACCCCGCAGGCCGCCAAACTCGTCAATCAGGTGCCTTGCCAGAGCCATCACCGGCATGCCGGCAGTGCCTGTACGCAGAAAGATAGCGAGTAACTCGGCGTCGGACAGGGATTCGGGGCCGTGCGCCAGCAAGCGCTCACGGGGGCGCTCGTCTGCCGGCCAGAGTGAAGTGGGCATGCCTGGCTTCCTTGCATCTGTTGGTGGTTGTGCGGTGCTTCCTGCACCGGGAATGGCGTCTCAGGGTTACAAAGGTTACTCGAAAAAGTAACATTCGGTAAATGTTAAGATTTCTGCCCTGGCTGTTACTGATAACCGGGCGTGCTATCTTATAACCCTTTTCAATATAAGGAATTGTGGAGCCAGTATGGGCGCCAAACGAATTCTGTTGGGAGTGACCGGTGGCATCGCCGCCTACAAGAGTGCCGAACTGGTACGGCTGCTGAAAAAGGCCGGCTGTGAGGTTCGTGTGGTGATGACCTCCGGGGCCGAGGCGTTCGTGACCCCGCTGACCTTCCAGGCGCTCAGCGGTGAGCCGGTCCGGACCTCGTTGCTGGACCCCGAGGCGGAAGCCGGTATGGGTCATATCGAACTGGCCAAGTGGGCCGAGCAAGTGGTGGTGGCACCGGCCTCGGCCGATTTCATGGCCCGGCTGGCCAACGGCCTGGCAAATGACCTGCTGACGACCGTCTGTTGTGCCACCGATGCGCCCATTGCCCTGGCGCCGGCAATGAACCAGGCCATGTGGCGCAATTTCCGGACCCAGCGCAACCTGGCGATGCTGAACGAAGATCCCCAGGTTACGGTCTGGGGCCCCGATCAGGGCGATCAGGCCTGTGGCGATACCGGTCCCGGCCGGATGCTGGAGCCCGAGGCCCTGGCCTCCCTGATTCTGGATGAGCGCCGGGGACCGTTGAGCGGCAAGCGGGTGGTAATTACCGCGGGCCCGACCCGGGAACCGCTGGACCCGGTCCGGTACATCAGCAACCATAGCTCCGGCAAGATGGGCTATGCATTGGCCGGTGCCGCCCGGGCGGCCGGCGCCACGGTCACTCTGGTCAGTGGTCCGGTAACCCTCGCGCCGCCAGTGGGCGTGGACGTACGGCCGGTGATGACCGCCCAGGACATGCTCACGGAGTCCATGGCTGCGGTGGATGAGGGCTGTGACGTTTTCATCGCGACCGCGGCGGTGGCCGACTATCGTCCGGAGACCTGTGCCGGTGACAAGATCAAGAAATCCACCGAAGCCATGTCCCTGGCCCTGGTGCGGAACCCGGATACCCTGGCCACGGTGGCCGGGCGTGCCGACGCCCCGTTTACCGTGGGCTTTGCGGCGGAAACCACCGACGTGGCGCGTTACGCCACCGACAAGATGGCCCGCAAGAAGCTGGACATGATCGTCGCCAACGACGTTTCCGCTCCGGGGCTTGGTTTCAACAGTGACAACAATGCGGTCACCGTGTTCTGGCCCGGCGGGCAGGAGCAGATCGGGTCGGACAGCAAACAGACCATCGCCACCCGTCTGGTGGCCCTGATTGGCGAACACCTGGAAGCAACCTCATGACCAAAAAGACCCTGCAGGTCCGGATTCTCGATGACCGGATCGGTACCAGTATTCCTTTCCCCGAGTACGCCACCGAAGGTTCCGCCGGGCTGGATCTCAGAGCCTGCCTCAAAGAGCCGCTGGTGCTGGAGCCGGGTCAGACCCAACTGATCCCCACCGGGTTGTCGATCCACATTGCCGATCCGTCCCTGGCGGCAATGATTCTTCCCCGCAGCGGGTTGGGGCACAAACACGGTATTGTGTTGGGTAACCTCGTCGGCCTGATCGATTCCGATTACCAGGGAGAGTTGATGGTTTCGTGCTGGAACCGGGGCAACACCACGTTCACGGTGAATGTTGGTGAGCGGATCGCACAGCTGGTATTGGTGCCGGTGGTGCAGGCCGATTTTGAGGTAGTGGATGAATTTGATGCCAGTGACCGGGGAGAGGGTGGCTTCGGCTCCACCGGGAGCCATTGATTAATCCGGGTTCATGCCGGCCCATTCCCGGCCGGCTATACTTGGCGGGTAACTGCCTGTTCAGGACGAAAAATAACATCGCGGGATAGACTATGAAGTTCGGCTGGAAGAAGGCTTCAGAAGACACGTCAGATGACAAACCGGCGAAAAGCGACAAGGCACGTAAAGGCAGGGTCAAGGCTTCCGGGCCTCGCCTCAGGCGTCTGACTTCGGTTGCTGCCAGCCAGGCGCTGATTGTCGTGCTGGCCGGAATTGCCTCCGTCGTTTTGCTGCACTTCATGGTGGTTCAGCCCTCGGGCAGTGAACGCCTGTTGGTGCAGCAGAGTCACGAGGTGGACGCGGCCGCCGAGCGACTGAACCGGTATCTCGAGCTTTTGCAGCAGAGTGTCGAGGGGCTGGCGACCCAGGCATACGTCCGGCAGGCGGTCCAGGGCGGCGAATCCGTGACCGCGGCCGAGGAGCAGCTTGCCGGAGCCCTGCCCGGTATCCAGGCAGTCTACCTTTTCCCTTCCGGAGCCATTCCCCGTTCGGCCGATGACGATGCCCTGCTGGGGTTTGCCGGTCTGGAACTGGCGCGTACGGCGGAAGCCGGAGACAAACTCTACCCGGATGCCTTCCCGCGGGAAAATCGCTGGTTTGTGCAGATCGCCACTCCGGTCCGCAACCCCGGGGCCGACAACATCGCCGGCAGTCTGCTGATGGTGTTCGAGGCCTCGCGTCTGCAGCCGCTGCTGTCCGTGGTCAATCCGCAGTTGGGTGGCCAGCTCGCCCTGGTACAAACCGTGTCCGGGACCGCCCGGACTGTTGTCAGCCAGGGCTCCGGTAACGGCGAGGCGGTCAGCCGTCCTCTGGTCAATCCTGACTGGTCGGTGTCCTATCGGCCAGCAAGGGTGCCGGCGCCCCCGGTGGACATGGTGGTCATCGCCCTGATGGTGGGTGTTCCGGTGCTGATTGCGGCCATTGCGGTGTGGCTCCTGCTCGGCAGTGCCCAACGCAGCCTGCGGCAGGATGTTGCCTCCCTGGTCCAGTGGGCACAGAAGGTATTCGGGGGCGAACGTTCCAGGCCTCCCGGTTTCCGGTGGGACATGATTGCCTCCACCGGAGAAGTCCTTTACCGGTTATCCCAGGGTGTCGACAAGCGCCTCGCCCGGGCTTCGGCCCCGGTGCCCGCCAGGAAAGGGGGTGGTGGGGCCAAGACCGGAACGGAGGAAGAACCACTGTTCCAGGACAAGGATGTGCTCGACATCGACATGATGGACGGGGATGAGGACGTGCTGGGTTTCAGCGGCGACACCGGTCCCTTGCAGGATGAGCCGGCTCCGGAGGCCCCCCCGGCCGAGACTCCGGCGGTGGAGCTGTCCCCCGAGATTTTCCGGGCCTACGATATCCGGGGCATTGTCGGTGAGACCCTGTCCGAGGATGTGGTCCGGGTCATTGGCCAGGCCATCGGCTCCGAGGCGGTGGCCCGGGGTGTCGGCGCCTTGTGTGTCGGCTATGACGGCCGCCACTCCAGCCCCGGGTTGGCCGACGCCCTGGCCCAGGGAGTCATGGCGGCAGGCTGCAACGTTATCCAAATCGGCGCGGTACCCACGCCGGTGCTCTATTTCGCGACTCATGAGTTGCAGACCGGTTCCGGAGTGATGGTGACCGGCAGTCATAACCCGGCCAACTACAACGGTCTGAAAATCATGCTCGGTGGCGAGACCCTTTCCGGGGACGCCATTTAGCAGCTGTACCAGCGGGCCAAGTCGGGTGACCTGGTCAGCGGGCAGGGTGAGGAGACCACCCAGGATGTGCGCCGGGCCTATCTGGATCGCATCGTGGGCGACATCGCGGTGGCTGCGCCCCTGAAAGTGGTGGTGGACGCCGGTAACGGCATCGCCGGCGAACTGGCGCCCCTGCTCATCGAGGAGCTGGGCTGCGAGGTCGTTCCCCTGTACTGTGAAGTGGACGGGGATTTCCCCAATCACCACCCGGATCCCGGCAAACCGGCGAACCTGGATGACCTGATCGCCCGGGTCCGGGCCGAGGGTGCCGATCTCGGTGTTGCCTTCGATGGCGACGGGGACCGGCTCGGCGTGGTGACCAATACCGGCAAGATCATCTGGCCCGACCGGCTGCTGATGCTGTTCGCCCGGGATGTGGTGTCACGCAATCCCGGCGCCGACGTGCTCTACGACGTCAAGTGCAGCCGGCGCCTGGCCAGTGTCATCTCGGAGGCCGGCGGCCGGCCGATCATGTGGAAAACCGGCCACTCCCTGATGAAGGCCAAGATGAAGGAAATCGGTGCCCTTCTGGCCGGTGAGATGAGTGGCCATATCTTCTTTGGCGAACGCTGGTACGGCTTCGACGACGGCCTGTATTCTGCGGCCCGGTTGCTGGAAATCCTCGGCATCGAGGATCGCCACTGCGACGAGGTGTTCGAGGATTTCCCCGAGGATGTCAGTACCCCCGAGCTCAATGTCGAAGTGACCGAGAGCAGCAAGTTCGCCATCATTGAGCGCCTTGCTGCCGAGGGGGATTTTGGTGACGGCAACATCAGTACCATCGACGGTATTCGCGTAGACTACGCCGATGGCTGGGGATTGTGCCGGGCTTCCAACACCACGCCGGTGCTGGTACTGCGGTTCGAGGGCGAGACCGAGGAAGCCCTGGACCGGATACAGAATGTGTTCCGGGAGCAGCTGCAGCGGGTGGCTCCCGATATTGTGACCGATTTCTGACGATTTCCGATGTCCGCAGGGGCCCGGGCGGGTGATCAACATTTTGCAGAGGTAAGGAACAACATGGCGCTGGATCGTGAAACAGCAATGCAGGTGGCTTCAGTACTGAGCCGGGGCCTGCCCTATATCCAACGGTTCACCGGCAAGACGGTGGTGATCAAGTATGGCGGCAACGCCATGGAAAACGAGGATCTCAAGAGCAGCTTCGCCCGGGACGTGGTGCTGATGAAGCTGGTCGGCATCAATCCGATCGTGGTCCACGGTGGCGGTCCCCAGATTGGTGAACTGCTGGAGCGCCTGAACATCGAGTCCCGGTTCGTCAACGGCATGCGGGTTACCGATTCCGAAACCATGGATGTGGTGGAGATGGTGCTTGGCGGCCAGGTGAACAAGGAAATCGTCTCCCTGATCAATGCCCATGGTGGCACGGCCGTCGGTCTGACCGGCAAGGATGCCAACCTGATCCGGGCCCGCAAGCTCGAGGTGGTCAACCGGTCCCCGGAGCTGGAGCGGCCGGAGATCATCGACATCGGTCACGTGGGCGAGGTTGCCAGTGTCAACGTGGATGTCATCGAGATGCTGACCCGCAGCAATGTCATCCCGGTTATTGCCCCCATCGGGGTAGGGCCGGACGGTGCCTCCTATAACATCAATGCCGATCTGGTGGCGGGCAAGGTAGCCGAAGCCATGAAAGCCGAGAAGCTGATCCTGCTGACCAATGTTTCCGGCCTGAAGAGCAAGGACGGCAAGGTGCTTACCGGATTGACCGCCCAACAGGTGAACGAACTGATCGAGGACGGCACCATCCATGGCGGCATGCTGCCCAAGATCCGCTGCGCCCTGAGTGCCGTGGAGAATGGTGTCCGCACCTCCCACATCATTGATGGACGGGTTGCCCATGCCTGCCTGCTGGAAATCTTTACCGATGAGGGTGTCGGTACCCTGATTTCACGCAACTGATCCACCCGAGGAGTTTCCGGATGAAGCGGCTGCTGACCCTGCTGATTGTGCTGGCCTTGTTGACCTTTGCGGCCTTCAAGGGCGCCGTCTGGTGGTTGACCGACCAGCGTATGGCGGAAGCACGTCTGGCCCTGGACGATTACGGGGTACTCGAGCGGGGTACCGTGGGCTCCGGCATGGATGGGCGGCTGTTGCTGACCAATGCCCGGTGGCAGGATTTCCGACTGACCCAGCCGCTGGCATCGGGCCGTGTCGAATTCGATGCCGGCTCACCGCTGGCCCTGCTCACGGCTTTGGCCGATCCGGACAACCTGCCGGCACACTGGTCACTCCGGGCCGAGGGCCTGGGGCTGGTGCTGGACGCCAACATGTTTCGCAACTGGGTGACTGCCGAAGGCACCAGCGTCGAGGGTGATCCGGCACTTCTGGTGCTGCCCTGCGCGCCGGATCCGAGGCAGCAATTGGGCAGTGGCGACCTGATGCGCATGGGCATCACCGGCCTGGCAGGCGAGCTCCTGGTGCAGCAGACGGCTTCAGGGGTATCCGCCGAGCTGAACGCCGCCGGGACCGGCAGTGTGGAAGTAGACTGGCCCGGTGCCCGGATTGATCTGACGACACCGGCAGACACCCTGGCCAGTTCCGATGAGCCGATGGCCGTTATACTCAGGGATGGCGGCCTGATGCGCCGGATTGCAGCCTACTGTTCCCGGGAAGCGGGCCTGGCTACCATGGAGTGGGCGCGCCGTGCCACCGGTGCGCTGGAACAGGGGCTGAATGCCCGTGGGCTGGCGGCCAGTGAACAGCTGCTGGCCCTCTACCGGCAGTGGCTGCTGGAAGGCGGCGAACTGAACCTGAGCATCGAGCCATCAGAGCCCTGGTTGGGCATACCGGTCAGGGATGCGGACGCCGAAGGTCAGGAGGCTGGCTGGAAAGTGGCTTACAATGGGGCTGGCGTCCCGGACATCTACCTGGAGGCCCTGCCGCCGGAGCCCGAGCCGGTTGACGAGTCAGTGGAGACGTCCGCCGATACTCGCGAAAATCCGGCAGTGGCGGGTTGGTATGCCGAGCCGGTTGCAACGGCCAGCCGCTGGATCGGGCGCCCGGTGCGGGTGATCCTGTCCAATGACAACGTGGTGGAAGGGCGCCTGGTCAGTGTCTCGGAGCGTGAGCTGGAAGTGGCGCGGGAGGTTGCCGGTGGCGAAGTGGCCTACCCGATGCTGTTGAGCGCGGTATCCGGCTTCGAGGTCTGGCGTCGTGGCCGAAGTGAATGACATCCGATCACCCTTGGTCACCCCGGATGGGGTTGAGAGATTACTATGGCACAGTCCGCAGACACCGGGGCGAAGGTCCCTGAACTCAGGGAAATGCTGGCCCGGCTGATTTCCTTGCCCTCGATCAGCAGTGCTTCGCCCGAGTGGGATCACAGTAATGAGGCGGTCGTTCGCACCCTCGCCGAATGGCTCGAACCCCTGGGTTTCGTGGTGGAAATCCTCGAAGTGCCCGGCATGCCCGGCAAGTTCAACCTCATTGCCACCCTCGGACGGGGCCCCGGTGGGCTGGTGCTGTCCGGCCACACCGATACCGTGCCCTTCGATGACAAACGCTGGCAGAGCGATCCATTCACCCTGACCGAGCGGGATAACCGCTGGTACGGCCTGGGCACCTGCGATATGAAGGGCTTCTTTCCGTTGGCGATCGAGGCCGCCAAAGCCTATTCGGACGCGACACTCAAGCAGCCGCTGATCATTCTGGCGACGGCGGACGAAGAGAGCTCCATGAACGGTGCCCGAGCCCTGGCCGAGGCCGGTAAGCCCAAGGCCCGTTATGCGGTCATCGGTGAGCCCACCAGTCTCAGGCCGGTGCGGATGCACAAGGGCATCATGATGGAGCGACTGAAGTTCGAGGGGCAGTCTGGCCATTCCTCCAACCCGGCCCTGGGCCGCAACGCCATGGAGGGTATGCATGAGGCCCTGACCGAACTGCTCACGCTCCGGAGCCAGTGGCAGCAGCAGTACCGGAACCCCAACTTTGAAGTCCAGTTTCCCACCCTGAACCTGGGCTGTATCCACGGTGGCGATAATCCCAACCGGATCTGTGCCCAGTGCGAACTGCATTTCGATCTCCGGCCACTGCCGGGCATGGCCATGGAGGATCTGAGGCAGGCGATTCTGGCCCGGGTCCAGCCTGTTGCCGAGCGGCGGGAGCTGGGGTTGGTCTTTGAACCCCTGTTTGACGGGGTGCCGCCATTCGAGACGCCGGCTGATGCGGCGCTGGTCCGGACCTGTGAAAAGCTCACCGGCCACACCGCCCATGCGGTCGCCTTTGCCACCGAAGCGCCCTGGCTCCAGAAGCTGGGCCTGGAAACCCTGGTGATGGGGCCCGGCTCCATTGACCAGGCACACCAGCCGGATGAATACCTGGAACTGTCCCAGCTCGAGCCGACGGTGCGGATACTCCGGGGACTGATCGAGGAGTTTTGCCTGTGACGGAGATGCGGAATTGAAATCGAACGAATGGCTGCATGGTTTCCGCCACTCATCGCCCTACATCAATGCCCACCGCGGCCGGACCGTGGTGCTGACCATTCCGGGCGATGCCATTGAGCACGGCAACTTCATCAATATCATCCATGATATTGCCCTGCTGAGCAGCCTGGGTGTGCGCCTGGTGGTCGCCTTTGGTGCCCGGCCACAGATCCAGGCCCGCCTGGACAGTGCCGGCGCCCAGTCCCGCTTTGACCGGGGGCTGCGAATCACCCCCGAACAGCATCTGCCGATGGTCATGGAGGCCATTGGTGGTTTACGAGCCTATCTCGAGAGCCAGTTGTCCATGGGGCTGGTCAATTCACCCATGCACAATGCCCGGATCCGGGTCAGCAGCGGCAACTTCGTCACGGCCCGCCCCGTGGGCGTGCTTGACGGCGTCGACTTCGGTTACACCGGCCGGGTCCGGCGGATTGATGCCAGCGGTATCGAGAAACTTCTGGAGCTGGGCCATATCGTGATCCTGCCTCCCATGGGCTATTCACCCACGGGGGATAGCTTTAACCTGTCCTATGAGGATGTCGGCAGCCAGGTTGCAGCGGCGGTTCAGGCCGAGAAGCTGATGGTATTCATCGATGATCAGGGGTTGCTGGAGGAAGATGGCACCCTGATCCGGGAGCTGTCGGTCCGGCAGGCCTCGGAGCGCCTGGCGGCAGGGACAGTTACCGGGCACGATGCGGATCTGCTGAAGGCGGCATGCGATGCCTGCGTCAAAGGCGTGCGCCGGGCACACATCATCAGTTACGAGGAAGACGGGGCGCTGCTTGGCGAGCTGTTTACCCTGGATGGTTCCGGAACCCTGGTCAGTGGTGACAATTACGAGAAGATCCGTCAGGCCCGCGTGGAGGACCTCGGCGGTATCCTCGAGCTGATCCAGCCGCTGGAAGAGCAGGGGATCCTGGTGCGGCGCTCCCGGGAAATGCTGGAAACCGAAATCGATCGCTTCGTGGTGGCGGAGCGGGACGGCACCATCGTCGGCTGCGCGGCCCTTTACCCTTATCCTGAGGAAAGCGCCGGGGAATTGTCCTGCTTTGCGGTTGACCCCTCCTATCGTCGGGCCGGCCGAGGGGATGAGCTGCTGGCGATGATCGAGAAGCTGGCCCGAGGCCAGGGAATCCAGAACCTGTTTGTCCTTACTACCCAGACCGAACACTGGTTCCGGGAGCGCGGTTTCCTGCCTTCGAGCGTCCAGTCCCTGCCTGGCCCCAAACTGGCGTCCTATAACAGTCAGCGCAACTCAAAGGTTTTCTGCAAACCTCTGTGACAACTGGGTTAATGCCGCGCTCCGCTGATCCGGCGGACGCTGGCCCAGCTCTTCCACCGCCCGGTAGAAGGCCTGGAAGTCATGGTCATGGTCTGATAGCAGCTGGCGGAACCCTGGTACGAACTGGTTGTACTGTCGGAACAGGGCCAGGTTGGCGTTGTTGAGGGTGACTGGGGCAGAGCCGAACGGGCCGGGCTCGGTCCAGGTCTCTGACAGCTTTCCGTAATCGTCAGCAAGCTGCTTGAGGATTCTCTGCTTTCGTGCCCGAAGGATGTTCTCAGCCAGGCTATCCGACTGCCGGTAGAGCGCCTTCAGACCGCCTGTGGCGGCGCGGACAAGATCCAGGGTCTGGTTCCGGCGTTGCAGTCGCGCCAGCGCCTCGTCGAACCGGTCGGCTTCGCCCCGCTGGCTCAGCCACAGCCGGAGCCCCTCCAGTTCCACCGCGGTGGCGAAGCTTTCGTTGAAGGTGGTGTCCTCGGCAATGTAGACCACCCGGTGGGCCAATTCGTGGAACATCAGGGCGACCATGCGATCCTCACTGAGGCGGGTAAATCCGCTGTGCAGGGGATCGTCGAACCAGCCCAGGGTGGAGTAGGCGGTGACACCTCCGATGAAGGTGTCATAACCGTCCGCCCGGAACCGTGCCTGCTCCTCTCTGGCATCCTCCAGGCTGAAGTAGCCCCGGTAGGCCTGGCACCCGACAAACGGGTAGCACCAGCGGTTCGGTTCCAGGGAGAATTCCGGGACCGCCACCAGGTTCACCACCACCCAGGGGCGCTCCAGTTGCACGTATTCCAGGAAGGCATCCCCCACGGGCAGCGCCAGTTGCTCACGGGCAAACTGCCTCGCCTCCAGCGCCAGTGCCAGTTTATCCCGGATATCGGCGGGTGTTTCTGCGTTGCCGATAACCTTCGGCACCGGTTCGGCACGGGTCATCAGGTCTAAGTGACCGGTAATTGCCTGGGTGTAGTAGCCAATGGTCGTACACCCGGTCAGGCCGGTTATCAGTAGCAAAAGAAGATAGATCTGACTAAGCTGTTTCATGGATCTGGGTGTTATACTTGGGCTGGTTTCCATTCGGGACCCCGCCACTATATTACAGCCATAATGCCCATAGTAGCCGGTGGCGTTATCCACCGTTTCAGGGACCCAAACCGGACTCGGGTTGCCCCAGGGTCGGCTGGTGGTACGAAAAATCAGGTTGTTCATGGATTCAAGAGAACGTCGTAGAAGTCCCCGCCAACCCATCAAGCTGGCTGCCCAGATCGATCTGGGCGCCGGTGAATCCTGGCCTTGCCAGATTGCGGACTTTTGTGCCGAAGGTCTGTTCGTTCGCTATTCCGGCGACACCTCCCGAAAGCTGGATCAGGTCCTTGGCCGTGGCGCAAAGCCGGAACTGATCGTGCGCTTCCGAAGTGCCGATGGCCTGCGTGCCCATGAGCTGCACGTCAGCATCGTGCGCCGCATTGACGGTGCCATGGGGGTGAACTTTACGCGCTCCAATCCCGAGGCGCTCGACGCCATGATTTCCCAGTGCGGTGGCTCCCGGCATCAGGAACGCTCCTCCCTCCATGCACCCAATGACCGCATCCAGTTTGTCCTGCACCAGTGTGCCAGGGCGGTGACCCAGTTCATCGAACCGCTCATGGATGCCTGCTTCGTACAGATGGTTGCAGGCCTGAAACAGGCCGCCCAGAAAGCAGCCAATGACCAGCTGGCGAACGAATTCATGGATGCTTCCGGTCAGATCCAGGCCCGGCAGCGGGTGATCTGGCACCACATGTCGAGAAATCTGGAATCGCCTTTGAAGCCGGCCCCCAAGGGTTTTCCCGGCTCGGAACTCTCCATCGTTGACAAGGGCGAATTCGAGGACTGGCTGACCATCCGGGTGATGGTAACCAAGGCGGACACCCAGTACCGTGGTGACCTTCTGCAACTGAAGCTGCGCCTCGACAAACTGGGTATCGCCAATGCCACCGGCCACCACAATCCATTGGGGCCGGCACTGGTGTGCGAGGCCTTCCATGCCGGTCTCATCCAGCTGAAGCTGTCCCGGGATGTGGAGAAGGTCAGTCTCAAGGTGTTCGAGCAGACGGTGCTGCAACAGCTTGGTCCACTGTATGAGGAGCTGAATAACATCCTCATCCGCCACGGTGTGTTGCCGGACCTGGACCTGAGCAAGTATCTCAGCGAGAAGACCGTCAACAAGCCGGAGCCCAAAAAAACGAAACCGCCGGAAGTGCGTACCGAGGCACCCGAAGCGGACACCACCCGGGTACAGTCTATCCAGGAGGCGTCAATCGGCCGGAGCGGGGCTTCCGCCGGGCGGGCCGGCCAGGAATTCCGCGGCTATTCCCAGGCGGCCCAGACTGCCTTCGCCACGGTTCGTAACCTGATCTCCACCCTGTCCGCGAGCCGGCTTGCGGGCGGTGACGCCGAACCCATGCCGTTCCCTCCCAATGCCCAGCCGTTGTCGGCGGGTGAATTACAGCGCGAGCTGCAGCAGCTCCAGCTACAGGCCCGGGAAGCCGTGGCGGAGGAGGTTCCCCTGAAGCAACGGGTGGTGGAGCGGGTTCGCGAGAGCGGCGACCACCGGTTGAACGAGGAGCAGCAGGAAACCCTGGATGTGGTCGACCGTTTCTTCCGCAGTGTGGTGGAGAGCCCCAAGCTCAGTGACTATGCCCAGAGCCGGCTCCGACAGCTGGAGGTGCCGGTGCTCAAGGTGGTCATGCGTGATCCGGCCTTTTTCGATGATCAGGACAGCCCGGTGCGCGGTGTCATGAACCGCCTGGCCCAGCTTGGTGTGAAAGGTGGCCGGGTTAATCCTGTAGTGCAGCGCCGGGTGGATGAACTGATCCGGAAGATCAACACCGATTTCGAGCAGGACACCGGAGTCTTCGAGCAAACCGTCCGGGAGCTCGATACCCTGATTGACCGTCAGAACCTGGTTTACCGTCGCAACGTCGAACGGGTCACCGCCGCTGCCGAAGGTGCCCAGAAAGTGGCGGAATCCAAGAAGGCGGTGGCCGAGGTTCTCAACCAGCGCTTGGCGGGCCGCAAGGTACCGAAGGCGGTCTTGAGCCTGCTTGACGGCGGCTGGCGGGACTTGCTGTCGCTGACCTGGATCCGGCAGGGTCCGGACAGCCAGCTGTGGCAGGATTACCTGGCGGTGATCGATTCGCTGCTGGCCTTTGCCGACGATCCGGGCAGCAGCATCAATCTGCCGGAGTTGCTCAGGGTGATCCAGGATGGCCTGGCGTCGATTTCCAGTAACCACATGCCCTCGTCCCAGATTCGCAATGAGCTCAAGCAGTTCCTGGTGCGCCGCCCCGATCAGCAGCCGGAACTGGTCGAGGTACCGCCGGTCCGCACCGCCGAGGAAGAGCAGCGGGAACTTTCAGACCGCGAGCTGCGCAGTCTCCAGCGCTGGATCAACCGTGCCCAGCAACTGCGGACCGGAGACTGGTTGCGGGACCAGGAAAATCCTGACAAGCCCCAGTACATCCGGCTGGTCTGGGTTGCCCGGGGCTTCAGTCGGTTCGTGTTTGTGAACCACCAGGGGATGCGGGTGGTGGAACTGGAACTGGAGGCGCTGGCACGGCAGATGCGCAAGGGCATCATCGTGCCGGATAACCAGTACGAACGCCCGCTGGTGGATGAGAGCATCGATCGGATGGTGCGCAAGGTCTATGATCAGCTGTCCTGGGCGTCCACCCACGACGAGCTGACCGGCCTGCTGGGGCGGCGGGAATTCGAGCGCATGCTGGACCAGCAACTGGCCCGGCGGGAAGACGAGCGGGCATTGGTGCGGCTGGATCTCCGGCGCTTCCGGATTCTCAACGATACCGCCGGCTACCAGGCCGGGGACGATGCCCTGAAGCAGGTGGCCGATCTTCTGTGCAACCATGTGGGCGACGGCATGCCGGTGGCTCGCCTGGCCGGCAATGAGTTTGCGATGCTGGTGCCGGGAGAGGATGCCCGGGAAACCGCCGGTAACCTGATCAAGGCGATCGAGGCCGCCGAATTCAGTTTCAGTGGTCGCAGCTACCGGTTATCCGCCAGTGCCGGTATCGTGCCGACCCTGCCGGGCCTGGTGAATGCCGAGCGCTGGCTGAGGGCGTCGGAACAGGCGCTGGCTGCGGCCAAACAGCAGGGCCATGGCCAGGCGGTGGAATACGTGTCGGATGAGCATGATCAGTCCCGTCAGGAACAGATCGCCGCCAAGGTCGCCAGTCTCGGAGACCTGAACGAGGAGCGCATGCTGTTGCGGTGCCAGAAGATCATTCCCCTGCACGGGCGGACCTCCATGTCGCCCCAGTACGAGATCCTGATCAGCATGTATGACGACGCCGGCACCCTGATCACGGGTCGGGATTTCGTCCGCATGGCCGAGCGTTATGACCGCATGCAGGCGGTTGATCGCTGGGTGGTCGGGCAGATGCTCGACTGGCTGCGGGAGCGGCAGCCGGATCCCCGCCACCTCGGCGGTGTGTGTATCAACCTGTCCGGTTTCAGTCTGAATGACCAGTCCCTGCTGGAATTCATCTACGAGAAGCTGAGCCAGAAGGACGCACCTATCGAGCGCATCTGGTTTGAACTCACCGAGGCGTCCGCCATCAATGATATCGACGCGGTGGCGGAGTTCATCCGCGAGATGAAGGAACTGGGCTGCCGGTTCTGCCTGGGCAATTTCGGCAGTGGCCCCAGTTCGTTCAATTTCATGCGCTCCCTGCCGGTGGACCTGATCAAGATCGACAGTGCCTTCACCAGCCAGCTCACCACCAGCGAGACGGACCGGGCCATGGTGAGGTCCATGGTGGAGATGGCGCACTATATGAAGCGGGAGGTGATCGCCTCCCGGGTTGAATCCCGCGAGGTTCTGGATATGCTGAGGCAGTTGGGCGTGGATTACGCCCAGGGATTCGTGGTGGAAAAGCCCCGTTCCCTCGACAGCCTTCTGTAAACCGGAACAGGCGGAGCCCATGTCCAAGCGCCATCCGATCATTGCCGTGACCGGCTCCAGCGGTGCCGGCACCACGACTACCGGGCAGATCTTCAGCCGGATGTTCGCCAGTGAGGGGCTGCGCCCGGCCATGGTCAGTGGTGACAGCTTCCACCGCTACAACCGGGAACAGATGGCCCGGCTGGCAGCGAAGGGCCAGTTCGGTGAGCGCAACCACTTTGCCTTGGCCGCCAATCACATCGACAAGCTCGAGGCGCTGTTCTACGACTACGGCCACACCGGAAATGGCCGTTTCCGCCGGTATGTCCACGATGAAGACCACAGCCTGATTGCCGCCGGCCACAAGGCCGGGACGTTTACGCCCTGGGGGCCGCTGCCGGCTGACACCGACCTGCTGTTCTACGAGGGGTTACACGGCGGGGTGGTGAGCGACAACTACAACATCGCCCAGTATGTGGACCTGTTGATCGGGGTGGTTCCCATTGTGAATCTGGAGTGGATCCAGAAGATCCACCGGGATACCCACAAACGGGGCTACAGCCAGGAGGCGGTGGTCCAGACCATCATCAATCGCATGGACGACTACGTCCACGATATCGTGCCCCAGTTCTCCCATACCCACATCAACTTCCAGCGGGTGCCATTGGTAGACACCTCCAATCCATTCGTGGTCCGGGATGTGCCCACCGAGGACGAGAGCATGGTAGTGATCCGCTTCCGGGATCCTTCGGAAGTGAAATTCACCCAGCTGCTGCAACTGATCGCCGGCAGTACCGTCTCCCGCCACGATACCCTGGTAGTTCCGGGACCGAAGATGGCGCTGGCCATGGACCTGGTGCTTCGGCCCATGGTCCAGCGCCTGATGAGCCGACGGACCTACGGCTGAAGCCTCAGGCGGTCAGGCGGCCGTCCCGGTAGTCCCTAAGTGCCTGCTCGATTTCCTCGCGGGTGTTCATCACGAACGGACCATACTGCACGATCGGTTCACCAATCGGCTTGCCGGCGATCAGCAGCAGGCGAGCACCGCTGGCCCCGGCGGTGACGGTAATCCGGTCACCCTCACCAAGCACGTTGGCGGCGCTGCGCCGCAGGGCCTGATCGCCGAGGCGGGCTTCCCCTTCGTACAGATACAGCATGGCGTTGTGGTCCGCGGCTACCGGAAGCGTCACTTGTCCTTCTGAGTCCAGGTGGATGTCGGCGTACAGTGGCTGGGTACTGCCACCGGTGACCGCACCCTGATGGCGGGTGCCGTCCAGGGTCAGCTCTCCAGCAATCAGTTTGATGCGAGCGCCCGTCATGGAGATCTCGGGAATGTCCTCAGGCTGGATGTCTCGGTAACCGGCATCGGTCATCTTTTCCGCCGCCGGCAGGTTCAGCCAGAGCTGGAAACCCCGCATCACGCCCTCTTCCTGCTGGGGCATTTCCGAATGGATGATGCCCCTGCCTGCGGTCATCCACTGGACACCGCCGTTGCGGAGATCCCCCCGGTTGCCCAGATGATCCTCGTGGAGCATGTGGCCCTCGATCATGTAGGTGACCGTCTCGAAGCCGCGGTGCGGGTGGGACGGAAAGCCGGCAATGTAGTCGGCGGCCTCGGCGGAGCCGAATTCATCCAGCATCAGGAACGGGTCCAGCCGGACCGACTGGTGTTGCCCCAGGGAGCGCTTGATACGCACACCGGCACCATCAGAGGTTTCCAGTGCGGGAATGATCTGTTTAACGGAGCGAAGCGTCATCTCGTCCTCCTTGCGTTCGGGTATGTCTGTATTAGACACGGGAGTCCGGAGAGATGAAAACGCAGAATTCTGGCGGGGCAGATCAAAAAAACTGAAGAAACAGCGGCGATCCCGAAAGACCGCCGCCGGAGGGATTATTCCACGTTCCGGGAATAGAAGATTTCCAGCATTTCCCGCCGCAGCCGATCCTCGATGGACTGGGCTTCGGCCGGATCCAGGTCGCTGGCATTGACGCCGAACACGTAGTTATCCAGGTTGAAGTTCTTCAGCATCATCTTGGTGTGGAAGAGGTTCTCCTGGTACACGTTGACGTCGATCATCTGATACGCGTTCTGGGTATCCTCGGTCAGGTAGTTCTGGATCGAGTTGATGTCATGATCGATGTAGTGCTTGGTGCCATCCACGTCCCGGGTGAAGCCGCGCACGCGATAGTCCACGGTGACCACGTCGGAATCGAAGCTGTGGATAAGGTAGTTAAGCACCTTCAGGGGCGAGATCAGGCCACAGGTGGATACGTCGATGTCCGCGCGGAAGGTGCTGACGCCATCGTGCGGATGGCTCTCCGGATAGGTGTGCACGGTCACATGGCTCTTGTCCAGGTGCGCAACAATTGTGTCCGGCAGCGGCCCCGGGGATTCCTCATTGTTGGCTTCGCCATCGGTCAGCTCATGCTCTGCGATGAGCATGGTCACGGACGCCCCGTGGGGCTCGTAATCCTGCCGGGCGATGTTGAGGATGTTGGCGCCGATGATCTTGACCACGTCGGTCAGGATCTGGGTCAGGCGCTCGGCGTTGTACATCTCGTCGATGTAATCGATGTAGGCTTCGCGTTGCTCTTCGGTCTGCGCGTAACAGATGTCGTAGATGTTGAAGCTCAGGGATTTGGTCAGGTTGTTGAAACCGTGCAGCTGGAGTTTGGTTTCCATGCTCAGCCCCTCCGGACATTGGAGATGAATGACTGCAGGGCGCTACTAAGGTTAGCCCTGCCGAGGCCGCCACCGACTACTGACCAGGTTTGTATACCTTTTGCGCAGACCGGCGGAGAAGGCGCGTATTATGCACACCGCAAGTGACGTTGAATAGTATTTGCAATGACATTTTAGCATCCGTAATTCCCGCCGGTTCCGGCTGGCTGGACCGGCCTTATTCCGCTTCGCGGATTTCGTGGCTGTGGGTGATCTCCACGCCGGCCTTTTCCAGCATAATGGAAGCGGAACAGTATTTCTCCGCCGACAGGCTCACCGCCCGCTGGACCTGTTTTTCCTTGAGGTTGTGCCCGGTCACCACAAAATGCAGATGGATTCTGGTGAACACCGCCGGCACGGCGTCAGCACGTTCTGCCTCGAGTTCAGCATGACAGGCCGTCACATCCTGGCGACTCTTCTTGAGGATACTCATCACATCAAAAGCGGAACACCCGCCCAGCCCCATCAGCAGCATTTCCATGGGGCGGGGCCCCAGGTTCTCGCCACCATGGTCGGGCGGACCATCAATCTGTACGCTGTGGCCGCTGCCACTGGTAGCCCTGAAGCTGGCATTGCCGGTCCAGTCGATGGTTGCTTTCATGTCGTGATGGTCTCCGTTGGTCAGAACTGGGTGTAATGAGGCCGGATGCTAGCACAGTCGAAATCCTCAGGCAGCCGCCGAAAACGATATCGAGGTCAAGGAGTGCGCTCTTTCCGGTTGCCCGCCATTGGCCTTCTTGTTATAAGTTGGCGTGTTTTTGAAGAAAAATTAACGAACCCGCAGGGAAAGCCGGGTGAAGAATAACCATCGGGACCCGCCAGTATCTGAGGAGGCATGACTCGCACTATGGCTACTATCGTCAAGCCGGTTGAGCAGAAAACCAAGCACCTGGACTATTTCCTGTCCCAGTGCCACCGCCGTCGCTACCCCGCCAAGAGCACCATCATCTACGCCGGTGACAAGAGCGATTCCCTGTTCTACATCGTCAAGGGTTCCGTCACCGTGATCATCGAGGATGACGACGGCCGCGAAATGATCATGGCGTACCTGAATGCCGGGGACTTTTTCGGTGAGATGGGCCTGTTCGACAACATGGATTCCCGCAGTGCCTGGGTCAAGGCCAAGACCGAGTGCGAAGTGGCCGAGATCAGCTACACCAAGTTCCGCGAGATCGCCCAGCAGGATCCGAGGGTGCTGTACTTCATTGGCGAACAGATGGCCTCCCGCCTGCGTCAGACCACCCGCAAGGTGGGCGACCTGGCATTCCTGGACGTTACCGGCCGGGTGGCCCGTACCCTGCTGGACCTGTGCAAGGAGCCGGATGCCATGACTCACCCCGATGGCATGCAGATCAAGATCACCCGCCAGGAGATCGGCCGGATTGTCGGCTGCTCCCGGGAGATGGTGGGCCGGGTGCTCAAGACCCTGGAGGACCAGGGCCTGGTGCGGGTCAAGGGCAAGACCATGGTGGTGTACGGCACCCGCTAACTCGTCTGCCCTCCTGCGAATTCCCTGATTGCGTCCGCCACCGGTCCGGGCGCAGTCAGTGGCGCCCAGTGCGGCGCGTCCACCTCCTTCCTTGTCAGCTTTCCCGTCCATCGCACCTGCTGGTCAAACAGTTGCTCACCCACGTAGTTATCACCTCTGGGAATGATCAGCTGCACCGGGCACCGGGCGTGGCGCGGTGCCGGGCGCCACAGCCGGGGCAGGAAATTGGCGCGGTAGAGTTTGACACCGAACATGCCATCACCCTGCTGCAGTTCGCTGAAGCGGGCATCGGCAATGCCTTCGTATTTCCGCAAAATGCCCGGCCAGGCCCGATCCAGTCCCAGCCGCCAGAGGGTTTCGGGCACAACCGGTAACTGGAACAGGAATACATACCAGGAACTGGCCAGCTGCCGGAGCACTCTGGCGGTGCCCCCGCCTCGCAGGTCCGTCGCCTGTTCCCTCAGCCAGTAGCCAACCTGATCCAGGCAGGGGCCGGAGATCGAGGAGTAGGAGCGGATCCGATCCATGAGCGGTCCGGCCGTCACCGATTCCCAGCTCTGGATCGATCCCCAGTCGTGAGCCGCCAGGTGAAAGGTGCGGCCGGGCAGCAGCTGATCGACAACAGCCTCGAGATCCCCCGCCAGTTGCTGGAGCCGGTAGTCCCGGGTCTTGCCGGGTTTGTCGGAAAGCCCGGCGCCCCGGACGTCATAGCGCACCAGGTAAAAATCCGGAACCAGTTGCTCGACGACCCGATCCCAGACGTGGTGGTTGTCCGGGTAGCCATGAACCAGCACCAGAGCTTCGTTGCCGGGGTCGCCCTCGGTGACGGCATGGAGCGTGATAGTGCCACTTTGCACACGATGGTGGACCCGGTTCATGACGTCTCCTGTCGGTGGGCATCGGATGAATTCAGTGCCTACAGGTTAAACGCTGGGGTCGTTACCGGCTGCGGCCAAAGAGGCCATAGCTCGTGCCCGTGGTGTCAGTCGACGATGGCAACCGACTTCACCTGCATCCAGACCCGCTGGCCGGGTTGCAGTGACAGGGTGTGGACCGACCGGCTGGTGAGCCGGGCCAGGAAGGGGGTATTACCCGCCATGAGCCGGACCATAGAGGTGCCCGGGCTCAGGTCCGCGGCGATTTCATCAATGGTGGCCGGCACCAGGTTCTGGGTGCTCTGTTCGGTGAGCTGGCTGAGGGCAATACTGATGTCCCTTGCCAGTACCTGCACGCGGATCCGTTGGCCGGTGGCGAGTGTGTCGTCGTCCCGCAACCACAGGTGGCCACCGTCGAAATCCGCCCGGCAAAGATGCCATGGCTCATCCCGCTGGCCGATGACGGCATCCATGATCACGCCGGCGTCCTCCTCGAGACCGAACGGCTGGTCGGTCCGGGCGAGGGTCTGTTGCAACGGCCCCTCGGCAACCACCTGGCCGTTATCCATCATCACGATGTGATCCGCAAGCCGGGCGACCTCCGCGGTGGAGTGGGACACATAGAGGATGGGAATGGCCAGGGAATCCCTGAGGGTTTCCAGGTAGGGCATGATGTCCTGCTTGCTGCGCGCATCCAGCGCCGAGAGCGGCTCGTCCATCAATAGCAGGTCCGGACTGGTCAGCAGCGCCCGGGCAATGGCAACCCGCTGGCGTTCGCCGCCGGACAGGCGATCGGGCATGCGGTCCAGCAGATGGCCAAGCCCCAGCCAGCTCACCGCCTGGTCGAAGCCCACCTGGCGCCCGGCCTCCGGAATGCGCCGAAAGCCGTAATTGAGGTTCCGGCGCACGCTCAGGTGCGGGAACAGGCTGGTTTCCTGGAAGACATAGGCCAGGGAACGCTGGTGCACCGGCAGGCTGCGGGAACCGTCCTGCCAGGTTTCACCGTTGACGGTCAGGGCGCCATCGGCGGGCTGGAGCCCGGCGATGCACCGCAGCAGGGTGGTCTTGCCGCAGCCTGAATGCCCGAACAGCGCGGTGACGCCACTGCCCGGCAGGTCGAGGTCGACGTCCAGGCGGAATGCCCCGAAGCTGCATCGGAATCGTGCCTGGACTCCCCGGGAAGCGGTCATTTCATCACCCCGGGCTGAAGTCGACCGTTGAGGCTGTACAGGCTCAACAGGACGATAAAGGAAAACGCCAGCATGCCGGCGGCCAGCCAGTGTGCCGCACCGTAATCCAGGGCCTCGACATGATCATAGATGGCCACTGACAACACCTTGGTTTCACCCGGAATGTTGCCCCCGATCATCAGCACCACGCCGAATTCACCCACGGTATGGGCAAAGGTCAGCACCGCGGCGCTCAGGAAGCCCGGGCGCGCCAGCGGCAGGACCACAGTGAAGAAACGGTCCCGTGGCGACGCCCGGAGCGTGGCGGCCACTTCCAGCAAGCGCTGGTCAATGGTCATGAAGCTGTTCTGCAGCGGTTGCACGGTGAACGGCAGGGAGTAGATGATCGAGGCAACCACCAGGCCCTCGAAGGTAAACGGCAGCAGGCCGAGTCCAAGCTGTTCGGTCAGTTGGCCCACCAGGCCATCCGGGCCCATCACAATAAGCAGGTAAAAGCCCAGCACGGTGGGCGGCAGTACCAGGGGCAGGGCGATGAGGGCGGATACCGGTTGCCGCGACCAGTGCTGGCTGCGGGCCAGCCACCAGGCCAGCGGGGTGCCAATGATCAGTAACAGTAGTGTGGTGATGCCTGCCAGTTTCAGTGTCAGCCAGACGGCCTGCCATTCCGGGCCCATGAAATCTCCGTCGCCTTTGTCAGCCGGGGTCAGGGCTCCGGCGTGTCACCGGTATCGTAGCCGTCTTTTTCGATGATTGCCCGCGCTTCTTCGCTACCGAGAAATTCCAGCCAGGACCTGGCGGCTTCCGGGAACTTGCTGCGGGCCAGCAGGATGGCCTGCTGGTCGATGGGCTGGTGCAGCGAGGCCGGGACCACCCAGTTGGCACCGCTCTCGCCGTCCCAGGCCCGAAGCTGGGCCAGGGCGACAAAGCCCGCCTCGGCATTGCCGGTGGCCACGAACTGGAAGGTCTGGGCAATGGAATCACCGCGGACCAGGCGCCGCTGGATCGAGTCTTTCAGACCCAGGGCGTCGACCACTTCCATGGCGGCGACGCCATAGGGTGCCGTGCGGGGGTTGCCAATGGCCAGGCGGGGGCCTGCGCTGGCGGCGAGATAGGCCTCGGGGTCCTGGAAGGCGTCCTCGGACCGGCTCCAGAGCACCAGTCGACCACGGGCGTAAGTAAACCGGCTGCCCGCGACCCCGAGTTCCTGTTCTTCCAGCAATTCCGGACGTTCCCGGTCCGCTGCCAGAAACACGTCGAAGGGGGCGCCCTGGCGAATCTGGGCATAGAGTTTGCCCGTTGAGCCATAGCTGGCCCGGATCTGGTGCCCGGTATTCTGCTCGAACAGGGGGATCAGCTTCTCCATGGTGCCGGTGAAGTTCGCGGCGACCGCTGCGGTCAGCATCTCGGCATTGGTGGATACGGAAAGGGTTGCCAATATCAGCCCCGCCAGGCCGGTACGGAATTTCCGCCAGGTACGGTGCCGGCGGGAATACACATCAAAAGCTGCAGCCATGGGTCCTCGGCGTTCAGTTCAGTCCGGTAGTACTGGAACAGGATCATGCCACAGGCCGGGGGCGTATTCGAACCCGGATCACTCAAAATAGACAGCAGGCGATCCTGTCCGGGGTCAGTCCCGGGTCTGTCGGGAGTTCCGTAAGGCATCCGGCCGTTGCCATTCCGGGGCATGCCAAAGATGGCCAAGCCGTGACCCGATGCCGCCGGGGCGCGCCATGTCCCGGAACAGGTCCACGTACTCGTGGGTCCAGAGTACCAGCAGGTTGTTCGAGGGCACCGGCCGGGTAATGCCATAGTCGGGCGGATCCTTGGCGTCCTCGTCCACGAAGGTTCCGAACAGCCGATCCCAGACAATCAGGGTGCCGCCATAATTGCGGTCAATGTAGCCGGGGTTGCGGCCGTGGTGGACCCGGTGATGGCTGGGAGTATTGAACACCAGTTCGATCCAGCCGGGCAACCGGCCCACAAGAGTGGTGTGGATGAAAAACTGGTACACCAGGGAAAAGGCATAGGCGACACCGATCCAGACCGGATTGAAGCCGACCAGGGCCAGGGGCAGGTAGAAGATCCACATGCCATTGAAGATGTTGGTGGCATTCTGGCGCATGGCGGTGGAGAAGTTCATTCGCTCGGAGGAGTGGTGTACCACATGGGCAGCCCAGAACCAGCGCATCCGGTGGCTGGCCCGGTGCATCCAGTAGAAGCAGAAATCCACGCCGAGGAAGGTCAGGAAGCCGGTGAGCCAGGTGAGCTCGAGATCAAACAGCCGGTAGTGGTAGCACAGGGCGTAAACCGGGAAGGCGATCACGCCGGCAAACAGCAGTTCGGTTACCTGGTAACCGGCGCCGAGCGCAAAGTTCCGGACCGCTTCCCGGGCATCCATCAGCCGGGGATCGTGGCGGATCCTGAGGTATTCCCACAGGGTCACGGCTATGAAGACCGGCGTGGCAAACACGAAAATCAGCTGGCGCTCATCCAGGGCCAGCCAGGGCGCAACCTGCTGCCAGAGTGCCATCAGGCCGCTGTCTTCGAGCACGGCCTGCATCATGTCCATCAAAACCATAACCTGTCCCGATCCGGTCATTACCTGGCGTCTATATTGGCACAGGCGGGCAGGAATGCATTGTCGGTTTGCGTCAGGCCCGTTGACGTTTTACGCCAGTTTCCGGATCAGCGCTGGCGGTGTTCCCGGTACAGGCGGGCCAGTGGCTCGATCTGTTCCTGCCACTGGTCGAGCGTGTTCCTCATGTCCGGCAACAGCCGGTGCCGTTTCGGCCAGGGCACCGGGTATTGCGGCGGCTGGAACAGCGGTGCGAGCAAGGCACCGGCGGTGAGGTCGGCGCGGGAGAAATGGTCGCCGGCCAGGTAGGGCTGCCGCTGGTAGGTGTCCGCCAGTTCGGTGAGCAGGGTTTCCAGAACCTGCTGTGAGGCATCCGCCGTTTTCTGGTTGATCTTCATCCAGTCACGCATGATCTCATCAACCCGGCTGAAGGCAAGACTCAGCAGAATGCGGTTATAGAAGGGCGTGCCGGCAGCCAGCATGGGAACTGCCAGCTTCGGGCGCTGCAACAGGTAATGATAGGCCCAGCAACGTACTGCCGGGCCAGCCTCGTCATCCAGGCGTTGTTCCCAGGCCAGGGCCTGCTCCCGGATAGCGGGATCGGACGGCGTTAGCGGGCGTTCCGGAAAGGTCTCGTCCAGGTAGTCGATGATTGCGGAGGAGCCCTGGATGATCTCGCCATCGTGGTCCAGGACCGGGACCGAGGAAGCCTTGCCGGTGAGCGCACGGACGGTTTTGACGTGCTGGCCGGGCAGCAGGCTCACCGGTTGGTAGCGGATACCCTTGTAGTCCAGGGCCCAGCGGACTTTCTCGCTGTAATGGGAGATGGCGAACTGGTAGAGCCGGACGGGCATGGCAGCAACCTCAGTGGTATGAATCAGGTCACCTACCATACCGCTGAATCCGGAACTCGGCCAGCGGACCTGCGTCATGGCGGTGCCGGCACGACCGGCTTACAATACCCGCCTTGTTATCGGGATCAATGGAGAGATCATGTTTGTACGATATCGCACAGGGACAGCCGTTCTGGTCTTCGCCGGATTGATCGGGGGTTGTGCCGCCACCGGGACGTCGGGAGCCGGATCGCAGCCGCAGTCAGTCTATCACTGTGGCCAGATGGAGATCCGGGTCGCCCCTGGAGAAGACGAGAATCTGCTGGGAATCGATTACCGGGATCGTCGATTGCTGCTAAAGCCTGCCAGGAGCGCCTCCGGAGCCCTGTATGTGGCGCCGGGTGAGGATCAGACCCGGTTCTGGAGCAAGGGTGAGCGGGCAACGCTGACCATCCGGGGGGAAACCTACCCGGAGTGCCTGGTGCCCGGGGCGGTGGAGATGCCGTTCGAGGCCAGGGGCAATGAGCCGTTCTGGCGAGCCGTGGTTTCCGGTGCCGAACTCCGACTTGAGCGCCCCTTCGAAAAGGATGGCGTGAAGCGGCTGGAAGTGGAAAAGGTAGTGGCTGACCGCCATGGCCGGGAATTCCTGGTCAGAGGTGACGATCTCAATGTCCGCCTGACCGTGGCCCGCCAGCTGTGCCAAGACAGCCTGTCCGGCGCCCAGTATCCGGCCCAGGCCCGGCTGACGGTGAACGGTCAAACCTACAACGGCTGCGGAGGCGATCCCCAGCGATTGCTCCGGGGCGCCGAGTGGGTCGTCGAGGATATTGCCGGGGCCGGTATTATCGACAGCTCCCGGGTAACCATCCGGTTCCTCTCGGACAACCGGGTTGCAGGGCGCGGATCCTGCAACCGCTATACCGGCAGCTATCAGCTGACCGGCGAAGGCATCGGGGTCGGTGCCATTGCCTCAACCCGGATGGCCTGCGCACCGGCACTGATGAACCAGGAGAACCGTTTCCTGAAAATACTCGGCGAGGTTTCCCGGGTACAGATAGGGCGGGAGGGGCAGCTGCAACTGATCACACCCTCCGGAGAGAGCCTTACCGCGTTTCAGTCGGCCGGGGACACACCGTAGTCCGCGAGGATTTCCGACAGGCGGCCCGATGTCCTTAGCTCGCGGATGCCACGGCTGAGCGCATCGGCCAACTCCTTCGAGCGGGGGCTGGCGGGGGAGAAGGCAATGTAAACCTGTGTCTCGTAGAGTGCGCCGGCGTTGCGGAGCTGAACGCCGGGGAGCTGGTGCCGGAGGGTCCAGGCCATGACGTCCCGGTCTTCGGGTAGCACATCGGAACGATTCTCCAGAATCAGTTTGATGGCACGCTCCAGGGGCGCCGGCCCCGAGAGAATCCACACCCGTTTCTGGTTGTCATGGTTACGTCGGATATAGTCGTCCAGTTCGGGCGAATAGGAGTAACCGTTCAGGGCAATCAGGGTCTGGTCCCGCAAGGAGTCGACGCCCTGGTAGTGCCAGTCCTGCTCGGGCTGTGTGTACAGCTCAATGTGGGAGGTGCCGAGGGATTCTTCCGGGAAGATGAAGCCCGGAGCATCTGAGGTGAATGCTCCGATGATGCCGTCGATGTAGCCTGCCTCGGCCTGCTCCAGTGCCCGCGCCCAACTCATATTGACATATTTTAGCTCGAGTCCGGCCAACGCAAGGGCCTCCCGGGCAAGGTCCACCATGTAGCCTTCGGACGCAGACCCGGAAACGCAGTTGTGGGGGCACCAGGGATCGGCGGCCAGCACGACGATCGGGCTTGTCGGCTTCGGGGTGTCTGTGCCGGGTAAGGCGGCGGGCTGGATCTGTTCGGTCGGGGAACGAGGTGGCTCTTCCGGTGAGCAGGCCGAGAGAAACAACGTCAGCAGGAGAAGGAAAACCTTGGGCATTGGTCAGGACCGGTTAACCGCAGGTGAGCGGCGACTGCCTTCATCATAGCCCCTCGCCCGCGGTTTGTAACCATAGTGTCCCATCTGGCTAATTCGTTAACCTACTGAGCCAGACGGGACATCAGGCCCGCTGGCGTGACTCCGTTGCTGCCGCCGTCGGTACCAGGGCTTTGGTCAGGTCCTTCATATGCAGGGATCCGACCTGTTGGCCATCCCGGACCACGCGGAAGGACAGCTCGGTATCGCCACCGGAGCGTTCCAGCACGGTTTCGAGATTGTCCCGTTCAAAGATATCGCCCGCGTAGTTGTCTTCGGCCTCCGTGCCCGGCTTCATGACCGAGCGCACCCGCAATACCCGGGCCCGGTTGATGTCGGAAATGAAGTCGACGATGTACGGGTCACCCGGATTGAGGAGGATTTCCTGGGGATCCCCCTGCTGCACCACTTCGCCCTCCTTGAGGATGACCAGGTGGTCGGCCAGCTTGAGTGCCTCGTCCAGGTCGTGGGTGATGAACACGATGGTTTTGTGCAGCTCCTCCTGCAACTCCAGCAGCAGATCCTGCATATCCGAGCGGATCAGCGGGTCCAGCGCTGAAAACGCCTCGTCCATCAACATGATCGGGGCATCGGAAACCAGCGCCCGGGCAATCCCGACACGCTGCTGCATGCCGCCGGACAACTGGTGGGGGTACTGGTTCTCGTTGCCGTCCAGACCCACCCGGGCCAGCCATTTACGGGCGTCAGCCTCGAAATCCGAGGTGGTGTAACCGCGGATAGCCTTGGCCATGCCAGCATTCTCCAGCACCGTCTTGTGCGGGAGCAGGGCGAACTTCTGGAACACCATCGACATGCGCTCCCGTCTGAGCTTGCGTAGCTGTTCCTCGTTGTAGCTGAGCACGTCCTCGCCATCGATCCGGATCTCCCCGGCCGTCGGCTCGATCAGGCGGTTGAGGTGGCGGATCAGGGTCGATTTTCCGGACCCGGACAAGCCCATGATCACGGTGATCTCACCGTTGCGAATATCCACGTTAATGTCCCGCAGGCCGAGGACATGATTCTGCTGTTCCAGCAGGTCGGCCTTGTTCATGCCCCGGCGCACATACTCCAGAGCTACATCGGGAACCGGACCGAAGATCTTGAACAGGTTTCTGATCGAAATCTTAATATCGTTTGCCACGGGATCTTCCTCACTGCTTCTGGGATGTGTTGATGCGCGCGAGCGATGCCTTGGTGACCCGGTCGAGGATCACCGCCAGGATGACGATGCCCAGGCCGGACACCAGGCCAACACCCAGTTCCAGGTTCCGGATACCCCTCAGGACCAGTACACCCAGCCCGGGTGCGGAAACCAGGGAGGCGATCACCACCATGGCAAGGCTCATCATGATGGTCTGGTTAACCCCGGCCATGATGTTCGGCAAGGCCAGGGGGATCTGGACCTTGTAGAGCTTTTGCCGTGGCGTCATGCCGAAGGCATCGGCCGCCTCGATCACATCCTTGTCCACCAGCCGGATCCCCAGGTTGGTCAGGCGGATAACCGGGACAATGGCGTAGAGGATGATGGCGATGCCATACAGCTTGGACTCGGTCACGCTGAACAGGAAGATCAGCGGAATCAGATACACGAATGGTGGCAGCGTCTGCAGCATGTCCAGCACCGGTATGATCAGTCGCTGCAGGGTGTTGCTCCGGGCCATGGCGATCCCGATCGGTACGCCAAGCAAGACGCACAAAAAGGCGCACACAAAAATAATGGCCAGGGTCTGCATGGCGTAATCATAGTGATCGATGAACGCCAGCAGTACGATGCTACCGCCAACGAACGCCATCAGTTTCCAGGATTTGGTGACCAGGTAAACCACCGCGAGCAACAGCGGAATGACAATCCACCAGGGGGTGTTGAGCATGGCGTACAGGGCGCCATCCAGGAACCAGCTCAGTGGCTGGGTCAGTGGATCGAGTACCAGGCTGAGGCTGTCCTTGATGGCCAGAAACCCCTGCTCCAGCCCTTTCGTCAACTCCCGCGACTGGGGAAAGGCTGCGCAGGATTCGTTGAGCGCATCCATCGAGGGGAACGGCGCGTCCCAGAGCGATTCCGGTTCGGTGTTTTCGCCCTTGGTCTTGGCCAGCAGGGCGGCCATCGACATCGGGGCATCACTCTGGCCTTGCGCGCACCACTCCTCGAGCCCGAGTGATGAGAATAACGAATCATAGGTTGCCATCAGGGGTCAGCCTCTCCTGGGTATCTGGAGTCGGATGGATTGGAAAGAAAGCCCGGGACGGGCCGGAAGGGGTGTCCCGGGCGGGGTGGGGCGATCAGTTATCGAGAATCGCTGCCAGGTTCTTCCGGGCCGAGTCGTTCAGCCAGGTGGACCACTCGTCGCTGTTGTTGCTCAGATAATACACAGCTGCTTCCTCGCCGGACGCGTTGTTGGCGTCCATCCAGGCCAGGATCGAGCTCATGGTCGAGGTCTGGAAGGTCAGCTGGCTGAGCATCTCCGCGACTTCCGGCTCACGCTCCTGAAAGTCCGTGGTCACCGAGGTCAGGATGGTGGCCGCCGGGAACTCGGAAACGCCGGGATTCTCGGCATCCGCGGTCTGGTTCTTCTTGTGAACCTCGGGCTTGTACTCGCCCAGCTCCACCCGGGTCATGTCGTATTTGCCCAGCGGTACGGTCGGGCCCCAGTAGTAGCCGAACCAGGGTTCCTCGTTCTGGACCGCGGAAGCCATGGACGAGGCCAGGGTCTCGCCGGAACCGTGGTTGAAGACGTCGATGCCGGATTCTTCAAGGTCCAGGGCGCGAATCAGGTTGTCACTGACCACGCGGCAGCCCCAGCCATCGGGACAGTTGTTGAAACGACCGCCGACCAGTTCCGGGTTGGCCATCACGCCTTCGATGGTGGTGAGCTCCGGGTGCTTCTCCGCCAGGTAGGTAGGGATCCACCAGCCTTCAACACCGCCCGGTTCCAGCACCTTGCCCAGGCGCTCAACCTTGCCCTGTTCTTCCAGGCGCAGGTAGGCCTCGCCGGCGGAGTTCAGCCACAACTCGGTGACAATGTCCGGCTCACCGTTTTCAGCGACCGAAGTGACGGCCGGTACGGTATCGGAGGGGACAATGGTGACATCGCAGCCATACCCTTGCTCCATGATGAATTTGGCCACGTTGGTAACCACCGTGTTGGAGGCCCAGTTCATCTCGGTGATGGATACCTCTCCACACTGGCTGGCCTGGGCCATGCCTGGGATTGCCGCCGCACACAGGAGCGCGGCAGAAGTAAGCTTCTTCATGGTTACTTCTCCTTTGGGGTTGGTAACGCAGTAGAGCGCTTGGAGGAATGACCAAACTGCGATCGCATCGGATCGGAGGGAGGGGGTGTTTTTGGAATCGCTACTGCGTTCTTCAAAACAAGATTTCTCGAAAGAATTCCCTTTCCAGCATAAGGAAATTGAATCGAGATTCAAGGAAGTGGCCCAAAAACGTCGCGTTTGTCGTCATGTTTCTGGCGCTACTGTCAACATTCTGTAGCCTCAGGTGGTTATCTTGAAAGGTTGTTGGCTGGAGGTGTGTGCATGACCGAATTACGTGATCTGACTCCCCATACGGCGATTGCCGATGAGCAAACGCAGCGGGGGCAGCGACAGCGGAGGCAGCTGAGAACCTTCCTGCCCGAGATGACGGCACTGGAGCGGATGCTGGCGGAGGCACCGGCGCAGGTCGAGAGCCATGTGGTCGATCATGTCGCCCTGGACGATCTGCAATTGCCGATTTACCGGATTGATATTGGTTCGCCAAGACCGGAGGCCCCGGCGGTATTGCTCGTTGGTGGCGTGCACGGGCTGGAGCGGATCGGATCCCAGGTGGTCATGGCCTGGCTGGAGGGCGTGCTGAAAAGGCTGGCCTGGGATGAACAGCTGGCGGCGCTGCTGGAACGGGTTCACGTGACGGTACTGCCGATTCTCAACCCCGGCGGTATGTACCTGAATCAACGTAGCAACCCCAGCGGGGTGGACCTGATGCGGAACGCGCCGATCACGGCCCAGGATCGCAGCGCGTTCCTGTTGGGTGGCCAGCGATTGTCACGCAGGCTCCCTTGGTACACCGGCGATCCGGAGCAGGGCATGGAGGTGGAGAATCAGGCCCTGGAAACCGTCATCCGGGAACTGCTGCCGGGACGATCGTTCAGTGTTGCTCTGGATTGCCACAGTGGCTTCGGCTGGCAGGACCAGATCTGGTTTCCCTACGCCTACCGCCGTCGGCCCATGCGTCGGATAGCGTCGGTGATGGCCCTGAAGCTGATCTGGGAGCAGGCCTATCCCAATCATGATTACAGGTTCGAGCCCCAATCACGCCATTACCTGACCCATGGTGATCTCTGGGACTACTTCTACAAGCAGATCAACCGGGACAATCCGGGCGTGTTCCTGCCCCTGACCCTGGAGATGGGATCCTGGCGCTGGATTCGCAAGCGCCCGCGTCAGCTGTTCCGGCTCGATGGCCTGTTCAACCCACTGGTGCCCCATCGCCACAAGCGCGTGTTACGCACCCACCTTACCTGGATCGATTTTTTGCTCAACGCCGCCGCCAGTCACCGGAACTGGTTGCCGGAACAGGAGCAGGAGGCCATGCTGAGGGAAGCGGCGATCATGCATTGGTACCGGGATTCGATCTGACATGCACTGGATACTGTTGCGGGGACTGACACGGGAGCAGGCGCACTGGGGTGATTTCCCGGTGGCGTTGCAATCCGCGTTTCCCGCGCATCGATTCCACGCGGTTGACCTTCCCGGTACCGGTGTCCATTACCGGCAGGACAGCCCCGATTCTATTGAAGGTATCCGCCGGCAGGTTTGTCGGCAGGTGAGTCACATTCCCCGGCCTTTCGGCATCATCGCCCTGTCCATGGGCGGCATGGTGGCATTGGACTGGGCCCAGAACGCGGAGCTCGGGGAAATCCAGCAACTGGTGATGATCAATACCAGTTCCGGGTTCAGTCCGCCCTGGCAACGGATGCGGCCGGTGGCCTGGCCCCGGGTACTTCGGTTGCTCTCACGCCGGGAGCTGTTTGACCGGGAGCGTGATCTGTTGCACCTGACCTCCAACCGGCCGGTGCCGCTGGATCTGGCCAAACGCTGGTACAGTATCCAGCGCCAGCGGCCGGTCAGCCTGGCCAATGCCTTCAATCAGCTGCGGGCCGCGGCCCGCTTTACCCCGGCGCCCCATCGACCGCTACCGGATGCCCTGCTGCTGGCCAGTCGGGGGGATCGCATTGTGCACTTCAAATGCAGCGAAGCCCTCGAATCCCGCTGGCAATGGACTCTCAAACTGCACCCCGACGCCGGTCATGACCTTCCTCTGGACGAACCCGGGTGGATACTGGAGCAGATCCGGACCTGGCTGCCACGGAGCTAGTCCGGGGCGGCTTAACAGTTGCTTGACGCAACTGTTTTTTGCGGTCAGTCTCTGTGCTGTTCTCAACAATCACGTTCATCTATCCAACACCCGGAACGGAGCCGATCCCGATGAAGATCTTTGAAACAAAAACTGCCCCGAATCCCCGCCGCGTGCGCATGTTCATGGCCGAAAAGGGCCTGCTGGACGAGGCCGAATTCGTGGAGATCGACCTGCAAAAGGGCGAGAACCTGACACCGGAATTCGTTGCCCGTAATCCGATGAAGAAAGTGCCGGTGATGGAACTGGATGACGGCACCTGCATTGCCGAGACCATGGCCATCTGCCGCTACTTCGAAGAGGCCTACCCCGATGCGCCCAAGCTGCTCGGTGAAACGCCCCTGGAAAAGGCTCACCTGGAGCAATGGCTGCGCTGGATCGATTTCTACTTCTTCATGCCTACCGGCATGTGCTTTCAGCACACCACCGGCTATTTCAAGGACCGGATGAATCCCATCAAGGAATGGGGCGAGGAGTGTGGTCAGGGCGTGGAGAAATTCATGCACTTCCTGGACAAGCACCTGGAAGGCAAGGACTACATCTGCTGCGACCGGTTCACCGCCGCTGACATCAATGCGTTTACGACCGTGGCCTTTGCCCGGGTGGTGAGCATCCGGATCAAGCCGGAGCAGACCAACCTCCAGGCCTGGTACGACCGTATCAAGGCCCGGCCGTCAGCCCAGGCCTGAGTGACCTGAGCCGGGAGTGGCCCCGGTTTCCTTGCCCGGGGCCATCACGACCCGGTTGCGGCCGGCGGCCTTGGCGTCATACAGGGCGTTGTCGGCCCGAGTGATCAGTTGTTCCGGGGCGCGCTCCCCGTCGAAGCAGGCCACACCCAGGCTGATGGTTTGCCGGATCCGGGTACCATTGACCTGCATCGGCTGATCGGCCATCGCCGCACGGATCTTGCGCGCCACTTCCAGACCGCCGGTCGGCCCGGTTTCCGGTAACAGGATCAGCAGCTCCTCGCCGCCCCAGCGGCACAGGACATCCTGCTGGCGCAGGCAGGCGCTCACCCGAACAGCGGTATCCCTGAGTACCAGGTCACCCGCTTCGTGGCCATGGGTGTCGTTGACCCGCTTGAAATTGTCCAGATCCCCCATGATTACGCAGAAGGGACGCTCACTGCTGCGCCGGGCCCGATCCATTTCATGGCGGATCAGGGGCAGGAAAGCATGGCGGTTGAGCAGCCCGGTAAGCTGGTCGGTGGTCGCCAGCTGTTTTACTTCCTGTTCATTGAGGAACTGATGGTTACCCAGCCGACGCAGGGTCTCGGAAGTAACCAGGCCAACCGCCAGCATGGCCGCCGGTCCGAACAGGTGGGGAATCAGGTCCGCCGGTGAAACTCGCAACAGGATGGCGGCAATGATAAATAGCCCCAGCGGTGGCAAAAACTGGACCAGCCAATCCCGCAGTCCCCGGGTCGCCATCATGGTGACACCAAAGAAGCTGATCATCAGGCCCTCGCTGACCTGAGGCACGCCTCCGGGCTTGTCCTGGAAATAGACCAGAAACAGGCCGAGCATCATCAGCATCAGCGACGTCGACATCATGCGCAGGAACACCTTTGGATGCCAGCCGGGTACGCCAGTGCAGTGGGACAGCATTGCCAGGCCGATGCTGAGGTAAACCGGCAACCGCAAAAGATGTTCGAGCGACCAGGGCTCGGGCGGCCGGACGCCCCGCAGCTCGTGGCTGAAGTGGTAGGCAACCATGATGGCCAGCAACAGCCAGGCACCGAAAATGGTAAACAGCCGCTCCCTTTGGCGCTGGAAGTCACGGTAAGCAGATTGCCATTCGGGAGGAATGTCCGGATTGGTCAGTCGCACTGGATGGTCGGGCTCCGGATAATGTTCGGGTCAGCTATCAATATTCATTCACGGAGTACATGCGGGACAAGTTCCAATAAGAGATATACCCTTCAGGGTATTCACCTACGCTGACCCTGATTCAAGTAACGATGGAGTGACAGATGACCGAATCCGCCCGTCTCGATTGTGCCCTGGGCAAGATTGACGAAGCCAATCGGGCTGACCCGAACTGGGAGCTGGTGGGCGGTGAAAGCCTGCCCCGGGAATTCGCCTACAGCCAGCACATGACCCGGTGGCTGTTCGAGCTGGAGCCGGAGCCCTCCGAGCGCATGCAGATCGCCTGCCGGGCCCAGCATATCGAACGCTGGACCATGCCCCGGAGCGAGTTCGGAGAGGGCCGGAAAAATTATTACCTGTGGCGCCAGGCCTGTGGCCGCATGCATGGCCGGCGGGCGGCGGAGATCATGGCCGAATGCGGCTATCCCGAGGAGGAGTGCCAGCGGGTGGAGACCATCCTGACCAAGCGGGAGCTGCGCCAGGATCCGGACACCCAGCTGCTGGAGGACGTGGCCTGTATGGTGTTCCTGGAGCGCTATTTTGCGCCGTTCTATGAGGAAAAGCCGGAGTATGACCGGGAGAAGTGGCTCCGGATTGTGCGCCGGACCTGGGGCAAGATGTCGCCCCGGGGCCATGAGGCGGCTCTGAAGCTTGCCAGCGGGATGCCTGCGCATCTGTTGGAGCTCTTGCAGGCAGCTTTGAGTGGGGCTGAGGGCTGACTTTGGCGCACAGGCCGGTGGGTAGGGCCGGCCAAAATACGCTGTAAATACGTCCCTGTACGCTCGGCTCCGCCATCCATGGCTCCGCACGATTTTGGCCGGCCCTACCCACCAGCCTGTATCAGCATCGGAGTCAGCGTTCTGAGAAGAACAGCTCTTTGAGCTTTTCGCCCGGCTCCTCCGCCCGCATGAACGATTCCCCCACCAGGAAACCGTAAATACCACGGGTGGTCATGGCTTCCACATC
The DNA here is from genome assembly GCF_039523335.1 of Marinobacter szutsaonensis. Lineage (NCBI taxonomy): Bacteria > Pseudomonadati > Pseudomonadota > Gammaproteobacteria > Pseudomonadales > Marinobacteraceae > Marinobacter > Marinobacter szutsaonensis. Next base: position 1,775,385 of record NZ_BAAAFC010000001.1, on the reverse strand, counting down.
GCCCCGGGTCATGATCCCGCTCTCGGTGATCGTCAGCCGGTCCTGGCCAATCCGCTCGTGCAGGTCGAACGTGGTATCCAGGGACACCTCGAAAGTGTGCAGGTTCCGGTTGTTGATGCCGACCAGGGGCGTTTCCAGGGTCAGGGCGTCGTCCATCTCCTCGGGATCGTGCACCTCCACCAGCACATCCAGCCCGATCTCCCGGGCGATGCCTTCCAGTTCCTGCATCTGGTAACGGGTCAGGCAGGCGGCAATCAGCAGGATGCAGTCGGCGCCGATGGCGCGGCTTTCGTAGACCTGATAGGGCGCCACCATGAAATCCTTGCGGATGACCGGCAGGCTGCAGGCAGCCCGGGCGGCTTTCAGGTAATCCTCATGGCCCTGGAAGAAGTCACGGTCGGTCAGCACGGACAGGCAGGCCGCGCCGCCTTTTTCATAACTCTCGGCGATCTCGGCCGGCACGAACGGATCGCGGAGGATACCCTTGCTGGGCGAAGCCTTCTTGATCTCGGCAATCACGGCAGGGGTCTGTTGCTCGATGCGTGAGCGCATGGCGTCGGCAAATCCCCGGGCGGGTGCCTGGTCCCCCGCCATGGCCTTCAAGTCGTCAATCGTGATGCGGCGTTTGCGCTCGTCGATTTCCTGCCATTTCCGGTCAACGATCTTGCGGAGGATGGTAGGAGTCTTATCCAGATGTCTATCGGTCATTTCAGGGGCCTACTCAAAAGTCTGCGAGAGCCGGCGGGACAGGGTTTTCCAAAACTGTCTGCAGCCATGGATGGCTGCAGTCAAGCCCTACAGGGACGTATTCACGGGCGTGTTTTGGAAAACCCTGTCCCGGCGGATCGTCCTGCCGGGAAGTGGGCAGCTATTTAACGGGTTAAAAACACTGGGAAAAATCAGCAAGTTCGGACATCTTGCCCGCAGCCAGCCCCGATCCCATGGCATCCAGCGCCATCTCTACGCCGGCCTTCGGGGTATCCGCCAGGCCGGCAATGTAGATGGCCGCACCGGCGTTCAGGGCGATCAGATCCCGCGCCTTCTCGGTGATCTCATCGTGCTCCCGGCCAAACGCGGCCTTGATCAGTTTCAGAGATTCCTCCGAAGAATCCACGTCTAGGCCCACCAGCGACTGGCTCTTGATGCCGAGGTCTTCCGGGGTAATGTCATACTCGATAATCTCACCATCCTTGAGCTCCGCCACATGAGTAATGGTGGCCAGGCTGATCTCGTCCAGGCCGTCCTTGGAATGCACCACCATGATGTGCTCCGCACCCAGGCGCTTCATCACCTCCGCCATCGGACGGCACAGCTCCTTGGTGAACACACCCAGCAGCTGGCGCTTGACCCCGGCCGGGTTGGTCATCGGGCCGAGGATGTTAAAGATGGTCCGGCAGCCCAGCTCCTTGCGCGGGCCGATGGCGTGCTTCATCGCGCCATGGTGGGCCGGGGCGAACATGAAACCGACGCCGATCTGCTCGACACAGCGGGCCACCTGCTCCGGGGTCATGTCCAGATTGATGCCCGCCTTCTCGATGAGATCGGCGCTGCCGCTCTTGGACGACACGCCCCGATTGCCGTGCTTGGCGACAAAACCACCGGCCGCCGCCACCACGAAAGACGCGGCCGAGGACACGTTGAACAGGTTGGCGCCGTCGCCGCCGGTACCGACGATGTCCACCAGTGGTTCCGCGTTGACCGTTACCCCGGTGGCCAGCTCGCGCATGACCTCGGTGGCGCCGGTGATCTCGTCAATGGTCTCGCTCTTGAGGCGCAACCCCATCAGGAAAGCCCCGATCTGCGCATCGGTGGCCTCGCCGTTCATGACGATGCGCATGACCTCTTTCATTTCCTCCCGGGAAAGATCCAGGTTGGAGGCGATCCGGTTCAGAGCTTCTTTCATGTCCATGGAGAGTTGGCCTCTTATTTGTTTGTTCTCAGGAAGTTGCGCAGCAGTTCATGGCCCTGTTCGGTCATGATCGACTCCGGGTGGAACTGCACGCCTTCGATGGGCAGTGTCTTGTGGCGCACGCCCATGATTTCCTCGATGGAGCCGTCATCATTGCGGGTCCAGGCGGTGACTTCCAGGCAGTCCGGCAGGGTGTTCTGGTCAATGACCAGGCTGTGGTAACGGGTGGCCTGTAACGGATTGCTCAGCCCCCGGAACACGCCAATGTCCTTGTGATAGACCGGCGAGACCTTGCCATGCATGACCCGGCCGGCCCGGACGATGTCGGCACCGTACACCTGGCCGATGGCCTGATGGCCGAGGCAGATGCCGAGGATGGGCAGCTTGCCGGCAAAGTGGCGGATGGCCTCCATGGAGATGCCGGCTTCATTCGGCGTGCAGGGGCCCGGTGAGATCACCAGTCGTTCGGGCTTGAGGGCCTCGATCTGCTCGATGGTGATTTCATCGTTGCGGTACACCTGCACATCGGCACCCAGCTCTGCCAGGTACTGCACCACGTTGTAGGTGAAGGAGTCGTAGTTATCGATCATCAGCAACATAATCCGTTCCTCCGCCTCAGTGGTCGTAATCGTTGTAGGTCATGGCCACGGCACGGAAAATCGCGCGGCCCTTGTTCATGGTTTCTTTCCACTCGAGGCGCGGAACCGAATCCGCCACCACCCCGGCACCGGCCTGGATGTGCAGGGTGTTGTCCTTGATCACCGCGGTGCGGATGGCGATGGCGGTATCCATGTTGCCGTTGAATGAGAGATAGCCCACCGCGCCGCCATAGACGCCGCGCTTGACCGGCTCCAGTTCGTCGATGATTTCCATGGCCCGGATCTTCGGGGCGCCGCTGAGGGTGCCGGCGGGCAGGGTGGCCCGCAGTACGTCCAGGCAGCTGGTGCCGTCTTTCAGTCGCCCGGTCACGTTGGAGACGATGTGCATGACGTGGGAGTAGCGCTCCACGATCATCTTGTCGGTGACCTTGACGGTACCGGTTTCCGAGACCCGGCCGGCGTCGTTGCGGCCCAGGTCGATCAGCATCAGGTGTTCGGCAATTTCCTTCGGATCGGCCAGCAGTTCGTTCTCCAGGGCCTTGTCTTCAGCATCGGTGGCGCCGCGCTTGCGGGTGCCGGCGATGGGCCGCACGGTCACCTCTTCGTCCTCCACCCGGGCCAGAATTTCCGGGGACGAACCGACAATGTGGAAGTCGTCCAGATCCAGAAAGTACATGTACGGCGAGGGATTGAGTACCCGCAGGGACCGGTAGAGGTTCAACGGCGGTGCCTCGAACGGGATGGACATGCGCTGGGAAATGACCGTCTGCATCACATCGCCGTCCAGCACGTATTCCTTGATCCGGTCGACGGCGGCCTCGAAACGGTCCTGGGTGAAGCCAGAAATAAAATCACCTTCGTCCACGGCTTTGCCGCGCAAGTGTTCCGGAGTGCGTGGGGCATTGGCGGTCTGCCGGTGCAGCCGTGCTTCCAGCTCGTCAATGCGGGCCTGGGCCTGCTCGTAGGCGCCCTCAACGGCCGGGTCGACGTGGACGATCAGGTGCAGCTTGCCGCGCAGGTTGTCGAATACCACGATCTCGTCGGAAACCATCAGCAGGATATCGGGGGTGCCGATCCTGTCCGGCGGGCAGGAATGGCGCAGGCGCTTTTCGATGTAGCGCACGGTGTCGTAGCCGAAATAGCCCACCAGACCGCCATTGAATCGCGGTAGTTCCGGCAGGTCCGGGGCGTTGAAGCGCTGCTGGTATTCGTCGACGAACGCCAGCGGGTCGTCCACCTCAGCCCGCTCGACCACCTTGCCGTTGCGGCTGACTTCAATGCGGTGGTCATAGACCTTGAGGATTTCCCGGCTGGGCAGGCCGATGATGGAATAGCGGCCCCACTTCTCGCCACCCTGGACGGATTCGAACAGGTAGGAATAGGGGCCACTGGCGAGTTTCAGATAGGTGCTCAGTGGCGTATCCAGGTCCGCCAGGACCTCGCGATACACAGGAATGCGGTTAAAGCCGGCGTGGGCGAGCTCGGAGAACTGCTCGGGTGTCATGTGTCGGTTTCCTGAATTCTGATCTGCATTTGCACGGAAGGGCCGGATGCCCTCCCGTCGGGTGGTACGGTCTCGACAGACGCGCGGCGCCCGTCAGCCGCCAGGCCTGTTCAGCCGGTGCGCCATCGCCACCATCGTGTTGCGCGGGTTGTGAGGATGCCTCGCGCTGCAGTCAGATTCAGTCCCTGCACGGCAGGAATCTCCCGATACCAAGTGTTCAATGAAACGTCCTTGTGAGATTACAAAAGCTCGGCCAGTGAATCAACAATCGCGTCGGCCCCCAGGGTTTCCACCGATCCCCCGAAGTTGTAACCATAACGGACGGCCACGCAGGGAATGCCGGCAGCAATAGCGGCGTTCACATCGGCCGCGGAGTCGCCGACCATAACCGTCGTGCCGCGGGTGCCGCCAAGTTGCTCCATGGCATGCAGCAGCGGGCCAGGGTCCGGTTTCTTGACCGGCAGCGTGTCGCCCCCGATGCTCAGGTCAAACCAGTGGTCCAGGTCCAGCTGTTTGAGCAGGGGCGCCACGAACTGTTCCGGTTTGTTGGTTACCACCGCCAGCCGGCAGCCACTGTTTTTCAGGTGCGCCAGACAGGCTTCCACCCCCGGGTAGACCCTGGAATACTGGCCGTTGAGCCGGCCGTAGTGATGGAAAAAGATCGCCAGGGCGTCCTTGAACAGGGCGTCGTCCTTCGGCTGCGCCGGTTCCCAGTCGGTCTGGCCGGCCAGGGCACGGCGTACCAGAACCGCGGCGCCGTTCCCCACCCAGTCCCGGACCTTGTCGATGCCCGCCGGTGTCCGGCCGAGGTGCTCCAGCATCTGGTCCACCGCGGCGGCCAGGTCCGGTGCGCTGTCTACCAGGGTACCGTCCAGGTCGAACAGGGCCACGCCCGGCCAACGGGCGTTGAACAGGCCTTTGAGACTCATCCTCCGATCACCTTGCGGGCCTGCTCCAGTTCTGCCCGCATGTCGTCGATGGTGGCCTTGTAGTCCGGGGTGTTGAAAATGGCAGAACCGGCGACAAAGGTATCGGCACCGGCTTCGGCGATTTCACGGATGTTATCGGTTTTCACCCCACCGTCGATTTCCAGGCGGATGTTGAAATTGCTGGCGTCGATTTTCTTGCGGGCTTCCCGCAGCTTGTCCAGGGTGCCAGGGATGAATTTCTGGCCACCGAAGCCCGGGTTGACCGACATCAGCAGCACCATGTCGAGTTTGTCCATGACATAGTCCATGTAGCTCAGCGGGGTGGCCGGGTTGAACACCAGGCCGGCCTTGCAGCCGCCATCCCGGATCAGTTGCAGGGAGCGGTCGATGTGGTTGGATGCCTCCGGGTGGAAGGTGATGTAGCTGGCGCCGGCATCAATGAACATACGGATCAGGTCATCCACCGGAGACACCATCAGATGAACATCGATGGGCGCGGTGACGCCATGCTTGCGCAGGGCCTCGCAGACCATGGGGCCGATAGTCAGGTTCGGCACGTAGTGATTGTCCATCACGTCGAAGTGCACCACGTCGGCACCGGCGGCCAGCACATTGTCGACTTCCTCGCCCAGGCGGGCAAAATCAGCGGAGAGGATGGATGGGGCAATCAGGTACGGGTTCATGATGTCTCTCTCAGTGGTGTTCGATAGCAGTTCAGGGTCTACGGAATCCGGAAGCTCCGGTTCCGGCCGTGCCGTTCAATCGCTGGCCAGTTTACCAGTTTGAGCCGGTGTTTTCGCCGCCAAAAGATCCGCACCTGTGCGTAGTCGGGCCGGCCATCGATGCCCCTGTGGCCAGGTATGGGTTCACACCGACTGGTTCCGTTGCCTGATCAGCTCCCAGGCTTGCTGGTAGCGCAACAACTGCTCCTTGGCGATGGCCAGTTCCCGGGGGGACAGACCCTTCTGGGACAGTTTGTCCGGGTGGCATTCCGAAACCTTGCGACGATAGGCCCGCTTGATCAGGGCCAGGGAGTCCCGGCGGGTCACGCCCAGTAACTGGCAGGCCTGGTCATAGGTCTCCGGGCGGGACGGCATGTCCGCCGACCGGACCCAGACCTTGCTGGCGTAACTTTCCAGGATGTGGTCGCCGACCCCCACCGGCAAACCGATCTGGTCGATGGCGTCTTCACAGCGGTAACGACGGGGCTTGCCGGGCGGCCCCTGGATCTGCGCCGCATGGCACAGGCAGATGGCCACGGTCAGCGCCGGGGCGGGCCACAGCCGGCGGGTAAGGCGCAGGGACAGGCCTCGCAGCGGCGGCAGATCCTCGGCCTTCTTGCCATGCTGGAACCACTGGATCGCCCGCTGGCGCTGGCGCCCGGACAGGTTCAGGGCCCGGATCAGCCCCTCCGCATAGGTGATGTCAGCCTCGGTCACCCGGCCATCGGACCGGGCAATGTAGCCGAGAAAATAGAACAGTGGGTGGCGGCACCACCCCGGCAGCCGCACCCGTTCAACAAAGGTGGCCGCCTGGTGTCCGCAGGCGGACAGCTCCCGGAGCAGGCTGCTGAACTCGACCTGGAGGTGGGACGGGAGTGTCGGGCTGCCGGTGCTCTTTGGCATGGTGCGTCAGGCCTCGTCCGCGCACAGCCGGCGGTCCAGCTCCCGAAGGCGCTCCGGCGTTCCCACATCGACCCAGCCGCCGCCGTGGTAGCGTCCGGCAACCCGGCCCCGGGCCATGGCGCGGCGCAGAATCGGCCCCAGTTTCCCGGCGTTATCATCGAGGCCGGCAAACAAGCGGCGATGCAGCAGGCTGATGCCGGTGAAGGTCAGTTTTCGGGGGCCGTCACTGGCCAGTTCACCGGACTCCATCAGGTGAAAATCACCTTCGGGATGGTGAGGACGGTTGTCAGTGACCACCAGCACCGCATCCCGGTCCGGGTCCGGTTCCAGCACGGCAAGGGGAAAGTCGGTCCAGATATCGCCATTGATGACCAGGAACCAGTCCGAACCGGAGGCTGTGAGCAGGGGCAGGGCCCGGACAATGCCGCCGGCGGTTTCCAGGGGGTCGCCCTCGCGGGAATATTCCAGGGACAGCCCGAAACGCTCACCCGTACCGAGGGTGTATTCGATCTGGTCGCCCAGCCAGGCATGGTTGATCACCACTTCCCGGAAACCGGCCCGCTGCAGGTGTTCCAAATGGTGCTCGATCAGCGGCTTGCCGCCGGCACTGAGCAGGGGTTTGGGGGTGGTCAGGGTCAGCGGGCGCATACGCTCACCCTTGCCGGCGGCCAGGATCATCGCTTTCACAGCGGGGTGTCCTCCAGTGCCGGGGCCGGGCCGATCTTCTCTTCGATCAGCGGCATGACTGTATCCGCCAGCCACTCATGGAAATGGCGCAGGGCCGGCTGCCGGGCGCTGGCGCGGATCAGGTAGTTGACAGTGCGAGGGATGTCACCCAGGTAGCCCTGCTTGCCGTCGCGGATGGCCAGCCTGGCAAAGATGCCGGCGGCCTTCAGGTGCCGTTGCATGCCCATCAGCTCGAACCATTGCCGGAAGGTGTCGGGATCGGCGTGGTGTAGCTCTTTCTCCAGGGTGGCCTGCCGGAAGGTTTCCAGCCATCGGCTCACGTGCTCTTCCGGCCAGGACACGTAACAGTCCTTGAGCAGGGAAACCGCATCGTAGGTGACCGGGCCGCGGACGGCGTCCTGGAAATCAATCACACCCGGCCGGCCGGTTCCCGGGCGGATCAGCAGGTTCCGGGAGTGATAGTCCCGGTGTACCGTCACTTCCGGCTGGGCCAGTGCGCTTTCCCGGAGGAAGGCAAAGGTGGTGTCGAGCAGACACCGGGCGCCGTTGTCCAGCTCCATGCCCAGGTGGCGCTCGAGCAGCCAGTCCGGGAACAGGGCCATCTCCCGGTCCAGCAGCGCGGTATCGTAGGGCGGCAACGGGTAGTCCGGGGGAGAGGGCAGTTGCTGGATCGCAACCAGCTCATCCAGGGCTTCCCGGTAGAGTGCATCGGCGTTGTCTTCGGTCAGTCCGGCCAGCATCAGCTGGTCGCCAAAGTCCTCCAGAAGCAGGAAGCCCTGTTCGAGGTCCTCGGCTTCAATGGCTGGAACCGCCACTCCGTGTCGATGCCAGTGCCGGGCAATCGCCAGGAACGGAACGCAATCTTCATGTTCCGGGGGCGCATCCATGATGATGAACGGAGTTTGCTCGCCGTCCTGCTGCCGGCGCCATACCCGGAAATAACGGCGGAAGCTGGCATCTCCGGAGACGGGTTCCGCCTCGGCATGTTCGAAACCGGAAAACTGCCTGACCCAACGGGTCAGTGACTGCTGGCGCGTGTCCATAGAGCTGGCTGTTTGTCCCGACATAATTTGTTGGCATTGATTTCGAAAGTTAGCAGAGGAGTATAAAGGGGGTAAAACGGTTTTACAGCGGAGTTTCCGTTAACAAGCTGCAAGGGCCCGTGTAAACTAGGCGGCTCGAATTCAGGCCCCGAAATCCACTTTCCGGAACAGGAATCCTGCCACCGTGCAATCCGCCATCTGCTGTCCGAAGCGACCGGCCCGCCGGTTGTCTGGCCGGATCCGTCGGATTTCCGGCGCGGCCCTGGTCACCCTGTCGGGACTGGTCCTGGCGGCACCGGCTGTGTCCGAAGACAGCACCACACCTTCGGCCGCGGAGATCGACTGGCGTCCCCGGGCCGAGTTGCCCGCGGAGGTCCGGGACCGCTTGCCGGTGTTCTGTGACGGCGGCTACCTTCCCTCCGGTACCGAAAGTGTGGGTTCTGCCTTCACCGGTCCGGGCGCGGACGCCGGAGAGCCGCTGGAAGCCAGTGGCCTGAGTGCTCGCTACGAACTTGACCGGGAGCTCTACCTGCAGGGTGATGTCCGCATTCGCCAGGGGGGCTTTGAGGTCACCGGCTCAGAGGCCCGTTACGACCAGCAGGCCGGATCGGTTTCGGTCAGCGGCCCACTGGTGAGCCGTGGTAACGGTTTTCTGCTCACGGGTGAGTCCGCCGATTACAGCCTGGAGAGTGGCCGCTTTGACATCAACACCGCGACCTTCCTGCTGCACGGCCCGGAGATGCGGGGCAGTGCCGGCAGCCTGTCCCGAATCTCCGAAAACCAGGTGCAGATCCGCGATGGCCTGCTGACCACCTGTGGCCCTGCGCAGAATGACTGGGCGATCGTGGCGTCGGACATCAAACTGGACCGGGCCGAGGGCTTCGGTACCGCCCGGCATGTTCGCCTGGAAGTGCTGGATGTCCCGGTCTTCTACTGGCCCTGGGCCAGCTTCCCCATCGATGACCGCCGCAAGACCGGTTTTCTCTATCCCCAGTTCGGATCCTCCAGTGCCGGCAGTGGTGCCTTCCTGGCGGTGCCCTACTACCTGAACCTGGCACCCCACTACGATGCCACACTGACTCCCCAGTACATCCATGGCCGGGGTCTGTTCAACGAAGCGGAAGGGCGATACCTGAGCCGGTTTGGCGAGAGCGTCCTGCAGGTGGGCTACATCAACGATGATTCCGCCTTCGTGGAAGAGAATCCGGGCGAGAGTGGCGAGCGCTGGGCACTGGATGCCAGCACCCGGGCCAGGTTTGGTCAGGGCTGGACCGGCTACGGGGATTTTTCGGTGGTCAGCGACAATGACTACCTCTCCGATCTCAACCGCTCCCTGGAAATCAATCAGGCGACGCATCTCCGGCGCCGGGGTGGCGTGCGTTACCGCAGTGCCAATCAGTACTTCGAGAGCTACCTGAACGATTATCAGACCATCAGCGAATTTATCGCGGATGAAGACAAACCCTACGCCCAGCTGCCGGAAGTGCTGTATGGCGGAACGGCCGAGGCCGGCTGGCTGGAGGCCGGGTTGGAGAGCCAGTACACCTGGTTTTACCGGGACAACGACAGCCTGACCGGACTCGATCGGGCCAACGGGCAGCGCTTCCGCGCGGTGCCGGAGCTGGCGGTGCCGTTGCGTTCACTCTGGGGCTTCAGTCGCCCCTCCGTGAGCGTCGATTACACCCGGTACGAACTCGAGGATTACAGTCTCGGGGATGGCAGTTTCGATCGCACCGTTCCGGTGGCAGAGTGGGATAACGGCCTTTATTTTGACCGCCGCTCGGAGCTGTTTGGCCTGCCGTATAACCAGAGCCTCGAGCCACGGCTGTATTACGCCTGGGCGGATGCCGACCCGGACCAGAATGACATCCCGGACTTCGATACCTCGATCAAGAGTTTCCGCTTCGACCAGCTGTTCGAGCCCGACCGCTTCAGCGGCGGTGACCGGGTGGGCGACACCAACCAGTTGACCGTGGCGTTGACCAGCCGCTTCAATGATCTGGTCACCGGGGCAGAAAGGGCGAGGGTCAGCATTGGCCAGGTGCAATACTTCCAGGACCGGGAGGTGACCCTGTTTGGTGCCGGCGGCAGCACCCGGAGCCGTTCGCCCCTGGCCGGGGAGCTGGTGCTCAGTCCCCTGGACACCCTGGAAATCCGCTCCGCCGGCCTTTGGGATCCGGATACCGGCGAGACCGAGGAGGGTCGCAGCCAGCTGACTTTCCACTCGGAAGATTACCGTTACCTGGCCAGCCTCGGTCATACCTACAGCAAGGACGAACTGGAACAGTCGGATATTGCGGCGGTTGTTCCGGTCTCAGACCGTGTTAGCCTGATCGGGCGGTGGGTTTACGATTCCGATCTGGACCGGACGGTGGGATCGCTTGCCGGGCTTGAGTACAACAACTGCTGCTGGAGCGTCCAGGTGGTGCATCAGAATTATCTGACCGACGACCAGCAACTGGATACCCGCCTCCTGTTCCAGATCCAGCTCAAGGGGCTGGGCGGCAGTGGCGGTGCCTCGGCCCGGATTTCCGAGGCGATATACGGGTTTGACGAGAGGGAGCGCCGGCGTTTCGGAACTCCCTGAGCCGTGACCGGACCAAGACCGCAGGCCAACGGTGTACACCATTTTTGATACGAGGTGATTATGAAGGCGACCTTTCGCCAGGGTGTGACAACCTTTCTGATGTTCCTGATGCTGGCGCTCTCCGTGTCGGCCCAGGCCGAGCGCAAACTGCTGGATCAGGTTGTTGCCATTGTCGACGACGACGTGATCCTGCAGACCGAGCTGGAAGCCCGGATCAACACCATCATCAGCCGTCTGCAGGCCCAGGGCACCGGCCTGCCGCCCCGGGACGTGCTGGAACAACGGGTGCTCGATCAGCTGATCACCGAATCCATCCAGCTTCAGATGGCGGACAAGATGGGTATGCGCATCAGCGACAACGAGCTGAACGAAACCATGGACAACATCGCCAGGCAGAACAACATGAGTCGGGCCGAGTTCGAGCAGCAGCTGGCAGCGGAAGGCGTGAGTTATCGCCAGGCCCGGGAGCAGATCCGCAATGAGATGCTCACCAGTCGGGTACAGCAGCGGCAGGTGGGCAACCGGGTACGGGTGACCGACCGGGAAGTGGAGAACTACCTGCAGGCCCTGGAGGCCCAGGGCGGTAATACGGCCGAATATCGACTCGCCTACATATTCCTCCAGGTTGATGACCCGACCAGTGAAGCCTCGGTCGAAGCGGCCCGCGCCAAGGCGCAACAGCTGCGTCAGCAGATTCTGGATGGCCGGGACTTCCGGGAAGTGGCCGTTGCCGAGTCGGACGCCAGTAACGCTCTGGATGGCGGTGACATGGGTTGGCGTACCGAAAACCAGCTGCCTTCGCTGGTCGCGCCGGTGGTGCCCGGGCTGGACACCGGCGAACCGTCGCCGGTGCTGGAAAACAACAGCGGTTTCCACATGGTCATGGTGATGGACAAGCGCGGTGGTGAGCAGAAACAGCTGGTTCGTCAGCACCGGGTCCGCCATATCCTGGTCCGGCCCTCCGAGGCCCGCACCGATGCTGAAGCAGAAGCCAGGATCCGTGACCTTTACCAACAGTTGCAGGATGGCGCGGATTTCGCCGAGCTGGCCAGAGAATACTCCGATGATCCGGTGTCCGGCTCCGACGGCGGCAACCTGGGCTGGGTGAGCCGGGGCCAGATGGTGCCGGCCTTTGAACAAGCTATGATCGAGGCGGATATAGGCGAGCTCAAGGGCCCGTTCCGTTCCCGGTTTGGCTGGCACATCCTGCAGGTGCAGGAGCGCCGGGAGAAGGACGTGACCGGTGAGGCGCGGGAATCCGATGCCCGACAGGCGATCTACCGCCGCAAGTTCGAGACCGAATTGCAGAACTGGCTTCGGGAAATCCGGGACGAGGCCTTTATCGAATTCAAGGGCGAGTACGCGGACGAAAATCCCGCCAATGCAGAGGCAGGCGCGTCATCATGAGCGAACCGGTAATCCTGGCACTGACTGCCGGCGAACCTGCCGGCATCGGTCCCGAGCTCTGCCTTCAGCTGGCATTGGAGCCGCGCCAGGCCGGAATTGTGGTGGTCGCCAGCGAGGCGTTGCTGGCGGAGCGGGCCCGGATGCTCGGTCTTGAGGTGGAGCTACACCCCTGGCAGCCGGGAACACCGCCGCAGATGAAGCCGGGTCACCTGTCGGTGTGGCGGGTAGAAGGCTGTGAAAACCTGGCCGCCGGCAAGACCGACCCTGCCAACAGCCGCTATGTACTCAAGACCCTGGAAATTGCCGCTCGCGCCTGCCTGAACGGTGACGTGGACGGCATGGTTACCGCCCCGGTCCACAAGGGGGTGATCAACGAGGCCGGTATCGCGTTCAGTGGCCATACCGAATTCCTGCAGGAGTTGTGCGGGGTCGAGCGGGTGGTGATGATGCTGGCCACCGACGAGTTACGGGTGGCCCTGGTTACCACCCACCTGCCACTCCGGGACGTGGCCGATGCCATCACCCCCGAACGGCTGACCCAGGTAACCCGCATCCTGGATGCGGACCTCAGGACCTTCTTCGGCATTGCCGAACCGCGGATCCTGGTGGCCGGGCTCAATCCCCACGCCGGCGAAGGCGGCCACCTGGGCCGGGAAGAAATCGAGGTGATTGAACCCACCCTCGAGAACTTGCGGCGCGAGGGCATCAACCTGACCGGCCCTCTGCCGGCGGATACCCTGTTTACACCGCACTGGCTGGATAACGCCGATGCTGTGCTGGCCATGTACCATGACCAGGGCTTGCCGGTGCTCAAGTTCCAGGGCTTCGGCCGGGCGGTGAACATTACCCTGGGCCTGCCCATTGTCCGCACCTCGGTCGATCATGGCACGGCGCTGGATCTGGCGGGAACCGGCAAGGCTGATGCCGGTAGCCTGCATACGGCGATCCGCGTGGGTGAACACATGGCACGGTGCCGGAAGGCGGCCAAACAAGAGAGCAAGTCGTGAGTCAGAAAGGCGGCCATCAGGCCAGAAAACGTTTTGGACAGAACTTCCTGCACGATCCGGGGGTGATCGAGCGCATTGTGCGCGCCATCAACCCCAAACCGGAAGATGCCATCGTCGAGATCGGCCCCGGTCTAGGGGCCCTGACCGAGGAAATCCTGGCGATCAATCCGCGCCTGCAGGTGGTGGAGCTGGACCGGGACCTGATCCCGGTGTTGCGCACCAAGTTTTTCAACTACCCGGAATTCCGGATCCATGAGGCGGATGCGCTGAAATTCGATTTCAGTCAGCTGGTGGAGGACCGGCCGCTGAGGATCATCGGCAACCTGCCGTACAACATCTCCACGCCACTGATCTTCCACCTGCTCGGGCAGGCCGGCGTGGTCCAGGACATGCACTTCATGCTGCAAAAGGAAGTGGTGCAGCGGCTGGCGGCGGTGCCCGGCGACAACAACTACGGCCGACTGGGCATCATGGCCCAGTATTTCTGCAAGGTGCAGCCGCTGTTCGAGGTGGGCCCGGGCGCCTTCAAACCGGCACCGAAAGTGGATTCCGCCATCGTTCGCCTGGTGCCCCACGAAACACTGCCGCATCCGGCCAGGGACCTGGCGACCCTGCAGGCGGTTGTGCGCACCGCGTTCAATGCCCGGCGCAAGACTCTTCGCAAGGCCCTCGGTGGCATGATCAGCGCAGGGCAACTGCAGGCCCTGGGAATCAATGACGGTCTGCGCCCGGAAAACCTCAGCCTGGCGGACTACGTACACATTGCCGACTTTCTCTATGACCAGAAATCCGGAACCGGCGATGAGGTAAGTAATGACTGACTACGCCATCGGCGACATCCAGGGCTGCTACGAACGTTTGCGAGATGTCCTGGACAAGGTGGATTTCTCGCCCTCCCGCGACCGTCTGTGGGTGGCCGGTGACTTGATCAATCGGGGGCCGTCGTCACTCGAAACCCTGCGCTACATCGAGAGTCTGGGCGACAGCGCTGTGGTGGTCCTGGGTAATCACGACCTGCATCTGCTGGCGGTGGCACTGGGCGGTCATGCGCCGAAACGCAAGGACACCCTGCAGGATATCCTGGATGCCCCGGACTGTGACCGGTTGCTGCAGTGGCTGCGCCGGCAGAATTTCTGCGTTCACGACCAGAAGCGCAATTTCGTCATGGCCCACGCCGGCATTCCCCACATCTGGAGTGTGGAGGACGCCATCAGCTATGCCCGGGAAGTCGAGGCAGTGATCCGGAGCGACCAGGCGGAGTATTACTTTACCCACATGTACGGCAATGAACCGGAACGCTGGGATCCGGGTCTGAGTGGAATGGACCGCTGGCGCGTGATCACCAACTATTTCACCCGGATGCGTTTCATTGCCGAGGACGGCACTCTGGAGCTGGCGACCAAGGAGTCTGCAGGCAATGCCCCCGAGGGCTATGTGCCCTGGTTCCAGTTCCCCAGGCAGGACGATGTCCGCGTCATCTTCGGCCACTGGGCTGCGCTCGAGGGTAATACCGGAAGTGACCGGTTTATCGGCCTGGACACCGGGTGTGTCTGGGGCGGTGTGCTGACATTGATGAACCTGGACACCGGAGAGAAAATCCACTGTGACTGCTGAAGCATCCCGAACGACGGGGCCGGTGTTGCGCTGGCCGCTGGTTGCCGGCGCCCTGTTTGGTCTGCTGGCGGTCATGGCCGGCGCCTTCGGCGCCCACGGCCTGCGCCAGATGGTGAGTGAGCGGGCCCTGGAGGTGTTCCAGACCGCCGTCACCTATCAGATGTACCACGCCCTGGCACTGGTACTGGTTGCCGTGCTGGCGGGCCTCGGCCTGTCCCGGCGGTTACTGGGAATAGCGGCCGGTTTCTACCTGGCAGGCATCCTGCTGTTCAGCGGCAGCCTGTACCTGCTGGTGTTCACCGGTTATCACTGGCTGGGCCCGGTCACACCGTTGGGTGGTGTATGCTTCATGATTGGCTGGGGGCTGCTGGTTACCGCAGGCCTCCGGCGCCAAGGCTGAATCAATGCGAGGTTTGACAGCGATATGCAGGTAGAAGTAAATGGCGATGCGATGGAACTCCCGGACGGCGCCACCGTCTCGGTCCTGATTGAATCCCTGGCCCTGACCGGCAAGCGGCTGGCGGTGGAAGTCAACGAGGATATCGTACCCCGCAGCCAGCACCCGGAATTCACCCTGAATCCCGGCGACCGCGTCGAAGTGGTTCATGCCATCGGCGGTGGCTGACCCGATACCCTGCACGCTTTACAGGCGGCCTCGGCCGCATCCTGATTGTAAATCCAGACAACCCGGAAAGGTTATGACCGATACTCCTGAAGTTCAGCTCCCCGAAGACAAGCCCCTGGAAATTGCCGGCCGTGTCTACCAGTCCCGTTTGCTGGTGGGCACCGGCAAATACCGGGACATGATGGAAACCGGCCACGCCATCGAGGCCAGCGGCGCCGAGATTGTCACCGTTGCCGTGCGCCGCACCAACCTGGGCCAAAATCCGGATGAACCCAACCTGCTTGATGTGATCTCCCCGGAGAGCTACACCATCCTGCCCAACACCGCCGGCTGCTATACCGCCAAAGATGCGGTACGCACCTGCAAGCTGGCCCGGGAGCTGCTCGACGGTCACGACCTGGTGAAGCTGGAAGTGCTCGGTGAGGAAAAGACCCTGTATCCGAACATGACCGAAACCCTGGTGGCGGCCGAGGAGCTGATCAGAGATGGCTTCAAGGTCATGGTCTACTGCTCCGACGACCCTCTGCTGGCCAAGCGCCTGGAAGAGATGGGCTGCGTGGCCATCATGCCCCTGGGCGCACCCATCGGCTCGGGTCTGGGCATCCAGAACCGCTACAACATCAAGCTCATTGTCGAGAACGCCAGCGTACCGGTACTGGTGGACGCGGGCGTCGGCACCGCCTCCGACGCCACCATCGCCATGGAGCTTGGCTGCGACGGGGTGCTGATGAACACTGCCATTGCCCAGGCCAAAGACCCCATCAAGATGGCCCACGCCATGCGCCTTGCCATCGAAGCTGGCCGCGAAGCATACCTGGCCGGTCGCATGCCCAAGAAGATGTATGCCAGTGCGTCCTCGCCGATTGATGGTACGTTTTTCTGAGAGGAAGTGTGAAAGTGGGGTCAGATGAAGGTTTTCATCTGACCCCGGGGTTCGACCTTTCCCCCGAGTTCAGATTGTGAAAACGGGGTCAGAAGAACGCGTTCTTCTGACCCCATCTTCGAAGTCAGATAACTAAAAAAGGGGTCTGATGAAATCTTTCATCTGACCCCATGTTCAACCAAGACGTCGATCATAAAAACCAAAATTCAGAGCGCTGTAGTCCTGTCATGACCGATCCGAAACCGAGTCGCCGCGAGGCGATCCTTCACGCCCTGGTGGAACTGCTGGAAACCGATCCGGGTGCCCGCATCACGACCGCCGGGCTGGCCCGCACCGTAGGGGTAACCGAAGCGGCCCTTTACCGTCATTTCCCCAGCAAGCGGAAAATGTTCGAAGCCCTCATCGAGTTCGCCGAGGAAGCGGTATTTTCCCGTTGCCAGGTGATCCTGCAGGAGCAGGAAGATGTGCGGACCCGTTTGCAGCAACTGGTACACCTGGTCCTGGTGTTCGCCGAGCGTAATCCGGGGCTGTGCTGTGTGCTTACGGGTGACGCCCTGATGGGGGAGAATGAGTCGTTGCGCAAGCGCGCCTCCCAGTTCTTCGAGCGCCTGGAGACCCAGACCCGGCAGGCCCTTAAGGAAGGCGAAATCCGCCAGGGGCTCCGGCCACGGACCAGTGCTGCCCGGGGTGCGGATTTTGTCATGGTGTTCGTGGAAGGCCGCATTCAGCGGTTTGTCCGGTCTTCGTTTTCCCGGTTGCCGTCTACTGACTTCGAGGAGAGCTGGGGGCTGGTTTCCCAAGGTGTTTGGGGCTGAGCCTCGGGGGTAACTGTTACCCCTAGCCTGATAGTTTCGGTGGTAGGGCGAAGGCGGGAAGGGCTTTCCCGGAACCGCTACAAGCACGTCCCTGTGCGCTTGACTCCGGCCATCCATGGCCTCCGACATTCCGGGAAAGCCCTTCCCGCCTTCACCTCCAGAATCCTGGAGATATCTCATCGTAGTCAGGCGATTTCAAGGTGCTGTTTTGCAGTCTTTTGCGTTATCTCCTGTTGCATGAACGGTCCGGGTGGGGCTTCCCTTCACAGAATGTTGAAGGCCAAGGATGGCCTGAAACAAGCGCACAGGGACGTGCTCGTAGCGGTTCTGTGAAGGGAAGCCCCACCCGGGCCGAACACCCAGACCAGCAGGCTGCGAAACCAGGTGAAACTTAAACAAGAAGCTCAGTCATACCCGGAGGCAGACCGGAGAATGGAACGAACCGGCTCCCAGACCGCAGGCGCCGAAATCAGGATGTCGCGGCCCCAGAGGTCGGCCGGATAACCGGCCGGTACCTCACCGAAGTGGCCGGCCGTGGCGCCGGCTTCCTTGGCGATCAGTCGGGCTGCGGCAAAGTCCCAGGGGCTGACGTTTTCGTAGTAGATGTCCAGACGGCCACAGGCCACCCAGCAGATATCCAGCGCCGCCGAACCGATACGCCGCAGGTCCCGGCACTGGTGGATCATGGCATCGAGGCGCCGCACCAGCGGTTCAAGGTTGTCCTTGTCATAGGGGAACCCGGTGGCAAACAGGGACTGGCGCGGCTCGGTGGCGCCGCTGTGTTTGATCGGTTCGCCGTTGAGGGTTGCGCCTTCGCCTTTGGTGGCTCGGAAGGTCTCGCCGGGGAAGGGGGCATGGACCACACCGGCCTGGACTTCGCCCTTTTCGGCATAGGCAATGGAGACCGCCACCTGGGGGTGGCCGTAGGCATAGTTCACCGTGCCGTCGATCGGGTCCACGATCCACAGGGGCGTGTCCAGTTCTTCCGTCTGGGACAGGTCCGGCATAGTTTCCTCGGACAGGATACGGTGGTCCGGGAAGCGCTTTCGGATGGCACCGGTGATGAACTCATCGGCCATTACGTCGGCGTGAGTTACCAGTTCGGTCTGATGTTTGTAGTCGGTGCGGAGGGTATTGTCTTCCCGCTCACGGCGGATCAGTTCCCCAGCTTCGCGGGCCAGGGTTTCGGCAAAATCGGTGATATCGCGAAGGGAAACGGAAACAGACATGGCGCCCTCATTGATCTCGAAAAGTGAGGGCGACAGTCTAACACGATGGTGTTACAGGCTCTGCAGCCAGCGCTCCATCTTGTCCATGGCCAGGACCAGACGCGGGCAAGCCTGTTTGACGAACTCGTCGTCCAGCTCCAGTTCGGCGTAATCATCACCGGCGAGCTTCAGGGCTTCGCGTCCATCGAAGTCGACGAAGGCCAGGCGCGCGCCCAGGTGATCCGGCACGAAGCCGAAATCGCTGGACGGCAGGATGGCCACGCCGGTGTTCTCCAGCAGGGCGGTGCAGAAGGCCTGGGAGGTCTTGATGTCCTTGCGGGCCAGCTGCTCACGGAAGTTGGAGAAGTCCGGGAACAGATAGAACGCACCCTCCGGCTTCTGCACCACGGCGCCCATTTCGCTCAGGCGGCGGTGCATGTATTCGCCCACCACCTTCAACACCCGGCGGGACTGCTTCAGGTACTCCTCGATATCATCACCCCCCTGGAACGCAGCAATGGCAGCGTGCTGGATCGGCGCGCTGGTGGCGGTGTAGGTCTCGCTGGCAATGATCGCCATGGCATCCTGCAGCGGGCGCAGCTCGGGCGGGAAGATGAAGGTGCCCAGGCGCCAGCCGCCGGCGCCGGCCCACTTGGACAGGCCGGTGCTGATGATGGTGCCTTCCGGGTAGTAGCGGGCAATGGATTTGTGCTTGCCTTCGAAGTGCACTTCCCCGTAGATCTCGTCCGAGAGCAGGATCAGCTTGTACTTGCGGGCGACGTTGGCGATCGCCAACAGCTGGTCGTCGGTGTAGGTGCAACCGGTCGGGTTGGACGGGTAGTTGAGGATCAGGATGCGCGGGCGCGACGGGTCGTCCCGGCAGATGATGTCCAGTTCCTCGGCGGTCAGCTGCCAGTTGTTCTCGGCGTGGGTCGGCAGCCAGTGTACCGAACGGCCGATGATTCGGGCCTGGGGCGCGTAGGAAACCCAGCTCGGGCGCGGGATCAGAAGGTCACCGTAGTAGGCCAGCTGGAGCATGAATAACAGCTCCTTGGAACCCGGCCCGATCAGGACGTCTTCCCAGGTGCAGCGCATGCGCTCATTACGGTTGATGTAGCCCGCAATGGCTTCACGCAGGCCCTTGAGGCCCTTCACCGGCAGGTAGTCTTTCTCATGGGCGTGTTCCTTGAGGGCATCCACCACGCGATCGGGTACCGGGAACGGGGACTGCCCCAGGCCGAGCTTGATGATGTCTTTTCCTTCGGAACGCAGCTGGTTGCTCAGCTCGTTGATGCGGAGGGTGGCGGAGGGCTGGATGCCCCGGACGTTCAGGTTAATCGCGTATCGGTGGTCGTTCTTGATGTCCATTGTTCCGGTCTGTTGGTTGGAAATGACCAGCACAGTATAGGAAACCCAAACATATCTGTGACATCCGCGCGGATAGGTGATTGCCGAAAATCCGGGGCCTACTTTAGTAGGGTTGGTCCCGCCTTTTCAGCGGGACTGGATCCAGACCTCAACCCGGCCATTGCGCTGATTGCCGCGACCGCCGACCGGCATGTAATGGCCGTAGCCGGTGTAGGCGACATCGGAAACACCCTCTGCAGCCAGCGCCTTGCGTACCGACAGTGCCCTCAATTCGGAAATCATCTGAGCCCGCAGTTCGTTGCTCTGCTGGTCGGCAAAGCCGATCAACATCAGGTCGTCGGCGGTTCTGCCGGTGTCGTCGAGATAGTGCCGGACCCGTTGCAGATCGCGAAGTGCCTTGTTGTCCAGTTTCGTGCGACCCTCGGCAAAACGGAAATTCACGGTCAACCGGTCATAGCGCTCGGTCAGTCGCCGGAAGGTGTCGGGCACGGAATCGTCGAACTCGGGCCGAACCGCGATCGGGTTCTGGGAGATGAAGCCGGACTTGGCCACCAGCTCCTGTCCCGGGCCGGCCAGGGCGAAGTCGATCAGTCCGGAGACCAGTTCGTTGTCGGCACTGCCCGGGGTATACATGAACAAGCGGCGGGCCAGGGGGTAGTCCTCGCTGGCCACGGTCAGCTGGTTGGGCTTGAGGGCCGGGGCATCACCCTCGGAGATGGCCAGCACCTTGCTGTTCCGGACCGATGCCAGGCCTGCAAAGCCGATACCCGATGGATCCCGGCTGACGTCATCGGACAGCTGGTCGTTGGATTCATAGCGAACGGCCGAGGAGTCCAGGGCGTATTTCTTGCCCAGCACCAGAGATTTGAACGTGTCCCAGGTGCCGGAACGGTCGTCCCGGGCATACAGCTTGATCGGCCGGTCCGGGCCGCCGACCTCGGACCAGTTACGGATGTCACCGGCATAGATCTGGCCCAGGGTGTCGATGCTGAGCTGATCCACCGGGTTGGACGGGTGCACGAGAATGGCCAGGCCATCGATGGCGATGACGTGTTCGCTTTCCAGCGACGTCAGGTCCGCCCGACTGCGAAATTCCTCGGCCTCCCGGGCCTTCACCGGTCGTGAGGATGCCCAGACATCGGCCTCACCAGAGGCCAGTGCCTTGTAACCGGTACTCGAGCCGTGGGCGGCCACCAGAACCTCAATGGCCTTACCGTTGCCCCGGGCCAGAATGCGCTGTTCGTTCTCACGCCCCGTGGCTTCGGTCCGGACCGCTTCACCGGTATGTTGTTTCAGGTATCCGCTGACCAGCATCGGGGCCAGGGTGGCGCCGACGGTGTTGGAACCGTGAATTTCCAGCTCGTTTGCGTGAGCGCTGGCGCCATGGAGGGCCAGGGTCAGGGCGGCCACGGTTGTGAGGGCTTTGGGGGAGAGCAGTCTTCGCATTCTGAATGTGCCTTGTGGAGGTTGTTACTCGAAGTCGGCCAGAAGAATGCGACAGAAATATGACAATCAGGTTTCAGTGCTGTAACCGTTTGTTGCCGAAGGGGGAAATGGTCAGAAGCGGTGGGGTTCGAGCTCCATATTGAGTATCTTCGAACCCAGCATGATCACCCGCCCGGTGTACCGTTCTTCCCCGGTGGAGGTGAAGTCGAACAGGAAGCGGCGCCAGACTCTCAGCCTGCCCTGGTCGTCCCGCTTGAACCAGAGGCCGCGCAGGTACACCGCATCGTCCAGCAGTTCGACATCCATGGTTTTGCAGTAACGGCGGGCCGCCTGCAGCACGAAATCCTTGATGGCCTTGGCACGCCACCAGTACCAGGCAGCAAAGCCGGCCAGAAAGAGCCAGAACAGGTTTCCCAGAGTCACAGCCAGTTATATTCCCAGAAAGCAGGTCGGAAGGGGCTTCAGGGTACATGATTGCGTGCCCGCTTGAAATTGCCGGGCCCTGTTAGGCTTTGGTCGTAAATGCCGTTTGTTCTGCAAAATATGGCTTGGCAGGCGACAGGTGGGCGATATGCTTGTCGTCCCAACGGATTGGCTTCGGCCACGGATATAACAAGAAAGAGAGTCCGCCATGCAAGCAGTACAACAGCAGGACTTCAGGGCGCTGGTGGAGCATCACCCCCGCGCGATCATGTTGTCTACCACCGAACCGCGCATCGCCTACGTCAATCGCAGCTTCCAGGCGGTCACCGGTTATTGCCAGGATGAGGTCCTCGGAGAGCCACCTTCGGTGCTGAGTTCCGGTCTGCATTCCCAGGACTTCTATCGGGGCATGTGGGAGAGCATCCACACCAACGGACGCTGGGAAGGGCTGATCTGGAACCGTCGCAGGAACGGCGAAACCTACCCGCAATGGCTGTCTATCTACCCCGTGGTCCAGGGCTCCCGGAAGTTCTATGCCGGCGTGTTCATGGATGTGGGGGATCCGGCTGCCGGTGATGAGCGCCTGGCGTCCCTGGCCTATTACGATCCGTTGACCGAGCTGCCTAACCGCTCGCTGTTCCAGGAATTCCTGAAAGCCCGTGTGGACCGCCGTCAAGATGCGGGTCGCTGCTTCGGGGTACTGTTCATTGATCTTGATTTCTTCAAATCGATCAACGATCTCCATGGGCATGACTGTGGTGACCGGGTACTCCGGGAAGCGTCCCGCTGTATCCGGAGTACCCTGAGGCGCAACGACGTGCTGGCCCGTCTGTCGGGGGATGAGTTTGCCGCCATCGTCGAGGTCGAGAACGACCTGGAACTGGAGCACATCGGTGAGCGACTGAACCGGGCGTTCCAGGATCCGGTCCGGGTGGATGGCCGTGAGTATTTCCTGTCGGCGTCCGTGGGCGGGGCGATGTTTCCGGACCACGGGCGAACCAGTGCGGACCTGCTGCAGAACGCGGACCGGGCCATGTATACCGCCAAGGTGGCCGGTCGTGCCTGTTTCCGCCTTTACAGCGCCGTGGAGAGCGAGCAGGGACGACGGGAACAGCGCTTGTCCGAGGCACTGATTGCCGCCCTCAAGACTGCGCCAGAGCAGTTCCGGGTGGTCTATCAGCCCCAATTTGATCTTGCCACGGGGTGCATTGTCGGTTTGGAGGCGCTTTTCCGGTGGTTGCATCCGGAATTTGGCGAGATTTCGCCGGCGGATTTTGTCCCCATCGCGGAACACCGGGGCCATATCCATGATCTGACCGAGCACTTGTTACGGTGTGTCCAGTCGGATCTCGACAGTGCGTCCACGGCGCAGCTGCCCCACGGCTTGCGCCTGGCCATCAATATTTCCGCCCGGCAGATTACCGATGCGCGTCTGGACCAGGTGCTCGGCCCCTTTTTCGACCGCCTGGCGGCCCTGGGCTGGCGCCCGGAACTGGAGATCACGGAGACCCACCTGATGAGTCTTTCCGGCCGCTGTCTGCAGCGGCTGCGCAGGTTCGGTGAGCAGGGCGTTGGCGTGGCCATCGATGATTTCGGAACCGGCTATTCCTCCCTGGCTTACCTGCACACCCTGCCGGTGCAGGTCCTGAAGATTGATCGCCAGTTTACCCGGCAGCTGGGAACCGATGCCCGGGATGCGCGTATTGTCTCGGCCATACTCGGGATTGCCGAGGCTCTGGAGCTGGAGGTGGTCGCCGAGGGAATCGAAAGTGAGGAGCAGCTGGAGAAATTGCGTGAGCTGCGTTGCCACCGGGGGCAGGGGTATCTGCTGAGCAAGCCCTTTGGGTGGGGGCAGATTGTTGATGTCCTGATTGATGGGCATCAATTCCGGTGTGATTTTGTGGCTTCCTGAACGGTGATTGCAAAATATGGCTAGGGTTTCGGGGTGATTTGCAATACAAAGACCAAAGTCCCTCATGATTGTGTGGTTTTATGTCCCGGGAACCTTTGGCAACCGTTGAACTGGATGGCTTTCTTCGCCTGAATCGCGCCTCACTTTCAGAATTCCAGGCAGCGCTGCGGTTGTTGGCGGTCTTGCCATCGATTCAGTGCAGGTCAACAGACAACAGTGATTCGGCTGTTGGTGCCCTCTATGTTGTACCGTCTGACCAGGGCACGATCATGTGTCTGGCGGTGGATCAGGACCTGCGTATCACCGGTTGGGACTCCCCTGTGCCCTTGTGGTTGCGCGTCCTGGCGGGCCAGGTGCGTATTGGGGAGGGGGATGAGGTTCACGACGTTCATTGCGAAGCTTGTCGCGTCGCCCCGGGATCGTTGGCGCTGCACCTGGCTGCAGGGACTCGCCTGGTGATGGTTGTTCCCGCAGCGCGGCCGACGTTACCGGCGGGCAAAAGCTCTCAATCTGTCTCTGCCAGCACTCTCTGTTGCCTGATCGACCGGTTGCTCCTGCAGGCCCGGTTTTTCCTGGACAGTGAGCTGGCGCAAGCGGGCACCCGGCAACTGATTTCGCGCCTGGTGGAATTGGAGACGACGGGAGAGGTCTTCGAGGAGCAGGGGTCGCCCGTGCTTGATCGCCGGGTCAAACGAGCCATCGACTGGATTCGGAGCCAACCGGACTGGCAGTTTGACCTGCCGGAACTGGCCAGTCATGCCGGGGCCAGCGAACGCAACCTCTACTACCTTATGAAACGGGAAACCGGGATGACGCCCTACCGCTTCTACCAGCGTTGCCGGCTGGTCCGTGTGCGGCGCCGGCTGGTGGATTGCCAGTGCGAGGTACCTCACATCTCCCGCTATGCCGCTGACGAGGGCTTCAGCCATCTGGGGCGCTTTGCCGCTCTGTACCGGGAGCATTTCGGTGAACTGCCGAGCGAGACCATTCAGTGGCGGCGGGCGCTCCTGGACCGGGCAGCCGGCAAGCAGGCCAGCTGAGTCATTCCCTGATCCCCAAAGAAAAAGCCCGGTTACCGGAAGGTAAGCGGGCTTTTTCAATGGCCGTGATCAGTGGCCTGTGGCCGGTTTTCCGGTGTCGGCCTCGTCACCATACTCATCGGCGGCCGAACCGTGATGATCCCGTGCCAGCAGGATGTAGAAGGCCGGCAGCACGAAGATGGTGAACAGGGTACCAATGCCCAGGCCGGCACTGATGGTCAGGCCGATGGCAAACCGGCTTTCCGCACCGGGGCCGACGGCGATCAGCAGCGGTACCATGGCGAAGATCAGGGCCAGGGAAGTCATGATGATCGGGCGCAGGCGGATGGCCGCCGCTTCGATCACTGCCTGCACCTTGTCCAGGCCGCGTTCCTTCTGCAACAGGTTGGCGAACTCCACGATCAGGATGCCGTTCTTCGACACCACCCCGATCAGGGTGATCAGCCCCACCTGGGTATAGATGTTCATGGACGCGAAGCCCAGCACGATGAACGCCATGGCGCCGGCCACGGACATGGGCACCGACACCAGGATGATGAACGGATCACGCCAGCTTTCGAACTGGGCGGCCAGCACCAGGTAGATCACCAGCAGCGACAGGAAGAAGGTCACCACCAGGGCGCTGCCCTGGGTCGCCAGCTGGCGGGTCTGCCCGGTGTAATCCGAGCTGAAGCCCTGGGGGAAGACCTCGTCGGCGGTCTGCTCCATGAAGTCCATGGCATCACCGAGGGCCACGCCCGGCATTACTACCCCTTGCAGGGTGAGTGAGTTCAGCTGGTTGAACTGGGTCCGGTTGGACGGTTCGACATCGTGGCTGAAGCTCACAACACTGCCCAGGGGCACCAGGCCGCCAACGTCCGTGCGGATGTAATAGTCGTTGAGGGCCTGTTCATCGAGCCGGAACTGCTGGTCGACCTGGGGAATCACCTGGTAGGAGCGGCCCTCCATGCTGAACCGGTTGATATAACCGCCGCCGAGCATGCTGGACAGTGCCTGGCCGATGTCCTGCATGGACAGGCCCAGGTCCGCGACCCGGTCCCGGTCCACGTTGATGCGGGTGATCGGCCGGTCAAAGTTGATGGATTTCTGCAGGAACATGAAGTTGCCGCTGGCCATGGCCTTGCCCTGCAGCTCGTCCGCCACCTGATCCAGCTGCTCATAGCTGCTGCCGGTGGTGATCACGAACTGGAACGGCAGGCCGCCGCCGGAGCCTGGCAGGGACGGGCGTGGGAAGACCGCGGTTTGCAGCCCGGTGACGTTTTTCAGTTCGGCATCGAGCATCGGCTGGGCTTCGAACTGGCTCACCTCCCGCTCGCTCCAGGGCTTCATCTTGAAACCGCCGAACACCGCGTTGGGGCTGGTGATGCCCAGAATCATGAAGTCCTCGTTGTAACCTGGCACGGTGGCCATGCGCTCCTGAACCTCATTACCGTGCTCGCGCAGGTAGTCGAGGGTGGCGGTCTGGGGGCCGAGGCCCTGATAGAACAGGATGCCCTGGTCTTCGGTGGGCGCCAGCTCGTTCTGGCTCATCATGACCATGAAGTAGATGGAACCCAGTACCACCACGGCAAAGAACACCACAACTGATTTGGTCTGCATCAGTGACGCCAGAGCCGACTTGTAGGCACTCGAGAGAGCGTTAAAGGTCTTCTCCACCAGCACTTCGAACCGGCCCGGGTTGCCGTGGGGTTTGAGCACCTTGCCGGATAGCATGGGGGAGAGCGTCAGCGCCACGATGCCGGAGATCACCACGGTGCCGGCGAGGGTAAAGGCGAATTCGGTGAACAGCGAGCCCACCAGGCCGCCCATGAAACCGATGGGCGCGTAGACCGCCACCAGTGTGGTGGTCATGGCGATGATCGGTACGGCCATTTCCTGGGCGCCGTTGATGGCGGCTTCGAATCGGGATTCGCCCTGTTCGATATGCCGGTGCACGTTTTCCACCATGATGATGGCGTCATCCACCACCAGACCGATGGCCAGCACCATGGACAGCAACGTCAGCAGGTTCAGGGAGAACCCGAACATCAGCATGACGAAGGCACCGCCGATCAAGGATAGCGGCACCGCCACCGAGGGCACTACCGAGGCACGGATGGAGCCCAGGCACAGGAAGACCACCACCAGAACGATGACCAGTGCTTCCAGCAGGGTCTTGATGACCTCGTTGATGGAGTCCTCGATGAAGTCGGAGGCGTCATAGGCGAGCCGGACATCCAGGCCCGAGGGCAGCTGGCTTTCGATATCCGGCAGTGCGTCCTTGACCAGCCCTGCCACCGTCAACGGGTTGGCGCCGGGGGCCAGCTCGATGGCAACGTAAGTGGCCGGCTGACCCTTGTACAGCGCCAGCTCATCGTAGGTTTCCGAGCCCAGCTCCACGCGGGCGATGTCCTGGAGCCGGATCTGGGTGCCGTCCCGGGTTTTTACCACGAGGTTGCGGAACTGGTCCGGGTCGGCCACATCGGTATCGCTGGTCATGGCGATTTCAACATACTGGCCTTTGGTGTTGCCCACCGCGGCCTGGTAGTTGTTGGCCCGAAGCCTGGAGACCACTTCCGGCGGGGTCATGTCGACGGCGGCCAGTCGCTCGGGATCCAGCCATACCCGCAGGGCGAACTTGCGGCCGAACAGGCGGGCCTTGCCGACGCCCGGGAGCGCCTGCAATTTGGGCTGGACCACCCGGGTCAGGTAGTCGGTTATCTGCGGTACGGCCAGCTCGGTGCTGTAGAAGGCGATATACATCAGCGCGGTGGAATCGCCGGTGGTGGACGTGATCACCGGGTCCTGCGCCTCTGCGGGCAGCACGTTGCGCTGACTGGCGACCTTCGCCTGGATCTCCGCCAGGGCGGCATTGGCGTCATAGTTCAGCTCCATCTTCGCCTCGATGGTGGAGACGCCCTGGGAGCTGGTGGAGGTCAGGTAATCGATACCACTGGCTTCGGCAATGGCCTGTTGCAGGGGCGTGGTGATGAAGCCCTTGATCAGGTCGGAGCTGGCACCGGGGTAGGCCGTGGTTACCGTTACAGTGGTGCTCTCGAGTTCCGGATACTGCCGGATCTCCATCTCCATGGCGGCCCGGGCACCGAGCAGCAGGATCAACAGGCTGACCACCGTCGCGAGTACCGGACGGTGGATGAATATGTCGGTAAATCGCATTATTCAGACGCCTCCTGCGTTTGCGCGGAGTCTTCCTGGATCTCTACTTTCTGGCCGGCCCGCAGTCGCAACAGGGCCTTGGATACCACGGTTTCCCCGGCTTCCAGGCCGGACAGGATGGCTACCCGGCCTTCCCGGGTCTGGCCTGTTGTGACGGTCCGGCGGTTGACCACCAGCTCGCCGTTGTCGTTTTCCTCGACCACGAACACGAAGTCGCCGTAAGTGTTGTAGGAAATGGCCGTCCGGGGCACGGTCACCACTTCGTTGTCCTCGGGCTGAAGGGTCATGATGGTCGCGAACATGCCTGGACGCAGCAGCTGTTTGTCATTCTTCAGGGTGCCACGAACGCGCACGGTGCGGGTTTCCGGGTTAACCGAGGTATTGATGGCGCTGATCTCACCCTCGAACTCTGCATCCGGGACCGCGGCAACGGTGGCTTTCACCGGGAAGCCCGTTGCGATATCGGCCAGGTTCTTTTCAGACAGGGTGTAGTCAACGTAAATCGGGTTGAGCATGTTGATCTCGACAATCGGTGTGCCGGTGGCAATGTACTCACCCTGGTCCACCATCCGGATGCCCACGGTGCCGTCAAACGGCGCCCGGATGATTTTCTTGTTGAGCTGGGCTTCCGCCTCGTTCACCCGTGCCCGGGCCGCGTCGTAGTTGGCCTTGGCCTGGTCGTACTGGGACTGGGAAACGGCGCGCTTGGGCAGGAGGTCGGATACCCGCTTGAATTCCTGTTGCGCCAGCTGGGCTTCGGCCCGGCGTGTGCGCAGCGCTGCCTCGTCGATCTCTGCGTTCAGGCGGATCAGCACGTCGCCCTGCTGGACGGTATCGCCGGATTCGAAGTTGATGCTCTCGATGACGCCGGGCACCTCGTTGGCAATCTCGATACCATTGATGGCTTCAATGCTGCCAACGGCCTTGATCGAGGGTGTCCATTGTTCGACCCGGGCATCGGTCGCGGAAATCTTCGCCGGTGGTTGCGGCTGGGACATTTGCTCCTTCATTTGGCCGAACTGGTAGAACTTGTAGCCAAAGATGCCACCAAGGACGACGCCAAGAAAAATAATGACAATGATGAAGCGGGAAGCAGTGCGCATAGTTCAGACCCTGGAATCTGTGTCCATTGAGTGTTGATGCCTCGGATCAACACAGGTGATATTGGAGGCGGTTATTTTTTCCGTAAAACGTAGCATCCTATAAAAAAACGGAAGGGGTTGTCACCGTTTTGACAGTCTTTAAGACTAAATTCAGAAAGCAGAGCGAAAAGCAGTATCCGGGGGACGCAAGGCGCTACCCCCGTTTGCCGGACACTGGTATTTTCCATATCGCAGGTGACACAATTACGACCGCATGCCAAAAGGGGATTAGCCCATGCAGTGGATTCTCGGCCTGGCGCTGGCCGCGGCCGTTTTCGTTATTCTGAAACGCTGGGGCGCATTGACGCCGGAAAAGAAAAAAGATGCCGTCTGGAAGAGCGTTCTGGTGGTCGGTGGCGCCCTGTTGTTGTTCATGGTGCTGACCGGACGGGTTCATGTCATTACTGCGGCCATTGCGGCGGTGATCCCCCTGCTGCGCAAGGCGCCGGCCCTGTTGAAGTATGCCCCGGCGCTGGCCCGGATGATGGGTAGGGAGATCCCCGATCCGGGGGGTGATTCCCGGCAGCAGGCCGGCCAGAGTCCGCCATCGGCCAGTGACATGTCCGAGCGCGAGGCCTGTGAGATACTCGGGGTGGAGCCCGGCTGCCCGAAGGAGGACGTCATTGCGGCCCATCGCCGGTTGATCCAGAAGCTGCACCCGGACCGGGGCGGCAACGACTACCTCGCCGCCAAGATCAACGAAGCCAAACAGGTGCTGCTGAACAACGCCCGGGCCTGAGTCAGGGCACAATCTCCACTTTGACCTCCACGCTGCGGCTGCCGGATCGGTTGCTCTCCACCTGATAGGCGATGCCGCTGTCACTGCGTGTGCTGCTCCGGGCAATGCTGCCCAGGGAAACCCATTGCCCGGGCTCGACCCGCCGGATGGTCAGCAGCGCTTCCGTCTCATAGCCCTGGATCTGCGCCGGGTCCTCCTCGAACGAAACAATATTCAGTTCCACGGCCTGACTGGAAATGACCTGGGGGCTGACCAGAAAACCGCTCCGGGTTTCCACCTGTTCGAGAAACGCCGCCGGATTCCGGCCGCCACGGATGGCGATGGGCAGGGTGCGCACCTGGCCGGAGGTGATGTGGGCGGTCTGGCCATCCTGCACCATCAGGGTTCGCTGCTGGTTGCTGCCGCTGCTGGAGCTTTTGCGCTCCACGGTCACCCCGACGTTCCCGTCCCGGGCTGAAACACCGGCCCCCGAGCGCTCGCCACTGACCTCCTCCCGGGTCCTCACCGTGATCCGGAGCTGGGCGGGCGCCACATCCAATGACTCCACCAGAGTGCCGATCTCATCCAGCAAACGGGGCTCGCCCCGCACCATCAGCTGCTGTCCCCGGGCGGTCACCGTGACCGGGGCATCGGCATACAGGTCCCGGATCTGGGCGGCCACGTCTTCAGCGGGGCGGGCATCCAGCTGGTAACTCCGGGTCTCGGTCTGGGCATGGGCAGACACGGAAGTGAGCCAGATGGGCACGACCATGACGAACAGGACCAGTAATCGGCTCAGGCTGACGTGGAACGAGGGCATTGGCACTCCGCAAACAAGGGTAAACGGAAAAACTTTGGTCTCCGGGTTGCCAAGGCGGAAACCGGAGGTATATATTGAAAAGCATGAAGACCACAAACGCGACCTGTCAATTGAATGTTCTGCAAGCTTTCGGGGCAAAACCGATCGCTTCAGTCGCGGCTGTGTTTTATTGGTGGTTTGGTTATGGCTTTTATTTTAGCCAGAACCCGGGCCGCCCATAGGATTTTGATCCGACGAATTACGAGGAAGGCAGCCCGGCAGTAACCCAGGCTGCCACCGGACTCGAAAAAGCCCCGACTGGTAGCCCAGCCGGGGCTTTTTTGATTCTGACCAAGGGAAACGGGAACACCGCTATGAACATGCCACTGAAAGCCGATGCGCTGAACGACGCTGTCGCAGCAGCAGACAGCCATCGACAGGAAACCGCCCTGCCATCACCGGAACAACTGCGCCGGGAATTTCCTGCAGGGCCGGATCTGTTGGCTCAGGTGCAGGGCTATCGACAGGCAATCCGGAATATCCTGCAGGGCAGGGATGACCGGACCCTGATCGTGATGGGACCGTGTTCGATTCACGATGAGCAGGCAGCTCTTGATTACGGTCGCCGTCTCAAGGAGCTGGCCGAGGATGTCAGTGACCGTTTCCTGATCGTGATGCGGGCATACCTGGAGAAGCCCCGGACTACCGTCGGCTGGAAAGGTCTGCTGTACGATCCGGAGCGAAACGGGCAGGGGGACCTGCAACAGGGGCTGGTACGTTCCCGCCGGCTTTTGCTGGAACTGGCCGGGCTCGGGTTGCCACTGGCCACCGAGGCCCTCAGTCCGTTTGCCCTGGATTATCTCGGCGATCTGGTCAGCTGGAGCGCTATCGGGGCTCGCACCACCGAATCCCAGATCCACCGGGAAATGGTGAGCGGTCTGCCCATGCCGGTTGGCTTCAAGAACGGTACTGACGGCGGGATCGCGGTTGCTACCAATGCCATGAAGTCTGCGGCTCATCCGCACCATCACCTGGGCGTGTCCGCCACCGGAGCGCCGGTGATGATCTCGACCCGGGGTAACCCGGATACCCATCTGGTGCTTCGCGGTGGCCGGGGAGTGACCAACTACGACGCGGACAGCATTGCCGCTGCCGTGGAAGGACTGGAGAAGGCAGGTCTGTCCACTGCCGTCATGGTGGACTGCAGCCACGACAACGCCTGCAAACAGGCAGAGCGCCAGATCGATATTGCCCGGGAAGTCATGGCCCAGAAGCGGGCCGGTAACACCCATATCCGTGGGCTGATGCTGGAGAGCTTCCTGGAACCGGGGCGTCAGGATGATGGTAGTGAACTGCTCTACGGCTGCTCGATCACCGATCCGTGCCTGGGCTGGGAGCAGACAGAGGCTCTGATTCGCTCACTGTAGACAGCAGCAGTTGCGCAGCCAGGACCAGTAACACTCCACCCATGATCCGGTCCAGCCAGTGGCCAAAGCGATTGAAGGCCTGGCGGACCCGGGGCAGCGTGAAGAACACTGCCACCAGGGCAAACCAGGCGCCGGTGGCCACCGCCATGTAGATGCCGTACCCCGCCTGCACCGCCAGGGGCGTACCGGGGCTGATCACCACTGAAAACAGGGCCACGAAGAACAGCGTTGCCTTGGGGTTGAGGGCATTGGTGAGAAAGCCGAGCCGCAACGCCGCCAAGGCTGACTGTGCCGGAGCCTTCCCGGTTTCCACATGAATACTGCCGGCCCTGGCCCGGAGGCACTGCAGGGCAATCCAGGCCAGGTACAGGGCCCCGACCACTTTCAACACGCTGAACAGCATTACCG
The DNA here is from genome assembly GCF_039523335.1 of Marinobacter szutsaonensis. Classification (NCBI taxonomy): domain Bacteria; kingdom Pseudomonadati; phylum Pseudomonadota; class Gammaproteobacteria; order Pseudomonadales; family Marinobacteraceae; genus Marinobacter; species Marinobacter szutsaonensis. The sequence goes on along the minus strand of NZ_BAAAFC010000001.1, from coordinate 1,743,104 downwards.
ACTGTTTGATCAGCAGGCCGATGCCCAGCAGGGAATAGGTCACATGAACCAGAATGCCGGCGCCCACCCCGGCGGCACTCAGTAACGCATTCCTCCGGCTCTGGCACAGGGCTTGTCTGAGCATCACCGCAAAATCCGGCCCGGGGCTGACCACAGCCAGCAGATGAGCCACGACAATGGTCAGGAATTCTGGCCAGTACTGAACCATTCGCTATCTCCCGTCGAACCTGTTGGCAGAAACCGGTAAGGGTAGGTCATTTTTCCATGGCTGTCCCGCCGCGATTGATCTGTTGGTTTACGCCGGCCCCCGGGCTGCTTCTATACTGGAAGAAAACAGATCACCAGCGAATTCATGGGATCCGGCCCACCTGTGCCGGCTGAGGAGGCATGTTGTGAAAAAGCACGAAGTGGACGTGGCGATCATCGGGGCAGGGACGGCCGGCATGGTGGCCTACCAGCGTGTACGCAAGGCAACAGACAAGGTCGTCCTGATCGAGGGCGAGCAGTACGGCACCACCTGCGCCCGGGTCGGCTGTATGCCCAGCAAGTTGCTGATTGCAGCTGCAGAACATGCCCATGCCATGGTGGAGGCAGAGGAATTCGGTATCTCGCCGGGAGAGGTCGCAATTGACGGTCGCCGGGTCATGGAGCGGGTGCGCCAGGAGCGTGATCGTTTTGTCTCGTCGGTGGTGGAATCCGTCCAGGGTTTCCCGGAGCCCCACCGGTTGATGGGCCATGCCCGCTTTGCCAGCCCCAATCGCCTGATTGTGGGAGATGACGTGGAGGTTCAGGCCGAACGCATCATCATCGCCACCGGGTCCCGGCCAAACATTCCGGGCTTTCTGAAGGAGGCGAAGGATCGCCTCATCGTCAACGATGACCTTTTCGACTGGGATGACCTGCCGGATTCGGTAGCAGTGTTCGGGCCGGGGGTGATCGGCCTCGAACTGGGACAGGCCCTGAGTCGTCTTGGTGTGCGGGTTCGGATGTTTGGCGTGGGCGGTGCGATCGGCTCGATCCAGGACGATGCCATCCGCGCCTGTGCCCTGGAAATCTTCAACCAGGAGTTTCCGCTGGATCCGGATGCCGATGTGACCCATGTCGAGCGGACCGATGAAGGGGTGGCCGTGACCTTCAAAAACGGCTCGGGCGAACCGGTGACCGAGACCTTCGATTATCTGCTGGCAGCCACCGGCCGTCGCCCGAACGTGGACAACCTGGATATCCAGAATGCCGATATCGAACTGGATGACCGGGGTTCACCGGTGTTCGACGAGTACACCCTGCGCTGTGGCGACAGTCATATCTTCATCGCCGGGGACGCCAACAATGACCGTCCCCTGCTGCACGAGGCTGCGGATGAGGGACGTATCGCGGGAGACAATGCTGCGGCCTGGCCGGATGTGCGTACCGGTCTGCGCCATGTTCCCCTGGGAGTGGTGTTTACCGACCCCCAGATTGCCACCGTGGGGCTGACCATTGATCAGGTCGACAAACAATGCCATGGCTGTTTCGCGGTGGGCGAGGTTTCCTTTGCAGACCAGGGGCGCAGCCGGGTCATTGGCAAGAACCGGGGGATTCTCCGGGTGTATGGCGAACATGGCAGTGGCCTGTTCATGGGGGCGGAAATGTTCGGGCCGGCGGCGGAACACATTGCCCACCTGCTGGCCTGGTGTGCCCAGAAACGGATGACCGTCAGCGAGATGCTGGCGATGCCTTACTACCATCCGGTGATCGAGGAGGGGCTGCGTACCGCGCTCAAGCAGCTGAACCGGAACCTGCAGATCGGACCAGAGCTGGCCGACGAGTGCCTCGAATGCGGGCCGGGAGTCTGACCGACCCTTGATCTCAGTCAGCAGGTGCTGGGCTGATTGTGGGGTAGGGTGTTGTCCGGGCCCCTTGCATTACGTAGGCGGCGAGCCCAGACCTTCTCGTGGAAGAAGTAGGCCACGGTGTTGATAGCCGGCTCGACCATGGCAATCAGGCTGCCAACAATGATGTCTCCGGTGAGCAGGTAAGCCACTGTGAAGGCAACGATAAAGTGGGTGATGGCGAAGGTGATCGTTTTCAGCAGGGATTGGTCACCCTTCGAACCATGGTCGTGTACGAACAGTTTCAAGGCACTCATGATCCGCTCCGCGTGTGTTGTCTTTAGATCTCATTTAAGAGCAAGTGAGAATTATTGTTAAATAGATTGTTTAAAGAAAATTGATAGTGCCGGGCTATAGCTTTGCCGATGGCTATATAAGCCTGGGCTATGGAAGAGATTGTCTGATACAACTTCACCGATCTTGTTGGCCCGCTTAAAGTGGGACCTATAGTTTTAGAAAGCGTCAAGGAGGTACGTAATGAGCAAGAACTTCATTGGTCTTGATACCGGAAAAACCGTGGAACTGTCAGATGCGCTGAACGATCTGTTGTCCAACTACCAGATCTTCTACATGAACGTCCGGGGCTATCACTGGAACATCAAGGGCGAGAACTTTTTCGAACTGCACGCCAAGTTCGAGGAACTGTATGACGACCTGCTCCTGAAGATCGACGAGATCGCCGAGCGGGTGCTGACCCTGGGTCACCGTCCGGCCCATGCCTACAGCACCTACATGGAGCTTTCCGAAATTCCGGAGCGCAAGGACGTCTCCGATGGTCGCGAAGCGGTGGAGAACATCGTGGAGAGCTTCGGCAAACTCATCGGCAAGCAGCGTAACCTGCTGAGCCTGGCCGGCGACGCCGAGGACGAAGGTACCGTTGCCCTGATGAGCGACTATATCTCTCAGCAGGAAAAGACGGTGTGGATGTACCGGAGTTACCTCGGGAAGTAAAACCGGGTACAGCATCTCAAATGATCCAGAAAGGCGACCCATCCGAGTCGCCTTTTTTATTTCCAGCACAAGCATCCATCGAGCAACAAGCACCTTGACTCTGAAAGGTTCCTGTCACGGTTGGGCTGTACTCTTTTGGCCGACCAACAAGGGTCCATATACAAGAGGTGATCATGGAAATGAAAGGTGTTTTGTCCGCTGGTGCGGTTCTGTTGTCCGGAGCGGTTATGAGTGCGTGCAGTTTACTGGATTCTGCCGGTAAGGCTGAGAGCGCAATTGATAACCGTCAATCTCAACTCCAGCTGAGTGTTCTGGGCAGTTATCGTCCTACGGGCAACGTTTTCGACGAGAGTGCTGCTGAAATCGTTGCTTATGACAAGCGTAACCAGCGCCTGTTCGTTGTTAACGCTAATGCCTCCACCGTGGATGTGCTCGACATTCGCGATCCGGCCAATCCCAAGCGGGTGCAAACCATCGACGCCACCGTTGAAGGGGCATCGGCCAATAGCGTGGCAGTTGACGGTAACCTTGTTGCGGTGGCGGTTGAAGCCGAGGTGAAACAGGACAATGGCAAGGTGGTGTTCTATGACGCTACCGGCTTGAACAAGGTGGGTGAAGTCGAGGTCGGTGCTCTGCCAGACATGCTCACATTCACCCGTGATGGCCAGAAAGTGCTAGTTGCCAACGAAGGCGAGCCCAGCAAAAGCTACGGTCGTGACCCGGAAGGTTCGGTCAGCGTCATTGATCTGACCCACGGTGTCGAGAACGTGACTGTACGAACCGCCGATTTCACCGCTTTTAATGGCCGAGAAGATGAATTGAGAGAATCAGGGGTTCGGATTTTTGGTCCCGACGCTTCTGCCTCCCAGGACTTCGAGCCGGAATACATCGCCGTGTCCCCGAATAACAGCCAGGCCTGGGTCACGCTTCAGGAAAACAATGCGGTTGCCGTGTTGGATATCGCCACTGCCCGGATTGTCGACGTGCTTCCTCTGGGCTTCAAGGATCACAGCATGGCAGGCAATGAGCTGGATGCCAGCAATAAGGATGACGCCATCCAGTTCCTCAACTGGCCGATAAAGGGCATGTATATGCCGGACGCCATCACAGCATACGGTGCCAATGGTCAGGCCTACTACTTGACCGCCAATGAAGGTGACGCCAGGGATTACGATGGCTGGACCGAAGAGTTCCGCGTCAAGGACCTGCAATTGGACCCGCAAGCCTTCCCTGATCAGGAGGAACTCCAAAAGCAGGAAAACCTCGGCCGCCTGCGGGTTTCATCGGCTTCGGGTATCAGCAATGGCTGTAACGCAAGCGATCTGGCAACCGATGTCGAGGCCGATTGCGTATACAACGAACTTTATTCCTATGGTGCGCGCTCCTTTACCATCTGGAACGCACAGGGAGTGCCAGTGTTCGATTCCGGGAGCGATTTCGAGCGCTTCGTGGCTGAGGCCAACCCGGAGTTCTTCAATAGCAGCAATGACGAAAATGGCTTTGATGACCGTTCTGACGACAAGGGCCCTGAGCCGGAGGCGATTGTCGTCGGCGAAATCGAGGGGCGTAGTTATGCCTTTATTGGCCTGGAAAGGGTTGGTGGAATCATGGTCTACGATGTGACCGACCCGATACAGGCGATGTTTGTCGGCTATTTCAACAACCGGGATTTCTCGGCGGAGGTGACTTCTGCTGCCGCTGGAGACCTGGGACCCGAGGGTCTGGCCTTTATCGGCGCTCAGGACAGTCCGAACGGCCAACCGATGTTGGCAGTGGGCAATGAAGTCAGCGGCACCACCACCCTCTGGGGCATCAAACTGACCAATTGACGAATGTCCTGGGACCGGTCCCTGACCCCCTAAAAAAATGCCGCGCGTTAACGCGCGGCATTTTTAATATCTAATAAATCTTTAAGTCACGGTATTTATATCTTTTCTTAATAATTCTGTCACACACCCTCCCCATACTGCCTTCCGAAGCTTGAAGCGGTTCTAAGTGACTGCCACTGGAATGGCCGGCACACCATTTTCAGCAGTGGCTTCGACATGTGTTGTTCATTGCGTTGTTTTTTTCGAGTTAACAAGGTCTTGCCGGGGCACCCCCGGCTTTTTTTGAATCTCAAACGGTCTGGCCCAGTGACACGGTTTGGTAACAAACGCCGGTTAGGCTGCTCAGCAATTCTGGTAACAGGTCGTCTAGAGCAAGTGATTATTAGAGTGAATTCGTTTCACAGGACGTTGATTGTGGCGGGTGCGCTGCTGCCCTCGCTGGCCTGGTCCGAGGTGCAGCTCAATCTCGGGCCGTGCGTCAGTGTGCGGGCCCTGGATGGTGCCGCCATCGATTCTAATGGGCCGCTGACCCTGACCAACGGGCGGCATCAGCTGGTAGTGGATTGCACCGTGGAGGTGGGCCGGTCCTCTGACGAGGGTATGCCGGAAACCAGCGACGCTTTCGCGCTGTTGTTCCGGGCGGAGGATACCGAACTGACTGTACAGGCACCGGAAATCGGAAATAGCCGGGAGCTGGAAATGTTCAACCGGGCAGGTAACTGGCAGCTGACCACCACAGACCAACAGTCGATCAATTTCGATGTTGATGTCCTGGAAAAAGAAGGTTTTCAGCTGGTCCGTGATTACGAGCGAGAGCTGGACGCTTTCAACCGATCCGAATCTCCGGCGGCCCTGGGTGCCAACCTCCCGGGCGCCGACATGGAATTACTGGAAAAAGAAGAAGGGTGGCCGTCGACATCGGCAGGTGCCCCGGATCAGGAAATGGTGAATCAAATGCTGCGGTACTGGTATTTGAAAGCCGATAAGACAACTCGGGATGAGTGGAAGAACTGGATTCATTCCAGCAATTGAAGTCCATAACACCAATCGATAATGGAGTCGAAACAAATGAAGAAGCTTCTTCTGGCTGTTGCTGTGTCCTCTGTAGCTGTGGGTTCTGCCAGTGCTGCAACTGTTTACGAAAAAGAGGGTTTTACCTACAAGCTGAACGGTGATTTCCAGATTCAACTGCGTAAAAAAATCGGAGATGACACCAATGAATACGTGGATTTTGACGATCTGGAGCTGAAAAACTATGTCAGCTATGATCTGGGTGACGACATGAAGGCTTTCGGTCGCCTGGATTTCGACTTTAAGGATCATGCCAACGGCAAAGATGTGAACGAGCCGATCGAGGAAGCCTACGTTGGCATGCAGTACGGCGTTGCGGCTCTGTCTATTGGTAAGCAGAACTTCGCGTCTGACGAGTTTGGCATTGAAGAAGCCTATGAAGCTCCGTTGGATGAAGACCAGTTCGATGCTGTCGATACCGACGGTGATGACACCATCCGCCTCGACGTTGAGCTGGAGAACGTTTACCTGGTTGCATCTCATGAGCTGGAAGCTGAAGACAAGGATGGAATCACCGGTGAGTTCTTCGACTTGTTCGCTGCTACCGAGTTTGCTGGTCTGACCCTCGCTGCCGCCTACCAGCAGCACACGCCGATCGGCGCTGACTCTCTGGATACCTACGGTGTCAGTGCAGCCTATGATGCAGGGTTCGCAACCCTCGCGGCGGATTACAGCGTCACTGACGACAGCAACACAGACCTCGAAACCACGCTTTACAACGTAGCGGCCGTAGTCGGCGTTGCCAGCACCACTGATGTTGCTGTTGGTATGCAGAATCAGGAAACCGATGGTCAGGAAGATGTGACTGCCTGGTACGCCAACGTGACCTACAAGATGCCGTCTGCCAAAAATGTCAGCGTATTCGCCGAAATTGCGGATACCGACGAAGATAACACCGACATGGGCTTCCTTGCAGGCATGCGTGTGAAGTTCTAAGTTCGTAGTTCCAAGGCGTCGCCAGCGGTTGCAGCAAGGTTGTCGTCGCGAGGAAATTCAGAGGCCGGGCAATTGCCCGGCCTCTTTGCGTTTCAGACGGCCACCTCCAGCGGCGGCACCTCTCGGTGCAGGAACCACTTCTCGGTCACCACCTTGCGGGTAAACCAGTGGGAACGCATCAGGGTACTGGCCAGAGGGGTCTTGAGCCAGTCCGGTACCTGCCAGCCCTGTTCCGTGTCCGACGCCCGGTTGCCAAAGCGTTCGGCAATGGCATCGCCATACACCTGCAGGGATGAGGCGGAATAATCTGTCGCCTTGCGAAGAACCTCCGCGGCCAGCAGGGCGGATTCCACGGCCGGGCGGATGCCCTCACCACTCTGGGTATAGGCCAGTCCGGCGGAATCGCCAATCAGGATCACGCCGTCGTCGACCAGCGGGCGCTCGGCGTGGGCATACAGCAGGTAGGCATGGCCCTTGAAGCGTCCGGGCAGGTCGGCAGGGATGCGGCCGCTGGTTTTCATCTCCTCGACGAATGCCTGCAGGTGTTCGCTCAGTTTGTGGTTGTCCTCACGGCCCAGGCCGATATTGAGATAGTTGCCTTTGCGGAACACCCAGGCGTAGCCCTTGAGATCCCGGCAGAACCACAGCTCCGGGGTATCACCCCGGGCCTGGCAGACGCTGGCCTGTTCGTCGGTCATCTGGAATTCCACTTCCTTGGCCGCCACCACCGTTTCATGGCTACCCGGGCCTTCACCCAGCAGGCGGGCCACAGGGCAGAAGTGGCCGCCGGCACCGACGATCAGCGGCGCCTCCCAGGTTTCGTTGACGACCCAGTTGCCGTCCTGGCGTTCGATGGATTTTACCGGGGTGCCCAGCTGTCGGGTGGCGGTTGTCACCCGGTCCAGCAGGTAGTTATCAAATTCGCAGCGCCGGATGCCATAACTCACCACTTCACCATGATCATTCTCCACCGGTGCCTGGCCCATCATGCCGATCCGGAACCTGCGGATCGGCTGAAGGGTTCGGCCGGTACCATAATCTGTCAGATCGATATCCAGTTCCCTCATGACCGCTGGAGTCACCCACCCCGCGCAGGTCTTGTCCCGGGGGAAGTCCTGTTTGTCGATGATCAGGATCCGTTTGCCGGTGTTTTCAAGGGCCTTGGCCAGGGTTGAGCCGGCAGGGCCGGCCCCGACGATGATCAGGTCGTAGTAATCCATCAGGCCTCCTCCGGGGCTGCCGGGAAGGTGTAAAGGTCGCCCCGGTTTTGTGGCAGCTGGTTGTTGCCCCCGTGGGTGAACACCACCTGGAACAGTTGCAGTGACCCGGCACGGAAGGCCGCGATTGAGCCGGCGAGGTAGAGGCGCCAGGCCCGGGTGAAGTGCTCGTCGTACATGTCCGCAACCTTGTCCTGACTGGCCTCGAAACGCTCCATCCAGTGTGACAGCGTCTGGGCGTAGTGCAGCCGGAGATTCTCAACGTCGAGTACCGAGAAATCGCTGTGCTCGCAGATCTCCATGAACTCGCCAATGCTGGGCGGGTAGGCGCCCGGGAAGATCCGTTTCTCGATCCAGGCGTTCATCAGCATGGGCCGGTTCCGGCCGATGCTGTGGAGCAGTGCAATGCCATTGGGCTTCAGGCTGCGCTTGATCAGCTCCGACAGCGCCGGGTAATTCTCCTTGCCCACGTGTTCGAGCATGCCGATGGAGACAAAGGCGTCGTACTGCCCCTCGATGTTGCGATAGTCGTCCTCGACGTAGGTGATCAGACTGTCCAGCCCCTGCCGTCGGGATTCCTCGCGGGCATAAGCGAGCTGCTCCCTGGAAATGTTGTAGGAGTGCACCTTCACACCATAGTTGCGGGCCATGTAGCGGGCCAGGCCACCCCAGCCACAGCCGGCCTCCACCACGGTCATGCCCGGTTTGAGGCGCAGTTTGCGGCAGACGTGTTCCAGCTTGGCGAGCTGGGCCTGCTCCAGGGTCAGGTCCGGCTCTTCGTAGTAGGCGCAGGTGTACTGCATTTCCGCCCGGTCCAGCCAGAGCTGGTAGAACTCGTTGCCGAGATCGTAATGGTGATGGATGTTTTCCTTGGCTTCGGCAATGCCGGTGGCACGGGGATTGTGGTTTTTCCACAGTGCGTCCAGCCAACGCGGCCACTTCTCGCGTGCCGCATGGACCGCCCGGTAGAGAGTTTCCATCAGGTCGGGCAGGTCGCCCTCGATATCAAGCCTGCCGGCGGCGTACAAGTCGCCAAAGGCCAGGTTGGGGTTGGCAACCAGCGAATACAGGGCCTTGGGATCTTTGAGATGCAGGGTAAAGCTGGCTTCTTGATGCTGCTCCGGTTCGATCACATCACCGTTCCAGAGCCTGAAACGCACCGGCGGCGAACCGGCCATGCGCATCAGTTTGGTGACCAGCCAGCGTTCATAACTGTGTGGCTCGCGATCAACCCGGGTGTCGGCCAGTGGCAGGGTCAGAACGTGGGCTTTCTGCTCTTTTTCCGATCGTTCGGTTTTCCGGGCTGTACTCTCAGTCATGGGGTTCCCCTTCCCTCGGTTACCTGTCTGAAATGAGTGACTTCCGTTCAGTATAGAAAACGATCACAAATTGTCAGGTTTGTTCCGGTCGGGCATAAAAAAACCGGGCTCGAAAGCCCGGTTTATCAGGGAACCGCTGGCTCAGTAGGTTGCGCTCATCCCGAACCACTCCGGGAAGATGACGATCAACGCCAGCACGAATATCTGTATGGCAATGAATGGGATAATGCCTTTGTAGATATCCGTGGTTTTGACTTCCGGTGGTGCCACCCCCTTCAGATAGAACAGCGAGAACCCGAATGGAGGGGTCAGGAAGCTGGTCTGCAGGTTCATGGCGATCAGGATGGCGAACCAGAGCATGTTGATGCCCATGGCTTCGGCTATGGGTGCCAGGATCGGCACAATGATGAAGGAAATCTCCACAAAGTCGATGAAGAAACCCAGCACCAGGATCACCACCATTGCCAGGATGATGAAGCCCCACTGCTCGCCCGGCAGCATCATCAGCCATTCTTCGAGCAGATAATCACCACCGGTGTAACTGAACACCATGGAGAAGGCGGTCGCGCCGATCAGGATAGCGAAGACCATGGCGGTCACGCTGACGGTGTCCTTGGCCGCATCCCATACCATCTTGAACGAGAACTGCTTGTAGATGATGGCCAGTACCACGGCACCGACACCACCCAGGGCGGAGGATTCGGTAGGCGTGGCAATGCCGGTAAAGATCGAGCCCAGGACCACGACAATCAGTGCCAGTGGCGGAATGATTGCCAGCAAGGCCGAGACGATCTCCTGCTTGCGTGAGCGGGTCGGGTCTTCCGGCATGGCCGGAGCGGTTTCCGGCTTCAGGCGGGTAAGGAACAGGATGTAGATGATGTACAGGCCAATGAGCACGACACCCGGCCAGACTGCGGCCTTGAACAGGTCACCAACCGGCAGGCCCAGCACGTCACCCAGGATGATCAGGATGATGGACGGGGGCACGATCTGCCCCAGGGTGCCGGAGGCGCAGATGGTACCGGTGGCCAGGCGCTTGTCGTACTTATGGGCCAGCATGACCGGCAGGGAGATCAGGCCCATGGCGACCACACTGGCGCCAACCACACCGGTGGAGGCGGCAAGCAGGGCGCCGACCAGGATAGTCGAAATCGCTAGACCACCGGGCAGGCCACCAAACAGCCGCCCCATAGAGGTCAACAACTGTTCTGCCAGCCGGGTGCGCTGAAGTACAACCCCCATGAAGATGAACAAGGGAACCGCCATCAGAACGGTGTTCTGCATCACACTCATGATCCGGTAAGGCATGAATGCGAACAGATCCATGCCCTCGGCGAAGATACCGAAGAACAGCGCGACGCCGCCGAAGGTAAACGCCACCGGGAAGCCCAGCATCAGCATGAACAGGGCCACGCCGAACATAATCATACCGATCATGCGAGACCTCCCCCACTGTGTTCCACTTCGTACCGTTTTTCGCCGGAGAGGACCCGGATGGCAAAGGTCGCCATATTAAGGCCGGCGGTCCCGATGAACACAGCGGTGAACGGAATGACGGCCTTGATGATCCAGCGGTGCGGCAGCCCGCCCGGATCACCGCTGCCTTCGCCCATGTTGTAGGAGTCCACGGCAAAGGTATAGCCGTAGATGCCGATCAGGTAGGCGAAAGGAATAACGAAAATGATTGCACCAATCAAGTTGACCCAGGCCTTGGTCTTGTCACTCCAGTTGGTATAGAAGACGTCGACCCGGACATGCCCGTCCGTGCGCAGGGCGTAGGGAATACCCAGCAGAAACACGACCGAATACAGATGCCACTCCATTTCCTGCATGGCAATGGAAACATTGTTGAACGCGTAACGTGCGACCACATCATAGAACACGTTCGCGGCCATCAGGATCATGGCCACGCAGGCTATCCAGCCACAGATTTTCGAGAGCCAGGCCAGGCCCTCATCCAGTTTGATAATGAACCCCATCGAACATCCCCCGCAAAGCGGTTTGGTATTTCTCGGTTGCTAGAAACGACAAAACCGGGACCACTCGAAAGCGATCCCGGCTCTCAATCAGAACGGCCCCAGTTTACTCGACTTCGGCCATCGTGTTGAGGTATGCCCGCTCAGAGATGTCGGTGTAAGCACGGCTCTGTTCCAGGTAGCCTTGCTGGGATTCGATGATCTTGGCAGCCATTTCGCTTTCGTCCGCCGCTTCCTTCAGGAGCTTCTTGTTGGCAGCGTACATGGCGTCAAATACGTCATCCGGGAACTGCTTGATCTGCACGTTCGGATACTCTTTCTTGATATTGGCCCAGGCTTCAGCATTGGCGTGCTGGGAATGAACCAGCATGTCGTAGGATGCAGTGCGCATGGCGACACGCATGATTTCCTGCAGATCTTCCGGCATCTTGTCCCAGACCCGCTTGTTGATCAGGAACTGCAGCTCGGTGGCCGGCTCGTGCCAACCGGTGTAGTAGTAGTCGGCGATCTGCTGGAAGCCCAGACGCAGATCCAGGGCCGGACCTACCCACTCAACCGCGTCGATGGTGTTGCGCTCGAGTGCGGTGTACAGCTCGCCCGGGGCGATGTTGGTCGGGTTGACGCCAACCTCGGCGAAGACTTCACCGGCGAAGCCCGGGATACGCATCTTCAGGCCCTGCAGGTCTTCCAGGGAGTTGATTTCCTTGCGGAACCAGCCGCCCATCTGGACGCCGGTGTTACCACCCGGGAAGGACAGCATGTTGTGCGGCTCATACACTTCCTGCATCAGCTCCATGCCGCCGCCGTGATAGAACCAGGCGTACTGTTCCATGGCGTTCATGCCGAACGGCATGCTGGTGAAGAACAGGGTCTCGGGAACCTTGCCTTTCCAGTAGTAGGATGCGGAATGGCCCATGTCGTACTGGCCGGCCTTGACCATGTCGAAGACGCCCAGCGGTGCCTTGTGCTTGTTGGCGGAGTCGATGCGAACGGTGATGCGACCGTTGGACATTTTTTCGACGGTTTCGGCAAAACGCTTGGTGGTGTCACCGAAGATGGGGAAGTTGGGGCCCCAGGTCTCTGCCAGCCTGAGGTTGAATTTTTCCTGTGCGTGCGCCTGCGTGGCGGCAAAGGTAGATGCCACAGCCAGCACAGCCGCGGAAAGAACAGAACGGATCTTCATTGCTCTTCTATCCTCTTGTCATTTTTATCGGGTGTTTCTTTCCCTGTAGGGATGAACAACTCCATATGTTAGTTCACCGTAGCAATTATTGCGCCCGAACGGAACGAATTAGTCTGGATCATTATACTTAGGTCGTAAGTGCTAGACGTCATCCATCCGTCCGATCTGGCTGGCCAGGCGCATGGCCTCATGCTCCTCCAGGGATTTCAGGTCTTCCAGCAGTGCCTTGGCCTCGGGGATTTCGGCCTTGCCAATCAGCGAGTCGTACAGGTCCATGACCTGATCGTGGAAATCGAAGACCTCCTTTTCGATGCCGGCGAAGTCGAGATCCTTGTAGTGGATGTCGCAGGTGCGGTTGCGTTCGATCGGCTTGTGGACACCGTAGTCGTAGAGCCTTGTGTTCATTGCCTTCGGGTCGGCCTGCTTCTCGTATTCGGCCACCGCCTTCTCAAGCAGGCTTTCATGGGTGCTGATGTAGTCGAGCAGGGCGCTGGCACGTTCGTTCGGGTGTTGTTCCGCGGATTCCTTCAGGCAGCGGGCAAGGTGGGCATGCAACTGGCGGGTCCAGTCAATCAGGTCGGCGAAGGTTTTGATTTCCATGGGGAGCTCCTCTCGATACAGAATGTCTTTATATGTGCATGAGTCTAGTTGAGATTTTCACCGCTCGCGCCCCGGGGATGGTTGACCCAGGTCAGGGAGCGGGCTGTCAGGGAGTTTTGCCATCCTGAGCCGACAATTCCGGAACCAGGCGAGGGAGGGCTTTTCGACACCATGGTGAATCAGGGCCGCCAGTGTCAGTGCTGTGGCCAGGGCCAGGCAGACGCCGATGATTCCGTGTAAACCGTTGGCATAGGCCAGTTCAATGATCCCGTAACCGATGTTCTGATGAACCAGGTAAAGGGTATACGACAGGCTGCCGAGCCAGAGCAGGGGGCGACACGCCAGAAATTGCAGGCGGCCGGCGACCGCGAGGGCAAAGGTGCCATAGCATCCCAGAACGAAGAAGCTGAAAGGCGCCTTGTAGGCCAGAAGACTGTGGGCGACCGCCAGGAAAAGCAGAAGCCGCTCGCCGGCTGCGGGTGTGCCGTGACTGTACCAGCGATACAGGATCATGCCGCTGATGAACAGAGGGGCGTATTTGACAAACAGCAGGTCCTTGACAGGGAACTCCAGGTATTCCGGCAGGGATTTCCACCAGATGACACCGGTGTAGCTGATTGCCAGCCAGAGCCAGAGGGCAATCCTCAGGTGGCGCCATTGCTTCAGTCCGTAGAAGAGGGATCCAATCCAGGCGTAGAAAGTCACTTCCACCACCAGGCTCCAGTAGGCTCCATCGACATGGGGCAGGCCCAGATACTCGTGCAGGAGCACCGTATTCAGCAGAGCATCAGAAAGACTGACTGCGCGGTCCGGAGGGCCGAGGACATGAACACTGACAGAGGTCAGGATGATGCCGGCCCACAGAGCAGGTAACAGTCTGAACGCACGTGCCAGGGCGAACCAGCCGGCTCTTCGGGTGCGTTCCAGGGTCATGAAAATCACGAAACCGCTCAGAATAAAAAACAGATGAACGCCGTATCGCCCGAACTGCAGTGCGCTATCCAGACCTGCCGGCAGGCTGAATTGGTGAGTGTAGAGCTGGTTGTAATAGGGCAGGTAGTGAAACAGTACAACTCCGAGCGCAGCCAGGCCCCGCAGGGCGTCAAGACTATGAAGACGGTTAGACTGATCGGTTGGCATCGCTGCCGGCTCCCGGGAAGTGTTGGAGCATCATAGCGCCGTTCCGCAGCCGCTCCTATGGCGCTCGTATACCATTTGCTTGCCCCGGGTATACCATGTGGTAATGCAGAGCCATTTGGCAGATCCGGTTTTTGATCAGGAGGGGGCACCATGACGACACCACTGGGCATTATCGAAGGGTTCTACGGTCCTCTCTGGACCTGGGCGGAGCGTCGCAGCCTTGTGAAGTCACTGGTTCCGCACGGTTACGAATTCTATTTGTATGCCCCCAAGGCGGATCCCTTTCTGCGCCGCCGTTGGCAGGAGCCACATCCACCGGCAGAAGCCGCTGAACTGGCCTCTTACGGGCAGTTCTGCCGGGAACACGGGGTACGTTTCGGTGTCGGGCTCAGTCCCTATGAGATTTTCAATCGTTTTGATGATGAGGCGCGCAGCGCTCTGGAACGGAAGCTGGCGGGCCTGGAAAAGCTGGGCCTCGACGAGCTCGCCATCCTGTTTGACGATATGCGCTCGGATACGCCGGATCTGGCACGGGTCCAGGCTGATATCGTGGCCTGGGTCCGGGACCATACCGACATTCCCCGACTCAGCGTCTGCCCCAGCTATTATTCCGACGATCCGGTGCTGGATCGTGTGTTCGGGGATCGGCCGGCCGATTACCTGGTCACACTGGGCCGGGCGCTTGACCGTGACGTCAATATCTTCTGGACCGGAGAGGAGGTCTGCTCCCGGGAAATTTCGCCGGGCCACCTGAGGCGGGTGGGCGACCTGCTGGGGCGAAAGCCGGTGCTATGGGACAACTACCCGGTCAATGACGGTGACCGTATGTCACAGTACCTGCACCTGAGGGCATTCACCGGCAGGCCGGCCGCCAATGCCGCCCACCTGGCCGGACATGGCATCAACCCCGCCCTGCAGCCGACCCTGACCGCCATTCCGGCAATTACCCTGGCTGAATCCTACCGGCGCGGGCCGGATTACCAGTATGGCCAGGCATTCCTGCATGCCGCCCGGGAGTTGCTGGGCAGTGAGCTTGCCCACCAGCTACAGGCCGACCTGCTGGTGTTGCAGGATGGTGGCCTTGGGCGGATCAGCGATGAGAAGCGCCAGAGCCTCCTGCATACCTACGACGCCTACGACCATCCGGCCGCCATCGAAGTGATGCGCTGGCTGATGGGGGAATACCGGGTCACCGATGAAATGGTAGCGACCCAGTAACTGTGAGGGGCAATCCTCAGCGCAGGTAGTATTCGACAGTGGAAACGACGCGCACGGTCTTGACCGGTTGCTGGTCCTCCCGGATGCCGGGCGCCTGGTCCCGTGCCAGGATCTGGAACACGCCCTGGTTTGCCCGGCGCAGGTCGCCCAGTTCGGCGTCAGCGTCCCGGGCGAATTGCAGGGCTGCTTCCCGGGCCGAGGCAGTGGCTTCGGCAATCATGGCCGGCTTGATCTCGTTCAGGCCGCTGAACAGGTAGGTGGGGCCGCCTGGGCCGTAATCGGAAGAGAGCACGACGCCGGAGTCCACCAGGTCACTGACGTTCTGGGCGGCCTGGCGGATACGGTCGATGTCCGAGCTGCGCACCATCAGGGTCTGGTTGATGATGAACTTCTGCTCGGTGTTGTTGCCCGGATAGGGGTTGGCGCGGGTGTCGGTGACATCCAGTCGCAGCAGCTCCACCGCGGTTTCGTCGATGGCCTGTAATTTGAGGAAGGCCATGATCGCGTCCCGGCTGGCACGGGCCCGCTCCTGGGCCTGGCTGAGAGTTTCACCCGTGGCAACAAATCGAATGGGCCAGAGCGCCAGGTCCGCCCGTACTTCCTGTTCCGCAACGCCCTTGACGGTCACAAAACGATCCGCGGTACGCAGCCCGGTCAGGCCGTCGCTGAGCAGTGAGGCTGCAATAATTGCGCTGATGCCCAGAATCAATGCCGAGACAACTTTCATACCCGCTCCTTGTGTGACGCAGCCCTCGCTTGCGGGCCTGCTATCCTGATTATCAGGCAAGACTACCGGGAACCGGAGAGCCGGAAAAGGGGAGTTTCATGACACAGGTTTCCATTGAATGTGTGCAGGGCAATATTGCCAGCCAGCCGGATATCGATGCCATCGTCAACGCCGCCAACGCACGGCTGATGCCGGGCAGTGGCGTGGCCGGAGCCATTCATTCGGCCGCCGGCCCCGGGCTGGCGCAGGAGTGCCGCCAGCTGGCACCTATCGAGCCGGGGCAAGCGGTGATCAGCGGCGGTCATGACCTGCCCAACCCCCATGTGATCCACTGCCTGGGTCCGGTTTATGGCGTCGATACGCCGTCGGACGAGCTGTTGGCGGATTGCTATCGCAACGCCCTTGAGCTGGCGGACCGGCATGGCTTGTCGTCCATCGCCTTTCCCGCGATTTCGACCGGGGTGTTTGGTTACCCGATTGATGAGGCTGCCAGGGTTGCGGTGAACGCTATTCGCAAAGCCGTGCCAGGGCTCGCCTCAGTGCGTCTGATCCGTTTGGTGCTGTTCAGCGAGGATGATCTTGAGGTGTTCCGGACGGCGCTCGCTTCGGATTCGCCCGGAACCTGAAGGGTTATTCACAGTCGGCCGACTTCCGGTTGGCGAAGCGGGCTTGCATGGCCTCCCTCTCGCGCTCCGGATCGCGGAATTCCTGGGGCAGGGGCTGGATGAAGTACAGGTAGTCCCCCCTGGAGCGGTTGGCCTCCAGCGGCATATTGTCTTTCTCATCCGGCCAGAACACCGGGGTGATCACGGCGATGGAAAGTCCGGGTGCCCGTTGCTCCAGAACGGCCACGGTGCCGAGCCGTTCCTCGCTGTGGAAAGTGCCGGTGGTATGGAGGATCTGATGCCCCGGGTGGTTTGCCCGCGCGTTCAGGATGGCCCTGGCCATGGTGTTGTCCCGGAGCAGCTGGGCGTGGTAGGTGTTGCGCATACGCTCCGAAAGCTGGTCGTCCTCGGTGCCGTGGCTGCCACCGATGGCCTCGACAAACTTTTCCTTGTACACAGGTGTGTCCAGAAATGGCGTCTCGGGCAGCAATGCCCGGGTTTCGGGGGGCAGGGTCTCCAGGTAGCCCGGGCCCTTGCGGCCGACGCAGCGCACCACATCCGACGGGGCATTGGCGGCAATCAACGGCAGCTGTTGTTGCCGGGCGAACTCCACCAGCGGGCGGTAGGAGGCGCGGTAATTGTCCCAGGCTTCGGCGTCCTCGATCATTTCCGTTTCGCCAAGGTCTCCCGTCAGGAAACGATCGAGTACGTTCTGGTGATTTACATTGAACTGCTCCATGGTCAGGACCTGGCGGGGGTTCTGGCGGAACAGGGCCTGCTGGAGGCGGGCCTGCAAAAGGTGTGAGGCATGATGGCCGTGATACTCACCCACCACCACGATATCGGTGTCGGCCAGTCGTTCGGCGAGCTGCTGGACAGTCAGCGGTTTACCGGCTTCCGCGTCGATCACGCGGGCGTCATACTGACTCTCGGGGGGCGTGACGGAGTTTGGTTCAGATGGCATGGCAACACATCCGGTGACGGATAGCAGTATCAGGGACAGCGCAGGCAGGCGAAGTTTCATAACCAGAGTATACGGCCTTTGGCTCAGTCGGTTTTCTGCTGTTCCTGTTCACGCCAGTCCGGCCCCAGTTTCGATTCCACGTATTCGCGGATGAACTGGCGGACCTTCTGGGAGGGCGTGACGTCTTCCTGCTTGCAGAGGGCTTCAAACGCGGCTTTTTTTTCCGGATCGATCAGGAGTGTCAGCCGTGCGGTGCGTTTTTCCATGGTGTGTTCGGACCCTGTTTCAGCGATTGAGTGGTTGGTATGTTAATTTGATTAACATTGAATGTACAGATTATGAGCATATAATGTAAACCATACATTTCAGAAGTCGAGTTACCGTTCATGCCCCACCGCGCCCATCTTTTCTCCCTGCGAATTGCCCACGCCTTCCGCGAGGCCTGTGTGAACGAGCGGTATACCGGGCGACGCTTCGGCCGGGACGTGATGGCGGGCATTACCGTGGGGATCATCGCGATTCCCCTGGCCATGGCCCTGGCCATCGCCAGCGGTGTCGCGCCCCAGTATGGCCTTTATACCGCGTTCATCGCCGGTTTTATCATTGCCCTGACCGGCGGCAGCCGTTACAGCATTTCCGGCCCGACTGCGGCGTTTGTGGTCATCCTCTATCCCATTGCCCAGGAATACGGCCTGGGTGGGCTGCTACTGGCGACCCTGATGTCCGGCATCCTCCTGGTGATCATGGCCCTCATGCGGTTGGGACGGTTCATCGAGTATATCCCCGAGTCGGTCACCCTGGGATTTACCGGCGGCATCGCCGTGGTCATTGCAACCCTGCAGGTGAAGGACTTTCTTGGCTTGCCTGTGGTCGCGATGCCGGAGCATTACTGGGACAAGCTGGCTGTACTGGCCGAGGCGCTGCCTGATGTGGATGGCATGAGCACCCTGGTGGCGCTTGCCACCCTGGCGGTCATGCTGATCTGGCCCCGGCTGCGCACACCGGTACCGGCGCACCTGCCGGCGGTGCTGGTCGGTAGTGCTCTGGCCCTGTGGTTCAATGCCAACGGTGCGGGTATCGAGACCATCGGTTCCCGTTTCAGTTACCTGCTGCCGGATGGCAGCGAGGGCGCGGGTATTCCGCCGTTCCTGCCTGAATTTGCCTGGCCCTGGCAGCAACCGGGGCCGGACGGTCAGGCTCTGGGGTTTTCGTGGGATCTGCTGAGGGAGTTGTTGCCTGCCGCTTTTGCCATCGCCATGCTGGGGGCGATCGAATCGCTGCTGTGTGCGGTGGTGCTCGATGGCATGTCCGGCAAGCGCCACAGCGCCAACAGTGAGCTCATGGGGCAGGGCCTGGGCAACATGGTGGTGCCTTTCTTCGGTGGCATTACCGCGACCGCCGCCATTGCCCGGTCCGCTGCTAACTTCCGAGCCGGCGCCGAATCTCCGGTGTCGGCGATGATCCATGCCGGCGTCGTATTGCTGGCGCTGGTATCGCTGGCAGGGGTTCTCGCCTACCTGCCGATGCCGGCCATGGCCGCCTTGCTGGTGATGGTGGCCTGGAACATGAGCGAAGCACCCAAGGCCGTGCATCTGCTGAAAACTGCCCCCCGCAGTGACGTGCTCGTGTTTCTGACCTGTTTTGGCCTGACCGTGGCCCTGGACATGGTGATAGCCATTACCACCGGCGTCCTGCTGGCGGCGGTGCTGTTCATGCGCGAGATGGCGCAGATGACCCGGGTAACCGATATCACTAAAAGCGAGCGTATCGCCCGGGAGGAGCTGCCCGAGGGGTGGCAGGTATTCAAGATCAACGGCCCGCTGTTCTTTGCCGCTGCCGACCGGATTTTCGGTGAGTTGGCGGAGTTGTCACGCCAGGCCCGGGGCTTTGTTCTCTATATGGACGGCGTCACCATCCTGGATGCCGGTGGTCTTTCCGCACTGACCAAACTGATCGATACCTGTCGCGACAGTGGCAGCCAGGTGGTTATTGCCGACCTGCAGTTCCAGCCCCTGAAAACCCTGGCCAGGGCCGGTATCAAGCCGGAGGAGGGAGTCAGCCGGTTCTATCCGACTCTCGATGCGGCTCTGGCTGCGGTGCGGGCCGAGCGGGGATGAGCGCTTTCAACCGGGACCGTGGCTGCGGTTACAGTTACAGCGGCCAGTGCAGTTGCAGGTTGCCGCCACCGAATTCCGATTCGTGAAGGTAGAACGTCGGGTTCAGGGTCAGTACGGCTCCGTCTTGACGGGAGAGAACCATCTCGAAGGGCAATGCCAGTTTTCCAATAAAACCGTCAAAATCCCTGTCGGTTTCCTCTTCAAAGCTCTGCCGTATGTGGGCGTGTCCCAGGTACACCGCCGGTCGCAGGCTTACGCCGGGCGTGAGAGGCAGGGAAAACTCCCCGAAAACCGTCGGTTCACGCCGGCGGATCCGGCCCTCGTCGTTCAGGGCCCGGCCGAAAAAGCCTTGTTCGTCCAGGTCCCGGTAGGCAATCCCGAACCCTGGCTGCAATCGGTGACTGGTGAAGGTTGCTCCAGCGAGCAACTGGAGATGGTTGCGGTCGAAACCGGAGCTCCGGTCCTCGCCCTCGGCAAATAGCCGGTAATCCCGGCGGGTGCGCTCCCCATCGACCTCCATTGTGATCAGCCAATTGGCGACCTGTTGGCGATGGCTGAAGGCTGCCCGGACACTTTCGCTGTCCACTTGCAGGCTTTCCTGCCGGCTGATGAAGGAGGATTCGGGCGTCAGGGTCATGGATACCGTCGTGCCCAGGTCCGGTTCGACACCACCGCGGTGCCACTGGATAAACCAGGAGTGGGGGAAAGTCTCGAACTCGTCCGGGGAGTCGGTTTTGCTGTTGAAGTAGGCGTCGGGGAGGATCCAGCTGGCATGAATCCAGTGGTTGTCGGTGACCCGGTGGCGGGCGCTGAAATAGATGTCGGACAGGGACTTGTCCGAATACACGTCGCCCTGCAGCCAGAGTTCGGTATCGTCGGTTACCGCCTGCCGGAATCCCACCAGCTGCCGCTGATAGGCGCCGTCCAGATCCTCGCTGCGCTGGATGTCCAGCAGGAAGCCGTTGTGGTTATCCCGGAACCCGAAGTCCTGGCGAAAACGGAAATCGTAATAGAGCCGGCGGCTACTGACACTGCCGCCGGTGCCCCGGATACCGTTATCGACCGCAGTGGGTAGGGGCTGGCTGTGCCGGAACGTGAGTTCATTCAGAAACCGTTCCTTGTCGTAGGCCTCGTCCCGCCCCTCTACCACGGCCTCGGCCCGCCAGGGTTGGGCGATGTGGGCCGTGTCCGCCCTGCCGAATCCCGGCAACAGCACCAGAATCACCAGAAGGGCCGTCCAGCCTGTTGATTTAAAAACGGGAATAGCTGAGGCTTCCATGGCTCACCTCCATGAGCGCTTTGCTCTATCCTAAGGGAGCATGACTGAATCAGGCAAAGGGAATCCCATGCTGCCATTTCGTGTTGTTGATCGCGTCAAGTTCATTGTAGAGCGCCAGCTGGTGAAGGGGGCGGGTTTCCAGTTGCTGGTGGTCGGGATTTTCATCGGGCTGATCTCGCTCATTGGCGGAATGCTGGTGGTGCCCCAGGGTGGCGAATTCGAGGATGCCGGGTCGGCGATCTGGTGGGCGTTCCTGAGGCTGACCGATCCGGGCTACCTGGGAGACGATGTCGGCACCTGGCAACGGATCGTTTCCACCCTGTTGACGGTGTCCGGCTATGTGGTGTTCATGGGTACCCTGGTGGCCATCCTGACCCGCTGGCTGATCGCCAAGATGGAGGACCTCGAGCGTGGCCTGACGCCTGTGACCCTGAAGAACCACGTTGTCGTGCTTGGTTGGACAGCCCAGACCCCGCCGCTGGTTGCAGAGCTGTTCGGTTCTTCGGGTCGGATGCAGCGCTTCCTGGAAAAGCATGATACCCAGAAACTTCGCCTTGTGGTCCTGTCGGAGGAAGCCAGTGCCGGGCAGGTCCATGAGTTGACCAATGAGCCTGGCGTCGGTCGGCGGGCCCGCGAGGTCATCTTTCGCAGCGGGACCGCCATCCAGCCGGAAGCCCTTCACCGGGTCGCCTGCCTGGATGCTGCCGCGGTGATTGTTCCCAGTCAGGTGCAGGATGCCGGTAGCCTGCTGACCTCGGATGTGGGCACCGTCAAGGCTTTGCTCTCGATTGCTGCTGAAGCCCGCCACCTTGGGGGCTCACTGCCCTTCGTGGTAGCAGAGATCCAGGATATGCGTAAGTTGCAGGTGATTGAACGGGCCTACCCTGGAGCAGTGGAGGTGGTGGCTGGTGATGCCACCATCAGTCGTTTGATGGTGCAGAATGTTCTGCATCCAAACCTGTCAGAAGTCTATAACGAGCTGCTCACCGCCGGAGAGGGCAACGAGATTTATGTGCGCGGTGGCGAGACCGCCGAAGGGCTTACACTGGGTGAACTGGCTTCTCAACGGCCGCATGCCATCGTGCTGGGTCTTTTGCATCCCGGCGCAGAACAGCGCTGGCAGGTCGACCTGATGGCACCATCGGATACGGTCATTCGGCCCGAAGATCGCATCGTGCTGCTGGCCAGGGATTACGCCCACACCGGCCCGGATCCGAAAGCCGAGGCTCTGGCCAGAATTGAAAGAGCTGCTGCAGTACCGTCTGTGAGAACCGGATCCGGCCTGCACCGAGTGCTGGTGCTGGGCTGGAACCGGCGGGCGGCCAGTCTGGCCTCAGAGTTCGCCAGCTACCGGAATCGAAGGTTCGAGCTGGATCTGGTTTCGGCCATTTCCCTGGAAGAGCGTCAGCGGGAAATTGCCCGTTATGGGATTGATCTGGCAAGTGTGAACGGGCGCTTGCTGGAAGCGGACTACATGGTTGAGGAGGACCTCAGGAAACTGGATCCGGCCTCTTATGATACGGTGATGTTGCTGAGCAGTGACCGGATCGGTTCGGGTGAGGAGGCGGATGCCCGGGCCATGGTGGGCTACCTTCAGCTGGAGGAGATCCTGGCCGAGTCTTCGAGTCGGCCGCAGGTAATCATGGAACTCAGTGATCCGGACAACCGACACCTGCTCTATGGCCACAAAAGTGAAATGCTGATCAGCCCGATGATCCTGAGTCATGTGCTTGCCCAGGTTGCGTTGCGCCGGGAGTTGAGGGTAGTGCTGGACGAGTTGTTCACCGTCGGTGGTGCGGAAATCCAGTTCCGGGATCCTGCGGATTACCCGTTACCCGCCAGCACCGATTTCCGCTTGCTGGAGAAAATCGTGGCTGACAGGGGGGAAATCGCCTTGGGTCTGTTCCGGGCGGCGCCGGATGAGCGCGGGCGTCATCTCATGATGAACCCTCCCCGCAAGCAGTATCTGGACATACAGGCAGGGGACCGGCTGATGGTCATGAGCAAGACCTGAGGGCAGGGAAGCGGCTGTGGTTATTCGATGGTCTCCAGAAGTGCCTGCATGATGTCATCCATGACCACAAAACCTTTGAGCTCGTTGTCGGATAGCACCAGAAGGCGCTTGACCCCATGCTCGGTCATCAGGCTGGCTGCATGTCTGAGCGCCAGGCTCTCCCCCACACTGATGACCGGCTTGGCGCAGACATCGTAGACGTTCAGCAGGTCAATGTCTCCGTCTTCCGCCACTACCGCCTTCAGGACGTTGGTGTAGGTTATCAGCCCCCAGGCGTCGTGCTCACTCTGGCGCTCTACCACCAGGGATTTCACGTCATGGCGTTTCATCAGTGACAACGCTTCCCGCAGGGTGGCGAAGGGGGAAATCCTGATGATGTCGCTTATCATCACGTCCTTGACCAGTTTCATCGTGTCTCTCCGATCAGAGTGAGTCTTTCAGGTGTTGTTCGAACTTCTCCACCTGGGCCATGTCAATGCCGCCCAGATGCTCCAGCGGTACCGTGAAAATCAGCCCCTGGGAGTCCTTGGGGTCGGGCATGACGACTTTTTGCAAGGCTTTCAGCACTTCCAGTGACAGCGCCCTCTCCAGTACCATGAGCAGCACACTCTGGCTGCCGTCGTAGGTCAGGCCAAAGAAGGTTTTTCTGGTCGTGTTGCTGATACCGCGACCGGAGAGCACGGTCATGCCACCGGCACCCAGCTCCCGTGCCGCATCAATGCATTCCTGTTCCAGATCCTCCGGAACGATTGCTACCAATGCCGAAAATTTCATTGGGTTACCTTCCTGCGATCAGAAATGAATTGGGAAACGATGGCATAGGCCATCACTGTAACAATAGGGTAGATCGAGGCGAATGCGATCAGGCCAAAGCCGTCAATCAGGACATTGCGACCGTCGATGCTCGAGGCAAGCCCGATCCCCAATGCTGTCACCAGGGGAACGGTGACCTCGGAGGTGGTGACGCCGCCAAGGTCATAGGCCAGGGCGACGATATACCGGGGCGCCAATGCCGTGAGGCATATCACCAGAATATAGCCCGCCATGATGTAATAGTGGATGGAATCCCCGGTAATGATGCGATGCACACCGATGGTAATGCCGACCGCAACACCGACGGCGACCAGTATCCGTATGACGTTGCCATCCAGCGTACCGGCGGCGGCCTCTTCTGCCTGTTTTCCTATGGCGATCAATGCCGGCTCCGCCATGGTAGTGGCAAAGCCGATCATCAGTGCAAACAGATAAATATAGGCGTAGTCCCCACGCGCTGTCAGTTGCTCGGCCATGCTTGTACCAATCGGGAAAAGACCCATTTTCAGGCCCACGACAAAGGCATACAGGCCGAGAATGACCAGCGTGAAGCCGAATATAACCTTGCGAGGGTTGCTCAACTTCCGGCGCAGGACCAGGTACTGGAAAATCAGGACGGTCAGAATGATGGGCAGCACATCCCGGACCATTTCCACGAGATCCAGCAGGATGCTGGTTACGCCGGTTGACGCTGGTGTGTCAGTCTCTTTGGTGAGTATGAGTTCTCCGGAATCCGGGTTGCCGGAATAAACCAGCATGCCATAGACCTGAACGGTGATCATGGGCACCATGACCGCCAGAGCCACCAGCCCGAAACCGTCGATCAGGGGATTTCTGCCCCGGATGGAGGCGGCAAGCCCGATGCCCAGGGCGGCCACCAGCGGCACGGTAACCACGTTGGTGGTGACGCCACCGGAATCATAGGCCAGGCCGACAATTTCCTCCGGCGCAAACCAGGTGACGATGACCACAATGATATAGCCAGCGATCATGAACCAGTGCAGCGGATAACCGAAGATGGTCCGGAAGATGCCCAGTGCCACCACCAGACCGACGGAAACCGCGACGAGTCCTCTGAGTGTCAGGCTGTCAATCCGCCCCCCGCTGATACTTTCAGCCTGTTCAGCGACAGCAATGAGGGCCGGTTCGGCAATGACTGCCGAGAAACCCATGGCAAATCCGAAGGCGAGCAGGACTGCGACCGATCCCTTTCTGGCAAACTGGTTCGACAGGCTTTTGCCCACCGGAAAGATGCTCAGTTCAAGTCCCTGGAGGAACAGCGCCACGCCGACAGCGACGATCAGCAGGCCCAGCACCATGCTGGCGAGATTATCCGGGATCTGCTGCAGGATAGTCAGTTGAAAGAAGGTGACGACGACCACGATCGGAAGCAGGTTCTTGAGGGCATGCAACAACGAATGGGTAAACGCACGAAGATAGAACACTGAGAATTCCTTTTGCCCTGCGCTGCTCGTGGTACTGATCGTTCAGATCAATACTAGCATTCATCGACTGCGTGGTAATGACGGAGCTCAACAAACCGGTGAGTTCCGGAGTGAGCTGCGCCATTCACCGTAAAAATGCTGAAAATACATAATATAAATTTCAATTATAAATTTGAACGTACTAGAGTACTCCTCATCGCCAGCGAGCTGATCATAAAGTGAGCAGGAAGCTGGCTTCGGCTGATGCTGAAAAGCGTCTCCGCACATGATCAGAAAACCAACGTAGAAAGGATGAGACCCATGCCCTACGCACAAGACGTTGACCAGATCGCTTCCCTGTTGAAGCAGCACCCGACCTGGAATGCCATCAACCCGAAGCACGCCGCTCGCATGCGCGCCCAGAACAAGTTCAAGACTGGTCTGGACATCGCCAAGTACACCGCCAAGATCATGCGCGAGGACATGGCGAACTACGACAAGGACACTTCCCAGTACACCCAGTCCCTGGGCTGCTGGCACGGCTTCATCGGTCAGCAGAAAATGCTGTCCATCAAGAAGCACTTCGGTACCACCAAGCGTCGTTACCTGTACCTGTCCGGCTGGATGGTTGCCGCCCTGCGTTCCGAGTTCGGTCCGCTGCCTGACCAGTCCATGCACGAGAAGACTGCCGTTTCCAGCCTGATCGAAGAGCTGTACACCTTCCTGCGCCAGGCTGACGCATGGGAACTGAACCACCTGTTCCGCGCCCTGGAAGAAGCTGAGAATGCCGGTGACACCGCTAAGGCTGAAGAGCTGATCAAGCAGATCGACAACCACGAAACCCACATCGTGCCGATCATTGCTGACATCGATGCCGGTTTCGGTAACGCTGAAGCGACCTACCTGCTGGCCAAGAAGATGATCGAAGCCGGTGCCTGCTGTATCCAGATCGAGAACCAGGTATCCGACGAGAAGCAGTGTGGTCACCAGGACGGCAAGGTCACTGTTCCGCACGCCGACTTCCTGTCCAAGATCAACGCTGTGCGTCTGGCGTTCCTGGAGCTGGGTGTTGACGACGGTGTGATCGTTGCCCGTACCGACTCGCTGGGCGCAGGCCTGACCCAGAAGCTGGCCGTTACCGACGAGCCGGGTGACCTGGGCGACCAGTACAACAGCTTCCTGGACGGCGACTACATCGAGGACGCTTCCGAGATCAACAACGGTGACGTTGTGATCAAGTCCAACGGCAAGCTGATGAAGCCGAAGCGTCTGGCCTCAGGCCTGTTCCAGTTCCGCCCGGGCACCGGCGAAGACCGCGTTGTCCTGGACTGCATCACCAGCCTGCAGAACGGCGCTGACCTGCTGTGGATCGAAACCGAGAAGCCCCACGTTGGCCAGATCGCCGGCATGGTTAACCGCATCCGTGAAGTGGTGCCCGATGCCAAGCTGGTCTATAACAACAGCCCGTCCTTCAACTGGACCCTGAACTTCCGTCAGCAGGTGTTCGATGCCTGGAAGGAAGAAGGCAAGGACGTCTCTGCCTACGACCGCGACAAGCTGATGAGCGAAGAGTACGACAGTACCGAGCTGGCCCAGCTGGCCGACCAGTGGTGTCAGAACTTCCAGCGTGACGCGTCCCGTGAAGCAGGTATCTTCCACCACCTGATCACACTGCCGACGTACCACACTGCAGCCCTGTCCACCGACAACCTGGCCAAGGGCTACTTCGGCGACGAAGGCATGCTGGCCTACGTTGCGGGTGTCCAGCGCAAGGAAATCCGTCAGGGTATCGCCACCGTGAAGCACCAGGACATGGCCGGTTCCAACATCGGTGATGACCACAAAGAGTTCTTCGCAGGTGACGCGGCTCTGAAGGCCGGTGGTAAGGACAACACCATGAACCAGTTCGGTTAATCGACCGGTTCCTGTTGTCTCGGTGAGGGCTCAGGCACTCACCGGCCCCAAAAACCCCGCGTAGCGTAAGCTGCGCGGGGTTTTTGTTTTTTGACACTAAAATACGGAGCTACCTCATTGAAAATGTTCTTCAAAATCGACGTCAGCGCTTCGAATCCCATACGGACTGTTTCAGGAGTGAAACAGGTCGGCAGTCTATAAATCCTCATGGTTTTTCAGCTGGATAAAAAAGTCACGTCAAAACAATCTCATAAAGCAGTCTGTCTCAGGTTGGCATGGTAGTCGCATTATCTGCATTGCGGAATCGACCCCGATGAGTCCGGATAGTGGTTCAGGGGTTGTTCTCTGGAAACCCAAAAAAATGTAAAAGGAATGACATCATGAATACCAGGAAAACACTGCTAGCAGCTGCCATTGCACTGGGTCTGGGACTCTCCGGAGGCGTATACGCCGATCTTGGCGGAGACGGTAGCCCCAATGTGAACGCTGATGATGGGTCCGGCAATTCCAATTCCGGAAACGACAGCTCCACCAATACTGACAATTCGAACAACAGCACGAACGTCGCAGACAGCGGTAATACCGCCCAAACCGACAATTCGAACAACAGCACGAATGTCGCAGACAGCGGCAATACTGCTCAAACTGACAACTCTGATAACAGTACCGATGTGACCGACTCTTTCAAGATTGACGACAGCGGTAATGACAATTCAGATAACTCAGATCATTCGGACAATTCGGATAGCTCCGATAACAGCACCAACATCAACGACTCGTTCAAGATCGCTGATTCCGGCAACAGTGACAGTTCCGACAATTCCACCAACGTCGCGGGTTCTTACAACACCGACAACAGTGACAATTCCGACAATAGTATGACGGAGCTGAGTGTCTCGGTTGACGTGTTCATGAATGACGCGGAACTGGATGGCAGTGTCAGCGGCACCAGTGTGACCTATGGCGATTCCGACGGTCGCCGCTCTTACACTGAAGCCCGCGCTTCCAACGAGATCTCTGGAGGTTCGGCCAACTTCACCGGCGTAGGTGCCTTCGCCCAGAACGCAGGCGTTGGAAGTGTCACCCAGGCCAACGTCAGTGTGATGTCCAACCTGAGCGCTGGCGGCAACTGAAGACGGCTGGTCCGCATCCCCAGTGGGGTGCGGGCCATTGGCTGCCGGGAGGCGTGTCATGACAAAAGTCGTTGCAATGGTGTTGGTGATTGGGTTGGCATCCATGGGTGAAGCGCGTTTTGCAAACGCCGAGGATTTTCCAGCTGTGGCCCCCATGAGTGCGGACCAGTTGGAGCAATCCAGTGGCCGGCAGGGGTTGCCCCTGCAATGGCAACTCAATGACACCGAGCAGAGCGCTACCGTCACTGGCAATGTTCTCAGTGGCTCGGTGAATACCGGGGACAACTGGATTTCGGATCAAGCGTTCCAGAATATGAGTGGCATTGCCACGGTTATCCAGAATACGGGCAACCAGGTTGTGATTCAGGACAGCACTCAGATCAATGTGCACATAAACCAGTAACAGGGAGGTGGGCCATGGTGTCAAAAGTCTTGACGGGATTGACCGTGGGGGCGCTGGTGACGCTATGGCCTCCGGCCCATGCAGGAAGTGTCATGGTCCCGGGTCTTGCTGGCGGTATACAAATCGAAGTTGCCAGTTTCCAGGCCCAGCGTTTCAGTACGGTCATGCGTCAGCAGTATGACTTCAGCTGTGGATCTGCAGCGCTGGCATCTCTGTTGACCTTTCATTATGACGATCCCGTTTCCGAAGCCGAGGTTTTTGAAGGTATGTTTGCGCAGGCGGATCTCGACAAGGTCCGTAGCGAAGGCTTCTCCATGCTGGACATGAAGCGGTATCTGGAACAGCGTGGCTATCAGGCAGACGGATTCCGCATGCCACTGGAGGGGTTGCGTACAAAAGTGCGAATACCGGTCATTGCGCTGGTGAACCTGGATGGGTATCGGCACTTCGTGATCATCAAAGGTATCAGTGAGTCGGCAGTCCTGGTGGGTGACCCCGCCCGCGGCCTGAAGGAATACTCACGGTCGGAATTTGAACAGCATTGGGATGGTGCAGCATTTCTGATTCGCAGCCATCTCGCCCAGGGACGTGCCAGTTTCATGCTGGCGGGCAACTGGTCAGGTATTGCCAGGGCACCGATATCGAGTGCCCAGGAGGGCCCGGCGCTCGGCCATACCTTGCCTTTTTGGTCTTCTTCCAGGGAGTGGTAATCATGAACGGAAAAATTCATTCGGGGATTTTCGCGGCTGTAATCTCCGGCTTTCTGACACCACAAGCTGTCTACGCTCTGTCGCCTGTGGACCTCGGGGGAGCACTGACCGACGAGCAGCTCTCTGAGCTCCGCGGCGGCTTTGTGACTCTTGATAATCTTGAGATCGCCATTGGATTGGAGCAGCTGGTTGCGGTGGACGGCGAGACGCTGGTTCTGAATCGACTGACCATACCGAACCTTAATCAGGTTGTGGACGGAGGCAGGATAGCGGCGCATGTTGAACAGGTCGTTGCGAATGCCCGGCCAAACGGCAATGGCATAGTGGTAACCGCTCCCCAGCCTGCACAGACACAGGCTTCGCGCGGCTCAGAGAACGGCTCGCCAAGCCCCGGTTCCGTTGCCAACGCCTCTCAATCATCAGGAACGGCTTCAGCGCCTTCGGTGTCGGCACCTCTACGAGTATCCAGCGAGCTGCACGCAGGAAGCTGGATGACGATCATCCAGAACCGTCTCGACGGCAAGGTCATCCAGAACATACAACAGCTGAATATCGAGCTGAACAACCTTGGCGCAGCTTATCGTTTGCCGCAGGGAATTCGCGATTCCCTGCCAATGATGTACTGAGCCCTGGCACTAAAGGCTCAGGGGTAGTTTGACGGTTATCTCGGTGCTGGGTGCGCTGTCTGTGACACCCACACCGACGGATACCGAGAGGCTCGTATTCGGGGTCAGTCGCTGGGAAAGCCCGAAGGAGAGCGTGCCAACCTGAATACGATCGAAGGTGGGATCAAGCAGGTCGTTACTCTGCTCGATCGAGGTTTTCTTGATAATGGAATGATCGTAACTCAGGCTGAACGACGTTCGCTCATTGAAGGCAAAGCCCATTCCAAAGCCAAATCGGATAACATCACCGGGATCGATTTCGCCACCGTTCTCTGGGCCCTCATCTTCCTCCTGGGTCCAGACATAGCTGAGGTTGCCGAACAGGACAGCAGGGTCGGACGGGTAGATGAAGGATAACCCCGGTTCATAAGCCCAGTATCCGGAACCCACAGGGCGCTCGACAAGTTCAACGCCAATCGGGTTTCCTTCACTGTCAAAGATAGTCTGGCGTTCTACGTCATAGGGGCCATCGCCGGTTGGCGCTTTGGCACGGAATACACCGATAACATAAGGCCATCCATCAAGCCCGTCGTTGAGCTGATATCTCAATGAGAGTTCGACATCCCCGAGCCCATCGCCGGTCGACTCCCGCAGCGTATCCACCGGAGTACCCTGAAAGGCTTCGCGTTCCCTCAGGTCTTCCTCGACCTCAAGGTACGGAACCCGCACGGACGCTTCGAAGCGACTGGTGAAACCATATTTTAACGAGACGGCAGTGACCATGACATCACGCTGTATCTCCGAGATGTTGATCAGTCCGACCAGCAATGCCGGAATCACCGTGTATCCCTCCACAGCAACCAGGGTAGAATTGCTGTGGGCATAGGAAAAAGAGGGCTCGATGGTAAAACGGCCAGGGCGAGTAACAATGCCCCGATCTGTGGTAATCGATGCGATTTCTATGGCGGAATCATGAGGTTCTTCCTGTTGAAGGCTTTCCCGGACTGCGGCTTCCCGGTTTTCCGGATCTGCCGTTTGTGCCTGCAGCGTTGGTATCAGTGCCATAGTGCAAGTGAACAGAACAAGTCGTTTCATGGTTCTTCTCCGGTTCTATAAGGTGCTGTAGAAGCAATAGCCTGAGGAGGACGTATCTCGTACCGGTCCATAAGGCGGTACAGTGACACCCTGGAAATCTTCAGCAGCCGGGCTGCTTCGGAAATATTCTGGTTGGTTATTGCAAGGCTAGCAGAAATTGCCTGCTGGTCAGCCTTGGCTCGAAGGGACTCAAGGCTGAAACTGTCCGGATGTGCGGCTGCTGACCTAGTAGTCAATCCGAGGTCCTCGGGCTCGATAAAGGTCTGACGGGAGAGGAGCACGGCCTGTCGTACCCGGTTCTGGAGTTGGCGTAGATTGCCCGGCCAACGGTATTCGGCAATCGCCATAAGGGCTTCCTTGCTCAGGCGATTTCTCTGGTGAGTAAAGGCCTCCAGCATTTTTCCCGCTAAAAACGGCAAATCCTCGAGCCTTTCGCGCAATGGTGGCATGGTCACACTCAGGTTGCCCAGGCGATAAAACACATCACTCCGGAAGTGCCCCTCCCGGACACTTTGCTCCAGCGGCTTGCCACAGGTGGCAATAATGCGCACATCGACTTCAACCGGCTGATTGGCGCCGACACGTTCGATCTGGCCCTCCTGCAAAAAACGGAGCAGGGCCGACTGTTGCTCCAGATTCAGCTCATCCACCCCAAGCAGCAAAAGGGTGCTCTTGTCCGCGGCTTCGATGCGGCCCTTGCGCGCGGTCATGGCATGGGTGAAGGCACCGCGCTCATGGCCGAACAGCTCACTCTGGGTCAGAGAGGGGGGCAGTGCGGCACAGTTCACCGTGACCAAAGGACGGTGGCTGCGTGGAGAATGTTGGTGGGCAAAATGGGCGGCGGCTTCTCGGCCGGTTCCATTCTCTCCACAAATCAAAAGCGGCTCGCTGGTGTCGGAAAATCTGCGAATCAGACTTCTGGCTCCGGTGATTCCCTCCGATGCCCCCTCAAGCGCGAGTGCCTGATAGTTGGCCGGGTCCTCTTCCCCCTCGGCAACGTGCAGCCGGGTCATTCCCCAGAGATGCCCAAGGCTATGTCGCAATCGGCGGTGGTCGACAGGTAAGGTGTGGTAATCATGGAAGTAACGTTTAATCAGACTGCGCACGTCTGGCCTGGAAAGTTGTTCCGCTGTCACCAGCGCCACCCAGCCGGGGAGCATCAGGCGCTCCAGCCATTGCTCGATTGCCTGAACGTGTGGGATTGCCCCGTTCAGGTCGCACACGCCAACGGGCTTGATCGTATAGTTGTTTGGCAGGGCAGAGGGAGTATCTGTCACCCGAATGGACCGGACGTGCCAGTCAATCAGGATAGGCTCCCATACTCTGTCAGGTTTGGTGTCCGCCGACAGCCAGACCAGCGGTCGTCTGGAATCCATGACTTTGCTCCGGCCAAGGGAATGAGCAAGCAACGTTATTCAAGGCAGGGATCACGAGAAAACTGCTATAGTCGATCACGGCCCTGTGATCCACCACCGCAGGGTGGCAGATAGAATGACGACCAAGAGAAAGCAGGCCCTGTGCCAGTTTGATTGCAATTCATGCGAAAACAACGGGTTGTGAGATCTTTCCGTGCCGTCAATGGCGATGCCCGTAAATAATGTCGACACCCCGGGCCTGGGGCCGGAGTATGTATATGTTTCCGGATCAGTGGATAGTATTTGTCATCCTTGGCCTGACACTGGGCCTGTTCGTCTGGAATCGATTGAGGTTCGACATTGTCGCCCTACTCGCCCTGCTGGCGGTGGCTGTAACCGATCTGGTGCCCCCCGATCAGGTGTTCGAAGGGTTCGGCCATCCGGCCGTCATCACTGTCGCTGCGGTTCTCGTGATCAGTCAGGGGCTGGTCAATGGCGGAGTGGTGGATGCCGTTGCCCGGCTGCTGGCCCGGGTGGGGCGCAACGCGGTTCTTCAGGTGGTGACGCTGACTCTCGTTGTCGCCCTGTGCTCGGGATTCATCAACAACGTCGGGGCTCTGGCGCTGTTGATGCCGGTAGCGGTCTGGATGTCCCGGCAGGCCGGGCGTTCTCCTTCCCTGTTATTGATGCCGCTGGCGTTCGGCTCCCTGCTGGGCGGCACCATGACCCTGATCGGTACTCCGCCGAATATCATTATCGCCAGTTACCGGGAAGCCGGCTCCTTCGGGCTCTTCGACTTCGCTCCGGTGGGCCTGGCCATTACCGTGGCGGGTATCCTGTTTATCGGTCTGGTTGGCTGGCGACTGACGCCGAGGCGCGACGACCCGGCCGAGGGCGACAAACTGTTCAGTGTCGGTGACTATGTGACCGAGCTTCAGGTTCCGGAAGGGTCTGACTACGCCGGCAGTACCTTGCACAATCTGCTGACCACCGGAGATTCCGAGAAAAGCCTCGTGGTCCTGGCGCTGATCCGGGGCGACAAGACATCACCGGCGCCCTCGACCTTTACCGTGCTCCGGGAGCAGGATGTGTTGCTGGTGGAGGCGGATACCGACAGTCTGCAGGAATTTCTGGATCACACCGGCCTGATACTGCCCCACACGGTCTCGGAGGAAGATGAAGAGGAGGGCGAGGGCTCACGGGATGCCGAGAAGCAGCTGGCTACCGGCGATGTGCAACTGGTCGAGGCGGTGATAAGCCCTTCGTCCCGGTTGATTGGACGCACCGCAAACCGCCTGAACCTGCGCGAGCGTTATGGTCTGAATATCGTCGCGGTGGCGCGCCAGGGCCATCGGTTGAAGCAGCGGCTGGCGGATATCCGGCTGCGCTCCGGCGATATTCTTCTGGTCCAGGGTTTTGAAGATAGCCTGACCGACGCCCTGAAGACCCTGGGATGCCTGCCGCTGGCGGAGCGTGGGCTGACCCTCGGGCGGGAGAAGAATCTGGTGCTGGCCGGTTCTCTGTTCGCCGCCGCCATCCTTGTCATTATTACCGGATGGCTGACGCCTCCGGTGGCGCTGGTGGCCTGTGCCGTCGCGATGGTACTTGCTCGTCTGCTGGATGCCGCAGAAGCCTACCGTGCCATCGACTGGTCGGTGATTGTCCTGCTGGCGGCGATGATTCCGGTGGGCCGGGCCCTGGAAACCACCGGAGGGGCGGAGGTCATCGCCACGCAGATACTCGCGATAGCCCAGGGACAGGCGCCCTGGATGGTGCTGACCATCATCCTGTCAGGCACCATGTTACTGTCCAATGTGGTCAACAATGCCGCGGCGGCAATACTGGTGGCGCCCATTGCGCTGGGTATCGCGGCCCAGCTGGGACTGGCCTCCGATGCCACACTGATGGCGGTGGCAATCGGAGCCTCCTGCGCCTTCCTGACCCCCATCGGCCACCAGTCTAACGCCCTGGTGATGGAGCCCGGAGGTTATCGCTTCGGAGACTACTGGCGCCTTGGCCTGCCTCTTTCGGTAATTGTGACCGCCGTTGCGGTGCCGGCGATTCTCTGGGTCTGGGGCTAGGTCATCTGGCGCGGGTCGGGTGGTCGTATTCATTGGGGGTAAACGGCGGCTTTTGCCACCGGTGGTTTCATGTCTGTTATCCTTTTCCAAAGCATTTTCCCGGGGATTCGAGCCCATGCAATCTGACGATGTAAAAGCCAGCCTCCTGGCAGAACTGGAGCAGGCCCGTGTCCGAACGGGGCGCCTGATCTGCACCTTGCCCGAAGATAAACTCGATGTGCCGTATCACCCCGGCGTTAATCCACCGCTCTGGGAGATGGGGCACTCCGCGTTTTTCTACGAGGTCTTCGTATTCAATCTGCTGGATGGCACCCCCAGCTACGATCCGGCCATGGACGATCTTTGGGATTCCTTTCATGTCGAGCATCGCGACCGCTGGCGGTCCGACCTGTTCCCGGGCCGGGACAAGACCCTCGCCTACTTCCGCACCATCTATGACCGGATGGCCGAACGCATCCACAGTAAGCCCCTGACGGACGAGGACCTGTACCTCTACCGCTATGCGATCTTCCACCAGAACATGCACATCGAATCGCTGATCTGGTGTCGGCAAACGGTGGCGTACCCGGCGCCACCGGATTACGTCGGCGATCGCCCGGCCCCGTCAGAGCCGGTCTCTGGCGACGCGGAGGTGCCGGCCGGTCGCTGGCTCATTGGTATGCCGGGAAGCTCGGAGGCATATGCGCGCGAGGACTTCGCCTTTGATAACGAGAAACCGCGCTTCGAAGTAGAACTGGATGCCTTCCGGATCAGCCGGACACTCGTCAGCAATCGGGAATTTCAGGCCTTTGTGGACGATGGTGGCTACCAGCGTCGCGAGCTCTGGTCATTCGGCGGCCGCAAATGGCTGGAAACAGAGCAGGATTTAAGCCTGGTGCACGGTCTGGATGAACCGTTGTTGCGTGTCCCCAGGCATCCGCTGTACTGGCGCTGGCATGAAAACCGGTGGCAGGAGCGCCTGTTCGACCGTTGGCAGCCGTTGAACCCGGACGCACCGGTGACCCATGTAACCTACTGGGAGGCCGAAGCCTGGTGCAACTGGGCGGGACGTCGCCTGCCGACGGAATATGAGTGGGAGGTGGCGGCGCTGGCCAACCGGTCGGGGGAGGCCTTCCGCCGGTTCCCCTGGGGTAACGAGGCGCCGACCCTGCAGCATGCTGATATGGATGGGCGCAATCAGGCACGGAACCCGGTCTGGGACTATCCGGCGGGCGAAAGCCCGTTCGGCTGCCGGCAGATGACCGGTTCGGTGTGGGAGTGGACCAGTAACCAGTTCCTGCCCTACGACGGCTTCAAGGTGGATATGTACCCGTTCATGTCGACCCTGCAATTCGGCGACCACAAGGTGACCAAGGGCGGCAGCTGTGCCACCTCATCGAACCTGATTCGTGGCACCTACCGACAGGCTTACCTGCCGCTGCGCAACGATGTCTATACCGGCTTCCGGACCTGTGCGCTCTGATTGGTCGACTCATCCATGAGGTGGCTCGCCAGGGCCACCCCGGTCTCGCTCATGGTCAGGTAGGCTTCATTGGCTCCGGCCTCCCGGATTTTCCTGGCTTCGTCGGCAAACATGGTGTGTGCGACGATGTAGCCGGTAAATCCGAGTTTCCGCAGCATGCGCGCGGCGATGAGTTTGCCCTCGATATCGCTCATGGCGAGCACAACCGATTGCAGTGAGGGCATGTGCAGGCCCTCCCAGAACGTGGTGTCCTCGGCATCGGCAAACACTACGTTACGGCCCTCTTTCTGGTGCTTTTCGGTTTTCGCCGGATCCGAGTCCAGCCCCATGATCCGTGATTCGTGGGGCTGTAACCAGTCGTAGGCGGCGGTTCCGGTGCGCCCCATGCCCATTACCAGCACCCGGGTGTCCCCCAGGGATATTGGCTGCTCGTCCGGGTGTCTTTTACGGCTCTCGAACCGCACGATGCGATGACTGATCTTCTCGTAGATGCTGTGTGCAAACCGGTTAGCGGGAGCCGAGACAAGGAAGGACAGGGAGACCGTGATGGCCAGAGGGACCAACCATTCGGGCAGGGCGACACTGGCGACAATCAGGCCGAATTCACTGTAGTTGGTCAGTGACAGGGAGGTGAGGAAACTGCTCCTTGCCCGCAAACGGAATGCCAGTAACAGAAAATAGAACAGAACCCCTTTCAGAGGCAGAACAAGACCCGCCACCAAAGCAAAGATCAGAGCCTGCTGGTCTGGCAGGCCGCCGATGCCGATCTGCAGGAAAAATCCGACCAGAAAGACTTCCTTGACGCTCCAGAGGGATTTGGCCAACTCCTGCGAGCGCGGATGATTGGCCAGCATGGCGCCGAAGATCAGCGCACCCAGCTCGGAACTCATGCCCACGGCCTCAAAGCCCAACCCCCCGAGAACCAATGCCAGCAACAGGCCGAGCAGGACCAGCAGCTCATCATGCCCACTGGCATCCAGCAGCCGGTAAAGCAGCGGCCGGAGAAGGGGCAGGCCGAAAATCATCAGGGCCCACTGCGACGGGGTCTTGCCGGCGGCAAGGCTCATGACCACCAGGGCAATCAGGTCCTGCATGATCAGGATGCCGATGGCGACCCGGCCATGAAAGGCTCTCAGTTCCCGTTTGCTCTCGAGGACCTTGGCGGCAAGCACGGTGCTGGAAAACGACAGGGCAACGGCCAGCATGACGGCCGTCGTCCAGTCCAGTTCCAGCAGCCAGTAGAGGGGTGGTGCAAAGACCACGCAGGTAATGGCGAAATGCAGCAGGCTGCCCCCGATTACCTCCGGAGAGACAATCGAACGCAGCTTGAGCTTGAGGCCGACGGTGAACAACAGCAAGAGCACACCCAGGTGGGCAATGTGCCCCAGGGCGTCCGTGGCCTCGATAGTCAGGCCGGTGGCGGACGAGAGCCCGGCCAGAACAAACCCGGCAGCCAGATACCCTACCAGTGGTGGTAACCCGACGGTTTTGACCAGCAGGCCCAACACGAAGGCAAAGGAAATCCAGACTGCTTCAGGCATCTTGTGTGCTCTCTTCGGACCGCCGGGAGATCAGACCTGTTCGCGGGCAATCGCCCGATAGGCGATGTCCTTGCGGTAGAACACGCCATCCCACTGGATCTTGCCAGCCAGCTCGTAGGCCCGTTTCTGGGCCTCGGTGACGGTGTTGCCCAGAGCGGTAGCACAGAGCACGCGACCGCCGCTGGTGACGACCTGATCGTCATCAAGCTTAGTGCCGGCGTGGAACACTTTCTCGCCCTCGACCTCAGTCTCCGGCAGGCCGGAAATGACGTCACCCTTGTTGTAGCTGCCCGGGTAGCCTCCGGCTGCCAGCACGATGCCTACGGAGGCGCGGTCGTCCCACTCGGATTTGCACTGGTCCAGCTTGCCGTCGACGGCTGCCTGGCACAGCTCCACCAGGTCGGACTTCATGCGCAGCATGATCGGCTGGGTTTCCGGGTCACCGAAACGGCAGTTGAATTCGATCACCTTGGGGGCGCCGTCGTTATCAATCATCAGGCCGGCGTACAGGAAGCCCTTGTAGGGATAGCCTTCGGCAGCCATACCTTTCACGGTGGGATAGATCACCTCATCCATGATGCGCTGGTGTACATCGGCGGTAACCACCGGTGCGGGGGAATAGGCACCCATGCCACCGGTGTTGGGGCCAGTGTCACCGTCGCCGACGCGCTTGTGGTCCTGGGAGGTGGCCATGGGCAGGACGTGCTCGCCGTCCACCATCACGATGAAGGAGGCTTCCTCGCCCTCCAGGAATTCCTCGATGACGACCCGGCTGCCGGCGTCGCCGAAGGCATTTCCGGCCAGCATGTCGCGGATGGCGTCCTCGGCTTCCTCGAGGGTCATGGCGACAATCACGCCCTTGCCAGCGGCCAGGCCGTCAGCCTTGACCACAATCGGGGCGCCCTGTTTACGTACGTAGGCCAGGGCTTCGTCGACATCGGTAAAGTTGCCGTAGGCGGCGGTGGGAATTTTCTGGCGCGCCAGGAAATCCTTGGTAAAGGCCTTCGAGCCTTCCAGTTGGGCGGCACCGGCACTGGGGCCGAAGATGCGCAGGCCGCGCTCTTCGAACTGGTCCACCACGCCGGCCACCAGGGGGGCCTCCGGGCCGACGATGGTCAGGCCGACGTTATTGTCGGCGGCAAAGTTCGCCAGGCCCTCAAGATCCATCACGTCGATATCGATGTTTTCCAGGCCCGGCTCCCGGGCCGTGCCGGCGTTGCCCGGCGCCACGAAGACCTTGTCCGCATCCGGAGACTGGGCAGCCTTCCAGGCCAGGGCATGCTCGCGTCCGCCACTGCCGATTACCAGAATGTTCATGAGCTTGTACCTTGTTAAAGTCGAGGTCAGAAGAAGGCGTTCTTCAGACCCCAATTTCATCCAATCGCCGGGGTCTGATGAAAGCTTTCATCTGACCCCATTTTCATTCCATCCCGGGGACAGAACAGCCGTTCTGACCCCAACTTCAAACCCGGGGTCAGAAGAAAACGTTCTTCAGACCCCAATTTCAACCGTCAGTGCCGGAAATGCCGCATGCCAGTAAACACCATGGCAATGCCATGCTCGTTGGCGGCATCAATCACTTCCTGGTCACGCATGGAGCCGCCGGGCTGGATCACGGCGGTGATGCCGGCAGCCGCTGCGGCGTCGATGCCGTCACGGAACGGGAAAAACGCGTCCGAGGACATCACCGAGCCCTTCACTTCCAGGCCTTCATCCGCGGCCTTGATACCGGCGATCTTGGCGCTGTAGACCCGGCTCATCTGGCCGGCGCCGATACCGATAGTACGTCCGGCCTTGGCATAGACAATGGCGTTGGACTTGACGTACTTGGCCACTTCCCAGGCGAACAGCAGGTCGTTCAGTTCGGCTTCGCTGGGCTGGCGCTCGGTGACCACTTTCACATCTTCCATGGCGACCATGCCCAGGTCCCGGTCCTGCACCAGCAGGCCGCCAGTCACGCGCTTGTAGTCCAGCGCTTTGGCACGCTCACCATCGAACTCGCCGCAGGCGAGCAAGCGCACGTTCTTCTTCGCGGCAACGATCTCCACGGCTTCCGGTGCCACGGTCGGTGCGATGATCACTTCCACGAACTGGCGATCGATGATGGTCTTGGCTGTTTCGGCGTCCAGCTCACGGTTGAAGGCAATGATGCCACCGAAGGCCGAGGTGGGGTCGGTGGCAAAGGCCAGGTCATAGGCCTGGCGGATGTCGGCGCCGATGGCAACACCGCAGGGATTGGCGTGCTTGACGATCACGCAGGCCGGATCAGCGAAGGGCTTCACGCATTCCAGGGCGGCGTCAGTGTCGGCCACGTTGTTGAAGGACAGCTCCTTGCCCTGCAGCTGCTCGGCGGTTGCCACACAGGCTTCCTTCGGATTGCGCTCGGCATAGAAGGCGGCGCGCTGGTGCGGGTTTTCGCCGTAGCGCATGTCCTGGACCTTCACGAACTGGGCGTTGAAGGTGCGGGGGAAGTCGGCGTTGTCGTTGTCCGGGGTGCGGCCGCCCAGGTAGTTGGCGATCGCGCCATCGTAGCCGGCAGTGTGCTCGAAGGCCTTCACTGCCAGGTCGAAGCGGGTGCTGTAGCTCAGCTCGCCGTCGTTGTTATCCAGCTCGTTCAGTATCCGACGGTAATCGGAGGCATTGACCACGATGGCGACATCGTTGTGGTTCTTGGCCGCGGCGCGAACCATGGTGGGGCCGCCGATGTCGATGTTCTCGATGGCGGTGGCCAGATCGCAATCGGGTTTGGCCACGGTGTCTTCGAACGGGTAGAGGTTTACCACCACCATATCGATCGGGTTGATGCCGTGCTCGGACATGACAGCATCGTCAGTGCCCCGGCGGCCCAGGATGCCGCCGTGGATTTTCGGGTGCAGGGTCTTGACCCGTCCATCCATCATTTCCGGGAAACCGGTGTAGTCGGACACTTCGGTGACCGGGACATTGTTTTCCTGGAGCAGGCGGAAGGTACCGCCAGTGGAGAGCAGTTCAATGCCGCGGTCGGTCAGGGCACGGCCGAAATCGACAATGCCGGTTTTGTCACTCACGCTGATGAGCGCGCGACGGACGGGGGTGTTAGCCTGGTTTGCCATGGGTCACTTTCTTCGCTGGTCAGATAAGCCGGATGACGT
This sequence comes from Marinobacter szutsaonensis, assembly GCF_039523335.1. NCBI lineage: Bacteria > Pseudomonadati > Pseudomonadota > Gammaproteobacteria > Pseudomonadales > Marinobacteraceae > Marinobacter > Marinobacter szutsaonensis. The sequence continues at coordinate 1,702,420 of NZ_BAAAFC010000001.1, read as the reverse complement.
TGCGAGGTTGCAACGACCTCGTTGTAACGAACAAGGGCCTCGCGAACGTGATCCGGGAGGCCCTTTTGGGGTCAGGTCAGATTATAGCAGACCGTATTGCTTGAGCTTCTTGCGCAGGGTGCCGCGATTCAGCCCCAGCATGGTGGATGCCTTGGTCTGGTTGTTGCGGGTGTACTTCATCACCTGCTCCAGCAGTGGGGCTTCCACTTCCGACAGTACCAGTTGGTAGACGTCGGTGACGGGCGCGCCATCCAGTTGCGCAAAGTAGTTCTTCAGGGCAACTTCAACGCTGTCACGCAGGGTGACGCTGTTGCCGCTGCTGTTCACCGTTTGCAACTGATGAAGGTCATCGTTGGCCGGGGTGCTCAGGTTGTCGTTTGCCAAAGTCTCAGCGGTCATGCTGCGAATACCTCTCCATTTCGTAAGCCTGCAAAGTACTGTTCGATGCTGTCTTTCTGCTCCAGCGCGTCTTCGATGGCGTTGAAGCGTTTACGGAACTGTCTGCTCTGATCGTGGGACTGCAGGTACCAGCCCACATGTTTTCTGGCGATACGCACGCCCATCTTTTCACCGTAAAAGCTGTGCAGCTCGGCCAGGTGCCCTGTGAGGATCTGCTCTACCTCGTCCAGGGGCGGCTCCGGCAGGTGCTTTCCGGTCTCCAGGTAATGGAGTATTTCCCGGAAGATCCAGGGCCGGCCCTGGGCGCCCCTGCCAATCAGCAGGCCATCGGCGCCGGTGTGGCTGAGCACCGTCAGGGCCTTCTCCGGTGAGGTGATGTCGCCGTTGGCGAACACCGGGATCTGTACCCGGGATTTGACTTCGGCGATGGTGTCGTACTCCGCGTCCCCGTTGTACTTGTCCGCGCGGGTACGACCATGGATGGCCAGGGCCTGAATGCCGGCATCCTGAGCCATCCGGGCAATGACCGGTGCGTTGCGGTTGTCCGAATCCCATCCTGTGCGCATTTTCAGCGTCACCGGAACGTCCACCGCCTTGACAACGGCCTCCAGGATTTCGCGGACCAGTGCCTCATCCTTCATCAGCGCCGAGCCGGCAGCCTTGTTGCACACCTTCTTGGCCGGACAGCCCATGTTGATGTCGATGATCTGGGCGCCGAAGCTGGCGTTCTGTCGCGCGGCGTCGGCCAGCATCTGCGGATCACCGCCGGCGATCTGGACCGAGCGTGGCTCCGGCTCGCCTTCATGGTTCAGCCGTGTCCTGGACTTGCGCGTATGCCAGAGCTTGCTGTCCGCTATGACCATTTCCGATACCGCAAGGCCCGCTCCCATCCGTCGGCAGAGTTGCCTGAAGGGGCGGTCGGTCACACCCGCCATGGGTGCAACGATGAGCGGGTTGGGCAAAGTGTACGGCCCGATTTTTGCCGTTGGCAGCATGATCTGAGTCCGTGTCACAGCGGATTGAGCAAGGATCGGAATGGAACGATTGATCAATTAGTGATCGGTCCGGTTCCGAAGGGCGCTAATGATACCGTCGGGGCCCCTCCGATTGAAGGGGCTTGACAGTGAAAAAAGCTGATTATTTTTCGTGCTTTCTGGTTGACTTTTGTTCGTTGTGGTGGCTGCGCAGCCATTCGCCAAGTAAATACTTGCTTACGCGATCAGGGTGAGTACGGACGGAAGTCCAGGTTGTAGTTGACCGCATCCCGACCCGGATCCCGGATGCTGATGGCGATGCGTAGAGGCGTGTCCGTTGGCATGTCGTCCAGTTCCTGCGCTTCACCGGCCAGATATTCGTCAGGGGTGAACACGCTCTGGGCAACGACATCGCCATTGAGGTTGGAGAAAGTCAGGGCAATGGCCGGGAAGGGTTGCCCGAAATCTGCCCGGTTGATGATGACGGCATCCACCAGCAGCTGACCCCGGTTTTCGGGGTCAGTACGAACCACCAGCTTGCGGCTCTGGATGGCATCCACATTGACCAGGGGCTTGAGTTCACAGCCGGCCAGTTCACAGCCTTTTTCGTAGAACGGCCGCAGCTCGGGAATGGCCGACAGGCGATCGAACTGGAACCAGGTCACCTGGGCCGCCAGAACGCCGATCAGGGCAAGTACAATCAGGCTCCAGAGGATGGTCCGGGCCTTGCCGCCGCGACCCTTGTTGACCGAGACAGGTTCGCGCCGGAGATCGCTGAATGGGCTGGTCGCCCGCATGGATTCTGCAGCGGGCGCCTCTGTGCGTTCGGGGCGGAAGCCGGACTCGACCGCCTCCTCGGCGGAGGTGTCGGTGGCGCTGAAGGCCGGCTCCGGCGCAGGGCGGGAGGCTCTCCGGGGTGGTTCCGGGGCGGGTACCGGTTCTGGCTCGGGTTCTGCGAACCCTGGCTCGAACTTTTCAGGTTCAGGCGCTTCGGGCTCGGGCTCGCGGGCAGAGAATGTGGAGCTCGCTTCATCCCTTGAGGGTCGCGCCGGAGCGGGCTGTTTTGGCTTGCCCGGTTCCCGGGACTCTTCGTCTTCTTCCAGAATCGCCTCGGCCCAGCTTTCGTCCACTTCCTCCGGCTCGGAGTCCGCATCGGCATCCCGGAAGCCCGGCTTCTCGTTCTGATTGATGGAAAGGAAGCTGTCGCTGAGTTCGTCGTCCGAGAATGACAGTTTTGAGCCGGCATAACGGCCTTCCTCGGCATCCTCGTCGGGGTTGTCGGCGAACACGAAGTCTTCTTCGGTGGTCAGGCCGGAGGGCTCGGATTCTCCGGCCGGGGGAGCCGGAGGCTGGGGAGAGGCGGGCAGGACCCGGTGTTCAATGGCGTTGAACACCTCCATGCAGTTGCCGCAGCGGACTTTGCCCTTGGCGACGCCAAGCTGTTCATCGGAAACGCGGAAACGGGTATGGCACTTCGGGCACTGTGTCTGCAGGCTGCTCTGGGTCATGCTTCGTTCCTGAAAGCGGCTGTACTACTACGAGTGTCGGAGTTTAGTCGCTATCGTCCGGTTCGTCATCTGTCCTTGCGCCGTCCTGTGAGGCGTATCCATTCTTCGCGTTGCTCCGGCTCGTCCATGATGAACCACGGCTCGTAGGCCTCCATGACTTCCCGGGCCTGGTTCGACAGGATGCCAGAAAGCACCAGGTCGCCGCCGGGTCGGGTCAGGGCGGCCAGGTGGGGTGCCAGACCGATCAGCGGCTGGGCCAGGATGTTGGCCAGCATGACGTCGCAGCGGGTGTCCGGTTCGTCTTCCGGCAGGTAAAGGTCCAGCCTGGCTTCTTCAACGCCGTTACGCCGGGCATTCTCGCGGCTGGCTTCCAGGGCCTGGGGGTCGGTGTCGACACCAATAACGTGATCAGCGCCCAGCAGTAGTGCTGCCAGGCCCAGGATGCCGGAGCCGCAGCCATAATCGATGACCTGCTTGCCCTGCATGTCCTGGCCGTCCAGCCATTCCAGGCAGAGCGCCGTGGTGGGGTGCGTGCCGGTACCGAAAGCCAGCCCCGGGTCGAGCATCAGGTTGGCGGCTTCCGGGTCCGGCGCATCATGCCAACTGGGTACAATCCAGAGCCGCTCGCCGAATTTCAGGGGCTGGAAGTCATCCATCCAGGCCCGCTCCCAGTCCTTGTCTTCCACCAGGGTGACCTCGATCTCCGGCAGGGACTGTTGGGTCTGCTGGTGCCAGGCATCGCGGACGTCCGCGCACAGCTGGCTAATGTCACGGTCGGACTGGAACAGACCGGTCACCGTGGTCTGGCTCCACAGGGGGGTGGTGCCGGGGTCCGGCTCGTACAGGGGCTGGTCAGCGGCGTCTTCCATGGAGACGGCGTCAGCGCCCATCTCCATGAGCAGATCCTCCAGCTGATCCGCATTGTCCGGATCAGCCGGGATCTGGAGTTGTATCCAGGGCATGGTTATTCCCGCATCAGTTTTTCCAGGTAGTGGATGGTGAAGTCTACCTGTTTGAAGCCACCATCGCGTACCAGTCTTCGATGCAGGGGCTGGTTGGTCTTGATGCCTTCGACCACCATCTCGTCCAGCGCGTTCTTCATGCGCCGGCGAGCGATCTCGCGATCATCGCCCCAGGTAATGAGCTTGGCCACGAGCGAATCGTAGTACGGCGGTACGGTGTAGCCGCTGTACAGGTGCGAGTCGACGCGGATGCCGTTGCCGCCGGGCGCGTGATAGTGCTTGACCTTGCCCGGGCTGGGCACGAAGGTCTTGGGGTCCTCGGCGTTGATCCGGCATTCGATGGCATGGCCCTGGATGTGGATCTCATCCTGGCTGTACTGCAGCGGCAGTCCGCTGGCAATGCGCAGCTGCTCGCGCACGATGTCCACGCCGGTAACCATCTCGGAGACCGGATGCTCTACCTGGACCCGGGTGTTCATCTCGATGAAGTAGAACTCGCCGTCTTGGTACAGGAACTCGAAGGTACCTGCGCCCACGTAGCCGATTTCCTTGCAGGCATCGACACAGGCTTTCAGGGTTTTTTCCCGGGATTCGGCATTGACGTTCGGTGCCGGCGCTTCCTCGATCACCTTCTGGTTACGACGCTGCATGGAGCAGTCGCGGTCGCCCAGGTGGATGACGTTGCCGTGCATGTCCGCCAGTACCTGAACTTCCACATGGCGCGGCATTTCCAGGAATTTCTCCAGGTATACGGTGGGGTCACCGAAGGCGTTGCGGGCCTCGCTCTGGGTAATCTGGATCGCCTTGAGCAGGGCCGCTTCGGAGTGAACCACCTGCATGCCGCGGCCACCGCCGCCGGAGGCGGCCTTGATCATCACCGGGTAGCCGATCTTCCGGGCAATCTGCAGGGTGCGCTCGTCGTCATCGGTGAGCGGGCCGTCGGACCCGGGCACGGTCGGTACGCCAGCCTTTTTCATGGCTTCGATGGCGGAGACCTTGTTGCCCATCAGGCGGATGGTTTCCGCCTTCGGACCGATGAACCGGAAGCCGCTCTTTTCCACCTGCTCGGCGAAGTCGGCGTTTTCCGCCAGGAAGCCGTAACCGGGATGGATGCCCACCGAGTCGGTCACTTCCGCCGCGCTGATGATGGCGGGGATATTCAGGTAGCTGTCGGTTGCGCTGTTCGGGCCGATGCACACGGATTCGTCTGCAAGACGCACGTGCATCAGTTCCCGGTCCACCTGCGAGTGTACGGCAACGGTGTTGATGCCCAGCTCCTTGCAGGCACGCAGAATGCGCAGCGCGATTTCACCGCGGTTTGCGATCAGAACTTTTTCTAACATGGCCATGAGTAACAATCACCCAGTTCAGGAAATGACGACCAGGGGCTGGTCAAACTCCACCGGCTGGCCATTTTCGACCAGGATCTCAGTTACAGTTCCGGCCTTGTCAGCCTCGATCTGGTTCATCATCTTCATCGCCTCGACGATGCAGACCACGTCACCGACGTTGACGGTCTGGCCAACTTCCACGAACGCCTGGGCGGTGGGTGACGGTGCCCGGTAGAAGGTACCGACCATCGGGGAGTTCAAGGTATGGCCGGAAGGACCGGCCGGGGCAGCAGGTTCTTCCGCAGCGGGAGCCGGGGCAGGCGCGGGGGCTGCTGCCTGGGGTGCCGGTGCGGGCATATGGCTCACGTACTGGGTGCCGGCGGCCTGCTCGCGACGGCGGGAGATGCGGACAGAATCGTCGCCTTCCTGGATTTCCAGTTCCTCGACGTCGGATTCCTCCAGGAGCTCAATGAGTTTCTTGATCTTGCGAATATCCATAGTTAATCCAGTCCCGTTGTGTCTGATCTATCGGTGAATTCGTTGCAGGGCTGCCTGCAGGGCGAGGTCGTACCCCTGGCTGCCCAACCCGCAGATAACGCCAATGGCGATATCGGAAAAATAGGAGTGATGGCGGAATGGCTCCCGCGCATGCACGTTGGAAAGATGCACTTCGATAAAGGGGATCCCGGAAGCCAGCACGGCATCCCGGAGGGCGATGCTGGTGTGGGTGAAGGCGGCAGGATTGATGATGAGGAAATCCACCCCTTCGGCCCGTGCTTCATGGACCCGCTCGATCAGTTCGTACTCGGCGTTCGACTGAAGGTGGAGCAGATGGTGGCCCTTTTCGGCCGCTTTCGCCTTCAACCGGTCATCGATGTCCTTCAGGGTCTCGTAGCCGTACACCTCGGGCTCACGGGTGCCGAGCATGTTGAGGTTGGGGCCATGGAGCACGAGAATGGTGGACATGATTACGCCTGCCTTGCTGTCTTTTTAACAGGATCGCCGAAAATCACGGCATTTTCCCACAATGGTGCGTGCTTGTTTTCCTCAGATCAACACTTTTTGACAATCTTCCGTGTTGGCCATTGGTCGTAAAAAGACAGCACTGGCAATCGAAACGGGATCTTTCCGCTGATGACAATCATTGTCGGCAAGGACAGGGCCGACTTCCATACGACGTTGGTTTCATAGCTGAAGGTAGGGGCAGCGGGCCGGCCCGACCCGCTGAGGGTGCGGGTCAGGGGGTGTCTGCGCTGACGCAGTTACGACCGGCTTTCTTGGAGGCATACAGCGCCCGGTCGGCCCGGTCGCACAGTTCCTGGGCGGTTTGCCCCGGCTGCAGGGTGGCGACGCCGCAGCTGAAGGTGACATTGAACTCCCGGTCCCCCGCGCGTTGGCGCAGTTCCGAGAATCGCTCCCGGATTTCGTTCAGAACATTGCGAGCATCACTGGGCCGGGTGTCCGGCAGGATGATGGCAAACTCCTCGCCGCCATAACGGCCGACATGGTCGGTCTTGCGCAGCCGCTGTTTCAGGAACATGGACAGGCTACGCAGGACCCGGTCGCCGATCGGGTGGCCGAAGGTGTCGTTGACCTTCTTGAAGTAGTCAATATCAATCATCGCGAAGGACAGGGGCTGGTCCTTCTGCCGCGCCTTGGCGATTTCCTGGTCCAGCAGGTGCAGGGTATGGGTGTGGTTGTACAGTCCCGTCAGGCTGTCACGGATCATCAGTGCCAGCAGCGAACGGGCCCGCCGGCCCCGGTTGTGGATGGTGGCGATCAGGTGCTTGGGATCAATGGGCTTGGTCAGGAAGTCGTCTCCGCCCAGGCTCATGGCATGGAGCTGTTTGCTGACGTCTTCCTCCGCCGACAGGTAGATGATGGGCACGCTGTGGAAGCGGTCCTGCTGGCGGATGACCCGGGCGATCTCCATGCCGGTGCAGCCGGGCATGTACATGTCGAGGATAATGATTTCCGGGGAGAACTCGTCCAGAGCGTGAATGATCTGCATTGGATCGGTGATGATGTGGGCGGTCATGCCGGCCCGTTTCAGCACCGTTTCCATGTACTTGGCCTGGGCCCGGGAGTCGTCCAGCACCAGTACACGGTAAGGCTCCACAGTATTGCCGTGGGTATAGGTCTCGATCTTTTCGATCAGCTGGCCCGGATCTACCGCCGGGTAGAAGAATTCCTCGCCCCCGCAGCGTGAGGCCCGGAGACGGGTTTCGATGGAGCCATCCTCGTCACTCACGAAAATGACCGGGATCGGTGTCTCGTGGCGCTCCTGCAGATGCTCGATGATGCCGATGCCGGCATTCGCGCTGCCACCGAAACTCACATCCATCAGGATGGTTTCCGGTTTGCTCAGGGTGCAGGCTTCCATCAGGGCATCCGCACTGGCAAAGGCCGAGGCCCGGAAGCCGAAGAATTCCAGCTGGCGGATCAGGCGGGCAGCCATCTCTTCATTTTCCAGCGCGACGTAAATGGGAGTCCGCCGGTATTGCAGGGGGGCGTCAGTCTTGTCCTTGTCGGTGCGGCGCAGGGTGCTCTGGCACAGCTGTTCCATGGCGTCCTGGAGTTGTGGCCACAGCCCCTCGTCCGGAGTGCTTTCTGCGGGCCAGCGGGCCATGAGGTCAAGCGCTTTCTGGCCGGCTTGCGCGTGGCTGTCCATCTCGAAACGTTGGGCGTAGCGCACCAGCTTGTCGGTGGCGCTGATCAGTTCGGCGCGATGGGAGGCTGCCAGGCTGTGGTCGGAATGGATCTTCTGCCAGGTATCCAGGACAACCCGTGCCTGGGTGGTTACACGTCGGGCAAAGTGTTGTCTGAGTTTTTCTTTCTGGCTTTCGTCGTTCATGGTACTCCGGCCCGTCCTACACATGATGTCCGCCCCACCTGGTGGGGACGATTTTTTAACCTCGGTGCTTGTACAGAGTCTATAGTGTTTAAAGTGGTCGGCGTAGGTGGCGCAATGTAAATGTTTGTCAACTCTGGGGTGCAGGTCACAGTTGCTGCGTCGACTGTTGCAGCCCCTCCGGAGCAATTCCTTATGGCATGGAAGCGGACTCCGCAGTCTTTGCGGAACCAGACGGGGGTGATTACCCTCCGTACCCTGTTGCTGCTTTTTACCGGTAGCCTTCTGGTGGTTGTGCTCGTGGCGGGCTTTGTAACCAGTTTCAGCCATTTTCGGGGCTATGTGTCCGAACAGCTGACAGGGCATGCCCGGGACGGTGCCACCGCAGTCGGGCTGTCTCTCTCCAATGCCATCGACGGGAGTGACCCCGTCGCCTCGGCATCCCTCATTGATGCAGTCTTTGACAGCGGGCGATACCTCCGGGTGATCTACCTGAACCACCAGGGTGAGATCATTGCCGGCCGGCGGAAATCGCTGGATCAGATCGGTGTGCCCGCCTGGTTCCGCTCGGTGGCGGACCTGCCGTTGCCGGTTGCCGAGGCCGAGGTGGTGCGGGGCTGGCGCAGACTCGGAACGGTCCAGGTGGTCAGTGATCCGGGGCGCGCGTACCGGGACCTCTGGCGCATCACCAGCGGGCTGGTGGTCGCCGTCCTGGTAATCGGAGCGGTGGGTCTGTTCGCCCTCTTCTTGTTGCTCAGGCGGACCCTGCGACCGCTGGCGGCATTGGAAGAGCAGGCCCGGGCATTGGGCAATCGCGAGTTTCGGCGTCATGTCACGATCCGGTCAACCCGGGAGCTGAACCAGGTAACCGAGGCCATGAACCGGATGTCGGACGATCTGGGGCATCTGTTCGAAGGGCAGGCGAAGCTGATTCAGCATCTGCGCCGGTTGAGCAATGAGGACCCGGTGACCGGGCTGGCCAGTCGCAATGCCTTTGACCAGCGTCTCAAGGTCGAGGTGGAGTCAGAGGAAAAGTCGGCGCCGGGGATCCTGATCCTGATCCAGTTGTGGGGCTTTGCCGGCTTTAATCAGACCCACGGTCGCGCGGAAGGGGACCGCCTGCTGGTTCGAATTGCCGGTGAGCTCGGGCGATTCATGGAGCTGCATGCGGGCAGTTTTGCCGGCCGCCGGACCGGGGCTGACTTCGCCCTTTACCTGCCCGGCGCCATGCCAGCCGATGCCAGCGTCTGGTGCCGGGATCTTGTCGCAGACCTCGATAGTATCTATGCCGACCTAGCCTCCTCCATGAGGGTGGCAGTGCATGCCGGGCTTGCCAGGGCCGGGGCGGGTAGAAGCGCGCGGGAGTTGATGTCCGCTGCGGACGAAGCGCTCAGGAATGCCCAGTCACTTGGAGATAGTGGTTACCAGTTGGCCAATGGTGAGCAGGAACATCATCACAACCTGGAAACCTGGCGGGTCATCCTGACCGAGGCGATAGGCAGACAGCGGTTCTCGTTGTGGCTGCAACCGATGATCAGCGAACACACCGAGTCGCCACTCTATCACCAGGTCTTCTCCAGGCTGGATACGCCGGAGGGTGAGCTCAAGGCCAGCGTGTTCGTGCCCATGGCAGAACGGTTCGGGCTGGTCGAACAGATTGACCGCCTGCTGATGCAGCGGGTGCTGGAACGCCTTGCACAGCAGCCCGGTCAACAGCTGGCGGTATCCCTGGCAGGTGCTTCGGTGGCCAATGAGGCGTTCCGGCAGGATCTTCTGGCCTGGCTGGAGCAGGCCGGTGACAGCGCCCGGCAGCTATGGATCGGGATCTCCGAGCAGACCATCCATCATCATCGTACCGCGGTGGGCCTGCTGGTGCGGGCCCTGGGGCGGATCAATGTGCCGGTTCTGGTGGACCGGTTCGGGGTGGGAGGCGTACCCTTCAGCTATCTCAGGAATCTGAGGTTTCAGGCGCTGCGTATCGATAACAGCTTTATCCACGACATCGACAGTCACGAGGAAAACCGTTTCTACCTGGAATCGGTGATCGGCATAGCGCACCGCCGTGGCGTGCGGGTCTTTGCTACCGGGGTGGAAACAGCGGCGGAGTATTCGGTGCTGTGCAAGCTGGGTATCGATGGCGCCATGGGGTACCATTTGGGTCGTCCATTCGCTGCTGACCAACAACCGCAAGGGGATTAGGAGTCTTATGCCAGGCAAATTCAGACAGTTCTTCAGGGATCGGAAAGAGGATGTTCAGGATTACGCCGGCGGCAGCGGCGTTATCGGCCGGTTCATCCTCGCGGTGCTGGTGATCTACCTGCTGGCGGCCATCGTCGTCGGTATCTACTGGAGCGGCGAGCCAGACACCTTCTCCGTGCGCGAGAACACCCGGACCGTAGCCAACACCATGGAGCGGGAACCGGTTACCGGTTTCGCTACCACGACCACCATGATCCGGATTGCCGAAACCCTGCTGGACAAACCCGGCGGCTACATCTCCAACGACATTTTCCCACCGGGATTATGGCTGGATAACATTGCCAACTGGGAATTCGGTGTGCTGGTCCAGCTTCGCGACCTGTCCCGGGCGATGCGCCGGGATATTGCCCGGTCCCAGAGCCAGTCCGCCGAGGACCCCGATCTGGTTATCGCCGAGCCCCAGTTCCACTTTGACAGCCAGAGCTGGGCGATCCCGTCCACCGAATCGGAATACCGTCGCGGGATCAGCGCGCTCAAGCGTTACCTGAACCGTCTGTCCGCCCCGGAGCAGGCCGACGCCCAGTTCTTCGCCCGGGCTGACAACCTCAACAGCTGGCTGGCGGATCTGGAGACCCGGCTGGGCAGCTTGTCCCGTAATCTGGGAGAGAGCGTCGGTAAGGCGTCCGTTTCGGATGCGGTAGCCAACGTGGATGCCGACAATCCGCTGGCCGAGGAAACCGGGAGTACCGAAGTGCAGACCCCCTGGACCAAAATCGATGATGTGTTCTATGAGGCCCGAGGCAGTGCCTGGGCGTTGCTGCACATCTTCCGTGCCATCGAGGTGGACTTTCGCAAGGTGTTGCAGGACAAAAACGCCATGGCCAGCGTGAAGCAGATCATCATCGAGCTTGAGGGCACTCAAGGCCAGATGTGGAGCCCGGTGATTCTGAACGGCAGCGGCTTCGGCGTACTGGCCAACCACTCCCTGACCATGGCCGCCTACCTGTCCCGCGCCAACGCGGCAATCAGCGATATGCGGGATCTGTTGTCACGGGGCTGAAGCAGTCCCGTTTCCGAGCACAAAAAAAACCGGGTTCGAGGACCCGGTTTTTTGCATCTGAAGTATCCTGCCTATCAGCCCTTGTAGGCGTTGATGGCGTCTACGATGGCTTTCTTGGCGGCTGCGGCGTTGTCCCAGCCCTGGACCTTGACCCACTTGCCCGGCTCGAGCGTCTTGTAGTTCTCGAAGAAATGTTTGATCTGGTCGCGCAGCAGCTCGGGCAGATCGTCGATTTCCTTCACATCGTGGTAGGAAGTGGTCAGCTTGTCGTGGGGAACGGCAACCAGCTTGGCGTCACCACCGGCTTCGTCTTCCATGTTCAGAACGCCAACCGGGCGGGCACGGATGACGGAGCCCGCCTGTACCGGGTACGGGGTGACCACGAGTACGTCCAGGGGGTCGCCGTCGTCGGCCAGGGTGTGGGGGATGAAGCCGTAGTTGGCCGGGTAGAACATCGGGGTGGCCATGAAACGGTCTACCAGCAGGGCGCCCATGTCTTTGTCCAGTTCGTACTTGACCGGGGAGCTGTTGGCCGGGATTTCGATGGCAACGTAGATGTCTTCAGGCGGGTTCTTGCCTGCGGGGATGTTGTCGAATTGCATGTGCGATCCTTCCTGATACGTTGAGGTACGTTTAACTGCGGCTAAAAAGTGGGCGCAATTATACGGGAGTCTCTTGCAGTTCGAAACTAAACCTTGGTCGGCGTGATTGTTGGTCCTGGATTCGTTCGTGCTTGGGAGCAAGCGGCAATCTGACAAGGCCTCCCGAAAAACACCCGTGAATACGTCCCTGTAGGGCTCGGTCGCGCCATCCCTGGCGCTCCACGTTTTCGGGAGGCCTTGTCAGATTGCCGCCCGAACTATCTTCAAATGCCCATTAAAGAAATAATCATTGCGACTTTGGAGGCTTGCACTGAAAGTGTGGGGCCGTATCAGGGGGCTTTCCAAAACTGTGCGGAGCCATGGATGGCGGAGCCCAAGCGTCACAGGGACGTGCCGCAAGGAGCGTGTTTTGGAAAGGCCCCTGATATGGCCCCTCCCCCCAGGCCAGAAGGCTACAACTTGATCTGCTTGGCAATCAGCTCCTTCATGATCTCCGTAGTGCCGCCGCCAATGGACAGGATCTTGGCGTCCCGGTATAGGCGCTCCACCACCGACTCCCGCATGTAACCCATGCCACCGAACAACTGCACCGCCTCACGGGTGACCTTTTCGCAGACGTCCACCGAGAAATTCTTGGCCATGGCCACCTGCTTGATCGGGTTCTTGCCGGCCTGCATCAGGGCCGCGCAGCGGTAGGTGTATTCCCGGGCCACGTCGATCTGGGTGGCCATGTCCACCAGCTTGTGACGGGTGACCTGAAAACCGGCGATGTTCCGGCCGAAGGCCTGGCGTTGTTTGGTGTAGTCCAAGGCGGCTTCGTAGGCGAGCTGGGCGGTCATGTAGGCCATGATGGAAAGGCTCAGGCGTTCGGCCAGGAAGTTGCTCATGATCGCGATAAAGCCGGCGTTCTCGGCGCCGATCAGACGGTCCGCCGGTACCCGGCAATCTTCAAAGAAGAGTTCGGCGGTGTCGCTGGCCCACCAGCCCATCTTGCGGAGTTTCTTGCCGGTGGAGAAGCCCGGCATGTCCCGGTCGATGAGCAGCAGGCTGATGCCGCCGTGGCCCTCGCCGCCGGTGCGGACGGCGACGGTGTAGTGGTCGGCGCGCATGCCGCTGGTGATGAAGGTCTTGCTGCCGTTGACGATGTAGTGGTCACCGTCCCGGACTGCCCGGGTTCTCAGGTTGGCGACGTCGGAGCCACCGCCGGGCTCGGTGATGGCCAGGGCGGAGATTTTCTCGCCGCGCAGGACCGGGGGCACGATCTGATCCCGGATCTTCTGTTTGGCCCATTTGGCCACCGGCGGCAGGCCGATGTCGAGGGAGCCCAGACCCGCGACCAGCCCGCCGGAGGTAGATCGCATCAGTTCCTCTGAGACCGCCACTTTCAGGAAAATATCCCCTTCGCCGGTGCCGCCCAGGGCTTCGGGAAATCCGATGCCGAGCAGGCCGGCGTCGCCCGCTTTCTTGTAAAGCTCCCGGGGAAATTCGCCCGCCTCTTCCCAGTCGTCGATGTGGGGCAGGACATGGGTCTCGATAAATTTCCGGGCACTGAGGCGTGCCTGTTCGTGGATATCATTGAAGTATTCGGACACGGTCGGGCTCCCTGTGGACAATCGTGAATGGAAGCAGTGTCACTCAAAATCTGGCACCAAGCAAGCGCTTGGTTTGTGGTTCGGCCCAAACAAAAAGGGCTGGCCCGGAAAGCCAGCCCCTCAGGCAGTCGTTAATCAGGCGCCCTTGCGGGGAATACTCTTGACGCCCTCGCTGGTGCCCAGCAGTAACAGGTCGGCCGGGCGGCGGGCGAACAGACCGTTGGTGACCACGCCGACTATATTGTTGAGCTGTTCTTCCACATGGATCGGCCGGGAGATGTCCATGTTGTGGACGTCGATGATGATGTTGCCGTTATCGGTGACCACGCCCTCACGGTACACCGGATCGCCGCCGAGTTTGACGATTTCCCGGCCGACGTGGCTGCGGGCCATGGGGATGACTTCCACCGGCAGTGGGAACTTGCCGAGCACGCCGACCATCTTGGATTCGTCGGCGATGCAGATAAAGGACCTGGCTACTGCGGCGACGATCTTTTCCCGGGTCAGGGCTGCGCCGCCGCCCTTGATCAGTTCGAGGCGTTCGTTGGTTTCATCGGCACCGTCCACGTAGAATTCCAGCTCCCCGGCGCTGTTGAGGTCATACACCGGAATGCCGTGGCTCTTCAGACGTTCGGCCGTGGCTTCGGAGCTGGCCACGGCGCCGTCGAACTCGTTCTTGAGTTCGGCCAGCATGTCGATGAAGAAGTTGGCGGTGCTGCCAGTGCCCACGCCGACGATGCTGTCGCTGTCGAGGCGGGGGGCGATATAGTCCACGGCGGCTTTGGCCACGGCCTTCTTGAGTTCGTCCTGGGTCATGTCGGGCTCCGTCTGCAATTCCGGATGAAATTTACGGTCATTATAGCGGCCTGTGAGGTCTGCTTATAGACGGCTGCCGTGCAAACTTTCTACACTGTCGGTTTTTCCCGCACACTCACCAAGCAACCGGAACCACTATGCCGCAACGCTATATCAAGAAGATACTCGATGCGCGCGTCTATGACGTGGCCATCGAAACACCCCTGACTGAAGCCCGTAGCCTGTCCAAGCGCTTTGCCAACAACATTATGCTCAAGCGCGAAGACCTTCAGCCGGTGTTCTCCTTCAAGATTCGCGGCGCCTACAACCGGATTGCCCAGCTGTCCGAAGAGCAGAAAGCCAAGGGCGTGATCTGCGCCTCCGCCGGCAACCACGCCCAGGGCGTGGCCATGTCCGCCAAGGAGCTGGGTATCAAGGCGGTGATTGTGATGCCCCAGACCACGCCGGACATCAAGGTGAAGTCGGTGCGGGACCGGGGTGCCAAAGTGGTACTCAAGGGTGACGCCTTCGATGAGGCCGCCGCCCACGCCCAGGAACTGATCAAGAAGCACGGCTACACCTACATCCCGCCCTACGATGATCCCGATGTCATCGCCGGGCAGGGCACCGTGGCCATGGAAATGATGTGGCAGTTCTCCCAGCCCCTGCACGCGGTCTTTATCCCGGTAGGTGGCGGCGGCCTGATTGCCGGCATGACAGCCTACATCAAGTACCTGCGCCCCGAGATCAAGGTGATCGGTGTCGAACCTGAAGACTCCAATTGCCTGCAGGCGGCCATGAAGGCCGGCGAGCGGGTGATCCTGGATGAGGTCGGGATCTTTGCCGACGGGGTGGCGGTTCGCCAGATCGGCGAGGAGCCCTGGAATATCTGCAAGGATCTGGTGGACGAGGTGATCACGGTCACCACTGACGAGATCTGCGCCGCCATCAAGGACGTGTTCGAGGATACCCGTTCCATCGCGGAGCCGGCCGGCGCGCTTTCCATCGCCGGGCTCAAGAAGTACGTGGAGCGGGAACAGCTGGAAGGCGAGAACCTGGCAGCGGTGCTCAGCGGCGCGAACATGAACTTCGACCGCCTGCGCTACATTTCCGAGCGCACCGAGATCGGTGAGAAGCGCGAGGCGATCCTGGCCGTCACCATCCCGGAGAAACCGGGGGCGTTCAAGACCTTCATCAATGCCCTGCACAAGCGCAGCATCACCGAGTTCAACTACCGGTATGCCGACGATCAGAAGGCCGTGATCTTCGTAGGTATCCAGATCCAGGCTGGCGGCCATGGCCGGGACGAGCTGGTGCAGGAGCTGCGGGAAAGCGGCTACTCTGTGGTCGACCTGACCGATAGCGACCTGGCCAAGCAGCACATCCGTCATATGGTTGGTGGCCATGCCCCGAGCATTAGCAACGAGAAGGTCTACCAGTTCGAGTTCCCGGAGCGTCCGGGCGCGTTGCTCAAATTCCTGATGTCGCTGGGGACCCGCTGGAACATCTCCATGTTCCACTACCGAAACCACGGCGCAGCCTACAGCCGGGTCCTGCTGGGGGCCCAGGTCAACGACGACGAGGATAAAGACTTCGAGAAGATGCTCGACAAAGTCGGTTTCCGCTATGAAAACATGACCGACAACGAGGCCTATCGGTTGTTCCTGGGAGCGGGGAACGGCGGCTCGACATAACTCGGGGCTGGAGGCGGGCGGAGATTCTCTTCCCGAAACTGTGCGGAGCCATGGAGGGCGGAGCTCAAGCGTCACAGGGACGTGCCGCAAGGAGCGTGTTTCGGGAAGAGAATCTCCGCCCGCCTCCGAAGGTTATGCACAGTTTCGGAACACCCCTCGCGGCGTGGATCCCGGATCTTGGTGATTATTACCGAACTTTAATCAGTCAAAAATTGTAAAATCAGAGTTAACTGTTAGTCTTTCGTCTAATTCTCGGAAGCGAGAATACCTCACTGATTTTCCGATAATTTACCAACCGCGTTCGAGGAAGAATAAAAATGGGTGGCAAGCCTGACATCATCAAAGCCATCGTGCTGATTTTTGCTGTCGGCCTTGTAGTAACCGGATTTACCTCTATCCACGCTTCGGAAGACAAGCCTCGTTATCAGGATAACGTGCCCATCAGCGCGCTTCAGGCCGGAGCAGACCGCCTGAATCGGTAACAGCGCCGGTCCGTCACCACGCTGTGCAGGGGCACATCCCAGGGCTCTATCGGCAGCGCTTTCACTTTCTGGAAATCATGGGCCAGGCCAATCAGTTTTGGGGCCAGCCGTGGCCGTAGCCGGCTGAAGGCAAAGGTCCGGTCATAGAATCCTCCGCCCATGCCCAGGCGCCCGCCATTCTCATCAAAGCCCACCAGTGGAAACAGCACCGCATCCAGCGCCCAGGCCGGGCGGCGCAGCCCTTTGCTGAATGCCGGCTCGGGAATGCCGAAGCGGTTTGCGGTCAGTTCCACGCCGTCGTCGTAGGGGCTGAATACCAGTTTGCCGGTATGAATCGGATGCAGCACCGGCAGGTAGAAATTCACACCCTTGCGGCGGGCAATGTCCATGTATATATGGGGATCGATCTCACCGTCGTTGGGCAGGTAAACAGCCACGTGCCGGGCACGGTGCAGGTCCGGATTCTTCAACAGATTCAGCGCCAGGTATTCCGAGGCCTGCATCTGTTCTTCGAAGGACAGCGAACGCCGCCTCTGGCGCAGGTGTTTGCGCAGCTGGCTTCGGTTCAGGTTATCAGGGTGGGATTCGAACGGTTGGGGAGGAACAAACTTGCTCAAAATAAAGCTTCCCGGGCTGCCGTTATCGGATGTGGCCCTTGAACCCAGAGTTCAAGGTCGGTGGCCGCTGTGACATATTAGGCTTTCCCCTGTCGGGGACGTGCTCACAATGCCCTGAAGTAGCCACCTGGGTAGTGCGCATCGGCTCGAGGACGTATCCGACCATCGCGAACAGCCCAGGAAGTTGGTCTCATTATACGGGCAGGTCGGGGACCAATTGCAACACCTGATCCGTATTCAGTGCCCCGTATTTTCCCCGAGGGCATCGTCGAGCTTGCTGTCCATGGCCTTGAGGATCGAGCTGGTGGCGTCGGACATGGAATCCTGCTCCAGCAGCTCGTGGGTGATGTTGAGCGCGGCCATCACGGCAATGCGTTCAACGCCGAACACCTTGCCGCTGGAACGGATTTCCCGCATTTTGTGGTCCAGATGCCTGGCGGCGCGAATCAGGGCTTCTTGCTCTTCTTCCGGGCAGGCAACCAGGTATTCCTTGTCGAGAATCTTCACCTCAACGGTGGTGGATTGCTTAGACATCAGTGGTGCTCCAGTGCCCGCAGGCGGCCAATCATGGCTTCGATCTTGTTTTTGGCAAGATCGTTCTTGTGTACCAGCTGGGCCCGCTCCCGGTTCCAGTCGTCCTGGAGCTCCCGCAGCATGGCGTTATCCTGCTCCAGTTTCTGACAGCGTTCGATCAGCTTGTCCAGCTTGTCCGCTAATGCCTGTACTTCGGACTGTTCCATGGCGTGCCCAACATCGGTTGTTATGAATGCAAATAACTATAAGTGTGGACGCTAAGTCGGTCAATTTACAGGGTTGTCATAGCGGCCCGGGCGTGACGCGGATCACTGCCCGCTAATCTCCCCGAGACCCTGGGTACGGGTCCGGCGCCAGGTGGCGAACGCCGGCAGCAGGCCGACCAGTGCCGCGGCGGCCGGTACGGTCGCGAGCAGTGCCCATTCGGTCGGGTTCAGGGGCCTGAGCGTCAGGTTGATCCCGTAGTTGTCCAGTAACCAGGGGGCAATGCCCGTCAGCAGGCCAGCGCCCACTGCCAGTGCGAGCAGGCAGGAGACCAGCGCCAGGGCAACACATTCGATCACGTGCAGGGACGCCACCAGCCCCGTTGACGCCCCGGTGGCCCGTAGCACTGCAATCTCATGGGCCCGCTGGGTCTGCAGGGTCAGAAGTACCGCCACCAGTCCTACCAGACTGGTAATGACCACGAAGCCGGTAATACCCAGCAGGGCTTTTTCGAACTGCCCCATCAGGCGCCACAGCTCGCTCAGCGCAACGCCAGGGAGAATGGCGGACAGGGGTTCCTCTGCCGACTGGTTCAGGGCGCGCTGGAGCTGGAAGGTGAGCACCGGGGACTTTAGCCCCACGTAGGCGGCCGTGATGGCGTCCGGGGTAAAGGTCATCCCCCGGGCTTTTTCTCGGGTCAGCGTTCGCCCCGGAATCGCCACGCCGGATTCCCAACCTACATGCATGGCCTCCATTCCCGCCAGGCTGATGTACACCGCCTGGTCGACCGGGGTGCCGGTGGCCTCCAGAATCCCGGTAATCCGGAAGGGGGTGTCCGCGTGGTTGGAGAAGCTGGTTCTGCCGCCGCCGTGGGACAGAATGATCTCCTCGCCGGGCTGATGTCCGAGCTCCCGCGCCACACCGGCACCGAGCACGACGTGAAACACGTCACTGAACCATTCGCCCTCGGCCAGGCTGACCGGCTGTTCCTGGCCATAACGGAAATGTCGGGGGAAGTTGCTGTCCGTGGCCACCACCCGGTAGCCCCGGTAACTGTCGCCCAGGGAGATGGGGATCAGCCAGTCAATTCGTGGGTCTTCCTGAAGTTTCCGGAAGGTGGACCAGCGGATGTTGTTGGTGGCATCACCGATGTGGAACACGGTATACAGCAGCAGGTTTAGTTGGCCGCTGCGGGCCCCGACGATCAGGTCGGTACCGCTGATGGTGCTGGTGAAGGATTGCCGGATTTCGGTGCGCAGGTACTGGATGCCCAGGAGCAGGCTGACACTCAGGGTGAGGGTCAGGCACACCAGGGCCAGGACGCGGCGTCGGTGCCAGAGGCTCGCCAGGGCCAGGGAGAAGGCCAGCCGGGTTTTCATGATTCACCTCCCAGATGGACCAGATGATGGAAATGCCGGCTCAGGCTGCGGTCATGGCTGACAAAAACCACCGAGGCGCCCCGTTCGTCGGCCAGCCCGAGCAACAGGTCCAGGAAGCGATCCCGGTTGTCGGAATCCAGGGCGGACGTTGGCTCGTCCGCAAGGATAATGCCCGGGCTGCCCATCAGTGCCCGGGCCGCGGCAATCCGTTGCTGCTGGCCGATGGAGAGGCGGGTGACCTTGCGATGCCAGTGATCCTCGGGGATGGCCAGTAACCCGAGCAGCTCTTTGGCGGCGGAATCCGGGTCGGGCCGGGTATTGTCGTGACGGGTACGGGACAGGCGGCAGGGCAGGGTAACGTTCGCCAGGGCGCTCAGGTAGGGCACAAGGTTGAACTGCTGGAAGATCACGCCAATATGGTCGGCCCGGAACCTGTCCCGGGCGCCGGAGCCCAGGCGCTGCAGTTCGGAACCGAGAATACTGACGGACCCGGAATGGGGTACCTGCATGCCGGATAACAGGCTCAGCAGAGTGCTTTTGCCGCTGCCGCTGGCGCCTTGAAGGAACAGGTGTTCCCCGCGGGGGATGGCCAGGTCCGGAAACCGGAGCATGGGTTGAGTCGCGGCCCATTGGAAGCCAAGGTCCCGGGTCTCAAGGGCAAGCTCCCCCTCGTTAGCCCGGTTGTGGCGGGTTTCTGTCGTGCTGGTCATGTTGGTGATCGTTGTCCCCGGTGTATGATACCTGCTGGTCCGGAATCTGAATCCCAGGAGTAACTTCGTTGATGTTTCACGTTTTTCCTTCTTATCGTTTCGCCAGCCTGGTCCTGGCGGCCTTGCTCGGACTCGCTTCCGCCTCCGTAGCCGCGGAGCCACGGGAGATCGACTGGCTTGAACTCATGCCTGCCGAGGATCTGGCGCTACTGGAAAATATGCCAGAAGTGGAGCACGAGGGCGACGGCCCCACCATCCTGCCCGATGAAATCATGACCGGGCGCGTGGTGCCGGCGATGGGTGACGTGGAGGGGCGGATTCCCGGCTTTGTCGTGCCGCTGAAAACCACTAACGACATGAAGATCCTCGAGTTCTTCCTGGTCCCTTACTACGGCGCCTGCATTCATGTGCCGCCGCCCCCGCCCAACCAGATCATCCACGTGAAATACAAGGAGGGCTTTTATCTCGAAGCCCTGTATGACCCGGTGTGGATCGAAGGTACCCTGGTGATCGAGCGTACCGAGAACGAGATCGGTACCTCCTCGTACGCCATGGAGGCCAGGAGCGTGACGCCCTACACCGAGTAGGTTATTGCCCCAGTTCGATAGCTTGTTCGCCATGCTCCAGGCGTGTTGCGCCCTGTGCCATGGCGCCGGCCCACTGCACATCCAGATGCTCGAGGCGTTCAAGCCGGGTGGTAAGCGGGGTGGTCAGGGTGCTGGCATCCTGCACGCCGGGGCACGCTAGTGTCTGGATGACTTCATAGGCCGAATGGCCGCCGCCGTGATCCCCGTGGTCGTGTTCGTTACCCTCGTGGTGCTGTTCCTGGCCATTGTGATGCACCTCCGAGCTGATTACGGTGCAGGTGCTGTCCGGGGTATCGATCAACGGTGTTCCGGCAAACCAGTCGTTGGCTTCCTTCAGCGCCCGGGTCTGGGCTTCGGTTCTGGCTTCATGCTCGAAGCCCACCACGTTGTAGGCGGGTGAGACAAAGATCACCTCTACCTGGTTGCCCTCAACCGCAAACGACAGCTCGGCGTGACCGTGCTGGTGGGCGCCGGGGTTCTCGCTGGCAGCGGCTGCGCCGGCGAAGAAGGATAGCGGTAACAACAGTAGTCGGTATCCGAATCGATTCATCAGGCTCTCCAGCTGTAGGTGTTATGTTATAACATATTGTGGCCTCCCGGTGGCAAAAGCAAGCGACAAGTGCCTTGGTGTCGCCTGAATGCTAGGATAGGAACTCCATTCAACAACACAGGATTGTCTTGGTTCATGTCCGAATCCGACACCTCTTCCGGCGCCGCCCGCGCTGCAGAATTCGAACGCTGGGCCAACGTCTTTACCGCCCATCAGGCTTTCAGTCATCCCTCGGAGCTGCACGGCGCACTGTGTGGTCGGCTCGCGGCCGGATCCCGTATCCAGGAACCTGAGTGGCTGAACATGGTGTGCGAGCACATGGGTCTTCCGGAAGACGCAGCTGAAGAATCCGACGACCTGGCGCCCTTCATGAACAAGGCCTACGAACAGACCCTGGCGCTCTTGCAATCGGCCGACATGAGTTTCCATCCTTTGTTACCGGATGACGACTACGCCATCGAGCAGCGGCTGGAAGCTCTGGTTTCCTGGGTGCGCGGTTTCCTTGAGGGTATGGCCCTGGCCGCCGGAGAGTCCCTGGGCCAGGCCCCGGACGAGATCCGTGAGCTGATCGAGGATATGGTGGCAATCAGCCAGCTCTCCGAGGATGAGGAAGCCGACGAGGAAAGTGAGCAGCAGCTGCTGGAAATCACCGAGTATGTCCGGCTCGGGGCGCTGGCCGTGTTTACTGAATTCAATGCCCCGGAGAAGCCGGCCTCCAATTCGCCGACCCTGCACTGAGCCGGGTCCAGACCTATGGGAGAATCTATGTCGTCCATGATACCCGTGAAGGAGTTCGCCGAGCGCCGCCGTAAGCTGATGGAGCGCATGGCGCCGGATAGTATCGCCATCCTGCCAGCGGCCCCGGAGCGGGTGCGTAACCGGGATGTACTCCACCCCTTCCGGCAGGACAGTGACTTCCAGTATCTGACCGGCTTTGGTGAGCCCGAGGCGGTGCTGGCCCTGATTCCCGGTCGCGAACATGGCGAGGCGGTGCTGTTCTGCAAGGAACGCCACCCGGAGAAAGAGCTTTGGGACGGTTTTCTGTGTGGTCCCGAAGGCGCTATCGAGCGGTATGGTCTGGACGATGCTTTCCCGATTTCGGATATCGACGACATCCTGCCGGGTATGATCGAAGGTCGCAGCCGGGTCTATTACCCCCTGGGTAAGGACCAGAGCTTCGATCACCGGGTTATGGAGTGGGTCAAGACCCTCCGCAGCAAGGTGCGCACCGGCGCCCATCCCCCCGGAGAGTTTGTCGCCCTGGAGCACCTGCTCCACGACCTGCGCCTGTACAAGAGCGCCAACGAGATCAAAGTGATGGCCAAGGCTGGCAAGATCAGCGCCGAGGCCCACCGCAACGCCATGAAACGGGCGCGCCATGGTGGTTTTGAGTACAACCTGGAAGCCACCCTGATCCATACCTTTATGGAGCACGGAGCCCGCTCCACCGCCTACCCCTCCATCGTGGGCAGTGGTGCCAATGGCTGCATCCTGCATTACATCGAGAACAGTGCGCCTCTGAAGGACGGCGACCTGGTACTGATCGATGCCGGTTGTGAGCTGGAATGCTACGCCTCGGACATTACCCGGACCTTCCCGGTCAGCGGCAGGTTCAGCCCGGAGCAGCGAGCTCTGTATGAAGTGGTGCTGGCGGCCCAGTACGAGGCCATTGATGCCGTGCGGCCCGGTAATCACTGGAACCATGCCCATGAGGCAGCGCTCAGGGTGCTCACCCAGGGGCTGATCGATCTCGGCCTGTTGTCCGGGAATGTGGATGAGGCCATCGAGAAGGAAGCCTATAAGCCTTTCTTCATGCACCGCACCGGCCACTGGCTGGGTATGGATGTGCATGACGTGGGTGACTACCGGATCGGAGAGGCCTGGCGGGAGTTGGAGCCTGGCATGGTTCTGACCGTGGAGCCGGGCCTCTACATCGCCCCGGACAACACCAGTGTGGATGAGAAGTGGCGTGGTATCGGCATCCGCATCGAGGACGACGTGGTGGTAACCAAAGACGGCTGCCGCGTGCTGACCGATGAGGTACCCAAGACCATTGCCGAGATTGAAGCGTTGATGGCGGACTGACACGGTGACCGCACCCGAGACTGACCTGATTATTGCCGGCGGCGGCCTGGCCGGCGCCACCCTGGCTCTGGCGCTGGCCCGGACCGTGCCCGAGCTTCGCGTGACGGTGGTGGAAACCTTCCCGCTGTCTCCCGATGCCCTGCCGGAGGACTACCAGCCCAGCTATGATGCCCGTTCCACGGCGTTGTCCTGGGGTTCCAGGCTCATCTTTGAAGAGCTGGGGCTCTGGCCGTCGTTGTCGGAACACGCCACGCCCATTCGCCATATCCATGTTTCCGATCGCGGCCATTTCGGGGCGACTCGCTTGCATGCGGAAGATCATCACCAGCAAGCTCTCGGCTATGTGGCCGACAATCGCTGGATGGGGCTGTGCCTGATGCGGGCGTTGCTCGATACCGGTGTGCAATGGCAGGCGCCCGCGGAGGTTATGGACATGACGCCGACACCGGACGGTGTTGACGTGCTGATCCGCAAGGACGGCCAGGAGCAGCGGGTATCCGGGCACTGCCTGGTGGTGGCCGATGGCGGCCGTTCCGGACTGCGGGAAAAGCTGGGCTTTGTCACCCGCACCGAAAGTTACGGCCAGAATGCGCTGATTGCCAATGTCTCCACCGGTGAGTCCCACCAGTTTACCGCCTATGAACGCTTTACCGGCGATGGCCCGATGGCGCTGTTGCCCCACGGCTCGCCCCGCCGACCGGAGAACCAGTCGGCACTGGTCTGGACCCTGACCGATGAGGCCCTGGCGGAGGTGCTGGAGCTGCCGGACGAGCAGAAGTGCCGGCGTTTGCAGGAGCGGTTTGGCTGGCGGCTGGGCCGGTTCACCCGGATCGGCCAGTGCGGCCACTACCCGTTGAAGCTGACCACCGTGGATGAGGCCGTGCGCCCGGGTGTGGCGTTGGTGGGCAATGCCGCCCATGCCCTGCACCCGGTGGCCGGCCAGGGCTTCAATCTGGCCCTGCGGGGGTTGATGACCCTGGTGGAACAGTTCCGGCAGGCGGTGGACGAGGGCCGTTCGATTGGTGACCTGTCGGTGCTCGGTGAATACCAACGGCGCCATCGCCGGGACTGGCAGCAGACGGTACAGTTCTCGGACTCTCTGATCCGGATCTTCGGGCAGTCCCTTCTGCCCGTGGCCACAGCACGGGATGCCGGGCTGGTCGGGCTCGACCTGGTGCCCGGGGCCAAACGCTGGTTTGCCCGAAAAGCCATGGGCATCGGCGGCCGCAAACCGGTTGTTCCATCAGTGTCCACAACTGCCGGAGAGGATTCCCGCCATGATCAGTAATGCCGACACCCGCTCCTTCGATATTGTCGTCGTCGGTGGCGGCATGATCGGATCGGCCCTGGCGCTGGGGTTGTCTCGCCAGGGCTGGCAGGTCGGACTGGTCGAAGGTGCCTCGCGGGACGCATTGCTCGAGGCCCCGGAGCCGGCCTCAACGGTGCAAGATTTTGAACCCCGGGTCAGTGCCATCTCCACGGCCAGCCAGCGTCTGCTGGAAGAGCTGGGTGCCTGGTCCGGGGTTACTGAAAGCCGTCACTGCGGCTATCGGGAAATGATCGTGTGGGATGGAGATGGCACTGGCCGGATTCATTTCGATGCCGCCGAACTGCATGCCCGGGCGCTGGGTACCATTGTCGAGAACCGCAACATCGTCCGGGCTTTGTTCCGGGAGTTGCTGGCCAGTGAGGTAACGCTGTTTGACGGGGTCCGCGTGCGAACCTGGTCCCGGACGGAGGGCGTTGAACTGGAAGACGGGAACCGGCTGGCGGCCCGCCTGGTGATCGGAGCCGATGGCGCCAACTCGCGCCTGCGCCAGTGGGCAGGAATGCCCACGCGGGAATGGGATTACGACCAACAGGCCATCGTCTGCACGGTGCGGACGGCCAAGAGCCACCGCTACACCGCCTGGCAGCGCTTCTCTCCCAGTGGTCCGCTGGCTTTCCTGCCGTTGCTGAATGAGAGTCTGGACGACCGGTTCTGTTCCATTGTCTGGTCCCAGGACACCCCCGAGGCCCGCCGGCTTATGGCACTCGGTGATGATGACTTCCGGGTTGAACTGGAGCGCGCCATCGAGGGTGAGTTGGGCAGTGTGACTGCGGTTTCCCGCCGTTTTGCCTTCCCCCTGAGGCAGCGCCATGCCAAGGATTATGTGGCCGATGGCCTGGCCCTGGTGGGGGATGCGGCCCATACCATCCACCCCCTGGCTGGTCAGGGTGCCAACCTGGGGTATGGGGATGTGCGGGCCCTGCTTGATGAAATGAAGCGGGCGAAGTCGCTTGAACTTGCTCCGGATGACGAACTGGTTCTGGCCCGCTACCAGCGTCGCCGCAAAGGTGAGAACCTCACCATGATGGCAGCCATGGAGGGCTTCAAGCAGTTGTTCGCCCGGGACGAGCTGCCCCTGCGCTGGCTTCGCAACGCCGGTATGCGCTGGCTGGATCGGCTTGGGCCGGTCAAGAACCGCATAGCCGCGGAGGCCATGGGCCTCGCTGATTAACAGATAGAGCCACCAGAACAAGGGATTTTCCAATGGCAGGAAGCAGTCTGCTCGCACTGATCGACGACATCGCCACCATCCTTGATGATGTCTCCCTGATGACCAAGACCGCCACCAAGAAAACCGCGGGTGTTCTCGGGGATGACCTCGCACTCAATGCCCAGCAGGTTACCGGTGTGAAACCGGCCCGGGAATTGCCTGTGGTCTGGGCGGTGGCCAAGGGCTCCTTTATCAACAAGGCCATCCTGGTGCCGGCAGCAGTGGCTATCAGTTTCTTTGTGCCGTGGATGGTGACCCCGTTGCTGATGCTCGGCGGTGGGTTCCTGTGTTTTGAGGGCTTCGAGAAGCTGGCCCACAAGTTTCTCCACGGCAAGGAGGACGAGGCCCACAAGCAGGAACTGCACGAGGCCCTGAAGAATCCGGATGTCGACATGAAGGTGGTGGAAAAGGACAAGATCAAGGGCGCGATACGCACCGATTTCATCCTTTCGGCGGAAATCATCGCCATCACCCTGGGTACCGTCACCGGGCAGGGCATCGGTATGCAGTTCCTGGTGCTGACAGTGGTGGCGGTGATGGTCACGGTCGGGGTCTATGGTCTGGTGGCCGGTATCGTGAAGCTGGACGATGGCGGCCTGTACCTGAGCCAGAGGGACAGTGCCCTGGCCCAGCGTATTGGTGAGGGCATCCTCTCGTTGGCACCCTACATGATGAAGACCCTGTCGATCCTGGGCACGATTGCCATGTTCCTGGTCGGCGGTGGCATTCTCACCCATGGCCTGCCACCGGTCTACGATGCCATCCACCACTTCTCCGAAGGCTTTGGTGGCATCGGCGCCACCCTGGTTTCCACACTGGCCGATGGTCTGTTCGGGGTTCTGGCCGGTGGTATCCTGGTCGGGGTGCTGACGCCCCTGATCAACTGGTGGCAGAAACGCCACGGGGAAGCTGCGTAAGGCTGGTTTAACGGCAGGCGTCAAAAAGCCGGCTGACCAACACCGGCACGGCGGTTTCCACCCGCAGGATCCGGGGGCCGAGATGAACGCCCTGGCAACCCGCCTCCTCGAGCTTGCCCACCTCATACGGGGTGAAGCCTCCTTCGGGTCCGATGCACAGCACGGCCGGTTCATGCAGGTGCACAGGGCAGGGCGTGGGTGTGCCCGGATGGGCCACCAGTGCCCGCTTGCCGGTGAGGATGCCGGGCAGCTCGTCTTCCACGAAGGGTTTGAACAGTTTGCGGATGTGAACGGTCGGCATCACCGTATCTTTGGCCTGCTCGAGGCCCAGGGTCAGGTTTTCCCGCAGGTTGTCTTCCGACAGCCAGGGAGTCTGCCAGAAACTCTTCTCCACCTTGTAGCTGTTGATCAGCCAGATGTCCTTGATGCCGAGGGAGGCGCAGGTCTGCAGCACCCGGCGGAACATTTTGGGGCGGGGCATGGCCAGGATCAGGGTAAGGGGCAGCGCAGTCGGGGGCTGCTGGTCCAGCGTCACCTGCAGTTCCGCTTCGGTGTCCGTCAAGCGGATCACCTCTCCACTTCCCATCAGGCCGTCAACGCGACCGACCGGAATGCGGTCACCGGCGGCGACTTTCAGTACGGAATGCAGGTGGGCCAGCCGGCGGCCGGCCAGAACGGCCCGGTCCGGTGTGACAAAATCCTCGTCAAACAGCAGTGCCAGGTTCATTCGCCGGGGAAATCTTCCGAATCCTCGCTGGCCACCTCACGGCGGGCCAGGCGCCCGAACAGGATGCCGAACTCGAACAGGATCCACATCGGTACCGCCAGCAGCGTCTGGGAGATGATGTCCGGCGGCGTCAGCATCATGCCGATGATGAAGCAGCCGACGACCACGTAGGGGCGCTTGGCGGCCAGATCGTCCGGGGTGGTGGCGCCGGTCAGGATCAGCAGGACCGTGGCGATCGGGATCTCGAAGGCCACTCCGAAGGCAAAGAACATCTTGAGCACGAAATTCAGGTAACTGCTGATGTCCGGCAGCTCCACAATGCCCTCGGGTCCGATGGCGGTAAAGAACCCGAACACCAGTGGAAACACCACGTAATAGGCAAAGGCCGCACCGGCATAGAACAGGATCACCGAGGTGAACAGCAACGGGAATGCCAGGCGCTTCTCGTGGGCATACAGCCCCGGGGCAATGAAGCTCCAGAGCTGGTAGAGGATGACCGGGATCGCGGCAAAAACCGAGAGCACCAGTGCCAGCTTCAGCGGGGCGAAGAAGGGGGAGGTGACGTCGGTGGCGATCATGCTCTGGCCAACGGGCAGTAACTCCCTGATCGGCTGGCTCAGCCAGAGATAGAGTTCGTTGGCGAAGGGGTAGATCGCGGCGAAACAGATCACCACGGCCAGCACCATCTTCAATAGCCGGTTACGCAGCTCGAGCAGGTGCTCGATCAGCGGCATTTCCGGTTGTTGTTCGGGATGGATCTGGTTGCCGTCTGGCTGTTGGGTCATGAACGGTTATCCGACGGGCCTGATTGGGTCTCGCGTTCACCGGAGGATTCGCTGGTCGGTTCCGGTGCCTTGTTGTGCTGGCTGTTTGTGCCGGAGGAGTCCGTTCCCTCGCCTTCGCCGGCCATGCGGCGGGTTGCCGGCGCAGGTCTGGGCTTGCGGGCTTCTTCGTCGGACAGGATCATGTGCTCGTACTTCTTGGCCTCATCAAGAGCCCCCCGCACGGTTTTCTGCACATCATCCAGGCCGACATCGCCCGCTTTACGAAGCTCCTCGCGCAGTTCCTCGGCTTTCAGTTGCCGGTCAAGCTCGGAGCTGAACTGGCCGACCATGCGGCGCGCAGCGCCCACCCAGCGCCCGGCAGCCCGGGCGGCCGTAGGGAGCCGTTCGGGGCCAAGCACCAAAAGCGCAATAACGCCGCAGATCAGCAGCTCAAGGAAGCCGATATCGAACATTCAGCCAGGTCTCAGCTGTGGGTTTTTTCCCGGGGCTTGTCTTCCGCTTCAGCCTGCTGGGGCTCGTCCTTGGATTTTTCTTCCAGGGAATCCTTTTCGTCCTTCGCGGTGTCATCGTCATTCATGGACTTCTTGAAGCCGCGAATAGCGCCACCGAGGTCGCTGCCGATGTTCCGCAGTTTCTTGGTTCCGAACAACAGGATAACAATGCCAAGTACGATCAGGAGTTGCCAGATACTGATACCCATGCGGGGTTCCTCATTCTCATTGTTTCAGTTCAGGGACATTGTACGTTAACGGAGCCGTCATGCGGAAACCCCCGAAAGGGGTAATATCTGCCTACTTGCTCCGGGATGCCTTTTCTTCCAGTCCTGACAGGTCAAAACGCCTTGCCAGCTCGTTCAGGACGTCGTCCGGTCCGAGTCCCAGCCGGGACAGCATGACCATGCTGTGAAACCACAGATCAGCGGTCTCATAGACCACATCCGAGGTTTCGCCGCTGTGCTCGGCATCCTTGGCAGCCAGCAGGGTTTCGGTACATTCCTCACCGACCTTTTCCAGGATCTTGTTCAGCCCTTTGGCATGCAGACTGGCGACATAGGATGACTCCGGGTCTGCATTCTTGCGGGCTTCCAGTACCTGTGCCAGGCGTTCCAGTACATCACTCACGGGCTGCTCCTTACTTGTTGCCATAGATTGCGTCCGGATCCTTGATGACCGGATCCACCGCAACCCACGCTCCGTCCTTCAGGGTACGGTAAAAACAGCTGCGTCGGCCAGTATGGCACGCAATGCCGCCTTTCTGCTCGACTTTCAGCAGAATCACGTCCTCGTCGCAGTCCAGCCGGATGTCTTTCACCACCTGTTGGTGGCCGGATGTCTCGCCCTTGCGCCAGAGCTTGCCCCGGGAGCGGGACCAGTACACCGCATGGCCTTCTTCTGCCGTCAGCCGGAGGGATTCCCGGTTCATCCAGGCCATCATCAGGATCTCGCCGGTCTCGGCATCCTGGGCAATGGCCGGGACCAGGCCGTCCTCGGTCCAGCGAATGGCATTCAACCAGTCAGGGCTGTCGACAGTAGCGGAGCTTTCTTGCATTTATGTGAATCCCGGTTGTCTTGTAGTTTAACGGCCGCCGCGCAGCACCAGCCCGCCGGCGATGGCCAGCAGGGCCCAGCTCCATGCCGGCGTGTTCTCGACCCAGGCCCGGGCCTCGGGCTGGGTTCCGATCACCGCCGCGGTCACCAGTACAAGGGCCAGACCGGCCCGGCGCCAGCGTCGCTCGGTACGGGCCTGCTGCTGTCGCAACAGCTCCAGTGTATCGCGGTTTTGCTGTTCGGTGGGCCCGGCGTGCCGCATCTGCAGCAGAGCGTCGTGGATCAGTTGCGGCATCTCCGGTGACTGTTCCAGCCAGGAGGGCAGATGAGACTGCAGCGACTTCAGCAACCCGGAGGGGCCGATGCGCTTGCGCATCCAGTCCTCCAGGAAAGGCTGGGCGGTGCTCCAGAGATCCAGTTCCGGATACAGCTGGCGGCCCAGACCCTCGACATTGAGCAGGGTTTTCTGCAGCAGTACCAGCTGGGGCTGGACTTCCATATTGAAGCGTCGGGCGGTCTGGAACAGGCGCAGCAGGAAGTGGCCGAAGGAAATGTCTTTCAGGGGGCGCTCGAAAATCGGCTCGCACACGGTACGGATGGCGGCCTCGAACTCGTTGACCCGGGTGTCCGGTGGTACCCAGCCGGACTGGATATGCAATTGCGCCACCTGGCGGTAATCCCGGCGGAAGAACGCCAGCAGGTTGCGGGCCAGGTAGCTCTGGTCATCCGGGGCCAGGGTGCCGACAATGCCGAAATCGATGGCGATGTACCGCGGGTCCGCCGGGTTGGACACGTCGACGAAGATGTTGCCCGGGTGCATGTCGGCATGAAAGAAGCTGTCCCGGAACACCTGGGTGAAGAAGATTTCCACGCCCTTTTCCGCCAGTACCTTCATGTTGACCCCGGCCGCCTCGAGCGCGGGCACGTCGGCGATGGGAATGCCGTGGATGCGTTCCATCACCAGTACCGACTTGCGGGTGTAATCCCAGTCGATAAAAGGGATGTAGATCAGCGACGAGTTCTCGAAGTTGCGGCGCAGCTGGCTGGCGTTGGCGGCCTCGCGCTGCAGGTCCAGTTCGTCATGGATGGTGGAATCGTAATCGGCGACCACGTCCACCGGGTGCAGGCGCTTGCCCTCGGACCAGTACTTCTCGAGCAGGCCGGCCATCAGGTACATCAGGGCCAGGTCCTGGTGAATCACCTTTTCGATGCCCGGCCTCAGCACCTTGACCACCACACGCTGGCCATTGGGCAGGGTGGCGGCATGAACCTGGGCCACCGAGGCGGACGCCATGGGGTCGGAGGAGAACTCTGCAAACAGTTCGGAGACCGGCTTGCCCAGGGAGGTTTCGATGATATTCCGGGCGGTGTCGCTGGGGAACGGAGGCACCCGGTCCTGGAGCTGTTTGAGGGACTCGGCCATGTCGTCCGGCAGCAGATCACGCCGGGTGGACAGGATTTGGCCGAATTTCACGAACACCGGCCCCAGTTCTTCCAGGGCAAGACGCAACCGGTCGCCCCGGCTCAATTTGGGCTGCGGGAACAGATGCCAGGGTGCCAGCAGGAAAAACACCTTCAGGGGTGCCGGCAGTTCGGCGATGGGCAGAAACGTGTCCAGGCGGTAACGGCAGAATACCCAGGCAATTCGGAACAGGCGTCTCAGGCGGGTCACGGGTTCTCCGGTTCGTCAGTGATTTCGCGGTTTTCCAGCAGCCGGAGCCGGGCTTCCAGTCGCTCGGTGCGCAGACTCAGCTCATCGATATCCCCGAAGGTGGCTTCCAGTTCCCGGCGCCCGGGCAGCGTGCGACTCTCCTCGTGGAGGTATTCCTCGATGTTCGCGTTCATGGAAAGGACCGCTTCCCGGCTCCATTTCACCGCATGGCGCAGGCGTTTTCCCAGGAAGTGTGCCGGCACGTCACCGATGTGCCGGGCCATGGCGGCTTCCCAGTCGGGATCCAGCTGGTTCAGGGCCCGCTGCAGCTGGTGGGCGAGGCCGGTATCGCCATCCACAGCCAGCCGTCCGTCCGCAAATACCCGGTCATCGCCCACGGCGAGGGCGGCAAAGGCCAGTGGCCGGCCACTGATCCGCAGCGCTGGTTCCATTGGGGGCTGGCTGCTGACCTGGACCCGTTCCCCGGTCTGGTCGAGGGTATAGGTCAGTGGTATCGGGGCGGTAATATCCAGCTGCACCGGGCCCGTCAGTGCTTTGACCAGGGACTGGCGGCCGGCCGGGTCCAGCTCGAGTGCCCGGTTCAGGGCATTCTCGATGATGGCGCTGGCGGCAGCCTGCAGGGTCGGGCCCGGAAACATCAGGGCTTGATTCCCACGTGCAGGGCGACGATGCCGCCGGTCATGTTGTAGTAGCGGCAGTTCACCAGCCCTGCGTTCTCCATCATGCCCTTGAGGGTTTCCTGATCCGGGTGCATGCGGATGGACTCGGCGAGGTACTTGTAGCTCTCGCTGTCACCGGCAATCAGCTGGCCCATCAGCGGCAGCGCGCTGAAGGAGTACATGTCATAGGCCTTGGTCAGCAGCGGATTGGTGGGCTTGGAGAACTCCAGCACCATGAGCTTGCCGCCGGGCTTGAGCACGCGGGTCATGTCACGCAGGGCCTGATCCTTGTCCGTCACGTTGCGCAGTCCGAAGGCAATGGACACGGCATTGAAGTTGTTGTCCGGGAAGGGCAGGTGTTCGGCATCCGCCTGCACGTATTCGATGTTGCCGGCGTAACCCCGGTCCATCAGCCGGCTGCGACCGACCTGGAGCATGGAGGCGTTGATATCGGCGAGGACGACCTTGCCCGACGGACCCACTAGATCCGAGAATTTCATGGTCAGGTCGCCCGTGCCCCCGGCAATGTCCAGTACCTGATGCCCCGGGCGCACCCCGGAAAGCTCGATGGTAAAGCGCTTCCAGAGCCGGTGAATACCCATCGACATCAGGTCGTTCATGAGGTCGTACTTGCCCGCCACGCTGTGGAAGACCTCGGCCACCTGGCCGGCCTTCTGGCTTTTCGGTACGTTGCGGAAACCGAAATGGGTAACGTCGTCCTGGCCATTGCCGGAACCGGACGGATTGGCTGGCGTTTGCTGCTCGCTCATGGGGGATGTCCTGTCAGAATCTGAACCCCGTATTCTAACGGTTGGCGGGGTGGCTACAAGTTTAATACCGCCTTACACTGTAAAACCGTTTCAATTTGGAAGAGAAAACTGATCCATGTCTGTCATTGATGTTCATCGCCCCCATTCCCTGGACAAGGAACATGCCCGCCAGGCGGCAGAAACCCTGGCCCAGGATCTGTCGAAGCAGTTCGATGTGCATTACCAGTGGGAAGGTGATGTCATGAAGTTCAAGCGCAGTGGCGTGAAGGGGCACCTGAACATCACTCCGGATGACCTGCACATTCGTCTGGAGCTGGGCCTGATGCTGCGGCCGTTCAAGCACCGCATCGAGCAGGAGATTCACAGCCAGCTCGACCAGATCATTCAGGCCTGACGGTTCAGAGATCGCCCGGTAGCTCGAAAGGCGCCGGGCGGCCCGCCAGGATCTGCTCCATTACTTTCCGTTCCCGCCATACCAGCCGTTCAATCAGGCCATCGACATTGTCCATTTTGCGGAAGGCACTGTAACCGCGGTGCAGGAAGCTGTGCAGGTCGCTCAGGTCCGCCATTTCCGCCGGTGTTTTCGACATGGACAGCAGCCAGCCCAGGGTGCGGTTGCGCACGTAGCGGTCCAGCTGCTGACCGACCTCCGCCACCAGTTGAATCTGCCTTGACCGGTCGTCCAGCCGCCGGCTTGCCCGGTAGGCCTTGCAATAGACCAGGGTATCCAGTTCCGCCACCGGCTGCCGGTTCCGGTCGAGCAGTTCGGCCAGTTCCAGGTCCAGCTCCTGGGTCACCAGGTTCAGCTCCACCAGCCCCGCAAAGGTATCCAGCAGGTTGTCCGGCAGCCATTTGACCATTTTCGGGAAAACCCGGTCGATGTTGTCGTCCCGGCGGGTCATGCCGGCGGGTGCGTAGAGATCGGTGAGCAGGAACTCCAGGCCGGGGCGGTAACCCGGATGGTCATACAGGTCCTGGTGGGTGGCTTTAAGTCGCTGGGCCTGCCAGTCCGCCACCCTGAACGTGTCCTCCACCAGCGGGTGCGCCGCCTTGTGCTGCCGGAAGTCGTGGTACGCCAACAGCAACCGCTGAAGCCGGCTTGCCGCTTCGGAATGAACAGGGGTGGCGACCAGTCGGTCACGGTACATGGGGCAGCTCCGCTAAACCGTGGATGGGGGCGCCAGTTTAGCGGAGCGGAACCGGAGATGCAGCAGGGTCAGCCCTGGGCGGTGGCCGGCAGGGTCTCGAAGCCGGGAACCCATTCCTTGCTGTCCAGGGTAATGAAGTGGCTCGGTGCCTCGGTTTCCACGATCCGCATGGTGGTCGGGCTCTGGCGGGCGCTGGCCAACATGGCGGAGCGGTCCAGGATCCGGTCCACCGCCGGGATCAGGAAGGTGCCGTGGCGGATATGCTGGTACACCGAGGTGTCGGTCCGCGTCATCCAGTCCATGATGTTCTCGATGTTGCGGACAATGGTCAGATGGTCCTTGGTGGCGGAGAACAGCTTACTCAGCAACTGCTTCTTCCGTGGATTCATCTTGCCGAAGAAAGTCTGGCCGTAGGCGGACTGGGGCGCACTGTTGATCAGTCGAATCAGCCAGGGCCACATGCCATGACTGACCGGCTCCAGCAGCATGGTCACCAGACCGTGCAGCCGTCCCTGGGGAAGTACCGGGGCCTCGAGTACCACTTCCACCTCCTCGTAGAGTTCGGGCCATTGCTTCATGGCTTCGAGGATCACCGCGCCGCCGCGGGAGTGGCCGTGAACGCGGATGTTACGGGTGGTGGGCAGGTTGGCCAGGGACTGGTTGAGGATGCAGGCATCGTATTCGATGGTGCCTTCCAGATGCTTGATGGGCACTTCCCAGTCCGGAGTCTCGGGTGTGACGCCGTTCACCGGAATGTGGTAGTTGCTGCAGGTCAGCAGGATCAGTTCGGTGGTGGCGCCTTCGTAGGCCTGGGTGAAGTAGCAGTGGTTCTCGAGAAAGCCGTGCACACCAATAACCGTCTGCTCCGCCTTCCCACTGTGGTTGCGGACCGAAACAGCACCCTTGCCCACGCGATAGACGCGCCCCGAGAACATCTCGGAGTAGGCGCTCTCGATGGGCTTGATCAGCTTGCGAACATGGCTCGCTTTCATACCTGCTCTCCCCCCAGCACTGCAAATGTCGGTTATTGGTATTGGTTTGTGCTGGTAACCTTGTTGTACCGCGATGGCGGCGGGCATTTATTGGCGCCGGATACACTTTTTTCGGCATTCCCCGGCCAATAGACAGGGGACCGCGCCCGCTAATAACCATTGCATCAAGGCTTATAACCAGTATAGGACTGAACAGTTACTCACGTGTAATTTTTTGTAACCGTGTGCGGCGCTCGCCGTGTGGAGCCGTTTCGGGTTGTCTGGCACAATGCGGTGTTCGGTTTTTACGTACCATTGGATGTTACTGACCCCGGGGAACCTCAGGTTTGAGTCAAGCGCAATCGCATCTCCTGCTGCCCGCAGATTCGGCCTGGCTGGCACTGGAGCGCCCGGATAATCCGATGACCATTACCGTGATGCTGAGGGTCGATGGGCTCACCGCGCCCCGGTTTCGTGAATTCCTGGAGGTGTACTGGATTGCCTGGGAGCGCTTTGTGCATCGCCCGGTGCAGAGAGGCCCCGGCTGGTGGTGGCAGCGGGATGCCGAGTTCGATGTCCGGCGTCATCTGGACGTGGTCATCGAGCGCTTCTCAGAGGAGGGGCTGCAGGAATGGGTGTCCGCCCGGCTGAATGAACCCTTGCCGCTGTTCCGTCCCATGTGGAAGTTCTGGCTGGCACCCAATGCCCCCGGCGGTGCCGCGCTGGTGTTACGGATGCACCATTGCTACGCCGATGGCCTGTCCCTGCTGGGGATCTTTGACCAGCTCTGTCCGGCCTCGCCGAGGCAGCACCCGGCGCTCTACGGCGCGCCGGAACAGGGTGAGTTTTCCCGCTGGACCACCGCCGCCCAGGCCTGGCTGGAACAGTTGGTGCCGGGGCAACAAGACCGGGAGCCCGGGGCCGATGAGTCCCGATCGGCGACAGCTTCCCTGGAGTATGCGGGGCAGGCCCTTGAGCAATACGCCCAGAAAGGCCTGCGCTTGCTGAACGAAGTCACGGACTTTCTGGTAGAGCCCGAAGACTCCCCCTCCGAACTCCGGCGGCCGCTGCTGGGCAGGCGTCATTGCCGCTGGTCGACACCGGTCCCGCTCGAGCGCTTCGGTGCCATTGCCCGGACTACCAACGTTACCATCAATGATGTGTTGCTCAGTTGCGTGGCAGCCGCAGCCCGGCCCAGATTGGGGCTGAGTGATGACGAGCTGGAACAGGCGGTCATGCATGCCGCGGTGCCGGTGGATATCCGTGGCCGTCTGCCGGAGGAGCTGAAACCGAAGCCCGGAACCTTGGGAAATTACTTTGGTACCGTGTTTGTACCGCTGCCGGTGGATGGCGAAAGCCCCCTGGAGCGGCTGTACCGGATCAAGCAGGAAACCCGCCGGCTGAAGAAAAGCTGGCAGCCGGGAATTGCCTGGGGGCTGGCCTCCACCGCCTCGGCGATCCCGGATCCGTTGCGCCAGCCCATCGCCGATGTGTTTTACCGCAAGGCATCGGTGGTGGTGTCGAACGTGCCCGGCAAACGGGAACCGCGCTATCTTGCCGGCTGCCGGATTACCGAACAGATGTTCTGGGTGCCGCAGGTCGGCGATATCGGTGTCGGTATCAGTATCGTCAGCTACGCCGGTCAGGTGCAGTTCGGTGTGGTGGCGGACGAGTCCGTGATGTTGGATCCCTCGGCATTTCTGCAAGACTGCGTGCTCGAACTGGACCGTTTTCCGGGCGGGTCGTAATCCCAAAGTTGCGGTTCTGAACCCTCCCAAATGAGCAGAAAACCTGCTCCCTTGTGGCATTTCCCCAGTTGTCCCTCCTCTACGACTTAAGTGCTGGTTCGTTGGTGATTGAGTAGCGGTGTCGCGGTGAACTGACCAGACGGCAGATTGCGATCAATGGGTTGGGAAGATTCAGCCGCTCAGATAAAAAGCACGGAAGTCGCATTGGCTGGTTAAGGGGATACTGTAGAATCTGAAGAAACCCTGAAACGTTTGGAGCCGGTGACCATGAGATCAGCGACGACCCTGCCGGCAGTCAGGGTGGCAAGCGCGAGCGTACGAGATCCGGTGCTGGCGGCCACCCAGCTTGCCAGCCAGTTGAGCCACGAGCATCTTGGCTGTGTCCTGTTCTTCTGCTCGGCCGAATACGACCTGCAGCGGCTGGGACCTGCGCTCGAACGTGCCTTCCCGGAGATCCGTGTCTGCGGCTGCACCTCGGCCGGAGAAATCACCCCTGACGGCTATGGCCGGGGCTGCATCACGGCCATCGGCTTTGACCGGCGTTATTTCGCCATCGATTGTGCCCTGATCTCGGCGCTGGACCGTTTCACGCTCCAGGATGCCCAGGGTGTTATCGACGGCCTGCTGGCGACCTGCCGGGACGCCAGGCTGGCCCCGGTCAAGGGTAATACCTTTGCCATTACCCTGCTGGATGGCCTGTCCAGCCGGGAAGAACTGGTGCTCGCCACCCTAAATTCCGCCCTCGGCACCATTCCCCAGTTCGGCGGCTCGGCCGGCGACGACGAGCGCCTTGCCAATACCCACGTGTTTTTCGACGGCCAGTTCCACACCGGGGCAGCCACGGTGATGCTGGTGAACACGCCGCTGGATTTCCGGGTGTTCTCCACTCACCACATGGTGGACCGCAGCGAGAAACTGGTGGTCACCGATGCCTGCCCGGAGAGCCGGACTGTCTATGAACTTAACGCAGAGCCGGCGGCCGAGGCCTATGCACGGGCGGTGGGTGTCAGCGTCGGTGCCCTGGACCGCAAAACCTTCGCGCTGCGGCCGTTGGGGGTGAAGATCGGTGGCCACTATTTCGTCCGCTCCATCCAGCGGGTCAACCCGGACGGCAGCCTGACTTTCTACTGCGCGGTCGAGACCGGCATCGTGATGACCGCCATGGCGCCGGAAGGCCTGCTCGATAGCGTGCGCGAGCAGATCGAGGCCTCCGAGCGGGTGGTGGGTGCGCCACTGGTGACCATCGGCTGCGACTGTTTCCTGCGCCGGCTGGAGGCGGAGCTGACCGGCGAGGTGGATGCCGTGTCCGAGTTCCTGCGGCATCACAAGGTCATCGGCTTCAACACCTATGGCGAACAGTTCGACGGCATGCATATCAACCAGACGTTTACGGGGGTGGTGATTGGCCAGCCTGATGCCCGCTCGGGAGCAGCCTGAGGAAATCAAGGAAGAGCTGAAGGACCGGCGCATTGCCGAGCTGGAGGCGGAAAACCAGCGGTTGCGCCGCATCCGTGATGCCCTGATCGTAAGGGTGGAATCCGGTGTTGCGCACAAGCCCGAGCCCTATGCGGCGTTCGAACATTCGGTCATCCTGGCCGAACAGGTGCGCGAGCGTACTGAAGCCCTGAACCTCACCATGGAAGAGCTCAAGGCCAGTAACAAGGCCCTGAGCCGGGCGAGGGAAGAAGCGGAGACCACTCGTCAGCGACTCAGCGATGCCATCGAGAGCATCGCCGACGGTTTTGTCCTGTTCGATCGCCAGCACCGGATGATCCAGAGCAACAGCCGGTTTCGCAGTTACTGGCGCCATGCCGGCGTGAGCCCACCCGAAGCAGGTACCTCCATTGACGATGTGAAGGCGAGGGCGGTGGCCTGTGGCCTGATTGTCGAGGAACACAGCCATGAGGACGCCGAAGGCACCGTGTTCCTGCTGTCCAACGACCGGTGGGTGCAGATGACCGAGCGGCCGACCCGCGAAGGCGGCCTGGTGGTGCTGTATTCCGATATTACCGACGTCAAGAACAGCGAGATGGCACGCCGGATCAAGGCCCTGGAAGAGAGCGAGCGCTGGATCCGTGTAGTCACCGACCATGTGCCGGCCCTGATCGCCTAC
Source organism: Marinobacter szutsaonensis (assembly GCF_039523335.1). Taxonomy (NCBI): domain Bacteria; kingdom Pseudomonadati; phylum Pseudomonadota; class Gammaproteobacteria; order Pseudomonadales; family Marinobacteraceae; genus Marinobacter; species Marinobacter szutsaonensis. Next base: position 1,663,708 of record NZ_BAAAFC010000001.1, on the reverse strand, counting down.
GTCGGCGCGGACATGACCGTGCAGTTCTGCAACAAGGTCTACGAGGCCTGGTACGGGCGCGGCGGGGCGCCCCTGTTGGGGCAGCGGCTGGATCAGATCCACTGCCCCGAGTTTTACCAGCGATTGCTGCCCCAGATCATGGAAGTCCTGGACGGTGACAACGTCACCTTCGAGCTGGAGGAGACCGGTGAGGCCGGGGAAGTGCGTTACATGCTGCGTTCCTACGTGCCCAACTTCGACGAGTTCGGGGATATCATCGGCTTTTTCGTACTGATTCGTGACATTACCGACCGGCGCAAGACTGCTCTGGCGCTGGAGCAGGCTTATGACAACCTCGAGCGCCGGGTGAAGGAGCGCACCGCCGCCCTGACCGGCCTCAACAGCCAGCTACGCCAGCAAATCTCGGAACGTGCCGCGGTGGAGGCCCGACTGCGGGACGCCAAGCAGGAAGCCGAGCGCGCCAACATGTCCAAGACCAAGTTCCTGGCGGCGGTCAGTCACGATCTCCTGCAACCGCTGAATGCCGCCCGCCTGTTCACCAGCGCCTTGCAGGAACAGTCCTTCGGGCCCAAGGCGGAGGGTCTGGTGCGGTCGGTCAGTACCTCCCTGGACGACGTCGAGAACCTGCTCGGCACGCTGGTGGACATCTCCAAGCTGGATGCCGGTGTGATCAAGCCGGACGTCACCGCCTTCGACCTTCGGGATCTGCTCAACAACATCGCCCGCGAGTTCCGCCAGATGGCGCTGGCGGAAAACCTGGTCCTGGATTTCGTGCCCTCGTCAGTGGTGGTGGAGTCCGATTCCCAGCTGCTGGCCCGGATACTGCGAAACTTCCTCACCAATGCCATCCGCTACACCAGCTCCGGTCGCATTCTGCTGGGTTGCCGGCGGAGCGGAAACCATGTCCTGTTGCAGGTCTGGGATACCGGGCCCGGGATTCCCGAGGACAAACTCACCGAAATCTTCCAGGAGTTCAAACGTATCCGGCCGAGCGGTTCGCAGGCGGACAAGGGGTTGGGCCTGGGGCTCGCCATCGTGGACAAGATTTCCCGGATGCTAGGGCACGAAGTGACCGTGTCCTCGGTGGAGGGCAAAGGGTCGGTGTTCAGCGTACAGGTCCCCCTAGGCCAGCTGAAACCCCGCCGGCCAGGCGCCGATAACGGGGTGGGGAACAGTCTTGATGACGGCCTGAGCGGCGCCCGTGTGTGGGTCATCGACAACGATCAGTCGATCTGTCAGGGCATGAAAACACTGCTGGAAGGCTGGGACTGCCGGGTGGTGACGGCGGTGTCTCTGGAGGATCTGGAACGGCAGCTGCCGATTGAGTCCTGCCCTGTGGATCTCATCCTGGCGGATTATCACCTGGATAACGACGAAAACGGTGTGGACGTGGTGGGGGAAATCAACCGCCGGCGGGCGGTTCCGGCGCCTGTATTGATGATCACCGCCAATTACACCAACGAGTTGAAGCAGCACATCCGCGAGCTCGGCTACCTGCTGATGAACAAGCCGGTGAAGCCGTTGAAGTTGCGGAGTGTGTTGAATCACGTTATTCGGGGGTGAGACCGGAGGCGGAGTCAGGCCGTGGCATGAAAAAGGGGTCAGAAGAAGGCTTTCTTCAGACCCCGGAGCAAGCCCATGGTCTCGCCAAACTCAGGGGTCTGGTGAACAAGTTCATCTGACCCCATATTCAACCCCAGCACCAAATCCTCCTGCTCAGGGGTCTGATGAACTCGTTCATCTGACCCCATGTTCAACCCCAGCGCCAAACCCTCCTGCTCAGGGGTCTGATGAACTTGTTCATCTGACCCCATCTTCAATTCAGGCATCAAACCCTCAGCGCTTCAGATACTGACTGAAATCCACATCACTGGCCGACAAGATCGCCTGCACCCGATTATGCACCCCCAACTTCCGAAGAATGGCGGATACATGAGCTTTCACCGTGGTCTCGGCAATGTTCAGGTTATAGGCAATCTGCTTGTTGGACTCCCCCTTGGACATCCGCTCCAGTACCAGCAGCTGCCGGCGGGTCAGGGATTTGAGCAGCTCCGGTGAGACCGGGTTGTCGTCGCTCCGAGTCCGGCGCTGGCTGCTTTCCTTGCCGGTGCGGATGATGTCGGAAGGGAGGTAGACATTACCGTTGAGGATCTGCTGGATAGCCTCGGTCATCTGGGCCCGGGGTGAGGATTTGGTGATAAACCCCACGGCGCCGTAAGTGATGGCCTGCAGGACCACTTGCTTGTCTTCCTCGGCGGAGACAATCACCACCGGAATACTGGGTGCCTCATTGCGCAGCGTGATCAGGCCATTGAGCCCGTGCATGCCCGGCATATTCAGGTCCAGCAGTATCAGGTCCAGGTCATCGTTTTCCCGGGTGATCTCCAGGGTGCTGTTGAGGTCATCGGTCTCGATGACTTCACTGCCTTCGAAACCGGAAGAAATCACACTGCTGATGGCTTCGCGGAACAGCGGGTGGTCGTCGGCAATCAGGATCTTGTAAGCCGGCTCCATGAGGGTCTCCGTCTGTTTATTTTTTATTGAAATCAGGCCGATGATAACGGTTTTCCGACTACAGTGCGGTATGAGGATCGTTGTAAATTATGCTCTCTGCGTCTAAGGCGGTTGGTACCCCTTCAATTTCTATTATTATGATCCTTTTTGAACAACAATAACGAAGGAGTAGTAACGTGGAATCGAGTCCACTGATCTCGATCGGCCTTCCGATCTCGCTGTTCATCATCATGGTGGGGATCGGTCTGACCCTTACCCTCAGAGACTTTGGCCAGGTCACCATGAATCCCAGGGGGATGATCGTCGGCACCATTGCCCAGATACTCCTGATGCCCCTGGTGGCCTTCGCCATCGCTCCGATGCTGGGTCTCGGTCCCGCGCTGGCGGTTGGCCTGGTGATTATCGCCGCCTGCCCGGGCGGTACCACCTCCAATCTCTTCGTACTTCTATCCAGGGGCAATATTGCCCTGTCCATCCTGCTGACAGTCTCTGCCAGCCTGATCACCATCTTGACCCTGCCGTTTTTCACCAACTACGCCCTGCAGATGCACTTTGGCGAAGGGGCGGATATCTCACTCCCGGTCGGCAAGACCATCGCAATGCTGGTGATCATCGTGCTGTTACCGGTCGCTATCGGCATGTTTATCCGGACCCGCGCGCCAGAGCGTGCGAAAAAGGCCGAGGGCATGGTCAGCATCTTCGGTGGTCTGGTGCTGCTCGCGCTGATCATCGCGTTGATGTATGGCTCCCGCGACCGACTGCTGGAACTGCTCGCCCAGGCCGGCCCGGCGGCCTTTCTGCTCAACCTGGTGGGTGTGCTCATCGGTCTGGCCAGCAGCCGCCTGTGCGGCCTTTCCCAACGGGAATCCCTGGCGGTGGCCGTGGAGCTGGGCATCAAGAACGGCACCATTGCCCTGATGGTCACCCTGACCCTGCTGGAATCCTCCGAGATGTCCATCCCGGCGGTGGTGTACAGCGTCATGATGTACGGCTTCGGCGCCATCCTCATCATGATGGGGCGGAGGCTGGTTCCGCTTGCCCCATAGAGTCCCTGAAACTGGCGACTGTGAGCTGCTTCGCGCTCATCGCTCGCCGCATACCCAATTTTGGGGATGCGCAGGGGGGTGGAAATTATTAAGTATTACTTTCGGTTATTCCAACAACAGGAAAAATTATGAAAGTAATCAAATTCGGCTCCCTGGCTCTGGCATTAGCACTCAGTGGTTGTGGCGGTAGTGGCTCTTCTTCAACCGCCGTGACGGAAGACACCACAACACCGGAAAACACCAAAACGGGCATCTTCACGGATAGCGCAGTCGCCAACATCCGTTACCAGACTGAGACCCAAAGTGACTTTACCAACGCGCTCGGGGAATACGAGTACGTTGAGGGTGAAACGGTAACCTTCAGCATTGGCGGTATTGAGTTGCCCCCGGTTACGGCAACCGGGCGGATCACGCCCGCTGACATGACCGCTGATACGAGTTCCCCTGACCAGTTGACCAATATCCTGAGGCTGCTGCAAAGCCTCGACGAGGATGGCAACCCCGATAACGGCATCACCATCACCGCTGACACCCACACGGCGCTGGAGAATGCCTTGCTGGAAGTGGATCAGCCAGCCGCCGAGTTTGAAACCCAGTTTGCCAATGAGGTGACTGTCTCGGTTAACAAACCCCTCATCAGTGCCGAAGACGCCGAGGCCCATTTTTACGCTTCCCAGCAGGCAGACCTGCGTGGCAGCTGGATTTTCGTGGAACCCGATGGTGAAAGCAGCAACGGCCAGGGCCCGAATGGTGAAGAGATCAATGTGCTGACCTTCCTGGTCGATGGCACCTACATCCTTGCCCACAAGTATGGCAACGATGATCAGGGCGCGGCCACAGCGGAATGGGGCACGTACACCTGGAACCCGGCAACCGGCGAGCTGAATGTTACCGTGCTCGGTGAGTCAGAAGGTGGCGAAGGGGGCCTGTGTCCGGGACTGGGAGACTGCACGGAAACCGTTCAACTGGTGGGCGACGAGTTGCACTTTGGCAGCGAAGCCGCGGCCGCGACGCCCCTCCAGTCCATCGAAGATGCCAGTAACCCGTATGTGGGCGCCTGGTATCTGCCAGAAGGGGAAGGCTTCAATGTGCTGACCATTCTGGATGACAGCCACTATGTCATCGCCCATAACGCAAATGGTGAGGCGTACACAGGTGCCGCTGTTGTAGAGGTTTCCTCAGAATGGGGCACTTACAGCGTCAGTAATGGCAGCTTCCAGGTGAGTGGCGTTGAAACCGAAACCGATGGCCCGGGCGGACTGTATGATGACGGCGGCGCCGGCGGTCTGACGGCCGGGTCCGCAGTGACGGCGTACGGAGATCTTCAACTTGAACCGGCAGGTGATGCCGTGGTGGCCCTCCGACGGGTGGGGCGTTTCAGCGTGGAGCTGAGCGATCTGGCAGGCAATACCAGCAGTATTCTTGTCGAGCGTGCCGGTGGTGTCTTTGCTGATGGAACGGACAAGTCATTTGAGTTTGATCTAGTGGGTGAGGGTGCAGCCGCCGAGGTCATCCTCTCAGGAAATACAGGCTCGGTTACCTATCTGGCCGATAATGAACAAACTGTTATTGACTTCTGGACGGTGAACGCCGGCGGCACCCTCTCCTACGAGGAGACCAATCCTGGCGATTCGTCCACGGGAAGCTGGGTGTTTGCCCCCATCAGGACCGCCGACGGCAAAGAGTGGGCACTGGTGGATTTCCGGCATATTGATGGTGGAACTGATAGTCCGCTGGGCTTTTTTGTTAGTGAGCTGAGGCCGGTGCAACTGTAGCAGTGAGCCCTGAACGTTCATGAGGGTTAACATGACGGGCGCCTCCGAAAGGTCGGCGCCCGTCATGCTTTCTGTTTGTCGAAAACCTCTAATGCAACAGTGCCGACAGAATCCGGCTGATCAGCTCCCCTTGCCGCGAACAATCGGTCTTCTGAAATATCTGTTTGATCTGTGAACGCACCGTAGCGACGCTGCGTCCCAACCGGTCCGCACATCCCTGGGGGTCAATCCCTGCAACCAGGTTTTCGCAGACCTGGGCCTCGGCGGGAGTCAGCTTGAAATAAGCGGCAATGTGTTCTGCACTCGGTAGGATCCGATTCTCGGGGTCATACACGGTGACCAGGGCTCCCCCGGCCAGCAATTCACTGCTTTCAATCGGACGTATGACAAAGATCAGCGGAGCACGGCCCTCTCGCTTGAGAAACAGAGTCTCACTGGAATAAGTCTCCTTGCCCATGCTGGAGCGCACCACTTGGGCCGATGTGCGAAGGAAGGCGGCCTGCAGGTCTTTCTCTGCGAAGCTGAAGCGGTCATGACGGATGCCCAGACAGCGTTCCCGTTGAATCAGGTTGCGGGCGGTTTTGTTGCAATGCAAAACGGTAGCCAGACTGTCGAGTACAAAAGTGGCATCGGGCAAGACTTCAATCACGGAGGCCAGTGAGGAGGCCGCCTTGCTGCGTGATTCCAGTTGCCGGTACAGCAACACGGCCTGGCGGATGTGCGGCACCAAACGGTTCAGGGATTGCAGCTCTGACTCCCGATAGGGGCCTTGTGCCACGGTACGCTGGATGGTCAATAGAAAGGTATGGGTGGGGGTGCTATCCACGACCAGCCAGGCTGAGTCCAGCATATCCTGATCATTTTCCCATCTGGAATAATCTTCGCCTGGCTGGAAATCCGGGAGCAGGGGCAGGGCGGACTGAAACAGACCGGGGGGTTGGTTTACCGCCTGATTGGTGACCACATCCTGGGCAATCATGTTGTTTTCCAGGTACCAGCCCAGGAACTCATCGGAGAGGCCGTGATACCAGAGGTGGTCCATCTGCAAGGGGTGCTTGCGCACAACCAGCAGTTGAGCCGCGCAGCCATTGGCTATGCCAACCAGTTGCTCCAGAAATCCATGAAAACCTTCCCGATCAGTCAACGCACCGTAAAGGGACTGAATCAGGCTGTGCTCACTCTGCAGTTCCAGTGTCATCATTTTCATTACCCCACAGCCCGCACCAGCATGGACACCAACTCGGTCTGTTTGCGATAGCCGTTTTTCGCCAACAGGCTCTTGATATGTTGGCGGGCGGTGTGGATGGAAATCTGTTTTCTCTCGGCGACATCGCTGGCACTCAGGCCCTGGGCCAGGTCTGCGGCGACAGCGGCTTCGGCCGGTGTGCACTGGAACAGCGTCTGTAGTCGTTCCTGATCCGGCTCCATCGAGGAGTCAAAACAGAACAATTCCGCCAGTACGCCGTTATTTTCCGCGCTATCGGCGATCAGGGGTGTCAGACAGACCGCGATACGTTCATGGCCGCGACTGGTAAATACTGTTTGCGGCGAGAGAATACCTTTGTGGGAGTGGACGATGCAGGTGGTGATGGCATCCTGCAGCATACGGGTGATGCGACGGTCTGCGCTCTGCAGTCGCTCGGAGCCGGTAATGGACAGGCTCCTGCTGTTTTCGATAAGAGCCAGGGCCGCGTCGTTGGCCTGGGCGATATTGCCCAGAGCGTTGAAGACGATGAGTGCTTTTTTTACATGGTTGAGTGCCATGGCCAGGTTTTCATTATCGCTGCGGGTCTCGTACAGCTTCAGATGCAGGGCCACGGCATTCTCGATATGGGGAGCCAGCAGATTCATCTGCAGGAGTTCGTCATCGGTGTAGGGGCCGAATTCCTTGTGTCGGTTAGCCATGAACACCACATGAGTGTCGTTCTCCCGTGTAACCAGCATGCCAGCGCTATCGCCCATGCCAACCTGCTCGGCCCAGGCGCGGCTTTCCGGGCCCAGAATATCGAGAATGGTGCGACTGGTATCACCACGGAGAAAGGAGTCGAACTGCCGTGGCGGAAGCTGGCGATACCGGGTCAGGGCTTCATCCCGTTCCGGCAGATCGCTGTTGATGTACCACTCTTCGAAGCCATCCGGATAGCCGAAAGTCCAGCCATACAACATGCGCTGAGGATTGCTGGTGAGTCCCAGGATGCCACCTTGCAGGGCTTGGAATCGATGTTGGAAGGCATCAAAGAATGGCTGGAAGCCTTTATTGTCATGCAGGCAGCGGTACAGGGTGCTGACGAGCGTGTTATATGCCTGAAGATCCTCGCCTCCCAGGGAGGGAAAAGGAAAAGCGAGTTCACCTGCGGAATCCGGAGAGCCGGGAATATTCGGGTTTGTCACAGCGACGGGCCCTTTCCGTCCGGGCATTCACATCCCACCGCTCGGCGTTATATGAGGCCTGACTGTTCTTGATCAGCGTCAAGAGACGCAGTTGGTTTGGGATCAGCTTAGTCGAGTCAGACATCTGAGAACGTAAAATAAGGTTAAAAAATTCCGGGCCCCAACTTCGTCACACTCGCGAAGCGTCAGGATTCGCCATCAGCGGGTATGACCTTGGTTGTGCATCTACTACCAAGGAAGGAGTTTTTCGCCTCTATCGCATCATTCACGTATCGCGGATCGGGGTCTACATTGAATGGGTAAACGCGAAAGGCCGCGTTGCCATGCGATAAACACAACAAGAGGTCGATAACATGATCTACGCACAACCCGGAAAAGAAGGTTCCGTCGTCTCCTTTAAATCCCGCTACGAGAACTACATTGGCGGTGAGTGGGTGGCACCTGTCAAAGGCCAGTATTTCGAGAACATCACGCCGGTGACCGGTGAGGTGATCTGCGAGATTCCACGTTCCACCGCCGAAGACATCGATCTGGCGCTGGACGCGGCACACAAGGCCGCACCGGCCTGGGGCAAGACCTCACCGACCGAGCGTTCCAACATCCTGCTGAAGATTGCCGATCGTATCGAGGCGAACCTGGAAAAACTGGCGGTTGCCGAAACCTGGGATAACGGCAAGGCCGTTCGTGAAACCCTGAATGCCGACATCCCGCTGGCGGCCGACCACTTCCGTTATTTCGCCGGCTGTATCCGTGCCCAGGAAGGCCACATGGGTGAGATCGACCACAACACCGTAGCCTACCACTTCCACGAGCCGCTGGGCGTTGTCGGCCAGATCATTCCCTGGAACTTCCCGCTGCTGATGGCGGCCTGGAAGCTGGGCCCCTGCCTGGCTGCCGGTAACTGCACCGTGCTCAAGCCGGCCGAGCAGACCCCCGCCAGCATCCTGCTGCTGATGGAAATCATCGGTGACCTGCTGCCGCCGGGCGTACTCAACGTGGTGAACGGCTACGGCATCGAAGCCGGTCAGGCCCTGGCCACCAGCAAGCGCATTGCCAAGATCGCCTTCACCGGCTCCACCCCGGTCGGCTCCCACATCCTCAAGTGCGCCGCCGAGAACATCATTCCGTCCACCGTGGAGCTCGGTGGCAAGTCCCCGAACATCTACTTCTCCGACGTCATGAAGGCCGAGCCGGAATTCGTCGACAAGTGTGTGGAAGGTCTGGTGCTGGCGTTCTTCAACCAGGGTGAGGTGTGCACCTGCCCGTCCCGCGCCCTGGTCCAGGAGGACATGTTCGAAGAGTTCATGCAGAAGGTCATCCAGCGCACCAAGGCCATCAAGCGTGGTAACCCGCTGGATACCGACGTTCAGGTGGGTGCCCAGGCCTCCAAGGAACAGTTCGACAAGATCATGTCCTACCTGGAGATCGGCAAACAGGAAGGCGCTGTGGTGCTGACCGGCGGCGACCGTGAGCATCTGGACGAGGAGTTCAATAACGGCTTCTATATCCAGCCGACCCTGTTCAAGGGCGACAACAAGATGCGCGTGTTCCAGGAGGAAATCTTCGGCCCGGTTGTGGGTGTTACCACCTTCAAGACCGAGGAAGAAGCCCTGGCCATCGCCAACGACACTGAGTTCGGTCTGGGTGCCGGGGTCTGGACCCGCGACACCAACCTCGCCTACCGCATGGGCCGCAACATTCAGGCCGGTCGGGTCTGGATGAACTGCTACCACGCCTACCCGGCGCACGCCGCTTTCGGTGGCTACAAGAAGTCCGGTGTTGGCCGCGAAACCCACAAGATGGCGCTTGAGCACTACCAGCAGACCAAGTGCATGCTGGTCAGCTACGACACCAACCCGCTGGGTTTCTTCTGACATCCTCATGTAATAAAAGGGTCAGATGAAGGCTTTCATCTGACCCTCACGATCTTGCCTGCTGGGTCTACACTTATTTCACCAACCTCGGGGAAAAAGGAGGCCCAGCGCCATGAGCAATTCCGATACCGGACTGACCAACCACGAAGTCACCATCTGCCTGGCCGGCGGCGCCGTGCTGGGCCCTTTCAATGCCACCTGGACCAGGGACGAGGGCGGGGATGTCCGCGAACTGGTCCGTGAGTACGACGCTTTCCTGCAGGGCGAGAAACAGCAACGCTTCAAGTTCCACCTGCACGATACCTATACCAACACCGTGCACACCCTGATTCTGAATTTTGAGCAGGTGACGGGGATCTGCGACCATGTCCGGCTGCGGAGCCATGCCAACGACTGAGCGGGTTGCCAATGATACGGAGGCGAGTTGGCTTCGTAACTGCGGGTAAAACCTCAAAGTAAACGGACGGACAGGAGGGAACATGAGCGAATTCAGAACGGAGAAAGACAGCCTGGGTGAAGTCCATGTGCCCGCTGATGCACTCTGGGGCGCCCAGACCCAGCGCGCCGTCGACAACTTCCCGGTCAGCGGTCAGCCCATGCCGGCCACGTTCATCAAGGCCGTGGCACAGATCAAGAAAGCGGCCGCCGAGGCCAATACCAGCCTCGGGCTGCTCGACAACGCCCGCCGGGATGCCATCGTCCAGGCCTGTGATGCCCTGATCAACGGCGAGTATGCCGACCAGTTCCCGGTGGATCGCTACCAGACCGGATCCGGTACCAGTACCAACATGAACGCCAACGAGGTGATTGCCGCCCTGTGCCGGAAGGAAGGTGTGGACATTCACCCCAACGATCACGTCAACATGAGCCAGAGCTCCAACGATGTGATTCCCACCGCGATTCACGTCAGCTCGGTGATGGCGGTAAAGGATTCCCTGGTGCCGGCACTGACCCATCTGCGCGGAGTGATCTATGAACGTGAGGCGTTGTTCTCCGAGCAGGTAAAAACGGGTCGGACCCACCTGATGGACGCCATGCCGGTCACCCTCGGCCAGGAACTGCGGACCTGGCGCGAGCAGTTGGCGGCGGCCGAGCAGCGCGTGGAAGCGGCAACCGATGAATTGCTGGCGGTACCGCAGGGCGGCACGGCGGTAGGCACCGGTGTTAACGCCGCGCCGGAGTTTGCCGGGCAATTCGTGAAGTTCCTCAAGAGCAATACCGGTTATCCATTCCGGTCGCTCGAGCATAAGTTTGTCGGCCAGAGCGCGGTGGATGCGCCGGTGGCGCTGTCATCCCAGTTACGGGGTGTGGCCATCGTGCTCACCAAGATCGCCAACGACCTGCGTTGGATGAACAGCGGTCCGATCCACGGCCTGGCGGAAATCAGCCTGCCGGCACTGCAGCCGGGCTCCAGCATCATGCCGGGCAAGGTCAATCCGGTGATTCCCGAGTCGGTGGCGATGGTGGGTGCCCAGGTGATGGGACTGGACAGCGCCGTCGCGATCGCTGGCCAGTCCGGTAACTTCCAGCTCAATGTCATGCTGCCGCTGGTGGGTGGCAACCTGCTGGATATGGTCGGCCTGCTGAGCAATGCGGCGACCATCCTGGCGGACAAGGCCATCAAGGATTTCTCTGTCAACGCGGATAACCTGAACGCCGGTGTCGGCCGTAACCCGGTACTGGTCACCGCGCTGAACCCGGAGATCGGCTACAGCCTGGCGGCGGATATCGCCAAGGAAGCCTACCGCACCGGTCGACCGGTCATTGATGTGGCCGAGGAGCGCAGTGGCCTGAGCCGTGCGCGACTGGAGCAGTTGATGGATCCCCTGAAACTGACCCGGGGCGGGCTGGACTGACAACCTGAAGGGAGCGCTGGCAGTTGCTATTATCGCTGGAGTTGTACGTGATGCTGGTGCTCGCCAACGGCGCCCCCGTGGTGGCTGCCCGGATTCTCGGGGAGCGTTGGGATCAGCCGGTTGACGGTAACCGGCTCTGGTCCGATGGTCGGCCGATGCTGGGGAAAAGCAAGACCTGGCGGGGGCTGGTCAGCGGTTGCCTGGCCTGCGCCCTGTTCTCCCTGGTCGCCGGGCTGGGTTTCCTGTTCGGGGCGCTGTTCGGGTTCCTGGGGTTGCTGGGTGACATGATCAGCAGCTTCGTCAAACGCCGGATGGGCTTGCAGTCGAGTGCCCGGGCGCTGGGCCTGGATCAGATCCCGGAAGCGGCCCTGCCAATGATTCTTGCCACCTTCTGGCTGCCGGTCGGGTGGGAGAGTGCCTTGCTGGTGGTCGTCCTGTTCACGCTCTCCAACATTCTGCTATCTCCGCTGCTGCACCAGCTCGGAATTCGGGACAGGCCACACTGACGCGGGTTACTGCGGACCCCGGGTCAGGGTGTGGAGGGTGACCTCCGGCGGGCAGTTCAGCCTGACATTCAGCACTGAAGTTCCGGCGCCCGGGGAGGTGTAGCCCTGCATGCCGTTGACCTGCCAGTAACCGCGGCCCAAGTGCCGTGGGCAATCGGAGTCCAGGGTTACCGGAATACCTCCGGGCAGGCAGATCTGGCCGCCGTGGGTGTGGCCGCACAGGAAGATGTCGTAGCCGGCGTGCGCGGCTTCGCGCCAGATTTCCGGGGTGTGGCTGAGCAGGATGCTGATGGCTCCGACGGGGATGTCATCCCCGGCCCGATGCAGGTTGTGGACCTTGTAGAAATGAGCGTCGTCTACCCCCGCCAGGTACAGCTTCTGGCCATTGCGCTCCAGGGGGACCATCTCGTTGAGCAGTAACTGGTACCCCATGTCCTCCAGGGCCGGAACCATGCGGATGCTGTCGTGGTTGCCCAGTACCGCGTAGGGCTTGCCCCTGATCGCCGCGCGCAACCTGCCCATGCCCGCCACCGCCTCATCCACCGGGCCCCAGGTCAGGCGCCGGTAATCCCCGGTCAGTACGCACAAGTCATACTCGAGGGGCTCGATCTGGCGAATCACCGCCTGCAGGTTGGCCTCGTCCATATCCACATGCAGATCGGTCAGGTGCAGGATGCGGTAGCCCTCGAAGGCCTCCGGGAGGTCGGGAATAACGAACGGGTTGTGAACGGTGGACAGTTTCAGGGTATTGGCCTGGGCCCGCCGGAACAGGCCGACGCACTTCAGGCAGAAGCGGATCAGCCCGGGGGCATTGGTCAGGTTTTCCAGGTGAAAGGAATGGTGATCCTTGCCAAAGACCAGGGCTTCGGACTCTTCCTCGATGCCAAGTCTCTGGCGCGCGTGGACCGGCCCGAGGCGCAGGCTGAGGCGATACTCCAGCAGTTCATTCTGGTTTTCAGATGCACGAGCCCTTGCCGTCATTATTCTTTCCTTGATGCCGAGCGGGTTCTGGCTGAGTGCCTGCGATAAGCAATGGCAAACCCTGTCTTTCATTATGGTTGGCTGATGGGGGGATGCAACTGGCCCGGCGCGATGTTCATGTTCGGTAATGGAAGTCCCGGTTTGGGATTTGTGCGTAAAACTCTTTAAGCTAGACGTACAGACATTCAATCCAGAGGTGACTATGACAGAGTCATGCAATATACCGGGCCTGACCGTGCCCCGTAGCCGCTTTCCGGACCCGGAGCGGGATCTGCCCGGTGGGGCTGGTGAGGCGCGCGTGGTGCTGGCCGGCGGCTGTTTCTGGTGTGTCGAGGCGGTATTCCTGGCGATGGACGGTGTCAGCCAGGTAATCTCCGGTTATGCCGGGGGCAAAGAAGAAACCGCGAACTACGAGGCCGTCTGCACCGGCACTACCGGTCACGCCGAGGTGGTGGAAATCCGCTATGACCCGGCAAAGGTCAGCTTTGGCGAGCTTCTGAAGGTGTTCTTCTCCGTGGCTCACGATCCGACCCAGCTCAACCGCCAGGGCAACGATCGGGGCACGCAGTACCGCTCGGCCATCTTTTACGAAACGCCGGAGCAGAAAGCTGTGGCGGAGGCCTACATCCACCAGCTGGATGCGGCGGGCGTCTATCCCGATCCGATCGTCACCGGCCTGGAGCCGTTGGAGGCCTTCTATCCGGCGGAGGAGTACCACCAGAACTTCGCCGCCCGCAACCCCTACCAGCCCTACATCATGGCGGTGGCTGCCCCCAAGATGGAAAAGCTTGTGGACAGCTACGGCGACCGCCTCAAACCTGAATACACTGACAGCGAACCGGGCCAGGCCTGAGGAGAGAAGTTATGACCGTATCCGCATCAGGTTACGACCTGACGCCCCTGACGCAGGCTCAGGTGGACGAAAAAGCGGCGGATCTGACGCCGGATGAGCGACGCGTGTTGCTCGATCACGGAACGGAGCACCCGTTCTGCGGCACACTGCTGGATAACAAGCAGGCCGGTGTCTACCACTGCCGGCTGTGTGATCTGCCCCTGTTCAGTTCGGACTCGAAATTCGACTCCGGCACCGGCTGGCCGAGCTTCTTCCAGCCCTTCGACCCGGATCATATCCGCTACCTGGAAGACAGCAGCCTGGGCATGACCCGCACCGAGATCCGGTGCCCGCGCTGTGACAGCCACCTGGGGCATGTCTTTCCAGATGGCCCGCCACCGACCGGGCAGCGCTACTGTCTGAACTCCATTGCCATGGTGTTCCGAGAGAAGGATTGAGCAGGAGGAATCCGGATAAAAGGAAACGGGGCGCAGGCCCCGTTTTCTGTTACTTGCCGCCAGTCACTGTTGAGACGTAATGGGCGACAGCCTTGATCTGCTCTTCCGACAGACTTGCCTCGAACGATGGCATGACGCCAACGCCCTGGGTCACGGCCATCCTCACCTGGTCCTCGGTGGGTTTGAGGTCGTCCAGGTTCGGTCCGATCGCACCGGCAGAACCGGCATCGGAGAGGGTATGGCAGATAGTGCAGGAGGGTTGGGCTTCCTGGGTGAAGACATTCTTGCCCTGGGTAGCCAGGTCGTCTGCTGAAGCGTGGAGAGAAAAGGTCATCAGGCCAGCGATGGCCAATACAGCTTTTTTGTTCATCTGGTACGGATCCGATAATGATAATGACGGGGCGGCTGGTTCTCCCTGGTCAGCCGCCCCGGATGGTCAGCTTACAGTGACGGTCACTCCGTGATCCTTCCAGCCATTGTGCCCGTAGCCGCGCTCGTTCTCGGTACGGCCTTCCGGCTGACTGTTGCCCTCGACATCAGTCGCCTTGCTGACAATACGATGCTCGCCGGCTGAGAGATCTGCAGCCAGCACGAACGGACGCCAGGCATAGGGGCCAAGGTCCGGTCCCAGGAACTGCGCCTGCTTCCAGCTTTGGCCACCATCGGTGGAGACTTCCACCTTGTCCAGGGACTTGGTGCCACCAAAGGCCACGCCATAGATCATGTTGCGTCCGGAACGACCGGTTTCCAGTGGTGCGGTCACCCAGGACTTCACATTCATCTCCCACATGGACGGCTGGTCCGGTGAACCTTTCTTGCCCACGTCACGGATGCGGTAGCCGGAGGCCTGGATCTTGGCGTCGGTCTGGCCTTCAGTGAAAGCGACGTTCTTTACGTACTTGACGTTGTTCACGCCGTAGAAGCCCGGAACCACCATCCGCAACGGGCCTCCGTGGGTCAGCGGCAGGGGCTCGTCATTCATCTCCCAGGCCAGCATGGCAGAGTCCAGAGCGTGTAACGGTACGGATCGTTCCACCATGATGGTCTTGGGATCGATGCCGTCCGGCAGGGATTCGCCGCCGGTACTGGTGATGTATTTCATGCCGTCTGCAGGGCCGCCCAGGGCTTCGACGACGGTTTTCAGTGGTACCCCTGTCCACATGACGCAACCTGCGGCGCCGACCGACCACTGGGTGCCGCTGGCGCCGTGTGGGAAGAAGGCCCGGCCGTTACCGGAACACTGGAGCACGGATGCCACGGTGGTAACGCCCATGGTCTTGAGTTCGCCGATGGTCAGGGCGCGCGGGTTCTTCACACCCTCGATGTTCACTTCCCAGGCATCCCGGTCGGCCACGATCTCTTCGGACGGGGCGGGCAGGTTGTTGCGCACGAACAGCCGGTCACTGGAGGTGATCACTCCCTGGCCGATAGCGCCGCGCTGGGTTTCCATGGTGTTGGCACTATGAAGAATGAGTGCGTTGCGTTCCTTCCACGCCACGTAATCCGGCAAGGTCTTGGGTTCTTCGCCCCGGGCCAGCGGAGTAAAGCCCAGCAGGCTGACCGCCGCCATGGCGCCAGCGCTGCCCAGCAGCATGGTTCTGCGTCCGGGGTTCTCGAGACCGGGGTCGTTGGGCCCCCGTTTCATCTCGGTCGGGTGTTTCATGGTGCCTCTCCTTTTTGGTCTTGTACGAAGGCAGGGCCTTCCGCGGCCGATAGGTCGCAGTTATATCCTTATTATTTATAGGCTGAGTTTGATAATTGATCAATGCAAGTTTCCGCTGTTATCCACCGGCAACGGGACCGGCTATAATGCGCCGCTACTGGCACAGCCTGCTGAAAATACGACGCCCCGGAGAAGGACAGAGCAACCATGATCCGACTGAAACTGAATCCGCTGACCGAATCCGCCACGCTCCTGCGCCGTGCCGGTGTGGTGCTCGGATCAGTGGGGCTGACGGCCCTGTATTCGGTTCTGATCCTGCTCCGGGCCCTGTTCGGCAAGCTCGATCGCCGGATCGTCGACCAGTATTGCCGGGAATGGTCGGCCGCGTTACTGCGGCTGGTGCGGGCCAATCTGACAGTCCGGGGAGAGGTGCCGGATTTCGGGGATGGCCGGCGGTACATCATCATGTGTACCCACGCCAGCCACTATGACATCCCGGTCAGTTTCGTCTCTTTGCCCGGCTCGATCCGCATGCTGGCGAAAAAGGAACTGTTCAGTATCCCTCTGCTTGGCCAGGCCATGCGCGCTGCCGAGTTTCCGTCGGTGGACCGGTCCAACCCCAACCGCGCGGTCCGGGACCTGGAGAAAGCCCGGGAGATGATGGAAAGCGGGATCGTGCTCTGGGCTGCGCCGGAGGGCACCCGCTCACCGGACGGCAAGCTGCTGCCGTTCAAGAAGGGGTGTTTTCACCTGGCCCTGGATACCGAAGCGGTGATCGTGCCGGTGGCTATCCGGGGCATTCACCAGGTACTGCCGGCCAGGACCTGGCAGATCAACCTCGGGCAGCCGGTGGATGTGCGCGTCGGCGAACCGCTGGATGTGGCTGGCAGGTCCAAGCAGGACCTGCCGGAAATCATGACAGAGGTGCGGGCCCGGCTGGAAGGTTTGCTGGGGGATGGCGAGGCCGAGTAACCCGGCCCTCCTGCGGGGTCAGGTCGCGGACGTTCCTGCCGTAACCACCGTGGTAAGCAGATAGCCGGTGTAGGCGACATAAACCAGCAGCAGTGCGCCGCCATCGAACCGGGAGATGCGCTTGCGCCAGCCGGTCAGGCCGAACCCCATGATCAGAAGGCCGACAGTCAGACCGAGCATCAGCGTCCAGTCGCGATAGAGCACTTCCGGGTCGACTTTCAGTGGTTCGATGGCTGCGGCGAGCCCCACCACCGCCAGGGTGTTGAAGATGCCCGATCCCAGGATATTGCCGAGGATCAGGTCATGTTCGTTCTTTTTCACCGCAGCCAGCGCAGAGGCCAGTTCCGGCAGAGAGGTGCCGATCGCCACGATGGTCAGGCCAATTACCAGGTCACTGACGCCCAGGCTCTGGGCAATGGTCACAGCGCCCCAGACCAGGATCCGGGAACTGACCACCAGCAGCACCAGACCGATCACCAGCCAAAGGATGGCGGATTTCAATGGCATGGGGTGGGCGATGATCTCGGCATCGGTCTCTCCGCCAAGCGGATCATCCTTGCCACGGATGCCCTGGAAAATGGACCAGCCCATCACCCCCGCGAACACCAGCAGCAGAATGGCGCCGTCTAGCCGCGTCAGATCGCCGTCGATCAGTTGGGACCCGGCAATCAGGGTCAGGATCACCAGCAGGGGTAACTCCTTGCGAATCACCTGGGAATGGACCGCAATGGGCGCGATGACGGCGGTCAGGCCGACAATCAGGGCGATGTTGGTGATGTTGGAGCCGTAACCATTACCCAGTGCCAGGCCCGGGTTGCCGTCGGCCGCCGCCATGGCGGATACCGCCAGTTCGGGCGCCGAGGTGCCGAAGCCGATGATCACCATGCCGATCAGCAGTGTGGGCATGCCCAGGTGCTTGGCGGTTGCCGCCGCACCCTCGACGAATTTGTCGGCACTCCAGACCAGCAGTACCAGCCCGGCAATGATCGAGCCAAAAGCCATCAACATATAAACAAAGCCTCAGTGGATGAATCGTCCGAGCATGAACACCCCGGCATAGCCCAGGGTGTAGGCGGCCAGAAGGTGGGCAAGATACCGCATATAGGCACCAAAGGTCAGCCCTTCGATCTTGCTCATGGCTACGATGCCGGCCGCGGAACCGATGATGAGCAGAGACCCGCCGACGCCAACCGCATAGGTCAGTCCCATCCACTCTCCGGGCGTCATGGTAATGCCCGCCTTCAGGAGTGCAGCAGTCAGCGGCACATTATCAATAACTGCTGAGAAGATTCCCATCAGGTAATTGGCGTACAGCGGGGGCAGGAGGTCGTAGATCGCGACCAGCGAGTCCAGGGCATGGATTTCCTTGAGCATGCCCACCAGCAGCAGGATGCCGAGGAAGAACAGCAGGGTCTCGAATTCGATGACTCGGATGTATTCGAGTATCGGGTCCAGGTCCGAGTCATCGCTCATGAAACGGGAGACCAGGAACATGATGGAAAGTCCAAACAGGAAGGTCAGAACCGGTGGAATGCTGAACAGGGCATTACCGGCAATGGTGCTCAGGATTGTTAACAAAAACAGGCCGCTGATCACGGCATCCACTTTCCGTACCGGTGTGGTGTTGGAGTGCAGGGTCACAGTTCCTGTCAGTCCCCTTGAGAGGAAAACCGCGAGAATGAAAACGGTGATCGAGGCGGGGATGGCCAGGGTCAGCAAAGTCAGTATTTCCACCTTGTCCGCGAGGAAGATCATCAGTGTGGTGACGTCGCCGGTGATCAGGGAAACGCCTCCGGAGTTCACCGCAAACACCACCAGAGTGACGAACTGGAGGCGTTTTTTCAGCTCCAGATTCAGGGAGAGAATCAGAGAGCATGAGACTAAAGTGGCAGTTATATTGTCTGCTAAAGACGAGAAAATGAAACAGAACAGTCCGGTCAGGAACAGCAGTCGCCGTTCGCTTACCTGCCTCGGCATGATCAGGTAGATCACGTTTTCGATCATTCCCTTTTTATTCAGGTAGGCGACGAACGTCATCGCCGCGACCAGGAACAGCCACAGCCCGGCGATTTCGGCAATGCTCTCCGTGAGTCCGGTGGTGACGGCCTGGGTCTCCTCTGGCGAGTCGCTGAACAGGAACAGCAACACCCAGGCCAGGGTGCCGAAAAACAGCGTAACCTTGGCTTTATTGATGTGGGTGATCTCTTCGAAGATGACTCCCAGAAGAGCCAGAACAGCAAGAATAATCAGAACAGTATCAAGAACGGACATTGGGCACCCCGAAGTGGTGACTCTGGCAAGGCCTCAGGCAGGCCACAAAAAATACGCGCCGGATTGTAGACGTTTGACCCGGGAGGGGCCACTGTCCGTAACAGACACACAGGACCGGATGCATGCGGGCCGGGAGCCGGCAGGATCTCAACGGTTGACATTCGCAATTTATTATTTCGGCGAAAATCGGGATAATCGCGCGCAAATTCAGACCGGAAGCACACGGCAGCGTACTCTACCTGGCGCGTGACCGGCTTCCGACAGGCGCCGCCGCTGATCGTGGTGGTGCAAACAGGTTCATTACTAACCAGGGTACAAACCAATGGCCGTTAGACAGGCAGACGTAGTGCTGGTCGGCGGTGGCGTCATGAGCGCCACCCTCGGCATGATGCTCAAACAGCTCGATCCGTCGCTGGACATCGTCATGGTGGAGCGTCTTGACCACGTTGCCCATGAAAGCACGGACGGATGGAACAACGCAGGCACCGGCCACGCCGGCTACTGCGAACTCAACTACACCCCGGAAACCGACGATGGCGACGTGGCCATCGAACGGGCGCTGAAGATCAACGCCCAATTCGAGGTTTCCCTGCAGTTCTGGTCCTACCTGGTCGAGCAGGGGGTTCTGCCCGAACCGAAGTCCTTCATCAACCGTACGCCGCACCAGAGCTTTGTCTGGGGTGAGAAGGACGTGGCGTTCCTCAAGCGTCGCCATGAGAGACTCAGCGCCCATCACCTGTTCCGGGAAATGGAATACTCCGAGTCTCCGGACGTGCTGGAAGAATGGATGCCGCTGGTGGTCAACCACCGCGATCCCATGCAGCGCGTGGCCGCCACTCGTATCAACCACGGTTCGGATGTCGACTTCGGCTCCCTGACCCGCAGCATGGTGAAGTGGCTGGAGACCCAGGACAACTTCGAGCTGATGCTCAGCTGTCCGGTGCACTATATCGACCAGCGTGACAACGGTCGCTGGAAGGTCCGGGTGAAGAACCAGAAGACCGGCGAACTCACCAAGCTGGAAGCCGGCTTCGTGTTCCTCGGTGCCGGTGGCGGTGCACTGCCGCTGCTGCAGAAGTCCGGCGTCGACGAAGCCCGTGGTTACGGAGGCTTCCCGGTCAGCGGCCAGTGGCTGGTGTGTGGCAAACCGGATATCGTTGGCCAGCACAACTCCAAGGTCTACGGCAAGGCTCCGATCGGCGCGCCGCCCATGTCGGTGCCTCACCTGGATACCCGCATCATCAATGGCGAACCGGCGCTGCTGTTCGGACCGTTCGCCGGTTTTACCACCCGTTTCCTGAAGCAAGGCTCCATCTTCGACCTGATCGGCTCGGTACGCACCACCAACCTCAAGCCAATGTTGTCGGTGAGCAAGAGCAATATGGATCTGACCCGGTACCTGATCGGCGAGGTGTTCCAGTCCCACAGCGATCGTGTTGCCTCGCTGCGTAACTTCTTCCCGGATGCCCGGGAGGAAGACTGGAAGCTCCAGATGGCCGGCCAGCGGGTACAGATCATCAAGGAAACCGAAGACGGCGGTGGCAAGCTGGAGTTCGGTACCGAGATCGTCGCAGCCAAAGACGGCACCCTGGCGGCCCTGTTGGGTGCCTCCCCGGGCGCCTCGACAGCGGCCAATGCCATGATCGATGTGCTCGAGCGCTGCTTCCCGGAGAAAATGAAATCCGCCCAGTGGCAGGAGCGTATGCGGGATCTGGTACCGTCCTATGGCCAGTCGCTGGTCGAGGACGAAGCTTTGCTCAACAAGGTACGGGAGAGGACGCTCTCAACTCTCAAGCTCGCCTGATATAACCAATCAGTATAGATCGGGCTGAAAACGCGGCGGACAGTGGGTCTAACCTGCTGTCCGCCGCGTTTTTTTTGGTCCGGACAGCCGCCTTTGGTTGCGATTTATTTCAGTAAGCCTAGGGTAAATAGACACCCAGTAAAAAGGAGAAAGCCTATGAGTGAGCACAAGTACAACCCGGACAAGGGGTATGTGGCGTTACTCGGCTGGAGTCTGAATGCCGTGGAGGCAGCGGACAAGTTTGATCGCCGGTACGTGGTGGTGGCTCCAGACTGGGCGGAAGCCTATTGCGAAGAGCATGATATTCCGTATGTGCCCTGGAATTTCGAGAGGTTGAACGAGCGTTCCTTTGAAATTGCCCATGCACTGAAGGACATGGGGGTCGATGTGGCGATTCCTCTGTTCGAGGAAACTGTCGAGTGGGCGGGCGCTATCAACTCGGTTCTTATGGATAAGCCTCGTCTGTTTGGTCAGGCCATGCTGCTCCGGGACAAGGCGCTGATGAAGCGGCGTGCGCAGCTGGGCGGTATCCGTGTGGGAATCTTCGAGGAAGCCCATGACCGGGACGATGTGATCCGATTCCTGAAACGGGTCAACCAGACGCTGCTTAAACTGGACGGCGACCCCAACGATCCGATTCACCTCAAGGCCTTCGACAAGGCCGGTTGCCTCGGGCACCGGGTAATACGCACACCTGACGAGGTGGATACCATCCCGGAGGAGGAATTCCCGGTGCTGATGGAATCCCACCTGGATGGCTGGGAATTCGCCGTCGAGGCCTGGATTCACAACGGCAAGATCCGGTTCCTGAACATTTCCGAGTACGTCACCCTCGGCTACTCGGTGTTCGTGCCGGCAACACCGGACCTTGAGAAATACCGGGAGCAAATTACCAGGGAAATCGAAAAGCTGATCAAGACCTTCGATATCGATTTCGGCTTTGTCCACCCCGAGTACTTCGTGACCAGTGATGGCACCATGTACTTCGGCGAAGTGGCCTATCGTCCGCCGGGCTTCAAGGTGTTCGAGCTGCTTGAGCGTGCCTATGGCTTCAATGCCTACCAGGGCATGATCCTTGCGTTCGACCCGAAAACCAGTGAGGAAGAGATCAGCGCGTTCTTTCCGAAAGAGGTGGTCGACGCCAAGGGTTACGCCGGATGCTTCGGGGTGTACCCGCGCCGTCGTGTGGTCAGTCGCCTGGAGATCCCGGAAGAAACCGAGAACGACGATTACTTCGAAAGCCACGAGCTCACTCCTCCGGTGGAGGAAACGGTCACCAAACGGACTGCTTTCGGTACCCATTGGGGGCTGGTCTATTTCTTCGGTGATGACCCTTACCGGATGAGGGATTTGCTGAAACATCAGGAAGAGCTCGATTTCTATGTATAATCGGGAGAGCAATCAACAATAATCGGGTTTGGCGCAGGCCCTCAGGAGAACGTCGTTTGAGCGATCACCAACCGGGCAGTGCAGCACCGGCAGTGAACTTTGACAAGCTGGTGCAAAGACTTGATGAGTCGATCCAGGCTCTTGAAGAAAGCCGGTCCTTTGCCAGGGCCGGCAAGCTCCCGCGGGTATTCGATATTGCCCGCCGGGTGCTTCTGCAGCCGGGTGGCTGCCAGGCGATTGAGGAACGGGCGCAACGGCTGGAGCAGGCGGGTGTCTTCGTCGGCACCGACTGGGCTGAGCCGGGTATCCTGCTGCCGTCGCTGACCACCCACTCCCTTCAGAGCACGAATGCCGATACCGTCGTGGTTGAGGCCTTCAGCGAGTTGCGCCTGCTGGCGGTGGCCCGGGGGCTCTATCTGCACCCTTCGGTCTCCTCGGAACAGGCCCACCATTACCTGACCCAGGTCCTTGCCATTAATCTCGGCCTGCTGTTCGGCATGACCGGCGAAGCGGAACGGGAGCAGGGCAAGCTGGCCCTGATCAGCCAGGCGTTGGTCCAGTACGTGGCTCACCATATCGGTTATGAGCACGTGATCGACAGCCTGATCGAGGAAATCTGGCGCATCCTGCAGCAGCGGCCGATACAGGTCACCGATGTTCGCCGAATGATTACCCAGATCGCCCTGTGCCGGGCGGATCCGAACGCCGACCTTGGCAGCTCCGGCCGGGGCGCGGACCGCCTGATCTCCAGCCTCTATGGCCCGACCCGGGCCTGCAGCGAGGATCCCGGCACCGTGGTCTATGGCCAACGGCTGGAATCCATGGATGCCCAGGCCTTGCAGAACGAGGCCACGGGTTTTGCCCGGTCGATGCACGACACCGGTCTGGTGTCGCCGTATCACGCCGCATTCGTGCGTTTTATCCTGGAAGACCAGGACGCCTTGCTGAGCGAGGCCCTGGGCCTCTCCAGTACCGGCCGTGATTGCCTGTTGTGTTATCGGGAACTGGTCCACACCCTGATATTTGAGGGTATTTTCCCGGAGACCGCCCAGGGCCTGTATGGTCTGGCGCTGATGCTGGAGCGGGGCATCCTGTACCAGCCCCCGGTGGCACCGGCGCTGTGGCGCCAGATCCGTTTGTCCCTGTGTCCGGAAGCCCGCGAACGCCTGCAGCTGGCCTATGGCTACGAGCCGCAGCCGGCGGCCTGGCTGATCCAGGGTGTGCTGAACATGCTGGGCCAGCCCCTGGGTGTGGGGCAGGGCAACAATCCCACCTGCCAGTCGGCCCGGGCCCTGTCCATGTGGGCCTACAACGACCCGGACTATCTGCTGCAGATGGTGGCCTGGGCGGCCCGTGACAACGAAATCATGATGCACTTCGAGGGCAAGCCGGTGTCCTCGGCGCAAAGCGCCGGTGGCGTGGCCTCCGAGGTCACCCTCGATCTCGATCCGGTGTCCCTGGTGGTGGTGCCACACCTGGACCGTATCTATGCCGAAATGGGCCGGCTCTGTGCTGGCCGCGAGGGCGACCCCCATCGCTGGGTGAACCCGGAGTTCCACGGCTGGTCCGCCGGTCGGGGCTTCGCCATCAACGTGGATGTGGGGACCGGCAAGCTGGATAACCCGGAAGGTTTCATCCGCCACTTCTATGCCAGTTACCACCCGTACTACAACGGCAACCAGCCCCTGATCCATCCCCAGCCAGCCGGCATTGCCGTTACCGACAGTGCGGCGCGGTTCATCGGCTGGCATGCCATCACCATCCTGCGGGTGGCGCTTGATCCGGAGGGCCAGATGCGGGTCTATTTCTTCAACCCCAACAACGACAGCGGCCAGAACTGGGGCGATGGCGTGCGGGTGAGTACGGCCGGCCATGGCGAGCGCTTTGGCGAGTCGTCCCTGCCGTTCGAGCAGTTCACCTCCCGGCTTTACATTTTCCACTTTGATCCGCTGGAACGGGGTGAGCCGGCGGATGTCAGCCAGGGTGAGCTGACCCGGGTGCTTGATGCGATTTACCGGAGCTGGGGCGTGAACCGGGTGCCCTCGGACAGTCTACAGGCCGAGCCTCCCCGCACCGACTGATTGCCGGCAGCGTTGGAAAGAATGCTATGCTCGGAGGCAAATTTGGCCTGACGGGGAAGCAGAGAATGACCAACGCGCAAGCCACGCCGCGTAATGGGGCGGAACTGTTCGTCCGGGCCCTCGAGAACGAGGGCGTAAAGTACATCTTCGCAGTACCGGGTGAGGAGAACCTGGACCTGCTGGAGGCGCTCCGGGAGAGCGACATCCAGTTGATCCTCAACCGCCATGAACAGGCGGCGGGTTTCATGGCCGCCACCTTTGGCCGTCTGACCGGCCGGGTCGGGGTCTGCCTGTCCACCCTGGGGCCGGGCGCCACCAACCTGGTCACGGCGGCTGCCTACGCCCAGCTCGGTGGCATGCCCATGATGATGATTTCCGGGCAGAAGCCGATCAAATCCTCCAAGCAGGGGCTGTTCCAGATCCTCGACGTGGTGGACCTGATGCGGCCGCTCACCAAGTACACCCGCCAGATCTCGAACGCCAATACCATTCCGGCCAAGGTCCGGGAAGCCTTCCGGCTGGCCTCAGAGGAGCGCCCCGGCGCCGTGCATCTGGAACTACCGGAGGACATCGCCGCCGAAGTGCCGGCACCGGACACTCACATCTTCGCGCCCAGTGATGCCCGGCGCCCCTCGGCCAGCCAGAAGAGTCTGGAGATCGCCTGCGACATGCTTCGTGAGGCCAAGCACCCGCTGATCATGATCGGGGCCGGTGCCAACCGGAAGCGGGTCTCCCAGGCACTGATCCACCTGGTGAACACCACCAACATCCCATTCTTTACCACCCAGATGGGCAAGGGCGTGGTCGATGAACGCCATCCCCGGTACCTGGGTAATGCCGCGCTGTCGTCGGGAGACTTTGTGCACCGGGCCATCGACCACGCCGACCTGGTGATCAACGTCGGACACGATGTGGTGGAAAAGCCCCCCTTCTTCATGCAGCCGGGTGGCAAGAAGGTTATCCATGTGAACTTCTCCGGGGCCGACGTGGACCCGGTGTACTTCCCGCAGCACGAGGTGGTCGGGGACATCGCCAACAGCGTCGAGTATATGGCGGAGAACTGCGGTATCTGCCACAACCACGACTTCAGCCGGTTCATGGAAGTGAAGGCCGCCGTCGACCGGCACCTACGGGACAAGGCCGAGGATGACCGCTTCCCGGTGATTCCCCAGCGCATTGTTCACGACGTGCGGGCGGTGATGCCGGAGGACGGCATCATTGCCCTGGATAACGGCATGTACAAGCTCTGGTTCGCCCGTAACTATCCGGCCTACGACAACAACACCGTGCTGCTGGATAACGCGCTTGCCTCCATGGGCGCCGGACTGCCCAGTGCCATGATGGCGTCCATGCTATACCAGGACCTGAAGGTGATGGCCATCTGCGGCGATGGCGGCTTCATGATGAACAGCCAGGAGCTGGAGACGGCGGTCCGGCTGGACCTCAACCTGGTGGTGCTGATCATCAACGACAGCGCCTACGGCATGATCAAGTGGAAGCAGGCCCAGGAAGGGCTGGCCGATTTCGGGCTGGATTACCGCAATCCGGACTTCGTGAAATACGCCGAATCCTATGGCGCCACCGGTCACCGGGTCTCCCGCACTGAGGACCTGCGTCCGACGCTTGAGCGAGCGCTGGCGGCTGGCGGAGTGCATCTGGTGGATGTGCCTGTGGATTACAGTGAGAACCGTCGGGTGTTTGATGAGGAGTTGGCGGAACTGACCCATCGGCTTTAGCGTTGTATCATTGCGATCGATTCAACCGAAGGATGTACGCAATGATGTTTTCCCGACTCCGATGGTTGGCACTGGCGGCAGGGCTGCTGGTGCTGGCCGGATGTAGCAAGCCTGAAACCCCGCAGGAAGTGGCTGCTGCCTTCTGGCAGGCCATGGCAGAAAACGATGTGGGCGATGTGGTGGAGCTCTCCACGCTGACCAACGAAGCCGCGTTTGATGCTTACCGGCGTGACTGGACCAACGCCGTACCCTCTTTTGGCCGGGTGGTGATCGAGGAGCGGGAAGCCACCATCGTCACCCGCCTGCCCACAGAGGAAGGTACCGAAGGCGAGCGGCTGGAGCTCGTTACCTACCTGGTGTCCACCGCCGAGGGGTGGCTGGTGGATTACCAGCGCACCGGCGACGCCATTCTCAACCCTTCCCCGTTCAGCGGCCTGATGGGCCAACTCAACAGCCTGGGAGAAAAACTCTCCTCCAGCTTTGCCCGATCTTCGGAAGACCTTGAAGCTCGTATGAATGAGCTGTCACAGGATCTGGAGGCCTACTCCGATGAGCTCCGGATCCGGGCTGAAAGTGCCATGGAAGACTTCGCGGAGGCACTGCAGGAGGCAATGAAAGATCTGGAGGAGTCCCTGAACGACTCCCTGGAGGACAACGACCAGGCGCCCCAGGAAGACCGGGTGATCCTGGAGCAGGCCTCACGGGATCTGGACCAGAAGGCCGAAGCCCTGGACGAGCCGACGGCAGAGCATCTGGCCGAGGCGACCCGGGCAGTGGCCGAAGCCGGAGAGAACCTGTCTCGCCTCAGCAGCGAGACCTGGGCGCAGTACCGGGATCAGTGGGAGACGCGGCTCGACGAAATCCGGGCCGATACCAGGGCCTTTTTCGAAGACCTGGGCCAGCGCTGAGCGCTGGCCCCATGATCCGGGCTGGCCGGGGATCAGAAGAACAGGGTGATGCCTGAAGACAGTTCGATGTTGTGGGTCAGCTGGGATTCGCGGATCAGGTCGCTGTTGAACATGTGGTCACGGAAGTCGACGTGTACCGTCAGCCAGTCCAGCAGCACGATACGGAACCCGGTCCCGATGGTGGTGGTGAAATTGCTTTCGCCACCGAATTCGGTGTTGCCGACGCCACCGACCAGGTAGAACGCCGAGTTGAAGGTCAGCGAATCGCTGAAGAAGATCTCCCCGGGAAAGATGTTGTAGCCCACCAGGAAATCGTAGTAGCTGTAGTCCCGGTCATCGTCCGTGAGCAGGCGGACATTGGCGCCACTGAGCTCCTCGAAAGAGGTCAGGCCGGCCTCGCTCATGCCGTAGTTGAACTGCAGGAAGAAATCCTCGGTGGCGTGGAACGCGGCGCTGACGCCAACAAGTGGTTCGCTGCTGAAGTTATCGATCGTCAGCATCCCGGCAAAGGCGCCAACCTCGAAGAACTCCGAATCAATATCCGCTTCGCTGATGCTTCTGGGCTCGATGTCAGGCTCGATGACCTGCACCGGCGCCGAGCCTCCCTCCTGCGCCTGCAAAGGCCCCATCGGCGTCAGGGCGAGTAGACCGGTTAACAGCGCAGTACTGATGCCCCGTGGTTTCCGGGTGCTCAAAAGAAGGTGTTTAGACCGATTTTCCATTCGCTTAGACCTGTGCTGTCAGAATTGGACGACACCGAGTACACCCGGTACTCGGCCCGAATCAGGAAATTCCTGCCAATGTAGTAACCCAGTCCGCCGCCAAAGGTGACACCATCGGCATCGCCGAGCTCGCTCAGCAGTACTTTCTGCCGCGCATCAAAGGAGAACTGGCTGTAGCCGGCAAGGACGTAGGGGGTGAGGGACCACTGGTGCAGGGGCTCGATCACCAGGTTGGCGCCGTAGTAGTCGCTGGTCACGGACTCGTTGTAGATCTTGCCCGCTTCCAGTTCGGCGCCGAGCCAGGTTAGTGGCCGGTAGCCGGCGGTCAGGCTGAAACTCGGGGACTCCTCGAACATGCCGGCGGTAAAGCCCACCCGCCAGCTCGATTCCAGGTACTGACCATGGGTGACCTCGGGCAGATCAGCGGGAAGGCCTGTCGGTTGCAGTGTTCGGCCCAGTTGCGTGGCCTTGGTCCAGCCGGTTTCGCCGGAAACGGCTTTCACCTTGTACCAGTTGGTTTTCCGCTTCAGCAGCTCGACCTGCTCGCCCTTTTCAATCACATGAAAAACCGGATAACCCCGGCCGGGTGCCGTGTGCAGCTCGATAAAGGGATCCGCCACCTCCAGGACAGGGGCGGGATCCGCAGCCTGTGATACCCCGGGGGAGGCTCCGGCGGTCAGCACCAGCGCTGTGAACAATGCCGGTACCCACCGGTTTCTGAAATCGCCCCGGCGAGACCGGCTCAATCGAGATGTGGTTCTGCACGTCATCCTGATCACCAGCTTGACCACCCGCGTTAAATGTAAAAATACGTTAAACAATGTAAATAAATGTTTTTAAACAAAAAAATTTTGAATTGCGGGGAACTTTGGCCGCCATTCTGGCGTTGGGCAACTGTCACTTCGGTTTTTTGAGATGCCCTCCACAGAAACAAAATCAGAAGTCAAATCATTCGTTTTTATTTCGGGAACCTGTGCTAGCGTATTTCACACAATTTGACGATTGAAGCATTCCCGAAAAGAACCTGACCGCTCCAAAGAAAGAGGCCGCGAAAAAGAGCCTTCGGAAGCAAAGTCGGGCAACCTGAAAGTCAGCCCCCTGAATGTGCATCAAGCGTTGTCGGCGTACGCCCCAGGCAAGCCGGCGCAGGAGCAGGATGGTGGCTTTTCAATTTAAAAATGGACTGAGTGGTGCTGCCGGCACCGTGTTGTGGAGCCGTCTTGGGATTCTGGTGGTGTTGTGCCTGGCCCTTGCGGCCGGGCCGGTTTTTGCCGCCGAGCCGGCAACCGGAGGCCAGGAAGAATCCGGAGAATCTGCAGCGGGCGTGGCCCTGGATCGCATCATCGAGACTCCGCTGTCCGTCCGGGAAAGCCGGGAGCGGGCGCAGCGGGCGGTGAACGAATTGTCCCGGGATATCCAGGATCTCAAACAGACCGTGGTCACCCTGAACAAGGATCTTCGCGTGCTCGAGGAAGATCTGCTGTTCCCGGCCAATACCCGGTTCCACGTTTTCGTTTCCCTGAATGTCGGTGAGTATTTCCGCCTCGAAGGGGTCGAGCTGCGCCTGGATAACCGCGTGGTGTCCACCTACCTGTACAGCGCCGAAGAACGCCAGGCCCTGGCGAAGGGCGGCAAGCACCAGCTGTACCTGGGCAATCTGAGCCCGGGTCAGCACACCCTGTCCGCGTTTTTCGTCGGCCAGGGACCCAATGGCCGCGAGTACAAGCGTGGCAGCAGCCTGAGGTTCACCAAGGAGCAGGGCCCCAAGTTCGTCGAGCTGGCCGTGGCTGACTCCGAAGCCCGTCAGCAGCCCGAATTCATGGTCCGGGAGTGGTAAGCCATGATTCTCCGGCGCGCACTTCAGCAGGCAAAATCCCTCCGGACGTTAGCGGCACTGATGCTCGCTCTACCGTCGGCAGCGATGGTATCGGCGTCCGAAACGGAAGCCCGGGACCTCAAGTACGGCGCAGTCCTGTTCCAGTACTACCAACAGAACTATTTTGAAACCCTGGTCGAGTACGCCTGGGCCGAGGAGCAGGGCGGCATCGCCAACCACGGTACTTACCCTGAACTGCTCAAGGGCGGCGTCAGCCTGTCCTACGGTCTGGATGAGCAGGCCGAATCCATCTTTGACCGCCTCGCGGAGAGCAACCTTAGCGAGCCGGTGCGCAACCGGGCTCGTTTCTTCCTGGGCAAGATGCAGTATCTGCGCGGTGAGGCCGACACCGCTGCCCGCAACCTGAACCAGATCCGTGGCGAGCTGCCCGATAGCGTCGATGCCGAGTACCGCTACCTGGCCGCGCTGGTCAACGTGAAGCTGGGCTACCTGGATGCCGGCAAGACGGTGGCCGACACCATCAGCGAGGACAGCCCCTACGCGCCCTACTTCTACTTCAACCTCGCCATAGCCCTGGAAGGGCAGGGCCGCACCAGCGATGCCATCGATGCCCTGAACCGGGTCCTGGACCTCAATGACGGGTCTGCTGAGCTGCAGCGCCTGGCGGACCGCGCACGCATGGCCCTGGCCCATGTCTACGCCAGCCACGAGGACAACCTGAACGCAGGATTGCAGCTGGCCAGCATCAACACCACCGGTGCCTACTCCAACCGGGGCCTGCTGGGAGCCAGCTGGATGGCCATCAATGCCGGCGAATTCCGACGGGCCCTGGCCCCGTTGGACGTGCTGACCACCCGCTCCCTGGCGCTGCCGGAAGTGCAGGAAGCCATCCTCCTGCGCCCCCATGTCTACGAGCGCATGGGCCTGGAAGGTCGCGCGGCCAAGGATTTCATTGCCGCAGACCGGCAGTTCCGGACCACCCTGAGGGATCTGCAAACGGCTCGGGAGGGCCTGCAGGACGCCGATGTGCTGGAACTTTTCGTCCGCAACCTCGATGACGTGCTGGACGAGAGCGACTGGTTCGGCAGGGCTCCGGCGGTGGCGGTCAACCGTCTCTCGCCGTTCCTGGTGGAACTGATGTCGGACCACAGTTTCCAGTCGGTACTGAAGGATCTGCGGGATCTGTATGCCATTCGCAACAACCTCGAGCGCTGGAAAGAGCGCCGATCCGACTTTGACACCATCATGGCCGCCCGCGCCGGCAGTGCCGATGGCCCGAGCCATGGCGATCGGGTACGCCTGATCTTCCGTTCCCTGGCCGATGCCCGGGATCGGCGTGAGGCCTTGAAGGCCCGCCTGGCCGGACTGCCCGAAGACAAACGCGAGTCCATCGAATGGCTGCTCGAGGACCTCACCTTTGAAATCACCCGGGCTGAAAGCGCGCTGGCCGCGCTCGAGGGCAGCAAGGCGCTCTCGGACAACAGCTATTTTGAGCAGTCGGTCACTCGCATGATGGCCGAGGTGGACGCCCGGCTGGTCCAGACCGAAAGCCTGATCGCCCGTCTGGAAGACGTGATGCTGGCGCTGGTGACCACCGAACTGGACATCCACGAGCAGCGGCTGGAGCAATACCAGGTCGAAGCCCAGCTGGCCAAGGTGCGGATTCTGGACCGGTCCCTGCAGACACTGAACCCGGACGAGGAGGTGCCTGTAGATCCAGCTCCCGAACAGGCGCAAAGCCAACCGTCTCCAGAGGAGGGAAGCGGCGATGAAACGATCTAGTCTCCTCATGCTGGCGGTCATGGTCAGCGGCTGTGGCACCTTCCAGAATCCCTCGACCATTGCCAGCCTCCAGAAGGAACAAAAGCCACTGGAGGATGTGCCCCTGCCGAGGGTAATGCACGAAGACGTGCGCCGGGAATATCGGGAACTGCTGGAAACCATCGAGGACCGGCGACTGTACGAGCAGATCGAGCGCCGCATTGCCAGCGTGTACATGCTGGAGGGAGACTACGATCAGCTTCGTGGCGTGATGCCGGGCGAGGATGGCTACTTCCCCGAAGCGATCACTGCCTATCACCAGCTGCTCAACAAGTACCCGGATTCCGAACGCAACGCCGAGGCCATGTACCAGCTGGCCAAGGCCTACGATCTGGATGGCCGCGACCAGGAAGCCAAGGCTGTGCTGGAAGAGTTCATCACCGAGCATCCGCACTCACATCGGCTGGCGGAGGTGTATTTCCGCAAGGGCGACATCCACTTCCGGCACGAGGAGTATGAGCAGGCGGAGCAGGCCTACCGTTCGGTGGTGGCCATCGGCCAGGAATCCGCGTTCCTGAACAACTCCTGGTACCTGCTCGGCTGGTCCCAGTACAAACTGTCCGATTACGACCGGAGCCTGATGTCCTTCTCCCGTGTCCTCGACCGGCTGGTGCCCGAGGATGGCAAGATCGAGAAGCTCGACAAGGTCAATCGCTCCCTGGTGGACGACACCCTGCGCATCATGAGTGTGGGCCTGGCCTATGCCGGCGGCTCCTCCAAGATCGACAGCATGTTCGCCAACCGGCCGGAGGCGAAGAAGTACACCTGGATTCTCTATTCCAGCCTCGGCCAGCACTACCTGGAGAAGGAGCGGTATGAGGATTCCGCGTCCTCGTTCCGGGCCTTCGTGGTGCAGAACCCGGACTCCGAGCGGGCGCCGGAGATGCACGCCGAGATGATCCGTGCCTATGTCGATGGCGAGTTCTCCCAGCAGGTGCTGCCGGAGAAAGAGAACTACGTGCGTAACTACGGCGTTCATTCCGAGTTCTGGAAGACCAAACCGGCGGAGGTGAAAGCCAAGGTCATTCCCAACTTGAAGACCTTCATCGACGAATTGGCCAGGCATTACCACGCCACCGGCCAGCGCCTGACCCGGGAACTGGCGGATGGCGCGATCAAGGCGTCTGCCGTGGCAGCCGCCGAGTCCACACGCCAGACCAGCTTCCTGAAGGCGGCCCAGTTCTATGGCGAGTTTGAGCAGACTTTCCCGAACGACCCGAAAGTCCCGGAAATGGTCTATATGCGCGCCGAAGCCGCCTTCGATGGTGGCGATTTCCCCACCGCCATCACCCACTACGAACGCACCGCCTACGAGTTCGGCAACTCCGAGTTCGGGGCCGACGCCGGCTACGCCGCCATCATCGCCTATCAGAAAGAGGCCGAGCGTTTGATCGCCCAGGCGGGTAAGGACAGCGAGCGGCTCCGTGACTGGCGCAGCAAGGGCGTGGAGAGCCAGCTGCGATTTGTGCAGACCTTCCGGGATGACGAACGCTCCGGTGCCGTGCTGGCCAAGACCTCGGAAGAGCTGTTCGCCCTGGGCCGTTACGAAAAAGCACTGGAAGTGGCCACCAGCATCGTCAGCAAGGCCGGCGAGGTGGATCGCGAGCTCAACCGCACCGCCTGGGGTGTCATCGCCCACAGTCAGTACGAACTGGCAGATTTTGCCGCGGCCGAGGAAGGCTACCGCAACCAGCTGCGTTACATCGACCTGGACGATCCCGAGTTCAAGGCAGTTACCGAGCGCATGGCGGTCACCATCTACAAACAGGGTGAACAGGCCCTGGCCGCCAAGGACCTGGAAGGCGCCATCGATCACTTCCTGCGCATCAAGGCGGTGGCTCCGAAGACCGATGTCCGCGTTGTGGCTCAGTTTGACGCCGCCACCCACCTGTTGACCCTGGAGGAGTGGGAGCCGGCCCTGACGGAAATGCTGGAGCTGCGGCGCCTGTTCCCGAACCACAAGCTGGCGAAGGACCTGGACCAGAAGATCGCCTGGACCTACGAGCAGGACGAGCAGTGGCAGATGGCCGCCACCGAGTACGAAGAAATCTACCGGACCGACGACCGCGCCGACGTGCGCCGGGATGCCCTGTTCCTGGCGGCGGAACTGTATGAGAAAGCCGGGAACGAGGACCAGGCCCTGGAGTACTTCAAGAAGTGGGCCTTCGACTACGAAGAACCTTTCGATACGCGGATGGAAGCCCGTTACCACGTCGCCTACCTGTACGAGCGCCGGGACGACTACCACCGCCACCTGTACTGGTTGCGCCGGGTCATCGATGGCCACAACAAGGCCCCGGAGAACTGGCAGTCGGACCGCTCTGCCTGGCTGGCGGCCTGGGCCAACAACAAGTACGGCGACTACTGGCGCATCGAGTTTGATCGCGTGCGCCTGAAGCACCCGCTCAACAAGAGCATTCCGCGCAAGAACGAGAAGCTCAAGAACGCCCTGGACCGTTACCAGCAGGCAGCCGACTACGGCGTGCTCGACCAGACCACACGGGCCACTTTCAACATTGCCGATCTCTACGGTCAGTTTGCCCGGGAGCTGATGGACGCGCCGCGGCCCAGCGGCCTGAGCCAGCTGGAAGCCATGCAATACGAGCTGGTGCTGGAAGAACAGGCCATTCCGTTCGAGGACCTGGCCATCGAAGTGCACCAGGCCAACATCGAGCGCTCCTGGAGCGGCACATTCAATCCCTGGATCGAGCGGAGTTTCGAGGCGATGGCCAAGCTCAACCCCGCCCGGTTCGACAAACAGGAAGTAAAGGTGGCGTATGGCGATGGCATCCGTTAAGGCATCCACTCCGGCAGCGTTGCTGGTGCTGACCCTGCTCTCCGGTTGTGCCGGAGTCCTGCCGGTCAAGCAGACCGAGTCCGGGCCGAAAACGGTTGAATCCGGGCCCGCCGAGGAAGAAACGCAAGCCGATCCGGCCGAGAGCAGCGGCGGCGTGTTCCTGCCGCAACAGGCCTACGATGCCGAGGGCAAGAAAATTCCCTATGTGCCGGCACCGAACCCGTACACCCAGCAGCCGGCGCCGGTCCCCCCGGCCGCTCAGGCGGCTTTTGCCGATGCCGTGGCCCTGATGAAAGACGGGGATCTGCGCATGGCCCGCAAGGGCTTCTGGGCCATGACCAAGGATTTTCCGGAACTCTCCGGTCCCTGGGTGAAGCTGGCGGAGCTGGCCGAACAGCGGGAGAAGCCCGAAAAGGCCCGGGAGTACTACCAGAAGGCGCTGGAGGTGAATCCGGCCAACGTCAACGCCTACCTGAAACAGGCGGTGTTCGAGCGGCGCCAGGGTGAATTTGCCAGGGCCCGGGATGCGTATCTGGCGGCCCTGGAAACCTGGAACGACTTCCCCGAGGCGCACCTGAATCTGGCGATCCTCTACGACCTCTACATGAACCGGCCGGAGGAGGCCCAGCCCCATTACGAGGCCTACGACTTCCTGACCGGCGGTTCGGATCCGAAAGTGGCGGACTGGCTCATCGAGATCCGCCGCCGGACTGGCATTGAGACCAGTTTCATCGATAACCCACCCCCGGAACCGGAGGCACCTGCCGAACAGGGCGCTGAAAGCGAGGCGGTCTCAGCGGATGCCTCCGGCGGGGGCTCCCCGGAAACCGAAGAACAAGGCTAGGCGAAGAACAGGACTAGGAGAATGCCATGGGAATGCTGAATCCAGGGGCCGGCTGGCTCGTTGCGGCGACCCTGTGTCTGGGTGGGGCGATTGCGGCTCCGGCCAGCGCCCAGGAGTCCATCGATCTGGAGAGTACCTTTGTCGGGGACAAGGAGCAGCCGTCGGTGAGTTACTTCATCCCCTGGAAGCCACCAGAGGGGCCGGACAACCTGTACCGCTCGATCACGTCGGTGTCTGGCCGGGTATTCGAAGTGGTGGATCGGGACATACACGCCCGGACCATGCGCTTCTACGACGAACTTTCCCTGGAGGCCCCAGCCGGGCCCTCGGGGCAAAGCACTAACTGAAAAACTGCAACCGAACGAAAAGAAAAGTCTGGAGACCTGCCATGAACGTTTACACAAGCATTGTTTCATTCTTCCAGGAAGGCGGCGCTTTCATGTTCCCCATCGCCCTGGTGCTGTTTGTCGGCCTGGCCATTGCGGTGGAGCGCTGGGTATTCCTCAAGCGGGCCTACCAATCCAACCGGTCCGCCTACAGCGAACTGTTGCCGCTGATGAATGAAAACAAATTCGATCAGGCCGAGCAGGCGGCCCAGTCCGGCAACTCCGCGATCTCACGTCTGATTTCCGTTGGTCTCGACACCATGCGAGCCTCCCCGCGCCGGGATGACATCCACGCCGCCATGCAGGAAGGCGTGATGGAGAGCATTCCGCGCCTGTCCAAGCGCACCAACTACCTGTCCATCCTGGCCAACGTCTCCACCCTGCTGGGGCTGCTCGGTACCATCATCGGTCTGATCGCCGCCTTTACCGCCGTGGCCAACGCGGATCCGGCGGACAAGGCTACGCTGCTGTCCCAGTCCATTTCGGTGGCCATGAACACCACGGCCTTCGGCCTGATCGCGGCGATCCCGCTGCTGCTGATCCACTCCCTGCTGCAGAACAAGACCCTGGAAATCGTCGAGAGCATCGAAATGGCCGGCGTAAAGGCCCTGAACACCATCGTTCGCAGCAATCGTCGCGCTGTTAACACGCGTGAGTCCGACGCCTGATCACAGCGGGTAATTCCTTATGTTTACAAAACGCAGAGAACAGGAAGAGGCGGATATCGACATCACGGCGTTCATGAACCTCATGATCGTGCTGGTGCCGGTACTGCTGATGAGTATGGTGTTCAACCATATCTCGATTCTGGAGCTCAATCTGCCCGACCTGACCGGTGCCCAGACCGCCAGTGCCGAGGAGAACCGGCAGCTGGAAGTGGTGGTGCGGCAGTCCGGCATCGAGGTGTATTACCCCAGCGGTAATCTGGTCAAGACCATTGACAAGATTGAGCCCGAAGCCGAGGGCGAGGAAGCCCGCCACAATTTCCGCACCCTCTCCGAGGTGCTGCAGGAGATCAAACGTCGGCTGGCGGCCAAGAACATCGCCAAGAACGACGCCCTGCTGCTGTCCGAGCCCGGCGTCACCTACCAGTCCCTGGTGTCCACCATGGATACCCTTCGGGTCGCGAAGACCGTCGTGGTAACCGATGCGGTGGATGTCGAGCTGTTCCCGGAAATCTCCCTGGGGGATGCGCCCAAGAAGGGAGGTAAGTCATGAACGCGAACGACAAGTTCACGTCCTTCGGCCTCCAGAGCAGCGCCAAGACCTTCATGAAGCCGGCCAAGCTCAACCTGGTCTCGCTCATGGATATCTTCACCATCCTGGTGTTCTTCCTGCTGTTGAACTCCGGTGCCAACCAGCTGATCAAGGTCAACGACGTTGCCCTGCCGGACTCGACCGCAGAGGAACGCCCGAAGGAGACCACCGTGGTGACGATCACCGAGGATGACATCCTGGTGGATGGCCGCCCGGTCGCCACCCTGGATGAGGTGATTGCCTCCGATGGCCTGATCGATGGCCTGATGGAAGAGCTCACGTTCCAGGCCAGCAAGCGCACGGAACTGACCGAGCGGGAGAAGAGCCTTGGGCGTGCCGTGACCATCCTCGGTGACCAGGAAATCCCCTACGCGCTGCTCAAGCGGGTGATGCTGACCTGCGCCAAGGCGGACTATCGGGACCTCTCCATGGCCGTTTCACGGGTATCCGGCAGCAGCGGCGCATGACAGGAGGGAATCGATGACAGCAATGACAGCAACACCTTACGACTTTTCATTGCCCTGGGACGCCAGCGGTGACGAGGACAGCCGCTTCAAACGCATTCTCAAACGTTTGTTGCTGCTGCTCCTGCTGCTGGCGGTGATCTTTCCCTGGCTGCCGCTGCCGGAAATCGATCGGGAGGAGAAGGAGCGGGTACCCCCGACCCTGGCCAAGGTCCTGATCGAGCAACGCAAGGTGGCCCCGCCACCTCCGCCACCCGAGCCGGTGAAGCAGGAAGAGAAAACCGAGCCCACCGAGGCCAAGAAGGCGGCTCCGGAGCCGGCACCGGCCAAGGAAGTGAAAAAGGCCCGGGAAAAGGTTTCGAAGATGGGCGTCGCGGCGTTCTCCAAGGAACTGTCAGCCCTGCGTAGCTCCGCTGACGTGGCCAAGCTTCAGGCTCAAAACACCAACGTGAAGACCGGCGCCGCCGCCAAGGCTGCCCGCTCGGTACTGGGGGCCACTTCGGCCAACAAGACCAGTGGCGGTGTGAACAGCTCGGTGATGAACGATACCGGCTCCGGTACCCAGCTGGCCGGGAAAGGCTCCACCGCGGTGGAAAGCCCCATCGGCAATGGCTCCGGTGGTGGTGGCAGCGGTGCCAGTGGCAACGGTGGCTCACGCAGCTCGACGGTGGCCGGTGGCCGGGACATGGAATCCATCCGGCGGGTCTTCGAGCAGCACAAGGGGGCCATCTACGCGCTCTACAACCGGGCATTGCGCAGCGATCCCGGACTGCAGGGCAAGTTTGTCTTCCACATCGTGATCGAGCCGGACGGTAGTATCTCCGACATCGAGCTGGTGGACAGCCAGCTGGGGGATCAGCGTCTGGAGCTCAAACTGCTGGCGCGGATCCAGATGATCTCGTTTGGCCCGGAAGACGTGGCGGCCACCCCCGTCAATTACAAGTTTGATTTCATGCCTGGTTGATGAACGCACCGGGCCCGGCCTCCGCCGGGTACCGGTGCAACGGATGTGCAGGTGGAGAGAGACATCATGATCGGATTTAGCAGCGGATTGCGCCTCCTGGCCCTGGCCAGCCTCGGACTGGTCGGGCTGACCGGATGTTTTGAGGGACAGATCAGCGAAGGGCAGGAGGAAATGCTTTCCGACCAGCCCTTTGCCTATGTAGTCCGGGACTACCCGGACATGGGCGAGACCGCCTCCGTCAATGCCCGGCCGCCGCTGGACCCCCGGGCGCCCTATGCGTTCAAACCCGGGGCAAAGCTGATGGTGCGGGACCGCATTGCTCTCAGTTCGGACGAACGCCATGTGCTGGCGGGGTATTTCGGCGGGGACTATGACGTCAAGGATCTGGATGTCTCGCCGGACGGCGAGCGCATGGTCTTTGCCGCCCATGGCCCGGCGGAAAGCCCCGACAACTTCACCTGGAACATATTCGAGTACACCTTCGCCACCGGTGAGGTGCGACGGATCTTCGAAGACGATCTGGTGGCCAATGCGGGTGAGGACACCAACCCCACCTACACCAACGAAGGCCGGATCATCTTCTCCTCCAGCCGCCAGCATTCCCGGGGTGACTGGCAGAAACTGGACCTGCGCGAGTACCTGGAAGACTTCGACGAGCCGGCCTCGCTGCTGCACTCGGTCAAGCCGGACGGCAGCGAGCTGGTGCAGATCACCTTTGGCCAGTTCCATGACATCGAGCCGAGCACCATGAACGATGGACATGTGGTGTTCATCCGGTTCGGCCGCATCTATGAAACCCTGACCGACTGCACCCTGGAAAACATCGACGACCCCAACTTCAACCAGCACCCCCACGGCGGCGGGTACGGCCAGGGCAATGGTGGTGGCTTCCCCTCCGGCCTGGAGGATCCGAAGGAATGGACCGTAGAGGACAAATGCAGCGCGTCCCTGGCTGGTGAAGTCGAAGGCGAGCGGGTGTTCGTGGAAGACGTGCTGAGCATGTACCGCATCACGCCGGCCGGCGGTAACGTGCACCGTTACTTCGGCAGCCTGAGCGAGGAGTTCTCCGACGCCTCCTTCATCCATTACATGGACCCGATTCCCCTGGATGACGGCAACCTGCTGACAACCATGCGCCATATCTACAACCCGATTTACGGCGGCGATGTGGTGAAGATCAACAGCAAGAATTTCTTTGCTGTCGGCAAGCCCGTAGACGAGAGCGTGATCGGCGAAGCCGAGGAGTCCATGACTCCCGGGCTGGTCAACTTCTACCCCAACCAGGTGTCCCCGAACGGCTGGTACAGCGCCGTTGCGCCATACAACGATGGCTCTGCCCGTCTGCTTGCCAGCTGGGCCCAATGCCTGACCACCGATGGCACCACCAGTACTCCCTGTGAGGGCAGCGCCACCACCGAGAATCTGGGTGAGCCCCGATACGGCATCTGGATGGTGGACCCCATCGAGAATACCCGGCTGCCGGTGGTCCAGGGCCACAAGCAGGCTCTTTATACCGATATCGTCATCGCCGATCGTAATGAGCTGGCTGAACCCTACACCGGTGAGCGCCACGACCTGCAACTGGAAGACAACACCGCCCTGTTCGAGATCCGCAGCATCTACGATATGGACGGCGCCGACATGGCCGAGCTGTATGACGGCGGCATCGAGACCCGCCGCGACCCCAGCCTGACCCGTCCAGACGATCGCTCCGAACGCTTCATCCGGGTGGTTGGCGTACGCCAGATTCCCCCGGAACTGGAGCAGGCCATTCTGACCGACGAGATCCTGAACCCGCCCGATGGTCCGCAGCCGCCCCTGGGTCTGACACCGCTGGTGGGTTCCGGTAACCGTATTCTCTACGATGTTCTCTCTTATGCCATGGTCGAGCCGGACGGCTCCGCCATGGTCAAGGTACCGGCGGACACCAACTTCAGCTTCGAGGTGGTGAACAAGTACGGCAAGCGGGTGGATCTGATTGCCGCACCGGATTACAACTACAACTACCTGATGCAGCACCCGCAGCCGCTGCGCCTGGAGGAGGGCGAGAAGCTCAAGTGCTATGGCTGTCACGATCCGGAAGTGGACATTCCCCATGCCCGGACCGATGTCGAACTGGCCTCCGCCAACCCGGGTGCACCGGGCGACGGCATGCCGTTCCCCAATGCCAACCCGAAGATCCGGGCGGTGCAGTGGAAGGACACCATGGCCCAGGCCCTGATCGACTCCCTCAAGGGCCTGCAGGCCACCTGGGCGGACACCATGCATTTCGAGGATTTCTGGACCAATCCACCCGATCCATCCCTGGCCTTCGAAGTTCGCTACAGCGGCCTGACCACACCGAAGCCGGTCACGGATCCGAGCTGCCTGACCAACTGGACGGCGGACTGCAAGGCCACCATCAACTACCAGGAGCACATCCAGCCGATCTGGCGGGAATGCCGGATCAACCCGAACACCGGCAATACCACGTCATGCCAGAATTGCCACACCGCCGCCGAACAGGGCGGAAAGCCCTGTCCCGGAGACTCCGGTAGTGGCGCCTCGAACGGCCTGTTGCTGGGAGATGGCTATGCCTCCTGGGATGGTCGCCAGCTCGAATCCTATGTCGAGCTGTTCGAGCCTGATTATTACATCCGCCAGACCGAGGGAGGTGACTGGGTCGAAGTGGCGGATTCGGAGCTTGCCACCATGTGCCCGGATGGTGTCCAGGGCGACATGACGGTCCTCCCAGACCCGGGCGTATGCTTCGCCCGCCGCCTGATGAGCGGCCGTGGCGCCATCGCCAGTGCCCGCTTCTTCAGCCTGTTCGATGACGACCCGGATGACGACGAGTACCAAGTGGAAACCGCGGAAACCGCCGCGATCCGAGAGAGCCACATGGGCATGCTCACCGAAGCCGAGCTCCGCCTGATTGCGGAATGGCTGGATGGCGGTGCGCACATCTACAACGACCCGGACAAGTTCGAATTCCCGACACAATAAAAGAATAAGGAGACGTAACGTGACCATTGCTGTGACCCAGGAGGATGTAATTGAACTGGATCGATGGAGCGTGCCAGACCTTGAAATGCAACGGGACGGCTGGAGCGTCCCGCCCCGGGACAGCTGGCGGATTGACCGCCGGCTGCGCCAGACCCGGGTATCCGCGAAAATCAGCACACTGTTTACACGGTTCAGCAGCCATTACCTGCTGATCCAGACCAACCGGCGCAAGAAAGACCTGCCGGAGCAGGTGATTGATCTGACCTTCGTCCAGGAAGAACCCAGGGAGATCCGGGATTACCGGCTGGGCCTCTGGCTCGCCGGCGCTATCTGCATGACTGTACCGGCGGCCCTGTATTCGGTATTCCCGGCACCGCTGCCCTGGCTGATCGCACCGCTGGTGCTGGCCGTCGTCTTCATGTCCCTCGCCGTTCGCACCACCCGGCATATCTTCGAGTTCCGGGCCTTGAACAGCGATGTGGTGTTATTCACCATCGACGCCCGTACCCCGAGCCGGGAGCAGGTGGATTCGTTCCTGACCGAGCTCCGGGAAGGCATACTCCGTGGCCAGCGGCAGCTGCCCGAGGGTAAACGGCGAATTCCCCTGGCTGTCGCGGAAATGCGCCGGCTGGCGGAAGCCGGGGTTATCGGAAAAGAGGATTATGAGCAAATCAAGCGCAACTGGTTTTCGATGTAATCGGGGACCGCGTTTGGTAGTGGGGGGCAGGGACCGCCGCTCTCACCCCATCAACCCGGACACCACAAACCAGAAAGTACCCAGCGTGACCGTTGTCGCGAACAGTGCCAGCAACCCGTCCCGGGCGATCATCGCCAACCCGAACGCCATCAGCGCCAGCCCACCACCATTGGCACTGAAAGGCACCACCTCCATGGCCGGCATGGCCAGCGCCACCGACAGACACACCAGGGCCATTAGATATTGCCCCGCGCCCCGGGTGAGCCAGACCAGGCGTGGCCTGGTGTACCGGTCCAGGTAGCGCGCGGGTTTCTCCACCCAGTCCAGGCCCCTGGTCAGTTTCGCCTGTGCCACCCTCCGGTTGGCAAGGGCTGCTGGTAGCCAGATGGAGTGGCGCAGGAACAGCAGCTGGCCAAGCGTCAGCAATACCAGCAACCCGAGCACGGTGGGCACGCCTGGAATGTCGCCAATGAGGGGGGCAACCACAACCAGACCCGCCACCAGGGCGACGGGGCCGAAGGAACGCTCCCCGACCGCACTCAGGATATCCGCCACCGAAACCTCTGCCTGGCCATCGGTGCGGGTGCGCAGGCGGTCCAGCAGTTGCTCGAGGTTTTCCGGATCGTCCGGCTGGTTCATGGGGCGTGGTGTCCTCCGGTACTCAAAATTCGCAATCCCGGCCTTCCCAGTCCCTGAAACAACCGGTTTCGGACAAGGTCAGCCCGTCAATCTGCTTACGCAAGCCTGGTACAGCATCCTCAAGGGTCAGATCCGCCGACTCGCCACCCATATCCGTGGCAATCCATCCCGGATGGTAGATGCCGACGGCAATGCCCTCACTCTCAAGGCTCACCGCAAGATTGCGCCCGAGATTGATGGCCGCGGCCTTGGAGGCACGATAAATGAACCGGTTGCCAGCGGGCGATTGCTGCGAGCCCATCTGGCTGGCGATGATTGCGATTTTAGGGTTTTCACCAGCATCTTTACTGGCTCTCAGATTGGCCAACAAGGCCTGAACCACCAGAAAAACCCCGGTGACATTGACCGCGAAGGTCTGTGCCCAGTCTTCGGCGGCAT
Source organism: Marinobacter szutsaonensis (assembly GCF_039523335.1). Classification (NCBI taxonomy): domain Bacteria; kingdom Pseudomonadati; phylum Pseudomonadota; class Gammaproteobacteria; order Pseudomonadales; family Marinobacteraceae; genus Marinobacter; species Marinobacter szutsaonensis. Next base: position 1,620,800 of record NZ_BAAAFC010000001.1, on the reverse strand, counting down.
AACCGGTTTCCAGTTCATCAAACTTGTCCAGGGAAACGCCGGCGTTGCAGACCAGAGTCGAGATCGGCTGTCCATCAAGCCGTTTGGCGAGCGCCTCGATGCTGGCCGGATCGGTAACGTCCAGAGGCTCCATGCCAGGCGTGCTTCGGGCTGTTGCAATCACTGTCTGCCCGGCATCGCGCCATTGCTCGGCTAATGCCTGACCGATGCCCCGGTTGGCGCCTGTGATGAGTATTGTCATGACGAAGACCTTTTGGCTTGGTAGATACGGGTGTGCGTGAGGCCCAGGAATACCAGCTTGGTCAGGTCAGGGGAAGTGGTCAGAGGCTACAGTTGTGGGGCAGGGTAAGGCTCCCAGCGCTGAGAGCCTTTCGAACGAATGGCTAAAGCTTGGCAAAGGCGGCATCAAAATCCGCCGCAGCTGCATCCGTGAATTCAAAGGTATCGCGAATATAGGCAAGGGTATTCTTCTCGGTCTCGGTGACCCCGGGGCCATCCTGCGCCGACTTGAACAACTCGGCAACCTCATCCTTGGAAAGCTTGCCTTCCCCGCGTCCCGTAGTGTGCTTGCGGGCCAGGTCCAGCAATTCCTTCTCGTACTTCTGACCATCAATCGTTTCGTAAGCCATAACAGAATCAACTCCATGTAACGTCAATGCGGCATCGCGCTGCACGAAGGCTCCCTGTGCAGGCGGTGGGTTCGAAAGGTCGAACAACCAAATCGATCATTCAGAAAAATAGAAGCACAGGAAAGGGTAGTGTGCAAATTTTAGGCAGTGGGTGGTGGTTGGGATCGTGGAGCAGAAATGAAAAAGGCTCCCGGGGTCGGGAGCCTTTAGGTTGTTTGGTGGAGACGGCGGGAATTGAACCCGCGTCCGCCAGTACTCAGCCTTGAGGTCTACATGTTTAGCGTCTCTCTATTGATTTAAGTTCAAGCGACCCGAGAGCCAGGGTGCAAGAACCGAGTTCTTTGAATCTTAGCCGTTAACCAGTGAACTCTGGGTAACGGAGCATCCCGTAAGCGATGACGTCCTGAGATGTTGCTTCCGGGCTACGGGCGACCCGGTCAGGACGACTAGCAGCTTACGCTGCTAGTGCGTAGTTTTCGTCGTTTGCGACTATTGCGTTGCAGCTTTGGATTAACGAGATTGGCTGCCATCTCGACATGCACTCAAGGGTTCGCCACCGGCGTCGAAGCCATGTCGTCCCCTTAGTTATCTCAGTATATGTGTCCGGAATACCGGACTTCAAGGGTTAATTGCGCTATTTATACCTACCCCTGCTCAGCTTGCGTGGCGCTTCACTGCTTCGGGGCGTCCGGCCAGAGCCGCGTGGCTCAGGGCCTGGAAGCTCTCCCGGAAGTAATCCATTACGGCATCCGGATCAGCGTGAATTGCCTTGTCCACGGTGATGCCGAATTGCACGGTGCCGGCATAGCTCAGGATGCTCATGCCGATACCGATGGTGCCGCTCTGGGGCACCCAGAACATGGGCTGGGTCAGCTTGCTGCCTGCCAGGTACAGGGGCTCTTTGGGTCCGGGCACGTTGGTCAGCACGGCGGAGGCCTTGTTACTGAGCAGATCCAGAGCCCTTCGTTCAATAACATCGGGGCCCCGACCGAAGATATCAAGCAGGCTGTAGGTAACCTGGGCCTGATAGGAGCGCTTGAGGCGGTTCATGTTCTCCTGTACCTGGCGGAAGCACAGGAGAGGGTCCATCACTTCTACCGGCAGCGTAACCAGCACCAGGCCGAACTTGTTGCCGAGTGTTTCGATAGGTTGATCAAGAGGCCGCAGGTTGAACGGCACCGCCACGCGGATTCCGCACTCGGGGATTGTCTCCTTGTGAGCCGCAAAATGCCGCTGCAACGCCCCGGTGACGGTGCAGAGCAGGGCGTCGTTGATGGTGCCGCCCAAAGCCTTGGCGCAGGCCTTCACTTCGGCAAGATCCAGAGGATCCGCCCAGGCGACCTGCTTGCGTCCGGATAGCGGTTCCTTCAGACCGGTTCTGGGCTCTACCGGGGCCAGGCCAAGCTTGAAAAGGTCGAAGGCTACGCCGCTGGCGGTGGATGCGAGTTTCAGGGGGTAGTTGGGCTCATTGCGAACGGACTGAATGAACAGTCTTGCCTGATTGGTCGCCGTTTGCGCGCTGTCTACAGCACGGTGCAGGAAGTTCTGGATTGTCGATCTCTGGTGGGGTTTGGAGCGACGCTTGCGGGCCACTTTGCCCAGTCTGGGTTCCGGCGTTTTATCGGTGAGTGACAGCATCACCCGAACCAGCGAGATACCATCGGCGATACAATGATGAATGCGGATCAGCAGGGCGCCTCCGTCACCGTAATTGTCGATGTAATGCATTTGCCAGAGCGGTTGCCGGAAATCCAGGGAGGTGCTGTTCATGTCACTGACCAGCTTCTGTAACTCGGCTTTGTCCGCCTTGCCTGGCAGGGCGATGCGGTGCAGGTGATTGTCCAGGTCGAACAAGGGGTCGTCCTGCCAGTAAGCCCGGTCTCCGGTGTCTATGACCCGTTGCCGGAACCGATCGAAGCACAGAAATCGCTCTTCAAGCGTGTGCCGAAGCCGGCTCATTGAAACCGGCCGCTCCAGTGCCCATACCCCGCAGATCATCATGGGGTTCTGGGGGGTATCCATGCGCAGCCACGCACGGTCTACGGAGGACATCGGCGTCTGTTTGGGTGACATAAGCGGCTCCCTTTGCCATGCACCGGAATTCCCGAGTATAGGCCTGTTGGATTTCTGAACAAAGAGAGTGAGTATGCAACAGGCCCGCCGGCGCCGGCCATGACCGGCGTCAGGTATTTGCTAATCCGCGGGGAGCGGAATCAGAGGTTGGTTTCGCGCAGAATTCGCTGCTTCTGGCGGTTCCAGTCACGCTCCTTCTCGGTGGCGCGCTTATCGAACAGCTTCTTGCCTTTCACCAGTGCAATCTCGCACTTTACCTTGTTGTTTTTCCAGTATAGAGCCAGCGGAATGCAGGTGTAACCGGCCTGGTTGACCTTGCCAACGATCTTGGCAATCTCCTTGGCGTGGAGCAGGAGCTTGCGGGTACGCGTCGGGTCTGCGATGACATGGGTGGATGCTGCAATCAGCGGGGTAATGTGGGAGCCGAGCAACCAGGCCTCGCCGTCCTTGAGTAGCACATAGGCGTCCACCAGCTGTGCCTTGCCTGCCCGCAGGGACTTTACTTCCCAGCCCAGCAGGGCGAGACCCGCCTCAAAGCGTTCCTCGATGTGATATTCGTGCTTCGCCTTCTTGTTAAGCGCAATAGTATTGCTCGGCGTTCCGGGTTTCTTCTTGCTCATGAATCAGTGATCCGGGTTCGGATAAATGAACGAACGGCCGGGCTTGCCCCGGCAAAACGCGCATTGTAGCCCAGGACTGCCAGACCGGTCACGAAATCGCCGTAATCGTGACCGATCAGGCGTGCGACTTTGCCGCCATCAGCTACAATGGCGTCGCAGATACTTTCAGGGAAATGCATGTCGACGTCGTATCAGACAGCCAACGGGGCCTTCACCCGTAAATCCACATTCTTCTGGGCCTCCGTGGGTGCGACGGTGGGGCTGGCCAACCTGTGGCAGTTTCCCTACCTCGCCAGCCTCCACGGCGGTGGCCTGTTCGTGCTGATCTACCTGGCCTGCCTGCTGCTGGTCACACTGCCACTGATGGTGACCGAGTCGGCCCTGGGGCGCTATTCCCGCCACGGCATTGTCCTGGCCATGGACGGGCTGATCCGTAGCACGCGGTGCTCCCGCGGCTGGATGCTGGCCGGTCGGTTGAGTGTACTGGCAGCGTTTGTGGTGCTCTCCTACACCGCGGTGTTCGGATCGATTGCCCTGGCGTACGTGTTTTTCGGGGCCATGGGGCGGTTGTCCTCCGGTAGTGAGGCGGAGGCCGCTTCGGTGCTCTCCGGACTGGTGTCGGATCCCGGGCAGTACCGTAATTTCATGGCCTGGCATGCGTTCTTCCTGCTGTTGGTGGTCTGGGTTTCCGTTCAGGGCGTGGCCCGGGGGCTGGAGCGCACCATGCGGGTGGTGGTGCCGGGCGCCCTGGTACTGATGCTGGTGCTGTTCGGGCTGGCGGCCTGGCAGGGCCGGATCGATGGTGCATTTGCCCACATCCTGGAAATACGACCGGAGGATGTGTCCCTCGGCAGTATCAAGGCGGCGCTTTTTCACGCTTTCTTTACCCTGGGGCTGGGCATGGGGGTATGGACGGTTTTTGGCACCTACACCACGCCTGATACCCGCTTCAAGCGGTCGATCCTTGCCGTCGTTCTGATGGATACGCTCGTCGCGGTGCTGGCTGGCCTGATGATCTTTGCGCTTGCCACCGGAGGCACGGACTTTGACGGCGAACGGGGCTTCAGCCTGCTGTTCGTTTCCCTTCCGGTTTCACTGGCCCAGTTCCCCGGTAGCCAGCTGATCATAGCCTGTGCGTTTCTGCTGGTGGTGATGATCGTCTGGACCACCTCGTTGGCGTTGCTGGAGCCGGTGGTCGGCTGGTTGCGGGAATGGACCGGCGCACCGAGAGGTATTTCCGTGGTGCTGGTGGGGCTGCTGGTTTGGGCGGCGGGGCTGGTAACGCTGCTGTCTTTCAATATCTGGGCGGAATACCGGCTTTATGGTGCGACCCTGTTCCGTTGGTTGGAACTGTTCACCGGCGGCCTGCTGATCCCCCTGGTGGCGATCCTCATTGCCCTGTTCACCGGGTGGTGCCTGACTCGCCGGCTGGCGCATCAGCTGCTTGGTCGGACCCCCGGGCTGTTTGCCCGGGTCTGGTACTGGGATATGCGCACGGTGCTGCCGGTGGTAGTGGCCTACGTTGGCATCATGTACACCGCTTTTTCCCTCAATAACCTTTGTGATAATGGCAGTGCTGCACTCTGGTGCGAGCGTCCGGCGCCGCTCGTGCTGGAGATTGCCCCGGATGAGACGCAAGGAGCTGACCCCCGGCCGTCGGTTTCCGGCGGGCAAGGCAGTGAGCCCCGGTCGGAGGGGGCGGAACCCGCGGACGGGGACGAGCAAGCTACACCGGAACGGGTAGAACAGCCTGAAAATGCCCCCAAAGAGGACGAGATCCTTTATCATAGCGTCTGATTCAGGCTGTACTTTTTACTGAGGAGCCCATGGCCCATCAGATTGATAAAACCGCACTTGTGATGCACTCCGCCGAGCGCATGTTCCATCTGGTCAATGATATTGCCAGCTATCCCGAGTTCCTGCCCTGGTGTGCCGGGGCCGAGGTCCACGATCGTGGCGAGGAACAGGTGACCGCCTCCCTGGAAATCGCCAAGGGCGGTATCCGCCACCGGCTGACTACCCGCAACCAGCTCCTGATGCCCGAAGCCATCGAGATGAACCTGGTGGACGGGCCGTTCCGGAACCTCACCGGTCGCTGGCATTTCAAAGCGTTGGACGACAATGCCTGCAAGGTCATCCTGACCCTGGAATTCGAGTTCTCCGGTTCCCTGTCCCGGATGACGTTCGGGCCGGTCTTCTCCCAGGCCGCCAACACCATGGTGGATGCGTTCTGCCGCCGGGCCGACGAGCTGTATCGGGGAGGGAACTGATGATGCGGGTAGAAGTGGCCTACGCCCGGCCGGACAAGCAGGAAATCGTGCCGGTGACGGTGCCCGAAGGCACCACTGCGCTCGAGGCGGTGAAGCTCTCCGGAATTACCGACATTTTTCCGGAAGTGGATCCGGGCTCAAATGACATGGGCATCTTCGGCAAGGTGATCAAGGATCCGGCCGCCCACGAATTGCGTGACGGCGACCGTGTGGAGCTGTACCGGCCCCTGAAGATCGACCCGAAACAGGCGCGCCTGAATCGGGCAAAGAAGAAAGACACCTGAGCCGGGCTCAGTAGGCGGGAGTTTCCTCAAGCAGCTGCGCTTCGTAATGGGAAAAGCTATCGCCATCATAGTAGACGATAATGCGTTGCTCCTCGATGTCTCCGCCGGAGCGCTGGAATGTGTACACGTAGTACTCTCGGGAGGCGTCCACGGGGTTCAATGCCAGCGGTGTGCCAAGCAGCGCGTGGACTTGGCTCCGGGGCATGCCGGCGTTCAGTGAAGTCAGCTCTTCATCGGTCACAATGTTGCCCTGCTGCACGTTGATCTTGTACACGCCGGGGAAGACACAACCGGTCATAAAGAGAGTGAGAATGAGAGCTGTGAGCTTTTGCATCGCCGGGGGAAATCCTCTATCTTGAAATCGCCTGCCAGAGGCAGGTGTGACACGGGTTGACCGTTAAATGGCGGCTTCATCATACCGGAAGCCGTGAGGCACACCAAAGAGCGAATAGTAACATGTCATCTGAAAACGCCGAATTACGAAAAGTCGGTCTGAAGGTCACTCTGCCACGGGTCAAGATCTTCAATATTCTGGAGAACGCCGAAGAGCACCACCTGAGTGCCGAAGACGTTTACAAGAAGCTGCTGGAGCAGGGAGATGACGTGGGGCTGGCAACCGTCTACCGGGTGTTGACCCAGTTCGAGGCGGCTGGCCTGGTACTGCGGCACAACTTCGAGGGTGGTCACGCGGTCTTCGAGATGGCGGGCGATGACCATCACGACCACATGGTGTGCACCCAGACAGGTGAGGTCATCGAGTTCGTGGACGAGGTGATCGAGGAGCGCCAGAAGAAGATTGCCGAAGAGCATGGCTATGAGATCGTGGATCACAGCCTGATTCTCTACGTGAAGCCAATCAAGGCCAAAGACGGCGAATAAGCAGGCGAACAGAAAAAAGGGGGCAGGTATCAGCCTGCCCCCAAACAGCTCTCAGGATCGAGAGGGGTAGAGGTTCCGGTCCGCCGTCAGTGGTGAGTCGCCTGCCCCTTGGAGAACATCTCCCGGGCATGGGCAATGGTCTGCTCGGTCATGTCCACACCACCCAGCATTCTCGCCACTTCACTGATTCTTCCCTTGTCATCGAGTGCCTCGATTTTCGAGAAGGTCGCGTCTTTTTCGGTAAACTTGCTGACGAACAGATGCTGATGGCACTGCGCTGCCACCTGCGGTAGATGGGTGACGCACAGCACCTGGCCGTTGCTGCCAAGGCTGCGCAGCAACTTGCCGACCACCTCGGCCGTGCCGCCACCGATGCCGACATCCACTTCATCAAACACCAGGGTGGGCGTGGTGGAGGTCTGGGCCACCACTACCTGGATAGCCAGGCTGATCCGGGACAGCTCACCACCGGAGGCCACTTTGGCCAGAGACCGTGCCGGCTGGCCCGGGTTGGCACTGACCAGGAACTCGATGTCTTCCATGCCGTGGGGGGCGGGTTGTTCGTCACTGTTGCGGTTCAGGTGGGTGACGAACTGCACTGACGGCATGCTCAGCTGGGCCAGTTCTTCGGCAATGCGCTGATCCAGCTCCACGGCGGCCTTTTGCCGGGCTTCGGTGAGCTGGCCGGCCAGTTCGTCAAAGCTGGCGCGTTGTTTCTCCAGTTCCGCTTCCAGTTGCTCGAGACTGCCCTCGCCACCGTCGAGTTCCGCCAGTTCGTTGCTCAGGCGCTCGTGGAGTTCCGGTAACTCTTCGGGTGTGATGCGGTGTTTGCGCGCCATCTGGTAGATGGCGCTCAGGCGTTCCTCCACCTCGGCGAGGCGGGCCGGGTCTGCTTCATAATCCTCCACGAACCGGCGCAGGTTGTCGCCGGCCTCGGACACCTGGATCTGGGCCTCGTTCAGCATCTGGATGGTGTCCGCCAGGGCGGGCACCTCGACTGGTAGCTGCTCCAGTTGCTGCAGGGCCTGGCGGATGAGGTCCGAGGCGCTGGTCTCCTCCTCGGTACAGAGCAGGGCGGCCTGGTGACTGCTGTGCAGTACCGAATCCGCCTGGCTCAGTTGCGCCTGTTCCTGTTCCAGGGCTTCCTGTTCGCCGTCTTCGAGAGCCAGTCGGTCCAGCTCTTCCACCTGGTAGCGCAGCAGTTGCAGCCGGGCTTCGGCTTCATCGGCGTTCTGTTGCCGTTCGGTCAGGCGCTGACGGGTCTGGTGCCAGGCTTTCCAGGCCGCGCGGCTCTCGGCGGCCAGGGTTTCGATGCCGGCGAACTCGTCGAGCAGTTTGCGGTGGGTTTCCTTGCGCAGCAGGGACTGGTGCTGGTGCTGGCTGTGGATATCCATCAGCAGGCCGCCCAGTTCCTTCAGGTGTGCCAGGGGGCAGGGCTGGCCGTTGATATAGGCCCGGGAGCGGCCGTCCTTGCTGATCACCCGGCGCAGGATGCAGTCGTTGTCATCGTCCAGTTCGTGCTGGTCGAGCCACTCCACGGCTTCGGGAATGTCGCTGACATCAAAGGTGGCGGTGATATCCGCCCGTTTGGCGCCATGACGGACGGCCCCGGCATCCGCGCGGCCGCCCATGGCCAGTCCGAGGGCATCAAGGACGATGGATTTGCCCGCACCGGTCTCCCCGGTCAGGGCCGTCATGCCCTTGTTGAACTGGAGTTCCACTCGTTCGGCAATGGCGTAATTGGAAACCGTAAGTTGTGTGAGCATGGATAACCTCCGCTCCCGATTCAGAATCCGTTGTTGAGTGCTCGGCGGTGTCTGTCTGGAATACTGGTGTTACATACAGTGACTGTGAATATATACAGGCTTTTTCCTGTTTGCAAACTGACCGGCGGGAATTTCTTCACGAATACGGAGCAAAATGGTTGAAACCGGCCGAGTGGGCCCCATATCCGTTCGCAAATACAGTTTTCCGGCTCGCTTCGGCCGGGAGCACATTTCAATCGGCCGTGTTGTCAGGCCGCTGGAGATCTAGCAGGAGAAGTCATGAGCACTGACGAGAACCGCAACGAACAGGCAGAGGAACTGAAGGAAGCGACCGAGGCGGCCGCCGAGGAAGCGCAGGCAGCCGGGGAAGCTGCCCCGGAAGGCGAGGAGGTGTCCGAGGTGGAAGCCCTCAACGCCCAGGTCCAGGAGCTCAAGGACCAGATGCTGCGCACCCAGGCGGAAATGCAGAATGTGCGTCGCCGCTCCGAGATCGACGTGGAAAAGGCCCACAAGTTCGCTCTCGAGAAGTTCGTGAAGGAGCTGCTGCCGGTGGCTGACAGCCTGGAAAAAGCGGTGGAAACCACCGAAGGCCAGGAAAACTCCGGTGAGCTGGTGGCCTCCATCCGCGAGGGTATGGAAATGACCCTCGACCTGTTTCTCAAGAGCCTGGCGAAGTTCAATGTCGAGCAGCTGAACCCGGTGGGTGAGCCGTTTGATCCGCAGCAGCACGAAGCCATGTCCATGGTTCCGGCGCCGGATGCCGAGCCCAACAGCGTGGTCAACGTTGTCCAGAAGGGTTACCTGCTCAACGGCCGTGTGGTGCGCCCGGCGATGGTCATCGTTGCCAAGGCCGAGTAACGAAAAATTCGCCGGCGGGCTTGAAAAGCCGATTAAAGCGCCAATATAGCGAGTAAATAGCGAGAAGCCGGGGGCGACATACTCCGGGAAAGCATTCAGAAGATTTGGAGTGATTCGATGAGCAAGATTATTGGTATCGACCTGGGAACCACAAACTCCTGTGTGGCCATCATGGATGGCGACAAGGTAAAGGTAATCGAGAACGCCGAGGGTGATCGCACCACCCCGTCCATCATCGCCTACACCGATGATGGCGAAACCCTGGTTGGCCAGTCTGCCAAGCGTCAGGCGGTAACCAACCCGAACAACACCCTGTACGCCATCAAGCGTCTGATCGGTCGTCGCTTTGAAGATGACGTGGTTCAGAAAGACATCAAGATGGTGCCCTACAAAATCACCAAGGCCGACAATGGCGACGCCTGGGTTGAAGTGAAGGGGCAGAAGATGGCGCCGCCGCAGGTGTCTGCAGAAGTTCTGAAGAAGATGAAGAAGACTGCGGAAGACTACCTGGGCGAGAAAGTGACCGAGGCGGTTATCACCGTGCCGGCCTACTTCAACGACAGTCAGCGCCAGGCCACCAAGGACGCCGGCAAGATCGCCGGTCTGGAAGTGAAGCGGATCATCAACGAGCCGACCGCAGCGGCCCTGGCCTATGGTCTGGACAAGAAGAGCGGCGACCGCACTGTCGCAGTCTATGACCTGGGTGGTGGTACCTTCGACCTGTCCATCATCGAAATTGCCGACGTGGACGGTGAGCACCAGTTCGAAGTACTGGCCACCAACGGTGACACCTTCCTGGGTGGTGAAGACTTCGACCTGAAAATCATCGAGTACCTGGCAGACCAGTTCAAGAAAGACAGCGGTATCGACCTGCGTGGTGATTCCCTGGCGATGCAGCGTCTGAAAGAAGCTGGCGAGAAGGCCAAGATCGAGCTGTCCAGCAGCCAGCAGACCGACGTGAACCTGCCGTACATCACTGCAGATGCGTCTGGTCCCAAGCACATGAACGTGAAACTGACCCGTGCCAAGCTGGAATCCCTGGTCGAAGACCTGGTTCAGCGCAGCCTGGAGCCGTGTAAAGTGGCTCTGAAAGATGCCGGCATGAGCGCGAGCGAAGTTGATGAGGTTATCCTGGTTGGTGGTCAGACCCGTATGCCGCTGGTACAGGAGAAGGTGAAGGAATTCTTCGGCAAAGAAGCACGCAAGGACGTTAACCCGGACGAAGCCGTGGCCATGGGTGCTGCTATCCAGGCGGCTGTACTCTCCGGCGATGTGAAAGACGTTCTGCTGCTGGACGTAACCCCGCTGACCCTGGGTATCGAAACCATGGGTGGCGTGGCGACTCCGCTGATCGAGAAGAACACCACGATCCCGACCAAGAAGTCGCAGACCTTCTCCACAGCGGAAGACAATCAGACTGCCGTGACCATCCATGTGGTACAGGGCGAGCGCAAGCAGGCGTCCGGGAACAAATCCCTGGGCCGCTTCGACCTGGCGGACATCCCGCCGGCGCCGCGCGGTGTGCCGCAGATCGAAGTGACCTTCGACATCGACGCCAACGGTATCCTGAACGTGTCCGCGAAGGACAAGGCCACCGGCAAAGAGCAGTCCATCGTGATCAAGGCCTCTTCTGGTCTGAACGATGACGAGATCGAGAAGATGGTGCGGGACGCCGAGGCCAATGCCGAGGAAGATCGCAAGTTCGAAGAGCTGGTCCAGGTCCGCAACCAGGGTGACGCCATGGTTCACGCCGTGCGCAAGACCCTGAGCGAAGCCGGCGACAAGGTCAGCGATAGCGAGAAAGAGTCCATCGAAGCTTCTATCAAGGAGCTGGAGGAAGCGCTGGAAGGTTCCAACAAGGAAGATATCGAGGCCAAGACCCAGAAGCTGACCGAAGTGTCTTCCGAACTGGCCCAGAAGATGTACGCGGATCAGGCCGACCAGGCGCAGCAGGCTGGCGGGCAGGAAGGTGCCCAGTCCCAGTCAGCTGACGACGCCGTCGACGCCGAGTTCGAGGAAGTCAAAGACGACGACAAGAAGTAAATCTGACGTACATCAGGTAGTTGGAAAACGCGGGGGCTTCCCCGCGTTTTCCGCGTTATAAATACAGGGTTTTATAGCATGGCCAAGCGCGATTATTACGAAGTTCTCGGTGTATCCCGGGACGCGGACGAGAAGGACATCAAGCGGGCGTACCGAAAGCTCGCCATGAAATACCATCCGGACCGTAACCCGGACGACGAAGACGCCGAGAATAAATTCAAAGAGGCCAGCGAAGCCTACGACGTACTGGCGGATTCCAGTAAGCGTGCCGCCTATGACCAGTTCGGCCACGCCGGCGTTGACGGCCAGGCCGGAGGCGGCTTCGGCGGCGGTAGCGCCAGCTTCTCCGACATCTTCGGCGATGTGTTCGGGGACATCTTCGGCGGCGGTGGTCGCGGCCGCAACACCCGCGGTGCCGACCTGCGCTACACCCTTGAGCTGGACCTCGAAGAAGCCGTCAAGGGCAAGAACGTCGAGATCACCATTCCCGGCCACGAAGAATGCGAAGCCTGTCATGGCAGTGGCGCCGAAAAGGGTTCCGGTGTTGAGACCTGTGGTACCTGTAAAGGCATGGGCCAGGTGCGCATGCAGCAGGGCTTCTTCGCCGTACAACAGGCCTGCCCGACCTGCCGGGGCTCCGGCCAGATCATCAAGAACCCGTGCAAGGTATGTCACGGGCAGGGCCGGGTACGGAAAGAGAAAACCCTGTCCGTCAAAGTGCCGCCCGGTGTTGATACCGGCGACCGCATCCGCCTTTCCGGCGAAGGTGAAATGGGCGTCGATGGTGGGCCTCCCGGCGACCTGTACGTCCAGATCGCCGTGCGTGAGCACTCCATCTTCACCCGCGAGGGGCGCAACCTGTATTGCGAGGTACCCATCAGCATTGTGGACGCCACCCTCGGCGGCGAGCTGGAAGTACCCACCCTCGATGGCCGCGTGAAACTCAAGATCCCGGCCGAGACCCAGACCGGCAAACTGTTCCGCCTGCGCAACAAGGGCGTGAGCCCGGTCCGTGGTGGCCCGGCCGGCGACCTGCTGTGCCGTGTGGTGGTGGAAACCCCGATCAACCTCACCAAGCGCCAGAAAGAGCTGCTGGAAGAATTCCAGCAAACACTGGACGGCAGCAACGGCACCCATCATGCTCCGAAGAAAACCTCCTGGTTCGAGGGAGTGAAAAGCTTCTTCGACGAAATGAAATTCTGAGCGTGAGCCAAACAAGGGAAAAGCGAACATGAGGGTAGCAATCATCGGCGCCGCCGGGCGCATGGGCAAAGTCCTGATCGAAGCCGTCGACGGCACTGAAGGCCTGGAACTGGGTGCCGCCGTGGTCGAACCGGGTAGCAGCCTGGTGGGCGCCGATGCCGGCGAACTCAGCGGCATCGGCAAAACCGGCGTAAAGATGGTCGGCAGCCTGGCAGACGCGAAGGACGACTTCGATGTACTCATCGACTTCACCTTCCCGGACCTGACCCTGGAAAACGCCGAATTCTGCAAGGCTAACGGCAAGATGCTCATCATCGGCACCACCGGCATGTCCGACGCCGAAAAAGAGCAGCTGGCCATGGCCGCAGAATCCATCCCGGTGGTGTTCGCCCCGAACATGAGCGTCGGCGTCAACGTCGTCCTCAACCTGCTGCGCACTGCTGCGGCAACCCTGGGCGACGACTACGACGTCGAAATCATCGAGGCCCACCACCGCCACAAAAAGGACGCGCCTTCCGGCACCGCCCTCCGCATGGGTGAAGTGGTTGCCGACGCCCTCGGTCGCGACCTGAAAGAATGCGCCGTCTACGGCCGCGAAGGCTTCACCGGCGAACGCACCCGCAAGGAAATCGGCTTCGAAACCATTCGGGCCGGTGACGTGGTCGGCGACCACACAGTCCTGTTCGCCACCGAAGGCGAGCGCATCGAAGTGACCCACAAGGCCAGCAGTCGCATGACGTTCGCCAAGGGTGCAATGCGAGCGGCACTGTGGCTGAAGGGTAAGCCTGCTGGTCTGTACGATATGCAGGACGTACTGAATCTGAAGGGCTGACTTTGTTTGATCGCATCCTCGGAGGCGGGGGATTGGTATCTCTTTTCCGGGAATGTTGAAGGCCAGGGATGGCCTGAAACAAGCGCACAGGGATGTGCTTGTAGCGGTTCCCGGAAAAGAGATACCAAGCGCCCGCCGGGCTCTCGGCCTAACCCGATTGAAGACATTTCTCGTGGACAGAAAGCGCCAAATTTCCTACAATAAGGCGATTTAACTGCACCAAGCGTAGCTTTGAGAAGCTAATAGAGTTTTATGAAAAGCGGGACGGAGTCTCTACTCCCTCTCGCTTTTTTGCGACCTGAATTTGCGCTTGCGTTCCTGTTCGTGACGAACTTATCCGCCACTCGATGAGGATACAAGCCTTGAGCACACCAGCAATCCTTGCACTCGCAGACGGAAGCCTCTTCTACGGCACCGCCATGGGCGCTGACGGAGAAACCAGCGGCGAGGTGGTGTTCAACACCGCCATGACCGGCTACCAGGAAATCCTGACCGATCCGTCCTACTCCCGCCAGATCGTCACCCTGACGTATCCGCACATCGGCAACACCGGTGTCAACGAAGAGGATATCGAATCCGACCGCATCCAGGCCGCCGGCCTTATTATCCGGGACCTGCCCCTGCTGGCCAGCAACTGGCGCAGCCAGGGTAGCCTCCAGGACTACCTGCGAAGCAACAACATTGTTGGAATTGCCGACATCGACACCCGCCGTCTGACCCGCATCCTCCGGGACAAGGGCTCCCAGAATGGTGCCATCGTCGCCGGCGAAAATGCCACAGCCGAGCGCGCCCTGGAGCTGGCCAAGGCGTTCCCGGGACTCAAAGGCATGGACCTTGCCAAGGAAGTCACCTGTGACAAAACCTGGCAATGGAGCCAGACCGAGTGGAGCCTCGACTCCGGTTATGGTGAGCGCACCGAAGCGAAATTCAAGGTGGTGGCCTGGGATTACGGCGTCAAGCTCAATATCCTGCGCATGCTCGCTGCCCGCGGTTGCGACATCACCGTGGTGCCGGCCCAGACCCCGGCTTCGGAAGTGCTGGCCATGAACCCGGACGGCATCTTCCTGTCCAACGGCCCCGGTGACCCCGAGCCCTGCGATTACGCCATCAAGGCCATCCAGGAAGTGCTCGAGACCGAGATTCCGGTCTTCGGCATCTGCCTCGGCCACCAGCTGCTGGCCCTGGCCAGCGGCGCAAAGACCATGAAAATGGGCCATGGCCACCACGGTGCCAACCATCCGGTGCAGGATATTGCCAAGGGCACCGTGATGATCACCAGCCAGAACCACGGCTTTGCCGTGGACGAGGCAACATTGCCCGCAAACGTTGAGGCGACACACAAGTCCCTGTTTGACGGCACGCTGCAGGGTATCCGCCGGACCGACAAGCCGGCCTACAGCTTCCAGGGCCACCCGGAAGCCAGCCCCGGTCCCCACGACGTGGCGCCCCTGTTTGACGAGTTTATCCGCCTGATGGAAACGCGATCCGCCTGAGCGCGGATTGCCCCGGAAAGCTCACAGGCGCCGCGTTTTGCGCTGCAAGAATTCAAAAGTTGCTGACAGGTTTACCAAGACATGCCAAAACGTACAGACATCAAAAGCATCCTGATCCTGGGCGCCGGCCCCATCGTGATCGGGCAGGCGTGCGAATTCGACTACTCCGGAGCCCAGGCCTGCAAGGCCCTGCGTGAAGAGGGTTACCGGGTCATCCTGGTGAATTCCAACCCGGCCACCATCATGACTGACCCGGTCATGGCCGATGCCACCTACATCGAGCCCATCACCTGGAAGACAGTCGAGAAAATCATCGAGAAAGAGCAGCCGGACGCGCTGCTGCCCACCATGGGCGGCCAGACCGCACTGAACTGCGCCCTGGACCTGGAAAAGCACGGCATCCTGGAGAAGCACGGCGTCGAGATGATCGGTGCCAACGCCGACACCATCGACAAGGCCGAGGACCGGGACCGCTTCGACAAGGCCATGAAGAAGATCGGCCTGGAGTGCCCCCGCGCTGCCATCGCCCACTCCATGGACGAAGCCTGGAAAGTGGCCGAGGACATCGGCTTCCCGTGCATCATCCGTCCGTCCTTCACCATGGGTGGTTCCGGTGGCGGTATCGCCTACAACAAGGACGAGTTCGAGGAAATCTGTACCCGCGGTCTGGATCTGTCCCCGACCAACGAGCTGCTGATCGACGAGTCCCTGATCGGCTGGAAAGAGTACGAGATGGAAGTTGTCCGGGACAAGAACGACAACTGCATCATCGTCTGCGCCATCGAGAACTTCGATGCCATGGGCGTGCACACCGGTGACTCCATCACCGTGGCCCCCGCCCAGACCCTCACCGACAAGGAATACCAGATCATGCGGAACGCCTCCCTGGCGGTCCTGCGTGAGATCGGTGTGGAAACCGGCGGCTCCAACGTGCAATTCGGCATCAATCCGGACACCGGCCGTATGGTCGTGATCGAGATGAACCCGCGGGTATCCCGTTCCTCCGCCCTGGCTTCCAAGGCCACCGGCTTCCCGATCGCCAAGGTCGCGGCCAAGCTGGCAGTGGGCTACACCCTGGACGAACTGCAGAACGAAATCACCGGCGGTGTCACCCCGGCCTCGTTCGAGCCGTCCATCGACTACGTGGTCACCAAGATTCCCCGGTTTACCTTCGAGAAATTCCCCCAGGCCGACGCCCGCCTGACCACGCAGATGAAATCCGTGGGTGAGGTCATGGCCATCGGCCGCACTTTCCAGGAATCCCTGCAGAAAGCCCTGCGTGGTCTGGAAGTGGGTTCCGAAGGCTTCGACGAGAAGCTCGAGGACCTGGATTCCGAGAACTCCCGGGAAACCCTGACTCGCGAGCTGAACGTGCCTGGCGCCGAGCGTGTCTGGTACATCGGTGATGCCTTCCGGGCCGGTCTGAGCGTGGATGATCTGCATCAGCACACCCACGTGGACCCCTGGTACCTGGTGCAGATCGAAGATCTGATTCGTGAGGAAGAGGCGCTGCGAAGTGCCGGCAAGGCCGACATCGACCAGGCTACGCTGTTCCGCCTAAAGCGCAAGGGCTTCTCCGATGCCCGTCTGGCCAAACTGCTGGGCATCTCTGAAGTCAGCCTGCGCAAGCTGCGCCACGATCTGAACATCCGCCCGGTATACAAGCGCGTGGACACTTGTGCCGCGGAATTCGCCTCCGACACCGCCTACATGTACTCCACCTATGAGGAAGAGTGCGAAGCGGATGCCAGCGACCGCGAGAAGATCGTGGTCATCGGTGGCGGCCCCAACCGGATCGGCCAGGGCATCGAGTTCGATTACTGCTGTGTGCACGCGGCTCTGGCCATGCGTGAGGACGGCTACGAAACCATCATGATCAACTGCAACCCGGAGACCGTGTCCACCGACTACGACACCTCCGATCGGTTGTATTTCGAGCCGATCACCCTGGAAGATGTGCTGGAAATCATCTACGTCGAAAAGCCCAAGGGCGTGATCGTCCAGTACGGCGGCCAGACCCCGCTGAAACTGGCCCGCGGCCTGGAAGCGGCCGGCGTGCCGATCATCGGTACCAGCCCGGACGCCATCGACCGTGCCGAGGACCGGGAGCGATTCCAGCAGATGATCACCCGCCTGGGCCTGAAGCAGCCCCAGAACGCCACCGTCCGCAGCCACGAGGAAGGCATCCTGGCGGCCCGTGAAATCGGTTACCCGCTGGTGGTGCGTCCGTCCTACGTGCTGGGCGGCCGGGCCATGGAAATCGTCTACGACGAAGAAGAGCTGGTGCGCTACATGCGCAATGCGGTGCTGGTCTCCAACGACAGTCCGGTGCTGCTGGATCACTTCCTGAATGCCGCCATCGAGGTGGACATCGACGCCATCTGTGACGGCGAGGATGTGGTCATCGGCGGCATCATGCAGCACATCGAGCAGGCCGGCGTGCACTCCGGTGACTCCGCCTGTTCACTGCCGCCGTACACCCTGTCCCAGCAGGTTCAGGACGAGATGCGCGATGCCGTGAAGAAGATGGCCATCGAGCTGGACGTGGTCGGCCTGATGAACGTGCAGCTGGCCTGGCAGGACGGCGAGATCTACGTGATCGAGGTGAACCCGCGGGCCTCCCGTACCGTGCCGTTCGTGTCCAAGGCCATCGGTGTGTCCCTGGCTGCAGTGGCGGCCCGGGTCATGTCCGGCAAGACCCTGAAGGAACTTGGCTTCACCCAGGAGATCGTGCCGAGCTATTACGCGGTGAAGGAATCGGTGTTCCCGTTCAACAAATTCCCCGCCGTTGATCCGATCCTGGGCCCGGAGATGAAGTCCACCGGCGAGGTCATGGGCCTGGGTGACAGCTTCGACGAGGCCTTTGCCAAGGCAGCCCTGGCCGTGGGTGAGCGCCTGCCGGACAAGGGCACCGCCTTCATGTCCGTGCGCGACGTGGACAAGCCCGGTGCCGCCAAGGTTGCCCGGGACCTGGTGGATGCCGGCTTCAAGATCATTGCCACCACCGGTACCGCCAAGGCGCTGGAAGCCGCCGGGATCGAGGTTGAGCGGGTGAACAAGGTCCGTGAGGGCCGTCCGCACATCGTCGATGCCATCAAGAACGGCAAGGTGCAGCTGATTATTAACACCACTGAAGGTCGCAAGGCGATTTCCGACTCGGCACAGATCCGTCAGTCCGCCCTGCAGACCAAGGTAACCTATACAACGACACTGGCGGGTGGCGAAGCCTTCTGCCGGGCCATCAAGTTCGGCCCGGAGCGTACCGTTCGTCGCCTCCAGGATCTACACGCAGGAAAGTAAGACTATGGCTGACAGAGTACCCATGACCAAGGTGGGTGAGGCCCGCCTCCGCGAGGAGCTTAAGAAGCTGAAGTCCGAAGATCGTCCGCAGGTGATTGCGGCGATTGCCGAAGCCCGCGAACACGGCGATCTGAAGGAAAACGCCGAGTACCATGCTGCCCGAGAGCAGCAGGGCTTCATCGAAGGCAGGATTCAGGAAATCGAAGGCAAGCTCGCCTCCGCCCAGGTGATTGACGTCACCACCATGGAGAACACCGGCAAGGTCATCTTCGGCACCACCGTGCATCTGGTGAACGTGGACACCGATGAGGAAGTGACCTACCAGATCGTTGGCGAGGACGAAGCCGACATCAAGAAGGGTAAGCTCTCTATCTCTTCCCCGATCGCCCGTGCCCTCGTGGGTAAGGACGAAGGCGATGTTGTCGCGATCCGCGTGCCGTCCGGTACCGTGGAGTACGAGATTGCCGAGGTGGAGTACATCTGAGGGTAGGGATGAAAACGGGGTCAGATGAAAGCGTTCATCAGACCCCAGAGTTCGCGGCCCGAGCTTGGGGTCAGCTCTTGCTCCGGGGTCAGATGAAAGCCTTCATCTGACCCCATCTTTACCCCGGACCTCAGGCACAAAAAAGCCGGCTACGGTCCCCCGCAGCCGGCTTTTTCTTTTGAGCTTCGCTCAGTGCTTGTGCCGAAGCAGGTTCGACAGCTTCGGGTTCGGCTTTTTGGCCCGGCGCAGCAGGACAGCAATCTTGCCGATGGCCTGCACCACCTCGGCCCCGGACGCCTCACACAGGGCGTTGATGGCCTCCTGGCGGGCTTCACGGTCCTGGCTGGCCACCTTGATCTTGATCAGCTCGTGATCGTTGAGTGCGCGCTCCAGCTCTTCCTGGAGTCCCTCGGACAGGCCTTTGTCTCCCACGATGATCACGGGTTTCAGGTTGTGGGCAATGGCCCGGTATTCCCGGCGCTGTTCCGGTGAAAGGCTCATGATGTAATCTCTTTATAGGTGCAATTAACAAAAGGTCAGCGGCTTATTCGCTGGCATAATCGTATAATCTGCGGATTGTAACAGATCGCTTCGCCATACAAATGCTTGTTAACCCGTATCGACGGTGGACACAGGCGGTCTGTACCAGAAAGATTTAGAGGTAGGTTTGGCTCGGTCCAAGTCCATCGATCGCTGGCTCAAGGAACATTTCGACGACGTTTGGGTCAGAAAGTCGCAGGAAGACGGATATCGCTCCCGCGCCAGTTACAAACTCGTTGAGCTGGACAAGAAGGACAAGCTGTTCCGGCCGGGCCAGCTTTGTGGACCTCGGTGCCGCGCCCGGCGGCTGGTCCCAGGTGGCCGTGGAGCGCGTGGGCGACAAGGGTGTGGTGATCGCCAGCGACATCCTGCCTATGGATCCGGTCGCCGGTGTGGACTTCGTTCAGGGTGATTTTACCGAGGATGAAGTCTTCGAAAGGCTGTTGGAATTGCTGGGTGACCGTCAGGCGGATGTTGTAATTTCCGATATGGCACCCAATATGAGTGGTATGGCTGCGGTAGATATTTCGCGGGCCATGGGGCTGGTGGAGCTGGCCCTGGACATGGCCCGGCAGGTACTGCGGCCCGGAGGCGTGTTTGTTGCCAAGGTGTTTCAGGGTGAAGGCTTTGATGCCTTGCTGGCTGACATGCGCGGCAGCTTCAAGACCGTTGTAAGCCGCAAGCCGGATTCTTCCCGGGCGAGGTCGAGATAGATCTACCTGGTGGGGAAGGGATTCAAGGGATAGCGTGGAGTCAGAGTTGAAGGTGGGGTCAGATGAAAGCTTTCATCTGACCCCGTTTTCAGATTCCGCCTTCCCTGCGGCCGCTACTGATGGGCCGTTTCTGGTGGACGAGCGTACAATTGGTGTAAGGTGTCGGAAAAGGTTGTCTTTGTAAGGCTTCCTTCAATTCACAGGTGATGATCCTTGAACGATATGGCAAAAAATCTGGTTCTCTGGCTGATAATAGCCGCCGTGCTGCTGATGGTGTTTCAGAATTTCTCTCCCACCACCACCGGCCAACAAGTCAACTATTCCCAGTTCGTGGAGATGGTCCAACAGGGCCAGGTTCAGCGGGTGACCATTGACGGTCTGGAAATCCAGGGTACCCGCGGTGACGGTTCCCAGTTTCAGACGATCCGGCCCCAGGTGTCGGATAACAAGCTGATGGACGACCTGCTCGCGAACAACGTCGAGGTGATCGGTAAGGAGCCTGAGCGCCAGAGCCTGTGGACACAGCTGCTGGTGGCGGCATTCCCGATACTGATCATTATCGCTCTATTCGTCTTCTTCATGCGCCAGATGCAGGGCGGCGGTGGTGGCAAAGGCCCCATGTCGTTCGGCAAGAGCAAGGCGCGCCTGATGAGTGAAGACCAGATCAAGACCACCTTCGCTGACGTCGCCGGTGTCGACGAAGCCAAGGAGGACGTGAAGGAGCTGGTGGACTTCCTGCGGGATCCGAGCAAGTTCCAGCGTCTGGGCGGCAGCATTCCCAAGGGTGTGCTGATGGTCGGCCAGCCGGGTACCGGTAAGACCCTGC
Source organism: Marinobacter szutsaonensis (assembly GCF_039523335.1). NCBI lineage: Bacteria > Pseudomonadati > Pseudomonadota > Gammaproteobacteria > Pseudomonadales > Marinobacteraceae > Marinobacter > Marinobacter szutsaonensis. Next base: position 1,599,987 of record NZ_BAAAFC010000001.1, on the reverse strand, counting down.
TCGCCAAGGCGATTGCCGGCGAGGCCAAGGTGCCGTTCTTCTCCATCTCCGGTTCCGACTTCGTTGAAATGTTCGTGGGCGTGGGTGCATCCCGTGTCCGTGACATGTTCGAACAGGCCAAGAAACAGAGCCCGTGCATCATCTTCATCGACGAGATTGATGCGGTCGGTCGCCACCGTGGTGCCGGCATGGGTGGTGGCCACGACGAGCGTGAACAGACTCTGAACCAGCTGCTGGTAGAGATGGACGGCTTTGAGGGTAACGAAGGCGTGATCGTGATCGCCGCTACCAACCGTCCGGATGTTCTGGACCCGGCCCTGCTGCGTCCGGGTCGTTTCGACCGCCAGGTGGTGGTTGGTCTGCCGGACATCATTGGCCGCGAGCAGATCCTGAAGGTGCACATGAAGAAAGTGCCCCTGGCAGACGGTGTAGAGCCTTCCCTGATTGCCCGTGGTACGCCCGGATTTTCCGGTGCCGATCTCGCCAACCTGGTGAACGAGGCTGCCCTGTTTGCCGCACGCCGTAACCAGCGTCTGGTGTCCATGGAAGAGTTCGAGCTCGCCAAAGACAAGATCATGATGGGCGCCGAGCGCAAGTCCATGGTCATGAGCGAGAAAGAGAAGCGGAACACTGCTTACCACGAGTCTGGCCATGCCATTGTCGGCCGTCTGATGCCCGAGCATGATCCGGTGTACAAGGTGAGCATCATCCCCCGTGGCCGAGCCCTGGGTGTGACCATGTTCCTGCCGGAAGAGGACAAGTACAGTCACAGCAAGCGCTTCCTGATCAGTTCCATCTGCAGTCTGTTCGGTGGCCGTATCGCGGAAGAGCTGACCCTCGGCTTCGACGGTGTCACCACCGGTGCCTCCAACGACATCGAGCGTGCTACCAGTCTGGCCCGTAACATGGTGACCCGTTGGGGTCTGTCCGAGAAACTGGGTCCGCTGCAGTACGATACCGACAGCGAAGAGCCGTTCCTGGGCCGTTCAGCCGGTCAGTCGCAGACTGTGTACTCGCCGGAAACCGCCCAGCGGATCGACGAAGAGGTTCGTAACATCATCGATACCTGCTACGAGACTGCCAAGCAGATCCTGGTCGACAACCGGGACAAGCTGGACCTCATGGCGGAAGCGTTGATGAAATATGAAACCATTGATCGCTACCAGATCGACGACATCATGGAAGGCCGCGAACCGCGTCCGCCCAAAGGTTGGGGTGGTAGTGGCCCGGCCGGTGGGGTGCAGGCCGGCGAGCCGGAAAAGGCTCCGGAGCCGAAGGGTTCCGATGACGGTCGCCAACCCGGTGTAGGTCGGCCGGCCGGAGAGCACTGACCCGCTCCCTGACCCACAAACAGGTCGATTGAATGCGCCGCCCGGGCTCCGGGCGGCGTTTGTTTTTGGTACTGCTGAATGTTTTTCAGAAAAGGTTTGCTATGGAAATGAACTTTGCCGGACGGGTGTTGGACATGTCCCGTTGTCATGTCATGGGAATTCTCAACGTTACGCCGGATTCCTTCTCCGACGGCGGAAAATTCAACTCCCGGGATGCCGCTTTGGCGCGGGCCCGGCAAATGGTCGCTGATGGCGCGGCGTTCATTGATGTCGGTGGAGAATCCACTCGCCCGGGCGCAGCACCGGTATCTCTTCAGGAAGAGCTGGATAGGGTCTGCCCCGTAGTGGAAGCGATCGCCGGGGAGCTGGATACGGTGATCTCCGTGGATACCAGTTCACCGGAAGTGATGACCGAGACTGCAAAGCTGGGTGCCGGACTGATCAACGATGTACGCGCGCTTCAGCGCAGTAGTGCCCCGGAGGCGGCCGCTGCCGCCGGCATTCCGGTGTGCATCATGCATATTCAGGGCGAGCCGGACACTATGCAGGATCGCCCGGAGTACCGCAACGTCCGCCGGGACGTCAGTTCGTTCCTGACCGAACGTATGCGGGTGGCGGAGCAAGCCGGCGTGCTCCCGGAGAACATCGTCCTCGATCCAGGCTTTGGTTTCGGCAAGAGTCTGGAGCACAACCTGCAGTTGCTCGCCTCCATGGAGCAGCTCCACATCCTGGGGCATCCCCTGTTGATTGGTATTTCCCGCAAATCCATGTTGGGTAAGATTACCGGCCGTGAGGTGGATGAAAGGTTGCCCGCAAGCATCGCGGCCGCGACAATAGCCGCCATGAAAGGTGCCAGCATCGTGCGTGTCCACGATGTCAGGGAAACAGTGGATGCCGTCAGGGTCGTGGCGGCCATGAAGGAGGCGGGTTGATGTCCGATCGCAAATATTTTGGTACCGACGGCATTCGTGGCCGGGTCGGTGAGTTCCCTATTACCCCGGAATTCATGCTGCGCCTCGGCTGGGCCGCCGGCCAGGCGTTCAAGAAGGATGGTCAGCGCAACAGTGTGCTGATCGGCAAGGACACCCGGTTGTCCGGTTACATGTTCGAATCCGCGCTGGAAGCAGGTTTGTCTGCTGCCGGTGTGGACGTAAAGCTGCTCGGCCCGATGCCGACGCCGGCTATTGCCTATCTCACCCGTACTTTCCGGGCCTCCGCCGGCATCGTGATCAGTGCGTCCCATAATCCGCACCACGACAACGGCATCAAGTTCTTCTCATCGGCCGGCACCAAGCTTGACGATGCCCTTGAGGCGGAAATCGAGCGCTGGTTGGATCGCCCGCTGGAAGTGTGCGAGCCCTCCGAGCTCGGCAAGGCGTCACGGGTAGATGATGCGCCCGGCCGGTACGTAGAGTTCTGCAAGAGCACGGTGCCCAACGAGTTCACCATGGACGGCCTGCATGTGGTCCTGGATTGTGCCCACGGTGCTACCTATCACGTGGCGCCCAAGGTGTTCCGGGAGCTCGGTGCCAAAGTGTCGCTCATCGGTGCCGACCCCGACGGCCTGAACATCAACCTGGATGTTGGCTCTACCCACCTGGATGCGCTCAAGGCGACGGTGCTGGAGAAGAAGGCCGATCTCGGTATCGCCTTCGACGGCGACGGCGACCGGGTGCTGATGGTGGATCGCGATGGCTCCGAGGTGGATGGCGATGAGTTGCTTTACATCATTGCCTCACAGCGTTATGCCGAAGGCCGTCTGAACGGGGGCGTGGTTGGTACCCTGATGACCAATCTCGGCGTTGAGCTGGCGCTGAAAGATGCCGGTATCGACTTCGAGCGCGCCAAAGTGGGCGACCGCTACGTGATGGAGCGACTGGTCGCCAATAATTGGGTGCTTGGCGGCGAGGGCTCAGGCCACATGGTGATCAGGGACTGCACCACCACCGGTGATGGCATTGTCTCGGCCCTGCAGGTGATGCTGGCTATCCACAAGTCCGGCAAGACCCTGGCCGAGCTGCGCCAGGGCATGACCAAGCTGCCCCAGAAGATGATCAACGTACGGGTGGCGGAGCGTTTTGACCCGTTGTCCCGTGCCGACATCGTTGACGCGTTGCGCCAGGCCGAAGCGGATCTGGGCGAGGCCGGTCGGGTCCTGCTGCGAGCGTCGGGGACGGAGCCATTGATCCGGGTCATGGTGGAGGGCCAGGTCGAGGCAGACATTGTCCGGGTGGTCGAAGAGCTGGCCGATGTGGTCGAGCAATCGAGCAGGTAATTTTGCGTTTTCAATCGGTTGTGTGAGGGCAGGGACTGCTGTATAGTTCGCCCTCCCTTACGTTCGGGAAGAGTTATGCGTCGCAAGATCGTAGCCGGAAACTGGAAAATGAACGGGTCTGTGGACCTGGCAAAGCAGCTTGTCGGTTATGTGCGGGCTGAGGCAGACACCCTTGATAATGGCGTGGAGGTTGTTATTATTCCTCCGGCCCTGTATGTCCGGGATGTGCTTGATCAGTCGGGTGATGTGCTCGGCGTGGGCGTCCAGAACGTAAGTCAGTGGATTGCCGGTGCCTACACCGGTGAGACAGCTGCTGACATGGCAAAAGATCTGGGCTGTGGCTTTGCCCTGATCGGTCACTCCGAACGTCGCGAGTACTTCGGCGAATCGGATGACGTGGTTGCCGCCAAGGTGGAGCGGGTTCTGGCCAGCGGTCTTACTGCCGTGGTTTGTGTTGGCGAGACGCTCGAGCAACGGGAAGCAGGTCAGGCCCAAGCGATTGTGGCTGCCCAGGTCAAGCAGGGGCTTGCCCGTGTGGAGGCCGGTCAGTGGTCGGAAATTGTGGTCGCCTATGAGCCGGTTTGGGCCATCGGCACCGGCAGAACGGCCACTGCCGAAGATGCCCAGAGCATGCATGCGGCAATCCGCAAGGTGCTGGCTGAGATGGGCGCGCCGTCAGAGGATATTTCTCTGCTTTACGGCGGCAGTGTAAAAGCGGATAATGCGGCCGCTTTGTTCGCCGAGCCGGATATCGACGGCGGGTTAATCGGCGGTGCATCACTGGTTGCAGAAGATTTTGTGAGTATTTGTCGGTCCATGCCGGCGGGTACCAAAGGTTAAAGGTTCGCGGGATTCGTTATGGATTGGATGGAAACACTGGTAGTTGTTGTGCACGTCGTCATTGCCGTCGCACTGGTGGGTCTCGTTCTGATCCAGCAGGGCAAGGGTGCCGACGCAGGTGCCGCATTTGGTGGCGGTGCCTCCCAGACCGTATTTGGTAGTCAGGGTAGCGGTAGCTTCCTGACCCGTGTGACCACGATCCTGGCGATCGTGTTCTTTGTAACAAGTTTTTCGCTGGCGGTGTTCGCCAAGCAGCGTGCCGAAGTGGCAGGCGAGGCAGGTATTCCGGTAGTAGAGGAATCCGTCGAGCAGGCTCCGGCCGAGCCTGCTGCAGACTCCGCTGATAGCAGCGAAACCGAGAGCGGGAAGGGTTCCGATCTTCCCGAACTCGAGTAAGAGGTGTTGCCCGGGTGGTGAAACTGGTAGACACGCTATCTTGAGGGGGTAGTGGCGAAAGCCGTGCCGGTTCGAGTCCGGCCCCGGGCACCATATTTGAGAAAAACGGCTTGGACTTTCCAGGCCGTTTTTTTTGGTCAGTCCTTGACCAGTCCAGCCGGCGTCTCTATACTCCGGCGGATATTGGAGCCGGTGGGCTGTTCCCCGGTTTCCTGGCAGGCCAGGTGTCTGTCAGCAGGAGGTCATGCTCGTAGTGAGAGCGGCTTTCTGTGAGTTCTTGCGACAAAAGGCCCCAATTTCAGGGGCTTTTTGATTAAGGGGCCTGGCGCATCGGGCCCTGGTGCATAAAAAGGGCTGATCAACAGCCCTTTTTTTGTTTGTGGGGCCGGTAAAAATTCCTGAAATGGAGATGGCATAACTTTGTCAGCCAAGATTAAACAACTGGAAGACCTCCTTCGGCCGATCGTCGAGGGTCTGGGGTACGAGTTCTGGGGGATTGAATTCCGTTCCCAGGGCCACCACTCCCTGTTGCGTGTCTTTATCGACGATGCCGAGAACGGCATCGCCATCGACGACTGCGAGAAAGTCAGTCGTCAGATCAGCGGTGTGATGGATGTGGAAGACCCCATCCAGACCGAGTACACCCTGGAGGTTTCCTCTCCGGGGATGGATCGCCCGCTGTTTCGCCTTGAACAGTACGAAGCCTTTGTCGGCCATCAGGTCAAGATCCGTTTGCGCATGGCCTTCGAGGGTCGTCGTAAGTTTCAGGGGCTGATCAAGGGTGTTGAAGGAGACGATGTGGTGATCGTGGTGGATGACCACGAATACCTGTTGCCGTTCGACAGCATCGAAAAGGCACACATCGTCCCGGTATTTGAATGAGCCGAATTGAAAAGTCAGTGGACGCACAGTTTATTTTGAGGGCAGGGCAATCCAATGAGTAAAGAGATCTTGCTGGTGGTCGAATCCGTCTCGAACGAGAAGGGTGTCGAGAAGGATGTGATTTTCGAAGCGATCGAGCTTGCGCTCGCCACCGCTGCCAAAAAACGCTATGAGGACGAAGAAGCGGATATCCGGGTTGCCATTGATCGCCGCACCGGTGAATACGAGACCTTCCGCCGTTGGCTGGTGGTCGACAACGACCAGGTACCTGCCCTTGGCACTGAGCTGACCCTTCAGGAAGCAGAGGAAATTGATCCGAATCTGAAACCCGGCGACATGTACGAGGAGAAGGTCGAATCCGTTTCCTTCGGACGTATCGGCGCCCAGGCCGCCAAGCAGATCATCTTCCAGAAGGTCCGCGAGGCCGAGCGCTCCAAGATCGTGGACAGCTACCGCGATCGCGTGGGTGAGCTGGTCTCCGGCACCGTCAAGAAAGTGACCCGTGACAATGTCATCGTGGATCTGGGCGGCAATGCCGAGGCGCTGTTGCCCCGGGAACACCTGATTCCCCGGGAAACCTTCCGCATGGGTGATCGCGTTCGCTCACTGCTGCTGGAGATCCGCACTGATCACCGCGGCCCGCAGCTGATCCTGAGCCGGACCGCACCGCAGATGCTGATCGAGCTGTTCCGCATCGAAGTGCCGGAAATTGCCGAAGACCTGATCGAGATCCGCGGCGCCGCCCGTGACCCCGGTTCCCGCGCCAAGATCGCAGTCAAGACCAATGACCGTCGAATCGACCCGGTCGGTGCCTGTGTTGGAATGCGTGGTTCCCGTGTCCAGGCCGTCTCCAACGAGCTGGGCGGTGAGCGTGTGGACATTGTGCTGTGGGACGACAACCCCGCACAGCTGGTGATCAATGCCATGGCGCCGGCCGAAGTGGCCTCCATCGTCATCGACGAGGACCGGCACACCATGGATGTGGCAGTAGCCGAGGACAACCTGGCCCAGGCCATCGGCCGTAACGGCCAAAACGTGCGCCTGGCGACGGAGCTGACCGGCTGGACCCTGAACGTGATGACCGAGGAAGAAGCCGGTGAGCGTCAGGAGCAGGAATACAATCGCCTGGTGGATCATTTCACCGCCAACCTGGATGTTGATGAGGAATTCGCCAGCGTGCTGATCGAGGAAGGCTTCACTTCCCTGGAAGAAGTTGCCTATGTCCCGATGGAGGAAATGCTGTCGATCGAAGGTTTTGATGAAGAAACGGTGACCGAGCTGCGCCGCCGCGCCAAGGACGTTCTGCTGAACCAGGCGTTGGCAAGTGAAGAGGCGCTCGAGGGTGCCGAGCCGGCGGAAGATCTGCTGAATATGGAAGGCATGGATCGGGCGCTGGCATTCAAACTGGCCGGAATGGGTGTTCGCACCATGGAAGATCTGGCCGAGCAGTCAGTAGATGATCTGCTCGATATTGAAGGTATGGATGAAGAGCGTGCCGGTCAGTTGATTATGACGGCGCGTGCCCCCTGGTTTGAAGACCAGGCTTAATTCGGGAGGAGGACCAGTATGGCTGAAGTAACGGTAAAACAACTGGCCGCAGATGTAGGCGCTCCCGTGGATCGTTTGCTGAAGCAGATTGTCGAGGCAGGCCTTGATGCCCGTTCCGAGAACGACGCTGTAACCAGCGATGAGAAGCAGCAGTTGCTGGCCTATCTGAGAAAGACGCACGGTGAGGCGGAGGCAGAGCCCCGCAAGATCACCCTGAAGCGCAAGACCACAACGACCCTGAAGGCGGGCAAGGCCAAGACAGTGAATGTCGAGGTTCGCAAGCGTCGCACGTACATCAAGCGCGCGGAATTGCAGCCTGAAGCGGAAGCGCCCAAGCCGGAAGAGAAACTCGAGGAGCAGAAGCCGGTAGAGGCCGCTGCGCCTGCGGAAGAAGCACCAAAGGTGGCTGCCGAAGCCGAAGCACCGAAGCCGGAGGCCGAAAAGCCGGCAGAGGCCGAGGTTGCCGCGAAGGAAGAAGCTCCGAAGGCCGAAGAGCCGGTCGAAGCGGCAGAGCCTGCCGTTGAGCCCGAGCTGCAGCCGGAAGAAGTGCCGATCCCGCCGCCTGAGAAAGAGGGCAAGGATCGCAAGCCCAAGAAGAAGAAAGAGAAGGGCCGTGAACGCGGTGAAGAACTCGAGGAAGGCAAGCCGAAGAAGAAGCAGGCTGGTCACCGCGGTCCTCGCAGTCGTCCGGTGGACGAGCCGGTTGTGCTGTCCGAGGACGAGGAAGAGTCTGCGCCGCGCAAGTCGCTGCGTATGAAAAAGAAACCCAAAGAGAAGCGTCACGGCTTCGAGAGGCCGACCAAGCCAATGGTCAGAGAAGTAGAGATTCCTGAAACGATTACCGTGGGTGACCTTGCCCAGCGCATGGCGGTCAAGGCCGCAGACGTCATCAAGACCCTGATGGGTATGGGCGTAATGGCGACCATCAACCAGGCGCTGGACCAGGAGACTGCAGTTCTGGTGACCGAGGAGCTTGGTCACAAGGCCAAGGCGGTGAGCGAGGATGCCTTCGAAGAAGAGGTTCTGAGCGAGATCACCGAAACCGCCGAGGGCAAAGAGAAGATCAAGCGGGCACCGGTGATCAGCGTGATGGGTCACGTTGATCACGGCAAGACCTCGCTGCTGGATTACATCCGCCGCACCAAGGTGGCCGCCGGCGAATCCGGTGGTATTACCCAGCACATCGGTGCCTACCACGTGGAAACCGACCACGGCATGGTGTCCTTCCTGGATACCCCGGGCCACGCGGCGTTTACCGCCATGCGGGCGCGCGGTGCCCAGTGTACCGATATTGTTATTCTCGTCGTGGCGGCCGATGACGGCGTGATGCCGCAGACCAAGGAAGCGGTGGACCATGCCCGCGCTGCCGGCGTTCCCATCGTGGTTGCCATCAACAAGATGGACAAGGAAGAGGCTGATCCGGACCGCATCAAGAACGAGCTGGCGGGTATGGACGTGATCCCGGAAGACTGGGGTGGTGACACCCAGTTCGTGCCGGTATCCGCGCACACCGGTCAGGGCATCGACGACCTGCTCGAGGCGGTTCTGCTGCAGTCGGAAATGCTGGAGCTGGAAGCCTCTCCGGACGCACCGGCAAAAGGTGTTGTGGTCGAGTCCAGTCTGGAACGTGGCCGTGGTTCGGTGGCGACTGTTCTGGTTCAGAACGGTACCCTGCGCCAGGGTGACATGGTTGTTGCCGGTTCCTTCTTCGGTAAGGTCCGCGCCATGACCGACGAAGCGGGCAAGCAGGTCAAGGAAGCCGGCCCGTCCATTCCGGTCGAGATTCTCGGCCTGAACGGCACACCGGATGCCGGTGACGAGTTCTTTGCCGTGGCCGACGAGAAGAAGGCCAAAGAGCTGGCCGAGTTCCGTCAGACCCGTGAGCGCGAGCAGCGTCTGCAGCGCCAGCAGGCGGCCAAGCTGGAAAACATGTTCGAGAACATGGGCAAGGACGAGGTCAAGACCCTGAACGTGATCCTGAAGACCGACGTTCGCGGTTCCCTGGAAGCGATTACCAAGGCCCTGCTGGATCTTGGCAACGACGAAGTCCAGGTCAAGATCGTGTCCTCCGGTGTCGGTGGTATCGCCGAGACGGATGTGAGCCTGGCGGCCGCTACCAACGCGGTTATCTTCGGCTTCAACGTCCGTGCCGACTCCGCTGCCAAGCGTCTGGTGGAGCAGGAAGGTCTGGATCTGCGCTACTACAGCATCATCTACAACCTGATCGATGACGTGAAGGCAGCCCTGACCGGCATGCTGGCACCGGAATTCCGGGAAGACATCGTCGGTATTGCCGAGGTGCGGGACACCTTCCGCTCACCGAAGTTTGGCCAGGTGGCCGGCTGTATGGTGGTTGAAGGCACCGTTTACCGGAACAAGCCGATCCGGGTACTGCGTGACAACGTGGTGATCTTTGAGGGCGAGCTGGAATCCCTGCGTCGCTTCAAGGACGACGTACCGGAAGTACGTAACGGCATGGAATGCGGTATCGGCGTCAAGGGCTACGACGTGAAGGTCGGTGACCAGATCGAGGTGTTCGATCGCGTCAGGGTCGAGCGTAAGCTCGAATCTACGGGGGCCTGATGGCACGCGAGTTCAGCCGACTGGATCGCATCGGCGATCAGATGCAACGGGAGCTGGCCCAGCTTATCCAGCGGGAAATCAAGGACCCGCGGGTAGGCATGGTCACGGTCAATGACGTAAAGGTCAGCCGTGACCTGGGCTATGCCGACATCTATGTTTCACTGCTCTCTACCGAGGAACTCACCGAAGAGTCTCCGGAGGTCAAGGAGTCCCTGGCCGTCCTGAACAAGGCGGCCGGTTTCCTGCGTGGTCAGGTGGGGCGTGCGATGAAGTTGCGGGTGGTTCCCCACCTGCGCTTCCACTTCGACACCCTGCTCGGTCACAGTCGGAAAATGGACAAGCTCATCCGTGAAGCGGTTGGCGACAAGCCGGCCGTACCCCGGGATGACAATGACGATCCGGTCTCGGACAATCCGGAGCGAGACGCTTGAGCCGAAGACGCAAAGGCCGTGATGTAAACGGCATTCTGGTAATCGACAAGCCCCAGGGCGTCACTTCCAACGGTATCCTTCAGCAAGTAAAGCGACTGTATGGCGCGGCCAAGGCCGGCCATACCGGCGCTCTTGATCCGCTGGCCACGGGCGTCCTGCCCCTGTGCTTCGGAGAAGCCACCAAGTTCTCCCAGATGATGCTCGACAGCGACAAGGCCTACATCACCACGGCCCGGCTCGGTGTGCGCACCGAAACCGGTGACAGTGAGGGCAAGGTTGTCGAGGAGAAACCGGTGCCGCCTCTCGATGCGGACCAGGTGGAAGCCGTTCTCGAACGCTTCCGGGGTGCCATCGAGCAGGTTCCTTCCATGTATTCCGCCCTCAAGCACAAGGGCCGCCCCCTGTATGAGTACGCCCGGGAAGGCATCGAGGTGGAGCGACCGGCGCGTCCGGTCACCATCTACGAACTGACCCTGCTGGAGCTGCGGGACAACGAGATGGACCTGGCGGTCAGCTGCACGAAGGGTACGTATATTCGCTCACTGGTTGAGGACATCGGCCAGGCCTTGGGCTGCGGCGCCCATGTGAGTGCCCTGCGCCGGACCATGGCGTCCGGGTTTACCCTGGCAAACGCCCATGACGTCAGTGAGTTGGAAGCCATGCGTGAGCGTGGCGAGAGCCTTGATGGCCTGCTCCAGGCCCCTGACAGCGCGCTGTCCATGTTCCCGGAGGTGCGCCTGGAGGGAAGTGCAGCGGTATCGATCTTGAACGGGCAACAGGTTAGAATAAGCAGTCAACCTCTTGAAGGCTTTGTGCGCCTCTACGGCGAGCAGGGCTTCATCGGGTTGGCAGAAGCTTTCCCGGAAGGCGAGCGGGTCCTGCTGGTCCCCCGCCGACTGGTGAAAGGCAGCGCCGGACGTTAGTCAAGGCGCTGCATAGCCGGGCTGTAGAGATGCGCGGTTCGGCCGGATTTATCAGCATCGCAACCAATGAGGTGAAATATGGCACTTTCTGCCAACGAGAAAGCACAGATCGTCAAGGATTTTCAGCAAGGTGAAGGCGATACCGGTTCCCCTGAAGTTCAGGTGGCACTGCTGAGCGCCAACATCAACAAGCTGCAGGATCACTTCAAGGCCAACAAGCAGGATCACCATTCCCGCCGCGGCCTGATCCGGATGGTAAACCAGCGTCGTAAGCTGCTGGACTACCTGAAGCGCAAGAACGCTGACCGTTACCTGGACCTGATCCAGCGTCTGGGTCTGCGTCGCTAATCCGGGTTTTCGACCTGGGGCCTGTTCCCCGTGCTGGAACAGGCCGTCAACCGGTGGGCCTTCGGGCCCCCGGTTGAGCTTTTCTCAAGCGCAAAAAGCTGCAGTTGATTTGTCAGTGATACCGAAGGATTCCCTGTCGTAACCGAAAGCCGAAATTGATAGCAGGTTGTTGAAAAGCCCGGGCCGGATGGCATCGATGAGCCATCCTCTTGACCGGGGTTTTGCAACAGCCTGTTAGCTTTCAGACGGGTTGTCCCTTCCGAGTATCACGCAAGCACCTGCAGTCAGATAAAAAAGGGGGCAGATCAGCTGATCTGGCCCCGGGTTCCATACTCTGGAGCTGACTTGAAAACGGGGTCAGATGAAAGCTTTCATCTGACCCCAGGTTCAACACTCCGGGTTCGGCCTGAAAACGGGGTCAGATGAAAGCTTTCATCTGACCCCACCTTCACGGCAAACCCCGGATTCATGACTGAAAAAGCAGGAGTTTGTTGTGCATTTGCAACCAACCAAGAAAACATTCGAAATGGGTGGGGAAACCTTCACCCTGGAAACCGGCCGTATTGCCCGTCAGGCTACCGGTTCTGTATTGGTCTCTACCGGTGACACCGCTGTTCTGGGTACCGTGGTCGGTGCCAAGGAAGCGAAGCCGGGTCAGCCGTTCTTCCCGCTGACCGTAAACTATCAGGAGAAGACCTACGCTGCCGGTAAGATCCCGGGTGGCTTCTTCAAGCGTGAAGGTCGCCCCTCCGAAAAGGAAACCCTGACCTCCCGCCTGATCGACCGTCCGATCCGCCCGCTGTTCCCGAATGGTTACATGAACGAAGTACAGGTGATCTGTACCGTCATGTCTGCCAGCAAGGAACACGATCCGGATATCGCTGCGATGTTGGCCGCCTCTGCGGCACTCGCCGTTTCCGGTATTCCGTTTGATGGCCCGATCGGTGCCGCCCGTGTCGGTTTCACCGACGACAACGGTTACTTCCTGAACCCGACCTTTGAACAGCTGGAAAGCTCCATGCTGAACATGGTTGTGGCTGGCACCGAAGATGCGGTGCTGATGGTTGAATCCGAAGCCGACGGCCTGAGCGAAGACCAGATGCTTGGTGGCGTTCTTTTCGCGCACCAGCAGATGCAGACCGCTATTTCCGCTATCAAGGAATTTGCCGCAGAAATTGGCAAGCCGCGCTGGGAGTGGAAGCCGGAGCCGGAGAACGCCGAGCTGCTCGAAGCCATCAAGGGCGAATTCAGCGGTGCTATCGAAGAAGCGTATGGTATTCGTGACAAGATGGCCCGCTACGAGCGTCTGGGCGAGATCAAATCCGCGGCGGTAGAGAAGTTTGCCGGCGAAGAGGAAGGTCAGCCGTCCGAGGAAGAGGTCAAGAAGTACTTCGGCAAGATCGAGAAGAACGTGGTTCGCCAGCAGGTTATTGATGGCAAGCCGCGGATCGACGGCCGTGACAACAAGACCGTTCGTCCGATCGAAATCGAAGTGGGCGTCCTGCCCAGCGTTCACGGTTCTGCCCTGTTTACCCGTGGCGAGACCCAGGCCATCGTGACTGCCACCCTCGGTACTTCCCGGGACGTGCAGATCATTGACGCCCTGGAAGGCGAGCGCAAGGATCCGTTCCTGTTCCACTACAACTTCCCTCCGTACTCCGTAGGCGAAGCTGGTCGTGTCGGCTCTCCGGGCCGTCGTGAAGTGGGCCATGGCCGTCTGGCCAAGCGCGGTGTTCTGGCGGTTATGCCGACCCTCGAAGAGTTCCCGTACGCGATCCGTGCGGTTTCCGAGATCACCGAATCCAACGGTTCCAGCTCCATGGCGTCTGTCTGTGGTTCCAGTCTGGCGCTGATGGATGCCGGTGTACCCATCAAGGCGGCCGTAGCCGGTATCGCCATGGGCCTGGTCAAGGAAGGCGACAAGTTCGCGGTTCTGACCGATATCCTGGGTGACGAGGATCACCTCGGCGACATGGACTTCAAGGTAGCCGGTACCAAAGACGGTGTTACTGCCCTGCAGATGGACATCAAGATCAACGGTATCACCGACGAGATCATGGAAATCGCCCTGGAGCAGGCCCACGAAGCGCGTCTGCACATCCTGGGCGAGATGAACAAGGTCATCGCCGAGCCGCGTTCCGAGCTGTCCGAGCGGGCACCGAGCATCACCACCATCAAGATCCATCCGGACAAGATCCGTGACGTGATCGGCAAGGGTGGCTCCGTGATCCGTGGTATCTGTGACGAGACCGGTGCCTCCATCGATCTGGACGACGACGGCAACGTGAAGATCTACGCTGACAACCAGGCGGCTGCCCAGGCTGCGGTCAACCGCGTCAAGGAAATCACTGCCGAGATCGAAGTCGGTGCCATCTACAAGGGCCGCGTTGAGCGCATCGTGGACTTCGGTGCCTTCGTCAACATCCTGCCCGGCAAGGATGGTCTGGTGCACATCTCCCAGATCTCCGACCGCCGCATCGAGAACGTCACCGACGAGCTCAGCGAAGGCCAGGAAGTTCTGGTCAAGGTACTGGACGTGGACAACCGCGGCCGCGTAAAGCTGTCCATGAAGGAAGTGAAGGAAGGCGAGCAGCCCACCGACTTCACTGACTGATAGCCAGCGGTAAAGACAGGGGTCAGAAGAAAGCTTTCTTCTGACCCCTTTTTTGTGCCTGAAACTCCGTAGCCGGGCCTCTAAGCCTAAGCCGGGGTCAGATGAAAGCCTTCATCTGACCCCATTTTCACAATGCCTTTCTCGAAGTCGGGCCTAAACTCGGGGTCAGATGAAGGCTTTCATCTGACCCCATCTTCAAACCAGCTCCCCCCGGGGTCTGATGAAAACTTTCATCTGACCCCATTTTTACCGTCTCCCAAAAACTTCAACACCGCCTCCCGATAAGCGGGAATCACAAACGTCGACCCATGCCCCGTATCGGTCTGCAAAAACCGCTTCGGCTCCCCAGCCGCCTCATACAGCGCCACCCCATGGTGAAACGGAATGATCCCGTCCCGCGCGCTGTGAATCACCATCACCGGTACTGGTGCAATGTCGTCAATCCTTTCCACCCCTTCGTATTCCGAGGGGATGGTCCAGCTCAGCGGCGCCTGGAACGGCCAGGTCAGCCAGAATGCATCAAGCTTTTCCCGGGCAATGCGCCGGAAGCCGGAGAAGGTGCCATCGAGGACGACGCCGTCCAGGGCCGGGCGTTCCCCCCGCTGCACCCATTCACTGGCCAGGGCAATCCCGAGGGCACCGCCAAGGCTCTGGCCGAGCATAAAAATGGGCTTGTCGGCCACGTCCTTACGGCTAACCAGCCATCGAAACCCGGTCTCCACGTCGTGGAGGGCGCCCTCTATGTCCGCATCTCCGGTGGACCGGCCGAAGCCCCGGTAGTCGATGGTGAACACGTTATAGCCTTGCTCAGGCAGCCAGGCGACGTTCAGGATATGACTGCTGATGTTCTGGGCATTACCGTGCAGGAAATACACCGTACCCAGAGGCTCATCATCGTCCGTCTGGGCCGGCAGCCACCAGCCGTGAAGCCTCTCGCCGTCCGCGGTATCCAGATAGACGTCCTGGTAATCGAGGTTGAGCCGGTCCGGGGTGACATAGGTGATGTCATCGGGGTAGAAGAAAACACTGCTGCAGCCGCTCTGAATGACCGCCAAAGCGGCGATCAGGGCGGTGAACAGCGGTTGCCTGAGGCTCAGAAGTAGGCGTGTAGTCCGGCGTGCCATGTGCTCTGGTACCTGTCGTAATGATCTTCACGGGTGAACTCGGCAAACAGGCTGAGGGCCCGGCCGAAGTGCCAGTTGCCTTTGATATACGCCTGATCCTGGCGGTGCTGGCTGCTGACAATCCAGGCCTTGGTCCGGGCGCCGGCCATCAGGCTGAACCGGTTGTTCTGGTGCAGTATGCCGAGGTCCGCGCCCGGCGCGGCGTCATAGCCCCGGCGCAGGTCGTCGTCGATTTCCAGGTCGGCGGTGGCAATAGCGAAAGCCTGGGTGGAATCCCCCAGCGCCCAGCTGCCTCCAGCACCGCCTTCAAGATAGGGCACCAGTACCCGGTCCTCGCCAGTGTCCGTCCGTCTTCCGCCAAAACCGACCTGCCAGGACAGCGGCGAGAAGAACTGGTCCCTGGGGCTCAGGGAACGGATTTCCACGCCCACCAGTTGTTCCACCTGCAACTCGTCGTTGTCTGTGTAGTATCGGGCATCCAGGCGCAGGAACTGCAGCTGCGCGCCGGGCCGGTACCCCGCCGGAGGGTCCAGCACGTCGTGGTAGGCCGGCCGGAAGGTGAGCTGGGTAAATTCCCGGTGAGCCAGCTGACCGGCTCCCAGGCTTACCCGGAAGGTGTCATGGCCCTGGTCATCGCGGACCTCGGGCTCCGGTGGCCGGGAGCTGGTATCCACACCGCCAATCCGGCTCCGGGAAACCAGCAGCTGGTGGGACAAAGGCGCGGCATGTTCCCTGGGCCAGCCTTCGGCCTCACTCTGGTAACGCACATAATCGTAGGTAGCATCCAGCACCTTGGCCCGTTCCCGGTCACTCAGTTGTTGGACCTCGGGTGCATCTGTCTCGACATAGCCGTTGGCGATCGCTGCCGACAGGGTCTGATGCTCGTCCGGCAGCTCCGAGATCTGGTAAGCCACCGAAGTGGCCGCCGAGGGCCGGTAATACACTTCTTCCACCAGGTTCTTGTCCACGACCCAGCGGACGGTATCAGAGGGGATGGCGTGAGTGCTCACTTCACCCAGCAGGTCGGTTCCCGGGCGCGCCACATCAATCAGTGCCAGAAGCCGGTAGGCACAGTTCTCGTCGAAAAAATAGTAGTCAAAGTTCTTGTCCTGGATTTCCCAGGCGTGGGCCAGCAGCAGGTCGACCTCGCTCTGGTCCAGATTCAGGGTGTATTCCCACAGGTCCCGGTGTTCGATGTCCGAGTACAGACGGATCTTTTCGTAATAGGGCTGCACCGTGGTGATGCCTGGATAGCCGCCGAAGATGCCCTTGTAGGCAAACAGGATCTCACTGTCGTGGGCGGCGGCATCGGCGGCATAGGAAATGGTATTGGCCAGCAGCAGGTTGGTCTCCTCGTCTTCCTGGGGCGGGTCCAGCCGCAGGAAGGTGTGCCCGAACATGGAGGAAGGGCTGTTCAGGTAGGAAGCTGCAAATACCAGGGTGACGGTTTCAGTATTCAGGGTGTCTTTCCAGTCCTGGTAGTCCGGACAGGATACTTCCGAGTCCGGCAGGTCCAGGCGGTCCCGGAGCCAGGCATCCCGGGCCGGGAAACGGCAGCGGGCATGATCGTTGCCACCGCCGGGTTCCTGGATTGCCGCCAGGGTGGCTTCAAGCTCGGCCCGGGGCGAGTGCTTGCCGTTCTCGCTCAGGAAGAAAGCCGGGTCGTCGGCCTGGCTGGCGTAGCCATCGCCGAAGGTGTCGGTGTGGTAGTGGCCCAGTGTCAGCCAGGCCGGGTCCTTGTGCAGGTTTTCTGGAATCGTCTGTTGGTTGGCGTGGAGGTTGAAGCTGACGGCAAGGCAGAGAATCGCTTGCCCGAAACGCACGGTCTGGCCCATGGAGAAGATTGATCCGGGTCGTTGGGAAATCGGTCAGGCGCCGTCCCTGGCGCCATGTCCTTCCTTGCGGTTAACGGTTGTTATGCCGCTACGTATTTGCTCAGAGCCTGGTCCTGCTCCAGCAGCGCAACGATGGCATCCACGGCTTCACCAGAAGTGGTGTCGGCGTCCGGGAAGATGGTTGCGAAGTTGTCCTGGAGTACCTTGCGGAATGCGTCACGGTCGGCTTCCTCTACGCCCAGCAGAACCGCCAGGGTGTCGAGGTTTTCACCGGAGCCACGGGACATGTCACGGGCAACCTTGTCGATGTTGCTGTCCATGTACATGGCCATGGATTGAACAGACTGGTTGGTCTGACAGCCCAGGGTGCCGGTAGTCATACCAAAGGTCTGGTTACCGAAGGTACCGTTGGTGGTGGCGGCCAGAACGTGGGGAGCAATACCGGATTGTCCTTTCCAGATCATGGCACCCACGCCACAGCCCGGCTGGGCGAAAGCCATGGAGGAAGCGCCCAGAAGAATTGCACCAGCGATCAGTTTTTTCATTATCCACTCCTTTCTGTGGTTTTTTGCAGTCGTCGCATTGATCTCCCGGCCGGCCCCATTGGGGACAGCCGGGAAGGAACGGCCCTGACAGGTCCTGTGGAGACAGGTAGACCGTTGGCTTGAGTATAGTCCAAGTTCCGGATTCGCAAGTGAAAGGATTCGTGAGTAATTGATTTATGTCGGATTTTTCACGCTGACGGCGCTGGGATGTGTCTCTTTTCAGGCCATATGGACCAAAAAGCCGGGGCGTGTTGCCAACGCTCCGGCTGTTCTGCCGATCCTTCGGGGTGGCTGTCAGCCGCCGAGATACGCGTTGCGAACGTCCGGGTTGGCCAGCAGGTTCTTGCCGGTGTCGTGCAGGCGGATCCGTCCGGTCTCCAGCACGTAACCACGGTCCGCCAGGTTCAGGGCCTGGTGGGCGTTCTGCTCCACCAGGAACACCGTAATGCCTTCTTCCCGCAATTGCCCGATGATCTCGAAGATCTGCTGGATCACGATCGGCGCCAGCCCCAGGGACGGTTCGTCCAGGATGATCATCCGGGGCTTGCTCATCAGGGCCCGGCCGATGGCCAGCATCTGCTGCTCACCACCGGACATGGTGCCGGCGCGCTGGTGCTCCCGCTCCTTGAGCCGGGGGAACAGGTCATAGACATGGTCCTGGCTCTTGCGGATCTCCGCCTTGGTGTTAAAGAACCCGCCCATGTGCAGATTCTCCTCCACGGTCAGGCCGGAGAACACCCGCCGGCCCTCGGGCACAATCGAAATGCCGGAGCGCATGATCTGGGAGGTGGGCTCGTTGGTGATGTCCCGCCCTTCCAGGATGACCCGCCCGGAACTCGCCTGGGGGCTGCCGCAGACGGTCATCAGCAGGGTTGTCTTGCCGGCACCGTTGGCACCGATCAGGGAGACGATCTCGCCTTTCTTTACCTCGACCGATACCCCGTGCAGCGCCTCGATTTTCCCGTAATGGGTATGAACATTCTCAAGTACTAGCATGGTTGGTCCTCAGGCCTCGCCCAGATAGGCTTTGATCACGTCGTCGTTCTGGCGGATTTCCTCCGGCGTGCCACTGGCCAGGGGACGACCCTGGTTAATGACGTTGATCCGGTCGGAAATACCCATTACCAGGCTCATGTCGTGCTCAATCAGCAACACGGAAACGTTGTAGTCCTCTTTCAGGCTGACAATCAGCTGATCCAGTTCCTTCGTTTCCGCCGGGTTGAGGCCGGCTGCCGGCTCATCCAGCATCAGCAGCTGCGGTTCGGTCACCATGCAGCGGGCGATCTCCAGGCGCCGTTGCTGGCCATAGGCCAGGTTGCCAGCTTCCCAGTTGGCCATCTCGAGCAGCCCGACCCGGTCCAGCCAGTACCGTGCCCGCTCCAGGGACTTCTTCTCCCGCTCCCGGTAATCCGGGGTTTTCAGCAGGCCGGCCAACAGGTTGGTGTTCAGGTGCCGGTGCTGGGCGACCAGCAGGTTCTCCACCACCGTCATCTTGCTGAACAGGCGCACGTGCTGGAACGTGCGCACCATGCCCAGGCGGGAAATCTTGTAGTCGGGCTTGCCCTGGATTTCCTGACCCTGGAACAGGATCTTGCCGCCGGTTGGTTTGTAGAAGCCACTGATACAGTTGAACACCGTGGTCTTGCCGGCGCCGTTGGGGCCGATGATCGAGACGATCTCGTGTTCCCGGACATCAACGGATACCTGGTCCACCGCCAGCAGGCCGCCGAAGCGCATGGACAGATTCTGTACTTCAAGCATTGTCTGTCACCCCTGCTCTTTGAGTTCGATTTGAATGCGGCGCATGGGCAACAAGCCCTGCGGACGCCAGACCATCATCAGTACCATGGCGGCACCAAAGATGAGCATCCGGTATTCAGAGAACTCCCGGGCGAGCTCGGGCAGGATGGTGACGGCAATCGCAGCCAGGATCACCCCGACCTGTGAGCCCATGCCACCCAGAACCACGATGGCCAGGATGATGGCGGACTCCAGGAATACGAAGGATTCCGGGCTGATAAAGCCCTGCTTGGAAGCAAACACGGTACCGGCAAAGCCGGCAAAGAAAGCGCCAATGGTGAAGGCCGAGAGTTTCACCGCGGTGCGGCTCATGCCCAGTGAGCGGGCTGCGATCTCGTCTTCCCGCAGGGCTTCCCAGGCGCGACCCACGGGCATACGCATGAAGCGGCGGATGACCAGCAAGGTGAAGATGGCCAGTACCAGGGCGATCAGGTACAGGAAGATCACCTTGTGCTCGCCGGAGTAGGCAATGCCGAAGGTCTCGTGGAAGGAGACATTGCCTTCCTCCTTGACCCGGCGGCCGAACTCCATGCCGAACAGGGTCGGATCCGGAATGCCACCGATGCCGTTGGGGCCGCCGGTCAGCGAGGTCCAGTTGTTCAGCAGGATACGAATAATCTCCCCGAAGCCCAGGGTGACAATGGCGAGGTAGTCACCACGTAACCGGAGCACCGGAAAGCCCAGCACAAACCCGAACAGGGCGGCGAGCAGCGCGCCGATCGGCAAGGCCAGCCAGAAGGAGATCCCGAAGTACTGGGACAGCAACGCAAACGTATAGGCCCCCACCGCATAGAAGGCGACGTAGCCGAGGTCGAGCAGGCCGGCGAGGCCCACCACCACGTTCAGGCCGAGGGCCAGCATGATGTAGATGAGCACCAGGGTGGCCAGATCGACTGCCCCGCGGGACACGATAAACGGCCAGACCAGGGCAAGCAGGATGATTGCAACAAAGAACACCCGTTCCATCAGCAGGCGCTTTTCCATGGATACCGGACCACGTTTGGCCAGCGGGTTGAGGTTCGGAACCTTGCCGAACACAGCCATGATGTTGTCGCGGAACAGCTGGAACAGGAAAACCGCAACGGCCGCCAGGAAGATGTTGACGACGGTCGCGGTGGTCGCGCCTTCCAGGCCAACGGACGTGCCCTGGGCAACCAGGTTCAGCCCCAGGATCGGATAGGCGATGATTATTGTGATTATTGCACAGAACAGTGCGTGCTTAAGGTTATGAGCAGCCATCAGATCTTCTCAACCTCCGGTTTGCCAAGCAGGCCGGTGGGTTTGAACAGCAGAATCAGAATGAGCAGGCTGAACGAGATGACATCCTTGTACTCGCCGCTGAGGTAGCCGGACGTCATGCTTTCTGCCACGCCGAGTATCAGACCGCCGAGCATGGCGCCCGGGATGCTTCCGATACCGCCGAGGACGGCTGCGGTAAAGGCTTTCAGGCCGGCAATGAAGCCGAACAGGGGATCGACCGAGCCGTAGTACATGCCAAGCAGGAGGCCTGCCACGGCAGCGAGGGCTGCGCCGATCACGAACGTTGCCGAGATGATCCGGTTGGTATCAATACCCAGCAGGTTGGCCATGCCCAGGTCCTGGGAAACCGCACGACAGGCGCGACCGGTCCGGGAGCGGGCAATGAACAGCGACAGGGCTGTCATACAGATCAGCGTGGTAATGAAGATGGTGATCTGCATGTAGGACAGAGACATCTGGAAGCCATCGCCGGAACCAAAATTGAAGCCACCGTCGATCAGGGCCGGGAAGCCGATGTTGCGGGAACCCTGTGCCAGGTGCACGTAGTTCTGCAGGAAGATGGACATACCGATGGCGGAAATCAGCGGGATCAGCCGGTGGCGCCCGCGAACCGGCCGGTAAGCGACCCGTTCCACTGCCCAGCCCATGGAGCTGGAGACCAGCATGGCGCAGATCAGCGCCACGATCAGGATCACCGGCAGCCAGGCAACGCCGAGGGAGGCCAGGCCGGTAATGGCGATCAGCGCGGTGTAGGCGCCGATCATGTAGATCTCACCATGGGCAAAGTTGATCATGCCGATGATGCCGTAAACCATCGTATAACCGATGGCGATCAGGGCATAGGTGCTCCCGATCGTCAGCCCGTTAATGAGCTGCTGAGAGAAGTAAAGGAGGTCTTGCATTGTTTTTGAACTCCGAAGGCCCGCTCCCTCCGCTTCCATGCCCCTGGTCCGGGTTATCCGCACCGGGGGCAGGGGAGAATCAACAGGAGCCTAGAAAAACACCTTCTCCCGGATCGCGGTGAGAAGGTGCTCTCATTATTACCGTTTGTTAACGATTTTGGCTCAGTTTACCGGAGTTTTGCTGCCGTCTGAATGCCATTCGTACACAACAAACTCGAATGACTTCATGTCGCCGGCCTGGTCGTATTCAACGGTGCCGATTGGAGTCTGGAAGGTGCCACTGCGCAGGGCTTGGGCAACCTCGAACGGATCGGTGGATTCAGCCTGTTCGATGCCGTTGGCAATCAGCTGAACCGCGGTGTAGGAGGTCAGCACAAACGGGCCGGAGGGGTCTTCACCCTTGTCCTGGAAGGCCTTGACCAGTTCCTGGTTCTCGGCTTTCTTGTCGAATGCCGGCGGCAGGGTTACCAGCAGACCTTCAGCAGCCTCGCCGGCGATGGTGTTGATGTCCTTGTTACCGACACCTTCAGGGCCCATGAACTTGGCGTCCAGGTCGGCCTGGCGCGCCTGGCGCAGGATCAGGCCCAGCTCAGGGTGGTAGCCGCCGTAGTAGACGTAGTCCACGTCCGCCTGCTTGAGCTTGGTGACCAGGGAGGAGAAGTCCTTGTCGCCCGCGGTGATACCTTCGAACATGGCGATTTCAACGCCCTGATCCTTGAGGGTATCGCGCACGGCGGTGGCGATGCCTTCACCGTACTGCTGTTTGTCGTGAACGATGGCAACACGCTCAGGGTTCTGGCTGGCGATGTAGTTGCCGGCTACCGGCCCCTGCATGCTGTCCAGACCGATGGTGCGGAACACCAGCTCATAACCGCGCTCGGTGATTTCCGGGCTGGTGGAAGCCGGGGTGACCATCAGGATGCCTTCATCCTCGTAGATGTCAGAGGCCGGCTGGGTGGAGCTGGAGCACAGATGGCCCACAACAAAGCTGACACCATCGTTGACCAGGCTGTTGGCTACAGTAACGGCCTGTTTCGGGTCACAGACGTCGTCGTATTCGACGGCCACCAGCTCTTCGCCCATAACGCCACCGTTGGCGTTGATCTGTTCGATGGCCATGCGGGCACCGGAGAATTGCATGTCACCGTACTGGGCGACGGGGCCGGTCATCGGGCCGGCAATACCAACCTGGATCTCTGCGGCTGCCTGACCGGCGGCCATCAAGGCAACGGAAGTGCTTACAGCGGTTGCGAGTTTTTTTACTGAGGTTCTCATTAGGTCAGTCCTGTTTTGTTCAGGGTTATTCTTGTGTTCTCAGAGAGCAAACAAACACCACGGGCTACCGCTTGTCAAGCCGGGCCGGCCAGCGTTTGTTCAGGAACACAACTTTTTCAAAGCGTGTCTGCATTGAAGACAGAAAGCTTCAACCTGGCAGAATGCTTGCAAAGCGTGTGCCTGACTGAGAAAAGTGTCACGCGTCCGTGCTGTTCTCTTCCTGATCCGGGAACACCAGTGTGCGGAAGCTTTCGTGTTCACGCAACTGTTCGAAGCTCGGATCCACGGAAGCATCGTCCCGATACGCTTCCGAAATATCGATGGCTTTCTCCAGGGTGCTGACGGCGTCTTCCCAGCGGCCGATCTCGGCATAGGCGCAGGCCAGCTGGTAATGGGCGTGGCCGTTCTCCGGGTCCAGTTTCAGAGCCCGGCGGCACAGGCTGATGGCCCAGAGCGGTTCCTGCATTTCCAGAACGGCATCGGCCTTGTAGCTGAGGGCTTCCACATCGTCCGGCCGGAGATCGAGGATACGGTCGTAGGCGGCGATCTTGTTCTGCTGGGAAGTCTCCTGGCTTGCCTTGAGCCAGAGCGAGTGCACCTCGTTGGTGCGTTCGATCTCGGCCTGGTTCTGGTGAATGATGTCGGATTTCTGCTGGAGCTGTTCCTCGATGGACTTGAGGCGCTTTTCGTATTCCACCACCAGCTCGTTTACCCGTTTTTCCGCGACACTGGCCAGCTGGTTGCGCATGTCCCGGATCGAGTTCCAGCCGATCACAACCAGGATGGAGGTGGCACCGGCAATCAGATAGAAGAAGTAGGTGACCGTATCGGTAGCGTAGGACATGGTCTTGTCGGCCACGGACAACTCCTTGTCGACCACCTTCTCGATCAGCTCGGCGCGGGTGTCCATCATCTCCTTGCGCAGGGCCTTGCTTTCCTCCAGCAGGTAGAGCTCGATGAACGGCGTGTACATGGGCTCTTCCAGATCCGCCAGCGCGGCGGCCACATCGTCGGAGGTGACATCGTCGTCCATGGATGGCCGCTCTCCGGTGCCCTGGGCGGCCGCAGACCCGGCCAGGAGGAGCAGGTACAGCATGGTGCCGGTGCGCATTGTCCTGAACAATGGCAAGAGCGAGATGAGGAATCGGTTGATCATGGTACTGCGTCCGTTTTGCGGTTTTGGAAAACAGCTGACCTTAGCATAGTGGCTGGCGGAAAAAATGCCGTACCGACAGTTTAAAGGGGCATCAGGCGAAGTTAAGTGGAAGTGCCCACTTGCATTTAAGGGTACAAAGACCTCTAATAGTTAGAGGTATAAACAAGTGTTGAGTAGTCGGAGCAACTCTGTGGACAATTACGAACAGGTGCTGGTAGCGCTTCGCCGCGTCATCCGGGCAACGGATCTTCATTCCAAGCGGCTGAGCAAGCATGCCGGGCTCACTGGCCCGCAACTGCTGATCATGCGGACCATCCGGGACCTCGGTGAGGTGACCATCGGCACCATCGCCGACAAGGTCAGCCTGAGCCAGGCCACCGTGACCACCATCCTGGACCGGCTGGAACATCGCAAGCTGGTCTATCGCGTCCGCAGCACCAAGGACAAGCGCAAGGTGCATGCGCACCTGACCGAAGAGGGCGCTGACATCCTCTCCCGCGCCCCGAATCCCCTGCAGGAAGACTTCATCCAGAAGTTCCAGAGCCTGCACGAGTGGGAGCAGACCATGATCCTGGCCTCGTTGCAGCGCGTGGCGAACATGATGGACGCCGACGAGATCGATGCCTCGCCGGTGCTGACCGTGGGGTCGGTGTTGAAGGATGACGGTTGGAAGGAGAAGGCCTGAGGCATTAAACGGGGGCTTGAGGGATGAAAATGGGGTCAGAAGAAGGCGTTCTTCAGACCCCGGCCTACTCCGAATTGGCGTCAATCCCCCGGGGTCAGATGAAAGCCTTCATCTGACCCCTCTTTCACCTGTCCCAAGCCCCGACTTCCCAATCAATGCACCGAAGACCCCTTCCGCGGCTTGCCCCCAAAACAAACCTGAAACACATCGTTATAGTGCCGCGCAAAATTCACCGTCAGCCCTTCCTTGAGATACTCCGGCAGCTCCTCATAATCCCCCCGGTTCGCCTCCGGCAGGATCAGGTTACTTATCTTCTGCCGCCGCGCCGCGATCACCTTCTCCCGGATGCCGCCAACGGGCAGCACCTGGCCAGTCAGGGTCAGCTCCCCGGTCATGGCGATGTTCTGCTGGGGCGCCTCCTTCCGGGCGATGGACAGCAGCGCGGTGGCCATGGTGACACCAGCACTCGGGCCGTCCTTCGGCGTCGCGCCCTCCGGCACATGCAGGTGCACAAAGGACTTGTCGAAAAAGGTGGGGTCGCCCTTGTATCGCTTCAGGTTCGATGACACGTAGCTGTAGGCAATCTCCGCCGATTCCCGCATCACATCCCCCAGCTGACCGGTCAGCTTGAAGCCCCGCTGGCTGCTGTGAATGCGGGACGCCTCGATGCTGAGCGTAGCGCCACCCATGGCGGTCCAGGCCAGGCCGGTGACAACCCCGGTACCTTTCAGTGCTTTTTCCTTGCGGAAGGCGGGCTGCCCCAGGTACTCGGGCAGGTCTGCCACGCCCACTTTCACCGGCTGGTCCGGATTATCCAGCAGCTTCACGATGCCCTTGCGGATGATCTTGTGCAGCAGTTTCTCCAGGTTCCGCACACCGGCTTCCCGGGCATAGCCCTCGATCACCTGCCTGAGGGCGGCATCGGTGACATTGAGCTGTTTCTTCAGCAACCCTGCCCGCTTGAGCAGTCGCGGCATCAGATGGTGCTTCGCGATCGCCAGCTTTTCCTCGGTGATGTAGCCGGACAGGCGAATCACATCCATCCGGTCCAGCAAAGGCCGCGGAATGGTATCCAGCTGGTTGGCGGTGCAGATGAACAGCACCTTGGACAGGTCCATGCGGACATCCAGGTAATGGTCGAGGAACTCCCGGTTTTGTTCGGGATCCAGGGTTTCCAGCAAGGCAGAGGCCGGGTCCCCCTGGTACGACGCACCGATCTTGTCGATCTCGTCCAGCATGATCACCGGGTTGGCAACCTTCGAGTCCTTCAGAGCCTGCACGAACTTACCAGGCATGGCGCCGATGTAGGTGCGGCGGTGGCCCTTGATCTCGGCCTCGTCACGCATGCCGCCCACGCTGAACCGGTAGAACTGACGGCCCAGGGCATCGGCAACGGAATGCCCGATGGAGGTCTTGCCCACGCCGGGCGGGCCCACCAGTAGCAGGATCGAGCCGCTGACTTCGCCCTTGAAGGTGCCCTCGGCCAGGAATTCAACGATGCGGTCTTTCACATCATCCAGGCCATCATGGTCCCGGTCCAGGATGCGCCGGGCCTCGGCCAGGTCGAAATGGTCCTCGGAATACTGGCCCCAGGGCACCTGGGTGAGCCAGTCCAGGTAATTTCGGGTCACGCCATATTCCGGCGAGCCCTGTTCCAGCACCTGCAGTTTCTGAAGTTCATCCCGGAAACGTTCCTGTACCGGCTCGGGAGGATTCAGCTTGGCCATTCGTTCTTGAAAGCGCTCCGCATCGGCGGTCTTGTCGTCCTTGGCCATGCCAAGCTCGCGCTGGATGACCTTGAGCTGTTCCCGCAGGAAGAACTCGCGCTGGTGCTTCTGGACCTTCTCGTTGACCTCTTCACTGATCTCTGATTGCAGCCGTGCTACTTCCTGTTCCTTGCGCATCAGCAACAGGACTTTTTCCATGCGCCGGAGCAGGGGCACCGTGTCCAGCACGTCCTGGAGCTCGGGGCCGGGTGCACTGGTCATCGAGGCCCCGAAATCGGCCAGGGGGGAGCTGTCGTCCGGCCCGAAACGGGACAGGTATTGTTTCACCTCCTCGCCATAGAGTGGATTGGTCCGCAGCAGTTCCTTGATGGCGCTGATGATGGCCAGGGTATAGGCCTTGAGCTCGTCGGCGTCTTCCTCAGGCTCGTTCGGATACTCCACCTCCACCAGGTAGGGAGGTTTCCGCCGCAACCATTGAACGATGCGGAACCGCTGCAGGCCCTGGGCGATAAACTGGACCTTGCCGCTTTCCTTCTGGGCATGGTGCACACGCACCGCACAACCGATGGTTTCCAGTTGCTCGCTGGCGGGGATGCCCTGTTCGGCGTCGTGTTCCTCCACATAGCAGATGCCGAGCACGCGATGATCGGTCTCGCCCACGCGCTTGAGGGTTTCATGCCAGGGATCCTGGTTGACAACCACTGGCTGAACCTGGGCCGGGAAGAACGGCCGATTGGATACCGGCAGTACATACATGCGCCGGGGCATGATCTGCTGGGGCAGGGCAAGGCTCTTGCTGTGTTCGTCCTTGCCGATGTATTCGGTCACGTCTTCTTCGAATTCCTCAAGGCTGTCATTGCGGTTGTCGTCATTCATGCCGTCGTTGCATCCCTCAAAGGTTGTCATCGCACGGGCGATGGTGAACAGTGGCCCGCGATCAGGTCTACTTGCGTATGTAGCGGCAGTTACGGTTATTTCAAGGATTTGGCTTTGCGACAGTGGAGGAGAGTCCGTGGCTGCGGAAGCTTGATTTTCCCGCCATTGACCCCATGATCGAGGCAGATTCATATATTCATTCAACGGTTCAGGTGCCCAGATGAGCAACTCGCCCCACGTTTTTGACGCGACCATGGAGAATTTTCAGCAGGAGGTCATGGATGCCTCCGCCAATACGCCCATCCTGATCGATGTATGGGCCGAGTGGTGTGCGCCGTGCAAGCAGCTGATGCCGATTCTCGAGAAACTGGCCAACGAGTATGAAGGTGGCTTCAGACTCGCCAAGGTCAACGCCGATGAACAGCAGGAGCTCACCGCAAGCCTCGGCGTGCGCAGCCTGCCGACAGTAATTCTGGTGAAGGACGGCCAGGCCGTGGACGGCTTTAACGCCGCCCAGCCCGAAAGCGAAATCCGGAAGGTGCTGGAGAAGCACGTGGAAGCGCCCAAGGAAGATCCCTACGATGTTGCCCACCGCCTGTGGGAAAGCGGCGACGTCGACGGCGCGCTGGAGATCCTTGCCGAGCTGAACCGCCAGGACCCCGAGAATATGAAGGTCCTGATCGACCTGGCGCAGTTGAAAGCGGAAACCGGAGACCTGGAAACCGCCGAGCAGGTGCTGGACAGCCTGCCGCCGGAAGAGAAACTTCAGCACCACGCCAAACAGCTGGCCGCCCGTATCAAGTTCATGAAACAGGCCGGCGAATTGCCCCCGGTGGCCGAGCTCCAGAAGAAACTGGAAGCCGACCCGAAAAACGCCGAAGCCCTCCATCAGCTGGCCCTGCAGCACGTGCTCAAAGACGAAAACGCCGAGGCCATGGACCTGCTGATCCGCCTGATGCAGGCCGACAGCACCTACAAGGACGGCATCGCCAAAACTACCCTGATCGAGCTGTTCGACAAACTCGGCAACAACAATCCGGACGTGCGCACCTATCGTAGAAAGCTCTATACCCTGATGCACTGATGGGGGAGCACCGGCTCCGCCCGGGGTCAGATGAAAGTCTTCATCTGACCCCAACTTCACGCCAGCACCCACTCGGGGTCTGATGAAATCCTTCATCTGACCCCACCTTCAAACCACCCCAAAGCCATGCTAAAACTCCCACCCCAACCCAACCACTGCGAACTCTGCCAACGCCCCGTCGCCAAACTCACCCGTCACCACCTCATCCCCAAACACCTGCACCGCAAAAAGCGCTTCCAGACACTGTTCACCAAGGAAGAACTGATCACCCGAACCCTGTGGGTATGCCGGCCATGCCATAGCGCCATTCACAGGGCGTGCTCCGAGTACGAGCTGGGGCTGCGTTACAACACCCGGGAAAAGCTTATGGAGCTGGAGGAGCTGAGGGTGTTCGTGGACTGGATTCGGGACAAGCCGGCAGGGTTTGTGCCGAAGCGGGGAAGGTGAGGGAGATGGTAGCGTCGGGATCGGGGCAAGGTTGCATGGTCGGGGTCAGATGAAAGCTTTCATCTGACCCCTTTTTCATAAGGCCACAATACTGGCAGCCTAGAACAACTGATTAGTCTCTAGTCGCTTAAGCTATTGGCGTTGAGTTACTTAATTTTCACCCAAACTTCGCGGCTATCGAACCCCTTTGTCCGGTTAATCATATTGGAGCCTCGCTTGTGGGAGAGTTTGATAGTGTCTCCTTCATCGGAGTAGGTCCCATTCAGTTCTTGATAGGAACACTCAGGGCCGCAGAAATCCGCTGGTAATGCTGAGTCATCGTAGGGGAGGGTTTCATTAATGTTATCGATGACGCAAGCGCCATTCCGAACGTTAAGCTCCTCTCCGACTGCCGTAATTCCTGTGTCAGAGTAGGTGATAGTGTGGGATACAGAAACGTCCGGGCATGTTGCTCTGGTCGAGGTAATCTCCCATGTACCGCGCATGTCCTTAGTATATTCGGCAGCCTCTTTTTTCAGGAAAGTGGTTTCGAATACGCCCCAAACTTCTGTATTGGTCTCTCCAGTCGCTACAATGGTACTTTTATTGATATCTGTTTTGATCCGACGCATGGTGTCAGACCCGATACTGTGCGACAGCTCGACAACAGAATAGTTAACTTCATTGATGGTTCCATGGTCCGTGTGTGTCCAGGTGTTGGTGGATTTTTCCCAGTCCGGAATGACTTTGTTTAATTGGTCGAGAGTGCAAATACCACCGGTACACCCCATGCCCGGATCAGAAAGTGCCTCACTTTCATAGGCGCCTGTATGGTCAAGCTGTGTAATACCGCAGTCCACCGTTGTACCGCTGGTATCCGGGTTAAGCTCATCACCGGTTACTGACAAACCATCAGTTTTGTAGGTCCAGGTGGCTGTTCCTTCACACAGGATTTTCCCGCCTTGCTTGTACACTGTGTTTGCGATCCACTCGCCACGAATATCGACTTCGTTGTTGGCCAGTGAGCTCAGAGTTGTCTCGAAATGTGTATTAGCCGCCTCGGCGGTAACCAAGCGTCTTTGCCTGCCTCTGAAGCAAGGCGTTGCACACTTGTTTGCGCTTCGAATTGGTCAGCAGGCAAATCGAAGTTGACTTCCGTACCGGCGGTTTCGGCGAGCGCGGTTACATTGTCGGATATAACGATCCCATCAGAGGGATCCCCGTTCTCATCCAGAGTCTGTAGGAAGCGTAGGATGTTCATGCTTTTGTCGGCATTTTGGGCGTCGCCAACTACATCCAGAGGAGTTAGAACGGGGCCCGCTATGGACTGGCCAATCAGAGTGTTTCCGACGAGGAAGAAAATTTCGTCTCCATCTTTATATTCGAACTTACCTTCAGCCGTCGTAACTCCTGATCCTGAGGAGGTAAAGTAACGCAGGCCCTGAACGGGGCTATCAACAAACTGGCCTACTGATTTCGTATCAGTCGTAGATGAGGGCTGTTCAGTCTGTGTGGAAGTTCCGTCCGAGGAGCTGCTGGAGGAACCTCCCCCACAAGCAACCAAACCCGAAGTCAAACCCGCAGCAATCAGCGCACGCAGCAAAGTATTTTTCTTGAACATCACTGTTTCCGTTGTCATTAGTAAAAGAATGGCAGCATTGCCTGGAATGCCACCTACTGCAGTGGGGGTATCAGGCAAGGAGGAATCGGATAATTGGTAAGTCTTCCCTGATCAATACTCCCGAAGCCCATGTGTTCTGTTAAGGGCCATAAGAAAGTAGGTTTTTCTCGTTACAGGGACAATTTCAGGTTTGCAAATGATTGTTAAATAACAACTTTTGTTTTGGTTGATATTTAACAAGTCAATAACCAAAAGAGGTATTTGGTTGATCTGGGGCAGGGTTTTGGGAGTCCGGAATGAAAAAGGGGTCAGATGAAGGCTTTCATCTGACCCCGACTTTGACCCCGGATTCAGCCCCGACATCGAGTGGCGCTATCCCCATCCCGGGGCTGGCAACGAGCGCTTAGCCGTTGCCTTTCTTCATCTGCTCATACTCGTCTTCAAAGAAGAATTTCTCCTCTCCGAAAGCCGGTTCCAGCTCATGCAGCCAGGTGGCTGTGTCGCTGTATTTGGCGAAGAACGGGCGCTGTACCCAGTCCGGGTTGCGGCCCTGGAGGAAGCGCAGGACGAAAACCTTCTCGCCCTTAATCTCGGTGATGCCCTGGATTTCCACCTTGCCGGGGCCTGCACTCATGCTCGGGCCGCGGGCGGTGCGGGCCAGGCCCGAAACCTGCTTCATGGCTTCGCGGTAGATGTTGTAGGCCTCGGCCAGGGGCACCTCGAAGTAGTTCTTGGCGCCGGTGTCCCGCTCTACGAACATGTAGTAGGGGATGATGCCCAGCTTCACTTCCTTCTTCCACAGCTTGGCCCAGGCGTCGGCATCGTCGTTAACGTGCTTGATCAGCGGGCCCTGGGCGCGAATTTCGGCACCGGTGGCACGGATGCGGCGGATGGCCTCTTCCGCGATTTCGGTGGTGATTTCCTGCCAGTGGTTGTAGTGGGCCATGATGGCCACGTGTTTGCCGGCGTCGACCAGCTTGGCAAACAGCTCGATCAGCTCGTCCGCATCCTTGTCGGTCACGAACCGGTACGGCCAGAAGGTCAGGGCCTTGGTGCCGATGCGGATGGTCTGGATGTGGTCAAACTCCGGCTCCAGCAGCGGCTCCAGGTACTGGACCAGGTTCTTGGTCTTCATCACCATCGGGTCGCCACCGGTGACCAGCAGGTCGGTCACTTCGGTGTGCTCTTTCAGATAGCCGTGCAGCTTCTCGGCTTCGGTGCTGGCCATCTTCAGGTCCTTGTCACCGACAAACTGCGCCCAGCGGAAACAGAAGGTGCAGTAGGAGTGGCAGGTCTGGCCCTGAGCCGGGAAGAACAGCACGGTCTCGCGGTACTTGTGCTGAACGCCGTCGAGCACTTCACCGTCCAGTTCCGGCATGTTCATTTCCATCTGGCCGGCTGGGTGCGGGTTCAGTTCGTCCCGGATTTCCTTGGCGGCGGCCTGGATTTCCTTCTTGTCGGCACCTTCCCGGTGCAGCGCTGCCATACGCTCGAAATGTTCGTCCTTCAACATCCCTTTTTGAGGGAAGACAAGTTGGTAGATCGGATCGTTGGGTACATTGTCCCAGTTGATCAGTTCGTTGATCACGTACTCGTTGACCCGGAAGGGCAGCACGCTGGCTACCACCTTCATTTCAAACAGGGTCTCTTCGGGGAGATTCTGGATGATTTCGATCTTGTCGAGCTGGCGGTCGGTGTAGACCTTGAAACGCCGTTCCTCGAACTCCGTAACGGGAATCCGGTTCGGAAAGGTGACGATGGAGTTCATAGATCGCCCTCTGTTGTTGCCAATGACTGAAAAAGTGGTCGGACCACTTTTCCGGTGGTTAAAAAACGGGCAGGCAAGTATACATAAATCGGAATTTATTTTCAGGTCTAATTAAAAAATGTCGCCAAAGATGTAGGGTGTACGACTCGAGGGAGCTTAAAAGTGTCTGAAAATAAAAGGAAAATAGATTCAAGAAAGAGTCAGATCGATGCCGGATCATTTAGTAACGCTATGAATTTCGGGCGTGTTCGGAAAACTACGACCTTGGTCTGATTCTGGTTGTGTGGTGGTCTGAAAAAGGTCATTCTTGCGTAAGTAACCGCAATGGAATGTTGTTCGAAGGGCCATATGGGCCCATTTGATTGCTTTGCTCAATCAAAATGTAGTAAAAACACTACAACTTCGGGCGCATCAATGTGAGCACGCTCTCGAACCACCGGCTTGCCGCGGGCCAAAAGCCTGATTCCACAGGGCCAGCCGGGCAGGAAAACTTTGAAAGCTGTTCTATGCTTGATGGAGGTTCCATGTACTGTCCTGCAGTACCGCCATCAGGCTGATACACCCATAACAATTACTCTGCATTTTCACGCAGCTTATCGACACTGTATGCGCAGCGGCTGCTGATCGTTGCCCGCGCTGCACCTTTTGATGCCAAGGGGAGGGTTTGATGTACCAGGACGATGATCCCATTGAAACCAGTGAATGGCTTGACGCACTGGAATCTCTGATCGAGAACGAAGGCGTTGAGCGAGCCAAATACATTCTGGAGCGACTCTCCGAGCGCGCCAGCCGCGATGGCACCGAGTTGCCGTATTCCATCACCACGCCGTTCCGCAACACCATTCCGGTGATTCAGCAGGCCCAGATGCCGGGCGACCTTTTCATGGAGCGTCGTATCCGCTCCCTGATCCGCTGGAACGCCATGGCCATGGTGGTTCGCGCCAACAAGCGCCCGGGCGAACTCGGCGGCCATATTTCTACCTTCTCCTCGGCGGCCACGCTGTACGACGTGGGCTTCAACTATTTCTTCCACGGTGGCGACGAGAAGCGTGAATCCGATCTTGTGTACTTCCAGGGCCACGCGGCGCCGGGTATTTACGCCCGCTCTTTCCTTGAGGGCCGTTTTGAGGAATCCCAGCTGGACAAGTACCGGGAAGAAGTGGATGGCGAAGGCCTTTCTTCTTACCCCCACCCCTGGCTGATGCCGGAATACTGGCAGTTCCCGACAGTATCCATGGGTCTGGGTCCCATCCAGTCGATCTACCAGGCCCACGTGATGAAGTACCTGCATAACCGTGAGCTGATTGATATGGACGGCCGCAAGGTGTGGGCGTTTGTGGGCGACGGTGAGTGCGACGAACCTGAAACCCTGGGCTCCATCTCCAAGGCCGGGCGCGAGAACCTGGATAACCTGATCTGGGTGGTCAACTGTAACCTGCAGCGCCTCGATGGCCCGGTACGTGGTAACGGCAAGATTGTCCAGGAGCTGGAAGGCGTGTTCCGGGGTGCCGGTTGGAACGTGATCAAGGTGGTCTGGGGCCGCATGTGGGATCCGCTGTTCGAGAAAGATCAGAACGGCGTCATGCAGCGTGCCATGGACGAAATCTGCGATGGTGAGCTTCAGAATCTCACGTTCAAGGGCCCGGCCTACACCCGCAAGGAGTTCTTTGGCAGATCACCGGAGCTGGCCAAGCTTGCCGAGAACCTGTCCGATGAAGATATCCAGAAGCTGAATCGCGGTGGTCACGACCCGTACAAGGTGTATGCGGCCTATCATCGTGCCGTCAACCAGGCCAACGGCAAGCCCACGGTGATCCTGGCCCACACCATCAAGGGCTACGGTTTCGGGGCAGCGGGCGAAGCCCAGAACACCGCCCATTCCCTGAAGAAACTGGACATCGATACCCTGAAGGAATTCCGCGACCGCTTCGGTGTGCCCCTGAAGGACGACGAGCTGGAGAATGTTCCCTACTACCGCCCGGCACCGGACAGCCCCGAGCTGGTCTACATGAAAAAGCGCCGGCAGGAACTGGGTGGCTTCTATCCCAAGCGCAACAAGGATTGCCAGCCGCTGCAGATCCCTGATCTGGACATCTTCAAACAGGTGCTCGAAGGCTCCAATGGACGTGAAATCTCCACCACCATGGCGTTCGTACGCATTCTGACCGCCCTGGTGAAGGACAAGCGCATCGGCAAACGCGTGGTGCCGATCGTGCCGGACGAAGCCCGGACCTTCGGTATGGAAGGCATGTTCCGTCAGCTGGGTATCTACACCTCCGAGGGCCAGAAGTACGTGCCCCAGGACCGTGACCAGATCATGTACTACCGGGAGGACAAGAAAGGCCAGATCCTGCAGGAAGGCATCAACGAAGACGGTGCCATGGCCACCTGGATGGCGGCCGCCACTTCCTACAGCTCCAACAGCTTCCCGCTGATCCCGTTCTATGTATTCTATTCCATGTTCGGTTTCCAGCGTGTGGGCGACCTGGCCTGGGCTTCCGGCGATATGCAGGCCCGAGGCTTCCTGATCGGTGGAACCGCCGGCCGTACCACACTTAATGGCGAAGGTCTGCAGCACCAGGATGGCCACAGCCATGTGCTCGCCAACACCATTCCGAACTGCAAGGCCTACGATCCGGCCTACGGTTACGAGATGGCGGTGGTGATCCGTCACGGTATGAAGGAGATGTTCGAGGAAAACAAGAACGTCTTCTACTACCTGACCATTGAAAACGAGAACTACGAACAGCCTGCCATGCCGAAAGACTGTGAAGACGGCATTATCAAGGGCATGTACAAATTCGAATCGGTGGAGACCAAGGGCCGCAAGAAGAGCCCGAGGGTTCAACTGCTCGGCTCCGGCGCCATCATGAACGAAGTGCGTGAAGCCGCCCAGATGCTGAAAGACGACTGGGGCGTGGCCTCCGATGTCTGGAGCGTGACCAGCTACAACGAACTGGCCCGTGACGGCCAGCATGTGGAGCGCTGGAACCATCTGCACCCGGACGACAAACCCAAGAAGCCCTATGTGACCCAGATGCTGGAGAAACAGCAGGGGCCGGTGGTGTCTTCCACCGACTACATCAAGTTGCATTCCGAGCAGCTGCGGGCGCTCATCCCCAAAACCTTCATGACCCTGGGCACCGACGGCTTCGGCCGCAGCGATACCCGTGAGAAGCTGCGTAACTTCTTCGAGGTGGATCGCTACTACGTGACCGTTACCGCTCTGGCGGCCCTGGCCAAAGATGGCGAGATCAAGCAGGAGCAGGTTCTCGAAGCGATGCGCAAGTACGGAATCGACCGCAACAAAACGAACCCGGTGCTGAGCTAAGGAGACCGCCATGAGTGAACAGGAAATCAAGGTTCCCGATCTCGGCGGTGCTGATGAAGTCGAGATCATCGAAATCATCGCTAGCGAAGGGGATTCGGTTGAGGAAGAAGATCCGATTCTGACCGTGGAATCCGACAAGGCGTCCGTCGAACTGCCGGCGCCTTTCAAGGGCAAGATCACCAAGATCACCGTCAAGGTGGGTGACAAGGTCAGCGAAGGCGACGTCGTCGGCATGATGGAGGTCAGCGGCGAATCCGGTGGCTCCGACGAGTCTGCCAGCGAGGAGCAGGAACAGGAACAGGAAGAGGAAAAGGCTGAAGAGCAAACTGAGGCCAAATCCGAAGAGAGCAAACCGGCGCCGAAGAAGAAATCCGGCGGCAGCCGAAAGGAGACGGTCAAGGTCCCGAACCTGGACGGTTTTGACAACGTGCCGGTGATCGAGATCAACGTCTCCGAAGGCGACACCATCGAGGCGGATGATCCGCTGGTGACGGTGGAATCCGACAAGGCAACGATGGAAGTGCCGTCTCCCTATGCCGGCAAGGTGGAAAAGATCCTGGTGAAGGAGGGCGACAAGCTCTCCGAGGGTGACGATCTCCTGGAAATGACCGTCGTCGAGGAAGGTGGCGAGGAAGAGGAAGCGCCTTCCGAGCCGGCATCGGATGAGAAGGCCGAGAGCAAACCGGCAGAGAAGCCGAAGCAGGAAGCGGCGCCGCAGCCCCAGGGCTCAACTTACGAGCCGCCGGCGCCGGGTACCAAGGTTCATGCCGGCCCGGCCGTGCGCAAGCTGGCCCGGGAATTGGGTGCAGATCTGACCCGGGTGAAGGGCAGTGGCCCGAAAGGCCGGATTGTGAAGGACGACGTCCAGGCCTATGTGAAGGGGCAGTTGCAGCAGGCCCAGCAGGGCGGCGGTGTCGCCACCGGCTCCGGTATTCCGGGCGTTAAGCTGCCGGACTTCAGTCAGTTCGGCGAGGTGGAGCGCGAGTCCATGTCGCGCATGATGGCGGCCACGGCTACCAACATGCAGCGTAGCTGGCTGAACGTGCCCCACGTGACCCAGTTCGATGAAGCCGACATTACCGAGATGGAGAGCTTCCGCAAGGCGCAGAAAGCGGCAGGTGAGAAGAAGGGCGTGAAGATGACGCCGCTTCCGTTCCTGCTCAAGGCCTGTGCCGCGGCGCTGGCGGAACTGCCCCAGTTCAACGTGTCCCTGGACATGGAGCGCAAGGAGGTGGTTCGCAAGAAGTACATCCACATCGGTATCGCGGTGGATACGCCGCACGGCCTGATGGTTCCGGTCATCCGTGACGTGGACCAGAAGGGTCTGTGGGAGTTGGCGGCCGAGAGTGCCGAGCTGGCCCAGAAGGCACGGGATAAGCAGCTGAAGCCTGCCGAGATGCAGGGTGCATGCTTTACCATCACCAGCCTGGGTGGTATCGGCGGCACAGCCTTTACGCCGATCGTGAATACGCCGGAGGTGGCGATCCTGGGTGTCTCCAAAGCGGCGATGAAACCGGTCTGGGATGGCAACGAGTTCCAGCCGCGGCTGATGCTGCCGCTGTCGCTGTCCTACGACCACCGTGCGGTGAATGGGGCCGATGCGGCAAGGTTTACCAACACGTTGACGCAGCTGTTGGGGGACATTCGGACTCTGCTGTTGTAACCGTCTAGCCCTGTTCTATGTGCCCTCCCAGCCTTCGAGCTGAGGGGGCGGCAAAGGCGGGCATACCTTTTCAGAACACGCTACAAGCACATCCATGTGGGCTTGTTTCGGGCCGTCCTTGGCCCTCAACAGTTCTGAAAAGGTATGCCCGCCTTTGTCCTTCTGGCTCCTCAGATATCTCTGCAATGCTCAGCCGGCGCGGGGTCAGAAGAAAGCCTTCTTCTGACCCCATTCTTGGGTGCTCTCCAAAGCTTGGCCATTTGACTCGAGCAGGGTGGGGGGGGGCAGATGAAGGTTTTCATCAGATCCCTCGGCTGAACCAGGCCCTGGGGTTGGTCAAACGGTGTCGGGTCAGAGCGGATCGGAGCGCGGCGACCAAACCTGCCGCTTTCCCAGAAACGAAAAAGCCCCGGCAAATGCCGGGGCCTTTCCGAGTTAACTTCTAAAAGGAAGGATTAGAAGTTGTACTGTGCCAGATACATGATGCGGTTCGCATCGCCGTCTTCTCCGGCCTGGGTTTCGGTTTCCAGATTCTCAAATTGTACACCCATGGAAACGCTATCAACCGGGCTCCACATGTAGTTAACAAACATCGTGGTGTTGGTGTCTCGGCTGGACGCGGCCAATGCTCCACTCTGAACAGCGTCGTCCAGATCTGAGGTCGCCATGCCGTAGCCTACGTTTACCGAGCGGCCACCACCGAGGCCAAGGCTAACACCCAGGGTACCAGCGTATGCTTCTATGGTCTCCACATCGCCGTTGGCGTCTACGTAAGCGTCTGGCCCGCCAAAGTTGCTGCCCGCACGATAGACATAGGCATTGGCGCCATCTGCATAGTTGATCGCACCCTGAACAGAGATCATGTCGGTAATGGCAATTTTACCGGCCAGGAACGCGGCATAACCGATGGCTGAATCATCGTTTACACCGTTGTCATAACCTGTTTGCTTGGCCATGGCGCCTACCGCGTAAGAAATTCCACCCTGTGAATCCTCAAACTTTGCAGTCAGTGCAGGAGAGCTAGTGATAGCAGTCTCGCCTACCACTCCGCCATAGTCGATAGGATTCTCGAGTGAAAAGGAGAGTGGACCGCTCATGTAAGTGATTTGCTCGGTACGGTCTTGTGCACCAGCAGACCCCGGAACGCCATCAAAGTCCACATTCGCGGTGTTACCGACCCAGGAATTATAGTTAGACCAGTACCGGCCAATCCTGACATTGTTATACTCGCCATAGGCGTGGCGCAGGCGCGGATCAAGGCTGGCGCTGTTGTCAAAGTCGAGTTCGACAACTGCCTTTACGCCTTGCGGATTTACTACAGAAACACCAAGACGGCTGGTGTTTGCGTCCATACCGAAATGGCCGTCGATTGTATCAGCATCACCTGTTGTGATCTTACTGAAGTTACCGGCGCGGCCGCCGTTAGAAATGTCTTCGTCTATATCGTATGCCGCGACCACTCGAGCAAAACCGTAGAGATTTGTCTCATAGTCACCAGTGCTCAATTCTACCGCACCGGCTTGGCCAGCCACGCCGAATACTGCAGCTGCTGCCGTCGCACGAATTGCCATTCTCAATTTGTTGTTGCTTTGCATCGTTGTTGTCTCCACACATTTGTTGTTGTTGGACCCACAAACAAGGTAGTTACGAATCCATGACAATTCAAATAAATTCGTCGATTATTTAGACGAATGTCTATAGTCGATTTTCGTTGATATACAGACATCTGCAGTTGACCTTTCGTCGTAATGGTGAGCAATGACCTCCCAAAGTACATGCCTTGCAGACAACACCTTTGCCTTCCTGGATATCGAAACCACCGGGGGCAATTCGTCCCATGACCGCATTACGGAAATTGGTATCCGGTTCTGGCGGTCGGGAGAAGTGGTCGGGGAGTGGCAGACGCTGCTGAATCCGGAAACCCGGATTTCCTCCTTTATTGAACGGCTTACCGGCATCAGTAATGAGATGGTGGCCCGGGCGCCGTTGTTCGGGGAGGTGGCCGATGAGCTGGAAGCGCAGTTGAAAGACTGTGTGTTTGTGGCCCACAACGCACGCTTTGATTACGGCTTCATTAAATCCGAGTTCCGGCGGCTGGGCAGGATGTTTTCGGCACGGGTGCTATGCACGGTGAAGCTCTCCAGAAGGCTGTATCCGGAATTCCGGCGCCACAACATGGATGCGCTGATTGCCCGTCATGGCCTCGCGGAGGTGCAGCGGCACCGGGCGATGGGAGACGTGTCGGCGATGTTGGCGTTTTTCGAACATGCCCGGAACGAGCATGGTGCCGAATCCATGGAGAACGCCATCCGGGAGTTGCTGCAGAAGCCCAGCGTACCCTCGAACCTGCCGCCGGGCATCATGGATGAGTTGCCGCGGGTACCGGGCGTGTACCGGTTCTACGGTGAGAACGATGTGCTGCTCTACGTGGGCAAGAGCACCAACATTGCCCAACGTGTCGCCTCCCACTTTTCCGGGGACCACAACTCCAGCCGTGGCGTACGGATGTCGGAAAGCCTGCGGCGTGTGGAGTGGACGGAGACCGCCGGAGAGTTGGGGGCACTGCTACTCGAGCTGAAGCAGATCAAGACCCTCAAGCCCATGTTCAACCGTCGCTCCCGGGCAGCGAAGAACCTGGTTAGCATCGAGCTGACCACCAACGAGACCGGCTACCTGCAGGCCCGGCTGGTTCGGGCAATCGAACCGCACCGGCTCGGGGACTATTTCGGACTGTTCCGCAGCAAGCGGGACGCAGAACGCGCGCTCAGCGACATCGCGGCCAAAAACGAGCTCTGCAACCAGCTGCTGGGCCTGGAGCCCGAGCACGAAGGCGCCTGCTTCCAGCGCACCCTCGGCCGGTGCAAGGGCGCCTGTGAAGGGGAGGAGGATGTCGTTCGCTACAACCTGCGGATGCAGATCGCCTTCCATGGTCTGCGCCTGACAACCTGGCCCTGGCAGGGGCCGGTCGGCATTGTCGAGCGTAACGAGAAGACCGGGCGGACGGACATCCTGGTGGTCTACAACTGGATACACGTCGCCACTGTCCACCACGAAGACGAACTGCACGACCTCTCCCTGCGCGGCCAGGCCGTGACCTTTGACCTCGATTCGTACAAACTGCTGGTCAAGACACTCCTCGGGCGAGGCGGTAACTCGCCGCGCCTGATCGAACTGCCGTCCACCGGCATACCGGATGTTCTTATGCCCTGAGTGGCGTATTATGAAATTGTCCGCATTCGTACCTAGTGCGAATCTGAAACATTGCCTGCTATGTTTAAGGTTTGGATCCCGCTGAGAGAGATTTATGAACAAAGAGCCCGTTTCCCGCGAACTGTTTGATGAAGTCATGGTGCCCAACTACGCCCCCGGAAGCATCATCCCGGTGCGCGGTGAAGGCTCCCGCATCTGGGACCAGGAAGGTCGAGAGTTCGTGGACCTCCAGGGTGGCATCGCCGTAACCTGTCTCGGCCACTCCCACCCCGGGCTCATCGGCGCACTGCAGGAACAGGCCGAAAAAATCTGGCACCTGTCCAACGTCATGACCAACGAACCGGCCCTGCGCCTGGCCAGGACGTTGTGCGATCTCACCTTCGCCGAAAGGGTATTCTTCGCCAATTCCGGCGGCGAAGCCAACGAAGCCGCCTTCAAACTGGCCCGTCGCTATGCCTGGGAACACTACGGCCCGGAAAAGAACGAAATCATCTCGTTCACCAACTCCTTCCACGGCCGCACCCTGTTCACCGTCAGCGTCGGCGGCCAGCCCAAATACCTGGAAGGCTTCGAGCCGGCCCCGGGCGGCATCCATCACGCCGAGTACAACAATCTGGATTCGGTAAAGGCCCTGATCTCCAAAGAGAAAACCTGCGCCGTCGTGGTTGAGCCAATCCAGGGCGAAGGCGGCGTCATGCCCGCAGATCCTGAATTCCTCAAAGGTCTGCGCGAACTGTGCGACGAAAACGACGCCTTGCTGGTATTCGACGAAGTTCAGACCGGCGTCGGCCGCACCGGCCACCTATACGCCTACGAAATGTACGACGTCGTCCCGGACATCCTCTCCAGCGCCAAAAGCCTGGGCGGCGGCTTCCCGGTGGCAGCCATGCTCACCACCGCCAAAGTCGCCGCCAGCCTGGGCGTCGGCACCCACGGCAGCACCTACGGCGGCAACGC
Source organism: Marinobacter szutsaonensis (assembly GCF_039523335.1). Classification (NCBI taxonomy): domain Bacteria; kingdom Pseudomonadati; phylum Pseudomonadota; class Gammaproteobacteria; order Pseudomonadales; family Marinobacteraceae; genus Marinobacter; species Marinobacter szutsaonensis. The sequence goes on along the minus strand of NZ_BAAAFC010000001.1, from coordinate 1,558,571 downwards.
TCTGGCCTGTGCCGTGGCCCAGAAAGTCGTCGACACCATCAGCCAGCCGGAGATCCTCAAGGGCGTTAAAGCCCGTTCCGACAAACTCCGCAAAGGCATGATGGACATCGGCGAGCGTTATGGAATCTTCAGCGAAGTCCGCGGCGCCGGCCTGCTGCTTGGTTGCGTGCTGACCGAAAAATGGCAGGGCAAGGCCAAGGACTTCCTGAACGCGGGTCTGGATGAAGGAGTGATGGTGCTGGTCGCCGGTGGAAACGTAGTCCGTTTGGCGCCGTCACTGATTATCCCGGATCAGGATATCGAAGAAGCGTTGGAGCGCTTCGAAAGAGCAGTTGAGAAGTTGACGGCCTGAACCACAGTAGGCCGGAGCCCGGTCCCACCTCCCGGGAATGTTGAAGGCCAGGGATGGCCTGAAACAAGCGCACATGGACGTGCTCGTAGCGGTTCCCGGGAGGTGGGACCGGGCTCCGGCCGGTCAGGCATCGCCGAACCTGAAGGAATGCCCAGATCAAGAACAACAGGAAGCAACTATGTGGCTAGTCCGTCCGGCAACCCCAGCTGACCTGGAACCGATCCTGGAAATCGCAGGCACCCAGGGCGCGAGAATGTCCTCGACGCTCCCCAAGCAGAAAGAAGCCCTGGCCAGTAAAATCCGCCATTCCCTGCACTCCTTCGCCGGCAAAACCAGCGACGAAGAAGAACCCCCAAGATTCCTCTTCGTCCTCGAAAACACCGAAACCGGCGAAATCCTCGGTACCGCCGGCATTGACACGCGTGCCGGCAATGGCCAGCCATTCTACAACTACCGCCGGGATGCGCTGATCCACGCCTCCCATGAACTCGGGGTTTCCCGCCGGGTCGAAGTCCTGTACCCCAGCCACGGCCTGACCGATCAGAGCCTGCTGTGCTCCTTCGCCATCAAACCCGAACTGCTCAATACCGATGCCTTCGAACTGCTGTCCCGTGCCCGACTGATGTTTATCGCCGAGCACAGGGCATGGTTCAACGCCCGTATGGTGGTCGAGATCCAGGGCGTACAGGAAGACGATGGCAGCGTGCCTTTCTGGGACAGCCTCGGCCGGCACTTTTTCAACATGGATTTCCAGACCGCGGACCAGTATTCGGGGACGCTCAGCAAGACCTTTATCGCCGAACTGATGCCTCCCAATCCTATCTACGTGACTCTGCTCAGCCCCAAGGCGCAGGAAGCCCTGGGGCAGCCGAACAAGCTCACCGTCCCCAATCTGGAACTGTTGCAGCGGGAAGGTTTTCATGCCGGCTGCTACCTCGATATCTTTGATGCCGGCCCGGTGCTCGAAGCCCGAACCGACGGCCTGCGCACACTGGTCACCAGCACCCGCAAGGAATTGCATGGCAGCCACGAGGATGCCGGTGAAACTTGCCTAATCGCGGCAGGAGAGGGCGATCAGTTCAGATGCACCGTGACGCCAGTGGCGGAAACCCTCGAAGACAAACTGAAAGTTCCGGTCCGCACCTGGCAAGTACTCAACAAGAATGCCGGTGACACCGTAAGGATTGCGCCACTATGAACCGGAGCCGCAACCAGGAGGCCTTCCCATGCTGGTAATCCGGCCGCTACAACAGAACGATCTCGATGACCTCTACACAATGGCCCAGAATGCGGGCAAAGGCCTGACCACGCTGCCTGCGGACCGGGCGTTGTTGCAGCGAAAGATCGATCACGCCCGTGAAACCTTCAACCAGCGCTGTGCGCCCGAGGCGGGCCTGTACCTGTTCGCGCTGGAAGACACCGAAACCGGCAGGGCGGTCGGGATCAGTGGCATCCAGGCCCGGGTCGGGCTGGACGAGGTATTCTATAACTATCGCCTGAGCCTGACCGTCAATGCCTCCCGGGAGCTGGGAGTGCACGTGCGCACCCCGACTCTCCAGTTGTCCAATGACATGACTGACACCAGTGAAATCTGCTCGCTGCTGCTGTCGAAGCAGTACCAGGGCGGCGGTAATGGGCTGCTGCTGTCCCGCTGCCGGTTCATGTACCTGGACGACTTCCGCAAGCATTTTTCCGAGAAGGTGTTTGCTGAAATGCGGGGTGTGTCCGACAGCAACGGTCAAAGCCCGCTCTGGGATGCGCTTGGTGCCAAGTTCTTCGACATGGAATTCAGCGAGGCGGACAAGCTCTCCGGACTTGGCGACAAATCCTTTATCGCCGAGCTGATGCCCAAGTACCCGATCTATGTGCCGATGCTGCCGGACTCGGCGCGTGCAGTCATCGGCCGGGTGCACGAGAACACCGTGCCCGCGTTGAAGATGCTGCAGGCGGAGGGCTTCAACTTTAATGGCCTGGTGGACATTTTTGACGGTGGCCCGGTAGTAGAAGCATTTGTGCATAACATTCGCACCATCCGGGAAAGTGTCAATCGCTACGTCCTGGTGACCAGGAAACCCATCAGTCTGGAGGCACCGCCGATGGAACGGGTGATGGTCTCGAACCGGTCATTCCGGGATTTCCGGGTGACCACGCTGCCGACAAAGTACATCGGGCCCGAAACCGTCCGGATGCCACCGGAGGTGGCGGAAGCGCTGCAGGTGCAGTCCGGGGATTCGGTGCGCCTGGCGCCCTTGAAAGAAGGCGGTTTCTGGCCCATTCATTCCCGTAGGGAAAGTGAAAATAATGATGAAATATCCCAGAGCAGGATCAAGCAGTACCGCAGCCATTCATCGTGGGACTGAGGCGCGGATGACAGTAACTCCAGGACCGGGAGGTGTGGAATCATGGCGAATCTGACAGGTGAAATCTTTATCGACGGATTGTGGCTTGCGGGCCACGGTCTGCCTTTCGAATCCGTACAGCCGGTCACCGGAGAGACTGTATGGGACGGCACCGGCGCCAACCTGGAAGACGTCGATGCCGCCGTCCGTGAAGCCCGCAATGCATTTGTAAAATGGCAGCGCAAGAGTTTTGCCGAGCGGCAGGCGGTGGTTGAGGCTTTCCGGGATCAGCTGGAAACTCACAAGGAAGACCTGGCACACCAGATCGGCCTGGAGACCGGCAAGCCGCTGTGGGAGTCCCGCACCGAGGTGGCCGCCATGATTGGCAAGGTGGCGATTTCCATCAAGGCCTATAACGAGCGTACCGGTCACAGCGAGTCTGAGGTGGCCGGCGGCCATGCCGTGTTGCGGCATCGTCCCCATGGTGTGGTGGCCGTGTTCGGCCCTTACAACTTCCCGGGCCATCTGCCCAACGGTCACATTGTCCCGGCCCTGCTGGCAGGCAATACCGTGGTGTTCAAACCCAGCGAGCTGACCCCGGGTGTGGCGGAAATGACGGTCAAATACTGGGAAAAGGCCGGGCTGCCCGATGGTGTGATCAACCTGGTGCAGGGCGCCGCGGCGACTGGCAAGTCCCTGGCCAGCCACCCGATGATTGATGGCCTGTTCTTCACCGGCAGCTCCACCGTCGGTCACATGCTGCACCAGCAGTTCGGCGGCCAGCCCGAGAAAATCCTGGCGCTGGAGATGGGCGGCAACAACCCGCTGATCGTCCAGGATGTGGCGGATGTGGATGGCGCGGTCCACCATGCCCTCCAGTCTGCGTTCCTCTCAGCGGGTCAGCGTTGCACCTGCGCCCGTCGGTTGCTGGTGCCCAAGGGCAAGAAAGGGGATCAGTTCCTGGATCGGCTGGTAGAGGTGGCCGGCAAGATCAAGGTTGGTGAGTTTGATGCCGATCCCCAGCCGTTCATGGGCTCAGTGATCTCCGTGGAAGCGGCGGAAAAGTTGCTGGCGGCCCAGGCGAGCATGCTGGCGCAGGGCGGCAAGTCGCTGCTGGAGATGAAACAGGTGAAGCCGGAGACCGGGCTGCTGTCGCCGGGCATTGTCGATGCCACCGGCCTGGAGCTGACCGATGAGGAATTCTTCGGTCCGCTGCTAACGGTTTATCGCTACAAGAGCTTCGATGAGGCGCTGGAGCTGGCCAACAATACCCGCTATGGCTTGTCAGCCGGCCTGCTGTCCGACGACCGCAAGCTCTACGACCGGCTGGTGGAAGAAGTCCGGGCCGGCATCGTCAACTGGAACCGGCCGTTGACCGGGGCGAGCAGTGCCGCACCCTTCGGCGGTGTTGGCGCCAGTGGCAACCACCGCCCCAGCGCCTACTATGCGGCCGACTACTGCGCCTGGCCCATGGCCTCCCTGGAGGCCCGCAAGAGCGAGCTGCCCGAGAGTCTGGCGCCGGGCCTGACCTTTGACTGATGACTGACGGAAGCGGAAGCAAAGCATGAGCCAACACGCGGTGGAAGCAAACTTTGATGGCCTGGTGGGACCCACGCACAACTACGCAGGGTTGTCCTGGGGCAATGTCGCCTCCAAGTCCAATGTGAGATCTGTCTCCAATCCGAAGGAAGCGGCACTCCAGGGTCTGGCGAAGATGAAGCGGCTGGCCGACCGGGGCTATGTGCAGGGCATCCTGCCGCCCCATGAGCGGCCGCACCTCCCCACCCTGCGGGCGCTCGGGTTCACGGGCTCCGATGGGGACATTCTCAAGAAAGCAGCGGCCGAAGCGCCAGCACTCCTGGCGGCCGTTTCCTCCGCATCGCCCATGTGGACCGCAAACGCCGCAACGGTCTCACCCAGTGCCGATACCGCCGATCACCGGGTGCACTTCACACCCGCGAACCTGAGCGCCAAGTTTCACCGGTCCATCGAGCATGAGGTGACCGGTCGCGCCCTGAAGGCCATCTTCACCGACGAGAGCTACTTCGCCCATCACCCGGCGTTGCCCTCGGTCAGCCATTTCGGAGACGAAGGCGCGGCCAATCACACCCGGTTGTGCAGCGGTTATGGCGAGCCCGGGGTGGAGCTGTTTGTCTACGGCCAGATTGCCTTCAATGAAGATGCCCCGGCACCTGTGAAATACCCCGCGCGGCAGACCCTGGAAGCGTCACAGGCGATTGCCCGGCTGCATGGCCTCAGGGACCGGAACCTGGTATTTGCCCAGCAGAACCCGGCGGCGATCGATGCCGGCGTGTTCCACAATGACGTCATCGCTGTGGGCAATGGTAACACCCTGTTCTACCACGAGCTGGCTTTCCGGGACGAGGATCAGGTGCTGGCGGATGTCCGTTCCCGACTCTCCGGAGCAGAGCTTGAAGCGGTTCGTGTCAGCAGCGCCGAAGTGCCCCTCGAGGATGCCGTCGCCTCCTATTTGTTCAACAGCCAGCTGCTTAATACGCCTGACGGCATGTTGTTGGCAGTCCCGGGAGAATGCCGGGAGATCCCCTCGGTCAGCCAGTACCTGGATAACCTCGTAGCTTCCGGCGGCCCGATCACCTCGGTGGAGGTGTTCGATGTCAAACAGTCCATGCGCAACGGCGGTGGTCCGGCCTGTCTGAGACTGCGAGTGGTGCTGACCGACGATGAACTGAAGGCGATCAACCGGGGCGTGATTCTCACAGACCAGTTGTACGAGCGATTGACGACCTGGGTGGAAGCACACTACCGGGATGAACTGTCCCAGGAGGATCTGGGCGATCCCATGCTGCTGGAGGAAGTGCGCAAGGCGCTGGATGAGCTCACCGGCATTCTGGGGCTTGGCTCGATCTACGACTTCCAGCTTTGAGTTTTTAGTCTCACGCGCTGATCGATGAGGTCAGCATGTCCATGGTGTGCCGGATGAGGGTATCGGCGGAGAAATCGCTGGTGCCCTCGGCCATTTCCGCCTGGCACAGCAGGATCACCCCGTGCAGGGCGCCGCGCAGGTAGAGTGCGGTCTCGATAGGATCGCGAATCCGTTCCCGGCTCATGGTGCCATCGGCAAGCCCCTGCTCGATGGCTCCTACCATCAATTCCATCAGTTCGTTCTTGGAACACAGCATCTCGTGGGCCTGGATTTCGTCGGCATCTGCCATGGCGGTGGAAGCCTTGGTCAGGGCCGAGAAGTAATCCGGCTCGTCCTGGTAGAACCGGTAGTAGGCCTCACCCATGGCGCGGATCTGGGCCAGCCCCTTGCTTTGAGTTTTCCGCGCTTCCTCGAACCGGCTCACCAGACTCTGGCCCGCCCGCAACATGATCCCTCGCTGGATGGCTGCCTTGTCCTTGAAATACACGTACAGCAGGGCCCGGCTCAGGCTGGCGGTACGGGCGATGTCATCCATCGAGGTCTTGTCATATCCCTTTTCGGAAAACACCAGTTCCGCGGCGTCCAGAATGGCGTCGTAACGGGCCTGCTTTTCGCGTTCGCGGCGGGATTTCAGTGGTTCACTCATGGGGTATTCCGGTTGGTTCAAACAGCCAGGTCATGATACCTGAAACCCGATAAAAACCGATTATTGACAATTTGTCAAAGAATGACATGATGTCTGAAAACTGGGTGGGGTAATCCACGGATGCGGTTGCTCCTATCCGAAGGCAGGGATGAAAGGATCGGTTTATGAAAATACATCGACTTGGCGCAGCGATGGTTCCCGTTGCGCTGTTCTCACTGTTGCTGGCGGGCTGCAAGGCCGGCGATGTATCACCGGACGCCAAGCCCGCGGCTGTTTCCGTCCGTGTCGCACAGGTATCTGGCGGACTCGAAGAGGAGCTGCCCCTGCGCTTTTCCGGTATCGTTCAGGCGGCGCAGCGCGCGACCCTGACCTTCCAGGTCAGCGGTACCCTCAGGGAGCGCTCCGTTGAGCTGGGTGAAAGCGTGAAGGCCGGGGACGTGCTGGCCCGCGTCTACAATCCCGCCCTGGAACCGGCCACGGATTCGGCCCGTGCCCGGTTGGAAGAACTGGTGACTCAGTACCAACAGGCGGTACGGGAGTGGGAACGTTCCAGCCGCCTGCATGAACGGGGGGTGGTCTCGGAGCAGGCACTGGAACAGCTTGCCGCCCGGCGGGACAGCCTGAAAGCCAGTGTCGCCACGGCCGAGGCCTCCCTGGCGGAAGCAATGCGGTTGCTGGAGGAGAGCACCCTGAAGGCGCCTTTCGGCGGCCGGATCGAGGCGTTGCTGGTGGAGAAAGACGAGTTTGTGGCTGCCGGCCAGCCGGTCATGCGGTTGTCCTCTCCGAATGGCCGGGAAGTGGAAGTGCGGGTGCCAGCTTATCTGCTGGACCACGTGAGCCTCGGGCAAACGTTACCGGTGTGGGCGGTCCATGACCGGAGTCTGCCTGCGGTGACAGGATCGGTGGTCGAGATTGCCCAGGGCAGTGCGATCAGGGGTGAACTCCACCCGGTACTGGTCAGCCTGCCGGAAGCGTCCCTGGAGCCGGGGCAGCCGGTGGAAGTGGGTATCACCCCAACCAGCCTCCCGGCAATGACAGTGCCCCTGTTGTCGGTCCTTCGGGATCCCGGTGGTACCACTGTATTCCGGGTGCGCGATGACCGGGCCGATCGTATACCGGTGCAGGTTCAGCGCATTGTCGGTGAACAGGTGGCGGTCCGCTCCGACGCACTGAAACCGGGCGATCAGGTGGTCTATGCCGGCATGACCCGGCTGGCGGACGGCGATACCGTGGAGATCCGGCGATGACCCGCTGGCTGCTGAACGGTCAGCGCCTGCTGGGCATGGTGGTGACCATGCTGTGCCTGCTCGGGATTGCCGCCTACAGCACCATGCCCCGGCAGGAGGATCCTTCCTTTCCCTACCGGGCTGGCCTGATTACGGTGAACTATCCGGGCGCCAGTGCGGAGGCGGTGGAACGGCTGGTTCTCCAGCCCCTGGCCGATGAGCTGCGCCAGGTGGAGGAAGTCGAATTCAGCCAGGGCACGGCCCGTACCGGGGTAGCCCTGGTCAGGCTGCGGCTGGAAGATCACATTTACGATACCGATCCGGCCTGGGACCGGGTGCGGCAGGCCATGGAGCGGGCGAGACTGGATTTCCCGGATGACGTGGGCCAGATGGCCCTGGACGACCGCCTGATTGATATCCCTGCCATTGTTCTGGCTGTGGGGGGCTCACCCTCGGTGACCGAACTCTCCGATGTCGCCGAGCGCCTTAAACAGAACCTGGCCGATATTCCCGGTGTTTCCCGCATTGAACTGGACGGTGACGCCGACGAGCAGATTACCCTGGCCCTGGATGATGCCGCCTTGTTCCGCCTGGGCATCTCTCCCTCCCGGGTGCTCGATACCCTGGCAAGGCGCAACCAGACCATCCCCGGCGGTTTCGTGGTGGTGGACGGCCGGCGGTTGTCGGTCCTGCCCAACAGTGAATTTGCCGATATTGATGCCATCCGCGCAACGCCGATTGAACTGCCCGATGGTTCCCAGGTGCCGCTGGCGGCTGCAGCCGACGTCTGGCGGGGCCCCGCCGAACCGCGTCAACCTGAAACCTGGTACGACGGTGAACGGGTGGTACTGGTGTCCCTGATCATGGAGGAGGGCACCACCGATGCTATCCGTTTTGGTGAACAGGTCCGGGAGCGGATTGAACAGTTACGCCCGGATTTCGCCCCCTACGAGATCCGGGAAATGTTCTTCCAGCCGGACAAGGTGGAAGAGCGGCTGGACAACCTCGCCTGGAGCCTGGTGCTGTCGGTCCTGATCATTGTCGGCGTGGTGTTCACCGGCATGGGGTTGCGCATGGGTTTGCTGGTCGCTTCCATTCTGCCCATGGTGGCGATGATCAGCATTGGCCTGTACGACCTCGGCGGCGGTGTGCTGCACCAGGTGGCGATTATCGGCATGGTGATCTCCCTGGGAATCCTGATCGACAACGCCATCGTCATCGTGGAGAACATCCAGGGCCATCTGGACCAGGGCATGCGTCGACTCGATGCCCTGCGCAAGGCGGTAGCTGAGCTGGCCGGACCTCTGGGCGCCTCCACCGGCACCACCCTGGCGGCGTTTGCACCCCTGCTGCTGTCCAAGGGTGGTGCGGCGGATTTTACCCGTGGCGTACCGGTGATGATCATGCTGACGCTGTCGGTCAGCTACCTGCTGGCAATCTCGGCGGTGCCGTTGCTGGCGGCCCGGTTTCTGAAACCAAGGAAGAACGTGCACCGCGACCGGCTGGTCGGTCTGGCCCGGTTCCTGGGTGGGCTGGTGGCAAACAACCCGAAACGGCTGATTGCCGCCGGAGCAGTGCTGGTATTGATCAGCCTCGCCCTGACGCCCTTCACGGCCCAGCAGTTCTTCCCCAACGCCGATCGCCCCCGGGTGATTGTTGAACTCTACATGCCCGAAGGCACCGACCAGGCCCGCACCGCCGAGGCTGCTGCCCGCCTGGAACGGGCCATCCGCACCCAGCCCGACGCCCTGGAAGTTCACCGTTTCGTCGGCTTTACCGGCCCGAGCTTCTACTACAACCTCCAGCGCGCGCCCCAGGCGCCCAACCGGGCCCGACTGGTCATTCGTACGCCGACTCTGGCCGATACCACCGACATGGTGCGCTGGGTACGGGCCCATGCCAGTGAACAGATGCCGGAGCTGGACCTCACCGTGGGCGTCCTGGGGCAGGGGCCACCCCGCGCGGCGCCGGTGGAAATCCGCATCTACCACGCCGACGATGCCAAGCGGACCAGAGCCGTTGAGCAGGTGTTCGCAACCCTGCGCGGGGTGCCGGGAACCGTGGATGTCCGCCACGACCTGGATATCGGCGTACCCAGCATTGCCATCAACGTCGATGACGCCTCTGCCGCCCGCTATGGTCTGACCCGTGCCGACGTGGCCCAGAGCCTTTATGGCCAGAGCTTCGGTGTGGTGGCCGAACGCTACCGCCAGGAAGACGATCCCATTCCCCTGGTCTTGCGATCCCGGGAAGGAACTGCGTTGCCCCTGTCGCGCCTGTTGTCGGTCAACATCTACAACAGCAATGGCGACGCCGTGCCCCTGGCGGCGGTGGCTAACGTGGAAACCAGCTGGGAACCGGCGGCCCGATACCTCCGGGACGGTGTGGCGGTGAACACGGTCACCGCCAACCTGCTCAAAGACTACAGCTTCAGCCAGGCCCTGGACGGCCTCTATGTCGGCCTCGAAACCAACCCGCTACCTGAAGGTACGCGGATGGAAATGGGCGGCGACGCCGAAGGCTCCGGCGATGCCAACGGCGCCCTGCTCAAAGCCGCGCCCATCGGCGTGCTGTTGCTGCTGTTCTTCCTGCTGCTGCAGTTCAACTCTTTCCGCCGGGTGGGCGTCATCCTGCTGACCGTTCCCCTGGCAGCCGTGGGTATCTTCCCGGGCCTGGTGCTATCCGGCTCCCCCTTCGGCTTCCAGTCCCTGCTGGGCGTCATCGCCCTGGTGGGCATCGTGGTCAACAACGCCATCGTCCTGCTGGACGTCATGGACCGGGAACTGGAAAAGGGCAGGGAAATTCGCGATGCCGTCCGGAGCGCGGTCGAACAACGCACCCGCCCCATCCTGCTAACCACCGCCACCACCGTCGCCGGCCTGCTGCCGCTGGCCTTATCCAGCAGCACATTGTGGCCGCCGATGGCCTGGGCGATTATTTCCGGGTTGCTGGCGTCGACCGTGCTGACGCTGTTGGTGGTGCCTTCGGTTTGTGTGGAGGTGATTCGGGAGAAAGTGCCGGAGCCGGAGAATGCGCCGGCGTGAGGGGATGGAGATTTGGGCTCGGGGCAGGATGAAGATGGGGTCAGAAGAAGGCTTTCTTCAGACCCCGGAGTCTGCATCAGGGCCCTGGGGTTGGTTGGGCTCTGGGGATTGATTGAACTTGGGGTCAGAAGAAGGTTTTCTTCAGACCCCTAGGATGGGCGGACACCTGGCGTTGGGGCGGGCTCAGAAGTATGCCGGGGTCTGATGAACGCTTTCATCTGACCCCATCTTCACCTTCCCCGGCCGCTAGCCCTGGCCCGGATCATCAGACCAACCCGCTGCCCCACCGGCACCTCCCGGTTCGGAAACACAATCGCCTCCGGCACCTCACCCACCCGATAACAGGTTTCTCCGTCCTCCCAAATCATCGTGCCGGGCTGGTATTCGGTGAAATTGGCCACATCATCGGGAATGTGGAACTGGAAATTCTCGCCGGTGTTCAGGATTTCATGGACCACCTCGAAGATGGTGAGGCACCCAGTATCGGAAGATTCCGCTGGCGCAAACTCCCCCCGAAACCGCCGCCGCAGCGCATCCCGTATACCGGCAAACCGGCCGAGATCGTTCTGCCCGAACGGCCGCACCTTCCCAAGCTCCACCGTAAAACTCTCCGCGTCCAACTCCGAGGAAGTGAACGAAGAAAACGTCGTGCCCGCCTTATGCTGCAGAAGCAGCGTTTCCACCTCCGCCTCCAGCAAGAAGCGACACTGGTCGGCAGGAACCTCGCGCCCCTCAACAAACGGATAGAGCGCAAATTTCTCCCGAAGGGAAGGGCGGATTGCGGTATGCAGATCGTAATGACTGAGCGCCAATCCTGAATGCTTCCGGGAAAACTCCCGACACAGCTGCTCGAGCTCCGAAGCCCGGGCGGCCTCGGGCAGCCCCCGATATTCGTCCCGGCCATGGGCTCCGGCAAACAACCGGTTCATGTTGACGTCAATAAACCGCTCACCGGCAACCATGGCCGGCGGATTGCCCAGGATCAGCAGCAGCGGGCAGGTGAGTGTCCACTCGCCGACTACGAGTTCTTTGACGAGCTGATTCAACACCTCAATCGGGGCCGTCTCGTTGCCGTGCACTCCTGCAGAGACGATCAGGGCTTCATGGTTAGGGTTGGTGTGCGTGGCGGCTGGAGTCAGCTCCAGGACTCCGATGGATGGTCTAACGATGTCGGTTCCGTCGGGGAGTCGAATTAGCGCTGGGGTCAGCTTGGAAGAAGCGTTGGCAAGCGTATGTGTGAGCCAGCTAGAAGAAGCATCAAACAGCGCACTAAGATCTGACATAGAGGAATCCCCGAAATGAGTCTGGGGTCAGCCGGGATCTTGCCTCCCGGGAATGTTGAAGGCCATGGATGGCCTGAAACAAGCGCACATGGACGTGCTCGTAGCGGTTCCCGGGAGGCAAGATCCCGGATGGCCCTGCACCAAAAGTCAGAAAACCTAAACTGGTAATCTAGGATCCCACAGGCCTCTGATGCCGCAAAAGATGATTCTCAAGCTTGCGGAAAGCAAACACCAGAATAAACGTCAGCACCATATAAAGCAGCGCCACAAAAATAAACGCATCAAACGGCGCATAAAACCGCGAGTAAATATTCCGGGCTGCGCCCGTCAGATCCACAATAGTCACCACACTGGCAATCGCACTCGAATGCAGCATGAAAATGACCTCATTCGAATAGGCCTGCACCGCCCGCCGGGCCGCACTCGGTAACACAATGCGCCGCATGCGCAGCCACCAGTTCATGCCGTAGGCCTTGGCCGCCTCAATTTCCCCGTGCGGAGTCGACACAATTGCGCCACGGATGATTTCGGTGGTGTAGGCACAGGTATTCAGGGCAAACGCCAGCAGGGCAGGGTAGAACGGCTCCCGGAAAATCTCCCACCAGAAGGTCTCCTGGATACCGGGAATCTGGGCAATGCCGTAGTAGATGATATACAGCTGGATCAGCAGCGGCGTGCCGCGAAACAGATAGGTGTACAACCACACCGGCCCGGACACCAGTGGGTTCCTCGAGGTGCGCAGAATCGCCAGCGGAATTGCGAACACCAAACCGATCACCAGCGACAGGAACACCAGCTGCACTGTATTCACCAGACCATCCCAGTATTCCATGATGGTCATGGCGGTAAAAATGTCGTTCTGGTCCAGCCACTGGGCAATAAAATCAGGCATGCCTTAACTCCCCTGAACCACGCCGACATTGGCCCGCTTGTTGAGCCACTTGATGAACAGCTCGGAGCCTGCCGTGAGCGCCAGGTAAACCGCCGCCACCGGAATGAAGAAATGGAACGGCATACGTTCCGCCTTGGCGGCTTCCTCCGCGACCCGGACCATATCGGTGAGGCCGATGATGGACACCAGCGCCGTGGTTTTCAGCAGTACCTGCCAGTTGTTACCGATGCCGGGCAGGGCATGGCGCAGCATCTGTGGAAACATGATTCGCCGGAACGTGTGCCAGCGCGTGAACCCATAAGCCCTTGCGGCCTCGATCTGGCCAGTTTCAACCGCCAGGAATGCGCCACGGAAGGTTTCCGTCATGTAGGCACCAAAAATCAGCCCGATCGTAACCACACCGGAGATAAACGGATCGAACTGGAAGAAAAAGTCGATTTCGTAGGCTTCCCATATCCAGTCCGACAGCATGTTCACCGTTACCTGACCGCCGTAATAGAACAGCAACATCATGACCAGATCGGGAATGCCCCGGACCACGGTGGTGTAGAAGGTTGCAATGGCTCTGGCAAGGCGATTGCCGGACAGTTTCGAGGATGCGCCAATCAGCCCCAGAGTCAGGGCCAGGGCCAGGGATAGGAACGCCAGTTCAATGGTGACCACTGCTCCGTCGAGCAGTTCCGGGCCATAGCCTTTGAGGTCGAGCATTGGGAAATCCGGTAGAGAGGGGCGGCCACCGGGCCGCCCCGGACAGTTTAGATCTTGATGTCGTAGTTGAAGTATTTCTTCATGATGGCGTCGTAGGTGCCATCATTCTTGAGTTTCTTCAGAGCTGCGTTCACCTTGTTGGCCAGATCCTTGTCACGCTTGCGCATGGCAACGGCTACGCCCTGGCCCAGTTTGACCGGCTCGCCCACTTCCTTGAAACCTTCCTGGGAGAGAATCGTTTGCTCGCCCACCGGGTAGTCTACAAACACCACGTCCAGGCGCTGGCCTTCCAGGTCCAGAACCATGTCTTCAGCAGTGGTGTAGCGCTTGATGGTAGCGATGCCGCCGAATTCCTCGGTAGCGTAGGTGTCCATGGTGGTGCCACGCTGCACACCGATGGTCTTGCCCTCCATCTCTTCCTTGCTGGTCACGTCAGCAGAGAAACCGTCGCGGGCGAACCAGCCACCCGGAGTGATGTAGTACGGATCGGAGAACAGAACGCGCTCGGCCCGCTCTTCGGTAATGGACATGGACGAGAAGATGGCATCGTACTTGCGAGCCAGCAGACCCGGAATCATGCCATCCCAGGCCTGGATGACGAATTCGCATTCGGCCTTGAGTTCCTCGCACATGGCTTCGGCCAGCTCAACCTCGAAACCGGTCAGCTCGCCGTTTTCATCACGGTATTCGAACGGCTCGTAGGGCACGTCGAAGGCGAGGCGGATTTCTTTCCAGTCCTTGGCCTGGACCGTGCCGGCGGCCATGGCCAGGGCACAACTTGCTGCAACAATCAGTTTCTTCATGTGTCACTTCTCCAATTTTATGCCTTGTGGGCTATTTTTTAGGTATTTTTATTCCGACACAGGTCAAGATAGCACTCAGCGTCAGAAGTTGGGAGCCAGGAACTGTTTCATGCGCTCCGAGTCAGGGTTGTCGAACACTTTTTGAGGCGATCCCTGTTCCTCGATGACGCCCTGATGCAAAAACAGGACCTGAGTTGACACATCCTTTGCAAACGCCATCTCGTGGGTGACCACGATCATGGTGCGGCCTTCCTCGGCCAGGCTTTGCATGACCCTCAGCACCTCGCCCACCAGTTCCGGGTCAAGTGCCGATGTGGGTTCGTCAAACAGCATCACTTCCGGTTCCATGGCGAGTGCCCGGGCAATGGCAGCACGTTGCTGCTGGCCGCCGGACATCTGGGCCGGATAGTAATCCTTGCGTTCGTAGATACCGACTTTCTGGAGATAGGCCTCGGCGCGCTCGATGGCTTCCTTTTTGGGGACCTTGAGCACGTTTACCGGCGCTTCAATGATGTTTTCCAGCACCGTCATATGAGACCAGAGATTGAAGCTCTGGAAGACCATGGAAAGCTTGGAGCGGATCTGCTCAACCTGTTTGTTATCGGCCGGAACCCGCTCACCCTTGCGGTTCGTGGTGAACCGGATTGGGTCACCATGCACGATAATGTCGCCGGAGGTGGGTGTCTCCAGCAGGTTGATGCAGCGCAGAAAAGTACTCTTGCCGGACCCGGAACTGCCAATCAGGGACACCACATCGCCTTTGCGGGTCTCCAGTGACACTCCCTTGAGTACTTCAAGCTTGCCAAAGGTCTTGTGAATGTCCCTGCAGATCAAGGGAGCTTGGTCCGCCATGGGTGACTCCTGAGATTTAGTTCAAAGGCGCATGTTTTACGGACTGTGACGGCCGAAATCAATACCTGATTGGTCAGGATTGCGACCGTTCGGCATCAATTGGGCGCGGATCACCTTGCTTCCCTGCTGTTCCATGTCTTTCAGCGCATCGCTGACAAAGCGCACGTGGGCGGTTGCTACCTTCTGGGCTGCCGCCGGTTTGCAGTTCATGATGGCATCATAGAGCTGACGGTGCTGACGCACGATGGTCTTGCGCATCTCCTCCCGGGGATTGAGGTTGGCGACCGCCGCATGGACCGTCAACAGCATCATGCTTTTCAGACCGCTGAGAAGGTGGACCAGTACCGGGTTGTGGGAGGCTTCCACAATCGCCTGGTGGAAGCCGTGGTCCGGCTTGGCGTTGCTCAGTGGATCGGTTTCCTCCAGCGCACGGAAGGCCTTGGTAATCCGGTGCTTGTCGAGGCTGGTGGCCCGTTGGGCTGCCAGGAACGCCGCCTGCCCCTCAAGCTGTTCCCGAACTTCGAGTAAGTCATAAAGAGTGCGCGGATGCCCCTCGTAAAGCTGCATCAGGGGGCTTTGTTCTTCGAACTCGCCGGTCTCCGGAACCAGGCTGGCAACAAAGGACCCCTTGCCGTGTCGGGTTTCGATCACGCCACGGCCCTGCAATTCATGCAGGGCTTCGCGGATGATCGCGCGGGACACGCGCAGGCGCGCTGCGAGCTGCCGCTCGGATGGAATCTTTTGCCCCGGAGCCAGCCCACCATCAAGGATGAGGCGCTCCAGCCGATATGAGATTTCCTGGGAAATAGCCATGGGATTGCCTGTGTGTATCGTGGTCTGACCAGTGACCCTTGTAATTGTCCGTGATTAGTCCGTCAACCAATGTGCTCCCAAGCCCCTAAAATATGGCTGATCGAGCGGAATTCGTCCATTTACCATACAGGAAAAACTGGTCTGACCAGTAGCGTCTCGACTGGACTAAATGCGATTTGACTACGAATATCTTTGTAATGTCGGCCTGTGCGCCGGCGTTAGACCTGACGCTGACTAAAAAAACAATGCTAACGGAGACGTCTCGATGACCTCGAACAAGCACATCCGTATTAACTGTGACACCGGTGAGACCCCACCTCGCCGCAATTTCCTTAAAACCGCTGCCGTTGGCGCCGCTTTCGCGGGCGCAATGATGATGGGCGCCGGCCAGGCTCATGCCGCCACTACCTGGAAGATCCAGTCTGTATGGGATGCCGGTACCGTGGGTTATGACCTGTTCGAAGAGTGGTGCAACAGCATCGAAGAAAAGTCCAATGGTGAACTGATCTTCAAGTGTTTCCCTGCCAAGGCGGTTGCCGCCGACAACAACGCCCTGTTCGACTCTGTTCGTAATGGCGTTCTTCAGGGCATGAACCCGTTCACCCTGTACTGGTCCGGCAAGATTCCCGCTTCGGTTTTCCTGTCATCCTATCCAGGCGGCCCCGATCAGCCGCACCAGTGGGACACCATGTTCTACTCAATGGGCATGCTGGAAAAGACCCGTGAAATCTACAAGAAGTTCGGGTTGTTCTATGTGGGCCCGATCCAGCACGATGCCAACATCATTCACTCCAAGACTCCGGTAAACAGTCTTGACGACCTCAAAGGCCTGAAGCTCCGGGTTCCGGGTGGCATGGTCTCTGAAGTGTTTCAGGCGTTCGGTGCTTCTACCGTGAGCCTGCCGGGTTCTGACATCTTCCCGGCCCTGGAAAAGGGCACCATCGACGCAGCCGATTACGTGGGCCCGGCGGTGAACTGGGAACTGGGCTTCTCCCAGGTGACCGACTACATCATCTTCGGACCTCCCGGCGTAATGTCTATCTACCAGCCGGTGGATCTGATGGATCTGACCGTCAACATGCGTGCCTGGAATGCCCTGGATCCGAAGCTTCAGCAATTGGTTGAGGATGAAGTGCGCATCTATTCCCAGAAGCACTACCTGACCATTCAGAAGCGCAACGTCGAGGCTATGAAGAAGTTCAAGGAAGCGGGTGACACCGTGACCCGTCTGAGCCAGGAGGATATGAAAGAGTGGCGTCGCAGAGCCATCCCGATCTGGTACAAGTGGGCCAACAAGGATGAGGACGCCCGTGCCATCTTCGATATGCAGATCGAGTACATGATGAACGATACCGTTGGGTATATCGATGAGTCTGATCTTGAAGGTGTACCGGGCCGGTAATACCTTCCTGAACCAATAAAAAAAGAAACAGGGGGAAGGACAGGGACGGCTCCGCAGGAGACGTTCCGCCTTCCCCGTTTTGTGGCTGAGGATGCAACAACATGTCTGATCTTGAAGGTTTCGGATTCGTATTGCCGCACTGGTTCTACTGGGGCTGGCTTGCGGTCATGCCGCTGATCATGATGGCCTGGGACAAATGGAGTAGTGGCCATGGAGGCGAGACTGCCGAACCGGAATTGACACCGGGCGAGCTGCAGGCGGAAGAGGAAGACCCGCTGATCTATCTCCAGTTCGAGGGCAACTGGTTTACCAAAGTGGTTGACTGGATTTGTGACAAGTCCGGTCTGTTCGTGTCGTTCTGGACGGTGAATGCCGTCGTGTTCTATTTCTTTGAAGTGGTCATGCGCTACCTCTTCAACATGCCGACCATCTGGGTACATGAATCCAGCTTTCTGCTGCTGGGGATGCAGTACCTGCTGGCCGGAGCGTTCGCCTTGCTTCACGGCGCCCATGTGCGAGTTGACGTGATGTATAACCTGTTGCCGGTACGGGGCAGGGTCGGCATGGATATCTTTACCTCCATGTTCTTCTTCATGTTCGCCCTGGTACTGCTGATTACCTCCTGGACCTTCTTCCAGAACTCCTACTCCATGAATGAAACCACGGTTGAGACCTGGGGCATCCAGTACTGGCCGGTGAAAGGCATGATGGTGCTGGGTTCATTCCTTCTGTTACTGGCAGGTATATCCAAGCTGATCAAGGATATCGTCCTGTTCGTCCGTCTTGGCCGGGAGCGCACCGCATGAGCACAAATACAACAACTGCGCCGGGCAGCAACCTGATCGGTAAGCTGAGCACCTGGCTGATGATTGCCGCCACTGTGGCGCTGGCTTTCATCATCTGTGTTGAGATGATCAACATTCTTTTCTACGACCCCTGGAGTGATGAGAAATTCCTGTTCAAGCTCTCGGGCAGCCTTTCCGACGTCAAGATAGAGCCTTTGACCTATCTGATGTTCGGTTCCCTGGCTGTGGCCCTGATGATGGGGCTGCCGCTTGCGTTCGTGACCGGTGGTCTCGGGGTCATGTTCATCTATCTGGTGGGCGACTCGCTGATGCTGAACATCGTGCCGAGCCGTATCTTCCCGATGATGACCAACTCCGACCTGGCTGCAATACCGCTGTTCATCTTCATGGCCTCCATGCTGGAGCGCGCGGGCCTGATCGAGGAAATGTTCAGTGTCGTCTACAAGTGGATGGGCGGCCTCAGTGGTGGCCTGGCGACGGCAACCATCCTGGCTTCCACCATTCTTGCTGCGATGGTGGGTGTTATCGGCGCCGCGGTTGTCACCATGGGCATCATTGCCCTGCCGGCAATGCTCAAACGTGGCTACGACCACAAGATCGCACTCGGTTCGATCATGGCCGGTGGTACCCTCGGCATCCTGATCCCGCCGTCGATCCTGGCCATCCTCTATGCGGTCGTTGCACAGCAGTCCGTCGGTGAACTGTACCTGGGCTCTGTGGTTCCGGGCCTCCTGTTGTCCGGCCTGTACATCGCCTATGTATTGATCCGCAGCTGGATCAATCCCAAGCTGGGGCCGCCCGTACCGGTGGAAGAGCGTATTTCCCTGATGGAGAAGCTCGGCCTCCTGAAAAACCTGATTGCACCGCTGATCCTGGTATTCCTGGTGCTGGGCCTGCTGTTTGGTGGTATTGCAACGCCTGTTGAGGCAGCCGGTATCGGCTCTTTCGGCGCCATTGTGGTCGCCATGATGCATGGCAAGTTCTCCATCGGCGGGCTGCGTGAGGCCTCCGTGACCACAGCCAAGGCTTCCGCCATGGTGCTGTGGATCATGTTCGGTGCCTCCGTCTTCGTTGGCTTCTACATCCTGCAGGGCGGCCAGGAATTTGTGACCAACGCCATTCTCGGAACCGGTCTGTCGGCCTACGGCATCCTGTTCCTGCTGATGGTACTGCTGGTCATTCTCGGCATGTTCCTGGACTGGGTAGGCATTCTGCTGCTGGCAGTGCCCATCTTCATTCCGATCGTCGAAGCACTGGAATTCCCGGGCCTGCTGGGCTTCCCGCCGGTGGCCGGTGAGGACGTGGTGCTCTGGTTCGGTGTGCTCTACCTGGTCAACATGCAGATGTCCTTCCTCAGTCCGCCGTTCGGCTACGCGCTGTTCTACATCCGCGGCGTATGCCCGCCGGAAATCTCCATGGGCACGATCTTCAAGTCGTCCCTGGTGTTCCTGGCGATCCAGGCGTTCGGACTGTTCATGTGTATTCTCATCCCCGGCATTGTCACCTGGCTGCCAGGGCTGGTTTACGGTTAATCAATTCAAGGAGTAAAACGATATGTTGACGATCAATCGGCTGGATATTGCCGACGCACGGATCCTGATTGAAGGCGCGGCAGAAAAGGCCCGCGAGATCGGTGTTCCCATGTGCATCGCGGTGGTTGACGAGTCAGGTAACCTGATTGCGTTCGAGCGCATGGATGGTGGCAAGATCACCAGTGTGACCATTGCCCAGGACAAGGCGTTCACCGCAGCGGCAGCCAAGAAAGCCACCCACGACTACAACAAGGTGAACACGCCGGGTAGTCTGGCCTTCGGCATCCATACGGAAGTGGGCTGTCGCATCAGCTCCGTCGGTGGCGGCCTGCCGGTGATCGTCAACGGTGAGGTGGTCGGTGGTATCGGTCTCAGCTCGGGCACGCCACAGCAGGATATGGACTGCGCGCAGGCCGGTATCGACTATTTCGAAACCAAACGCAAGTAAGCGCTGTCTCACCTGAACGGGCGGGCAATCGGGCCCGCCCACGTTATCCGCGCCCAGGCGGATTCGACGACATCCAGAATCAGAGAACGTTATGAATACCAAGCCGAAAGCCAGCAAAGCGCAGCTGGCGGAGCAGTTCCGGTCATTCATTGATCCGGAATACGTCATCACCGATGACGAAACCCTCAAACCCTACGAGTGCGACGGTCTCGCGATGTACCGCGAAATGCCCATGCTTGTGGTGCTGCCGGAGACCGTGGAGCAGGTGCAGCGTGTGATGCGCATCTGCCACGAAAACGACGTACCGGTGGTTGCCCGAGGTGCCGGAACCGGCCTGTGTGCCGGTGCCATGCCGCACAAGGAAGGGGTGGTGCTCTCGCTGGCCAAGTTCAACCGGATTATCAAGATCGATCCGCTCGGTCGAACGGCAAGGCTGCAGCCCGGTGTCCGTAACCTCGCCATCAGTGAAGAGGCGGCCCAGTACGGCCTGTATTACGGCCCGGATCCCTCGTCCCAGATCGCCTGCACCATCGGCGGCAACGTGGCGGAGAACTCCGGGGGCGTGCACTGCCTCAAGTACGGCCTGACCGTTCACAACATCCTGAGCGTCGAGATGGTGACCGCCGAGGGCGACCTGATCACCATCGGCAGTGACGGTCTGGATAGCTGTGGCATGGATCTGCTGGCGCTGATTACCGGGTCGGAAGGTCTGCTGGGTGTGGTGACCGAAGTGAAGGTCAAGCTGTTGCCCAAGCCAGAGGTGGCCCAGGTGATCATGGCCGGCTTCGACAGTGTGGAGAAGGGCGGCGATGCCGTCGGCGGCATCATCTCCCACGGCATCATTCCGGGTGGCCTGGAAATGATGGACAGCCACGCGATCATCGCCGCTGACGACTTTGCCCAGGCAGGTTACCCCCGCGACGCCAAGGCACTGCTGCTTTGCGAGGTGGATGGTACCGAGGAAGAAGTGCACGAGCATATCGCCGAGGCCGAGGAAGTTTTCCGCAAGCTGGGCGCAACCTCGATCCGAACCTCCCAGAGCGAGGAAGAGCGTGCCCTGTTGTGGAAAGGCCGCAAGTCTGCCTTCCCGGCGGTTGGTCGGATCTCGCCGGACTATTACTGCATGGACGGCACCATTCCCCGCCGCCATCTCGCCCGTGTCCTGCTGGAAATGGACAAGATGTCCGATGAATACGGCCTGCGCGTGGCCAACGTATTCCACGCCGGGGACGGCAACCTGCACCCGCTGATCCTGTTCGATGCGAATGTACCGGGTGAATTTGAGACTACCGAGGAATTCGGCAGCAAGATCCTCGAATTGTGTGTGGAAGTGGGTGGCTGTATCACCGGTGAGCACGGTGTCGGCGTCGAGAAGATCCGCCAGATGGCGGTGCAGTTCAATGATGAAGAACTGCAGCAGTTCCACGACGTCAAAGCCGCGTTTGACCCGACCGGTATCCTGAACCCGGGCAAGGGGGTTCCCACCCTCAAGTTCTGCCAGGAATACCGCTCTATCGAACACAAGCAACACAAGCACGAACAAACGGACGCCGCCCATGGCTGATATGACCCAACAGTTACAGGAGCAAGTTCTCCAGGCCCGCAACACCGGGCAGAAACTCAACATCGTCGGTGGTGGTACCAAGGCATTCATGGGCCGCACTGCTGACCCGGAGGCCGGCACCCTGAGCCTGGCCGGGCACACCGGCATCGTGGAATACCATCCGGTGGAACTGGTGCTGACCGTGCGCGCCGGCACACCGATCAAGGACATCGAAGCTGCATTGGCCGAGGAAGGGCAGTGCCTGCATTTTGAGCCGCCAAGGTTCGGTGATGCCTCCACCATCGGCGGCACCCTGGCGTGCAATCTGTCCGGTCCGGGGCGGCCCTGGTCCGGTTCGGTCCGGGATCAGGTGCTGGGCATCCGCCTGCTGAACGGCAAAGGCGAGCACATGCGTTTTGGCGGCCAGGTCATGAAGAACGTGGCCGGTTACGACGTCTCCCGCCTGCAGGCCGGCGCCATGGGTACCCTCGGCGTTATCACCGAAATCAGCATGAAGGTGATGCCCAAGCCGGCTGCCACCGCCACACTGGTGGAAGAGATGGCCCTGGAAGACGTCATTGACTACATGAACCGCCGGGCCGGTGAGCCCAAGCCCATCACCGGTGCCTGCTGGGTCGATGGCAAGGTTTACCTGCGCCTGTCCGGCGCCCGGTCCGCTGTCGAGGCAACGGCCGAGAAATGGTCCGGAGAGGTCATGGAAGGCGGTGATGACTTCTGGCAGCAGGTGCGCGACATGCAGCACGAATTCTTTGCCGGCAACGATGTTCCACTCTGGCGCCTGTCGGTGGATTCCACCGCGCCCAACCCCAAGGTTGAGGGCAACTGGTTCATCGACTGGGCCGGCTCCCAGCGCTGGTTCCGTGGTGAGGCCAGCCTCGGTGACCTTGAGCCGCTGGCCAGGGCCGCCGGCGGTCAGGTGAGCCTGTTCCGCGGTGGCGATCGCTCCGGCGAAGTCATGCACAGCCAACCCGAGGCGCTGAAAGCCATCCAGCGCCGTGTGAAGAACTCGTTCGACCCCGACGGCATCTTCAATCCCGGCCGTCTCTATAGCTGGTTGTAATTATGCAAACGAATCTGGTTCAACAATTTGCCAATACTCCCGAAGGACAGGAGGCCGAGTCGATTCTCCGGGCCTGTGTGCACTGTGGTTTCTGTACCGCCACCTGCCCAACCTACCAGGAGCTGAATGACGAGCGTGACGGTCCCCGTGGACGGATCTACCTGATGAAGATGTTCCTGGAAGGTGAGGAGATCACCGAGAAAACCCGGGATCATCTGGACCGCTGTCTGACCTGTCGCAGTTGCGAGACCACCTGTCCCTCCGGCGTTCAGTATGGCCGGCTGGTGGATATCAGCCGTGGCCTGATCGAAAAAGAGTTGCCCCGCGAGCCCAAGGAAAAGTGGCTGCGCTGGGGCCTGGCGCGGGTCCTGCCGAACCGGCAGCTGTTCGGCCTGCTGCTGCGCATGGGGCAGGTGTTCCGACCGGTGTTGCCGGAGAAGCTGCGCACCAAGGTGCCGCCGCGCAAGAGCGCAAGCCCATGGCCCGCAGCCAGTCATAACCGGGTCGTCCTGGCCCTGGCCGGCTGTGTTCAGCCGTCGGCAACGCCGAACACCAACGCCGCTGCCGCCCGTGTTCTGGACAAGCTTGGTATCACCATGGTCGAGGCGCCGGAAGCCGGCTGCTGCGGCGCGGTGAACTACCACCTGTCCGAGCATGAGAAAGGTCTGGAGCGCATGCGCCAGAACATCGATGCCTGGTGGCCCGCCATCGAGGCCGGCGCGGAGGCAATCATCATGACCGCTTCCGGCTGCGGTGCCATGGTGCAGGACTACGGTCACCTGCTGAAGGACGATCCGGTCTACGCCGCGAAGGCCAAGAAGGTCAGCGAACTGTGCACTGATCTCGGGGCGTTCCTGCTCAAGCAGGACCTGGAAACGCTCAAGCTCAACCAGAGCCCGGGTAAGGTGGCCTTCCACTGCCCCTGTACCCTGCAGCATGCCATGAAGCAGAACGGGGTGGTGGAGCAGGTGCTGACCAAGGCTGGCGTAGAACTGGCGCAAACCAAGGACAAGCACCTGTGCTGCGGCTCCGCCGGCACCTATTCGGTGTTACAACCCGAACTGAGCCAGAAACTGCTGGACAACAAGCTCAAGGCCCTGACCGTGGACAACCCGGACCGCATTGTGACCGCCAACATCGGCTGCCAGATGCACCTGGAGACCAAGTCACCGGTGCAGGTGAACCACTGGATCGAACTGCTCGACCAGTGACCTTGAAGACGGGGTCTGGCTTTATCTCAGGGGTCTGATGAACTTGTTCATCTGACCCCAAGTTCAAGTCAGCCTCCAACTGGGCTATAGTCTGGCTCCGAGGTGAAAACGGGGTCAGATGAACGAGTTCATCAGACCCCTGGGGTACATCAGACCCCGGGGGCAACCCCAACCTCCGGGGTCTGAAGAAAGCCTTCTTCTGACCCCTCGTTCAAAAAACCAACTTCACAGGACGTGAACCCATGCCAAGGATCAAGGCCACAGCCCTGCTTTGCCTGTTAGCCGCCACCCCGGCCCATGCCGAAGTCTACCGCTGGACGGACGCCAACGGCGCTATCCACTTCTCCGACAAGCCACCCAAACGCCTGCCTCACAGTGAGCTCGAGCTACGGGATCCGGTCACCGTCCCCATGTCTGAGAACCTCCGCCAGTCCCGGAAAATCTCGGCGACCCGGGACGAAGTACAAACCATGCTGACGGCCTCGGACAGGCCTCAGAAGTCCCGAAGCAGCCGCCAGAGCAAGGATAAACAGGCGAAGACGTGTGACGGCTACCGGAACAAGCTCGACCGGATCCAGTCCCAGCTACGGGCAGGTTACAAGAACGACCGCGGCAACAGTCTGCGGGAAAAACGGCGGCGCCTGAGCAAGGCCTACAGCCGGGAATGCATCCTGCGCTAGGCCGCGCGCTTGAAACTGGCCAGTGCCATGGCGGCGGTCACGAACAGGCCGCCGAACACCCGATTCATCTGCCGCTGCCGTTGCGGCGTGGTCATGAACCGGAACAGCTGGCTCGCAAGCAGGGCATAGCCCAGCATCACCAGGCAATCCACCAGAATCAGTGTGGTGCCCATGGTGATCAGCTGCGGGCCGTGGGGCGCATCCGCAATTAGAAATTGCGGAAACAGAGCCACCAGGAATACCGTGGCCTTGGGGTTGGTCAGGTTCACCAGCGCGGCATTCCAGAACTGCCGGCGGTGACTGATGGCGTTCTGATCTTCCTCGACAGCCTCCATCACCGGCTCCCGCCACTTCTGGATACCCAGCCAGACCAGATAGGCCACGCCCACCCATTTGATGACGGTCAGTGCTGTAGTGGAGGAAGCGACAATGGCACCAAGGCCCGCGCCCACCAGGACAATCTGCGCGCCATAGCCCAGCTGAAGGCCAAGAATGGCCGGCAGTGACCGTTTCAGGCCGTAGCGCAGGCCATTGCTCATGGTATTCACAGCGCCTGCACCGGGGGAGACGCTGATCAGGATCGCTGCCACCAGAAAGGTCAGCCAGAGGGTGAGTGTCATTCCTTACGCTCTTGAAATCTCAGGGGGTGTTATAATAACGCTTGTTTGAATCCAGCCATTAACGAGGAGTAGCTGATATGGCCAAAAAACGCGCCAAAGCGACCCGGCACAGTGCCGTGCAGCGGGAGCTGAGAACGCCAAAATACCAGATGCGGGTTGTCGAGGACAAAACCAAATACAAGCGCAACCGGGACAAGTCTGTGCGGATGGAGGATTTTCGCAAGGCCGCGTGATCGTGGTTTTACGAAAATCCTCCACCTCTTATTCCTTGAAATACACCACCTGATGGCTGGTGGCCAGAAGCCGGCCATCGGCACTCCAGACTTCGGCACTCTGGTCGAAGAAGCCTTTACCGAAATGCAGGCCCCGGGCATGGCCCAGCACATGGGCGGTACCGAGCTGGCGTAGCTGCTCCTCATCTGCGTGGAAGTAGGTGGTCAGCGCAACGGTACCGATCGGTACCAGCTTGGGCCGGCGAATGTAGATCCTCGGGAAGAACACGTCGCACAGGGCTGCCAGTGACAGGTAATCCAGGGGCCGGGGTGGCTCATCCCGCATCCATAGCAGGCTTTCCGAGGGGTGGTTTTCGCTCGGCTGGCCGCCCAGGGCACCTTCGATAAACCGCATGTCGTAGCACCGGGTCCAGATCGGCGCGCCCTGGCGCATGGGTGTTTGCTCTACCTCCCCGGCTGCGGGTACCTCCGGGAAGCTGGCATCGGTGGTGCTCCAGGTATCCCGGCCCTTGGCGGTTACCGCCGTGGCAAAAGCAACGACTTCTTCCCCCTGGACCAGTTCGGCAAACCAGTGCTGGCTGCTGCGGTTGGTCCGGATCGGCCTGGCCCTGGCCTCGAATCCGCCTTCGGCGATAGGCGCCGCGAAGTGCACTGTCAGGGAGACCGGCTCGCCCAGCAATTCCTCATGACCGAGCACGGCATTGAGCAGGGTAGCGCCGGTCACGCCGCCAAAAGGCCCCACCATGTTCTGGTAGGCAGGGCTGGTCTGCCCGGTGTAGACGCCACTGCTGACGGGCCGGAGCGACACCGCTTGATCAAACACGTGGGACGGCGAATTCATGGTTACCTCGTTGTTTTTGGTTTTACGTAGCTTGCGAAGCGTCCAGTGTAACAAAAGCTTCATAAAGGGCCATGGCGTGGCTGCTACCCTGTACGCTCTGGTTACACAAGGAAAGTCGGGAGTCAGGCCTCAATGAGGATCATTGCTTTTTACAGTCCCAAGGGTGGTGTTGGCAAGACAGCGGCGGCCGTCAACATTGCCTACCTGGCGAGCCAGGACAATTGCCGCACACTGTTATGGGATCTGGACCCCCAGGGTGCCTCCAGTTTTTATCTGGCAGGCGCCGAAACGGTGAAGGGGCGCAAGCTATCCAAGCTGCTCGAGGGCAAGGCGCCCATCGCCAAGTTTATCCATGACGACGTATACCCCGGACTGGACTTCATCCCCGCCCACACCAGTTTCCGCAATTTTGACATCAAGCTGGAGCAGGAGTCCGGCGCCAATGTCCTGCGGGACATGCTGGCGCCCCTTTCGGAAGAGACCAGCCTGGTAATCCTGGATTGCCCGCCCACGCTATCGCGGTTGACCGAGCAGGTGCTGGAAGTGGCGGACCGGGTCTATGTGCCGGTGGTGCCCACCTGGCTGGCGGTGAACAGCTGGAACCAGTTGCAGCAGTTCGTGAAGGACAAGAAACTCGGCGCCCGCAAGCTGCGCCCCTTCTTCTCCATGGTCGATCGCAGGAAAAACCTGCACAAGGAGATCGTGGAGCAGGGCGCTGAGGTTCTGGCGAACAATATGGGCGTTGCCGTCCCCTATGCCAGTGTGGTCGAGCGTATGGGCGAGGAGGGGCTGCCACTGGAACGGTTGGCGCCGCATAGCCCGGCTGCTGACGTATATCGGCAGATATGGGCCAGCATCCGAAGGGATTTGTGGAAGCGGAGGTAGGGTTGGAGTCTTGACTCCGTGCCCGGTGTGCACCTTCCCTGGCGCATCACAGTCAGTTCCTGTCGAGCATCAGGACTCCGGGAAAGCAGTCCAGCCATCGAGCCAGCTGCCCGAAGCCACCGGGCTGATGGCTCCGACGAAATCAGCTGACTCATCAAAGAACTCACTTTGCGGCGGGCGCGTTGCTTTCATTTGCCTGAGCGGTACCCTCGGCGTGAAGTCCGGCTTGACCAGGGTTTTGGCGTTCGGGAACAGCGCGGATTCAACCCGTGCCACGTTGCTGTTGACCGGTTCTGCCATCCAGGCCTGTTCGTCAAACCCGAAATCGTCATCCTCCTGTTCCCGGGCAACGCGGCCCAGGTGCCCCAGATTGGCGAGAATATTGTGGGTAAAGCTCAGTTGCTCGCGACTGATCAGGGACAGGGCGTCATCACGGGTATCCAGCGCTTCAATGCCGTAACTGTTAATCAGCAGATTGTGGAAATGCCCGCCGGATCCCTCCCTGAGCACCATGGCCCGGTGCTTTTTCTGCGTATTGCCTCCACCGACCATGGTCACGTTGTAGAACACCGGTTCCGACCGGGGCGTGGCTTCATGGTTGCTGCCGTTGTTGTCGCCCTCAAATCCGTTGTCACCGGCATCCGGATACTGCTGGATGACCGCGAACTGCACACGGCCACGCCAGCCCCAGTCCCAGTCGACGCTGTCATCCCCGGCCCCGGTAATAACGATGTTCTTCAGATCCACCGTGCCACCGAACATTTCTATGCCATCATCCAGTGCTCGATGGACCTGCACATTGCGCACAATCGTGTTACTGCCGCAGCCGCCAAGGGTGAGTCCGTTCAGTTCGTTGTCCTTGTAGACTTCATACCCGGCGAACTCGATTCGGGTATATTCGATGACGCCGCAGGAATGGCTGGTATTGCTGCCACCAAAGGCCCCCCGGGTCTCGCCCTCGGGCAGTCCTTCGATGGAAGCCTGCGGTTCGTTGACCGGGGCATTGCCCAGCAGAACCAAACCACCCCAGTCGCCCCGGGCGCGCTCACCCTCGGGCTTGGCACTGGTGAAGATGACCGGGCTGTCTGCCTTGCCCCGGGCGAACAGTTTGGCGCTGGATGTGACCACCAGCGCGGAACCCCCTTCGCCTTCGATGATTGCGCCGGGTTCGATGGTGAGGTGGGCGTTCTCAACGTAGATGGTCTTCTCGAGGATGTAGCGTTTACCGGTTTTCCAGGTGGTGTCGATGATGATGTCCGAGTCGATCCGCTCGGCACGGTTCTCAAAGGCAGTAAAGCCGACCGCGACCGCGGCAATCGCGAGTACCGGCAAGGCAAAAACAGCGTTGCGACGGAGCCATCCTTTGTTGGTGACACTCTGCCGCCTGTCGACATCCAGACGGTTGGCGTTCTCCTTCACCATCAGCGGTTGACCATCGTCATTGAGCGTGATTTCCCGGGCCAGGGCTTTAAGTTCCGCGCTACCCGATTGCTCGACCCGCCTGAGCACATCGGCACGGTAGGCCGGCTCACGCAGCAGGGTATTCAGGTGAACGAACTCGACACCGGGGCAGGCGCCTTTATCAATGCGCCGTTTCAGACGCCAGAGTTTTTCAACCAGCAGGGAGGAATCTCCGGACATGAGTACTGCTCTCCTTTTAAATGAGAGCACGAGAGTAGGGGATATCCGTGACAGGGATGTTAAACCTGTAGTATCCGGAGCGCCGCACCCGATGTGTTTCGGATAAGCCCGGTTGTCATAATTCTGAAACGCTGTGCTGGCAAACTAAGCTTTAGAAAAGCTCGATCTGCATCGTTGAGTTTTCTTTTATCGTGTCATTTCGTGTAACCGGGGAGTTCTACTTCCCGGTTTTTTTATGCCTGTCTCACCCCAACAACGAGTGCTGGGCCCCTCAGAAACAAACTGTCTTGAAACGATACGGTTTATCCCGGATTGGTCTTAGAAAACTGATCGGGAGCAGTTTTTCTGTCATGTACCTGGGTTATATTGGAGCACGATTTAAATGTAACCGTTCGTAATCAGGGAGTGCCCCCATATGAACGCGCGTCACCTTGAACTCTTCCCGCTCAACGATCCCCAGCTCACCATCCAGCCCCACGAAACGGAAGCCGAAGCCCCGGCCGACGACAGCAAATCCACATTCGACCTGTGCAAGGATGATGGCGAAGTTGTCGGCTACGTGAAGACCTGGGTCCACGATGATGGCTTTGCCGGCTTTGTTCACTTCGATCCGGACGGCAACGTGGTGGACTGGCAGGTATGCAGCAAGCCGGGAACAGACGCGTCGCTCAACTAGGGCAAAGCGTTGTTCCCCGGCCAGCTGAATCCAGCCCGGTCAGAAATTGGTAATCAGAAGGTACGCGGTGTAACCCACGAAGACCGTCAACAGGGCCGCACCTTCCAGACGGTTGATTCTGCCCGGGCCGCGGAACCCATACCCGAGCACAAACAGGGCGAGGGTCAGGCCGGCCATCACCGGCAGGTCACGTACCAGCACCTCGTCGGCTACCCCGATGGGTGTGATCAGGCCGGCAATGCCAACCACCGCCAGGGTGTTGAACAGGTTTGAGCCGAGAATGTTGCCCAGGGCCAGATCGTGCTCACCCTTGCGGGCAGCGATGATCGAGGAGGCCAGTTCCGGCAGGGAAGTGCCCACCGCCACGATGGTCAGACCGATAATCAGGTCACTGACGCCGAAAGCGGTAGCGAGATCCACTGCGCCCCACACCAGAATGCGGGAGCTGATAATCAGCATTACCAGGCCCGCAGCCAGCCAGAACAATGCCTTGCGAATTGGCATGGCGTGGCTCTGCAGTTCCGCATTGACTTCTGTGGCCATCGGGTCATCCGGCGCGCGCATGCCGGACCAGATGCTCCAACCCATCAGCACGAAAAACACACCGAGCAGGGCCAGGGCATCCAGCGTGCTCAGAGTGCCGTCAAACAGTTGCCAGATGGCAAACAGGGTAATCACGGCCAGAATCGGCAATTCTTTCCGCATCACCTGGGAGTGAACCGAGATTGGGGCAATCAGGGCGGTAATGCCAAGAATCAGGGCAATGTTTGTAATGTTGGAGCCATAGGCATTTCCCAGGGCCAGGCCGGGATTGCCCTGGGACGCGGCGAGAGCAGAGACCACCATTTCTGGAGCGGACGTGCCAAACCCGACCACGACCATCCCGATCAACAGGGGCGGCATGCCGAAATGCCCCGCTGTGGCCGCGGAGCCTTCCACAAAACGATCGGCACTCCAGACCAGCAGGATCAGGCCGACGGCAATGGCGAGCAGGGCAATGAGCATAAAGGCAAACTCCGGATTTTAATGGCGCGAATCTAAAGGTATTTGCCGGTAAGGAGCAATCAGATACTTCTACCTATTACCCGATGAGCATAGACCCCCATGACCCCAAGACCAGCCAGCCCGGCCGTGATCATCAGCGCTGAATAACCCGCCAGATCGGCTATCACGCCGCCCAATGCACCGAACAGACCGGCAGCGACCACCTGGATGGAGGCCTGCACGGTGAAGTCGGTGCCCGCCCATTGCCTGCGGCAAACATTCATCATCATCGCGAACAGCACCACCGTGGAAGCTCCATCGGCAAGCTGTTCGGCCAGGCCGACGATGTAGATTGTTGAAACTTCCGCCGCCGGTCCCACGGCCGGAACCCACGCCATGATTGTCAGCGCCTGGGCGATGCCTGCCACGATCAGGGCGCGGTGACCTCCCATTACGGTATATAGCCATCCCCCGAGACCGGCACCGATAAGGCCCACCAGGGTCGTGATGAGTGTGAACGTGCCAATGGCCTGTGAACCCCACCCGGCGTCTGACAGCATGGGGCGAATCATGCCGGAGCCCATGGCATCTGCCACCTTGTAGCCGATGACCATCATCAGCCAGAAGGCTGTGCCGGGCTGGCGCCAGAAGCCGATGAAGGCAGCTCCGAGGCTGCTGTTGCCTGGGCCCGGAGCGCTCTCCATGGCGAGCGGTTGGCGCACGCCCCGGGATCGGCCCACCACAAACAACAATGCCACCAGCAAGAGAGCCGGGAGCAGCAGCGCGGTTTCAGGTTCCAGATAGCCGGTGACAATCAACAGCAGGCTGCCGCCCGCCAGCATGCCAATCTTGTAGCCGGCGACCTGGATGGTATTGGCCAGCCCGCGCCAGTGGGGGGCGATCCAGCGCACCGCCAGGCCATCCGTGATGATGTCCTGGGTGGCCATCAGCAGATTGATGGTCATGACCATCAACGCGGCTGCGACCAGAGCGGAAGCACTATCGGGTACCAGACCGAGCCATGCCAGCACGATCAGGAGCAATGCGGCGGTTAACTGCAATCGCAAGATCCAGGAGAAGGGCGTCTGGCCATGCATCAGGCTGCGGTCAACGAAGGGTGCCCAGAACGCCTTCAGCACCCAGGGCAATGCGAGCAGTTTCAGGGCGCCAATCCAGGTCAGGGAAACGCCGGCTTCCCGCCAGAACACGGGTAGGGCATGGGCGAACAGGCCGGATGGCAGCCCTTGGGCCAGGTACAGGGCGAGGAGGGTTGTCAGAACTCGCTTTGGTATTTCGGGCTGATGGACATTTGGCTGGGGCATGGGGTGTGTGGTCCAAACGATCCGGAAGTGGCTGGCCACAATGATACGGTTAGTTGAGTTCCGGCTGAATCACTGAAAAGGCCATCAAATGGGAAAACGTCGACAGAATTGGCAAAAGTCCACGCGTAGAGGGAATCAGCGGAAGGGTGAAAGAGGGATGGGGCCAGAAACAACAAAGCCCGCACAAGGGCGGGCTTCGTCAGAATTCTTAATGGTGCCCGGAGGCGGAATCGAACCACCGACACGGGGATTTTCAATCCCCTGCTCTACCAACTGAGCTATCCGGGCGTGTTGCGGTACTGCGCTGCAACGGGGCGCTATTAAACCGGTTTAGGGATTATGA
Organism: Marinobacter szutsaonensis; assembly: GCF_039523335.1. Taxonomy (NCBI): domain Bacteria; kingdom Pseudomonadati; phylum Pseudomonadota; class Gammaproteobacteria; order Pseudomonadales; family Marinobacteraceae; genus Marinobacter; species Marinobacter szutsaonensis. Next base: position 1,526,460 of record NZ_BAAAFC010000001.1, on the reverse strand, counting down.
GTCAAGGCCGGCAGGCAAAAATTTCTGAATCTTTTCAGGGTTGCTCAGGCCTTGACCAATCGCCGTTATTTCTCGGGTGGAACGTAGCCTTCGGCCTGGTCGAAAGGCTCGTTATTGAAGAAGTGCTCCATCTGCGCCTGCAGGTATTTCCGGGTGTTCGGGTCCATCAGGCTCAGGTGCTTTTCGTTGATGAGCATGGTCTGCTGGGCCTGCCATTCTTCCCAGGCCTGTTTGGAGACATTGTCGAAGATGTCCTGGCCCTTGGCGCCGGGCATGGGCGGGAAGTCGAGGCCTTCCAGTTCTTTCTGGTACTTGCGACAGAATACGGTGCGGCTCATGTCGGCTCCTGTGTCGATGTGAAATCTGGCTGAATGATAACAGATCGTGCGGGGTGGCCGCCGCCTCAGAGCAGGGCGGCCTGTTCCGGTTCGGTCAGCAGTGAGCGGATGGGGGCAGGGAGGCCCAGCGCCAGGGCCTCGTCCCGGTGCAGCCAGCGCTGTTGCGTGGTGTCGGCAACCTTCGTGCTGCCGGTGACGGGCAGTCGGGCAGGCTGGATGTGCAGGTGGTAGTGGCTGAACGTGTGGCGGAAGCCGCTGATCAGTTCCGGATCGCCACAGCTCATTCCCAGTTGCTGTTCGCAGGCTTCGGATAGCTCTTCCGCGCCGTAGGCCGGGTCGAGTTCCGGCAGGCTCCAGAGGCCGCCCCATATGCCACTGGGTGGTCGCCGCTCCAGCAGGATACGGCCGTCCGGGTCTTCAAGAATGACCATCCAGGTGGTCTTTTCCGGTTTGGCTTTCTTTGGCTTCGATCCGGGGTAAAGGCTGGTCTCGCCAAGCGCGTAGGCGCGGCAGCCTGAGCTGACCGGGCAGGCTTCGCAAGCGGGTTTTGAGCGTGTGCATAACGTGGCGCCCAGATCCATTATGGCCTGGGTATAGTCTGTGACCCGTTCCTCGGGCGTGTGTTCTTCTGCGCGTTCCCAGAGCTGCTTCAGTACGGCAGTCTGGCCCGGCCAGCCGGGGACGGCGTGGTAGCGGGCCAGCACCCGTTTGACGTTGCCGTCGAGGATGGTGGCTCGCTTGCCGAAGGCTTGGGCAATAACGGCGGCGGCGGTGGAGCGGCCGATGCCGGTGAGCGATTCGAGCTGTTCCTGATCCTGCGGAAACTCGCCGCCAAATTCCTCAACCACTTGTTGCGCCGCTTTGTGCAGGTTACGGGCGCGGGCGTAGTAGCCGAGCCCGGACCAGTGGCTGAGCACATCATCCACCGGAGCGCTTGCAAGGTCATGCACGGTCGGGAACCGGGCCATGAAGGCCTCGAAGTAGGGGATGACGGTAGTCACCTGGGTCTGCTGGAGCATGATCTCCGAGACCCAGACCCGGTAGGCGTTGCGGTCATGGTGCCACGGCAGGTCGTGCCTGCCGTGCTGGTCGTACCAGGTGAGGAGCTTGTCGGCGAAACGGTCGGTCATTACTGGAACAGGCCCTTGAGCTTGTCGCCCAGTTTTTCCTCGATCTTTTCCTTCACCTTTTCTTCGGCCTCTTCCTTGGCCTTGTCCACTTCTTTCTTCACCTTGGCCTTGGCGGCGTTCTCTGCAATGGTCTTCAGGGTGTCCCGGAAGCGGGAGCCGTCAAAGGAGCACAGCCCGGCAGGGTCCTCGGAGAAGTTGCCACGGCATTCCACCGGGATCACTACATTCTCCACGTATTCGGTCACCCGGCAGGCCGGATCCCGGTGCACTTCGCCCACGATGCGCAGGCCCGCCTCGTAATCCAGGGTGGTCTGCTTCATGTCGACGGTGCCCTGGCCCTCCAGCTTCATGCCGGCGAGAGAGGCCACGAGGTTCTTGTTGGCGAGCGTATTGCCGTTGATGTCCAGGGTGCCGCTCATGTCGTTGAACGGTGTGGTGGTGCCCCAGTCGGTGGTGGTCAGCTGCTCCTGGTTGACCAGGGCAATGCCCTGGCAGGCCATGCGTGTCAGGTTCATGCGGCGGAACTCGCCTTTCGCCAGGTTGAAGCTGATCTGGCCGTCGGCATTCTCGCGTAGCACGGAAATGCGGTTGCCAGTGGTGGTGGCATTTACCTTCAGGTTGGCACCGCCGCCGAGCATGTCGACTTCTGCCAGGTCCGTCAGCAGCGGCAGGGTCTGCACATTGGTCACGTTGGAAGCGATGGTCCATTTGGGGTTGTCGCTACGGGCATCGATGGTGGCGTTAGCGCCGAAGCTGCCTTCGTACATCTTGCCGCTGAAGTCGTCGACCTTGAGCACGCCGTTTTTGGCGGTGGTGCTGGCCTTGATTTCATTGATGGTCAGGTTGCTGACGATCAGCTTGCCAAGACCGAAATCCACATCCAGCAGCAGTGTCCGCAGGGTTTCCAGCGGGAGCAGGTCGGACTCGGGGGGGGAACCTGAGCCTCCCGCGGAGCCGGTCTCAGCGGTTTGCTGTTCCTCGCTGGCGGCAGCGTCCTCACCTTCGGCCTTGGGTGGCAGGTAACGATCGGCATTGAGTTCATCACCCTGCAGATTGAAGACAATGCCGCCGTCGGCCAGGGTGTAGCTGCCGGAACCGTTGAAGGTGGTGTCGTCGAGCTTGAAGGTGAGGTTCTCCAGAGCCGCTGTGCCCGGTGAACCGCCGATGTCGGTGGCGAAGGCGATCGCTTTGAGTACGTCAGGATCGCTGGTTTCGATGGCCGGCTGCCCCAGGTTGCTGAGCAGCTGCTTCAGGGAAAATTCCTGGATGTCCAGGTTGCCCTTCAGTGCCGGCTTGTCGCCGAAGCCCTGAACCTCGAGATCCGTAGTGAGGTTAAGGTTCGCCAGGCTGGCGGTGAAGCCGGAGAGTGTGGCGGTCTCGTTTTCCAGGTTCGCCGTGGCTGACCCGGCCAGCTCGGTGGTGACGGATTTGCCACCAAACGGCTCGCCACTCATATCGAACACGGCCTTGAGTCCGGAGACGGCAAAGTCGTTGAGGGCCTCGTTGGCCGCCAGCCGGGCATTGATGCTGCCATCAACCTTGAGCTGTGGTTTGGCGGTGTCCACCTGGAAACTGACTTCCAGCGGAAATTCGGAACCCAGGGTGATATCGCTGGCATTGACGGCAAAGTTCTCGAGGGTGACCGCCTGGCCGGTGCTGTTGTCGGTGTAATGCACCTGGGCATTGCTGATCTGCACGTTTTCCACGTTGAAGTTCAGCGGCTCGCCGCCGGAGGCCGTCTGGGCTTCTTCTTGCGGTTGTTCGGTTGGCTGCGCTTCCGACGCCTGTGTTCCATCCGCAGCCTGCGGGGACTCACGCATGATCCGGGTCCAGTTGCCTTCGCCCTGTTCGTTGACTTCCAGGTTGGCTTCCAGACCGTCCAATACGAACGTGTTCACCCGGGGTGACATGGCAATGAGGGACCAGAAATCCACCTGTGCCACCAGCTGGTCGAGGGCTACGAAACGCTCTTCCTCGAGGTTGGCGCTCACGTTGTTGAGCTCGAGGCCCAGGGGAATGAAGGACCAGCCGATATCGCCCTCCAGTTGCAGATCCAGGTTGGTCTGTTGCTCCACGGCCTTTTCGATCTGCGGCTTGTAATCGTTCGGATCGATGACCGCCATGGCGATCGCGATGGCCACTACTGCCAGGATGATAATGGCAACAATGGCAATCAGGAGGTAACGAACAGCTTTCATGATCACAGCTTCCTTGTTCCGGTGAGCGTCGGGAGCTTGAGGGTGAATCCCCTGGCTAATAAAGTTAAGGATAACGCAGGGTTAACAAATTAACAGCGCAGGAGTATGACAATGGTGTAGTGATAGGCCAAAATACTCCCCCTGATTTTCCCCGTGAGGGGCCATTTGGCCTCCGCAGACAGTTTATAAAGACAAGAAGGAGTGGGCTGTGGCAATTACTGTGTCGATCGAGTTGAACCGCGATCTGGAGATCCCTGCGGGTTACGACGAAGTCTTTGAGTTGCTGGCCGACGTACCGCGTTCCGCCAGTCATTTCCCGAAGGTCGACAAACTGACCGACCTGGGCGACAACAGCTATCGCTGGGAAATGGAAAAAGTCGGCGTGGACAAGCACGCCATCCAGTCGGTCTATGCCTGCAAGTATTACTCGGACAAGGATGCCGGCAAGATTACCTGGGAGCCGATCAAGGGCGAGGGCAACGGCGTGGTAAGCGGTTCCTGGACCCTGGCCGCCAACGGCGACGATGCCACCAGGGTGAAATTCCGCACCAGCGCGGAGTTGACCGTACCCCTGCCCAGCCTGCTGAAACTGGCCATCAGTCCGGTAATCAAGCACGAGTTCAACAGCCTCGTGGACACCTACATGAACAACCTCAAGAAGGCGTTCTGAGCTATCACGGTCATTGACGCGGTTGCGGGACTCCGGCGGGCATAAAAGGTATAATCCGCAAACAAATTGTTTTCGGCACCAAGCCGGTTTATGACGACGGAGTCTCCATGGCCGAACGTAAGGCTCGCGTAGAACGCAACACCCTCGAAACACAGATTACTGTCGAGATCGATCTCGACGGCACCGGCAAGTCCAGCTTTGACACCGGTGTGCCGTTCCTTGAGCACATGATGGATCAGATCGCCCGCCACGGGCTGGTCGACCTCAACATTGTCTCCAAGGGCGACCTGCACATTGATGATCACCACACCGTGGAAGACATCGGCATTACCCTGGGCCAGGCTTTCAAGCAGGCGGTGGGTGACAAGAAAGGCATCCGTCGTTATGGGCACGCCTATGTGCCGCTCGATGAGGCCCTGTCCCGTGTCGTGATCGACTTGTCCGGCCGGCCGGGCCTGTCCATGGATGTGCCCTACACCCGTGCCTCCGTGGGCGGTTTTGACGTGGACCTGTTCGAGGAATTCTTCCACGGCTTCGTTAACCACTCCATGGTGACCCTGCACATCGACAATCTGAAGGGCAAGAATACTCATCACCAGATTGAGACGGTGTTCAAGGCCTTCGGCCGTGCCCTACGCATGGCGATTGAGATGGACGAGCGCATGGCGGGGATTACCCCGTCCACCAAGGGCTCGCTGTAACCGGTCACCAACAGGACATCGCATTTGACCATGAAAACCGTTGCCATTATCGACTACGGTATGGGGAACCTTCATTCCGCCCGCAAGGCGGTGGAGCACGTTGCCCCGGATGTCACCGTCCTGGTGACCGATAACGCCGACCAGATCCGGGAGGCGGACCATGTCATCCTGCCCGGCGTCGGAGCCATCCGCGACTGCATGGCGGAGATTCGCCGGCTGGAGGTGGATACCCTGGTCCGGGAAGTGTCCCGGGATCGCCCCTTCCTCGGTATCTGTGTCGGCATGCAGGCGCTGATGTCCCGCAGTGAGGAAAACGGCGGCGTGGACTGTATCGGCCTGTTCCCTTCCGAGGTTCGCTACTTCGGCGACAACCTGGTGGAAAACGGTGAGCGCCTGAAAGTGCCGCACATGGGCTGGAACGAAGTCTTCCAGACCATCGATCATCCGCTCTGGCACAACATTCCGGACGGCGACCGCTTCTATTTCGTGCACAGCTATTACGCCGAGGCCGAGGGCAATGCCGACATGGCCGGCCGTGCCCACTATGGCGTCGACCTGGCGGCCGCGGTTGCCCGCGATAACATTTTTGCGGTGCAGTTCCACCCGGAGAAGAGTGCCCGGGCTGGCCTGCAGCTGCTGAAAAACTTTGTGGACTGGTCCGGCAAGTAACGCCGGCCATCAGAACGAACTACACGGACATTGCTCTATGCTGATTATTCCCGCCATTGATCTCAAAGACGGCAAATGTGTACGCCTGCGCCAGGGCCGGATGGACGATTCCACCGTCTTCGGTGACGACCCGGTCGACATGGCCACCCGCTGGGTGGATGCCGGCGCCCGTCGTCTGCACCTGGTGGATCTGAATGGCGCCTTTGCCGGTGAGCCGGTCAACGGCGAGATCGTGCAGGCCATTGCCAGGAAGTACCCGGATCTGCCGATCCAGATCGGTGGCGGTATCCGCTCCGCTGAAACCATCGAGGCCTACCTGAAGGCCGGGGTTCAGTGGGTGATCATCGGCACCAAGGCGGTGAAAGAGCCGGAGTTCGTGACTGAAATGTGCAAGCGTTTCCCCGGTCACATCATCGTGGGTCTGGATGCGAAAGACGGCCGGGTGGCCACCGATGGCTGGGCCGAAGTCTCCGAAGTCATGGCCGTCGATCTGGCCAAGCGCTTCGCCAACGATGGGGTTGAAGCCATCGTTTACACCGACATCAGCCGTGACGGTATGATGCAGGGCGTGAACGTGGAGGCCACCGCCAAGCTGGCGGAAGAGGGTGGCATTCCGGTGATCGCCTCCGGCGGCGTGACCAACATGGATGACCTCAAGCGCCTGGCGGAAGTGGCGGACAAGGGCATCCTCGGTGCCATAACCGGCCGTGCCATTTATGAGGGCACCCTGGATGTGGCCGAGGCCCAGGCCTTCTGCGACAGCCTGAACGGCTGAGGGAGTTAGCATGGGACTGGCAAAACGCATCATTCCCTGCCTGGACGTGGACAAGGGCCGCGTGGTCAAAGGCGTGAACTTCGTGGATATCCGGGATGCCGGGGATCCGGTTGAGGTGGCCCGCCGATACAACGAGCAGGGCGCCGACGAGATCACCTTCCTCGATATCACGGCCAGTCATGAGAGCCGTGACACTACCTACGAGACGGTGGAGCGCATGGCGGCGGAAGTGTTTATCCCGCTGACCGTCGGTGGCGGCGTGCGTACCGTCGAGGATATCCGCAAGCTGCTCAATGCCGGCGCCGACAAGGTGTCCATCAACACCGCAGCGGTATTCAATCCCGAATTCGTGCGTGAAGCCGCCGAGCGGTTTGGTAGCCAGTGCATCGTGGTCGCCATCGACGCCAAACAGGTCAGTGCTGAAGGCGAAGAGCCGCGCTGGGAAATCTTCACCCACGGCGGCCGCAAGCCCACCGGGCTGGACGCCGTGGAATGGGCCAGAAAGATGGTCGAGATGGGCGCCGGCGAACTGCTGCTGACCAGTATGGACCGGGACGGCACCAAGATCGGCTTCGACCTGGGCCTGACCCGCGCCATCAGCGATGCGGTGGCGGTGCCGGTGATTGCTTCAGGTGGTGTGGGTGAACTGCAGCACCTCGCAGATGGTGTCACCAAGGGTGGGGCGGATGCGGTGTTGGCCGCCTCCATTTTCCACTTCGGGCAGCATACGATTCCCGAAGCGAAGGCGTTTATGAAAGCGCAGGGGATTGAAGTCCGGGATTGAAGATGGGGTCAGAAGAAAGCGTTCTTCTGACCCCTAGTTCACGTCCTCCCCAGGGGTCTGGTGAACACCTTCATCTGACCCCAACTCGATCTTTGCCGCATAAGCCGGCCGAATCGCCTGCTTCTCTCCCTCCGCAAACATCGCCCGGTTCCCGTTACGCATGGCCCACAGCCCGCTCACGGTCGCCACGGCAATGCCCTGCTCATCCAGCAGCGGCAGGTGCTTTTCCAGGTAATCCACGGTGACCTTGTGCGGGTGCCCGATGCCCACCGCGCTGCCGTTCTCCTTGGCGCGTTTGATCAGCAGCTTGAACTGGCGGTCAACAAACTCTTCGGTCTGTTCGTGATCCAGGAACACATCCCGGGTCACGTTGGGAATCCGGTAGGCGGTGGCGACATCGCCGGCGACGGAGGAGGCAATGGTGCGGCTGTCCACGAAGTACACCGGGTACTTGTCGAGCTCTTTCATGACCCAGTCCATGGCTTGCAGTTGCTGGGTCAGCAGGCTGCCCATGTGGTTGTTGACGCCACTGACGAAGGGGATGGACTGAAGTGAGCGACGCAGGGTCTGGCTCAGGGTGTGTTCGTCCATGTCCGGGGTGAGACCGCCGGCACCAAGGCTGAAATTCTGGGTGTTGGCCATGGGCGCATGCAGCATGATTTCCTTGTTCCGCTGGTGCGCCAGATTGGCCAGTTGTTCGGTGAAGCGCCGGTAGGGCAGGAAGGCCAGGGTCAGGGGCTGATCCATGTTGGCCAGGCGCCGGCCTTCGTGAAGGTTGTGGCCCATATCGTCAATGATGATGGCGATTGTGGGCGGAAGCTCTCGCGGGGACTCACCCGCGCTCGCGCTGGCAGTGGCCAGGAAGGCGACTGCCAGTACCAGGTAACGAATCAGACTCACTCGCCGTTTCCTTCCCCGGAAGCTCCATCCCTGCGGTTCAGAATGTGCATGCCCTTGAGCAGGTTCAGGGCTGAGCGCAGTTGGTAATCCCGCTCGACCATGGAGGCGGAATCCGGTGCCTGCTCATCAGGGCCGTCCGGCTCCTGGCCCTCGTTCTGGCCTTCGAGATGGCCACTGAGATCGGCCTCGGTGAAGAACGGCCCGCCCTCGAGTTCGGTCAGTTCCGCCGGGCGCACCACGATATCGGGCTTGATACCGGTGGCCTGGATGGAGCGGCCATCCGGCGTGTAGTAGCGGGCAGTGGTCATCTTGATGGCATGGGTTTCATCCAGCGGGATAACGGTCTGGACGCTGCCCTTGCCGAAGGACTGGGTGCCCATGATGACCGCGCGCTCGTGATCCTGAAGAGCGCCGGCCAGGATTTCGGAAGCCGAGGCGGAGCCGCCGTTGATCAGCACCACAATGGGTGTACCTGCCATGACATCCCCGGACTTGGCGCTGAAGCGCAGCCGCGAGCTCTGGATCCGGCCTTCGGTGTAGACGATCAGGCCACCGTCGAGCAGGGCGTCAGCGGTTTCCACCGCGGCCTGCAGTACGCCGCCGGGGTTGTTGCGCAAGTCGATGACCAGGCCATCCAGGTCGGCGCCATATTCGCTTTCGAGTTTCTTCAGGGTGTCCTTGAATTGGCCGCCGGTATCGGCCTGGAACTGGGTAATGCGTACGTACCCGTAGCCGTTATCCAGCATGCGCGATTTCACGCTGGTGACCTTGATGATGTCCCGGGTGACGTCGATCTCGATGGGCGCACTCTCGCCTTCGCGCATGATGGTCAGGGTCAGCACGGTGCCGGGCTTGCCCCGCATCAGATTGACAGCCTCTTCCAGGGACATGCCTTTGACCGGCTTTTCATCCAGTTTGATGATCAGGTCGCCAGCCTGCACGCCGGCCTTCTGGGCCGGAGTGTCGTCGATGGGTGCGATGACTTTTACGAAGCCGTTTTCCATGCCCACTTCTATGCCCAGGCCGCCGAATTCACCGGAAGTGCTCTCTTCCAGTTCTTCGTAGTCTTTGGGAGCGAGGTAGGTGGAGTGGGGGTCGAGGTCAGACAGCATGCCCTTGATGGCGCTTTCGAGCAGTTGCTGGTCGGAAACTTCCTCGACGTAGGCATCCTTGATGCGGCTGAATACTTCGGTGAATTTGCGCAGGTCGTCCAGTGGGAGCTGTTTTTCCGGATCGGGCAGGCTGATTTCCACCTTCTCGCCGTCCTGGATGCCTTCCAGTAATTCCTCGGACTGTGGATCCTGGGCAAAGGCCAGGCTCGATGCGGTCATGAAACAGGTGGCGAGCGTGAGTTTGCGTAAAACCCTTGGCGGAAGTGTACTTCTGACCCGTTTCATCAATATATCCCGTTTTGTTTCCACTAGTTGGACGGATTTCCCTGATTCACGACAGTATGGCGTCAGCCGGGCCGTTTGTCAGCCCTTGAGTGGGTTCCTCGGAGCTTCAGTTTGTCAGCCAGCGCCTCGGGTTGTCCGGTTTGCCGTTATGGCGGACCTCAAAGTACAGCGCGGGCGTATCGGTACCGCCGGTCTGGCCCGCCACGGCAATGGTTTCCCCGGCCGCTACCCAGTCGCCGGGGCTGGTGAACAGGCTGCTGCTGTGGCCGTAGAGTGTCATGTAGCCATCGCCATGATCAATGATGGTGATCAGGCCAAAACCCCGGAGCCAGTTGGCAAAAACCACCCGGCCGTAATGGATGGCTTTGACCTGTGCTTCTTCATCGGTGCTGATCAGCAGGCCATTGCGCCGCAATTTGCCATCGGCATAGCGGTCGCCAAAGCCGCTGACTACCTTGCCCTTGACCGGCCAGGGCAGCTTATCCTTCAGAGAGCGGAAGGGCTGGGATTCGTTGGGGGCGGGAATGCTGGCGATGGCCTGCTGCACTTCCTCGAGCAGTTTTTCCAGGCGCTTGCGGTCCGCTTCCAGGTCTTCCCGTTCGCTGCGCCGGCTCTGGATCTCGGTTTTCAGGGCTGCCAGGGTCTGTTCCCGTTCATTTCGGGAGACTGACAGTTCCTGTTGGCGCTTGCTGAGGGTGGCTTCGGTATCGGTCAGTTCGGCCCGGGTCACGACGACCCTGGCCTGGGTCTGCCTCAGCTCCTGGAGGCTTTTCTGGAAAGCTTCGAGGCGCTCAACCGTATTTCGGCTCAGGTACTCGTAGTAGGTCATGGTCCGGGCCATCTGGTCCGGGTCGATCTCGTTGAGCAATACCTTGACGGCGGGCGCGTCTCCTTCCATCCAGGCGGAACGGATCTGCTGCTTCAGGCTTTCGCGCTGGCTGCTGAGGGTCTTTTTGAGGGAGGCTTCCTGCTGTTCCAGTTCCCTCAGCTGCTGTTGTTGCTGCTCGGCCTTCTCGCGCAAGTTCCGGCGTTCGCGGGTCAGTTCGCTGATGCGGCGCTCTGTCGCTGCCAGCTGCTGTTCCAGCTCGGAACGATCTTCCTCGGCGTCAGCCAGCCACTCGTCGATGTCCTCAATTCGTTCCTTGAGGTCTTCGATCTGGGCAGGGGTGACTTCCTGCTGCTGCGCCTGTGTGCACATCGCCCCCAGCATGAAGCTGAGGGCGAGTGCCAGGACGGGTAACGGCTTCAAGCCCAAGACTGGTCCGGATCAGTCCAGCTCGACCAGGCTGTGCCCGGTCATTTCCCCGGGCTTCTCCAGACCCATCAGGGTCAGCAAGGACGGAGCCACATCGCTGAGGCTGCCGTCGTCCTTGAAGTGGACCTTGCGGTGGCCGGTGTAGACCAGCGGCACCGGACCGATGGTGTGAGCGGTGTGGACCTGGCCGGAGTTCGGATCTGTCATCTGCTCGCAGTTGCCGTGGTCGGCAGTGATCAGGGCTTCGCCCCCGACCTCGTCGAGGGCTTCAACGACCCGCTTGACGCACCGGTCCAGGCACTCGGCAGCCTTGATGGCGGCATCGAGCTTGCCGGTATGGCCGACCATGTCGCCGTTGGCATAGTTGCACACCACCAGGTCGTACTTGCCGCTCTTGATGGCTTCAACCAGCTTGTCGGTGACTTCCGGCGCGCTCATTTCCGGCTGCAGGTCGTAGGTGGCTACCTTCGGAGAGGGCACCAGGATTCGGTCCTCGCCCTCGAACGGGGTTTCAACGCCACCGTTGAAGAAGAAAGTTACGTGGGCGTATTTTTCGGTTTCGGCGATGCGCAGTTGGGTCTTGCCCTGCTTGGCCATGTATTCGCCCAGGCCGTTGGCGAGTTGCTCGGGCGGGTAGGCGCAGGAGGTCTTGATGTCTGCGGCATACTCCGTGAGCATCACGAAATCGGCCAGCTCCGGGTGTTTGCGGCGCTCGAAACCGTCGAACTCATTGTCCACGAAGGTGCGGGTCATTTCCCGGGCGCGGTCGGCGCGGAAGTTCATGAACAGAACCGTGTCGCCATTGTTGATGGTGCCGTCCGGTTCGCCCGGAGCCTGGATGTGGGTGGCTTTGACGAACTCGTCATTCTCGCCGCGGTCGTAGGCCTGCGCCAGGGCGGTCACCGGGTCGTTTGCGGTGTATTCGGCCTCGCCCAGGGTCATGGCGTTGTAGGCCGCTTCGATACGATCCCAGCGATTATCCCGGTCCATGGCGAAATAGCGACCGACGATGGTGGCTACCCGGCCGACACCCAGCTCTTTGAGCTTGGCAGCGGCCTTTTCCAAAGAAGGCTTGGCGCTTTGTGGCGGCATGTCGCGGCCGTCCAGGAAGGCGTGGATATAGACTTCCTTTGCACCCCGGTTGGCAGCCAGCTCGGCCGCCGCCAGGATGTGGTCCTCGTGGCTGTGCACGCCGCCCGGAGACATCAGACCCATCAGGTGCACGGCGCGACCACTGCTCACCGCCTTATCGATGGCGGCGCACAGCACGTCGTTCTTCTGGAAAGTGCCTTCTTCCAGATCCTTGTCGATCCGGGTAAGGCTCTGGTAGACCACGCGGCCGGCTCCGAGGTTCATGTGCCCGACCTCGGAATTACCCATCTGCCCCTTGGGCAGCCCCACGAACATGCCCGAGGTGTTGATCAGTGTCTTGGGCTGATTGGCCCACAGCTGATCCCAGAACGGGGTGTTGGCGTTGCTGATGGCATTGTCTTCGGCGGGGTCACGGTAACCCCAGCCGTCCAGGATAATCAGTGCAGTCGGCTTGCGCGTCGCGGTCATCACATCATCCGGTTGGTTGGAAAACTTGATAAAAGAGAAGGTCAGATTGTAACCGTTTTCATTCGCGCAAGCCATTTCCCCGCCTTCTTTGCAGCAGGCTGGGTGTGTATAATCCCGCCAAACAAATTTTCAGGGTGTTTTCATGGACCGCTTGTTCGAATTCGTTGTCAATCACTACATTCTGGTGTCGCTGTTTGTGGCCTTCCTGGTGGCGATCCTGATCCTCGAGGCCCGCCGCGGTGGTGCCAAGGTATCCGCCCAGGCGGCGGTCAACCTGATCAACAAGGACGAGGCCGTGGTGGTGGATATCCGTGACCGCAAGGAATTCGGCGAAGGCCGCATCACCGGTTCCGTCAACATTCCCCTGAACAGCCTCAAGAGCCGTGCTTCGGAACTGAACAAGTTCAAGGACAAGCAGATCATCGTTGCCGACAAGATGGGCCAGCATTCGGCCATGGCGGTCAAGCAGCTCAACGCCGAGGGCTTCAGCAACGTCGTGCGCCTCAACGGCGGTATCAGCGACTGGAAGGCCAGCAACCTGCCGCTGGTGAAAAAGTAACGCCGAGATGGGCCTTGATCTCGGGCCCGATCTGCCGCACTGTTTGACCTTCGCCGGAGCCGGCATGGAATAAAGAAGGGGTCAGAAGAAAGCTTTCTTCAGACCCCATTTCCAGACTTCAGGGGTCTGATGAAAACGTTCATCTGACCCCATTTTCGAAACAAGACAATAACCGGGCCCAACGCCCGCCAAGAGCACAAAGGACCGAACATGGCTGAGAATCAGCAAGCCGCAGGCAATGAAAACCAGAACCAACCCCAGTTTGCCCTTCAGCGCATCTATGTGAAGGATCTCTCGTTCGAGTCACCGAACGCGCCGCTGGTCTTCCAGGAACAGTGGAAGCCCCAGGTGAACCTGGACCTGAACACGTCCCATAACAAGGTGAGCGACAACCAGTACGAAGTGGTCCTGTCCCTGACCGTCACCACCAAGATCGGTGAGAAAGTCGCCTACATCGTGGAAATCCAGCAGGCGGGTGTGTTCCTGGTGCAGGGCATCGAAGGTGCTCAACTGGGCCAGATGCTCGGAGCCTATTGCCCGACCATCCTGTTCCCGTATGCCCGCGAGTCCATCGATAACGTGGTTGCCAAGGGTTCTTTCCCGGCACTGATGCTGGCACCGGTCAACTTCGACGCCATTTATGCCCAGGCGCTGAAGCGGAAGCAGGAAGAGGGTGCTGGCGAAGGGGCTGGAGAGCAGCAGGCTCACTAAGTGGGATTGTTGAAGATGGGGTCAGATGAACGTTTTCATCAGACCCCTGAGGCAAGGTCAAGATGGGGTCAGAAGAAGGTTTTCATCAGACCCCTGAGTTATCTCAGACTCCTGAGTCAGGAGCCAGCGCCGACCCCCGGGGTCTGATGAACTTGTTCATCTGACCCCTTCCTCATTCTTATCAGACCCCACCGCTAAACCCCAGCTGCCGCCAGGCCTCATACACCACCAGCGCCGCCGTATTCGACAGATTCAGGCTCCGGCTCTCCGACCGCATGGGCACCCTGATGCGGTGGGTTTCCGGCAGGCTTTCCCTCACCTCCTCAGGCAGGCCCCGGGTTTCCGGGCCGAACATCAGGTAGTCACCATCCTGGTAGCTCACTTCGTGATAGAACCGGCTGCCCTTGGTGGTCAGTCCGAACAGTCGTGAGGGTTTTTCGGTTTCCAGAAATGCCTGGTAACTGGCATGCACCTTTACGGTGGCGTACTCGCTGTAATCCAGCCCGGCCCGCCGCATCTGTTTGTCTTCCAGGGTGAACCCCAGGGGTTCAATCAGATGCAGCTGGCAGCCGGTGTTGGCGCAGAGCCGGATGATGTTGCCGGTGTTGGGCGGGATCTCCGGCTCATACAGCACCACATGGAGCATTGGCTTCAGCGTTCCACTGCGAGGGCCACGCCCATGCCGCCGCCGATACACAGGGTGGCGAGGCCCTTGTGGACATCACGGCGAACCATTTCATGCAGCAGGGAAACCAGGATGCGGCAGCCGGAGGCACCGATGGGGTGACCGATGGCAATGGCGCCGCCATTCACGTTTACCTTGTCGGTATCCCAGCCCAGGTCCCGGTTGACGGAGATGGCCTGGGCGGCGAAGGCCTCGTTGGCCTCGACCAGGTCCAGGTCATCCACGCTCCAGCCGGCCAGTTTCAGGCAGCGCTGGCTGGCGGGAATCGGGCCGGTGCCCATGATGGTCGGGTCCACGCCGGCATTGGCGTGGGCCTTGATGGTGGCAATCGGGGTCAGGCCCAGTTCTTTCGCTTTCTCGGCGCTGCACACCATGACCGCCGCGGCGCCGTCGTTCAGGGAGGAGGCGTTGCCGGCGCTGACGGTGCCATCCTTTTTGAAGGCCGGGCGGAGCTTGGCCAGGCCCTCGGCGGTCACGCCATCCCGGGGGCCTTCGTCCTTGTCCACCACCAGTGGGTCACCCTTGCGCTGGGGGATGGTGATCGGCACGATCTGGCCGTCGAAGTAGCCGGCCTTCTGTGCGGCCACGGCCTTCTGTTGGGAGGCTGCGGAAAAGGCGTCCTGCTCCTCGCGGCTGATGCCGTATTTCTCGACGATATTCTCTGCGGTGATGCCCATGTGGTAATCGTTGAATGCGTCCCACAGGCCGTCTTTGATCATAGTGTCGATCATGGTCCAGTCGCCCATGCGCTGGCCGTTCCGGCTGTTGGGCAGCACGTGGGGTGCCTGGCTCATGCTTTCCTGGCCGCCGGCAATCATCAGTTCGGCATCGCCGCAGCGGATGGCCTGGACGGCCATGTGCACGGCCTTGAGGCCAGACCCGCAGACCTTGTTGATGGTCATGGCTGGTACCGAGGCCGGAATGCCGGCATGGATTGCGGCCTGGCGGGCCGGATTCTGGCCGCAGCCAGCGGTCAGTACCTGGCCAAGTACCACTTCATTGACCTGGTCTCCGGCGACACCGGTTTCTTCGAGCAGGGCCTTGAGTACAGCAGAACCGAGCTGGTCAGCGCTCAGGCTGGACAGGCCACCGCCGAAACTTCCGACGGCAGTCCGTTTGGCGGCAACAATGACGACATCACGCATGGAATCTCTCCGGTATTTGCTGGCACGGGCTGTTGTCCACCGTGCTCGGGGATGGATAACTGCCGGCATTGTATCCGGAAAGGGTCAGGCGGCCAAAGTCCGACCAAAACAGCAGGCTTTGGTCGGGCTCACATGTTCAGGCTGCGGCCGCCATCCACGGAGATAATCTGGCCGGTGACGAAGGGGGCGTCACACATCAGGAAAATCACCATGCTGGCGATGTCGTCAGGATTGCCGGTGGTGGCCAGTGGAGTCTTCTCGACGATGGCCTTCTGGTAACTCCGATCAATCGCGCCGTCGTTCTCCGGCCACAGAATCGCTCCCGGCGATACCCCGTTGACCCGGACGTTGGGTGCCAGATCTTTGGCCCAGGAGCGGGTAAGAGCGGCCAGTCCAGCCTTGCTGGCACAGTACAGCGGGTGGTTGCTCAGGGGCTTTTCGCTATAGATGTCGATCAGGTTGACGACACTACCGTGAGAATTCTTCAGTGCAGTCAGGCAGGTCTGGAGCAGGAAGAAGGGGGCGCGGAGGTTGGTGTTCATGATCCGGTCCCAGTCGTCGTACATGGCCTCGCCATTGGGGGTGGGGTAGAACACCGACGCGTTGTTGACCAGGCCATCCAGTCGGCCCCAGTGGGCGAGTGCCTCCTTGCCGAGACGGTGGACATCGTCCATCCGGGTCAGGTCGGCCTGCAGGCAGATGGCGGAGCCGGGGCGTGCCTCGTTGAGTTTCTCGGTCAGCGCCGTGGCCTGGGTCTGCCGGGTACGGTAATGGACCACCAGGTTCCAGCCGCGGTCGTGCAGCATCTCGGCGGTGCGGGCCCCCAGGCGATGGGCGGAACCGGTAACCAGTGCAACGGGCGCATTGTCAGTCATGTCTGTCCTCAGCTGTTAGATGCGGGCAATGCCTGTTCTATACGCTTGAGCCGCTCTGCCCGGATTGCCTCGCCCAGGGCCTTACCCTTGAATCCCTGGGCCAGGAGTTCTCCGGGATTGATTCCGGCGGCTGCCCGGGCGGCGATCCGCAGGGCCTTTACCCGGGCTCCGTGGTCGTCGGACAGGGCATAGTCCAGCACCTGCAGCAGTGCCTCGAAGCGCGCTTCTCGGCGCCAGAGATCGGCGTAATCCAGCAGCTCGAGCAGCGCCGGAGCGA
The DNA here is from genome assembly GCF_039523335.1 of Marinobacter szutsaonensis. Classification (NCBI taxonomy): domain Bacteria; kingdom Pseudomonadati; phylum Pseudomonadota; class Gammaproteobacteria; order Pseudomonadales; family Marinobacteraceae; genus Marinobacter; species Marinobacter szutsaonensis. Next base: position 1,509,831 of record NZ_BAAAFC010000001.1, on the reverse strand, counting down.
TTGAATCCTGGTTTGAGGATAAATCAGCCAGCGCGGTTTTGAAATGGCAGGTCAGCCTGGCCAGATCCCGGCAGTCGTTGGGGGACTTCATGGCTTCTGAGCGGATTACGGCCTGCTCCGCAGAGAGGGGGAGTAACACGGCAGCAAAGCGTTGTTCGGTACTGGTGTCCTGCTGCGCGACGTTGCGAAGCGCAGACAGCGCCATGGCCAGGGTATCATTGTCTGCCAGTTCCGGGATCAATACAGGCAGCGCACCGGAGTCCCGGAGCACCTCGAAAAAGGTGCCCGGCTCCTGTTCATGCAGGGCCCGCCGGACTTCCTGCCAGACCCGCTCCGGTACCAGGTGATCCACCTCGCCCTCGGCGACCATCTGGCGCATCAGTGCCATGGTGTCCGGATGTACCTCGAACCCCATGGGCTGGAAGCGGGCGGCAAACCGGGCAGTGCGGAGAATGCGCAGGGGGTCCTCGGCAAAGGCCGGGGAAACGTGGCGCAGCTGCCGGGCATGCAGGTCCTCAAGCCCGTGGAAGGGGTCGACCAGCTCGCCCTGCTCGTCCCTCGCCATGGCATTGATGGTCAGATCCCGGCGCTTGAGATCCTCCTCCAGGGTGACGTCGGGGGCGCTGTAGACGCTGAAGCCATGGTAGCCCCGGCCCTGCTTGCGCTCGGTGCGGGCCAGGGCATATTCCTCCCGGGTTTTCGGGTGCAGAAACACCGGAAAGTCCGCGCCCACCTGCTTGAAGCCCTTGGCCAGCATTTCGTCCGGGGTGGCGCCAACCACCACCCAGTCACGATCCTTGACGTCAATGCCCAGCAGTTCGTCACGGACGGCGCCGCCGACCAGGTAGGTTTGCATGGAAAGCCCTTTGGTTTTGGTTCGGGTGTTGGGGGATTATCGGGCGTGGGCGGGAGGTTAGCAAATGGGGAGGAGACAGGAGTGGAAAAGGGGTCAGATGAAGGCGTTCATCAGACCCCGGTCCGACTCAGGGGGTGGCGGCTGGCTCAGGGGTCTGAAGAAAACCTTCTTCTGACCCCAAGTTAGACCAGGCCCGGATGTTGGCGTGCATCCCAGGGGTCTGAAGAAAGCCTTCTTCTGACCCCAGGTTAGATCGGGCTCCGAGGTTAGCGTTCAAGACGGGGTCAGATGAAAGCTTTCATCAGACCCCATGTGCACTGACCCCATGTTCAATACCAGCTCAGAACGCGCTGCCAATCTCGATGGCCGCACCCACATCCGCGTCGCTGTACAGCGCCCCCAGGTCCAGGCGCGCCCCCAGAATGTTCAGGCCGAGGCCGGCGGTGAACTGGGTGTCTTCTTCGATGCCGTCGTTGTTGTCGTTGCTGGCCAGGTTGTGGCGCACGCCGACGCGCAGCTGGGCATAGCGCCAGGCATCAAATTCGGCGCCCAGGGCGAGCCACTGGGTGTCATCTTCAAAGCCGAAGGCTTCCTTCTTGGTGAGATCCAGCTCGGCAGTGACCACATGGTGCTCGCTCTTGTGGGCAATACCGGCGGTGACCATGGGATTGAGTTCCAGGGTGCGAACCTGTTCACCCAGCTCCGGCCGGCTGGCTGCGGAATCCAGCTCCATGGGGATCAGGTTCTTAATGGCCAGGCCTGCGTTCCACTGGTGCTCATCTCCAAAGGCATAGGCGGCGCCGAGATCCACGTTGAAGCCGCTCTTGTCGGTCTCGTACTGGTCGCCGTCGAATTCATCGTCCTCAAATCCGGAGACGGTCTCGGTGTACTGGAAGGTTCTCAGCTCCACATACTTGGGAGAGATACCCAGCTGGAAGCGATCACCGCTTTGAAGCTCGAAGGCGCGGGCAAAGGCAATACCGACTTCACCGACGGCAGAGGCGAGGATCCGGCCCCGGGAGTCAAAGCGGATATCCCCCTGGTCATCGACCGCGGCACCGTCGATGATGGCCTGTACGTTGGAGGGCGAGCCGGATTCTGCCGCGGTTACGATGTTGTCCAGCAGGCTACGGTCGCTTTCGGACAGCTCGCCGCGCACAGTGGCAGTCAGGTTGGCGTTGGTGAAGACGCCCACTGAAAGGCTCTGTCCGGGTACGGCCAGGCCAAGTCCGAGACCGGCGTTGACCCGAACGGTGTCCTCGTCAAAGGCAACCAGACGGTCCCGGAGGTCCGCGGCGCTGGCGGCCAGGTTCTCGGCATTCTGGCGGTTGGAGGTGTTTTCGAATTCGGTAACCAGGCGGTCGAACTCCTCGATCACATCCTGGATATCGTCAATCTGGTCTACGGTCTTTTCCTCATCGGCGGCACGGGCGTTGATCGACGGCAGCATCAGCCCGAAATCGTCAGACCAGTCGTGGTGATCCGCTGCCATCATCGCCGGGTTCGTCATGGCCGCATCGGCCGGGTGCGCGGTGGCCACGCCGGTGCCGGCCATACCAAAGGAGCGGGCTGACATGAACTGCTGGGGGCTGGCAAGGGCGGTGCTGGTGGCGATGGAAAGGCCGATGGCCACGGAGAGTCTGGTCAGACGGTTACTGCTCATTCGGATACCTGTCTTGGGTTGTAAAAGGGCAAAAATTATAGAGCGGACAGGTTAGAGCAGGCGCCTTTCGGGAACATGACAGAAGTGGTAACAGATTGTTTTAGAAGTGTAAGTTTGGGAGTGTGAAAATGGGGGCGGTTGGCTCTGGGGTCAGAAGAAGGTTTTCTTCAGACCCCTGAGGCGAAATTGGGGTCAGATGAAGGCTTTCATCAGACCCCGGAGGGGAAAGCGCTCACCAGACTCCCGGTTCCCCAATCAGGACTCGGCGGCCTCCGCTGCGGCCAGGTCGCGGATTTTGCCCACCATGGCCCGCAGCCCGTTGCCACGGGTGGGGGAGATATGGCGGAACAGGTCCAGTTGTTCGAACAGTTCGTCGATATCGGTGGTCAGCAGCTCACGGGGGCTTTTGCCGTTCAGGGCCACCAGGATGATCGCCGCGAGACCGCGCACGATCATGGCGTCAGAATCGATCAACAGGTACAGCTTGCCGCTGGCTTCATCGTAGTGGTGGATCAGCCATACCTGGCTTTGGCAGCCGTGCACGTAATTTTCCTCGGTGCGGGCGTCGTCCGGGAATGACGGCAGCTGCTTGCCCAGGTCGATGATGTAGGCGTAGCGTTCTTCCCAATCATCCAGGAATTCGAAGGCGTCCAGGACATCTTCCAGGGTGGTCTTGGTTCCGAGGGGGTTGTTCAGGAAGTCTTCTTTGGTGGCGGTCATGTGATTGCTGCTTTGGGCACTGGGTTGGTAACTAAAATGAACATGGGGTCAGAAGAAGGCTTTCTTCAGACCCCTGGGGGTACTTCAGATCCCGGGGTCGGGTTCTAAAACGGGGTCAGATGAAAGCGTTCATCTGACCCCATGTTAGCGGTTCAGGCCCGGAGGATGAAGTCGGGGTCAGAAGAAAGCCTTCTTCTGACCCCATGTTCAAGCCTCACAGCATCCCGAGCTCGAGCTTGGCCTCGTCCGTGAGCATGTCGTTGTTCCAGGGAGGGTCGAAGGTCAGTTCGACGGTCACCTTGTTCACGTTGGGAACATGCTCCACCTTGCGTTTGACGTCGTCACAGATCACCGGGCCCATGCCGCAGCCGGCGGCGGTAAGGGTCATCTTGATGTAGACGTGGTTGCCTTCCTCGGTGTCGTTTTCGATCTTGCACTCGTAGATCAGTCCGAGGTCCACCACGTTCACCGGGATTTCCGGGTCGTAGCAGTTGCGCAGGGCTTCCCAGACCTGGTTTTCGTTGACGGTGCCGTCTTCCGGGGTCTCGAAGCTGCTTTCCAGCGGTTGTTTGCCCAGGGCATCGGCGTCGTGGCCTTCAATCCGGGCCAGGTTGCCGTTGACGGCCACCGTGAAGGTGCCGCCAAGGGACTGAGTGATGGTCACGAAGGTATCCGCCGGAATCATGATTTCGGTTCCGGCGGGAACGAGGCGTGCTTCCACCTCGCGTTTGGTCAGGACCACTTCCCGTTCTTGCATGCCTGGTCTCGTAATGTGCTTTGGTTTGTTTAGGTCGGGGTCTGATGAAAGCTTTCATCTGACCCCATTTTCAAATGTCCGCGGGGATTGCCTAAGTTGGGGTCAGATGAAAGCGTTCATCTGACCCCGTCTTCACATCTGCCCCGTTTTCACCAATCAGGCGACAGTAAAACTCTCCCCGCACCCGCACTCTGCCGTGGCATTCGGATTGCGGAACTTGAAGAGTGAATTCACGCCCTCGGTGACAAAATCGATCTCGATGCCGTTCACCATCGGCAGGTGTTCTTCTTTCACGAACACGTCCACGCCGTCGATGTGGAATACGCGGTCATCGGTTGCGGCTTCGTCCACCCACTGGGTCTCGTACTTGAAGCCGGAGCAGCCACTTTTCTTGATGGCCAGGCGAATGCCTTTGGCATCGGGCTTCTTGTCGAGTTGCTTGCGCACGTGCCTGACCGCACTCGGGGTCATGGTCACGGTTACGTCACTTGGGGTGAAGACTTCGGCTGTCATGATTCCACCTCCATCAGGCAAACAGGCGCTGGATCTTCTGCAGGCCGGTGAACAGTTTGTCCACCTCGTCCAGCGTATTGTAGAACGCAAAGGAGGCCCGGGCTGTACCGGGTACTCCGTAGAAATCCATCAGCGGCATGGCGCAGTGATGGCCGGTGCGGATGGCGATGCCCTGCTGATCCAGCAGCGTACCTATATCACTGGGGTGCAGGCCGGCGATTTTAAAGGACATGACCGGCACCTTGTTGGCGGCAGTGCCGATGATCTCCATGCCCGGTACCGTCTCTACCAGCTGGTTCGCGCGCTCAAGCAGGGCCTTTTCGGCCGCTTCCATGGCGCCACGGTCCAGGCTGTCCAGGTAGTCGATGGCGGCGCCAAGGCCGACTGCCTCGGCAATCGCCGGCGTGCCGGCCTCGAATTTGTAGGGCAGCACGTTCCAGGTGGTGCGCTCGAACGATACCCGCTCAATCATTTCGCCGCCACCCTGGTACGGAGGCATTTCCTCCAGCAACTGGGCCTTGCCGTAAAGCACACCGATACCGGTTGGGCCAAACAGCTTGTGGGAGGAAAACACGTAGAAATCGCAGCCCAGCGCCTGCACATCCGGCTTGAAGTGCGGGACAGCCTGGGCCCCGTCAATCAGGGTCAGGATGCAGCGCTTCTTGGCCTGTTCGATCAGCGGAGCCACCGGGTTAACGGTGCCCAGCACGTTGGAAACATGGGTGATCGCCAGGATCCGGGTGCGGTCATTCAGCAGGCTGTTGAAGGACTCCAGGTCCAGTTCGCCCTCGGGCGTGACCTGGATCGGCACCACTTTCGCGCCGGTACGCTCGGCGATCATCTGCCACGGCACGATGTTGGCATGGTGCTCCATGTGGCTGACCAGGATCTCGTCGCCCGATTTCAGGCGGGGAGCCAGACCGTTGGCCACCAGGTTGATGGCTTCGGTGGTGCCGCGGGTCCAGATGATTTCCCGGGTGCTGGCGGCATTCACGAAGTTACGCACAGTCTCCCGGGCGCCTTCGAATGCCGCGGTGGCACGGTCACCCAGGGTGTGGGCGCCCCGGTGCACGTTGGAGTGCATTTCCCGGTAATAGCGGTCCATGGCATCAAGCACGGCAACCGGCTTCTGGGCCGAGGCGCCGTTGTCCAGGTACACGAGGGGCTTGCCGTTCACCTGCTGGGACAGGATCGGGAAATCACGGCGCACCGCTTCCACGTCAAAGGCGGCGGCGCTGGCGCTGTTTGCCACGGACAGGTCAGTCATTACCGGTCACACCTCCTGGAAGGTCTGGTCAAAGAACTGGTTCAGCCGGGTGTGAGCGGTCTCTCGCACGGTCTCCAGCGGAATCTGCTCAACCAGCTCGTTGATGAAGGCCATGGTCAGCAGCACATTGGCTTCGCGCCGGCCGATGCCACGGGACACCAGGTAGAACAGGGAAATCTCGTCCAGCTGGCCGATGGTGGCGCCGTGGGCACACTTCACATCGTCGGCATAGATCTCCAGCTCCGGCTTGGTATCGATCTCTGCACCGTTGGACAGGAGCAGGTTCTTGTTGTTCATATCCGCGTTGGACTTCTGGGCGTCCTGGTGGATATGAATCCGGCCATTGAAAACGGCGTGGGACTGGTCCGCCGCGATGTTGCGGTAGGTCTCCTCGCTGTTGCAGTGGGCGGCCACGTGCTCAATGGTGGTGTGGTTGTCAAAGTGCTGTTTGCCCTGGGTGACCACCACGCCGTTGAGCTTGCACTCGCCGCCTTCACCTTCCAGACGAACCTGCAGGTCGTGGCGGCGCAGGGGGCCACCGAAGCCGACTGTGTGGCTTTCGAAACGGGCGTTGCGCTGCTGGCGGACACCGGTAGCACCAATGTGCTGCACGTTTTCGCCTTCCATGGTCAGGCGGACGTTGGTGATGTTGGCGCCGTCGGCCAGCCTGAACTCGGTGACGGTGTTGACCATGACTGGTTCGGAGCCACTGGAGCGATACTCCTCCACCAGGGTCGCCTGGCTGTGGCGGCCCGCATCGACGAAAATGCGCGGGAAGGCGGAGCCGCTGGCGTCAGCCGTGACTTCGTGGATGACGAACAGGGGCTGGTCAAGCACGGCGTCCGGCTTCAGACGGATCAGCAGGCCATCTTCGAAGCGGGCGGCGTTCAGGCGGGCCAGTTGTACCGCCTTGTCGTCCAGGGTGATGTCCAGTTGATCGGCCAGTTCAGCGGCTTCCTGGTCATCCAGGTCACGGAAGCTGGCTACCCGAATGCCATCAGCTTGCGGAAACTCGCTGGCTTCCGGCTGGATTACGCCGTTCAGGAATACGATCCGGTAGCCCGGTACCTCCTGGCCAGTGTGCGTCTTGCCCTGCGAGGGCAGGGTGCTGGCGATTTCATCGGTCAGCTTGAGATACTTGCTGGAGTACTTCCAGTTCTCGGTTTTCCGCGTCGGCAGAGGCATGTCCACCAGGGCGGTACCGCGCTGCTTGCGCAGGTCCAGTAGCGCCTTGGGCAGGGACTGGCCGGCGGATTCGAGGAACGCGGCTGAAAGAGTCGGTGCTGGTTTCATTCCGCGGCCTCCTTAGTTGGCAGCACTGTCGGCAGTTTCTTCGTCCTTGATGCCAAGCCAGCCATAGCCTTTCTCTTCCAGTTCCAGTGCCAGTTCGCGGCCACCGGACTTGATGATCTTGCCGCCGGCCAGGACATGGACATAGTCCGGCACGATGTGGTTCAGCAGGCGCTGGTAGTGGGTGACCATCAGGATGGCCCGGTCTGCGGAGCGCAGGGCGTTGACGCCATCGGATACCACCTTCAGGGCGTCGATGTCGAGGCCGGAGTCGGTTTCATCGAGGATGGCCAGCTTCGGCTGCAGCAACAGGGCCTGCATAATCTCGTTACGCTTCTTCTCACCACCCGAGAAACCTTCGTTGACGCCACGCTTGAGGAAGGCCGGATCCAGGTCCACCTGTTTGGAGACTTCCTTCGCGAGTTTCATGAACTCTGCGGCGTTCATCTCTTCCTCGCCATGATGCTTGCGCATGGCATTGACGGCAGTGCGCAGGAACTGCAGGTTGCTGACGCCGGGGATTTCCACCGGGTACTGGAACGCCAGGAAGATGCCTTCCCGGGCACGTTCTTCGGTCTCCAGGTCCAGCAGGTTCTCGCCGTTGAGGGTGACTTCACCCTCGGTGACTTCAAATGCTTCGTTGCCTGCCAGCACCTGGGACAGGGTACTCTTGCCCGAACCGTTCGGACCCATGATGGCGTGAACTTCCCCGGCCTTGATTTCCAGGTTGATGCCCTTGAGGATCTCTTTGCCCTCAACGGATGCGTGCAGGTTCTTGATGCTAAGCATTTGTTCGCGTCTCTCTATCTCTGAATCTGTGTGAATGCGTTTCCAGTGAAGCCCGGCCGGATCAGCCCACCGAGCCTTCGAGGCTCACTTCCAGCAACTTGCCGGCTTCCACGGCGAATTCCATCGGCAGCTCCTTGAATACTTCCTTGCAGAAGCCGTTCACGATCATGGAGACGGCCTGCTCCGGGTCGATACCACGCTGGCGGCAGAGGAACATCTGCTCGTCGCTGACCTTGGAGGTCGTCGCCTCGTGCTCGACGATGGCGGATTTGTTCTTGCTCTCGATGTACGGGAAGGTGTGGGCGCCACAGCGATCGCCGATCAGCAGCGAGTCACACTGGGTAAAGTTGCGCGCACCCTCCGCGCCCGGGCCGAATTTCACCAGGCCCCGGTAGGCGTTGGAGCTCTTGCCGGCAGAAATACCCTTGGAGATGATGGTGCTCCGGGTGTTTTTGCCCAGGTGGATCATCTTGGTACCGGTATCGGCCTGCTGGTAATTGTGGGTCAGCGCTACGGAGTAGAACTCGCCCACGCTGTTCTCGCCCCGCAGGACACAGCTCGGATACTTCCAGGTGACGGCGGAGCCGGTCTCTACCTGGGTCCAGGAAATCTTGGAGTTCTTGCCGATGCAGGCACCGCGCTTGGTGACGAAGTTGTAGATACCACCTTTGCCGTTTTCGTCACCGGGGTACCAGTTCTGGACGGTGGAGTACTTGATCTGGGCATCGTCCAGGGCTACCAGTTCCACCACGGCTGCGTGCAGCTGGTTCTCATCCCGCATGGGTGCGGTGCAACCCTCGAGGTAGCTGACATAGCTGCCTTCGTCGGCAATGATCAGGGTGCGCTCGAACTGGCCGGTGTTGGCGGCGTTGATGCGGAAGTAGGTGGACAGCTCCATCGGGCAGCGCACGCCCTTCGGTACATACACGAAGGTGCCGTCGGAGAAGACCGCAGAGTTGAGGCCGGCAAAGAAGTTGTCGCCATGGGGCACCACGGTGCCCAGGTATTTCTGCACCAGTTCGGGGTAGTCCCGAACCGCCTCGGAAATCGAGCAGAAGATGACGCCGGCTTTGGCCAGAGGCTCCTTGAAAGTGGTGGCGACGGAGACGGAGTCGAAGACCGCATCCACGGCCACGCCGGCGAGTTTTTCGCGCTCGTGCAGGGGGATGCCCAGTTTCTCATAGGTCTTCAGCAACTCCGGATCGACTTCGTCCAGGCTCTGGGGCATGTCTTCCTTGCGCTTGGGCGCGGAATAGTAGGAAATCGAGTTGTAGTCGATTTTCGGGTAACCGACGTGAGCCCAGTCCGGCTCTTCCATCTCGAGCCAGCGACGATAGGCTTTCAGGCGCCATTCCAGCATCCACTCCGGCTCTTTCTTGATGGCGGAAAGCCGGGCAATGACGTCTTCGTTCAGTCCGGGTTCGAACGTGTCGGCTTCGATTTCGGTCACAAAGCCGTGTTCGTATTCCCGTTTGATCAGCTCGTTCACCTCTTGGTCGGTGGTCGCCATGATCGTCGCTCCGTAATTCTCTCATCTCGGGCTCTTGGCCCTTGGTGTCACCGGCAGCCGTTTGGTCAGGCTGGCGGGCGGCTATCATAAGTCTAGTTGGGTGTTGCAGTGGTCGCTCACGGTGTGAGTACGCCCCGCAATCGGTTTTTGGATGACGGATTTGTGGTGCCCGATGCTTTCAAGTGGGCGAATCCGTTGCTTCTGGCGAGCGATTATACAATACCAGAGTAAAATAGTCAGGTATTAAATCGAGCGTGTAGGGATTATACCTTAATCGGCCTTTGGGGCACTAAGGCAGAGGCAATCGGGGGGATAGGTTTTACCCGCAGGACTTTAATCTTCGGGGCGTACCCAAGACTGCACGCTTCGGGGTGGCCTCCAGTCGGGCTTCCCTCCCAAAACACGCCGTGAACCCGTCCCTGGGGGCTCGGCATTGCCATCCATGGCAATGCACGGTTTTGGGAGGGAAGCCCGACCGGAGGCTTCGACTAATTGCTATTCGCTGCGGGCAGGATTCGGGTCAGGTAGGTGTGGACAAGGGATTCAGGCAGATGGTCCGGTTTTGGAATCTTGACGATATGCCCACTGCCCGGCGCATAGTCCATCGCCTCGCCGTTCCGGTTTTCCATGCTATCCGCACTGAACCGCAGGTTGCCCGCCGGGCTGATCAGTTCCAGCTGGTCGCCGGGGGCGAATTTGTTTTTGACGTCGATGGTCAGCCATCGGTCATCCGCATCAGCAACAGTGCCTACCACCTGCTGGGTGCCGAGGAAGGAGGAGCCCTGTTCGTAGGTCTGGTATTCCTGGGGCGGGTGGCGGCGGAGGAAGCCTTCGGTGTAGCCGCGGTTGGAGAGGGCTTCGAGTTCGTTCATCAGGTCCATGTCGAAGCCTTTGCCGGCGACGGCGTCGTCGATGGCGCGGCGGTAGACCTGGGTGGTGCGGGCGACGTAGTAGGTGCTTTTGGTGCGGCCTTCGATTTTCAGGGAGTGGACGCCCATTTTGACCAGTTCCGCCACGTGCTGGACGGCGCGCAGATCCTTGGAATTCATGATGTAGGTGCCGTGTTCATCCTCGTAGGCGGGGATGAAGCCGCCGGGGCGGTTGGGCTCTTCCAGGAGGATTTCCCGGGGTTCCACTTCCTGTACCTCGCTGGCGGTGGAGGTCGCAATGAGGTCGCCGGTCTGGTCGTGGCTGTGCTGGACTTCTTTGTAGTTCCAGCGGCAGGCGTTGGTGCAGGCGCCCTGGTTGGCGTCGCGGTGGTTCATGTAGCCGGAGAGCAGGCAGCGGCCGGAGTAGGCCATGCACAGGGCGCCGTGGACGAAAACTTCCAGTTCCATGTCGGGGACCCGCTCGCGGATTTCGCGGATTTCGTTCAGGGCCAGTTCCCGGGACAGGATGACCCGGCTGATGCCCTGGCGGCGCCAGAATTCGACAGTGGCCCAGTTGACGGCGTTGGCCTGCACGGAAAGATGGATGGGCTGGTCCGGCCATTTCTCCCGGACCAGCATGATCAGGCCGGGGTCGGACATGATCAGGGCGTCTGGCCCCAGTTCGATCACCGGTTCCAGGTCTTTGAGGTAGCTGCGCACCTTGTTGTTGTGGGGTGCGATGTTGGAGACCAGGTAGAACTGTTTTCCCAGTTCGTGGGCACGGTTGATGCCGGCGCCCAGGGCTGCAACGTCCTTGAAACTGTTGTTTCTTACTCTCAGGGAGTAGCGTGGCTGACCCGCGTAGACCGCGTCGGCGCCGTAGGCAAAGGCGGTTTCAAGGTGTTCGGGGGTGCCCGCCGGGGCAAGCAGTTCCGGGGTGATCATGGCAAAACTCCGGGTATTCTCGGTGCGGGGCGGGTACAGTCCCGCCATGGTGACATTACAAGGGCGCGCAGTTTGCCGGAAAACGTAAGGGCGGGCTTTGATCTCGCTCAAAGGTCTTATTGATTGTTTTCGGCTAACATGTGTACGCTAAGCCGCTTGGCAGATAAGGCCAGATAGAACACAGGAGGAATCGTTCATGGCATCAGAGCCTCTGAGGCCGGAGGTTGCGCGGGCGTCGCTGAGTGCCCGTGTGAGTTCGCTGATCACCGTGCAGCTTGCCCGTGGCAAGGTCGGGGTGGAGGTTGTGGCTTCCCAGTTGCACATGAGCCGTTACACCCTGCACAAGAAGCTGAAGCGCGAAGGATTGACCTTTGCCAGCTTGCTGGAAGAGGTCCGCCGTAAGCAGGCGCTTACCTACATGCAGGATAAAACCAAGCCGCTGGTGGAAATCGCCGAGCAGCTTGGGTTCTCGGAATTGAGTGCATTCAGCCGGGCTTTCAAGCGCTGGATGGGCACTTCCCCGGCTGAATACCGTTCCCTCAGACTTTCTTGAAGATCAGGGTGGCGTTGGTGCCACCGAAGCCGAAGCTGTTGCTCATCACCAGATCCAGCTTCTGGTTGTCCATGCGCTCACGGACAATCGGGTAGCCTTCGGCACCTTCATCCAGGTTCTGGATGTTGGCGGACGGTGCGATGAAGCCTTCCCGCAGCATGATCAGGCTGTAGATGGCCTCGTGCACGCCGGCGGCGCCCAGGGCGTGGCCACACAGCGGCTTGGTTGAGCTCAGCGGCGGGATCTTGTCGCCGAAGGTTTCCTTCAGGGCTTTCAGTTCGGTGATGTCACCGGCCGGCGTGCTGGTGCCGTGGGTGTTCACGTAGCTGATTTCGCCATCCAGATTCTTCATGGCCTGCTTCATGCAGCGCACCGCGCCTTCACCACTGGGGGCGACCATGTCTGCGCCGTCGGAGGTGGCTCCGAAACCGACCAGTTCGGCCAGGATGTTGGCGCCACGGGCCTCGGCATGTTCCAGTGCTTCCAGGGCCAGCACACCGCCACCGCCGGAGATAACGAAACCGTCGCGGTCGGCGTCGTAGGTACGGGAGGCCAGTTCCGGGGTGTCGTTGTACTTGGTGGAGAGGGCGCCCATGGCGTCAAACAGCAGACTCAGGGTCCAGTGGATGTCCTCGCCACCGCCGGCAAACATCACATCCTGGCGACCCAGGGCAATCAGGTCGGCGGCGTGGCCGATGGCGTGGGCGCTGGTGGCACAGGCGGAAGTGATGCCGTAGTTGATGCCGCGGATGCCGAAGCCGGTAGCGATGGAGGCATTGATGGCGCTGCCCATGGTGCGGGGCACGCGGTAAGGGCCGACCCGGCGGATACCTTTTTCCCGATGGGTGTCGATGGAGTCCAGCAGTTCCACGGTGGACGCGCCGCCCTGACCGAAGATCACACCGGTGGTGTCAGCCTTGATGTGCTCGTCAGTGAGGCCCGCCTGCTCGATGGCTTCGCGCATGGCCAGGTAGGTGTATCCGGAAGCCGGGCACATGAAACGCCAGAGCTTGCGATCGATCAGCTCGGGCAGGTTCAGGTCAATCTGGCCGCACACATGACTGCGCAGGCCGTTGTCCTTTGCTTCCTGACTGAAGCCAATCCCCGGCTTTGAGTCGCGGAGGGACTGGGCTACTTCTTTCTGGTTGGTTCCCAGGCTGGAGACAATCCCCATGCCGGTGATTACAACGCGACGCATCCTGTTAACTCCTAAAAATCATCGGTCGAGGTGAACATGCCAACCCGGAGGTCCTTGGCGGTGTAGATTTCCCGGCCATCCACTTCCATCCGGCCATCGGCAATCGCCATGGTCAGCTTGCGCCGGATCACGCGCTTGAGATCCAGGCGGTAGGTTACCTTCTTGGCCGTGGGCAGCACCTGGCCGGTAAATTTCACTTCACCGGAGCCGAGCGCGCGCCCTTTGCCTTCGCCGCCACCCCAGGCCAGGAAGAACCCGACCAGCTGCCACATGGCGTCCAGGCCCAGGCAGCCGGGCATGACGGGATCGTCAACAAAGTGAACCTTGAAGAACCAGAGGTCCGGGTTGATGTCGAGTTCGGCAACGACGCTGCCCTTGCCATACAGGCCATCGTCGTCGGCGATGTGAGTGATGCGGTCGAACATCAGCATCTGGTCAATAGGCAGGCGCATGTTGCCGGGGAACAGGTCGCCATGGCCACACTTGATCAGGTCTTCTTTGTCAAAATGATCCGGGTTCATAGTGCCAGTGTCTCAGTTACAAAATGATTTACTCATACTTTAGCGCCTATTCGGGCCGGTGCTATTGACCTTTAGTGGATGATTTTCTGAATTCGGGGTTCCGGAGCCCCCGACAAGGGTCAATTGACAGTCATCAAAGACCCCGTGCCCGGCCTTTGCTAGCCTGACCCGAACCTGAATCTGGAACCGTCGCGAAACGGTATTCCCCGGAGGTGTCTATGAGTGGCGAAGAACTGGCAATTGAAGGCGATCTGGCACTGCAGGGTGATCGGGTCGAGATTCAACTGGAGCGGCAGATCGAGCATTCGCCGGCACGGGTTTGGGAAATGTTGACCGATTCCGTGCATCTGGCCCGTTGGCTGGCGCCGGGCGTCATCGAGCAGCGTCCCGGTGGCAGGGTGCAGCTGGAGTTTGGCAACAGCGGAACACCCATCGACTGCCACATCCGGGCGTGCGAGCCGCCACGTTTGCTGGCCTACTCCTGGAGTGCCGGTGATGACCCGGAGCGACCGCTGACCTGGGAGCTCGAGCCGCTCGGGGAATCCGGCGAGGCAACCCGGCTCCGCCTGACCCTGTCTCTGCCCAACGATGAGCTGGTGCCCATTGCCTGCGCCGGCTGGGATGCGCACCTGGAAATGCTGATGGCCGCCCTCGAAGGTATCAGTATCCACTTTCCTGCGGACCGGTTCCGGCAGGCCCGCGCGGTCTTCTCCGCACTGGCAAAAGAAAAGCTGGCTGCCTGAGTGGCAGCCAGCTTCCTGACCCCTTCCTGACTTATCCTTCCTTTCCGTCCGGCCGTGGTGAAGCCAGTACCCCGGTGTAGCGGAACAGGAACAGCCCGAATGCCACGAACCACAACACGGTGCTGCTGCCGATGCCCGGGTGCCAGGGAATGATGTCCAGCGCCGTGAGTACCCGGATCAGCGCGGCCAGGTGAATGGCAGCGAAGGCCAGTACCATGCCCCGGGGCAGTACCAGCGGCCGGCCGGTATGGCCGAGGGAAACCCGGGCGATCACGCCGAGGATCAGGCAGCTGACAGCCCCGGTACCGGCGGCATGGCTCCAGGCATTGGACGGCCATCCGGCCAGCAGGGTGCCGGCCAGCAACGCCAGCGCCACCGGAACCCAGAGAATGGACAGGTGCAGGATCCACAGCAGCGGTTCCTTGCGGACCAGCCAGCCCTTCCAGCCGGCCAGTCGCACCAGCATCAGGGTTGCGGCAACGATGGCGAGCAATCCGCTTATGGTTTGCCAGCCGGTGACCAAAGATGCCATCAGCAGGATCATGGAGAACAGGGTGGCCATGTCCAGGGCGGGTACCATACGGATGCCTGACGCATCGAGCCCGTGCTGGCGCAACCAGCCACTGGAAAAGGCCGGCGTGATGCGCCCGCCGATGATGCTGATTAACGCCATGGCCATGATCAGGGCGCCGTAGCTGTAGGTCATGTCCAGACGCAGCACGAACCCGATCTGCATCAGCCAGAGCAGGCCCAGCACCACCAGGATCATCAGTTGCCGCTTCTGCCGGGCATGCCAGACGCGCCAACCGGCATCAATCATGACCAGGGGCAGGAACGCCAGGTTGACGGTGTGGACCAGCCAGTCCGGCAGACCGCCACCGAAGGCCAGCACCAGTCGGCCTGCCAGCCAGACACCCCAGAGCGCCGCCAGCCTGACCCCATGGGTACGGTTGGTCCCGGTCCAGACGCAAACCGCGGTCAGCAAAAAGCCGGCGACGGCCGCGCTCAGGAACCCGAACAGCATTTCGTGCTGGTGCCAGAACAGGCCGGGCATGGCCAGGGGCAGATTCAGCACGCCGGTTACCTGCATCACCCACACCGGTACCACCAGCAGGGCCAATACGGTCATGGACAGGAAGAAGATTCGAAACGGATAGCTGAACAGCTGACGGATGCTGGCCGCATCAGTGGTCGCCGAGGTCGGGATTGCCTGCATAGCGGGCCTCCATAATACATATATTTGTAGTATATGTTATTCCTTCGTGCTGGAAATGACCATACCCCCAACCGGGTATCTTTGCGTACAATGCCTCTATCACATTGATTCAGAATGGAAGTCTTATGAGTGCCTACCTGATCTTGAAACACCTGCACATGACTACAGCGTATATCACGGTGGTGTTGTTTGCCCTGAGGTTGCTGATGGATGCCGTCGGCCGGCCGGAATGGCGCCGCACGCCGCTGCGCTGGATTCCCCACGCCAACGACACCGTACTGCTGGTCGCGGCCATCAGCCTGCTGTTCGTGACACCCTGGATGCCTTTCGTCCACGGCTGGCTGACGGCCAAGATCTTCCTGCTGATCGGCTACATCGTGGCCGGCATCTTTGCACTGAAAACCAGCCTGGGCACTCCGACCCGGGTCGTGGCGGCCATTCTGGCGTTTGTCCAGATCGGCGCCATTTTCCATCTGGCCATGACCAAGCCGGTATTCAGCTGATCAGCGCCGCTCCGAGATCGTCCTGGTCAGCTCCTGCAACTGCGCCTGCACTGACTGGAGCTGACGGGCGATCTCATCCCGTTCGTCGTGGGCCTTCTGAGCCTGCTTGGCATTCTGCTCCTCGCTCATGACCTCCAGGATGGCGCCAATCATCATGTTCAGGAACACGAACGCAGTCAGGAAGATGAAGATGAGGTAGTACAGCCAGCTGAGCGGGTATTGCTCCATGGTGGCATACATCACATCGGTCCAATCCTCGAACGTCGCGACCCGGAACAGGGTGAGCATGGCAATCGCGACGTCCCCCCACAGCTCCTTGTCCACATCCGCAAAGAACAGGGCGCCCATGGCCGCGTAAATGTAGAAGATAATGAACATCAGCAGGGCGATGTAGCCCATGCGCGGGATCGCCTTGAGCAGGGAGTTGATCAGGAACCGGAGCTCCGGCACCACGGAAACCAGGCGCAGGACGCGGAACACCCGCAGCAGTCGGCCCAGTAACACAGCCTCGGAATTGTCCAGGGGGATCAGGCTGCCGATCACCACGATGGTGTCGAACAGGTTCCAGCCATCGAGCAGGAACCGGCGTTTAACCGGGCAGGCGGCAAACCGGAACAGGATCTCGATCAGGAAGAATACGGTGATGGCATTGTCCATCACGGTCAGACTCTGCTCCACCAGCGGTGGCAGGTCATAGGTCTTGGCGCCGATGGTCAGGGCCGACAGGATGATGATGGCAATGACCGCACCCTGAAAGATTCTGCTGGATTCGATCCGGCGCAGGGTATTGAAACCGGCAACAGGACTCAATTCCGGGGACATGCTGGAGCTCCGCGTAAAGAAAACCGGCGCCAATTCTAATGGCTGGCAGGGGTTGGGGGTAGGGTATTTACCCTGATGTCACGTTTGGTTCAGGCCTGGCCGAGGATGGTCTGCCATTCCGATTCGCTTACCGGCATCACTGATAGCCGGTTGCCTTTGCGCACCAGGGGCAGATTCTCGAGGCCCGGAAGGGTCTTGAGCTCGTCCAGCGGAATCAGCCGGGGCAGTGTGCGGATATATTTCAGATCCACCGCGTCCCAGCGAGGCTTGTCCGGAGCGCTCTTCGGATCATGATAGGGAGATCGTTCGTCGAACTGGGTGGGGTCCGGATAGGCACTTCTGAGCACCTCCACAATGCCGGCAACTCCGATGTGTTTGCAGCTGGAGTGGTAGATGAATACCTCGTCCCCTTCTTGCATCTCCCGCAGGAAGTTCCTGGCCTGGTAGTTGCGAACACCGTCCCAGGGGATGGATTGCCGAGGTGCCCGGGCAAAATCCTCGATACCGCACTCGGAAGGTTCCGTTTTTACCAGCCACTTCGCCATGATGTCCTCACTTGGTTAGCGGGCCCAGTATATCAGCAAAAAAAAGCCCCCGGAGGCCGGGGGCGTATAGTTGCAGGCGAGGCTTGCAGGAGAGAGCTCTTGTCAGTCCCGTTTCGGTGGAGTCTTGCCAACCGGAGGCTGGTGGTGCGGGCGGTTCAGCGGGTAGAACAGATGCGGGGTGGCCAGTTCCGGCAGGTCGGTCCGTTCTTCGTTGGCAGCCCACTCTTCCCGTTCCGCGGTGCGGATGGCGTAGTGCATCCAGACCAGTGCGGCGGTCACGATCACGAACATCAGCATGAAACAGCTCTGCCAGATTCCGGTGATGTCATTAAGGGCCCCGAAAGTCAGCGGCAGGATGAAGCCGCCCAGGCCCCCGATCATGCCCACGACACCGCCCACGGCGCCCACATGCATCGGGTAATACACCGGAATGTGTTTGTACACCGCCGCCTTGCCCAGGGACATGAAGAAGCCGAGGGTGAAGATCAGCACCACGAACATCGCGAGGCTCATGTCCAGCGTGAACCGGATATCCCCTTCGATACCGTGCACCACGTAATCGGTGGGCGGGTAACTGAGCAGGAAGGTACAGACGACCGATGCACCGAATGTCCAGTACATCACGCGCCGGGCGCCGAACCGGTCCGAGAGCCAGCCGCCAAGGATCCGGAACAGGGAAGCGGGAATGGTATACAGCGCCGCGATCATGCCGGCGGTCTTGATATCGAGGCCGTACACGCCGATCAGGTAGTGCGGCAGCCACAGGGCCAGGGCTACGAAGGCGCCGAATACGAAAAAGTAGTAAAGGGCAAAGCGCCAGACCCTCAACTCCCTGAGCGGCTCCATCTGTTCCATGAAGGACTTGGCCTTCTCACCACTGCGCTCCGCGGCAAGCGGGTCTTCCTTGGCGAGGATAATGAACACCACGCCCATGATGGCCAGCACCGTGGCATAGATCTGGGCGGTCTGCTCCCAGCCGAAAGCCACCAGCAGGAAGGGCGCGCCGAAGTTGGTCACCGCCGAACCGACATTACCCGCACCGAAGATGCCCAGCGCGGTGCCCTGGCGTTCCTTCTCGAACCAGGCAGCGGTGTAGGCCACCCCGACGATGAAGGAGCCGCCAGCCAGGCCGACACCAAGGGCGCCGACCAGCAGCATCGGGTAGGTGGTGGCGAAGGTCAGCAGGTACACGCAGGCGGCCGTGGTGAGCATCAGAATACCGAATACCCAGCGCCCGCCGTAGCGGTCGGTCCAGATACCCAGGAACAACCGGCTGATGGAGCCGGTGAGGATCGGGGTAGCCATCAGCAGGCCGAGCTGGGTATCCGATAATCCCAGGTTCTCGGCAATCCGGATCCCGATGATGGAAAAGATGGTCCACACCGCAAAACACAGGGTGAACGAGAAGGTCGAGAGACCCAGTGCCCGGTACTGCTGTGGTCGTGTCGGAGTAGTGGTCATTGCTGCCCTCCATTCCAGCATTTGATGATGCTTTAACCATAACAAATACAGGGTTTTTTCATGCGGGGCATTGGAGGTACCTCCAGTTGGATGCAGTGGTGGTAGGAAAGCGACGGGTTTTGCCGGCAAGGGGATAGGTACTTGATTTCTCTGGTGGGGTACGCGCCAGAAGCGTTGACTTACGTCAATTATGGCGGGGATGGAAAGTGGGCTAATGGCTGACAGATATCAATTGATGCCCCTTTCGGGGGTGCGGATACCTGCCTTCGGAGAAGCCCATGAAGATCATGATTGCCTACGATGGTTCGCGCAATGCCAGGCTCGCCCTGGCGCAGACCATCACCATGTTTCGCGACCTCAAACCCCAGCTGACACTGGTGGCTGTGGCGGAAAACCCCCGGGATATCACCTCGGGTAATGAAGACCTGTTCCAGCAGGAAGTCACCGAACTGAAGAATTACCTGAACGAGGCCATGGAGGTCTGCCAGAACGAGGACGTGGCCGCCGAGACCATGCTGCTCGAGGGTGACCCCCGCAAGATGCTGCTGTACGCCGCCGAGAAAAAGATCCACCCGGACATGCTGGTAATCGCCCGCCACAGCCATGAGCCGGATGGTGGGTTCATCGCCCGCTCGCTTACCTATTTCGTGGATGAACTGGATTACATGACTTTCGGCAGTGTGAGTTCGTTCCTCGCCCGCCGGATCCAGTGTCCGCTGCTGATTCTGCCCAGCCGTTGAACCGGCCAGTAACGAGATTCCGTTTGATAGCCCGAGGAGGCTGAAATGAAAGTCGCAGACGTCTTCCGCTTCAGGAACGCCGAGATCAAGGCGCTGCACCTGACCTGGATTGCATTCTTTATTACCTTTTACGTGTGGTTCAACATGGCGCCGCTGGCGTCCAGCATGCTCAAGAGCGTGGACTGGCTGACCACCGATGACCTCCGCCTGTTTGCCATCTGCAACGTGGCGCTGACCATTCCGGCCCGGATCGTGGTGGGCATGGCCCTGGACCGGTTCGGTCCGCGCCGGGTGTTCTCGGTGCTGATGGTGCTGATGTCCATCCCGGCCTTGTTCTTCGCCTTCGGTAACACCATGACCCAGTTGCTGGTCAGTCGCCTGGTGCTCAGCTCCATCGGCGCCAGCTTCGTGGTGGGTATCCACATGACCGCCATGTGGTTCAAGCCCAAGGACATCGGCTTTGCCGAAGGCTTTTACGCCGGCTGGGGCAACTTCGGTTCCGCTGCCGCCGCCATCTCCCTGCCTACCATCGCCCTGCACATGTACGGTGGTGAAGACGGCTGGCGCTGGGCCATTGCCCAGAGTGCCATTGTCATGGCGGCCTATGGCGTTTACTACTGGTTCGCCATCACCGACGGCCCGGTCGGCACCGTGCACCGCAAGCCCCGCAAGGCGGTGGCCCTGGAGGTGAGCACCTGGGGTGACATGGTCAAGCTGATTCTCTGGACCATTCCCCTGGTGGGCGTGCTGGCGATCCTGGTCTGGCGCATCCAGAACATGGGTTACCTCAGCACCACCGGTGCGGCTATCTGCTACGCGGTGATCTTTGCCGTCGTCTGCTACCAGATCATCCAGATCCTGCGGGTCAACGTGCCCATCCTGAAAAAGGGTGTGCCAGAGGATGACAAATACCCGTTCAACAGCGTAGCGGCCCTGAACAGCACCTACTTCGCCAACTTCGGCGCCGAGCTGGCCGTGGTCTCCATGCTGCCCATGTTTTTCGAGGAAACCTGGAGCCTGAGTGCCACCGCAGCGGGCCTGATTGCCGCCTCCTTTGCTTTCGTGAACCTGGTGGCCCGTCCCATGGGTGGCCTGGTCTCCGACCGCATGGGTAACCGTCGCTTCGTGATGCTCAGCTACATGTTCGGTATCGCAGTCGGCTTCGCCATGATGGGCCTGATGAACTCCAGCTGGCCGCTGATTATTGCCGTCGGTATTACCGTGTTCACTTCCTTCTTCGTGCAGGGTGCCGAGGGAGCTACATTCGGCATCATTCCCTCCATCAAGCGCCGGCTGACCGGCCAGATCTCCGGGATGGCGGGGGCCTACGGTAACGTTGGCGCGGTGGTCTATCTCACCATCTTCACCTTCGTCACCCCCACCCAGTTCTTCTACATCATCGCAGCCGGTGCCTTCATCAGCTGGGTGCTGTGCGTGATGTGGCTGAAGGAGCCGGAAAGCGGTTTCTCTGACGAGTACCACGTATCTTCCGTGGATCGCCAGATCGAGGAAGAGGAGCGCCTCCGCCAGGCGACTGCCACCTCCACCTGAAATCTGCCGAGAAAACAGGCCCGTCGGGAGCAATCCCGGCGGGCTTTTTTTGTTTTTGGAAAGGCGTGGCGTAACCGGGCCAAAAAAACGGTCCAATTGCTCGGGCAGGATGAAATGACCCCGTCCCGGAGAAGTGTCTGTTGAACATGACATGGGAGGACAATGGCCATGGAAAAGGACGAGCGTGAAGCCGCCGATCCGTTTGAGACGGTCGCGGAAACCTATGAACAGCTGCTGGTGCCGGCTTTGTTCGGCCAGTGGGCAGCACAGGTAGCGAATTCAGCGTCGGTCCGGGAAGGGCAGCGGGTGCTGGATGTTGCCTGCGGCACGGGCGTCCTTGCCCGGGCCCTGGCACAGCGGGTTGGTTCTGCGGGTGCTGTCTCGGCACTGGATATCAACCCGGCGATGCTGGCGGTCGCGCGCAAGAAGGGCACTCCAGCCATCGACTGGCAGGAAGGGTCGGCAGAGGAATTGCCTTATGGCGATGCCCAGTTTGACGCTGTTGTGAGCCAGTTCGGGCTCATGCTGTTCCCGGACCCGGAACGTGCGCTGCAGGAAATGATGCGGGTCCTGGTCCCGGGTGGACGGCTTGCTGTGGCCGTGTTTGATTCACTCGATACCCTGCCGGCCTACGCGGCGTTGGCGGACATTTACGCCCGTGTGGTGGCCGAGGAGGTCGGACAGGCCCTGCGCAGCCCCTTCAGTCTGGGCGATACCGATGTTCTGGCATCGTGCTTTAACGGGGCGGGTATTGATGACGTGGTGATATCAAGTGCCGAAGGCCGGGCCCGTTTTCCGGATGTAGCCACGATGGTTGCGGCGGATGTCAGGGGCTGGTTCCCCTTCGCACAGATCCGGCTGGACGACCAGGCCGTTGACACGGTGACCCGGGAGGCCGAGCAAGCGCTGGCAGCCTTTATTGGGGCCGACGGCGCGGTGGAATTCCCGTTACCGGTTCATATCGCCACTGCAGTGAGAGCTTGAAACCGTCCGGCTCGTAAAGGGGGTGGGCTGAGAGGCAGAAAAACACCGGCCTCCCGAAAAGGAGGCCGGCTGGGGCAGGGCATTGCTGTCCTGTTTTACGGGTTCTTGATGTACGCGTTCTTGCGCAGGTAGAACCACCAGTTAACCACCAGGCATACCGCATAGAACACCGCGAAGCCGTACATGGCCACCTCCGGGGTACCGGCCTGGATCTCCTGGCCCATCACCCTTGGGGCAATGAAAGCGCCGTAGGCGGCGACGGCGGAGGTCCAGCCCAGGACCGGACCTTTCTGCTGCTGGTCGAAGATGAAGCCGATGCTGCGGAAGGTGGAACCGTTACCGATGCCGCTGGCGGCGAACATGATGATGAACAGGATCAGGAACAGAGCGAAGTAGCTGTTCGGATCGGTGGAGTTGTAGGCCAGCATCATCACGTAGCCGGTTGCCACCGAAGCGACCACCATGACCACGGAGATAATCTGGGTCACGATGGAGCCACCCATTTTGTCGGAAATCCAGCCGCCCACCGGACGAATCAGTGCACCCACGAACGGTCCCATCCAGGCCCAGGTCAGGGCGCTTGGGGCATCCGGGTTGACCACGCGGGTCATGGTGCCGTCTGCACCCACTTCCATCATGTTGCCGAAGATAACGCTGATGGACAGAGGCAGGGCAGCGGAGAAGCCGATGAAGGAGCCGAAGGTCAGGATGTAAAGCACCGTCATGGACCAGGTGTGCTTGTTGCTGAAGATGGCGAACTGTTTTTTGATATTGGGCTGGATGTCGCCCGGAATCAGGCGCAGCAAGACCACAGTCAAGATGATGGTCAGCGGCAGGGCAATCCACATATTCAGGATGCCCAGAGCCCAGACGCCGATGACGGAGGTCACGAGGCCCACACCATAAAGTCCCAGGATCTTGCCGAAGGCGGACATCGGGTTGCCCGGGTTCGGGGTGACCACTTTCAGGTTGTTCATGCCGAACCAGCCGGCAAAGGCGAGCGGGATCAGGAAAACCAGCCAGATGAAGCCGGCATTCTGGATCCAGGTGTCGGTGCCGGCATCAATGCGGCCGATCAGGGTGCCACTGGGGCTTGTCAGTTGCATGGGATCGCCGGCGAGGGCGCCGAAGATACCGACTGTCATTACCAATGGAATCAGGATCTGCATGGTGGTAACGCCGAAGTTACCGAGCCCGGCGTTCATGCCAAGGCCATAACCCTGCTTGCTCTTGGGGTAGAAGGCGCTGATGTTGCTCATGGAGCAGGCGAAGTTACCACCACCGATACCGGATAGCAGCGCCAGGGCCTGGAACACGATGAACGGGGTTTCCGGGTTCATCAGCGCGATGCCGGTACCGAGCGCCGGCAGCATCAGCAGTGCCGTGGTCAGGAAGACCGTGTTTCGACCACCGGCAATCTTGATCATGAACGAGGCCGGGATCCGCAGGGTAGCGCCGGAGAGGCCGGCAATCGCACTCAGGGTAAACAGCTGGTCCACCGTGAACGGGAAGCCCAGGTTCTTCATCTGGGTGGTGATCATGCCCCACATCAGCCAGACCGCAAAACCGATCAGCAGGCTGGGGATTGAAATCCACAGGTTACGGGTGGCAATGCGCTTGCCCTCCCGCTCCCAGAACTCTTCACTTTCGACATCCCAGTGTTCGATGTCTGCGTTGGTTTTGGCCATTTTCTGCTCCTTGATTTACTGCCCTGGCACCACGGAACCCCGTGGCTCTTTGGGTTTGGTGTCATTGTGCAAATCAAGTGGCGGAACCAATCTTGATATTGATCAAGGAATCTATTGATTGAATTGTGGTGCCAAAACGCACCCTGGCTCTGTTGTCTCGATGGCTTGTTAAAGGCTTTTAAAAACAATTAGTTGTAAGAGTGATATTTCCAAAGTGGTAGCCTTTTACGGCCTTGGCGCAGAAGGGGTAGCCAATCATTTCCGGCGGTTATGAGCGGGCCGATAAAGCATCAGAAGCTGCAGGGCGACCCCCAGATAGGCCGCGCTCCAGAGCCCGGCAGACAGCCAGAGCCAGCCGGGGCTGGCGAAGGGGGTGGGGCCAGCGAGGTAGCGGAAGATCGCGGAGAGTCCGATCAAGGCCGACAGGCTGATGGGCTGCCATCCCGGTGGAGGGCACCGCGAGGCGCGCTGCCATGCCAGCCGCAGCATGACGCTGGCGGAGAGCGTACCGAGGGCCCCCACCGTAATCAGGTGCAGGGCCGGGATTGCGGGGATGCCGGCGAGCAGATGGGTGCCGGTGACTGCGGCGCCGGCGGCAAGCCAGAGATAGCCGGCCGCAAACACTAGCAGGTCCGGGCGTTCCGGGCAGTGCCACAGGCGCCAGCGGAGAATCCTGACAATGATCAGAACAGCTGCGGGCAAGAGCATCGCGCCGGCCAATCGCTCGGTGGCAGAACCCATCGCCAGACCCATGGCCAGGATCAGCAGCACAATCAGCGCTCCCTCAATACGTGGCTGGACCCTCGCTTCCAGGGGAACCCCTTTCTTTTCCAGCGTACCGGCGACCGCCGGCGCGATGATCCGGCCACCCATGAAAGTCATTAACAGCAGCAGGCCCAGAACGGCGGACTGCAGGAGTTGTGTCCGGTCTGGTGCCAGATTCTCCGGGCCGGCTAACCCCGTGAGCCAGAAACCCGGCACCATCAGGCATAGCACCAGAATGAGAGGGCCGGCTATTTTGTTGCGCCATTTCTTGGCGGCGTTGAAGCGGGGCACCACGTAACGGGCCAGCAGCAGGGCAAAGGCGGGACTCAGCAGTTGAGCGGGCCAGCTGTCCGGCGCCAGCAGCCAGGTGATTCTTGCCAGCAGCCAAAGGATGAACAGGATGGCCAGTATCCGGCGGGGCTGGGGGCCAAGCGTATAGCCGGCAATGAGCGCCAGGGCAAAACCGAAGATCAGTTCGTGGGCGTGGCCGGCCCCCAAAAGTCCCGGTGGCCAGCCGGTGCCGGACAACACCCCGTGGATAGACAGTGGCACGGCCAGGGCCGCCAGGATGGCGGCAGCCGGAAAGAACAGCCAGAACGCATGAATGTTTTTAGCGGGGCGGGCGGACTTGTCCGAGGTCATCTGCTGTCCTTGACCGGTAGGTGGTGCAGGGCTAACAGTTAAAAGTATCGGAGGCCGATCTGTAAAGGTGCATCATGAATATTACACAACTCGCTCGTCTGCCATTCGCTGGCAACGGCGCCTGGTCGGAACTGCGGCGCCTGAACCTCTCCATTCCGTTCCTGGCCTGGGTCGTGGTGGTGCCCATGTCGTTCCTGCCGCCGGTCCTGCTCTATTACGCCGGTACCCAGTACGGGGACAGCTTTATTCAGGGCTTCGGTGGCAAGGAATGGCGTTTCATCACCACGATCTTGTTCCTGGCGGAACTGCTCACGTTCTTCGTTATGGGGTGGCTGATCCACGCCGTGCTTGAGAGCCACAAGCTGGAAGTCAGTTACCAGGATGCCTATCTCCTGGCCGCCATCGCGCCGCTGCCCCTGTGGCTGTCGTCATTGGCGTTGCTGGTGCCGGCGCTGGCGGTAAGCGTGGTGGCGGTGTTTGCAGGGCTGTTCCTGTCCTGCGCGCTGGTGTATCAGGGGTTGCGCTCAATCTGTGAGCGCAAGGACAACGACGTCGAAATGATGTCGGCTACCTACACCATTATGGCCGCGTCCCTGCTGGCCTGGGGTGTGCTGATGGCCATGGTCTGGGCGTTCTGATCAGGCAGCGTGCGGCAGAACGCCGTAGTAGATGGCGCTGAAGTGGCAGGCGCTGCCGCCGATGACAAACAGGTGCCAGACCGCATGCATGTAAGGGATGCGGTCCGCCAGGTAGAAGGCCACGCCGGCGGTGTAGACAACGCCGCCGGCGATGGTCAGGTTCAGTGCTGTTTCACTCAGACTGGCCACCAGGTCCGATGAGGCGAAGGTGATCAGCCAGCCCATGGCAATGTAGATTCCTACCCGTGCCAGCTTGAATCGGTTCTTGAAGATGACCTTGAGAATTACCCCGGTCAGTGCCAGCGACCAGATCACCGCAAACAGGGTCCAACCCACGGTGCCCCGCATGTTTACCAACAGGAACGGTGTGTAGGTACCGGCGATCAGCAGGAAGATGGCGCAGTGATCCAGGGTCTTGAAGGCCCGTTTCAGCTCCGGCCGTCGGGCGCCGTGATAAAGCGCAGAGGCCAGGTACAGAAGGATCAGGGAAGCCCCGAAAATACTGAAGCTGACGATCTTCCAGGCATCGCCGGACTGACTTGCGCCGGCAATCAGTGCCACGGTGCCGATAACGCTGAGTAGGGCGCCAATACCGTGGGTGGCACTGTTCAGCCACTCCTCGACGCGATGGTGAATGGAGTCAATGGACTGCTGTGTTTGGGTCATTGCTGGAGATTCCGGATTAGCCATAGGTCTAAGGTACTTCAGCGTACAGTTGTACGCAATGGTCGCAGGTGAACATTTCGTGACCATGTTCAGAAAAACTGAACAAGCCATCTGAAAACTTCCGGTTTCATGGTCATCCAGCTGCCAGTAACCTTCCGTACATACTTAAACAACGGGAGGTTACCGATGGCGAAAGTTCTTGTACTTTACCATTCCATGTACGGTCACATTGAAACCATGGCCGAAACCGTGGCCGAGGGTGCGCGCA
Organism: Marinobacter szutsaonensis; assembly: GCF_039523335.1. Lineage (NCBI taxonomy): Bacteria > Pseudomonadati > Pseudomonadota > Gammaproteobacteria > Pseudomonadales > Marinobacteraceae > Marinobacter > Marinobacter szutsaonensis. The sequence goes on along the minus strand of NZ_BAAAFC010000001.1, from coordinate 1,483,148 downwards.
GTGTTGAAGGCACGGATGTTGTGATCAAGCGGGTGCCGGAGACCATGCCGGAGCAGGCATTCCTGAATGCCGGCGGCAAGTCGGACCAGGATGCACCAGTCGCCGATCCGCAGGAACTGGCCAACTACGACGCCATCATCTTCGGCACGCCGACCCGCTTCGGCAACATGTCCGGCCAGATGCGCAACTTCCTGGATCAGACTGGTGGCCTGTGGGCCGAAGGCAAACTGCACGGCAAGGTGGCAAGCGTATTCGCCTCCACCGGCACCGGCGGCGGCCAGGAACAGACCATTACCTCCTTCTGGACCACCCTGGCCCACCACGGCATGGTCATCGTGCCACTGGGCTATGGTATTCCGGAGTTTTTCGACATTTCGGAGACCAACGGTGGCACCCCTTATGGCGCGACCACCATCGCCGGCGGAGACGGTTCACGTCAGCCGAGCGAAAAGGAAATCGCCATTGCCCGTTTCCAGGGCAAGCACGTGGCCGAACTGGCGGTGAAGCTTCACGGTTAATCGATATTGCTCTGCAAAGCGTTGAGCGGTTTTGGGCAGTCAGGGTTCCTGGCTGCCCTTTTTTGTGCCCGGATCAGCGAGCGGCCCGGTCAGCGGAACCGGTTTTCAGCCGCGAGAAAGTCGCCGGCACCACCCCCAGCCAGGACGCCAGCTGGTTGTCCGGCACCCGTCGAACCAGCTCCGGGTATTCTTCCAGCAACAGTTTGTAGCGTTCGCTCGCCGGCATGGTGTGTTTCCGGAACTCCCTCATACTGGTCAGCTCCGCCAGCTCCTCCGTCAGTGCCAGGGCAAAGCGGGGCCACAGACCGTCGCCGTGGGACTGGATGGCAGATCGGAACGCGGCAAAGTCCGCGACCCAGAGAGTCGCCGGTGTGCTGGAGGTCAGGCACAGGGTATTGCGCACCGTCCGGCTGCGGCCGAAGACCGGCCATACCAGGTCACCTTCGGAGAAGAAGTGGTGTACAGAGATTTTGCCGTTGGGCGCTTCCCGGAACAGCCTGAGGATGCCGTACTGGATGAGATAGACATTCGCCCAGGGGGAATCGTGTTTTTCCAGGTTCGTCTCGCCATCAATCCGGCGCTGATGAAACAGGCGGGTCAGATCGCCGAGGAATCGGGCTTCCGGGCTGTGCTGGTCGTTGCCCAGACGAATACCGAACACCCGGCTGAGGCCGTTAAGCAGAGCGACTTCGGCGGGTGCGCTGTCCTGCTGAATGATGTCAGGGTTGTTTTCGCCCAGCATGCAGGGGGCGGAGGAGACGTCTGGCCTGAAGATGCTGTTCATGGTTCTGACCCCGATTGGACTATGGGTAAATTATGGTATCAGAAAAGCATCTTTTGAAATGACTTAAATCATTAAGGCTTTTTCACTGAGTCGATTTAGGTTGGTAGCTTTTGGCTGCGAAGAGGTCCGCCAAGACGGGGTCAGATGAAAGCCTTCATCTGACCCCATTTTCATTCCTGCGGGTCCTCAGTGACTGGTTCCTTCTTCATAGTTGATCTTGTTCCAGACGTTGTACTTGCCGGAAGGCTTGTTCATCGGAATGCGCTTTTCCTCCTCCAGGGTGTCGGCATCGTAGACGATGACCGCGCCGTCCTTGTCCCAGACGCTCAGCAGCAGCTTCTCGCCGTAGCGGTCGAATTCCACGTGAGCCGCGACCTTGCCCGGAGCCGGCTGAAGCGTTTTGACGATCTCCAGGGTCTGCTTGTCGATGACGTGGACCTTGTCCCTGTTGGGGCCGAAGAACACATCCACCCAGGCGTATCGCGAGTTTTCGTGGCTGCGCATGAAGAAACCGGGGCCCTCGGTTTCCAGGGTCTTGATGACCTCCCAGTTGTCCATGTCGATGATGGAAACCGCGCCGGTGCGGAAGTGCGGCGTGGCCATAACGCGTTTGCCCTGGTATTCCCAGGTAATGCCGGAGCCCAGGTGGGGCATGCCGGGAAGCGGCAGTTTGGCGATGGTGTTGCCGGTGTTGAGGTTGATCACATAGCCGCGTTTGCCGTCTCGGGCGGCGCCGATGACGTGTTCGTATCCGGGGTCGAAGAAAAAATCGTCCAGCAGGGTGTCGATCTGCATCCGGCGGACGTTGGCCCTGTCATCTTTCACTGTGATTTCCCAGGCTTCGGGAATGTCCTTGAGCGCGGCGATGAAACTGTCCCGCGGCGGGGCGGCATACACAGCACTGACCCTTGAGCTGCCACCAGCGTCGTTTTCCACCGGGATAATCTCCATGAGTTCGAGGTTGGTCGCGTCGAAAAGAACCAGGGTGTGGGGCAGATAATTGGCGGCCATGACATGGTCCCCGTCGGCGGAGACGGCGATGTTGCGCATGTTGATACCGGCGCGGACTTCCGCCACCACTTTCAGGTTGTACAGATCGTACTTGGTGATCCAGCCGTCCCGGGAGCCAAAGTAGACGTAACGGCCATCCGGGCTGTATTTCGGGCCGCCATGAAGGGCGTAGCGACTTTCAAAGCGGTGGATTGGCTCCATGGTGTCCCCATCAAGCAGGGTGACGTGGTGGTCGCCGATTTCCACCACCAGGAACAGGTTCATCATGTCCGCTTCGAACACCGGCTCATCGGGCAGACTGCCTTTCGGGTGGGGTAACAGGTGGCTGCTGAGGATTTCCTGTTCGCCCCAGACCGGCGTGACTTCCGGAGGCTGGTAGATAAAGTTGGCCAATGCCGTGACCGATTCCTGGCTCAGGGTATCGCCAAAGGCGGGCATCTGGGTGGCAGGGCGGCCGTCGATGATGGCCTTCTCGGCCTCGGTCTGACGCAGGCGCGAGAGGTTTTCCGGTAACAGGGCCGGGCCCATGCCGCCGAGCCGATCCGTGCCGTGGCAGCTGGCACAATGTTGCTGGTAGAGGGCGTCGGTTGGCGCGCCGGTCTCTGCCAGCAGGGCCGGCGCGGCAAGCAGGCTGGCACCCATTAACAGAGCGGATTTCAGGATCTGGCTGATCGGTAGTCTGTGTTGCGTCACCGGGGATGGCTCCATGTTCCGGGTTGTCGGGTGTCGTTCAGGCCGGGCGGGTCAGGGCGCTGTCCCAGCCTGCCTGGGCCGGCCGGGCCAGTTTGTCGGCCAGTTTGACCACCTCACCGACGATGATCAGCGTCGGGGGTTGGAAATCTTCTCTTCGGATGGTGTCTTCAAGGTCCTCAAGGGTGGTCACCGTCATGTGCTGCAGGGGCGTTGTTCCCCGCTCCACCAGGGCTACCGGGCAGTCCGCCGCAAGACCGTGAGCGGTGAGTTCCCGGACAATGGTCGGGGCGTTGTGCAGGCCCATGTAGAACACGCGGGTCTGACCTGGAGCTGCGAGTACGGCCCAGTTCAGCTCCAGGGAGTGGTCGGCTTTGCGGTGGCCGGTAACGAACGTCACGCTCTGGGCATAGTCCCGGTGGGTGAGAGGGATTCCGCAGTAGGAGGCACAGCCGGCAGCGGAGGTGATGCCAGGCACAACCAGGAAATCGATGTCGTTATCCACCAGCACCTCCGCCTCTTCGCCGCCACGGCCGAAGATGTACGGGTCTCCGCCCTTGAGCCTGACCACTCTGCGTTTCCGGGTGGCGAGTTTGACCAGCAGTTCGTTGGTCTCCTCCTGGGGCACGTAATGGCAGCCGCTGGCCTTGCCCACGTGGATTCGTTCGGCGCCGGGATTGACGAATTCCATGATCTGGGGTGACACCAGGCGGTCATAGACAATGGCGTCCGCCTGCTGGATGAGCATCAGGGCCCGCAGTGTCAGCAGGCCGGGATCGCCGGGGCCGGCGCCGACAATGGCAACTTCGCCGGGGCGCAGCGGCTGCTCCGCGAGCTGGAATTCCACCAGGCATTTCTTCCTTGGATTGGGGGTCATGGCGCCACTCCTCACAGATTGTGTACCGGAATTTCTGTCACCGGGGCGGCCACACGTCGGGGCGCATCCACCACACCGATTTCCTCGTTGGTCAGGTAACAGCCGGGATCCTCTTCCCAGAAGTCCCTGGAAATGTTGTAGGCCCGCACCCGGGTGTTGCCGTTGCAGATACCCAGGTATTTGCACCCGGCGCAGCGGCCCTTGACCGGTCTCGGGTGCTGGCGGAAGCCCTGCATCAGGGGATCCCGGGTTTCGGACCAGATTGTCGAGAACGGGGTCTGCCGGACATTGCCCAGGTTGTAATCCCACCAGAACGTATCCGGATGCACGACACCCAAGTTGTCGATGTTGGAAATGTTGACGCCGGAGGAGTTGCCGCCCCAGTTGGTCAGGCGCTGCGTCAGGGCCGGTACCTGGTCCGGGTAGTGTTCCTTGGCCCACTCGATCAGGAAGGGGCCGTCCGCGTCGTTGTTGCCGGTGACGTATTCCCGCTCGATGCCGCGCTTCAGCTCGTCGTGGCAGTGATTGAACAGCAGGGTCATGGCGTCTCGCGTCATGTCGTACCAGGCATCGCGTTTGCGGTTGCGACCACCCCGGCCGGAGTAATTCAGGTGCGACAGGTAGAACTTGTCGATGTGGTGCTCGTCCAGCATGTCGAGCATGGCCGGCAACTCCGGGTAGTTATCCTGGGTCAGGGTAAAGCGCAGACCCACCTTGATGCCCGCCTGCTTGCACAGGGCAACGGCGTGCATGGATTCCCGGAAGGCGCCTTTCTTCTGGCGGAAGGCGTCGTGGGTCTGCTCCAGGCCATCGATGCTGATGCCGACATAGTCGTAGCCCACCCCGGCAATCTTGCCGATATTGTCTTCGGTGATCAGGGTGCCATTGGTGGACAGGCCTACATAGAAACCCATGGCCTTGGCTCGGTGGGAGATCTCGAAGATGTCCGGCCGCATCAGCGGTTCCCCGCCGGAGAGGATCAGTACCGGCACGCCGAAGGCCTTGAGATCGTCCATGGTGGCGTAGACTTCCTCGGTGCTCAGTTCGCCCTTGAAGTCGATGTCCGCCGAGATCGAATAACAGTGTTTGCAGGTGAGATTGCAGCGGCGGATCAGGTTCCAGATCACCACAGGGCCGGAGGGCTTCGGAACCGGACGCACCGGAGTCGGCTCCATCAGGCTCTTGATGTAGCGGGTCATTCGGAACATGGGGCATCTCCCTGCTTTTTCAGTCGTAAGCCGGTTTTCTTGAGAATCGCCGAGCTGTAAAGGATGGTGTGGCTGGAACAGGTCTCTCCCAGCAGGTCTCTGATCTGCCTTGCCTTGTCTTCCACTTCCTGCTGGCTGGTACCGTGGACCATGGCAAACAGGTTGTAGCTCCACCAGGGAAGGTGCCTGGGGCGGCGGTAGCAGTGGCTGACAAAGGGCAGTTCACTGACGCGCTGCCCCATCGTCGAGACGGCCTCGTCGTCGACATCCCACACGGTCATGCCGTTGAAGCGGTAACCGAGTTTGTAGTGATCGGGCACCGCGGCCACCCGCCGTAGGACCCCGGCGTCCTGCATGCGCTGGAACCGGGCCAGGACTTCGTCCGCCGGGATGCCCAGTTGTTCGCCCAGCGTGGCCCAGGGATCGGTGGTCAACGGTAGGCCCGCCTGGGTGGCCAGAATCAGTTGACGGTCCCTGGTGCAGAGCTGGTAACTGTCGCCAGCGGCCCGTTCAGACGGAAAAGTGGAGACGGACATGGAACTCCTCCTCCTTGGGCATGTTGTAGACCGGGTAGCCGGTGCGCGCTTCGATCTGTTCGATCACCTCGGCGATGCCTTCCCCGGTCTCGGTCGCCAGAACGAACCACATGTTCAGTTCATGCTCCCGGCGGTAGTTGTGAGCCACTTCCTCAAAGGCGTTGACCTGGCTGGCGACCCGGTCGAAGTCCCATTCGGCCACGCGCATCGCCGCGAGCGTGAGCCCGCCACCCATTTCACCGGCATTGAACATCGGGCCGAAACGGGTAAAGACCCGCTCTTCGAGCAATTTTTCAAGGGTGTCGAGCAGGGCCTGTTCGCTGATTCCGAGTTCTTCGGCCACGGCCAGGTAAGGACTGGCAACCAGGGGCAGGCCGTGCTGGAGCCGGTTGATAACCGCTTTCTCCAGATCGGTGAATCCCGGCTGCTGCGCCTCCCGACACGGGCGCTCAATCGTGGCTGACATAACGGCCTCCCCGTTGGCGGTAGGCTTTGGTGCTGAACAGCACCGTGTGGGGAAAGTCCTGAAGGTGCTTGTCGGCGATGAGACTGTCGATCTGGGACAACACCCGGTTGCGATCGACACCATGAATCATGCAGAACAGGTTGTAGGGCCAGTCCGGAAGCCGGCGAGGGCGCTGATAGCAAAGGGTCACGAAGGGCGCCCCGGCGATGGCCTCACCAACGGACGTGACCCAACGATCCGGCACGTCCCAGACCACCATCGCGTTGGCGGTGTAGCCCAGGGTGCGGTGTCTCACCACCAGGCCGAGCCGTTTGATCAGGCCCTGGGCCTGCCACTGGTCCACGGCGGTCATGACTTCCTGTTCCGTCAGACCGGTCTGCTCGGCGAGGGTTTGCCAGGGCCGGGTGGTCAGGGGGAGCCCATGCTCCAGCTGCTGTCGAAGCCGTAGCAGTCCCCAGGCGCTGATCGGCCCCTGGCCGGCCACTTCCGGAACCACCGCCAGGTAATCAATGGAGGTGTTCACGGCAACGCCTCCCAGTCGATGTCGAAACCCAGATCGATGTGGTAGCCCTCGACCATGGGCAACCTCAGCATGGGCAGGCGCAGCTGGTGTTCCAGCTCGTCGAGCCGCTCATCTAGAGTGTCTTCATCCGGTGCGGTCATGACAAACCAGAGATTGTAGGTGTGCTCCCGGGCGTAGTTGTGATTGACTCCCGGCGCACGATTGATACGGGCAGCCACCAGGTCCATCTGTTCCTCCGGCGCTGCCACCGCGGCAAGCAGGCTGGCGCCTGCCCGCCGGTGTTCGAATACGGGTCCGACCCGGCTGACGACCTGATCGGACTGGAGGGTCTGCAAGCGGTCGATAACCTCATCCTCGGAGATACCCAGTTGCCGTGACATCTCCAGGTAGGGACGCTCGCACACCGGGAGATCCCGCTGATACAGGTTAATCAGTTGCTTGTCAGTACTATCCAGTCTCATTGATCTGTCCTCCGGGCCGGAAACGGGTCAGTACACGTCGTGCTGGGTGTTGTAGACGTTGAACTTGCCGGTGGGTGTCACCAGCCGCTCGTCCTTGATCACCTTCTTCAGCTTGCGTGTCTTGTCATCGACAACCACCAGGGCCGAGGTCAGATCCTGGGCATTCCAGACCGAGAACCAGACTTCGTCACCGGCGACGTTATACTCCGGCTGAACCACCCGTTTCGGACCCTCGCCGACATCCGCCCATTCGGCGATCGGCAGCACGTCGTAGCCGGCCTCCAGGTTGTTGATGTCGAACACCGCGACGCTCTGGCTAACCGGCTCGGCCGGGTTCAGGGCGGTGTCCACGTAGAGGTTGTCGGACTTGGGATGGGTCTTGATGAACAGCGAACCACCGCCCTGGCCGTTCAGGGTGCGAACGACTTTCCAGGCTTTGTCTGGATGGCCTTCCGGATCGGTTCCGATCAGCTGGATGGTCGGGTCACCGAGGTGGCTGGTCGCCCAGACTGGCCCGTGTTCGGGATCCTCGAAGTTCGCGCCGCGGCCCGGATGGGGGATCTTGCCCACCTCCACCATGGCCTCGAGATTCCTTTCACGGGAGTCCACGACAGCAATCTTGTCGGACTGGTTGGCGGCGGTGAGGAAGTAGCGCATGCTGCTGTCCCAGCCACCGTCATGCAGGAACCGGGCGGCGTCGATGGTGGTGACGCTCATGTTGTCCAGGTCCTCGTAATTCACCAGCATGATCTTGCCGGTTTCCTTGACGTTGACGATGAACTCGGGATGCTCGTGGGAGGCCACGATGGCCGCCACCCGAGGTTCAGGGTGGTATTCCTGGGCGCCCACGGTCATGCCCCGGGTGCCGACAATCTTCTTCGGCTCCAGGGTCTCGCCGTCCATGATCACGAACTGGGGTGGCCAGTAAGTGCCGGCAATGGCGTACTTATCTTCATAGCCCTTGTACTTGGAGGTTTCCACGGACCGCGCCTCCATACCGACCTTTATCTTGGCGACGGTATCCGGCTCTTCCATCCACAGGTCCACCATGTTCACCAGCGCGTCCCGGCCGATCACGAACAGGTAGCGGCCGGAGGCGGACATCCTGGAGATGTGGACGGCATAACCGGTATTGATGATGTGTGCAATCTCGTAAGTGTCACCATCAATCAGGGCAATCTGGCCGGCATCCCGCAGGGTCACACTGAACAGGTTTTTCAGGTTCAGGTCGTTCATCTGTTTGGTGGGGCGCTTCTCCGGCGGAACGACAACCTCCCAAGTGGCCTTCATGTCTTCAAGGCTGTACTCGGGTGGCTGGGGCGGCTCGTGCATGACGTACTTCGCCATCAGCTCCACTTCGTCCTCGGTCAGGTCGCCCGAGGTCAGCCAGTTCGGCATGCCCGCCGGTGAACCGTAACTGATGAAGGCCTTGAGGTAATCGATGCCCCGTTCCTGGGTGATGTCCGGCGTCAGGGGTTTGCCGGTGGCACCCTTGCGGAGAACGCCGTGACAACCGGCGCAGCGCTGAAAATAGATTTTCTTGGCTTTTTCGAACTCGGCATCGGTCAGGTCGGGTGCTCCGGGCGAGCGGACAACCTTGGCCGAGCCGGGCTCTACGGTACTGGGCGTGCCTTCATAGGCGGTGGATGCTGGATCATCGGGATGTTTCGTGGCGTCAGTGGCAGCCAGGGCGCCAAACGACGCGACGGCCACCGCCAGAGCCAGGGGTTTGAAGATTATGCGCGATACTCTCATCAGGTTCTCTCCTTGGATTTAAGAGTCCCTTTAGATTTCGCTTCTTGAGCTTCATGAACATTGATTAATATCAGATGAATGTTATTTGTGGTCCGACTACCCCTCAGTGGGTATTTCCAATGACCAATGGTATTGCGCTCCTCTTTTAATCAATATCAAGGATGACGCAATACGGCGTTGCGACCATGATTCCTGCAAATCTGAAAACGGGAGCGGAGCGATGGGCAGGCGTAAAGGCTGGAAGCGGGAGCTGAGTCTCCTTGCGGTTTGTTCCCTGCTGCTGACGCCGGTCACCGGCGCGGAATCCCGCACCCAATCGGACCTGGCCAACCTGGTGTTGCAGGATTGCGGATCCTGCCATGGCATGACTCTCAAGGGTGGACTGGGGCCTGCTCTGCGCCCCGAGAATCTGGAACGGCTGCCTGCCGAAGCCATCGCGGCGATCATCCGAGAGGGGGTTCCGGACACCGCCATGCCGCCCTGGAAGCCTCTTCTGGCGCCGGAAGAAATTGACTGGATCAGTCGGCAGTTAAAGGCCGGGACCCTGGTTTTACAACAATGACCCACTCGGAGGTTCGCCAAGCAATGGATCGTCCCGGACACGTTTGCCATCGTCTGTTACTGATAGTGCTCCTGATGGTGGGGCTCACAGGCTGCCAGGTGTTCACTCCTGCCTTACCACCGCATGAACCGATGGGCACCGGTGATCTCGGGCTGATCATCGAGCGTGCGACCGGCTCGGTCCTGGTGATCAATACCTCTCGGCATACACTGCTAGGGCGGGTTGAAGGGCTCGGAGACCTCTCCCACGCCTCGGTGGTGTACTCCCGGGACGGCCGCTATGGCTATGTGTTCGGCCGCGATGGCGGGCTGACCAAGGTGGATCTGTTGACCCGCGCAATCGTCAACCGCGTGATCCAGTCGGGCAACAGCATTGGAGGTGCTATTTCCCAGGATGGCCGGTTCGTGGCGGTTTCCAATTACGAACCGGGTGGCGTGAAGGTTTTTGATAGCGAGACCCTGGAGCTGGTGATGAACATTCCGGCCAGCTACTCCGACGCCGAGGGCAAGACAGTGCAATCCAAGACTGTTGGGCTGGTGGATGCGCCGGGCAACCGGTTTGTCTTCAGCCTGTTTGATGCGGACCAGATCTGGACCCTCGATATGGCCGCTCCCGAGCCGGCGGTTCGCAGATTCGACGCCGGTGATGCCCCCTACGATGCACTGATTACCCCGGATGGCCGCCACTATATTGCCGGTCTCTTCGGCGAAGACGGCTTGTCCTTGCTGGATCTGTGGAATCCGGAGCAGGGGGTAACCGAGATCCTGCCGGATTATGGCAAGGGCGAACAGAAACTGCCGGTGTACAAGATGCCCCACCTGGAAGGCTGGGCCATCGCCGATGGCCGTGCGTTTTTCCCGGCGGTGGGACACCACCAGGTGCTGGTGGCGAAGATGGATGACTGGTCACTGGTGGACCGGATTCCGGTGCAGGGTCAGCCGGTGTTCGTGATGGCCAGCCCCGACAACCGGCAGATCTGGGTCAGTTTTGCCCATCCGAAGAATGACGTTGTCCAGGTGATCGACAGCCAGAGCCGAAAGATCATCCGTACCCTGGCACCCGGTGAGGCGGTACTGCATATGGAGTTTACGCCCCGGGGCGAAGAGGTGTGGGTTTCTGCCCGGGACAGCAACCGGGTGACGGTGTACAGCACCCGGACCCTGGAGCCGGTGGCGACGCTCGATGCGGAGAAGCCCAGTGGCATCTTCTTTACCAGCCGGGCCCATGCGCTTGGTCTGTAACTGTCATGAGGGCCGGGCTGCTCTGGCACTGGCGTTTGGCATGGCGGTGTCGGGGGGCCCTGCTGCAGCCGGAGCTCCGTCGCCATTGGGAATCAGCATCGAGTCTGTCACGAAGGTAACCGCCGTCGCTCGCCACCGTCTGACCAGTTTTCTGGCACAGGCCGGCTGTTCTGCGGACGTGCGGTTTGGTGAGCCTGAACAGGATGTCGTGCTCGAGTATCGGCTTGGTGAGACCGGGTCCGGCAATGAGCCCGTGCTGGTGGCAACCAACCGGAATGGTAATCGGCCCACGCCTGTCTGGGTGACCCGCCGAACGGCGGGGGTAGGTTCAATTGCCGACCTGGACGGGCGAGACCTGGCGACAGTGGCAGGTCCGGATCCGCTGGGTTCCCGGTTGGCCCTGGCAGCACTGGCGAAAGTGGGCGTAAAGCCGGCACGGCAGCAGATTTATGAAGCCGGGGACTACAGCTCGGCGCTGGGTCTGTTACTGCACAATAACACCCATGCGGCGGTGTCGGAGGCGGGCTTTGTTGAGCCGATGCTGGAGAAAAATGGCCTGGTTGTTACCTGGGCCGGCAAGCCCGTTTCGGCAGGCGGATGGTATCGGGGCGCGGGCTGGAACATGTCGGCGCTGCTCTGCGAGGATGCTTTTACAGGGCTCACCCGGAGCGGTGACCGCCAGATCTTCGCGGTTTTTCCCGAGTGGGTTCATGGTTTTGGCAGGCCTGAGGGCCTGAATTCAGAGGAAGTTTCCCAATGACGTTTTATCAACCGGTTGGCAATGAGATCGAACTTTTTCAGGCCGCGGCCGACAACGGCCTGCCTGTGCTGATCAAGGGCCCCACCGGCTGCGGCAAGACCCGCTTTGTCCGCTACATGGCGGAACAGCTGGATCGGCCGGTGTACACGGTGGCCTGTCACGACGACCTGACAGCGGCGGACCTGGTGGGCCGGCACCTGATCGGCCCCGATGGCACCTACTGGCAGGATGGCCCGCTCACCCGGGCGGTGCGCGAAGGAGGCATCTGTTACCTGGACGAGGTGGTGGAAGCCCGCAAGGACACCACGGTGGTACTCCACCCGCTGGCAGACGATCGCCGGGAGCTGCCCATCGAACGCACCGGAGAACTGCTGCAGGCGGCGCCCGGATTCATGCTGGTGGTGTCCTATAACCCGGGGTACCAAAGCCTGCTCAAGGGCATGAAGCCCAGCACCCGGCAGCGCTTCGTATCGCTGCGGTTCGACTATCCCTCCGAGGCAGCGGAGCAGACCATTGTGGCTGAGGAAGCCGGCTGCGACCGGGATCTGGCCAGGCAGCTGGTGAGCCTGGCATCGGCGCTGAGGAACCTGAAGGATCACGATCTGGAAGAGGCGGCGTCGACGCGCCTGCTGATTCACACGGCGATGATGATCAAGGCGGGATTGCCGCCATTGGATGCAGTGCGGGCCGGCATGATAGAACCCTTGTCGGACGATGAAGCCACGGTGGCAGCACTCATGGAGGTGGTGTATGCAGTATTCGGGCGGCCGGGAGAAAGTCGCTAGCGGGGCGGTTGTTCCCGTTATCTGGTATTTGCTGAATCTGCTGGCGATTCCGGTAATCGGGTTTGCTGTGTTGGTTTGGTTGTATCTTCATGGCGAGGGCGAGCATGCCCTGCGTCGGGCTCATACCCGGGCCGCGCTGGTCATGTCCGTGCTCGGTGCGGTTTTGATCAGCTCCGGCGTGGGCGTGGCCTGGCTGGCCCTGGGTAATACCGGGCACTTCTGGAGCTTTGCCCTGGTGTGGGCCATCGTCCTGCACACGGGGTTTGTGTTGTGGGGGATGGTGGCCCTGGCTCAGGCGATGGCTGACAAGAAGCCGTTGTTTCCGGAGAGGTGGTTGCAGGTCCGCTAAGACGGGGTCAGAAGAACGCTTTCTTCTGACCCCAGGCTCGGCCCAGCTCCGGGGTCTGATGAAAGCCTTCATCTGACCCCATCTTCACGTCGGCCCCCCAATTCCGGGGTCTGATGAAAGCCTTCATCTGACCCCACTTTCACGCTGGAAACACCCCTAGCTCGCCGCATGAAACCCTGCAATCACCGCCACCACCACCGGCGCCCAGGCCTGGGCGGCGAGGCGCCAGCCTCTTGGTGCCTTTCGCATTTCCATGAAGTGGTCTACCAGCAGCATCGCCTTCACGATAATCAGACCAAAGACCAGCCACGCAAGGAACTCGGGCCCCAGACCCGTCTGCAGGGCGATCACCGGCAGCGCGGTGCACACCATCAACGCCAGGTAAATCGTCAGCATGTCACTCCCTCCTCACGCCAGCACATAAACCATCGGAAACAGCACCAGCCACACCAGGTCCACCATGTGCCAGTAAGAAGCACCGGACTCCATTCCGTTCATGTCAGTACCGTCGTAGTCGCCGTTGCCGACCTTCACAGCCAGGACGATCAGGATGATCTGCCCCAGCAGCACGTGCATGAAATGAAAGAAGGTCAGAAAAAAATAGAACATGAAGAAGGTGTCGGTGCCGAGGTTATAGCCCTGGCGATACAGGTCGGTGTATTCCCAGAGTTTGCCGACGGTGTATACGGTTGACACCGCGATGGCCAGCCAGAGGCGCAACCGGGTGCCGTGTTCGCCATGACGAAGCCGATGCACTGCGCTGGCCACCAGATAGCTGGCGGTAATCAGCGCGACGGTATTGAGCAGGCCGATCCACGGATGCAGGGCTTCGCGGCCGGCATGGAAAGTGGCCGGATCAAGACTGCGGGCCACGGTGAAACCGATGAACAGGATGCCGAACACGGCCAGTTCGGCAAAGATGAACATCCATACGGCGAGGTCGCCGGGCAGGTGTCTGGCCCTGGCTGCAGGCAGCTCGTTCATGGTCATCGGGTCAGGTTGAGATAGAGTTTGGGCAGTTGCAGCGGCAGCTGGGCCGGGTCCCGGATCACCACGTAGTGGTTGCTGCCGAACACGTAGGGCAGGTATTCGCTGGCCTCGTCGTCGATGGTGACGCAGAACGGGGTCAGGCCGGCCTTGTGGGCTTCCTGCACGGCCATGCGGGTGTCTTCCACGCCGTAGCGGCCTTCGTATAGATCCAGGTCGTTGGGCTTGCCATCGGTGAGCAGTAGCAGGATCTTCTGGTGTTCGTGGCGGGCCTGAAGCAGCCGGGTGGCCTGGCGGATGGCGGTGCCCATGCGGGTGTAGTAGCCCGGCTCCAGGGCCTGGATGCGGCCGCGGATGGTGCCGGTATAGGCCTCGTCGAAACCCTTGATGTGATGGAAACGCACATGGTCCCGGCGGCGGGAGGAGAAAGCGAACAGGGCGAACGGGTCTCGGCTCGCCTGCAGGGCTTCGCTGAGCAGTTGCAGGCCGTCCCGGGCCACATCGATCACGCGCTGGTGGTTGTTGATATAGGTCTCGGTGGACAGGGACACATCCGCTAACACCAGGCAGGCCAGGTCCCGCTGGCTTTGCTGGCAGCGAACGAACAGCTTCTGGTCGATGGCGCCCTGGCGCTGGCGGTTCTGGACTTCCCTCTCCAGGCAGGCATCCAGATCCAGTTCCTCGCCCTCCACCTGGCGCTTCTGCCACTGTTTCAGCGGTTTCAGGGCGCTGAATTGTCTTTGCAGGCGCTTCGCGGGACGTCTCAGCGGTTCGGGCAGTTCTGCCGGCTGCGCATCCCGCGCCAGCATCGGCTGCAGGCAGCAGAATTTCTCCCGGTAGCTCTGGCTGCGCCAGTCCCACTCCGGCAGGTGAATGCCGGGACCCAGGCGCAGGTCGTCATTTTCTTCCGAGGGCAGGTCCAGGTCGAACTTGATGGAGGAAGAGGTCTCGCGCCGGTCGTTGGAGACGGAGATCATGTCCATGTCGTCGGCCACGGCCTCGGCGTCTTCCTCTTCGGTGTCGTCGCCGGCCCGGTCCACGGGAATGAATTCGGTCCAGGAGAACAGGCTCTCCAACCGGAAGATCATCAGGCCCTGGTCCCGGTCGAAGCCTTCGACCCGTTCCGCCTGCCGGCGCTTGCGTTTTTTCGACAGCCCGCCGGGGCTGGATTGGGTATTGTCGTCACCAATGACCTGGCCGTTGGCAGGCCCCTGGTTCAATGACGGGTAGAGCCACAGAATGACCGGCCAGGGGTCGGTGCCGGCACCCGGAATCCGGGTGACACTGCCGGGATGAATCAGGGCCTGGCGAATGGCGTCTTCCCGGGCGGCCTCGACCGGCGGCAGGTCATCCGAGTGCGGGCGCCACTGCAACGAGTGACTGACCAGACGCTGATAGATGCGCTCCAATCCGGGCCAACGTGCCAGAACGTCCTGGACCATGGCCTGGTTTCCGGTGAACCAGTCGCCGTCCTCCGGTTCTGGCGAGGCAGCCAGCGCCGCCAGCCAGAGGTACAGGTCCCGGTTCAGGCTTGCTGACGGAAACAGGGCCACGCGTTCGGGCAGTCGCAGGTTCTGGTCATCACGCCAGGCCAGTTCGAACTTGCGGTGGGTGCCGGCGAGCTTGTGCAGGAATCGCCGGCGCAACCGGAAATGCCGGGGTTCGGCCGTGACCAGGCTCAATGCCGGATCACCGCCCAGGGCCCGGAACAGGATACCCAGGTTGCGGGCTTCGTCTTTCAGGTGGACGGCATGTTCGGGAAACTCGCCCAGCGCCTGGCGGGTGATGTATTCATGCCATTTGTAGCCAACCCATTCTTCCATTGCTTGCTCCTTGTCAGCTCCGCCGCCGGGCTGGTTCGTTGTCCAGCTGATGCACCGGGATCAGCACGGTCTGGCGGTTTGGCTCGCCCGGCTCCCAGTGCAGCAGGCTGCCCTCGGGATTGTCTTTCTGAACCTCCCGGCAGGCGCTCACG
Source organism: Marinobacter szutsaonensis (assembly GCF_039523335.1). NCBI lineage: Bacteria > Pseudomonadati > Pseudomonadota > Gammaproteobacteria > Pseudomonadales > Marinobacteraceae > Marinobacter > Marinobacter szutsaonensis. The sequence continues at coordinate 1,467,660 of NZ_BAAAFC010000001.1, read as the reverse complement.
CATTGCAGGCACTGGGTACAGGTGAACTTGGCCCGCTTGTGGCTGCGGGTGGGCAGCCGCATCGGGCAGGCTTCGTCACAGGCCTTGGTGCAGTCCCGGCAGGCGGCGGCGCGGGCGGTATCGAAGGTCACCATTCGGCCCCGGCCATTGGTCATCCAGGCGATGCTCTGCACCACGCCGAAGGCGCAGCCATACTTGCAGAACAGATGCCGGGCAAACAGGAAGTCCAGGGTGAAAACGGTACTGGCGACGGCCAGGAATACCGAGGGGTAGAACGCCAGATTGCCGGTCACGAGATCGGTGTACAGAGGAATCGGCGGCAGCAGATACGAGAGCATTGCCAGTGCCCAGGAGAACCCGATCAGTCCGCACACCAGGGTCAGTCCAGCCCAGTGGATGACTTTGCCCCGGCGGCCTTTCTTTAGCGCTTCCCACAGGGTGGGGCGGCCGGTGATCCGGGTCATCAGATGATTGACGGTTTCCACCACGGAAAAGTGCGGGCACAGCCAGCCGCAGTAGATGCGTCCCCATTTCCACGCAATCCAGAGTACCAGAGGTACCAATACGAGGATGGGAAGAATAAACCAGAACAGGATCTGCCCGGCCACATCCGCCGGTGCGCTCTGGGCGACCCAGTCCAGGTTCAGGTTAAAGGAAAGCGGAAACCCGAACAGGATAAAGTGGGTTTCGGTCAGGTCGTAACGGAATATGTTGAGGACCGGCGCAAGCAGAAACAGTGCAAAGAAACTGGCCCGGGTAATGAGCCGGTTCCTCTGCAGTGTGTCTTTGGGATTGACGGCTTGTGCTTGCACGGTCGGTATCCGGGGTTTGGCGGGGCTGCCGGGCGGCCGGCAACCCCGCTCAGGGGTGGGTTTATGCGTCTTCGGTGGCGGGGCCACGGACTTCTTCAGCCGGAGACGCCTGGCCCTTGATGAAGAAGCTGCCGAAGTACACGATCAGCCCGCCCAGGAAGAAGCAGCCGGCAACGAAGCGCATCCAGTAGAACAATGCGATGTTGTCCTGGGTCGCCATGAACGACAGTGCCTCGCCGCTTTCCGGAATCCGCTGCAGCCAGATCTGCAGGATGCCGGCGCCGGTCAGGAACAGGGTGATGAACACCATGGAAATGGTCATCAGCCAGAAACCCCACATCTCCAGTATCTGGGCGGTATTACTGTTGCCGTAGGGGCGCCCACGCATGATCGGCATGGCGTAGGAAATGATGGTCAGCACGATCATTACGTAGGCACCGTAGAAGGCCATGTGGCCGTGGGCGGCGGTGATCTGGCTGCCGTGGGTGTAGTAGTTCACCGGGGCCAGGGTGTGCAGGAAGCCCCAGACACCCGCGCCCAGGAACGCCATCACGGCAGTACCCATGGCCCAGAGCATGGCGGCCTTGTTGGGGTGGTTGCGCCGGCGGCGGTTGATCATGTTGAAGGCAAACAGCACCATCATGAAAAACGGCAGCGGCTCCAGGGCGGAGAACACCGAACCCAGCCACAGCCAGTACTCGGGCGGCCCGATCCAGAAGAAGTGGTGACCGGTACCGATGATGCCGGTGATCAGGGCCATGGCGATGATCACGTACAGCCACTTCTCGATCACTTCGCGGTCGACGCCGGTGATCTTGATCAGCACATAAGCCAGGATGGCACCCATGATCAGTTCCCAGACGCCTTCCACCCACAGGTGCACCACGAACCACCAGAAGTATTTATCCAGGGTCAGGTTGCCGGGGTTGTAGAAGGAGAACAGCCACAGTACCGCCAGACCGATCAGGCCAGTGATCAGCACGATATTGACGACAGTTTTGCGGCCCTTCAGGGCAGTCATCATGATATTGAACAGGAAGCCGACCACCACGAGCGCTATCCCGATCTTGGTGATGGTGGGCTGTTCCAGGAATTCACGGCCCATGGTGGGTAGCAACTTGTTCATGGTGACATCCGCCAGGGTGGCGTAGTCCACGAACAGGTAACCGAGGATGGTCAGGGTGCCTGCAGCTGCAAACACCCAGAACAGAATCCAGGCCAGCAACGGGCTGTACAGTTCCGTCTGGGCCTCTTCCGGCACCAGATAGTAGGTGGCGCCCATGAAGCCGAACAGCAACCAGACAATCAGCAGGTTGGTGTGCACCATCCGCGCAACGTTGAAGGGGATTTCGGGGAACAGGAAGTCTCCCACCACGTACTGCAGACCCAGCACCAGGCCAAACACAATCTGGCCGGCGAACAGGATCAGGGCGAAGATAAAGTAGGGCATGGCGACCCGTTGGGATTCGTATTTCATGTCGTTTCTGCTCCCTCAGCCTTCAATGTTGGGTGGCCAGCCGTTATCGTCGATCTTGGACGTCCACTCCAGGAACGCCGCCAGATCCTCGATTTCCTGGTCGGTCAGATTGAACTGCGGCATCTGCCGGCGGCCCGGCACGTTGGTGGGCATGGCATTCATCCAGCCCTTCATGTAGGCCTTGAAGACCTCGGAGTCACTGGCACCCCGGCGGTCGAACACGTTGGCCAGCTCCGGTGCGAAGTAGGCGCCTTCGCCCATCAGGGAATGACAACCGACACAGTTGTTGTTTTCCCAGACATGTTTGCCCCGGACTACCTGCTCGGTGAGCTGGTCCCGGTTATCCCGTTCGGGCATGGCCCGTGATTGAGTATCAAAAGTCAGGGCCAGGAACAGCAATACGAAGAAGGCACTGCCTCCCAGGTAGATGTTCCTGGCCATGCTTTTGGTAAAGCGCTCGGCCATCGGTCTCTCTCCTTGGTCGTTGTGGAATACCTGACTACAGCACTAGGATATAAAGATGTATTTCAAATGCTGTTGACGATTATCAAGCATTACTGAATTTCACACTATTGCGCCGGGGAGTTACCTCTGGAGGGGTAGGTGATAGACTTCGCGCCCTGACTTTCATCCATGCTGTTTTCCGGAGTCTTCGATGGCGGCTGCGCTGGCGTTATTTCTGAAGCTGATTCCCCTGTACGTCACGGTGGCGCTGGGCTGGATCTCCGGTCGCTACCTGCAAGCCAGTGGCAAGCACATCGCCGGGATCATGCTGTATATCGTCACGCCGTCGGTGGTGTTTTCCGGGGTCATGGCGGCGCCGCTTGCGCCAGAAGTGATCCTGCTGCCGTTTCTGGTTTTCGCGCTCTCGTCCATCCTGGGCATTGTCCAACTGAAACTGGCGAAACGGGTGATTACCGATGGCAGCGCCAGCATCATTCCGCTGTGTGTGGGCTCGGGAAACACCGGCTATTTCGGTGTGCCGGTGGCGCTTCTGCTGTTCGGTGAGGAGGGCCTGGGCCTGTACATCGTGTGCATGCTCGGCACCACGTTGTTCGAGAACTCGGTCGGGTTCTATCTCGCGGCGCGCGGTCGTTACGATCTCAAGGAGTCACTCTGGCGGGTGGTAAAGCTGCCTTCGGTTTACGCGTTTCTGGCTGCGGTGGCGCTGAATCTTTCCGGCTACCGGATCCCGGATATCTTTGTGCCCTTGTTCGATAACCTGCGTGGCGCCTACAGTGTCTTGGGGATGATGATCATCGGCATGAGCATCACCTCGTTCCGGGGGCTGGCCGGCAATATCCGCTTCACCGGGCTGGCCTTCTTCGGCAAGTTCGTGGTCTGGCCGGTGGCTGCCACCCTGTTCTGGTGGCTGGATGCCAACGTCTTGGGTATCTATGACACGGCCGTGCACCAGGCCATGTTCCTGATCTCTATCACGCCCATCGCCGCCAACACGGTGGTAATTGCGACCCTGCTGGATACCGCACCGCGCCAGGCGGCAGGAACGGTACTGTTGACCACCCTGTTCGCCTTGGCGTTCATCCCGGTGATGATTTCCCTGGCGTTCTAGCGCGCGCCGCCTGACGGGCTGTTGGTGGCGGGTTCCACCGCGCAGGTCCGGGCCTCGGCGATGTCCTTGCGGGCATGGCGAACCACGCTGATGCCGGCAGTGACGGCGAGGCTGCCCATGATGGCGGCCACCGCCAGGTCCGGCCAGGCCGTGCCGGTGCCGAAGACGCCGAGAGCCGCGCCCATCACCGCCAGGTTGCTGATGGCGTCATTGCGGCTGCATAGCCACACGGAGCGCATGTCCGAGTCTCCCTCGCGGAAGCGGAACAGCATGACGGCGACACTGACATTGGCAACCAGCGCCAGCAGACCCACGGCGCCCATGGTCAGCGGTTCCGGCGTGATTCCGCTCTGGGCCACCCAGATAGCCCGTGCCCAGACCACTAGGCCGAAGGTGGCCATGGTGAGGCCCTTGATCATGGCGGCGCGGCCACGCCAGAGCATGCCCATGGACAGCACGCTCAGGGACAGAATGTAGTTGGCGCTGTCGCCAAAGAAGTCGATGGCGTCGGCCATCAGCGAGACTGATCCGGACTGGATACTGGCGATACCCTCTACCAAAAACATGGCGAGGTTCACCCACAGGGCGATCCAGAGCGCCTTGCGGAACCTCGGAGCGGGGGATTTGGGTTCGGGAGCCGGGCAACTGCAGGCCATGGTGTACTCCTGTTCTTCCGTTGCCTATAGTAAAAACCCTGTAGGTGCTACAGGGTCAACCCCCGGAGGCGGGGGCCTCACAATCGTCAGCTGTGGCCCTGGCCGTGGGTGCCCGGTACATGATTGTGGTCGCTGGCCATGTCCAGTTTGTCGAGCTCGGAGGTCAGCCCTCCGAGGATGCCGCATTCGCTGACCGTGCCCCCGTCACTGCAGGCGGCCTGCAGCTTTTCCAGGGTCTGCTCCAGGCTCGCCAGCTCCCTCAAACGCTCACGCACATGATCCAGGTGGCGGGCGAGCAGAGCATCTACACCACTGCAGTCGGCCTCCGGGTTTTCCGCCAGACGGATCAGCTCCCGTATTTCATCCTGGGCCATATCGAGGTTGCGACAGCGTTTTATGAACAGTAGCCGGTCCAGGTGGGCCTGGCGGTAGCTGCGATAGCCGCTGGCATCACGGATCGGTTCAGGGAGAAGGCCGATTTTCTCGTAGTAGCGAACGGTTTCGACGGGAATTCCCGCTTGTTTGGCAATGGCTCCGATTCTCAAGGCTCTTCTCCTTCAGGATTTGAGCGCCAGAATGCGCCGGGCACCGTTCAGTACGATCAGGCCCACAATGGTGCCGACCACAAGGTCAGGGTAGTTGGAGCCGGTCCAGGCCACCAGCACACCTGCAACGATGACCCCGAGATTGATGACCACGTCGTTGGCGGAGAAGATCCAGCTGGCTTTCATGTGGGCGCCACCATGACGGTGCCGGGCGATCAGGATCAGGCAGGTGCTGTTGGCCACCAGGGCAATCAGCGCCATCACCATCATCAACACCGATTCCGGCTCGCTTCCGAGCAGGAAACGCCGGCCCACTTCCAGCAGTACCCCGATGGCCAGGATCAGCTGCAGAACGCCGGCTACATGGGCGGCGCGAACCTGCATCCGGATGCTATGCGCGACCGCATAGAGTGACAGGCCATAGACGCCAGCGTCGGCGAACATGTCGAGAGAGTCGGCAATCAGCGCAGTGGATTGAGCGATCACGCCGGTAGTCAGTTCCAGCACGAACATCACCGCATTGATGGCGAGCAGGATCTTCAGGGTGCCGGATTCTTCGCCGGCACGAGTCGCCGCTTCTGTTGCGGCTTCGATGGCATCCGGGTCCGCCGGGCGTGTTTCCTGCAGGGTTGCGCCCAGTCCCAGGGGCAGGAGCCTGTCGGTCACCGGTTGGGCTTCGCCGTCATGAAGCACCCGGAGTTGACGGTTTGCCAGGTCGAACGAGAGGCCTCCGATCCCGGCACAGCCGTCCAGCGCCATGCGGATCATCCGCTCTTCTGACGGGCAGTCCATTTTCGGAATACGGTACAGGCTGACCCATTCGCCCGACGATTGGGTCGCTTTAGCTGTGGGGTCTCCGGAATCAACTGCCTTGCAACCACATTCACCATTTTTGCTTCGATTCATAAAGAGGACTGTCCCGTTGCCTTACCTGAGTTCACCGCCAGGGGATATCGATGATGGCACGAAGACCGCCGCGACCCCCTGTTTCAAAAGAGAGTGTACCACCGTAACGTTCGGTAATTTCCCTTACGATGGCCAGGCCAAGCCCGTGCCCGGGGGTCTGCTGGTCCAGTCGCAGACCACGAATGCCAAGGGAAGATAACGCTTCCGCACGCACCCCCGGCCCGTCATCGTCGACCAGGATTTTCATACTGCTCCGCTCTTCGAGCAACGAGAGTTCCACGGTTTTTTCTGACCACTTACCGGCATTGTCCAGAAGGTTGCCGATGACTTCATTCAGATCATGCTCCTCCAGGGGCCAGCGTCGCTCCTCCATCAGTTCGGAGGTCAATTCGAACGATTTTTCCGGGTATAGCCTGCCCAGCATCCAGAGTAGATCCCGAGCCTGCTTGACCGGGTAGGCGCTTTTCCCCACCTGGGGGCCGGCAAACCGGCTCCGGCGCATTTCCGCTTCAAGCTGTTTATCAATTTCTCCGAGCCGAGCCGCCATTTCCTGCCTCAGGGTGCCGTCCAGCGGGCGACTAGTGTCCTCCAATATCTGACGGACTGCCGCAATGGGGGTTTTGACGCTATGAGACAGATTTGCAAGAGCGTCCCGGGAACGCTCCAGCCGCTGGTCGAGGGAGTCGAGCACTTGGTTTAGCTGTTCGACCAGGGGACGGAACTCTTCCGGTGCCTGAACGGAAATACGGGAGATTTCGCCATCTTGAAGTCTTTTCAGAGCAGCCTTGAGGGTCACAACCGGGCGCATGGACAGCGTGATACCCAACCAGATCACCCCAACCAGAAGTACGATGAGAAGAATGGAAACGATGGCGGTCCACGCATGCAGCTCGGCCTGGCTCCGTTTGAGGGCGCCCAGATTTTCGGAGACAATCACGACAATGGGTGTGTCGCCAACCCGGAACGACTCCCTGTAGGCCAGGATGCTGGAGGGGCTGTCGCTACTCCCTCTGCTATCGACCTGAGTGGCACCGTCCGGCCCGGACTCGAGCAGGGGCATCAGCAGAGGCGTCCAGGATTCCGGGGAAATGAGGGTGCGGTAGGGGGACTGGATGGCAAAGGAATGGTGAAAGACTTCCTGGAAATAGTCGCCGGTCTGGAGTGTGTCGATGCGACCGCCGGATTCCCTGATCTGGTGTTCAAGGAACGCGACCTCGTCCTTCAGTCGGCTTTCAACGAATTCCCTTGCCATCCGGTCCAGTAATAGCCCGTGTACCAGCCAGGCCAGAGCCATCAGGCCGATGCCGGCCGGTAACAGCAGGACGAGCAGGGTGCCCTTCACGGACACCGGTTTCTTAAACAGTGTCATTGAACAGATAACCCTGGCCCCGTCGTGTTGCGATGGTGTCCGGGCCCACCAGTTTCCTCAGGCGCCGGATGTAAGCCTCGATCACATTCTCGCTGGGGCTGTCGTTAAGGTTATAGAGTTGCTCCATCAGCTGTTCCTTGGAAAACACATGCCGGGGACGGCTCATCAGGCAGCGGAGCAGGCGGAACTCGGTGCCGGTCAGGGTATGCTCGGTGCCATCGGCCAGTTTCAGGCTCTGGCGATTCTCATCCAGCTCGAACCGGCCCACTTTCACCACCGAGTGAACCCTGCCTTCACTGCGCCGGACAATGGCGTTGAGGCGGGCGATCAGCTCTTCGGTCTGGAAGGGTTTGGCCAGGTAGTCGTCCGCGCCGGCCTTCAGGCCATTTACCTTGTCCTGCCAGTCGCCTCTGGCTGTCAGAATCAGAACCGGTAGGTTGATCTGATTCGCCCGCCATTTCCTCAATACATCCAGACCGCTTCCGTCGGGCAAGCCAAGATCCAGAACCACTGCCCGGTAGTCTTCCTGCTCTCCCAGCACAATAGCCTCCCGAGCCATGGAGGTGGTATCCACACTGAAGCCCGCTTTTTCAAGCTGGCGGGTCAGCCCATCGGCCAGCAGGCGGTCATCTTCAACAAGCAGTAGGCGCATGGTGCTGTTCCTTATCGGCGTCTTGTCGGCCGCGTCAGTGTCACTGACTTAACTGAATTCAGCCTGAACTCTAAATTGTTGGTCATTTTCAGAAAGAATTCAGGTTCGTGCGCGATGGTATCAACCGTTTCTTGGCATTGCTCAAGTTTCAGGGCAAGCCGACTGGCGTTCTAACGCACATTATTTCACAGGAGCAGATGGGATGACTGTATCAAAGCTTTTCATTGCCGCGGCGGCGATGTCTTTCACAGCAACGACCTTCGCTGCCGGTAGCCATGGCGGCGGCCACGGCAGCAACATTGGTGAGCCCGGGCACGCAGAAGATGTCTCCCGCACCATCCAGGTCGAAATGCACGACAACTACTATGAGCCCGAGTCCGTGGAGGTCGCCAGTGGCGAAACCGTGCGTTTTGTGGTCGAGAACAAGGGGCGACTGGTGCACGAGTTCAATATCGGCACGCCCGAGATGCACGAAGCCCATCAGGATGAAATGAAGATGATGGTCGAGCACGGCGTTATCCAGGGTGGCACCCTCAACCGCAAGATGATGGAAATGGACATGGGTGACGGCCACTCCATGAAACACGATGATCCCAATAGTGTGTTGCTGGAACCGGGCGAGAAGAAGGAGATTGTCTGGACCTTCAGCACCAGGACCAACATGGAGTTTGCCTGCAATATTCCGGGGCACTACCAGTCCGGAATGTATGGCGATGTGAACTTTAGTTCCGAGGCCGACACCCAGGCACGCGCCGACTGATCCCGCCCGAGGAAGTTAAGAGGGGAGCACCACCTTTCCGGTGCTCCCGTGCAGTATTTCAGGAGTATCCAAGTGATGAAAAAAGCCCTTATGGCTGGGGCCCTCGGGTTCCTTATGCCTGCGATGGCGGCTGCCGGTGAATACAACATCACCGTGGACCGCGTGATGATCGACACCGGGGATTTCGTGAAGGAGGGAATCGGCTACAACGGGGCCTCGCCCGGGCCCGTGCTCCGGTTCAAGGAAGGCGAAACCGTAACGATCAATGTCACCAACAATCTGGATGAGCCCACCTCCATTCACTGGCACGGACTGATCCTGCCGTTTGAACAGGACGGCGTGCCGGGCATCAGCTTCGACGGCATTCCGGCGGGTGAGACGTTCACCTACGAGTTCCCCATCGTGCAAAGCGGCACCTACTGGTTCCACAGCCATTCCGGCTTTCAGGAGCCCAACGGTGCCTATGGTGCGATCGTGATCGAGCCCGAGGGGCGCGAGCCGTTCCGGTATGACCGGGAGTACGTGGTCCAGCTCACCGACAAACACCCGCACGATGCCAACCGGGTCATGCGCAATCTGAAGATGATGCCGGATTACTACAACCGTCAGCAGCAGACCGTGGGGGATTTCTTTGCCGATATCTCGAAACACGGTTTCATGACCACCCTGCAGGACCGTCTGGCCTGGGGCGACATGCGTATGATGAAGGCCGATGTGGAAGACGTTCAGGGCTTTACCGGCCTGATCAATGGCAAGGGCCCCGAACAGAACTGGACCGGCCTGTTCGAGCCGGGCGAGCGTATCCGCCTGCGATTCATCAATTCGTCCGCCATGGCGTACTTCGATATCCGGATTCCGGGCCTGGAGATGACCGTGGTACAGGCCGACGGCAATAACGTACAGCCTGTCACCGTGGACGAGTTCCGCATCGGTGTGGCGGAAACCTACGATGTAATTGTCCGGCCGAAGACCGCCGAGGCTTACACCATCTTCGCTGAATCCATGGGCCGTTCAGGCTATGCCCGAGCCACACTGGCGCCCGAGAAAGGCATGGAAGGGCCCGTTCCCGGATTACGGGAGGCGCCTTTGCTGACCATGGCGGATATGAGTGGCATGCATGGTATGGACCATGGCGATACGACCGGCGCTGACGCCTCCGCTGGAATGGATCACAGCGACATGAACCAGGGCGAAATGGCTCCGGATGGTATGAAGGATGACGCTGTAATGGCCGCTGACGCCAGCGACTCGATGACGGGAATGGACCATTCCGGCATGGATCACGGCACCATGATCATGTCCGAGGGAGGTGCCAGCGATCCTTTCTATGCCGAGGGCAGTGGCCTGGTCCCGGTGGCGGCGAATGGCGGCAAGTTCCTCTCGTACGCCGATTTGCGGGCCCAGAAACCTCTGTATGAGGAACGCGAGCCCACCCGTGAAATCGAGCTTCGCCTGACCGGCAACATGGAGCGTTACACCTGGAGTATCAATGGCGTCAAATACGAAGACGCAGAGCCGCTGAAGCTCCAGTACGGAGAGCGGGTCCGGTTCAAGTTCGTCAACGAAACCATGATGACCCACCCCATGCATCTGCATGGCATGTGGTCGATCCTGGATGTCGGAGCCGGTGAGTGGAACCCGGTCAAGCACGTCATCAGTGTTCAACCGGGCACTACGGTCTACATGGAGACTGAAGTGGATGCACCAGGCCAGTGGGCTTTCCACTGCCATCTTTCTTACCACGCCGCGTCGGGAATGTTCCGCAAGGTTGTGGTCGAGGGTGGTCCGGATCAGGGCAACACCGCCCGCGCTGAAGTTGCAAAGGACGGAGGTGACGCATGAAGACTCTGACCCTGTCTGCATTTGCCCTGGCGTTGACCTTGCCATCGCTACCGGCGTTGGGCAGCGATATGCCGCAGGACGACACCCGCCGCAAGGACGCGCTGACCCTTTGGGGTGTTCAGTTTGAAGAACTTGAGTATCGCTACAGCGACGATGACGAGGAATTGGGAGTCTGGAATGGCGATGCCTTCTACGGCACCGACGAACTCAAGTTCCGCTGGCTGACCAAGGGCGAGTACGCCATCGAAGAGCAGGCCTACGAGAAGCTGGAAAACCAGTTGCTCCTGCAGACGCCGGTGTCCGACTTCTTTGACGCCAAGGCCGGTGTCCGCTTCGATACGCCCGAAGGCCCGGATCGTACCTATGGGGTGTTGGGACTGACCGGCCTGGCTCCGCACTGGTTCGAGGTGGATGCCAGCCTGTATGTCAGTGACGAAGGCGATACTTCGGCGGAGTTCGATGCCGAGTACGAGCTGTTATTCACAAATCACCTGATCCTGTCTGCTGCACTGGATGCCACTGTTGCCTTCAGTGAGGACCGGGAAATTGGTGTGGGCAAGGGGCTGGTTTCTACAGAGGCCGGGCTTCGATTGAGCTATGACTTGATTGACCGCTCCTTCTCGCCCTACCTGGGTGTGGTCCATGAGCGCAAATATGGCGACACCGCCGACTTTGCGGAAGCAGAGGGTGGAGGCACCGAGGACTGGTTCGCCGTTATCGGCGCCAGGGTCTCGTTCTGAGACCGCATCTCATGCTCTCGTTAACGGGCCGCGGGTTTCCCCCCCTCGGCCCGTTTTTTGTTGCCCCGGCGGTTGATGTGAGTCAACCGAGGGCGGTTGAGCCCTGTGATTTTCAGCCGCAATTCAGCTTCGGATGTTGTGATGGGAGTTAGAAGCAAACAGGTCGGGAGGTAAAAGCCATGACCAAAGCTCAAAAAGCAACCAGCCAAGAGGCCTTCCTTCTTCAAAGGAAGCTGACCGTTGAGGGTATGAGTGAGAGCCAGTGGGAGGATTTCATTCACGAACTGAATCACCATCCCTGCGTGGACTTTGCTGAGCGCAAGCCAGGTAACCGACTGATGGTCACCTATGATGGGACCCACTGGTCTACGGATGAATTGCTGGATCTGATTGCGGGCTATGGGGGGCAGCTTGCAAGCGGTTGGTGGACGCGGAGGAAACTGGCCTGGTACCGGTTTACCGATGACAACGTCCGGGCCAATGCCAACCATGAACCGTTCTGCTGTTCAAAGATCCCTCCCATGAAGCGAAAATAGAAACGTGACTATCAGGAGGCTGAATGGGCAGTGAACAGGACAGAACCTCCCACTATCAGGAGGGAAGTCTCACTCTTCCGGGGACCGTGATGCTGGGGACCGGCGTCATGATTGGCGCCGGTATCTTTGCACTGACTGGCCAGATGGCCCAGATGACAGGTGTGCTGTTCCCTCTGGCTTTTCTGGCCGCAGCCGTCATCGTGGCCTTCAGTGCTTACTCCTATATCAAGATCTCCAATGCCTGGCCATCCGCCGGAGGCATTGGAATGTATCTGCACAAGGCCTACGGGAACCGATTGCCCACGGCATTCAACGCCTTGCTGATGTATTTCTCGATGGTGATCGCCCAGAGTTTTCTGGCGCGTACTTTCGGTTCCTACACCATGCAGCTGTTCGGTGGCGACGAGAGCGGGCGCATGGTTCCCATTCTCGGTGTATCACTGATCCTGGTGGCTTTTCTGATCAACCTGCTGGGTAACCGGATGATCCAGGGGGTGGCCTCCTTCATTGGCATTCTGAAAATCGGGGGGATACTGATTTTCGGGCTGGTGGGTGTCTGGATCGCAGACAGCATTTCGGTGGATTTCTCGAGACCGGGAGAGGCGGGAACCGTTGGTAATTTCCTGGGTGCCACCGCGCTCGGGATACTGGCCTTCAAGGGTTTCACCACCATCACCAACAGTGGCTCCGAGGTAAAAGATCCGCACCGGAATGTGGGGCGTGCTATTGTCATTTCCATTGCAGCGTGTGTGGTCATCTACACCCTGGTTGGCTTTGCCGTCGCCAGCAATCTTTCACTGGCTGAAATCATTGAGACGCGGGACTACTCCCTTGCCGCTGCCGCACATCCCGCCCTGGGAGATTATGGCGTCTGGTTCACGGTTGCCATTGCCATGATGGCCACGGCCGGTGGCATTCTGGCCAGTATCTTTGCCGTCTCGCGCATGTTGGCCATGCTGACGGAGATGAAGCTGGTGCCCCACAGCCATTTCGGTATGCCGGGAACCATCCAGAAGCACACGCTGGTCTACACTGTGGTCCTGGGGCTGGTCCTCACGGCCTTTTTTGACCTGTCCCGTATTGCCGCCCTGGGGATCGTCTTCTACCTGATCATGGACATTGCCATCCATTGGGGCGTGCTTCGTTATTTGCGGACGGATGTGAAGGCTCGCGCCTGGGTGCCAGCGACGGCAATCGTTCTGGATATGCTGGCACTTGGTGGTTTTGTCTGGGTGAAGCTCAGCACAGACCCCTTTGTCATCGGTGTGGCCGTGGCAACGATGGCCGTGATCGCCATGGCCGAAAAGGTATTCCTGAAGAGATCCGCGCGCACCCGGGAACCCGAGCACGAGGGAACTCACGTGCATCATCACCAGTAATAGGTTATCGACCAGGAGAGCAGTACCATGATGGGAAATGGAGCGTTTGGTAATACCATGTTTTATAACACGATGTGGGCAGGGCACTGGCTGTGGATGCTGGTGATAGGCATTGTGGTTGTCATACCCGCCTGGCGCATTTGCCAGCGCACGGGATACCCGGGCTGGATGGGTATTCTGATACTGATTCCCGTCGTTAATCTTTTCCTGCTCTACTTTATCGCGTTTTCTGAATGGCCCGCAGATAAGCAAGGGGGGCCGGATGCCTGAACACCAGCACGCTCACCATGCTCACCACGGAGCAGAGGAGGCCACAGAGCACCTCGCCAAAGACCCGGTTTGCGGGATGTCCGTGGACCCCCACACAGCTGAACATCGTAGTCAGCACGGGGGAAAAACCTGGTATTTCTGCTCCCAAGGCTGCCTTTCAAAGTTCGAAGAGGATCCCGGCCGTTATCTTGGTGACGAGCATAAACAGGAAGAACCCGTAGCACCGGGCACCATATACACCTGCCCCATGCACCCCGAAATCCGGCAGGAGGGTCCGGGTGATTGCCCCATCTGTGGGATGGCCCTGGAGCCGGAACAGGTGAGTCTCGATGAGGGGCCGTCGGAAGAGCTCCGGGACATGACCCGACGGTTCTGGATCGGCCTGGTACTGACCCTGCCGGTGCTGGTGCTTGAAATGGGCGGGCACCTGACCGGACTCGATCACATTGTCGCCCCTCAGCTATCCAACTGGATCCAGTTGGTACTGGCAACGCCGGTTGTTATGTGGTGTGGCTGGCCGTTCTTTGTCCGGGGCTGGAAGTCCGTGGTCAGTCGCAACCTGAACATGTTCACGTTGATTGCCATCGGCACCGGCGTGGCGTTGATCTATAGCCTGGTGGCGACCCTTGCACCTCAGGTTTTCCCGGCAGCCTTTCGGCAGGGCGATGGCTCGGTTGCCGTGTATTTCGAGGCCGCGGCGGTCATTGTGGTGCTGGTCTTACTGGGGCAGGTGCTGGAACTCCGTGCCCGGGAAAAAACCTCGGGTGCCATCAAGGCCTTGCTGGATCTGGCGCCGGCAACCGCCAGGAAACTGGACGATGCGGGCGGTGAGTCCGATGTGTCGCTGGATCAGGTCAAGGTTGGCGACCGCCTTCGGGTTCGGCCCGGTGACAAGGTGCCACTGGACGGCGAGGTGCTTGAGGGCAGCTCCAACGTGGACGAATCCATGGTGACCGGTGAGCCGTTGGCGGTCAGCAAGAAATCGGGCGATCAGGTGATCGGCGGCAGTATCAACCAGCAGGGCAGCTTTATCATGCGGGCCGACAAGGTCGGCCGGGACACCATGTTGTCACAGATTGTGCAGATGGTGGCGAGCGCCCAGCGCAGCCGCGCGCCCATTCAGGGCCTGGCCGACAAGGTGGCGGGCTATTTTGTGCCTGCGGTGATCGTGATCGCCATTATCGCCTTTATAGCCTGGTCATTCTTTGGGCCGACGCCGCCCATGGCATTCGGGCTGATTGCCGCTGTGAGCGTTTTGATCATCGCCTGCCCCTGTGCCCTGGGGCTGGCCACGCCCATGTCGATCATGGTCGGCGTCGGCCGGGGTGCCCAAAGTGGTGTGCTGATCCGCGATGCGGAAGCTCTGGAGCGCATGGAAAAGGTTGATACGGTTGTGGTGGACAAGACCGGCACGCTGACAGAAGGCAAACCTCAGGTCACAAAGCTGGTTCCTGCCGAGGGATTCAGCGAGGAAGAACTCATGCGGTTTGCCGGCGGCCTGGAAAAGGGCAGTGAGCACCCGCTAGCCCATGCCATTCTCGACAAAGCCAGGGCCATGGACCTGACGCTGCCCGACGCTGAGGGTTTCGATTCCCCTAACGGTAAAGGCGTGACCGGAAAGATCGATGGGCAGCAGGTGCTGATTGGCAACCGGCTGTTGATGGAATCCGAAGGCGTCGATACCTCGGATTTTGAGTCTGAAGCCGACCAGCTCCGCAGGGATGGGGCCACGGTGATTTTCGCAGCCGTTGACGGAAAGATTTGTGGGTTGCTTGCCATTGCCGATCCGGTGAAAGAAACCACCGAAGCGGCCATTACGGCATTACAGAAGGATGGCATCCGGGTTGTCATGCTGACCGGCGATAACCGCACATCGGCTGAGGCGGTTGCCCGCAAACTGCACATTGACGAAGTGGAGGCGGAAGTCCTGCCGGAGGACAAGGGCAAGATCGTTCAGCGCCTGAAAGACGAAGGCCGTATTGTGGTCATGGCCGGCGATGGCGTAAACGATGCACCTGCGCTGGCAACGGCCGACGTAGGTGTGGCCATGGGCACAGGTACGGATGTCGCCATCGAAAGCGCCGGTATTACACTGCTTCGGGGAGACCTGATGGGCATAGTGGAAGCTCGCCGGCTGTCTCTGGCGAGCATGCGCAACATCCGGCAGAACCTGTTCTTTGCCTTCGTGTACAACTCGGCAGGCGTTCCGATTGCAGCGGGCGTGCTCTACCCGTTTTTCGGCATCCTGCTGTCCCCGATCTTCGCAGCGGCGGCGATGTCGCTGTCTTCAGTCAGCGTGATTGTCAACGCACTGCGTTTGCGAGTGGTCAGGCTCGGACCGGACCACTGAACTTTTCTCTCACAGGAGATAACCATGTCATACACGATCAACCGTCTCATCAAGAATGTCGATTTTGAGGATGTGGACCAGAGAGCGCGGCAGGCCCTGGGGGACCATGGCTTCGGCGTGCTGACCGAGATCGATGTCAAAGCCACCATGAAGAAAAAGCTCGACAAGGACATGTCTGCCTACCGGATTCTGGGGGCCTGTAATCCCGGTATGGCCTGGGAAGCCATTGGTGTGGAACCCCGCGTCGGTGCCATGCTGCCGTGCAACGTCATCCTCAGGGAAGTTCCGGATGGCGTGGAGGTCAGTGCCATTGATCCCGTTGCGTCCATGACGGCCATTGATAATGACGAACTCAAACAGGTTGCGGGGAAAGTCCGTGACATGCTGTCTGAGGTTGTCGAGGCGATCTGATCACCCCGGTACGCCAGGTCATCTTTTACCGGACTGACGCCAAAAGGACCCTCCCGACTGTTCGCACCGGGAGGGCCTTTTCAGCCTGCCAGGCCCGTCTCAGTAGTCCCTGTGTTCGCGGAATACGCTGTGTTGTCCGTTGGCACGGAAGGCAATCACCTGGTAATTGTCCTTCTGACCGGTTTCCATTCCGGGACTGCCCTGAACCATACCAGGGACTGAAAGCCCTACCGTATTGAACCGGGGATTTTCCAGAAATGCCCGGATATCGCCGGCCGGCACATGGCCCTCAACCACCAGATCCCCGACCAACGCGGTGTGGCACGACGCCATCTCGCGAGGCACACCGTGAGCCTGCTTGACCTCATTGATGTTGTTGGTATCGATGGTGTTGGTCCGGAAACCATTGGCTTCAAGGTGCTCGACCCAGGATTGGCAGCAGCCGCAGCTGGGACTCTTGTAGATGGTGATGGCCGTTTCAGGCGCGGCAGTGGCGGCGAGGTCAGCCGACGCCGCCGGGGGTTCGCCGGTCTGGATCGCCAGCGTGGTGGCGCCGGCTGCAAGGACGATGGCAGCCACGCCAGTGTACAGGGCAGGTTTTGTGGTCTTCATGGTGATCTCCTGACAGGCATGCCAATTTATGACGCTGTGAAGCTGGCCTGGCCTGTTAACGATGTGAATCCGGTTTCCAGGGCTTTGTGGCCCGGCGATAAAGCTGCGTGAGTGTCAGGAGAGGGCTTCAGGCGGGGGCGTCAGGACATCGGAAATGGGGCTTCGGTAAACCGCCCGGACCGATAGGGCAGTTACGTGGGAAGCTGTTTGAACGGGGGGGACTGATGATCCGTTAGCTATGCCGTAAACCGATACGGAGGTGCAGTGAGGGGGCGTCAGGTGACAACTCTGTTGCTCGGGGGTATCGCAATCCACCGGCATTAGGTAATGATTCATGCCGGAAGTGCCAGCCTTGGCCCGGGGCATTCCCTCACAGCCGGTTACGTTGGAATCCGTCTTCGCCGCCTCGGCACTCGCTGCTCCGGACCAGCCCTCGGTCGGGCCGCCTATCAACAGCAGAACGCTTAGCAAAGCTGCAAAAAAAAAGTTGGCGAGACGTCATGTCGGTTTCCGTGAGTCGAACGGTTTTCGCGGCCCTGACCTATACTCTGGTTCAGGCACTTTTTGAACCCGGGGAGTGGGGTACGCAGAGCAGCGACTCTGGTCATGTTGGTAATGATAAAACCTTTGATCGGGTCACACGTCAAGCCAAGGCATGGTTAATTTTTGTTGAGTGATTACGGGTTTGATCGGGATCAACGTGCGACTCGATCCGCTCCAATAATTCAGTTTGAATTCAGGTGGCTGTGCTTTGCTGGCGTGCCCCTGCGCTATCCGGGTGTGGCCCTGACCTGACGCACATCCATGCTGGATTTTTGTGGAGGATCCGATCGTGAAACAAACGATGCAAGCCGAAGAAGGCAACGCCGAACCGGGCCCGCTGCTGCCAGACGAACTCCGCAGAATGGACGCCTACTGGCGGGCCGCCAACTACCTCTCGGTGGGGCAAATCTATCTGCGCGACAACCCGCTGCTCACCGAGCCACTGACTCTGGAGCACGTCAAGGCGCGACTGCTGGGGCATTGGGGGACCACTCCGGGGCTGAACTTCATCTACGTACACCTGAACCGGGTGATCAGAGCGCAGGATCTGAACATCATTTATATCACCGGCCCGGGACACGGAGGGCCGGGCATGGTTGCCAATACCTGGTTGGAAGGCAGCTACAGCGAGCTTTATCCGAACATTCCGCAGAACGCAGAGGGCATGCGTCGGTTATTCCGGCAGTTCTCGTTTCCCGGTGGCATACCGAGCCACGTGGCGCCGGAAACCCCGGGCTCCATCCACGAAGGGGGCGAGCTCGGTTACTCGCTGTCCCACGCCTTTGGCGCGGTATTCGACAATCCGGAGCTCATTGCCGCCTGTGTGGTCGGTGACGGCGAGGCCGAAACCGGCCCGCTCGCCACCGCCTGGCACTCCAGCAAGTTCCTCAATCCAGCCCAGGACGGCGCGGTATTGCCCATTCTGCATCTGAATGGCTACAAGATCGCCAACCCCACCTTGCTGGCACGCATTCCCCGTGAGGAGCTGGAGAGTCTGTTCATTGGCTACGGCTACCGTCCTTATTTCGTTGAGGGCGACGAACCCGCGCGAGTGCACCAGCGTATGGCGGCGACTCTGGATACGGCAATGGCCGAGATCCGGGCCATCCAGCACGAAGCACGCACCAGGGGCGCCGCCGGACGTCCGCGATGGCCAATGATTATCCTCCGAACCCCAAAGGGCTGGACCGGCCCGAAAGAAGTGGATGGCCTGAAGAGTGAGGGGACCTGGCGTTCTCATCAGGTACCTCTTTCAGCGCTGGCGGGCAAGCCTGAGCACCTGGCCCTGCTTGAAGACTGGATGAAAAGCTACCGCCCTGAAGAGCTGTTCGACCCGAATGGGGCCCTGAAACCGGAGCTGGCAGCTCTGGCTCCGAAAGGGGAACGGCGCATGGGCGCCAACCCGCACGCCAACGGCGGGCTGCTGCTAAGAGATCTGCAACTGCCCGACTTTCGCGAATTTGCCGTTGCAGTCACCAGTCCCGGCACGGAACAGGCGGAATCGACTCGGGTTATGGGTACCTATCTGCGCGACGTGATGCAACTGAATAACGAGACGCGGAATTTTCGTGTTATGGGCCCGGATGAGACCAACTCTAATCGCCTTGGCGCGCTGTTCGAGGTGGTGGACCGCGCCTGGATGGCCGAGACCCTGCCGGGAGACGATCACCTGGCCCCGGACGGCCGGGTCATGGAGATCCTCTCCGAGCACACCTGCCAGGGCTGGTTGGAGGGGTATCTCCTGACAGGCAGGCACGGACTGTTTTCCTGCTACGAGGCCTTTATTCACATCATCGACTCCATGTTCAACCAGCATGCCAAGTGGCTCAAGGTTGCCGGTAAAGAGGTCCCCTGGCGCCGCCCCATTGCCTCACTCAACTATCTGCTGACCTCCCACGTCTGGCGCCAGGACCACAACGGCTTCTCGCACCAGGATCCCGGCTTTATAGACCATGTGGTGAACAAGAAAGCCGACGTTATTCGCGTCTACCTGCCGCCCGATGCCAACACGCTGCTGTGCGTAACCGACAACTGCCTGCGCTCGCGGAACTTCGTGAATGTTATCGTGGCGGGCAAGCAGCTGGAGCCACAGTGGCTTGGCATGGACGCGGCCATCAAGCACTGTACCGCGGGTATTGGCATCTGGGAGTGGGCCAGCAACGACGAAGGCAGCGAGCCGGATGTTGTCATGGCGTGCGCCGGCGACGTGCCGACACTGGAGATCCTGGCGGCGGTGGACATCCTGCGCCATCACCTGCCCACTCTCAGGGTGCGAGTGATCAATGTGGTGGATCTCATGACCCTGCAGGACCAGGCGGAACACCCCCACGGTCTGTCTCACAAAGACTTCGATACCCTGTTCACCACCAACAAACCGATTATCTTTGCCTACCACGGGTATCCCTGGCTGATCCATCGCCTGACCTACCGGCGCACCAACCATAAAAATCTCCATGTACGTGGCTACAAGGAGGAAGGCACCACCACCACGCCTTTCGACATGGTGGTGCGCAACGACATGGACCGTTTCCACCTGGCGGCAGACGTTATCGATCGGGTTCCGCAGTTGGGGGCTCGGGCCGCCTATCTCAAACAGTGGCTGCGGGACCGGCTCATTGAGCACCAGCACTACATCATCGAACACGGGGTGGATATGCCGGAAGTAACACAATGGCAATGGGGAACACCGGCCGGCTGAGGGTGTCGTTTTGTAACTCAAAACCTACCAAACCTGCGACGAGCCCGACGCAAAGCTTGATTTTGGCGCCATCTGCCGAGAGGTCTTCGGTTTTCATGACCAGATTCTTGATCTTTATAAAACATGGCCAGAAAAGCCGAGATTACCGAAGCTCGAGAGCTGCTGCTGTCGCCGTGGTGATATTGATCCGCGTCAAATAGATGCATCTCAAGCGTTGGTTTTCAGTTCTATTTCAGTTTGACGTGCTCAACTGCGATTGAAACATTTCTTTCTCGCAAGCGTGCAATGGCCGCTTTTCTGCCGAAAAAGAACCATTCTCTCGTTCTGTTCTGAAGGTGACCTAATGAAACGTCCGTCGGGAAAATCGTGGTTTTGGAGCCTCGTCGCCATACTCTCGATGAGTCTGTCACCGGTGGTGGCTGCGGACAGCAGTCGCGCCTTCATTCCGATGGGGACCGCGGATGCGGTCGGTGTGATGGACCTGAAAAGCCACCGTGTGACGTCAACAATCTCCGGCACGGTCAATACCCACGGTTCCGCGCTGACTCCGGATGGCAACCACCTCGTTGTGGGCAGTTTAACCGCCCATGACATTCAGGCGCCGCCCAAGCGTCCGGACGGGGTTACGGAAGATGATCATGCGGCCCATCACGGGGGAGGCGGTACGGCCGCGCCTGAATTAACCGGTAGTGGGCGGCTCTACATGGTGGATACCAACACGAACGCCATTGTCCGGGTCTTCGAAGTACCGGGGCCGGTGCATCATGTTCTGGTCACAAACGACGGCCGCTACGCTGTTTCCACGCACCCGATGGGTGGCGGTATCAGTGTTGTCGACCTGCATTCCGGTGATGTTGTCGGGATGATCGCCACAGGTCCCTCTCCCAACTATGCAGTGATGGGCAGCGACGGCCAGACATTGTTTGTCAGCAATACCGGTAACGGCACGGTGAGTGAGGTGGATTCCCGGAACTGGTTTGTAAAACGAAACTTTCTCATAGGAGGTGGACCGGAACACATGGTGCTCGCCTCTGACGACGATCATCTCTACATCAATGACAGTGCCTCTGGTGAGGCGGTCGCTCTCAAGCTTTCCAACGGGGCAGTCATTGCCCGAAATGAGATTGGGGAGGCGCCGCATGGCCTCGACCTGAGCGCCGATGGCCGGGCGCTCCTGGCAACAAGTCAGGGCGACGAGGAAGTCGTTCGCGTAGAGCTGGACTCCAATGCTCGAAAAAGCATTCAGTTAAAACCGGCTCCCTACCACCTCACCGTCTCTCCGGTCGATGGCCGAATACTGGTCACCAGTCGTGGCGAGGCGAAGCTCTGGGTGCTTGATCCGGACTCTCTTGCCATTGTTGATGAGGTCTCGCTGGATGGCATTGGTCATCAGATATCGATCAGGGAGGAATGATTTTATGCCCCTGGAGCCTCTGATAGCTGCTAAACATTAAGTTAGGGACGACTTGGGAGGGTCTATGAACACAAAGCCGCTTTTCACTCCCGCCGTTTTTGTAATGCTGGTCATGCAGTCGTTACAGGTGCTGGCCCAACCCCCCACTGCTGAAGAGCTGGTGGCCGGAATGGAAGACACCCTGTGGTCGGACAGCAACCACGGCCGGTTCACCATGCGTGTCGAATCGGAGTACTGGACCCGAACGCTGGAGCTGGAAGCCTGGATGGACCGGCCCGATCACACCCTGATTCGAATCCACGCGCCCAAAAAGGAAGCCGGCATCGGATCGCTTCGAATCGGTGATGCCATGTGGAACTACCTTCCCAAGGTTGACCGCACGATCAAGATCCCGCCATCCATGATGTTGCAGCCCTGGATGGGCTCGAATTTCAGCAATGACGACCTGGTCAAGGAAAGCTCGCTCGTGAATGACTACACCCACGATCTGGTGGAGACCGACAAGTCCGGCGAGGTGCCTGTGTATCGGATTGTTTCGACTCCACGGCCGGATGCGGCGGTGGTCTGGAGTCAGCTGGAGTTCCGGGTGCGGGAGGATACCATCCCGGTATCGGTTACTTATTACGGGGCGCGAGAGCAGGTCGTCAAACACATGACCTACGACCGGATTGAAGCCAGGGGAGGGCGACGGATTCCGACGCGGTGGACGATGGTTGACGCGGATAATCCGCAATCCCGAACGATCATCACCATTGAATCGATTGAATACGACCTGCCCCTGGACGATGACATTTTTTCCCTCCGTCGCCTGCGGAACCCCGAGTGAGGCTCCGGAATGAGCATCGTGAATGTGGAGAATGTCTCGCGTATCTATCGTCAGGATGCCATTGCCGTCAAGGCACTGGATAACGTTTCGGTTGCCATCGAGGCAGGGGAATTCACAACCCTGGTGGGACCTTCGGGCTCCGGCAAGACCACGTTGCTGAATCAGATAGGCGCCCTGGACGAGCCGGATGCCGGCCGTATTCAGATTGCTGGAGAGGAAATTACCGGGCTGAGTCGCAAGAAGCGAACCAATCTGAGGCTGTGGAAAATAGGCTTTGTGTTTCAGGAGTACAACCTCATTGGCGTTCTGTCGGCGCAGGAGAACGTCGAGTATGTGTTGATGCTTCGTGGCGTGCCATTCCGGGAGCGGCGTGCCGAAGCCCAGCGCATCCTGTCGGAGGTGGGTCTGCGGGGGATGGAGCAGCGCTTGCCCCACGAACTCTCGGGCGGCCAGCAACAGCGTGTCGCGGTGGCCCGGGCCATTGTCAGCAAACCCGCCATGGTCCTGGCGGATGAGCCCACTGCCAATCTCGATTCGACGACCGGCGCGGCCCTTCTGGACCTGATGCGAAGCCTCAATGCAGAGCACGACATTACGTTTGTGTTTTCCACCCATGATCCCATGGTGATGGAGCGGGCCCGCAGGGTGATTCATCTCCGGGATGGTCGTATCGAGCGCGAGGAACGACGGCCGTGAACGCCTGGGTGAGACTGGCCCTGGGCAACCTCCGGGCGAATCGTCGGCGGACGGTGATAACGCTGATGTCCGTGGCGGTGGGCGTTGGTGGGCTGGTGTTTCTCTGGGCATTCATCGATGGCATCAATACCCAGATGATCAGCAACATGACCGGTTATGTGACGGGCGATCTGAAAGTCCATCAGCGTGGTTTTCACGATGACCGGGAGATGAATATTGCCCTCGTTGAGCGCTGGAACCTGACGCCGCAGGTTGCCGCGGCAAACGGAGTGGAGGCGACGACTCCAAGGATCACCGGCCACGCGCTGGCCAGTCGCGCCGAGCAGTCGCGCGCGTTACAGGTGATGGGAGTGGACCCCGCAACGGAGCCAGAAGTCACCCGCCTTGATCAGTCGATTGTCGGGGGGCGTTACCTGGAAAGCGGTAACGAGATCCTTGTCGGCGTGGATGCCGCTGCCGCCCTGGGAACGTCCCCGGGTGACGAACTGGTGTTGTTGGTACAGGCTGCCGATGGCTCCATTGGTGCCGACCGGTTTCAGGTGGTGGGGACGTTCGAAACCGGCATCAAACGGATTGACGGTTTTGTGGCGCAGATACCCCTGGCAGCGGCCCAGGAGCTGTATGCCTTTCAGGGGCGTATTACCGAAATCGCGGCGCGGGTCGCAGATGCCGGGCAACTCGATCAGTCGGTGGGGGCGGTGCGAAATGCCCTCCGAAGCCGGGATGTGGAGGTTCTCGGCTGGCCACTGTTGATGCCGTCGCTGGTACAGATGGTCGGGTTTCATGATGCCGTCACCTGGATCGTGGTGTTTGTGGTGTTTGTGGTGGTGGCCGCCGGCATCGTCAACACCATATTGATGTCGGTGCTGGAGCGTGGCCGGGAGTTTGGCGTCATGATGGCGCTGGGGACGCCCGGAAGTCACATCATCAGGCTGGTACTGCTCGAAACCATCATCCTGGCCTGTCTCGGATACCTCGTGGGATTGGTGCTGGGCTTATCTCTGACCGGCTATTTCGGGAGCCGGGGTCTGGACTTCACAGCCTACATCAAGGCCATGGATACCATGCCGGGGCTCAGTGGCATCGTGTATCCCACCATCGTCCCCGTGCGCCTGGCAATCATTGGCGTAACCGTCGTGTCAGTGGCCCTGCTGGCGGCGGCTCTTCCTGCCTGGACGGCGAGTCGGAACAGTCCGTTGGAGGCGTTGGGGGCGCACCGGAATGTGATCAATCGAATGCGGCGAATTCACTGGCAGGTGACCTCCAACCATCGCCTTCTCATTTTTGCCCAGATGGCTCTGCGCTCGGTTTTCCGGAACCCGCGACGGTCTGTTATCACGGCATCGGCAACGGCGTTCGGGTTGGCGGCTTATCTCTTCCTGTATGCCTTTGCCGATGGATTTTTCGAGCAGATGATCCAGAACTCGACCCAGCAACTCAGCGGGCACGTTCAGGTCATGGAGGCGGGGCACAGCGTCGATCTTTCCCCGGCCTTACGTATTTCCGGGACTTCTGAATTGCTGCAGCGATTACAGGCAAGATCCGAGGTCGAAGCCGCAGCGCCAAGGGTGGTGCTGCGTGCCATGGTGGCGAGCCCCGGTAAAAGTCTGCCGGTGGAGCTGGTCGGGGTTGCCCCCGGGCAGGAGAGGGCGGTCACCAGGCTCGCCGATTACGTGGCCCAGGGCACCTACGTTCAGCATGGTGCAAAGGGAATGGTCATCGGGCGCAAGCTGGCGGAGGAGCTCGAAGCGCGAGTGGGGGACAAACTGGTGCTTACCGTGCAGCAGGCAAGCGGGAACCTTGCATCAGCGGCTGAGACGGTAGTGGGGGTCTACAACACAGGCAGTGATCTGTTCGACAGCGAGTATGCCTTCATCGAGATTGGGGGTGCCCGAACTCTGGGGGGGCTGGGCGCGGACCAGTCATCGCGCATTGCGTTGAGGCTTTCAGATCGTGCTGGGAGCTCAGAGCTTGCCCGGTCCCTGAACGATACCCTGCCGGATGATGCCCTGGTGGCCCAGGATTGGGAAACCCTTCTCCCGGTCGTGGTTCAGATGGTGGAAATGACCCAGGTCGATTTCTACCTGATCCTTTCGGTGGTTTTTGTGGTCGTTGCGATCGGCGTCATGAATACCATGGTGATGTCGGTCATGGAACGCACGCGGGAGCTGGGTGTCATGTTGGCACTGGGGACAAGGGGTGGCCAGCTGCTACTGACTATTCTGTTTGAGGCTTTTTTCCTTGCGCTACTGGGCATGGGCGCCGGGGCCATCGTGGGCGGCCTGATCGTCTACTGGTTCAATCGGTCCGGCATTGCCCTGGCCTCACTTGGCCGCTCCATGGAAACCATTCCAGGCATTACCGACCGGATTTACCCGGTGCTGATTCTCGAACACGTCTGGCTGCCCTGCCTGTTGCTCTTCGCCTGTTCAGTTCTGGTGGCGCTTTATCCCGCGCGGCGTGCCGCTCGACTGGACCCGGTGGAGGCTATTCATCGTGGTTAGGAAAGCCTGGTTGTCAATCTGCATGATCGCCGGGATCGCACTCGTCGCTCATGCCTGGGCAGATGTCAGTCATTCCGGCTCATTCAAGAATCTGAGTGTCGGTTCGCGCTCAATGATCGACGGACATTTCTACTTTTCCAACCTCAGCCGGCTGCGGCTGGAACCGCGCTTTCGACACGGAGATTGGCGGCTGGATGCGGCTTATGATTTCGAATCGGTTGCCGGCAGTGTTCTGGACAGTCCGGAATTTGCCTTGCTCAGGGACTCCCCTGATCCACGCTACTGGGACCTGCAGGGCACGGTATACAGTTCCGGGGATCTCGTGGCACGTCATCAGCTATACCGCGGCACCGTGCAGTGGCGTTCGCCGGTCGGTGACTGGCGCCTTGGGCGCCAGCAGGTGAATTGGTCCACCGCGCTTATCTGGAACCCGACCGACATCCTCAACCCCGTCACGCCTACCAGCCTGGAGCCAGACGAACGGATTGGCGTCGATGCGTTGCTCTGGGACAGACCGTGGGGAGCGCTGGGTCGAATCAGCGCGGCTTATGCACCGCAACACCGCAACGTCGACAGCAGCATGGCAGTGCGGATAAAGCGTTATTTCATCGGCGTCGATACCGGTCTGATGGTGGGAGAGTTTGCCGAAGTAACCAAGGCCGGATTCAGTGGCAGTGGCTCTGTGGCCAGCACGGGCTGGCGTACGGAAATTGTCTGGAGCGACCCGCGTACAGGCAACAATTACTGGCAGGGTGTGGCGGATCTCAACTGGGCGTTTCCCAGCGGGTTCAACCTGGCAGTGGAGTATTTCTATAACGGTCAGCATGAACCGCAGGCAGGGGTCGATCTCGTAAGACTGCTTTCGGCACACCCGATATACTCAGGTCGCCATTACGCCGGGCTGTTGGCATGGCAGGATATCACTGCATTCTGGCAGTACCGGGTGGTTGCAGTCCGCAATGCGGATGATGCGAGCTGGGTGTTATATCCCCGTTCAACCTGGACGCTTCCGCTTGAGCCGGAAATCTATCTGACAGCCGGAGCTCAGTGGTTTGGTGGCGACGATGACAGTGAATATGGGAGGTTTGAACCTGTGGGGCTGATGGAGGTGCAGTGGTTTTTCTGAATACTACCTGTCGGCTTCGGACTGTGGTTGCGCCTGTGGTGACAAATCGGATGAATCTTTTGAGCGAGATCAATTCGTTGCCGGCCCGGCCAGGAAATTCAGTTTGAATTCAGCTCTTGAGCGTTAAATGGGGGTGAATGCTTTGAACCCGCGTGATGGAGAATTAAGATGGTTTCAATAAAGAAGTTTGCAGTATGCACCATACTGGCGGTCGCTCCTGTCTGGGCGTTTGCTCATGGCGAGCAGGGTAACTGGCAGGGCCACGGTCCCGGAATGATGATGGACCAGGACCAGATGCAGCAAATGCAGCAGAACTGGTCGCGTATGAACGGATTCATGCAGCAGATGCCCGGGGCCGGATCACCGGAGGAGCGTCAGCGCTTCCTGGAAAATCACTGGGAGGCCATGGAAGACCAGATGGAGTTGATGCACCGAGGCATGATGGGCCCGGGAATGATGAGAGGTTCTGGCGCCATGATGGGTGGTAACCAGGGGCAGGGCATGATGAACAATCAGCCTGGCCAGGGTAATCGTCAGGGCAATGCCGCTGGCATGTCGCCGGATCAGCGTTTGCAGTTCATGGAGGATCGCATGGATCAGATGCAGTTGATGATGGAGCAGATGCTACAGCATCAGCGGCAACTGAACAGAAACAGTAATTGAGGCAAATTGATCCCGGTTCCCCAATCGGTTTGACAGCTGTGCTAGGTTGAGAGGCATCTTTTTCGATTTTTAGATGCGGAGGCTTGCGTGCTGGAACGGCTGCAACGTCGATTGGGTCTGCAGACAATACCGGGAGTATTTTTCACTTCTGCCGGGGTGGCAACTCTGTTTGTTGCCCTGGCGGTGCCCTTTGATCAGGCCGTAGCCGAGTATTTCGGCCTGCTGACCGGCTGGGTGGCCCGCAATCTTGGCTGGTTCTACATCCTTGCGGTCACCTCCCTGCTGGTGTTCCTGCTGGGCTTGGCGGTCAGTCGCTATGGCACCATCCGGCTTGGCGGCGACGACAGCCGGCCGGACTATTCCAACCTCACCTGGTTTACCATGCTGTTTGCTGCCGGCATCGGCACCATCCTGATGTTCTGGGGTGTGGCGGAACCGGTGTCCCATTTCGCGAATCCGCCGTTCGAGGGTGTGCAGCCGGGTTCCGAGCGGGCCGCGAGTGATGCCATGACCGTGGCGCTGTACCACTTCGGGCTGCATACCTGGACCATCTTTGCCATGCCGGGCCTGGCGATCGGGTATTTTGCCTACCGCCATAACCTGCCCATGCGCATCAGCAGTCTTTTTTACCCCATCCTTGGTGAGAAGGCGTTTGGTCCCTGGGGCTGGGCGGTGGATGTTATTGCCGTGCTCGGTACCCTGTTTGGCGTGGCCACCTCGCTGGGGCTTGGGACGCTGCAGCTCAACAGCGGGCTGAATTACCTGTTTGGCGTGCCATCGACCGGTATGGTGCAGGTTATCCTGATTGCCGTGATTGCCAGTATTGCGGCCACATCGGTGGCCCTGGGTCTGGACAAGGGAGTGCGTCGGCTGTCCCAGCTCAACATCCTGCTGGCGATGGTCCTGCTCGCATTCGTGCTCGCCGTTGGGCCAACCGTATTTATTGCCGAAGGCATGGTGCAGAGCGTGGGCGATTACTTCGATGCCTTGCCCTGGCTGGCGTTCTGGACCGAAACCTTCAAGGAAACCGACTGGCAACGTCAATGGACCTTGTTCTACTGGGCCTGGACCATCTCCTGGGCGCCTTATGTCGGCATCTTCATCGCCCGGATCTCCCGGGGCCGGACCATCCGGGAATTTGTCGCTGGCGTCCTGTTCGCCCCCTCCGCTTTTACGCTGGTGTGGTTCGGGATCTTCGGCTTGTCTGCCATCCAGGTCGAGATGAACGGCGTGGTGGCGCTGGCGGACCAGGTACAGCAGGACCCCTCCGTCGCCATTTTCGCGTTTCTCGAGGCCTTCCCGCTGACGCAAGTGGCATCGGCGCTGAGCGTGGTGATTATCGTGATCTTCTTTACCACCTCCTCGGATTCCGCCTCTCTGGTCATTGATCTCCTGACCCGCCGGGACGATCAGCCCTCCCTGGTGCGCCAACGGATTTTCTGGGCGGCGGCGCAGGGTGTGATCGCCGCGACGCTGTTGCTGGCCGGCGGGCTGGATGCCCTGCAAAACGTCATTACCTCCCTGGGCCTGCCTTTCTGCATTTTGCTGATCTTCATGGCTGTATCACTGTTCCGGGCTCTGAGAGCGGATTACCGTGGTTACAGCGTGGAAGCCCTGGTACAGGGAAGAGCCTTCCCGGAAGTGGAGGCCACCGCCGAAACCAAACAGGAGAACGAGTATGTATCGGAAGCTGTTGATCGCCATTGATCCGGAAGACGACGGCGAGGGCAAGCGCGCCCTGGAGGCCGCGGTGGATCTTCTGGCCGAGGATGGTGAGCTGCACCTGGCCAGTGTCTACAGCCCGGGGGGTGGTGGCTTCTTCCCCCATGTAACGGAGGAAGCGCCGGAACAGAAGGAGGCGGAGGTGCGCGAAATGCTGGATCTGCTGGCCCGCAAATACCTGCCCCTGAATCGTAACGCCAGTTTTCATGTGGTGGCGGGCACTGCCGGTGACAAGCTGGTGGCCCTGGCCGGCCAGCTGTGCGCCGACCTGATGATCCTGGTCTCCCGCGGCAGCAGCGGCCACTGGCCCCTGCGCCGGGCCACCGTGGAGTATGTCTCGGTGAACGCGCCGTGCCCGGTGCTGGTGTTGCCGTCACAGGAGAAAGCCGAGCCGGAGGCAAAGGACGAGGAAAGCCACTGATCAGTCAAACAGCGACAACTGGTCCGGCTGGCCTTGGTCTGAGGGCTGCTTCGGCCGTTTCTGGATCGGTCCCTTGCGACTGCCGTGGCGTTGCAGGACCCGTTTGGTTTCGGTCCGGCTCACGTGCTGTTTCCGGAACTCGCCGATGGCCTTGCGTGCGGCCCTCGCCGCCTGTTCATGGTCGCACACCGGGCTGATGTAGGTGTTGCCTCCGAACCGTTGCTTCTGTGTCGGGGTCATCAGCCAGGGGGTGTGGATCATTTCTGCCGGCACGCCGGCCAGCTCCGGCAGCCAGCGGCGAATGAATTCGCCGTCCGGGTCCAGCTTCTGGCTCTGGAGGACCGGGTTGTAGATGCGCAGGGCGTTGATGCCGGTCAGACCGGATTGCATCTGCGCCTGGGGGTAGTGGATACCCGGCTCGAAATCCGTGAACTGCCGGGCCAGATGCAGGGCTGGTTCGCGCCAGTGCAGCCATAACTGGTAGCTGGCCACGGCCATCAGCATCGCTCGCATGCGGAAATTGATCCAGCCGGTGTGGTGCAGGGAACGCATGCAGGCGTCCACCAGCGGCCAGCCGGTCTGGCCTTCCTGCCAGCGTTGCAGGCGCTCGGAATTATTGGGCCCGTTTTTCAGTTTTTCCAGCTCCCGGTGCATGGCCCGGCATTCCAGTTCCGGCTCGTCTTCCAGTTTCTGGATGAAATGACAATGCCAGTGCAGCCGGGAACGGAAGCTGGTCAGGCTACGCTGCTTGCGGGGCAGGGTATTGCGATGCTGGCCGGTGGCCCTGGCTTGCTGATAGATCTCCCTCAGGCTGATGGTGCCGTAGGCAATATGCGGACTCAGCCGTGAGCAGGCCCGGACCGCGGTTACCGGGCTGGAGATGTTGTACTGGTAGCCCACACACCGGCGATCCAGGAACGATGCCAGTAGCTTCTCTCCCCGGACACTGCCGCCGGCCTGCCGATCCGGGCAGGCCTGGTTACAGGCCGCCTCCGGGGGGTACCAGGAAGCGGGCACATGGAC
The DNA here is from genome assembly GCF_039523335.1 of Marinobacter szutsaonensis. Lineage (NCBI taxonomy): Bacteria > Pseudomonadati > Pseudomonadota > Gammaproteobacteria > Pseudomonadales > Marinobacteraceae > Marinobacter > Marinobacter szutsaonensis. Next base: position 1,437,134 of record NZ_BAAAFC010000001.1, on the reverse strand, counting down.
TCGTTCCGGCAATGTCGGCAGCTGGGCCGGCGCTTCCTGGACTCCGGCTTTCATTACCCGGGACCATTCGTCATCCCAGCCGTCCCGATCCCGCAGCCGGCGTACCACCCCGAACTGCTGCCACTCCCGGAACTCGACGTTATTGCTGTCACACCAGGCAATGACGGACCGGTCGCGCTCAAACGTCCATTTCCCGCCGGTTTCCTGGTGGCAAAAGACCCGGCTCACGCCAACGCTTGTGTGCAATTGCGCCAGTATTTCCGTGACCGGACCGCTTCGTACGATCAGGTCCGAGCCCAGCTTGCGCAGCTGCCGTTTCAGGTCATGGAGCGAGTCATCGATAAAGCTCCAGTGGCGCGCCGAGGTATCCGGCAGCTGCCAGTAGTCCGGTTCAATAACAAACAGTGGCAACACCGGTTCGCTCAGTGCTGCCGCGGCCACCAGGGGGAGGTGATCACGGGTTCTCAGGTCGCGTTTGAACCACACCACCGTGGTCATGATCGATGCCTCCCGGCGCGGCGACAGCGCTCGCTGCAATAACGCACGCTCTCCCAGTCCCGGGACCATTTCCGGCGCCAGGCGAACGGGCGCTGGCACACCGGGCAGGTTTTGGTTGGCAGGTTGGGTTTCTTGTGACTCACCAGTTGTTTCCGGTTGGGCATTCCGCCTCTATTACGCCGGCACGGCACACTGGGATCAGCCTTTGCTCAGCAATAGGCCATGTTGGGACAGTTACTGGCGACCCGCTCCCACTGGATGGTGACATGCTGGATACTGAATTCGTCTTCCAGCATCTCGGTGGCCTGCTCGAGCACTGCGTCATCATCGTGCGGCTCCGGCTTTACCAGGTGCACGGTGAGAGCGTTTTCAGTCGTGCTCAGGCCCCAGATGTGCAGGTGATGAACCGACTCGACGCCGGGTAGTCGGATCAGGCTGTCGTAGACTTTTTCAGGGTCAATGTTGCGGGGTACCGCATCCATTGCCAGGTTCAGGGAGTCCTTGAGCAACTGCCAGGTGCCGATGAAGATGACGGCGGCAATCACCAGGCTGACAACCGGATCAATCCAGTTTGCTCCGGTGTACATGATGATCAGACCGGCAAGTACCACACCGAAGGAAACGGCGGTGTCTGCCGCCATGTGCAGGAAGGCGCCCCGGATATTGAGGTCGCCCTCCTGGCCTTTCATGAACAGCATCATGGTAATGCCGTTGATCAGCACCCCGATCCCGGCGACAACAATCACGGTCATGCCCGCCACCTCCGCCGGCTCACTGAAACGACGGATGGCCTCCCAGGCAATGCCGCCGACCGCCGCAATCAGGAACAGGGCGTTGAACAATGCGGCAAGAATGGTGGATTTCTTCAGGCCGTAGGTGTTCCGGTTGGTGGCCTTGCGGGTGGCCAGCCAGCTTGCTGCCCAGGCCATCACCAGCCCCAGGACATCGCTCAGGTTGTGGCCGGCGTCCGCGAGCAGGGCCAGTGAGCCCGACAGCATGCCGTAGATGGCCTCGATGACAACAAAGGAAATATTGAGCCCGATGGCCAGCGCGAAGGAACGGCTATGGGTATCGAAATGACTCGCGTGGCTGTGCCCGTGGTCATGGTCGCTGTGCATGCCTTTTCTCCCGGTCTGAAGATCTGGCGGGGAGTTAAAAGCCTGTAGTAACTACAGGGTCAAGTCTCAGCTGCGGGACTCCGAGGCCAGGTGCGCAAGGTCCTCACTGACCTGCTGTGTTGTCAGCCCGGGGCGCAGCAGCAGCCGGGCCTTCCCGGAACGATCGAAGACGTAGACCGCGCTGCTGTGGGAAACGTTGTAATTGCCATCGGCATCCGGCTCGTCATAGCCGAACGTGGTCCGGTAGCGTTTGGTGAGTTCCCGTAGTTCCGGCTCCGCGGCGGTCAGGCCCACCACGTGATCGCCGAAGAAACCGGCATAGCTGCCAAGGCGTTCCGGCGTATCCCGCTGCGGGTCGACACTGACGAACAGCGTCGTGATGTCGTCCCGGTAGTCCGGTGGTAACTGGTTCACGGCTTTACGCAGATCGGTGAGGGTGGTGGGGCAGACATCCGGGCAGGAGGTGAATCCGAAGTAGAGCAGTCGGATGTTGCCGGCGGAATCCTTCGGTGTGACGGTCTGTCCGCCGGTGCCGACAAGTTCGAATTCGAGTTCCGGCATCAGGCCGGAGATGTCCTTGGCATGCCACTGCTCCTCGCCTCCAAAGCAGCCTGTCAGTGCCAGAATCGAAACGGTCAGGATCAGGGGCAACAGCCGGTCTGTCATGAATTCTCTCCCGCCAGTCTTGATGGCTTCACAATTCTGCCGTCCTCGTGCATGGCCCGTCGCAGGATGAGCAGGATACCGATGACGCTCATCATCGCCGGCGGAATCCAGGTGAGCAGGCCCCCCAGCAGCTGGTCGGTTTCGGGCGCCATGGGCCAGGCCCGGCCACAGACTTCGTAAACGTCATACACCATGCCCCGTGAAAACACGATCCAGGCACCGAGGATCATCTGGGGGATGGCCACTGCCGCCAGTATCAGGATGCGTTTGCCGTACCCCAGCGCGTTGGTCAGAACCGGTGAGCGGGGATCGAACATCAGCCACCAGAACAGCAGGCCGTCCAGCAGCATGCTCCAGTTCATGGTCCAGTAAAGCTGGCGCGACAGCATGGCGTCAAAGTGGATCGGCGGCCACAGCCAGAAATAGATCAGGCCGACAAACAAAACGGCGGCAATCACCGGCTGTTGCAGGATTCGGTATGCCCAGCCCACCGGCCGCAGCCACGAGCGAAGGGTGGGGCCCATTTGCTCGTGCCAGAAACGGAAGATCGGCAGCGGGTTGGACAGGGCAATCAGGAACGGCCCCAGGTGGTGCAGGATCAGGTGTTGGCCCCGGTGCACGAAGAACATGTATTGGGAATAGTAATCGAAGCGGGTCTGCATGACCCCGTAGCACAACAGTACCCCGACCACGAAGGCGACGATACGCACGGAACCGGGGCGTTGCTCCGGCGCCATGCGCAGCAGGGCATAGCCATAGCCTGCCAGTACCAGCGCGAAACTGAGTATGGTCAGGGGTGAGAAATCATAAGGGGCCAGGAAGCCAATATCGGGCATGGAAACCACTCTGTGTGCAATCGCAGCCAACCGGGTTTATCTTTTTTGTTATTCAACAATGAGTTTTAACCCCTGCGGTCCGGATTGCAAGGGTAAAAAACGTTCCAGATCGGAGACTCCAGATGGCGCGATTCAACGAGGCGATACCGGCCCCTTCGGTGCTGATTTTCGATTGGCACGGCACCCTCGTGGATACCCACGATGCCATGTTCAGTGCCATGGAGGAGATGTTGCCGCAACTGGAGGAACTGGGGCTGGTGGACCGGTTGTTACCGGAGGACCAGTGCCGGACGGCGGACGACGCCCGGCTGGTGCGCTACATCCGGATTTTCCGGCGCCTGCATCCACGGATTCTGGCCGAGCGCCGGGTTTCCCGCACAGACATCTTCAATGCCATCTTTGGTGAGGACAAGGAAGCCAAGCTGATTGCGCACAAGGCCTACAACACCGCGTACCGGAAGTATTTTGGCCAGGTAAGGCCGTTCCAACCCGGTGCCTATGAATACCTGTCGGCATTGAGGGCCATGGGCATCCGGCTGGCAGTATCCACCAACCGCAACCGGGAGTTCCTGGACAAGGAGCTGAAAACGGTAGACGAAGGCCGCTGGCAGCACCTGTTTGACGCCACAGTATGTGCCGACGATGTCACCGAATACAAACCGGACCCCCAGGTGATCCTCAAAGCCCTGGAAAAGCTGGAGCTGCCGGCGGACAGCCGGGCCTGGTACGTGGGTGACAGCTACGTGGACATGCTCACCGCCCACAAGGCCGGGGTGTCCGGCGTGTTCTATAACGGCGCCTGCTGGGAGCAGGACCGCATCGACAGCTGGTTCACCAAACGGGATGCCCCGGCGGCGATTCTGGACAGTTTCGAGGATCTGCTCAACCTGCTGGCCTTGCTGGAACGCCAGGAGCCGGATGCCTTTACCCAGGCACCCGCCGAGGTCCGGCCCAGGCCTTTCCCGTCACCGGAGCGCCCGGAGCCCAGAATCGAACCGGACTGGCACCCGGCGGTGGTCCGGCTGATTCGCCCGGCGGTGATCCTGTTCGACTGGCACGCCACCCTGGTGGATACCCTCGATGCCATGTATCACGCGGTGGATGACATGCTGCCGGATTTCCACAAGCTCGAACTCATGGACCGGATGGTGGCGCCGGAGGACAGCAAGACCCTTGAGGATGCCCGGCTGGTGTCCTACGTGCGTGAATTCGCCAGACTGCACCCGAAGGTCAAGGCGGACCGGAAGATTTCCCGGACGGACATCTTCGAGGTGCTGTTCGGTGAGAATCAGGGAGCCAAGCAAGTCGCCCACAAGGCCTTCAACCACCATTACCGGAACCACTATGGCACCGTTAAGGCCTTTGAGCCGAGGGTCCGGGATGTGCTCGAGGGGCTGAGGAAACTGAACATCCAGGTCGGGGTGATCACCAACCGGGACCGGGAGTTCTTCGAGCATGAGCTGGATGCGGTGGAGGGTACCGGATGGTCCCATCTGTTCGATGTGGATGTGTGCGGGGACGACACGCCGCTGCGCAAACCCCATCCGGACCAGCTGCTGCTGGCGGTGCAGAAGCTGGACTACCCGCCGGATCCGAGTGTCTGGTATGTCGGGGACAGCACCACCGATGTGATCGCCGCCAAGCGGGCAGGGATGACCTCGGTGTTTTTCAACGGCGCCCAGTGGGATCTACCCTGGCTGAATAAAATTTTCCCCGGCACCCACAAGCACCCGGACAAGCCAGACGTGGTGGTCAATGATTTCTCGGAGTTCTGGGCGTTGGTTCTGGCCTGTGAAGTCGGGCCGCCATGAGCAAAAAGGTGAATCGGCGAGCCGCGCAGCCCAGAAAGGGCCGGCCGGCGGAGGCAGTGTGCTGCCCTGACCGGCCTGGCAGATCCTCAAGCCGTTATACCGGCGTCAGGGGTGTCCAGTTCTTGCGATTAGCCAGGAATTCCGGCCGGGGCTTGTTGCCGCAGAACGGTTCCACCAGCGTGTTGTGGACACTGTTGTAAACGAAGAACAGGTTACTACGCGGCCAGCACGACATGTTGGCATTGGAGCCGTGCAGAGTGTTGCACTCGAAAATGATCAGTGAGCCGGCCGGGCCCTTGGGCGCTTCGATAAACTGCTCGTCCATCATCCGGGTAAGGCTGGCCGCATCCGGAACCCCCAGGTTCTGCATCTTCAGGGATTCTTTGTAATTGTCTTCCGGTGTCCGTCCGACACAGGGAATAAAGTACTTGTGCGAACCGGGGATGAGCATCAGCGGACCGTTAAACTCGTTGTTGTCCGTCATTACGATAGAGCAGCTCAGACACCGCATCCGTGGCATGCCATCCTCGCTGTGCCAGGTCTCGAAATCCGAGTGCCAGTTGAACCCCTTCCCCTTGAAGCCGGGCTTGTAATTGATCCGCGACTGATGGATGTACACGTCGCTGTCGAGCAGTTGCTGTACGATTTTTAGCAGGTGTGGGTCCCGCGTGAGACGGTCAAAGCGTTCAGAAATCTCGTGGATGCCGAAGATTGACCGGATCTCCTCTTTTCCGGGCTCCAGAATTGTCCCCTCGGAAAGTTTGAGATCTTCATCTTCCTCGTAGTCCTGCAGCTCCTTGATAAATTTGTCCATCTCGGATTTGTCGAAGAACGATTCGAAAAATAGGAAGCCCCGCTCATCAAATTCGCGGACTTTTTCTTGCGACAAAGGGCCGTCGCCGATTCGTTCTTCGGGCGTATGGACCACCGGATCCAGCCGTTCAAACATGCTCAGCTTACGCTCCAGCCGGGTCGGGAACAGGTCTTGAGCGCGGGTCATAAAGTGTCTCCTTTGCTCATACATGTACTAAAAAAACCTAGTTCCAATAGGGGCTTTTTCAAGAGCACTTCGAGAGATCGACCTTGAAACATCCAGCGAAGAGTCCAGAGTTATAAGTATTGGCTCAATTCAAAGTCGCTCATGGTCCAACGCCAGGCTCAGCCTAAGGAGGGATCTGGATGGCACAGCATCAGGCAAAGAAAGCACGCAACAGCTCGAAAACGGCGGGTCAGAATCAGGGTCGCAAAGTTTACCTTGTTGACGGAGCAAGGACGCCGTTCCTGAAGGCCAAAGGTCGTCCGGGGCCCTTTTCACCGGTGGACCTGTCCGTTCAATGTGGTCGTCCGTTGCTAATTCGCCAGCCCATGCCGGCGGATGCCTTTGATCAGGTGATTCTTGGCTGTGTAAATGTGGTCTCTTCCGAGATGAACCCGGCCAGGGTTGCCGCTCTGCGGCTGGGGATGGGCGAAGCAATGCCTGCCTTCACGGTCCAGATCAACTGCGGTTCCGGAATGCAGTCTATCGACACCGCCTACAAATACATCCGTGACGGCGATAGCGACCTGATCCTTGCCGGTGGCACCGAAGCCCTCAGCCATGCCCCGATGGTACTGAAAACAGAAGCGGTGGAATGGCTGGCCGGCCTCAATGCGGCGTCTTCGCCTCAGGATTATGCCCGTCAATTGGCGAGTTTCAGTCCCGGGCAGTTCAGGCCTGAAATCAGTCTCGCCAAGGGACTGACCGATCCGATCGCCGGATTAAGCATGGGGCAGACGGCGGAAATTCTCGCCAAACAGTTCAATATCAGTCGTGAGCAAGCCGACGAGTACGCCGTTTCCAGCCACCAGCGTGTTGCCAAAGCCCAGGAGGAAGGGTGGCTGGATGGCGAGGTCGTTCCCGCCATATCACCAGCTGGTGAGCTGTTCCAGCATGATGACGGTGTGCGTTCGGATACCTCTACAGAGGCGCTGGCCAAGCTCAAGGCAGCGTTCGAACCGCCCTACGGGCAGGTCACACCCGGAAACAGCTCCCAGGTCACCGATGGCGCCTCCTGGATGATTCTGGCATCCGAGGACGCGGTTAAAAAATACGGTCTCGAGCCAAAGGCGGTGCTGGTTGACAGCCACTGGTCGGCGCTCGAGCCGGAGATCATGGGGCTCGGGCCGGTTCTGAGTTCTACCGCTTTGCTTAAACGGCACAAGGCTGGTCTGAACGACATTGATCTCTGGGAGATCAACGAGGCTTTCGCTGCGCAGGTTCTGGCGTGCCTGCGGGCCTGGGAAGATCCGGAGTTTTGCCGCGAGGCGCTGGGCCTCGACGAAGCCATGGGCAAGCTTGATCCCGAACGTCTGAACATCGACGGCGGCGCGGTCGCCATTGGTCACCCGGTGGGCACCAGTGGTAACCGGATTGTGCTGCATTTGATGAATGCTTTGCAGCGAAAGGGACTGAAACGGGGTATCGCGACCGAGTGTATCGGCGGTGGTCAGTCCGGGGCCATGCTTATCGAGGCGGTTTAAATACAGGTTACGGAATTCCGACTTCCAGAATTTCAGGAGGATGCACATGAAGGGTCATATTCTTGAAACTCTGAGCTCACGCGACATGGCTCTGGGCCCTTTTCAAGGCAAACAGATAAAGAAAGAAAGCAGTCGTTGGCAGCATTGGCTGCTTGAGCGCGACAGCAGTGATGTTGCGTGGCTCATCCTCGACAAGAACGAGGCCAACGCCAACGTGCTCTCAGAGGCGGTATTGAACGAACTGGGTGAGATTGTTTCAGAGCTGGAAAACAACACTCCCGCCGGGGTGGTCCTGCGCTCAATCAAGTCCAGCGGTTTCTGCATGGGGGCGGATATCTCGGAATTCTCCGGGTTGTCTTCGGAGACCGAGCTGGTCGATAAGCTCACCGATGCCCATGGGGTGGTGGACCGTTTCGAGTCGCTCTCCTGCCCCAAGGTAGCGGTGATCCACGGGTCCTGTCTCGGCGGAGGCCTGGAACTGGCCCTCGCCTGTGACTTTCGGCTGGCCGTTCCCGGCGCCAAGCTGGGGTTTCCGGAAATTCAGCTGGGTCTCCACCCCGGTCTGGGTGGTACAGATCGCCTGACCAGTCTGATTGATCCCATCGAAGCCATGACCATGATGCTGACCGGTAAAACTGCCTCCCACAGCAAGGCGAAAAAGCTGGGCCTGGTGGATCAGGTTGTTGAGGAACGGCATATCGACGCAGCGGTACATGCAGCAGTAGCCGGCGACATTGAGTCAGGCGGCAGCGGCATGCGAGGCCGGGTTCTGTCCAGCAAACCTGCTCGTCAGCTTGAGGCCCGGCAGATGCGCTCACAGAGTGCCAAAAAGGCACGGCCCGACCATTATCCGGCACCCGAAGCGCTCATCGAGCTTTGGGAGGATTTCGGCGGTGAGTCCGGGCCGGAGATGCGCAAAGCCGAGATCGCTTCCTTCGCCAAACTCATGATGACGGACACGTCCCGAAATCTGGTTCGGGTCTTCCATCTTCGGGAAAAGATGAAAGGACTGACCCGCAGCAAGGCCGAACCGGTACGCCGTGTCCATGTGGTTGGAGCTGGCGAGATGGGTGCGGACATCGCAGGCTGGTGCGCGATACGAGGGCTGGACGTAACCCTGTTTGATATGGAGGGCGAGAAACTGGCCCAGGCGGTGAAGAAGCTTTCTGACCTCTGCGAGAAAAAGCATCGTAGCGAAGCCGAGCGCAGGGACATTCTTGATCGCCTGACTCCGGATTTTGCCAATCACGGGGTTGGCAGTGCGGATCTGGTTATTGAGGCCGTCCCTGAAAAGATTGAACTCAAGCAGAAGGTGTATGAAGAGGTGGAGCCGCGGATGAAAGAGGGCGCCATCCTGGCTACCAATACCTCCAGCATCCCCCTGGAAACCCTGCGTGAAAAAGTCAGTGATCCCGGCCGCCTGATTGGTCTTCACTTCTTCAATCCGGTGGCGTTGATGCCCCTGGTGGAGGTCGTCAGTCATGATCGGGCCTCGAAAAAAGTACTTGAGCGCGGCCGCGGTTTCGTCGGGCAGATTGACCGGCTTCCGGCTCCGGTCGCGACTGCTCCCGGGTTTCTGGTCAACAGGGCCCTGACGCCTTATCTGGTCGAGGCAATGCTCATGCTTGATGAAGGTGTGCCCGCCGAGAGTATCGATGCGGTGGCAGAAGAGTTCGGTATGCCGATGGGGCCGATCGAGCTGGCGGATCAGGTGGGGCTGGATATCTGTCTGAGCGTCGCCGACATGCTGAGGGAGCGGCTGGATACCTCAATGCCGTCGGCCCCGGACTGGCTCCGGCAGAAAGTGGATGACGGAAAGCTCGGCAAGAAGACCGGCGAAGGCCTCTACAAGTGGAAAAAGGGTAAGGCTGACAAGAAAGACCCGTCAGAGGCCAGCCCGGATGACGCGCTGGACCGACTGATCCTCCCCATGCTGAACGCCTGCATGGCTTGTCTGCGTGAGCAGGTGGTTGAGGACGAAGCAACAGTGGACGGCGCCATGATTTTCGGTACCGGCTTTGCGCCGTTCCGTGGTGGCCCGATGAACTATGCCCGCAAACGCGGCGTCGAAAACATTCGCGAGTCTCTCGAAAAGCTGGCGCAGGCCCACGGGGACCGCTTCCAGCCGGACGACGGCTGGCACTGAACGTACAGACAACCAAGGAGAATACATGCCTGACCACGCCCAACGGTCCAATCAACAGGATAATCGGCAGGATCAGGAAAGACTGCAGCAGGGTCCCAGTGACCCGATGTCGGACCAGGGGCAGCAGAACGAACCGCCCCAATGGCTTCGGGTGGTGAATTTCCTGCTTGTCGCGTTTCTGGTTTTCTACGCGATACAGATGTTCAGTCAGTCAAATCTTGAACAGTTGACGTTTACCGAGTTCAAGGAACGGGTGACCGCCGGGCAGGTCTCGGAAGTCACGATTGAAGGTCATCAGGTGCGCGGTACCCTCAAGGCCGCAGAAGGGAGTGGTGACAGTTCCGGAGAAACGCTGTTCCAGAGCCAGGTTCCCGAGGTGGGCGAAACACGGATCGTGGAGCTTCTGGAACAGAACGGAGTGCCGATCACGGCCAAGGAATCCGGACCGGATCTGTTGTCGCGGATGCTGGTGAATTTTCTACCCTGGCTGATCATTCTGGGCGTGTTCATCTATTTCTGGCAGCGTATGGCTCGCCAGATGGGCGGCCAGCAAGGTGGCGGCCTGTTCAGCATGGGCAAGTCCAAGGCTAAGCGGTTCCAGAGGGACGAGCCCGGAAAGACCTTTGAGGACATCGCCGGGTCGGACGGCGCCAAGAAGGACCTGACGGAAATTGTCGACTATCTCAAGAACCCGTCCTATTACCAGCGCCTGGGCGCCAAGCTGCCCCGTGGAGTGCTGATGGTCGGGCCGCCCGGCACCGGCAAAACTCTCATGGCAAGAGCGGTTGCCGGCGAGGCCGATGTACCGTTCTTCTCCATATCCGGTTCCGAGTTTATTGAAATGTTTGTTGGCGTCGGGGCATCGCGGGTGCGCAACATGTTTGAAGAAGCCCGTAAGGAAGCGCCGTCGATCATCTTCATTGATGAACTGGACGCTATCGGTCGTTCTCGCGGCGCCGGCGTTGGCGGAGGGCACGACGAGCGGGAGCAGACTCTGAACCAGATTCTGTCGGAAATGGACGGTTTCTCACCCCACGAAGCAGTTGTCGTGATTGCCGCCACCAACCGGCCGGACGTACTGGACTCTGCACTGATGCGGCCGGGGCGGTTCGATCGGAAGGTGACTTTGGATAGCCCTCACAGGAAAGCCCGGGAGCAGATTCTTGAAATCCATACCAAAGCCATGCCGTTGGGTGACGATGTAGATCTCGCGGCAGTGGCTCGTCGAACCGTCGGGTTTTCCGGGGCAGACCTGGAAAACCTGGCGAACGAAGCGGCGCTGTTCGCCGGGCGAGACGACAGCAAGTTGGTTGCCATGGCCCATTTCGACATGGCCAGAGACAAGATCCTGATGGGGGCTGAGCGTGAGCAGACCCTCAGCGATGAGGAAAAAAAGGTGATTGCCTTCCACGAATCTGGTCATGCGCTGACAGCGCTGTTGTTCCCCAAGGCGGATCCGTTGGAAAAAGTCACGATAATTCCTCGGGGCCGGGCACTCGGCCTGACCGAGCAGGCACCGGACGAGGAGCGTCTGAATATGACCGCCTCCTATGCCCGGGACCGTATCGCCGTGATGCTGGGCGGTCGTGTTTCCGAGCGCCTGATTTTCGGCGAAGTCAGTAGTGGAGCCGAAAACGACATTGAGCAGGCGACCAAACTTGCCCGGAGAATGGTTTCACGCTGGGGTATGAGCGAGGCCATTGGCCCGGTCTCGGTGAGCTCAAGCCAGGAAGAAGTCTTTCTGGGGCACGAGATTTCCCGCGAGCGGGACTTCAGTGAGGCCACGGCCGAGAAAGTGGACGATGAGGTAAGGAGGCTGATTACAGGCATCGAGAAACAAGTGACAGAACGCCTGGAATGCCACCGGTCCCAGCTTGAGCGCCTGGCCTCAAGGCTTATCGAGGCCGAGACCCTGGAGGCACGCGAGATCGACTCGCTGCTGGATATCAGTGACAGCGGCGGTCAGCAAGTCGAAAAGTCAACCGAAGGGCAGCCCTGAGCAGTTGTTATTGGCCCTCCGCTGCGCTCAGCGCGGAGGCCACGTCAAGACCGATGGCGATCACGCCGCTGACACTTGAGCCACCGTCGCCAGACACCGGTGCACTGACAATGATCTGGAACCGGGCTGTAGAGCTGTCATAGCGGATCGGGGAAATATAAAGGTCGCTGTCGCCAGGGGCTCTATCCACCAGACGCTGGAACTTCGGCTCGTCTCCTTGCCAGAAGTCGGATGAAAGACGGCTCATGGCGATGATCGTGCCAGAGCCGTTAATGAGGAGGACTTCGGTCACCAGGTTCGGATAATTGGCAGCCCAGGCCTGAAGTGCTTTTGAAGCTGGTAATTCCAGTATTTGTTGGGCCAGGGGAGTGGCCTTTTCAGGGGCCAGTGCCTGCCAGTCCCGATCAATCTCCTGTATTTCATCGATGTTCTCGATAGAGGGTCCGTCGGTCACTGCCTGCAAGAGATCGACCCGTAGTGCCAGCTCTTGCAGCAATGATTTGGCCAGGTGTCCGGCCAGCCGGCGTTCGGTCGAAGAGAGCATGATGTGCTCTTCCATGCAGTCCGGAAGAGCCTGGTTGAACGCGGGCATGAAGCCGGGGTGCGAGGCGTCAAATTGGCGATTGAGATACAGGTACAGAGGGGCGTAGCGTGCAAACTGCATGTGCATGGTTTCCAGGTATTCCCCGGTCGGGCCGTCCAGCGCTTCCATCACGCGGCGGTCCATCAGGGCCGCATCGATCCGGTGCCTGTTCAGCAACGCCAACAGCTGTTCCGGGGTGGTGACGGTCAGAGCATCGTTCAGTCCCTCGGACTCCAGCCACGCCAGCTCATTACTGCCGTCCACCACGCCGATGCGGCCCTGTTCAGGGTTTGGCTGCGTTTCGGTGCTGAAAAAGTACCATTTCTCGAGGGCGACCGGGTCGCTCCGGCGGGCCGCCGTGTCCAGGTCGGTGGAAGCGTCGATGGCAAAGTAGCCGTCTATCATGTTGCGCCTGAGTTCATGCAGCGCCCGGTTCTGTGGCGTAAGGCGAATCCGGACAGACCACCCGGCCTGGCGGACGGCGCAGGTCACCGTGTTCACGGTTTCACCGGCAACAGAGACTCTCTGGTCGAGAACCTGTGTTTGCAACTGGTAAGGGGGAGCCTCGTAGGTATAGAGTTCCAGGACTCTTGGTTCCGCCACGGTTATGGAAGGCGCCAATACTGGCAATAGCCGTAGCAGCCTGGCAATCATGATGGTCGTCTCGTCCCTGTTGTTGACAATCATGGCGTTAGCCTAGCAGGCTCTTCGGGCTTTTGCCGTACAACGTTTGCGCATATCCTTGTAACCATGAAAAACAACAAGATCCGAGTCCATGACTGAAACCAAAGCGTCGATCCTGGTGGTCGATGACGATGCCGCCATCCGGGAGTTGCTGCAGGAGCATCTGTCCCGGGTCGGGTATGACATACGGACCGCCGGGGATGGTGACCAGATGCGGCAGCTGCTCGGGGAGCGGCCTGCCGACCTGATCGTGCTGGATGTGATGCTGCCGGGCGATGACGGCTTCACCCTGTGCCGGCAGATCCGGGAGCATTCCCAGGTGCCCATCATCATGTTGACTGCGAGCTCCGACGAGACCGACCGGGTGGTGGGCCTGGAGATCGGCGCCGACGATTACCTGGCCAAACCATTCAGTGCCCGGGAGCTGCAGGCCCGCGTCAAGGCGCTGTTGCGACGGGCCCGGTTCGCCAGGGCCGAAAACCCCCGTTTCATCCTTTTCGACCGCTGGCGCCTGGATACTCTGGCCCATGAGCTGGTCGACGAGAATGGCGAGTCGACAGCGCTGTCCGGTGCCGATTTCGCCCTGCTGCAGCTGTTTCTGAGCCATCCCAACCAGGTCCTGGACCGGGATACCATTTCCGATGTTACCCGGGGGCGCGAGTCCATGCCGTTGGACCGGGTAGTGGATGTGGCGGTCAGCCGGCTTCGCCAGCGGCTCGGGGATCAGGGGCGTAACCCGAGGCTGATCAAGACGGTGCGGGGAGCAGGGTATCTGCTCGCCGCCACGGTAAGTCATGGCCCTGAATAATGCCGGCAAGGAGCGCTCCCTGCTCTGGCGCTGGGTGCCATCATCCCTGCTCGGGCGGGTGTTGCTGCTGACGCTGCTGGCCATGGCCGGTGCCCAGGTCATCTCCAGTGCGGCCTGGGTCGCCACCTACCGGGCCCAACAGGAGGAGGGTCTGGTTGCCACCACCCGCAACCTGGCCCAGTCGGCTTCGGCCACCGCGCAGTTTTTCAACTCCCTGCCCCAGGAATACCGTCACATCGTGCTGGATCAGTTGCGGGACATGGGCGGGACCCGTTTCTTTGTCTCCCTGAACAGCAAGCGCATCGACATGACGCCATTGCCGGACACCGCCCGCAAGCAGCTGGTCATGGAGGAAGTGCGTTCAGTGTTGCGCCAGCGCCTCGGTAACCAGATCAACCTGCATGTGGATTTCGTGCATCCCGATGACCTCAGGATTCTCAATACCGAACTGCCCCTGGACGCCCTGCCGCGCTCCTGGGCGCATTACGCGTTAACCCTGGAACCGCTGAACCCGCCGGTATTGGTGACCCAGATCGAGGTGGATCGGGAGGAATGGCTGTACCTGGCCGCGGCCTTGCCAGCGCCGTTCGTCTCCCTGGAGGAAGAGGGAGTTCCCGGCCAGCAGATCCTGTTTGTGGTGGTCATGATCGGTATCCTGTTCCCGGTGCTGGCCTGGCTGATACGGCAACAGACACGCCCGCTGCGCAAATTGGCCAAGGCCACCCGGGACCTGCAGCTGGATGATAATCCGCCACCACTCAAGGAGCAGGGCAGCGCCGAGATTGTTGCCGTTACCCGCAGCTTCAACACCATGCGCCGGCGGCTGCAAAGCTACATCAGTGACCGGGAGCAGCTGTTCCGTGCCATTTCCCACGATCTCAAGACGCCCATTACTCGACTGAGGCTACGGGTGGATCTGATCGAGGACGAGCCCATGCGGGAGCGGCTCGAGGCGGATCTGCAGGAACTGGAGCTGCTGGTGAAAAACGCACTCCAGTCCGTGAAGGAAACGGACATCCATGAGAACGCCGAGCCGGTGGATCTGGAACGTATGCTTCGTGGCATGGCGGAGGCCTATCAGGGCGAGGCTTCCGGACAAGTGGCCGTGGAGGGTCACTGTCGACCATACTGGGGCAAGCCCCTGGCCCTGAAGCGATGCCTCGGCAACCTGGTGGACAATGCCGTGAAATACGGAGACACCGCTTGGGTGCGTATCGAGGACGAGGCCGGCCGGTTGCTGATTCATGTGGAAGATGAAGGGCCGGGGGTGCCCGAGGATCAGCTGTCACGGATCTTCGAACCCTACTATCGCCTCCATGCCAGCCAGCGTCAGGGCCATGGGCTGGGGTTGGGAATCGCCCGCAACATTGCCCAGAGCCATGGTGGAGAGCTGGCCATTGCCAACCGGCCCGAAGGCGGGCTGCACGTCATTCTGACCTTGCCCCGGCACTGACCGGCCAATGTAACAAGGGTGTTACATCGGTCTTTCAGTTTGATACTCATCGTCTCGGTTTACTGCCATAGACTCCGGAGTTGTGAAGACAACAAAAACAAGGAGTCAACATGTTTCACGCTACGAATACCCCTGTGAAGGGCCGGTTCGCCGGTCGATCCCTGTCTGTTGCTGTCGGCCTCGCTTCACTGGCACTGGCGGCCGGATCGGTGCAGGCCCAGGAACAGCAGAGCGTTGAGGAACGCCTGGCTGCACTGGAAGCAAAACTGGCCGAGGTTGAACCGCAAGCCACCGGCGATGAGGGGTTCTCGTTCAACACCTACGCCCGCTCCGGGCTCCTGCTCGGCGGTGACCTGCAAAGCGCCCCGGGCGGCCCCTACCTGACCCCAGCCGGCTCCGTGGGCGGCGCTGTGGGTCGTCTGGGTAACGAGCCGGATACCTACCTGGAGGCCATCCTGAACTACAAACAGGTGGCCGAGAACGGCACCCGGTCCCATTACCGGCTGATGATCGCCGATTCCTCCACCTCCTCGAACGACTGGACCGCCGGTGATGGCGCCCTGAATGTGCGCCAGGCCTATGCGGAGTTCAGCAACCTGGCCAGCTTCAGTGGTATCTTCGAGGATGCCTCGATCTGGGCCGGCAAACGCTTCGACCGGGACCTGGACTTCGACATCCACTGGCTCGACAGCGATATCGTTTTCCTCGGGGGCCTTGGCGCGGGCATCTACGACGTCAAGTTCAGCGAGAGCGTGAAGTCCAACTTCTCCCTGTACGGCCGGAGCTTCCTCGCATTCCCCTCCGACATCCAGGACCAGGACATCACCGAAGACACAGATAACCTGATCCTCACCGCCGACAACTACTTCGGCAACGTGCAATGGACACTCAGCGGCATGAAGGCCCAGGACAACGACCAGCGCGTGGTGGGTGGCGTCCAACAGGCAGCCGAGACCGGGGTCCACACCATGCTGGCCTACCACGGCGACAGCTTCTTCGGCCTTTCGGACGGTAGCTTCAAGGTTGCCGTGCTGCACGGCCAGGGCCTGGGTGCCGAAACCAAGAACATCGGTGCCGACGGTGATCTGCACGAGGATGCGGTCAGCACCCGCCTCGCTTTGTACGGCACCACTTACCTGAGCGATAACTGGCGTTTCGCCCCGGCCATCATGGCGGAAACCAGTGAGGACCGTTACATCGAGGGTGATGAGTACCAGTGGCTGACGTTCAATGCCCGTCTGGCCCAGGAGTTCACCGCCAACTTTGAAATGCAGTACGAAGGTTCCTGGCAGACCATGGATCTCACCACTCAGGGTTATCAGGGACGCACTGCCGTGGACGGCGACTACAGCCGCTTCACCGTTGCCCCTACCTTCAAGCCTCAGGTCGGTGGCTTCTGGAACCGACCGGAAATCCGTCTGTTCGCCAGCTACTCCACCTGGGATGACGAGCTGGATGGCTACTCGGCGGGCGATGCCCTCGGCGCTGATAGCGACTTCGACAGCGGCCAGTGGACCTTCGGCACGCAAATGGAAATCTGGTTCTGAACCTGATCAAGACAACAAAACAGGAAGGAATGACCATGAACTTATTCAAGAAAACCCTTACCGCTGCGGCCGTGACTGCCGCATTGTTGCCGGCCCAGGCCGTTCAGGCCGGTGAAGTGGAAGTGCTGCACTGGTGGACCGCCGGTGGCGAGGCCCGCGCCGCGGCTGCCCTCAAGGAAATGATGGAAGAACAGGGCCACACCTGGAAAGACTTTGCCGTGGCCGGCGGTGGCGGTGAGGCAGCCATGACCGTGCTCAAGACCCGGGCGGTGTCCGGCAACCCGCCGGCGGCGGCCCAGATCAAGGGTCTGGATATCCGGGAATGGGCCAAGCTGGGCTTTCTGACCAGCCTGGACGACGTGGCCGAAGCCAACAACTGGAACCAGCTGGTTCCGCCGGTGATCGCTGACGTCATGAAGTATGAGGGCGAGTACGTGGCGGTGCCGGTGAACGTGCACCGGGTGAACTGGCTGTGGGCCAACCCGGACGTTCTGGAAGACGCCGGCTTGTCCGTTCCCAAGACTCTGGACGAGTTCTACCAGGCCGCCGAAAAACTGGAAGCGGCCGGTGTGATTCCCCTTGCCCACGGTGGTCAGCCCTGGCAGGACGCCACCGTTTTTGAGGCCGTGGCCCTTGCGGTCATGGGACCGGAGGAATACGCCAAGGCCTTCGTCGAGCATGACATGGAGGTGATCAACAGCGCCCTGATGGAGGAAGTCTTCACCGAGTTCGCCAAGGTCATGAGCTACGTGGACGACAATGCCGCGGGCCGCGACTGGAACACTGCCACCGGTATGGTGATCCGTGGCGAAGCTGCCATGCAGATCATGGGTGACTGGGCCAAGGGCGAGTTTACTGCCGCCGGCCTGACCCCGGGTGAGGACTATATCTGCGCGCCGGCTCCGGGTACTACCGGTGAGTTCACCTTCAACGTGGACTCCTTTGCCATGTTCAGCCTGAGCGATGAAGAAAACTCCAAAGCCCAGAAGGATCTGGCCCGGACCATCCTGGAGCCGGAGTTCCAGACCGTGTTCAACGAGGCGAAAGGCTCGATCCCGGTCCGTACCGATATGGATATGTCCGGTTTTGATGCCTGCGCCCAGGCGTCCATGGACACCTTCAAGAGCAGTGCTGACGAAGGAGGCCTGGTGCCCAGCTTTGCCCACGGCCTGGCAACCACCAGCTATGTCCAGGGCCAGATCTTTGATGTTGTCACCAACTTCGTGAACTCCAACGACAAGGATCCGGTTCGGGCTACCGACCAGCTGGCGGCTGCCATCCAGGCGGCACTCTGATCCGGTAGGGGCCATCCATCCGGGTGGCCCCCGATCCTCTCGGGAGAACTCTCATGGAACACATTCAACGTCACCCCGCTCGGGTGGCCAGGGCACCGTCGCGCCTGCTGGACGGGTTGCAGCGGTGGTTACCGAAGCTGGTGGTGGCCCCCACCTTTGTCCTGGTGGGCATCGGTATCTACGGTTACATGCTCTGGACCGGTGTGCTGTCCTTCACCAGTTCCAGCTTCTTGCCGGTCTATGACTTCGTCGGATTCGATCAGTACGCCAAGCTGATGACCAATGACCGCTGGCTGACGGCCTCGGTCAACCTGGGTATCTTCGGTGGCCTGTTCATCCTGAGCTGCCTGCTGATCGGTGTGGTGCTGGCCATTTTCCTGGATCAGAAGATTCGCCAGGAAGGTGCCATCCGCACCATCTATCTGTACCCCATGGCACTGTCCATGATCGTTACCGGCACCGTCTGGAAGTGGATCCTGAACCCCAGTCTGGGGCTGGAGAAGCTCATGCATGACTGGGGCTGGACTTCGTTCAGCTTCGACTGGCTGGTCAGCTCCGACATGGCTATTTACACCATTGTGATGGCGGCGGTCTGGCAGGCCTCCGGATTCGTGATGGCGCTGTTCCTGGCCGGCCTCCGGGGCGTGGATTCCTCCATCATCCGGGCCGCCCGGGTCGATGGCGCCAGCCTGCCGCTGATTTACTGGAAGATCATCCTGCCGTCCCTGCGGCCGGTGTTTTTCAGTGCCGTAATGGTGCTGGCCCATATCGCCATCAAGAGCTTTGACCTGGTGATGGCGATGACCGCCGGTGGCCCGGGCTATTCCACCGACCTGCCGGCGGTGTTCATGTACGCCCACACCTTTACCCGCGGTCAGATGGGACTTGGTTCGGCCAGCGCCATGCTGATGCTGGGTGCCATCCTGGCCCTGATCGTGCCTTACCTGTACTCAGAACTGAGGGAGAAACGCCATGACTGATGTGGTTCGTACCGGCTTTCGTCCCAGCCGCGTGGCCATCTACGGGGTGTTGCTCCTGGCCGCGCTGGTCTACCTGATCCCGCTGTTCATCATGCTGGTGACCAGCTTCAAGACGCCTATGGACATCCGTACCGGCAACCTCATGGCACTGCCCACGGACTGGACCACTATCGGCTGGACCAAAGCCTGGTCCGAGGCCTGTACCGGCGTCGAGTGCAACGGCATCAGCGGGTATTTCTGGAACTCGTTCAAGATGACCGTGCCGGCGGTGCTGATCTCCACCCTGCTGGGTGCGTTCAACGGTTACGTGTTGTCGAAGTGGAAGTTTAAAGGCTCCGACCTGTTCTTCGGCATGCTGCTGTTCGGCTGCTTCGTGCCTTTCCAGGTGGTGTTGCTGCCCATGGCGGCGACCCTGGGCCAGCTGGGCCTGGCCAATACCACCACTGGCCTGGTGCTGGTGCATGTGATCTACGGGGTGGCCTTCACCACGCTGTTCTTCCGGAACTACTACGTGGCCATTCCGGATGCGCTGATCAAGGCAGCCCGGCTGGATGGGGCCGGTTTTTTCACCATTTTCTTTCGAATCCTGCTGCCCATGTCCACGCCCATCTTCATGGTGTCGCTGATCTGGCAGTTCACCCAGATCTGGAACGATTTCCTGTTCGGTGTGGTGTTCGCCAGTGGTGACGGCCAGCCTATCACTGTGGCGCTGAACAACCTGGTAAACACCAGCACCGGGGTGAAGGAATACAACGTGGATATGGCGGCAGCCATGATCGCCGCGCTGCCCACACTGGTGGTCTATATCGTGGCTGGCAAATACTTCATCCGGGGCCTGACCGCCGGATCTGTCAAAGGTTGACCTGAGAGGATAACAATAATGTCTCAACTGGAACTGCGGAGCATCCGCAAAACCTATCCGGGGGCTGCCGAGGAAACCCTCAAGGGGATCGACATCGATATCGCCTCCGGTGAATTCCTGATCCTGGTGGGCCCGTCCGGGTGCGGCAAGTCCACCCTGATGAACACCATCGCGGGCCTGGAATCGATCACCGACGGGGCCATCGTGCTCAACGGCGAGGACATCGCCGGGATGGAACCCAAGGACCGGGACATCGCCATGGTGTTCCAGTCCTACGCTTTGTACCCGACCATGTCGGTGCGGGAGAACATTGCCTTCGGCCTGAAAATCCGCGGCTTGCCGAAGCACGAGATCGACAAGGAAGTGGAGCGGGTGGCCGATCTGCTGCAGATCTCCCAGTTGCTGAACAAGAAGCCAGCGAACCTGTCCGGCGGTCAGCAGCAGCGGGTAGCCATGGGCCGCGCCCTGGCCCGCCGGCCGCGGATTTACCTGTTCGACGAGCCGCTCTCGAATCTCGATGCCAAGCTGCGGGTGGAGATGCGCACCGAGATCAAGAAGCTGCACCAGCGGCTGAAGACGACCATCGTGTACGTAACCCACGACCAGATCGAGGCCATGACCCTGGCGGACCGGATTGCCGTACTCAAGGACGGCGAGCTGCAACAGCTGGGCACCCCGAAGGAAGTCTATGACCGGCCGGAAAACCTGTTTGTGGCGGGCTTCATGGGCTCACCGGCCATGAGCTTTGTGCCGGTGACCGTGGAACAGGGTGACAACGGTCTGGAAGCGGAAGTGCGGGGCAACGATGGCCGCGCCATCAGGCTGCCGGTACCGGAATTCCTGGCCGACAGAGTAGGCCGGAAGGTCATCCTCGGCATTCGCCCGGAGCACATAACCCAGCCCCAGGACCAGAAGAACGATCAGACCCTGGTGGCCAAGGGCGAGTTCACCATCGAGGTGACCGAGCCCACCGGTCCGGACGTAATCGCACTGATCCAGCTCAACGACACCAACGTGCATTGCCGGATTGATCCGGAGCACCCGGTGGAGTGGGGCGAGACCGCCGAGCTGATGTTTGATATGAAGAAGGTGGTGCTCTTCGATCCGGAAACCGAAAAGCGGATTGCTCCCCACTGATTTCGCATATCGGTTTTACAGCTGCTCCAGGTGCGCCAGCAAGTGCTCGGCGCGCCGGAGCAGCGCTTCCCGCCGCTCCGGTTTCTGCTTGTCCCAGTTGCGGTACATCATGCCCATGCGGGGATTGCCTGCGAAGTCATCCCGGTGCCGGTCGATAAAATGCCAGTACAGGGCGTTGAAGGGGCAGGCATCGTCCTCGGTAGCCTTGTTCACCTTGTAATGGCAGTTGGCGCAGTGGTCCGACATGCGATGAATGTACTTACCGCTGGCGGCATAGGGTTTTGAGCCCAGGTAGCCGCCGTCGGCGTGCATTACCATGCCCAGCACATTGGGCAGTTCCACCCAGTCGTAGGCATCAGCGTACACCGCCAGGTACCAGTCGCAGATTTCCTCCGGTCTGATCCCGGCCAGCAGGGCGAAATTGCCGGTGACCATCAGCCGCTGGATATGGTGGGCGTAAGCGTTGCGTCGGGTGGCGTCGATGGCTTTGTGCATGCAGCGCATCTTCGTCTCCCCGGTCCAGAAGAACCAGGGCAGGGCGCGGGTGTTGCCCAGCTGATTCTCCCGGGCATACTCCGGCATGTTCAGCCAGTAGATGCCCCGGACAAACTCCCGCCAGCCCAGGATCTGCCGGACAAATCCCTCCACCGCATTGATTGGCGCGCGGCCGGCATACCAGGCCTGCGCCACCGCTTCGCAAACGGCCAGCGGGTCCAATAGCCCGCAGTTGATATAGGGCGACAAGATGGAATGGAATAGCCAGTCCTCCGTGTCCGAGAGGGCATCCTGGAAATCGCCAAAACAGGGCAGGGCAAAGTCGATGAAGTGTTCCAGGGCCACTTGGGCATCGTCGGATGTCACGGCGAAATGGAAGTCGTCCGTGGTGCCGAAATGGTCGGCGAAGTGCTCGTCGACCAGGGCGATGACGTCGCCGGTGATCTCGTCCGGCTCAACCCGGAAGGGCGCGGGTGCCGGCGGCTTGCCGCTCCATTTCTTGCGATTGTCGGCATCGAAGTTCCACTGACCACCTTCCGGTTCTCCCTCCGGTGTCATCAATAACCCGGTTTTCTTGCGCATTTCCCGGTAAAAGAACTCCATTCGAAGCTGTTTGCGGCCCTTTGCCCAATCGGCGAACTCCTCTTTGCTGGCGATGAACCGGGTATCCGGCCGGATCTCCACCGGCACACCGAGGCGCTCATGCCACTGGCTGATCTGTTCATGCAGCCGCCACTCGCCGCACTCGGTGGTGATCACCTTGTCCGCGTTCAGCTGCTGCACCTGATCCGCCACCACCGCCTCCAGGCTCTGGTGCGGATTGTCCGGATGGTAGCGCTGGTAATGCACCTGCCAGCCGTCCTCCCGCAGACGGTCGGCAAAATGGCGCATGGCACTGAACAGCAGCACGAGCTTTTTCTTGTGGTGGTTGGTGTAGCTGGCCTCGTCATGGACTTCCGCCATGACAATCACATCCTCGCTACGATCGGCTCCATCGAGGGCGCTGAGGTTGGAGGAGAGCTGATCGCCCAGAATGAGAATGAGGTTGGCCATGATCGGACTCCGGTAGTTTCGGGTTACACCAAAGAGGTAGCCAGAATACGCCAAGGGCGCAAGGGTGGTTCAGTGCGGGGGATGCTAGACTGAAAGTCATGATCAGCTGACCCGAATCAAACCCTGCTGGGCCGGAGTCGGCGATAATGCTGTTGAAAATGGGGTCAGATGAAAGCTTTCATCTGACCCCGGAGTAGTCCCCGAACTTTGACGTGAACGTGGGGTCTGATGAAAGTCTTCATCTGACCCCGACCTGGACTTTGACTCCGAACCCGTTTTTGAACCTGGGGTCTGATGAACGCTTTCATCTGACCCCGTTTTCACCGACCAACTTGAGTTACCTATGGCCTCCAACACCGCCACCGCGACCAAAAACGACCTCCCCGCCTTCATCTGGGACGACGCCCTGATCCGGCGTTACGACCTCAGCGGACCACGCTACACCTCCTATCCGACGGCCGTCGAATTCACCCCGAACTACCGGGTCGAGGACATGGTCAAGGCGGCCGGGCGCAGCAAGGCCGCGGGTGGCCCGATCTCCCTGTACACCCACCTGCCGTTCTGCGCGCACCTGTGCTACTACTGCGCCTGCAACAAGGTGATCACCAAGAAGCGTGACAAGGCCATGCCGTACGTGGAGCGGGTCCTGAAAGAGGCAGCCATCCAGTCGAAACTGTTCGGCGCCGACCGCCCCGTCCAGCAGCTGCACTGGGGCGGTGGTACACCCACCTTCCTGCCGAAGGATGTGATGCAGCACCTGATGGCAGGGTATGGTGAACTGTTCAACCTGCAGACCGGCGACGACCGGGACTACAGTGTGGAAATCGATCCGAGGGAAGTGGACCAGGACACCCTGCCAACCCTGTGGGATCTCGGTTTCAACCGCATCAGCCTGGGCGTTCAGGACGTGAACCCCGAAGTACAGAAAGCGGTCAACCGCATCCAGCCCCGTGACATGACCGAGGCGGTGCTGAACGAGGCCCGCAGGATTGGCTTTCGCTCCATCAACCTGGACCTGATCTACGGTCTGCCGTACCAGACCCCGGAAAGCTTCGCCGAGACCCTGGAAGCGGTGATCGAGATGTCTCCAGACCGCCTGTCGGTGTTCAGCTACGCGCACCTGCCGGACCGGTTCTATCCGCAGACGCGGATCCAGGCCGAGACTTTGCCAAGCCCGCAGCAGAAGCTGACCATCCTGCATAACACCATCAACCGCCTGCTGGAGGTTGGTTACGAGTACATCGGCATGGATCACTTCGCCAAGCCGGACGACAGCCTGGCGGTGGCCCAGCGGGAAGGGCGCCTGCACCGGAATTTCCAGGGCTACACCACCCATTCGGACTGCGATCTGGTATCACTTGGTGTATCGGCCATCGGTCAGACCGACGATGCCTACTTCCAGAACAACCACGACCTGCCGGCCTGGGAAGCGGCCATCGATGCCGGCCAGCTGGCCACGGTACGAGGTGTGAGCCTGAGCCGGGATGACCGCATCCGCCGCTGGGTCATCGGCCAGCTGATCTGCCAGTTCCGCCTGGACCGCCAGCAGTTTGCCGACGCCTGGGGTGAGGACTTCGACCGCTACTTCGCCGACGAACTCAACCGCCTCCGGCCGATGATCAAGGATGAGCTGGTGGCCGACGAGGGTCAGGTGCTGCAGGTTCAGCCTGCCGGCCGGTTGCTGATTCGGGCCATCTGCCAGATCTTTGATCTGTATCGGAAGGAAGGGGCCAGCCAGCGGTTTTCGCGGATTATCTGAGCGGGGGGCAGGGCCAAAGTTGGGGTCAGAAGAACACGTTCATCAGACCCCTGTGCCAGCGCCAGCTCCCTTCCCAAACCCCCGCCCCAGGGGTCTGAAGAAAGCTTTCTTCTGACCCCGAGTTAGCGCCAGACTCCGAGCCAGATTCCAGGACGGGGTCAGATGAACGCCTTCATCTGACCCCAACTTCAACTTCACTCCCAGCCCAACCCCGCTGACAAAGGTCAAGGCACCACAGCCCCCCACCCGCTACCCTCTAACCATCCAATTCCAGCGGAGAAACCCATGGAACTCGTGTGCCCGGCCGGCAGTCTGCCGGCCCTGAAAACCGCCGTGGATAATGGTGCCGACGCGGTCTATATCGGCTTCCGCGACAGCACCAATGCCCGCCAGTTCGCGGGGCTGAATTTCAACGACAAACGCGCCGCCGAGGGCATTGACTACGCCCACTCCAGAGGCAGCCGCGTGTTCTGCGCCATCAACACCTACCCGCAACCGGATGGCTGGGAACAATGGAAGGCTGCGGTCGACCGCGCAGCGGGCCTTGGGGTGGATGCCATCATCCTCGCCGACATGGGCCTGCTCGATTACGCCGCCAGCCGCTACCCGGATATTCCGCGCCACCTCTCGGTGCAAGGTTCGGCCACCAGCTATGAGGCCCTGTCCTTCTACAAGGACAACTTCGATATCCGCCGGGCAGTACTGCCCCGGGTGCTGTCCCTGGATCAGGTACGCGGCGTAGCGAAATACAGCCCGGTGGAACTGGAAGTGTTCGCCTTTGGCAGCCTGTGCATCATGGCCGAAGGGCGCTGCTACCTGTCGTCCTATTTGACGGATGAATCCCCCAATACCCGCGGCGCCTGCTCTCCCGCCAAGGCCGTGCGCTGGCAGGAAACACCTCAGGGTCTGGAGTCGCGGTTGAACGACGTGCTGATCGACCGGTACGGCCAGGGTGAATCCGCCGGTTATCCGACCCTGTGCAAGGGCCGGTTCGAGGTGGAGGGCAGCGTCTATCACGCCATTGAGGAGCCGGTCAGCCTGAACACGCTGGACCTGCTGCCGGAGTTGCAGGAGCTGGGCATCAGCGCCGTCAAGATCGAGGGCCGCCAGCGCAGCCCGGCCTATATTGCCGATGTGGCCCGCACCTGGCGCCAGGCCCTGGATAACCTGGAAAGAACGCCGGGCATGTTCACCGTGGAGAATAACTGGCGCAACACCCTGTCCGGACTTTCCGAAGGCGGCCTGACCACCCTGGGCGCCTATCACCGCAAGTGGAAATAAGGTTCTGGCAATCATGATGAAACTTTCTCTCGGACCCATCCTGTGGTTCTGGTCCAAGCAGACCGTGTTCGATTTCTACGCCAAAGCCGCCGAATGGCCGGTGGATACCATCTACCTGGGTGAGGCGGTCTGCTCCCGCCGCCGTGAATTGAAGCCGGACGACTGGTTTGATCTGGCCCGGGACCTGAGCGCCTGCGGCAAGGAGGTGGTGATCTCCACCCAGACCCTGATCGAGTCGGAAGCCGACCTGCGTCGTCTGGGCCGGATCTGCGATCAGAACGAGTTCCTGGTGGAAGCCAATGACCAGAGCGCGGTGCAGGTGGCCAGCCGTCACCACATTCCGTTTATCACCGGCCCCTCCATGAACATCTACAACGTTGCCACCCTCAGAGTGTTGGCAAAGCAGGGACTGAAAGGCTGGAATCTGCCGGTGGAGCTGGGCCGGGAAACCCTGGAGCAGCTGATCACCGGCCTGAAGCAGGAAGACCTGGATCTGCCGGCCGAAGTATTCGCCTGGGGCTTTCTGCCTCTGGCATGGTCCTCCCGCTGTTTCACCGCCCGCCACTACAACCTGCCCAAGGACAACTGTGAGTTCCGCTGTCTGCAGCACCCGGATGGCATGGAGCTACGCTCAAGGGAGTCCCAGGAGCTGTTCCGACTGAACGGCATTTCCACTCTGTCGGGTTCCCGGTACGACCTGATGCGGGAACTGCCGGCGATGGAGCGGATGGGCGTGAACACTGTGCGCCTGAGCCCGGAACATCAGGGCATGGAGGAAGTGGTAAAACGCTTTGATCAGGTGCGCCGGGGTGAAGTGCCTGCCACCGACCCGCTGCAGCTGGTGGAGGCACCACCCTGCAACGGATACTGGTATGGCAAGCCGGGGATGGACCTGATCGGCTGACGCCGGTCAGTCCCTGACGGGTTTGACGCCAGGAAAGCGGTCCGACACATACGTGCTGTGGCACTGGATGCAGTTGCCCGTCATTTTGCCAAACAGCTGGTGTTGCTGCTCCGTGTCGTCATTCCTGCCGGCCTCGGCCAGCGATGCCGCCAGCTGATGAAACTCCTTGTCCAGCTTGATAAAGCCTTCTGGTACGGCCGACATCAGATCTTTACGATCCTGTTCGGTGAGTGATTGCTGCAGGATGAAGCTGTCGTGAATATCCTGGGCTTGCTTTGCAACCTGGTCATGCTGGCCCATAACGATCGCCGAATGAATCTGCCCCATGGCCGTCTGGATGGATCGCATCTCCTCGCGCAGCAGACGATCCAGTTTCTCGGTGAGCTTGGGGGTGACCGGTTCGGCGGCCGTGGCAGTGAGAGACACAGCGAGGCTGAGTATCAAGATGCTCAGAAGCGAGCCGTTGGTTTTTGTCATGATGGTGCTCCTCTATCAATGAGTGGTGAGCGTCTTTCAGGCTATCACGGTTAGGTAATAGGCCCGTTGAGATATGTTAACTGTCCGATGCCTGTCGAATCCTTCATGCTATCGGGAGTTGGACGAGGTAGCCCAGCCCAGATCTTCCAGAATGACGTAAAGCGCCGGCAACCCCAGTAACACGACCAAAGTCGACACCAGCAGGCCGAACACCACGGAAATCACCAGCGGAATCACCGCCATGGCCTGGGTGCTGGTTTCGGCCAGCAGGGGCAGCAGGCCGGCTACGGTGGTGCTGGTGGTGATCAGAATGGCCCGGAACCGGTTCCGGCTGGCGGTACCGGCGGCTTCGGCGGTACTCATGCCCTGGTCCCGATAGGACTTGATGAACTGAACCAGCAGGATGGCGTTGTTGACTACAATGCCCGCCAGTGAAGCAGCGCCGATCAATGATGGCATGGACAGGTTATAGCCCATGAGCAGGTGACCCCAGACCGCCCCCATGAAAGCCACCGGAATGGACAGCATCACGATGATCGGCTCCAGATAGCTGCGGAACTGGAACGACAGGATCAGGAAGATGCCCAGCAGTCCGATCAGCAGGCCCCGGGCGATGGACTGGCCGGTTTCCCGGGAGCGGGCGGTCTGGCCTTCCACCTGTAGAGAGATTTCCGGCCATCGTTCGCGAAGCTCCGGAAACACGCGGTTCTGAAGATCGGTGACGATGGCATCGGCGTTGGTCATACGGCCGTTCACATCCGCCGATACCGTGACGGTGCGCAGGCCGTCTATGCGGGTCACCTGGGCCCACTGGCGTTCCTCGTTAATGTTGGCCACCTCCCGCAACGGAATCATCTGGCCATTCTTGCCGGCGATAACCGTGTCTTCCAGAAACGCCCGGGTGGTGCGCTCGGCGCTGCTCTGGCGCACCAGGATCTCGATATGCTGGTCACCGATCTGCACCGTATCGACAATATCACCCAGCAACCCGGTGCGGATCTGGCCGGCGACATCGCTGGCGGTCAGGCCCAGGGAAAGGGCGCTGTCCTTGAGGGTCAGGGTGCGTTGGGGTTTGCCGGGGCGCAGGTCGTCCAGCACGTTGAAGGTGCCGGTGTAATTGGCTACTTCGTTGCCCAGGTAGCGGGCCGCTTCCTTGAGCTTATCCAGGTCGCTGCCCTGCAGGCGGATCTCGATGGGAATGCCCGCCGGGCCGAACCCCGGCTCCTGGATGTTCAGTGCAATCAGGCCGGGGATGTCACCGATTTCCTGGTACCAACGGTCGGTCAGGGTGGCCAGATCGACGGTGCGGTTTTCTGCGGTGAGCAGGTCGGCCATCACGGTGGCCACATGAGCGCCTTTCTCGCCGGCGCCGGCGTGCTGATTGAACCGGGTCTGGACGTTGCGAACCAGTGCCTGGCCATCCGGCTGCCCGGGGCTGTATTCCTCGTTCAACCGGAGCATGGCGTCGGTAATGCGGCTGGTGATCTCACGGGTCCGGTGCAGGGGTGTGCCCTGGGGCATCAGCACCCGGGCTTCCAGTACGTCACCGTCGATTTCCGGCATGGCTTCCATGCGCACCTTACCGCCCGCCATCAGGCCGACGGAACCGAGCAGAATGATCAGTATCCCGGCCAGCACCCCGTAGCGAAAGCGGATGGCTGTGTCAGCCAGTTGCCCCACCTTTTCCCGGCTTGTTTCAAAGCCCCGGTCAAACCGCGCGCGAAAGCGGGAAGCGGGTTTGTCCCGCCCTGTGCCCAAACCACTTTTCAGGTGATGGGGCAGAATCCAGAAGGCTTCGATCAAAGAGGCGGCCAGGGCGGCAATCAGCACCACCGGCAGGACTTCCAGTACCGAGCCAAGTTCGCCGGCCAGAAATGCCAGGGGTAAAAATACCGAGACGGTGGTCAGAAACGACGACAACACACCCGGAAGGATTTCCAGGGTACCAAGGGTTGCGGCCTGCAGAGGAGTAGCGCCTTCAGTGGCATGGCGTGCAATGTTCTCGGTGATTACCACCGAATCATCCATCACAATGCCAATGGCCATCAGTAACGCGACCAGGGTGATCATGTTCAGGGACAGCCCGGTCAGGGCCATCATCACGAAGGCGCCGGCAAAGGCCGCCGGCAGGCCGAACAGTGCCCAGAAGGCCAGCCTGGGCCGGAAGAACAGGCCCATCACCAGCCCCACCAGCAGCAGGCCGGTAATGCCATTGCCGACCAGCATCTGCAGGCGGTCCTTGACGATGGAGGTCATATCCTGGGTGATTTCCAGATTGACCGTGTTATCCCGCCGGGAGGTTTCTTCGGTAATGAACGTCTGCAGCGCATCCATTACCCGGAGCGCATCTTCACCGCGGTTTTTGTGAATTTCCAGAATGATTGCCCGCTGGCCATTGAACTCGGCCCGCTCCTCCTGCCGTTCATACGTTTCAGACAGGGTGGCGATATCGCTGAGGGTGAGCACGGCCCCGGCCTGGCCGCCGAGCACAGGCAGGCTGGCCAGTGTCTGCAACGAGCGCCGCTCGTCCACAAAGCGCAGCTGGATATCCTGGCTGTCGGTTTCCAGGGTGCCCAGGGGCATGTCGACGTTCTGGCCGCCGATGGCCCGGGCGATATCCCGGACACCCAGGCCGTACTGGCGTAAGCGGTCACGGGATATCTCCACCTGCCACTGTCGCTGGGACAGGCCCACCGGTACCACATCGGCAACACCGTCGATGGCAAACAGACGGTCTTCCAGTTGCTTGGTGTAGCTCTCCAGGTGGGCGAAACTCATGGGGCCGGTGACGGCGATGGCAGCCACCAGGTCAGTTCGGTAAAGCTCCCGGATGATCGGGTCTTCGGCTTCTTCCGGCAGATCGGTCAGGGCTTCGATCTCGGTGCGGATATCATCCAGAAACCGGCCCATATCGCCACCGGGTTCCATGCTGGCGATGGTCTGGGCCTGGTTGTCCCGGGCAGTGCAGGTAATCTCCTGCATATAGTCCACCCGCTGCAGGGCTTCACCCAGGCGCTGGCAGATGGCTTCCTCCACGTCGGCCGCAGTGGCGCCCCGGTACTCCATGGTGATGCTGACTTCCGGTGGCAGATAGTCCGGAAAGGTTTCCCGGGTAAGGTTGGGGGCGGCAAACAGCCCCGCCGCCAGAATCAGAACCAACAGCAGGTTGCTCGCCGTGGGATGGCCCGCGAACCACCGGATCATGGTTGATCTCCCGAGGCCGGTTGTTGCCCGATATCCCCGGCAGCCTCGACCGCTTGGGGAGCCAGCAGGGTTCCGTCGATGGCGGGTACCAGATCATCCAGAACCAGCCGGTCTCCCGGTTTCAGTCCTTCACCGATAACGGCCAGATCCCTCTGCTGCCAGGCGACCGTGACTTCCCTGCGCTTCAGGCGATTGTCTTCATCGGCGAGGTAGACCACGCCCTGATGAACGGCGCTGGCCGGGATCACGATAACCGGTTGGGGAGTGGGGGCGCTGATACTGGTCTGCACAAACATGTTTCGCACCAGCGGCGGGCGGGCAGGCGGACTGGCGTTGCGGTAAGGCTCTTCCACCGAGATCACCGCCTGAACTGTCCGGGTGGCCGGGTCGAGACTGCTGGTGACCCGGGTAAGTTTCCCGGGCCAGTGGGCATCCGGCACGTTGGTGGGGGTTACCCGGACTTGCAGATCGCCCAGGGATAATTGGTCATGAAAGTCGGTGAAGTTATTGCTTGTACCGGCGCCGGGTTCCGGGAGGCTGTCGTCCGACAGTTGCGACAATACCCGGCGCAGTTCTGCTACTTCCAGCTGCACTGTGGCCTCGGCCCGGGTTATGTCGTCGGCAATGAACATGCTCTGGCCGGGGCTGACATGCTGGCCGATGTCGATATCGGCCTGATGAACCCGCAGATCCCAGAGTGCTTCAAAGCGGGTGTCTTCCAGGTCTTCCCGGGCACTAGCCAGGGCCGATTCAGTTCTGGCCTTGCGGGCCTCCAGGGTATCCCGCCTGACCGGAATCAGGTTCAGCTGGTTTCTCAGGCTCTGGACCGCCTGTTCCTGCTGCAGGGTTGCTCGCTGTTGCTCGTCGTACCGTGTTTCGGAGAGGGCGCCCCGCTCGGTCAGGGTTCTTGCCCGGTCCAGTTCCCGCCTGGCCAGCGTCAGTCGACGTTCTTCCAGCTTCAGCAGCTCACCAGTATTGCGCTCTTCCTGCTCCAGTTGCCGCAGTTCGGCTTCGATGCCGGCCAGGTCCGCTCTGGCGGAGGCTTCGGCCAGTTCATAACGGGTGGGGTCGATCTCCAGCAGGCGGGTACCTTTGGCGATCAGGTTGCCGCTCTCCAGATCCGGGTGTTTCCAGATAACCCGCCCGCCAACATTGGCCACTGCGTTCCAGGTCTGGGCCGGCACCACCTGGCCATAGCCCCGGGCTTCGGTACGGAATTCCCGGGGCGTGACGGTCATTATGCGCACCGGGGTAGCGGCTACCTGCGCCTCTGCCCGTTCCGGTGGCTGTTTCAGCTTTACCATGATCACGACAAAGAAGATGCCGGCAATCAGGGCCAGAGCCAGAGTCAGCTTATTTTTGCGGGTCATCGGGCCTCTCCTGGAAGCTGGCGCTGTAAAGTTTGAAAATCCGGGGTGCCGCTTGCTCAAGGGTAGCAATCTCGCCACTGACCATACCCTGAACCACCAGCCCCTGAATGGCCCCGAGGTACAGCACTGCCGCTGCTTCGGTATCCATACCGGGAGCGATTCGCCCCTGTTGCATGCCGAGATCCAGCAGTCCGACCACTTTCTTGCGGTAGCGGGCGAGGGTCTGGCGGATGATTGTTTTGGCGGCGCCATTCCCGGGCTTTTGCAACTCACCCAGCATCAGGCGGGGAATGCCCGGGTGCCGGGCGATAAAACCCACATGAGCCAGGAACATGGCTTCCAGAGCCTGATCGGCGAGCTCATGCCGGTCTGCTTCACGGAAAACCTGGCTTGTCAGCTGTTCCGATACCCAACCAGCCACCGATTCCCACAGCCGGTTCTTGTTGGGGAAGTGTTTGAACAGGGCGCCCTGCGACAGCCCAACTTCATCGGCAATCCGGGCCGTGGTGAGGGTGGCCGGGTCCTGGTCGGCACAAAGCTGGACGACCGCCTCGATGGTGGCGGACTGGCGCAGTTCGGTGCTCTGGTAGGTGCGCTTGGAGCCTTTTGATTTTGCTGCCATGGTGGTGCCAAAAGAAAGTAAGTAATTGCTTTAGTCTGAGAGCTCGCAACGGTTTTTGCAAGAATCCTAGAACGTGGGGGTTCCTGAGGTCGGGATGACCCGACTTTTCAGTCGGGTCGGGTGACTTGCACCACTTTCAGGTGCAGCGGGTTACGGCCCTTGAGCGGCCATTCAATGCTGTCTCCGACACTCAGGCCGATCATTGCAGCCCCGGCGGGCGCCAGGATGGAGATCTTGTCGGGGCTGCCATCCGCCTGGTGCGGATAGACCAGCTCGAGCCTGTGTTGCTTTCCGCTATCCTGATCCTCGAAAAGAACCACCGAATTCATCACTACAACGGTTTCCGGTATTTCGGACAGAGGCCGCAAGTCGGCACGGCTGAGTTCTTCTTCCAGTCCGTCGGCAACGCCGGTGGGATCGGTGGTTTTCTCAAGCAGCGTGGCAAGGCGATTGTAATCCTCTTCGGCAACAGTGATAGCGGGCAAATCGGACATAGTGACCTCCAGGAAAAAGGAATTAACCGAGATAGTTTGGGTGCTTGTGCTGAGCCGTGCGTGCGCGCAGACCCAGCGTCAGGAAAGTAACGCTGTGGTGTGGCCGGATCTGCCATGAGGGGCATTCCGGAAATCAGTCAGAGAGGGGAAGGTTTGCAAATCAGCTGGCTCGGGTGATATTTGCAGGATTTCATATGAATCTAGCCGTTCCTCCCCCAAAGAGCAATCGGGGTTTGGCAAGGAATCCGGTTTACAGAGGTCAAGTGTCGACCTTGACCAGAGGTTTCGGCAGTGGCTACCTGTGATGTGGACAAGCACAGGAGTTCAACTCATGGATATCCGCCTGAAAAGAGCCTATGAGGCTCCCGCCCGCTCAGACGGCCCGCGCGTACTTGTGGACCGTATCTGGCCGCGGGGCGTTGCGAAAGAGGAAGCCGACATCACCCGCTGGCTGAAAGGGCTGGCACCGTCCACCGAGCTGCGCAAGTGGTTCGGGCATGATCCGGCGAAGTGGCCGGAATTTCGTGAGAGGTACCTGAAAGAGCTGAAATCGGGTGATGCCGATGAGGATCTTTCGGCACTCAAGAGCTTGCTTGAAGGGCATGCCCGCATCACGCTGGTATTTGCGGCGAAAGACACCGAACACAATAACGCTGTAGCCCTTCGGGAGTTTATTCAGGCTGGGCTTTTCGGTTCCTTTGGTCGGGAAAAGTGACGCATATCATTGCGTCAACGGGCTGCTGGGTATAAAGGTATACCTATATGTTCTCAAGGAGGTGTGCCATGACAGTCAACGAAGGCCTTCGCCTTATGGCCGGCGTGTTTACGCTGATATCCATTCTGCTCGCCCATTACGTGAGCCCTTACTGGCTTCTGTTTACCGGCTTTATCGCCCTTAACCTGATCCAGTCCGCCTTCACCAAGTGGTGTCCGGCGATGATGATCCTGAAGAAAATGGGGTTGAAGGAAGAAAAACCGGTCAACTGAGCTTCATGTGCCATCAGACCTGCTCCCGAACCAGCATGGCTTTAATATGCCCAATGGCTTTCATGGGGTTGAGCCCCTTGGGACAGTAGGCGGTGCAGTTGCCAATGCCGCGGCAACGAAACACGCTGAAAGGATCCTCCAGTTTGGCCAGGCGCTCCCTTGTGGCAGTGTCGCGCGAATCCACGAGAAATCGATAAGCCTGAAGCAGCCCCGAGGGACCGATATACTTCTCCGGATTCCACCACCAGGAAGGGCAGGCTGAGGTGCAGCAGGCGCAGAGGATGCACTCATAAAGTCCATCCAGCTTTGCCCGGTCTTCAGGACTCTGGAGGCGCTCGATGGCCGGTTCGGGATCATCATTGATCAGCCAGGGCTGAACGCGTTCATACTGTTTGAAGAACAGGGACTGATCCACCACCAGATCCCTTATCACGGGCATTCCCGGTAACGGGCGAATCTCCAGTGTGTCTTTCTTGCCCAGAATATCCGCCACTCTCGTGATGCAGCCCAGACCATTGCGGCCATTCATGCTGAGGCCGTCTGAGCCGCAAACCCCCTCCCGACAGGAACGACGAAACGAGAGTGTTGGATCGCGGGTTTTGAGGTGTTCCAGGACATCGAGAACCATGCGGTTGCGGAATTCACCGTCGACTTGGACATCCTGGTTGTACGGGGCGTCATCCTGTTCCGGGTTGTAGCGATACAGGCGCACGATGAACTTCAGCATACTGTCACCCTACATAAAAAACATATCAATTAAATCTTAGCAGATGACGCTTCGGTATTCTCAACCGGGGTGGCAGGTGCTCTTTTTTTGTAATAAGATATAATATATATACATGTTAAAGAGTCGGGGATTTCCTGCAGTTTTTGGGCTACACGGGGATATAGCGATGACTTGCAACAAGCCGGAACACATCAAAGAGAAGGTCTGGGAGCAGCACCTGAGATGGCTGGATCTTGTAAGCGATGAGTGCAGATCCAATCAGCTTAAGCGTCAACGCGAGAAGCGCAAAGGAGGTGGAGCCCGTGAACATCAACGCTGAAGTGACACCGGAGGCCCGTGACTATCTGGTCGCTATACTGGCGAAACAGGAAGTGCCGGGAATGGCAGCCCGGGTCTATGTGGAGAAAGGCGGCACCCAGCAGGCCGAGACTTGTCTGGCTTTCTGTCCGCCAGGCCATGAGGCAACCGGGGATGTGAGGCAGGACTTTGACGAGCTGACCCTGTATTTCGAGGCAGCCAGCGTGCCCTACCTTCAGGATATGGAGATTGGTCTTCAGGGCGAGGGGAAGCTCCAGAGTCTGACCATCAAGGCGCCGCATTCCAAAAAGCCGGCCAAACCACCCAAAACCTTTGTTCTGTCAGAGAGCTGTGAAGCCCTGCGGGTTCCTTCCGGGGCGTCCACAACGCTTCCGGAGGGGGCGCCCGTCTCCATAACCCAGGCGCTCGGCGGAAGTTTCACGGTCAAGTACGAGGGTAACCTGTATCGCCTGTCTCCGGAGGTGACTCGCCGCCTGGGGTTTCATTCAGACGCCATCCTGTTCGAGCCGCCGGGAGATGGCCTGATCAGCGAGCAGCAATGCTGGGATGCATTGCGACTGGTTTATGACCCGGAGATTCCGGTGAATGTTGTCGGCCTGGGACTTATCTATAAACTGGATTTTGATCAGGATAAGCATTTTGCCCGTGTTGAAATGACGCTGACGTCACCAGGTTGCGGAATGGGTGACATTATCGCCGGCGACGTGAAAGACAAATTGCTGCAAGTTCCCTATGTCCAAGATGCAAGAGTCGACATCGTATTTGATCCTCCGTGGAGCTACGACAGCCTTGATGAGGAAGCACGCCTGGAACTGGGGCTGATCTGAGTCGGTCAGCTTCCTTTACGATCATGCCCGGGCGCGCTTAACCCGAACAGATGGTTCCTGATATCGGGCAATTTTCCATGAACCTTTATGCTTTATTCTGAGCAATGACCATGTCCAGTGACCGGGAGCCGAAGGTGAACTCAGATTGGCAACCACAGTCCGAAAAGTTCGAGATTTTCCCCTGGAACAGGAACTTCGAGACAGGAATCGAAGAGATTGACGAGCAGCACAAGGTGCTGGTCGATATCCTCAATCGGCTTGCGTGGCATTTCGCTTCCGATGCTTCCAGAGTCACCTCTGACCATGTGCTGGACGAGCTACTCTCATACGCAGCCTACCATTTCAAGTCTGAGGAGAAGATCTGGCAGGAAGCACTCGGGGAATCGGATATGGCCAGAAACCATCACGATGCCCATCAGATGTTTTTTGCCCAGATCCAGACGCTCAAGCAAAGCCATGGCACCGAAGAGGAAAGGCTCTCCCAGCTATTCGATTATCTGACTCGGTGGCTGGCATTCCATATTCTGGAGTCGGACCGGCGTATGGCGCTTACGGCCAAGGCCGTGAGGAGCGGGCAGTCGCTGGAAGAGGCCCGCGAGCACGTGGATTCGGAACTCAGCGGGTCCGTCTCAGTGCTGGTGAATGCTCTGCTCGAAATCTACGCCAAGCTGTCTTCGCTTACGGTTCAATTGCTGCAGGAGAAACTGGCGCGGCATAGGGCCGAGGTTGAGCTGGACCGGCTTCAGCGAAAACGGTGATGCCTTCATTTTGCACCTACCCACCGCTTTCATCCTTCACTATAAGCTTTTTGTGAGCTGAATCAGGCAGCCGGGAACAGAATGCTCCGAAGGCTGACATTCCACTCCAGTCCATCCAGCAGGTTCTTCAGTGCAAGCCCCAGCTCAGTGTCTCCCTCAATGACCAGGCGACGCTGGAAGAAGAGCTGATCCGGGTCCTGGCGCCGCTCGGCGAGGGTTCGGAATGCCGACAGGGAGCCGCGGATGGTGGCTTCCCCTGGCCCATTGACCACTCTCAGCCTGCCTGACCAGAAACCCAGAGTTATGCCCGGTTGCCCCCCATTGAGTTCCAGGCGGATCCGCCGGCCCTCGAAATCATCAAACTCGCCTTCGGCCATGGCTTCTGCGAACAGACGGTTCAGTGGGGCCTCTGCTGCCAGTTGTTTGACCGGCATGGGAATGCGCTGGTCGATGGCACCGAGCACCGGGGCGGGAGAGGGTAGATACTCCCGGAGTATTGTCAGGGACTGGTTGAGTAATGGGTGGTGTGTGGGGAACGGGGGCAGTTTGGGTAACGAGAGGTGCATGGTGGGCTCCGTTATTTGGCTTGGGAGCAGGGTAGGGGAAATCTGGTTTGGGGGCTTTGATATAACTCAGGGGCGGGGTCTGAAGAAAGCTTTCTTCTGACCCCGGGGTGGCGGTGAAGTTGGGGTCAGATGAAGGTTTTCATCTGACCCCGTCTTCGGGATCTCTCAGCGGTGCAGGCCTTCCTCTACTGCCCAGACGGCCACTTCCACCCGCGAGCGCAGGTTGAGCTTTTTCAGCAGGTGCTTTACGTGCACCTTGACGGTGCCGTCGCTGATGTCGAGTTTGCGGCCGATCATCTTGTTGGACAGGCCTTCGGCGATCAGGCGCAGGATGTCCTTTTCCCGGGGGGTGAGGCTGTCAAAGTCCGGGCGTGCGGTCTGTTGTGGCTTGTTGGAGCGCAGGGCCTGGGCCAGCAGGGTGGTCAGGCGGTCGCTGATCACCATCTTGCCTACGGCGGCCTGGTGCAGCTGGGAGATCATTTCCTCCGGCTCCATGTCCTTGAGCAGGTAGCCGTCGGCACCGGCGCGCAGTGCGGCGACCACGTCATCTTCCTGATCGGAGACGGTGAACATCACAATCCGGGAACTCACGTTCTGTTCCCGCAGCTTCTTCAGGGCCTCGATGCCATCCATCTCCGGCATGTTGAGGTCCATCAGGATCAGGTCCGGCTCCAGTTCGGTTGCCATGCGGATGCCGTCGGCAGCGTTGCTCGCCTGGCCGATCACTTCCATATCGTCTTCCATGTCCACCAGCTGCTTGATGCCCTGGCGCAGCAATGGGTGGTCGTCGATCAGCAAAATACTTGCGGGTGATTCAGACATTATCTCTCTCTTGTTTTCAGGCACTGGAAACTTCGGTTGGAATCAGGTTTCTGCTCTTGGGGACGAATGTTAACGTGACTTCCACGCCGCCTTCATCCCGGTTCTGCACATTAACCTGTCCGCCCAGGGTACGGGCACGGTCCTGCATGATGATCAGGCCGTAGTGATTTACGGGCTGGTTGCCGCCGGGTAGTCCCTTGCCGTTGTCCCGGATCCGGGCCTTGACCTGCGGTGATTCGAACATCACATCCACCGAGATCTCCGTGGCATCTGCATGCTTGACGGCATTGGCCAGACCTTCCCGGACAATCTGAAGGGTATGGATCTCCTCGTTCGGGGAGAGAGTCTGGGGCGGCAGGTTGTAATTAAGCTCCACCGGTTTACCCAGGCGTTCGCTGAATTCGTCGATGGTTTTTCGCAGCGCCGTGGACAGATCGGGGGTATCCAGTTTCAGGCGGAAGGTGGCCAGCAGCTCCCGCAATTGACGGTAGGCGCTGTTCAGGCCGGTACTGAGTTCGTCCAGGATGGCGTCGTGCGCCTTCTTCTGCGGGCCCTCGATATTCAGGCGCCGCATACGAGCCACCTGCATTTTCAGGTAGGAAAGGGATTGGGCCAGGGAATCGTGGAGTTCACGGGCAATGACGGTGCGCTCCTCGGCCAGGGTCAGTTGTTGCTCCTCGGTAATCTGGCGTTCCAGGTAGATCGCCGTGGCCAGCTGATCGCTCAGGGTTTCAAGCAGTCTGCGTGCGGTTTCGGACAGACCTTTCTCAATCGGGTACCAGACCTCCAGGGTGCCAAGCAGCATGCCCGGCGTCCGGATGGGCAGTAGCAGGCGCCGGCCGTCGTTTTCCTCCACCGGCAGGTCATCATAAACCTCGGGCGTCACCAGGCAGGCGTTGCAGTGGTGGTCGCGGCAGTAGAAGGGGCGCTCTTTGGTGGCCGTGGTGACGGCCCGCACCGGCTCGGCAGAATCCCGGTCATGGAGGTACAGGTTAATGGGGCCGATGCCCAGTAACTGTTCTAGATCCTGCAGCATGGGGACGGCACCACTGCACAGGTCATGGTTGGCAAACAGGTTGCGGCTGGAGGAATGCAACAGCTGAAGCGCGGCATGACTCCTCTCCAGCTCCTCGGTCTTGGACCGGACCCGTTCCTCCAGTTCGTAGTAGGTGAGGGCGAGTTCGCTGGTCATCTGGTCGAAGGCCTGTCCCAGCTGGGCCAGCTCGTCCGAGCCCCTGAGCTTTGCCTTGCGGGAGAAGTCCTGCTCACCGACGGCTGTGGCAATGCCCACCAGCTTGCGCAGGGGGCGCAATACCCGGTTCTTGAGGTCCAGGAACAGGGCGATCACGATCAGGACCGAAAACACCAGACTGATGATCTGGATCAGATGGAGCAGGTCGATCCGGGCTTCGGTGCGTTGCTCAAGCATATTCACCATGGTATCGACTTCCGCAACGTAGTTCTCAGCGGCGTCGAGCATCGGTGGAGCGATCGGAGTACCAAGGGGGTGGTTTGCCAGGGCCGGCCGAAGGTTCTCCTGCCAGGTTCCCAGGATGCGCTGATACTGGGTCGTCAGTGGATGGTCCACGGCCTGGGGCAGAGCACGGAGGATGGTGGCGTCAGAGAGCTTGTCGCTGTAGTCGTCCATCATACTGGCCAGGCTTTGCTCACCCTCATTATGCGGCCCGGTCGTTGCTGCGTGGGAGAGCAGGTTGAATGCGCCCATGCGCAACGCCCCGGCCAGATTGATGGCGGTGGCATTACCCTCGATGCTCTTGGATACCGCAAGCGTGGTCGCCATGCTGACGACGGCAGTCAGCACGATGGCGCCAACCACGATGGCGATGCGGTTTACTAGCGGGCTTCTGGATTTCATGGTGTCCGTTGAACGACGCTCTGTGGGAAATTTGCTGGCGGGCCTCTGTTTAATTATGACCGCACTTCAACGT
Organism: Marinobacter szutsaonensis; assembly: GCF_039523335.1. Lineage (NCBI taxonomy): Bacteria > Pseudomonadati > Pseudomonadota > Gammaproteobacteria > Pseudomonadales > Marinobacteraceae > Marinobacter > Marinobacter szutsaonensis. The sequence goes on along the minus strand of NZ_BAAAFC010000001.1, from coordinate 1,397,578 downwards.
CCTTGATACCTCCTTGAGGATAGTCAATTACCCCGATAGTTGGTAACCCATCATAGTCTTTGACCCTTTACGGATCAAAAGATGAAACTGAAAAGCAGGTTATCAAGGGTAAGGTTATGACCGCGCAACTGGATCTGGACGACGACACGCTGGCTTCGTTATGGGTGGTGTTGCCCCTGGCGTTGTTCGGCTTTGTAGTTGCCGCCGGTTGCTGGACGTTGTTTGCTGTGGCCGGTGTGCATTTGCGGGCGGAGCTTGAACTGACCAGCCTCCAGTTCGGAATCCTGCTGGCCGTGCCCATGGCGGTGAGCGCCTTGCTGGCGGTTCCTGCCGGCCTGGCGGCCCGCAAGCTCGGGGCCCGGAATGTCATGCTGTTCTGCCTGGCCGGACTGGCCGTTTGCATGGTTTTCATGCTCACGGCCGACACCTACGCCGGCTACCTGATGGTGGCTAGTGGGTTGGGGCTGGCCGGTGGTTTCTACAGTGCCGGTCTGCAGTTCGTGACCGGTCATTGTGAGCCCCGGAGGTTGGGGCTGGTGCTGGGTATCTTCGGCGCGGGGGTGACCGGTGCGGGGTTCAACTATTACCTGGTTCCCCTTTTTCACGAAGCCTTTTCCTGGCATGGGGTGCCTCTGGCCTACCTGATCGTTCTGCTTCTGGTTCTGGCATTGTTACTGATGCTGACCTCCTCAGAGGACTCCCGGGCCGAGCCCGGGACCGAAACTTCGGTACGGAAACTGCTCGGCCAGCTCAGACATCATCGGACCTGGCACCTGTGTGCCTATTTCGGTGTAGTGGCCGGCAGTTTTTTTGCGCTCGCCCTATGGCTTCCTGATTACCTGGCCTCCCAGTTCGACCTCCCGGTCCAGACCGGCGCCAGTCTGGCGCAATGGTTCGTCATACCCGGTGCCCTGGCGCAGATTGTCGGCGGTGGGCTTTCCGACCGTTTTGGCAGCGGCCGGGTGATCAGCCGGTCACTGCTGCTTTGCCTCATTTCACTTTTTGTCCTGTCCTATCCGCCGATGACACTGTTCATCCGGGGGGTGGACGATACCATCCGGCTGGAGTTTGCCCCGCCACTGATAGTTGAGGGCACCTTCGTGGTGCTGCTGGGCATGGCCCTTGGCTGTGCCATGGGTAGTCTGCAACGGCTGGTGATTCTCGGTAACCGGTCGGTCGCGGCGTTTATCGCCGGTCTGCTGCTGGTTGCAGCCAGCCTGGTGGCCTTTGTCCTGCCCGTCGTCTTCGGGGCCGTGAACCACTGGCTGGGTATCCGCAGTGCCGTGTTCATGATCCTCTTCCTCCTGCTGTGTAGCTGCCTGTTCCTGTTTTCCCGGGACCGCCGTCGGCACGAGCGAATGACCCTTCTCCACCCGGGGATATAGATCACCTACCCCCAGGGTGGTAGAACCGGGTTATGTAGTAGTAACCACGCAGATTTCAGGGTTTCTCTATTCCACAATGGGTCCACATCGGAAACCGATCCGGAGAGAGACCATGAGTCATTTGATCGATAAACTGAACTACTTCAGGAAGAAGCGCGAGCCGTTCGCCAACGGCCACGGCGAAACCCATGACGTCAACCGTGACTGGGAAAACAGCTACCGCCAACGCTGGCAGCACGACAAGATTGTGCGGTCCACCCACGGCGTCAACTGTACCGGCTCCTGCAGCTGGAAAATCTACGTCAAGAACGGCCTGGTGACCTGGGAAACCCAGCAGACCGACTACCCGCGCACCCGCCCGGATCTGCCCAACCATGAGCCTCGTGGCTGCCCCCGTGGCGCCAGCTACTCCTGGTACATGTACAGCGCCAACCGTCTGAAGTACCCGCTGATGCGCAAGCACCTGATGAAGCTCTGGCGTGCGGCCAAGACCCAGCACAGCGACCCGGTCGAAGCCTGGGCCTCCATCGTCGAGGACCCGAAGAAAACCGCCGAGTACAAGCCCCGCCGGGGCATGGGTGGCTTTGTCCGTTCCAGCTGGGACGAGGTCAACGAGCTGATTGGTGCCGCCAACGTCTATACCGCCAGGAAGGTGGGCCCGGACCGTATCATCGGTTTCTCTCCGATTCCCGCCATGTCCATGGTGTCCTACGCGGCCGGCAGCCGCTACCTGTCCATGATCGGTGGCGTTTGCATGAGCTTCTACGACTGGTATTGCGACCTGCCGCCGGCCTCCCCGCAGACCTGGGGTGAGCAGACCGACGTGCCGGAATCCGCCGACTGGTACAACTCCGGCTACATCATCGCCTGGGGCTCCAACGTACCCCAGACCCGGACTCCGGATGCCCACTTCTTCACCGAAGTCCGCTACAAGGGCACCAAGACCGTCGCCATCACTCCGGACTACGCGGAAGTGTCCAAGCTGTCTGACGAGTGGCTGAACCCGAAGCAGGGCACCGACGCTGCTCTGGGCATGGCGATGGGCCACGTGATCCTCAAGGAATTCCACGTCGACAAGCCCAGTGAGTACTTCACCGACTACGTGCGCCGCTACACCGATATGCCGTACCTGGTCATGCTGGAAGAAAAGGACGACGGCAGCTACGCGCCGGGCCGCTTCCTGCGTGCCAGTGATCTGGTGGATGGCCTGGGTGAAGAGAACAACCCCGAATGGAAAACCATCGCCATTGACGAAAGCACTGGCGAACTGACCGCTCCGAACGGCTCCATCGGCTACCGCTGGGGCGAGAAGGGCAAGTGGAACCTGAAGCAGACCGCCAAGGGCTCCGACGTCAACCTGCAGTTGTCCATGGTCGAGAAGCACGACGAAGTTGTCGATGTCGCTTTCCCGTACTTCGGTGGCATCGAGCACGACCACTTCCAGCATGTCGAGATCAAGGACATCCTCAAGCACAAGCTGGGCACCCGCAAGGTCAAGCTGGCGGATGGTTCCGAGGGTCGCGTGGTCACCGTCTACGACCTGATGGTCGCCAACTACGGCATCAGCCGTGGTCTGGGCGATGATGACGGCGCCACTTCCTATGACGAAGTGAAGCCCTACACTCCGGCCTGGCAAGAAAAGATCACCGGCGTACCCGCCGAGAAAGTGATCCGCATTGCCCGTGAGTTCGCGGATAACGCTGACAAGACCAAGGGTCGTTCCATGGTCATCGTGGGTGCCGGTATGAACCACTGGTACCACATGGACATGAACTACCGCGGCCTGATCAACATGCTGATCATGTGTGGTTGCATCGGTCAGAGCGGTGGCGGCTGGGCCCACTATGTGGGTCAGGAAAAACTGCGCCCGCAGACCGGCTGGCAGCCGCTGGCCTTCGGTCTGGACTGGCAGCGTCCGCCGCGCCACATGAACTCCACCTCCTTCTTCTACGCCCACTCCGGCCAGTGGCGCTATGAGAAGCTGGGTGTCGACGAGATCCTGTCGCCGCTGGCTGACAAGTCCAAATTCGGTGGCAGCCTGATCGACTACAACGTGCGCGCCGAGCGCATGGGCTGGCTGCCGTCTGCTCCGCAGCTGAACCGCAACCCGCTGACCATCGCTGCCGAAGCCGAGAAGGCGGGTATGGAAGTGGCCGATTACGTGGCCCAGTCCCTGAAGGACGGCTCCCTGGCCTTCGCCAGCGAAGACCCGGAAGCGCCGGAGAACTGCCCGCGTAATATGTTCATCTGGCGTTCCAACCTGCTGGGTTCCTCTGGTAAGGGCCACGAGTACATGCTCAAGTACCTGCTCGGCACCAAGAGCGGTCTGCAGGGCAAGGATCTGGGCCATGAAGGTGGTGCCAAGCCCCAGGAAGTGAAATGGCACGATGAGGCGCCGGAAGGCAAGCTCGACCTGCTGGTGACCCTGGACTTCCGGATGTCCACCACCTGCCTGTATTCCGACATCGTTCTGCCGACCGCTACCTGGTACGAGAAGAACGACCTGAATACCTCCGACATGCACCCGTTCATCCACCCGCTGACCGCGGCCACCGATCCGGCCTGGGAAGCGCGCAGTGACTGGGAGATCTACAAGGGTATCGCCAAGTCCTTCTCCAAGGCGGCCGAAGGCCACCTGGGTGTCGAGAAAGACGTGGTCACTCTGCCGCTGCTGCACGATGCGCCGGCAGAGCTGGGTCAGGCCTTTGACGTGAAGGACTGGAAGAAGGGCGAATGCGACCTGATTCCGGGCAAGACCGCGCCCAACTTCATCACCGTTGAGCGGGACTACCCGAATACCTACGCCCGCTTTACCTCCCTTGGTCCGCTGATGGACAAGCTGGGTAACGGTGGCAAGGGCATCAGCTGGAACACCGAGAAGGAAGTCAATTTCCTCAAGGATCTGAACTACACCCACATCGACGGTGCCAACGCCGGTCGTCCGAAGATCGAGTCTGCCATCGATGCGGCGGAAGTAATCCTGACCCTGGCGCCGGAAACCAACGGCCAGGTGGCGGTGAAGGCGTGGGCTGCCCTGTCTGAAATGACCGGGCTGGACCACACCCACCTGGCGACCAACAAGGAAGAGGAAAAGATCCGCTTCCGGGACATCGTGGCGCAGCCGCGAAAGATCATCTCCAGCCCGACCTGGTCTGGCCTGGAAGACGAGCACGTGTCCTACAACGCCGGTTACACCAACGTCCATGAACTGATCCCCTGGCGCACCCTGACCGGTCGTCAGCAGTTTTACCAGGACCATGAGTGGATGCGTGCCTTTGGCGAAAGCCTGCTGGTGTATCGCCCGCCGATCAACACCAAGGCGGTGGGCAGCATGATCAACCAGCGCAGCAACGGTAACCCGGAGAAAGCGCTGAACTGGATCACACCGCACCAGAAGTGGGGTATCCACAGTACGTACAGCGACAATCTGCTGATGCTGACCCTGTCCCGCGGCGGCCCGATTGTCTGGCTGAGCGAAGACGACGCCAAAGAGATCGGCGTGGAAGACAACGACTGGATCGAGCTGTTCAACGCCAACGGCGCCATCGCGGCCCGGGCCGTGGTGAGCCAGCGGGTCATGCCGGGCATGGTGATGATGTACCACGCCCAGGAGCGGATCGTGAACATTCCGGGCTCCGAGATCACCGGCACCCGGGGTGGTATCCACAACTCGGTCACCCGCGTGTGCCCGAAACCGACCCACATGATCGGCGGCTATGCCCAGTACTCCTACGGGTTCAACTACTACGGCACCGTAGGCTCGAACCGCGACGAGTTCGTGGTGGTCCGCAAGATGCACAACGTCGACTGGCTCGACGGCGAAGGCAATGACACTGTTCAGGAGGCTGTAAAATGAAGATCCGTTCCCAAGTCGGCATGGTGCTGAACCTGGACAAGTGCATCGGTTGCCACACCTGTTCAGTCACCTGCAAGAACGTCTGGACCAGCCGTGAAGGCATGGAATACGCCTGGTTCAACAACGTCGAGACCAAGCCCGGTATCGGCTACCCGAAAGAGTGGGAGAACCAGGACAAGTGGAAGGGCGGCTGGATGCGCGACAGCTCCGGCAAGATCCGTCCGAAGATTGGTGGTCGTTTCCGGGTGCTGGCCAACATCTTCGCCAACCCGGACCTGCCGGAAATTGACGACTACTACGAGCCGTTCGATTTCGATTACCAGCACCTGCACACCGCGGGCGACAGCAAACACCAGCCGGTGGCCCGGCCGCGTTCGCTGATCTCCGGTGAGCGTATGCAGAAGATCGAATGGGGCCCCAACTGGGAGGAAATCCTGGGCACCGAGTTCGCCAAGCGCCGCAAGGACAAGAACTTCGACCAGGTCCAGGCCGACATTTACGGCCAGTTCGAAAACACCTTCATGATGTACCTGCCGCGCCTGTGCGAGCACTGCCTTAACCCGGCGTGTGTTGCCAGCTGCCCGAGCGGTGCCATCTACAAGCGTGAAGAGGACGGCATCGTCCTGATCGACCAGGACAAGTGCCGCGGCTGGCGCATGTGCGTCTCCGGCTGCCCGTACAAGAAGATCTACTTCAACTGGAAGACCGGCAAGTCCGAGAAGTGCATCTTCTGCTACCCGCGCATCGAAGCCGGCATGCCCACCGTGTGCTCCGAGACCTGCGTCGGCCGGATCCGCTACCTGGGCGTTCTGCTGTATGACGCCGATCGCATCGAGGAAGTGGCCAGCGCCCCGGGCGAGCATGAGCTGTACGAGAAGCAGCTGGAAATCTTCCTTGACCCGTTCGACCCGAAAGTGATCGAGCAGGCGAAGAAAGACGGCATCCCGATGAATGTCATCGAAGCCGCCCAGCAGAGCCCGGTGTACAAGATGGCGGTGGACTGGAAACTGGCCCTGCCGCTGCACCCGGAATACCGCACCCTGCCCATGGTCTGGTACGTGCCGCCCCTCAGCCCGATCCAGTCTGCGGCGGAAGCCGGCAAGGTCGAGTTCGACGGCGTACTGCCGAAGATCGAAAGCCTGCGGATCCCGGTGAAGTACCTGGCCAACCTGCTGACTGCCGGTGATGAGAAGCCGATCGTTCTGGCTCTCAAGCGGATCATGGCCATGCGCCTCTACAAGCGCGCGGAAACCGTGGAAGGCAAGGAGGACCTGCGTGCCCTCGAGGAAGCCGGGCTGACCAAGGCCCAGGCGGACGAAATGTACCGCTACCTGGCCATCGCCAACTACGAGGACCGTTTCGTGATCCCGACCAGCCACCGCGAGCTGGCCAAGGAAGCCTTCCCGGACGCGACTGCCCATGGTGAGCGCGGTGGCTGCGGCTTCAGCTTCGGTGACGGCTGCAGCGGTGGTGACAGCGACTTCAGCCTGTTCGGTGGCAAGAAGCAGACCACCAGCATGGTGAGCAAGCTGGCCACCGTGAAGCAGGTCGATCCGAAACAGCTGCAGGAATAAGGAGGCTGACATGCAACTTCTCAAAGTACTGGCGCGGGTACTGGAATACCCGACCGAAGAACTCCAGGCCTCCAAGGACGCCCTGGTAGCCGCTGTCCTCGAGGACAGCCGGCTGCCCCGGCAGAACAAGGAACAGCTGCTCACCTGCCTTGACCGGCTGTGTGACGGCGACCTGTTGGACCTGCAGGAAAACTACGTGGGCATCTTCGACAAGGGCCGGGCCACCTCCCTGCTGCTGTTCGAACACGTTCACGGCGAATCCCGCGACCGCGGCCAGGCCATGGTGGACCTGATGGAGGAGTACCGTCGCAACGGGCTGGAAATCGACGCCCGCGAGCTGCCGGACTACCTGCCACTGTTCCTGGAGTACCTCTCCACCCGCCCGCGGGAGGAAATCCAGAACTGGCTCGAAGACATCCACCATATCCTGGGCCTGCTGGGCGAACGTCTGTTCCAGCGCCAGAGCTTCTATCACGTCGCCATGGACTCCCTGCTGGTCCTGTCCGGTCGCAAGACCGACCGCCAGGAACTGGCAAAGATCGTGGCCTCGGAAGAGCGTGACGATACCCCCGAAGCCCTGGACAAGGTCTGGGAAGAGGAAATGGTGAAATTCGTGGATGACCAGGGCAGTTCCTGCAGCACCGGTGGCGTGGTTGGACAGCGCCGCCGGGAACTGGAACAGACCCAGACCATTCACCTGAGTGATCAGCTGATGACGGATGCGACATCCCGTCCGGCAGGGCGCGCCTGAGGCGCAGGAGGAAAAGACGATGTCCTATATCAATACACTCTTGTTCGGGGTCTACCCCTACATCGCCCTGATCGTACTGTTTGTCGGTACCTGGGCGCGCTATGACCATGGCCAGTTCACCTGGAAGGCTCACTCCAGCCAGATGCTGCGCAAGAAGAACATGGTCATGGCCTCCGTGTTGTTCCACGTGGGCGTACTGGTGATCTTCTTCGGCCACCTGGTGGGCCTGCTTACCCCGCACTGGGCCTACGAGTGGATCATCACTCCGGGCCAGAAGCAGGTCATGGCCATCGTGGTCGGCGGCATCGCTGGCATCATGGCCATCATCGGTGGCGGCATGCTCGCATACCGTCGCATGACCGACCCGCGGGTCCAGGCCAGCAGCACCTTCGCTGACAACATGATCATCATCATCCTGGTGATCCAGCTGGTCCTTGGCATGCTTACCATCCTGCCCACCATGGGCCACCTGGATGGCAGCACCATGCTCAAGTTCTCCGCCTGGGCTCAGGGCATCTTCACCCTGCAGGGCAGCGGCGTAGCGGACTACATCGCGGACGTGAACTGGATCTACAAGACCCACATCTTCCTGGGCCTGACCATCTTCGTACTGTTCCCGTTCACCCGGCTGGTGCACATGCTCAGCGTGCCGGTGGAGTATTTCGGACGGAAGTACCAGGTGGTGCGTAAGCGGGCCTGAGATGAAAAAGGGGTCAGATGAAAGCGTTCATCAGACCCCGGGGTTGAGGCCCAGCCCCTGAGATTGTTTGTGAAGACGGGGTCAGATGAAGGCTTTCATCTGACCCCAGGTTCAGGTCCAACTCCTGAGCCCGCGTTTGCAGACGGGGTCAGAAGAAAGCCTTCTTCTGACCCCAGTTTCAGGTTCACCACCGAGGTTAGCACCATGCAACTGATCCCCACTGGCGAAGCCGACAAGCCCAGAAACCAGTTCCCGCCGGTTTACGTGGGTGAAACGCTGATTCCGGAAGACGACATCGCCCGGGAAATGCAACACCACCCGGCGGAAGAAGTGGCAGAGGCCTGGCACGAAGCCGCCAAAGGCCTCGTTATTCGTCAACTGCTCCTGCAACAGGCCGCGCTCCTGAAGCTGGACGACATCGCTGACGAAGAAGACCGCATCGCCCGCGTCCTGGAGCTGGAACTCAATGTTCCGGACCCCACCGAGGACGACTGCGAACGCTTCTACGCCGCCAACCCGGCCCGCTTCCGCAGCCCGACACTGATGGCCGTCAGCCACATCCTCCTGGCCGCTGCCCCGGACGACGTCCAGGAACGCATCCGCCAGGAAGAGGCCGGCCGCCAACTGTTGTCAGCCCTCCTGGATGGCCGCTCCCAGTTCGCCGAACTGGCCAAACAGTACTCCGCCTGCGAATCCCGCCACCAGGGCGGCAGCCTCGGCCAGATCAGCAAAGGCCAGACCGTGGAAGAATTCGAACGCCCGGTCCTCAGCCTCCAGGAAGGCCTGAACCCGGAACTGATCGAAACCCGCTACGGTTGGCACATCGTCCGCGTCGACCAGCGCATCGACGGCGAGCAACTGCCCTACGAGCACGTGAAACCCCAGATCCGTCAGTACCTGAGCGAAAGCGTGACCAGAAGGGCGTTCCGGCAGTACTTGCAGGTTCTGGCTGCTGAGACCGGTGTAGAAGGCGTTGATCTGGAGCTGCCAGACTCTCCGCTGATGCAGTAAAGGCCACACCCCCGAACACTGGAGCCTGGCGGAGACCCCCTGTCCAAAACTGTGCGGAGCCATGGATGGCGGAGCCCAAGCGTCACAGGGACGTGCCGAAGGAGCGTGTTTTGGACAGGGGGTCTCCGCCAGGCTGTGCACCAGTTTTCGAGGGCCGATGGATGTGCCGACGCAACGCGTTTTGGGAAGAAATTTCCATCCAGTCTGCGCCCCAATTTCACTTAAGTAGATAGCAAAACTAATTATTGAGTTAAGTCAATTACTCAGGAATAACCACCCGAATACCCCTATCGGGGGAGCGATTTTCAACCAGTTTGCATCTACTATTTAAAACAAGATTTTGAATGCATGTATATGCAGGGGGAAACACCAATGGCACTGATGCAATCAGCCGACACCCGCTACCGCAAACCCGTCCTCGTGGCCGTCAACAAACCCTTTGGCGACGAAGATGGCCTCGAGGACCTGCGCAGCCACGCGCTGTTCCGCAACCTCCGGCCCCGGGACCTCGAAAGCCTCATCCAGCAATCCCGTCGCCTCCGCCTCGGCCACCACCAGCTGCTGTACCGCCAGGACATGCCGGCACACCACTTCTTCTTCGTGATCTCCGGCCGCCTGCGCCTGTATCGCCTGGATTCCTCCGGCATCGACCGCACCCTCGACAGCATCGCACCGGGCGACTGCTTCGCCGAAGTCATGATCTACGCCGATCCACCCCGGTATGCCTGCTACGCCGAGGCCCTGAAATCCAGCGAAGTGGTGATGATCCCGGTCAAAGCCTACCGTGAGCTGCTGGACCAGAATCCCGAGTACGCCCAGGCCGCCCTGAGCCACTACGCCAAGCGCGCCGTCACCCGCTTCCACGACCTGGAAATCATGACCGTCCAGAATGCCCGGGACCGCCTGATCCGCTACCTGATCGACCTGCTGCCCAACGGCACCGCGCAGGGCGGGGAAGTGGAACTGCCGTTGCCCAAATGCCTGGTGGCATCACGCCTGGCCATGCAGCCGGAGACCTTCTCCCGGATCCTGGCTGACCTGAAATCCAACGGCCTGGTACGGGTAAACCGGAGCAAACTGTTTATCTCCGATCCCCAGCGCCTGATTGAAATCAGCCAGTAATTCATTGCCCTGAAGCCTCCAGGCTCTTTCAGAGGAGGATGTGTGAAACCGAGAAAGCAACGCCCGCTGATCTATTCCTGCTCCGGCTGCTCCGACGTGGCGCAGCTAGCCAACAACGCGGCGGTCCGCCTGGACCACGAAGGCAGCTTCGAGATGTCCTGCATCTCCGGGGTTGGTGGCAAAGTGCCGGCACTGGTGAAAACCGCCCAGTCCGGCCGCCCGATCACCGTGATCGACGGCTGCCCCCTGCATTGTGCCCGTGCCTGCCTGGAAAACGTCGGTGTGGAACCGGATGAACACGTTCGCCTGTACGAATTCGGCTTCAAGAAACACTACGGTCAGAGTTACGGTGACGAGGCGGTCGAGGAAGTCTGCGATGAAGTTCGCAGCCTTTCGCTCGGCGAACGACTGATTGCCCGCCAGGCGTAAGTCCCGGCGGCCCCCCCCCCCCTTTTGTTTCAAGGAACACCCATGATCAGCAACTACCAGGATCTCATCCAGGCCACCCGTGAACAGGCCGAACCCCAACGCCTGTTGTTCGTCTTCTGCCGCGCGGAGCTGCCGGATGACGCCTCTGCGGAAGAAAAAGCCGCGTTCGAGCGCGGTGAGGGCGGCGCACTGACCCCCGTTATCTGCGTTGATAAAACCCCTGACGAAGCCCCCGACTTCAACGTGCTGGCGCAGGAATCACAAGCCACCGGCCAGCCCTGGGACATGGTGTTCGTAGCTGCCATGTCCGGTCGCGGAGGTATCGCCCCTTCCAGTGATGAGGCCCAGCAGCCCCTGACCATGATGGTAGAGGGCATCCGCATGGGGCACATCGGAAACTACCTGCCTCTGAACGGCCAGGGCGAAGCAATCGACCTGGGCTGATCCCTGCACCCGCGGGCCTCGCCCACGGGTGTATTCAATCAGAGGTATTTGCTTTCCATCAGTAATCAACCAAGCTTTTGATATACCTATGGATATGGGGGCTCTCGTGGGCTTAGCGGTTCGAAGCTTTGCAGTATTTCTCTTTACCCTTGTCTGCACTGCCGTTCTGGCCATGCCCGTGGACCAGTACGAGCCCGTGGCGGGCCGGCAGGTTATCGAGCAGGCGTTGCCCTCGGTGACCGAACTGGTGCCGAGAGAAGGCAATCGCGCCATTCAGGAACTCTATGCCGGGGACGAACTGAAGGGCTACGCCTACCAGTCCCTGGATTTCGTGCAGACCCCTGCCTATTCCGGCAAGCCGGTCAACGCCATGGTGGTGCTCGACACCGAAGGCACCATCCTCGCCGCCAAGGTCATCCACCATGACGAGCCCATCCTGCTGGTGGGCATTCCGGAGAGCAAACTACACGTCTTTACCGATCAGTACACGGGTCTCAAGGCCGATCAGCGGGTTACCGTGGGTGGCACTTCCAACGAGCGCAAAGTTGCCGTGGATGGCCTGTCCGGCGCTACCGTCACGGTCATGGTGATTAATGAAGTCATCATGCGCACCGCCCACCGCGTCGGTGTCGAGCTGGGTTTGGTGGAAGGCGGTGAAAAGTCGCGTCCGCCGATGGCTACAGTCGATAAAGAGGCCTTCGAACAGAAAAGCTGGACTGAACTGACCGGTGACGGCTCCATCCGCCGGCTGCTGCTCACCAGGGGGCAGGTGGACGACTCCTTCAAGGGTACCCCGGCCGAAGGCGTGAATGCGGCTCGCAAGGGGCAGCGGGACAGGCCTCTGATCGACCTGTACACCGCTTACCTGGATGCGCCGACCATCGGCCGCAATCTGTTGGGTGAAAGCCAGTACCAGTGGTTGACTTCCGAGCTGAAGCCCGGCGAGCACGCCATTGCCGTGATGGCCAATGGTAGATACTCCTTCAAGGGCTCCGGCTACGTGCGCGGAGGCATCTTCGACCGCATCCAGATTCGCCAGTTCGGTGACACCTTCAATTTCCGGGACCTCGATTACTACCGGCTGAGCGATGTCTACGCCGAAGGCATGCCCGAATTCTCCGAGATGGCGATCTTCATCATTCGCCAGCAGTACAACTTCGATCCGGGCACGCCCTGGACCCTCGAACTGACCGTGAAGCGCCAGACCGGTCCGCTGGACAGCGAGTTCCAGGTATTCCCCCTCGAATACCAGCTGCCGGACCAGTACTACACCCGTCCGGAGCCGGTCGTCACCGAGGAAGAGTGGCTGGAGTCCCAGCCCATGTGGGTCCAGGTGTGGTACCAGAAGGAGTTCCAGATCATTGTGCTGGCCCTGGGTATCGGTGTCCTGCTGTTCATCCTGTTCTTCCAGGACTGGCTGGTACAGAAGCCGAAGATGATGCGCTGGATCCGCCATGCGTTCCTGACCTATACCCTGTTCTTTATCGGCTGGTATGCCCTCGGGCAGCTGTCCATCGTGAACGTGCTGACCTTCGTGAACAGCCTGATCAGTGGTTTCAGCTGGAAGACCTTCCTGATCGATCCGGTCATTTTCATTCTCTGGGCTGTTGTCGCCGGCATCATCCTGCTATGGGGGCGGGCGGTCTATTGCGGTTGGCTGTGTCCGTTCGGGGCGCTGCAGGAACTGCTCAACGAAATTGCCCGCAAGCTCAAGGTGCCCCAGTACACCGTGCCGTTCGCCTTGCATGAGCGGCTGTGGGCCATCAAGTACATCATCTTGCTGGTGCTGTTTGGCGTGTCCCTGGAGTCCATGGCCACCGCAGAAAAACTGGCCGAGGTGGAGCCCTTCAAGACCGCCATCACGCTCAAATTCGACCGGAGCTGGCCGTTTGTGACCTATGCGGTGCTGTTGCTGGTGGTCAACCTGTTCACTCGCAAGGTTTTCTGTCGCTACATGTGTCCACTGGGTGCGGCCCTGGCCCTGCCTACCAAGCTCCGGGTGTTCGACTGGCTCAAGCGCCGGAAAGAATGCGGCAACCCCTGTCGGTTGTGTGACCACGAGTGTGAGGTCCAGGCGATCCATCCGGACGGGCACATCAACTACATGGAATGCCACTACTGCCTGGATTGCCAGATGACCTATTTCGATGACCACAAGTGCCCGCCGCTGATCGTCAAGCGTCGAGGTAAGCGCCGTGGCCAAAATGCACCGGGCCACCCGGAGGAGATCCCCGTGGTTCAGGTGTCCTGAGTAGTTCCCAAAAAAGAAAGCATGAGAAGCAAAAACCGCCATAACCAATAACGGAGTTGGATGTTATGAAGAGAAGAGATGATCTGACCAAGGATACGCCGGAGCTTCCGGAAAGCGGCCAGAGCCGCCGCCGGTTTATGGGCGCTGCGGCACTGGCCGGTGTTGCCGGTGCCACCGGTCTCGGCACTGCGGTGATGAGCCGTGAGTCCTTTGCCGCCGCCGCCAAGGAGGCTCGCAACAAGGCTGTGGTCCATCCCGGTGAACTGGATGAATACTACGGTTTCTGGAGCGGTGGTCACCAGGGCGAGGTGCGCGTGTTGGGCGTGCCGTCCATGCGCGAACTGATGCGAATCCCGGTTTTCAACGTGGACTCGGCCACTGGCTGGGGTATCACCAACGAGAGTAAGGAAATCCTCGGCGGCGACCAGCAGTTCCTGAACGGCGACTGCCACCATCCGCATATTTCCATGACCGACGGTCGTTACGATGGCAAGTACCTGTTCATCAACGACAAGGCCAACACCCGGGTAGCGCGGATCCGTCTGGATATCATGAAGACGGACAAGATCACCCACATCCCGAATGTGCAGGCGATCCACGGTCTGCGTCTGCAGAAAGTGCCCCGTACCAAGTACGTTTTCTGCAACGCCGAGTTTGTGATCCCGCAGCCGAACGACGGCAGCGAGTTCAGCCTGGAAAACAGCTACACCATGTTCAACGCCATTGATGCGGACACCATGGAAGTGGCCTGGCAGGTAATCGTGGACGGCAACCTGGATAACACCGATGCCGACTACACCGGCAAGTATGCTGCCTCCACCTGCTACAACTCCGAGAAAGCTGTGGATCTGGCCGGCACCATGCGCAACGACCGCGACTGGGTTGTCGTATTCAATGTCGAGCGCATCGAAGCTGCGTTAAAAGCAGGTAACTTCAAGACCATCGGCGATTCCAAGGTGCCGGTGGTGGACGGCCGCGGCGACTCCGAGTTGACCCGCTACATTCCGGTTCCGAAGAACCCGCACGGTCTGAACACCTCTCCGGATGGTAAGTACTTCATCGCCAACGGCAAGCTGTCCCCGACCTGCTCGGTTATTGCCATCGACAAGCTGGATGACCTGTTTGACAACAAGATCGAGCTGCGTGACACCATTGTTGCCGAGCCGGAACTGGGCCTTGGTCCGCTGCATACCACTTACGATGGTCGCGGCAACGCCTACACCACGCTGTTCATCGATAGCCAGGTGTGCAAGTGGAACATTGCCGATGCCATCAAGCACTACAATGGCGAGGATGTGAATTACATCCGCCAGAAGCTGGACGTGCACTATCAGCCGGGCCACAACCACGCATCCCTGACCGAGTCCCGGGATGCCGATGGCAAGTGGCTGGTGGTTCTGTCCAAGTTCTCCAAGGACCGCTTCCTGCCGGTGGGCCCGCTGCATCCGGAGAACGATCAGCTGATCGACATTTCCGGTGAGGAGATGAAGCTGGTCCATGATGGCCCTACCTACGCGGAGCCACACGATTGTATTCTGGTGCGTCGTGACCAGATCAAGACCAAGAAGATCTACGATCGTGATGATCCTTATTTTGCCTCTGCGGTTGAGCAGGCGAAGAAGGATGGCGTGACCCTGGAGGCCGATAACAAGGTGATCCGTGACGGCAATAAGGTGCGTGTTTACATGACCTCTGTTGCGCCGCAGTACGGTATGACCGAGTTCAAGGTCAAGGAAGGGGATGAGGTCACGGTGTATGTGTCCAACCAGGACACCATCGAGGATGTGACCCATGGTTTCTGTATGGTGAACCATGGTGTGAGCATGGAGATCAGTCCGCAGCAGACTTCGTCTGTGACCTTTACCGCTGGTAAGCCGGGTGTGTACTGGTACTACTGCAACTGGTTCTGTCATGCGCTGCATATGGAGATGGGTGGTCGCATGATTGTTGAGAAGGCCTGATCTTCTCTTCGCCGGGACTCTTTCGTGGAGTCCCGGCTCTTCCCCTGAAATTGGGAGGAGCAATCCAAGAGGAGACTGCTTTCCAAAACACGCTCCTTCGGCACGTCCCTGTGACGCTTGAGCTCCGCCATCCTTGGCTCCGCACAGTTTTGGAAAGCAGTCTCCTCTCGGATTGCCGGACCTTGGGTCTGGGACCCGAAAGTTTTCATCTCTCAGAGAAATATTGATGTATTCACTTTTGCGTTATGGAGTGGCCCTGTCAGTCGCTCTTTTATCGCTGACCGCGAACGCGGACCTGCAAGACGAACTTGATGCCCTGGAACCGGGCGCGTCGTTTGAGCTTCCTCCCGAGCAACTCTCACCTCTGGCTATCCGGGTGCCCGGTGTCACTGTGTCCTGTCATCTCGATACTGTGATTGATGGCGGCGGGCAGGGGAATGCCGTGGATATTGTTGCCGAGGATGTCACGTTTTCCGGCTGCACGGTTCGCAACTGGGGCAGCGATCTGAATGAGCTGGATGCGGGGATTTTTGTGGCCCGGGAGGCTCGGGGGGCGGTTGTCCAGAATAACCGTCTGCAGGGGCCGGCTTTCGGGGTCTGGCTGGATGCGACGCCGGATGTGACGGTGCGTGGGAATGTGATTCGTGGGGAGACGAGTCTGCGGTCGCAGGATCGGGGCAACGGGATTCATCTGTTCAATACTACCGGGGCGTTGATTGAGCGGAATGATATCCGGCAGACCCGGGATGCGATTTATATCGAGACGGCCAATAACAATACGATCCGGGGTAATGAGATGGCGGATCTGCGTTATGGCATCCATTACATGTACTCGATGAATAATCTGTTGGAGGACAATGTCACCCGGGGTACGCGGACCGGGTATGCGCTGATGCAGAGCAAGCGGCTGAGGGTGCTCAACAACCGGTCGGTGAACGATGAGAACTACGGGATTCTGATGAATTTCATTACCCAGTCGGAGCTTCGGGGCAATGTGGTGACCGGGGTTTCCCAGGGGCAGACCGGGGGCGTGGCGATTTCCGGGGCTGAGGGGAAGGCGGTGTTTATCTATAACTCGCTGTATAACACCTTCGAGGGTAATTATTTCGCGGACAGTAACATCGGGATTCACCTCACGGCCGGTTCCGAGGATAACCAGGTGTTTGGCAATGCCTTTGTGAACAACCAGCGCCAGGTGAAGTATGTGGCCACCCGGACCCAGGAGTGGTCGAAGGAGGGTGAGGGCAATTTCTGGAGTGATTACCTGGGCTGGGACCGGGACCAGGACGGGGTGGGGGATGTGCCCTATGAGCCCAATGACAATGTGGACCGGCTGCTGTGGAAGTATCCGGAGGCGAAGATTCTGATGTTCAGCCCGGCGGTGGATACCCTGCGCTGGGTGCAGGATGCGTTTCCGGTGGTCAAGGCCGCTGGGGTTGCCGATTCCCATCCACTGATGCGAATTCCCGCTGATCTTCAACCGGAGAGCCGATGAGCTGTTTTCGTCTTGAGAATGTGAGTTACCGGTACGACAAGAGCCTGGTACTGAACGGCATTGATCTGCGCCTGGAGCCGGGCGAGATCCTGGGTCTGTTCGGCCATAACGGGGCGGGCAAGACTACCTCGATCAAGCTGATCCTGGGGCTGATGCAGCCCGCCCAGGGTGTGGTTTCCGTGCTCGGCGGCCAGGCGGGCGATCCGCAGGTGACCCAGTACATCGGGTACCTGCCGGAGAATGTGATGTTCTACCCGCAGCTGACCGGCCGGGAGATTCTGAGTCATTTTGCCCGTCTCAAGGGTGCGTCCTTGCGCCAGGTGCCGGCGCTGCTGGAACAGGTGGGGCTGGGGGATGCCATGGACGCCCGCACCAAGACCTATTCCAAGGGTATGCGCCAGCGTCTCGGGCTGGCGCAGGCGCTGCTGGGTAAGCCGAAGCTGCTGATGCTGGATGAACCGACGGTGGGTCTGGATCCGGTGGCTACGGCGGATCTGTACCGGTTGCTGCGGGATCTGCGGGACGAGGGCACGGGCATTGTGCTGTGCTCCCACGTTCTGCCCGGTGTCGAGCCATACATCGACCGCGCTGCGATTCTCACCGAAGGCTCCCTCAAGGCCGCCGGGGATCTGGCGGCGTTGAGGCGGCAGGCGAACATGCCGGTGACCCTGTCGCTGGAGCCTGCCAACAGCGTTTCGGCACTGGAAAAGGTGATCGACAGCGCCGCAACCAGCAGTGGCCTGATGATCAAGACTGACAACGGGCGTCTGCGCGTGGATGTGCAACCGAGGGAGAAAATGGCCTTGCTGCAAACGGTAATGGCATCGGGTGAGGTGGCGGATGTCAGTATCCACCAGCCGAGCCTGGAGGATATCTATGTGCATTTCATCGGTTCGGGTGGCCTGGCCCACCGGGGAGGCAGCCAATGAACAGTATCTGGACCATTGCCCGCAAGGAACTCAGTGACAGCCTGCGCAACCGCTGGCTGATGGCAATTTCCCTGGTGTTCGCCACCCTGGCCCTGGGCATTGCCTGGTTCGGCGCTGCCGCGTCCGGCCAGGTCGGTTATGCCTCCACACCGGCCACCATCGCCAGCCTGGCCAGTCTCGGGATCTTCCTGATTCCGCTGATCGCCCTGCTCTTGGCGTATGACGCCATCGTCGGGGAAGAGGAGGGCGGCACCCTGCTGTTGCTCATGACCTACCCGCTCAGCCGCAGCCAGCTGTTGCTTGGCAAGTTCCTCGGCCACGGCCTGACCCTGGCCCTGGCTACCCTCATTGGCTTCGGTGTGGCCGGGATCGCCATTGCGCTGCTGGTGGAGGATGTCGCGATCACCAACCTGGCCATCGCCATGTTCCGCTTTATTGCCTCCACTGTGCTGCTGGGCTGGGGCTTCATCGCGCTGGCCTATGTGGTCAGTGTCCGTGTCAGCGAGAAACCGATTGCCGCGGGCCTGGCCCTGGCGATCTGGTTCTTCTTTGTGCTGATTTTCGATCTGATGCTGCTGGGTACGCTCGTTGCCAGTGAGGGCAAGTTCAACGCCGAGCTTCTGCCGTGGCTACTGATGCTCAACCCGACTGATATCTACCGCCTGTTAAACATCGTTGCCTTTGGCGATACCGGCCAGCTCAGCGGTGTTCTCAGTCTTGGCGCCGATCTGCCCATCGGTGCCGCCGGCCTCTGGATCGGCCTGGTGCTGTGGTTTGCCATCCCGCTGGCGGGTGCCCTGTTACTTTTCCGAAATCGTCGTATCTGAACGGAGTTATCATTGATGAACCGAACCAAACTGAACTGGCTCCTCGCCGCCCTGGCAGCCATAACCCTCACTGCCTGCTCGGGGAATGAGGAACAGGCCACAGCCAAACCTGACCCGGTGCACTTCGAAAGCGGCGACGAATGCCACGTCTGCGGCATGGTGATCGGCAACTTCCCGGGCCCCAAGGGTGAGGCCATCACCGAGAAGGAGCAGCACGTTCGTAAGTTCTGCTCCACCAAGGACATGTTCGCCTGGATGCTCCAGCCGGAGAATGAAAACCGTGATCACACCCTCTACGTCCACGACATGGCCCAGACCGAGTGGGAAAGCCCGGATGACGCCGCCCTGATCGATGCCCGGGACGCGTTCTTCGTGGTTGGCTCAGACCGCACCGGTGCCATGGGGCCGACCCTGGCCTCGTTCGCCACCGAGGATGCCGCCCATGGCTTCATGAGGGATTATGGTGGTGAGGTTCTGAAATACAGCGAGATCACCATGGAACACCTGAACACCGGTGCGGCCATGGGCGAGATGAGCGGGATGCACGATATGGGGGAGATGGAGGCGGAAACGTCAGAACACTCCATGTGAAAACGGGGTCAGATGAAGGCTTTCATCTGACCCCTCCTTTCGGCGGCAAAAACGAAGAGGTCCGCTCAGCCGCCAGTCATGTTCATAAACCGAAGAATCTGCACATCCCCATTACTCGAGAAGTGATGACGTTCCGGCTTCAGATCCATGGCGTTGATGATGGTCTCGCGCAGCTTGTCGTCGGTTACCGGGTTACCCCGCAGCACACGGCGCAGATCCACCGAGTGCTCATTGCCCAGACACAGCAATAACCGGCCTTCGACCGTTACCCGCACTCTGTTACAGGTGGAGCAGAAGTTGTGTGAATGCGGGGAAATGAACCCGACCTTGATCGGGCTGTCCGGCATCCGGTAGTAACGGGCCGGACCACCGGAATCCTCGGTGGCCGGGACCAGTTCGTGGGTATTCCGGATAATGTCCCGGACTTCCTCGCTGGTACACAGGGCGAGCCCCCGGTCGTGCTCGGAAATTTCGCCCAGGGGCATTTCCTCGATGAAGCTGATATCCACCTGCTTCTTGCGGGCGAATTCGATCAGCTCCGGGATTTCCTCGTCATTGCGGCCCTTCATTACCACGGTGTTGAGCTTGATGCCCCGGAACCCGGCTTCGCGCGCGGCATCAATGCCGTCCAGGACCTGGCTGAGCTTGCCGGTGCGGGTGATGTTGTGGAATTTCTCGGCATCAAGGGAATCGAGGCTGATATTCAGCCGGTGCATACCGGCCTTGCGCAGGGGCTCGGCCATGGTGGTCAGCTGGCTGCCATTGGTGGTCATGGCAAAGTCCCGCAGCCCGTAGGTGCCGATTTCCTTCACCAGTTCCAGGATATCCTTGCGAACCATGGGTTCGCCGCCGGTGAGGCGGATCTTTTCAGTCCCCAGCGAAACGAAGTTGCGTGCAACGCGGGCGATTTCTTCCAGGGTCAGTACCTGCTGGCGGGGGAGGAACGTCATGTCCTCGGCCATGCAGTAGACACAGCGGAAGTCACACCGGTCAGTGACGGACAGGCGCACGTAGTTGACGGTGCGGCCAAAACGGTCTGTCAGTTTGCTCTGGGGCATCGGGTTGATCCTGTTACCGCTTGTTTTTTGATCTGAGTATAGACCAAGTATTGCAGATTGGATCAACTATTCCGATACCCCTCGGGAGGTAAGCCTAGGCGGACAGCCCGTCGATGCGGACAAACAGCACGTTGTTTTCCGTATCGATGTGGTCCCTGAGGTCTTGTCGGAACTGCCCGATTTCCTCATAGAGCCTGCGCCAGGTATTGCAGGCACCCTCCGGCAGCCGCAGTTGATTGGTCAGCTCCTCGAGCCGGGCGAGGGCGGCGGCATGATCGTCATGTTCGGAGCGCATGACCGAGATCGGACCGCGTGCCATGCCCGAGATTCCCCGCACGATCATCGGGAACAGGATCTGCTCTTCCTTGGCCATGTGGTTTTCCAGTTCGGCCTGCATGGTCTCAAGGTGGGCGCTCAGGCCGGTCGGGCAATCGGGGTGGCCACTGTGAACCCGCTCCACCCGCTGGGCCAGACGGATCATTTCCGGTAACTGGTCCCGGTGGGTGTCGTGGTAGCGGTTCAGGATGTGCTCAATGAGTTCCTCTTCGGTGGCTTCTTCAACCCAGGTTTGAGGTGTCATGGCATTTCTCCTTTACATTTAAATAAGGTGAATCTTTTTGGGTGAAAATCAGGAACTTCTGTCTGTTTCCGGGACCCCTGTGGGATCACCATCAGGGACAAGGGTTGAAACTTCTTAAAAGAAGTCTATAGAATACATATTAAAGATGTATTTTGGAGGTTTCAAATGGAAAAGCTGCTATTCAGGGCGAACAGTGCGATGGTCTGGTCACTTCTGGGGCTGCTGTTGACGGTGCTGGTGGCTTATCCCCTGGCCCGTTACTTTCCCATGGCCATCCAGATCCTCGCTCACGTTGGCACTTTACTGTTCGCGGTGGGCATCAAGGTGGCCTATGTGGCGCGGCTGGTTTTCCTGAGCCGGTTGGGGAGACCCGTCCATTGAATGAAGGTAGAATAGATGCAGTTATGAATCATAGCGGGGGCCCCGTCATGGGCGAGCCTTCCGGGAAAACCGGATTTAGGATTCTGGCGTATATCTCTGCAGGCCTGGCGGTGGTGGGTGTGGTTCTGCCTTTGCTGCCGACCACCCCCTTTGTCCTGTTGGCTGCGTTTTTTGCCAGCAAGGGGTCACCGGCCTTTGCCCAGTGGCTGGATGCCCATCCCCGGTTCGGACCGGCGATTGATAACTGGCGTCGCCGTCGGTCGGTGCCGGTCAGTGCCAAGGTTCTGGCCTGCAGCATGATGGCATTGAGCTGGGCCATGTTATTGCTGATGGGAGCTTCCCTGATGGTATTGGGTATCGTGGGTGCCTGTTTGGCTGCCACGGCCTGCTACCTGCTGACGCGACCGTCCTGTTGAACGACTTTTATTTAAACTGGAGCACTGAATGCACATCACCCGTTATACGGATTATTCACTCCGCGTGCTGATTTACCTGTCGGCGCAGGGTGATCGTCTGGCAACTATCCAGGAAATTGCCGACAGTTATGATATATCGAAGAACCACCTGATGAAGGTGGTGCACCAGCTCAATAAGAAAGGCTACATCGAGACCATTCGTGGCAAGAAGGGTGGCATGCGTCTGCACATGGCGCCGGAGGACATCAATGTGGGGATTCTGGTCCGGGAGACCGAGCAGGACCTGAGCATTGTCGAGTGTTTTTCGTCAAAGAATGCCTGCAAGATCACGCCGGTGTGTGGCCTCAAGTCCATGTTCAACGAAGCGCTCAAGGCCTTCCTCGAGGTGCTGGACCAGTACACTCTGGCCGATGTGATCCAGGATCAACACCGGCCACAGTTGCTGCGCCTGCTTCAGATCGCCTGAGGGGCGCTTCTGCCTTCCAGCCTGGTGCGAACCCGGTCCGGCAGGGAGTAGCGGAAGATCTGGTTGAGCACAGTGCCGTACTGCCTGGCGAAGCTGCCGGTGTTGTACGGAATGCCGTGTTTGAGACAGACCGCCTGCACCTTCTCGGAAATCTCCGGGTAACGATGGGCCGGCAGGTCCGGGAACACGTGGTGCTCGACCTGGTAGCTCAGGTGCCCGCTCAGGATATGCAGCCAGCGTCCGCCGGTGAAGTTCGAGGAGCCGGTTAGCTGGCGCAGGTACCAATGCCCCTTGCTTTCACCCTCGCACTCTGCCTCGGAGAAGGTTTCCGCATCCTGAGTGAAGTGGCCGCAGAAAATCACAGTGGATGACCACAGGTTGCGGATCAGGTTGGCTCCGATGTTGCCGGCCAGCACGATCGGTGCAACCGGCAGGGTCAGCAACGGAAAGAACACGTAATCCTTGAACGCCTGCCGACCGCCCTTGCGGGCAAAGTCCTTCAGAAACGGCAACTTGTCCCGCCAACGGATCTCACGACGACGCAGTTTCTCGCTTTCCAGTTCGTGCAGGCCCACGCCCCACTGGAACAGCACGCTCAACAGGATGTAGTTGATGAACTGGAGGCTGTGCCAGGGCTTCCACTCGTCCTCGTCGCTCAGGCGAAGTACTGCGTAACCGTAATCCCGGTCCTTGCCGATGACATTGGTGTAGGTGTGATGCTCGTAGTTGTGGGTCCGGCGCCAGGAGTCGGCGGTGCAGACCGTGTCCCACTCGTAGGTTTGCGAATGCAGGTTCGGGTCATTCATCCAGTCATACTGGCCGTGCATGACATTGTGGCCGATCTCCATGTTCTCAAGGATTTTGGCAACCCCCAGTGACGCGGTTGCGGCCAAAAAGACCGGCGGAATGAATCCGAAGGGCATCATCACCCGACCACCGATTTCCAGGGTCCGGTGCAGGCGAATGATGCGGCGAATGTACCGGGCATCACGTTCGCCCAGGTCCGCCAGTACCTCGTCGCGGATGGCGTTGAGATCCTGCTCCAGTTCCTGCAGTTGGGTCTCGTTCAGTTTCTTCATGGCAAACTCCTTGCAGCAGTTCATGGAAGTTAAAGGCTGCGTTGATTCGGATAACTGGGTTTAAACGTCGACAGAGACCGGCCCCCTGGGCACGGAAATGCAAAGCTGGACGTTTTCCTCGCCGGCCCCGGAAACCTGGCCGGTCAACCGGTTGATCACGGTGCCGCTGGTCTTGCGGCAGCTGCACTGGTGGCAGATGCCCATGCGACAGCCGTATTGCGGCGTCAGGCCGGCGGCTTCGGCAATCTCCAGCAGGTTGGCATCGCCCTTGGAGCCCACCTGCACATCACTGTTGGCAAACGTCACCTGGCCGCCAAGCTCGGTGCCTTCGAGTTGTGCTGGCGCCGGCGGGGCAAAGAAGGTGCTGTGGATCCGGTCGTCGGTGACTCCCCGCTGATGCAGCAGGTCACCGGCCAGGTCCATCAAACCCTTGGGGCCGCACAGGTACACCTCCCGGCTTTTCAGGTTGGCTATCCCATCGAGATCCTCGCCCCTGAGAAACCGGGGTTCCTCGCTTTCGTTGGTGGCGATTACCTGCACCGTCAGTGTCGAATGACGGGACGCCAGCGCCCGGAGTTTCTCCCCCGCGATGACATCCCGATGGGTGCGCACGAAGTACAGCAGCGTGACCGGCGCCGGGTAATCCTGCGCAGCCATGGTTTCCAGCTGACTGACTACCGGTGTGATACCGCTGCCGCCGGCAATGAACAGGACCGGTTGAGCGGGCTCGGGGATCAGGAATTCGCCAAAGGCCTCACCCAGACCAATCACCTGGCCGGGCACAACCCGGTCGTGGAGCCAATTGGTAACCAGTCCGCCGGGCAGGCGTTTGATGGTCAGGGTCACCAGGCCCTGGGTTTCCCAAAGCAGGGGAGAACTGGACAGGCTGAAGGTGCGATTACGACGAACGCCGTCGATCTCGGTACAGATGTTCACGTGCTGTCCAGCCCGGAAGCCTGTCCAGCGTCGTGCCGGTCTCAGTACGAAGGTCCGGGTGTCGGCTGTTTCCTGAATTACCTGCTCGACCCGTGCCGGTGTGTACGCCTGTACCCACATGGGGTTGATCTTTGCCAACACCGGGTCCAGCCAGGATTCCGGATTGTCCTGATTCGACAGCTGTCGGCCCAGCCAGTGTATGGTCTTGCTCTGTGTCACTCTCGCTAACATGGTGGTGCTCTCCATGGATTCCTTGGTGCTCATCTATGTTGATGTGTACACTTGTTCACTAATGTGTACGACTGTACACACGGAAATTTCGGGAGACAATCCGGCTTGGTGAGTTGGCTCAGAATGACAAGTCCGGGCGACTTTCTTCGGGTCAAATGTGTACACTCGTGAACACGAAGAACCGATGACGCGGCAGGACATGGCAGAACGACAACGACGAAAGCCCGGGGAAACCCGGGAAAAACTGATGGGCGCGGCGCTGGCCCTGGTAGGCAAGGGCCGGCACTTTGCCAGCCTCGGGATCCGGGAAGTGACGCGGCAGGCGGGTGTAGTGCCCACCTCGTTCTACCGGCATTTCCGGAACATGGACGACCTGGGGCTGCAGCTGGTGGATGAGCTGGGGCTGGTCTTGCGCCGGATGATGCGGGAGGCCCGCGCCAATGTGCTTCAGTCGGACAAGCTGATCGAGGAATCGGTGGGAATCTTCGTGGCCCATGCCCGGACCAACCGGAACTTCTTCATGTTCATGGCCCAGGGACTGGCGGGGGAGAGCCGGGCAGTGCAGGAAGGCATCCGCAGCGAGATGCGCTTCTTCGCCAGTGAGCTGGCCAACGACCTGCGCCGGCTACGGTTGATGGATCATCTGAGCGATGCGGATATGGATCTGACCTGTGACCTGGTGGTGCGTACCGTCGCCTTCAGCCTGACTGACCTGCTCAGCGTCTCTCCGGACGACGACTACCAGATCGGTCAGATCCGGAAACGGACGACCCGCTTCCTGCAAATGATCTTTGTCGGCGCCGGCCACTGGCAAAGTGACGGCGCCTGATCCGCTCAGGCCTTACTTGCTGGCGGTCGCCGCTTTCTTCCGCCGGCCGGCGGTTTTCGGCTTCGGCGGCAGGATCAGCCCCTCGATCTCTTCCAGCGCCTCACCGGTATACACCGCCAGTTTCTGCATGCTGGGCAGGGTATCCCGGCAGCCGGTATAGCCGAAGTTCAGCGATCCGGCATAGCTCAGGCAGGTAATATTCAGCGCCCCGCCGTGGGCGATCAGTGACACCGGGTACATGGCCTCGAGCCTCGCGCCCTCATAGTAGAGGGTTTGCTGCGGGCCCGGCACATTGGAGATGGTGACGTTGAACACCGGGCGCATGCGCCCGCCAAGCCCGGACATCAACTGCAGGATGTACGGCGACATCAGCATCATCGTGTACTGGGTCAGGGCACTGCGGGGCAGTTTCTGAAGATGCTCCTTGGCCCGTCGGGTGGAGGTCTTGATGTCCTGCAGCCGGGTCAGCGGATCGGGCTCGTCGGTTGCCAGGGAGGCAATCATGAAGCTGATCTGGGTGCCGGTACCCTCGTCATCCGACGGCCGGATATTCACCGGGATGCCTGCGGTGAGCGGGATGTCTGGCAGCTGGTCCTGCTCCACCAGGAACCGGCGCAGCGCCGTTCCGCACAGGTACAGAACGATGTCGTTCAGGGAACCGCCGGAGGCGTGGGCCAGGGCCTTGAGCCGGTCGAGCTGGTAATGCTGTGTTGCGAAGCGGCGCTGGGGCGTCACCCGGTGATTGAGGATCGAGACCGGGCCGGTAAAGGGCGCGGTCAGACCGTCTTCGGGATGACGCACCGAGTGTACCAGCCGGTTGCCGGCCTGCCAGAGCCTCGGTGCCATGTCCGCCTGCAGTTTCAGGGCATCCATGGCCTGGGAGACGGCGGCGGGAATGGTGGCTTCCTTGTCGGTCTTGCTGCCCCTGCGACGCTGGGGTTTGACCGACCAGGGCGGAAGCATCTCGCGGCGGTCCGGATCGGTGGTCAGCACCCGCTGCATGAGGCGCACACCGCTGATGCCGTCGATCATCGAATGGTGCATCTTGGTGTACAGGGCAAACCGGTTGTTCTCCAGGCCCTCGATCACGTGGCATTCCCACAGCGGCCGGGAGAAATCCAGGGGATTGGAGTGCAGGCGGGATACCAGGATACCCAGTTCCCGCTCGCCCCCGGGCCGAGGCAGTGCCGAGTGCCGAACGTGGTAATCCAGGTCGATTTTCTTGTCTTCCACCCAGTAGGGGGCAACCAGCCGGCCGAGAAAGCCGGACCAGGCAAGCTTGTAGCCCCAGGGCGAGGCGATGTCGCCAGCTTCTTTCATGCGGGTGACCATATCCCGCAGGAAGGTCTCGGGAGCGCCCTCCGGCAGTGAGAAGATCTGCAGGGTACCCACGTGCATCGGGGTGTCCTCAGATTCCACGGCCAGCCATGAGGCATCCAGTGTTCCCAGACGTTTCATTCCTTGTCGTACTCCACTAACTATGTAAGGGATTTTTAGTTGTAAGCTGAAAGTATACTGATATTGGGCTCTGTTCACGATTCAGGGTGTTATAAAGTTCCCTGATCTGGTGAATTTTTTTCATTTCGTCCGGGGAGAGTTTCATGCAGTTTCTCAATGGCATAACCCTGTTGCTGGTGTACCAGTTGGTCGGAGAGGTCACCGTGCGATTGCTGGGGGTGCCCATTCCCGGACCGGTGCTGGGCATGGTGATGTTGTTCATCACCTTGTGGATTCGCGGCAGCACGCCGGAATCGGTGGAAACCGCCTCCACCGGCCTGCTCAGCCACCTGTCCCTGCTGTTTGTACCGGCGGGCGTGGGCATGATGGCGCACTTCAGCCGGATTGCCGACGAGTGGCTGCCCATTACCCTGGCGTTGCTGCTCAGCACGGTCATCACCATGGTGGCCACGGCCCTGGTGATGCAGCTGACTACAAGGTGGCTGGTGGGTTCGGCCGCAAAAGAGGAGCAGAACCATGAATGATCCCGGGTTGAAGGATATCTGGGTCTACCTCTCGGCTTCGCCACTGCTGGGGCTGACCATTACCCTGGTGGCCTATGGTCTGGCCTACCGGCTTTACCTGCGCACCAATTCCAACCCCCTGGCCAATCCGGTGGTGACGTCCGTCGCCATGCTTATCGGCCTGCTGCTGCTGACCGGCACCTCCTATAACGATTATTTCGAGGGTGGCCAGTTCGTTCACTTCCTGCTTGGTCCGGCCACGGTGGCGCTGGCGGTGCCGCTGTACCAGCAGTTCTCCCGGCTGAGGCAACTCTGGATGCCGGTCACCATCTCGCTCCTGTGTGGTGTCGTAATTGCGGCTGGCAGCTCGATCTGGCTGGCGCGGATCTTCAGTGGCTCGTTCGAGATCCAGATGTCTCTGGCACCGAAATCGGCTACGGCGCCGGTGGCCATGGGCATCTCCGAGAAAATCGGCGGCCTGCCGTCACTGACGGCGGTGCTGGTGGTGATCACCGGAATCACGGGGGCGGTGCTCGGCACCAAGCTGTTCGAGTGGATTCGGGTGAAGGATGACACCGCCAAGGGCATCGCCATGGGCGTGGCTGCCCACGGGATTGGCACCGCCCGGGCGTTCCAGGTCAGTAACCAGATGGGCGCCTTCTCGGGATTGGCCATGGCACTGTCCGCATTTGCCACCGCCTTGTTGGTGCCCTGGCTGGTTGATCTGCTCGATGCGTGGATTCCCGCCTGATTCCGCGACATTGGGGCGGCAACCAAAGTCCTGG
Organism: Marinobacter szutsaonensis; assembly: GCF_039523335.1. Lineage (NCBI taxonomy): Bacteria > Pseudomonadati > Pseudomonadota > Gammaproteobacteria > Pseudomonadales > Marinobacteraceae > Marinobacter > Marinobacter szutsaonensis. The sequence goes on along the minus strand of NZ_BAAAFC010000001.1, from coordinate 1,369,530 downwards.
AAAGCGAACCCTGAGGAGGCCTTTTGAACAATCACAACTACTTTCCAGCGCTTGCCCTGGCACCCATCTGTTTTTCTGTCTCGCTACCTGCGATTGCCCAATCGCCATCGGACACCGATGAGGAGTTGGTGCTGAAAGTCACGGCGCCGCGGCTGGTTCGGGATCTGTATGAAACCCCCGCTGCGGTCTCAGTGATTAACGCCCCGGATATCCGCCAGGGCCAGCAGCGCCTGCAACTGGACGAATCCCTCAATACCGTCCCCGGTCTGTTTTTTCAGAACCGCTACAACTTCGCCCAGAATCTCAGGTTGTCCACCCGAGGGTTTGGCGCGAGGGCGCCCTTTGGTATTCGGGGTATCCGTATTCAGGTTGATGGCATTCCCTATACCCTTCCTGACGGCCAGTCCCAGATTGATGCCATTGATCTGGATTCGGCCCAGCGAATTGAAGTCATCCGGGGGCCTGCGTCGGTTCAGTATGGTAATGCCGCAGGCGGTGTAATTGATATTGCCACCGCGTTGGGTGATGAGCTCCCCCCTGGCGGTCGGCTGCGGCTTGATGGTGGCAGTGACGGCTACCGCAAGGCTGCGGTCCAGGGTAACGGCGTTGATGGTGATACCAGTGGCATAGCCACGCTCTCCTGGCTGACCGTTGACGGCCATCGGGAGCAGAGCGAGGCGGAAAAAGGATTGTTCAATGCCCGGACAGGGCACGATCTGGACCCTGGCCGGCGGGTGACAGCCACCTTCAACGTGTTGCACAACCCGAAGTCTGAAGACCCGGGCGGGCTCACCCTGGCCCAGGCGGAAGAGGATCCGAACCAGGCCACCGAACTGGCCAAGAGGCTGGATAGTAGCCAGACCGTGAACCAGCAGACCCTGGGCGTACGATTTGAAGATTCGGCGGTTTTGCCTGGCCAACTCACCCTGGATACTTTCTATACCCACCGGGATTTTGCACAGCAACTGCCATTCCCGGGTAGCAGTCGGGTGGCCTACGACCGGCACTTTTACGGCATCAGTTCCGAGTACCAGCAGGAATCGATGCTCGCCGGGTTGCCCCTGGTGTGGGTCACCGGTCTGGATGTGCATCATCAATCCGACGACAGGCGCCGCTATTCGGTGTCCATCGATGGCGATATCACCGGCCAGACCCAAGCGGAAAATCAGAGCGCCACCAATGTGGCGGTATTTGGCCAGGGCGATCTGGCGCTCAGCGATGCACTCAATGTATCCCTGGGTCTGCGGTTCGACCGGTTGCGACTGGCCATTGATGACCACTGGCTGCAAGACGGTGACGATGATTCGGGCAACCGTACTTTCCGGGAGTACAGTGGCGTTGCCGGCATCAGCTACAAACTGGCTCCAGGGCACCAGGTGTACGCCACTCTGGGTACGGCGTTTGAGTCGCCCACCTTTACCGAATTCGCCAATCCCGGCGGCGGTGGTTTCAATCCCGAGCTGGAGCCTCAGCAGGCGTTGAATCGCGAGCTGGGTATGCGCGGATTGCTGGGTCGCGGTTTCAGCTACGATCTCGCCATTTTCTCCATCCGGGTGGAGGATGAGATTCTGCCTTTTAATGTGGGGGATCAGACCTTTTATGAAAATGCCGGTGAAACCCGGCGCAATGGCCTGGAGCTGGGGCTGGCCTGGGAGCTTTCCTACGCCTGGCGAGTGACCAGCGCCCTGACCCTCGCCGATTACGAATTACGGGACTTTGTTGACGAACAGGGCAACGATGCCAGCGGCAACGACATCCCCGGCCTCCCGGAGCAGCTATGGGTGAGCGAGCTGGAGTGGCGCGGACCAGCCGGCCGTTTCGCGGCGCTTGAGTGGCAGTATGTAGGCGAGTTCTATGCCGAGAACAGTAATCAGACCCTGGTGAGTGATTACTGGCTGGTAGGTCTGCGTGCCGGCGATTCCTTCCGGATGGCGGATCAGACCCTGAACCTGTATGCCGGCCTTCGCAACCTGCTGGATCAGGAGTACTTCAGTAACGTCCGGATCAATGCCAACGCGAATCGTCCAGTGGAAGAGCGCGGCTATTTCGAACCCGGTCCCGGAAGAACTTTTTATGCGGGCCTGGAATGGGTATTCTGAGGGGCGATAACAACATAAACAGTAGGGATTTTATATTCATGCAAACCAAGTTCCTTCTCGACGAAAGCCAGATGCCGAAATACTGGTACAACCTGCAGGCGGATTTTCCGGAACCGCTGCCGGCGGTGTTGCACCCCGCCACCAAACAGCCGGTGGGTCCGGCCGATCTGGAACCCCTGTTCCCCATGGAGCTGATCCAGCAGGAGGTGTCCACCGAGCGGGAGATCGAGATTCCCGAGCCAGTTCGCGACGTCTATCGGCTCTGGCGCCCGGCACCGCTGTATCGGGCGCATCGTCTGGAGAAGGCCCTTGGAACCCCGGCCAAGATCTTCTACAAGTACGAGGGCGTGAGCCCGGCGGGCAGCCACAAGCCCAATACCGCCATCCCGCAGGCGTTCTACAACCAGCAGGCGGGCATCCGTACCCTGACTACCGAGACCGGGGCGGGGCAGTGGGGCACCTCGCTTTCCTTCGCCGGCTCGCTGTTCGATATCGACGTGACTGTGTTCCAGGTCCGGGTTTCCTATAACCAGAAACCCTACCGCCGCGCGGTGATGGAAACCTACGGCGCGAAGTGCGTGCCGTCACCCTCCGAGCTGACCGAGTTCGGTCGCAAGGTGCTGGCCGAGAAACCCGACCACACCGGCAGCCTGGGTATCGCCATTTCCGAGGCGGTGGAGCTGGCGGTTCAGGACCCGAACACCAAGTACGCTCTGGGCTCGGTGTTGAACCACGTGCTGCTGCACCAGAGCGTGATTGGTCTGGAAGCGATGCAGCAGATGGAAATGGCCGATTGCTGGCCGGACGTGATCGTCGGTTGCACCGGCGGCGGTTCCAACTTTGCCGGCATTGCCTTCCCGTTCATGGGCCATGCCCTGCGCGGTGGAGAGAAGTCACGGATTGTGGCGGTTGAGCCCTCGGCCTGTCCCACTCTGACCCGGGGCAAGTACGCCTACGATTACGGCGATACCGCCCACATGACGCCGCTGACCAAGATGCACACCCTGGGCTCCGATTTCACTCCCCCGGGCTTCCACGCCGGTGGCCTGCGTTACCACGGCATGGCGCCGATGGTGTCCCACGCCAAGGAGCTGGGCCTGTTTGATGCAGTGTCCTATACCCAGCGCGAATGCTTCGAAGCCGGCGTGCTGTTTGCCCGCAACGAGGGCATCGTGCCGGCACCGGAGGCCAACCACGCGGTCAAGGGCGCCATCGAGGAAGCCCTGCGTTGCAAGCGGGAAGGCAAGGACGAGGTCATCCTGTTCAACCTCTGCGGTCACGGCCACTTCGACATGGCGGCCTACACCGCCTACTTCGAGGGCCAGCTTGAGGACTACGAATACGACGAGCAGGAGCTGGCCATGGCCCTCTCCGGCCTGCCGTCCGTCTCGGGCTGATCATTCCTCCCGGCCACGGTGAAACACCGTCCCTCCGCCATCGGCATTCAGTTGCCGGATGGCGGAGGGTGCGCCCTCGTCATCCAGCCGGACATCTCCGATGCCGGCATGGTTCCACAGCCGCTCCCCGGCATCCCGTCCTTCCGGCAGCCTCGGTCGAATCCGCATGCGCCGGCGCTTGGTGAACCAGTTCAGGGGTGACCAGGGGGCGAACAACCAGCGGTTCAGCCGGTCCAGCCATTCCAGCAACTGATGGGGAAACTCGTTCTTGATACCGCTGCTGGTGATCTGCCAGATCTCGGGGCTGTTGTGCTTGTGTTTCAACCGGATGTCGTAGGCGAAGGAGTAGTGCACATCACCAGACAGGATCACGAAATGCTTCGGGGTGCGGGGATGGCCGAAAATGTTCAGCATCACGCTGGCGGCGCCCCGGTGCGCCATCCAGTTTTCCGCATCCACCAGCAGTGGTTTACCGAACCAGGTGAACACCCGCTGGATCATCTCGATCAGCTTCACGCCGAACATGGGGGCGGGCGAGACCACGACCACCGCGTCCTCGCCCATCACCTCCTGCTGGAAGTCGGTCAGGGACTCCCAGTCCATCAGACCGGAGGGGTGACTGCGCCGGACTTCGCTGCGCCAGCGGTGGGTGCGGGTATCCAGGACCACCAGTTTCGGGCTGGTGGCCAGGCTGTAGTGCCACCGATGGAAATGGAACAGCTGGTCAATCAGTTCATCCTGGATGGTCTTGTCCAGTTCATTGTGATCTTTCTGTGGTGCCAACAGCCCCTGGCACTGCTCCAGCAGGTCCTTGAAGGTGTCGGGCTGGTTGCCCCAGCCCTGACAAAGCAGGTAACCAAGCAAGGCATTCCCGATGATCCGGCGGGAGAAGGGATGTTCGTAGGCCGTGGTTTCCCAGAGTGCCGACAGGTTCCAGTCGTCGGTCACGTCGTGGTCATCAAAAATCATGTAAACCGGCACATTGGCCAGGGCACGGGCAGCCCTGGGCAAATCCGCACGGAACCGGTCAATCGCCTCCTGTTCCCGGCGATAGCGAGCCAGCTCCTCCTGGTCACTCACGGGTTCGGCAGGTGTCACCATGGCCCAGGGCTCGGGTGACCAGACCAGCAGGTACATGGCCATCACCTCGGCGAAGGAGATCAGGTGGTTGCCGGCGTTGGCGGTGGTGAACACCGGCTTGCGCACGCCGCCGAAGAAACGTTCGGCCAGATCCTCGTTGAATTCCGATTCTGGCAGCAGCTTGTCCCGGTGATAGTAGGCCTTCTCCAGGGAGGTCAGCTCCCGGCTGTGGCTCAGGGAGGCGCCTTCCAGGACCTCCTGGTAGAGCCCGAGCTGATGAATCACGCACTGGATGGCATGGAGCATGGGGCCGGCGACATCGTCGGCGTAGATCTGGTCACCGGTCATCAGCAGCAGTGCCGGGATATCCTCCAGATGGCGGGCCTTGTGCAGTTCCTCATCCACCCGCACCAGGCCATCGGCGGAGGAGTGGTGGGGCCGGCGGCAGGAGCCATGCAAGATGCGATCAAGTCGTGACTTGATGACAAAGCCGGGTCGCTCCCGGTCCTCCGGGCACAGATGCGGCGCCCAGTCCCGAACCCAGCTCACACCCTCCAGGGTGGTGATGCCAAGGTCGTATTCCAGCCGGGTATCCCGGGGCAGGGAGTCGTCAGGTCTGAGATCTATCAGGTGCAGCCACGCGTGGCTGCCGATCCTGAGCCGGGTCAGCTCGGTGGCACGGAGCTCCCGTTCAAGGAGTGGGTGCTTGGGATGGTCCAGCTCGGACAGTCTGACACAAAGGCTCAGGGACTCCCGGGCCACCAGCCAGAGGGCCAGCTGGTCCTGACTGGCATGGCGCAACAAGGGCCCGGCCAGCACCGGCGAAGGGTGGTTGGTCGGGCCATTGTCCTGATTGTCTGGGGCCGGGGTAAATTTGTCAGCTGCCTGCACGGTTACTCGTCATCGAGATGGGGTGGCGGACAATGATATTCCTCCACAACCGTACCTTCATCCACGCTTTCCAGGTGCACATCGAAGCCCCATAGCCGGTGAACGTGGCGCACCACTTCCTCGGTGTCTTCACCCAGAGGCACCCGGTCCACCGGGATATGCCTGAGGGTGAGGGAGCGATCGCCCCGCACATCCACGTTCCAGACCTGGATATTAGGCTCCCGGTAACTCAGGTTGTACTGGCGGGCCAGTTTTTCTCGCAATGGCCGGTAACCGGGGTCATCGTGAATGGCGGTGACCATGTAATGATCTTCCTGGTCGTCATTCTCGATGGAAAAGAGCTTCAGGTCCCGCATTACCTTGGGTGACAGGAACTGCTGGATAAAGCTCTCATCCTTGAAGTTGCGCATGGCAAAGTGCAGCGTCTCCAGCCAGTCCGATCCGGCAATGTCCGGGAACCATTCCCGGTCCTCGTCGGTGGGGTTCTCACATATCCGCCGGAGGTCGGTGAAAATGGAGAAACCAAGGGTGTAGGGGTTGATGCCGGAATACCAGGGGCTGTTGAACGGCGGCTGATAGACCACTGCCGAATGACTCTGGAGGAACTCCAGCATGAAACCGTCATTCACCAGACCCTTGTCGTACATGCGATGCAGCAGGGTGTAGTGCCAGAACGTGGCCCAGCCCTCGTTCATCACCTGGGTCTGGCGCTGCGGGTAGAAGTACTGCCCGAGCTTGCGCACGATGCGGATGATCTCCCGCTGCCAGGTCTCCAGCAGCGGCGCGTTCTTCTCGATGAAGTACAGCAGGTTCTCCTGGGGTTCCTCCGGGAATCGGCGCTGGCGTTTCACCGGGTCATCGTCGTCCTCCGGCCTCGGGATGGTACGCCACAGATCATTGATCCGGCGCTGCTGGTACTCTTCCCGTTCCTTCTGGCGGCGGGCTTCTTCGGCGGCCGAAATGGGCGGCGGCCGCTTGTAACGGTCCACGCCGTAGTTCATCAGGGCGTGGCAGGAATCCAGGATCTCCTCCACTGCATCCACACCATGGCGTTCCTCGCACTCGGCCACGTAGTTGCGGGCGAACACCAGGTAATCGATGATGGCGCTGGCGTCGGTCCAGGTGCGGAACAGGTAGTTGCCCTTGAAGAAGGAGTTATGGCCATAACAGGCGTGGGCGATCACCAGCGCCTGCATGGGAAGGGTATTCTCCTCCATCAGGTAGGCAATACACGGGTTGGAGTTGATCACGATCTCGTAGGCCAGCCCCATCTGCCCGCGCTGGTAGCCCTTGGCGGTGTTCAGGAACTGCTTGCCGAAGGACCAGTGATGGTAACCCACCGGCATGCCCACTGAGCTGTAGGCATCCATCATCTGCTCGGCGCTGATTACCTCGATCTGGTTCGGGTAGGTATCCAGGCCAAACTCCTCGGCGCATTTGGCGATTTCGTCGTCGTACTGCTGGATCAGGTCGAAGGTCCACTCCGACCCGGTGGAAATCGGCTTCCTGGCTCCGGGCTGGTCGCTTTCCGGTACGTTCGGACGGTCGACGATGCTACTCATGCGGCTTTCCTCTCGAACAACTGGCGGAACACCGGGTAGATCTCGCCCGGGTCAGCAATCTGCTGCATGGCAAAGCTCTGGGGGAACCGCTCCATGATCTTCTCGTACTCGTACCAGAGCATCTGGTGATCCTGGGGCGTGATCTCCACATATGCGTAATACTGCACCAGCGGCAGGATGCTGTCGGCCAGCAGCTTGCCGCAGACCGGAGAGTCGTCGTTCCAGTTATCGCCATCCGATGCCTGGGCGGCATAGATGTTCCATTCCGCCGGGGAATAGCGGGACTCGATGATCTTGTGCATCAGCTTGATCGCACTGGAGACAATGGTGCCGCCGGTCTCCCGGCTGTAGAAGAACTCCTCCTCGTCCACTTCCTTGGCGCTGGTGTGGTGGCGGATGAAGACGACGTCGATCTTCTTGTAGTTCTTCTTCAGGAACAGGTAGAGCAGGATGAAAAAACGCTTGGCAATGTCCTTGTGCATCTGGGTCATGGAGCCGGAAACGTCCATCAGGCAGAACATCACCGCACTGGTGGCCGGTTTCGGTTGCTTCACGTGCTGGCGGTAGCGCAGGTCGATCTCATCGATGAACGGGATCCGGCGCACGTTGGCCTTGAGCCTCGCGATCTCGTCTTCCAATACCTTGATCTGGTCCTCGTGGCTGAAGGCCGGATCCAGATCCTCCGGTGCGGATTTCAGCGCTTCCAGCTGCTTCTCCAGATCCTTGATCTTCTTCTTGCGGGCACCACCCAGGCCAAGGCGACGGGCGTGGGCGCCCCGGAGTGAGCGCACCACATCCAGCTTGGCCGGAATGCCCTGGTTGGTGAAACCGGCCCTCACGTATTTGAAGGCCTCGGTATCCTTGAGTTTCTTGCGGGCGAGGTTGGGCAGTTCCAGGTCATCGAACAGGAAGTCCAGGAACTCTTCCTGGGTGATCTGGAAGGCGAACTCGTCCATGCCCTCGCCATCGGGACTGGCCTGACCCTGGCCGCCGCCCTGACCGCCGCCGCCCTGGGGCTTGGGGATCATGTCCCCGGCCACAAACTCCTGGTTGCCGGGGTGCACCATCTCGCGCCGGCCACCCTGGCCGTGGTGGAAGATGGGCTCGTCAATATCCCGGGTCGGGATACTGACTTTCTCTCCCCGTTCAACGTCTGTGATCGAGCGCTTGTGCACCGCCTCCGCCACCGCTTTCTTGATGTGGTGGCGGTAGCGGCGCAGGAACCGTTCCCGGTTCACCGCGCTCTTGTTCTTACCGTTCAACCGCCGGTCGACGATGTGGGTCATACCCATAGTGCTACTCCCATCAGTGACTGGTCACTGATTTCAGTGAGACTTGCGAACACGCAGGTACCATTCGGCCAACAGCCGTACCTGCTTCTCGGTGTAGCCTCGCTCGACCATACGTTCGACGAACTGCTTGTGCTTCTTCTGGTCTTCCTGACTGGCTTTCGGGTTGAAGGAGATGACCGGCAGAAGATCCTCGGTGTTGGAGAACATCTTCTTCTCGATCACGCTGCGCAGCTTCTCGTAGCTGAGCCAGGATGGGTTGCGACCCTGGTTGTTGGCCCGCGCCCGGAGCACGAAGTTGACCACCTCGTTGCGGAAGTCCTTCGGGTTGCTGATACCCGCCGGCTTCTCGATTTTCTCCAGCTCGTCGTTGATGGACCCGCGGTCGAGGATCTCGCCGGTCTCCGGATCCCGGTATTCCTGGTCCTGGATCCAGAAGTCGGCATAGGTCACGTAACGATCGAACAGGTTCTGGCCGTATTCGCTGTAGCTTTCCAGGTAGGCGGTCTGGATTTCCTTGCCGATGAACTGGACATAGTGCGGCGCGAGGTATTCCTTGATGAAGCGCAGGTACTTTTCCTGGATCTCCGACTGGAACTGCTCCTGCTCGATCTGCTTCTCCAGCACATAGAGCAGGTGCACCGGGTTGGCCGCCACCTCGGTGGTGTCAAAGTTGAATACCTTGGACAGGATCTTGAAGGCGAAACGGGTGGACAGGCCATCCATGCCTTCCATGACCCCGGCTGCATCCCGGTACTCCTGAATCGACTTGGCCTTCGGATCGGTGTCCTTGATGTTCTGGCCGTCGTACACCTTCATCTTGGAGAAGATGCTGGAGTTCTCCGGCTCCTTGATCCGGGACAGCACCGAAAACTGCGCCAGCATATCCAGGGTGTCCGGCGCACAGGGGGCGCCATACAGTGAACTGTTGGTCAGCAGCTTCTTGTAGATCTCGATTTCCTCGGTCACCCGCAGGCAGTAAGGCACCTTGACGATGTAGACCCGGTCCAGGAACGCCTCGTTGTGCTTGTTGTTCCGGAAGGTCTGCCACTCGGATTCGTTGGAGTGGGCCAGGATCACTCCGTCAAACGGAACCGATCCCATGCCCTCGGTGGTGTTGTAATTGCCTTCCTGGGTGGCCGTCAGCAACGGATGCAGCACCTTGATCGGCGCCTTGAACATCTCCACGAACTCCAGCAGGCCCTGGTTGGCCTTGCACAGACCGCCACTGAAGCTGTAGGCATCCGGGTCGTCCTGGGAGAAGTCCTCCAGCATCCGGATATTGACCTTACCCACGAGGGCCGAGATGTCCTGGTTGTTGTCGTCCCCCGGTTCAGTCTTGGCGACCCCCACCTGGTCCAGTATCGACGGATATTTCTTCACCACACGGAACTGGCTGACATCACCGCCAAACTCATGCAGGCGCTTCACAGCCCAGGGTGACATGATGGAATTGAGGTAACGGCGCGGAATGCCGTACTCCTCTTCGAGGATCTCGGCGTCCTCGGCGGGATCGAACAAACCCAGGGGGGATTCGTTCATCGGTGAACCCTTGATGGCGTAGAAGGGTACCTTCTGCATCAGGGCCTTGAGTTTCTCGGCCAGGGAGGACTTGCCGCCGCCCACCGGGCCCAGCAGGTACAGAATCTGCTTCTTCTCTTCCAGACCCTGTGCGGCATGGCGGAAGAAGGAAACAATGTTCTCCACAGCATCTTCCATGCCGTAGAACTCGGAAAATTCCGGGTAACGCTTGATCACCTTGTTGGAAAAGATGCGTGACAGTCTTGAGTCACGAGAGGTATCTACCAACTCCGGCTCGCCGATCGCAATTAACATTCTCTCAGCGGCCGTGGCATAGGCCGTTGGGTCCTTTTTGCAGATCTCCAGGTATTCCTCAAGAGTGTATTCTTCCTCTTGGGTAGCTTCATACCGGTCTTTGAAATGCTGCAGTATGCTCATAGATGGCCCCTCGCTCGCTGCTCTTCAGCTTTCAGTTCACGCAATTTCCCCGTTGCTTTTGGCGCCGCCTGTCCCGGCGGTGTTTATCTGGTTATGGGTAAAAGGGATGGATACTTACAAGCCGCGATGCAACTTTCTCTTCGCGGCTTGCTTAATCTGAGCTTAGTTCAGGTTCGCGAAGTTGGACAGTGGGCGAGTGGTTAAGGTTCATTAAATTGTGTTAGGTGGGTGTGGCCTTTTGTAGCCTGCAGGGGGTTGGGGGCTGGAGCGCACCGGAGGTTCTTTTTCGGGGCGAATTGGCAACTCGCTGCGCTCAGACATCAAATTCACCCCGAAAAAGAACCCCCGATACACTCCGATCAGACCTGACAGGTTTGCCACAAAAAAGGTTCCCGCTGATGGCAGTCCGAAGGCCTGCCGAGGCGGGAACGGGTGGGGGTGTCTTCCTGAAAATGATCGACTGTCTGAGCGAAGCGAGTTTATTCGAGCGTTTTCAGGAAGACACCCCCACTCGTCGACCGCCAAGACTCCCAACCCAACAGGCTGGGAGATCCAGAGCTCAAAGCTTGGTCAACCGAAACACACTCTCCGAAGCCCCCTCAAGCCCCCGCCGCTTGGCAAACGGGTGATCCTTGGCAAGCGTATTGGTCAGCACATGCTCAATCTCAAAGTCCTGCCCGTAAAGTTCCCGGACTTCATCGTTGGAAACGTTGAAAGGAGGCCCCTTGATCTCGGTGTCGTAGTCCAGGGTGATCAGCAGGATCCGGGTGCCGTCCGGGATGATGGCGGTCAGGTGCTCGACATAGTGGCGGCGCATGGAGGGCGGCAGGGCGATCAGGGCGGCGCGGTCGTAGACGAGCCGGATGTGTTTGAGATCGTCCGGGGCCAGCTGGTAGAAGTCGCCGCACCAGAGTTCCAGGTCGTCGTGCTTGAAGGTGGTGAAGGGCTCTCCGGGATGTACTTTGGCTTTCTCGCCGGCTTCCTCGAAGAAGTCCTTGCAGGCGATCTCGCTCAGTTCCACACCAAGGACCGGGTGGCCGCGGTCGTGCAGCCACCACATGTCGTGGGCCTTGCCGCACAGCGGTACGAAGACTGCATCGGTGTTCTCCCCGGCCAGTTCCGGCCAGTGATCGTGCAGGTACTGGTTAACGGTGCCCTCGTGGAAGCCGATTTCTTTTTTTGCCCAGCGTTCGTGCCAGAATTCGTGTTCCATGGTTGTATCCCTTCACCGGTATTTGGACGTTTTCTTCAGTCTACCTTAATCTGTGGCGATCTTGAGATGGGAGAAAAGCATGAAAGCCGTATTCCTCGACGCCAACACCCTTGGCGATGATGTTGACCTGTCACCAATCGAGACCGTCACCGGCGGCCTGACAAAGCACGAACGCACCACGCCGGAGCAGGTGCTGGAGCGGATTCGGGGCTTTGACACCGTGCTGGTGAACAAGGTGGTGCTCAAGCGCGAGCATTTCGAGGCCTGTCCGGAGCTGAAGACCATTGCCGTGGTGGCCACCGGCCTGAACAACATTGACCAGGAAGCCGCCCGGGAGCATGGCATCAAGGTGATGAACGTGACCAACTACGGTCGCTCCACCGTCGCCCAGCACACCCTGGCCCTGATGCTGGCCCTGGCTACGCGGCTTCTCGACTACGACCGGGACGTGCGGGCCGGGCGGTGGGGCCAGAGCGACATGTTCTGCCTGATGGATCACCCGATCCTCGAGCTGGAAGGACGCACCCTGGGGGTGATCGGCTACGGCGACCTGGGGCAGGGCGTGGTCGAGCGTGCCAAGGCCTTCGGGATGAAAATCCTGCTGGGGGCAAGGCCGGGCCAGGAGCCAAGTGAGGTGGACGGCTATCCGAGAATTCCGCTGGATGAACTGCTGCCGCAGGTGGATGTGCTGTCACTGCACTGCCTGCTGACGGACGAAACCCGCAACCTGATCGGCAAGCGCGAGCTGGAGATGATGAAAAGCGACGCGCTGCTGATCAATACCAGCCGTGGTGGTCTGGTGGATGAGCAGGCTCTGGCGGATGCCCTGAGGGCAGGCGAGATTGGCGGAGCCGGCTTTGATGTGCTGACCGAAGAACCGCCCCGCAATGGCAATCCCCTGCTGGCGGACGACATTCCCAATCTGATCGTTACTCCCCATTCGGCCTGGGCCAGCCGGGAGGCGAGGCAGCGGATTGTGAATATCACCGCCAACAACCTCGCAGCTGCACAGTGAGGGGCGATCTTTAAAACGAAGAAAGCCACGACGTTGTCGTGGCTTTCTTGTAGGTGGGGATGGGTCAGAAACGCCAGCCCACGCTAGCGGATGCGCCAACCTGGTACATTTCCAGACTGATGGTCTGGTCAGCGGCCAGAGGGTTTGGGCCTGACACCTCTTTCGCAGGGGAGAAAAATGCCATACCGGACAGTTCGAGGTTTTCGCTGAAGTTGTGGGTAAAGCCCCCGGTGAAATGCCACTCCTGCACGCCGGGCGCCAGGATGTTAAACAGCACATCCTCGTCAGAGATGGGATTCTCGCCGTAACTGACACCAGCACGCCACGCGTGGTCCGGTGTCTGCTGCCATTGCCAGCCCAGTTTGACGATGGTCATGTCGTCCCAGCCGAAACCGGCACCATCGTCATCACCCAGTTGGGCGGTCATCAGATTGGGCAGCAAAGGATTGCCGACGCTGTTTATCTCGCTGTAACGGATATGCTGCACGTCCAGCAGGAACCAGTGGTTGTCGATGCCCGACCAGGCGATGCCGGCGTTGAACATTTGCGGGATGTCGAAGTCACCCTGCTCGGCGAACAGGCCACGGTATTTGTCGAATTCGTTCATTTTCAGGATGTTGCGCCAGCTCACACCACCGCGCAGCGTGTCGGTGATCTGACCCTGCCAGCCGATCTGGTAGCCGTAGCCCCAGGCATCGTCTGTTCCGTTGTTTGAAACGGCGTCGCCATCGGAGGAGAAGGTACTGAAGCCCTGGAGGCCTTTTGCTTCAAAACGCTGATAGGCGATCACCGGGGAAATCCCGATGGCCTGGTTGTCGGAAAATTCCCAGGCCCAGGTCGGGGCGATGAACAGTTGCTCAAGGTTCACGCCCGTGCGACCACCATAGAACGGGCCACCATTCTCACTGGAATAATCCGTGTTCATGCCACCGTTGGCGTACACCGACACGCCAAAACTGGTGGTTTCCGAGAGTTCCCGGTTGAAGCCAAAGTGCGGTATCAGGAAACCGTCCCTGCTGCTCTTATAGGTTCCGGGAGCAAGGGGAAACATATCGCCAGGCGATGGGTTGCCCTCGACGGAGTATTCCCGGCGAGGCGAGAACACCTGAATGCCACCGTCGATCCGGTTACCGACAAAAGCCAGTCCGGCGGGGTTGGTGGCAGCCGCGATGCTGTCCTGCGCCAGCGCAGCGCCAGTACCGCCCATCCCGGCACTGATGGTGCCGTAGCCATGAGTAAAATAGCCATTGGTTGCGGAGGCAACCGATGGTAGCAGTGCTGACGCGGCTGCAATGCCCAGAGCAGTCTTGAGGCGCATAATGAAAACCCGTTCATTGACAAATATCGAATATGGCGCCCGTTTATACAGAAGATTGGTTATAAGATGAAGGATTAAAAGCTAATATGGTTATATTGTCAGGTTAGACCTCGCAAAGTGCCGGTTATCGGCCATACTTTGGGGCACCGGCTTATATCCCTGATAAACTGGCTAAAATTTCGTGTAACAGGACGTCACGTGGCTTCATTCCAACTCAAAGAACGGCTGCAGGCCGCTGAAGACTGGATTCTTGCAAACCCCAACCCGCCCCAAAAGTGGCCCTGGACCTGGCTCTATAAAGTCGGCCGTTCGGTCTACGCCCTGGTGCGAGATGTACTCAGCGGGCAGCTCACCCTGCATGCGATGAGTCTGGTCTACACCACACTGCTCAGTATCGTGCCGCTGCTTGCGCTGAGTTTCTCCGTGCTCAAGGCCATGGGCGTACACGAGCGGATGGAACCCTTCCTGTTTCAGTTCTTCGAGCCGATGGGGCCGCAGGGCATTGAAGTTGCCGAGCGTATTCTTGGCTTTGTAGACAACATGAAAGTGGGGGTGTTGGGGTCGGTCGGTCTCGCCCTGCTGGTCTACACGGTGATTTCGCTGATACAGAAGATCGAGCGGTCCTTCAACATGATCTGGCGGGTGCCGGATATGCGTTCCATGGCCCAGCGGTTCAGTAATTACCTGAGCGTGATCATGGTCGGGCCGCTGTTGATGGTGTCCGCCATCGGGGTGTCCGCCACCATTTTTTCCTCGGATATTGTCCAGACCCTGGTGGAAATTGAGCCCTTCGGCTCGCTGATCTTGGCGGTCAGTCGATTCACCCCATTCTTCCTGGTGGTTGCCGCCTTTACCTTTGTCTACGTCTTCATTCCCAATACCCGGGTGAAGTTGCGCTATGCGTTTATCGCAGGCCTGGTCGCCGGGGTTTCCTGGCAGGCTGGCGGCATGTTGTTCGCCTCGTTTGTGGCCGGCTCGGCCAAGTACGCGGCCATCTATTCCAGTTTCGCCATCGGTATCATCCTGCTGATCTGGATTTACCTGAACTGGATGATCCTGTTGCTGGGTGCAAGCCTGGCGTTCTATCTGCAGTACCCGGGGTCGGTGGCGAAGAAGCGGCAGGTTCAGCTGGCGCCGGAACTGCAGGAAAGGGTGGGGCTGGCGATCATGTGGATGGTGGCCAAGCCTTTCAGTGAAGGCGAAGTTGCGCCCCAGCAGGAAGCGCTGGAGCACACGCTGCGGGTGCCGGGGGAGGTGACACGCACCATCAGTGACAAGCTGATCCGCGCGGGATTACTGTCCCTGGCGGGTCGGCAAGGCGATCAGCTGGTGCCCGGGCGGGCCCTCGACCTGATCACTGTGCGTCATATCCTGGATGTCGTTCGCAAGGATGAGGACCGGGTGGTGGACCGGCTGCCGTCGGTTCTGCCGCCGGGACTTGCGGATGGCTCCAGGGAACAGGACTCTGAAACCCTGGCCTCGCTGCTGCGGCAATCGAAGGCCTGAGTTCGCTCAGGCCCTGCCGTCGGTGGCCCCTTTCATCAGAGCAGGGTCTCCCCGAACACGAAGACCAGCTGGCAGACACCGGCGGCAAAGCCCAGGAAGGCCCCTACCAGGATCAGCTTGATCTCGTCTTCCTGGAAGCAGGGCCGCAGCAGGTCCTGGAACTCTTCCGACGACAGGGCGATCATCCGCTCCACCATGATGGATTCCACCGCCCGGGCCCGGTCCTTCTCGAACACCGGGTTGTTGAAAGAGGTCTGGGATATTTCGATGGCCTTCTCGCCTACCTGGGTCTTCAGGGTGGCAAAGCCGGTGGGACCGAATGCCATCTGGGTGAGTGCCTTGCCCATGCCGGCGGTTTCATCCACCAGGGGCTTGATGTGCTTTTTCACCATATTGCGGGCGCGATCTCCCTTCGGGCCTTCCAGAATCGCGCGGATGATGTTGCCCACCGTGAGGATTTCGTGGGTGACAATGTGGCAGAAAGACTCCGCCACTTCCGGCTGGCGCTTGAGGAACAGGCCCTGGATCCGGAGCGGTCCCACCTTTTTCTCCCGTAACGGCCGGAAGATGACGTTCAGGGCGATCCAGTTGGTGGCCCAGCCGACCAGGAGGCCAAAAAAGGGCAGTACCCACCAGGCAGGGTAAACATACCAGACGGCCATCTGGATCAGGCCGAACAGGAAGCCGAAGTACAGGCCCGAATTGATGATGAAGCGGAATTCCACTTCGCCGCACTCGAGGAAGATGCGGTTCAGCAGCTGTTTGTCTCTGGCCAGCCGCTCGATAACCATGCCTTTGATGTCCAGCAGGTCTTCGATGTTGTCGGAGATGTCTTCGACCAGGTTGTCCACCAGTTGCGGGGTGGATTTGCGCACCCGGTCGTAGACCATTTTGCGGGCGGAGGCGGGCAGGTTTTCCCAGAAGGTGGGGTATTCCCGGAGCATCATTTCGTCGACGTATTCTTCGATGCGGGGATCTACCGAATGGACGATGTGGGCGGCCAGTACCTTTGGGTCGATCTGCTGGAAGATTTCCTGGACGGTGCCGATCTTGGAGATGGTGGCGTCGACGCTGATGGCGGCCATTTTTCGGGCTTTGGAGGGGATGATGCCCTGCCAGCCGAGCAGGGGTGGTTTGCCGATGAATTCCAGGGGGTAGAAGGTCATCTTGATGGCAAGCCAGTTGGTGGTCCAGCCGATCAGGGCTGCGATGACTGGGATGCTCAGGTATTGCCAGAATTCTTGGGTCGTCAGCAGGCTTGTCATCCGGTACTCGCGCTCTTTATTTGTTTTGCGGCTTGGGAGCATGTGGTCGGTCGGGCAGGGGTCTCTGAAACCCGCTCAAGCACGTCCATGTGGCGCTTGAGCTCCGCCATCCATGGCTCCGCACAGTTTCAGAGGCCCCTGCCCGACCGACCACCCGAACATGTAAGTGGTGCTCGCCCGGGCCAAATTGTCAGACAGGGATAATGTTGGCCGGTCCGGTTACTGTCAATGACTGAGACGCCAGAACGGGACGGCGGCACGGTCTAGGACTCAGGTGCCGATATCTCCCCAGAGCCATTGGCACAGGGCCATGGCGGCTACCGGTGCGGTTTCGGTGCGGAGGACGCGGGGGCCGAGCGCTACCGGGAGGAATCCTGACTGTTCGGCCGCCGCGATTTCTTCCGGGCTCAGGCCGCCTTCCGGGCCGATCATCAGGGCCACCGAGCCGGGTGTGGCCAGGGATTTCAGGCTCTGCTCGGTGCGGTGGTGCAACACCAGGCGCAGGTCACAGCTCTGGCTGTGTTCGAACCACTGGCTCAGGTTCATGACCGGGAGGACTTCCGGGACGCGGGCGCGGCCGCATTGTTCGGCGGCGCTGATGGCGACCTGTTGCCAGTGGCGCAGGCGTTTGTCTTCCCGGTCGCCCTTGAGTTTGACGTCGCAGCGTTCGGTGGTCAGGGGCACGATCTGGCTGACGCCCATTTCCACCGCTTTCTGGACGGCGTAGTCCATGCGGTCGCCCTTGGACAGGGTCTGGCCGAGAACGATTTCCAGTGGGGACTCGGTGGTGGTGGCCGTTGCCCCGGCGATGTCCACCTGGACGTGCTTTTTGCTCGCCTCCCGGATGGTGGCGTCGTAGTCCTGGCCGTCGCCGTTGAACAGCATCAGTTGCTGTCCGGCCTGCATCCTCAGAACCCGGCCCACGTGCTGGGCGGCGTTGTCGTCCAGTTCGCAGCTGCTGCCAACGGTGAGTTCCGAGTCTGTGTAGATTCTGGGGATGCGCATTCGGGTCAGTCCTTTACGGCGATTTCAATGCCTTCGGTCGCGACCTGGGCGAGGTGGCGGATCTGCTCCTCGGTGATCACGTAAGGCGGCATGAAATATACCACGTTACCCAGTGGCCGTAGCAGGGATTGCCGGGTGAGAGCGTGCTGGTAGACGCGGATTCCCCGGCGTTCCTGCCAGGGGAACGGGGTCTTGCTGGCCTTGTCTTTGACCATTTCCACCGCCAGGGTCATGCCATGCTGGCGGATGTCGCCGACGTTGGGGTGGTCGGCGAGGTGGGCAACGGCCTCGCCCATGCACCGGGACAGGTACCGGTTGTTTTCGATGACGTTGTCGTCCCGGAAGATGTCGAGGGTGGCCAGGGCCACGGCGCAGCCGATGGGGTTGCCGGTGTAGCTGTGGCTGTGGAGGAACGCCCGGAGTGTTTCGTAGTCGTCGTAGAACGCGTTGTAGACGTCGTCGGTGGTCAACACCACGGACAGGGGCAGGTAGCCTGCGGTGAGGCCCTTCGAGAGGCACATGAAATCCGGGGTGATGCCGGATTGTTCGCAGGCGAACAGGGTGCCGGTGCGGCCGAAGCCAACGGCAATTTCATCGGCAATCAGGTGCACATTGTACCGGTCGCAGGCCTCGCGCAGTTTGGTGTGGTAGATGGGGTGGTGCATGCGCATGCCGCCGGCGCACTGGATCAGGGGTTCCACCACCACCGCGCAGATTTCCTCGTGTTTCTCCGCCAGGAGTTTCTCCATGGCCTCGAACTGGCGCAGGGCGTATTCCTCGTCGGTCTCGCCGACTTCTTTATTGAAGGCATCCG
Source organism: Marinobacter szutsaonensis (assembly GCF_039523335.1). Lineage (NCBI taxonomy): Bacteria > Pseudomonadati > Pseudomonadota > Gammaproteobacteria > Pseudomonadales > Marinobacteraceae > Marinobacter > Marinobacter szutsaonensis. The sequence continues at coordinate 1,351,117 of NZ_BAAAFC010000001.1, read as the reverse complement.
GGGAGGGGGCTGTGAGTACTTCCATCAGCAGCGGCTGGTAGGTGTCCTTGTAGAGGGCGACGTCGCCGAGAGCCAGGGCGCCGAGGGTTTCGCCGTGGTAGCTGTTGCTCAGGTTGACGAAATTCTTTTTGCCCGGCTTGCCGTGGTTCTTCCAGTAGTGGTAACTCATCTTCAGGGCCGCCTCGATGGCTGATGAGCCGTTGTCGGCGTAGAAGCATTTGTTCAGGCCCTGGGGGGTGACCTCGATCAGGCGTTCGGACAGGTTGACCACCGGTTCGTGGCTGAAACCGGCAAGGATGACGTGCTCGAGCTTGCCGATCTGTTCCTGGATGGCAGCGTTGATGCGCGGATTGGCGTGGCCGAACAGGTTTACCCACCAGGAGCTGACCGCGTCGATGTAGCGGTTGCCCTCGAAGTCTTCCAGCCAGACGCCTTCGCCCCGTTTGATCGGGATCAGGGGCAGGGATTCGTGATCTTTCATTTGTGTGCAGGGGTGCCACACGGATTTGAGATCGCGGGCGACGAGATCGGCGTTGCGCATGGTGAGTCTCCGGTCACGTTGTCTGGTTTTGAATGGGCGCTGTTAACCTTTGCGGATATTACAGTTAACAGCGAGGTCTGGCTAGCGCGCCCCGATTGGTTGACCTGCCGGCCAATGCCGGCGGTGGACCTTGCTCGCAAAATCTGCATGACATCATACGGAGACATCTCATGCAGATTGAATTGGAACACCCTTACGAGGCGAGCCTGGAGCAGGTTCTGGGCACCTTCTTCAGCAAGGACCATATTCTTGAGAAAAATGCCCGGCTTGGGTCGCGAAACGTGTGTGTGCCGGAGCTGGTCATGGACGACCTGTCAGCGAAGCTGGTCATTGAGCGGGAGGTTACCAGCTCGTTGGAGGTGCCGGGCATCCTCGCAAGCTTTCACCGGGAGTGGAATCGGGTACGCCAGGAAGAACACTGGTTCCGCAAGAGTGAGGATGAGTGGCATTGCGAGTTCCGGGTGCACATCGAGAACGTGCCGGCGAAGATCAAGGGCATGATGCGGCTGATGGGTTCCGAGGAACAATGCACCAATCATGTGCTGCTGAGTGTTCGCTGTGATGTCCCGCTACTGGGTAAGAAGGTGGCGAAGTTCCTGGCGGACGATTGCCACGCCAAGATCGAGCGAGAGTACCAGGCAACCCGCCAGTTGTTGTAGTGGGCCAACGAAACTGAAAAGCCCCCTGGGAGGGGGCTTTGAGGTGGGCCGGTCAGTGGGCAAGAACCCGTGAGAGGAACGCCTGCGTACGTTCGTTCTGGGGGTTGTCGAACACGTCGTCCGGCTTGCCCTGTTCCACAATCTGGCCTTCGTGGATGTAGATGACCCGGTCAGCCACTTCCCGGGCGAAGCCCATTTCGTGGGTCACGACCATCATGGTCATCCCTTCCTTGGCCAGTTCGCGCATGACGTCCAGCACTTCGCCGATCATCTCCGGGTCCAGTGCCGAGGTGGGCTCATCGAACAGCATCAGGCGCGGTTCCATGGCCAGGGCGCGGGCGATGGCCACCCGCTGCTGCTGACCACCGGAGAGGTGGCTCGGGTACTTGTCGGCCTGGTCGCCGATACCGACACGGTTCAGCAGCCGCTCGGCGGTGCCGTTGGCCACCACCTGTGAGGCGTTCTTCACCTTCATGGGCGCCAGCATGACGTTCTTCTTCACCGTCAGGTGTGGGAACAGGTTGAACTGCTGGAACACCATGCCCACTTCCTTGCGGATCTCGGCCAGGGCTTTCTGGTTGCCGCCTTTGGGGGCGAGGGCCTGGCCGTCCACCACCAGCTTGCCGGATTCGAATTCTTCCAGGCCGTTCACGCAGCGGATCAGGGTGGATTTACCGGAGCCACTGGCGCCGATGATCACCACCACTTCACCCTGCTCGACCGTCAGGTCGATATTCTTGAGGACATGCAGCTTGCCGAAGTACTTGTTCATGCCCTTCATTTCAACAATATGAGTCATGGGTACCTTTCCTTCAGACAGATGCCAGTCCGCGCCGCTCTACCAGGCGGAGGATCAATGACAGGGACAGGGTGATCGCCAGGTAAAGGATGGCCACCACGAAATAAACCTCGAACGCGGTAAAGGTGTTGGCGATGTAGATCTGACCCTGACGGACCAGCTCACCGACACCGATAACGGAGAACAGGGAGGTGTCCTTGATACTGACGATTGCCTGATTGCCCAGGGGCGGAATCATGCGACGGAAGGCCTGGGGCCAGATGATGGACCAGAACGTCTGGGTACGGGACAGACCCAGGGAAAGGCCGGCTTCGGTCTGGCCCTTGGCGATGGACTGTACGCCGCCACGAACCACTTCCGAGATGTAGGCGCCGGAGTTCAGGGCGATGGCCGCGATGCCGGCAGTCAGCGGATCAATCGGTCCGCCAATCAGGTCGGGCAGGCCGTAGAAGATGAACAGCACCTGCACCAGGATGGGGGTGCCGCGGAAAATCTCGATATAAGCGGTTGCCGGCCAGCGCAGGAACCACTTCTTGTTGATGCTCAGCAGGCCGAAAATGATACCCAGCACGAAACCGATGAGCAGGCCGCCAAACGAGATCAACAGGGTGTAGGGGATCCCTTTGAGCAGAAAGGGTATAGAGTCGATGGCTGCTTGCCAATCGAACTGAAACTGGAATTCCACGGTTAGTGTCTCCGCAGGAAGTTGGAGTCAGGAACAGCCGGGGCACAAGGCCCCGGCGCGGGGAATCGGATCAGATGATCCTTCAACCCTTACATGCCCTCAGGCATAGGGCCGAACCACTTCTCGTAGATGCTCTTGTAGGTGCCGTCTTCCTTCATGGAAGCGAGTGCGGCGTTGACGTCGTCAACCCACTCGCTGCCCTCGACCAGGGCAATACCATACTGCTGGCCTTCGTACAGCGGGCCTACGGTAGTGACTTTGCCTTCACCCTTGGTGCGGGCGAAGTAGCCGACGTTGGGCGCGTCATAGAAGACGGCGTCGATGGCGCGGGACATCAGGGCCATGTACATGTCGGAGCTGCCCGGATAGGGAGTCACACCGTCATCGGCTTCCAGGTTGGCCATCAGGTAATCGTAGGAGGTACTGCCGATCTTGGTGCCAATTTTCAGGCCTTCCAGGTCGTCAAAGGTTTTGACCTCGTCATTGTCTACGCGAACCATAATGCGCAAACCTGAATCGTAGTACGGGTCCGAGAAGTCGACGATCTGCTCACGTTCCTCGGTGATGGTGATACCGGCAATGGCAATATCCACGTTGCCGGTCTGCAGGGCCGGGATGATGCCGTTGAAATCCATGGTGTTCAGGTCGATCTCGAAACCGGCGCGGTCGGCCACTTCGCGGATGATTTCCATGTCGAAGCCGATCATCTCACCGGTTTCCTGGTCCATCATCTCGAACGGAACAAAGCTTGGGTCGGTGACCACTTTGAGAGTTTCCGCGCTAGCTGTTCCCGCCGCCACAGTCAGTGCCAGGCTGGCGCCAAGAGTCTTCAGCCATTTTGTGCTCATGCTTTCTCCTTTTGCTTTTTGTCAGGCCCCGTTTGCCCGGTAAGGCAAGCCGGAACAACCACTGCTGGTGACCGTGGCTTCCGGGGAGCGTTTATGGGATTGCAACATATACACTTTAGACTATTACCGATCGGGGTGCCTAAAATCAAATGCTTGGGGAGTGAAAGTGGGGTCAGAAGAAGGCTTTCTTCAGACCCCGGGGGGTAAAAAAAGGGGTCAGATGAAAGCTTTCATCTGACCCCATGTTCAGCGTGAACCCGGAGATTGGGCAATGGCACAGGGGTCTGATGAAAGCCTTCATCTGACCCCATGTTCAGCGTGACCTCGGGTGCTGGCACTGGCAAAGGGGTCTGAAGAAAGCCTTCTTCTGACCCCGTTTTCAGCATTCAGAACGCGATTTTCTCGCGATCTCCGATACCCAGATTCTTCCAGATACTCAGACTAGGCTCCGCCTGATTCAGGGTATAGAAGTGCAGCCCCGGCGCACCTGCCTTCAGCAGGCGTTCACACATTTCGGTTACCACTTCCTCACCAAACTTGCGGATGCTGTCGCTGTCGTCGCCGTAAGCTTCCAGCTGCTTGCGGATCCAGCGGGGGATTTCCGCGCCGCACATGTCGGAGAACCGCACCAGGCTGGAGAAATTGACGATGGGCATGATACCCGGCACCACCGGAATGGTGACGCCCATCTTCTCCAGGCGTTCAATGAAGTAGAAGTAGCTGTCCGCATTGAAGAAGTACTGGGTGATGGCGCTGTTGGCGCCGGCCTGCACCTTGCGGGCAAAGTTCTTCAGATCTTCCTCGGCGTTGCGGGCCTGGGGGTGGAATTCCGGGTAGGCGGCCACTTCCAGGTTGAAATGATCGCCGCTGTGCTCCCGGATGAATTCCACCAGCTCGTTGGCGTAGCGCAGCTCGCCGGAGGCTCCCATACCCGAGGGCAGGTCGCCCCGCAGGGCGACGATCCGGTTGATGCCATTTTCCTTGTACACATCCAGCAGCTCGCCAATCTCTTCGCGGGTTCCACCCACGCAGGACAGGTGCGGCGCCGTGGAAATGCCCTGCTTGTGCAGGCTGAGCACGGTTTCGATGGTGCGGTCCCGGGTGGAACCGCCCGCGCCGAAGGTGACCGAGAAGAAATCCGGACTCACCTCGGCCAGTTTGTTGCGCACTGTTTGCAGCTTCTCCTTGCCCTGATCGGTCTTGGGCGGGAAAAACTCGAAGCTGAACCGGCGCTTGAATTGCTTCTGGGATTCCATGATCTGTTCCGCTTAGTACCTGTAGCTTTCCGGCTTGTACGGGCCTTCGACCGGTACACCGATGTATTTCGCCTGCTCCGGGGTCATCTTGGTGATCACGCCACCAAAACCTTCCACCATGGCCCGGGCCACTTCCTCGTCCAGCTGCTTGGGCAGGACCTGGACGTAGACACCCTTGGCTTTGGACTCTTCCGGAAGATCGCCGAACTTGCGCTCGAACAGGTACATCTGCGCCAGCACCTGGTTGGCGAACGAGCCGTCCATGATCCGGGACGGGTGACCGGTGGCGTTGCCCAGGTTCACCAGGCGGCCTTCGGACAGCAGGATCAGGTGGTCGTTGGTGGCCTTGTCACGGTAGATCACGTGAACCTGCGGCTTTACCTCGTCCCACTCCCAGTTCTTGCGCATGTAGGCGGTGTCGATCTCGTTGTCGAAGTGGCCGATGTTGCACACCACGGCGCCGTTCTTCAGCGCTTTCAGCATGTTGGCGTCGCACACGTTGACGTTACCGGTGGTGGTCACCAGCAGGTCGGTGTTGCCCAGCAGGTCCTTGTTGATGCCCGCTTCGGTGCCAGTGTTTACGCCGTCGATGTACGGAGACACGACTTCAAAACCGTCCATGCAGGCCTGCATGGCACAGATCGGATCCGCTTCGGTCACTTTCACGATCATGCCTTCCTGGCGCAGGGACAGGGCGGAACCCTTGCCCACGTCACCGTAACCGATGACCAGCGCTTTCTTGCCGGAGAGCAGGTGGTCGGTGGCACGCTTGATCGCGTCGTTCAGGCTGTGGCGGCAGCCGTACTTGTTGTCGTTCTTGGACTTGGTCACGGAATCGTTCACGTTGATCGCCGGCACTTTCAGGGTGCCTTCCCGCAGCATTTCCTGCAGGCGGTGAACGCCGGTGGTGGTTTCTTCGGTGATGCCGTGGCTCTTTTCGAGGATTTCCGGGTATTTATCGTGGAGCAGGGCGGTGAGGTCACCACCATCGTCCAGGATCATGTTCGGTTCCCAGCCGTCCACGTCGGCACCCACGGTGCGCTCGAGACACCATTCATACTCTTCCTCGGTCTCGCCTTTCCAGGCAAATACGGGAATGCCCTGGGCAGCGATGGCGGCTGCGGCCTGGTCCTGGGTGGAGAAGATGTTGCAGGAGGACCAGCGCACGTCGGCACCCAGTTCGACCAGGGTTTCAATGAGAACCGCGGTCTGGATGGTCATGTGGATGCAGCCCATGATGTTGGCGCCTTTGAGTGGTTGCTCTGCCTTGTACTTGTGGCGCAGGGCCATCAGGGCGGGCATTTCGCCTTCGGCGATCTTGATTTCCTTGCGGCCCCAGTCGGCCAGGGAGATATCGCGGACTTTGTAGTCGTCGAAGTTGTTCAGTTTTTCTGCCGGAGTGCTCATGGTGTTCTCCTGTCAGTTCTGTTTTGGCCTTTGGAGTTCGTTGTCCTCTGGCCTCTAGTTTGGGAGTTGCCGGAGGTGGGGCACTGCTTCCGTGGAACCGCTACGAGCACGTCCATGTGCGCTTGTTTCAGGCCATCCCTGGCCTTCAACATTCCACGGAAGCAGTGCCCCACCTCCTCTCTCAATCTTTGGGCGTTTGCGGTCATGAATACGCCCGTTATGCAGCTTTGGCCTGAACCAAAAATCAATTATTAGGCCTGCTTGAGTTGTTCTGCCGATCAGCAGTCACCGGCTGTCCAAGCGGTGGTGAGGTAAGGCCTTTGTGGACTGTTGAGGGCCATGGACGGCCCGAAACAAGCGCACATGGATGTGCTCGTAGCGTGTCCACGAAGGACTGACCTCAGCGCCGCCACCCCCAAAGGTGGCGGGCTACTCCAATTGGTCTAACTCAAAGGCCAGACCCTGCGCTTTCAACCCCGGAAGCATCCCGGAGCGCCTCGGCGCGGTCGGTCTTCTCCCACGGGAAGGCGGTGAACGTATCGTTGCCGACGGTCATCTCGAACGGGTCGCGTCCGAAGTGGCCATAGGCTGCTGTCGCCCGGTACATCGGGTGGAGCAGGTCCAGCATGCGGGTGATAGCATACGGACGCAGATCAAAGTTCTGGCGGACCAGTTCGATGATCTTGTCGTCGCTGATCTTGCCGGTGCCGAAGGTGTTCAGGGAGATCGAGGTCGGCTCCGCTACACCGATGGCGTAGGAGACCTGGATCTCGCACTTGTCGGCCAGACCGGCAGCAACGATGTTCTTGGCCACGTAGCGGCCGGCGTAGGCAGCGGAACGGTCTACCTTGGACGGGTCCTTGCCGGAGAAGGCTCCACCACCGTGACGGGCCATGCCGCCGTAGGTGTCGACGATGATCTTCCGGCCGGTCAGGCCGCAGTCGCCCACCGGGCCGCCGATGACGAACTTGCCGGTCGGGTTGATGTGGAACTGGGTGTCCTTGTGCAGCAGCTCAGCGGGCAGGGCGTGCTTGACGATCAGTTCCATCACCGCTTCTTTCAGGTCTTCCTGGTTGACGTCCGGGTCGTGCTGGGTGGACAGGACCACGGCGTCGATGCCGGAGACCTTGCCATTCTCGTAGCGGCAGGTGACCTGGCTCTTGGCGTCCGGGCGCAGCCATGGCAGCAGGCCGCTCTTGCGGGCTTCGGCCTGGCGCTGGACCAGTCGGTGGGAGTAAGTGATCGGGGCCGGCATGAGTACGTCGGTCTCGTTGCTGGCGAAGCCGAACATCAGGCCCTGGTCGCCAGCGCCCTGGTCTTCCGGCTTCTGGCGGTCAACGCCCTGGGCGATGTCCACGGACTGCTTGCCGATGATGTTGATCACGCCGCAGGTGCTGCCATCGTAGCCCACGTCTGAGGAGGTGTAACCGATGTCGTTGATCACGCCGCGAACCAGGTCTTCCAGGTCAACCCACGCACTGGTGGTGATCTCGCCGCCGATGATGGCAACGCCGGTCTTGACCATGGTTTCACAGGCTACGCGGGCGTGCTTGTCTTCGGTCAGGATGGCATCCAGGACCGCGTCGGAGATCTGGTCCGCCAGTTTGTCCGGGTGGCCTTCGGAGACCGATTCGGAGGTAAAGATGTTGTAGTCAGACATAGGTGTTTGCTCCTCTGTGAGCGCTTCAAATTCGTGCCGGGGGTCGAATGTGACCGGTGCCGGCTGCCTGGTTGTTGATGGTTGTCAGGGCGTACGTAAAACTACCTACACCCATATCAAAACTTTTTGATATTCCTGTTTTGGCCAATCCCTCAGGCCGGTCTGGAGGTTTTCCAGAATTCCCGTACCTGTACCTGGAAGCCGTTGCGCAGGCCGATAAACAGCTGCTCGCCGGCTACCAGGTCAGCATCTGCTGCCCAGCTGGTCAGTTCTTCAGGCTCGAAGCCGAGCCAGAGATCACCGCAGTTTTCCTTGGCCCAGTCCTGGTCGTGGCTGCAAAGATCGCTGATCACGAAGCAGCCGCCGTTGTTCATTAGTGCCGCGGCGTCCAGGAATATGTCCGCCGGGCTGGGTACGTGGTGCAGCACCATGTTGGCTACCACCAGATCGAAAGAGTCGCCCCGGGCAAGCAGGGTGTCGGTCACGCCCTCGATCAGGTCCACGTTGTTCAGTTTTTCGTCGACGCAGGTGCGCGTGGCCTTGGCCAGCATGTCCCGGCTGTTGTCCAGGGCCACCACGTGCCCGAACAGGCCGGACAGCACCGGCAAGAACGCGCCTTCGCCCGGGCCGATTTCCAGGGCCGTCTGCCACTCCTGCTTGCCGGCCCTTTTACGGATCAGTTCCGCCGTGGGCTCGGCATACAGGTCAAACGCTGCGATCAGTTCCTGCTGTTCCCGGAACTGTTCGGCGTGCCGGGAGAAGAAGGCCTGGGACTGGTCCGCCCGTTGATCGCGAATCGCCTCGATTTTCTTCTGCAGCGGCTCGGCCAGCGGTACCCGGTCTACCGTCTCGAAAATCTGCCGGATGGTCTGGTCGGTGAGCTTGTCGCTGTCCAGGTGCAGGGGGCGGCGGTAGAAGATGGCATTGCCTTCCCGCTGCGGCTCCAGCAACCCGGCCTTGTGCATCACTTTGAGGTGATGGCTCATGCCGGACTGGCGCATGTCGAACATCTGGCTCAGCTCCAGCACACCAAAGGTGTCCCGGCGCAGCACACGCAGGATCTCCAGACGTAGCGGGTCGCCGCTTGCCTTGAAGATCGGGGCCAGGGAATCTACCGAGGCCAGTTCGTTTGCATGTGCATTCAATGAGGTCATGGTTGCGAAGTGTAGGTGGGTTCGGCTGGTCAATCAATAGGCATATCAAAAAATTTTGATATAGGTTTATCACGCTTTGAAATCAGCTGTTTCGGGAATCCACAGGCAAACAATCGTGAAAAGGAAGCAGGCTGATTTGCCCCGGCACACACTAATCGGCGAAAATACGCGCCTTATTTTTGATCACCCTTGGAATCACCACGAATTCTTTTCCTGCAAAACACTGGAGAAACGTCAATGCCGTCTCGTAAAGATCTCGCCAACGCCATTCGCGCGCTGAGCATGGATGCGGTTCAGAAAGCCAAATCCGGCCACCCGGGTGCGCCCATGGGTATGGCAGATATCGCCGAGGTGCTGTGGAACGATTACCTCAGCCACAACCCGGCCAACCCGCATTGGGCCAACCGTGACCGCTTCGTGCTGTCCAACGGTCATGGCTCCATGCTGCAGTACTCGTTGCTGCATCTGAGCGGGTATGACGTTTCCATTGATGACCTGAAGAATTTCCGTCAGCTGCACTCCAAGACCCCAGGCCACCCGGAATACGGTTACACGCCGGGCATCGAGACCACCACCGGCCCGCTGGGCCAGGGCATCGCCAACGCCGTTGGTTTTGCCATTGCCGAGAAGTCCCTGGCAGCGCAGTTCAACCGTCCGGGCCATGACATCGTTGATCATTACACCTACGCCTTCCTGGGCGACGGCTGCCTGATGGAAGGCATCTCCCACGAAGTCTGCTCCCTGGCCGGCACCCTGGGTCTGGGCAAGCTGATCTTCTTCTACGACGACAACGGCATCTCCATCGACGGTGAAGTGGAAGGCTGGTTTACCGACAACACCCCGCAGCGCTTCGAATCCTACGGCTGGCAGGTGATTCCGAACGTGGACGGCCACGACGCCGAGGCTATCCGTGCCGCCATTGAAGCCGGTCGCGCCAACACCGAGCAGCCGACTCTGATCTGCTGCAAGACCATCATCGGCTTCGGCTCGCCCAACAAGCAGGGCAAGGAAAGCTGTCACGGCGCCCCGCTGGGTGACGACGAAATCGCCCTGACCCGCGAGCAGCTGGGTTGGGAACACGGCCCGTTCGAAGTGCCGGAAGACATCTACGCGGCCTGGAACGCCAAAGAAAAGGGCGCCGCGGCCCAGAACGCGTGGGAAGAGAAATTTGCTGCCTACGAGAAGGCCGAGCCGGAACTGGCTGCCGAGTTTACCCGCCGCATGGCCGGTGACCTGCCCGCCGATTTTGCCGAGAAGGCTCAGGCCTATATCCAGGAATGCCAGGACAAGGGCGAGACTGTTGCCTCCCGCAAGGCCTCCCAGAACACCCTGAACGCCTACGGCCCGCTGCTGCCGGAACTGATGGGCGGCTCCGCCGACCTGGCCGGTTCCAACCTGACCATCTGGAGCGGTACCAAGGGGCTGACCAAAGAAGACGCCTCCGGCAACTACATCTATTACGGTGTGCGTGAGTTCGGTATGGCGGCGATCATGAACGGCATCGCCCTGCACGGCGGTTTCGTGCCCTACGGCGCCACCTTCCTGATCTTCATGGAATACTGCCGCAACGCGGTACGTATGGCCGCCCTGATGAAGCAGCGCTCCATCTTTGTATTCACCCACGACTCCATCGGCCTGGGTGAAGACGGCCCGACCCACCAGCCGGTCGAGCAGCTGGCCAGCCTGCGCACCACCCCGAACATGAGCACCTGGCGCCCGGCCGACACCGTGGAATCCGCGGTCGCCTGGAAAGCTGCGCTGGAGCGCAAGGACGGCCCGACCGCCATGGTCTTCTCCCGTCAGGGCCTGCCGCACCAGGACCGTAATGCCGAACAGCTGGCCAACGTTGCCCGCGGTGGTTACATCCTGTCTGACAGCGAAGGCACGCCGGAGCTGATTCTGATCGCCACCGGCGGCGAAGTCGGCCTGGCCCAGGACGCGGCCGCTAAGCTCCGGGAGCAGGGCAAGGCTGTCCGCGTGGTTTCCATGCCGTCCACCGACGTGTTCGATGCCCAGAGCGCTGAGTACAAACAGCAGGTGCTTCCGCTGGAAGTGACCAACCGCATCGCCATCGAAGCCAGCATTGCTGATTACTGGTACAAGTACGTCGGCCTCGACGGCCGCGTGGTTGGCATGACCACCTTCGGTGAGTCCGCACCGGCGGGCGAGCTGTTCAAGGAGTTCGGCTTCACAGTCGACAACATCCTGGAAGTGGCTGACGAACTGCTGGACGCCTGATGAGCAACTCAAAGCCTTTTCGTATTGCCATCAACGGGTACGGCCGGATCGGCCAGTGCGTGTTGCGGGCGCTCTATGAAAACGGCTACCGCGACCACCTGCAGGTGGTCGCGATCAACGAGTTGTCGGATATCGACACCATTGCCCATCTGACCCGCTACGACTCCACCCACGGGCGGTTCCGGGGTGACGTAGCGGTCGAGGGCGATGACCTGGTAGTCAATGGCGACCGCATTCGCGTATTGCGGCATCCGGATCCCGCCGATCTGCCCTGGCGCCTGCTGGATGTGGATCTGGTACTGGAATGTTCCGGCTCCTTTTCCGACCGCGCGACAGCCCAGAAGCATATCGATGCCGGCGCCCAGCGGCTCCTGTTCTCCCAGCCCGCCGAGTCGGATGTCGATCGCACAGTGGTGTTCGGGGTCAACGACGCTGAGCTGACCGCCCAGGATGCGATTGTCGCTGCGGCCTCCTGCACCACCAATTGCCTGGTACCGGTGATCAAGGTGCTGGATGATGAATTCGGCGTAGAGCAGGGCAGCACTACGACCATCCATGCCGCCATGAACGACCAGCCGGTGATCGATGCCTACCACCACCAGGACCTCCGTCGCACCCGTAGCGCCCTGCACAACATCGTGCCGGTGGATACCGGCCTGGCCCGTGGTATCGAACGCCTTTTGCCCCACCTGGAAGGCCGCTTCAGCTCCGTAGCCATGCGCGTGCCGACCCTGAACGTCTCGGCCATCGATATGGTGGTCAACGTCGGCAAAGTTACATCTGTCGAGGCCGTTAACAAGCTGTTAGAGAACGCCTCAAAGGGGTCGTTAAAAGGCATCCTCGGCTACACCGACGAACTGCTGGCCAGCTCCGACTTCAATCACGACGCCCACTCCGGCATCGTCGACGGCGGCCAGACGAGAGTTACCGGCGGCACCATGGTGAAGGTGTTGTGCTGGTTCGATAACGAGTGGGGGTTTGCCAACCGGATGCTGGATGTCAGCCGCTGTTGGCTGGGAAAGACTGAAAAAGGGGGCTGACCCCGAGAGAGCAAGGCTGAAAATGGGGTCAGATGAAAGCTTTCATCAGACCCCGGGGCCACTGACCAGGCCCGGTGCTATCTCAGGGAGCTCCTCAGGGGTCTGATGAAACCTTCATCTGACCCCAGCTTGACTAAAGAGGGGGTCTGACCCGAGACGGGGTCAGATCCCATGATCATGCAGACTTAGGGAAGATTGTTATGGCCATCAAAAAAATGACCGACCTCAACCTCGCCGGCAAGCGGGTCCTGATCCGCGAAGACCTGAACGTGCCGGTCAAAGACGGCAAGGTAACCAGCGATGCCCGCATCCGCGCCTCCCTGCCTACCATCAAGGCAGCGAAAGACGCCGGCGCCAAAGTCATGCTGATGTCCCACCTGGGTCGTCCGGAAGAAGGCGTCTACGACGAAGCCTCCTCCATGAAGCCCGTCGCCGACCACCTGACCCAGGTTCTCGGCCAGGAAGTTCGCCTGATCAAGGACTACCTCGACGGCGTTGAAGTGGCCGACGGCGAAGTTGTCCTGTTCGAAAACGTCCGCTTCAACAAGGGCGAAAAGAAAGACGACGAAGAGCTGTCCAAAAAGTACGCCGCCCTGTGCGACGTCTACGTCATGGACGCCTTCGGCACCGCCCACCGCGCCCAGGCCTCCACCCACGGCGTCGCCCGCTTCGCGCCCGAAGCCTGCGCCGGCCCGCTGCTGGCGGCGGAACTCGAAGCCCTGGGCAAGGCCCTGGACAACCCGGCCAAACCGGTCGTCGCCATCGTTGGCGGCTCCAAGGTCTCTACCAAACTGGACGTCCTCAACGCCCTGGAAAAAGTCTGCGACCAGATAATCGTCGGCGGCGGCATCGCCAACACATTCCTGGCCGCTGCAGGCCACCCGGTCGGCAAATCCCTGTGCGAACACGACCTGATCGACACCGCCAAAGACATCGCGAGCCGCGTTGAAATCCCGCTGCCGGTAGACGTAGTGGTCGCCAGCGAATTCGCCGAAACCGCCACCGCCACCACCAAGAACATCTCCGACGTTGCCGAAGGTGACATGATTCTCGACGTCGGCCCCGAAACCGCCGGCAAATTCGCCGAGCTGCTGAAAAACGCCAAAACCATCCTCTGGAACGGCCCGGTCGGCGTCTTCGAATTCGACCAGTTCGGCAACGGCACCAAAGCCCTGGCCGAAGCCATCGCCCAGAGCGACGCTTTCTCCCTGGCCGGCGGTGGCGACACCGTCGCCGCCGTTGACAAGTACGGCGTTGCTGACAAAATCTCGTATATCTCGACTGGTGGCGGTGCTTTCCTTGAGTTCGTGGAAGGCAAGACACTGCCGGCTGTAGCGGTACTGGAAGAGCGTGGCGCTTAAGGGGCCACACTAGAGCTAGATTCGCGAGGCTGGTGGCGGGGTTGGCTTCACGGGACTGTGCGCAGCAGGGATGCTGCGCTCAAGCCTACAGGGACGTATTTACGGCGTGTCCCGAGAAGCCAGCCCCGCCGCCAGCCGAAGCAGACTCCCAAGTCTGAAGCACAGCAGAATTCAACTACCCAAAATCCAACGAAGGAGACGACCCATGGCCCTGATTTCGATGCGGCAAATGCTGGACCACGCCGCCGAGCATGGTTACGGTGTGCCAGCCTTTAACGTAAACAACCTCGAACAAATGCGTGCCATCATGGAAGCCGCCGACAAGACCGACTCCCCGGTCATCGTCCAGGCCTCCGCTGGTGCCCGCAAATACGCCGGTGCGCCCTTCCTGCGCCACCTCATCCTGGCCGCGATCGAGGAATTCCCGCACATCCCGGTGGTCATGCACCAGGACCACGGCACCAGCCCCGCCGTGTGCCAGCGCTCCATCCAGCTGGGCTTCAGCTCCGTCATGATGGACGGCTCCCTGGGTGAAGATGGTAAAACCCCGACTGACTACGAATACAATGTCGACGTCACCCGCCGCACCGTCGAAATGGCCCACGCCTGTGGCGTTTCCGTGGAAGGCGAGCTGGGCTGCCTGGGCTCCCTCGAAACCGGCCAGGCCGGCGAAGAAGACGGCATCGGCGCCGAAGGCACCCTGGACCACAGCCAGATGCTGACCGATCCGGAAGAAGCCGCGGACTTCGTCAAGAAGACCCACGTGGACGCCCTGGCCATCGCCATTGGTACCAGCCACGGCGCCTACAAGTTCACCCGTCCGCCCACCGGTGACATCCTGGCCATCGACCGCATCAAGGAAATCCACGCCCGGATTCCGGATACCCACCTGGTCATGCACGGCTCAAGCTCCGTCCCCCAGGAGTGGCTGAAGATCATCAACGAATACGGCGGTGAGATCCCGGAAACCTACGGTGTACCGGTTGAAGAAATCGTCGAGGGCATCAAGCACGGCGTGCGCAAGGTCAACATCGACACCGACCTGCGTCTGGCCAGCACCGGCGCCGTTCGTCGCTTCCTGGCCGAAAACCCGGCCGAGTTCGACCCGCGCAAATTCCTCAAGGAAACCATGAAAGCCATGACCGAAGTGTGCATCGCACGCTATGAAGCCTTCGGTTGTGCCGGCAACGCCAGCAAGATCAAGCCGATCAACCTCGAGCGCATGTTCGAGCGGTATGCCGCTGGCGAGCTGGACCCGAAGATCAAGTAAGGTCTGGAATTTCTTTCCCCCGTAACTTGATGGTTGCGGGGGCAGATTGGGGCGGAGGCCCTGTTCAAAACACGCCCGCAAGTACGTCCCTGTAGGGCTTGGCTGTGGCCATCCTTGGCCACAGACAGTTTTGAACAGGGCCTCCGCCCCAATTTTGTCTGGCCTCTCCACCTCGGCGCTTCCACCATGACTCGCAGGCTGCGAAACCAAAACTCCCAACCCTGACCCACCTCAAGTAAACACCAGCCGGCCCTTGTAATTTCCCGAACCTCATCAAATATAGTGGTTAGCAAACGAGCAAAAAGCTCAGAACGATTAACCAGTGGTGAGGACCGTAATGGAATTCAAAGACTATTACGCCGTACTTGGTGTGAGCGAGTCTGCCACCCCCGAGGAAATCAAGAAGGCCTACCGCAAGCTGGCGCGGAAGTACCATCCGGACGTCAGCAAGGAAGAGAAAGCCGACGAAAAGTTCAAGGACGTCGGCGAGGCCTATGAAGTCCTGAAAGACCCCGAAAAACGGGCCGAATACGATCAGTTACGTAAATACGGTGCCCGGAGTGATGGATCGTTCGAACCACCACCCGGCTGGCAGAGTGCTTCCGGTTTTGGTGGCGGTGGCTTTACAGACGCCGACGCCAGCCAGTTCAGTGACTTCTTCGAGGAAATCTTCGGTGGCGGGCGCCGCGGTGGCTTTTCCGGTGGTTTCAGCGGTGGCGGTTTCCGCCAGAACATGCGTATGCGTGGTGAAGACGTTCATGCCCGTCTCGCGCTGTTCCTGGAGGAAGCGTTTCACGGTTGCGAGAAACAGGTGTCGTTCACCGTGCATGAGGCGGATGAACATGGACGGGTGATTCCGAGGCAGAAAACCCTGAAGGTGAAAATCCCCGCCGGCATGCGCGAAGGCCAGCATATCCGCCTGAAGGGGCAGGGTTCTCCGGGCATCGGTGGGGGCGAGCCGGGGGATCTGTTCATCGAGATCGAGTTCGCGCCACATCCGCACTTCACCGTGGAAGGACGAGACGTGCTGATCACGGTGCCGGTCGCACCCTGGGAGGCGGCACTGGGCGCAACCGTGACTGTTCCCACCGTCGGCTCCAAGGTGAATGTGAAAGTTCCCAAAGGCTCCACCAGCGGCCGCAAGCTTCGACTCAAGGGTAAGGGCTTCCCTGGTAAACATCCGGGCGATCAGATTGTGATCCTGCAGGTGGCCATGCCCGAAAAGCACACGCCGGAAGCCGAGAAGCTCTATGAGCAGCTGGCCGAGGCCGAGAAGAACTTCAATCCACGCAGTAAGCTCCATGTCTGAGCGGGGGTAGGAAATGACCAGGCAAGACCAGATTCTGACCGTGGAAGTGGTGGACTCCGAGGGCGGCACCTTCACCCTGCGCGAGATCTGCGAGCGGGGCGATTGCCACGCCGAGTTTGTCATCAAGCTCGTGAACTACGGCGTCATCGCCCCCGTGAAGGATGTCTCCGAGGCAGGGCAGTGGCAGTTTGACGTCGTCGCCCTGAGCCGCCTGCGCAAGGCTATGCGGCTGCAGAGGGACCTCAAGATCAACCTCCCGGGCCTCGCCATGTCGCTGGATCTGCTCGACGAAGTGCAGGAGATGCGGCGGGAGGTGGACCGGCTCAACCGGCAGTTGCGGCATTTGCTGGGGGAGTGAGACCTCTTGAAGACGGGGTCAGATGAAAGCGTTCATCAGACCCCAGGTTCACCGCCCCCGGGGTCTGAAGAAAACCTTCTTCTGACCCCACCTTAGCGCGAAACCCCACAGCCAGAAAACCTTCTTCTGACCCCATCCTGGCGTCAAACTCGAGAGACAAACCCAAACTCGGAGTCACAAGCAAACTCCCGAGGTCTGAAGAACGCCTTCTTCTGACCCCATCTTAACGCCAACCTCCCACCTTCACTTCTCCCCCTTCTCCAAAGCCTGCAACTCCCCATAAATCTTCTCCGCCTCCTCCATCAACGTCCCGTGCGTGCGCAAATCCCCGTTCCGCTGTGCATGGAGCGCCTTGGCGAGCTTGTCCTCGTAGGCTTTCTTGAGCTTCTTTTTCGGATCACCTTTCAGAAATCCCAGCATGGTTGCTCCCGGTTGGTTGGATTAAGAAAGGTACGCCCGCTGCGCGGATTAGTTCACAGCCTTGGTCGTGAAAAAGGGGTCAGAAGAAGGCTTTCTTCAGACCCCGACTTTGGCACCCAACTCCGAGGTCAAACCCCGGGGTCAGATGAAAACCTTCATCTGACCCCAACTTCACGGCCCCTCGGGGTCTGAAGAAAACCTTCTTCTGACCCCACCTTAACCTCAAACTCCACAGCCAAACCCAAACTCCGGGGTCGGAAGAAAGCCTTCTTCTGACCCCTCCTTCACCTCCCACCGTCACAAAAATTTAATGATCAAAATCTGGACAACCTCATAAATTGGGAATAAATTCCCAAATAATAAAATGGGAAATAAATCCCACAGCCGGAAAACACCCCGCCGGCAAAAAACGAAAAGCAACAGCCTGGAGAAGATCAATGAAACACAATCCCCTGACTCTGGCAGTAAAACTTGCCCTAACCGGCGCCCTGGCCGGCTCACTTGCGGCGTGCGGTGGTGGCGGCAGCTCCTCCACAGACACAGTCAGCACTACCTCAGATGGCACCAGCGTCGGCCCGGTCACCGGCTTCGGCAGCGTGTATGTCAACGGAACGCGGTTCCGGACTGATGGCAGTGTCGACAGTGATGACGGCATCGAGCGTGAGGATCAGCTCGAGAAGGGCATGATCCTCAAGGTCAACGGTAGCTGGGACGATGATGGCGAGGGTGAGGCTCGTCTTGTGAGCTATGACGATACCCTGCGTGGACCCGTCACCAACGCAAGCTGGGATGACGTCAACCGGACCGGGCAGCTTGAGCTCCTGGGACAGACCGTATTGCTGGATGGCCAGACGGCTTTTGGCGGCGTAAGCCCGGTAACTTTGGCCAGCGATCCGACCGCCTACCAGGTGCGGGTCAGCGGCTGGCGCCTGGATGATGGTCGATTCCAGGCAGCTTACGTGAGTGTTCGCCCTCTCGGAGACAGCTTGGACGATGCCAACGAAGTCGAGCTTGAAGGAGTGGTGGCCGACCTGGATCCGGAAGCCCAGACTTTCACGATCAATGGCTTCAAGGTGGATTACACCAGCGCGGTTGCTGATGACGACTTCAGTCTTGATGCCCTTGAAAATGGCCTCGTGGTTGAGGTGGAAGGCCAACTGAACGCCGCCGGCGATACCTTGCTCGCCGAGGAAATCGACGACGAAGACGATCTGTTTGACGATGATGACGATGCCGAAGTCGCCGGTGACATTGCCAGCTACGATGCCGCGGCTGGCCAGTTTGAAATTAATGGGGTCACCGTTCGGCTGACCTCCGACACTGAATTCGACGATCTGAGTCGGGACAGCCTCCAGAATGGATTGCGGGTCAAGGTCGAGGGTGAGTTCCGCAATGGCGTCCTGGTCGCCGAGGAAGTCGAAGGTCGGGATGGCGATGCCGAGCTGGATGGTGTGATCGAGTCCATTGATCTGGATGCTGAGCGGCTCGTGGTGAGTGGGGTAGAGGTGCGTCTGAGCGGTGCCACCCTGATCCGCGATGATGACAGCGAGGACGATGACAGCCGTGACCGGGTCGACGATCTCGCCAGTCTGTCAGTGGGTGAGTACCTCGAGATCGAGGGGCGCCAACGTGACGACGAGGGCGGTTACCTCGAAGCCATCAGTATCGAGCGGGACGATGAGGACGACGATAATGATTTCGAACTGGAAGGCCGGGTAACGGCTGTCTCCGGTACCTCTATCACATTGATGAACCTGGAGATCCTGGCCAATGGGTACAGCCTGTCCGGTATCTCTGTCGGCGATGAGGTCGAGGTGGAATATGCGGCAACATCCGGCGGCCAGTACCAGCTGACCGGTAGTCTCGACGATTGACGCCTTCGCCGGGGCGCGGGTAACCGCGCTCTGGCTTCGGGTCTACCTTGGGAATACAATCCCAAAGATGAACGACACCGATACCAAGCCCCTGCACCAGGCCCTCTTCCGCATCCTGCGCCCGCTGGCGAGGTTGCTGTTACGCAACGGCATCCCTTTCGGGGAATTCGCCGACCTGGTCAAACGGGCCTATGTCGAAGCGGCGATGGAGGATTTCTCCAATGGGCGCCGTAAACCCACCGATTCCCGGGCCGCTGTGATGACCGGCCTGACCCGCAAGGAAGTCAAACGCCAGCGCGAGATCCTTGCCGGGGAGAATCCGGTACGCGAGACCACCACCCATGCCAACCGCGCTTCCCGGGTGGTATCCGGTTGGGTGCATGACGAAGCCTTCCAGGCCCGCGATGGCGATCCGGCTTTGCTGCCGTTTGAGGGCTCGCTGAGTTTCAGTGAGCTGGTCAAGCAATACAGCGGTGACGTCCCGCCCCGCGCGGTTCTGGACGAGCTGGTCCGGGTGGGTGTGGCGTCCATGGACAGCGACTCGGGGCTGATTCAACTCAAGCAGCGAGCCTACGTGCCGGCCGGTGACAGTGAGGAGATGCTCCAGATTTTTGGGGAAGATGTATCTGACCTTGTCGCCACAATCGACTATAACCTTGTAAGTAGCGAGTCGGGCCAGCAGCCCCTGTTCCAGCGGACACTGACCTACGACAACATCCCTCCGGAGATCATGGACCGGTGGCGTGCTCATGCGGCAGCCCAGTCCCAGGCCCTGCTTGAGCAGCTCGACAAGTGGCTCGGGCCCCATGACCGGGGTATTACGGGTGGAGGTGCCGGCAACCACACCGGCGAGCCCGTTCGCACCGGGGTGAGTATATTTTACTTTGAAGATCCTGTGCAGCCAGGGAGAGACGAATGAAACGCAAATTGCTGAATCGATCAATCGGACTGACCGCTAGCACAGTGGCCTTCGGCCTCCTTACCGCTTGCGGCGGTGGTGGCACAGATCTTGGAGTTGCGGATGGAGGCATCCGCGGGACCGGCTCCAGCGTCGGGCCCGTGTCCGGGTTCGGAAGTGTGTTTGTTAACGGGGTGCGGTTCGATACCTCCGAGATCCCCAATCGCACGGTGATCAGTGACGATGGCATCACCTCTGAGGACTTGCTCAGCGAGGGGATGATCCTGAGGGTTGAAGGGCAGTGGCTCGACACCAACGAGGGTACCGCCGATAGCCTCGAGTATGACGATACCCTCCGAGGCCCCCTTACCGCACTTGAGCCGGATCCATCCGGTGCGGGCGAGTTCGTGACCGCGACCGTCCTGGACCAGAGCGTCCGGGTTGACCGTCAGACCGTGGTGCGGGGCACCACTTTTGCTTCGCTGCTTGCCCAGCAGGATGTCGGTCAGACCCTCCGGATCAGCGCCTGGCAGCAGCCAGATGGCAGCTACAGAGCCGGGTACCTGGCGGTGATTGCCGAGGACCTCAACGATGTCGAACTGGAGGGACGGGTTTCCGACGTCGACATCGATCTCAACCAGTTCCGGATCGGTTCCATTCTGGTTGAATACGACGATGGCTCGGTGATTTTCGGTTCCGGTCTCACCGAGGCGGACCTCCAATCCGCTGAATCGCTGGAGGTGGAGGGCAGCCTCAGTGGCTTGACGCTGACTGCACGCTCCATCGACAGGGATGATACCCGCCGTTACGAGGGGACCGATGGTGAGGATATTGAACTGACCAATGTGGTCCTGAGCGGGTTCGTACCGGCGGGCATCGACTCCCAGTCAGGCACCTTCACCATGGCTGGTCGCACCGTCTTCGTGGACGACCAGACCGAGCTGGACGATGGACTGACTGTCGGAGATCTGCAGCCCGGTCTGCTCATCCAGGTGGAGGGGGCGCTCAGTGATACTGGTAACGTGTTGGCAACCGAAATCGAACTGCGCGATGCCAATGGCGAGGTGAAAGGGGTGATGACACCCGGCTCATTGTCGACAGCCGTCCAGACGCTCAGAATCGGTGGCGTTCTGGTGCAGGCAACGTCGAGGACTATCGTGACTCTGGAAGAGGGTGATCAGCGCATTCGCTTTGATCAGATTCCCGAGGAACGCATGCTGGAAGTAAAAGGTATAGACCGCCTGTCCGGCGATCTGAATTACCTCGAGGCCCTGAAGATCGAGGTCGATAACGAGAACGCCGATCTCGCCGACAGAACTCTGTTCGAGCTTGAGGGACAGGTTCGGGATATGAGTTCTATCCCGAGCTTCATCGAAGTTCTGGGAATCAGGATCGGGGATGTCGGGTTAGTCTACGACTCGGACAGAGGCACGATCTACAGCGATTTCAGCGCCGGTGAGGCGGTGTTCGTTGAGGTTGAATACACCAGCGCCGCCAGTGGCCAGCCGCCCTACACGGCTGACGAAATCGAGCTTGAATCCGAAGATAATGACAACTGAGGCCGGAAAGTCGGCCTCAACCACAAACCCGGGAGCGCGCCTCCCGGTATTCCTTGTTAAGCCGATCCACGAGGTCTGATACGCTCAGCACGTCGTGGATCTGGCTCACGCCCTGGCCGGCGGACCACACGGTCTTCCAGGCCTTGGCCTCGTCATCCACCGGCTTCAGCTTCTCGCCGTAATTGACGTCACCGGCCTGACTGAGTTTTTCCATGTCGTAGCCCGCGGCCTCCAGACTCTGGCGCATGAAGCTGGCGGGTACACCGGAGACAGCAGGAGTGTGGATGATGTCGGCCGACACCGCCTCGATAATCATATTCCGGTAGGCGTCCTCCGCCTGCGATTCCGTGGTGTTAATAAACCGCGTACCGACATAGGCCAGGTCCGCACCCAGCGCCTGAGCCGCCAGAATATCCTCCCCATGGGACAGGCCACCGGCCAGAAGGATGGTGCCGTCAAACACCTCCCGGATTTCATGCACGAGCACAAATGGATTGATGGTGCCGGCGTGGCCACCGGCTCCGGCGGCGACGGCAATAATGCCATCCACGCCAGCCTCGGCCGCCTTGCGGGCGTGCTTCTGATTGGTGACATCGTGAAACACCAGCCCGCCATAACTGTGCACCGCATCTACCACCTGGCTGGCGGCGCCCAGGGACGTAATCACCATAGGCACCTTGTGCTTCACGCACAGCTCCAGATCCGCCTGCCAGCGCGGGTTGCTGCGATGGACAATCAGGTTCACCGCCCAGGGCGCCACCCTGACGTCGGGGTTCTCTGAGCGAAATTGCTCCAGTTCCTCGTGCATCTGTACCAGCCACTGCTCGAAGCCCTCACTGGTGCGTTGGTTCAGTGCCGGAAAACTTCCCACGATGCCCTCCTTGCAGCAGGCAATCGCCATTTCCGGACCGGAAATGAGAAACATGGGAGCCGCCACAAGAGGCAGTGACAGGGAATCGGCAAGCGAGGAGGGCAATGGCATGGCATTTCCTTAATTTTTATCGGAACTTTTGTAGGATATAAAGGATCTTAGCGTGCCTCGGCCTCCGTGCAAACGACGGATGGCCCATCGGATCGGAACATTCAAAAATCAAAAGGGAGCCCTGACATGGGTGAAGCGAAACGCCGCAAGCAAACCGGAACACCATCCTCCCGCAAGACCGGCAATCGAGGCCCCATCATCGGCATCGCCGCCGTCGTTGCCATCGCCGTCATTGTAGGCCTGTATTTCCTCACCTCGGCGCCAGAGCCCACCTCCGACGCCTTGCCTGTAGCCGCGCCTGACGCCCAACCCTTCCCGGCACAGCTAGACCAGTTCGGTGTCTCGGTCGGTGACGAAAACGCTCCCGTGGTCGTTCGGGAATTTGCCGACTACCAGTGCCCCGCCTGCGGCCGCTTCTCCGAAGCGAGCCAGCGCCTGAAACAGGAATACGTCGAAACCGGCAAAGTCCGCTTCGTCTACTTCGACCTGCCCCTACAGCAACACGACAACGCCATGCCCGCAGCCCTCGCCGCCCGCTGCGCCGGAGACCAGGACGCCTACTGGCAAATGCACGATCAGCTCTACGGCAGCCAGACCGAGTGGAGCGGCTCCAATGATCCGGTAGCTACCTTCACCCGCTACGCCGGTGACCTGGGCCTGAACGAGCGCCGTTTCCAGAACTGCATGGAATCCGAGCTGCACCGCGAGGATGTGGAGCAGAGCCGTCAGGCAGCTACCCAGCTGCGGGTGCTGGGAACTCCGACGGTTTACGTGGACAACATCCAGCTGACGCGTCCCGGCTGGGGCCAGCTTTCCGCGGTAGTTGAGCGCGAACTGAATAAGCAGGCTGACTGATAAGTAGCCCGCCAGGGGGATTGCCGTTGGCGGGCGGCCGTCTACCTCAAGGCTGCGTGTATCCCGGACTTGCTTGAGGCTCCAAGTTGGTTAAACTTTGCGCCCTCGCGAAACCCGCGATTGAACTAAAACCCATGCTCCGGATTTACGATCCGGCCCGCAGGAGAAAACCATGAGCAATGAAGTTGTAGTCTGCGCACTCTACAAGTTCGCAGTCCTGAACGATTACAAAGACCTACGCCAGCCCCTGCTGAACCTGATGCTGGAAAAAGACGTCCACGGCACCCTGCTGCTGGCCCGCGAGGGCATCAACGGCACCATCGCCGGCAGCCGGGAAGGCATTGACGCGGTCAAAGCCTGGATCGCTAGCGACGAGCGTTTCGACGGCATCGACTACAAAGAATCCTTTGTCGACATCCAGCCGTTCAAACGCACCAAAGTGAAGCTCAAGAAAGAGATCGTCACCATGGGTGTGGAAGGCATCGACCCGAAACGCGTGGTCGGCACCTACGTGGAGCCGAAAGAGTGGAACGACCTGATCTCCGATCCGGAAGTGCTGCTGATCGACACCCGCAACCAGTACGAAGTGGAGATCGGCACCTTCAAGAACGCCGTTAATCCGTCCACCGACACCTTCCGTGAATTCCCCGAGTACGTGAAGGAAAACCTGGATCCTTCAAAGCACAAGAAGGTCGCGATGTTCTGCACCGGTGGTATCCGCTGCGAAAAATCCACCGCGTACCTGAAGGAACAGGGCTTCGATGAGGTGTATCACCTCAAGGGCGGCATCCTGAAGTACCTGGAAGACGTACCCGAAGAACAGAGTCTCTGGCACGGGGAGTGCTTTGTGTTTGATGACCGGGTAACGGTGAACCACCGGCTTGAGCGCGGCGATTACGATCAGTGCCACGCCTGCCGCCGCCCGATTACCGAGGACGACAAGCAGCGCCCCGAGTACGAGCAGGGCGTCAGCTGCCATCAGTGCATCGACTCCCTGACTGAAGAGCAGAAGGCCCGGTTCAAGGAGCGCGAGCGGCAGATGCGCCTGGCCGAAGAGCGTGGCGAAGTACACGTCGGCGGCGAAGCGGCCCGCATCATCGCCGAGCGCAAGGCCCGCAAGAAAGCTGAACGCGAGGCTCAGGCAAGAAAGAGTCTGCAAGGAGAAAAGGCTCGTAAAACCGCGGGCGCCTGATATTCAATCGACAGGAGGTTTCATGGGGTTCAGACACGCAGTCGCAGTAACGCTCACGGCATTTGCGCCGTTCGTGCAGGCACAAGATGCCTCGGACTGGGAAGGCGAGGCCGAACTGGGCGTGCTGGTGACCTCGGGTAATTCCGAGGAAGCCAATGTTAACGGTCGGCTGGCCCTGATCCATGAAATCGAAAAGTGGCGAAATACCGGCGAACTAAGCTCGAAGTACTCCGAAGCCGAGGGTGAAACCACAACCGAGGAGTACAAGGCAACGGCGCAGACGGACTACAAGTTCGCCGAGCGCCAGTTCTGGTTCCTGCGGGGCTCCTACGAGGACGACCGCTTCTCCGGATACGACTTCGAGTCCACCGCCACAACCGGTTACGGCCACCGGGTCTGGGAATCCGGGGAGCGCTCCTTCCTGGACCTCTCCGCCGGTGCCGGTTATCGCTACAACCGGCTGAACGAGCCCAATGCCGACGGGCAGAATGCCGAGGAAGAGGCCATCGCCCGGCTGGCGGGGCATTTCGATTATGCGCTGTCCGAGAACTCACTGTTTCGTCAGAAGCTGAGTACCGAGATTGGCCTGGATGACAACAACACCGTCAGTGAATCCGAGACTTCGTTGCAGTCGACCGTGGTGGGAAATCTGTCGATGAAGGTGGCGTTCCGGGTCAAGCATGTGTCTGACCCGCCGGAGGGGGCGGAGAGGATGGATACGGAGACCTCGCTGTCCCTGTTGTACGGATTTTGACGGAAACCGCGATGCCCCGCGGGGTCTGAAGAAAGCCTTCTTCTGACCCCTTTTTCATAACTGGGGGGCGATGTGAAAGTGGGGTCAGATGAAAGCGTTCATCAGACCCCGTCTAACTCCTCGAATTGCGCCATGCTCCGGGGTCTGAAGAAAGCTTTCTTCTGACCCCTTCTTCACAAAAATGGGGTCAGATGAAGGATTTCATCAGACCCCGTCTTCATAGACTTGGAGCATTTCAAATCAAGTTGGGGTCAGATGAAGGTCTTCATCAGACCCCTGTGCTTTCATCTGACCCCTCTTTCAGCCTTCAGACGTTATTCCGCAACCCCAACTCATCCGGGTATGGCGTCAAATACTTCTGCACATGAAGATAATCCACCGGCTCCCGGCGCTGGGCCATGCGCAGCAGGGTCATGGGGACCACGAGGGGGACCTCCCCGCGCTGGTAGGCTTCCATCTGCTCCAGCAAGACCTTCTTGTCCTCGGCGTGCATGGAGTCCTTGAGGTAGCCAAGCAGGTGCATCATGGCGTTCATGTGGGAGCCGCGGCTGACTTTCTGGCTCATGGCTTCCATGAGCAGGTGAATGTATTTGTCCGCGATGCTTTCCAGCGGCTCCGACTTCAGGTCGCTCAGCAGCGGGCCGAGCTGGCGGTAGATCTTTTCCGAGTGCGCCAGCAGCTGGAATTTGTGCCGGGTGTGGAATTCGATCAGCGCCTGGGCGCTCAGCTTGTCGCCGTCCACATTCTGCATCCAGTCGTCGTAGGCGAAGACCCGTTCGATGAAGTTCTCACGCAGCATGTCATCGTTCAGCCGGCCTTCCTCTTCCACCGGCATCAGCGGGTAGGCGCGCATCAGCGCCTCGGCGAACAGGCCGCGGCCGTCCCGGCGGGTTACCCGGCCTTCTTCGTTGTGGACCTTGATGCGCTCCATGCCACAGCTCGGTGATTTGGCCATGAGGATGTAACCGCGGAGGTCTGCAAGGGTCGGCATGATCCGCTCGATAAAGGCGTTCATTTCATCGGTATGATCAGCGGTGCCTTTGGTGTCGATCAGTCGGATGCCATCGGGGTACTCCCGCAAATGAATCGCCGGACGAGGAACGCCAAGGCCGGCTTCCAGTTCGGGGCAGATGGATCGGAATTCGAAATGCTTGGACAGTACCTGGGTGCAGTAACGGGAATGCTTGTGGCCGCCGTCATGGCGGACTTCTTTGCCGAGCAGGCAAGTGCTGATTCCGACGGGGATGCCGCTCACGTGTTGTCTCCGGTTGTTAAAACGTCACTTGTAATACGTGATTTCAGTCTAGCTCGATCAGCCTTTTCTCGAAACTTCCTAAACCTTGGGGTGAGGTCGGACTAGCGGGTCAAGGGTTCCAGAATACGCTGTGAATACGTCCCTGTACGCTCGGCTCCGCCCCTCACTGCTAAATGCTCCTGCGTCGCAGTGAGGGTCCTGGGCAGGCCGTCCTTGGCCTGCCCGTGAAGCGCTTTCGCGCTCCTCCCATGGCTCCGCACGATTCTGGAACCCCTGACCCGCTAGTCCTCCCCAGACCTTGGCAGTCCGCTGATCGGGTGTTGATGACGCTTTTTTTCCACCAGGGCGAGAGTGCTGGCGTAAATATTGCGGACGTCCTTGGCGAACTGTTCCACTGAGAAATCAGCCGCAAACTCCAGAGCGTTGCTTGACAGAGTTCCCCGCAGTTTGTCGTCTTCCAACAGCTCTTTCACCTTGGCAACCCACTGGTCCTGCTTTTCCGGTGTCTTGAAGCCGTTGAACCCGTGCCGCACCACATCGTCGATGCCGCTGGAACGTACGGCGACCACCGGAAGGCCGGCGGCCATGGCTTCGAGGATGACCATGCCCTGGGTTTCCGATTTGGAGGCGAACAGGAAAGCGTCGCCCAGGTGGTACCACAGGACCATCTCATCGGGTGGTACGGCACCGACAAGTGTGAAGTGTTTCTCCAGGCCCAGGCTTTCGATTTTTTTCTGGAGCCGGTCTCTCTGGTGGCCGTCGCCGATCATCAGGAAGCGGAACGGCACCTCCGTTTGTTGGCGCAGGGCGTCGATGGCTTCGATCATGAAGTCGATGTTCTTTTCATTGGACAGACGCGAGACGCTGACGAAGATTTTCTCGTCGGTGATCCCGAGTTCCTTGCGCAGCTTGTCCACGTCTTCCGGGTTCACTTCCTGGAATTTCTGGTATTCGATGCCCGTCGGCTGCACGAAGGTGGGGGTCTTCACCCCGATCATGCGTAGGTATTCCTCGGTGGAGTAGGTGGGCACGATGACGCCGTCGCACTTGTTGGCGAAGTGTTTGATCAGGGCGTGGGAGATCAGGTTCCGGAACAGCATGCCCGGCAGCGGTACGAAGTGCGCGTAGTGCTCCAGCCGGGTGTGATAGGTGTAGACGGCCGGGACCTTGAGAGTGCGGGCGATGAACAGGCCGAGGCTGCCGAGCCAGAACGGGTGGTGTACGTGGATGATATCAGGCCGAAACGCCTTTACCTGCGCCCGGATCCTTGGCTGGAAGATGTTGGCCAGGCGGAATTCCCGGTTCTTGCCCATGGTCAGCAGGGAGGCTACCCGCAAAACGGATTCCTCGTGGTCGGGCTGGTCCTTGTAGCCCGGGGCGACGATGAGTGGGCTATCCCCGAGTTTAACCAGCCCTTGTCGCAAACGCTCGATGGAGATGGGCACGCCCCCGATGAAGGGCAGGTAGTTGTTGGTGAACATGGCTACCCGCAGCGATTTTTCGAGCCAGGGGGCGGGGTCCAGGTCATAGTCCGGGTAGTAGTCCTTGCCGATGAAGATGATTTGGTAAAGCTTGATGGTAATGGCCGCAAACACGGCAACAATCAGGATGAAGTTGAGGTAGCCGGTGTAGAACAGTGAGTAGATAAAGAACCAGAGGCTCTCCAGGGTGCTCCACACCGGATGCTGTCCGACTTCCAGTCGCTGCAGGCTATGGGATACGTCACCATCCGCGGTCACACTCACTTGCACGTAGTGATAGAAGCTGCTCTCGTTATTGAGGACCAGGCCGCCAGCCCCGCCGGTGGTGATGAACTCGGTGCCATTCCGTTCCTGCTCGGCAAAGACGGAGAGGTTCGAGGAGAACACCATGTCGATGCCCTGGCTGTCGATCAGCTCAAGCAGAGCTTCCCGGAATTCCGGTGGCTGCAGGTAGTCGTCTTCCTGGTCGAACAGCGGGTTTTGCTCCGGCTCCAGCGGTGGATGGCCGATGAACAGGATGCGGGCGTTGCTGGTGTCCTGGGTGAGCAGGTCGCTGAGCCAGCGGATCTGCCACTGCCAGGGGGTCTTGCCGGTGCTGTCCAGGAAGATCAGCCGAGCGTTGCCGGTGCGGATGCTGTAGAAGTGTGGGCCGAAATGGTCGTAGAAGCGAAAACTGCCGAAGTTGTCGAATTCGTGGGCACCGAAGGTGAGCAGGTAGGGGATCTGCAGATGGCTCAGGGTGCCATACAGAGCCCGGTACTTGTCCTCGCCGCCACCACTGACGGCGTTGCCAGCGGACACCATGAAATCCAGGCCGGAGCTGTTCAGCTCGGGAATAATCCGTTCCTCGAAAATGCCGATGGAATTATTGATGTTGCCGACCACGGCAAAGTTTACTGCTTCGCCGGGCTTCACCCGCTCGTGGATGCGCTCCACCTGGGTGCTGTGCAGGCTGTTGAAATCCTGCATGAACAGGTTCAGGTAGGTCTTGTAGCCTACCAGCAGGACGACGATCAGCAGGCACAGGTAGAACAACAGCTTGAGCGGGTTTCGGAAGATCATCCGGATCTCCTGCGGTCTTTGGTGAGTTCCCTCTGGAGGACAAGCAGCCCGACAATCATGCCCAGGTAGATGGTCAGGAAGCGCCAGCCGATGGTGACCAGAACCAGGTGATTACCGGACAATATATCCCGAAAGAAACTGCCAAACACCCCCTCGGAGATGCCTGAGGCGCCAGGGGTGGGTGAGAAATACATGATGAAAGTGGTCACCACGAGCAGCCCGACCGTCACCAGGTAGTCTACTTCGTAGCCCAGGCTGTGAATGAGCAGGGCCGGAAAACTGAACAGGCTCAGCAGGAAGGTGGCGGTGAAGAAGATCGACAGCAGCACGAACAGCGGCCGGCCCTCGATGTAATCGTTGAAGCTGAATGAGAACCTCAGCATCTCCCGGCGGCACTTGAACTGCCAGCGGTCATGACGCCGTGCGCCGATCAGGTGCGCCCGCCTGAGCAGGCTGATGAGCTTGCTCAGCGGCAGGATAAGCCACCGGGTCCGGAACAGCAGGACGATAAAGAAACCCAGGTAGAGAGTGATAAACACCGCCAGGGCGGTGCCGATTTCCCCGGAGATGGTGTGATCTTCCAGAGCTTTGAGGGTAAACAGGAAAACCGGGGTCAGCGAAAAGATGAAGATCACTGCCAGTACGGTGCGAATGGTGGTCGCCGCAGTGGCCCGCCCCACGGGGACGCCGTGGTGGGTGAGATACCAGATCTGGGCAAAGCCCCCGCCGGTGGCCATGGGCGTCACGTTCGAGAAAAACAGGTTGATGAACACCAGCTTGAACATGATCCGGAACGGCAGTTTGTGGTCCAGGGCACGCAATGTGTAGTAGAGCCTCAGCCCGTCAGACAGGAAATACACCAGCAGCAGGGCGCCGAAGGCCAGCAGGCTCTCTGGTGCGATGAGCCGGGTGTCGAAGGTAATGCTGCGGTCGGCGAACTGGTGATAGACGGTGTAAAGCCCGGCAGCGGTCAGGGCGACAAAGATCAGGCTGAAGAAACCGAGTCTTCGCCAGGAGGTCCCGCTCTCGTAATCGATGTCCGTTGAGTCTGTCATGGGCTGCCCGTCAGAGTGAGACGGGCAGTTTACAGGGGAAGTGGCAGTAGTTGTCCAGTGGTGCCTTAGTGGCCATATACCATCATGGTGGTGTCCGTGATGGCAAAGTCCGTGAACTGGACACTGCCGATGCTGGTGCCGCCAATCCGGAAGATCGGCATGTCGATGTCCGCGCGGAACTCGACCTCATGTACCGACAGCCCCTCCACTCCGGAGGCAGCGCTGGTGCCCCGGGAAAGCTTTGCTGTCGCGTGAGCCATCCCGAAATGCCCCAGGGTGTCGTCCCCGCGCCTGTTGTGGATCTGCAAGCCTTCAATACCGACCGCCGCGAAGTTGAACAGCAGGATCAGGTCGGCGGCGTCCCAGTTCAGATGGCCATCGGTGATCTCGAAGTGGGTGTCCAGCTGCAATTCCGAACCGGACACCACGTTGCCGTTGGCCAGCGTTCGGGTATTGCCGCCCTGGTTCCGGATTACCAGGTCCGTGGGCCCAACGTAACCCTGGAGTAACACATCCGAGAACAGCGTGGCGCTGCCTTCGGTGCCGGACGTCACGATGCTGTCCACGGCCAGTTCGAAATCCACCGCCTGCAGGTAATCACTGAGACTGGTTGGATCGCCGTAATCAATGGCGCCCAGGTGAATCACCAGGTCGCCGCTGTCGAACTGTTTGCCGAACTCGCCATTCACCGAGTAGGTGGCCAGGGCCTCGGCCACATCCGGATCACTCGGGGCCAGCAGGCCCGCATTCGCTCGTCGGGCAATCTCCGAGAAGCCATGCTCCAACACCTCGCCATCACCGGCGATATCGAGGGTCAGTTTCATGTTGTCCAGCACGGTGTCGTTCTGGCCGGAGAGCCGCAGTCCGTTAACGCTCAGGGCACCTTCATCGGTCCAGGTAAGGCTGTCCATGGTGATTTTGGTTTCCAGCTCGATGGTGACTCCGGCCTGACCGGTCACTGCCGACAGGCTGGTCTCATCGAGTTTTCGGAATTCAGCGAGTGCCGAAGCGGGCAACGCCATCGCAAGCATCAAAAGGGGAAAGCACCTGCGCGGCGTTGAAAACTGGGTCAGGAGAGATGGAATCATGAGCGCCCCGATGTTGTACGACGGATTCTTGTTGTTATCCGGGCCGCAGGGACACCTGAATCAATGCGGCGATTAAAGGTTACAGACTGTTACATTAGAGTCCGGAAGGTTGCCTGTCTGTGATACAGATCCCGAATAGCTGTTTCATTGTCCGGGCTGGATCCGGCGCCGCCCCTTGAAATCCGATTGAAACGCACGCAGGTATAAAGTTTGAATTCTCTGAACCAAAAGGGAAATGACCATGCCCAAGCATTTCGAAGAGGCCCCCGGCCTGTACGACGCGCCCGTTCCCGAGACAGAAGGCTATGTCTTCAATCAGACCATGATGCGCATCAAGGAACCCGAGCGCTCAATGGACTTTTACACCCGCGTTCTGGGGATGCACCTCATCCGCAAGCTGGATTTCCCGGAGATGAAATTCACCCTGTACTTCCTGGGTTACCTGGATGACCGCTCGGCCCAGTTCGTCCCGAACGACGATGCCCACCGCACCACCTACACCTTCGGCCGTGAGGCGATGCTTGAGCTGACCCACAACTGGGGCACCGAGGACGACAACGATTTCGCCTACCACAACGGCAACGACGAGCCCCAGGGCTTTGGTCATATCGGCATCGCCGTACCGGATGTGTACGCCGCTTCGGACCGTTTCGAGAAACTGGGTGTCGAGTTTGTGAAGAAGCCGGATGACGGCAAGATGAAAGGCCTGGCCTTCATCAAGGATCCGGACGGCTACTGGATCGAGATCCTGCAGCCGGACATGCTCGCCAAGCAGCAGAAGGACGACTGAACGTCCATTTGATCAGCCGCCGTCGGAAGCCTGTCCGGCGGCGGGTTTCCCACCAAATCTGGAGGCGACGATCACCGCCGCCGTCAGGATCAGGGCGCCCGTAATGCCGATCGGCCCCAACACCTCTCCCAGGAATACCCAGGCCAGCAAGGCCACGAACAGCGGTTCCAGCGTCACGATGATGCTTGAAAGCGTCGCGGGCGTGGTTTTCATGCCGGTGAAAAAGCTCACATAACCGATGCAGGTCGGCACCACGCCAATGTAGGTCACCATCAGCCAGTGCTTGAGCGCCAGGGTTTCCAGGCCGGCAAAGCCTCCGGTAGCGGCCACCACCGGCAGCAGGATCAGCGCCGCGGTAAAGAAGCAGATGAAGGCCGTGGTGAACACCGGTGTGCCTGCGGAGCTATACCGGCTGGTGAGGGTGAAGCCGGTATAGACACAGGCGGCCAGCAAGGCCATCAGGATACCGGCCAGGCGCAGAGTGCCGCTGGTGTCCATGTCGCTCAGCACCAGCATGGCGGTGCCCGCAATGGCGGCGATCAGTGACAGGATGGTCAACAGCCCGGGTTTCTCGCCGAGCAGGGGCGCGGCGGTGATCGCCACCAGAACCGGCGGCAGGCACAGGGCGATCAGGGTGGCTATGCCGGCGCCGGTCAGGTCCACAGCCAGCAGGTAGCTGCCCTGGTAGAACGCCTGGAACAGGCCGAGGGCCGCCAGGGGCAGCATTGCCTTGAGCCCCAGGTGTCGCAAGGAGCTTCCGGGTACCCGCTCGTCGGGGTGGTTGCGCTTGAGTTGTGCTTGTTCCCGCCGCATCAGCAGCCAGAAAAACGGCAACGCCACCGCCAGGCGCAGAAAGCCCAGAGTAATGGGTTCCAGCTCGGTGCCGGTAAACAGGAATTTGGCGACAATGCCTGTGGTCGCCCACAGCAAGGCCGCCAGGGCGATCAGCAGTGCGCCTTGGATCATTCTATAACCAGTACAATCAGCTCTTTGGGGCCGTGGACACCGTAGGCCAGGGTCTGCTCGATATCCGCGGTTTTGGAAGGCCCAGAGATTAACAGCGCATTGGTCGGCATGCCAGAGGCCCAGCCCTGGGAAGTCATCGCTTCATGGAACGTGGTGTAGATTTCCGAGGCATTCAGCACGGCAATGTGCACTGGCGGCACCAGGCTCATGAGGCGTGGTTCGTCCGGCGTCGGCCACAGGATCAGCGAGCCGGTTTCGGCAATGCCACCCCGGGTGGAGGTAATGCTGGCGTCCACCTCGTTGAACAGGTAGGGCTGCCAGCTTTCTATGGGTTCGTCATAGAGCAGCAGTTCCGGCAGGTCCGTGCGCTCGGAAGCCTTGATCGCCTGCCCGATGGCGTGCTGCTTCGGGATCATCAGGTTTCGGGCACCCCGGGTATCAAGCACCTCGGCCAGCCGTTCGATCCAGGTGTCAGCGGTGCAGTGGTGGACCTCACCATGGACCGATTCGATCATCTTCTCGAACAGCTCGATCCGTTCGGCGGTACTCCAGTCCGGACGCTTCAGCACCGAGAAGTCGCATGCCGGGGCGGTCAGTTCGCCACCGGTGCGGTTGCGCAGGCGCTGGAGAATAATGTTTCGGGAACTCACTGGCCACGCTCCTTCATCCGCTGGTGCAGGGTTTTCGGCGCAAGCTTTGGTGCGGTCCGGAAATCGGTCCAGGCGCCGGCTTTCGAGGGCTGCAGGGCCCGGAATTTCGCTGCGACCCCGGTGCCCAGCCGGTAGATGCCGGGGCTGGCATGCATCCAGGCCCAGCCCTTCCAGATCAGCGCCTCGCCGGTACTGCGCTTGGCGCCATGGCCCCGGACTTTGGCCGGGTGTAGCCGGTCGCCGTCCACGGACTCCTGGCGCAGGCGCACCAGCAGGTCCGGAATCGGAATCTTGACCGGACAGACCTCGCCACAGGCGCCACACAGACTGGATGCGGTGGGCAGGTGCCGGCCCTCGTCCAGGCCGATCAGGTGCGGCATCAGGATCTTGCCGATGGGGCCGGGGTAGGTGGTGCCATAGGTGTGGCCGCCGACCCGGGTATAGACCGGGCAATGGTTCATGCAGGCGCCGCAGCGGATGCAACGCAGGGTGTCCAGCAGTTCATCGTCCTGGTAGATCGAGGACCGGCCGTTATCCACCAGCACCACATGGACTTCCTCGGGCCCGTCCAGCTCCTCGCCCTTGCGCGGGCTTGAGATCATGTTGAAGTAGGTGGTGATGTGCTGACCGGTGGCCGAACGGGTCAGCAGCGCCAGCAGGGCGGAGACATCCTCCAGACTCGGCACTACCTTCTCGATGCCGGTGACGGCAATGTGGCACTTGGGCACCGTGGTGGTCATCCGGCCGTTGCCCTCGTTCTCCACCAGACACAGTGTGCCGGTTTCCGCCACTGCGAAGTTGACGCCGGAGACGCCCACATCCGCGTTCATGAACTTCTCCCGCAACTGCTGGCGGGCGGAGGCGGTCAGGTATTCCACATCGTTGGAGAGATCGGTGCCGGTCTTCTCGTGCATCAGCTCGGAGATTTCCCCGGTGTTCTTGTGGATCGCCGGCATGATGATGTGCGAGGGCGTCTCATCCGCGAGCTGGACAATGTACTCGCCCAGATCCGATTCCAGGGCCTCGATGCCGTGGTCCTGAAGGTAATGATTCAGCTCCATCTCCTCGGACACCATGGATTTGCCCTTGATGACGCTCTTGGCGTCCCGGGCCACGCAGATGTCGCGGACGATGCGGCACGCCTCGTCGCCGTCCACCGCCCAGTGGACCTTGATGCCATTCTCGGTGAGCTTCTGTTCCAGCTGCTCCAGCAGGTCCGGCAGGTTGGACAGGGCCTTGAGGCGGATGTTGGCGCCCAGGTCCCGCAGGGTTTCCAGGTCCCAGCCCTCGAACGCCGCCGTGCGTTTGGCCATCAGGCCGTCCATCGCCTTGCGGAAATTCTGGCGGATCTTGGGGTTGTGGATGGCCGCGTGTGCCCGGGGGTGAAATTCTTTCACATCAACGTGAGGATGGGCGTGGGCAGTGGTCTCGCTCATGACTGGCCTCCCTGGTTTCCGCGGGTGCGCTCCCACAGGAAGCTGAGTATGTGCTGGCCCTGGAGCGGCTTGCCGTTTTTCTCGGCGTAGCCGGCAATGTTCATCAGGCAGCCGCAGTCGGTGGTGACAAATTCCCTGGCGCCAGTATCGACAAGCGTGCCCACTTTCTCCTCGACCATGGCAGCGGAAATCTCCGGGTGGCGCACTGCAAAGGTACCGCCAAAGCCACAGCATTCTTCCGGACGGATCTGCTCCACCAGATTGACGTTCTTCAGCTGGCCAAGCAGGGCGGGACCGACCTCTGCCACACCCATCTCCCGGCGTGCGGAACAGGAAGTATGCATGGCGACTGTGACCGGCTCGCCCAGATCCTCCAGCTTGATGTGGCAGACATTCAGCAGGAAGTCGGTCAATTCCCAGACCCTACCGGCGATTTCCGCGGCCTGGGTGGCCTCGGGGGTGTCCTTGAACAGCGAGGGGTAATGCTTGCGCATCATGCCGCCACAGGAGCCGGAGGGCACTACAATCGGCCAGTCTTCGGGAAACAGGTCCAGCTGGGCTTGCGCCACCGAGCGGGCCTCATCGTGGTAGCCGGAGGTGTAGGCAGGCTGACCACAGCAGGTCTGACCCTGGGGGAAAATGACTTCAATGCCCTCCCGTTCCAGCAGCTCTACCCCGGCAATGCCCGCATCCGGATAGAACATGTCCACCAGACAGGTACCGAAGTAATAGACCTTCTGAGGCTTGGAGGGATAAACCTTGATGGGATCGGCCATAGTGCCCCGCAGTTCGTGGAATTTTTGTTATCCACTAATAATAGGGTGGTGGAGCGGGGGATGCCAAACGACTTTAGGATCAGTTCCTTCTGTTGGATAGCTTTTGATAGACCTTTGATTTCTCGCGTTTGCCCACGGCCAGGACATAAACAATCAGTTCCTCATCGACCACCTCGTAGGCGAGGCGATAACCGGCATTCCGAAGTTTTATCTTATAGACGTTGTGATAGCCACGGAGACGGGCTGAGAGCACGTGAGGATTCTCAAGACGTTCAGACAGTTTTTTCTTGAATTGTTGCTTTATTGGTGGCGGAAGTTTTTTCCACTCCTTCAGTGCAACTGGCAGAAATTTAAGTTTATAAGTCATCCAGATTGACGCTGACAGCCTTGTGTTTGTCTTGGCGGCGCTTCTCGACGATTTGGCTTAGCTCCTGGTCGTCGATCATTTCCATTATCCACTCGTAGGTTTCCGCTGGAACCAAATACGCTGCGGGCTTGTTATGGTTAAGGATAGCGATAGGGGCTCCATCAGATTCCGCCAACAGGGCTGTGGGGTTGCGCTTCAGTTCGGAAATGCTGGCTGAGCAATCGGCAAGTACTTTGCGCATAAAAGACCTCAAATGTGCATCAAAATAAGATCTCATTTTAGACCATTCTTTGCCAGTTGCCGATAGTGACAGGGTGGCTTGCGCCACCCTCGTTGAATCCTACTTTACGCTGAGGCGCTCCGCGTTCTTCTCCACTGTCCGTGCGCCAATGCCTTTGACGTTGGAGAGGTCGGTGGTGGAGGCGAAGGGGCCGTTGGCCTCGCGGTATTCGATGATGGCCTGGGCCTTGCTTTCACCGATGCCGTTGAGGCTCGCCAGGGTGGCCACGTCTGCGGTGTTGATGTTCACGGCGGCGTCCTGGGCGTGGGCGAAACCGGTGAACAGGCTGAACAGCAGGACCAGCGTGGCGATAATCGGGGTTCTTTTCATGTGAGCATACTCCTGAGATTGAATAACGTCGTTATGGTTGTTTGCCAGGACGTCATGCCGCACAGGCGCAGGCTCGGTTGAGGGGCGCGAATAAAGGTTCGGAGGTGATGAGCTGAAAGGAAGATATTCCGAAAACGGAAGTGCACGGACTGGGCCACGCTCCCTGTGGACCCAATATCCGTGGCTGACCCCTGCCTGATCCATCAGGCTGCGCATCATCCTGAGCGCTTCATCCTTGTGTTCATCCCTGTAATCCCGATCCTTCGGGTAACTCCTGATCCGTGGAGTTTCCATCCTTGAGCCAACGATCCTTGCCGGCTGTCATCCCTGACAATTCCTATTCTATCGAGGATGGTCTGTAGCAAAATCGGATATTCGCTCTGCGGTGTGTGCGATATTTCCTACGGCGATGTAAGCCGCGTGAGCAGGGGAAAGAACGAAAACGGGGTCAGAAGAAAGCGTTCTTCAGACCCCAGCCTGGCCGCCAACCCGAGGCTGGCATGCCACCCCAAGGTCGGCTCCGCCTCCGGGGTCAGATGAAAGCTTTCATCTGACCCCAGCTTTACCTTCAGTCTCACCCCCGAGGTCGGCTTTGCCTCCGGGGTCAGAAGAAGGCTTTCTTCTGACCCCATCTTCACCTTCAGCCGCCACCCGCCGATGCGCCTCGGCCGCTTCCCGGATCCGCTCCATCGTGATCTCCCGCACCGCCTTCTGACTGGCCCGGATGTGCCGGGTCAGGCGATCGGCGGCATCGGAGGCGTAACCTCCGCGCAAGGCCTCCAGAATCTGCGAATGCTCCACATACGTCGCATCCACCCGATCATCCCTCGTGAAATCCAGCCGCCGAA
The DNA here is from genome assembly GCF_039523335.1 of Marinobacter szutsaonensis. NCBI lineage: Bacteria > Pseudomonadati > Pseudomonadota > Gammaproteobacteria > Pseudomonadales > Marinobacteraceae > Marinobacter > Marinobacter szutsaonensis. The sequence continues at coordinate 1,313,614 of NZ_BAAAFC010000001.1, read as the reverse complement.
TAATCCGCAGCCGGTCGGTAATTTCCCGGTGAATCCGGGTCATCTCCCGGTTGCCGGCGGCGGCCACGAGGTCGCAATGGAAGCTTTCGTCCAGCGCCCGGACGGTGCTGCCCACAGCCCGCTCGGAGGGATGATCCGGATTCCAGATGGCGGTTAGTGTGCGAACCGTCGGCGGTTCCTCGGGATGGGCGCAGATCTTGTGCATGGCGGCCCGTTCCAGGGTAATCCGCAGGTCATACAGCTCCTCCACCTGCTGGAAATCAAACGGCTTCACCTGCCAGCCGCTGCGGAACAGCACCTCCACGTAGCCTTCCCGCTGCAACCGGTACAGGGCCTCCCGCACCGGCGTCCGGCTGGCATTGAGGCGCGCTCCGACGTCCCCCTCGCTGAACTTGTCGCCAGGAATCAGCCGGAACTCGAAGATGTCCTCCTTCAGGGCCTCGTAGACCCGGTCCGCCATGGACTCTTTTCGTTTCGTGTTTGTCGCCATCAGATCTCGATACTCAACAGTGGCTCACCGGGCGTCACCGCCTTGCCGGGCTCCACATGCATGGCGCTGATCTTCCCGGACAAGGTCGCATTCACCTCGAACTCCATCTTCATGGCCTCGACGATCATCAGCGGATCACCCTCGGCCACGGTATCGCCCGGTTTCACCAGACACTTCCAGATATTGCCCGCGATCTCCGCGCTGACCAGTTCACCGAACTTCTCCAGGTCGGAGGCGTCCGGCTTTGGTGGCGCCTTGGCCAGACGATCCAGTTCCCTGGCCTCGCTCTCTTTCCACAGCGCCACCTCCTTAGCATAGGCCGCCTTCTGCATTTCCCGGAAGTCGGCAATGGAGTCCGCGTTGGCATCCAGGAAAGCCTGGTGGGATTTCAGGTCGAAGGTTTCCTCTTCGATCCTGATGGTCAGCTTGCCGGCCCGGAACCGGTCCCGCATCTCGGTGAGTTCGTCTTCGGTCACCGGGTAGTAGCACACCTGGTCGAAGAACCGCAGCAGCCAGGGCGCGCCCTCGGCGAACTGGGGGTTCTTCAGGTACTTGTTCCAGATCGGCAGGGTGCGGCCCACCAGCTGGTAGCCGCCGGGTGAGTCCATGCCGTAGATGCACATGTACACGCCGCCGATGCCCACGGTGCCCTCGGCGGTGTAGGTCCGGGCCGGGTTGTACTTGGAGGTGAGCAGGCGGTGCCTGGGGTCCAGTGGCACCGCACAGGGCGCGCCCAGGTAGACGTCCCCGAGGCCCAGCACCAGGTAGCGGGCCGAGAACAGCACATCGCGCACGTCCTCCCGGGTGGGCAGGCCGTTGATGCGCTGCATGAAGTCCACGTTGTTGGGCAGCCACGGCGCGGTATCGCGCACGGACTGGCGGTACTTGTCCACGGCCTCCAGGGTGGCGTTGTCCTCGAAGGCCATGGGCAGGTGAATCACGCGGCTGCGCACCTTGAGTTCGTCGGTGGGCGGCAGGGTGCCTTCCAGGTCGAGCAGGTATTCCATCAGCGACTGCTGGGGCAGGATGCGGGAATCGTAACGCAGCTGCAGGGAGCGAACGCCCGGCGACAGCTCCAGCAGGCCGTTCGGCTGCACGTCGGCAATGGCCTCCATCAGGGCATGGATGCGCATGCGCACGCCCAGATCCATCACGTTGGGGCCGTATTCCAGCAGGATGTACTGGTCCCCGGCCTGGCGGTAGGTCACTTCCGGCCGGCCTTCGGTTTCATCGAGGTGGGCGAGGATGGTGGCGGAGAGATCGTTGGCCGGAGCCAGCTCCGGCGCCACCAGCTCCACGGCGGGCGGAGCCATCAGGCTCTTGATCGCCAGCTCCTGGCGCTCGGACAGCTTCACCGCCGTATCGTAGTCAATGGGCACGAAGCGGATGGTGTCGCCGGGCTTCACCTGACCCACCTTCCACAGCTCGGCCTTGGCGATGGTCACCGGGCACACGAAGCCGCCGAGGCTGGGGCCATCCTTGGTCAGGATCACCGGCATGTCGCCGGTGAAATTGATGGAGCCGATGGCGTATTCGCAGTCATGGATGTTGGACGGATGCAGGCCGGCCTCGCCGCCGTCTTCCCGGGTGAATTCCGGTTTCGGGCCGTTCAGGCGAATGCCCAGGCGGTTGGAGTTGTAGTGCACCTCCCAGTCCTGCTCGAAGAACTTCTCGATGGACTTTTCCGAGAAGAAATCCGGGGCGCCGTGGGGACCATAGAGCACGCCGATTTCCCAATGGTCCGGATAATCGGGGATCAGGTCCGGATCGGCCGGCGCCGGATCGTGGGTCGGCCCCGGGGTGGTGCAGGCGGGCAGTTTGATCTGGCTGATGCCAAGCATGTCGCCGGGCCGTAGGGGCCGGCCACCGTGGCCGCCGAACTGTCCGAGGGCGAAGGTGGAGCGGCTGCCAAGATAGACCGGCACATCAAAACCGCCGCGCACTGCCAGGTAAGTGCGGCAGCCCTTGATAGCCTTGCCGACCGCCAGAGTCTGGCCGGCTTTCACGTGAATGGGCTTCCAGAACTCCACCGGCTGGTCATCAAGGGTGGCGTCGGTCAGGGCACCGGTGAGTGCGACCACCGAGTCCTTGTGGAATTTCAGGCTGGGGCCGATGAGGGTGGCTTCCAGGCCCGCCGCGTCGTTGTGGTTGCCGACAATGCGGTTGGCAATGCGGAAGGCGTAATCGTCCATGGGACCACTGGGCGGTACGCCGATGTTCCAGTAACCCACGCGGCCCGGATAGTCCTGCACCGTGGTGTAGGTGCCTGGCTTGACCACCTCGGCCACGGACGGTTTGAACTCGAAGCGCTCCAGCGCCCGGGTGGAGACAATGCCGTCGTCGAAGCTCTTCCGGGCGACCACCTGGCGCAGGTAATCCAGGTTGGTGGCAATGCCCATCAGGCGGGTTTCGGCCAGGGCCTTACGTAATTTGGCCAGGGCGTCGTCCCGGTCTTTGCCGTGCACAATCAGCTTGGCAATCATCGGGTCGTAGTGGCTGGAGACCTCGCTTCCGTTCTCCACCCAGGTATCGATGCGCACGCCGTCTTCCGGCCAGTGCACATCGGTGAGCTCGCCCGGGGAGGGCTGGAAGTCCTTGAGCGGGTCCTCGGCGTAGATCCGCACCTCCATGGAGGCACCGTTCAGGGTGGGTTCGAAGTTGGCCAGATCCGGGCTTTCACCGGCGGCGATCTTCAGCATCCATTCGATCAGGTCCAGACCGGTAACGGACTCGGTAACCGGGTGCTCCACCTGAAGGCGGGTGTTCACCTCCAGGAAGTAGAACTCGTCCCGGTCGGCGTCGTAGATGTATTCCACTGTGCCGGCGGATCGGTAATTGACCGACTGGCCGAGGGACACCGCCGCATCCAGCATCGCCTGGCGGGTCGCCGCCGGCAGGTTCGGGGCCGGGGTTTCTTCCACCACCTTCTGGTTGCGCCGCTGCAGGGAACAGTCCCGTTCGCCCAGGGCGACCACATTGCCCTGGCCGTCGCCGAAGATCTGCACCTCCACGTGACGGGCCCGGGCGATGAAACGCTCCAGGAACACGCCGCTGTCGTTGAAGAAACTCTGGCCCAGGCGCTGGACGGACTCGAAGGCAACTTCCAGGTCAGTCGGGTTCTCGCAGCGGGTCAGGCCAATGCCACCACCACCGGCGGTGCTCTTGAGCATCACCGGGTAGCCGAGGTTGTCGGCGGTCTGCAGGGCTTCCTCCAGACTGTCCAGCAGGCCGCTACCCGGTGCCAACGGTACACCGGCCGCCTGCGCCAGCTCCCGCGCCCGGTGCTTGAGGCCGAATTCGCGCATCTGCTCCGGGGTCGGGCCGATGAACACGATGCCTTCGTCTTCGCAGGTCTCCGCAAAGTCCGCGTTCTCGGAGAGGAAGCCGTAACCCGGAATGATCGCCTCGGCACCGGTCTGCTTCGCGGCGGCGAGGATCTGGGACTTGTCCAGGTAAGTCTCGCTGGCACCCTTGCCCTCCAGTGCCACCGCCTCATCGGCCGTGGTCACGTGCAGGCTGTGGCGGTCCTCATGGGAATGCACCGCCACACTGGCCACGCCCATGGCCTTGAGCGTGCGAATGGTGCGGACCGCGATCTCGCCGCGGTTGGCGATCAGAACTTTGGAAAACATTTTGTGGAATCTCCTTGTGAACCCGGGGTCAGATGAACGAGTTCATCAGACCCCTTTTTTATCTTTCGAAACCGGTGGCTGGAGTGGGGCCTGAACATGGGGTCAGATGAACAAGTTCATCAGACCCCTGGGGCTGGTCCGAACTCAGGCGTCCGCCTCTCCCCCCGGGGTCAGAAGAACGCTTTCTTCTGACCCCAACTTCACCTTCACTCCACCCCCCAAACTTCCCGTCAAACTCCGGGGTCTGATGAAAGCCTTCATCTGACCCCATCTTTACCGGCCACAAACGCCCGCCACCCTCCAAATTCGGTGACGTCGCGGGCCCCCTCAAACCCATACCCCTCACAAACAAACCCGTTCACCCAGCGCCCGTCGGCCAGCTCGACGTTGCCGATGCCCAGCGGCGCCGGAATCAGGTCCACAAAGGAACCAAACTCGGAAGCCGCCATTTCCCAAACCTCCACAATGATCTCGGCCCCGTCGGCCGCCACCCGCTTCAGGCCGGGCTTGGGTGGTGTGGTGTTGGGCAGGGCATAGAGGCGGTAGTTGGCCGAGGTAGTGGTCTGCTCCAGGAGGGTGGCGTGTCTTTCCGCCAGTTGGGTGTTCAGGGGCATGCCGGAGAGGTGGGCACCTACCACGGCTACCTGGATCGTCGGCACGGCTTGTTGGTGAGTAACCACTTCCCTGGGGCGTGGCTTATCTACTGCACCCAGCGCGGTGGGATGGGCATTGAGCCACTGGCTGGCCAGGGTCTGCAGTTCCTTGTCCTTCCAGGCACCGCTGATGAGGGTGACGCCGAAAGGCACGCCGTCATCCCGGAACCCGGCCGGCACGGCCAGGGCGCTGAAATCGGCGAAGTTGACGAAGTTGGTGTAGGTGCCCAGCTGGCTGTTCAGGGTCACCGGGTCGGAGTTCACGGCCTCGATGGTCGGGGCGGTCGGGGCCGTGGGTACCAGCAGGGCATCGATGTTCCAGAGCAGTCCGTCGATTTCCCGGATCAGCTCTTCCTTGCGGTAGATGGCGTTGAAGGTGTCGGTGGCGCTGAACTTGTCGGCGTTCCGGATAATGCCCGCGACCACCTCGTTCATCTCGGCCTCGTGCTCCGCCATGAACGACTCCACCGCGGCATGGCGCTCGGCCACCCAGGGGCCTTCATAGAGCAGGGCAGCCAGTTCCATCATGGGCCCGAAATCCCGGGCCACGATCTCCACATCCTGCTGCCGCCACTGGCTGATGGCGGTATTCCAGGCGGCCTCGGCCTGCTGGTCCCCGAAGAACTGCGGGTGCGCGGGAATGGCGATGCGGTGAATGGGTCCCGGGCGCCGGATCGCGGCGGCCTCCATTGGCAACGCGGCAGGTGCGCTGCGGGAGAACGCGTCGGTGGGCTCGAAGCCGGCCATGGCCCCGGACACCACCGAGGCATCGTTCACCGTCAGCGCAAAAATGGAAACGCAATCGATGGAGCGGCACGCGGGCACCACGCCCTTGATGCTGAACATCCCCTTGGTGGGTTTCAGGCCCACCAGATTGTTGAGGCCGGCGGGCACGCGACCGGAGCCGGCGGTATCCGTGCCCAGGGCAAACGGCACCAGGCCCCGGGCCACCACAGAGGCCGAGCCGGAGCTGGACCCCCCGCTCACCACTTCCCGGTTAAAGGCATTGGGCACCGCACCATACGGTGAACGGGTGCCCACCAGGCCAGTGGCGAACTGGTCCAGATTGGTCTTGCCGATCAGCACCGCGCCGGCGGCTTTTAGTCTGGCGACAACGACCGCGTCTTCATCCGGGGTATAGGCGAAAGCCGGGCAGGCGGCAGTGGTTTCAAAGCCGACCGCATCGATGTTGTCCTTCACCGCGAAGGGAATGCCGTAAAACGGTAACTGGCTGAGATCGCCGTCGACCATTTCCAGCCGGTCAGCCAGTTCGGCCATGGCCTGCGCAAAGCCGTCATCATCCAGCCGGGAAATCCAGGCGGTGTCCTTGCTATCCAGTCGGTCCAGGAGCGAGCCGATCAGCGCTTCCGGTTCGTCCCCCTCTTTATAGGCGTTCTGCCAGTCTTTGATTGTCCATCCACGGGTTGCAGGCATGGGTCATCCTCATGTGCGTTGCCAACTTGTATACATGAGCAATGGCAATGCCCGTGCCATCTGAGGAATTTTTCGTAAATTGCTTAAAAATCAATGGATTGATGTTTTTGTGCGGAATGGCGTGATTTTCCGGTCTGCTCCAGGGCGGTGCGAACGCACCAAATCTGGCGCAGAAAACCGGGCATTTGGCGGGGTTCTGGCAGGGGCAAGGCAGGGCGGCGCTGCTTGTATACTAGTTAAGTGATTGTTTTGTTTGATGATTGGTGGGATCTGGAACAGCAGATGCACAGGCTCCCGTGCGTTTTACGACGAACTGCACACAACCCGACTATGAAAAGGACGCACGACATGAGCATCAAAAAACACGTGAAGCTGGGTCTCTCCGCATTGGCCCTTTCTGTCTCCCTCAATTCGGTAGCCGCCGAGGACCCGATCAAGGTCGGTATCCTGCACTCCCTCTCCGGCACCATGGCCATCAGTGAGTCGACCCTCAAGGACACCATGCTGATGCTGATCGAAAAGCAGAACGCCGAAGGTGGCATCCTGGGTCGCCAGCTCGAGCCGGTGGTGGTGGACCCCGCCTCCAACTGGCCGCTGTTTGCCGAGAAGGCCCGCGAGCTGCTGGCCAAGGAAAAGGTCGACGTGATCTTCGGCAACTGGACGTCGGTGTCCCGCAAGTCCGTACTGCCGGTGGTGGAAGAACTGAACGGCCTGCTGTTCTACCCGGTGCAGTACGAGGGTGAGGAATCCTCCGAGAACGTCTTCTACACCGGCGCCGCGCCCAACCAGCAGGCGATCCCGGCGGTGGATTACCTGATGAACGAGATCGGCGTTGAGCGCTGGGTGCTGGCGGGCACTGACTACGTCTACCCGCGCACCACCAACAAGATCCTCGAGACCTACCTCAAGGATGCCGGTGTCTCCGCCGATGACATCATGATCAACTACACCCCGTTCGGGCACTCCAACTGGCAGTCCATCGTCTCCGACATCAAGAAGTTCGGCAGCGCCGGCAAGAAGACCGCCGTGGTCTCCACCATCAACGGTGACGCCAACGTGCCGTTCTACCGCGAGCTGGCCAACCAGGGCATCGACGCCGCCGACATCCCGGTCGTGGCCTTCTCCGTGGGTGAGCAGGAACTCTCCGGCATCGACACCGGCCCGCTGGTCGGCCACCTGGCCGCCTGGAACTACTTCATGAGCGTGGACAGCGACGCCAACTACGACTTCATCGACGCCTGGGTTGAGCACACCGGCAAGGAAGACGCCGTCACCAACGACCCGATGGAAGCCCACTACATCGGCTTCAACATGTACGTGGAAGCGGTCAAGAAAGCCGGCACCACCGACGTGGAAGCGGTGAAGGACGCCATCATCGGTGTGGCCGTACCGAACCTGACCGGCGGCTACGCCACCATGATGCCGAACCACCACATCACCAAGCCGGTGCTGATCGGCGAGATCCAGGACAACGGCCAGTTCTCCGTGGTCTGGGAGACCCCGTCCACCGTGGCCGGCGATGCCTGGTCTGACTTCCTGCCGGGTTCCAAGGACCTGATCAGTGACTGGCGCAAGCCCATGAAGTGCGGCAACTTCAACGTGGTCACCGGCAGCTGCGGTGGCAAAGCCGAAGTTGCCTCCAACTAAGCCAACCGGGTAAACACTGCCCAGGGCGGGGGCCGACCCCCGCCCATCCCAGCTTCAACCCCAACAACAGGACAGGATGCAAACATGGGCATCACCGGATCGCTCAGCCGCCTTCTGCTTGTCGGCCTGCTGCTCTGGCCCGCCATGGCCACCGCCCAGGTTGACGACCCGGAAGCGCAACAACTGCTCACCGCCCTGGCGGAATCCTCCTTCGCGGAAAAGAAAGCCGTGGTCAACCGCATCGCCGGCTCCGGCGACGAACGGGCCCGCACCTGGCTGGAAGCCTTCGCCGCCAACAAGCTCGCCCGTATCGAATCCACCGGCCAGTTCGTGATTGTGCTCTCCAACCGGGGCCGCGACTGGGACGTGGAAAGCGCCACCACCGGCGAGAGCCTGGGCGAAGTCTCCCGGCGGGACATCGACACCATCCGCGTGAACAACAGCCTGCGCAACGAGCTGGAAAGCATCCTTTCCGTCATTGACCTGAAAAGCCCCGACGAGAACAGCCGCCTGACCGCGGCCCGTGCCCTGAGGGGCAGCGTGGACGACGGCCTGGCCCAACAGTTACCGGACCTGATCGAGGCAGAAACCGCCTCCGACGTCCAGCTGGCGCTCACCGAAGCGCTGGCCATCTACCAGGTGGAAGAGCAGGGCGACAAGAGCGCCGTGGCTGTGCTCTCCGGCAGCCTCAATTCCGAAGCCCGCGCGGCCCTGCAGAACGCCGCCCGCAGCGACGACCCGGCCCTGGCGGCCGCCGCCAACAAGGCCCTGGAAAGCATCGAACAGAAACTCAAATTCAACCGTGCCGCCGAGACCCTCTACTTCGGGCTCTCGCTGGGCTCGGTACTGGTGCTGGCGGCCATCGGCCTGGCCATCACCTTCGGCGTGATGGGCGTGATCAACATGGCCCATGGTGAGCTGATCATGCTCGGCGCCTACACCACCTGGGGCATGCAGCAGCTGCTGCCGGGCCAGCCGGGCCTGGCGCTGATCCTGTCCATCCCCGCCGGTTTCCTGGTGGCGGCGCTGGCGGGCATCGCCATCGAGCGCACCGTGATCCAGCACCTCAAGGGCCGCCCGCTGGAAACCCTGCTGGCCACTTTCGGCGTGAGTCTGATCCTGCAGCAGCTGGTGCGTACGGTGATCTCGCCCCTGAACCGCACCGTGATCACCCCGGACTGGATGAGCGGTTCGGTGATGATCAACGAGGCGCTGTCCCTCACGCTCAACCGCATGTACGTGATCGGCTTCGCCCTGGTGGTGTTCGCCGGACTGATGCTGATCATGCGCAAGACCCGCCTGGGGCTGGAAGTGCGTGCCGTCACCCAGAACCGCGCCATGGCCCGCTCCATGGGCATCAAGGCCACCAAGGTGGACATCCTCACCTTCGGCCTCGGCTCCGGCGTGGCTGGGCTGGCCGGTGTCGCGCTCTCCCAGATCACCAACGTGGGCCCGAACCTGGGCCAGAACTACATCATCGACTCGTTCATGGTGGTGGTGTTCGGCGGCGTGGGTAACCTCTGGGGCACCCTGCTGGCGGGCCTGTCCCTCGGCACCATCAACCAGCTGCTGGAACCCTGGGCGGGCGCTGTGCTGGCCAAGATCCTGGTGCTGGTCTTCATCATCCTGTTCATCCAGAAACGGCCCCGGGGACTCTTTCCCCAGAAAGGCCGCGCGGCGGAGGGTTAAGGTATGTGGTTCACAAGACCCTTGCAGGAACGATCCACTCAAGTTTTTCTGGGCGTGCTCTTCGCCGCCCTGGTTGTGGTCAGCGCGCTGCACCTGTTCATGCCGCAGGACAGCGCCCTGTACGTCAGCTCCTACACCGTCACCCTGCTGGGTAAGTACCTGTGCTACGCGCTGCTGGCAGTGGCGGTGGACCTGGTGTGGGGCTACCTCGGCATCCTCAGCCTCGGCCACGGCGCCTTCTTCGCCCTCGGCGGCTACGCCATGGGCATGTACCTGATGCGCCAGATCGGCGATCGCGGCACCTACGGCGACCCGATCCTGCCGGACTTCATGGTGTTCCTGAACTGGCAGGAGCTGCCCTGGTACTGGCACGGCTTCGACATGGCCTGGTTCGCGTTCATCATGGTACTGCTGGCCCCGGGCCTGCTGGCGCTGGTATTCGGCTTCCTGGCCTTCCGCTCCCGGGTGACCGGGGTGTACCTCTCCATCATCACCCAGGCGCTCACCTTCGCCCTGATGCTGGCCTTCTTCCGCAACGAGATGGGCTTTGGCGGCAACAACGGCCTGACCGACTTCAAGGACATTCTCGGCTTTGACTTGCGCACCGACGCCACCCGCCTCGGGCTGTTCATCGCCACCGGCATCGCCCTGGCCATCGGCTACGTGATCTGCCGCGGCATCGTCACCAGCAAGCTCGGCCGCGTGAGCGTGGCCTGCCGGGACGCCGAGGCCCGTACCCGCTTCCTGGGCTATCGGGTGGAACGGGTGCAGCTGTTCGTGTTCGTGGTCTCCGCCATGCTGGCGGGCGTGGCCGGCGCGCTCTACGTGCCCCAGGTGGGCATCATCAACCCGAGCGAATTCTCGCCACTGTTCTCTATCGAAATCGTGGTGTGGGTGGCCCTCGGTGGCCGCGCGACCCTGTATGGCGCGGTGATCGGTGCCATCCTGGTGAACTACGCCAAGACCGTGTTCACCGGCATCATGCCGGACGCCTGGCTGTTCGCCCTCGGCGGCCTGTTCGTACTGGTGACCGTGTTCCTGCCCAAGGGCATCGCCGGCCTGCTGCAGAAACGCCGGAAAGCGGAAACCGCTGAACCCACCAACGCACAGGAGGCCACGGCATGAGCATCTTCGAGCAACTGACCGACCGCGAGCACGTGTTCGAATTCCTGGCGCCGGTGCAGTCCCCGGTGGACGTGCGCCACGGCCCGATCCTGTACCTGGAAGACGTGAGCGTGAGCTTTGACGGCTTCAGGGCCATCAACAACCTCAACCTCACCATCGACGACGGCGAGCTGCGCTGCATCATCGGCCCCAACGGCGCGGGCAAGACCACCATGATGGACATCATCACCGGCAAGACCCGCCCGGACACCGGCTCGGTGTGGTTCGGCAGCCGCCACAACCTGCTCACCATGAACGAGCCGGACATCGCCACCCTCGGCATCGGCCGCAAGTTCCAGAAACCCACCGTGTTCGAAGCGCTCACCGTGTTCGAGAACCTGGAACTGGCCATGGCGGCGGACAAGCGCATCTTCCCGACGCTCACCGCCATCATGAAAGCCGAGTACCGGGACCGCATCGACGAAGTGCTCGAACTCATCGGCCTCAGGGACCTGCGCGACCGCCCCGCCGGCATCCTCTCCCACGGCCAGAAACAGTGGCTGGAGATCGGCATGCTGCTGATGCAGAAGCCCCGCCTGCTGCTGGTGGACGAACCCGTGGCCGGCATGACCGAACAGGAAATGGAGCGCACCGCCGAACTGCTCACCAGCCTCGCGGGCAAGCAGTCCGTTGTGGTGGTGGAACACGACATGGGCTTCGTGCGCTCCATCGCTCGCCAGGTTACCGTGCTGCACCAGGGCAGCGTGCTGGCCGAAGGCACCATGGACCAGGTCTCCAACGACCCGGAAGTGATCAAGGTTTACCTCGGGGAAGACGCCTGATGCTCAAGATCAACCAACTCAACCACTACTACGGCGAAAGCCACACCCTCTGGGACCTGGAGCTGGACGTGCCCCAGGGCGAGTGCACCTGCGTGATGGGTCGCAACGGCGTGGGCAAGACCACCCTGATGAAATGCATCATGGGCGAGGAAACCGCCAAGAGTGGTTCCATCGAATTCGCGCAGGATGTAGAGCTCACGAAAAAGAAAATCGAAGATCGCTCAAGACTGGGCATCGGCTACGTGCCCCAGGGCCGGCAGATCTTTCCGCTGCTGACGGTGGAGGAAAACCTGCGCACCGGGCTGGCGGTGCGGGCCGATGGCAGCAAGAAGATCCCCGAGCGGGTGTACGAGCTGTTTCCGGTGCTGAAGGAAATGCGGCATCGGCGAGGGGGCGACCTGTCCGGTGGGCAGCAACAGCAGCTGGCGATTGGCAGGGCGTTGGTGATTGAGCCCAGGCTGCTGATTCTGGATGAGCCGGGGGAGGGGATTCAGCCGAATATTGTGGCGCAGATTGGGGAAGTGATTCGTAGGCTGATTGAAGAAGATGGGCTGACGGTATTGTTGGTGGAGCAGAAGTTGCCGTTTGCGAAGAAGTACGCGGATCGGTTTGCGATTGTTGATCGTGGGCGCCGAGTTGCGGAAGACGAGATTGCGAGCCTGACGGATGCGCTGATCAAAAAGTATCTTACTGTATGATTAGCTAGATTGTTCAGTTTAGGCTTTGGCCAGAACAGCAGCAATTTTATCATAGGCTATACATAATTTTTCACGCTCATTATATCGGTAATTGTTTAACGTAAAGAAATTTTGCATGAAATTTTGTTGGATGATGGTTTTACCGCAGGTCATTGCTCTTACAATAGACTGGCAGACTAGATTGATCTACTTCGGTTAAAGGCGCTTTCTGAGAAGCGCCTCCAACCAAAGAAATCCTCAGTGTCACTGTTTGTTGATTAGCCCCTCATTGAGTGCCGCATTTATAGTTTCACTTACTCCCTTTGACTTGTCATTTATGAAGGCAACGGTGAATTTTGCTCTTGTAATTGCTACGTATAATCGGTTGAATGCAGAGTATTTCAAATAATGGCTAGATTCACCGTTTGTAGAAATCTTTGGCGGAAATCTATCTTTGTCAATTCCAGCTATTACAACGGCCGGAAACTCAAGTCCGCCAATGTAATCGATGCCTCCTATCAAAAACGAATCCTCGTCCTCAGCTTTTTTGACCGTTGAATAATCGCCCCGTTTATGAATGGTGTTGCATAATAAATTTTCATCAGAGCAATACTCTGTCATTGATTCAAGCATCTTGTCGTCACAAGGAACAATGAGGATCTTGCTCTTAGATACTTGGAGTCTTTTGGCTAGCTCTTCTGCTTCAGAAAAAGCTCTTTTGATGGTATTTATTTCACCGGACTCTTCGATTAAATATGGAGTTTGACACTTACTCTCTTCTTCTTCGATGAAACCACCGTTAACCCCGGATAAAGGATTTTCTAGGTGAGAGAATAGAGTAGCTCCTGATGCGAGCACGCAGCTGCCCAGATTGATTATCTCACTTGAGCAACGAAAAACGGTCTGGAAACCGTGGTCGACTTGCTCCTTTCCGCTAATTCGTATGGTGTCCGTAACTTCACTAGCGGTAATGCTCGAGTCACCTACGGCTTGAGATCGATCAATAGTGAATACGATATTAGTATTGTCGTGTTTTAAAAGGTTGTGAAATAAGCTGAGTTCATTAACATTGAATAGATGTGTCTCATCAATGTATAGGACGTCGTATCCTTCCTTGATACGACGTCTTTTCCAAATCGGTGTTGATGTCTCTTGAAGTGCTGAAATGGTTATATCGTCACTGTCAAAAAGATTAAGGTTGACCAGTTTTTCTTGGTAGATATTGAATAGAAAAAATATCGTACTAAAATCTTCGTCTGAGCTAAGAGGGATGGAGTTTTTTCCTCTATTGAGCTTTTTGTATATGTCAAAATCTTCGCTCGCCCGACCCTTTATGTAAGTAGATATTTCGTTTTGTAGGTAGACTGAAATAGTCCAAGGATCATTTTTTTGAAAAAAATCTATAAGAGTTTTAGATATAAACTGTTTGCTTGATTCAAATTCAGTTGAAAGAAATTCCTCGAAAGACTCTATTATGTATAGAAGTTGGAGATTCTTCGATTCCAAAGCATCTTTGTCGAGATATTCTGTAGCAGAAATTTTTGCACCTAAGTTTTCTATGCACCATTCTTGAAGAGTTGTTACGGTTACGTGCTGAGGCGAGTTTTTTTCTAAAAACTCCTCCCCCCCGTTAGAAGCGATTAATGTTTCAATGTGATTTTTTGTTGCGATGCTATGCGTAAAAAATACCGACTTTATCGCCTGATTTTTATCTTTATGTTGGCTAAGTTGATGAACGCATCTTAGAGCTAAGCTAAGCGTCTTTCCTGTCCCCGCTGCGCCTTTGAGAATATCTGGTCCTAAGCGTTCTGAGAATACAAAGTCTTTCTGAGAGTCAGTCAGGTTTTCCCTCCAAAAATTCATTCCCATGAAGGGCGATATATTGCTTGCTTTATTTTTTGGAGCATCTGAGATTTTTATAAAACCTTCCTCAATCTCTGATTCAGGTGTGATGAAAATGCTCTCATTATTTACCTTAAGGTAGTCCTTTTCTGCATCTCGGAAGGTTGCCATAGATGGAGATAGGTCACTCATGCCAGTCCCATCAGCAAAAACCAAGAAGTGTTCGTTGCCCCGACGTTCTTGACGTTTACTGTCTGGTCGTTTGTCCAATATTACCTTGTAAGACTTACCTGGTAAAAACTGAAGTGGAATTAGTGCGACATAATTCGTTCCTTGTATTATTCGTTCGCATGGGCTAAATCCGATTCTACTCCAGAGCTTCAAAGCAAGCCTGCAAGTTTTTTGAATGATTGCAATAATTTCTTGGTTGCTTCTATTGAATCCATTAAACCCTGAAGTGTCGAAAATTAATAACTTGTTTTCGTTTTTTTTTGGTGTGATGAGGAATATGCCATTTTCTGATCTGATGCTTTTTATTTGACCCTGGATTTCGAAGTCGTCACCATTTTTTAGTGTGTTTGATAGAGCAAATCCCTCTTCATACTCTGAGGATTGAAGCTTTCTTGATGATATTATTTCTTTGACTGTGTTAATGTCCGCTGCAATATATTTCATCATAATCTCAGAATCTGGTGGCAATTGAGCTGATTAAGTCGTCCGATGGATCATCTATACCTATGCGTGTGAAATTTTCTGCAAATCGTTGCATTAGAAGTTCAATATATGGTGATCTTAATTGCCCGATCAGGCATGCAATCCCATCTGGATCTATGTTGTTTATGCAATTAATTGGTGATTTTCTGTCGGTTAATTTATGTAACTCAATGCCTCCACTGATAATTTTGGCTGCATTACTATCCATGTGGGAAACCTCTCTAAGGTTTGTAATGCATGGCCCATAACTTCCAATTTCGTCGATGAAAAAATAGCTCATGTGTTTGTTTTTTATTATATCTTTGAATATTAATTCAATTTCTTTTTCGAAGTAGGTTTTTAAGTAATGATGGTCCGAGCTTTTTGTTAGGGCTTCGTAACGGTCTAATTTTTCGAGACCTTTTTCTTTATCTTTTCTTCCGAGTTGGTTGTTAAAAACAGTCCTGATGTTGTTGAAGCCATATATTTTGACTGAGTTGGTGGTTAGGTTTGTTTTTTTCAAATAAGTATTTAGTTGATTCTCTACCGACTTTGATTCTCTAGCTTTTAAAATCGCTGGAAGCTCTTTTTTGCACCATATTCCTAACGGAATGGTTGGTAAATAGCTGAATTTATCTGCTTTATCATTCGCGATATCGCAACGTGCAGTTATAAGTAGCCCAAGTATTTCATCTGAGGGATAGTCCTCATGGTGTGCGAAGTTAAAGATACTTCCTTGAGTTGGGCGACTGATTTGTGTGCAGTCCACCATGTCTCTGACTCGCGACATTTTGACACTTAATTCCTGGTTTTGGTTTGTTTTTGCAAGATATGTTTGCGGTTTAATGTAGAGCTAGGAACGGAAGCGCTCTAGTGCTCTAGGGTAATTGCTTCACTTCTAAGTTTGTGCTCGCTTTCTGTATTCGAGATTTTTGGCGGCGGCGGCGTCCATGCCTTTAACAGCTGTCCGGCCTCTTGATAGAAATGAGGCACTGCTTTTTCCAGCTCCTCGACAAATACCTTCCGCCCACTGAACTTCCCGGCCAGATCTAACTCATAAATCACTTCCAGAGTAGTAGCAGCGGTGTTTGAAGTATCTGATTCCAGCAACTCCGGCGAGTCTCGTAAATCTTTCAGAGCCTGGTAAGTTGTTTCTGCTTTACCGGGCCGCGTGGCGCGAATGAACATTCCGGCTGGCTCAGTTTTCTTTAGTTGGCGCAGAAGCCAGTTAACCCTGGCTTTGGTGCTTTGCTTATCCTTCGGTGCTGTCAGTCGCATTGAGCAGTAGACCATGCGGCGCTGAAGGTCTGCTATTACCTCAAGGTCTGCCGCTGCGTTAATGATATTGAGTGCGCATTGAAGTATCGGAGCTTTGCAGAAAGCTTCGGCATCGTCCTTCAGGCGTTTGGCAGGGTTTAGCCTGTGGTCATTTTTTAGTTTCAGGGAAACGTCACTGCCTGTCAGTCGGGACATTATTAGGCATAGATCCCGTTGTTCCTGATGCCACGCGGCGATGGTGTTCTGAACTTCGTCACTGGTTTTGGCGAGTGGGGCGTTGCTCTTCACTTTGTTGACGACGTCTTTCCACTCGGCGTTCATCTGGTCGAAATGGCTGATACCGGAGCGGTCGCTTTCCAAGTATCGAAGTATCTCGCTGAGGATGAAAACCTGATCCTGATCTTCAACGCTGTCGTTCTTGAGCAGCAGCTGGCACTGGGTCCGGATAAATGCCCATGACCAATGGTAGAGAGTAACGGACTTTGTGGCGTTCTTCGGGATTTTTACCGGGTGGTGCGTTGGCAATGCGGCAAATTGGTTGGTGATGGTGATCACGGCGTCCAGTTTGTGGGCTTTCGCCTGTTGCAGATAACGGGAGACCTGGTCTTCACTAACGGTGTCGTTGTTAACTTTGGCTTCGATCAATGCCCGCCATTCACGCCGGCCGGTGCGAAGGATCAGCAACCCATCCGGCCGATCCTTCAGCTTGACCGTCTTCTTATCCTCGTTCTGGAAAACAACTTCGGTCCAGGCTTCCAGGGTGGCACTCGTTCCAACGCGCACGTTTAGTGATTTCAGCAGCGACTGACGCAACTCAAGTACGGAGCGGAGGCCCGCGAGAATAATGGAGACGGATTTCTGCTCTCTTGCGCTGTCTGCGGCTATCGGAATGAGTCGGGCAGGTTCCCCGCCGGTGAGGAAGTCAGGACGGTCTTTCACAGCTAGCTCCATGCTTTTCTTAGATATAGTTTCCTACTAAAGACTAGCAGCGATAAAGAGGTCTGTCTGAATTTGAGGTAAGGAAATGTAAAATGAGGGCCGGTAACGGAAATGCGTCTGTTTGATTACGATGGTGCAAACCACGGGCGCAATCGCTCGCGAAGCGGTATCTTGGGAGTTTTTGGAGAGCAGTATATGGATTATAAGTATTGGATGGATTTTGCCCCATCCGCGCTTTCTGCCTTTGCGGGTGTGGCGGCGGCAATCGCTGCATTTAACTCTCTTAGAGTCAGTCGAGAGTCCAAAGTGATCGCTGAGCAAAGTGCGCTTGCTATTCATCATGGCGAAGCATCACGAAAACTTGCCGATGTTTTAGAAACGGTTTCCATTCAGGCTAGAAAATTGCACCAATGCTCCATCGATGTATGGACTAGATGGCCTAGAGAAGTTGAACGATTTGATCATCGTGAAGCTGGTGGTACTGATCCACGTCCGCTCAGACATGTACTCAGTAATGCCGGAGAGATGCTGGAGCGGCATTCAACGAATTATGGAAAATATTATGATCGAGCGCGGCATGATATTTTTTCAGTAATTCGAAACGGTATGGGGCAATTATCGGATTCAGAATATCGCACGCTTTTGAAGGTGGCAGACCGTACATATGTCGATTTTGAATCTACTTTTGGGATGCCGGACAGAAGAACAAGCATCTCCAAATCATCGGCATTCAGATGGGCATATTATCAGCTCGATCGACGAGTCAGTGGCGAGGAGTGGGGTCAAATATGGGCGAAAGCATGGGAGCCTGGCGGAAGGCTTAAGAGGTTTCGAGATGAGTTTGAGCAACTAAAGCCGACACTCGAAAGGGAGCTGGAAGTGCTGCAGGTTGAGAGAAAACGATTACAGTATACGGTTTTCCCGCTCGATAGGAATCAGGCTCTCCATCACGATTACCACAGAGCTATCGGTATCCTTGATGGTCTGGTTGATGTTGTTGAGCTGGACTTATTCGATTGCTATATCGATAGCCCCCATCCTGCCGACCTAATTCCATTAGTCATTTCATCAGTTGCGGTGGCCATTATGACCGCCCGAGCTATCGATGCTCTAGGGCAAAGCGGGATAGATTGAGCTAGCTTCGGTTTCGTTGATTGCCGAATAATGTGGAAACCGAGAAATATTTATTTTTTAGAATTTAGACTAAGTGATGACTTCGTCCTTAAGCAGAGAGAGGTTGACAACTTGAGAGGAGGCTGTCGATGACATGGAACTCGCGGTCGGTGTCATAGGCGAAAAAAATCGGTAGACGGAGTTTTGAAATATCAAACTGACTGAGTCGCACGAGGAGTATTTTGTCTATGAGCTTTATTCCGAGTATAGCTACAGTAACTGACCAATGTCTTATGATTTTTTCTCTTTCGGATATGCTGATTAGGCAGCGCCGAAGTGAGGATAGTTTCCGACAGTTTCAGTACGTTGCTGATGTTATTGATAACCGAGCCAGTGTGCTTCTAGCGGAATACATGTTAGAGATGGCGGCTAAATTGCGTTTTCTCGATGATCGGGAGGAGTTATTGAAGAGATATGAGCGACATCAGGTTCGTGTAAAAAATTATCAGGGTGTCGAAGAGATATCTTTGCGTGACATAAGGTGGGCCCTCAATAAGTTGATTCATCAATCAAGAATAAGTTTTTCGGTGAAAAAGCAGGATACTATTGTCCTGCCTAGCCCACCTGAGTCTAAGGGGCGAGAACTTGATAAGCCTGTTGGATTATATAAAGACAAAGTAGTTATGGTATTAGTTGAGGGTAGGCATAATGGCAGAGCTTGGAAGCATGAATTTAGCCTCGCACAACTTTTAAATGAGATACTTAGGATTGTTTTTCTGAAAAATCTGGATGAGTCAGGTCCACATTCATAAAAATTGCAAAAATGGAGAATGCGAAACTAAAAACCGAGACAGATCTATTTCCGGGGTTAATAAGCAATCCTGAAGCTTCTCCTCGAGCCCCAGCGTCCCATTAATCGGGTAACCTAGCCCGCGTTTCCGAAGTCATTCCCCGTTCCCATTCAGCTTCATTTCCCGGCGCAGGCAGAAACCGGCCAAACTCGATCATCTGAGTGGCTGGAATATCCTGCAGATAGATCCAGACGTCCTCAACTGTTACGCCCGCAATTCGCACTATCTCTTCAAGCATCTGGCTCATTGAAAACCGGGACAGATCTATTTTCAGCCCCGGTTTTCCCCAACATTGTCGGCTTTTGAAACCAGGCTGCTAAACCAGCGGTATTGAGTTGAATAGACCTGGCTTTCGGATCGGGTCCTTTCCTGTGCGCTACACTTCCAGACAACAGTTATCTTCTCAACTGTCAGAGTGGGAGAGTCACAATGCAGGACTACGAACTCTATTACTGGGGCCTGCCCTTTCGCGGTAATTTTATTCAACTTTTTCTGGAGGAGGTTCGGGCGGATTACCGCAAGCTGGATGCCAGCGAGGTCTACCCTGATAAAAACCTGAACATCCAGTACCCCGGGATGGCACCACCCTATCTTTACGACTGCAGGGCCCAGGTCTGGTTCGCCCAGATGCCGGCGATTCTCATGCATCTGGCGAAGGCCTACCATTTTCTTCCCGACGAGCCTGAGCAACACACCCTCGCTCTGAAGGTGATTCTGGACTGCAATGATATTCTCATGGAAATCACCAACTACCATGGCACAGTGATGTGGGATCAGGATTCATGGGCCGAATTCCGGACCCATCGCCTGGCCGACTGGATGGCCATTTTCGAAAAGACCGGCCAGGCGCACCTCCTCAAGCCGAACGCGGGCTATCTGCTGGGCTCCAGGCTCACGGTGGCCGATATCGCAACTGCTGCACTGTTTGGCACCCTCCTCCACAGCTTTCCGGAACTCGCCGGAGATCTGGAACACAACGCCCCCCGGGTGGCGGGTCTATGCCAGCGAGTGGAAGACCGTCCGTCGATCAGGCCTTTTCTTGAGGATCAGCGAAAGGAGTTGGGTAAGGCCTACTGTGGTGGTCAGATTGAGCGGTCCCTGCGGGACGTCATATGGTAGCGCGGAGCTAGCGAACCTGGAGTCCTCTATGAAAATCGCCCAACGCCGCGGCAGTTCCCTTTCCAGCCCTGATTTTGCGCGCCTGCAGGGTGTCTGGCGTTCTCAGGGTTACGGCAATGTGTTGCTGATCGAGGAAGATTGGTACACCCTTTTTGAAGAAACCAGCATCAGCTGCCTGAAGGTTCATGCGGGCAGTATTGAAGAACTTGGCCACTATTACGACGATTTGGCGGTATCCCCTGGTGGCCAGGCGTTCAGTGCCCATCGGGTAACTGGCGTAGCACGCATCAGCTTCCGTCGCCTGAAAGGATTGCCCGCCACTGTCACTGAAAGTCACAGGCACAGGGCAAAGGATCCACAATACAACTTTGATGTTTTCTGGCGAACCTTTCACGAGCAATACGCCCTGTTTGAACTCAAGGGTGTGGCCTGGGACCGGGCGCATCATGACTATCTTCCCCAGATTAACGCGAACACATCACAGGAAACGCTCTTTGCCATCATGGTTGCGATGCTACGGCCCCTGAAGGATGGCCATATTCGTCTGCATTCACCCTGGGGTCATTACAGCGCAGGTGCCCAGCCGGCGCTCTTCAGGCGGCTGACACAGGAACTTGAAGACGCCAATGATGACCGGGAGCTCACCAGCTACCTGGGCGAACTCAAAGAGTCGGCGCGTGACGTGATCCATGAGGATTATCTCGCAAGCGCCGTTAGCCATGGCGGCAACCGGCTGGTGGAGTGGGGACGCCTTAATGACCTCATCGGTTACCTGAACATCCGGGCCATGGCCGGGCAAAGCGGCAAGTCAGGCAAACCGGCTGCGGATCTCAGTGCGGTCGATAGTGTGATGAAGAGGGTGCTGGCAGATGTTGGCGAGCTCCCCAATCTGGTGGTCGATCTTCGCAATAATGGTGGGGGATACGATGGTGTCGCACTGCGCTTTGCAGCGTACCTGATGGATCGCAAACGGCTGGCTTTCACCAAGTCAGCCCGTCATGGCAATGGATTCACCGGAAAGCAGTCTGTTTATGTCACGCCTGTCGATGAGACTTACCAGGGCAACCTGTTTGTGCTGACCAGCGAGCTAACGGCCAGTGCCGCAGAAATCTTCGTGCTCTCATTGCTGCAGCATCCCCGTCTCACTCTTATTGGCGAGCCTACCCATGGCATCCTTTCCGACACGCTCGAGCGCCATCTGCCAAATGGCTGGCACCTGACCTTGTCCAATGAAATCTACCGGGCCTACGACGGTGAGATATACGAAGATGTCGGCATCCCGCCACACATCCGTCTCAAGTACCTTGGCCGAAAAGGGCGCGAGGAAGGCAAAGACCCGATGCTGGAGCGGGTAATTAAGCTGGTCGACAGACCCGTTTTGTGAATGCCCTCGAATAACGCAGTGGTTCCCTCTGGGAAGGACGCTACAAGATCAGCCCGATTGATACTGACGCCTACCTGCTGGCTTGTTGCCGCTATGTGGAACTCAACCCTGTTAAGGCGGGGATGGTGGATAAACCTGAGTTGTATGAATGGTCGAGCTATTCTGCGCGGGTAGGGTTGTCACACTGTTTCTGATCTGTCCCGGTTTTCAAAAATTGGATTAGTAGAATGTTGGCATGAGTGTACCTATTTGGGTACACTTGGTTTGCGCCAAGGAAGGGGTTGTATGACAAGGAAAACGGTTAATGTCGTATTTTACAGAACAGCCAATGGTCGAGAGCCGGTCAAAGAATGGTTGCTGAAGCTGGATAAGGAAGATCGTTCAGTGATCGGGACTGACCTGAAGACGGTGGAATATGGATGGCCACTGGGCATGCCTTTGGTAAGGGGCTTCTCTGGGAAGGCTAACTCAGACTTGTGGGAGGTCCGCAGTGATCTCTCGAACGGCCGGATTGCACGAGTCATATTCACGATGTTTCGCAGCGATATGGTGTTGCTGAACGGCTTTATTAAAAAGACTCAGAAAACACCGGATCAAGAGTTGGCGAAGGCGAGAGATCGAAAGAAGAATCTTGTCTGAATGGGAGCAATAAAATGACACAGCATAAGCACGTTGGCAGCTCTCTCGATGACCTGCTCGAATCTGATGGTACGCTTGAGCAGGTAGAAGCTGAGGCGCTGAAGCGGGTAATTGTCTGGCAGATTCAACAGGCTATGGGGCACACCGGCGTAAACAAGTCTCAGCTTGCCCAGAAAATGCATACCAGCCGGACTGTGGTTAACCGCCTTTTGGATGAGAAGGATACCGGTGTAACCATCACAACGCTTGTTAAAGCCGGGCGTGCTCTGGGTATGACCTGGACTCTGCAGGCTGGTGAGGATAACGGATCTGGTCGCGCGGCTTGAGCGAGGCTGGGAAGCATGCAAATCGGAGTGATCGCTGACACCCACAGCAAGATGCGTCCCGAAGCCCTGGCCGTATTGAAAGGCTCGGATTTGATCCTTCACGCCGGTGACGTTGGGCGGGACGAGGTTCTGGAAGCGCTGGAGGGGATCGCCCCCTTAATTGCGATCCGTGGCAATATCGACAAAACTGGCCGTGCAGCGACGCTTCCTGATGTTCAGGATCTGGAATTCCTCGGCCACGCTTTCTACATGCTCCACGACGTCAAAACCCTCCATATTGATCCGCAGGGCCGTTATCGCGTGGTGATCGCCGGCCATTCCCACAAACCCTGCAATGAGTGGAATGGGGATGTGCTTTATTTCAATCCAGGTGGCGCCGGGCCCCGGCGCTTTACTCTGCCGATCACGGTGGGGCGCCTGCAGGTGAGTGAAAACGGTGTGGTTGGTGAGATTATTGAACTGCCGGTTTGATCCCTTTGGGAAACCGGTACGAATCTATTCTCTGAATACACACTTTCACGTTCGTTCGCCCTGCAGCTGCCCCACATAAGCAGCGATAAAAGCCGTTTCCTGAAAGGCCTTCAAACCCGTATCGGAAAACGCAATCGGCAGCGGGTTGGCTGCCAGGGTGGACTTGATCAGGGCCGGGGGCAGCAGGGTTACCGCCAACTCAATACCGCTGATCAGTTGAATGGCGGCTTCTATTTTGAAGCTGATGGCACCACCGGCAAATTTGCCTTTGGGCATCCGCTCTTTGATCGCGACAGTGGTGACTCCGTATTCGGCCATTAACGCCGAAAAGGCCGCCTGGAACCGCTGCAGATCCTCACGGCTATGGTTTTTTGGCAGTGAGAGTTTGCGCACCTTGCACTCCGGCAGGTTGAACTGCCCCCCGGTCCATATTCAGGAAACACACCACCGCATCGCTGCCGGTCAGCTCAACCCCGCAAATAATCATCGCCATTGCCCTCTATGTGCCGGTTGCTGTCAGCCACAGCACTTCTTGAATTTGATACCGCTACCGCAGTTGCAGAGGTCGTTTCGGGAGGGCGGTTTTACCGTGGTGACCGTCCCGCCTTTATTCAGAAGAGCGGTGAGCTCGTTGATGGATTCAACGGCGCCCTCGCGGGTATCAACCGAAATAGTCGCATGCAGCTTCTCCCGGGCGACCTGTGCCTCAACCTCCTGCTTGCGCGCTTCACTGGTAACCACCAGGGTTAGCGGGTATTTCCTGCTGCCACTCTTCTTGCTGGCGTTGGTCTGAAACCCGCCGTAAGCGGTGTGGTGCTGGCGTGCGTCCTGCCGGCCCTTGTAGAAAAATTTGTCTGACATGCTGAGATCCTGATGGGAACAATACCCGAGCTGGTGCCGGGACGAGTCTTTTAGCATGCTTGTGGGAACGGGGATATAGGGAAAATCGGGACAGATCTATTTTAGATGGATTTAGGGGCATAGAATTGGCAAGTGGTATCTACTGGGAGCTCATGTGCACCCAGATAAAAAACGCAGCGAAAGGCTCCGATTATGCACGTGGATAAAGCAAAGAAGCGTATTGCAAAGCAGGTTAAGAAGGGCTTTCACGGTTATCCGTTAGTTTCGCTGGAGTACTTTGGTAAAACGGCGGATTCAGCCAGCGAGGTTGTTATTTCCTATACCGGGGAAGAGGGCGCGGAACCTCAGAAACAAACGTTCGTGAGTGCGGAGGATGCCCGGGAAGACGAAACCATTCAATCCACCCTCCTGAAAATCATCGAGCGGGCGGATGCCAGAACGGTGACTGAGGTCAACGGCATTTCCATTCTCCGTGAAACTTGATCATAGACAGGCCCGGACGTCGTCCCCAAGGGCAATGTCACCCGCTTCAACCACCCGACCGCATTGGGGGAGGGTGTCTAGCAGGGTTTGAAGAGGGGTTGATTCAGACATCGGCGCGCTCGTACACAGAGGCGAAACAGCCCCGCCCAGAGGCCTCGACAACTACTCATTGGCAACCTTCTTAAGCCATTCCACGCCAAAGCGCACACCAAAACCCTGCAAGTCAGTCGGTATCTGAGCCAGCCCGCCCGGATGGGTGCCAGAAGATGCCATATCGACGTGAACCCAGCCGATGTCTTTGGCGACGAAACGGCCAAGTAAACGTGCTGCGTAGATGTGGTCACCCGGCCCTTTGGTCCTGCATTGCAGGGTATCGGCGACTTGCGATTCCAGATCTTCGTCGTAGTCGTCTTCATAGGGAAACGGCCAGACCCGTTCACCGCACCGCTCACCCGCCTGAATGAGAGGCTCGACCCAGTCACGGCGGTTGGTTATCGCCCCTGCCATTCGTTGTCCCAAAGCAGAGACGACAGCACCCGTCAGGGTTGCGTAGTCAATGATCGCGCGCGGTTTTCCCCGGGATGCCAGCGCCAGGGTGTCCGACAGCACCATTCGACCCTCGGCATCGGTATTGATAAGCTCGATTGTGGTTCCATCCAGGGCGGTAATAACATCGTTACACTTGACTGCCCGCGAACCGATATGATTTTCCGCCAATGCCAGCCAGCAATCCACCGGCTGATCAAACTTCATACGGGTTATGGCCAGGAAGGCACCCAGCGCCACGGCGCTGCCCTGCATATCGCCGTGCATGCCCAGCATACTGCCGCCCACTTTCAGGTTGCTGCCACCAGTGTCGAAGCAGATGCCTTTACCGACCAGTGCGAGAGGCTTCCCTTCTGCCCCCGGCGGGCGGTATTCCATGTGAAGTATGCCTGCGTCTCTGACAGGGCTGGCTTCGACAACCGAAAGAAAGGCACCGGCGCCGAGCTCTTCCAGTTTATCCCGGTCATAGAACTCTGTTTTCCAGCCCTCCTGGCGGGCAAGCGATTCGGCGAAATCCCGATAAATACCCGGCGTCAGATAGTTGCCCGGTAAATGGGTTAACCAGCGAGCCAGGTTATTGCCCTCGGCTGTTGCTTCAGCGTACCCGAAGTCAGCGTTACCAAGGTTCCCGAAATAGCTCATGGCTTTGAGGTTATTTGGCTCGGAAGCTTTGCCCGTAATTTTCGGCAACTGGAAAAGTGCTGCATGGGCCGCAGCCAGGAGGGCCTCAGTCATCGCACCTGCGGCCACCTCATTATCAAGCAGGCAAAGAACATTTATTTTTTCCAGTCGGTCTGCTATCAGTGGCCCAATAACTTTACGCGCCAGAGTCAGCGCCTTAAATGTCTGAAGTTGATCCGCCACGAACACAACCACCGCCCTCTCACCTCCGGACATGGAGAGAAACACCGGGTTGGCGGTTTTTGGATAGGCTGATAGGCGATTTTCGAGAATGTCGGACCAGGGCGTCTGGTCTATCGCTTTCCGGTCAGCGTCGGGAATCAGGAGGACCACACCTGAACCGGATTCGAAGTCCCAATCCGGGGGAACCGGTTGGTCTTTCTGGAGCAACAATGGCGATAATCCGGGGAATTCAGGCTTCATTTTCGAAGCTCCTTTGAGGGCTGAAAATATAGGTATAACTATAGTTGGTTTTCCCCTGCAAGCAGGCATATAAATCAGCTTACATTTAAAGAATTTTGCTGCATTTCGCAGCAGGAAAGGGGCTCTCTCAAGCTATGAAGGCATTCACGAATCCGGTTGGTTCCGGAACGCTCTGGTTTAACAACCTCTCTACCGCCGAAGGCACGCCAGTTGCCTATGATCCACAGGCGCGGGCTTTCGTGCCTATGCCTCCATTTTGTGCTAATCGCGAGGTCATTGGCTGCAACTGGATAGCGCCAGAGGAAGGCGCCTTCTGCCGATCCTGTGCCATGACGGCACTGGCCCCGGCCCCGGAAATTCCCAATGCCATCTCTAATTGGGCAGAAACAGAGGCGGCAAAACGCTGGGTCATCGATAACCTGGGCCGCTGGCACTGGTTCAGGCCGGAAGATCCGGGTACCAGGCCCATTTTCCATATGCTCGCTGACGGTCACACGATTGCTGGCATGGGCCATGGCGAAGGCGTGGTCACCATCAGCGTTTCGGAGGCTGACCCTGTTGTCAGAGTCACTCGCAGGGAGGCCCTGGAAGAGCCTTACCGTACCATGATCGGGCACATGCGCCATGAGATTGCCCACATGCTCTGGTGGCGATTGAGTTTGCGGGAGGATTTTCTGGCGGCATTCCGGGAAATGTTTGGCGACGAGCGAGCCGACTACACGTCTGCTTTGCAGAAACACTATGATCAGGGGCCACCCCAGGACTGGGAGCTGTTTTACCTGACGTCCTATGCTTCCGCACACCCTCATGAGGACTGGGCAGAGACAGCGGCCCATCTTTTGCACCTTACTGACATAACTGACAGTTTTGTGGCATCAGGTCTTGTCTCTCCCGAAATGCCCGGACACAACTGGGACCCCTATGCCGAGCCTGATACGGCTTTGCTGGTACGCGTGGCTTCGGCTTTGGCAATGCGAATCAACCACATCAACCGATCCATGGGGCTCTCGGATGTTTATCCGTTCGTGCTGTCTGAAACGGCCCATCGAAAACTGGCGTTTGTTCACGACTGGCTGCGTCGTGGCGCCCAAGGCCGGTGAATCAGGGGTAGGTGGAAAAGCTTAGGCACAATCCACCCCCGAATTTAGTTTCTAAATGCAATAGTTGCGAATATATTGCGTGCGAAGGCCGGGATCGTGGTCAGCCAAGAAAAAATGGCAACGTTTTCGATGCCTTTTTGCAAATAAAAAGGAGTTTAAAATATGGCGATTACACCTCAATCAAAAATGTCCCAGGAAGTCCTGGCCTGGCGCGACCCGGAGATGCCCTCGGTCAAAGGCACCGAAAAACCAAAAGATCCTAGCAAGGGCTATATTGCCCTGTTGGGTTGGAGCGTTAATGCAATCAAGGCCGCGCAAAACTTTGACCGTCGCTACATCGTGGTGGCGCCCGAGTGGGCTGCGGATTTTTGCACCGCCAACAACATTCCTTTCATCGCCTGGGATTTCATTCGCCTGAATGATCGCTCGATGGAAATTGCTGAAAAGCTGAAAGCGGAAGGCGTCGATGTCGCGATCCCATTGTTCGAAGAGACTGTTGAATGGTCCGGTGCGATCAACTCTGTTCTGCTTGATAACCCGCGCATGTACGGCCAGTCCATTCTGTTCCGCGACAAGGCTCTGATGAAGCGTCGGGCACAGCTTGGCGGGATTCGTGTCGGGATTTTCGAAGAAGCCCACGAAAAAGAAGACATTGTCCGCTTCATGAAGCGTGTTAACCAGACATTGCTCAAACTCGATGGTGACCCGGACGATCCGATCCATGTGAAGGCGTTCGACAAAGCCGGGTGCCTCGGTCACCGGATGATCCGGACCGTGGACGAAATTGACACCATTCCGGCTGAAGAGTACCCGCTGCTGATGGAAAGTCACCTGAGTGGCTGGGAGTTTGCGGTTGAAGCCTGGATTCACGATGGCAAAATCAAGTTCCTGAATATCTCAGAGTACGTCACCCTCGGTTATTCGGTATTCGTGCCCGCCACGAAAGAACTGGAAAGTTGGCGCGATGCGATTACCAAGCAGATCGAGTTGCTGATCAAAACCTTCGATATCCAGTTTGGTCAGATTCACCCTGAGTACTTCGTGACCAGTGACGGCACCATGTACTTTGGTGAGGTTGCCTACCGCCCGCCGGGGTTCAAGGCCTTCGAGCTGATTGAACGGGCTTATGGCTTCAGTGCTTACCAGGCGTCCATGCTGGTGTTTGACCCCAAGAGCACCAAAGAAGAGGTGGATGCCTTCTTCCCGCGGGAAGTGGTCGATGCAAAGGGTTACGCCGGCTGCTTTGGCGTTTATCCAAAACGCCGCGTGGTCAGCAAGCTGGAGATGCCGAAGGAGTGCGTTGAGCATCCGTACTTTGATTTCCACGAACTGGTTCCACCGGCCGAGGAAACCGTTCCGGAACGAGACGCTTTCGGCACGCACTGGGGTCTGGTCTTCTTCTTCGGTGATGATCCCATCAAGATGCGGGATTTGCTGAAGTCCCAGGAAGACCTGGATTTCTACGTTTAAAAACGCAGAGTCAGATGATCGGATATGGGTGGCCGGGTGATTGCCCGGTCGCCCGACTGGATTGTGCTCGACTACAACACAGCCAGTCTCTCAAAATTAGGAAAGCGGGACAGATCTATTATTTGGATTGTAATTTCTGCTGCAAAGCGATCACCGCTGGTAAGCTTTAAGCGGAACTCGCCGGAAGGAGTGCCGCAATGACATCGCCCATTGAAAGTGTTCAGAGCCCCTGGGTCAGGTTTCTCGCACATCTGTTCGTGATCCTTGTGGCCTGGACCATCTTTATTAAATACCTTTTCCCGATCGGCTTTGCGATGGCGAGCAATGAGGCGTGGGCAACCTATATCTACTGGGATCTGTGGCCGGTTGCGCACCTCTGGCTGGCCTGGACGTTGTTGGCAAGGCCCTGGTACACGCGCCTGCTGGCCATTGGCATGTCTGTGGCTGAAATCCTGATCATCACCACTCTGTTCATCTGGTTCCTGGCGGAGCCAGAGTGGTCTATCTGGCGCACGAACTGGTTCGTGAATAAGGTGTTTGTGCTCGCCGCGTTTGTTCTGGTGTTGGGTACGGCACTGTTCCGGCCAGAGGCGCTGAAGGCGCGGATCAGGCATAGGCAACCTCTGCATTAGTCAAAAGTGAGGTGTTGCGGTAAGTCATCCGTGATGTCGTACCAGGGTGCCTTACTCCCGACGAATACGTGGCGCCCGGCTTTGATGCCTGGGTCGGTGTCGAGCGTCCCCAGAGGGAAACCAACTATCCCGGGGTTCGCGTCGAACCGGGTGTAGATGCTGGAGCCGCAGTTGGAACAGAACCCTTTATGCTCACCGGGCGACGATTCGTAAAACCTGATGAGCTCGTCGCCTTTCGTGGTTTTCCAATCGGCCGCATTTACATTGGCCCGGGTCCTGAAAGCCGAGGCATGCAGTTTTCGGCACATTGAACAATGGCAGTTCAATACATCCCTCAGCTCACCATGGATTTCATATTGAACGCCACCACATAAACAACTGCCTTTGTGTTTCATTATTGGTTCCTCTGGTTGAATGGGATTGGGCCTGGACAGCGTCTGAGTATGTGATCAGAGAAGCAAGAGTGCTGCTGCTATCAGGTTCAGAAGCCTCACTTTTTTCCTTTCCCAAAGGCCCTGAAGAGCCGAATGAAGGCATCCCGGCGAGCCGCCTGGTTGCGCCTTTCGATTCGTTTTAACTCAGGCAGTGATGTGTAATACATAGGATGATCCTGATGGCTTTCGGCTTGTGGAGGCTTTTCATCTTTAAAACACTTTAAAGTGTTCTCTTGGGCACAGGGAACAGTCGAACACGCAAGCCAGAATTGCACATACGAACAAGTTAGTTCGAGTTGAGAGTGAGCCTCAGGGCATCGCCTATCACTCGGGTAAACTCGCGGATGCGTTTTACCCGTTTCAGGTCTGGATGGGTCAGTATCCAGAGCGGGATGGCCAGGTCTTCAACCGGTGGCGTCAGGCGCACCAGGTCGTCATCGGCCTCGCCCAGATAAAAGGGTAGGATCGCGATGCCCGAGCCCGTTTTCACCGCTGTCCACATGCCAAGCATGCTGTCGATACGATACGCGCAGGCATTGCTCAAATCCTGCTGAGTCATCCAGGCTTCCAGCTTGCCATTACCCATATGAGTGTCGGGGCCAACCCAGTCATGGCCACGCAGTTCGCTGATGGCAAGGCGAGAGTCACTCCACCGGTTGGCGGGCCCATAAACGGCTTGCTGAATGACGCCAGCCTTTCTGCCGATCAGGGTTTCCGGGGGTGTTGAAGTGGGGCGTATGGCAATGTCGGCTTCCCGCTTGCTCAGACTGTGAAGCTGATTTGAAATCACGACTTCCAGCGAGATATCCGGGTAGTCCTTGCGAAACTGTTGAAACAGTGGCGCCAGCAGGCCTGTGAACAGGGTGTCTGTGGTGGTCACCCGGATCGACCCGGAAAGCTTTAGATCCTGTCCGGCAAGCCGACGTTCAACGTCCGTTATGTCCCGACTCATCCTCTGGGCAACAGCAAACAGGTCTTCGCCGGCCGGGCTTGGTGAATAACCGCTGCGTGAGCGTTCAAACAGTTCTACGCCCAGGCGTTCTTCCATGCTGTTGAGCCTCCGAAAAACGGTGGCATGACTGATCCCCAGTTTTTTTCCTGCGCCAGAAAGCGTGCCCGTTTCCGCGACGGCGGCGACGATTTGAAGGTCATCCCAGCGGATCTGGTGTTCGTTCATGAAAACAAAGGTTTGGTTGTTGGTGGGGTTTTGTGCGCATGAGAACAGATTAGGAGAAAAAACGGAACAGATCTATTGTTAGGTCCCTTAATACCCGCTTCCCCATCGCCACCGCAGGGAGCAAACGGTCTGTCCGATGGTGTTTTTCCGACAGGCCTGCTGTGAGGGGCGGGGTGGTTCATGATCAGTGGGCATGGGATGGTCCTGCCGAGAGTGCAACTAATCACCGTTTCTGGCACATTCTGAGAGTCGGGTGGCCTTGTTTCACTATAGCCGCTCACTTGCATGACTATGTATACACGCTAGGCGAGTGTCAGTGAGGGATTCAAAGGGGCGTAAACATGCAAATCGGAGTGATCGCTGACACCCACAGCAAAATGCGTCCCGAAGCCCTGGAGGTTTTGAAAGGCTCGGATCTGATCCTTCATGCCGGTGACGTGGGGCGGGACGAGGTTCTGGAAGCGCTGGAGGGGATCGCCCCCTTGATTGCGATCCGTGGCAATATCGACAAAACAGGCCGTGCAGCGACGCTTCCCGATGTTCGGGATGTGCAATTGCTCGGTCACGCTATCTACATGCTCCACGACGTCAAAACCCTCGACACCGATCCACAAGGCCGTTATCGCGTGGTCATCGCCGGCCACTCCCACAAACCCCGTAATGAATGGATTGGCGATGTGCTTTATTTCAATCCAGGTGGCGCCGGTCCCAAGCGTTTTACACTGCCGATCACTGTGGGGCGGCTGCAGGTGAGTGAGGACGGTGTGGTTGGTGAGATTATTGAACTGCCTTTATAAGGTTTTTGTGTAAGACCAGATTGCATGGCAACAAGAAGTGAACAAGACTAGCGAAATGAAACCACTCTTTCTGATTGTTGCTTACCTCCTCGCCGTCACCTTGCCGTTGGCCCTCTCCGCATGGCTCGGCGGCCCGCCACGCCAGTTCCACCAGGAACTGGCCTCAGGCCTTGGCATTCTTGCCTTCTCGATGATCCTTGTGGAATTCATCCTGTCCGGCCGTTTCAAGGCCATTTCCAATGACGTTGGCATGGATGTGACCATGCGGTTTCACCAGATCATGGCCCGAACCTTAATGGTCTTTGCGCTGCTGCACCCGTTTCTTTACCAGGGGACGCCGACAGGGGGTGAGCGCCCTTGGGACCCCACGCGGCAATTGACGCTCACCACCGATTTTTCCGATCTGGCGACCGGCATTGTCGCCTGGCTGCTGCTCGCAGGCCTTGTGGTCATGGCCATCGGGCGCACCCAACTGGGCTACCGGTACGAGACCTGGCGCCTGTTGCACGGGCTCGGCGCGCTCCTGATCGCGCTTCTGTTGTTGCACCATACCGTGTATGCCGGGCGTTACGGATCGCAGCCGGTGATGACCTGGGTGTGGCTGGTCATGACGGGCGTGGCGGTTGGGTCACTGCTGATGGTTTACCTGGTGGTTCCCTGGCTGCAGAAGGCGCGCCCCTGGCGGGTGACGTCCGTCGTCCGGTTGACACCCAAGCAGTGGGAAGTGACCGTGACCCCTGACGGCCACAGTGGTCTGGATTACCAGGCCGGGCAGTTCACCTGGCTGAATGTGGGGCACAGCACCTTCTCGATGAAGGAGAATCCGTTCTCTATTTCCTCAGCGCCGGCGGCCGGTCGGGACGTCTCCTTCATGATCAAGGAGCTTGGCGACTTCACGCGAACCATTGGCGAGATAAAACCGGAAACCGTCGCCTATCTGGACGGCCCTTATGGCAATCTTACTGTCGATGGTCGCGAGGAACCCGGGGTCGCGCTCATCGCCGGTGGCGTAGGTCTTGCGCCGCTGCTGGGCATACTCAGGCAAATGCGCCTGACCGGCGATTCGCGCAAGGTGAGGCTGATCTATGGCAACCGGATCATCGAGCAGATTGCCTATCATGAGGAGCTGGGTGATGAGGATGTGGTCTATGTGCTGTCGGAACCGCCGGACGATTGGCCGGGAGAGACAGGTTTCATCGATGGAGCGCTGCTGGATCGTGAGTTTTCAGAGAACGAGTTCCGCGACTGGGTGTTTGTGATGTGCGGCCCGGCGATCATGATGGATATCGTTGAAGATCACCTGATCAAGAGGGGCACACCCTCTCATCGTATCCTGGCGGAGCGGTTCAGCTATGATTAATCCAATCAGGCGTCTGAGCCAGCGGCGACGGCTTTCTTTGACCATCTGGGGGCTGAATATCACCTTGTGTCTGGTCCTGCTTGTTTTTGTGTTGCGCTGATTTCGGGCTGTGTATCCTTTTTTGGCAGTTTTACAATTGAATACAATTTACCATTTCATCTCTTCCTAATAAAAACATAAACTTGCGCCGCAGAATAAAGCAACCTAAGGAAGAGGTAGATAATGAAAAAGGCAGCAATTGTTGGAGTAATCGCGGCTACGGTTTTGGCATCCGGCTGTGCTCATCGGGTCGCTGATCTGACGGTCGGCAGCACCAAAAACTACAACATCAATTCAGCAAGCTTTCTGAAAGGTGACCGGGTAACCGGTGAGGACATGGTTCCCGTCCTCCTGTTTCCGCTTGGTATTCCAAACGTAAAGACAGCGGTAGATGATGCTATTGAGAAAGATCGGTGCGCCGTTGGGCTGTCTGATCTGGTCATAACCAATCTGCAGCAGTCGTTCCTGGTTGGTCGGATGGGGTTCCGCGTAGAAGGAAACCTGATTATTGATCAGGAAATCGACGGTTGTAGCTCGCGCGCCTGAGCTGAATATTGAAAAGTCAGGTACCGAGTAGACTTTTGGCCGACGGCTTCTGTCGGCCAACACCCTTGATGCGTTTGTGTGATGACCAGGCGATTCTCGTCGTCCAATTCGTAGGGGATATTCCTTGTTTCTCCCGTCCGGCGCCTGAGTCTTTCTGAGCAACTTGACACTCCTTGAAGCGGTAACAATAGTTGGTTATCACAACTTCATTGTGTTGCTATGGAGAGCATCGATGAAAAACACTTTTTGTGCCATCGCTTTACTGATCACCCTAAGCTTAATCGGGTGCACCTCAACCGGCGCCAGCGGACCGAACGAAACCCAAACGCTGTCTGCTGCAGCAAGGGCGCAGTTTGAATGCGCAGACCGCAACGACAATGGCTACATTGACCAGAGTGAGCTGGTTTACTTACGTCAGTGCGGGATAGGTGAAGACGTTAAATGCGGTGAGGAGCCGCCGGTACTAGAAGGAAGACCGCCTGCCGGGGACTTTGAACTGGGGCTCCGGATGATCCAGGTAACGGATGCGGACGCCGACAACCGGATCAGCAAACCTGAATTCCGCGCTCACTGCAGTCGAATGGATCGAGCAGATTAAGACTGAACCGATCATGCTCATCAGGATGTCGCGGTGATCAACATTTGCTCAGAAGAGGCATTGTCGGAACTGCTGCAGTCGAACCCTGCGGTTCTTGTGCTCTTTGGCGGACTGCACTGCGGTGTCTGCCAGGCCATCAAGCCTCAGCTCGAAAAGCTCGCGAATGACGAGTTCCCGAAACTGGTGACGGCCTACATTGATTGTCAGGAAGGTGCCGGGGCGGTGTGTGCTGCCCGCGGTATTTTTTCTCTGCCTGTGGTCCAGCTGTGGTTTGGCGGGCAGCGATTCGCGGAATTCGAGAGGGTGTTTTCCATTGGTGAGGTGCGCTCGGCTCTGGAGCGGCCTTATGGGCTTGTGACGTGATCGGAGTGTAGGGGTAACAGCAGCAACAAGAAGAAAGATCAAAGTCGTCAGTAGGTTACATCTCTTTGGCCGGTCTAACGTCTTGAAATTTAAATAAAATTAACATGCGGCTCCGCGTGTACCCCTGATATTCTCGAGTGGTTCACAGAACTGACCAGTGACTGATGGGACCATGGAGACAATGTTTTCCTTCCCGCCATGCTGGACATGTCAGACCACCTGAACGATGGGTTATGTCAATGAAAATGAAATCACTGCTCGTTTTTTTATCTCTGAGTGTCACCTCATTGGGTGCCGTCGCTGATGACACAGCCGACGCCGCGCTGGGTGGCGGTCTTGGTGGCGCGATCGGGGCTGCCATCGGCAACGAGGTAGGTGGCAGGGATGGTGCTATTCTCGGCGGTGCCGTCGGTGCGGCAACGGGGACAGCCATTACCACCAGAGATCATAGAGAATACTATCGCCACGATGATCGCCGTCGTCATGACTACGACGATCACCGCCGGTCTTACCGCAAGTCTGGTGGCCATTTCTGCCCCCCGGGCCAGGCGAAAAAGGGCAACTGCTGATACGCGAAAAGCCTGAAATTTTATCCGTGCGTTTTAAAAGCCTTTCTCTAACGGGAAGGCTTTTTTATTTTCGACCCTGAACCACC
The DNA here is from genome assembly GCF_039523335.1 of Marinobacter szutsaonensis. NCBI lineage: Bacteria > Pseudomonadati > Pseudomonadota > Gammaproteobacteria > Pseudomonadales > Marinobacteraceae > Marinobacter > Marinobacter szutsaonensis. The sequence continues at coordinate 1,278,626 of NZ_BAAAFC010000001.1, read as the reverse complement.
TGTGCCTCAATCTCCTGCTTACGCGCGTCCTGCCGACCCTTGAAGAAAAATTTATCTGACATGCTGATATCCTGATGGGGAGAATGCCAGCTACTGCCGGGAGGAATCTGTTAGCGCGCTTGCGGAAACGGTGATATAGGAAGATTTAATTTTCTGAATCGGCCCGGAGCCCCGAAATGATCAAGCCTAGTTGTTACAGCTGTCGGAAAAAGTTTGAGCCATCTGCGCTGAGGGTTTCTTACTCAAAAAACTACTGTGAGGGTTGCGGCGTGGGGCTATTTGGTGAGGATTACTTCCGTTTCGCCAGAAAGCCCGCCCCATCTACCCAGAAAAACCTGGCTGTTCACGTTGCAGTGCTTTTTTTCTGTGTTGCTGGCTTGTTGTTATGGCTTTATTGAAAGTTGAACAGTGGAAACCGTAGAAGCCGTCGAATCAACTTTGACCGAAGGGATACCTGCAAGTGAATCAAAAAGGCTCACTCACCTCATGGAACGACGCCAAGGGCTTTGGCTTCATCACTCCGGAAAACGGCGGGGAGCGTCTGTTTGCCCATATCAGCGCCTATCAGGGGCGGGGAAGGCCTTCAGCCAGCCGCAAAGTGGTTTACTCGCAGACCAAGGACGAGAAAGGCCGGTTAAGGGCCGCCAGTTTCCAGTACGCCGGCGTGGCACGGCACCGCGCAGCGGTTGCCTTCGGTGTCTGGGTCGCTTTGTTGATTGCAGTTGCAGTCTTGGGTGCGGTCTCTACGTTGTATCTTCAGGGGTATGTGCCGCTGCTTTTGCCGGTCGCCTATGGGGTGATGAGCCTGGTTACGTTTTTGATGTACGCAATCGATAAAGGGGCCGCCGAGAGCGGCAACCGGCGGGTGCCTGAGGGGCGGTTGCATCTGTTTGAACTTCTGTGTGGCTGGCCCGGGGCGTTGGTGGGCCAGCAATTCTTCCGCCACAAAACCCGCAAGACCTCGTTTCAGGTGGCCTTCTGGTTCAACGTGATTCTCAATCTTGCGGTTCTTGGCTGGTTGTTGGTGTGGCCGGATGCGGAGTTTGCCCGGCAGGCCCTTGAGATTAAACCGGTCATGGTTATCAGGATTTAGCTGTGCAAAAAAATCTGCTCAGAAGAGGTCTTATCGGAATTGCTCCAGCCCAGCCGTGCGGTGTTGTTCGCGTTATTTTTCTCGAGAAATAGATCTGTCCCGGTTTTTCCTTAGTCCCGGTTTTTAGGACAGAACCTGGCCGCCGTCCACCACCAGCGTCTGGCCGGTCATCCACCGGGCCAGATCGGAGGCCAGGAACAACGCCACGTCGGCGACTTCCTCTGGCGTGCCCAGGCGCCCGAAGGGAATCCCCCCGCGAATACGCTCGTAGAGTTCCGGATTGTGCTGACGGGCCTGATCCCAGACGCCACCCGGAAACTCGATCGAGCCCGGGGCAATGCCATTAACGCGCACTTTATGCGGGGCTATGGCCACCGCCAGGCTGCCGGTGTAGTGAGCGACGGCGGCCTTGATAGCCGCGTAGGGGGCGGTGCGTGTCGAGGCGTGCAGGGCAGCGATGGAGGCAATGTTGATGATCGTCCCCCCGGTTTCCTTAAGCGCAGGCAGGCAGGTATGGCTGGCGCGAACGGTGCCCATCAGATCCACCTCAACGCTGCTCAGCCAGCTTTCTTCGTTGTCCTCCCGCCCGAACGCCGAGGCGCAATTGACCAGCACGTCCAGGCCGCCCAATTTGCTCATAGCGCCTTGCAGATAGGTCTCCAGCGCGGCCTTGTCGCCGATGTCGCAGGCGGCCACATGCAGCGTCAGTCCCTCGGCTGCCACTTCGTCCGCCAGTGCATCCAGGGACGCCTGCCCGCGCGCACATACGGAAACGCTGGCACCGGCCCGGGCAAATCCCAACGCGATGGCCCGGCCAATACCCTTGCTGCCGCCAGCGACGATGACGCGCCGGCCGTGGAAATCAAACGCCATTGAATGCTCCTGTTTTGCCGTTAGGTTTGGTCTCGCCTCTGGAGCGACCTTATGGGCTTGTGACCTGGATGAATTCGCTGAATTGGCCACCGATGACAAGTATATTGGCCCCTTGTCCTCTCACGGCAATCGACTCTCCGCCAGTCTGATGATTCAACAGATATCACGCTTTCCGGGGGGCTCACAATGATTGCCAGGAAAACAAAAGCCGATGTTCACCCGATTTCAGCGCGCCATGCCGTTAGATATACCACACCCAAGGGTATGATCCCCGAAGTCCGGCAGCCGGATTTTGATCTGGCCGACGACGTGCCCGAAGACTGGTGGGACAACGATCCGGCCAAAACGCTTCTGTTGGCCACTCTCTCTGCTGTAGTAGTCCCTTAATACCTGCTCCACCATCGCCACTGCTACTGTTTCCAGAACTGGCAACACAAGCACAAGGAGATAGCCATGAGCGGGAAGAAGATTCTGATGATTACCGGTGATTTCACCGAAGACTACGAAACCATGGTGCCGTTCCAGGCACTGCAGGCCGTCGGCCACACGGTTCATGCCGTTTGCCCGGACAAGAAAGCGGGCGATACTGTTGCCACGGCCATCCATGACTTCGAGGGTGATCAGACCTACACTGAAAAACCGGGCCATCGATTTGCCCTGAATGCGGATTTTGACGGACTGGACCCGGCAAATTACGACGCGTTGGTAGTGCCCGGCGGTCGTGCACCCGAGTACCTGCGCCTGAATAAGGAGGTGCAGAATCTGGTTCGCCATTTCTTCGAAACCAACAAGCCGGTGGCGGCAATCTGCCACGGGGCTCAGTTGTTGGCGGCAGCGGGCGTTCTGGAGGGCCGCAAATGCTCTGCGTATCCGGCCTGCCAACCGGAAGTGGAACTGGCCGGCGGGACCTTCGCCGGTATCGAGGTTGATCAGGCGGTAACCGATGCTAATCTGGTAACAGCGCCCGCGTGGCCAGCCCATCCGGCCTGGCTGGCGCAGTTCTTCAAATTGCTGGATCAGTAACGCCGCAGGGGCCAGTCCACCGGCCCCTCAGCGCTCTCAAGCGCACCCAGGGAGGCCGTCATGTGCAAGCTCTTTATCAATGCTGACCCGGAGCTTTGGGTCAGCCGGACCCACTCCCTGCGTATTGACGGCATGGTAACCAGTGTTCGGATGGAAAATGCCTTCTGGCAGGTACTGTCAGAGTTGGCCGAACGGGATGGGATGAACCTGCCGCAGATGATCACCCGGCTTTACCACGAATCCATCGATGCCGGCCATGATCTCGGCAATTTCACATCTTTCCTTCGGGTGTGTGCGCTGCGCTATCTTGAGCTGCAACTGAGCGGCCATGTTCCGAGGGATACCCGGGTACCGATTGCCTCACTTGATGCAGACCGTATCCTTGCCGGCGAACCCGGTGAGACGGCAACCCCGGAAGTGGTCAGCAAAGCCAGGCACTGAACCCGAAGCGAAAAGGCGGGACCTGCCTGCATCTCCTCAGTGGATGAACGTGGCAATTTGGCCACCAATGACAAGTAAAGTGGCCCCTTGTCCTCTCACGGCGGTCGACTCTCCGTCAGTATGATGATTCCAAAGACATCATGCTTCCCGGGGGCTCACAATGATTACCAGGAAAATCAAGGCCGATGTTCATCCGATTTCAGCGCGCGATACAGCTCGCACGACCACACCCAAGGGTCTGATCCCCGAAGTCCGGCAGCCGGACTTCGATCTGGCCGATGACGTGCCCAAGTACTGGTGGGATAACGATCCGGCCAAGACGCTTCTGCTGGCCGCCCTGTCTTCCAGTTTTCCGCCCGGTGAGCGCTTCTTTATCGACTCGGTACGCCACTACCAGAAACAGATCACAGACCCCGAATTGAAAGCGGCGGTGCGTGGCTTTATTGGCCAGGAGGCTCACCATTCGAAGGAACACAAGGCCCTCAACGGCCATATGCAGGGTCGCGGTATCAACCTTGATCGTCTGGAGCGGGAGATCCAGGGCCTGATGAACTGGCTGCGCAAGCACCTCAGTCCCGAGCGCCAGCTGGCCCATACGGTGGCGGTGGAGCATTTCACCGCCCTGTTGGCCGAGGAATTTCTCCTGAAATATGACGCCCTGGAGGAAATGGACCCGCGCATGGCGCCCATCTGGGCCTGGCATGCGATTGAGGAATCCGAACACAAGGCCGTGGCGTTCGATGTCTACAAGAGCATTGGCGGCAGCGAGTTTGTCCGGGTGACGGAAATGATGGCGGTGAGTGTCATGTTCCCGCTGTTCAGCGGGATTCATCTGGTTCAGCTGATGAAAGAGGACGGCCAGCTGTTCAACCTGAAGTCCTGGCTGGGCGGACTCAATTACATGTGGGGCAAGCCCGGCGTTTTCCGCAGGCTGTTGCCGTCCTACTTCAAGTACTACAGCCCCGATTTCCATCCCTGGAATCACGATGCTCGCGATCTGGTGGAGAAGGCCAAGCGCAAATGGCTGGCGCCGGTTATGAAAAAGGCCTCTTGATGGAGTCCTTTGTCCGCTAACGGCAACTCATTTGCTACTATGGCCGCCTTTTCATCCTGAAAGGGATCAAGCCCTGCGAATGAATGCTCCTTTCAAACTGCGGCCTTACCAGCAGGAAGCGGTCGATGCCACGCTGAACCATTTCCGGAAATCGGATGAGTCCGCCGTCATCGTGCTGCCGACCGGCGCGGGTAAAAGCCTGGTGATTGCCGAGCTGGCCCGGCTTGCCCGGCGCAAGATTCTGGTGTTGACTCACGTTAAAGAGCTGGTGGAGCAGAACCACGCTAAATACCAGAGTTATGGTTTAAGGGGCGGCATCTTCTCCGCGGGGTTGAAACGCAAGGAAAACCGGCATCAGGTGACCTTCGCCAGTGTGCAGTCTGTCTCGGCGAACCTGGATCAGTTCCGGGATCAATACTCGTTGGTGATCATCGATGAGTGCCATCGGGTCAGCGGTGAGGAAACCAGTCAGTATCAAAAGATCATCGAACTGCTGCGGCAGCAGAATGACGCCCTCAAAGTGCTCGGGCTGACCGCGACACCCTATCGATTGGCCATGGGATGGATCTATCGCTATCACTACCGGGGCTTTGTCCGCAGTGAAGAAGATAAGCCCTTCCAGCACTGCATTTACGAACTGCCGTTGAGCTACATGATCAACCGGGGGTATCTCACCCGTCCCGAGCTGGTGAATGCGGCGGTGGCCCAATACGATTTCTCCGCGCTGGCTCAGGACCGTTTTGGTGAATACGCGGAGAAGGACGTCAATCAGCTGCTGAGCAAACATAAGCGTGTGACCCGGGCGATCATCGAGCAGGTGGTAGAACTGGCCGCCGACCGCAAAGGCGTGATGATCTTTGCGGCCACGGTGGAGCATGCCCGGGAGATCACCGGCTATCTGCCGGAACACGAAACCGCCCTGGTGACCGGCGCAACCGATCTGAAAGATCGGGACTTGCTGATCCAGCGCTTCAAACAGCGGCAGCTGAAGTATCTGGTGAATGTGTCTGTGTTGACCACGGGCTTTGATGCGCCCCATGTAGACTTTATTGCCATTCTTCGGCCGACCCAGTCGGTCAGCCTGTATCAGCAGATTGTGGGCCGTGGGCTTCGTCTGGATGAAGGCAAACGGGACTGTCTGGTGATTGATTACGCGGGCAACAGCGTGAACCTGCATCACCCGGAGGTAGGGGAGCCGAAACCGAACCCGGACAGCGAGCCGGTGCAGGTGTTCTGCCCGGGCTGCGGGTTTGCCAATATCTTCTGGGGTAAAACGGACAGTGACGGCCGGGTGATCGAGCATTACGGGCGCCGTTGTCAGGGGCTGCTGGAGCCGGCAGAAGCGGATGGACCGGCCGGGGAGGGCGGGCGCCCGCAACAGTGCGATTACCGCTTTCGATTCAAGGAGTGCCCCCACTGCGGTGGCGAGAATGATATTGCGGCCCGAAACTGCGGGCAGTGCCACAAAGCCATCATCGATCCGGATGATCAGTTAAGAGATGCGCTGAGGCTCAAGGATGCCATGGTGATTCGTTGCGCGGGGATCACGTTAGGTGTTGATGGCAGCAAACTGAGGATCACCTACCACGGGGAGGATGGCGAGGAACTCAACGAGTTGTTTGATTTCAACAAGCCGGGCCAGCGCACAGTCTTCAACAAATTGTTCGGGCGTCGTTTCGCGAACAGCCAGGCCCCGAAAACGTTCAGCACGGCCGATGAGGTGCTTGAGAGTCAGGCCTTGTTGCCGGCACCGGATTTTGTGATTGCCCGCCAGCAGAAGCACTATTGGCAGGTGCAGGATCGGATCTTTGATTATCAGGGGCATTATCGTAAGGCGAATGAGGCCTAAGGACGGGTTTTGCTGGCCCGGTTTTCCATAAGTCCACAAATCTGCATACCGCGATAACCTGAGCTACACTTCCTGTGAACCTACACCGGCTTAGGGAGGCTCTGGATATGGCTGACCGACCGAACGTAGTTTTATTCGATGTCCTGGAGACATTGATCGATCTGGATCCGCTGGCGGCCCGGCTGGAAGAGGTTGGCCAACCAGCGACCGTTCTGCAGCCCTGGTTTCTGCGATTTCAACGCGATGCCATGGCATTGACCCTTGCCGGTGACACGGCACCCTTCGACGACCTTGCCCGGGAATCACTCCGCACTGAAACGAAATACACGCTCAGTGAGCGTGATATTGAATATGTGGTCGAAGGGTTCTCCACGCTACCGACCTTCGACGATGCCGTACCGGCTCTGAAGAAACTCTCTGAGGCGGGCGTGGCCGTTGGATGCCTTACCGTCAACAATCCTGACAAAACACGCCGTTTCCTCGAGGGGGCAGGGCTTTCCGGTTTTGTGGACCACGTGGTCACCTCGCAGGACGCGGGTATCTGGAAGCCTCATCCGGAAATCTACCGTTTTGCCGCCAAACGTTTAGGTACGCCGATTGAGCGCCTGGCGCTGGTTGCTGTGCACGCCTGGGATTGCCATGGTGCGAAACGGGCCGGGGCGCTTTCGGGCTGGTGTTCGCGCCTTGAACACAAGCCTGGCGATGTCTTTCTGCAGCCCGATGTCACGGGCGATAGCCTTGTTGAGGTTGCAGACAAACTGATGTCGCTGCACTGAACGTGGGTCACCCCGACCATCGTCACCGTGAGTTGGTGGTCAGTTCGCCGCGTCCGGGGGAACCACCTCAGGGTTTGGGCCGAAATACCAACAGCAGGTTATTGGCCGGCATGGCGTGATTTTCAGCAAGCGTCATCCCGGCCGATTCCGCCAGAGCGCTGAGGTCCACCAGGTCCCGAATGCACATATGAGCGGCCTGGGATTTCAGGTGCTGATCAAAACGGCGGTTGCTGTCACTCGAGTATTCGCCCCGATTATTGAACGGGCCATACAGGCAGAAGGCTCCGTCTTCCGGCAGGCGCTCGCCGATTCCACGGAACATCTGTTCGACTTCGCTCCAGGCCATGATGTGCGCGGTATTTGCGGAGAACGCCCACTTGAAAGTGTCGACCGGCCAGTTGGTATCGCCGACGTCCAGTTCAACGACTTGCAACATGTTGGGCAGGGCGGCCTGCTCCAGCCGGGGACGACACAGATCAGCCGCCTCCGGGTGGTCACTCGGTTGCCACTGCAGGTGGGGCATGGCCTGTGCGAAATGCACGGCGTGCTGCCCGGTGAGTGTTCCGATTTCCAGAACCTTGCCCGGTGCCGTGAAGATGGCCTGCAGCTTCTCCAGGATCGGGGCTTTGTTGTTCTCACAGGCCTGGGAATAGGGCAGGTCGTTGGTCATCGGGTCACATCTCCTCTATCGGGTAGCGACAGTAGCTGCCGCTGCCCGATGCTTTTCTGATAGCTGAGAATAAAACTGCTGCTGGTTATAATGGCATATCTTGAATCGTCCCGGAGAACCCTATGCCAATCGAAAAGAATCAGGTGGTCCTGTTTCACTACAGCGTCAGTGATGAAGAAGGCAACGTCGTTGAAACCTCCCGTGGCGGGGAGCCGAACGCATACCTGCATGGGCACGGCGGCATTATCCGGGGCCTGGAAGAAGCCCTGGAAGGTCGCGAGGCCGGCGAAAGCTTCAGTGTGACCGTTACTCCGGATAAAGCCTACGGTCCGCGCAAAGAAGACGCCATTCAGCGCGTGCCGATCAAGCATTTGATGGGTGCCAAACGCTGGAAGCCGGGCATGATTGCCCAGGTGCAGACCGAGCAGGGCCCGCGCCATGTGGTCGTCGCCAAGGTCGGCCACAAGTTTGCCGATGTCGATACCAACCATCCGATGGCCGGCAGAACTCTGACCTTTGATATCGAAATCCTTGAAGTCCGCGCCGCCAATCCGGAAGAGATTGCGCACGGCCACGTCCATGGGCCGGGTGGGCATCACCACTGAGGGGTGAAGTGCCCTCAACCCCGGATTTTACTGGGCAGACGCGTCGCGTCTGCCCTCTCAAGGCATTCAGGCTGTATTCATGATGAAATCAATCGCCCTGGCCGCACTGTTGGTCGTTCTTCTGGGGTTTCTCGGTATTCAGTATTACATTACCTCCGTCCCTGCTCTTGAGGCGCCCATTACCGTTGGTGAAGTCCGGGAAGTGGAGTCTGAAAAATCGCTGGTGGTCACACTGGTGGACAGCGAAGGAAAGCGATTTACTGTCGGGCTTCGGGGCGATACAGCCCAACCGGAGGAAGCTGCGCTGTTCTATATCCGGAACCCGGATGTCATTCCCTATGTGTTCTGGCCGAGTCTCCGAAGTAACGATGAAAAGCGGGTTCTGGAATTGCTGGAAGACGTGATCGAATCTGACGCATCAGATGTTGCCGCCGTTCGCAGCATCTACTCGGTGTTGAAGGAACGCAACTGACTACTGTTTGCCGTCGGGGTTGAATTTACGCGTCCTCCCTCGCATGTCTGTGGTACGAGACATTCACAGTGCCGCATTTTCTCCAGGTGGCTTTCAAGGCAATGGGAGGAAGCATGGATACGCGAACATTCGGAAATACCGACATTCAGGTCACACCCGTCGGGCTCGGTACCTGGGCCATTGGTGGCTGGATGTGGGGCGGAACGGACGAAGCCCAGTCCATCGATACCATCCACAGGGCCATCGACAAGGGTATTGGTCTGATCGACACGGCGCCGGTTTACGGCTTCGGACGCTCAGAGGAAATTGTGGGCAAGGCCCTCGCCAACGGCCGGCGGGATCAGGTTGCCCTGGCCACCAAGGTAGCTCTGAACTGGAACGATGATCAGGATAAAGTCTGGCGGGATGCCTCTGCTGCGCGCATAGAACGGGAAGTTGAGGATTCCCTGAAACGCCTTCAGACCGACCGGATCGACATTTACCAGGTCCATTGGCCAGATCCGAAGACGCCCATGGAAGAGACCGCCCGGGCGCTGGAAAATCTCTATCAGGCCGGGAAAATCCGCGCCATTGGCGTCAGCAACTTCACGCCGTCGCAGATGGACGAGTTGCAGAAGAGTGTGCCCCTGCACAGTTTGCAGCCCCCGTATAACCTGTTTGAGCGGGATATCGAACAGGAAATCCTTCCGTATTGTCGGGAAAACGGCATTGCGACCATCACCTACGGCGGACTTTGCCGCGGTCTGCTGTCTGGCAAGATGCGGGAGGACACGCAGTTTACCGGTGACGACCTGCGCAAGAATGATCCCAAGTTCCAGGGCGACCGCTATCGCCAATACCTGAATGCTGTGGCTGAACTGGATGCCTTTGCCCGCGAGCGGTATCAGAAAAATGTGCTGACTCTGGCCCTTCGCTGGCTGGTGGATCAGCCCGGTGTCACAACCGCGCTTTGGGGTGCGAGAAGACCGGAACAGCTGGACCCGGTCGATGACATCGAGGGCTGGTCGCTGGATAAGGAAGCGATGGCCGCAATCGATGACATCCTGGACAAGTGCATTGATGACCCCGTCGGACCGGAGTTTATGGCGCCGCCGACTCGGTGATTGGCGGTAAGGGCCGGGTCCCCCGGTTCAAAGTTCAACGAACCGGGGGACCAACATAATTGCAATGCCGACGGCCACCATGGTGAGGGCATCGGTCATGAGGTACGGGTAAAGAATCAGCGCCAGCCCGCACCAGCGGACGGCCATATTGGACTGCCTTCGCCCGTAAATGAAATAACCGATGCCGATGGAGCTGAAGATCAGGCCCCAAACCAGGATCGCGGTGTCCATAGCGTGAATGTCTCCGGAGGAAAAGGTTTACCTTATCCTCTGCGGACTTACTTGGGGACCCCAAAAATCTCTTACGGATCCCATCTTGAATCAATGAGCTATCCTGTGATGCTCAATCTTCACGCATGAGAGTCGAGCAATGATCGAAACACCACTGGAATTCCCGAGCCAGGATACAACCTGCCGCGGTGTGCTTTACACGCCGGACGCCGACGGCCGTGACTTGCCGTGTATCGTGATGGCCCATGGTTTTGGGCTGACTCATGCCAGTGGTCTTGCACCGTTCAAGGAAGCTTTTTGCGATGCGGGCTATGCGGTCTTTGCCTTTGACTACCGTCATTTCGGGGACAGTGATGGCCAGCCACGCCAGACCCTGAGCCCCAGCAAGGAAGTGGCTGACTGGCTGGCGGCACTGGATTTTGCGCGGCAGCTGGATCGTGTCGATGGCAGTCGCATTTGTCTGTGGGGTACGTCGTTTTCTGGCGGGCTTGTGATTGCGGCCGCGGCGAGGGATGGCAGCGTGCAGTGCACTATCTCCCAATGCCCGATGGTGGATGGTCTGGCGTCTTTGCTGGGTGTAATCGGTTATGCCGGGATCATGCAGGCGATGCGCCTGACCTGGCACGGATCGGTAGACTGGATTCGCCGCGGGCTGGGGATGTCTCCCCGGTACATTGCATCGGCGGCTCGCCCCGGGGAGCTGGGCATGATGACGGCCGAGGATTGTCAGGAAGGGTATGTGCCCCTGTTGGCCGATAATGCGTTGAACTACGTCGCCGCGGGCGTGAGTTTTACGATTCCGCTTTTCCGGCCCACCCGTTTGGCCAGCAAAGTCACCTGTCCGGCACTGGTGCTGATTTGCGACCGGGATACGGTCGCTCCGGCGAATGCCGCGGCCAAAGCGGCGAAAAAAATGCCGAACTCCCAAGTGAAGCACTATCCGGTCGGGCATTTTGATGTATATCGGGGTGACGCTCTGGATCAGTCCATAAAGGATCAGCTTGAGTTTCTGGGGCGCCAGCTGCCGGCGTGAAGCGGGCTTTCGGAATATCGACGTGCATGAGCTCGCACATGACTTCCAGAACTACTGGTATGTATGCCGCCCCTGAGCTGTTTATCAGCCAGGTTGATGTAAAGCGCCAGCAAGATTCTGAAGTTTGTCCTACAATTGAAAGACAGTCCGCTGATTCAAGGAGTGAGTCATGATTAACAGCACACAACGGTTGGTCCTATCGTCAGTTCTTGCTGCCGCGATGGTTGCCGGGGCCCACGCCGCCACGCCTGCGCCCGAAGGGGCGGCGGTGTACTTTGTAACGCCAACTGATGGGCAGACCGTAAGTTCGCCAGTGACTGTGAGGTTCGGCCTAGAAAATCTGGGCGTGGCACCGGCAGGGGTGGAGCGCGAAGCCACCGGGCATCATCACCTGCTGGTGGATGTCGATGAGATGCCACCGATGGATCAACCGGTTCCCTCAGATGAGCGCCATATCCATTTTGGCGGTGGGCAAACCCAGACCACCCTGGAGCTTTCGCCGGGCGAGCATACCCTGCAACTGCTGGTGGGTGACTACATGCACGTGCCCCACGAGCCGCCGGTCATGTCCGAGAAAATTACCATCACGGTGGAGTAATCAACAATTTTTTCCGGTTTCGGGTACTATGGACGATTAATGTTGGCGAATATGCCGGTATTTAACTTGGGGAAATATGATGAGCAAGAAACCTCAAAAATCTACATTAACCTCTGCCCAGATTGAGGAGCAGACCGCTGCTTTTATAAAGTCCGGCGGGGCTGTTGAGTATGTGGATAAAGGTAAAAGTGGGCAGTTTTCCACGACAGGTTCAAAGCAGATTAACCTGAAAAGTGGTCAATGATTTCTCGGAAGCCGGGGCAGGTTTGGGGTAAGTAAATCTGTCTCGTTTTTACTCGGCTTTCGGTATTCAATAAAAAAGGCAGCCTGAGCTGCCTTTTTTCATCACGTACTGGCTGTTATTTACAGGCCAATTACGTTCTCTGCCTGTGGGCCTTTCTGGCCCTGGGTCACGCTGAACTCAACTTCCTGGCCTTCGGCCAGAGTTTTGAAGCCGCTACCCTGAATAGAGCTGTAGTGAACAAAGACGTCTGAGCCGCCTTCACGAGAAATAAAACCAAAACCTTTTGCTTCGTTGAAGAACTTAACGTTGCCGGTAATTGTAGACATAAATAGATATCCTGAGATTAATCATTAATGTGCCGCCAAAAGATCGTTGTGACCTTTGATCAGCGATATGCGGGAAACAAAAAACGTGCAGGATCAAAAACAGGACAAGAGGTGTGACAACACAAAAGGTCTTATTCGTGAAATGCTTTGCTAAATCTTTCCAACGAGATAGACAGTACGCTAATTAAGAGGTGCTGCATAGCAAAGTTTTAATTGTTTTCTGCTATACAAGGGAGAGGGATCTTGTGGGGAGCTTGTTCATGCAGCCAAAAGACATTGTGGCTCAGTTCATCGCGGATATCCGGGACCAGCGGCTGGAGGAGGCAAAGGCCTTGCTCGCGGCCGAGGGGTTTGAATATGTAGGGCCGAACATGCGTTTCCTGAGCCGGGACGACATGCTGGCTTACCAGTTCGGCATGTTTGCCATCCAGAAAGATCTGGTCCTCCGGCAGCTCAGTGCCGACGGTGAGCATGTGTTTGCGATCCTGGACTACCGCACCTACTTCGAGCCGATCGGGGACGTGCGCCTTGCCGTCTGGTTTCGTGTGCGGGAAGACAAAATCCAGTGCGTTGAAACTTTCTATAATGCGGCCGTGATTGAAAACATGCTAGGTGGGAGTATGCCTTCAGCCGAGTGAAAAAAAGCGTAAGTGGCCGTATTTATTGCCTCCCGATAGCACCCTTTCTATACTCCTTCAGGCGGTCCGCTGCCTGATTGCCGCTTGGCGATCGGAACAACTCCAATAAGAAGGAAATCGCTATGTCGAAACGTCGCACACTTCTGGCCGCCGCTGTGGCGGCTACGTTCCTGTTCAGTGGCGCTTCCCACGCCCAGTACAAGGATGAATACACCGTCTCGACGGTTTTGCCGTCTGCCTTCCCCTGGGGTCAGGCTGCTGACAAGTGGGTGGAGTTGGTGAAAGAGCGCTCCGACGGGCGCATCAATATGAAGATTTACAGCAACTCCCAGCTGGTCTCCGGCGACCAGACCAAGGAGTTTTCTGCCATGCGTTCCGGTTTGATCGATATGGCGGTCGGTTCTACCATCAACTGGTCGCCCCAGGTACCGGAACTGAACCTGTTTTCCCTGCCGTTCCTGATGCCCGATTACGCTGCCATTGATGCCATTACCCAGGGTGAGGCGGGCGAGGCAATCTTTGCTGCCATCAAGAAGCGCGGTGTTACCCCTCTGGCCTGGGGTGAGAACGGCTTCCGTGAGTTGTCCAATTCCAAGCTGACCATTGATGAGCCGGCGGACCTGGACGGCCTGAAAATCCGCGTTGTGGGTTCTCCGCTGTTCCAGGATACCTTTACCGCTCTGGGCGCCAACCCCACCCAGATGAGCTGGGCCGACGCCAAGCCGGCTCTGACCACCGGTGCCGTCGATGGCCAGGAAAACCCGCTGTCAGTCTTTGATGTGGCACGTATCGACCAGGTTGGCCAGAAGTACCTGACCCGCTGGCACTACATGGCGGATCCGCTGGTGTTTGCCGTCAGCAACCAGGTGTGGGACCAGTTCTCCGCGGAAGACCAGGCCCTGCTGAAGCAGGCGGCGATTGATGCCGGCCAGTGGGAAATCGAAAAATCCCGCAGCGAAGTGGACGAGACTCTGGCCGCCATCAAGGAGCGTGGCGTGGAAGTCACCGAGTTGACTCCGGAGCAGCGTGAGGCCTTCAAGGAGGCTACCAAGTCCGTCTATGAGAAATGGACGTCCCGTATTGGTGAAGATCTCATCAAGCAGGCACAGGACGCAGTTGCCAACCGCAACCAGTAAGTCAGACCTGCCCCCGCGCCCGCCAACATCGGCGGGCGCTTGTTCCATAACGGAGTTTTCATGCCGTCCCGTTCTCCCAAGTTTCGCCCTGAGGCCTGGCTGGCCACCATTGCCCTGATTGCGATCTGCGGGATTAGCCTGGGCAACGTGATTGTTCGCTACGCCACGGATGCGTCGTTCGCCTTTACCGAGGAGTTCTCGGTGTTTTTTCTGGTGGTGCTCACCTTTGGTGGGGCGGCGGTGGCCGCGCGCCATAACCAGCACATTCGCATCGAGCTGATTGAACACTACCTGCCGCCGTGGGCGTGCAAAGTGGTTTTTGTGCTGCAGTGGCTGGCCGGTATCACCGTCGTGGGCATCATGACCTGGTACGGCAGCACCTTCGCCTGGCAGGAATATCAGTGGGAATCCCTGTCACCGGGGTTGGGGTTGCCCAACTGGATCTATGTGATCTGGCTGCCGCTGTTGTCGGTGGCCATCATCATCCGCATGACCCAGAATCTGATCGACCGCCTGCGGGGCAAGACAGATCCGGAGGCAATTCATGAGTCCTGATCTGTTGATGATTGCCAGCTTCCTGCTGGCCTTGATCATGGGGGTACCGGTGGCCATTGCGCTCGGTGTGGGCGGTGTTGTCGGCATTGTAGCCGGACTGCCTCCCGCCATGCTGGGCACCTTCGGCACCAATACCTACAACAGTGTGGCCAAGTACCCGCTGATTGCGATTCCTCTGTTTATTCTGACGGGTCTGATCTTCGAGCGGGCGGGTGTGGCCGCCAGTCTGGTGCGGTTTGCCCAGGCGATTATTGGCCCCCGGCACGGTGGGCTGACGGTGGTCGCAGTGCTGGTGTGTCTCATCATGGGGGGCATGAGCGGCTCGGGACCTGCCGATGCGGCGGCGGTGGCGATGGTGATGTTGCCGAGCATGAAGAAGGCGGGGTACCCGCAGCCGTTCTCCGCCTCCCTGATTGCGGCCTCGTCGTCCACGGCGATTCTGATCCCGCCCTCCATTGCGTTGATTCTCTATTCCATCGTGGTGCCCGGGGTGGATCTTCGGGCGCTGTTTGCCGCCGGCCTGTTCCCGGGCATCCTGGCGGGCGTGTCCCTGCTGGCACCGGCACTCTATTTCTCCAGGAAGTATCGCTGGGAAGATCCGGAAACGGTGGAGCGCCCGCCGTTCTGGCCCAGCTTCAAGGCAGCCCTTCCGGCGCTGTTTGCCCCGGTGATCATTCTCGGCGGGCTTCGTTCGGGTCTTTTCACCCCCACGGAGGCTGCCGTCGTTGCGGTGACTTACGGGGTGCTGGTCGGTTGCCTGCTGTACCGGAATCTGGGCCTCCGGGACCTGTGGAACCTGATGACCGAGGCGGCTGTTACCTCCGGGGTGGTCATGTTCATCATCGCGCTGGCGGGCATCTTCGCCTGGGCGGGCACCACCCTGGGCACCTTCCAGCATTTGGCGGATGCGCTGCTGTCACTCTCTGAAAACGGCTGGGTGCTGCTGGGTCTGGTGATGATCCTGGTGCTGATTGCCGGGATGTTGCTGGATGCGATTTCCATCTACCTGATCCTGATTCCCATCGTGCTGCCGCTGATGAATCATTTCGGCTGGAACCCGATCTGGTTTGGCATTCTGCTGGCGATGAATATCGCCATCGGGCAGTTTACGCCACCGGTTGCCGTAAACCTGATGGTTACCACCCGTATCGCGAATATCCGCCTGGAACACACCATTGGCTGGTCGCTGGTGTTTATCGTGGCCATGGCCTCCAGCTTGCTGTTGGTGATGTTGATGCCGGGCATTGCGCTGTGGCTGCCGGAGAAGCTCGGTTATGTGGTGGGAGCCTGGTAGAAGCGCTGAGAGCACCCAATTACCTGTGCCGGTTTCGGGTTTCCTGAATCCGTGAAGACCGCAAGTCGGGTTGGAAGTATCAATACTTAGAGTTCAAAATATCTGCGTTTCCAAAAAGGGAGGTACATTTTCCAACCAGCTGCTGAGGTATGCAGCCATAGGAGTCCTCACATTGGGTGACGTAGTCAAAGACGATTATCAGACCGATTACGTGGCCGGGCAGGATAATATCGCCCGGTTCGGTTTCGATATCCATAACATCGTTTTTCCGTTAACAGCCTTTCTGATTGTCGCGTTTGTTGTTGCGACACTGATTTTCCCCGCCGGAGCGAAGGAACTGCTCGATAGTGCCAAGAATGGCGCCATTGAAGTGTTTGACTGGGGATTCCTTCTCAGTGCCAACCTGTTTGTGCTGCTGTGTCTGGCGCTGATTTTTATGCCCGTGGGCAAGATCCGGATTGGCGGCATTGATGCCAGGCCCGAGTTTTCCCTGCTGTCCTGGTTTGCGATGCTGTTCGCCGCCGGCATGGGCACAGGGCTTATGTTCTGGTCTGTCGCCGAGCCGGTTGCCTATTACACCGATTGGTATGGAACTCCGCTGGGGGTAGAGCCGAACACGGCAGAGGGCGCCCGCCTGGCGATGGGGGCGACCATGTACCACTGGGGGCTGCACCCCTGGGCGATCTACGCGATTGTCGGCCTTTCATTGTCGTTTTTTGCCTTCAACAAAGGCCTGCCGCTGACCATCCGCTCCGCCTTTTTCCCTCTCCTCGGCGACAAGGTCTGGGGCTGGCCGGGCAATGTCATCGATACCGTGGCCGTTCTGGCAACGATTTTCGGGCTTGCCACATCGCTTGGCTTCGGTGCCCAGCAGGCAGCCTCCGGGATTTCCTATCTATTTGATATCGAGAGTGGCCTGAACGTCCAGATCGGGGTGATCGCTGGTGTCACCGCGGTCGCAACCTTCTCTGTTATCCGGGGCATCCACGGTGGCGTGAGGTTGCTGAGTAACGCCAATATGGTGATGGCAGGTCTGCTGCTGGTGTTTGTGATATTTGCCGGGCCGACGCTCGCTATTTTCCAGTGGCTCTGGGACACAACCGCCTCTTACGCATCAAACATGTTTGCCCTGAGCAACCCCTTTGGGCGTGAAGAGGACACCACCTGGTTCCATGGCTGGACTGTGTTCTACTGGGCCTGGTGGATCTCCTGGTCACCGTTTGTGGGCATGTTCATTGCCCGGGTATCCAGGGGCCGCACGGTGCGAGAATTCGTGACGGCCGTGCTGATCATTCCCACGATCATCACCGCGTTCTGGATGAGTGGATTTGGCGGTACTGCGCTTGAGCAGGTTGATACTAACGTTGGCGTGCTGGGGTCTGAAGGCCTCACAGAGGTATCTCTGGCCATGTTCCAGGCGCTGGAGAACATTTCGCTCTCGGCGATCACCTCGTTCATCGGCATTACGCTGGTGCTGACGTTCTTCGTGACCTCTTCCGATTCCGGCTCACTGGTGATCGACAGCATTACCTCCGGTGGCAAGACGGACGCGCCCAAGGCCCAGCGGATTTTCTGGGCTGTGACTGAGGGCAGTATCGCCGGCGTGCTGCTGTTCGTCGGTGGCGAGCAGGCCCTGAATGCCCTGCAGGCGGGCGCCCTGAGTGTCGGGCTGCCCTTTACCCTGGTGCTGCTGGTGATGAGTTACAGCCTGTTCAAGGGCCTTCACCATGAGCGCCGGTTGCTGCTGGCTGAGGGAAGAGTGTGATCGCAGAGAACCGTTTCCGGTTTTCTGCCTGAGTGACTTCCGGGCCCTGACTCTGGCGATGGCCGGACGGGCCCGGTTAGCTCCGATGACGCACGGAATGCACCTGGTGTTTAAGGTCTTTGATAATCTCCGGCACCTTGAAGGGCAGCAACTTCCGGACCGCGTGCAAAAGGTAAATCACCAGATTCATCCGCTTGTACCAGAGCACGCGGCGAATCTTTTCCTTCATGGGGTGGTAGCCTTCCATGTACAGCTCGTCCACACATTTGGCGTTGTTGGTGAGGCTGTATTGGCTCAAGTCCAACGGCACCACGATGTCTGCGTTATTCAGCTGCTTGCGGGTATTGAAATCGATGCCGATGTTGATGGCATTGGTGATCACATCAAACGTGTCATGCGGTTTCGGGTAGCGGCTGACATGGCTCAGATCAATGGCCACGGTAATACCGGCGCCCATGCTCTCCAGTGGCGAAATCGGGACGTTCTCAACCAGCCCGCCGTCCACCAGGACCCGGCCATCCACTTCCACCGGCACAAACAGGCCAGGCACCGCCATGGATGCGCAGACCGCATCTGCCAGGTTCCCTTTTCTGAAGACCAGCTGTTCACCGGTTTCGATGTCCGTTGCGCAAATGGCCAGGGGAATCCTGGCGTCCTCGATCCGGCAATCCCCCAGATCCCGATGGATCATCGCCCGGATATTATCGGTACTGAACAGGCCGCCGCGTTCGAACGTGAAGTTGATGATCTTCGACAGGTTCAACGTTGAGCAGATCGACAGTATGGACTCTGCCGGGCGGCCGAAGGCGTAGTAACTGGCGATCAGCGCTCCGGCACTGGTGCCCGAAATGCAATGAATCGGGATCTGCTCTTCCTCGAACGCCTTCAGGACGCCAATGTGGGCAATACCCTTGGCCGCACCGCCTCCGAGAGCCAGGCCAATGCGAGTGTTGAAGGGGTTGAGTTTCATGGGCGAGTGCCTGTGAATATGGTGGAGAGAATGTCGATCATGATCGTGTTCGGACTTTGCTATGGTTCGGGAGTTTGTTCAATAGTATGCCGGTGATTGAGGAGCGGACTCCACACTCTTTGGATTGATCGGATGTTGGTTACTCGCGTTCTTCAGGGTAAGATCTCAGGTCGCATCGCCACGGCGCGGATCGCCCTGTTGACGGTGATGCAATTTCAAGGATGACAGCTAACGCCAAGGATGCGATATGAGCAAAGCAATTGTTCTGCTCGGAGACATGGGCTCCGACCACGAAGGTTTTCCTCCCACGCCGGTCATTGCCGGCTCCCCCGATGTTCTGATTAACGGCAAACCCGCAGCTCGTGTGGGGGATCCCTTGGCACCTCATTCCAAACCGAAGCATCCCCCACATCCGCGCACGATTGCCGGTGGCTCCAGTACGGTGATTATTAATGGCAAGCCTGCAGCGATAACCGGCGGTACGATTTCTTGTGGCGGGGTGACTATTGGTAGCGGCAGCGTTGTTATTGGTTATTAATATGTGCTGAAGACTCGCCGGCCGGGGTGTTGAGGTTGAGCAGGGCCAGTAGTCGCTTGAGGTTTATCATGGCCTGATTCTGCATCCGTTGGGGATCTGGATCTATTACTACGCCCCGGGCTCGGCAGGCGATCGGAATCAAGAATTGTAAAGATATATAGCTTTTTGATACTGGTGTATTTTTTCGGCACATCCATGTTGTAAAGTATCTGCCACGACAACATGTAAGGGATGACATCTGGTTCAAAGAGGAACCACCCTCCGCGCCTTGGTCCGCATTCCCTTTCCGCTGTCTCATCACTGTTATCACTTGTTCTTGAAACAATTGTTCCTGGCAGGTTAAGGAGCCCAATCAATGAAAAAAATCCTTCCCTGGCTGATGTTGGGAGTTCTTACCGGCTGTGCTACCCAGACGCCTCAGATGACGGAAGTCGAGCCGGCCGTTACCGCAGAGCAGCAGCGAGCTGCGCAGCAGGCCGCACTGGAAGAAGACAAGCCCCAGCAGCTGAGCCTGAAAAGAAAAATTGCGGTTGGTCGCATTTCCAATGAAACGAATTATGGTCGGAGTCTGCTTCGTTCCAACGCTGAGGATCAGCTGGGTTCAAAGGTAACAGACATGTTCCTTCAGGCTTTGGCCAACAGCGAAAGCTATCTGGTTTTTGAGCGCCCGGATATTGAGCTGTTGAGCAAGGAGGCGGAACTGTCCGGTCAGGAAGTTTCAATCGTTGGCGTCGACACCCTTGTCATCGGTTCGCTGACCCAGTTTGGTCGGGCTACGACAGGCGAGCGAGGCTTCCTGTCCTCCTCCAAGAAGCAGGAAGCCACGGCGACCGTGGATCTTCGGTTGGTGGACGTGACGACCGGCAGGGTGTTCGCATCCGTGACGGGATCGGGCTCCTCCTCGACCGAACAGGCTCGCACGATGGGGTTTGGCTCCGCTGCCGGATACGATGGCAGTCTGAATGATCAGGCTATTGCCGCAGCAGTTACAGCTGCCGTGGACAAGATGACAGGTCTTTTCCTGGAAAAACCGTGGACAGCCGATGTGCTGGCCCAGGAAGGCGATCTCATTTATATCAGCGGTGGCCAGAGTCAGGGTGTCGACAAAGGGATGGTGTTTGCTGTTGAGACACAAGGCAAGAAAGTGAAATCTCAGACTACCGGGACGGTGATCACCCTACCAGGCAAGAAAATTGCCGAGCTGACGATCGTCGGGCTGTTTGGCGATGATCCTCTGGAACAGGGGGCCGTCGGTGAAATCTCTGAGGGTTCTCTGAAAGGCCATGATCTGAGCGAACTGCGCGTCAAGGAGAAGCAACAATGAGGATTCTGCTCGCGTTACTGATCTGTTTCACCCTGACGGCATGTGTCCAGTCGCCCACACGCAATACCCAGGTAGTCGATGACCGCCCGGGTATTGCGTTCGAACTGCCATCGGTGGCTTCGGAATACTATGAGCTCCGGATTGACGGGGTCTCCTATGGTTATGTTGGTCAGTATCAGGCCGGTGAAAATCTGCTCAAAATTATTGATGGCACTCATCAAGTTGAACTTTTGTCCGACGGTAAGGTGGTTTATCAACAAGAGGTTTATCTCGGGGCTGGTGTTAACAGGATTCTGAAGGTAGGGACACATGACTAAGAAGCTCTTTCTCACATTGTCGATGTTTGTGTTGTTGACGGGATGTGCCAGTAACCAGGGGTTGTACGAGTGGGGGCAGTATCAGGAAACGCTGTTCGTGGTTTATCAGGAACCCGGGTTGAAAGAGGAGGCTCTGAAAAACTACGTGGAGTTTGTCGAAACCGGGGGTACGCCTGAACATCCGATAGCCCCGGGGCTTTTTGCCGAGGCGGGCACCTTTATGCTGGAACAGGGTGAGGTTGAAGCCGCACTCAAATTCTACCGGATGGAATACGATGCATGGCCCGAGAGCCGGCCGATGCTCAGCATGCTCATCGAGAACCTGGAGGCCCGGCAATGAGAGCATTGAAGCTGTCCCTCGTGTTTTTCGTGGTCTCCTTGGTCACCGGTTGTGCCACGACGGGCAATCCAGACCGTCTTGATGCGTTCCACAATGCATCACCCAAATCGATTCTGGTGGTGCCTCCTGTCAATATGTCGACTGATGTACAGAGCACGACTTCGCTACTGGCAACGTTACCTTTCTACCTTGCGGAGAAGGGTTATTACGTTTTTCCCGTAAACACAGTGAAAACTTTGCTGGAATACGAGGGGTACTACGAACCCGCCGAAGTCCATGCCGCACCGCCTGAGCAGCTGGCCAATCTGTTCAAGGCAGATTCGATACTGTATGTGACCATTCACGAGTGGACGTCCAGGTACATGTTGCTGACGACCACAACGGAGGTGGATTTCGAATATCGGATTGTGAATGCCGATGGAGCAGAGCTCTGGACTGCCCGCCAGAGAATGACGTACACCCCCGATAACAACAGCTCGGGTAATCCGTTGGTGGACCTTCTCGCCATGGCCGTAACGGCGGCGGTGGAAAGGGCAGCGCCGAACTATTTGCCACTGACCAGGCAGGCAAATGCGGCTGCATTCTATGGCGTGAACGGCGTTCCGCCCGGGCCTTATAGCCCGACTTACGAGCAGTACTATCAGCGGGTAAATGCCGCGAAATAGCAACGTGCTCCAGGTTCTTCAAAATTTCAGGCGGATCAGGTCCAGAGCCAGCAGCTCCTGCAACATGCTATAACTCAGCCCCCATATACAGTAGCCCTGGTATCGGCAACAGGGCATATTCAGGGTGCGGAGAGGCGTGCGCCAGGGCAGGCTGCCCTGGTTCTCCGGGGCTGCGAGGTAGTCGAGGGGGATCCACACTACGCGCTCGACTTCATGGTTCATCGTTACTGCCTTCGGCCCCCGCCATTCGTAAACGTAGGGGGTGACAACCATCGGTCGCCAGCGGCCGTGACGGCGGGTAATCAGGTCAGACAGTCGGGCCTGGAAACGGCCATGGCGTATCAGGTCGATACCGGTTTCTTCGAGAGTTTCCCGTTCGGCGGTTGCCCGGGGTGTGGCATCCTCAGGTTGCATAAGCCCGCCGGGAAAGGCCATATCCCCGGACCAGGGATCGCCTTCCCGACGGGCCCGTTGGATAAACAGCAACTCAACGCGACCCTCTTCAGCCTTCCGATAGATCAAAGCCACGGCGGCTCGGGCAAGGCGACGCCGGAAAGGAATCTTATGGGGGCGTAAGTTACTTGCCCATCGGTTGAATGCCACAGAGCTCTGTTCCTGTTGTTCGTTGACTGTCTAGTCAGGCAAAGTCGTATTCTCCACCTTTTTCGAGAGCCCTTTGGTACGCCGGTCTGGCATGCACTCGTTCCACCCAGGCGTTGATGTTAGGCCGGTTTTTGCCAACGATACCCCGAGCCACGGAGGCTTCCAAAGGAAAACTCATCTGAATATCTGCCCCGCTGAGGTTCTCCCCGAGAAACCAGGTGTTTTTCGCCAGGTGGGCTTCGACGAAATCCAGGTGTGTCTTGATCATCGGACCGATGAAAATCTGATTGGTTTTGTCCGAGATGCCTTTTGCCACTGGCTTGATGAAAAATGGCATGGGGCTGGTCTTTACCTTTTCAAACACCAGGCGCATGACCAGTGGTGGCATCAGGGAGCCTTCGGCGTAGTGCAGCCAGTAGGTGTAATCCAGCCATGCCTGGCCGCCGCCTTCCGGCAGCATGGTGTCTTTGCCATAGGTGTGGGCAAGGTATTCAATAATGGCGCCGGACTCGGCCACGACCAGATCTCCATCGGTAATCACCGGTGATTTGCCCAGCGGGTGTACCTTCTTGAGGCTTTCCGGCGCCAGCATGGTTTCGGGGTCGCGCTCGTAACGCTGGATCTCGTAGGGCTCGCCCAACTCCTCCAGCATCCAGAGAACACGTTGTGAGCGGGAATTGTTCAGGTGATGAACCGTAATCATGCGCAAACTCCGTTCGCATCAAAAGAATGGATAGCCCTGAAGAGTAGTCTGCAAATGGCTTTTTGGTTCACCCCGTCGTTCGTTTTTGGCCTGAGCAGCGTCTGAAGGCCCGTCCAGCAGGGGTGTTTTTCATTTACGCTGTGGATTGGGCTACCATGTTTGGCGTTTAAAATGTCCCGATCCCAGAGAAGCTATCCCCATGCCGGAAGATCCCCTCAAAACCCTGTCCGACTTGGCCAGCGATGCCCACACCCGCATCCAGGCAACCCACCAGCATATCAATCCGGTTGTGGAGGTTCGCAGAGGTATGCGTGATGCCGGCATCCCTGCGGATGTCATGACGATTGACTGTTTGCGAACCCGCCGACGCATTAATCTTATCCTTCATGATGAGCAGCCGGGCGTTATCCTGTACCAGTTCGTGACCATCGAGGATGAAGTGGGCAACGATTTCCAGCAGATGGCTTTGGGCGATATGTCCGAGAGCAAACTGTTCGACTGGATGCAGGAGTATTTTGCCTGATTGGTGCACGACTCTGGCTGACACAGGAGTAAACTCGGGGTAACCAACCCGTTACATCTACCTCTTGGCATTATGCGCGGAGGTAGCCTAATCCACAGAACAGGAGGCCGGTTATGGCAGAACAATCACTCAAGGAGCAACTGAGCAACGCGGTGAAAGACGCAATGCGGAGCAAGGATAAACTCCGGCTGACCACCCTGCGCATGGCCCAGTCCGCGGTCAAACAGATCGAGATTGATGAACGTCGTGAGCTGAACGATGAGGACGTTCTCAAGGTCCTGGACAAGATGCTCAAGCAGCGCCGGGATGCCGCCAGTCAGTACGATGACGCCGGCCGCGAGGAGCTGGGCGACAAGGAGCGGGCGGAAATGGTGATCCTTGAAGAATTCATGCCCGCCGCCCTGAGCGAGGATGACCTGGACGCCCTGATCCGCATGGCCATCAGTTCAACCGATGCCCAGGGGATGCAGGATATGGGTCGTGTGATGAACGAGCTGCGACCGCAGGTACTTGGCCGGGTAGACATGGGGCATCTGAGCAAGAAGGTGCGGTCGGCACTGGCGGGCTGATCGGTCTAGCCTGTGAAATGCGTGATCTTTGCCCTAAGCTTCTAGCGAGATAGTGGCCAGCCTTGGCGATTCGAGAAGCCTATGTCCGACAAAGAGCTACGCACCAAATCCGATAAGCAGTCCATTGACCAGTTCATCAACGAGGTCCGCAAGCTGCCCAAGCAAGGTGGCGGGCAGGGCAGGCTGATTTTTGCCCTGGACGCCACCGCGAGCCGGGAGGCAACCTGGGATCAGGCCTGCCATTTGCAAAGCGAACTGTTCCAAGCGACCCGGGATCTGGGTGGACTGGCCATTCAGCTTTGTTACTACCGTGGCTTTGGCGAATTCAAGGCCACGAAGTTTGTCACAGAGACCGGTCAGCTGCTGGACCTGATGAACGGTGTGTCCTGCCGGGGTGGCCTCACCCAGATTAGCCGGGTGCTGGCTCACGCCGTAAAGGAAACCCGCGCAAAACCCGTCAGGGCCGTGGTGTTTATCGGGGATTGTTGCGAAGAGCCGGTGGACGAGCTCTGCCACACCGCCGGAGAACTGGGCCTGCTGCGAACCCCGGTGTTCATGTTCCACGAGAGCGAGGACGCCCATGCCAGGGCGGTGTTCCAGCAGGTGAGTAAGCTCTCCGGAGGCGCCTATGCACCCTTTGATCGCAACAGCCCGCAGGTTCTGAAGGATCTTATGGCCGCGGTTGCGGTCTATGCTTCCGGGGGAGCCAAGGCCCTGCAGGACTTCTCCAGCCGCAGCTCCCCGGAGGTCAAGCGCCTGACCCGGCAGATCAGATAGCGCTTGCAATCATCCACCGATGGGCCAATGGGCCCGGGGTATCTGAGTGCCATTAACACTTCTGGTTATTGTTCTGTCGGTTGTTGCCTGGCTCTGGCTTCGCAACCAGCCGGCCAGCCAACGTAAACCGGCCATTCTCAAGCTGGCGTTGATCGCGGGTATCGGGATCGTGGTTCTGCTGGCCGTTACCGGCCGACTGCACTTTGTGTTTGCCGCGTTGGCATTTCTTTACCCGCTGTTGCGTCGGATACTGCCATCGCTGTTGTCCGGGGCCGGTAATGGGGGCGCGGAGAGCAAGTCGGGCAACCAGTCCCGCGTTTCCAGCGACATTCTGGAAATGAGCCTCGATCACGACTCCGGAACCATGAGTGGGAAGATCCTGAAGGGTCCCATGGCCGACCGGGAACTGGCGGATCTGAGCGAGAGCGAATTTCTCGAACTGCTACGGTACTGTCGGGCGCAAGATGAGGACTCTGCCCGATTGCTGGAAACCTACCTGGACCGCAGGTTCGGTGACTCCTGGCGGGCGGACGATGACGCCAGCAAAGACGATGGGGAGTCCCGCGAGCGTGCCAGTGCCGGCGGCCCTCTGACCGAGAGCGAGGCCCTCGATATCCTTGGGCTGGAGCCCGGGGCCAGTCGGGAAGAAATCATCAGGGCTCACCGCCGGATGATGCAGAAAGTGCACCCGGACCATGGTGGAAGTAACTATCTGGCAGCCCGTATCAATGAAGCCAAGGAACGTCTGCTGAACTGATTCTGTCTATCCTGATGCGTACCCCGCCGGTGTTCGTTGATCTTCTGGTGGCCAACGCCGGCTTGCAGGAAAACCTGTTCAGCGACGACGTCCTACAATCTTAGTGCGTGGTCAGAGCAAAACTCATCAACCACCGGTTCCCGCGCTCAATCTTTGAAACCTGGTGCTGGTGTAGATCTGGGCGAAACAGGTAAATCCGTCCGAACAGGTTGAAAATGTTGTTCTCACAGACGAATTCGCCACCGGCTTTGGGTTTGATCAGCACGCAATTGAGTTTGTACAACCGGCCTTCGGAAATCATGTCCAGATGGGGCACCACCTTGTGCCCTTCAGGGTATCGCACCAGGTAGATGTTCAGGCGTTTCGAATGAAACAGGATGCGGGTTCTTACATTTTCTGGCATTGGATGGGTTATTGCTCTTGAGAGGGCCTGACAACAGTTTGCGTGGTTTGTCGGTTGGTCGTCAAACGTAACGCATACGGATCGGCCGGGGCATCCGGCTGAACTACACTCACGAAAACTGAAGGGGAGGATTGTATGAATATCTCGTTTATCGGTCTGGGTATCATGGGCAGCCGCATGGCCAATAACCTGCTCAAGGAAAACGGAATTTCACTCACGGTTTTCAACCGCTCCCCGGGGGCAATGACCGCGCTGGAAAAGGCTGGCGCAAAGACCGCCAGATCTGCGCGGGCGGCAGTGGCTGATGCCGACGTTGTATTCACGATGCTCAGCGCGCCGGAGGTGGTCGAGAAGGTTGCCTTTGGCGAGAACGGCTTTGTCGGCGCCATGGGCGAGGGCGCATTGTGGGTCAATTGCTCTACCGTGAATCCGTCCTACACCCGGGAATGTGACGAGCGGGCCCGGGCCCGGGGCTTGCGGTTCCTGGATGCGCCGGTGGCAGGTACGAAAATGCCGGCGGAAACCGGGGAGCTGACGTTCCTGCTCGGTGGTGAATCGGACGATGTGGAAGAGGTCCGGCACCTGCTTGAGCACATGGGCCAGAAGATTCTCCACGTCGGTGCCGCGGGTCAGGGCAGCGCCTTCAAGATGCTGGTGAACGCCCTGCTGGCCCAGAGTATGCTGGTGTATTCCGAAACTGCCCTCCTGGGCGAAAAGCTGGGTTTCAGTCGGGATTTTCTGATGGATACCTTGCCCAACCTGCCGGTGACCGCGCCTTTCCTGAAAGGCAAGGCCGGGCTGATCAAAGAGGGCGATTATGAAGCCCAGTTCCCGTTGGAACTGATGCTCAAGGATCTGCATCTGCTGGATCTTACGGCGTATGAGCAGAAGCAGCCGCTGTTCCTCGCAGGTCTCGCGAAATCCGTTTACGGGCAGGCCAACAGCGCCGGCCATGGGCGGGACGATTTTGCCGCAGTGTTCGATTACCTGGCAAAACCCGATTAAGGGACATCAGTGACGGCCTTTCATAAGCTCCTCACTGGCCTGCCGGTAGTCCTCGAAGGATTCCTTCTTGCGATCGATGCAGGTGGATTGGGCCGGCCGGGCTGCGATGGCGAACAGTACGTCGCTCGTGTTTTCCGGTACCCAGGTGTGCAGGATGTCGAAGCCGGCCTCCTGCAGGCAGTTTTTCAGCTCCTGCTTAGACAGGAATTCCACGAATGGGGCCAGGCGGAGGAGTCTGGCGGCCACTGCAACAGGACGTAGCCAGGACTTTTTGTCTTTTAGACATGCAGTGGTGCTGACGAAAACACCGCCCGGTTTGACCAGACCGAGGACTTGCTCGATTGCCGATTTCGGGTCTTTGAGCAGGTGCAGGAGGTTCAGGCAGAGGACTGCATCGAACGGCTGATGCAGGTCACCGAGATCATCCAGCGAGGCGACACGGAACTCGAGATTCCTGACGTTGGTATGGTCGAGCTTGCCCCGGGCAATCTCGATCATTCGGTAGGAGGCGTCCGTTGCCAGGTAGGTCCGTACCTTCGGGGCGTGGACCAGGGCGGTGGAGCCGGTGCCACAGCCGATCTCAAGCACATCCATCTCCGGGCGGAGGTATTCCTGGGTGATCGAGAGTTTGCTGCGATAGGCCGCTTCATCCGCCACCGGGCGCTTTGCGTAGCGCTCCGCCGTTCGGTTCCAGAACTGTATTGATGAATCCATGGGGGCTCCTGGTGAGCTGGGGGTTCGAGCGATGACGGAGACCATTCTATCTCTGCATATTTGTTGGTAAAATCGCCATTTATGTATTTTTGATATGCGAAAATGAATGGATTGGCGAACGGTAAAATTTGACTGGAATCGGGCTCGGGCTTTCCTTGTAACTGCCGAAGAGGGGTCGTTATCGGCTGCAGCCAAAGCGTTGGGTGTGTCCCAGCCGACGCTGGGCAGGCAGGTTTCGGCCCTGGAAGAAGAGTTGTCCACGGCACTGTTCGAGCGGGGGAACCGGGGTCTGGAGCTGACTCAAAACGGGTTGGAGCTGCTGTCGTACGTGCGGGCGATGGGGGAAGCGGCAAGCAGTTTTTCGCTGGCGGCCACTGGGCGTGCGACCTCCATTGAGGGCGAGATCACGATCTCCGCATCGGAGGTGACTGCCGCCTTTATTCTTCCCCCGGTGCTTAAAAAGCTCCGCACCCTGTATCAGGGTATCTCGGTGGCACTGGTCGCATCCAATGAAGCCAGTGATCTCAAGCGGCGTGCCGCCGATATCGCCATCCGAAATTTTCGTCCCACTGAACCGGATCTGATTGCGCGTAAGGTTGGGTGCTTCTCCGCCACCCTATATGGCACGCCGGATCTTCTGCTGATGCTGAGGCAATTCGATCAACGGGAGGACAGCTCGCTGGACGGCATCCCGTTCATTGGTTTTGTCTCGAATAATGAGCTGTATAGCCAGGCGCTCGTGGAGCGAGGAGTTCCAGTGGATGAGAGCAATTTCCCGGTCAGGACCGACAGCCACCCGACGCACTGGGAAATGACCAAATTGGGTATGGGTATCGGCATGATGCCTGTGGAGCTGGGCGATGCCGAGCCGGCTGTCGAGAGGGCCTTTGACGAAAAGACTTTCGGGGGCGAGGTGTGGCTGGTCTCCCATCGGGAGCTGAGAATGAACCTGCGGGTGCGGACGGTGTTCGATTTTCTGGCGGGTGAGCTGGCGGAGTACTACGATCAGGCGTAGCCGGGGGCGGCTCCTGTGAATATTGGTCAAATTACCTCCGCTTTGTGCCAGCGCCCGTGGTTGAAGGGTTTGCACCGGGTATCCTGTCGTTGCCAACAAAGTTATCCACAGATCCTGTGGGTAATATTCTAGGAGATTCCATGACTCAACAGCCCACCGAAGTCCAGAAGCGAGCAACGCTCCGGCGCCTGGAGAAGTTCAGCCGCTTCACGGACAGCAGCATCGGTGTTCCCTTCACCCGCTTCAAGATCGGGGTGGATGCAATCATCGGGCTGCTGCCGGGGGTGGGCGACATGGTTGGCCTGGTGTTGTCCGCCTATGTGCTTGCCGAAGCACAGAGGGTGGGCGCGAGCCGGGCAGTGAAGCTGCGAATGCTCCGCAACATGGGCATCGATTTTCTCGGTGGCCTGCTGCCGGTCGTCGGAGATGCGTTCGACGCCATCTACAAGGCCAATACCCGTAATACCCTGTTGCTGAAACGCTATCTGGAGGAGCAGCTGGCGGTTGAGCCACCCCCGCCTCCGTTCCCCTGGAAAATGCTGATCGCGTTGTCCATCTTTTTCGCGGTGATTACCGGCGGCCTCACGCTGATCTTGTGAAAGCTCACTTGCCCGGTTTACGGTAGACTCCATCTTCAACATCCAACTTTCCGGTGGAACCTTCATGAGTGATAACCCGCTAACCCAAGCCCTCGATATGGACGGTGAGGAACGCTACGACTACTTTCTGGACGCAGTGGGCGAGGAGCGCGAGATCTGGATTCTGGTCAATGCCGACAATCACTTTCTGAAGATCGTCTCGGAAGAAGACGGTGTGGCCTATCTGCCGGTCTGGCCAAGCGCAGAGTTTGCCACCGAATACGCCAAAGGGGCGGGCGACCTTTCTCCCAAAGCGATTTCCCTGCCGGACTTCTTCAAGAAGTGGGTGCCAGGGTTAACCAGGGACGGGCTCGAAATCGGGGTGTTCCCCGGTGGGCAGGGGGAACTCTGGATCACTGCGCCGGAGGAACTGAAGGGCGACTTGCAAGAGGTATTGGCGGGGCCGGGCTTCTAGGCAAAACCACGCAGTTTTAACGGATGATCTTTCAGATCTATTAACAGGAGCCACCATGAACAAGATGCAGATCGACATTGTTTCCGACATAGCCTGCCCCTGGTGCGCGATCGGCTACGCCCGCCTCGAACAGGCCATGGAACAGTTGGCGCCAGAATATGAGTTCACCGTTCAATGGCATGCATTTGAGCTGAATCCGGACCACAGCGGCCAGGGTGAACCGATCCTGCCGGCATTGGCCCGCAAGTACGGGCGCAGCGAGGACGAGATGCGCTCTACCCAGAGCCAGATGATGACGATCGCAAAGGATCTGGGCCTCAACTTCGAGAAGATGCAGGAGCGATTCACCTGCAATACCTTCGATGCCCACAGACTGGTGAAATGGGCCGGCGAGCAGGGCCAGCAGACCGCCATGAAACAGGCACTGTTCGACGCCTATTTCGGCCGCGCCGAAAACGTCTCGGACCGGGACGTTTTGCTGGGTTGCGTGGAAAACGCCGGGCTGGACTCTGCCAAGGCCGCAGAGGTGCTTGATTCGGACCAGTATGCCGAGGTGGTACGCAAAGACGAAGCGACCTACCAGCAGGCGGGCGTCTCGGCGGTGCCTGCCTTCATTATCAACAACAAGTACCTCATCTCCGGGGCCCAGGAGCCGGATGCGCTGGTCCGGGCGTTCCGGGAGATTGCAGCAGAATCCGAGTGAAGTCGCTTTAATCCCGCGGGGCTGGGCATTTGGCTTGATACCGGCCACAATCACGCCACGGAACTCACTTGTATGGATCACTAGCCGAGCCGAACATGCCACCACCCATGCCCCATGCCCAGCCCCCAGGCGCTCCGGAAGACAAACGCGCACTCTGGTCCTGGGCGCTGTATGACTGGGCCAACAGTGCCTTTTTCACGATCATTCTCACGTTTGTCTTTGCCCAGTACTTCAGCGTCTCGGTGGTGCAGGACGAAGTTGCCGGTACCAATGCCTGGGGCAACATCGTGGGTATCTCCGGTGTGTTTATTGCGATCCTGGCGCCGATGCTGGGGGCCATCGCGGACCAGTCAGGGCGCCGTAAACCCTGGTTGATTAGCTTTACCCTGCTGTGCGTGGTGTCATGCGCCATGCTTTGGACCGTTACACCGGATCAGGACCAGTTCTGGAACGCTGCGTTATGGGTGGGGCTGGGCACGTTGGGCGCCGAGTTCGCGTTTATTTTCTACAATTCCATGCTGCCGGATATGGCCAGCCAGGAGCGCACCGGCCGTTGGTCTGGCTGGGCCTGGGGCTTGGGGTACGTGGGTGGCGTCACAAGTCTGGTGGTCGCGTTGTATGGATTCATCGAGACCGACGCCAATCTTTTCAACCTGGACCGGGATCAAGCCGAACACGTGCGCGCGACCTTCGTGCTCGTGGCTGTCTGGTATCTGGTGTTCGCGCTGCCGGCGTTTTTCTTTACCCCGGATCGGCCGCCTACTGGCCTGAGCCTGGCGGCAGCCAGCCGTGCAGGGTTTGTGCAACTAAAGGAGTCCATCGCTCATGTCCGCCAATACAGGGACATTGTGCGATTCCTGATCGCCCGTATGCTCTACACCGATGGGCTGGCGACCATCTTTACCTTTGGGGGCGTTTACGCCGCCGGCACGTTCAACATGGCGCCCACGGAAGTCCTGCAATTTGCCATTGCCCTGAACGTGACTGCAGGCCTGGGCGCGCTGGGGTTTGCCTGGATCGATGATGCCCTTGGCGGGCGTAACACCATTCTGCTGGCGTTGGTGGGGCTGAGTAGCAGTGCTTTGGCCATCCTGGTGGTAGACAGCGCCACCGCTTTCTGGGTTTGGGGCATGATCCTGGGTATTTTTGTCGGGCCGCTGCAATCGGCCAGCCGGTCACATCTGGCCCGGGTGGCTCCGCCTCACCTGCAGACCCAGATGTTCGGCCTGTTCGCCTTTTCCGGTAAGGCCACTGCTTTCGCAGGCCCCTTGCTGGTGGGCGCGGTGACTGCTCTGACCGATAGCCAGCGTTGGGGGATGAGCACTATCCTTGTGTTCCTGCTGGTAGGCTTCGTGCTGATGCTGAAAGTTCCGGCGACCGAGGCTCGGAAACCCGGCTGAGGGGAATGTCATGGCAAGGCCAACCGGAAATCCCGGGCTGAAGTCCTTGTCCACCTCCCTGATACATACCCTATCTGCATCGCTGGAAAAGTATTCAGGATCTGGTGACCTGGGGCGCCTGGCCATAAGCCGACTGTATGGCCCAGTTACGTCCTGCCATTTTCACTGGTAGCTGGAAGACATGATGAGCGGTCGAGCCGAACGGATCGACCGCAGAGTCCACATATTCGTAATGATCCGGCACCGACTTGCCCGGGCGGGCAACAATGAAGCGCCTGGTTGTGGCTTTCCCTGAAGCTACCGGGGACTGCTCTACCCAGAGATACACGCCTTTGGCGCCCACCAGATACTCGCAGAACACCACCTGGAAATCCGGCATAAGCTTGAGGGCCGTTGGTTCCTGTCCAAAGCAGAGCAGATACTTGTCGATGGTCTTCATGCGCCTCGCCTCCTTTTGGTCTGGTTACCATCATTACGGTTTGGCGAGGCGAAGAACATCAGGCTTTTTGGGCTTTATTCTCTGGTTTTTTCGATCAAAGAACCGGGAAGGGTTGGAGCCGGCAACCTACTTATTACCCGTCTGGCTTTCGTGGTATTGCTTGTGCAATTCTCGGATGACTTCCGCCAGAGCCGGGAACGGCCCCTCAGTCGGTAATCCGGGAACAACTTCGTTGATTGGCAGGGTTGCCACTGGCGGGGGCATAACGTGGAGCTCATCAAGCCAGGCGGACAACTGCTTTGAGGAGCTCGCATAGACAATCCGGCCCAGACCTACCCAGCCATGGGCTGCGGCGCACATGGGGCAGTGTTCACCGGAGGTGTATACCGTGGACGCTGCCCGTTCATCCGGCGTCATATTCGCCGCTGCCCAGCGGGCAATCGCGAATTCCGGGTGCTGGGTATCATCTCCGCCGGCGGTCAGGTTATGACCTTCGTATCTTACCGCTCCGGTCTCATCCACCAGGACCGAGCCGAAGGGTGGATTGCCGGTTTCCAGGGCCTTGGTGGCCAGTTCAATGCACCGGCCCAGATGCTTCATGTCGCTCTCGTTGATCATGGTTGCCTCCATAGAGTCATTTTGCCCGGGCTGGGAAAGGTCAGAGCACTTCCTCAAACAAGCGTCCCAGCCCGGCTTGGGGCGTCAGCTTCCCGCATAAACGCAGAGCCTCCCAGAAACTGACCTGGTTCGCTGTCAGCACCGGTTTGCCGGTGGCTTGCTCCAGATCGGTCAGCCAGGCGGCTGAATGGAGGGCGGTGTCGGGAATCAGCAGTGCGTCCGCGTCCTCGCGGGCATTCGCCATGGCGAAGTCGATCACTTCCTCTTTTCCAAGAGTGCCAACCTCCGCGGCGGTCACAATGCCACGGCACGATAGATGCACCATGTCGATGTCAAAGTGATTGAGGAACTGGCGGAATCGCAGCGCTACGTCTTCCGGATAGGTGGCCGCAATGGCAACTTTCTTCGCGTCGATTGCGGTGATGGCCCGGGCAAACGCCATGGCCGTTGTGGATGCCGGAACGCAGAGGGTTTTCTCAAGAGCGTCGATCTGTTGGCGGATGCCGTCCAGTCCAAGTACGAAGCTGGCGCTGGTGGACGTCCACATGACGGATTCAATCCCTGAGCCGGCCAGGGCTTCCGCACCTTTAGACAGCCGCTCGATACTGCCCATTTCACTGAGTGCCTCGATGGTATGGGCGTCTTCAAGAAATTCAGTGTGGATCAGGTGGACCTCGGCTGGTGGGTCGATCATTCCGCCCATCAACGGGTAGTCGTCCTCGGCTGCATGGCCGGGGTAAAGAAAACCGAGTCTTGCGGGAGGTGGTGTCTGGTCCATTGCTGCCATGGCATGCGTGTCGGCGCAGAGCTGAATGTATCTGCCAGTTTGCGCGACTGTCTGTCCGGGCGTCAATTCTGTCTTTTCAGGCCTTTGTCCTGGCAGATTGGAACATAATTCAGTCTGCCACGTTGTTCCCGGTTGGTTTCTGATGAATAAAACAAGGAGAACAACAGATGCCTTCCCTGAAGTGTCTCGGGGTGTTCAGCCCTCGCCTGATTACCGTATTTCTTGCTCTGGCTGTTGCCGGATGCATTGAAACGACGTCTGAAAGCTCACAACCTTCTGCCCAACAAAACCGGGTGTCCCCGGACCAGGCCTGTGAAAATCCGGGCAATGGGGCACCTCCTCAATGTGAGGCTCCTCCCGTGTCCTGTGCCGACGATACACCGAGGGACGGCGGCGGAAGTTACCCGGTAATGCTGACCTCGGCCAGTGGTGAAACCATTGCCTTTCAGGTGCTTGAGCCGATTAGCGGAATTGACTGCAAACAGGGCCACCCGTTGGTCCTGCATGGTCATGGTTTCGGTGGGTCACGAAATACCGAAGGGTTTGAAAACTACCGTGAGGCCGGTTTTGCAGTCATCTCGATCGATCAGCGGGGCTTCGGTGAAAGCACCGGCACTGTTCGCGTAATGGATCCCGAGTTCGAGGGGCGCGATCTGATCCAGATTCTCGATTGGGCTGAGCAAAATCTCGATTATCTGCAATACCGACAGGAGCCTGGCCTTCCCCGGGAGCTGAATCCCAATCTCGTGGTAGGCGCGATTGGCGGTAGTTATGGCGGCGGCTTCCAGCTCCTGCTGCACGGGCAGGATCCGCGCCAGAGGCTTGATGCTCTCGTTCCGGATATTACCTGGCACGATCTGCGTTACAGCCTGAATCCCGGCAACGTCATCAAAACCGGCTGGGATCTGGTACTCGTTGCAGGCGGTGAAGCAGGCTCCACCGGGAATGGTAACGGAGGCCTGGATCCGATCATCCGTGAGATCCTTGCGCAGGGGGCCACGCTGAACCATTTCCCAGGAGCCGGCCTGGATTTCTTTTACTATCACAGCCCCGCATATCGCTGCACGGGAGAACCGGTGTGGGTATCCGACACGCCGGACCTGCTGAACTATCAGATCAAGCCACCAGCATTTGACGTTGAACCGACACCCTACCCGAAAGTGGATGTATTACTGACTCAGGGTATGAAGGACACACTGTTCAATTTCAATGAAGCCTGGCGTAACTTTGAGTGCCTGAAAGCGCTGGGTGGGGATGTTCGCCTGCTGACTCATCAGACCGGCCATATTCTGCCTGTGGAGGCACCGGACGAGTTGCAGCCGGCTGAATATGCAGATCCGACCGCAGGTTTGCTGGAAATTCCGGGCTTCCAGGGCGCAGCGGGTCAGTTTGCCTGTGGCGATATCCCGATTTCGGACGCTACCCTGAACTGGCTGGAACATCATCTTCAGGGTAAACCGCTGGCAGGTTACTTTGAGGGAACCGACTCTAAAGTCTGTCTTTCACTGGCTGACGGTCAGTCTGTCATGGTGCCGATGGACGAATTCCCCGCTCCGGACGCTGAGGGTGACGTGCTTCAGGGGGACAAGGTGGTCGAGCGGACAGTGTTAACAGAATTTCCGGTGGCCTCCGGTTACGAGGCCATTGCAACCGCTACCCAGCCGCCTGCGGCACTCATTCTCGGCCAGGCAGGGGCGACCGGTGCAACACTCGGCGGGATTCCGACTGCCAGGCTGACAGTGTCCGATCTGGCAGGTCGTTCAACCTGTGAGGTAGAGCTTGATCCCTATGCGGCTGGTTGCGATCCGATTGTGTTTGTCGGCCTTGGCAAACGCGCTGATGGGGAGAGCCGCTGGCAACTGATCGATGACCAGATCAAACCGGTGCGGGGGCTCAAGGACCAGGAGGTCATCGAGCTGGTCGGGGTTGCTGAGGTTCTGGCGCCCGGAGATGAGCTCGCCTTGTTGATCTATGGATTCCATCCCCAGTACCCAGCGAGCTGGTCGCGGGATGCGCTCGTGCCCTTCGTCAATGTTGAGGGGACGGTGCAGTTGCCGGTGTTGCAGGGAACGCTGTAAGGCACGATGTGACCCGTGCAGTGGGGCCAAGGTGGGACTTGCTTGGCCCGAAGGAGCGGAGTCTTTATCATCGCGGACTATCCTCAAAAACTTGGAAGTCCGTCGATGAAGTTCCCAACGGTCACCGTCACACTGCTTTCACTTGCGCTGATCTTTGTCCTATGGGACCAGACCCGGGAAAAGCCCGAGCCGGTGGACGCCAGCCGCTTTGTTAATCTGGCGACTGATCCGGTTCAGCGGAGCGTGGCCGTGGACTGGCTGGTTGCCCAGGTTCCTGCTTTCTGTGAGCAGGCCACCGGCCAGTCTGCGGGCACGGACGCACATTCGAAGTGCGTGAAAGACAGCGAGGCACGGAGCGCGGTTTGCCGTCGCGAGATGAACGACCGGTTCCCGAGCATCGTGGCGTCTGACGCGGTCTTTCGGGACCTGTCCATCACCTTGATGAATTGTCTGGTGCCGCAATCCGGCCTGGTCGACTGACTTTCAGGTATGGAAAGATCTACAGTGATAGTGTTGAATGATTGTGCCGGGCTGCTTTACTATCTGGGCGCCTATGGTGGCTCGGTGATGCAACCGGGTTGCTCATCCTGACCCCGATTCTTTACATGCTTTTCAATGCGCAGGTGAAGCTGCAAACAGTCGACGACCCGTGGCCTTTCTGTGTCATGTTGCTGGATATTGATCATTTCAAAGGGATAAACGACCGGTATGGGCACACTGTTGGCGATCAGTGTCTACAAACGAAAGCTTCTTGAATGTATCCGAGATGTAGCGGTACCGATCGATGCTCACAACATTACCATGACAGCGTCAGTGGGTGTGGCACAGTGGGACGGTACCAGTTTCGATAAACTGGTCTCGGAGGCCGATGATGCACTGTATCGAGCGAAGGCACAGGGCCGGAACCGGGTGGAATTGAAACTTCGCGGTCTCCCTAGTGGTGGTGGAACTCTGGTTTGAGGGGCGCAATCCCGAGACTAAGGGGTAATACAGGTTCCGGCCCGGCGTTCAAGAATTGCCAGGGCATCCTCCAGCCTGCCAATACCACTGATTCCACCGCTTTCGACGAAATTGCCCGCTGCCGCCATTTTGGGCCCCATGGAGCCAGCCGGCAGGTCCAGCCCGCGGGCCTCAGAGAGAGTGAGTTCATGGATAGGGGTGGCAGTGTCTTTGCCAAAGTCCCGGTAGATGGCATCCACATCCGTGAGCAGCAGTAAGGCATCGGCCCCCAGTTGTCGGGCCAGCAGCGCGCTGGCGGCATCCTTGTCGATGACAGCCTCCACGCCAACCATGCTGCCGTCGTCACGGCGAAGAATTGGAATGCCGCCACCGCCGGCGCAGATCACGACGACGCCCTGGTCCAGCAGGAGTTTGAGCACCCGAATGTCGGGGATCTCCAGGGGGACGGGCGAGGGCACGACCCGCCGCCACTTGTCGCCATCCCGGGCTATCTGCCAGCCTGCGGCTTCAGCCCTGGCCTCTGCTTCTTTCCGGTCGTAAACCGGCCCGACGAATTTCGTGGGCTTTTTGAAGGCGGGATCATCCTTGTCCACCAACACCTGGGTGAGCAGGGTCGCCACTGGCCGATCGTGGCCCAGAACATTTTCCAGCTCCTGCTCGATGATATACCCGATCATACCTTCAGTTTCGGCGCCCAGGACGTCCAGCGGGTAGGCTTCGTCCGGCTTGTAGGCGGCGCCCTGCAGAGCCAGCAGACCTACCTGTGGCCCATTGCCGTGGGTGATCACCAGTTGATGGCCCGCGTGGATGATGTCGGCCAGTGCCTCTGCGGCGATCTTCACATTGGCGCGCTGGGCCTGGGCTGTCAGGGGTTCACCGCGCCGCAACAGGGCGTTGCCTCCCAGGGCTGCTACTACAAGCATGTCAGGTTCCTCCCATCAGCTGCCTAGAGTGGCGACCAGTACCGCCTTGATGGTGTGCATTCGGTTCTCCGCCTGGTCGAATACGATGGAGGCCGGGCTTTCAAAGACTTCTTCGGTCACTTCCATGGCCTCAATGCCGAACTCTGCCTGTATCTCCTTGCCCACGGTGGTTTCCGTATTGTGGAAGGCCGGCAGGCAATGCATGAACTTTGTCCGGGGATTGCCGGTTTTTTCCATCAGGGAAGCATTCACCTGATAGGGCTGCAACAGTTTAATCCGCTCGGCCCACTTTTCCTTGGGTTCGCCCATGGACACCCACACGTCGGTATAGACAAAATCAACGCCATTCACTGCGGCATCGATGTCTTCAGTGATCAGGATTCTGGCGCCGGTGGCACTGGCAATTGACTGGGCCTCTTTCTGAACCTCTTCTCCGGGCCAGCAGGCTTTGGGGGCACACAGGCGTACATCCATACCCATTTTCGCGCCCCCAATGAGCAGGCTGTCGCCCATGTTATTCGCGGCGTCCCCGATGAAAACAAATGCCACGTCCCGCAGGGGTTTTTCCACGTTTTCCTGCATGGTCAGGAAATCCGCCAGTATCTGCGTGGGGTGGAATTCATTGGTCAGGCCATTGTAAACAGGTACACCGGCATACTGCGCCAGTTCCTCAACAACCTCCTGGCCGAATCCCCGGTATTCGATGGCGTCATACACGCGGCCCAGTACCCGGGCGGTGTCCTTGACGGATTCCTTGTGGCCGATATGAGTGCCGGTCGGCCCCAGATAGGTTACCCGGGCGCCCTGATCGAAGGCCGCAACCTCAAACCCCACCCGGGTTCGGGTGGAGTTCTTTTCGAAAATCAGTGCGATGTCCTTGCCCTTTAGCTGTGGCACTTCGGTGCCAGCGTATTTGGCGGTTTTCAGGTCCGCGGAAAGCTTGAGCAAAAAACTGATTTCCCGGGGCGTATAATCCCGCAGGGTCAGGAAATGCCGGTTTTTGAGATTAAATGCCATGACTCTGCTCCTTCCTTGTCAGACTGCGTCCCGTATTGTCGGGCAGCTCATGCACCGTCCGCCGCCTCTGCCCCGACCCAGTTCTGCACCGGGTATCGGAAGCACTTCGATGCCAGCCGCTTCCAGGGCGGCATTGGTGTCGTCATTGCGGTCGTAGCCAATAACGACCCCCGGGCTCAGGGCCAGTACGTTATTACCATCGTTCCACTGTTCCCGTTCCCGCTCCGCGGGCGTGTCGCCACCGGTGGCGATTACCTCCAGGGAAGGGTAGCCCAGTACATCGGCAACAACCTCGAACAGCGGTCGGGGATCCTGCTCAAACGACAGATGCTTGTCGCCCGTGCCCGGGCGCAGGTCGTAACACACCACTTCATCGGCGACTTCCTTGAAGCTGGTCACCACGTTGCCGCCACAGAAGGTGAACACGGTATCGAGGTGCATGGCCGAGCGGGTTTTGGGAATCTGGCAGGCGATCACGCGCTCCGCGGTTCCGCTATCAAAGAGGGCCTTGGCCAATTGGCCGATGGCCTGGGGTGAGGAACGCTCACCCATGCCAACCAGGACCGCGCCCTTGCCTACCGGCATGATGTCACCCCCTTCCAGGGTAGCCAACGCATGGTCCCTGAGGGGGTCTCCCCAATGCACGTTAACCTTGCCGGCGAACGCCGGGTGGTAACGGTAGATTGCGCTCATCAGCAAAGTTTCCGGTTTGCGTGCGGCCCAGTACATGGGGTTCAGAGTGACACCGCCATAAATCCAGGCGCTGTTGTCCCGGGTGAACAAAAAGTTCGGCAGCGGTGGAAGTACAAATCCGTGAGGCCCCAGGTGGTTGCCAAACAGCCCGGCAGGGTCGAAAGGCAGGTCTCCCACTTCCAGCCCGCCAATCAGGAACTCTGCCAGGGTCTGGCCCGGAAGCTCGTCCATCCAGGCGCGGAGGTCGGATACCATGCCCACGCCAATATGATTCCAGGTAATCCGGTGGTCGAGAATCCAGGCGCGTGCCTCGGGAATATCAAGGGTTTCAGCCAGCAGTTCATTAACGTCCAGCACGTCCACGCCCCGGGCACGCATCAGCCCGGCGAATACATCGTGGTCCTTCTGGGCCTGCTTGACCCAGAATACATCGTCAAACAGCAGTGCATCGCAGTTGGAGGGCGTCAGCCTCCGATGGGCAAGTCCCGGGCGGCAGACGATGACCTGCCGGAGGGTGCCGGTTTCGGAGTGAACGCCAAGAGTGTTCTCAGCCATGTCGCAGTCTCCTTTGCCGTGAGTCAGAGAAACGCACCGATACTGATAACCACACTGATGAACACCGTGAGGATCAGCAACAGGGGCCAGATAAAGGCCAGCCAACGGTCGTAGGAGACCCGGCCAATGGCCAGGCCACCAACGACCACGGCGAAGGTCGGGTTGATCAGGTTGACCAGTCCGTTGGCTGACTGGTAAGCGGTAACGACCAGGTCACGACCCACGTTCGCGAAGTCCGCCAGCGGCGCCAGGATAGGCATGGACAGCACCGCAAGGCCGGATGAGGACGGCACAAAGAAACTCATGCCCACTTCCAGCCAGAACATCACGTTGATAAAGGCCAGTTCCGGCAAGCCACCCAGTGTGGTTTCGGCGCTATGGAGAATGGTGTCGGCAATCATGCCCTGTTCCATGATCACCACGATGCCCCGGGCCAGGCCGACGACCAGTGCCACGCCCAGCAGGTCGCGGGCACCGTCCACAAAACTGCCGGTCAGCTTCTTCTCCCCCAACCGGGCGACCAGACCGATCACGATGGCCGACCCCAGGAAAAGCGCACCCATTCTGGCCATCCACCAGCCCTGGGAGGAGACACCCCAGATCATTACAGCAAACGTCAGTGCGAAAATAACCAGGGCGATTTTCTGGGTACCCGTCAGGGTGAAATCTTCAATCTGCTCATCACCCTTGAGAAAAATCTTGCGGTGGGCCTCTCTCTGTTTGGCAACCACGGACCGGGATGGATCCGCCTTGACCCGCTGCGCATAGCGCATAACGTAGGCGGCACAAATGACCAGGCCACCCACAAGCAGTACAAACCGCAGAACGATGCCATCAGTAAAGGGAATCTCAGCGGCATTGGAGGCGATAACGGTGGCGAACGGGTTAATGGTTGACCCCAATACGCCGATACCGGCTCCCACCAGGATGACAGCCACTCCGGTGACCGCGTCATACCCCGCCGAGATGATCACGGGAATGAGAATGGCGTAGAACGCCAGGGTCTCCTCAGCCATGCCGTAGGTTGTACCTCCGATCGCAAAGAGTGTCATCAGGATCGGGATCATCCAGATCTCCCGGCCCTCCAGCCGGTGCATGGCACTGCGGATGCCTGTGTCGATCGCGCCGGTGGCATTCATGACACCCAGAAACCCGCCCAGGAACAAGACGAACAGGGCAACATCAATAGCATTGGCCGCGTAACTGTCCGGATCATAAAAACCCGCCGTTGGCGCCAGCATTACATCCACAAAACCCTGTGGATTCGGGTCGACCGTTTCGTAGGTGCCAGGTACGGCAACCTCGCGCCCGACCTCTTCGTTCATGACCCGTTCATACTGCCCCGCTGGAATAATCCAGGTGAGTGTTGCAACCAGGATGATCAGTAGAAACAGGATGGTATAGGCGGTGGGAAAGCGAGTGGCCAGCTCTTCTTCAGGATTGGATTCGGGTTGTTTTTCGTCTGTCATGTTGCCTCCCCTGGCTTCGTGATAAGACTGTCAAA
The DNA here is from genome assembly GCF_039523335.1 of Marinobacter szutsaonensis. Classification (NCBI taxonomy): domain Bacteria; kingdom Pseudomonadati; phylum Pseudomonadota; class Gammaproteobacteria; order Pseudomonadales; family Marinobacteraceae; genus Marinobacter; species Marinobacter szutsaonensis. Next base: position 1,236,894 of record NZ_BAAAFC010000001.1, on the reverse strand, counting down.
CACACCAAGTATAGACCTCAGCGTCACTTGTACAGTGCGGAATCAGGTTTTCACCTTGCCGCGCAGAGCCTTGATCTGTCCTTTCCGGGTTTTCCGGTCCACCCTGCGCCGCTGCGAACCTTTGGTCGGGCGGGTTGGCCGGCGGGCCTTCTGCTGCTTTACGGCGCTCTGGATCAGCTCCTTCAGGCGCTCGAGCGCATCCTCCTTGTTCTGCTCAAGGGTGCGGAAGGATTGCGCCTTGATCACCACGATGCCCTCTTTGCTGATGCGCTGGTCGGACAACGACATGAGCCGCTCCTTGTAAAAGGGCGGCAGGGTGGAGTGGAAAATATCAAAGCGCAGGTGAACCGCGCTGGCCACCTTGTTCACATTCTGGCCACCGGCACCCTGAGCGCGGATCTGGGTGATCTGGATTTCCCAGTCGGCGAGTTCGACGGCGTTGGATATTTTCAGCATGGCTCCCTCGGTATGGCAGATAGACCCATTCTCCATATTCCGGTACCCAACTCCAGCGCAAGTCTGCCGGTTGAGCAAACATGTTGAATTCTGTGTGGGGTCTATACTGAGTGAACCGTAAGTTACCCAAGGGGTTGTCATCATGCGCGAGATCGATGCCCTGGACTATTGGGAGGCGCAGGGATCGGCCTATTTTCGCGACCTCTCCATGTTTGGCGTCTTGCGAGACGAGGTGATTCTTCGTCTTCTGAACGAGGGGCGCGTCCTGGCTTTGGATGCCGGGGAGGCGCTGTACACCCCGGGCGATCCCAATGACACGTTTTCCATAGTGCTGAGCGGAAGGCTTAAGTCCTTGATGCCGAGGATCGATGGTGGCTGGGCACTGGCCCGTTGTCACGAACCGGGCGAGGATGCGGGCTTCGTTGCAATGATCGCGCTCAGGGAGCATCGTCCCACTCTGACAACCGCAGAAATGAACTCTGTGGTGCTGGAGATTTCTTTTGATCAGTTCTGTTTATTGCATCTGGTAGATCCGGCGGCGTTTGGCCTCATGCTGATCAACCTGACTGGCGGAATGGCCCGCGGAGTGCTCAGTATGGCAGTGGTCATGGCCGAGCAGGGGCGTCATTTGCACAAAGCCTACCGGTTGGAGCGCGAGTGGCGGCGTGAGCGCAATTCCTAACGGCGGAAGAGTCTTGGATTGCGCTCGATAAAACCGTCAATCCAGCGTTCGAGGAAAGATCGTGCATCGGGGTTTTTCAGGTAACGCCACCCCAGCAACGAAATCACGAACGCGCCAATGCCATCCACGATCAGGTCCCACATGGTGTCGGTCAGTCCCGAGGGGTCACCAAGCATGGGTTTTTGCATGTTCATGCCGAAGAGCGAGTCCATGGCAAATTCGAAGATCTCCCAGAGAGCGCCCACTCCCAGGGCAAACAGGAAGGCAAAGAATGCCACGAAGCCGGGCTTCATGTGCACGTGGATCTTCTCGGTTTCATTCATGATGTGAACCAGCAGAAAGCCGATGATGCCCAACAGGAAGCCCGACATGGTGTGCAACGCCATGTCCCACCACCAGTACCGGGTGTAGTAATCCCGGATTTCACCCAGGAACAGGGAGGCAAACACGAAGGCAATGGCCGCCAGCTGGAGTTCCGGAGGAATGTGGATCCGGAAGCGTCGTTCGAACAGCACCGGGAAGAAGGTAATCAGGATGATCAGGCCGGTCAGGAATGCGGTGAACCACCGCTGGCCCCAAACAGCAAAAACGGCCTCGGCAAGCAGGATCAGTTGCAGGGCGACGGTGATTCTCTGGTGGGTAATTCGGATGCGCATCTGCAGGAAACTCTTGGCCTTGGTGGCTTTACCCTAACACACCAGATCGCCGGGATGGCGCGTGCCTACCTATGGTCAGATTGTTTCTGGCAACCTTGTCTATACTTGATGAAGCTAGTCCCGTATCGGCCCTTCAGACCTGAGGTGGCAAGTTTGTGAGTGATAAATCCGCAGTGAATGTCATTCGCCTGCGCCTTGATCGAATCTACCAGTTATTCAATTCACTCGACCCGTCTCCATTCGTGGGGCGGGATCTGGATCCGAATGCGGAGTCGTTCATTATGGAGTGGGCGGAGGAGCATCCGGTCCGTGGGAATTTCCGTCTGGAGATTCTGCTAAACCATTGTGAAGACCTGGCAGCGGCCCGAGACCGGGTCCTGCGGGCCATTCAGACGTATTTCTCGGAACGTGAGCATTTTGCCCGTCGGGAATTCCGCAGACTGATGCATGAGGGGCGGTTGAGCCTCATGATTGGGTTGATCTTCCTTTCCGTGTGCCTCGGGGTGAGTCGTCTCATTGAAAGTCAGGCTTCGGAAAGCGGTCTGATGATGCTGTTCAGTGAAAGTCTCTGGATCGGTGGCTGGGTCGCCATGTGGCGGCCGATGGAGATCTTTCTCTACGATTGGTGGCCACTGCTGAGGCGAATCCGTTTGTTGCGGCGGTTGGCGGTCATGGAGGTTCAGCTTCAGCTGAGTGGAAGCCCCGTTATAGCGATGAATGGCTGAGCCATCGCGGACCCCATCAGACAGAATTCCCGAAAGCTGATTTGGGCAAAATCACAGACACTCGCAATCCCCGGCCTTCCGGGCCGGTGCCGAGCTGGATCTCTCCACCCATGCCCCGAATCAGGGTCCGTGCGATGGCCAGTCCCAGTCCGGCTCCGCCGGTGTCGCGGCTGCGGGACTGTTCCAGGCGGTAGAAGGGCTGGAACACGCGGTCCCGTTCCGCCTCCGGGATGCCCGGGCCCTGATCGGTGATGGTGATGATGGCCTCTTTTTCATAGGCTTCCAGTTTCACGTCCGCCCTTTGCCCGTATTTAACGGCGTTCTCGATCAGGTTGCGCAGGGCGCGCTTGACCGCCTCCGGCTGGCCCTGAAGAACGCACCGTGGGCTGTATTCATAGTCCACCTCCAGCCCCATTTCCCGGAGATCATCACAGAGGCTGTCCAGCAGGGTAGCCAGGTCATATCGACGGTGTTGCTCGGTAGTGCTGCCGCGAATGAAGTCGAGAGTGGCTTCCGCCAGGTGCTGCATTTCTTGCAGGGAGTCGAGCAGCCGTTCCCGGTCCTCGCCTTCCGGTAGCATTTCCACCCGCAGCCGCATGGAGGTAATAGGGGTGCGGAGATCGTGGGCCAGGGCAGCCAGCAGGCGCTCCCTGTCTTCCTGCGCTCTGCCGACCTGGAGCTGCATCTGGTTGAAGGCGCGCGTCACTTCGCGAATATCCTCGGGGCCGCGCTCCGGAGTCCGGATTGTTTCACCACGTCCGAAGGCTTGGGCCGCCCGGCTCAGTTCGTTCACCGGTTGCAGAATGCGTCGGATTGCCAGCAGAACCGTGAGGATCAGAAGCACGGCAGTAATGCCCACGCTGGTGAGGGTTGCTTTCAGCCAGAGCCAGGAAGGTGCTGGCGGCTGGGCTCGGGCGTTGAACCACTGGCCTGATGACAATGCCAGGGAAACCCCCAGGATGGGTGGGCACTCGTGCCGGTCATCCCGGTGCTCGCGGCGATCCTCATCTTCGTGATGCTCGTCGTCATCGTCGTGTTTCTCGCGGTCTTCGTGGTCATCGCCATCCGGTTCCCGGCCCGGCAAGCACTCTGCTTCATCCGCTGCCATGGCTGATCGTATCTGTTCACCGGTCAGGCCCAGTTCCGTAGCCAGTTGCCGGGTCATGACTGAAGCTTCGTCGTCGGGCAGGTGAGGTGCGGGATCAATGGAAAGGTTCAGGGAAGGGCTGGAAAGCGCCCGTAATATGCGCTCCTGACGCTCCGGGTCTGTGGTGTCGAGCAGGGTGTAGGCGTCGGCTATCCGCTCCAGAACATGCTCAAGGCTGGCACTGCGCAGGGCGCCCTGGCGCTCTCCTGCCAGAATCGCGATGGTAATGATCTGTGCCGCCGCCAGCACCAGAATCAGTAACAGGGCGAGCTGTCCGCCGGCACGGCGGGGCCAGAATCTCATTCTCCGCTCCCCTCCACGCTGGCAATCCATTGGTAGCCACCGCCCCAGATGGTCTTGATCAGTCTGGGGTTGCGGGCATCCGGATCAATCTTCCGACGCAGCCGGCTGACATGGTTATCGATGCTGCGGTCGAATGCATCCGCTTCCCGGCCCAGGGTCAGGTCCATCAGCTGATCCCGTGACAGCACACGACCGGCATGCTCAAGGAACGCCAGCAGCAACTTGTACTCGGCGGTGCTGAGGGACACTTCCACCCCTTCCGGATCGACCAGCTGATGGCGGTCGACATCCAGGGTCCAGCCCTCGAATGACAGGCGTTGCCCGGCCATGGGGCTGCGTTGGGGTGGTAGCGCTGTGGTGCGGCGCAGAACCGCCTTGATGCGGGCCAGAAGCTCCCGGGGATTGAAGGGTTTGGTCAGGTAGTCATCGGCGCCCATTTCCAGGCCGACGATGCGGTCGGTCTCCTCGCTCATGGCGGTCAGAAGGATGACCGGCAACTCGGTATGCTCACGCAGGTACCGGCAGAGGGTGAGGCCATCGTCTCCCGGCATCATGATGTCCAGCACGACCAGGTCCACAGACTGGGCTCTCAGCTGCCGCTTCATGGCATCCCCACCGTCTGCCAGCAGCACTCGAAGGCCGTGCTCCTGCAGATAGCGGCCGACCAGATCGCGAATGTCCCGATGGTCGTCGACTACCAGAATGGTGGGAGAAGTGCTCACTCGTTACTCCGTCTGCTTGACTGTTGCCCCGATTATAGGGGACCTGCCGCGGCACTTGGGCACGATGTTGTCAAAAAACATCCCGATTCCGGCACTTGCGACAATTTGCGACAAAGTCGCCGTCTGACCGAGACAATTCTGCGACGTTTCCTTGGTGCAATGATTCCCGACCAGCAATGACATTTCGTCATGGGTTTCATCAAGCAAGGAGTTCTACCGTGAAAAAAACCACCACAATTGCCGCACTGTCCGTTGCCGCTTTGCTCAGTGCCACACCACTTCTGGTCTCCGCGGACGACGATTACTGGGACGACGACCGTTACGAGAATCGCCGCGACGGCAAGCCCATGAAAGCAGATCTCAAGCAGTACAGTACTGAGGAGATGCGCATCATGGCCTATGGCCAGGCTCTGCGCCGGTTTGGTCCGGGGGTGGACGTCTCCGTGGAAGAGACCAAAGACGGTACCTATCTGGTGCAGTTGCGGGATGCCGAACAAAACCTGATCCGGGAGCAGGAGTTCAACCAATATGGCGCACCGGCTCGTGATTCACGCCGGAACTGAGGGCCAATGGTCAGCGCGAGGGCCCCGTGCAGGGCTCTCGCCACCCTGCTGAAGGAGGTTGATGATGACATTGATGGATGCTGAGAACCGTTATGGAGTCGTTTCCCGTGCCGTGCACTGGATTATGGCGGTGTTGCTGTTGCTCATGCTTGCCAGCGAGGTCTGGTTCGAGGCCCTGGAACATAGTCTTTCGGAAGCCTCCTTGATGGCCTGGCACCAGAGCCTGGGCCTGGCATTGTTCGGGCTTGTGCTTTTTCGTGGCCTGTGGCGATGGCTGAACCGTTCGCGCCTCACTCCGCCTGCCCAGTGGGCGACCATGGCCAGGTTAGGGCATGTCGCGCTGTATGCACTGATGATTCTGATGCCGTTGTCGGGGCTGGCGACGTCGCTGGGGGAAGGGGACCCTGTCACCTTCTTTGGCTGGACGCTGTCGGGCTCGGGCCCGGAGGTGGAATGGCTGGAAGAAAGCGGGGAGGACGTCCATGAGGTTCTGTCCAACGTGCTCTGGCTGATGATTGGCGTTCACGTGGCAGCAGCACTGGCGCACCAGTACCTGCTGGGTGACCGGATCCTGAAGCGCATGGCCTGAGTGTCCGGTATCTGTTTTCTTGACTATGCTTTGATCAGCGGTGCCGAGTGCCCGGATGGCACCGGCACCCCTGAACGAATGCATGGAGCTTGCTGTGACAGAACGAAAAGATGTCACCGTTTTCTACGACGAACGGGTGCTCAATCACGCCCCCGATGTGAATGCGGCCTTTCTTCCCGGGCGCCTGGACAAGCGCGTCCGGGCGATCCTCGCGGGCCTGAACGTCCAGTGGAAATACCCTGAACACCCTGGGCGCATTCATGCCATCCTGGATTTGCTCAGGCGTGAGCCGGTGGAAGGTGTTCGGTTTGCAGCGGGTAAAGTCGCCACGAGGGAGCAGCTGGCCCGTGTTCACACCACGTCCTATCTCGATGATGTATTTTCCCTTCGTAACAAGAATGCCTGGCTGGATGTGGATACCACCGCTGTATCTCCCGGTAGTATCGAAGCTGCCGAGGTGGCGGCGGGAACAGCTATTGCAGCGGTTGAGGCCGTGGTTTCAGGCAGTACGCGAAGCGCCTTTGCGCTGGTCAGGCCCCCTGGCCACCATGCAGAACCGGTGCGCGCCAGAGGCTTCTGCCTGTTGAACAACGTAGCCGTTGCGGCCGCCCACGCACTGGCCGAGCTTGGCTGCGAGCGGGTGCTGATCGTCGATTGGGATGCCCACCACGGCAATGGTACCCAGGATATTTTCTGGGCTGACCCGCATGTCATGCTGTTCGATATCCACCGCGCATCACCTTTTTATCCGGGCAGTGGCAATTTGCAGGAGGTAGGTGCGGGGCTGGGCGAGGGTGCGACGGTGAACGTTCCCATGCCGGGCGGTGCCGGTGATGTGGCTTACCTCCGGGCCTTCAACGAGATTCTTGTGCCGGCCGCAGAGTACTTCAAGCCGGATCTCATTCTGGTGTCCGCGGGATTCGACGTCCATTGGTACGATCTTGCGATGAACGTGTCGTTTGAGGGCCTGGCCGCCATGACTGATGTTGTGCAGTCATTAGCAGACAGGCTGTGTGACGGCCGGTTGGCCTTTGTTCTTGAAGGGGGTTACAACACGGAGTCACTGGCCCATGGCGTGCGCTCTGTTCTGGAGGTTCTGGCCGGCGGGGCAGTCCCGGAACCCAAAGAATGTGGCATGGAAGCGGTGGAAGAAGCCATCGCGTTTCACCTCAATGCATTTACAGAGGATCCCGCTGGCGATTGAGTCGTTCCCGGTTCCGGCGGCATCAAATGCGGGTGGACCCGGGACAATATGCTGCAGTTCATCCTCCGTGCTTTTTTGCTAGTATCGCGGGCTGATCTGAATGCATTTCTCGAATCTCCGGAGATCATAACCCGTGAAATATCCACTTCTCGTTGCTGTCGCTGCTGCCACGCTTTTGTCTGGCTGCCAGACCTCCACCTACATGTCTTCCGCCGCGACGGATGGTGACGGTGTCACCTGCAACGAAATCTACCAGGCCTTCGATGCCTACAGTCGGGACCGGCAATCCGCCAGTGCCTGGGCGCAACTGAGCAGCCTGATCAGCCCGACGGCCAGCAGTTACGCCGAGATGGGTGTGAATACTGCGTCGAAGTACTACGATCAGATCAGGGCCAGCGCGAACCTGGCGCTCTCAATGCGAGGCTGTCAGCCGATCCGTCAGTGAGCCCCGTGAGCCAGTGACGGTCTCTGGGCAAGGGATGACCTATGAGAGGGAAGTCGAATGGACTACACGGATGAAGTAAAACGGCTCTGGCGCCACCACGACCTTGGCAGCGGCGATGCCCGGTATCCGGCCATCATTCGCTATGCCACCATGGCGGCCTCCAGCCATAACACCCAGCCCTGGCAGTTCCGGATAGAGCCCGACCGGGTCTGGATCCTGCCGGACCTGTCACGGCGATGTCCGGCGGTGGACCCGGATGACCACCACCTGTATGCGAGCCTTGGCTGTGCCCTCGAGAACCTGCTCCAGGCAGGGCGGGCAGCTGGTCTGGAAGGGCGACCCGAATACGACCCGTCGACGACTGGAGTGAAGGTTGAATTTGAGGAAGTGGCCCCTGTCCGGACGGTTCTCTTAGAGGCGATCCCGGAGCGGCAGTGCAGTCGGGTTGAGTTCGATGGCGAACCACTGACAGAAAAGGAAACCGAGCTTCTGACACAAGCAGGCACGGGTGACGGTGTTTCGGTTCTTCTCATCGACAACGACGAGCAGAAAGAGCAGATCGCCCGCTATGTGGCCGAGGGAAACCGGGCCCAGTTTGCCGACGGTGCCTGGGCTCGTGAGTTGAAATCCTGGATTCGCTTCAGCGCAGTCGAGGCAGCCCGGACGGGCGATGGCCTGTACGGCCCCGTGATGGGCAGCCCCTCGGTGCCCCGATGGCTGGGATTGCTGGCAATGAAGTTCGGCTTCTCCGCAAAGGCCCAGAACCGAAAGGACTTCCGGAATATCCAGAGTTCCTCTGCGATTGCGATTCTCTACTCCGAGGGTGATGACCAACGCCACTGGATTGAAGCGGGGCGGTGCTATGAACGCCTGGCCCTTCAGGCTGCCGCCCTGGGCCTGCGTACGGCGTTTATCAATCAACCGGTAGAGGTTGCTGCAATCCGTCCGGAGTTTGCGCGCTTTCTCGGCATTGGTGAGCGGAGGCCGGATCTCGTGGTGAGGATCGGCCACGGTCCGGAAACCCCGCGATCACTGCGCCGGCCGGTAGAGCAGGTGCTGGCCTGACGTTCAGGTTGCCGGGGCCATCTCCCGCGCGACCGCCCCGGGTGCTCCCGCAGCGAGGATAACGGCACCGGCAGAGCATACCAGCATGCTGGCTACGATCGGCAGCAGGGCGTCGCCACCGAACATCGATGACAGGGCACTGATGCCGCCGGCAATGGTGAACTGTGAGGCACCCAGCAGGGCGGCTGCGGTGCCACCGAGATGCGGGAAGTATTCCAGGGCATTGGCCATGTTGTTGGGGATGATGCCGCCCTGGCAGCCGATGGCAGCGATGATGCAGGCCGCGACCAGCCAGAACGGGCCCTCCAGAAGGACCACCGCCACCAGTGCCACCAGCGCAGCAAACTGCATTGCTACCTGTACCCGCAACAGAACCACCGATGAGAAGCGTCTCAGCAGTGGCCGGTTGATCAGGTTGAGAATGGCCATCAGGGCGATATTGGATGCGAACAGAATGGCAAACATGCCATTGGAGAGGCCGAACCACTCCTGGTAGATAAACGAGGAGTGGGTAATGAAGAGCAGCATGGTGCTGAAGCACAGCACCTGGATTCCCACGAAGCGCATGGTGGTCCGGTGGCCGAGTACCAGCAGGTAGTTGGTAACCAGTGTTCGTACCGGTGTGGTCGCCGATGGCCTCGGTTGCAATTTCGGGAACAGCGCCACATTCAGTGCAAATGCCAGGAACACCGCATATCCGGCCAGCACCAGGAAGATGGCGTGCCAGTCACCCAAGGCCAGCATCAGGGCGCCCATGGATGGCGCAGCGGCAGGCGCGATAAACATGATCAGGCCAATGAGGCCGAACAGCCGCGCCGCTTCCTGCCCGCCAACCTGGTCCCGGACAATGGCGGGAACAGAAACCGCACAGAAAGCTCCGCCAACGCCCTGAATCACCCGCCAGAGCACCATGTTCGAGAGTGAATCGGCCAGCGAGACCATCACGGCTGCGCCCGCAAAAATGGCCAGCCCGCCCACCAGAATCGGCCGCCGGCCATAGCGATCAGACAGCGGGCCGCCGACCAGCTGTGCCAGCCCCAGGGTTGCCACATAGGCACTGAGGGTCAGACCCACCTCGCTGTGGGCAATATCAAGGCTATCGGCGATGCTGGGGAATGCCGGTAAATAGGCATCCAGCGCCAAGGGCCCGAGGGCCACGGTCATTCCGAGTAGTAACGCTAGCTGAAAATGGGACAAAACCTACCTCCTTGGGAAGGTAGAAAGCTAATAATAATTCTCATCTGATGCAATGAGCAGTTTCCGAAAGCGTGATCGGGGGATCTGCAAGTTATTGGTTGTGTGCGCATAATAGTACCCGAATGGCCGCAGCAGTTGCGCGCAACCAGGGAGACAGGTGTGGAAGTATTATTCATCGTTTTTACCGTGGGATTGGCGTTGTTCATTCCTGTTGGCTCGGTTCTCGGGTTCCTGGCGTTTCGTCAGCGTGGCGCCCAGTCGAGGCGAATCGAGGGGCTCGAGCGGGAAATCTCAGCGTTACGGGGAGAAATCGCCAGCCTCAGATATCGGACGGGGAGGCAAGAGGCTGCTCCGGATACACCGGAATCACCCCAGCCGGCACCCCGGCCTGAACCGCTGGAGATAAAGCCCCATCCGTCGGTCGAGATGGAGCCACCCGCACAGGCCAGGACTCAAGAGGATGCTCAGTGGCTATCGGGAGAGCCGGACGAACCGGTCAGGGCTGGCCGTATCCTCACGGCCTTCAGGGAAAACTGGATGGTCTGGCTGGGAGGCCTGAGTGTTGGTCTGGCCGGCATATTCATGGTCAGCCATTCCATCAGTGCGGGTCTCATCGGCCCGACCCAACAGTTCCTGCTGGCCCTCACCTGCGGCCTGGTGTTGCATGGCGCCGCCGAATTCCTCCGCCGCCGCCAGAAAGGCGCGGATGAGGTCTTCGCGGCGCTGGCCGGGGGCGGGAGTATCACTCTGTATGCGGCGCTGCTTGCTGGAGTGCACCACTACGGCCTGATCAGCTCGATGACGGGCCTGGTCGGTTTGGGGATCGTGTCACTGGGCACCATGGTCATGGCGCTGGTGCATGGGCCATTGCTGGCTATTATGGGCCTGAGTGGCGCTTACCTCGTACCCATGCTTATTGGTGGTGAGGACGGCAGCGTCACCTTCGTGCTGTCCTACAGTTTCCTCGTCACCCTGAGTTCCCTGCTGCTGATGCGCTATGTCTTCCGGGAGTGGCTCTGGTACGCCACCCTGGCGGGTGCTTTACTGTGGTGGCTGCTGACCAGTTCTGCCGTGCCGGTCGAGGTGTCGACGGTCTGTTACCTGGCCGGGTTGTTCCTGGCTTTTGCGATTCTGCCGGGCAAGGTGCAGCAAGATGCCTGGCGATTGCGCCAGGCCCTTCTGCCTCTGCTCGCACTCTGGGCAGTTTCTGTTGCCGGCCAGCCGACGGATGCTCCGTTTTTCTGGGCCTGGCTGTTGATTCTGCCAGTGGCGGCTCTGATCCCGCAGAGCCGACGGGCGCTCTGGTTCCTCCCCTGGGGCGCCGTGCTGGCCAGTGCCGTTGGCTGGCTGGTTTATATGAGCCGCACCAGTGCCGATGTTGTTTTCCTGGTGCAGTTTCCGGCCGGGCAACGTGCGGCGTTTGTCACCTACCTGATTTCAGCAACGATCCTCACGGTTGCGCCGGCGCTTTGGCAATGGGTGCGCCACCCCCACCAGCGGCGCTGGCCTTCGCTGATGCTGCTTTCGCCGCTGGTCTGGCTGGTCCTGGGTTGGCTGCTGTTGCATGGATACGAGAGGACTTCGGTTTGGGCCACAGGGGCACTGATCCTGGGTGGTCTCTACGGCATTCTGGCCTGGCAGATGGAGAGGCTCGAGCGTTACCGGGTTGGTGTGGTCTGGGCTGTGCTGGCGGCCCACATCAGTTATTCGCTCGCTGCTGTAATGATGTTCCGCGAGGCCTCGCTGACCCTGGCGCTCTCTATCCAGTTCATCACTCTGACCTGGCTGGCGCGACGTTTTCAGATGCCTGAGCTGTATATACTGCTCAAACTGGCCCTGGCATTGGTGGTCGCCAGGCTGACCGTCAATCCATGGCTTCAGGGCTACGATGCCAGCGTTCACTGGTCACTCTGGACATACGGAGGCGCCACGGTGGCGGCGGCAATCGCCACCCGGATTGCGGACAAACGCCATGGCATCCGGCCGTGGCTTGAGGCGGCCACCCTGCACCTGCTGGTGTTGTTCCTTGGCACCGAACTGCGCTACTGGCTGTATGACGGCGACATCTTCGCCCGGGAATACACCCTGACAGAGGCCACCATCAATACCCTGCTCTGGGGAGCCCTGAGCCTGACCTACCTCTACCGGGCCAGGGCCAGCGAGTCGCTGGCCTGGCTTTACCGGTTGTTCTCACGAATCCTGCTCGGTTTGTCCTGCCTGAGCTACCTGACTCTCGTTACGGTGCATAACCCGTGGCTGGGAGACAGCGCCATCAGTGCAACGCCGGTGTTCAACATGCTGCTTCCTGCCTATGGCGGGCCCGTGTTGCTGGCGCTTGTCGTCAGCCGGCTGCCGGGTTTCGGCCCCCAGTCGGTTTCCCGGTGGTTTACAGCGGTGAGCTTCCTGCTGTTCACTGCCCTTGAAATCCGGCAGCTCTGGCGTGGCAGCGATATGGTGCTTGTCTCCGGTGTCTCCGAAGGTGAGTTGTACACCTACTCGGTAGTCGGCATGCTGTATGCCATTGCGGCGATTCTCTATTCCGGCGTCAATCACAGTGTCAGGCTGTACAAGGCGGGGATGGCATTGCTTGGTCTTGTGATCGCGAAGATCTTCCTCATCGATATGGCCGGCCTGCAGGGATTCTGGCGCGTTGCGGCCTTCATGGGGCTGGGGCTCGCCTTGCTGGGCCTGGCGTGGCTGTATCGGAGGACACCTCGCGCGCGTGGATCGGACATGAGCTAGTTTGATGATAATGTAGATAACCTGGTGGGGAAGTAGAGTGCTGGAACATCTGGAATCTGGTCTGCAGGCATGGTTGTTGCCCGGGTTGTCGGCATTGCTGGCCGTGGTGACCACCTACGTGACCTACCGGCTGGCGTTGGCGCTGATCCGACGCTTTTCCCGATCCAGAACCGTTCCACGCCTGTTCCTTGACGCCTCGGCACGAGCCTTGGGGGTCGTGCTCTGTCTGTTCGTACTGGCTGGCGCACTCAAGGCCGCTCCTGACGATTTACCCCTGGTTTCCGCAGTGCGCCATGTCACAACCCTGCTGCTGATTCTTGCTCTGACCTGGGCTGCTGTGCGACTCACCTCGGCAATCGGCGATGTGATTGTGGCTCTGAATCCGGTGCTCGAGGGTCAATGGAAACGTGCCCGCAAGGTGGAAACCCAGACGCGCTTCCTGGTTCGCTGCCTGAACATACTCATTGTGATTATCGGGCTCGGGGCCGCGCTTATGACCTTCGAGTCGGTGCAGCACATGGGCGCCAGCCTGCTCGCTTCGGCGGGTGTGGGCGGCATTATCCTGGGCTTTGCTGCTCGGCCGGTTCTGAGTAATCTGCTGGCCGGCCTGCAAATCGCACTGACCCAACCCTTTCGCATTGACGATGTCCTGCATGTGCAGGGGGAGTGGTGTTGGGTGGAGGAGGTCACTGCCACCTATGTGGTGCTCAGGGTATGGGATTTGAGAAGGCTGGTGGTCCCGTTGCAGTGGTTCATCGAAAACCCCTTCCAGAACTGGTCACGGAACAATTCTGACCTGTTGGGTACGGTCTTCATCTGGGTGGACTACACCATGCCGGTGGAACCGTTGCGGGAGGAATTCAATCGCCTGCTCCAGGCTTCCAGTCAATGGGATGGAAAACTCGGCACGGTTCAGGTGACCGACTCCAGTGATCAGGCGATGCAGATCCGTTTCCTGATGAGTGCGCCGGACTCCAGTCAAAACTGGGATCTGCGGTGTGCCGTTCGGGAAGGCCTGGTCACCTTCATTCAGAATAACTACCCGGATCACCTGCCCCGCGTTCGGGCCAGGCTGGTTGAAAGCTAGCCCGATCAATTTACCGTCATAATTGCCCGGCGCTGGCCCCATGCCGGCTGCAGCCATGTTTCCTTGCGCTACTAACACAGTTATCCACAGATAATGTGGGTAAATCTGCCTCTCCTCTCGCCTCACACAGCCTGCGCCTCCCCTCGGGTCCTGTCGTTTCCTTACCAAACCCTGTCAGGAAATTGACCGTTTCGTAACTAGAACACCGACAAAGTTAACACCCATAATCCGTCCCGTTTTATACAATTTTACAAATTCGACGATTTATTGGTGTCTATTGACTATGAAAAACGTCATTAATATGTCAAAGGCATGGATTGCTGCAGTATTTATGGGGATCGTGCTTACAGGGTGTGGCGGCGATTCCAATGTGTCTTCAGGGTCGGCTGACGGCAGCAGTGACACGACCAGCTCCTACGATTCCGGCACCAAGTCCAGTGGTGAACGAGTCAGCTCCGACTCGGGCAGTGGCGATACCGTAGTCAGCGACAGCTCCCAGACGGATGCGGCAACTGACGAGACGACCGGGACTGTCGATAGCGGCACAGTCGAAGAGAGCCCGGTATCCAGCGAACCGGCAGTGACCGGTACCGCCAGGCTCAGCTGGGTTGCCCCGGCCACCCGTGTGAACGGTGAAGGCCTCGCCATGGGCGAACTGGACAGTTACATCATCAGCTATGGCCAGGACGCATCCGAACTGAGCAAAACCATCGAGATCAACGACGCCAGCACGATGGAATACACCATCGACAACCTGGGCACTGGCGAGTGGTTTTTCTCCATCCAGGTGGTGGACACTGATGGCCTGATCAGCGCCCCTTCCGACGTCGTCAGCAAAACAATCTGAATAACCGTCTCGTTTTGGCGCCCGTCTTTCACTTCAGGGATTGAATCTCCCGGGCGCCTCACCGACAATCTTGGCTTCTGTTAAGTTAACAAACACTCACTTTACCCTGGGTGGTCAGAGGAGAGAGGCCGGTGACCGAGCTTGCTAGTTACGAACTGAACGATGGAATTGCAACGATTGTCCTGAACAACGGCAAGGCGAATGCCCTGAGCCATGAGGTGTTCGAGGCGCTGAACAAGGCGCTGGATCAGGCCGAGCAGGACAAGGCGGTGGTTATCCTGACCGGGCAGCCCGGTGTGTTTTCTGCCGGCTATGACCTGAAGGAAATGCAGAAGGGGCCGCAGGAGGCCGCCGCGCTGGTGAAGGTCGGCTCCACCCTGACTCGCCGTCTGGCGGCATTTCCCCTGCCGGTGATTGGCGCTTGCAGTGGTCATGCCATTGCCAAGGGGGCGTTTATCCTGCTGTCCGTGGATCATCGCATTGGCGTTGAGGGTCCGTTCAAGCTGGGCCTGAACGAAGTGGCCATCGGGATGACCATGCATCATGCCGGCATCGAGATTGCCCGCCACCGCCTCAATCCCCCACACTTCTATCGCTCGGTGGTGAATGCGGAAATTTACAGCCCTGAAGGCGCCGTCGAGGCCGGTTATCTGGACGAGGTGGTCGCCCAGGACAAACTACTGGAGCGGGCGAATGCACTGGCCAGCCAGTTCAAGCAACTGAATATGCGTGCGCACCGTGAAACCAAGGTGAAGGCCAAGGCCGACTACCTGGCTCTGCTCGATCGTTGCATTCAGCAGGACGCCGAAAACCTGGGGCTGAAGGGTTAACTCAGCCTTCAGCCGAGAATTGTGATGCCGGCCTGAACCGGAACAGCTTCGCCAGGATCAGGTCCGGAAACGACTGGATCCGTGTGTTGTAGATCATCGCGCTTTCGGTGTAGCTGTTTCGCAGCAGCGAAAGATAGTTCTCGGTCTCGGCCATGATGGCCATGAACTTCCGGATCACCTCGTTGTTCTTGAGCTCCGGGTAGTTCTCGATCCGGGCCTGCATGGCCCTGGTTACTTTCTGCTCGAAGCCGATCAGTTTCTCGACATCTTTTCCCGATTCCATGGTTGCCGGCTTGGCTGCCCTTAGCTGTGCGATGGCTTTGAGCAGCTGCTTCTCATGGGCCATGGAGGCCTTCACCACCCTTTCCAGGTTTGGCCAGAGATCGTGCCGCTGTTGCAGGATGGTGTCGATATTGGCCCGCGCGCGGTTTACCCGGTTTTTCAGGAAGACGATGTCGTTGTAGTGCAGGATGCTGATGTATATGCACAGCAACAGGGGCACCGCGAGCGCCGCCATCATCAGGTTGTCCGGGCTGAAAGTGCCATCGGCCGCGAACACCGTGGTGGCGGCAAACAGGGACAGGCCAAGACTCAGGGCGATACCGACAAAGCCCCGGGCGCCCCGGTCCAGCACGATATCCTGTTCTTCCTTCGCGCTGATCAGGAACGGAGAGCTGTTGTCCTGCCGGATGCTCAGCCGGTCTGACTGTTTCTTGTCGAGCCCCGCGAAGCCGAGGCAATAGACGTTCACGAAGGTATCCAGCAGTCTGACGGTGTAACGCCGGTCACCCCGCGTTTCCTGATGGAATTTCGGGTATTCGATGGTTGCCCCTTCCGGATGGACCAGCACCTTGCCGTGTGGATCTTCCAGCCAGAAAGGCACCCGCTCGGACCGCTCCTCGACTGTCCGCCACTTGTCATCTTTTCCGCCACCCTCGCGTTCCTCCACCTTGTAGTCATAGGCCACGCACTTTTCGTTCTTCAGCGGGTCGCGAATGGGCGGATGCGCGTCATCCACGTCGACCATGCCCTTGAGTTCGGACAGCCCGAAGCTCAAACCCCGGGTGCTGCTGGTGGGGACCGCCTCGATCAGGCGCTTGAGCTTGACCGTGCGAATAGCGAGGAAGATCAACAGCACCGAGAGCACCGCACTTCCGGCGGCAAAGATCCAGCTCTTGATGGAATGCTGGTATCGGCCTTGTGGCTGGTTTTCCACAATCTCCCGGACGCGGGCAGTGGTCTGGTCATCCAGGGCCGGGAGCGGCAAGCGCTTTTCCACAAGGCTGCGGAACATCCACCGGTCAAGCCAGCCGCTGGTACTCTGGCGGATAAGCTGTTGCAGGGCCGCCACGTCGGCGAGCAGCAATGGGTTGTTCTTGTGACCGTTGAGCTGCTCGTACCGTGCCTCATAAAGTGTGGCAATGGCGGACCATTCCTGCTTGAGCTTGGCGACGCCGAGGACCGAAAGCGTTCCGCTCACAGCCAGGGTCATCGCCAGCACATATACCCAGAACCGGTGTACTTTCAGCGCCGTCAGCCCCAGCGCCAGCCCAAGGGCGAGCAGGCCGGTGGCGATGGATATCCGGATGGCTGCGCCGAACAGACGGTCACCGCTGTCTGTCTCCAATGGGCGATCGGAAATCAGCGCTGGCAGGCTGAATGCCTCAAGGTCGGAGAACATGATGGCCTGTGCTTCGGAATCGTAATGACCGATGATCTGCGTGATTTCGCCGGGTTCCAGGGCCCACTCCGAGTAGATCCTGTCCCCGGATCGGGTGCGATAGGAGCGGGTAATATTCCACTCGACCGATGACAGGTTGTGGCCGGGATCCACCAATACGTCCCCGCTTTTGTCCTGGACACGAAAGCTGCCCCCGCGGGCACCGGAGTCCAGGGTGCGGACGCGCCGATCACCATCGGAATCCCGGTATTCTTCTTCCAGTTTGAAACGGTAATACACAGCCTCGGTGTTGGAGTAGGGCGTAGTAACTGTGCCCGTTGCCACCCCCACCTCGCCGGCAATGACGTAGGGCCCCTGGGCCAGGGCACCGATGGGCGTTTCCGGCAACCGCTGCATCTGACGGGCCTCGGCGAGTTGCCCGAGGCCGGTCTGCATCAGGTGGTAGGTGCCGGCAAGGGCGGCGATTGCGAGCAGGGCCATGACAATCCGGCCGGGAACGCTGGCGATATTGAAGCGCCGCATGGTGTTGACAGTCCTTTTCTTCGGTGGTGCGAGAGAGGCGGCAGTATACCCTGATCAAATTACCTTCACATTCCGTCAGGTCACACACTGAAGGGCTTACAGGCACCTGTCCTGACGTTGCCAACAAAGTTATCCACAGAATCTGTGGGAAAAGTTTTTCGTGATGCTGGTCAAAAAAACGGCATTAGACCTTCCGCGATAGGTGCCCTGGTTCACGGTGCGCCGGAGCAATCTGCGGCAAACTCACGTCAGGGTGATGAATTGTTTATCCGCTCGCCCGTTTATCCGGCCACGAATGTGAGGAGAAGTGTCGTGCAAGGACCGTCATCCAGTGATTTCCGCGTGGAGTCTGCAGGTCGCATCCTGGAGGGGTTTTCAACCGAGAAGGTCTCAGAGGCGCTGGCCAACCGGTTTCGCCTGAAGCCTTCGCAGATCGGCCTGATGTTATCCAGGCGGGTCGTGATCAAGCGGGGGTTGACCGAGGACCGGGCGAAGAAGCTGGAGGCTGCACTCAGGGCATCGGGGCTGGATGTGTCTGTACCGGAGCTGAAGTCGGCGCCGGAAACCGGTGACGAGCAGGCTGATATCGAGCCCGCTCTGCCTGATGTGATTCCCCGCATGCCGGTGAACCTGGCCTATCGTGTCGGACTGATTGCTGTGATGGCCCTGAGCCTGATGGCACCGCTTTTCTACCTCGGGCTGATAGTGGCTGTCACCGGTGGTCTGATCTGGTCCCTCACTTTGATCCCCGCGCAGCTGGCCGAGACCGGCTCGATTGCCGGGACGCTTCTCACCGGATCTTTCTCCCTGATGTGCGGCGTGTTTCTGCTGTTCCTGGCGCGCCCCCTGTTTATCCGGTATCCGTCGTCTCCAACAATGCAGCTGAATCGCCAGAAGCACCGGCGATTCTTCAACCTGGTTGATGGTCTGTGCCAGCGTATGGACGTGCCACCTGTGCAGGACATCCGTGTTGATAATCGAGTTACTGCCGCTCTGGGGCCGAGCGAGGGTCTGCGCAGCCTGCGCCGGGGGGAGCTGACCCTGACCGTCGGCATGCCCCTGTTTGCCGCCCTGGATACCCGCCAGATGATCGGTGTGGTCGGCCATGAACTGGGCCACTTTGCCCACCCGACAGCCATGACTGCCAATTACCTGGTCAACAGTGTCAATCGCTGGCTTGCCAACCGGGCAAAGGCCGGGGATTCGTGGGATGTCCGCCTGAATCGCTGGCAGGGCGGTGCGCCCGCGCTTGTTGGTCATGTGGTTCTGCGGCCTGCCCAGGCTTTGATGACACTGACCCGCACTCTGTTCAGGGGCATGCTCCTTTTCAACCTCCGGGTCAGTCATCAGTTATCACGGAGAATGGAGTATGAAGCCGACCGTTATGAGTGCTGGCTGGCGGGCAGCAAGGCGTTTGAAATAACCGCCGAAAAGCTGCACATGCTGGCGTTTGCTGACCAGTGCGTGCAAGCGGCCAACACCCGGGCCCGGGAAAATGGAAAACTGATGCGGGATCTGCCGCGTGCGATCGCCGAAAGTGCCGATCACCTGACAGTGGACCAGCGCCAGGCGGTTCAGGATGCCATGGGCGAGCAGCAGACTTCCCTGTGGGATGCTCACCCCGCGGATGTTGATCGGATCCGCCACGCCCTGGAACTGGACTTCCCGGGGGCGGTGCAGATTGACGAGCCGGCGGCCCGGCTGCTGCCGGACTTTGATCATCTGTGCAGGAACATCACGCGGCAAGCCTATACGGACTCTGGAATTGCGGACCTGGAGCAGTATCTCGTTGATAACGAGGAGATTCTGCAGGTCAGGAAGGTCAGTGACCAAGACGGCGAAGCGCTGGATCAGTACTTCAATGGTCACCTGACCCGACGTTTCCTCAACCTGGAGGCTGGCCGGGAGAGCCAGCAGACGCTGCAGCAGGTCATCGATACCCTGCGTAGCCGGCTGCCGGAATTGTCCGCACTTCAGGAGTCGTTTGCCCGGGCTGCCCAGCTTCATAGCGATCGGACCCAGGGCAGGGTCCTGCTCGCTGAAAAGGTTTCCATCCAGCCCAGAGATTTCGGCCTGGCCACCCGGGAGCTCCGGGACGCAGACCGCGCGGTCGAGGAGGCCTCGAACGAATGGCGGGATCTGGGCAAGCGGCTGCGGGATATCGACCGTCTGTTCGCCCGGCGGATGCATCTGGCCATCGACGAGATGCCGGCGGACGACGCCAAGCTTGCCTCAACGGTGCTGGAGAGCCTGTCCTGCTTCCCGATGCTGGTTCTGCCGATGCGCCACCTGAGTAGCTACGCAGCGACGCTGGAGGGTGTGTTGGGAGAAAATGACAGGGGCCGGCTGAAGCGAGCCGAGCCGGTGATTGAGCATGCCGCCAATCGCTGCCGTGAGTCCATTATCCAGTTCTACAACGCGGCGGCCCGGGTTGCTCTGTCCTTGCCCGGTGACCAGGGCACCCTGAGGGAGCAGGCCATAGCATCTGGCCTGCCGGGCAGCAGGAACGGCAGGGACCTGACAGCCAGGGAGCTTGATCCCCATGAAATCCTCCGGGTTGCGAGACAGTGCGAGGCGTTGGCTAACGACGCTTACTCCCGGTCCATGGCCATGATGGCGAGGCTCTGCACCGAGCAGGAGGCGCGGATGCAGGTTCGCCCGCTGAAACTGCTTCGTTTCGGCGGTGGGGCGATGGATGCGGTGGCCTGAATATGGAAAGGGTGGCGTTTAAATCCAATTCGCATATTCCTTTATTTTTGTGTCTGGAACAGTCTAGCTGAAAGGGTGTTTCCGCTGTGTTGATGAACTAGTCTGAACGGGTGAGGCTGCGTTACAGAAAGGAGTAACGGAGATGAACAATACAGACTGGAGAATCAAGGGACTGGAGTTTGTGAACTGCAATTGTGATGCGGGATGTCCTTGTCAGTTCATGGCCCGTCCCACCCACGGGGACTGCCATGCTTTTGCAGCAGTCAAAATTCAGGACGGATATTTTGGAGAGACCCGCCTGGACGGCCTGTCCTTCGCCATGACGCTGAAGTGGCCCGGTGCCATCCATGAAGGTAACGGCCAGGCTCAGGCCTTTGTGGACGAGCGGGCGACGGCTGAACAGCGGGATGCCCTGATGGCGATCCTCTCCGGGGACACGTCTGAGCCCGGAGCCACCTTCTTTAATGTGTTTGCCAGCACATTGACCAAGATGTATGACCCTGTTTTCTGCGCGATCGAGATTTCCTGCGATGTCGAGAATCGCAAGGCACAGGTACGGGTGGCCGATCTGATTGAAAGCAGCGCTGAGCCCTTGATCAATCCCATTTCCGGCGAACCGCACCGGGCTCGCATCGATTTGCCCGGAGGGTTCGAGTACGCCGTTGCGGAAGTGGCCAGCGGGTGCACCGATGCCCGGGCCGACGTACTCATGGGGTTTGATGGCACACACTGCCACCTGTCGCACCTGGATATTGGCCCCAGTGGCGTTTATCGATAGTTTCGGGTGAGACACATGGCCGGGATCAACGCCCGGGGCATGCCCCGGGCGTCACTGGTTACGCTGGCGGCACTGCTGGCGATTGTGGGCCTTTGCTGGTGGTACCTGTTTGATATGGCGGCTGACATGTCTTCCATGTCAGTGGGTGGTTCCATGATGCTCAGAGAGTGGACACCTGCCTACTTTGTCATGATGTTCGTGATGTGGAGCGTCATGATGGTGGCCATGATGGTTCCCAGTGCGGCTCCCATGGTCCTGCTTTACCGCCAGGTGGCCAGGACCAACAAACTGGCTCGTGAAGCCCTGGGCACCGGGCTGTTCTGCGCTGGTTATATCGTTCTCTGGACACTGTTCAGCCTGGTTGCCGCGACCCTGCAATGGCGGCTTGAAGAGTGGGCATTGCTCAGCCCCATGATGCGCAGCCAGAGTGTAGTCCTAAGCGGAATCATCCTGATTGGCGCAGGCCTTTACCAGTTTTCCTCTCTCAAGCAGGCATGCCTGAAGCACTGCCGGGGCCCTCTGTTTTTCATTGCCCGTCATTGGCGCCCGGGCCTGAGCGGGGCATTCAAGATGGGCATTATCCACGGGGTCTACTGTGTGGGGTGCTGTGGCGCGTTGATGGCCCTCCTGTTTGTTGGTGGCGTCATGGATCTGTTGGTAATTGCAGCCCTTGCGGTCATCGTTCTGCTCGAGAAAACGGTGCCCGGTGGCGAGTGGTTGGCGAAGGGGGTGGGGGTGACGGCGATAGTCATGGGCATTGTGGTTATCGCCTCTGCCTGATTGTCGCTATCGCTTATCGTCCGAAGTCGTGGTATATCAGGCTCCCTAGTTTTCATTTTCTTTCGGGACCATAAGCAATGCCAAAAGCCAGTGAAATCAAAAAGAATCAGGCCGTTGAGTACGAGGGACGGGTTTACTTCGTCAAGGATATCGAGCGCTCCGTGCCCCAGGGGCGGGCCGGAGGCAGCCTGTACCGCATGCGTATGTACGATGTGGTGACCGGCCAGAAGCTGGACGAAACCTTCAAGGACTCCGACATGCTGAACCAGGCGGACCTGGTTCGCCGGCCAGCCACCTTCTCGTACGCCGACGGAGACGAGTACGTCTTCATGGATACTGAGGATTTCACCCAGTACATGCTCAACAAGGAAGCAATCGCCGACGAGCTTCTGTTCATCAACGAGGACACTGAAGGGCTGATGGTTATTCTCGTCAGCGATTCCCCGGTGGCCCTCGACCTGCCGCCGACAGTCGAACTTGAGATCGAAGAAACCGATCCCTCTGTCAAAGGTGGTTCCGCCACCGCCCGGACCAAGCCGGCCAGGCTGACCACGGGCCTCGTAGTACAGGTGCCCGAGCACATCTCCACCGGTGACCGCATCAAGATCAACGTGGAAGAACGGAAGTTCCTGAGCAGGGCCTGATCTGCACCATCAGGGCCAGGGTGCGTTGCTGTGCCTGGTTTCAACGGCTGGCAATCAGGCACCCGCGCCCTGATTTCGTGTTAGGGTAATAGTGTTATTCCCAACTTTTGGGGGAGGACGCTATGAAGCATTCCTCTGGCAAACTCGTGGTGTACTACGACGGTTCGTGCCCCGCGTGTATCAAGGATCGTCGGTGGTACGAAAAGCTGGCCGGCAAGACCGGAGAGTCCGTTGAGTGGCTGGATATTACCGGCCGTGATGAGGTGTTGCGCCAGGAAGGTATCGATCCCGACAGTGCGCTGCGTGAGCTGCATGTGAAAGACAGTGAAGGCATCATTCACCGGGAGATGGACGCCTATATCCTGTTGATGTCCCGCGTCCCGGTACTGAAACCGCTGGCCTGGCTGATCGGCCTGCCGGTGATTCGACCTCTGCTGGCCCGCCTTTATCACTCCTGGGTGGACCGGAGATTATCCGGACAGGGCTGAACCGTGAACCGGTTTGGGCATTTCCTTCAACTCCTGCAGTTTCCGGCCTTACGGTAGCCTGCGGCTTCTGCTTCACGGGCACTGTTAAAGGCCACCCGGTTGCGCTCGGAGACGCGGCTGTAGCTTGGGCAGCCCTCGGGTAGGTGATAGATCTGACTGCGGGCATTGCCAATCACGATTGCGTTGCTTTCCGCCTCGGCGATCTGGTTTGGATCCGGGTCCTTCGGTATGCCCTCTGCCAGATTTCGGTGGCCAAGTGTCCAGACCCGTTCGCCGGTTACGAAGGGGTTGTGGTGACCCATCACTGAGGCAATTCTCTGGTCCCGTTTCTTTTCCCATTCCGTCACAGGAAATTGTTTGTGCCAGCTGAGCAACAGTTGCTGCTGTTTCCGACTCATCGTCAGATCGTAGCGGTCGTGGATGTAGAAATAGGTGCGGGCGATGAGGCCTTTCACGGCGTCCCGGGGCTCTACCGTGCGGTCTCCGAAAGATACGCGCACATCGCACTGACCGTGCTGGCTGCTGCTGCCGGGCAGGACCCCAAAGGAATAGTTGCTTCGATCACCGTTCACCTCACCGATGGCTGGCACCAGGTTATGCATATTCGCTTCCATGCGCTCGAAGAGTGGGTCGTGGGCAGCGCAGTGCCGGCGTCCGCCTTCCTGCCAGCATTGGCGCTGATGCCCCATCACCCAAGCGGGCACTACATGCTCCCATTCGATGCGCTGCGCCCGGTTGGGCTGCTTGCGTACCTGGTAGCCGCAGGATGCCAGGTCTACCCTTCCGCCGGAGGCGCCGGTCCACTGCCACTGGCAGCCACAATAAAGCGATCCTTCATCTGAAAGATTCTGATCATGGTAGACCTGCTGGCGAAGCTCGAGTTTGGCCTCCCGGAAGGAGCCGGGCTCTGCCAGCAGGGGCTGGGAAAGGAATACAGAAAGCAGGACAACCAGAAATCGGACAACGAGCACGGAGGCACCTCGATCTTGCGCGTGAGTAACGGGCAAGATTTTGCTCGATATCTTTATTCAGGGCTGTAACTGATTGTAATAACTGTATTTTGAATAGGCGGGTGCCCCTAGCCAATGGAGCTGATTTCTTCGGGAGTAAGAGGGCGGTATCCTCCGTCCGGCAGGGTCGGATCCAGCATCAGGCTCCCCATTCTCTCCCGATGCAGTGAGGTTACCCGGTTCCCGACCGCATGGAACATGCGCTTGACCTGATGGTAGCGTCCCTCGTAAATGGTAAGCCTCGCCTCTGTCGGCCCCATCTGTTCCAGCCGGGCCGGAGACGTTCTGAGCTGTTCGTAGCCAAACCAGATGCCTTCGGCAAAGCGGTCCGCGGTGTCCGGGCAGATCGGGTGGGCGGTGGTGACCCGGTACACTTTGGGTATTTTTACCGTGGGCTCGGTCAGTCGGCGCGTCCAAAGGCCGTCGCTGCTCAGGATCAGCAGTCCGGTGCTGGCACGGTCCAGGCGGCCGCCGATGTGAAGATGGTCTCTGAGGGTTGGATCGATCAGTTCCATCACGGTTGGATGCACCGGATCTTCGGTAGCACTCAGGTACCCGACCGGTTTGTTCAACATCAGGTAATAGGCCGGGTCCGCGCGCTGTATGAGCTCCTGATCAATCCAGACCTCCTGGAATCTGGTGATATTGAGGCCGCCCTCCCGGCAGATTTCGCCATCAACGCGAACGCGACCTGCAGCAAGCAGAAGATTGGCCCGGCGGCGGCTGATGCCGTTCTGGTTGCTGAGGATGCGTGAGAGTTTCATCGGTTCTGGAAGCAGTCGAGGTTAAGCCGGGAAAATCCAGTTTAATGCCAACGGCATGATTACTGCTATGTTCAATTGATAATGTGACGGAGGCCTTCAGTCCGGGCGTCTGTCATGCGGAACCCCGGGGGAGAGTATGAAAGTATCGGTAATCGGAACTGGCCATGTTGGCTCCACGCTGGCCTTCGTCCTGACACTCAAGAATCTGGTCAAAGAACTCGTGCTGGTGGGGAAAACACGCGAGTCTGCAATGGGGGATGTCCTGGACCTCCGGCATGGCCAGCTGTTTGTGAATACACCAACCCAGGTCAGCGCCGGAACACTGGCGGATAGTGCCGGTTCCGACATCATCGCGATGTGTGCATCTGTGCCCACGCCTAAAGACATGAACAGCCGTCTGGAGCTGGCGAAAGGCAATGTAAAACTTATGCGTGAGCTGATGCCGGAGTTGGCCCGGCTGTCGCCTGATTGCACGGTGGTGATGGTGTCCAATCCAGTGGACGTTCTGGTGCACTATGCGCTGGAATTTACCAATCTCAGACCGAACCAAGTGGTCGGTACGGGGACCCTCGTGGACTCATCGCGCTTCCGGCAGTTGCTGGCGGAAGAGCTCCGGATTCATTCCGGGGATATCCGTGCCTACATTCTGGGCGAGCATGGTGACAGCCAGTTTCCTGCCATGAGTTGTGCCGATGCAGGTGGTGAGCCTCTGGATCCGACACCTGCACGGTACGAGCTCGCTGACCGGGCCTCCAAAGCAGGTTTCGAGGTGTTGAAGTATAAAGGCCACACCAATTATGCGGTCGCCCTCGCTGCGGCAGAGATCATTGAATGCATCATCACGAACGCCAAACACACGTTGCCGGTCAGTCTGCAAGTGGATGGTTTTCTTGGTGTCAGTGACGTCTGCCTGAGTCTGCCGGCGGTAATTGGCGGCAACGGCATTGAGCGGGTGCTTCATCCCCGCCTGAATAAGCGGGAGGAGGGGGAATTTCTTCACAGTGCGGAGGTGGTCCGGCGAGTCGTTGCTTCCGCCAGAGCTGACTAACCATCCGTTAATTCTCCGGCAGTGTTTTTGGTAAGGGTGCCTCGGGTATAGTAGCTGTCTGTGAC
Source organism: Marinobacter szutsaonensis (assembly GCF_039523335.1). Classification (NCBI taxonomy): domain Bacteria; kingdom Pseudomonadati; phylum Pseudomonadota; class Gammaproteobacteria; order Pseudomonadales; family Marinobacteraceae; genus Marinobacter; species Marinobacter szutsaonensis. The sequence continues at coordinate 1,211,145 of NZ_BAAAFC010000001.1, read as the reverse complement.
ACACTGCAGCGAACAAGGTCCCATGCCCCAGAAACCCGCCAAGGCCGTTTCCGCCTCTGCCATCGAAAAGCATGTCTACAAGGTGTTCCCCAATGACATGAACTCCCACAACACGGTATTCGGTGGCATGATCATGGCCAAGTGCGACCGCCTGGCGCTGGTGGTGGCCGAGCGTCATTCCGCCCATGTCTGCGTTACGGCGGCTGTCGATTCCATTCACTTCCGGGCTCCTGCGAAGGGTAATGATACTCTGCTGTTCAGTCTTTCACTGAACCGGAGTTGGGGCTCGTCTATGGAGATTGGCGCCAGGGTTGAGGCGGAGAATAGCTACACGGGAGATACACGGCATATTCTTTCGGCATTTTTCACTTTCGTCGCGCTGGATGAAAATGATCAGCCGGTGGATGTCCCTGCAGTGATACCCGAGACGCCTGAACAGAAACGTCGGTTCCAGAACGCCGAGATCCGTAGAGAGGGGCGGTTGGCCACTCGAAAACAGCTCGACAATGGCGCGCCGGAGGCCTGAATCCTTGGTTCGAAAAGCCTTCCGCCGGTTGGCCTGGAGCCTTCTGGGGGCGCTCGCCGCCTCGGTGCTCCTGCTGCTTCTGTTCCGGTTCGTGAACCCGCCTACCTCAGCCTTCATGATTGGCTACTGGCTGGATCATACCGATCAGGACATCCGCCAGGAATGGGTCCCCTACGAACAGATCTCACCCTGGATGCCCTTGGCCGTTGTTGCCAGTGAGGACCAGCGTTTTCCGGAGCATTGGGGCGTGGATTTCAGCGCAATTCACAGTGCTGTCGAGGAATACATCCAGGGTGAGGGCCTCCGAGGTGCCAGCACCATTACGCAACAGACCGCCAAGAATCTGTTCCTGTGGAATGGCCGAAGTTTTGTCCGGAAGTCCCTGGAGGCGGGGCTTGCTATCACCCTGGAGGTGATGTGGCCGAAAGAGCGCATCCTCGAGGTCTACCTCAACATCGCCGAGCTTGGCCCGGGTATCTATGGAGTCGAGGCGGCGAGCCGGGCCTTTTTCGGGGTTCCGGCGAGCCAGTTATCAAGAACCGAGGCGGCTTTGCTGGCGGCAGTGTTGCCCAACCCCAAGGTATTCCGCGCAGACCAGCCATCTGCTTATGTCTGGGAGCGCGTTAGCTGGATCAATCAGCAGATGGGCCAGCTGGGGCTGGGGTATCTCAGGGGGATATGAAGGCCGCCCGAGGGCGGCCTTCCTGCCGGTTCAGGGTGTGACTGGTCCGTTGCAGTACAGCACGTCGCTGACGTCCTCACAGCTCCACTGGAAGATCCAGAGGCCGGTATTGCGATCCGAGCCCAGAATATACTGTTGGCCGTCAACTTCGGTGACATGAATACCCCAGAAGTTGGAGCCCTCTGACTCACCATATTCCTCTCCGGCGATAAAGCGGCCCACCTCATGCATGTTCCAGGAGACAACGCCTTCGCCTTTCATATTTTCATGCAGGTGGCCTGGCCGCCATTCGACCGCGCGCATGCCGAGGGAATACCAGCTGATGAATGTGCGGTCAGGATTGTTGGGGTCGACTTCCAGGTTGTGCATGGTTAGGTCTCCGGCTCCGCTGGCCAGAGCCGGATCCGTGAGTTCAGCCGGCGCGTAGTAGCCGATTTCCCCGAGGTAGCCCACTTCCACCGATTCGGCATCTTCACCCATGCCTCTGGGTACGGTCATGGTCGATCTGACATTGTTCAGCGCGTGGAAGTAGCCCCAGCCGTCAAAGGCTGCACCCAGGGTGGCAACCAGGCCCAGACTGGACGGGTCGGGCAGAGCGGGGTTCATGCCGCCGGGGCATGCGGCCGGGTCATAGCCGTCAATGCCGAGGATGGCATAGCCGGTGGAACGTGGCACGAACAGCATCGGAATATCACCTTCAACCAGCATGGAGACGGTTGCTTCACAATTGCCCTCTGCTGCTGAATTGAACACCACTCCGGCCGCATAGCCTGCGGCCTGAACCGTCTGCGCCTTGGTGGTAAACGCGCAATCACCCCGTTCGATCACCGCAATCGTAGCTCCGACATCCGCAGCAGTGGGCAATGTCCCGCCACAGGCGCGCCCGACGTAGGCGGTCTGGCCACTCACTTCGTCAACCGCGCCACCGATCTGTGGAACATCGCTGCCCTGGTAGGCACGATAGTCTTCCCCCGCGACGGTGACCGCAGTAAAGAGGGAGTCGAAATCCTCGTCACCACCAAAAATCTTGTCGAAATTGGGGCCGGCAAAGACGGCTGCGTGGGCATTACCCTCTGGAGGTGACGTACCATAAACCGGATCGGTGTCCGGGTAAGTGGAATCGGCGAGGAAAACCGGGTTGGCCGGGTTGTTGATGTCGAGCGTAACGAACCCGGCATCCCAGTAAGAGAGGACGGCCTGCCAGTTCTCGCCCGGCCCCGGATCCATATCGTTCACCCAGACATCGTGCAGGAGCGGTGCCGCAAAACTGCCCATGAAAAGCTGACCGTCATCGGCGATTTCCGGATTGGTCGCCAGCCAGGTTTCGATCCCCGTCTCGCTGATCAGTGTGGGTGACTGGGGCTTGGAGATGTCGACGATCTTCAGGTCGTCCAGGGCGACGTCATCCACAACAAGCATGTAGGTATTGCCCGCAGCTGTTGTCCATGGGAAGACGTTGTGGACCGGAAAGTCGAGGAAGTTCTGTTTGAGTGGGTGCGGGCGGCTCGGGTCGGTCACGTCCCAGAGCGAAACACCCACCTGGCCTTGTTGATGACCACCATTTCCCCCGCCGATGGCAAGCCCGTTGCCGAGAGTCGGCCCACAGGGCTCAAGCGAATGGATCAGTACGTCACGACCATCTATTTCGGTCACCTTGACGTCGTTGATCCTGGTCTGGGGCGGGGATTTGATCATACCCACAGTGACCGGGTTGGCCGGATCCCGGATGTCGGAGATGTAAACCCCGGCCCGGGTGCAGTCCGGTTCCTGGAAGGTACCGATGTAGGCATATCCGTCCTGGGCCCAGACGTCGGTATAGAGTCCGTCCGAAATCCCGCCCAGCGTGTCCCGGCCGATCACGTTGAAGCCGTAGCTCTGGTTGGCAGGTACGTGGCCGTCCGGTAGCGGGGTATCGTGGGCGGGATGCAGGTTGGCGTTCCCATCCGATACCAGTTGGTCATCCGCCAGGGCGGCGGTCATCAGGGTCGATGAAAGGGCAATGGCGGTCAAAGGCCGCCATATCGAAATCATAGCCATGGTTTTTCCTTTTTCTTTTGGCACGGCGCCATCCCGTGGCTCAGGGCGGGGTAATTCAACCCCTGTCAGGCGGGATGACAATCCCGTGATTGAGTGAGTGCAGGCAGTACGTCGCAAAATCCTGCCTTCATCAACCATAGCAACGACCTGCTGCCGACATTATTCGATTTGGGAGCAAAGAAAGAGTAATTATTTGTTTTTACATTAAAAACGGGACTTCGTAAGCGACATGTAGATGGCGTGAGCCGGATTGTCGGGGAACAGGCGAGGTAGTCCGTGGCCCGGGCCTTTTCGGCCCGGACCACAAGCTGCTTCAGGATAAGTGGTGGACCGGCTGCAATCCGTAGACGGAAGTGTCCAGGCCCTCCATGCGAGCTTTCAGCTGAAGCGCCAGATACAGGGAATAATGCCGTGACTGGTGCAGGTTGCCGCCATGGAACCACAGACCTTCCTGCTGGGTGGGTTTCCACATGTTGCGCAGCTCGCCTTCCCAGGGACCGGGATCCTTGGTGGTGTCCGAGCCCATGCCCCAGCATTTGCCAACCTTGTCAGCTACTTCCTGGGAAATGATGCGTGCCGCCCAGCCATTCATCGAGCCGTAGCCGGTGGCGTACACGATCAGGTCTGCGGGTAGCTCGGTGCCGTCGGTCAGGGTTACCGACCGGGGGTTGATCCGCTCAATGGTGACCCCGCTCTTCAGCTTGATTTCCCCCTGGGCGACCAGCTCCGAGGCGCCCACATCGATGTAGTAACCGGAGCCTCGGCGCAGGTATTTCATGAACAGGCCAGACCCATCGTCGCCGAAGTCCAGCATGAAGCCCGCTTTTCTCAGACGGTTGTAGAAATCCGCATCCTGCTCCTGAGCTTGCTCGTAAACCGGTTTGTGGAATTCCGGCATGATCCGGTAGGGCAAGGAAGCGAAGGTCAGATCAGCCTTTTCCGTGGTGATTCCGTTTTCGACCGCTTCCTCCGAATAGAGTCCGCCCAAGGCCAGATCCATGAGGGTGTCGGACTTGATGATATGGGTGGAGGAGCGCTGAATCATGGTGACATCCGCATCGTTCTCCCACAAGGCGGCACAAATGTCGTGGGCCGAATTATTGGATCCCAGCACGACGCACTTTTTGCCTTTGTAGGCTTCCCCGCCCGGGTGTTTGCTGGAGTGGTGTTGTTCACCTTCGAAGGTGTCCATGCCCGGAATATCCGGCACGTTGGGTATGCCGGACATGCCCGTGGCGAGCACAAGCTGTTTCGGCCTCAGGGTGACCCGCTCTCCATCGCGAACGACATCGACTACCCATTCCTGTTTGGTTTCATCGTAACGGGCGCCGGTGCATTCGGTTGAGTTCCAGAAATTGAGTTCCATGACTCTGGTGTACATTTCCAGCCAGTCCCCGATCTTGTCCTTCGGACAAAATACCGGCCAATGTTCCGGGAAAGGGAGGTACGGCATATGGTCGTACCAAACCGGATCGTGCAGACAAAGGGATTTGTAGCGGTTACGCCAGGAATCGCCAGGCTTGGGATTGCGCTCGATGATGATGGTGGGAATATCCAGCTGCCGCAGTCGCGCGCCCAGTCCGATGCCTCCCTGGCCGCCACCGATAATCACACAATAGGGCTGGCGGCTGTAGCCCAGTTCCCGCTCTTCTTCCTGCCGGGCCTCCAGCCAGGTCTTCCGGGATTTGCTGGCACCATGCTGGGCACCTTTGGGGCGCAGGTGTTTGCGCTTCTCCGGAAATTCCCGTAGCTCCTGCATTGTGGTCAGCAGGGTCCAGGCCTTGCCGTTCCGCAGGCGCAGGTGGCCTTTGCCGAGGGCGTCCGCGGTTTCGAAGGTGATCCACGCCTCGAGCACGCCATCCTGTTCGGTGGCTTCTTCGGAAACCTGCCAGTTGTGAGGGTGTCTGGCCCTGGCGGTCGTGGCCAGCATGTCCCGGATTTCATCGTGGCCCTCCAGAGTCTTTATGTTCCAGGTCATTGAGACGAGGTCCCGCCAGAATCCGCCTTCCTCGAAGTGTTCGGCGGCCCGTTCAGGGCTTTCTGACTGCAATGTTTCGGAAAAACCGGCCAGCCACTGTTCGACTTGCCGGGTTGGTGTGAGGTTGGTTTGTGTCATGTTCGTTCTCCACTGTTGCATTGTTCTTGTTTGCAACCGGAGCTTTGCAGGCGGTGTGCCAGGTTGAGCACGTAATGGGTGCTGGTTGCCAGCTCTTTGAAACTGTTGGAAGTTTTCGGGCTGACTGAGTATCCCGCCGGCACAATCGGGCAGACATTGCGCTCAGGGTATTTACAGCTGTCACGGGTACACCGGCGGTTGGCGTTACAGGTGTAACGCCTTGAACAGTACGAAGGGAGGATGCCGGGCAGGGTGCGAAAAGTATAAGCTGAAGTAGCGTTGCAGCAGTATCTCAGACACATGACAACAACAAGAGCCCACTGGTTCGGGAGTCTTGCATGACTACGCAACTTGCCCAGCGTCGGCACATTGACGCCATTCTGAGCTATGCGGAAGATGCTCCGTCTGCTGACGAATCACCGGGAACGGAACTCATCGGTCGATCCTGGAAACGCTGCATCCAGGAGTACGGCCTGGATCCGAGCCGACCGCGTAGTGCCCGTATTGTCACCCAGCAGACTTTGCGTGAACACCAGGATTCGGTTGACGAATTCCTGAGCGTGGCCAGGGCAGGCGTGGAGCAACTTTATGCCATGATTGCCCACCTCGGGTATGTGCTGTTGCTCACAGATCATCGTGGAATTACCGTCCAGTACCTCGGCGACCGGCGTTCGGACCGGCGCTTGCGCCAGGCTGGTCTCTACCTGGGTGCCGATTGGAGCGAACAGTATGCCGGCACGTGCGCCGTCGGAACCTGCATCCAGGAACAGCAGGCCCTGACCTGCCATCGCGTCGATCATTTTGATGCGACGCACATCAGTCTGACCTGCACCTCTGCACCAATCAGGGATCCGTACGGCAATCTGCTGGCAGTGCTGGATATTTCGGCATTGGACTCGCCGCAAGCGCGCCACAGTCAGACGTTTGCCTTAAACCTGACCCAGCTCTATGCCCGAATGATCGAAGATGCCTATTTCCTGCGCAAATACCGGAATCAGGTGATTTTCCGATGCGACGCCTCCCGGGAGTTTGTTCAGGTCAATGGTCAGTACCTGTTTGCGATCGACGAGAATGGGCAGATCGAGGCGAGCAATACGGCTGGGCGATCATTGATTTCCGAAACGCCGGCCTCCGATGCCGACGAGGGTGGTCTCGTTCTCACCCAGCTTTTTGAATGCCAGTTACAGGACATCTGGAGCATTCCTTTTGATCAGGAGGATCAGGTACGGGCTTTCCGCCACCAGGTTAGTGGAGAGACGTTTTTTGCCTCCCTGATCCAGCCGAGAGTTGCCGCGCCGAAGCCAATCGACTCTGAAACAGACAGTGGCAGCGAACGGGTTCCGAAGCTGGATGCACTGGCGGCTGATGATCCGGTCATGCGCCGTACGCTGGGCCTCGCCAAACGCCTTCGAAATCGGGATGTCGGTCTGTTGATACTGGGAGAAACCGGCACCGGGAAGGAAGTGCTTGCCAGGGCTATTCACGATTCGAGCCACCGGAGTAAGCGGGCCTTCGTGGCCGTCAACTGTGCTGCGATTCCGGAATCGCTGATCGAGAGTGAATTGTTCGGATATGTTTCCGGTGCCTTTACCGGCGCTCGCTCCAAAGGCATGCGTGGACTGATTCAGCAGGCCGACGGTGGCACGCTCTTTCTTGATGAGATCGGCGACATGCCATTGCAACTCCAGACCCGGTTGTTGCGCGTGCTGGCGGAGGGGGAGATTCTGCCTATTGGCGCAGACGCGCCGATTCGTGTGAATTGCCGGGTCATTGCTGCTACCCATCAGGATCTGGGCCGGCTGATTGATCGGGGGGATTTCCGCGCCGATCTTTATTATCGCCTCAACGGGGCCAGCCTGAAGTTACCACCCCTGAGGCAGCGGGCGGATCGGCAGCATGTGATCCAGACGGTTCTGGAAAACCTGATCGCTGATGGCACTCTTTCTGAAGTAGGGTTGCGCGGCGATGCGGTGAGCGCCTTGCTGGCCTACGAGTGGCCCGGAAATATCCGGCAACTTGTGAACGCGCTTACCTTTGCCGAGGCAACCTGTGAGGGAGGGCAGATCACCGCCAACGACCTGCCGGAGGAATGTGTCTCTGATCGGATGCGACCGGTAGCGGATCAGACGGTTAACGGTGACAGTGAGCCGGATCCATTACTCGATGCCCTCCGGGCCTGCCAATGGAACATTTCCGAAGTGGCCCGGCATTTTGACGTGTCCCGGCCGACCGTATACCGCTGGATGGAACGGAAGGGGATAACCTTGCCCCGCTTTCTTGGAAATCGAGGAGGGGCCGGAGAAGAGAGGAATTAGCCGTCGACCATCGCAAGTTTCTTCATCAGCTTGCGCCAGCCGATGGGCAAACGTTCCTCCAGTTCCTTCAGGTGCGGCACATCCAGGGGCCAGGGGTAGAAGGGCTCCTTGCAGCCGTAAATAACGGTGTTGTTGGTCTTGCTGTGGAAGTACAACAGGCAGGGAAACTGGCGTACCAGCTCGCGGAACAGGCTGCCGCTCTCGTCCGGTACCTTGTGGTAGTTCAGAATGAGCCAGCCGTCGTCGGTCAGTGCGTTGCTGCAGTCCTTGATAAATCTTCTCTGGGCCTGGGCGGGGCTCATGCGGTCCGCGTTGTACAGGTCGGTGAAAATCATGTCTGTGCTGCACGGGGGGAGCTCCGCAACCGCTTTGCGGGCATCGGCGATGGTGACCTCCAGCCGGTCGGAATCCGGCAGTGCAAACCACTCCCGCGCCACTTCCAGGACTTTCGGGCGTAGCTCGATTACGTGAACACGGCACTCCGGAAACAGCCGATAAAGGCCGTGGGCCAGGGCACCTCCCCCAAGGCCAAGCACGGTCACATGGGCCGGCTCGGTGAACGCCGCGGGTATGAGCATGGCGCGGCTGTATTCATGCACTGGCAGGTACGGCGTGGCCCGGGCGATCTTGCTCTGCTCGAAGATGGAGTCAAAGCTCAGTACCCGGTGCTTGCGGTCGTCAATGACCAGGATGTTTCCCAGGGCATCCCGGGTCACGTGGACAATTTCACCCCGGATTTCAGGTATCGGCATCATGAAAATGTGTGGTTATCGGCTATGGTGTCAGTAAGGGGCTTATTGCCCGGCCCATGGAGATTATCCGATTGCGAGAGTTCGTGCAGGTCTGCTGTTATGACAATTCTGTCTGAAGGTGCCCGGCACTACGTGCTGATCCTGCTTCCACGCCTGCTCAAAGACGTGGAGCGTATCGGTCTGCCCGAGATTATCCGGACATCCGGGTTTAGTGAACAGGAAGTCACCACGCTGTATTTCCGCTTTGTTTCCATTGCCCGGGTGTTGCCTGCCGATCCTGAGCGGATCACGACGGAGATCTGGGAACACCTGGTGTATTGCGTGCAGGTCATGACCGGCATGGTGAACGCCGCGTCCCTCGATGACCTGATCGCGGCCCGGGAACGGGCTGTTCGCAAGTATCTGCCCCATGCCCGCAAGAGCCTCGAAGAAGAATTCGAGGAGCTGCGCCATGAGGGCACGGTGGATTTCCGGTTGGCCGGCCTGTTGCGCCAGGAGGAGTCTCCGGAGCATTCCCGGGATCTGTGCATGGAGGCGATCCGGCGGGAGCGGGAAGAGCGCTTCGAGTCGGTCCGCGCTCTGGACACCCGCGCCCTCGACGCCCATCAGGCGTTCATTGTCGAGTCCGCGAAAGCGTTTGTGATTCGCGAGATGGCGTCAGCACCCGACGACTTCGACATCCTGGATCTGGTCATCCGGCTTCTGGATTTGCTCAGAATGGTGCTGATCCTGGAATCCCGGTCAAAACCCGGTGAGAGTCCCGTGTCTGCCGATGTCTCCGTGGAACGGATCGTACTGGGGCTGGGCAATGTGTTGTACAAGCATGAGCTCGGACTTGAGGCTGCCGGCTGATCGTTCTCTGCCTTTGTTCAGATGCCTGTGTCCTTCACATTTTCCATGACCACAAAGGTACTGGTCTGCAGCACGTGGGGCAGGCTGGAGATCTGCTCTCCGAGCACCTGCCGGTACTCGGCCATGTTACGTGTCCGAATCTTCAGCAGGTAATCAAAGTTTGCTGCCATCATGTGGCACTGCTCCACCAGGGAAACCTGCTTGACGGCCTCGTTAAAGGCGGCGAGCGCACTGCTGCTGGTGTCGGAAAGGGTGACCTGCGCAAAGGCAACGTGGCTCAGCCCCAGCTTGGTATGGTTTACCAGGGCGGTGTAGCCGGTGATGTAACCCTGATCTTCCAGTCGCCGCATGCGAACCTGGCAGGGTGTCTTGGAGAGACCCACCCGCGTGGCGAGTTCGGTAATGGTGATCCGGGAATTCTTCTGTAATTCCCTGATAATTGAATGATCAATTCTATCCAGTTCGACCATAATTTGGTCTCCTGCCAAGCTTAATGTCTATGTCAATGTTCGAATATAAGCGAATTGCCTGCGTTTTGAAACTATATGGTCAAAGTGACTTTCGGGTCTTGAGTATACTGGATTGGCATGAATCCGTACCGCCCTGTGGATACCGCCCGGAGAATATTGATGACCGATTCCCGCTCAGTACAACAACAAAGCCTGCTGGAACAGCTTGCCAATGCCCTTGATGACCAGAATGTCGAAGCCGATGACTCACTCGATCTTCGCCAGGTAGTGGCGAAAATGATGGAGGAATCCCGATCATGGGACGATGACCTCCACAGCCAGCTTGTCGCGATCTTTGGCGACACCCTCGGCGGACGTTACGCTCAGCTTTTCAGTGGTAGTTTCCCCTCGGCGTATCGGGCCCGCTTTCCGGTGGCCGAAGCCCTGGAGGACATTCGCCAGATCCAGTCCATCGCCATCAGTTCCGATGTGCCCATGGGCTTCTACAATTCCGGCGACAACGCCGAAGGGCAGCTCAGCTTCAAGCTATACAGCCAGGGCAGTCCGGTGATCCTGTCGGATGTGATTCCCATCCTGGAGAATCTCGGGATGCGGGTTCTGGGTGAGCATCCCTACACCATCCGGCGCCGGGATGGCGAGACCTTTGGTGTCAGCGACTTTACGGTGGCGTTCCATTCCCGGTGCCGGGATGCCGATTTCAGGACGGCGAAGCCCCTCGTTCAGGAAGCTTTCAGGGAAATCTGGAACGGTTTTGCCGAGAACGACGAGTTCAACCAGTTGGTCATGGCTGCAGGCCTGGGCTGGCGGGAGGTCGCGTTGTTGAGGGCTTACGCGCGTTACATCAAGCAGCTTCGTTTTGGCTTCAGCCAGCCTTTTATCGCCGATACGCTGGCCCGCCACCTCGATATCACCGCTGGTCTGGTCTCCCTGTTCAGGGCCAGATTTGAACCGGAAGATGTGAAGGCCGAAGAGCGAGCCCGGCGTATCGATGCAATCGAGAAAGAGATCCTTGCTGCGCTGGAACAGGTGGAAAGCCTCGACGATGACCGGATCCTGCGCCGATTCCATGCCCTCATTCAGGCCACGGTCAGAACCAACTACTACCAGCCGGAGGAAACTGGCCAGCCAAAGGGCTACCTGTCTTTCAAGATTGATCCTTCCTCGCTGCCGGATATTCCCAAGCCCCGGCCTCGTTTCGAGATCTTTGTTTATTCGCCCCGGTTGGAAGGTGTTCACCTGCGAGCCGGCCCGGTTGCCCGCGGTGGCTTGCGCTGGTCCGATCGTATCGAGGATTACCGGACCGAGATTCTGGGGCTGGTGAAGGCACAACAGGTCAAGAACTCGGTGATCGTGCCGGTGGGCGCCAAGGGCGGCTTTGTCGTCAAGCAGCCGCCTGAGGAGGGGGGCCGGGAGGCACTTCGGGCCGAGGGTATTGCTTGTTATCAGGCCTTCATTCGCGGCTTGCTTGACCTTACCGATAACCTTGAGGAGGGCGCTGTTGTACCGCCTGCCAACGTGGTCCGCCATGACGACGATGACCCCTACCTGGTGGTGGCCGCAGACAAGGGGACGGCGACGTTTTCCGATATCGCCAACCATCTCGCCCGGGAGTACCGGTTCTGGCTTGGTGACGCCTTTGCCTCCGGCGGCAGTGAAGGTTATGACCACAAGAAGATGGGCATTACCGCCCGGGGTGCCTGGGAATCGGTAAAGCGCCATTTCCTCGAGAAGGGACTGGACACCCAGGCCGAGGATTTCTCCGTGGTGGGCATCGGCGATATGGCCGGCGATGTATTCGGCAATGGCATGTTGCTGTCGGAACATATCCGGTTGGTGGGTGCGTTCAATCACCAGCACATTTTTGTGGACCCGTCCCCGGATGCAGCGGTCTCGTTCGCCGAGCGCAATCGCCTGTTCGCATTGCCGGGCTCCAGCTGGGCCGATTATGACCGAAGCCTCATCAGCAAGGGTGGCGGTGTCTTTGCCCGATCCGCCAAGTCGATTCCGGTATCAGCCGAGATGCGTGCGCTTCTGGGTATTGATGCCCAGCGTCTGGCGCCCAACGAATTGATCCGGGCGCTGCTCCGGGCGCCGGTGGACATGATCTGGAACGGCGGCATTGGCACCTATATCAAGGCGCCCTCCGAGTCGCACGACGATGTCGGGGACCGGGCCAACGACGGACTCAGGGTCGATAGTTCCGAGCTGCGCTGCCGTGTGCTGGGTGAGGGGGGCAATCTCGGTGTCACCCAGCGGGGTCGGGTAACCTTTGCCCTGGCTGGAGGTTCTGCGAATTCTGACTTTATCGATAACGCCGGCGGAGTGGACTGCTCCGACCATGAAGTGAACATCAAGATCCTGCTGAACGAGCGTGTTGCCCGGCATGAAATGACGCTGGGCGAGCGTAACCAGCTGCTCCGGGCGATGACGCCGGAAGTGGCGGAATTGGTACTACGCAACAATTATCGCCAGGCCATGGCGCTCAGTCTGGCCTGCACCGGCAAGGTCGGATCACAAGACGGTTATGAGCGTCTGATGCGTCGGCTTGAATCGGATGGGCGGCTGGACCGTGCACTGGAATTTCTGCCGGACGATGATGAGCTGCGTGAACGCTCCGGAGGGCTGACCCGGCCCGAGCTTTCGGTACTTCTGTCCTACACCAAGATAGAGCTCAAACAGGTGCTCATGGCCGCTCCGATTGTCCGGGATCCACGGTTTTCTCGGGTGCTTTTCTCCGCCTTTCCGGTATCCATGCGCGAAGCATTCCCGGAGGCCATCGAGGCGCACCCGCTGCGAGCCGAAATCGTGGCAACCCAGATTGCCAACGACATCATCAATCGCATGGGCATCACCTGGGTGGAGCGGATCCGCAATACCACCGGAGCCGATGCAGGCCGCATTGCCGCCGCCTACCTGATCTCAGTCGAGATCCACGACGTAGATCGGCAATGGGAAGCTATTGAAAAGCTGGATGGCCGGGTTGATGCGTCGGTGCAGGCTGACCTTTTCAGCGATGTCATTCACCTGGTCACCCGAAGCACCGCCTGGTTGCTGCACAACCGGCGCAACGACCTGGACCCGGCCGACTGTGAGGCCCGATACCGGGGGGCTTTGTCGGATGTATTGGCCTCCATCGAGCGGTTGTCTTCGGTCATACCTGAAAGTCGGTGGCATGGGCACTATGCTGAGTACAGGGAAAAAGAGGTGCCGGAAGCGTTAGCTGCTTACTGCGCCTCGGCTGAGAGCCGTTACTGGCTGATGGACATGATCGAGATCTCAAGCCAGCTCGGGCAGGATCTGGAGTCGGTGGCCTGGGTTTATTTCCGGTTGGGGGAGAGTCTGAACTTGACCTGGCTGGACCGGCAAATGCGCGGCTATCGGGCCCATGGGCACTGGCAGGTGCTGGCAACCGTCCATTACCGGGATGAACTGGACCAGCAGTTGCGGGGCCTGACAACCTCCGTGCTGGCTCAGGGCGATTCGGCCGAGGGCGCCCCCGCTACTCCGGAGGCAAAGCTGGAATCCTGGCGAAGTGCAAGGCAGCCGCTGCTGGGCCGATGGGAAAGGGTGCTCGGGGATATGCAGGCCGCCAACGACGTGGACTGTGCGGTGTTTTCAGTGGCACACAGCGTGCTCAGGGAGCTTTCCAGGGAGGCTTCCTGATTCAAGTTGAAGGGCGATATGGCTATAGCGCGACCTTCCGGTGGTTTTTTGGTGAATTGTAGTTCATTAAAAAAGTCGTAATGTATTGCTCCATATATTTTTATGGGCAAATCGTCTTTTTCATTCTCGGTAAAATGCGAGAGATACAAGACAAACAGCGAAGAGGGTACAACTATGACACAGCAATCAGTGAATCCTGACCTCAACGAACACCGCCAGGCAATCCGGCAGAACTACCTGGCGGACGAGCACGCGGTGATTCACAAGCTGATTGCTGACGCTCAGTTGTCCCAGGCCGAGCGCGAGGCGATCTCCGCCCGTGCCGCAGACCTGGTGCGTAGCGTCCGCAAGAATGCCCGCCCGACCATCATGGAGAAGTTCCTGGCGGAATACGGACTGACCACCAAGGAAGGCGTTGCCCTGATGTGCCTGGCCGAGGCCCTGCTTCGGGTACCGGATAACCTCACCATCCACGATCTGATCGAAGACAAGATCACCTCCGGCAACTGGGGCGCCCACGTGGGCAAGGCCCAGTCCGGCATGATCAATTCCGCGACCGTGGCATTGCTGATGACCAGCAACCTGCTGAAGGACTCCGAGCGCCAGAGCGTGGGCGAGACCCTGCGCAAGCTGGTCAAGCGCATGGGTGAGCCGGTAGTCCGTACCGTGGCCGGTCAGGCCATGAAGGAGATGGGGCGCCAGTTCGTTCTGGGTCGCGATATCGAGGAAGCCCAGGACCGCGGCAAGTATTACGTTGAGCGTGGCTACACCTATTCCTATGACATGCTCGGCGAAGCCGCCCGCACCGATGCGGATGCCCTGCGTTATTACCAGTCATACTCGGATGCCATCGACAGCATCAGCAAGAACTGCAAGGGCGATGTCCGTACCAACCCGGGCATTTCCGTGAAGCTGTCCGCGCTGCTGGCCCGTTACGAGTATGGCCACAAGGAGCGGGTAATGAACGAACTCATGCCCCGCGCCCTGAAGCTGGCCAGGAAAGCAGCCAAGTCCAATATGGGCTTCAACATCGATGCGGAAGAGCAGGACCGCCTCGATCTGTCCCTGGACGTGATTGAAGCCATTCTCTCCGATCCCGAACTGAAAGACTGGGACGGTTTCGGCGTGGTCGTTCAGGCGTTCGGCAAGCGCTCCGCCCAGACTCTGGACTGGCTGTACGCGCTGTCCGAGAAGCTGGATCGTCGCATCATGGTGCGCCTGGTTAAGGGGGCCTATTGGGATGCCGAAATCAAGCGTGCCCAGGTGATGGGCCTGAGTGATTTCCCGGTATTCACCCGCAAGGCCTGCAGTGACGTTTCTTACCTGTCCTGCGCCAAGCAACTGTTGGGCATGACCGATCGCATCTATCCGCAGTTCGCCACCCACAACGCGCACTCCGTATCGGCGGTGCTTGAGTTGGCGAAGGATCTGGACCGTTCGAAGTTCGAGTTCCAGCGCCTGCACGGTATGGGCGAGTCCCTGCATGACCAGGTCCTCCAGGACAGCGGCGTACCCTGCCGGATCTATGCCCCGGTGGGAGCCCACAAGGACCTGCTGGCCTATCTGGTCCGTCGCCTGTTGGAAAACGGTGCCAACAGCTCTTTCGTGAACCAGATTGTCGACACCAACATCACGCCGGAAGAAATCGCCAAGGATCCCATTGATGCGGTTCTGGCTCTCGGCGAGAACATCTCCAGCAAGGCCATCGTGCCGCCGGCGAAGATTTTCGGTGACCAGCGTCGCAACTCCAAGGGTTGGGATATCACGGATCCGGTGACCGTGGCAGAAATCGAGGAAGGTCGCGGCCAGTTCCGGGAGCATCAGTGGAAAGGTGGGCCCGTGCTTGCGGTGGAGTCTTCCAGTGATGAAGTGCATGAGGTCCGTAACCCGGCCAACCCGGATGACCTGGTCGGCCACATCACCTTTACCTCCGAAGCCGATATCAGCGCGGCGCTGGACGCGGCTCAGGATGGCTTCAAGAGCTGGTCTGCCCGGTCTGCCGAGGAGCGGGCAGCCTGCGTTCGCAAGGTGGGGGATCTGTACGAGGAGCATGCCTACGAGCTGTTTGCCCTGACCACCCGCGAGGCGGGTAAGTCCCTGCTGGATGCGGTTGCGGAAATCCGCGAGGCGGTCGACTTCGCCATGTTCTACGCCAATGAGGGCGTCCGTTACGAAAAGGATGGTGAGGCCCGTGGCGTCATGTGTTGTATCTCGCCGTGGAACTTCCCGCTGGCGATCTTCACCGGCCAGATCCTGGCCAACCTGGCGGCGGGTAACGCCGTGGTGGCCAAGCCGGCCGAGAGCACCTCGCTCCTGGCGGTGCGCGCGGTTGAGCTGATGCATGAGGCGGGTATTCCCCGTGATGCTATCCAGCTGCTGCCGGGCACCGGTGCCACCGTGGGCTCCGCGCTGACCTCGGATGCCCGTGTGACCGGCGTGTGCTTCACCGGCTCCACGGCCACCGCCCAGCGCATCAACAAGGCGATGACCGAGAACATGGCGCCCGATGCACCGCTGGTGGCGGAGACTGGTGGTCTCAACGCCATGATCGTGGACTCCACCGCGCTGCCGGAACAGGTAGTCCGGGATGTGCTGGCGTCCTCGTTCCAGAGTGCCGGTCAGCGCTGCTCAGCACTGCGGATGCTTTACGTCCAGAAGGACATTGCCGATAACCTGCTGGAGATGTTGTACGGCGCCATGGAAGAACTGGGCATTGGCGACCCGTGGCAGCTGTCCACCGACGTGGGTCCGGTGATCGACGAGCCGTCCCAGAAGAAGATCGTCGACCACTGCAGCAAGTTCGAGCAGGCCGGCAAGTTGCTCAAGAAAATGGACGTGCCGAGCAAGGGACGTTTCGTTTCGCCGGCAGTACTCAAGGTCAGCGGTATCGAGGAACTCGAGGAGGAGATCTTCGGCCCGGTGCTGCACGTGGCTACCTTCGAAGCCAAGAACATCGACAAGGTGGTGGACGCCGTCAACGCCAAGGGCTACGGCCTGACCTTCGGTATCCACAGCCGGGTCGACCGCCGGATCGAACACATTGCCAGCCGGATCCACGTGGGCAACACCTATGTGAACCGGAACCAGATCGGTGCCATTGTCGGTTCCCAGCCGTTTGGTGGTGAAGGCCTCTCTGGTACCGGCCCCAAAGCCGGTGGCCCGCTGTACGTTCGTCGATTCCTCAAAGGGGAAACTGTCGAGAAGCCGTCCAGCTCCAGCGATAAGGTTATCGGTGCGGACAAGGCACAGAAGCTGATCAACCAGGTGGCCTCGGTCAAGGCCCCCAAGCCGGAGGAACGTCAGGAAGCCCTGAAGCCGTTCTTCGGTGAGGTTCCGGCGCCGATGGACAAGGGCTACCTCGAAATGCCCGGGCCCACCGGCGAGCAGAACCACCTGTCCTTCCATGCCCGGGGCGTGATCCTTTGCTTGGGGCCGGATGCGGACTCAGCCATGGAGCAGGCGGCAACCGCGCTGTCCCAGGGCAACCAGGTGGTAGTCATTGCACCGGATGCCGAGAAGAAGGTGGCGGATGCCGCCAGGGCCGGCCTGCCCATTGTGGCAGTCAACGGTGTCCTCGATCCGGATGCGCTCACCGAGCTGTCCGGCTTCGAGGCGGTGGTCAGTGTGGCCGAGAAGCCGCTGCTGAAGCAGTACCGTCAGGCTCTGGCCAAGCGCGACGGCGCCCTGCTGCCGATCATCACCGAGCACAAGCTGGATCAGCGCTACGTGATCGAGCGGCACCTGTGTGTTGACACCACCGCTGCTGGTGGTAACGCCAGCCTGATCGCCTCCGCCGAGTAAACCTCGCCGGTATTCGGCACAGGGTATGTCAGCGGTCCGACCTGTCACAGGCGGACCGCTGACGGTTCCCCCCGTTATTCCATGGCTACCGGTATCATGATGTGGGCGAAGTCAGTGCCCTTCCACATGACATAGGGGCCACCGCTGTATGGATCCGTGGGTAGTGAATCCAGTGCTGACTGGTCCGGGACAATCACCATCAGGTGAGGGCCTTCCTGAACCCACTGGTTATCTGCCGTCTCACCCTCGGCGTAGGGGTCGATGTTGCTGGCACCACCATCACCGGCCAGCATATAGGAGATGCCCATGGTCGCGTTGGTATGGGCTTTCTTGTTTACCCAGGCGTCGGCCCACGTCTGCCAGGGACTATCCAGACACATGGGTGCGGTGCCCTGGAGAGTTGGCGGGGTCGGAAAACAGACGTACTGGCTGCTGCCTTCCTGCAGAACATTATTATCCCAGTCCATAACAGTGACCTGGTCCCGTAGGGGCACAGGGGCTGCGCTCAAGGCATCCATGAGCAGCCTGTCACTCTCTTCGGCGGCTAACTGCCCGGAAGTAAGGACGGTAATAGCGGCGGCCAACAGGCCGATAGAGGTTTTCATTGCCTTGCCCTCTGAGTTTCGCAGGTTGAAACCTGCATCAAAGGCAAGTATGCGCCGAATCTGGCCGTCCCGTAGGACGGATCCTTTCTTAATTACCCGATAAGATCGCATCTGGCTATAAGCGTGACGGGGTTCGCCTTGCCTAGACCAGTTTACGTTTAATGATCCGATGCCAGTTATTGGAATATACGCGCCGATCCCCCTCGAAAGCGTCCAGTTCTGCATCCAGATAAAAGTTCTGGTCATCGCAGGTCAGGATGGTCCGGGTCGTGGTACGGATATTCCAGTCCCCGCGCTGGTAGGCCCGAACGGCCAGCGTTTCCCCGCGGGCCGATCCGAAATCATCGGCCCGGTACGAGTACCACTCCCGGACACTCTGTTCGATGGTCAGGTCCACGTCCTCGAGATGGTAAACGCCGTTGTCGTTGATGACCTCCAGGGTGGAAATGTCCTTGTCCAGTTCCCGAATCACCCGCCAGTCATGGTGGCCCTCATGCAGCTGTTTTTTCGGACCGCTTCGGGTCATCTCCGGTTCGTCAAAGTGAATGTCCTGCTGGCGGTGACGACGCATCGGCAGGATCAGGCGGCTACCTCCGGTATGAAGTTGCAGTTGGGTGGATTTGGGTGGTGGCCAGGCCAGGGGAAAGTAGGAGGAGGAGACGGCCAGGCGGAGCCGGTGGCCGGGAGGGAAAGTCTGGGCGATGCCGTTCAGTTGAATACGGACGTGATAGGTTCGTCCGGGCTCCAGCGGAGAAGGCGCTGCATGACTGTCCCTGTGGGTCAGGTTGAGGACGCCGTAGGTGACCCGGGTCACCTTGTTATCCGGCCGCATGTCCGAGAGCCGTACTGCAATCATTGCCACTGGTTCCGAGGCGGAAATATCGAACTCCACAACCGGTGCGCCGAGTATTTCCAGAGGCTCTGCGAGCAGTTCCGAAGTGAAGACCAGGGCACCACCATCTTCCTCCCGCTGGTCGTGGGGCAGGTCGGGCGTGTTGCTGTAGGAACACCATTTCCCGGCGAATAGTCCGTTGCTCAGGGGTGATTGCAAGGCCAGAGTGGCGACCTCGGCCCTGGTGTGACTCTCCACCAGTCGATAAGGGGCAAGCTGGTAAGTGCGCAGGGTGATGGCTTGAGATGGCAAAGTCGACTCGCTGACCCAGCGGCCAAACCGTTGATGGTAGGCGGTGGACGGCGGCATGCTGTCGAGCATCCAGGCACGCAATATCGGTTCCTCCATGATGCCGGTGTCGCGGTCTTTCAACCACTTGTCCCACCACCGCAGGCACTCCTGCAGAAATCCGATGGCAGGCCCCGGCACGCCCTGGTGCGGGTATTTGTGGCTCCAGGGGCCAATGAGGCCCAGGCGTGGCCCCGGGAGTTTTTCCAGCAGGCGGAAAACCGCGTTGGAGTAACCGTCGGCCCAGCCGCTGACGGCCATGACCGGCACCTCGACCCTGGAGAAATTTTCACAGATCGAACCATGGCGCCAGTAATCGTCACGATGCTGGTGTTGTAACCAGGTTTCCAGCCAGAGTCCGCTGCCTTCCAGACGCTGGAACCACATGTCGCGCCAGCGGTCTCCGACGATATCCGGGTCCGGCGGCAGGGAATTATAGGCAAACATGACCGATGCCCAGGACAGGTTGTCACCCAGAAGGCAGCCGCCCATATAGTGGACATCGTCCGCGTACCGGTCATCGGTCGAGCATACACTGACTACCGCTTTGAGTTGCGGTGGCTGCAGGGCAGCGATCTGTAAGCCATTAAAGCCACCCCAGGAAATGCCGATCATGCCCACGCGACCATTGCACCATGGTTGCTCCTCCAGCCAGGCGAGAATGGCCACGCCGTCGTCGAGTTCCTGCTGGAGGTATTCGTCCGTCAGTACGCCCTCGGAGTCCCCGCTGCCGCGGATGTCGACCCGGATGCAGGCGTACCCATGGCCTGCAAAATAGGGGTGGTTGGCCTCATCACGGAGCCGGGAGCCGTCCCGCCGGCGATAGGGGATATATTCGAGTATGGCGGGAACCGGAGTCTGTTCGGCTGACTCGGGAATCCATAGGCGAGCCGCCAGGCGAGTGCCGTCGGGCATCGGGATCCACTGGTGCTCGATGTGGCGGACCTGCTCAGGCAACTGGTCTACGATCTTCATGCTGATACCCCTGTATTCTGCGAGGACGTCGCTCAAGTCAGTGGCTCAAGCTCGATCTCCATGGACTCCTGTATCTCGCGATATTTGCGTAGCAGTTCCTTCTGGGTGTTGGCGCCGAGGAAGACCACTGCGATCTCGTAACTGTAGCTGTCCTGGTCTTTCAGCGACGACAGCTTTACGCCGGGCTCAACATGCAATTCGATATCGGCATCCGGGAAGCGCTGCTGAATTTCGGCCAGGGCTTCGGTGGTGGGCACCTTCTTGACGATGCCGTTTTCGTAGATTCGCCACATGAATTTGGCTGCCAGTCGGTGCTTTCCCTCCCGATGGGGGAAATGGGGGCGCTCGCCCAGAGCCAGTTCCACCATGACCTTGTGGTTTGCCTGGCCATCCACTTTCTGGAACAGAGGGCAGTGCGACTTGGAAATCCGGGTATTGACCTCGAGCAGCCAGATTCGGTCGGAGTGGCTGTTCCAGTAAAACTCGATGTTGAATGGTCCATTATCAAAGCCAATGTGACTCAGGAACCGGTCGGTGACCGAAATCATCTGTTCCTGGACGCGTCGGGGAATCGATGAGGGATACTGGTAGCGGAAAAAACTGGAACGGTGTTTACCCTCCCGGATTGAATCGACAATGCCATACACCGTGACCTCGCCACCATAGACGTACCCTTCGAGAGTGCACTGCCTGCCCGTTGAGATGATTTTCTCGGCCAGGCACCAGTTGCCGTTTACCCAGGCGACGTCTTCCGGCAATCGGGCAAAGTCCAGTACGTAATTGAAGGGGTTGCCCCACCGCGAAATGCCGGCGCGGATCTTTTCAATCGCATGGTCGAGTTCCGCATCGTTCCGGATCTTGAAGCCCAGATAGGAGGAGGCTGACTTGATGGGTTTGATCCAGAAGGGGTAATCCAGTGTGAGCTGGGCCCGGTAGTCATCGGAGAACGGGTCAACCGCGCAAAAGTCCGGGATGTAGTCCGGAATGACTCGGCGTTGCTCGACTCGGCTCCAGTATTTGTGTTCACACCGGAGTACTGACTCCAGGCTGGGGGAGGCCAGGTGATAGGGTTTTCGCAACAGGGGTAGCAGTGTGCATATCGGAAAGTCCCAGTAGCCCACAATGCCATCAACCGATCCCTCAAAGTTGCTCAGTCGTTGCAGTGCGCCTTCATACAGCTCTTTTACCGGGAACTCATCTCCGGCCCTGATTTCGCTGTAGTCAAAGAGCGTGTGGAGACGGTATCGGTTTGCCGTATCCAGCGACCGGATCAGCGAAAGATTAAATTCATCCGCACCAAAGACGAATATGTTCTTGCGGGTCGATTCCATGACACCAGCGCCCTTTCCATCAATTGTCTACTCTTCTTAGACACTGTGAACGGATGGCGCCAATGTGAATTGTTTTGTCCGGGCGAGCTTTTGGTTGGTATTAGCTATCGAGAAGCGTAACGCTCGTGAAGGATGCCCACCCGCTCCACATAGGCCTTGGTCTCGGCATAGGGAGGGACGCCTTTGTAGCGGGTAACGGCGCCGGGGCCAGCGTTGTAGGCAGCGGTTGCCAGGCGAATGTCGCCGTTGAAACGCTCCAGCATCCGGGCCAGATAATTTACCCCTCCACGTATGTTGTCGGCCGCCACCATGGCATTGCCCACGCCTAGTTCCTGAGCGGTACCCGGCATCAGTTGCATCAGGCCCTGAGCGCCCTTGGGAGACAGCGCCTTGGGGTTGAACGCGGATTCGGCGTGAATGACGGCCCGGACCAGGGCAGGGTCGACATCGAATTCACTGGCCGCCGTCCGGATTTCCTGCTGGTAAGGCTGGAGGAACAGCGGCGTATTGCGCCAGTCGACTTTCGAATTCGGATCACAGGCGTAACAGTGAAAGCGGATGACATCGAACGTGGCATTGTTTGGCTGGATACTGCTGTAGGAAACGATGCCGTTTTCATCGGTATAGCGATAGACGGTCTCATTGCCGGTGGAGGCAATGGGCGCGTCCTGGCTCTTGGTGTTGGTGTACTCGACGGTGCCGTCCGGATGCACGATGCGCTTGATGCCATCGGCCAGCACCGGCATGGCAACCGAGAGCATCAACAGGGTAAGCGCGAGGGAGAGGATTCTTGATCGTTTTGCCATGGTCCAGAGTAAGCCGGTAACTGCCAGTAATCATCGAGTGCCTATTATTTCAGTCCCTGGCCCTGTGGCAAAGGGCCAGGGTCTCATTAACTGTAACCCGACTGATGCGATTTGTTGCGGTTATGAATCGGCCGGCGCCGGTTCCGGTGGTAACCGGGTGCCGGACCAGTTTTCCATCAGCCGGCAAGTCACCAGGTCACCGGTGACGTTGATGGCAGTGCGGCACATGTCCAGAATTCGGTCCACCCCCATGATCAGTGCGATACCGCTTGGCGGTATGCCTACGGTCTGGAGCACCATGGCAAGGATGACGATGCCAACGCCGGGTGTGGCCGGCGAACCGATGGAGGCGCCGACCGCCATGGCAACCACCAGCGCCATGCTGCCCCAGCCAAGATCAATACCGTAGACCTGGGCAAGGAACACGGTTGCCACCGCCTGATAAAGGGCGGTGCCGTTCATGTTGATGGTAGCACCCAGGGGAATCACGAACTCGGAGATCGATGGCCGCACCCCGAGTTTGTCTTCGGCGGTGCGAATGGAAAGCGGCATCACCGCCGCTGAGCTGGAAGTGGAGAATGCCAGCAGCAGGACATCACGGCTGTCCTTCAGGAATTGCAATGGCCGCTGGCCCACCAGAACCTTGAGTATCAGCAGATACACGCCCAAAAGTACCAAGAGTCCCAGCAGCACGGTCAGCACGTACGAACCCATGCCCAGCATGGCCCGGAAGCCAATGGTGGTGGTGAGCTGGGCCATCAGGCCGAAGACGGCGAAGGGGGCCAGGCGCATGGCCCATTGCACCACGGTCATGCAGACCTGTTGAAGGGAATCG
The DNA here is from genome assembly GCF_039523335.1 of Marinobacter szutsaonensis. Taxonomy (NCBI): domain Bacteria; kingdom Pseudomonadati; phylum Pseudomonadota; class Gammaproteobacteria; order Pseudomonadales; family Marinobacteraceae; genus Marinobacter; species Marinobacter szutsaonensis. The sequence goes on along the minus strand of NZ_BAAAFC010000001.1, from coordinate 1,188,199 downwards.
AGCAGGTCCAGCATCGGTCGGGACTTTTCCGGTGCCATGCTGACCAGGGCAACACCGACGATGATAGAGAAGATCACTACCTGCAGCATCTGGCCTTCCACCATGGCATCCAGAGGATTGCCGGGGAGCAGCCCTAACAGGGTCTGGGGAAGATCCTCAACACTGGGCATCGTGGCATTCACCACTCCGTCAGAGGGTTCCGTCGCTGGTTTGGCCAGCCCGCTCAGCATGCGCCCGGGGTTAATCAGGCCACCAACCCAGAGCCCGATGGAAGCGGCGATGGCGGTAGTGATTACGAAGAAGATGGATACGCGCATGCCAAGCTTGCGCAGTTGTGAAAGGTCCTCACTGGATGCCAGGCCGCGCACCACCGAGGCGATGACGAGCGGGATGACAATCATCTGGATGGTGGCGAGGAAGAGGTGGCCGGGAAATGCCAGCCAGTTACCGATCAACCTACCTTTTTCCGGCTCGATCAGGCCGACCGAGGGACCGAGAAGGGTTCCGACCACCAGTCCGGCCCCCATCCCGATCAATACTTTTAGCCATAGTCGTCCCTTCACTAGTCCGGAAAGGTACACGTTCAGGTGTCGAAGTGGGCGCAGGTAATAATTCGGGAAGTCTTCGCTGTTATTTGTCATGCTGGCTTCGTCCCTGTGCTTGCCAAGTGCTGACCTGAGCCTAGACTGAAAAGCAGATCAATCATAAAAAGAGGAAGTGCCATGCCATTCTCGCCGAACCACCTTGCGGAGCTCAATCTGTTATTGCAGTTTCCCTCGACCTCCATGCAGGAAGGCATCAAGGTGCATGCCCATTCCGCTGCGCCGGAAACGGTCCGGGCTGCCGAGAGTCTGTTCGCCAAGGGACTGATCAGCCAGAAGGACGGCGGCTACCTGACACCGATGGGCACCGAGGCGGTCGAACTGACCCACAAGCTGCAGTCCATACTGACCAGCAAATGAGTCTGCCCGGAACGATGGTACGTACCATCCGAGGGACTCCAGCTTTGAGACCAGGCGTGCCGCCGGGTTAGGGTAAAGGCTGGCCCGGGTGGCCATTTGCGCCCGAAAATTGAGTTCTGGCAAGGAGTTGAGTGTTTGGTGTCCGCCTCCGAACCGAAACAACGAGCCAACTGGACAAGATCGCCGCTGTTGTGGATGGCTGGCAGTATTGCTGGTGTCGGGGTGATCGTCGGGCTTCTTTATGCGTTTGGTGTGCACCAGCAGATCGTCGACTTGTTACGGTGGTTTGATGAGCAGGGTGCCTGGGCGGCTTTGTTCTTTATCGTGCTCATGGTTGCGGCCATGGTGCTGTTGTTGCCCGGAGTGCTGCTGACCACCGGCGCCGGCTTCGTTTTCGGAGTGATCGAGGGCACCCTTTATGTGGTGATCGGCACCACCATCGGGGCCGGGCTGGCCTTTCTGATTGCCCGGCATTTCTTTGGCGAGACGGCCCACATCTACATCCGCAACCGGGCAAAGCTGTCGGTGGTGACGGACGAGATGGCACCCCATGGCTGGAAGATTGTCCTGCTGACGCGCCTGATCCCGTTTTTCCCGGGCAAGGTATCCAACTACCTGTTCGGGCTGACCAGCTTTTCATTTCCCGGTTTTGTCGCGGGTACCTTTCTCGGGGTGATTCCTTTCTCATTGCACAACGTTTACCTGGGCTCGCTGGCGGCCGATCTGTCCACCCTGGGAGTCCGGGAAAGCGCCCGTACACCGCTGGAGTGGACCATCTACGGGGCTGGTTTTCTCGGCACTATACTGGCTGTGGTGTTGCTGAACCGTCTGGCCAGGCGAGCATTGGCCCGTTACCGGATGGAAACCGAACCCATGGCACAGGAGGATACCGAATGAGCTGGATGAACTGGCTGCCGTGGCGCTACATCATCAAGCGCGTGGCCCGTAAACATGGTTTCCTTGATCCGATCACGCTGTTGGGCAAGTTGCACGGCTTTGCCCAACCATCCGAGGTGGGCGAGCCTATCGAGCTGCTCCGGGCAGGCGTGGTGTTTCATGCCAGGGGGCTGATCAACAGCCGGGTCATCCAGCACAACCTGGACTGGGTCTGGCCGTACTGGGTGGAACGTCAGTTCGATCCGACCGACACCGCCTTTGTGCCCAGAGCCTTCTCCATCACCCATATCAACCTCACCAACCGGAACTGGACGGCTATCGGCCAGCCGGACGTGGATGAGTTGCCGATCGTCGATCCCAGGGGATTGGTGACCCCGTTATACGATGGCTGGTCTCTTGACGGGTGGTTGCTGTCGGAAGACGGGCGCTGCCTGCTTCCATCCCGGGCAAAACAGGCGCACCAGTGGCAGGAGCTGGAGGATACTCCGGTGGTGGTCACCGAATCGGTCCAGGATGGTCTGCAGCTGACCAGCCGCAGCCGGGTGGCCATCGAGAATGGTCGGCCGGTGTGCAAACTCACTCTTCGGGCCGAATCGGACGTGACGGCCTCCCTGGTATTGTCCCTGCGGCCGGCCAATCCTGAGGGCATCAGCTTTATACAGCAGGTTCAGCTGGAGGAGGACGGCAGCGGCTGGCTGGTGGACGGCACGCAGACGGTGAAGTTCGATCAGGCGCCTGCGTCCCACCATGTCTCTGATTACAAACAGGGTGATGTGCACATCCACCTCATGGATCGACAGCAGGAGACCGAGGGCAAGTGTGATGTGGGGATGGTCACCGCAGCCGCCATGTTCCCGGTAACGGCCGGCGAGCCTTCGGAACTGACGGTCAGCATTCCCCTTGAGGTGTCGGGCCTGGCGCCGGCCGGTCCGGATGCCTGGCATCGGGTTCGGGAGGACACCGCGCGCCTGGAGTGCCCGGATGAGAAGTATCAGTTCCTGTATGACGCCGCGGTGAGCTCTCTGATTCTGCACTCCCCCAAGGACGTCTATCCGGGGCCCTATACCTACAAACGGTTCTGGTTCCGGGACGCGGCCTTCATCATCCATGCCCTGTTGAGCGTGGGGCTGACCGAGAGGGCCGAGCGGGCGTTGAACCAGTTTCCGGATCGGCAGATGCGGGATGGCTATTTCCGCTCCCAGGAAGGTGAATGGGATGCTAATGGCGAAGTGCTCTGGATCCTGGAACGGTTCTGCCAGCTGACCGGTCGGGATCTGCCGGAACGCTGGGAAGCGCCGGTGATGAAAGGGGCGCGCTGGATCCAGAAGAAACGGCTCAGTGGCAACTTGAATGCGCCCCATGCCGGACTGTTGCCCGCTGGATTCAGTGCCGAGCACCTGGGGCCGAATGATTATTACTACTGGGATGACTTCTGGGGCATTGCCGGCCTGAACGCTGCGGCCAACCTGCTGCGGGATCAGGACCGGGAGGCCAGCGAGAGCTTTGCCGCCGGAGCCCGGGAATTCAATCAGGCGGTGGAGCGCAGCCTGGCCAGTTGCGAGCAGCGCCTGAAGCGGCCCGGAATGCCGGCATCACCCTACCGCCGGCTGGACTCGGGTGCCATTGGTTCACTGGCGGCTGGCTATCCCACCCAGCTCATGAAACCGGATGACGAGCGCCTGCTGGATTGTGCCGATTTCCTGATTGATAAGTGCTTTGTCCATGGTGCGTTCTACCAGGACATGATTCATTCCGGGCTGAACGCCTACCTGACCCTTCATGTGGCCCAGGTTCTGTTACGGGCCGGTGATCGGCGCCATGTAGAGTTGATGGATGCCGTGGCTGATATGGCGTCCCCGACCGGTCAGTGGCCGGAGGCCATCCACCCGGCCACCGGGGGCGGCTGTATGGGGGATGGCCATCACGTCTGGGCGGCGGCCGAGTGGGTCTTGATGATCCGCAACTGCTTTATCCGGGAGGAGGGTAATCGTCTGATTCTCGCCTCCGGCATCCCGGAGCGTTGGCTGGCCCAGGACAAACCAATCCGCTTCGGCCCCGCGCCAACCCGCTTTGGTACCGTGACCGTGACCATCGAGCCGCGGCCCAGAGACAAGGCCAAAGTGACGTGGGATGCTGACTGGCATGGTGAGGCTCCAGAGGTAGAGGTTCGTCTTCCGGGGTGACCTCATCTGTACCGGTTGCTCTACCGCGTGCCTGTATCTGTTTTGTTTGTCTGCTAACTTCTAGAGTACTGGCAATGCAGATACTGGAGACCGGAACCTGACCATGCCCCCTATTTTCTATACCTTCTTTGTCCCGGCACTGTTCGTCTGGCTGTGGAGTACAGGGTTTATCGGTGGCAAGTTCGGACTGCCTTACGCCGAACCGTTTACCATGTTGCTGATCCGGATGCTGCTGACCCTGGTCCCGCTCGGCATCCTGGCCCTGGTACTGAAAGCCAGGTGGCCTGGTTGGCGTGGGGCAGGGCACCTGGCGGTCACGGGGATTCTGGTGCATGGCTTTTACCTGGGAGGTGTGTTCTATGCCATCGACCAGGGCATGTCGGCCGGGGTGGTTTCTCTCCTTGTCGGGCTGCAGCCGCTGGTAACGGCGGTCGCAGCGGTGATCTTCCTGAAGGAATCGGTCAGCGTGCGTCAGTGGATTGGTCTCGCCCTTGGTCTGCTCGGTGTCGCGCTGGTGCTGACAGAAAAGCTGGGCGCCCCGTCGGCGGAAGTCGGTATCCCGCCCCAGACACTGATCTGGGCCCTGCTGGCTCTGCTGGGTATCTCCCTGGGCACGGTCTATCAGAAGCGCCACGGTACCAGTGTGGATCTGATTTCCGGCACGATGATCCAGTACGCGGCGGCAGGCACGTTGTTTGCGATCGGGGCGTTCACCCTGGAAACCCGCGAGGTGCAGTGGACATTGGAATTCAAGCTGGCCCTGGGCTGGCTGGTGTTCGGCCTGTCAGTCAGCGCGATCCTGATCCTGATGTGGCTGATCCGGCGGGGCGCTGCCTCCCAGGTAGCGAGCCTGTTTTATCTGGTGCCGCCGGTAACTGCGCTGGAGGCCTACCTCCTGTTCGGTGAACGTCTTGGGCCGTTGGCGATTGCCGGGGGACTTGTCGCCATCACCGGCGTCGCGCTGGTCACTGTGAAGGCTCCGGAGAGAGCCGGCAAAACGGCGACACGTTAATTTTCGTTGTTCTCCAGGCTTTCCAGCAGTTGATTGATGGCCGTTGCGAACGGGACGGGCGAATCCTCCTGCAGAAAGTGGCCACCTTTCAGGGTGGTATGAGGGAGGCCTCTGGCACCGGGAATACGCTTCTGCATGTAACGATCACCTCCACGGGTAATCGGGTCTCCGTTGCTGAATGCGGTCAGGAACGGTTTTTCCCATTGCTCCAGAACCGTCCAGGCTCGACGGTTGGCTTCACTGGCCGGGTCGTCCGGAGTCGTCGGTACCAAGCCGGGAAACGCCCTTGCGCCGGCTTTGAACTTTCTGTCGGGAAAGGGCGCGTCGTACGCCCGGCATTCTCCCGTCCCGAGCTTTCGAAAGCAGCCCGTATTAACGATTTTCGAGACGGGAAACCAGGGACTGTACAGGGCGAATGCCCGCCATGCCCGGAACACCGGGGGGACTTTCTGGTCACCGGTCGGCAGCATGCCGTTTCCGACGACGATGGCACGAAAACGGTCGGGATTTTCTGCCGCCAGGCGCAGTCCAATCAGCGAACCCCAGTCCTGACATACCAGCGTGATATTCCTCAGGTCCAGTTTATCGATGAATTCCTGCATCCAGTCCATGTGTTGTTGATAGCTGTAATCCGATACTTTGACCGGCTTGTCGGATTTGCCGAATCCGATCAGATCGGGAGCGATCACGCGGTGACCGGCGTCTGCGCAGTGCGGAATCATGTACCGGTAAAGGTAGGACCAGGATGGTTCACCGTGCATCATGAGGATCGGGTCTGCACCCGCCGGACCCTCGTCCACGTAGTGCATTCGCAGCTCCCCCAGTGACAGGTAGTGCGGCTTGAAGGGATAGTCTGGCAGGTTCTCAAAGCGCTCTTCGGGGGTTCTGACGAAATTCATGCTTGTTCCCGGGGATTGTTGTTCTTGTAGTGCAACCATTTCACCGGGCTGCGATAAATGCAACACCCTGTAGTGAATCCTTTTTTGCCAACCTTTAATGTCAGAACCCTGCGTATCTGCCGTGGTTGGTTTAGGGTAGTGGTCCGGGGAACAGAAAAGTGCAAGGACTATGACCCATTGGCTGCTGGCAAATGTTGACGCGGGTGACGGTCAGAGAGACCGGGCGTTCTGGCTCAGACACCTCGCTGGAGCAGGTCTGGCAACACCGGTATGCCGGGACATCGCTGATGATGGTTGGCCATCCGAAGTGCGTCCGGGAGACGTGGTTATGGTGGCCGGTGGCGACGGTTCAGCGAACTATGGCGCCAGGATCTGCCTTAAGAAGCAGGCTGTGCTTGTCGTTTTGCCCTCAGGAACCGCCAATGACTTCGCCCGCAATATCGGGCTCCCTGAAGATCCCGGCGAGTTGTGCCAGATCATTAGTCGTGGTTCCCGCCGCCGTATGGACGTTGCCCGTTTTGGGGACCAGGTTTTTCTCAATGTGGCCCATGTCGGGCTGGGAACACTTCCTGCCCGGGAATCCGGAGGGCCACAAAAAAAGTTTTTCGGTCGTTTTACCTACGTGGTTGGACTTCTGCGGCGACTGAACGCCAAGCGCGGTTTTCGGGCCGAGATCCGCTGTGGCAAAGGCTATGTGCGCGGTCGCTGGCTGTCCATTGCCCTGGCCAATGGCACCAGTTTCGGCGGCGGCCACGAGATTCCGGAGGCGGCGCCGGATGACGGCTATCTAGAGGTGCTCGCCGTCAGGCCCCGACCACTGGCACAGTTGCTCCTGACGTTCGTGATGGTTCGGCTCAATCGTAAGGCCCCAACCCGAACCAGCACCTTGGTGCATCTCAAGGGAAAACACTGTTCTGTTCGCACGCGAAAGCCCAAGACAGTGACGGCAGACGGGGACATCGCCGGCAAGACTCCGCTGGATGTATCCTGCCATCACCAATCCCTTGAAGTGATTGCCCCGTAGATACGTTTTGTCACTGACTTTCCGTGTCGAAAGCGCGATGATAAAGGTCCAGGTGGCATAAACTACCAGACTGACTGGCGGAAACCTCCAGTTGCACCCCATCGCACTATCCAACGAGAATCGCCGAGAAGGATAAAAGAATGCGCGTCATGACTGCATCCACCATGGGCTCCATGTTCCGGGCCGCAAGGTCTGCGCTGTTGACCCTGGTGCTGGCCGGCACAGCATCATCAGCACTGGCGGCCGAGCGTCTGTATATCTTTACCGAAAACTACCCACCCTATAATGCCTCCAAATCCGGTCAGGGCTTTGCCCACAGCGAAGACGAGATTACCGGCATCTGCACCGACATGGTCAAGGCCATGCTGGCCCGGGTGGATTATGACTATGTCATGAAGATGCGGGTCTGGAGTTACGCTTACGACTGGGTCCAGGGCCGCGAGAACCACGGCCTGTTCTGCACTGCCCGTACCGACGAGCGCGAAGACCAGTTCCAGTGGGTTGGTCCGTTGGCGTCCATCAAGTGGACCCTGTTCGCGGCACCGGATTCCGACATCACCCTGTCCAGCCTGGAAGACGCCAAAGATCTGCGCATTGCCGGCTACAAGGGTGACGTCATGTCCGATTACCTGGTGAGTAAAGGCTTCAATGTGGTCATGAACCAGTCCGGGGATGTGAATGCCCGGCGTCTGGTACTGGGCCAGGCGGATCTGTGGGTCACCGATGGTCTGGTGGGGCCGCTGGTGGCGAAAGAAGCGCATGACATTGACGGCCTTAAACCGGTGCTGGTGTTCCGGGAAACGCCCATGTACCTGGCGGTAAGCAAGGAGACCTCGCCGGACGTTGTGGCTGACCTCCAGAAGGCGTTGGATGAGGCTCGCGGCGCAGGCGAAATCGATTCGATTGTAGCCAGTTACGAATGAATTGAATCACAGGAACCCGGTCTCGATGACCGGGTTCCTATGAATGGGCGGCCAGCCGCGGCGTCACATAGCTGAATCGCCGACGATACTGCTCCATCGTGCATCCCACGGTACGCTTGAATAGTCTCCGGAAGGAGCTTGCGTCCTCATACCCCACGTCCCAGATAATCCGGGCGGTCTGCCGCTGTGTCGATTCCAGCTGATGTTTTGCGGCTTCCACGCGTAACTGCTGTATGTAATGCAAAGGGGTTTCCCCGGTCGCTTCCTTGAACCGCCTTTTGAAGGTTCGGGTACCCAGCCGGGCCCTGCTCGCGAGTTCATTGATGCTCAGCGGCTCGGCGTAGTGTGTTTCCAGCCAGAGCTGTATCTGTTCAATTGCCTCGTCCTGATGAGCCTTGCTGCCGAAGAAACTCATATAGGGTGTTTGCTCGGTTCGACGGGCATCGATGATCAGCAGTTTGCTGCAGGCCAGCGCCAGTGAGGGCGAACCGAGCTTTTCCACAAGGTAGAGGCAGAGATCGATGAAGGAGGTGGCACCTCCGGCGCAGATGATCTGGCCGTTGTCAATCAGCAGCTGGTCTGCTTCGAGCCGGATATTCGGAAAACGGCGGCGGAAGGCTGACGCGGCGCGCCAGTGGGTGGTCGCTACCTGCTCTTTCAGAAGGCCGGCTTCGGCGAGGACAAAGCTGCCGGTACAGACACTGGCGATGGTTGCGCCGCGCCGGAATGCGTTTCGGAGCCACTCATGTATGGGCGTTGATCTGGCCAGCGATCGATCGATGTGGCGATCGCCCAAGACCGCCTCCATTGCCGATCCGACGATCACCAGGTCCGGCTGGTAACTCTCGCAGGTCGTTGTCGGTGCAAGGCTCACTCCGCTGTAGGTGATGACCGGGGAGCCGTCTGCGGTCACGATCTGGCAGTCGAATCTCTGGCCTGATGTGTTACCCGGATGCTGATCACAGAAATTCGCGGTCGCGAAAAAATCCATGATCCCGAGAACGCCACTACCGTGACAGTAGGGAAGGGCAACGATGGCAACTTTGATCATGATATGGCCCTTTTCGCATTTAACGTGTCAAATATGACACTCCGACCCCGCAGTGGCAAGTCTTACTCTGGAAGTGTGATGAAGGAGGGCATCCTGTCCTCCGGGTAAGGAGGACTTGCCATGACCGTTCAATCTCGCATCAACACCCGGACTGCGACCCCTGTTACCGGCCGTCTCGTGTCACCGGCCGACAGCAAAATTGCCCTGCTGGGCAAGGGTATAAACTGGTTGCACCGGGTTTCGCCAACGCTCGCCGGAAACGCAGTGGAACATCTGTTCTTTACCCCCGGCCGCTTACCCGCACCGAGTCGGTATGAATCTTTGTATGAGGAAGCAGACAGCTACACCCAGCTTCGGGTTGGCCGCCAGACGATTCCGGTTTACAGCTGGGGATTCGGGCCGACGGTCCTGATGGTGCATGGATGGTCCGGGGCCGGGATCCAGTTTGGTGCCTTTGTTGGCCTGCTGGTAAAAGCCGGTTACCGGGTTGTTACCTTCGACGCGCCCGGCCATGGGCGGGCGCAGGGACTTCGTACCGACCTGTTCGAAATGTCCGAGGCGGTCTATTGTGTTGCCCGCAGTGCCGGCCCTCTCAGGGCGGTTGTTGCCCACTCCATAGGAAGCCTCGCCCTGGCACGGGCATTGGTGGATGGCGTCCAGGCCGAGCACATTTTTCTACTCGCGCCACCCAGGGATCTTGAATCGGTGGTGGAGGGATTCGGCCGGACACTGGGGATTTCGACGGAGCTGATTGCCGGACAGCGTGCGAGAATGGAACAACGGTTTGGGCAATCAGTCTGGCAGCAGTTTTCGTTCGATGCGCTGGCACCGGAGCTCGACGGCCGTGGGCTTATTTTTGTGGATCAGGACGATCAACAGATTCCGGTCGGCGAGAGCGAATCGGTATTTAAAAACTGGCGGGGAGCGGAGGTGTTTCGAACCCAGGGGCTCGGTCATTATCGGCTACTGTGGCATCCACAGGTTGTGGAGCGGGTATATGACCGGTTATCCGGGGTTGAATGATTAAAAAATGACCTAATCTTTTAACTATAGGGCAAGCACAAATGAAGTTCGTGCTCGACGCTGACCGGCCGAACCGGAGGTCCCTATGGAAGATCCGAAAACGGTGATCAAACATGAGCCCCGAAAGAGTCTGATCATTCTTTTCCTGTCGGCGATGTACAGCATCGTAATCGGGGTTGTTGTCCTGATCGGCCTGAGCAGCGGCGATACCGATATGGCTGAGGGAGCCGGGTGGATTCTCATCATCTGCGGCCTCATCAGTCTGGTCTACTACGTGCTGGCGAGAAAGCAGACTCCGCCTGCCAAGTAGCGTAGCCGCTGCTCAGAACCACAGCCCGATTTCCGGATCGGGCTGTTTTCGTTCCGGAACAAAGCCGAGGGACTCAAGGGTTTCGATCAGCCTTTCCGTATCCTCGACATTCAGAAAACCGCCGAGGGATATGCGGTGGTCGCGGTGGCTCAGGAAAAGCTTGGCCGGTGCGAAGGGGTGGACCGGATCTTTCAGTTGCAGGCGGGTGTAGGGCCGGGGCAGGGTCCATTGGGCGTTTTTCTGTTTCCGTCCCTTTTCCAGGAGGATCTCATCTCCTTCCATGGTCAGGACTTCCTTGCGCTGGCAGTCGCGTGAGGTGATATAGATGCCGGCAGCTACGGCCATCAGCTCCAGTCCAGCAAACGGCAGAATGACCCAAGCGCCTGCGAGCGCCCAGCCGATTCCGATGATTGCCGAGAGTACAACCAGTCCGATCCAGATCCGGACGTTGCCCTTCCAGCTCAACGAGCGATTGGGGGTTAGTAATAACCGGGTGCCGCCGGGATGATCCAGTTTTTCCACCATGCCTGATGCCTCGCCATTTCACTTTGGAAATTACGCTGGCTGCTCATTTATTGATCATAGTCAAGAATGGTCAGGATGGAGAAATCGTCTTTACAGGTTGCAGTCTGCGGGCTCCGCTGCTAAGAAAAGCTGATTTGCCGATTCCATGCGGGCGCTCAGATCGCCAATGCGGGTGTCGTGGTTGGGGTGGGTTGAAAGAAATTCCAGCGGCTGTTCGCCGGAGGCACGGGCCATGTTGCGCCAGAGGGCCACGCTCTGCTCCGGATTGAAGCCGGCTCGGGCCATGATGCTCAGCCCCATAAGATCCGCTTCCGATTCATGGGCACGACTGAAGGGCAGGGTAATACCCAACCGGGCACCGATGCCCAGGGCATTCTGGAGCTGGTCTTCCGCGATCTCGCTTTCGGTGAACAGGCCGACGAGTAACAGGCCCGCCTTCAGGCCAAGTTCCTGGGTCAGGCGTTCATTGCCATGGTCGGCAAGCACGTGGGCCACTTCGTGGCTGATGACCGTGGCCAGTTGCGCCGGGGTTTCTGCGATCCGGAGCAAGCCGGTATGAACACCGATCTTGCCGCCGGGGAGGGCGAAGGCGTTCGGCGTGTCATTCCGGAACACCACCACTTCCCAGCTTTCAGGCATGGACACGGCGGGGAACTGCTCGGCAGCTGCCTGCACCAGTTCGCCGGCAATACACTGCACCACACCGTTGACCTGCGGGTCTTCCAGTACCGGATTCTGCTCCTTCATCTGGGCAAAACTCTGCTGGCCGATGTCGGCCATGACAGCATCGGGCACGAGAGCGAGCTGGTTGCGGCCGGTCGGGGAGTCCTGGCAACCAGTCAGAAAGAAAATCGCGAGAAGTCCGAGGATCAGTGGTCTCAAGGTACTTGTCCTGAATAGGCAAAAAAGGGCGGCTAGGTTTTGAGGCAGTAACGCCGCTCCGGTCGTCCTACACTACCATAGCTCACCTCGGCGCTCAGCTCGCCGGTGCCGACCAGGTATTCCAGGTAGCGCCGGGCAGTCGTGCGTGATGCGCCCATTTCTGCCCCCATTTCCTCGGCACTCCAATGCCCGCCATGGGCAATCACTTCACGGATTTTATCCAGGGTGAGTCCGTCAATGCCCTTGGGCAGACGTTCCTGCCGGGGTTGGTCGGTTTCCTGGCTGCCCCGGGGCAAGAGGGCATCCACTTCCTTCTGGGCCAGCTGGTTGAGAGTGGAAAGCTTGTCGAGGTGTTCCCGGTATCGCTGTACCGCTTCCTGCAGTCGCTCGAACACCAGGGGCTTGAGGATGTAATCGAAGACTCCGCCACGCAGGGCACTGCGCAGGGTCTCCACTTCCTTGGCTGCGGTGATCAGGATGACATCGGTCCGGCTGTCCCGTGCTCTCAGCTCCCTCAGTAGATCAAGGCCATTGCCGTCCGGGAAGTAGACATCCAGCAGGATGAGTTCCGGCTCCATGACGTCCACCAGATCCCGGGCATCGGCCAGGGTGTGGGCAATACCGCAAAGCTCAACGTTCTCGAGACGCTCGACGAAGCGCCGCTGGATTTCGGCGATCTTGTGGTCATCTTCAACAATTAGAAGCCGAATCGGTGTCACAGGGTGCGTCTCCCTTCCGGTTGCTTGGGCAGGTAGAGGGTGAACCGACTGCCGCCTTCCGGCAGGTTTTCCACGGTCACGGAACCTCCCCAGCGATTCAGAAACTGTTGCACCAGGTGCAGGCCGATGCCATGGTCCTCGCCCTTGGTGCTGACACCCCGCTCGAAGATCCTACGCTGGGCATCTTCCGGTACACCGGGCCCCTGGTCTTCTATTTCGAAGATCAGCTCCTGGCCCAGATCTGTCATCGACAACCGCACCCGCCCCCCGGCGCCGGCGTGCTGGCGGGTGGCCTCCAGGGCATTGTCGATCAGGTTGCCCAGGACGCTGACCAGCTGTTCCCGCGGCAGGGTTTCCGGAAGGTCTGCCATCTGACTGTCCGGATCAATGTCCAGGCGCAGGCCCATTTCCTTTGCCCGATTGTATTTGCCCAGCAGACAACCGGCGATGACCGGGTCCGGCACGGCGTCAAGCAGCAGGTGTAGCAGGGCCTGATGGTCACTGACTTCACTTCCGATCAGGTTCAGTGCTTCATCATTGGCGCCAATCTGGATCAGACCGGCGATGGTATGCAGCTTGTTGGAATACTCGTGGGTCTGGCTGCGCAGAGTATCCGCATACTGCTGGATACGGGTAAGCTGGCGGCTGACCTGATCGAGTTCGTTGCGCAGGCGGAAACTGGCCACCACGCCGATGATCTCCTCACCCTGTCGCACCGGCAGCCGGTTGACCACCATCTGCCGGCCCCTCAGCCAGATTTCCCGGTCAAAATCCGGCTGCCCGGACTCGAGGACTGACATCAGGCTGCTTTCCGGCAGAATATCGAGGATAGGTTTGCCGGCGAGCGGTTCATCCGGGGGGAGGTCGAGGGTTTCGTAAGCGGCCCGGTTTACAGTGGTGATGATGCCATCCCGGTTCACCGCAATGATGCCCTCTCGGACGGATTGCAGCGTAGCTTCCCGTTCCCGGAACAACCGCGCAATCTCCTCTGGCTCCAGCCCGAAAATGGCCCGTTTGAAGCGACCGGCGATGACAATGGCCGAAATCACCGTGACCAGCAACATCAAGCCCACCACACCGTAGAGTACAAAGTTGTACCGTCGTATGGTGGCTTCCACCTGCTCCAGACTGTAGCCAACCGAGACAATGCCGATGATGTCGCCGGACTCTGGTGCGATCACCGGTGCCTTGCCACGCATGGACTCGCCGAGGCTGCCCATGGCCCGGGCGACATAGGCGTTGCCATCCACCAGTGCTCTGCGGCCGTAGTCACCGTCATCATCCCCCATGGAGAAGCCGATGCGGTCCGGGTCCGGGTGGGCCAGGCGAATGGCCTCATGGTCTCCGATCACAATGAACAGGGCTTCGTTGGTTTCCGTCAGCCGCCGGGCGAGACGATTGAGACCGGGAATGTCACGTGATTGGACACCTTCGATCACCGCCGGTGAGGCCGCTACCGTCTTGGACACCATCAGTGCGCGCTGGCCGATTTCCTCGTACAGGGATTCGCTGAGGTAATAGCCGGCAAAGCCGCCGATCAGAATGGTCTGCAGCGCGCCAAGAATCCCCAGGGTGAGGATCATGCGGGTTTTGAGTTTGGTCTTTCGCAACACGGGTCGGGATAAGGCTTCTTGTCGTTTGTGGTTCAGGGTACTGCATCCCCGCGCCGCATGCCCGTGATCTTTATGCACAAAATGCGGTTAACGCTCTTTAAAAGCATTACGTGCACAAGCTTCAGCGTCTCGGGTTTCACCTATTAATCTGCGTGCATTCACTCCTCTGGTCTGCCAACGCCAGGGACCGGTCTTGCCTCGGGAGTGATGACAAAAACAAGCTGATTGAGGTGACAACAATGTTTATCAAGCAAACCCTGTCTTTTGTGGCGGCTGCGGCCGTCTCCATGTCTGCCATGGCCTGGCAGCCGTCCGGAAAAGTGGAATGTCTTGCCCCGGCCGATCCCGGTGGCGGTTGGGATTTTACCTGTCGCAGCGTCGGCAATGTGATGCAGGACCTTGGTCTGGTCGAAGGTACCGTTCAGACCGTCAATATGGCTGGCGCCGGTGGCGGTGTGGCATACGCCCACACCGTGAGCAAGCGGTCGGAGGACAACAAGTTGCTGGTGGCCGCATCCACAGCAACCACCACCCGTCTGGCCCAGAAACAGTTCCCGGGCATGAACGCCGATATGGTGACCTGGGTCGGTGCGCTTGGCGCGGATTACGGCATCATCGCCGTCAGCAAGGATTCCGAATACCAGAACCTGAACGAGTTGATGGATGCGGTGAAGGCGAACCCGAAGTCCGTCAAGTTTGCCGGTGGCAGTGCCCGTGGCGGCTGGGACCACCTGAAAGTGCTGATTGCGGCCAAGGCCGCCGGAGCCGACAAGCTGCCTGCCATTCCCTACCTCTCCTACAACAACGGTGGTGAGGCCATGACCCAGGTGGTCGGTGGCCAGGTGGACGCCTTTACCGGTGATATTTCCGAGGCGACCGGTTTCATGGAATCGGGAGACCTGCGGGTGATCGCGGTGCTGGCGGACGAACGCCTGCCGGGCAAATTCAATGATATTCCGACGGCAAAGGAGCAGGGTATTGATGCCGTGGGCCCGAACTGGCGTGGCTTTTATATGCCCAAGGGCGCTGATGAGGCCGCCAAACAGTACTGGGTTGAGGCTGTGGATACCCTGTACGCGAGCGAGGAATGGAAGCAGGTCATGAAGAGCAACGGCCTGATCCCGTTTCACCCGCCTGCGGACCGGTTTGATGAGTTTGTCCGCAACCAGGTGCAGGACATCGAGAACCTGTCTCGCGAAATCGGGTTGCTGAAATGACCAGCTTCGGTGATCGCATACTCGGCCTGGGCCTTCTGGTCCTCGCCGTCGCCTATGGCTGGGCTGCCCAACAGTGGCCCGAGCCCTTTGGCGGGGCCGAAAGCGTCGGCCCCGAAACCTTCCCGACCATTCTGTCGGTGGTGCTGGTGGCAGGCAGCCTGTACCTGATGATCAAGCCAGATCCGGATGCCCAGTGGCCGATCGGAAAGTCAGCCCTGGAGCTGGTGGTCTCGGTGGTGGTGCTGATCGTCTACGCGTTGTTGCTCGAACCACTCGGCTTCATCATCGCCACCACCCTGGCCGTGGGTACCCTGAGCTGGCGAATGGGCGCGGTGCCGAACCGGGCCTTCCTGACCGGGCTGATCAGCGCAGTAGTGGTGTTCGTGCTGTTTAACCACGGCCTGTCCCTGAGCCTGCCGGCCGGCTTGCTGGAGGTGAACTGATGGAAACCCTCGGCTTCCTCATGGAGGGGTTTGCGGTCGCGCTGACCCCTTATAACCTGATGTTTGCTCTGTTCGGGGCCTTCGTTGGCACACTGATCGGCTGTTTGCCCGGGCTGGGCCCTGCCAATGGTGTGGCCATCCTGATCCCATTGGCTTTCACCCTGGGGCTGCCGCCGGAAACGGCGATGATCCTGTTGACCGCCGTCTATGCCGGTGCCATGTATGGCGGGCGTATTTCCTCGATCCTGCTGAACATCCCCGGTGATGAGCCGGCAATGATGACCTGTCTTGACGGCTATCCGATGGCGCAGAAGGGTCGGGCAGCGGACGCGCTTGCCGTATCCGCCATCGCCTCGTTCGCGGGTGGCCTGATCGGTACCATCGGCCTGATCATGCTCGCGCCGGTACTGGCGAAATTTGCCCTGACCTTCGGACCGGCTGAGTACTTTGCCCTGTTCCTGCTGGCGTTCGCCACCCTTGGCGGAATCACCGGCAAGAACCCGATGAAGACCGTTGTGGCAGCGACCCTGGGCATCATGATCTCCACGGTCGGCATCGATATCTCCACCGGCACCCAGCGCTACACCTTCGGCGTGCTGGAGCTGTACGAAGGCATCGATTTCATCCTGGCGATCGTGGGCCTGTTTGCCATCTCCGAGCTGTTGTTCTTCGTGGAGCATCGCATGGGCGGCGGCCGGGAGAAAATGACCGTCGGCAAGCTCAGCCTGACCTTCAAGGAACTGGTGACCACCATCCCGACGCAACTGCGGGGCGGTATCCTGGGCTTCATATCCGGCGTGTTGCCGGGGGCCGGCGCCTCTCTGGGCAGTTTCATCAGCTATACCCTGGAGAAGCAGGTGCTTGGAAAGAAGGGCAAGTTCGGTGAAGGCGATATCCGCGGTGTGGTGGCGCCGGAAGCCGGTAACAACGGTGCCTCCTCTGGCGCCCTGGTACCGATGCTGACCCTGGGTGTTCCAGGTAGCGGTACCACCGCTGTGCTGCTGGCCATGCTGATCTCCCTGAATATCACGCCAGGCCCGCTGATGTTTACCCAGAACGCCGACATTGTCTGGGGCGTCATTGCCGCCCTGCTGATCGGTAATGTATTGCTGCTGGTGCTTAACATTCCGCTGGTGGGCTTCTTCGTGAAGCTGCTGTCGGTGCCGCCGATGTACCTGCTGCCCATCGTGACCATGGTCGCGTTTGTGGGCATCTATTCCATCAGCCACAGCACCTTCGACCTGTACTTCATGGTGGCCTTCGGTGTCGCCGGTTATTTCCTGCGCAAGCTGGAAATTCCGCTGGTGCCGATCATCCTGGGCTTGCTGCTGGGGCCGGAGATGGAGAAGAACCTGGGTCATGCCATGGTGCTGTCGGACGGAGACTGGAGCATCCTCTGGGCCAGTCCGCTGGCCATGGGGCTCTGGATCGTTGCCGGCCTTGGTCTGGTGCTGCCGTACCTGGTTGGCCCGCTTCTGCGCAGACGCATGAACGCGGCCATGAAAGAATCCCCCGTCAGCGACTGACGGAATCCTATTGCTCCCACCTGACGATCTGTTGTCAGTCTTTGCACCGGGCTTTGCCCGGTGCTTTTTTATGTCCGTCTGACTGATAGACTCTAAGCCGTGCATTTCAATAACAAGATCAGGGAGAAACGCGGCATGAATGTCATGGTGCTGGGGGCGACCGGGTTGACCGGCCATCTGGTGGTACAGCAGTTGCTGGCCCGGAAAGCGATCAGCAAAGTGGTGGTGCCGGTACGCAAACCGATGTCACTGGAACATCCGAAGCTCGACCAGCATGTGGTGGACTTTGATGATCTCACAGCCCATGCCGATATCTTTGCCGTGGATGCCCTGATCTGCTGCCTTGGAACCACCATCAAGAAAGCCGGTTCCCAGGACAATTTCCGGAAAGTGGATTACGGTTATGCCCTGGCCGCAGCGAAACTGGCGCGAGAGCGCGGGGTGAACTCGCTGATCCTGATGTCCGCCATCGGCGCGTCCTCCTCATCCACTATTTTCTATAACCGCGTAAAAGGGGAACTGGAAGATGCGGTCCGCGAGCTGAACTTTCCCTACCTCTCCATCTACCACCCCAGCCTGCTGCTGGGCGATCGCCAGGAACACCGGGGTGGCGAGGAACTGGGCCAGATGGCCATGCCACTGGTGAACCGGGTGCTGATCGGTCCCCTCGATAAATACCGGGCGATCAAGGCCGAGACCGTGGCCGAGGCCATGGTGAACGAAGTGTGCGGGATATCGTCGGCGGAACCGGCTGAGCGTGTGGTTCAGATCCGGGAATACCCGGACATTGTCGCCCTCGCCGGTTGACCGGCTTATTTGCCGTTGAGGATTCCCACCACCAGTCGGCCGGCCAGACCTATCAGGACCGCACCGAAAACCCGCTCGAACCAGACTGCCCGCTGCCGGAGTGCATCCAGCCACCGGGGGTTGGAGAACAGCCAGGCGACTATCAGGTACCAGCTGGTGTCTATGATCAACGCCGTGGCGGCATAGCCGAATTTCGCCAGCAGGCTGGTATCGGTGCCGACCACCTGGCTGAACAGCGCCAGGAAAAAGACGGCAATTTTCGGATTGAAGAAGGCAATCAGAAAGCCATCCCGTGCCGCGCTTTTGGTGGTCGGCGCATCCGGGAGCTCCTCGTTTTCCTGCCGTTTTGCCCTCAGGCCTTTGACGCCGAGCCAGGCAAGGTAACCTGCGCCACCCCATTGCAGAATCGAGAAGGCGGTGGGGGAGGCGGTAATGATGGCCGCCAGCCCGAGAATACTCAGGAAGGCGTAGATTCCCACGCCGACCCCGTGGGACAGGGCGGTAATGACACCGTTACGCCGGCCACCGGTCAGGGTCTGTTTGAGCACCAGTGCCAGCGACGGGCCGGGGGACATGGCGCCAAGAATGCAGATGGTGACAACGGTGAGCCAGGTGGCAAGGGTCATTGCGGATCAGTCCTTTGCAAGTAAAACGGACTGCCAATTCTAGCAGCCCGTTCCCATCAAAAAACCTGGAAACTGCAATCAATTCAGCGGCTAATCGCCGGTCAGAATCCAGCGCGCTGCCTTCTCGGCAATCATCAGGGTGGGCGAGTTGGTGTTGCCGCTGGTGATGGTGGGCATCACGCCGGCATCGACCACCCGCAGGCCTGCCACACCTCGCACTTTCAGGTGAGGGTCCACCACCGCCAGGTCGTCATCAGCCCGGCCCATGCGGGTGGTGCCCACCGGATGGAAAATGGTGGTGCCGATATCCCCGGCCAGTTTGGCCAGTTCGTCGTCACTCTGGTACTCCAGCCCGGGCTTGAACTCCTCGGGCTGGTATTGCGCGAAGGCCGGTTGTTCGGCAATACGACGGGTCACGCGCAGGGAGTCCGCGGCGACCCTGCGGTCCTCCGGTGTGCTGAGATAGTTCGGGGCAATGGCCGGGGCCTGTTTCGGGTCGTTGCTGCGAATGCGCACCGTGCCGCGACTGGTCGGATTCAGGTTGCAGACACTGGCGGTGATGGCCGGGAAGTTGTGCAGCGGCTGGCCGAAGGCATCCAGGCTCAGGGGTTGGACGTGATACTCGATATTGGCGTGCTCGTACTCGTCGGAGCTTCGGGTAAACAGGCAGAGCTGGGACGGCGCCATGCTCATGGGGCCGGAGCGAGTGAGCAGATACTCAAGGCCAATTCGGGCCTTGCCGATCAGGGAGTTGGCCATGGTGTTCAGGGTCGTGGCGCCCTTGACCTTGTACACGGACCGTATCTGCAGATGGTCCTGCAGGTTCTCGCCCACGCCGGGCAGGTCGGCGACCACGTCAATACCATGTTTTTTCAGAAGATCCGCAGGGCCGATGCCGGACAGTTGCAGCAGTTGCGGTGAGCCGATGGCGCCCGCGGAGAGGATGACTTCCCGTTCCGCGCTGGCAACCACGTCACCGGCTCCGGGCCGCTCCACTCGCACTCCGGTGCAGCGGGGGCCGGAATCACCGGATTTCACTTCCAGACCCAGCACATGGGTGGAGTGCCAGAGGGTAAGATTGGGGCGCTTCTCGGCTTCCCGAAGGAAAGCTTTGGAGGTGTTCCAGCGCCAGCCCGAACGCTGGTTGACCTCGAAATAGTCCACACCTTCATTGTCACCCCGGTTGAAGTCCCGGGTGCGGGGGATGCCTGCCTCAACGCAGGCGGTGGCAAAGTCTTCCAGCACCTGCCATTTCAGGCGCTGGTGTTCGATCCGCCATTCACCACCGTGGCCATGGTATTTGTGGTGTTCCGGATCAGCATCGCCGCCCTCGTCCAGGCGATAGTGGTCCTCGTGGCGCATGAAGTCGGGCAGACAGTTGTCCCAGCTCCAGGCGTCCTCGCCGGTGATCTCGGCCCACTGGTTGTAATCCCTGGCCTGGCCACGGATGTAGAGCATCCCGTTGATGCTGGAACACCCGCCCAGGGTCTTGCCCCGGGGATAGATCAGCGAGCGACCGTTCAGGCCGGGATCCGGTTCGGTACGGAAGCGCCAGTCGGTGCGGGGGTTATCGATACAGTAGAGGTAGCCGACCGGGATGTGGATCCAGTGGTAATTGTCCCGGCCGCCGGCTTCGATCAGCAACACCCGATTATTCGGGTCGGCACTCAGGCGGTTGGCCAGCAGGCAGCCAGCGGTGCCTGCGCCCACGATGATGTAATCGAAAGGCCCGGAGGACGAACGGGTTCTGTCATTCATGATGTCTGACCGGTTTGTTTTTATTGTGTTGAGATAGCTCTTTGTATCGCAAATCCTTGCCGGATACATCCTGAATTGGACGAATGGATTAGCCGAGGGTGGCATCCAGGAACATCATGACAACGAAGCCAGCCAGTAGGCAGAACGTAGACATGATTTTCCACTGCCGGTGATGGGTTTCCGGAATGATTTCGTTGCTGATGATGAACAGCATGGCGCCTGCGGCAAAACCCAGGGTCCAGGGCATGAGGGGCTCGGCCAGCCACACCAGGGTGGCGCCGAATACGCCGCCGATTGGCTCGGCAAGCCCCGTCAGCAGGGCAATGCCGAAAGCCTTGAGTCGGGAGTAATCGATGGCCAGGAGTGAAAAGGCGACAGCCAGGCCCTCCGGTATGTTCTGCAGGCCGATGCCGGTCGCCAGGACGTACCCATTTCGGACATCCCCACCGGCAAACCCGACGCCGACCGCCATGCCCTCCGGAAAGTTGTGCAGGGTGATGGCGATGATGAACAGCCAGATCCCCCGGATATAGGAGGCGTCCGAGCCCTCGCGCCCGAGCTCGAAGTGCTGGTGCGGAAGTTTCTGGTGCACATAGAGCAGGGCGGCTGCTCCGGAGAGAACACCGAAGATCACGACCAGGGCGGCCAGCCAGGTATGGCCGGTGATGGTCTCGCCGTATTCGAGCCCCGGGAGCAGAAGTGAGAAGAAGGAGGCTGCCAGCATGACCCCCGCAGCCGCAGCGAGCATGCCATCCTGGAGCTTGTGGGTGATCGTGCGCACCAGGAAAATCGCCAGAGCGCCAACACCCGTGGCCAGGCCTGCTAACAGGCTGGAAATGCTTCCCAACCAGATAATACTGGGATCAGCGGACATGCGCGCTCCTGTTGGTTTGTGGTTTCAGCATAGCACCGGGGACGCTTGGCGATTGGTCGTATGGTGCAATACTGTGGATTCAGGCGATAAATCCGGAACAATGACAAAAGGGGAGTGACATGAAACTGCCAGAACCGTTCCAGTACCAACAGATCGACGTTGGCGATGTGACCATGAACGTCGCCCATGGTGGCTCAGGTCGCCCCCTCCTCCTGTTGCACGGTTACCCCCAGACTCACCTGATGTGGCAGAAAGTGGCGCCGGCGCTCGCCCGGGACTTTCATGTTATCTGCCCTGACCTCAGGGGGTACGGCGACAGTAGCAAACCGGATTCCGGCCCGGACCACTACGCCTACAGCAAACGGCAGATGGCGGCGGACATGGTGGCACTGATGCAGTCACTGGGCTATCGGGAGTTCTCGGTGGCAGGTCACGACCGGGGTGCCCGGGTCACCCACCGACTCTGTCTGGACCACCCGGCGGCGGTGGAGCGCGCCTGCGTGATGGATATAGCCCCGACCCTGCACATGTTCGAGCATACCGACCAGGCGTTCGCGACCGGCTATTACCACTGGTTCTTCCTGATCCAGCCTGACGGGCTGCCCGAGCACATGATTGGTCAGGATCCGGGCTATTACCTGCGTGAGAAACTCAGTCGCTGGTCGGCACCGGGGGCGCAATTCGAGCCGGAAGCGGTGGCCGACTATGTCCGCTGTTTCTCCGCACCCGAAGCCATCCATGCCAGTTGCGAGGATTACCGGGCGGCGGCCACGATTGATCTGGAACACGACCGGGCGGACCGGGATCGGGGGCACGGGGTGGAGTGTCCCCTGTTAGTGCTGTGGGGCAGCAAAGGCTTTGTGAACCGCACCTACGACGTATTGTCAGTGTGGCGCCAGTACGGTTCGACAGTGGAAGGGAAGGCCCTTGAATGTGGTCATTTCCTGCCTGAAGAGGCGCCGGAGTCCGTCATCGACGAACTCCGGCGGTTTTTTCCGGCTGGCTGAACGTAGTTCAGGCGGCGTTTTGCTCGCGCCAGGCCAGTTCGTTGGTGATAGTGGCTTTGGGCTGCAGCATGGCAAAGTCCAGATCACCAATTTCCTTGCCATCCTTTAGCCGCTGTACGAAGTCCGGATTCGCGAGCGCCTTCTTTCCGACGGCCAGCAAGGCGCGCGGGAATTGACTCGCCACATCCTGGTAGTTGGTCTCATCAATGCCGCCGTTGATGATCAGCTCTATACCTTCAACCGAGGCCGCCACACTGGCCAGGCTTTGGTCACCCTCGACAAAGTTCTTCCGGTTGATCGCACCATCGGTGGTATGCACGAAATCCGCACCGGCATTACGCACCGCCTCGACGACCCTCCTGAAGCCAGACTCGCCCTCGGGAAGCTGATAGTCAGGATCGGTCACGGTTGCCTGTGACAGACGGATACCCACCGGATAGCTGTCACCAACGGCTTTCCGGACGGCACGGACCACCTCCAGTACCAGGCGCAGACGGTTATCCAGGGAGCCGCCGTAGCTGTCTTCCCGTTTGTTGAAGTGCGTGCTCAGGAACTGGTTGAGGAGGTAGCCGTTGGCTCCGTGGATTTCG
Organism: Marinobacter szutsaonensis; assembly: GCF_039523335.1. NCBI lineage: Bacteria > Pseudomonadati > Pseudomonadota > Gammaproteobacteria > Pseudomonadales > Marinobacteraceae > Marinobacter > Marinobacter szutsaonensis. The sequence continues at coordinate 1,165,328 of NZ_BAAAFC010000001.1, read as the reverse complement.
ATTCCGTCGAAGCCCGCCTTTCTGGCGTTCGCAGCGGCACGGGCGAAGCCGTCAACGGCCGCCTGGATGTCTGTTTCAGTCATGGCGGAAGGGGTTTGCCAGGTTTGCTGGTCGCCATAAAGGCCAAGGGGAGCGCCTTTTGGGGTTACCTCACTCGGACCAAGCGGCTGGTCGGTGTACCGGTTGGCCTGGAACTGGGCACCGGCATGCATCAGTTGAACAAAGATTTTGCTGCCGCCGGCATGTACCCGGTCAATGATGGTCTTCCAGCCGGCAACCTGGGTGTCATTGATGATACCCGGCTGGTTCGCATAGCCCTGGCTGGCCTTGTCATCGGTGTAGGTGCCCTCGGTGATCACCAGACCAAAGCCGCCTTTGGCATAGCCTTCGTAGTGATCAGCCATCAGTGCGTTCGGCGTGCCATCGGCCTCGGCGCTGGTGCGCGTCATGGGAGCCAGGGCAAAACGATTCGGTACCTCGATGGAACTGAATGTGCCAGATTGCATAACGTCGCTCATAGATACCCTCATGTGCCAATGGATTGTAAGCACCAAACTATCGTGGTGGAGGGCGCTCTCTTAAAGCGGAGAATATCGACTTACCCTGTCAGTATTTTTGAATGATTGTTCCGGGCCTGAGGCTGTCCTGTCCAAGGGCCTAGTTTGTTCCGTAGGTCGGGTACACGGAAGGCGCCAGGGTCGGCTCACAACCGACGACGTTCCGGGCCTGTTTGTGGGCGTGCAGGTACCAGCGTTTACCACCGTCGGTAAATGTGTCACTTCTGACCTCAAATGCTGCCATGCTCACCGTCGCCGGAATCAGGGTGCCGTCGGCATGTCGGTAAACACAGCTGGTCTCAAGGCTGAAAGCGGTGGCTATGGGAAGCTCGATGAAACCGTCTTCCCTGACTGAGGGTGCGTCGCCATTGACGGATACAACTTTCAGGCAAGGGCCAAAATGGACCTTGTCGAGATCGTCAATGTATTCCTTCAGGCAGTGTTGGGCGCTCAGAAGGATATTGCCCGGAGGAATATCACCTGTTTTTTCGGATGGCAGGGACTGACAGCCGCTCAGAAGGATGATTGCCGAGAGGAAAAGCAGTGTGCGTGGCATGATGATCTCCTTGCCTGTGCCTTTCCTCCCGGACAGCCCCAATACCTTACTCGAAGGTCCGGGGTCGCAGTACGTCGGGCTTCAGGAAAGGCTTGTCGCCGGTGTTGTCGTGATCGCCCAAAAGTTTACCGTTGACTACTGTTCCATAGTTCGTGTGCTTGTGGAAGTTCAGGAACTTTTCCCGGGTCTCTTTCACGTCACCTGTGTAACGCGGATCCTGCGGACGTTCCTGGGAGTTGATGTAGTTGGCAACCTGCCAGGCTTCATCGTCGGTCAGGGAGCCGGGCTGCCCCAGCGGCATGTTGTTCTTGATGAACGAGGCCGCAGTGAAAATCCGGGTCATGCCGGCGCCCCAGTTGTAGGAGCCATCACCCCACAGCGGTGGGAACACAACCTGTCCGTCCTTTTTCTGGCCCTGTCCATCGTCGCCGTGGCACACCGCACAATTCTCGGCATAGACCTTTTGGCCGCGCTCATAGTCCAGCTCCGGTTTTTCGTTACCCAGATGGCTGAAGCCGCGACCGCCAATGTTCTTTTCGTACACCGGTGCGTCCTTCGCAAGCCACTGGTGGTAGGCCATCATAGCCAGCATGTCGTCACTGCCATAGGCAGGGGGCTTGCCATTCATGGAGAACGAGAAACACCCGGCAATCCGCTCTTCCAGCGAGTTCACGTGCTGGTTCTTGCCCCGGAAGTCCGGCAGCGTGGTGGCTGCAGGCCAGACCGGGCCGGACCAGTTCTTGCGACCCTCGCCCATGTGGCAGGACTTGCAGTTCATGTCGTTGAAGACGTATTCGCCGCGGTACTGCTGGGTATTCATGAACATGTCCCGGCCCTTGAGAATGACTTTTTTCAGTTCCGGGTGAATGCTGTCATCGTTCTTCAGGTCCTCCACGGTGGGGGCGCTGTGAACGTATTGGCCTTCCTTGAATTCCGGCAGGTTGACCGGTACTTCAGGCTGCGCCAGGGCTGCAGGGCTTGCAACCAGCAGGCCGGCGAGCAGGGAAATTGTATGCTTCATTTTCATGGCTCTGCCTCCTGTTAGTTCGCGGTTGCACTCTGGCTGCCCAGGTAGGCGGCCACGGCGTCGATTTGTTCCTCGGTCAGGCGCTCCGCAACTGCCGTCATCAGCTGGTTGGGATCATTATTGCGCTGGTTGTTCTTCCAGGCATTGAGCTGTGACCGGATGTAATTCGGATGCTGTCCGGCGATGGCCGGGAAGGTTTCGCCAACACCGCGGTTGCCGGGTCCGTGGCAGGAGGAGCACGGAGGAATGTAGTTGTCCCAGTCGCCCTGGTTGGCCAGTTTTTCGCCGAGGGCGAGTACTTCGTCACTGACATTGGCCGGTGTCGTGGTCTCGGGAATCGGCATGGCGGCATAGTAGGCGGCCAGGTCCCGGATCTGTTGTTCATCGAAGTTGTCGATATTGGGCTGCATCACCGGGCTGATACGCCCACCGTTGTTATAAGCCAGCATCTGGCTGGTCAGGTAGGTGGCGTCGAGTCCGGCCAGGCGGGGAAAACCGCCGGCATTGTTGCCGGAACCGTCGGCACCATGACAGGCCAGGCACGGAGCGCCGCTGCCGTCACCCTGTGCGGCCAGCTGCCCGCCCCGCTCGGGATTGCCTCCGGCGGCGTAGGCGCCAGAGGCCAGGGCGGTTATCGCGCCCGTCAGAATCAGTTTGGAGAGGATCTTCATTGTTTGCCTCCGTTCATAAATAAAGCGCATTAGCTTATTTCCCTTTGTGCTAAAGTCAATAAGACTTCGGTTACTGGTCTCCGGTGGCTGGGGTGAGGTCTGTTGCGACAACCGGCGTTGGCAGCTGGTATTCCCCAGACACGGCCTGGCGTAACTGGGCCAGCAACCGAAAGTCCCGGTTGTAGATATCGTCGCGGAACTGGATTCGTTGCGCCTCATCCACCCAGGCCGTCCAATATTGAATATAGATGGCAATCGGCTCGGGGAGAATAGCGGTGACCGGCGTTTTTTCCTCAAGGAGACGATCGATTGTAGTGCGGTTCCACTCGGGGGCGCCGGCAAGAAGCTGTTCGGCCAGCTCCATCGGTTTTTCCACCCGGATACAACCGGAGCTGAAGCTCCGTTCTTGACGGCCGAACAGGTACTGGCCCGGTGTATCGTGCAGGTACACCGCGTAGGGGTTGGGAAACATGAACTTGACCTGACCGAGGGCGTTCAGTGGGCCTGGCTCCTGAACCAGCTGATAGGGAAAGTTGTTTCTGGACAGTGAAGGCCAATCAATGGTCGCCGGATCGATCTTTTGGCGATCCGCCCCCCAACCCTGATAGACGCTGATGTCCTGGCGGTTCAGATACGCCGGATCGCGGACGATTTCGGGCAGCAGGTCCTCGATCATCAGCTTGCGAGGCACAGTCCAGGTTGGGTTGAACACCAGGTAGCGGATGCGGTCTGAAAACACAGGAGTCTGGCGGTAAGGTCGGCCGACAATAACCCTCGAACGCAATGTCTCGCGACCATCCATCACCAACTGCAGTCCGAAGCCGGCAATATTAACGATGACATAGTCATCGCCCAGGGATTGCGGCAGCCAGCGCCATCGCTCCAGGCTGGCGTCGATCTGCCGGATGCGCTCCACCGGCATGAGATTCACTGCGGCGAGGGTTTGCTTGCCGATAATGCCGTCCGGCTCGAGGCCATGCCGGGCCTGGAAGTTGGGAATCACCGGATCCAGGTCCTCGCTGTAGAGGGTCGGGTCGGTGAACGGAGTCCCGGTGCCGGCGGGGTCGGGAATATCACCCAGGGCCGTCAGCCTGCGCCGGATCTCTGGCAGTCGGGGATCCTGGTCACCGGGATGAATGGACGGGCCGTCGGCAATCGGCAACCAGGGGTGCCCAAGCAGGGGGGTAAGCCGGTTGCGGGCCTCCGTCAGTTTGGCATAGGCGGGATGGTTGGGCCTGAGACTATTGAGAGTCGCGGCAATGGTGTCGTCCCGGAGTGCCTCGGCGAGAGTAACGGCGAGGTCCCGGTGTTGGCGGCTGGCATTCCACTCGGCGTGAATGGTCTGTGGATTCACCTTGCCCTCCAACAGATGGGATGCAGCCAGCAGGAAGGCATCGGTAAACAGCAAGTCGATGTCTGCCCGCATCTCCCCGGACAGGTCGTCGCGTGCCCGCAGGACCAGGTCTGCTAAAAGTTCTCCGTGATAGTCCACCGGGTTGAGACCGTCGTTGGCGATCTGCCTGATGGCTTCAGCCAGTTCCCGGCGATGGCCCGGGGAGGACCAGGCGAGCTGGAAACCATGGTTTTCGTAGAACCTGCGCAATGCTTCCCGTGCCAGCACTGGCTCGCCAAGCACCTGCACCGGCTGCCCGCCTTCGAGCGCTTCAATTCGTTGGACAAGAGGTTCGCTCGGGCCTGCTGCCGTGACAGAAGGCACCGGTAGCACCAAGATGATCAAGGTTGCCAGGATTGCCAACGCGGTGTGCCTGCATTTACTCATAACTACGCGTTACCACAGTGCCATCTGGTCTCCGTCCGGGCGACGGAACAGGTCGGTCCTCAGGGAGCCTTGTTCCCGGGTGTTGAGCCCGAGCTTGCGCACCTTGTTCCGGAAGCGTTGGCGAATCAGGTCGGAGTACGGACCCTCGCCGGTCATTCGGCTGCCGAAGGTGCTGTCGTAACTCTTGCCACCCCTGAGATCGCGGATCCGGTTCATGACATGCCCGGCCCTGTCCGGGAAATGTCGCTGGAGCCAGTCCTGGAACAGTGCGTCCAGCTCATAGGGTAAACGTAGCATAATCCAGCCGGCCTGTTCGGCTCCGGCGTTGGCCGCGGCCTCCAGAATTGCCTCGATTTCGTGGTCGTTGATAAACGGGATAACCGGGCCGATGATGATCCCGACCGGAATGCCGGCTTCACGGAGCCGTTCAACCATCTTCAGGCGCGTCGCGGGAGCGGCCGTCCGGGGCTCCATCCGGCGTTTCAGGTCATTGCTCAGGGTGGTCAGGCTGATGGTGACCGAGCACAGTTGGTCCCGCGCCAGGTCCGATAGCAGGTCCAGATCCCGCAGGATCAGGGCGCCCTTGGTAATCAGGGAGACCGGGTGGCGGTATTCGCACATCACCTTCAGCAGGTCGCGGGTGATTTCCCGTTCTCTCTCGATGGGCTGGTAGGCATCGGTGTTCATGCCCAGAGCGATGGGGGAAGCCCGGTAGCCTGGCTTGTCCAGGGTTTCCCGCAGCCGTGCTGCAGCATTATGTTTGGCGATCAGCCGGGTTTCGAAATCCAGCCCAGGGGACATGTCCCAGTAGGCGTGCGAGGGCCGGGCGAAGCAGTAGATGCACGCATGTTCACAGCCCCGATAGGGGTTGATGGACTGCTCAAACGGGATGTCCGGGGAGCTGTTGCGGCTGATGATGGACCTGACGGTCTCATCCATGACTTCCGTGGCGATGGAATCCGGGCAGATCTCATCCTCCGGATCCTGATACCAGCCGTCGTCATGGTCGCGGTCGGTAGCGATAGGCTGGAAGCGGTTGTGCGGATTCAGGCTGGTGCCCCGGGTTTTCATAGTCTCACCAATACTGTTTATGTATACAGTGTTGTTGATGCTACTACCCCTGTATCCTTCCCGGCAAGCAGAATCCGGCTCCCTGAACGCCGACCTGATGTCTGAATACCGAGGAATCCATGTCTGATCTTACGCTGGTCCAGTACGCCCTGATTGGCCTGATATTCGTGTGGAGCGGATTTGTCCGCTCGGGCCTGGGGTTTGGCGGAGCGGTTCTGTCTCTGCCGTTTCTCCTGCTGGTCTACGACGAGCCACTGGTGTTTCTGCCGATCATTGCGGTGCACCTGCTGGTGTTTTCATCCCTGACCATCTGGGTGAATAACCGGAAGAACCGCAGCCGGGAGAACCCGGTGGAAGGAGGCACGGTGGACTGGCCTTACCTGTGGCGGATTCTTGGCATCATGATCGTGCCCAAGCTGATCGGGGTGTTCGGCCTGATCACCATGCCGGGTAACGTTCTGAGCGCGATCATCTTTGTGATTGTGGCGCTGTATTCGGTGTCCTACATCATCAACAAGCCGTTCCGCAGTGGCAGCAAGACCGTGGATGCGATTTTCCTGATGGTGGGGGGCTATATCAGCGGCACCTCATTGATCGGGGCGCCCCTGATCATCGCGGTTGCCGCGCAGCACGTGGTGAAGGAAAAACTCAGGGATACCCTGTTCGCGCTCTGGTTCATCCTGGTGCTGATCAAGATGGCCGCGTTCGTCTGGGCTGGTGTGGACCTGCAACTTATCCACCACCTGTGGTTACTGCCCTGTGCTGCGGTCGGCCATGTGATCGGGCTGTACGTGCATGACCGCATGCTCAGAGCCGAGACCCCGGTTTTTTACCGGGTGCTCGGGGTGGTCCTGCTGGTGGTCAGCAGTGTGGGTATGGTCAGTGTGCTGGGCTGAGGGAATCCCCTCAGCCAGCGCGACCGAAGACCTTCTCCAGGAAACCGACGGAACGGACATCCGGAATCGGCAGGTCATCCAGCTCGTCCATGGCCTTGCGCCAGAAAGCTTCGGGATTGTCCAGATGGGCGACTTTGGCCCGCTCTTCTTTGCTGTAGTGGTTATGTTCCCCTTCAATGCCCTCGGCCATCAGTGCCTGGGTGTACAGGTAGATGGCGGCGCGAATGGTGCGCAGCACGCGACAGTACACATCCCGGCTGAGATTGATGGCCAGTTCCGCTGACAAGTTGATCTGCTTTTGCAGGGCAACCATGGCCTCTTTCTCCAGCGGAACCCGGTTGCCATCGCCTTTCTTGCAGTTCAGGCACACCTTTTCCAGCACCTTGACGCCCTCGGTCAGATCCATGTGGCCATATTCGGCCTTCTGGTCTTCCTCCAATGGTGCAGGAATCCAGCCATACTGGGGCGAACGGGCGACGATGTGCCCGGGCAGGTCGCGTCGGAAGGGCGGAGCGGACGCGAGGTCCTGGTAACCATCGAATTCCGTGCGCAGCCAGGCTGCCACTTCCCGATGCCGTAGCATCATGGCCAGGGTGATGGCTGATTGCACGATATCCTCGACCAGTTCACTGGAATCCTGGGTCCGTTCCTCCAGGTGATTGACGGATGCAGACATGTTTTCCTCCCCGGCAATGGCCATTCGGGGTGGTCTGTTCCATTGCCGTGTTTTTGTTGTTGTTGATTCGACTTACGGTTGCTGTAACCGCAAGTTCTGAACTAAAACGTATACACGGGATCCGGCTTTCGCCGTTGTAAAAAGGTTATTGCTTGTAACGGACGGTAAGCGGGTCGGGGAGGTCTGGAAATGACAGCTGAAGACATGTTCACATCACGCCGGGAATCCATGGTGGACTACCAGATCATCAGCCGGGGCATTGATGATCCCCTGGTGGTGGAAGCCATGCGCCGGGTTCACCGCGAAGCCTTTGTGCCGGACAGCCTGCAGGACGCCGCCTACGAGGATGGTCCCCTGCCGATCGGTGCAGGCCAGACCATCTCCCAGCCCTATATTGTCGCCTTGATGACCGATGCCCTGGAGCTTCGGGGTGGTGAGCGGGTACTGGATATCGGCACCGGCTCGGGCTACGCGGCGGCTGTACTGGCCTGCATTGCCGCCGAAGTGTTCGGTATTGAGCGGATTCCGGAGCTTGCGAAGCGGGCCCGGAAGAATCTGGCGGCGGAAGGGTTCGACAATGTTCGGGTACGCTGCGGCGACGGCACGCTGGGCTGGCCGGAGGAGGCCCCGTTTGACGGTATCACCGTCGCCGCCGGAGCTCCCGCTGTACCGGACGCCCTCAAGCATCAGCTGGCGATTGGCGGGCACCTGGTGATTCCGGTGGGCTCAGAGCACATCTCCCAGACACTGATGCGGGTAACCCGGGTGTCGGAGGATGAATTCAGGACCGAGAATCTCGGCGGCGTGCGATTTGTGCCCCTGCTCGGGGAGCAGGGGTGGTCCTGAAAGGTGTCAGGTTCAGTTACCTGCGTGCGTGCTCTCGAAGATCTTGTCCGCTGATGCCGCGACAAAGCCGCTGTAAAGTTCGCCATCGGGTTTAGGGTAACGCAGGGCAAACTCGTAGAAACAGCTGGGAATGGTCGCCTCCCGGTCCGAGAACCGCACCGCAACCCGATCCGCCATGGTGGATGACTGTTCCAGCAAATCCTCCGGTGAGCCCTTCACCTCGCCGCCACTGCTGTTGACGGTAAAACCATTGTCCTTGAGCAGCTGGTTCATTTCGGCGACGCTGTGAATGCTGTCCAGATCATTGATGCTGACCGTGAAATGATTGGCCCGGTAGCCCCAGGCCGCCATCCAGGCGGCGTACTCACTCTCATCCAGCAACTCCCGGTAGGTGTTGTGGCTCACCTGCCAGTGGCGGCCGGAATACAGGAAGTTGTCGGCGGTAGTACTGTCAGGATCGACCTGATCGACCAGCTCACCCACGATCTGCTGAAGTTTCGGCGAGCACTGGTCCACCAGCAGCTCCGAGATGAACACCTTGGGCGCGTGTTTGTCCGGGTGTTCGAAGTGTCGGGCGTAGAGCTTCTTGGCCTCGAAGTGGTACTCCCCGCAAGCCTCGTAACCGAGATTCAGGAAATGACCTGCCAGAGTGTCCAGCCCAACCGGATCAAGGTTGAAGGTGCGCAGTGCGATATGGTCGTTGACCACCGGCCTTGGTTCCCGCTCGGCCAGAAGCCGGTGAATCCGCTCTGCCGAGGGGGTGACGGCCCGGTAATTCTCCCAGAGTTCATGGAACAGGGGCTGATAATCAGTGTGCATAGTGTCTTTCTCCTTGTTCGTCCGCAGGGATGGCCGCCGGGTGTGCCGGTTGTTTCCCGGAATCCGCCTGAGCGTGATTGAGGGGCAGTAGCCATACGGCTGCCTGTTCATTGATGCCGAGCCGGTCACCAAGTTGGCGCGGCAGGGTAACCGCGGCGCCGTCTGGATCGATCCATGCCTGATCGGTCACCGTCGCCCGGAAATCCTTTGTGCCGGTGGTGGCAACAATCACCGGTTGTGTGGTCTGGCCCAGTTGTCCCGGCCTGCCAGCGTCAGCGAACCGGGCAGTGCATTGGATTGAACGCCGTGCGCTGGCAATATCCCCCAGGCCACATTCCACCGTCGGCCCGGCATCAAACAGGTCGACAAAACCGCGATGACGGAATCCTTCGGTCTCCAGCATTCGCAGGGCCGGGCGGGTATAGGGGTGAACCTTGCCGATCACCGCCCGGGCCTCGTCGCTCATCAGGTGCGTGTACAACGGTGCCGCCGGCATCAGCTCCTCGATGAAATCAGTGTAGCCGGAGCCCACCAGGCTGGTGGCTGAAGTGAATTCCATATCAACGAAGTGCTGCCTGAGCCAGTTCCAGAAGGGAGACTGACCGGCGTGGTCGGAGACGCCCCGCATTTCAGCGATGACGGTATTGGCAAAGCGTTCCGGGTGCTGTGCCATGAACAGGAACCGGACCCGTGACAACAGCTTGCCGGCATTGGCCCTGCGGTATTCCGGGCGAAGATAGAGCGAGCAGATTTCCGTGTGGCCGTTGTAATGGCTGCAGCGGGTCAGGGTCTCAACCTGACGGCGCAGTCCCAGGTCCCGGGAATGATGGACCACCGTGTTGTGATGGAAGTGATACAGGGGCCGTGTCTGGCCGGTGCGGGCCTCTATGCCGGTGGTGCCCATGATGGCACCGGTTTCTTCGTCTTCCAGGACAAACAGGTAGTGCTCATCCCCCGGTGCCTCGATATCCCGGCGGAAACTGGCGCTGGCATGGTCGATTTTCCGGGACAGTGCGTCCCGGTCCGGCATCAGGGAGGTGAAACCGGGGCCGGACTCATCGGCAATGCGGTAGAGGATATCCAGGTCTGTTGCTGTAACCGGTCTGATGATCATGGCGAATCTTCCCTGTTGTTTTGGTGCCAGTATGGGGAAGAGTGTTGTCGGTTTGCAGTTTCAATCTGATCGAAGTGATCTACAATGTTGCCAAATCGCCATACTAAGATATCAGAATGATTAATTCCCAGGATCAGAAGTTGCTCATGTTGCTCCGGCAGGACGCCAGAACCAGCATTACCGACCTGGCCAGAGCACTGGGCGTGTCCCGCTCAACGGTCCAGAACCGGCTGGCCCGGCTTGAGAAGGCAGGCATCATCCGGGGCTATTCGGTGGAACTGGGCGGGGAGTACCTGGCCAACCAGGTCGAGGCACACGTATCAATCAAGGTGATCCAGAAGCTCACGGCACGAACCAATATGGCCCTGGAGGACATCAGCCAGGCTGTGCAGCTGTTCTCGGTCAGCGGCGAGTACGACCTCATTGCCATCGTCCAGGCCCAGTCCCTGGAAGAGCTGAGCAAGGTCCTTGATGATATCGGTAATCTCGAGGGCGTGGAGCGCACCAATTCAGCGGTGGTGCTGGAGACCCGTTTCAGACGCTAGCGCTGATTGCTGGTGTCAGCCGCCGAGCAGACCGGCGTAGGCGCAATAGAAAAAGGCCGCGGAGCCGACGAGGATGACGCCCCAGGCGGGGAAGATCAGAGCCGAGCGAGTCGATGTTTTCATAGTCATCTCCTGACATTGATGCGACTGCTTGTTGGATACGCTGTAACCCTCACTGTAGACCAGTCTTGATTAATGTCACGGTTTATTTTTTGAACAACTTCTCAGTGCGGACGAATTGGCCAACCGGGACGTCCTTTATTGCTATTGAGGCCAACGCGAGGTCGGCTACTATGCAGGTAGAGTCATAATAACAATAAAGCACCGCGCAATACCGGCTGAACAATAACAATCAGGAGTTACGAATGGCGGTAGATCCTCGCAAGCAGACCTCACTGCACTGTCTCTATTACTGGGCGGAGCAAACCCCCGATAACGTCTATCTCACCCAGCCCTATCCCGATGGCCGTGTGGAAGATATCACCTGGAAACAGGCGGCGGACCAGGTTTCCCGGATGGCCGGTTACCTGATGAGCCTGGATCTGCCAGATCGTAGCAATGTCGGACTCCTGGGCAAGAACAGCGCCTACTGGATCCTGGCGGACCTGGCGATCTGGGCGGCTGGCCATGTCAGTGTTCCGCTTTACCCGACTCTCAACGGGGAGACGGCGGCCTATATTCTGGAGCACAGTGAGGCCAGGTTGCTGTTCCTGGGCAAGATGGATGGCACTGCCGACGGCTGGAACGACATCAAGGGCAGCCTGCCTGCCGATCTGCCGATAATTTCCCTGCCGCTGTCGCCCCGGGATGACACCCCGAAGTGGCTCGACATCATTGCCGAACAGGAGCCTGCCAAGCCTCGGATGCCGGACCCGGATGGCCTGGCAACGATTGTCTACACCTCCGGTTCCACCGGGCGTCCGAAGGGCGTCATGCACAGTTTCCGGAACATGATTTCCGTGGCGGACGGCCTGCAGCAACTGTTCCCGGTCAGCTCCGAGGAGCGCATGCTGTCGTATCTGCCCCTGGCCCATGTGGCAGAGCGGGCAGCGGTGGAGACCCAGTCCCTGTATTTCGGCTTCCATCTCTATTTCGCCAACTCCCTGGATACTTTCCAGGAAGACCTGCAGCGGGCCAGGCCGACGCTGTTCTTCTCGGTGCCCCGCCTGTGGATGAAGTTCTACCTGGGCGTGAATGCCAAATTGCCGCCTAAAAAACAGAAGCTGCTGTTCAACATCCCGATCCTGAATTCGGTGGTGAAGAAAAAGGTGCTCCGGCAACTGGGCCTGGACCACTGCCGGGCCGCGCTCACCGGTGCCGCGCCCCTGTCGGCAGAGATCGTCTCCTGGTACCGCAACCTGGGCCTGGAGCTGCTGGAGGTGTACGGCATGTCGGAGAACTTCGGGTATTCCCATGCCAACCGCCCGGGCCAGGCCAGGGCCGGGTATGTGGGCATGGCCAACCCCGGTGTTGAACACCGGATCGGTGAAGGCGGCGAAGTGCAGGTCCGGAGCCCGGGCCAGATGCTCGGTTATTACAAGAATGAGGAGAAGACGCTGGAGGATCTTACCGACGATGGTTTCCTGAAGACCGGCGACATGGGTGAAATCGACAACCAGGGCTTTCTGCGGATCACCGGCCGGGTCAAGGATCTGTTCAAGACCTCGAAAGGCAAATATGTGGTGCCGGTGCCGATCGAGAACCGCTTCAACCATCCCCAGGCCGAGGTGGTCTGTGTGGCCGGGGCCAATCAGCCGCAGCCGTGCCTGATGGTGCTGCTATCCGAGGAGGCAAGGGATGAGCTGGAACGGGGTTCCGATCGCTCAGAGCTGGAGCAGGAGCTGGCGGCCGAGCTGGATGCGGTGAACGCGGCCTGCGAGGCCCATGAAAAGGTTGCCTTCGTGGTGGTGGTGAAGGAACCCTGGACCATGGAGAACGGCATGCTCACGCCCACGATGAAGATCAAGCGGAACGTGATCGAGGACTTCTATAACAACAGGATGGAAGACTGGTTTGCCCGCAACAGCAAGGTGGTCTGGGAGTTCTGATCACTTTCCTTCGAGCCAACAAAAAACGCCGGCGATTGCTCGCCGGCGTTTTTCTTTGGGCTGTTCTCTGACCTGAATCACTTATAGTGAATCAGTGTCCACCCTGAACCTGAGGCATATCCTGAGCCACAACCGCCGCCTTGCGGTTGAAAATGCGCACCTTGCGACTGATAAACTGCGCCGCCTGCTTTGCTGCAGTACGGGTATACTGGCGCCTGACCTCAGCACTGTTGTGGAGGATACTGGACGGCAGCGGGTTTACGGTTGCGATATGGTTCTGAGTCATAGCGCCTTCCTCCTTTTCATTGGGTGGATTGATTAGCGATCTACCTTTAATTTACGAACTATTCTAAGGATTCTTTTTTGCAGCTTGAATACGTTAAACTCCGTATCCGCGTTGCAAATATGCAGTGATTATGGACTGGGATTATCTTCGATATATTAGGGCTCTTGCAATAGGCGGAACGCTTGCCAAGGCCGGTGAATTGTTGGGTGTACACCAAACCACGGTTCTGAGACGACTCGATCAGATGGAAGAGTCTTTGGGTGTGCAGTTTTTTGAACGCAATCAGAACGGATTGCAGCTGACGCCTGTGGGAGAAATGGCGTTCCGGGAGGCCGAAAGGCTGGCCACGGACATGGAAAACCTGGAGCGCAAGCTGGTTGGCGGAGATTCCGCACCAGTGGGTAAGGTCCGGATCGCGGCCGAGGACATGATGCTGAACGAGCTGCTCAGTCCGATCCTGGCGGAGCTGGTCCGGGAGTTTCCGGATATCGAGCTGGAGGTGCTCACCGACAACGACGTGGCCAACCTCTCGCACCGGGAGGCAGATCTCACCCTCCGGCCGGAAAACAAGCCCCAGGCCACGCTGGAAGGGGAGCGCATTGCCGCTGTTGAATCCGCGGTCTACGGTTCCGCCCGCTATTGCCGGCGCAACCGGGATATGGACATAGATAACCGGCCGGAGGACTGCCTCTGGATCATCCCGGACGAGACCTTCAGTCAGTTGGCGACCGGGCGCTGGTATCGCAAGCACCTGAAGAATGTCACGTCCGTGATCCGCTGCAACAGCCTGCAGTCCATGGCCTCGCTGGCCAGGTCTGGCGCCGGGCTGGCGGTATTGCCGTGTTATGTCGGTGAGAGCGCCAAAGAGCTGCGACGGTTATCGGATCCGCTGGAGGGAGAGAGTGTCGATCTGTGGCTGCACGTCAACCAGGATACCCAGCAGATGGCCCGGGTGCGCATCGTCATGGAATTCCTGGTGGATCGGCTGCGGGCGCTGGAATCGGCAATCGAGATCAGCACCACCTTCTGATCACTGCTCTGCCCGGCAGAAAGGCCAGAACTGGTACCAGCGCCAGCACTGGAACTCCTGTTCGCACTGCTGCAGCTGGTTATGGTAACGGAACGCCCGGCTGCGGACCCGGGCAGCGAGTGCCTGGATCTCCGGCTTCTGGTCATAGGTTCTGCGGGTATAGCCGCCGCGGCCCTCATGGTAGGCCAGGTAGAGTTCCCGGGGAGCCGTGAAGGGAATGCCCAGGTGTTCATGGCTCAGGCGGTTGTACCAGCCCACGAAATCCAGTGCGTATGCCATGTCCGAGCGTACGGTCAGCCAGCCGCCATCATTTGCTGCCAGATATTCCCGCCAGGCCGGATCCAGCGCCTGGGCGTAGCCGAAGGCTGTGGTGGGCCGGGTCCATGGGATCAGCCCCCAGAGCAGGGTCCGCGGCGGCCGGGCGTGACTGCGGAACGAGGATTCGTAATACACGAAGGCCATCTGGGTGGCGATGGGCGTCCCCCATTTTTCCTGGGAGGCTCGGGCGTAGTCGTACCAGACGGTGTGTTCCCGGAAAATCTCACACAGATTGTCCGGGTTGGCGGGTGGATCCGGGGCGAGCAGGCTGAACCGGAGGGTAGCCCACACGCCCACCAGCAAGCCCAGCACGGGTAATCCGTACCACTTTGCCCGCGCACGCCACACATTAAGGCGCTTGCCGCGACGCTGTCTGCGCCTGGGGCGTGGTTTGCGCGATTTCCCTACCAAACTGTCATCTCCCGGAGCTCTGAATGGCTTGCTGAGGGGCCTGCGGCCGTGTCATAAACGGCGGTATTCCCAACCCAGGATGATAGTGAAATGAGACTTGGCACCCTAGTTAAACCTCTTTTAGTCGCAACACTGCTGGCTGGCGGAATGGCCCATGCCGCCCCGAGTGCCCAGCAGGTGCTGGCAGCCTCTCCCATTGACGACATCGTTGCCCAATACCCGGCGATGATGAGCCAGGGGATTCGCGAGGGCATGAAGCGCAGCGGCCAGGTACCGCCGATGGTGGCGGAAACCCTGGGGAGTATTGTCAGCAGCAGTTTCCGGGCCGAGGACATCGAACGCCGGATCATCGCCGACCTGGACGAGAACCTCTCGGATGCGCAGTTGGAAGCGGTGCGTGACTGGTATGAGACACCTGTGGCGCGGAAGATCGCCGAAGCGGAAATCGCTGCATCGGCCCCGGACAGCTGGCAGCAGGTTCGGGCTCAGGCTCCGGCCCTGAATGAAAAGTACCAGGGTACCGAAAGGGCCCGCATGTTTGACCGGTTTGATCGCGCATCCCGTGCTACCGAAAGCGCCGTGGATACCTCCATTGCGGTGCAGCTGGGCATGGCGACGGCGATGGCTGCACTGAGCACCGACTCCGTGCACTACGAGCGGCTGCGCCAGCGTATCGAGGGGCAGAGGAGCATGCTGCGCGGCATGATGGAACAGCAGGTCTACGACAGTTATCTGTATACCTACCGTAACGTCAGTGACCAGGAGCTGGGTCTGTACCTGGACTTCCTGGAAAGTGACGCCGGTTCGGCATTTTCCCGTGTGGTTACCAACAGTATCCAGCAGGCCATTACCGACCCGGTGGAAAGCGTAGGCAAGCAGATGTCCCGCTTCCTCAGTCCGGAATCACCAGGCGGTCAGTAAACTCCTGCAGTTCCCGGTAAACGGCCTCCCGTTTGCGTTCATAGCGGTGGGAAAAATGGAACGCGATCAGTTGCCGGACCTGCGCCCCGTTGGCAATCTGGGCGCAGGCCCGGGTAGTGAGGTGATGGGTCCGGTGGGCCTGGGCCTCGTCCGCGTTCATGAACGAAGCTTCGCAGAACAGGGTGTGGGCGCCGTGTGCCAGCGCGGTCATTTTCTCCATGTTTTCCGGGGTATCCGCGAAGTCTGTGCCATAGACCACCTTGTCCCCGGGTGCCTGAATCAGGAGCTTGCGAGCCAGGTCCTCCGCCCGCCAGGTGCAGGAGGCGTCCGGTGAAATCAGCTCGTCAGGCCGCTTGCGCAACACCGCCATTTTCAGATCGTGCAGCCATGGTCCCGGTAGCAAACCCATCGCCTTAAGACGGTCGTTGCGCACCTGAAGCTTGCCGAAGGGCTCCCAGGCGTAAGCCAGAACCGGGGTGCCATGGTCCAGCAAGGCCGCACGCACCTGGAATTCCGGCTCACGGTAAAGCACGCCGTCGGGCGTGGGCTGATCCTCCAGGGGTGTCGGTGCCGGATCGCCGGCGGTGATCTTCCAGCGCTTTAGATGATCTCCATGCCACTCGTGAACCACAAACCGTGGGCCCCGGTCCTCGACCCGGTCCCACAGGATGCCGCTGATCATGCCGGAGATGTGACGCATCAGCCCGGGCGGTCCGAACAACCGGCAGGGTGGAAAGTGGCCGATGCGGCTGCGCAGGAACCACATGAATCCGCCGATGTGGTCAGCGTGGCAATGGCTGATAAAGACATCACTGACCTGGTGGGCGGAGCGCAGGGGCATACGGCCGGTATCGCCCAGGTCAAACAGCAGGCTCCGGGATTCATGCAGTAACCGCAACTGCAACAGCGGGTCGCCGCCCACGCCGTTGACCAGGGAGGCCACCACCGGCCCAACTCGAACCGCCACCTGCGGGTCTTTGGCCACGCTGGTCAGGGCGCCCAGCTCAACGCTGACCTGAACCGCTCCGCTGGGCTGTCGTTTGCAGTCCATACCTGCTCCCGGTAATTGAATTTTCCGGTGTGTGAAATTTGTACAAAGTCCGATTTCGGTCCACTCTCCCTAGTATATGCGAGTGGGGAGAGTCGCTATGGATTTCAATGCCTATCAGAAAGCCTTGTCCTCGCAACTCAGAGGGTTGGAGTGCCCGTTTACCCAAAAGGAATTTGACCAGCGGCTGGCCCGTGTCCGGGATCGTATGGCCCGGGAAGACTTCGGAGCGCTGCTGCTGACCGATCCTTCCGATATCTTCTATCTGACCGGTTATAGCACCTTCGAGGTGTCCGTCCATGTCGCCCTGGTGGCCACCCAGGAAGAACTCCTCTTGCAGGTGCCGTCCATCGAAATGGGGCCGGCCATGGTCACCACCCGGGTTGCCCGGGTCAGCGGCTACCGCTGGGAGGGTATCGGCGAAGTGCTGGAACCGCTCGTGCAGATCCTCAACGACGGCGTTGAAACAGTCGGCATCGATGCCTGGCACGGCTCCCTGCGCCAGGGGGTGTTGGAAGGACTCAAGGCACGGATGCCCGGTGTCCGGTTCCTCAACAACGGCGGCTTGCTGAAAAAGATCCGGATCGTGAAGTCGCAGGCCGAGATTGGCTTGTTGCGGGAAAGTGCCCGGATAACCGCCGAAGGGCTCGAAGCTGCAGTGGCGGCGGTGCGCCCCGGTGTCACCGATAATGACATTGCCGCGGTCGGTGCCCGGGCCCTGCTGGAAGCCGGCAGTGAATTCATGAGTATGCAGCCGATCGTTACCACCGGGCGGCGCAGCAGCGTGATTCACTGCAACCACAAGCGCACCGTGATCCAGGAAGGGGATCCGGTGTTCCTGGAATTCGGATCCGCCTGGCAGCGCTACACGGCACCCATGATGCGGACCATTGTGGCCGGAGCGCGGCCGTCCTCTGAAATGGAGCGGGTCCACGACGGCTGTCGACGCATTGTGGACACGCTGCTGAACTCGATTCGCCCCGGCGTTACCTTTGATCAGGCCGCCCATGACGCCGAGCGGGCGCTGCAGCCGCTGGCCGACAAGGTGTTCTTCTCCGGGGTATTCGGCTATACGGTCGGTGCCCAGTTCCCGCCTTCCTGGGTCGAAGGCTCGGGCTTCATCGCCCGGGGCGGCAACATGGAATTCCGAGCGGGCATGGTCTTCCATCTGCCCATTTGCCTGCGCATTCCCAACCAGTGGGGCATAGGCTGTAGCGAGACCATCCTGGTCACGGACGACGGCGCGGAGCCGATCACCCGCAACCCCTGGACCCTTGGTTAGTTCAGTCTCAGATCCGACAGATAAACGGTTCGGGGCGCCGGCAGGCGCACGGCGAAAAGCCCCAGTCTCCGTACGTTGGCCATATCCATGTGCCGGCTCGCCGGCGCATTTCTGACGTCATCGAGGTTGATGGCGAAAGTATTGGCGCCGGGATCCAGGACCAGTCGCGTGTTGAAACGATCGCCGTAGGCATTGTCGCCGCGGTCATGGGCCACATCGTTGATCCTGAGTGTAAGCGTTAGCGGTTCCCGCCGGGGATTGAACATCGTGACGGTCAGCTGCTCGTAGCCACGCCAGTCGGCGGGCAGGTTATTCAGGGATATGCCGGAGTAGGTTTCCGTGCCCAGTTCAATCTTCAGGCTTTGGGGTTGGTTTGCGGTGTGTTCATCGGAGGGAAACGCATTGCCGCTCCAGAATGGGGAGGGATCTTTTTGCCGGAAATCATAGAGTAGAGGAAGCTGGTGGTGGACCTGCCATTGCCGGGCGGCGACTGCGCCGGTGGTGCCAAGTTCGAACAGAAGTAACAGGGCGGTGACTGTGGGGAGGACCCAGGAACGCGCATCCGCGCGGGTGCTGCGGGAAACGACCGGCCGCCAGGCGAGTACAAGCCAGACCCCCAGCAGATTCCTCAGAATATCGTGCCCGTCGGCCTGCCGATCCGTTCCGGACTGCAACAATTCGATCAGGATGCCCAGCAGCAGGACTGCAGCGGTAGCGGTCAGCCAGAGTCGCCAGCCTGCGAGCCATTGCCAGGGTTTAAACGCGAGGATCAGAAGGGCAAAGAGGCCGATATGGCCGAGGTTCCACGCGGACCGGTAAAAAGGACCTGATGCCCAGTCCGGGCCGCCGATAAACAGCAGCGGTGCCACCCCGGCAGCACCTACAAAGGCCAGCATTTGCAGTCGCTGGCCTTTGCGGAGCCGTTCGGGGGTGGCACCAGAACCCATCAGCTGCGGCTGGTGACTTCCAGCAGGTGGTAGCCGAACTGGGTCTTGATCGGACCGATCACGGTGTTCAGTTCGCTGTTGAATACCGCCTTGTCAAACTCCGGCACCATCTGGCCTGGGCCGAAAGAACCCAGGTCGCCGCCGTTGCGCCCAGAGGGGCAGGAGGAGTGCTGCTTTGCCACTTCGGCAAAATCCTGGCCGCCTTCGATGGCCTTCTTCAGTTCTTCACATTTTGCTTCACTGTCCACCAGAATGTGGCGTGCGGTTGCTTGTGCCATGATCAGTTTCCTGTGTCAGGATTAATGGGTACGTCAGAACGGGAATGCTGCCCGCACAGCCTGCCGGAGGCAAGCGCTTTTTATCCGTGTTTCTGCGGCCTCACAGTCCTCGCGGCAAACCTGTACAATGCCGGCTTTCTCTTCGCCGGCGCCCTGCCGGCCCCACATCGACAGGTTTTTTCTTGATTTCCACCGCCAATATCACCATGCAGTTCGGGGCAAAGCCCCTGTTTGAAAACGTTTCCGCCAAATTCGGCAATGGCAACCGCTACGGCCTGATCGGCGCCAACGGCTGCGGCAAGTCCACCCTGATGAAGATCCTCGGTGGTGACCTCGAGCCCTCGGCCGGCCAGGTCATGCTGGAGCCCAACATCCGGCTCGGTAAACTGCGCCAGGACCAGTTCGCCTACGAAGATTGTACGGTTATGGACACCGTAATCATGGGCCATGAAGAGCTGTGGAACGTCAAGAAGGAACGTGACCGTATTTACTCCCTGGCGGAAATGAGCGAGGAAGACGGCATGGCCGTGGCGGATCTTGAAATCCAGTTTGCCGAAATGGACGGTTACACCGCCGAGTCCCGCGCCGGCGAACTGCTGCTGGGCCTGGACATCCCCCTGGAACAGCACAATGGCCCCATGAGCGCCCTGTCACCGGGCTGGAAACTGCGGGTCCTGCTGGCCCAGGCGCTGTTTTCCGACCCGGACGTGCTGTTGCTGGACGAGCCCACCAACCACCTGGACATCAACACCATCCGCTGGCTGGAAAACATCCTGGTGGCTCGCAACAGTACCATGATCATCATCTCCCACGACCGCCACTTCCTGAACAGCGTGTGCACTCACATGGCGGACCTGGACTACGGCGAACTGCGGCTGTTCCCGGGCAACTACGACGAATACATGACCGCCGCCACCCAGGCCCGCGAGCGCATGATGGCGGACAACGCCAAGAAGAAGGCGCAGATTGCCGAACTCCAGCAGTTCGTCAGCCGCTTCTCCGCCAACGCCTCCAAGGCCAAACAGGCCACTTCCCGCGCCCGCCAGATAGACAAGATCCAGCTGGAAGAGGTTAAGCCCTCAAGCCGTGTCAGTCCGTTTATCCGCTTCGAGCAGGGCAAGAAGCTGCATCGCCAGGCGGTGACCCTGAATAAGCTGACCAAGGGTTTCGATGAAAAGCCCTTGTTCGAGAACATGGACCTGCAGATCGAGGCCGGCGAGCGGGTAGCGATCATCGGCCCTAACGGCATCGGCAAGACCACGCTATTGCAGTGCCTGGCCGGCGCCTACACACCGGACAGCGGCGAGGTAAAGTGGACCGACAGCGCCGAAGTGGGCTACTTCGCCCAGGACCACACCGCCGACTTCGCCGAGGACGAAACCCTGACCGACTGGATGGCCCAGTGGACCAAGGGCGGCGAGCAGCTGGTTCGCGGTACGTTGGGGCGCATGCTGTTCTCCGGTGATGACATTGGCAAATCCGTGCGGGTGATTTCCGGTGGCGAGCAGGGGCGGATGCTGTTCGGCAAGCTGATTCTGCAGAAGCCCAATGTGATGCTGATGGACGAGCCCACAAACCACCTGGACATGGAGTCCATCGAGGCGCTGAACCTGGCGCTGGAGAACTATCCGGGTACACTGATTTTCGTGAGCCACGATCGGGAGTTTGTTTCTTCGTTGGCTACGCGGATTATCGAAATGAAGCCTGATGGGGTTACCGATTTTAGTGGTACCTATGATGATTATCTTCGGAGTCAGGGGTACCTGTAAGATTTAGGCTTTGGGTGCTGGCGCCCGTGTGGGCCTGGCTTTCCAAAACACGCTCCTTCGGCACGTCCATGTGACGCTTGAGCTCCGCCATCCATGGCTCCGCACAGTTTTGGAAAGCCAGGCCCACACGGCCGCTCCAACCTGTGAGTAGCCTTCGATCATAGTGAGGAAGAGAACTTGGGCGAGACCGATATTATTAACGCTACCCGCAAATGGGTCGAAGACGTGGTCGTCGGCTACAACTTATGCCCGTTCGCCAAACGGGAACTGGTCCGGAACCGGGTGCGGTTTGTGGTGTCGGAAGCCGAGACCGAAGACGATCTACTGCACGCCCTGCATTCCGAACTCCAGCGCCTGGACGACGAGCCGGAGATTGAAACCACCTTGTTGATCCACCCGAATGTATTGGAGGACTTTGGCCCCTACAATGAATTCCTCGACGCGGCCGATGGTTTGTTGGCTTACCTGGAAATGGAAGGCGTTTATCAGATCGCCAGTTTCCACCCGGACTACCAGTTTGAAGGCACCGAGCCCGATTCGGCGGAGAATTACACCAACCGTTCTCCGTTCCCGATGCTGCACTTGTTACGGGAAGCCAGTCTGGAGGCTGCGATTGACAGTTATCCCGATGTTGAAGGCATCCCCCAGCGGAATATCGAGTTGATGGAGAAGTTGGGCGCAGAGAAGATGAGGAATATCCTCAGGTCGTGTCTCAGTGGATCTTCCCCAGAGCGACCAAGGGAGTAGAACAAAGAGCCGGTGGGCAGGGCCGTCCAAAACTGTGCGGAGTCATGGATGGCGGAGCTCAAGCGCCCCATGGACGGGCCGAAGGAGCGGGTTTTGGACGGCCCTGCCCACCGGCGACTGCACGGACTTTCAGGCTAGGAGTCGCAAACTCTCAAGCCCAAACGGACCCAGAGCCAGACCAACCGAAAGAGTCAGAATCCATGGGACTGCTTTTCGAACAAATAGACAGCCAACCGTCTGTGATCGGTGAGATCACCCTCAGGCGACGCCGGATTCCGGCCATTGGCGACAGGGACATCTACGAAGTGAAACTGGGCGAGGAATTCCTCATGTCCAGCATGTTCGTGGACGCCGAAATAGCCCTCTCCGACTTGGGACTGAACGCAACGAAAGGCGAAGACCTGAGTGTCGTGGTTGGCGGCTTGGGCCTGGGCTACACCGCCGTGGCCGCACTCAAGCACGAGCGGGTGAGCGAACTGCTCGTAGTGGAGTACCTGGAGCCCGTCATCCGCTGGCACCAGCAGGAACTCGTGCCGCTGGGCAAGGAAATCAATGCCGATCCCCGGGCCCGTTATATCCACGGCAGCTTCTTCGACCTCGCCGTAGCCGATCCCGAAACCGGCGGCTTTGACCCCGACGCCCCGGGCAAGCAGTTCGACGCCATCCTCCTGGACATCGACCACTCGCCCCGGGCACTGCTCCACGATTCCAGCGCCAGCTTCTACACCGTCGAAAACATCGGCCTCATGGCCCGGCAGCTCAAGCCTGGAGGCATCTTCGCCATGTGGTCAAACGAAGGCGAGGACGACGAATTCATGGCCGTGCTGCGGAAAGGGTTCATCGATGTTGCCTGCCACGTCGTAAAGTTTTATAACCCGTTCCAGAACCGGGAATCCTTCAACACCGTTTACGTTGCCCGAAAGCCGGGCTGACTGAGCCGGAGTTTCCATGCCAGTGACCACCCATCGAACACGCCCCTTCAGTGCCAGCCAGCGCTTGCCGGACACTGACCGGCCGCTGGCAAACCACGATCCGGACGAGGCCGGCGAGCTGCTGGCGGGTTTCGTTCGTCGCCATCCCAGGCTCATGATTTTGACTGGTGCCGGGGTAAGTACCGACTCCGGCATCCCGGACTACCGGGACGGGGACGGTGCCTGGAAGCGCAAGCAGCCGGTGCAGCACCAGGACTTCATGGAAAGCTTCCACACCCGCCAGCGCTATTGGGGCCGGAGCCTCGTCGGCTGGCCGGTGATGCGTAATGCCACGCCCAACCCCTCGCACTTCTATATTGCCGATCTGGAGCTGCTCAATCACAGCAACCTGGTGGTGACCCAGAACGTGGATCGCCTGCACCAGAAAGCGGGATCCCGCGCCGTGCTCGACCTCCATGGGCGGGCCGATGAAGTCCTGTGTATGAGCTGCGGCTATCGCTGCCCACGGGATGAGGTGCATGAGCGTTGTGCCGATCTCAATCCCGGGTTCCGGAAGTACACCGCCACCACCGCGCCGGATGGCGATGCTGATCTGGAAGTGGATTTCTCGGACTTCCGCCCGGCGGACTGCCCCAAGTGCAGCGGGATTCTCAAACCGGATGTGGTGTTCTTCGGGGACTTTGTGCCGAAACAGCGGGTTACGTCGGCGTTGGATATGCTCAAGGCCAGCGATGGCTTGCTGGTGATCGGCTCGTCACTGATGGTGTATTCCGGATTCCGGTTCTGCCGATACGGGAAGGAATGGGGTAAGCCCATGGCGACGCTAAACCTGGGCCGCACGCGGGCCGAGGAGCTGGTGGACCTGAAGCTGAACGCCCGCATCGGGGAGACGCTGGCTGCAGCACTCAGGCAACTCTGATGAAAACGGGGTCAGCAACCCCCGGGGTCAGATGAAAGCCTTCATCTGACCCCTTTTTCATCCACGGAAATCTGCAGTTAACTCCGGGGTCTGAAGAAAGCCTTCTTCTGACCCCTTCTTCACCTACCGCAGCATCAAATCAGGTTATAGATAAACACCACAGCCACAGCCACCGGCGTAACGAACCGCAGGGTCACAAACCAGAGGCTGAATGCGGACGCCGACAGGGACAGCTCCTTCTCCAGGGCCTCCTTCGACATCACCCAGCCCGCGAACAGGGCCACCAGCAGGCCGCCCAGAGGCAGCAGGATGTTAGCGGTGAAGAAGTCCAGCAGGTCAAAGATGGTCTTGCCTTCCAGCATCGGAATGAAGCTCAGCGGCGCCACGTCGGACCAGAGGTTCAGGGACAGGATCGAGGCAATACCCAGGGCCCAGCACACCGCACCGGCACCCAGGGTGCTCACGGTACGATTCAGGCCTTTCTGTTCTTCCAGCCATTCCACGATCGGCTCCAGAAGGGAAATACCGGAGGTCCAGGCGGCGAAGATCAGCAGCACGAAAAACAGGGTGCCGAAAAAGCTGCCCATGGGCATCTGACCGAAGGCCAGCGGCAGGGTCTGGAAGATCAGGCCTGGGCCCGCACCCGGCTCGAGGCCGTTGGCAAACACGATCGGGAAGATGGCCAGGCCGGCCAGCAGCGCCACGCCGGTATCAATGATGGAGACGGTGATGGAGGTCTTGGCGATGGAGATTTTCTTCGGCAGGTAGGAGCCGTAGGCCATCATCACGGCCATACCCAGGCTCAGGGTGAAGAACGCGTGGCCGAGGGCCACCAGCACGCCGGAGGTGGTCAGTTTGGAGAAGTCCGGCTGGAACAGGAAGGTGACCGCCTTGCCGAAGGAACCGGAGGTCATGGCATAACCCACCACGATCAGCAGCAGGATGAACAGGGCGGGCATCAGGATGCTGACGGCACGCTCAAGGCCGGCGCGAACGCCCCGGGCAACGACCACCATGACCAGCGCCATGAATACGGTATGCCACAACAGCAGAGTACCCGGATCGCTCAGCAGGCCGGAGAAGATCGCGCCGATAGCATCCGCTGACTGGCCGGCAAGCTGGCCGCTGGCGGCGGTGCCGACATAGGAGACCGCCCAGCCGCCAATCACCGAGTAGAACGACAGGATCAGGAAGCCCGCCAGGACCCCCACGGCACCCACCAGTTTCCAGGCCGGATGAAGCTTGTCTTGCTTGGCAATCAGGTGCAGGCTGTTGACCGGGCTGCGGCCACCGCGCCGGCCGATCATGACCTCGGCCATCATGATGGGAATACCCACCACGGCAATACATGCCAGGTACATGATCACGAACGCGCCACCGCCGTTCTCGCCAGTGATGTAGGGAAACTTCCAGATATTGCCCAGGCCGACGGCGGACCCGGTTGCCGCCAGGATGAAGGCGAGCCTCGATGACCAGAGCCCTCGCTTGGCGTTGGAACCCTCAAGAGCCTCCGAATAAGTGGCTGATCCTGATGAAGTGACAGACATGACTATCTCCTGTGGTACTTGTTTTTGTGTCAGGGCGAAAAAGGAGAGCCGCAGAAGCCTGCGGCCCCCAAGGGGGATGGCACCGGTGTCAGGTCAACCGGTGCGAGCCAACCGCGAGGGCGCCAGCCCGGCACCCGCGGTATGTTTGCGGAACCGCTCTTCGGCCAGTTCGTTGGCGATCTCCCCGGTGGGAAGGCCGGAACGGTCGGAACGGTTGAAGATTTCGGTCAGGGTGTCTCCGATAGTGTCCACGTGGGCGCGGACTTTCTCGGGGGTGGCGCCGGTGCGCTCGTAGAATACGTCGATGATGCCGCCGGCGTTGATGGCGAAATCCGGCGCATAGAGGATGCCGCGCTCTTTGAGCATGGCGTCGTGTTCGGGACGGTCCAGAAGGTTGTTGGCGGCCCCGGCAACGACGCCGGCCCGGATTTGGGGAATACTGTGATCATTGAGAACGGCACCCATGGCACAGGGGGCAACCACGTCCACGGGCAGGAACAGAATGTCTTCGGCGGTGGCAGGCTTCGCGCCCAGCTGTTCCACCGCACGGCGCATGTTGTCCTCATGGATGTCGTAGACCCAGAGCTCGGCGCCGGCTTCCTTCAGGTGCCGGGCCAGGCGGAAACCGACGTTGCCGATGCCCTGGATGGCGACCTTCAGGCCACCGAGATCGTTTCGTCCCAGCTTGTGACGCACCGCTGCCTTGAGGCCGATAAAGGTGCCGTAGGCCGTGGCAGGGGAGGGATCACCGTTGCTGGGGTTGCCGTCAAACCCGGTGCGGGTGGCAATGCCGGCCACATGGCGGGTGTGGCGCCCCATGACTTTCAGATCGGGTACGCTGGTGCCGGAGTCCTCAGCGGCGATGTACTGGCCACCCAGGCTCTCCAGGTGCCGGCCCATGGCTTCCAACAGGGCCTCGGTTTTGTGCTTGCGGGGATCGCCGATGATCACCGATTTGCCGCCGCCCAGGTCCAGGTTGGCCAGGGCCGACTTGTAGGTCATGCCACGGGACAGTCGCAGAACGTCGCGAAGGGCTTCTTCGTCGGTGGCATAGGGGAACATGCGACAACCACCGAGGGCAGGGCCCCTGGAGGTGTTATGGATAGCGATGATGGATTTGAGTCCGGTTTCCGGGTCACAGAAAAAGGACAGGTGTTCGTGGTTATCGAACTCCGGATGGGTAAACACGTTCATGGCGAAATCCTCTCCCACCTGGCCGGATCGCGGCGGTAGGTCTGTCTTGTTCTTGTCATTCCGGCTTATGGCCGGAAGTTTGATTTCATGCGCCCATGCCCGCTGGATTGTGTCGGGCGTGCCCTTGTGAGGCTGGACAGAAAACAAGCTAGCCTTGATTTACGTTAACGTCAACGTTTAATTTGGCGGCAGGTTCGAGCCGAATTGGCAGGTTAGGTGAGTTTCTCATGCAACTATTTGAGCGCCGGAAAATTTTCAGGAGGAGTTGTGGTTTCTACCTATACGAATAATCAGGTTTCCGGCTTAGCTTTCTTCGATGCCTAACCATTCATATCCTTATCAGCTCCAGTCCAGCAAGGTGCGCGCTGAGTTCGTTCGCCTTTTCCCCATCTCGTTGTTCGTGGTGGCGTTCGGTACTGCCTTCGGCCTGGCGGCCGTCCAGTCAGGTCTGGCGCCGCTTGAAGCAATCCTGATGAGCACGACGGTGTTCGCCGGCGCCTCCCAGTTTGCTGCGCTTGAATTGTGGGGCGCGGAAGTGCCGGTTCTGCCCCTGATTGCCGTTGTCTTCGCCATCAACTCCCGCCACCTGCTGATGGGAGCATCACTCTACCCGATGCTCAAAGACCTGCCGCCCGGCAAACGCTACGGCCTGCTGCTATTGCTGACCGACGCTAACTGGGCGGTCTCGGCCCAGGAATACCAGAGTGGCCGCCGTAACCTGGAGGTCATCCTCGGTGGCGGACTGGTACTCTGGTTGGCGTGGATTTTCGGTACCTGGTTGGGCGTCTATTTCGGTGGGCTGTTGCAGAACCCCAAGAACCTGGGGCTGGATATGGTGCTCGGTTGTTTTCTGCTGTCCATGGCGTTGGGGGGCAAGAAGTCGCCCCGGGTACTGGTGTCGTGGGGCGTGGCTGCAGTGGCGTCACTGGCGGCCTGGAAATGGCTGCCTCCGAACACCCACGTGGTTACCGGAGCCCTGGCTGGTGGCCTGATTGGATATTTCTGGCTTGAAAAGAAACCCACCGCGCAGGCGTCACGGGAGGCGGATCAGTCATGACGATTACCACAACGGAAATGGGCGTGGTGTTGCTGATTGCCATCATGACGGTCGTTACCCTGGTGACCCGCTTTGGTGGCGTCTTTGCCATGTCCTTCGTACGTATCAGTCCTCGCATCGAGAGCTTCATCAACACCATGGCAAGCTCGGTGCTCATTGCGATCATCGTACCCATGGCGTTCAGCGGCGATGCCGGGGCGATCGCCGCGCTGTCGGTGACTGCCGTCACCATGCTGTTACTCCAGAAGCCCCTGCCCGCCATCGCTGCCGGTATCGCTTCCGCTGCCTTGGTCCGCTACCTTTTCTGATTTTTCGGCCGCCATGGGATTCGGGTTCCTCAGGGCCAGCTCGCCGATCCCCGGCAGCTTGATGCCGAGGGCCAGGGGGTTAATGCCCAGGGACAGGCCGAGTACGTTCAGTTCCAGTCCCTCGCGAACACCGGCCAGCACGCCGAAGTAGCCGCCCAGGGACAACTGGTAGCCCGCCCCGCCAGGGACCTCCGCCACGACACCGTTGCCCAGGTAATCCTTGCCAATGGCATGGTTGGGCAGGGCGACATCCAGCCCCGGTACCTGCCGGATCACCCAGGCCGTGAAGGTATTGCTGTTCGGCCCGGGCCAGGCGTCATATTCCGTAGGGTAGGGATAGTCCTCGACGGCCCGGTAAATCTGTGGAATCAGCCCGGCGGCCTCATCGCCCCGGATATCGGCATAGAGTTTCGGTTCCGCCCCGTACCACCGGCGATCGGGTATGGACGGGCGCGAGTTCACTACGTACCGACGCCAGCCGGTAACTTCATGAACCCGGTATTGGCTGGCACCGGCTTCCTTGGTGGCGATCCAGGTGTGTACGGCAAAATACCCACGCCAGCTCCAGGCACGGGCACCGTAGACCTGGACGATAGCCCCTTCGTACTGCTCGGGCTTCGGGGCGATCCCGGTGCTGTCCCGGCTGGCGGTCTGCCAGCTTTCCGCACCCTGGAGCGTGCCGCTGGCGGCCATGAGGGCCGGTCCTGCCAGCAAGGTGAGCAGGCTGGCGAAAATCCAGGCGGCACTGTGTCTCAATCTTCTCATACGGGTCATTCTCCGGCCGTCATTTGCTGGCCTCGGGCTTGTCTTCTAATCTCAAAGTACAACGTTTATGTACTGGGAGATAGCCAATGTCCGATCACCATGTCTACAAAAAAGTGGAAATAGTCGGCTCCTCGAAGAAAAGTATCGAGGATGCGATCGAGAATGCCCTGGCCGAATGTGGCAAGAGTGTCCGCAACATGGAGTGGTTCGAGGTGACAGAAACCCGCGGCCACATCGTGGACGGCAAGGTTGGCCATTACCAGGTGGCGCTGAAGATCGGCTTCCGGATTGCCGGGAGCTGATCCTCTTCTGAATCGTGCCCACACTCCGGTGAGCGCGGCAGGAGGTGAGTGATATGACCACTGAAAACACAGCCCTGTTGTTGGTGGATATCCAGAATGACTTCTGTGAAGGTGGGTCACTGGCCGTAGAGGGCGCCAGTAACATCTTCCCGGTGGTGAACCGGATGATCTCGGAGGCGGAACAGGGCCGCCAGCGGATCATCGCCAGCCGGGACTGGCACACGGTGGATCACTGCAGTTTCCAGGACCGCGGCGGGCCCTGGCCGCCGCACTGCATCCAGGATACCGGGGGCGCGGCCTTCCATCCGGACATGGCACTTCCGGACACTGCGGTGCGGGTCAGCAAGGGCACGGGGTTTGATACCGATGCCTATTCCGCATTTGACGGAACCCAGCTGGAGAGCTTCCTCAGGCGTCACGATATATCCACGCTACGCATCGCCGGCCTGGCCCTGGATGTGTGCGTCCGGGCAACGGTGCTGGATGCGCTGAAACACGGCTTTCAGGTGGAGCTGGTGAGCGACGGCTGCAGGGCCGTGGATCAACAGAAGGCGCCGGAGGTGCTGGACGAACTGCGGGCTGCCGGCGCGACCATTTCATGACACCAGGAGGCCATTCATTGATTCGGGAACAGGATCTGCCCCTGCTGGTTGATCTTTACGAGCTGGCCATGGCCCAGGCCTACTGGTCCGAAGGCATGCAGGAACGGGCCGTGTTCAGTCTGTTTTTCCGAGACATGCCCGAGCACCGCAATTTTGTACTCGCCTGTGGCCAGCGCAATATCTGCGAGGTGCTGGAAAATCTCCGGTTCACCGATGATCACATCTCCCGGCTAAGACAATTGAACCGGTTCCAGGAGGGATTTCTGGAATGGCTGAGAGGCTTCCGTTTCAGTGGCACCGTGCGTGCAGTGCCCGAGGGTACACCGGTGTTCCCCCAGGAACCGCTGCTTGAAATCGAAGCCCCCATCGCCGAGGCGCAGCTGCTGGAAAGCCTGGTGATGAACTATGTACACCTGGAGTCCGTGCTGGCCTCCAAGGCGGTGCGGGTGGTGCTGGCAGCCCGGGGCCGCTCGGTGGCAGACTTCGGGTTGCGACGGATGCATGGTGTGGATGCCGGGCACCGGAGTGCCCGGGCCTATCGCCTGGCGGGGCTGTCTGCGACCAGCAATGTCCTGGCCGGGCTGGATTTCGGCCTGGAAGTAACCGGCACCATGGCCCACAGCTTTGTACAGGCCTATCCGGTGGAGCTGGACGCCTTCAAGGTCTATGCGACGCTTTATCCGGGCACGACATTGCTGGTGGACACCTACGACAGCCGGAGGGCGGTCCGGCGGATTGTGGAGTGGCTGAAGAGTGATCCCGGTGCCCGTGTCGGAGCGATCCGGCTGGACTCCGGGGACCTGGGCGCCGAAGCCAAGGATTGCCGCAAAATCCTGGATAACGCCGGCTATCAGGACATCAAGATTGTTGCCAGCGGTGGCCTTGATGAGTACGGCATCGCCCGGTTACTGGAAGAGGGCGCCCCCATTGATGCCTTCGGTGTCGGCACCTCCATCGGCGTCGCCGTGGATGCCCCCTCCCTGGAACTGGCCTACAAACTCACGGAATACGCCGGGGAACCGAAGATGAAAAGCTCTTCGGGCAAGGTGTCCTACCCCGGCGCCAAACAGGTGTTCCGACAGTTCGACAGCAGTGGTCGGGTCAGCGGAGACATTGTGGCCCTGAGTCATGAACAGCACGACGGCGAGCCGCTGCTCGAGGTGGTGATGGAGAATGGCCGGGCAGTGGCAGGCGCGGTTCCGCCCCTGGACGAACAGGTCCGGCGAGCGGATGTCCTGTTGAAAGCCCTTCCGGAACGCCTCCTCGGAATCGAGCCGGCAGAACCGCTCAGGGTGACCATCAGCGAGGAACTCAAGACGCTCCAGGCCGAGACACTCGCCCGGGTTTCAGTCTAGGTTTCAGGCCCTCTGACGGTTAGCCGTTATTCAGGGTTCGTTTGCGGATGACCTGGACCAGCTGGGTCATCAATTCCCTCGCCTCGTGGTCGTGCAGGGCGCTGCATTTATCCCTCATCACCCGGCGATTATGGTCAGAGGGATGGCCTCCGGCATCTTTAAGGTCATCCAGGTATTGGCACGCGGTCAGGTGGGCCTTGATCTCCACGTCAATCAGTTGGGTGATCAGGTGCTCGGCGGTATCGCAGCAGAACGGGCGGTTGTTGTTGAGCCGCGCCCGGGCATCGAGGGCGGCGTTGCGGGCATCAAGCCTCAGCTCGCCTGGCGGGTCTCCGGCTTCCACGGCCCGCAGGAAGGCGCCAACACGGTCATACAGGTGCCAGATCTGTGGCCAGAGTCGGTCATAAGCTGCTTTTTCGGTGCGGTAGCGCGCGTCGCTGTTCTGTCCCTCGGGGTTTTCTGTCAGTACCGGTGGCTCGCTGTCGAACCCGGTCACTCTCATTTCATCCACTTCCCGCCAGAGGGTGGAGGTTTTCTCTTCCAGCAGTTCCACCCTTTCCTGGTAGGCATTGCGGATCCGCCCCGCCTGGAATACCGCGATAACCGCAATCACCAGGGCGGCCAGGGCGATAATCATCAGGCTGCTTGGCGAAAGGAGAATGTCAGGCAGGAGCTCACGAATCATGGCAGTGCATCCCGTTCAGGCCCGAAAGTTGATCTGGTTCATACCAGTATAGAAGTTAATCCGACTCTTGTTGCCGATAGGGGAGGAGAGTGAGCGCTTCCCGGTAATAGGCCTGTACCTGCGCAGCTTCGTCTTCGGTAAATTCCTGGATCGCCTCCCGAAAACCGGGATGGGCGATGCCGTGCCAGGAGTGGGTGAGGGTTGGTTCGAATCCTCTTACCAGCTTGTGCTCGCCCTGGGCACCGGCGTCAAAGCGCTCGAGCCCGAGTTCTATGGCCAGCTCGATGCCCTGGTAGTAGCAGGTTTCGAAATGCAGGTGGTTGTATTCCTCCAGGCAGCCCCAGTAGCGGCCGTACAGGGTGTCCGCACCACTGAGGAACAGCGCGCCGGCGATCATCTGGCCATCCCGCACCGCCATGATGATGTGCAGGTGTTCCGGCAGGCGCTCGCGCAGCAGGGTGAAGAAGGTTTTGTTCAGGTACGGGCGCTGGCCTCGTTTGAGGTAGGTGGCCTGGTAGAACACATAGAAGGCGGACAGCACGTGGTCGGGAATATCGGTTCCTGAAAATCGTTCGAAGCGGATGCCCTGTTCGGCCACCTGGCGCCGTTCCTTGCGGATGGATTTGCGTTTGCGGGAGGTGAGTTCGGCCAGGAAGTCGTCAAACCCGGAATAGTCCCGGTTGTGCCAGTGAAACTGGCAGCCGATCCGGTGCAACTGGTCCGGGTGGCTGAGCAACGCCTGATCCCGCTCATCGGGAAACAGCAGGTGCCAGGAATGGGCTCCGAGTTGACCGATAAGACCGTCCAGTAACTCCGCCATTGTGCCGCCCGACAGGTTGACCCTGAGACTATCCTCGAGCAACAGGCGAGGACCCCGGGAAGGGGTGAAGGGCACGGCAATCAGTAGCTTGGGGTAGTAGTCCTGGCCATAACGCTGATAGGCATCCGCCCAGGCCCAGTCAAACACATACTCACCCATGGAATGGTTTTTGAGGTAGCCGGGGGCAGCGCCGACGATGGCGCTGCCCTGCCGGAACACCAGGTGGCAGGGTTGCCAGCCGGTTTCTGCGGTGGTGCAGCCGGATTCTTCCAGGCTCTGGAAGAATTCATAACGCAGGAACGGATTGGTGCGACCTGCCAGGCGTTCCCAATCTTCCTGAGGAATGTCGGTGATGCTTGTGCAGGTCTGCAGGGTCAGAGGTGCGGATTCGGCCATGGCTCGGATACATTGTTGATACGTACCCGATACCATACGCCAGAACCCGCCGACTGATCACTCCTGTTTGGCGGCGCAGCAATCTGTAAAGGTTGTGCAAAGGAGTTTGTGCCAGATCAGCGTTGTTTAATGGCCGTGTTAGACTTTTTTCAGTTTCGTGAGAGGTGCGAAGATGCAGGACAGGGTGTTGCTCGTTGAAGACGATGAGGAGCTGAGGGAGCTTCTCGCCCGCTACCTGGCCAATCAGGGCTTTACCGTGCGTGAGGCCGCCAATGGCCGCGACGGCCTTGCTTTGGCGCTCGGGCAGGATTGTGACATTGTGGTACTGGACATCATGCTGCCCGATATCAGTGGGCTTGATGTGTTGCGGGAGCTGCGCGCCCAGACCCATCTGCCGGTGGTGTTGCTCACTGCCCGGGGGGATGAGACCG
Organism: Marinobacter szutsaonensis; assembly: GCF_039523335.1. NCBI lineage: Bacteria > Pseudomonadati > Pseudomonadota > Gammaproteobacteria > Pseudomonadales > Marinobacteraceae > Marinobacter > Marinobacter szutsaonensis. The sequence continues at coordinate 1,132,372 of NZ_BAAAFC010000001.1, read as the reverse complement.
ATCGCATTGTCGGCTTCGAGGTCGGCGCGGATGATTACATTCCCAAGCCCTGCAACCCGAGGGAGCTGGTGGCCCGGCTACAGGCCCTGCTCCGGCGCATCGCCTGGGACCAGAAGGCGGAGGTCAACGACAACCGGGAATATGGCGACCTGAGGGTGGAGCCCGCCCACCGTCGCATCTATCAGAACGACCAGCCTCTGGACCTGACGGCAACCGAATACGAGGTGCTTCAGGTCTTGCTGGCCCATGCCGGCAGTGTGGTACGCAAGACCGATCTCATGCAGTGGGCCCTCGGGCGTCGGCTTGAAGCCTATGATCGGACCCTCGACATGCACATCAGTAACCTTCGCAAGAAACTGGGTAATGACGATCCACCACGGATCGAAACCGTGCGCGGGCTTGGCTACAGCTATCGGGTGCCCGTGTGAAGAAACCCATGACGTTTCCGCTGTTCTGGCGGATTTTCCTGTCCATCTGGCTGGCCATGGCGGTCACCGTCGCTGCCAGTAACCTGGCCACCCGCTTCCTGTTGGATCGGGAGCGCCAGGCCATTGAGCGCCAGGTGGGCCTTCGGGACCTGGGCATGGAAGCCATCGACATCCGGGAGCGCCAGGGCCGGGGCGATGCCTGGCGCTTCCTTCGCAGCCAGGGCGAGCGGCTGGATCTGCACCTGATCCTGATCGAACGGGATGAACAGGATGATCGTCTGCCTGAACCGATCCGGGAACGGATGCGGTCGAGCTGGAACCCCCAGAAGCCGGCGGTGATCGATGTTTCCGAAAGCTATCGTCTGGTGGCCTGGCCCAGGGTCAGCGGGGAAGGCTGGCTGGATCCGGGGTTCTTCAAGTTCATAGAGTTTGCCCTGGCCGCGGTCTTGATAACGCTGGCCTGCTGGTGGATCGCCCGCCTGGTGTCCCGCCCCCTCAAACACATGGAAACCACGGCGCAGGCCATTGCGGCGGGCAAGAATTCGCTTCGGGTGAATGCAGACATTGCCGGTCGCCGCGATGAGGTGGGCCAGCTGGCGACCGCCTTCAATGTCATGACCGATCAGTTGTGCAACCTGCTGGACCGCCAGACCCAGCTGCTCAGGGATATCTCCCACGATCTGCGCACGCCCCTGGCACGCCAGCGGGTGGCCATCGAGCTGGCCAGTGAGAGCGGTGCGGATGCGCCGCTGATGGCCAGCATCCTGCGACAGAACGAACGCCTGGAAGCCATGACGGGGCAGATCCTGACCCTGTATCGGATCACCGAGCAGGGCGAGGAAGTTGACCGGTTACCGGTGGAGCCGCTGCCCCTGGTAAACCGCGTTCTGGAAGATGCTGCCGACTACGCCAGGCACCAGCAAGTGGACTGCAAGTTTGTAGCAGCTCCCGACGTTGCCAGTGTCCGGGTGCTCGGCGATGCGGGATTGCTGCAACGGGCGGTCGACAATATCCTGCAGAATGCGCTGGATCACACGTCCGGGGGCAAGGCGGTTCACCTGAACCTTTTTAGGTCTGAAAAACAATTGATTCTGGAAATTCGGGATGAGGGGCCGGGCGTGCCGGAGGAAATGATGGGCCAGTTGTTCGAACCGTTCTTCCGGGCCGACAAATCCCGGGGAGGCAAGGGCTGGGGGCTGGGTCTGGCCATTGCCCGCGACATTGTAGCCGCCCACGATGGTACCATCACTGCCAGTAACAGTGCCGAGGGCGGACTAAGAATGACGATCTGCCTTCCGGTTTCTCCGATCGGGTAAAGGAGGTTGAGCCTCTGGTAGTTCCTCGTCCTCGGGTTTGAGCGCAGCGGCACCCGAGAAGTCGATGCCTTCCTGAAGTTCGTCCTCGTCAAAACGGATACCGCAGGCTGCCTTGCGGACTTTTGCCGGTTTGGCGGTACCCGGCGCGTTTGTATCGTCGTCGTTTGTCACAGGTTTTTCTCCATGAGCAAAGATTACCCGGTACCTGCAGGATACCTCGAACGGGAAACAGAAGTTAAGAAAAGCCGATTCATAGCCCGTGTTGCCCCGGTCAGTTCCCGGGAAGAGGTCCATCAGTGGCTGGAGCAGGCTCATAGGGATCACCCGGATGCCCGGCACATCTGCTGGGCTTACCAGATCGGGCGCCCCGGGTCGGCGGCGGAAGCGGCCATGAATGACGACGGTGAGCCCTCCGGAACAGCCGGCAAGCCCATCCTGAACGTGATACAGCACAAGGATATGGGGGATGTACTGGTGATGGTGATCCGCTATTTCGGCGGCATCAAGCTCGGTGCCGGCGGTCTGGTGCGGGCCTATGCCGGGGCGGCGGAGAGCGTGTTGTCAGCGGTCGACCGGGTTGTCCAGCAGCCGGTAACGCCGGCCCGGGTCACTATGTCCTTTGCCGACGAGCAGCCGCTTCGACATTGGTGCGAGGTGCATGGTGCCAGTGTCGATGGCATCGATTATGGAACCTCCGTTCTGGCCAGGCTGTCTGTGCCCATGGACAAGCTGGAGGAGTTTACGCAGTTCTGCAACGCCCAGAAGCTGGATTACGTTCTGGAAACCTGAGGATCGAAACGGCATCGGCGCGCGTGTAGCAGGCGTATACTTAACTCAGTCACACTCCATACGAGCTGTGTAAGGAGCCAATCATGATGCGTTTTCTGACAATAGCGTTCACCGGGCTGCTGCTGGCCGGTTGCGCCGCCAATGTGGTCACCGATTACGATGATGCGGTGGTTTTCGGCAATTATTCCAGCTGGGCCTTTGCACCGAGTGCGGGCAGTTCCTCCTTTGTCTCACTGGATGGCAACCGGGTCCGCCAGGCGGTTGAGCGGGAGCTGAACCGGAAGGCCATGCGCCAGGTGGCCGAAGCCGAGGCCGATTTACTGGTCAACTGGCAGATTGTCGAGGAGGAGCGCCTGGAACAGAGCGGTGTCGGTCTGGGATTTGGCTTTGGCACCGGTCACTTCGGCTGGGCGCTGGCGGCTCCGCCCCCCGTGCGTGAAATCCAGGAAGGCAAGCTGGTCATCGAGCTGGTGGATAACGAAACAGACCAGGTAGTCTGGCGCGCGGCCAGCCGTCGCTATCTCCGGGAGAGCCAGTCACCGGAAACCCGCAGCGAGCTGATCGATGAGGTGGTGTCCGAGATGTTTTCGAAGTACCCTCCGGGCCTTGAGTAAACGGAGGAATCTCTCGGAGGCACCATGAAGAATCGGTCTGGCGGTCTGGTCTATTCCACGGAGCAGGGCAAGATGTGCCCGGAATGCCGGAATCCGGTCGATCAGTGTACCTGCGGCAAGCTCTCGCGACCGTCGGGTGACGGCGTTGTTCGGGTCAGTCGCGAAACCAAGGGGCGCAAAGGCAAGGGTGTGACCCTGATTACCGGCATTCCCCTCGATGACAAGGAACTGAAAGCTTTTGCCAAGGTTCTCAAGGCCAAATGCGGCACCGGCGGTACCATCAAGGATGGCGTGGTGGAGATCCAGGGGGATCACCGTGACCTTCTGGTGCCCCTGCTGCAGCAGAAGGGCTGGACCGTCAAGAAAGCCGGTGGCTGATCGTCTGATACGCAATCCTTTTTCGCTCACGTTACAATAGAACGTGAGATAGCGTTTCCCCGAATTCTGAGCAATCAACGAAATCCCTCACTCCGGTACCCGGGGCTGAGGGATTTCTATGACCGGAGGCAAGCATGCACATACTGGTTCTGGGTGCAGGTGTGGTAGGCACAACCACCGCCTGGTTTCTGCAAAAACAGGGACACCAGGTCACGGTGGTGGACCGGCAGAGTAGCGCCGGCCTGGAAACCAGTTACGCCAATGGCGGGCAGATTTCGGTGTCCCATGCCGAACCCTGGGCCAATCCGTCGGCACCGCTGAAGGTCCTGAAGTGGCTGTTCCAGTCCGACGCGCCGTTACTGTTCCGGCCTCGGCTGGATCCGGCCCAGTGGCGCTGGGCGCTGGCCTTCCTGGCCGAGTGCACCTCCGCCAAGGCGGCCCATAACATCCGCCAGATGGTTAATCTGGGTACCTATAGCCGCACCCAGCTCCAGGCGTTGCGGACAGAGCTGGGCCTGGATTACGACCAGTTGGAGAAGGGCATCCTCCACTTCTACACCAATCCCGAGGAGTTCGATGGCGCCCTGGAGCCCACCCGCATCATGCAGGATCTGGGCTGTGATCGTCAGCTCATCGATGCCAACCGGGCAGTCGAGCTCGAGCCTGCGCTGGCGCCGATCAAGGATCGCATTGCCGGTGCGACCTATACTTCGGAGGACGAGTCCGGAGACGCGCGCAAATTCACCCAGGCGCTGGCCAAGCGCTGCGAAGAGGCCGGTGTCGAGTTCCGGTATGGCACCGATATTCTCGGTTTTGACCAGGCCGGCGACCGCGTTCTCGGTGTCCAGACCCTGAGGGAGGGGCACCACGAAACCCTGCGCGCCGACAGCTATGTGCTGTGCCTGGGAAGCTACAGTGCCACCCTGGCGCGGCAACTGGGTATCACGCTGAATATCTATCCGGCCAAGGGCTATTCCATCACGGTGCCGGTAAAGAACGAGGAAGCGGCGTTCAAGGTCAGCCTGACCGATGACGAATACAAACTGGTCTACTCCCGCCTCGGAGACAGGCTCCGGGTCGCCGGCACGGCCGAACTCAGTGGCTACAGCCGCAAGCTGAACCTGACCCGCTGCCGCGCCATCGTCCGGCGCACCGCCGAAGTCATGCCGGAGGCGGGCGACTGGGATCGCGCGGAGTTCTGGACCGGCCTGCGCCCGGCGACGCCTTCCAACGTGCCCTACATCGGCAAGAGCCACTTCGCCAACCTGTACCTCAACACCGGCCACGGCACCCTGGGCTGGACTCACTCCTGCGGCTCGGCTGCAGCGCTGGCGGATATCGTCGGGGGCAAAAAGCCCGAAGTGGATTTCAGCTTCGCCGGGATGTAAAGCTCGGGCATGAAAAAGGGGTCAGATGAAAGCTTTCATCTGACCCCGATCTCGCTCCGAGTTTTCGTCAAAAACGGGGTCAGAAGAAAGCGTTCTTCTGACCCCAGGTTCAATCCCCGGGGGTATAATGCGCTCCCCAGGGGTCTGATGAACGCGTTCATCTGACCCCAAGTTCACGTTTATCCCCCCAGTTACTTCAACTGATCCCGAATCAACTTCTTGTTGATCTTGCCAACACTGGTCTTCGGAATGTCATCCACAAAGTCCATCTGCTCCGGGATAGCCCATTTGTTGATGTCGCCACTGTCGACAAACTGCTGAAGATGCTTCTGGATATCCTCCTGGCTGGCGGTTTCACCGGGCTTGAGGGTGACCAGTGCATAGGGACGCTCGCCCCATTTCTCGTCGGGCACACCGACCACAGCTGCGCCGGCGACGGCCGGGTGTTGGCTGATCAGGTTTTCCAAGTCCAGGGAAGAAAGCCATTCGCCTCCGGTCTTGATTACATCCTTGATACGGTCCTTGATGGTCAGCGTGTTGTCCGGCTCCATGCTGGCAACATCACCGGTGTGCAGCCAGCCGCCTTGCCAGAGTTCCTCGCCTTTCTCCGGTTCCTTGAAATAGCTCTGGGTCAGCCAGGGCGCGCGGGTAACCACTTCGCCCTTGGCTTCGCCGTCGTGGGGGACCGGCTTGCCGTCCGGATCGACGATTTCGATCTCCACCATCGGCACCGCGATACCGGTCTTGACCCGCTTTTCGGTCTGCTGCTCCAGCGGCAGCTCCAGATCCTCGGGCTTGAGATGGGTGGCACTCAGCAGCGGGCAGGTCTCGGACATGCCATAACCGGTGTACATGCGGATGCCGAGCTTGGCACCGGCATCGCACAGGCCCTTGGTCAGGGCGCTGCCGCCGATCAGTACATGCCAGTTGCTCAGATCCGCGGTCTTGATGGATTCAGTGGCCATCATCATCTGCATGATGGTGGGGACACAGTGGGAGAAGGTGACTTTATGTTCCTTGAGCAGGTCCACCAGCAGTTCCGGCTCATAGCGACCCGGGTAAACCTGCTTGATACCCATCATGGTGGCGGCATAGGGCACACCCCAGGCATGCACGTGGAACATGGGGGTAACCGGCATGTACACAGAGCTTGAACGCAGCAGCGGCATCTCATCGTAGGCTGCCAGGGAACCGGTCATGGCCAGGGTGTGCAGCACCAGTTGACGGTGGCTGAAATACACCCCTTTCGGGTTGCCGGTGGTGCCGGTGGTGTAGAAGGTAGTGGCAACGCTGTTCTCATCGAAATCCGGGAAATCGAACTCGGTTCCCGCCTGGCTCAGCAGGGCCTCGTATTCACCGGCGGTGTCCAGACTGGTGTCGGCGGCGGAGTCCGAGTCGGTCAGCTGGATGTAGGTCTTGACCGTTTCGATCTCGCCCTTCACGCCCTCGAGAATGGGCAGGAAGTCGTCGTGTACCAGCACCACGTCGTCTTCGGCGTGGTTCATGGTGTAGACGATCTGTTCCGGAGAGAGGCGAACGTTGATGGTGTGCAGGACAGCACCAATCATCGGGATGGCAAAGAAGCACTCCAGGTAACGGGGAGTATCCCAATCCATGACTGCCACAGTGTCACCGGGCTTCACCCCGGCGTCGGTCAGGGCATTGGCCAGCCGGTGAATGCGCTCCACCAGGGTGGTGTAGGTGTACTTGCTGCGGTTGGCGTAATGGATTTCCTGGTCCGGATTATAACGGGGGCCCGAGAGCAGGAGCTGTTTGATAAGCAGGGGGTACTGATAGGCGTTCTTGGCCGGAGACAGAATTCGGGTCTGTGCCATCTTGTGTTCCTCTTTCTCTGCTTGTGCTTGTTTTTACGATGAGAAAGATAAATCTGACACAGTTTGGGAAAAACGGGAACCGGTGAAAGCGAAAAAATTGCAGAACGTACGCGTCAATTTTGGTGCAACGAGTACGCTCTGCGAATCTGGATGTTACTGATAGGTGCAAAGATAGGCAGTATCGATATCGGCTTTCGCTTTGAAGCTAGCCTGGCCGGCAACGTCAAAGCTTTCGCCCGCGCCGTAGGTCATCCACTCTTCCATGCCCGGGAGCAGCACGGTCAGCGCGCCACTGATGACCGTCATGGTTTCCTTCTTGGTGGTACCAAACTCGTACTCACCGGGGCTGATCACGCCAACCGTCGCCGGCAGGGTGGCCGTCTGGAAGGCAATGGACTTGGCTTTGCCGTCGAAATACTCGTTTACTTTAAGCATACGCTGGCCTCCTGAAATGGATTGGCCGACTACTATACGGCAAAACGTTACAACTCCAATGACATTTTTGAGACTGTGGGGAAGGCCTGAAGGTGGGGGCAGAAGAAGGCTTTTTTCAGACCCCGTGTTTCCGTCCTGCTCGGGGGAAGGCGGGTATGAAATTGGGGTCAGATGAAGGCTTTCATCTGACCCCGGTTTTCGCCCAACCCAGGGAGGATGGCTTCATGCTCTGGGGTCTGATGAAAACCTTCATCTGACCCCGTTTTCAATCACTGCTCCCAGGGCTTCCCCTCGGTGCCATCCATGGTTTTCACCCCGATATGCATCGCCGCCTTGGCCAGGATATTGGCACTCACCGGCGCCGTCATGAACAGGAACACGGTAATCAGCACTTCGGAAATGCCGATACCGTCCCCCCGTGTGGTGAAATAGATCACCGAGCTGAGCATGATGGCGCCCACGCCCAGGGTGGTGGCCTTGGTGGGGCCGTGCAGCCGGGTGAAGAAATCCGGCAGGCGCGCCAGGCCGATGGCGCCGATCAGGGTAAAGGCGCCCCCGAGCAGGAGCAGGAAAGCAATAGCGTATTCGGCAAACGGATTCATAAGGCTCTCCTATTCGATCACGCTGCCGCGCTTGAGGTACTTGGCCATGGCAACGGTACCGACGAAGCCCATGACCGCGATCAGCAGGGCCGACTCGAGATACATGCGGGTGCCCAGGGTTATGCCCAGCAGGATGATCAGCGCGATCGCATTGATGTAGAGGGTATCCAGCGCCAATACACGGTCGGGCGCATCCGGCCCCTTGATCAGGCGATACACGTTCAGCAGCGCCGCCAGGGTAACCATGGCAATGGTGATGTAGAGGGCAATGGTGATCATTTGAACATCTCCAGTAGAGGCTGTTCATAGCGTTTTCGGATGGTGCTGATCACTTTCTGATCATCCTCGGTATCCAGGGCGTGAATCAGCAACAGGCGCTGGTCGTCACTGACGTCGGCGCTGACCGTGCCGGGCGTCAGGGAAATGGTGCTGGCCAGAATGGAAATGGCCAGGGGATGCTCCAGTTCCAGCGGGTAGCAGACGAACATCGGGCGCGGCTTGCGCGGACTGATGATCAGTGCCGCAACCTCGAAGCTGGCAATGACAATGTCCTTGAGCACACGGGCCAGGTATTTCGGCATCAGCCAGAACCGCATGAACGAGGGACGTTCGGGCCAGAATCCCTGGGTCATCTGCGGGATGGCCCACGCCAGAATCAGACCGAGCACGAGGCTGCCGCCGCTGATTCCGTCACTCAGGAACTGCCAGGTGACAAACAGGATCAGGCTGAGCCAGGGCTGGGGAAAACTCAGTCGGTCAAGCATCAGTTCTCCTCCCCGACCATCGGAGTCTGCAGGATTTCCAGATAAGCCGCGCGGTTCTGCAGTTGCGCAGCGGTCGCGTCGGTGTATTCGTTGATCGGGCCGGCGAAGGCAACGATCACCAGGCTCAGGCCAACCAGGGCGCCGGTAGCAGCCCGCAGATTACCCCCGAGCGGCTTTGGCTCCTCGATATGGCCGTCTACAGTCCGCCAGAAGACAATGCTGCCAGCGCGACTGTAGGCGATTATGGTAAAGAAGCTGCCAATAATCAGCACTGACCAGAGCCACGCCATCTCGGGGCCAGAGGTCACGGAGTTGAGGATCAGCAGCTTGCCAAAGAAACCACTCAGGGGAGGCAGGCCCGCGGCCGCCACTGCACCGATCAGGAACAGCACACTGATCAGTGTGCGGTTACGCATGCGTGGCGCTGTCACAATCTTGTCCAGGGCACTGCCGCGCTGACTCGCCACCAGCTCCGCCACCAGGAAGAGCCCGGCGACGGTCCAGGTGGTGCTGAGCAGGTAGAACAGCGCGGCGGAGATGCCCTCCACGGAACCCAGGGCAATGGGCGCCAGAAGAGTGCCGACGGAGATAATCACCTGCCAGGCCACCAGGGTCTTCAGGCTCTGGGCGCCCAGGGAACCCACTACGCCCATGGTCAGGGTGATCAGGGCCAGCGGGAACAACCAGTCCATGCCCAGGTTGGCCAGGGCCCCGGCATCGTCGCCAAATATCAGCAGGTAAACCCGGAGGATCGCGTAGATGCCGACCTTGGTCATGACCGCAAACAGCGCCGCCACCGGTGCCGTGGCACGGGCGTAGGCTTTGGGGAGCCAGAAGCAGAGCGGCAGGAGCGCGGCCTTGAGGGCGAACACCACTAGCAGCATCATGCCGCCGGCCTTGACCAGCTCCAGTTCCTCACCGGAGAGCAACAGCACCCGGACGGCCAGATCGGCCATATTGAGCGTACCGGTAACGCTGTAGATCATGCCGACACTGATCAGGAAGACCGCCGAACCCACCAGGTTGAGCACCACGTAATGCAGGCCCGGAACCGTCCGGGCGGTGCCGCCACCGTGCATCAACAGGCCGTAGGAGGCGATCAGCAATACCTCGAAGGCCACAAAGAGGTTGAACAGGTCCCCAGTCATGAAGGCAATATTCAGCCCCATCAGCTGGAACAGGAACAGGCCATGGAACTGCCGGTTGCCCTCGTCGGCGCCACCGATGGAGAACAGGTGGGCGAACAGGGCCAGGACGGCCGTCATGACCAGCATCAACGCCGCCAGCCGGTCCAGGACCAGGACAATACCGAACGGAGGCTCCCAATTGCCGAATGCGTACAGGCGGTAGCTGCCATCATCGGCCATCACCAGCAGCACGATGGTGGAAACCAGCAGGAGTACGGTGGTGCCAAGCGCCAGCGTGCGCCGCAGGCTGATCGGGGCGTAACCCATGAACGCCTGCAGGACGCCCCCGAGCAGGGGAATCAGAATCGGAGCGATAAGCCAGTGGTTCATTGACTGCGTTCCTCCTCGCTCTTCTGCTCCGGTTTTTCCGGTCGTTCGCCCTGGCGACCATCCACGTGATCGTCCTCGTTATCCGCAAGATTTCTCAGGGACAGCACAACCACAAAGGCGGTCATGGCAAAGCCGATTACGATAGCGGTCAGCACCAGTGCCTGGGGCAGCGGATCGGAGTAGCTTTCCGTGCTGCCCAGGATGGGCTGGCCGCCGGTTGCCAGCCGTCCGCTGGAGAACAGGAACAGGTTGACGCCATAGGAGATCAGCGTCAGCCCCACCACCACCGGGAACGTGCGGGCACGCAGCAACAGGTATACGCCCGAGGAGGTCAGAGCGCCGATGACAAGCGCGAAGACAAGCTCCATTACACACCCTCCTTCTTGGGCTTGATGGCGGAGTGGGGTGACAGCCGGCCAATGCTGACGAGGGCCAGCAGTGTGGCGCCGATAACCGTCAGGTAGACGCCGAGGTCAAACACCAGAGCCGAGGCCACCTCGAACTTGCCCACCACCGGCCAGGTGATGTAACCGAAGGTCGAGGTCAGGAACGGGTAGCTGAAGGCCAGGCTGCCGGCACCGGCAATGATTGCGAACAACAGGCCCAGGCCGATGACGTTGTGATACTTGATTCCGATCCGCTCCTGGGTCCAGACCATGCCACTGGCAATGTACTGGAGAATCAGGGCCACGGAGGTGATCAGGCCGGCGATAAAGCCACCACCCGGAAGGTTGTGACCTCGCAGGAAGATGAACGCCGATACCATCAGTGCCAGCGGCAGCATCGGCCGGGCAATCTGCCTGAGCATCATCGGATTGGCATCCCGGGTCCAGGGGTGGCCCATGCCATCACCCGGAGGCGGTGTCAGGGCAGTGTCCTTGAGCATGGCATAGATCCCCAGGGCGGCAATCGCCAGTACTGTGATCTCACCCAGGGTATCGAAGCCCCGGAAGTCCACCAGGATGACGTTCACCACGTTGGTGCCGCCCCCGCCGGTTTTACTGTTTTCCAGGAAGAAGTCGGAAATCGAACTGAAGGGCTGAGTCAGCATGGCCAGGGTGACCAGGGTCATGCCGACACCGGCAACCAGGGCAATCAGCGCGTCCCGGCCACGCTGGCCGCGAGTGCTCTCCAGTGGCGTCCAGGATGGCATATAGAACAGTGCCAGCATGAGCAGCACGATGGTGACCACCTCCACGGACAACTGGGTCATGGCCAGATCCGGCGCCGAGAAACGGGCGAACGCCAGAGCCACGATCAGACCCACCACGCTGAGCAGCACCAGCGCGTAGAAACGCTCCCGGTGCAGGAATGCGGTCAGCAGCGCGCATACAATCAGTACTCCCGCCGCGATTGCGGTGGGAAGGTCAACGGGGCTCAGCCCCAGCTCGCCGACAAAGATGCCCACGTTCATCAGGGGCGCTGCGGCCACGGCAATGACGCTCAGTACCAGCAACAGGGCGTAGCGTTGCAGGGAGCCGTTCTCGATACGGGCGGTCAGGTCGTGGGAGAAGGTCGCAAGCCGTGACACCACCGCTTCGAACACGGCCTTCTCATCGATTTCCTTGAACCGGGCATGGAAATCGAAGAAGCGCTGACGCTGGGTGTACATCAGCAGGCCACCGAAGAAGGCAACAAAACTCATCAGCAGCGGCAGGTTCAGGCCATGAACCACGGCGAGTTTGTAGTCCGGCACTTCGCCGCCGAGGGTGGCGGCGGCAGCTGAATAAAGTAGTGGGCCGACCGAAATCGCCGGGAACATGCCCACCATGACACAGGCAAACACCAGGATTTCCACCGGAATCTTCATGTAGCGGGGAGGTTCATGGGGTGGATACACCGGCAGGTCCACCGGCTTGCCATTGAAGAAGACGTCGTGGATGAAGCGCGCCGAATAGGCCACCGCGAAGATACCGGCCAGGGTCGCCACGATCGGCGGCAACCAGGCCCAAAGCCCGGGCAGGTTCAGTTCCAGAGACTCGGCAAAGAACATCTCCTTGCTCAGGAAGCCGTTCAGCAGCGGAACACCGGCCATCGAGGAGGCTGCCACCATGGCCAGGGTTGCGGTGTGGGGCATATAGCGCCAGAGCCCGTTGATCCTGCGCATGTCCCGGGTACCGGTTTCATGGTCGATAATACCGGCCGCCATGAACAGCGAGGCCTTGAAGGTGGCGTGGTTGATCACGTGGAAGACCGCGGCCACGGCTGCCAGCTGGGTGCCCATGCCAAACAGCAGGGTGATCAGGCCCAGATGACTGACCGTGGAATAGGCCAGCAGACCCTTGAGATCGTGCTTGAACATGGCGATATAGGCACCGATCAACAGGGTCGCCATCCCGGTGAAGCTCACCATGTAGAACCACTGCTCAGTACCCGCCAGCGCCGGGTACAAACGGGCCAACAGGAACACGCCCGCCTTTACCATGGTGGCCGAGTGAAGGTAAGCGGAGACCGGTGTCGGCGCCTGCATGGCATGAGGCAGCCAGAAGTGGAACGGGAACTGCGCCGACTTGGTGAAGGCGCCAAGCAGTACCAGAGTCAGTGCCACCGGATACATGGCGTGGGCCTTGATCTGGTCGCCGGCAGCAAGAACGTCGTCGAGCTCGAAGCTGCCGACGATGTTGCCGATGATCAGGATGCCGGCCAGCAGCGCCAGACCACCGCCCCCGGTGACCGCCAGGGCCATCCGGGCACCGCGCCGGGCATCCTGCTTGTGGGTCCAGTAACTGATCAGCAGGAACGAGACCAGACTGGTGATCTCCCAGAAAATCAGCATCAGCAACAGGTTGCTCGACATCACGATGCCCAGCATTGAGCCCTTGAAGCAAAGCAGCAGCGCGTAGAACTTGGCGATGTTTTCCTTCGGCTTCAGGTAATAGCGGGCATACAGGATGATCAGCAGCCCGATGACCAGGATCAGCAAGGCGAACAGCAGCGCCAGGCCGTCCAGGCGAAAGCTGAGCGAGATGCCAAGGGCCGGCAGCCACTCCTGGTGGAACAGAACGTAGCCACCGTCGGCTAACACCTGCCAGTTCGGGTAGAGGGCGGCCAGTGCGATCAGGGCCGGAACAGAAGAGGCAATAGCAATTGCCGTTCGCCCCCCCTGGGCGAACAGGGGCGCGGCAATCGCCCCCAGGAAAGGCAGTAAAACAACCAGCGGTAGCGACATCGCAACCTCGTTATCGGTTTTTTTCTTCTACGTATGGAAAAGTCGTGTGTGCAGAAGTCTAGCCTCCGGACGCGGACCCTGCATGGCTTAAGAGGCAGGTGGAATACGCGAAAAGCCCGGGATCAGATGAAGGGCGGATCCGGGAAATAGGGCAGACGACCGCGGTGGCGGGCGATATCAGCCGTTACAGGCGGGCGAATGGTCTGTTTGCAGCCGAAGGACCTTTCGGTCATTGGTTGCTCCGTCAGTCTAACTTGGAATCCGATGATACGTGCCCGAGGGGCTAGGTCAAGTCACATTGTGATTAATCAATTCTATTGATTCGTTCAGGCGGCCGATAAAGGTTGCTGGAAAAATGGCTGCCTCGCTAGAATGGCGGTTCTGCATCTCTTTCCTGAGGTTCTATGACACTGCTGATCGCTTTTGCGGTTCTTTCCATCGGTTTTTCCTTTCTCTGTTCCATACTTGAGGCTTCCTTGCTTTCGGTCACACCGAGCTACATAGCTTCACTGAAAAAGGACAATCACGCGCTTTTCCTGAAGCTGAGGAAGCTCAAGAGCGATATTGACGATCCGCTGGCGGCCATACTCACGCTCAACACCATTGCCCATACTGCCGGTGCAACAGGTGTCGGTGCCCAGGTGGCGGTGGTTTTCGGGGAAGCCTGGCTCGGGGCGGCGTCGGCGCTGATGACCCTTGCCATCCTGATCCTGTCCGAAATCATCCCGAAAACCATTGGTGCCAAATACTGGCGCGCCCTCGCGCCCAGGCTCCCGGCGGTACTTGGATTCCTGATGACCTCGCTGAAGCCGTTCATCTGGCTGTCGAAGATGATTACCCGCCGCATCGCAGCCGGTGAGGACGATACCGACATCCGGGGTGAAATCAGCGCCCTGGCCGAGATTGGCCGGGACCAGCAGGCCCTCGATGAAGACGAGCGCCGGATTATCCAGAACGTACTGCGCTTCCACGAAATCAAGGTCAGTGGCGTGATGACGCCGCGGACCGTGTGCAAATTCATCTCCCCGGAGACGACGGTGCCGGAATTCCGGGAGCAGGTGCGCAAATCCCCGTTCTCCCGCTACCCGGTCATCGACGAGGAAGGCGAAGCGTTGGGGTACCTGCACCGATCCGACCTGATATCACTCCCGGATGATGCCGACCTGATGGAGCATCTCCGTTCCATCAAGCGAGTCAAGGGCAATACCAACATCGAATATCTGTTCTCCGACATGCTGCGGGAGCGGCAGCACATTGCCATTGTTTACGACGAACTGGGGACCTGGCTGGGAATAGTGACGCTGGAGGACATATTGGAGACGCTATTGGGCACCGAGATCATGGACGAAACCGACAACGTCTCCAACCTTCGCCGGTATGCCAAGCAGCGCTGGAGCCGGCGCCTGCGCAAAATGGGATCCTGAGGGACCCGCCGACCGGCGTCAGCGGATCGATTTCAGCGCCGAGAAGATCGCCTCCGCCTCGGCCTCAAGTACCTGACAGCGCAAGGGATTGCCCTGCTGTAGTGCCCGGGCAAGTTGCTTCTGTTTCATGTCATAGAGCCGGCTGAGGACATCTGCCCGACCCGGCTTGGCTGGTGCGTTCATGGAATGCTACCTCCCCACGTGAACACCCTGTGTCAATATTCTTTACGTTCTCCAATGCCTGATGGCCTTGTTCTGAATTAGATGCATAACCCGGACCAGATGTTACAAATCGGGTTCCAACACAACCACCGGTTATGCGAATCTAGGCAGCAATAAACAGGAGACCCAGAATGACCGACACCCTGATTGACCGCCGAGACCTGGCATTTCAACTCTACGAAGTACTCGACACCGAATCCCTGATCACCCGCGAGCGCTTCAGCGAACACAACAAAGACACCTTCGACGCCGTCATCGAAACCGCCGACAAGATGGCCCGCGAACAGTTCGCCACCCACAACAGCGCCGCCGACAAGGACGAACCCCGCTTCGAAGACGGCCAGGTCAAAATGCTGCCCCAGGTCAAACAGGCCTTCGACGCCTACGCCGAAGCTGGCTTCATCGCAGGCCGGTATGACTACGAGCTTGGCGGCATGCAACTGCCCGAATCCGTCATGGCCGCCTGCAACGGCTTCTTCACCGCCGCCAATCCCGGCACCGCCGGCTACCCGTTCCTGACCACGGCGGCTTCCAACCTGATCCGCATCTTCGGCAACGACCAGCAGAAAGCCACCTATCTGCCCCACATGCTCTCCGGCCGCTTCTCCGGCACCATGGCCCTGACCGAGCCACACGCCGGCTCAAGCCTCGCGGACATCCGAACCTCCGCCAGCCTGACCGACGAAGGGCATTACCTGATCAAAGGCGCCAAGATCTACATCTCCGGCGGCGAGCAGTCCATCACCGACAACATCGTCCACATGGTCCTGGCCAAAATCAAAGGCGCACCGGCCGGGGTGAAAGGCATCTCCCTGTTCATCGTGCCCAAGTTCCGGGTCGATGCCGAAGGCAACCCGGGCGAACGCAACGGCGTCAGCCTCGCCGGCCTGATCCACAAGCTCGGCTATCGCGGCACTACCTCCACCGCCCTGAGCTTTGGCGATGATGCGCCCTGCCACGGCTACCTGGTCGGCGAACCCCACCAGGGCCTCAAATACATGTTCCAGATGATGAACGAAGCCCGCCTGGGTGTGGGATTCGGCGCGGCAGTCATCGGCTACCGGGGCTATATGCACAGCCTCGAATACGCCAAGGACCGACTGCAGGGCCGTAAACCCTCCGAAAAGAACCCGGAAAGTCCCCAGGTGCCCATCATCGAACACGCCGATGTACGCCGAATGTTGTTGGCGCAAAAAGCCTACAGCGAAGGCGGCCTGGCCCTGTGCCTCTATGGCGCCCGCCTGGTGGACGACCAAAACACCCACCCGGACGAACAGAAACGCCTCGAAGCCGGCAAGCTGCTCGACCTGCTGACCCCGGTCATGAAAGCCTGGCCGTCCGAATACGGCCCCAAAGCCAACGATCTGGCAATCCAGGTCTACGGCGGCGCCGGCTACACCCGGGAATACCCGGTAGAACAGTGCTGGCGGGACAACCGCCTCAACCCCATCCACGAGGGCACCAACGGCATCCAGGCCCTGGACCTGCTCGGCCGCAAGATCTGGCAGGACCAGAGCCATGGCCTGCAACTGCTGATGCAGGAAATGCAGACCGACCTTGAAGCTGCCACCACCGACCGATGCCAGCAGTGGGCCCTGTCCCTGAGCGAAACCCTGCAACAGGCGGTCAAAGTCACCCAGAGCCTGGGCAAAGCCCTGATGGGTGGCGGCAATCCCGACAACGTCCTGGCCAACGCCTCTTGCTACCTGCACCTGTTCGGCCACATCACGGTGGCCTGGATGTGGCTACGCCAGGCGAATGCCGCCGCCCATGCCCTTGGTTCGGCCAACAGCGATGACGAGCGCAACTTCTACCAGGGTAAGCTCCAGGCCGCACAGTACTTCTTCCACTGGGAACTGCCCACCGTCGCCCAGGACTTGGTCCTGCTGCGCAACCAGGATGACACCTGCCTCAACATGAAGGCGGAGTGGTTCTGAGGAATGGGGGTGCCGGCTGACCGCCGGCACCCAAGGTGATCCTTAGGCGGCTTGCTCAGAATTCGAAGTCTCCCGCCGTTCCTTGGCCTCAGCCGCCACCCCGGCAGCATACTCCGCGTACTTGGCCATCAGCTCCTCCTTCCGATCCGGATCCCAGTTGATCTTGCTCAGATCACCCTCGTAATGATCAATCACCCGCTTGTCCATCTCCTCGTACCACCAGTTCGGCACGTAAGCAGGCAGCAGCATTGACGCATAACCACCGGGCAATTGTGGCGCCTTCTCGAAGTGGCGCAACGCCTGGAAACTCCGGGCCGGATGGGCGTGATGATCCGAGTGCCGCTGCAGCTGATACAGGAACAGATTGGTCACAATGTGATTGCTGTTCCAGCTGTGCTCCGGCTTCGTCCGCTCGTACTTGCCGTTCTTGTCCTTCTGCCGCAGCAGACCATAGTGCTCGATGTAATTCACGCTTTCCAGCAGACTGGCGCCATACACCGCCTGGGCCGCCAGGAACGGAACCGCCCGCGGGCCACACACCAGTGTGGTGGCACCAAAGAACCCGGCACTCATCGCCCAGCCCTGCAGCAACTCGTTATCCAGGCTCCAGAAACTCTTGCCCTTGCGCGCCAGACGCGCCTTCTCGATCTTGACCGACGACTTGATGCCTCCGATCACCGTACGGGGCAGGAACTTCCAGAAACTCTCGCCCATGCGACTGCTGGCCGGATCCTCCGGCGTGGCCACCCGCTTGTGATGCCCGAAATTGTGCTCCACAACAAAATGTGTGTACCCGGTTGGTGCCAGCGCCGCCATAGCCAGGATCTTGTTCAGCTTGTTGGACTTGTGCCCCAGCTCGTGGGCCGTGTTGATACCCACGCCGTTGATTGCACCGACCGTCAGGGTCAGCCCGATCTTGTCCTCGATGGGAGTCTTCTTCCGGCTGGCCAGCCAGGCACCCATGAAGGTCATCGCATACTGCGTCGGGATGAACGCCTTTACGATACGATCGTAGTACTTGTCCTGCTCCAGGGTCCTGACCGCGGATTCCGGCGGGTTGCTCTGATCCTCACCGATGGCCCGGTCCAGGGCGGGAATGATTCCGTGGACCAACGCCGGCCCGGTCCAGGCCAGGGCTTTCAGCTTCTTCGGTGCGATGGCATACCCGGTCAGGGCAGCCAGGCCGATGCCGGGCAGGGCGGGGCCCAGGAGCCACAGGTAACGTTTCGGATCTTTCCAATCCTTGCCTTCGTGAAGGGAGGCATCCTTTTCCTCATGGTTTTGTACCGCCTCGTTGACCTTGGCATTCATATCCGGATCTCCGTCTTGTTCATTGTTTGATCCAATTTATGTCGGACAATCTGGCAATTCAATAATTGTCAGACAATTTCGACGGGTTGGCATGAAATGACAAGCAAAGAGAGGGTGGCGAATTCCCGGCAACTGAACCAGACTTTGTGCAAACAACAACAATCAGCTCGGCCAAACAGAGCGACAGGGATGATTCAGCCATGACACCTCAAGATACCCAGGGCGCCGTCGCCCATTGGTCCGTTCAGGACATGCTTCGGGAATACCTGACCACAGGCAGAATGGCAGAAGTCGTGTACCGGGATGGAGCCGGTCAGGTGTGTATTGCCCATGACGTTATCCGTGACGTATTCAGCCGTGCCGGCAAGGACTTCATTCTCCTCGGCAGAAATGAACTGGTGGGTGTTGATCATGTCATCACCATCGATGGCCGGTTTCCCACGGTAAGTTGCCGCTAACCAAAGGGTAATGCCCCAGTAATTGTGTTATCTGCTGCCATGGGCGTAACCTCCTCCCCGTTGCGAATGATCTTCAACGGAGGGAACGTTATGAAAAAGCAAATGCTCGTGGCCATGGCACTGGCCGCCTCACTGGGTCTGGTTGCCTGTAGCTCAGAGGAAGAGGAAACCAACCAGGGCGTCGACATCGAACAGGCTGCCGACAACGCCGGTGATATGGTCGAAGAGGCCGGCGAATCCGCCCAGGACACCTACGAAGACGCCACAGGCCAGACCGACAGTGCGTGGGAAGAAACCAAGGACACCGCTGAAGAAGTTGGCGATGAAGTGAAAGATGCTGCAGAGGAAACTGCGGAAGCAGTGGAAGAGGGTTACGACGACGCGACCCAGCAGTGATCACGCCAGCGCCAGTCTCCCAAACGAGGCTGGCGTTTTCCTGTCAATAAACAGTCATGGATTTGTCTTCAAACAGTTCCCGTCCTGTCATATTTCCTGCCGAAACTGGCCTCTCCAAACCAACTTCCCCTGAACGTTGTGAGAGAGGCAAGAAATGGCGAAGCACGATCTTGATCCGAACTACCTGGACCCGAACTACGAGCCGGTAGTCAACCATTCCGAAAACACCCCGTTCCACCAGGTTCTGGCTGCCCGCATGCAGCGCCGTACCGTTATGAAAGGCACCGTGGGCGCCGCGCTGGCCAGCGTCATGGGGCTGGGTCTGGCGGGTTGTGGCGGTGACAGTGATGGCGATACCTCTACGGGCACAACGACCACCAATACCCGAAATCCGGAAGATACAGCACTGGGTTTCAAAGCAGTGCCTGTTTCCGATGCCAATGAGGTTGTGGTTCCCGAGGGCTATTCAGCAAAGGCGTTTCTCCCTTGGGGAACTCCGATCACGGGTGGGTATCCTGAGTTCCGTACCGATGCTTCTAATACCGGTGAGGAGCAGGAACAGCAGATGGGTATGCACCACGATGGGATCCACTTCTTCCCGATTGATCTGAAGTCTGGTGGCAGCAGTTCCACCGAAGGCCTTCTGGTGATGAACCACGAGTACATCAAACAGAAAGCATTGCATCCTGCCGGCGCGACCTATGTGAATGAGCTTCGACCCGCTGATGAAGTTCGGAAAGAGATCGCGGCTCATGGTGTTTCCATTGTACACATCAAGCAGGACAGCAATGGCACCTGGGATCTGGTGGTGAGCGAATATAACCGTCGCATCACCGGTGGTACGGAGATGGAGATCAGTGGTCCGGTGCGCGGATTCAGCAAGCTGGTGACTCCTTTCAGTGCGGCTGCGACGGCTACCCGTGGCACCTTGAACAACTGTGCCATGGGCCCTACCCCTTGGGGCACCTATCTGGCTGCCGAGGAAAATTGGCACGGATATTTTGCCAATAAGACAGAGGGTGACCGTCCCAAAGAGCAGATCCGTCACGGCGTGGGAAGCTCGTCCCGATATGATTGGGAGCTTGCAGATCCTGAAGCTCTTTCAGAGCTGGAATACGATCAGTACAAACGGTTCGATGTGACTCCCATCAAAGACGGTTCTGCTGAAACCGATTACCGGAATGAAGCCAATACCTTCGGCTACATGGTTGAGATCGATCCGTTTGCCCCGGAAAAAAATCCCGTCAAGCGCACTGCGCTAGGACGGTTCGGCCATGAAGGTGTCATCTTTGCCCCCGTTGAAGAAGGCAAACCTGTGGTTTGTTACTCCGGTGACGATTCCCGTTTCGAGTACATCTACAAGTTTGTTTCCGATCAACCGTACTATTCTGACACCGCCGATGGTTCACTGCTCGATTCAGGTACCCTCTATGTAGCCCGGTTCAACAACGACGGAACCGGCGAGTGGCTCACCCTGTCGCTTGAAGACGCCAATTTCAAAGCAAAAGTTGATGCTGCGGTTGCTCGTGGTGTGGTTGGTGGTATCGACTTCGAAGGTTTTGAGAATCAGGCCGATGTTATCGTTAACACTCGACTGGCAGCGGATATCGCCGGTGCAACCCCCATGGATCGTCCGGAGTGGGGTGCGGTTGACCCGGTAAGCGGCGAAGTTTACTTCACGCTCACAAACAACGATGAGCGTCTGGATTCACAGACCAATGCGGCCAACCCGGTTGCAGGTAATACTACCGGGCACATCATCCGTTGGAGTGAAGCTGGTAACGATCATTCAGCAACGTCGTTTGATTGGGATATTTTCGTCTTCGCAGGAGAGCAGGGCACCGAAACCGTTGTTGACGACGAGGTGATTGTATCTCTCACCGATGACAATATTTTCAACAGCCCGGATGGCCTTTGGTTCGATTACAACGGGCGTCTTTGGATACAGACCGATGGCTCCGATGCCGCACCATACCAGAACAACATGATGCTGGCTGCAAACCCGGTTACCCGCGAAATCAAACGTTTCTTCGTGGGCCCTGTGGGCTGTGAGGTCACGGGCGTGACCGCTACTCCGGACATGAAGA
Organism: Marinobacter szutsaonensis; assembly: GCF_039523335.1. Classification (NCBI taxonomy): domain Bacteria; kingdom Pseudomonadati; phylum Pseudomonadota; class Gammaproteobacteria; order Pseudomonadales; family Marinobacteraceae; genus Marinobacter; species Marinobacter szutsaonensis. The sequence continues at coordinate 1,111,302 of NZ_BAAAFC010000001.1, read as the reverse complement.
CCATGTTCGTCAATATTCAGCACCCGGGCGGTAACTGGCCGGATGCCAATATCGAGCGTCCCCGCGATGCCACGGTCATCGTTACTCGCGACGACGGCGGTGTTGTTGGCGCCTGATAGCCTCAAATCAGGGAGTAGTTGATTGAAAGTCCGGCCCCGGGCAACCGAGGCCGGACTTTTCTTATGGTGCGGGTCCGCGAAAACCACGGGTCGGCTTCGGGAAAGGCTGTGTTAGACTTCCGGAAAACCGATTGTAAGGAGTAGTGACCTTGCCCGAACCGGAATACATCCCCGCAAACGACGACCCCATGCAGCGCCGCTCTGAGTCCGGGCGCAACCTGGCTGTGGCCGTTTACATCCTTCAGGCACTCTCGTTCTTCCTGGGCGGGATCACCGGTCTGGTGGGCGTGATTATCAACTACGTGAAACTGGATGATGTCCGCAACACCTGGATCGAGCGTCACTTCCGCTGGCAGATTCGGACCTTCTGGATCGGTTTGTTGTGGACGGTGATCGGCATTGTCACCACACCCCTGATCATCGGCTGGTTCATCCTGCTGGGCATCTCGATCTGGATCATCTACCGGATTGTGAAGGGCGCTCTGGCCCTGAACGAAGGCAAGGTGGTCTGACGCAAGTATCAGCCGGTCTGGCCTGACCGGGCCCAATAGCGAATCTCGGCGCAGAGTGCGCAGTGCTGTTTCTGGCAGGTTTCTTCATCGTGGATCTGTATGCCGTGGAGCTGCAATGGCTGGTAGCGGCGCAGGGAGTGTTTGTTGCCATGGCGCTTCAGATAATCATCCAGGGCAGCGCGGGCCTCTGCCTCTGAATCGAAGGGGCCCAGATCCCGGGCCTCTCGCGTTCGCACAAACCAGCCCGCGGGCGTTTTCAGAAACCGGTTGCTCTTGACCGGTCCATCCTGGATATGACCGGGATCTTCCGCCACCGATTCTACAAGTCCCTCGACTCTCTCCTTTTGTCGTGCCTGTTTTGACAGGCGTTTCAGTCCCTTTCTGATCATTCTGGTTCTCTCGTCTTGCTATGCGTCGCGGTGCTCGAAGTAGCCCGGTGCAAAATATATCAGCTTTCGAAGTGGTTTGTGACGCAGTTCACAAAAAAGTCTAGCTGCCAATAGGAAGACGGGGCAAAAGTGCCTTCAGAGGCGCTGTTCTTGTAAAAACCTGTAAAAAAACAGGGCAGATTGAGGGATGCACTTATCGCCGGGTGCTCATCAGCTGTATCTAAGTTTATGGTTCTAAAGATATATCGAGCACGTCACAAAAAAGAACATTCCTGGAAATTGGAATTGGTAAATTTGACGCAGGGCAATGCGGATTAAGGCCAAGTAATGTCCGCCCCGTTTGGCCCAAACTGCCAATGTCGAAAAAATGATCACGGGTGTGGTCAGAAGGAAATCTAATAAGAGAAAACAACAGAAAGGAGTGGTTGCATGATGAGACGGCGAGCATTGACCTCTGTAATTGCCGCTAGCAGCCTCGCGCTGGCCGCGCAGGTTGCCCAGGCTGAGACGGTCAAGCATGAGACCGAGGTATCGCTGCTGGGCACCTACATTGAGCCTGACAGTGACCGCACCGATGAATACGGCTCTGCGGTGCGGGGCATGTTCAGTATCCGAATGGGCAAGCACTGGTGGGTGGAGCCCCAGTTCTACACGGGTGTCATCGAGACCGGCGTAGATGGCGGCACCGACTATTACCAGCAGGGCCTTGGTGCCGACCTCAGTTACCGCCTGTGGGAGAGCGATTCCTTCACGCCCTACGGCTCGCTTGGTGGTGGCGTCTCACGCAATGACGTGGCCAACAACTCAGCGAGCGAATTTGGCGGCTACGCCAACGCGGCGCTCGGTCTCATCAGCAGTCCCTTCACCCAGTCCGGTCTCAGGGTGCGTGCCGATGCCCGTTATGTTTACGACTCCTATGACGATGGCTTCTCCGACCTGCATTTCAGCCTGGGCGTGACCGTCCCCATTGGCGCCACTCGCACACGCATCGTCGAGAAAACCACGGTCATCGAGAAACCCGTGGTTGTTGAAAAAGACTTCGCCGACTCCGATAAGGACGGCGTGGTGGATGGTGTCGACCAGTGCCCGAACACCCTGGAGGGCCTGGAAGTCAACTCCGTGGGCTGTGTCGAGACCGATAAAGCCCAATCCGTGGTTCTGCAGGGCGTGACCTTCGAGTTCAACTCCGACCGACTGACTGCAAACGCCCGGGACATCCTTATTCCGGCCGCTGACGCCCTTAAGGGGCAGTCGGACCTGAAAGTGGAACTGGCCGGCCACACCGACAGTGTCGGCTCCGAAGCATACAACCAGCAGCTGTCCCAGCGGCGGGCGGAGTCGGTGCGTGATTATCTGCTGGATCTCGGCGTTGATCCCGATCAGCTGACCGCTGCCGGCTACGGCGAATCCAAACCGATTCGCAGCAACGACACCGAGGAAGGCCGCGAACGGAATCGTCGCGTTGAATTCAATGTTGTCTCCGAGTGAGATGTAGAGGGAGTTTGGATATGAAACTTAACAACTACAACTGGCCTTTGATTTTGCTGGTCACCGCGCTGCTTTCGCTGGCGGGGTGTAAGTCTGACAGTATGGTGGTTCCGGACAATAGCGTCGGGGGCGATTCCCAGGTGTTTGACGCGGATGGGGATGGCATTCCGGATAATGAGGATTCCTGTCCGAATACGATAAATGACGGTGTTGATGCTGACTCCGATGGCATAGATGACGCCTGTGATCCGGAGGTTTCCAATGACCAGGATTTCGACAATGACGGTGTACTCAACTCAAACGATAACTGTCCGCGGACTCCTAATGCAGATCAATCGAATATCGATTCTGATTTGAAGGGCGATGCCTGTGATACCGATGCTGATGGTGATGGTGTGCAGGATAAGCAGGGAAGTGGTGACGGCACGTTTACCGACCTAGATCCTACGGTAGAGGGTAATGACAACTGCCCATTGGTTGCCAACCCTGATCAGTCTGATCGCGATGGGGACGGAGTAGGTGATGCATGTGACGTTGATGCTGACGCTGATGGAGTCGACGATAAGGTTGACAATGGTGATGGCACGTTCAGTCCGAAGGATCCACTAGATCCAACGGATCCGGGTGATAATTGCCCTCTAGAACCCAATGATCAAACTGATACCGACGGTGATGGCATCGGCGATGCCTGCGAAACTGATGGTCTGAATCCAGCAGACGGTGATGGGGATGGTGTTGTTACCGGGGATAACTGTCCTGACGTGGCTAACCCCAACCAGTCAGATCTTGATGGTGATGGCACCGGGGATGCTTGTGACACTGATCAAGATGGGGATACCGTAGACGATAAATATCCGCTCACATTTTTGGCGATCCCCGTTGAATTAGGTGGCGATAATTGTCCGTCTGTTCAGAATACTGAACAGGTTGATACAGATGGCGATAACATTGGTGATGCATGCGATGCTGTCGATAACTCAACATATCAGTGCGGTATCAACGGCGAACAGTTTGAACCTATGTTGGCTTCGGACCCATTAATTGCCGCAACAGCAGAATTTGATTCGAGCAAGTGCCTGCTGAGCGGTCTTGGAAGTCTGACCTGTAATGTTGAAAACCCCGAAAATGTTGTCGAGTTACCATTGACCGACTTCGCGACAATCTCCAACACGAGTCTACTGGGTGCTCTTATCCCGTCCGAGGTCCGTTTGAATGTTGCAGCCACTTCAGGCTTCGCTTATCCCGGTGCAAATGTCATCGGCGTTGCATTCAATGAGACCGCTGAACTTTTGCAGTTGGATCTGTTGGGTGGGGACATCGCAGTGCGCACCCTCTTGGACGGTGTTGTTCAGGAAGATAGCGGTGGTGGTTTGAACGCTGATCTGGACCTCTTGGGCCTTTCTGGAGTAATCGATGGCAACGAAACTACGTTCCTGATCCTGCAAACTAGCAAGCGATTCGATACCGTGCAGGTATACAGTAGTTCGACGCTTGTGTCTCTGTTGGAGCAGCTCCAAGTGAGCGCTGTTTGTGCGAGCAAAACAGAAGTTCTTACGCCCTAACGGAGAGTCGCCAGTGGAGAGGGCCGGTATTTTGCCGGCCCTTTCTTTATTACGGAGCCTGCCTGATGATGTTCGATTGGTTTGGCTGAACTGCCTCACCTGTGAGGCGGCATTTAGGGGTAAAGCTTCAATCTGTTGATTGATGTTCCTTCTGGCTAGCCGGCGAAGCACTCCCCACCCAACTAACCGAAGCCAGCCCGGCGACAAATACCAGCACCGCAATTATCACCCGCTTACGTCGATGCCTTGGAACAAGGCTGGCCTCAACGGCGCTACCTTCAGTCATACCACTCATAATGAAAACCTCACGAGCCTGGCGAAGGGTGCGAAAGATTGAGCGGAATGTCGGTGGGAAGATTTCTTGGCGGAGTCGGGAGCTCCACCCGCCAGCGTTTGCTGGCCAGGGGGTAAGTCGGAAAAGCACCGGGCGTGAAACTGCTGCCCTTTTGTGTCGATTCGCATATTCAATCCTTCTTCGGGATCGGAAAACAACTACACGAAATGACACATCCCTGTCGGATCGGATCCATTGGATTGACTATAGACCATCTTGTTGCTGTAAGTATAAAAACATGTGAAATATGCGAATTCAGTCTGAATCCACCACACAAGCCCGGGATCAGGCGATGGCCTGAAAGCCTGTAAATGCCAGTGCCTCGGCACATCTCCCGCAGTTGTTCTTCGCACAGTTTTCCGGATCATGAACGGTGAACCCGGAATAGCGATCTTCAGGGTCGCGCGGATTCAGTCCTGCATGAAGCCTGATGTGATCCACCAGTGCGTTGGAGGCCTGTGCTCTAGTCGGGAAGGGGCCCAGGTCGGAGGGCTCCCGGGTCAGGGCGTACCAGCCGAAGGGAGTATCTACGAAACGCGCGGGGTCGAACTGCGGGCCTGCTGTATCGGTTCTCATGTGCCATTCTCCAAGGCTGATACCGTCACGAAAATGCACATCCCTGTTGAGTAGCTTCCAGGCATTTAATTTATACCATTCAGGTGCAGACTGAATTGATGTTTGTGACGCAGTTCAAGGTTACTTGGGTCAGTCCTCCGTCACTTCCTTCAACCGAATCGCACTGAACATTCCCGCCAGTCCCATCAACCCCAGCACGATGATGACCGCCACCTCGGAGAACACCGAGATCGCGGCGGTCAGGCCACCGGTTACCAGTAACAGCACCCCGATCACGGTATTGCTCACAGCGGTGTAGTCGGTGCGCTTGTTGCCGCCGGCCATATCCACCAGGTAGGTCTTCCGGCCCAGACGAACGCCGGCGTGGGCGATGCTGAGGGCAAAGAAGGCAACCGGGTAGAACCAGACGCTGCCGATATCGGTACCAACAACCAGTGCGGTAATACCGACGGCCAGGCACACGAAGCTGGCCATGGCGGCACCGCGGATCATCACCCGGCGGCTGGAGGTGTCCGCTGCCCAGCCCCAGAAACTGGCGCTCAGAGAACTGGCAAGACTGCTGGCGAGAAGAAAGACGCCGAGCATCCAGCCGATGTCGGTTTCCTTCTGGGCCAGCACCACGAAATAGGGTGAGGCGAGGGCAGAGCAGAGCAACAGGGCCCGGGTGATCACGAAATGACGGAACGGAACGTCATTCCGCAACAGGGAAAGGCTCTGGATGGCCTCGGTCATGGCGTTGGCGCCACCGCCGGTCTCGCCGGCGTATTCCTCAATGTTGGCAAAGAGAAATCCGGCAATCACCCAGAGCACGGCCGCTAACATCAGCAGTGCCGTGTAGAAGGCCAGGGTGGGATCGCCACGGTCCCAGAATAGTAGGGCGGTCATGACGACGGTGGCGGTGCCACCGATAGTGGTAGCCAGTCCGGACAGCCGCCCCCGGCGGGTCTTTGGGATGCATTTGCCCTGCACATCCTTCATGGAGACCGAGCAGAAGCCCCGGGCCAGTGAGAATACGATCAGTGCTGCCACAATGCCCCCGCCGGCAGCATAGCCTTCCAGGAACCAGACGCTTGCTGCCATGGCAGCCACGCTGACCGCCTGGCCGAAGCTGCCCAACGTCCAGAACCATTTGCGTACCGCCTTGCGGCGAACCCAGGCAGCAATCACCATCTGCGGCACCATGGATCCGGATTCCCGGATCGGCACCAGCCAAGCCACCAGCGCAGGCGCGCCCACGGCACTCATCAACCAGGCCAACACGGTCTTGGGGCTGATCAGCAGGTCCCCCAGTTTGGTGAGCACGTTGCTGGCGAGGATCAGGAAGAAATTGCGGGGCACCTCCCGGCAGGCTTCCTCCGGGATGTCCTTGCAGACCCGTGCATCTTCCTCGTTGGCAATCAGGCTATACAGCTGGTCGATGGTGTCCTGCTTGTTGGCTGGCAAGTGGCCGTCCTCCGGAAGAAATTTGGCAAGAGGATACCAGTATCGGCGGTATCCCTTAAGGGCGGAGTACGGCGGATGCCGTTAAACGGACCAGATGATGGGCCCAGCGTAGATCTTGCACATCCGGCGCCTGCTCGGGCTTAATGGGCGGCAAACCATGGAGCTTTATTGATGCTGAGCTATCTGCACGCCTTCCACGCCGGCAACTTTGCCGACATCCAGAAACACGCCGCGCTGACTCTCGTTTTATCCATGATGCACTCCAAGCCCTCGGGGATCGCCTGTTACGATACCCATGCCGGCAGTGCCGTTTACGATCTCGGCAGCGAGCGGGCGCGGAAAACCGGTGAAGCGGATGCCGGGGTGCAGAAGCTCTGGCAGTTGCGTGACAACCTAAGATCGCCCGATTGGAAGCCGGTGATTGAGCTGTTGGGCAGGCTGAATGCCGGTGATGGCCACCTGACCACCTATCCGGGTTCTCCGTTCTGGTTCCGTCAGTTTCTCCGGGCCGATGACGCACTGACGACGTTCGAGCTGCACCCGTCCGAAAGTGAGCAGCTGGCGGGCTGGGCCGGTCAGAAGGTTCGGGTACTGCGGGAAGACGGGCTGAAGGGGCTGCTGGGGCAGCTGCCGCCGAAACAGCCGCGCCTGCTGGTGCTGATCGATCCATCCTACGAGATCAAGGCCGATTACGGGTCGGTCGCCAAAACCCTGCAAAAGGCATGGCAGAAGTGCCGCCATGGCGTCTATCTTATCTGGTATCCGGTATTGACCTCCGGCCTCGAGAAACAGCTCGCCGACGCTCTGCGTTCCGGGCCGGTCCGGAAAATTCTCCGCAGCGAGATACACCTCAACCATCCCCCGGAAAGAGGGATGACCGGTTCCGGCATGCTGGTGGTCAATCCGCCCTGGGGCTTTGATGAGCGCCTTGGTGCAATGATGGATGAGGTGTCCGGCGGCGACGGACTCGATGTCCGGCATGAGCTGGGCTGGCTGGTTCCGGAGTAGATTCCGGCCACAGATTGCAGGAGTTGTCTTTTTGAAGGAAGAAAACACGACCGAGCATTCTCCCTCGCTTCCCGGCGGTCTGATTCCCGTGGACCAGTGGAAACAGCCGGAAATGTCCGTGCAGCGGACACTCAAGGATGCCATCCGCCACCTTACTGCCCAGCTTCGCGCGGGCATGTCATCGGATGAGGAGCCTTTCCAGAGTCTGGATGATCTGCCCTCGCTGACTGACAAGCAAATCCAGCATATCGCGCCCCATCCGGATTTTACCGCGCTGGCCGGCGCCCTCCTGGATTCCCTTGCAGAACTCAGGCAATCAGAAACCCTGCGCAGAGAGGTGGCGGTGGTGGTCGCACCGCCATTCTCCGGTGTCAGGGAGGCATTGGTCCGGCTGCCCGGCCTCGGGGCCGTGTCGGCGGATGCCGAATCCTGGCACCTGGTTGCCCCTCCGGACAACCTGCTGATGAATCGGGAAGGTGCCCGCCGCTGGTGGGATGAGCAGGACCTGACCGGGCCCTGGGTGATTCCCGAGCTGGCGGATTTCTGGCTTCGTCATACCTCCGGTTTTGCCCTGATCAGCGAGTTGTTACAGCGTATGGTTTCTGGCCAGATCGGGCCGGGATTAGTGGGTTGTTCCAGCTGGTGCTGGCAATTCTGGGAGAGTTACCTGCCGAATGCCCACTTGGGCCCACTGACATTGGCTCCCCTGGATGCCGATCGTCTGGGCCAGTGGCTGGAATATCTCGCCGCTTCCCGGGATGGTCGGGCGATCACCGCGCGAATGACCGACGACGGTCTTTACGTGTTGCCGGTGGAAAATCCGCCGGATGCGGAGAAACGCAAACATTCGGGCTTTCTGAGGGACCTTGCCACGGCCTCCCGGGGCATTCCCGGAGTCGCGCTTGCGATCTGGCAGCGCTCTTTGCGGGCACGGCCGGAGGACGAAATGGAAGAGGACCCGGATAGCCAGATACGTGGCCCAGGTGGCCGGAGCTGCTGGGTGGTTCCTCTGGATCAGCTCAGCCTGCCCTCCATGCCCCAGAGCAGCGACCGGTCTATCGGTTTTATTCTTCACGCCCTGTTGCTCCACGACGGCCTGGATGAAGAGCGGATTGCCCTGGTAACGGGGGTTGGCGAGCCGGAACTGCAGCTGGCGCTGTCGCGGCTCGCCCGTGCAGACGTCGTGTATGAAGTTGAGGCGTCCGGGCGCTGGCATGTCACGCCTCTGGGGTACCCCACAGTGCGTCGTCATCTGCAAAGCTGGGGTTATCCGGTAGACGGATTCTGAGGAGGCGTTATGGGAGACATGGGGCAGGGATTGCAGCAGGCGTTTTCAGCCATCACCTGGGTCGCCCTGGTGGAGGCCGCCCTGGTGGTGGCCGCGGCGGTGCTGCTGATATTCGTTATCCAGAAACTGGTACCAGGGCTTGCCGGCAAGCTCGGTGGCAAGGCACGCCTGTATCTGCTCGCCTCGGTGCCACTGGCCCGGCTGTTGATCATCGTCGTCACCATCATCGTGGTGGTGCCGATACTGGTGGAACCTTCCTTCGAGAACATGGTCGCCATTTTCGGCGCCCTGGGCCTGGCGCTGGGTTTCGCGTTCAAGGACTACGCTAACAGCCTGATTGCCGGGATTGTGACCCTTTATGAAATGCCCTATCGGCCCGGTGACTGGATAGAAGTCGATGGCCAATACGGAGAGGTGCGATCAATCGGGACCCGTGCCGCGGAGATCGTCACGCCGGATGATACCGTCATCATCATTCCCCATGGCCGGCTGTGGAACACGCTCATTGCCAACGGTAATGACGGTTCCGACAACCTCATGTGTGTGGCGGAGTTCCACCTGGCCCCGAACCATGATGTTCGCCGGGTGATGGCGCTGCTGCGGGATGTGGGTTTTGCCTCGCCCTACACCAAGACCATGAAGCCGGTGGTGGTTGTGGTCGCTAACAAAACCTGGGGCATGACCTACCGCCTGAAGGCCTATCCCCTCGAGCCGAGGGACCAGTTCCGGTTCATCAGTGATCTGACCGCACGGGGATCGGAAGTGCTGGCCGCAGATGGGGTGCAGTTTGTGTCAGTCCCCGTTGCCACCACTGCCTGAGGCCTGCTGGCGTTCCAGTTCCGTAATGATGTTGCGGAGTGACTCCAGGATCCGCTGGCCCCGCTCGCCGGTTTGCCGGAGGTAGAATTCCAGCGCAGGCTTGCTCGCCTCGCGAAACGCAGCGCGCTCCTGTTCGGACAGTCTGGTCACCGCGAGCTGGCCTTCTTCGAGCATGGTTTCCAGTCTGGTCTGGTTCAGTTCCTTCTGAATATCCCAGGCTTCCTTGCCAACCTCAATCAACGCCACTGCCAGCCAGTCCTGCTGTTGCTCCGGTAACTGGGCATACCATTCAGGATTCGCCACAACGGATGAAATAAAATGGGCGGCACGGGGCATGGTCAGGGTGTCTTGTACCTCATAGAAGTTCATTTCCTCGATGGCGAAGACCGGGTTGGTCTGGCCGTCAATCTGTTTCAACTGCAGATCGCTGTAGACCTGTGAGTAAGGTGTCTGGCGGGGATCAGCACCATAGCTCCGGAAGGCCTCCGCTGACATTTGTGAAGTCATGGTCCGGATTCTGAGGCCTTCAAAATCGGCGGGTGTCTTCAGTGGCTTGTTGGCCGTCCAGGCCATCCACCCCTCCGGCACAAAGCCCAGGAGCGTCAGGTGTTTTTCGTTGTAGGCAGCGGAGAACAGCCCGGTCAGTTCGTTCCCGGCAAACAGGGCCCGCGTGATAGCCTCGTCATCCGGCAGGACATAGTGCAACGTGAAGATCCCGGTTTCCGGAATCAGGTCGGCCAGGTGGCCGGGAGACGCGAAGGCGAGATCGACAGAGCCGTTTCGTACCAGCTCGGTCAGCTGGGAGGAAGTGCCCAGGGAACCGTAGGGGAAGATGTCCAGCTCCACTTTACCATCGGAGGCTTCTTCAATGTGGCTCTTCAGTGCTTCGGCATAGGCATGCTGGACACTGCCTTCAATCTCCTCCAGGGCAAATCGCCAGGTTTCCGGATAGTCGTCCTGACTGGATGTTGTGGGGGAGGTCGTATCCCTGTCTTCAGGGGCATCGGAACAGCCCGTGGCAAAGATTGCCACAACTGCAAACAATGACCAGATCCACGGGTGGGGGCGTTGCATTTCTGGACTCCGGGTGAATTCCTGGCGGTTGGGTTTATTTGGCAAAGGTACCACAAGATACCATCCGGGGTTATATCGGTTACCCGGCCGTTCAAGAACAAAAAAGCCCCGCGGAGTTCGCGGGGCAAAACTGATGAGCAGGGTTGCTGCCAGTTGCGTGCTTACATCAGGGCGTCAACGCGATTACGAACCTTCGGCTCGCTGTTATACGCGGTGGCGATGGCATTGTAAGTGGGGATGTCCATGCCGGCATTGCGGATAATCTCGACCATCTGGTCGTTGGCCTCCATCTGGAGTTGTTTGGCCTGCTCCTGGGAGTCGGCAGACTCGATCTTCTCGATATATTCCTCGCGAACCTCCATCAGGCCGGACTGGGCTTCTACAAACTGGCGCAGTTCGGCATCGCTGTAATTGGTTTTCTGGGTTCCGGCAGCCTCGGGGTTGGCGTAACCATCGGACTCTGTGGCGACCGGTTCGCCGTCCTGGTTCTGTTGCTGGGCGACGGCCGGTGCGGCTGCGAGCAGTGCCAGTGAAGCGGTAACGGATACGAGCAGTTTATTCATCGGGTGCTCCTTTACGGTTTGCGGTATGTGTGAGTGTAACCAGTGGGTATCAAGCAGCGTGCCAACTTTTGGTTGTTTGAAAAGTGTTTTGATTTCAGTATCTTGTATTCTTTTTGCGGTTACGCTTCTGTAATTCGTCTTGTGGCAAAATGTCACATGTGGCAAAAATGTGTGGCATTTATGTCAAAAGGTGAGTCATGAGACTGTCGCTGCGAGAAGCCAGTCGCGTTTTTCGTTCCCTCCAGATCACTCTGTTGCTGAGCATTGTGGTGCCACTGCTCTTGATCAGCGGTATCGCGATCTACGTTGGCCTTGGGGCCGTGGAGAAGAACCTCAATGACCGACTTCGGGAAGATCTGGAGTTGGTGGCCAGAGCAGTGAGCGGGCCGCTCTCGCAGGCGTTGTCGGATGACAACGAACTGGTCATGGGAGAATCGCTCAAGTCCATCTTCCGTATTGGCCGGATCTCGGGTGTTTCGGTGTTTGATGACCAGGGCAACCGGATCGACAGCCTGGGGCTGGCGGACCGTGATGTAACCGACAGCGCCAGTGCCGAAGAGGTCATCGTCAGCGGCCGCCTGGGCGGGGCCTTCCGTCGGGTGGAGGGCGAGTCGGTGTTTTCCCAGTTTACCCCTCTGGTGACCGAGGATGGCCGGATTCAGGGCCTGCTGCAGGTTACCCGCAAGCGCAGTGACTTTCATGAACTGGTTGCTTCCCTGCGAATCTGGGCGGTTTCAATCTGGTCGGTGCTGGCGGTTGCCATCATTCTGGTGGTGATCCTCGGGCATTACGGAACCGTCGGGCGCCATGTGGCGCGTCTGCTATCCCTGATGTCGGCCATGGCGCCCGGGCAGTGGCGGGTCACGGAACCCGCGTCCGGCCCCAGGGAACTTCGGCAGATCCATGCCGGCCTGTCCGCCATGGGGGAGCGCATGGCCAGGGCGGAATCCGAGATCGAGGCCCGGATCGAGCGGGAGCGGGAGCTGGCGGAAAAGCTCCGGCACCAGGAAAAGGTCGCCATGATCGGTCGAGTCGCCGGCGGTGTCGCCCACGAGCTGGGTGCGCCCCTGAATGTGATTCACGGTCGGGCCCGCATTCTTGAACGCCAGGATCTGGAGGAGCCCATGCGCCGGCAGGTCCGTGATATCCAGCACCAGGTTTCCAGGATGACCACCATCATCCAGCAGTTGCTGGATTGCTTCCGACATGTGCCCGACTCCCGGCGGCCGGCCGTGTTGGCCAGCATGGTTTCCGATGCGCTGACCCAGGCCCGGGAAGATGAACGCTGCCGGTGCCAGCAGCTCGACAGCGAGGGCCTGGATCTGGAGGCGCAGGTGCGTGCGGAGCCGATCCGGGTGGAGCTGGCCTGCCTGAATGTGATCCGCAATGCCTGTCAGGCTGCCTGCAGCCGGGTGCGGGTAAGTGTACTGGCGCACGAACTGGAGCTGGAGGTGCGGGTTGATGATGATGGCCCGGGTATCGCCCTGGATCGCCGGGAAGAGATCTTCGAGCCCTTTCACACCTCGCGCGCGGCGGGGGAGGGGACCGGTCTCGGGCTGGCAGTGGTCAGTAGTGTCATGAAGGAGCATGGCGGGCACGTCGAGGTCACGGACAGTGATCTTGGCGGTTGCCGCATGAGCCTGTTTTTCCCGAGGGAGGGCGATAAATGAATTTCCCCGGCGCAAACATTCTGTTGGTGGAAGACGACCAGAGCCTTGGCCAGTTGCTGGCCGAAGAACTGGAAATGGATGGCTACCGGGTAAAGGTCGCCGGTTCGGTCGGTTCGGCAGGGGAGTGCCTTGATGAGGCGACCCCGGACCTGGTGGTCTCCGACCTGCGGCTGCCGGATGGTGATGGCTTGCAGGTCCTGGGCAGGCTCCAGAGCGAGGGTGGAAATGTTCCGTTCATCGTGATTACCGCATTCGGGACGGTGGATCAGGCGGTGGAGGCTCTCAAGGCGGGCGCCGATGACTTTCTGACCAAGCCGCTGTCCACGGACCATCTGCGGTTGAAGATCCGCCGCCTGCTGGCACAGGCGGATATCAGTCGTCAGTTGGCGGAGATCAAGGGCCGGGAGCAGGGTGACAGCACCTTCGGACTGCTGGGAGAGAGTCGTGCCATGGATCGCCTGCGGACGGAAATCCGGCAGGTGGCGCGGAGTCACGCTGCGGTTCTGATCAACGGCGAGAGCGGCACCGGTAAGGAACTGGTGGCCCGTGCCATTCACCGGCAGAGCGATCGCAAGGACATGCCTTTTGTCGCGGTCAACTGTGCGGGCATCCCGGCGGAGCTCATGGAAAGCGAATTCTTCGGTCATGAGGCGGGCGCGTTTACCGGTGCCCGTCAGGCCCGCAAGGGATTGTTTGCCGAGGCGGATGGCGGAACCCTTCTGCTGGATGAGATCGGGGAGATGCCGATGGCTCTGCAGGCCAAGTTGCTCCGGGTGCTCCAGGAAGGCAGGATCAAACCGGTTGGTGCCGATCAGGAAGAGCCGGTGGATGTGCGCATCCTTGCGGCCACCCACGTTGATCTGCACCGGGCGGTGGCCGAAGGCGGCTTCCGGGAGGATCTCTATTACCGTCTCGAGACCCTGGCAATCAGCGTTCCGCCACTGCGTGAGCGCGGCGATGATATTGACCTGCTGGCCATGCATTTTCTCAGGGATGCCGCCAGGCGCCAGGGCCGGGGATTCATGAAGCTGAGCGAGGTGACTTCCCGGTTATTGATGGATTACCCGTTTCCGGGCAATGTCCGGGAACTGGCCAGCGCCATGGAGCGGGCCGTCACCTTCTGTGAGGGTGATACCATTCAGCCGGAGCATCTGCCGGACCGGATTCGCAAGCGCCGGGCCGAAGTGACTGCTGATCCGGCGCCAGCCGGGGATGGTAACCTTGCCCGATGGCCGACCCTGGAACAGCTACAGCAGGATTATGTGTCCCGGGTGATGGATGCCGTTGATGGCAACAAGAGAAGGGCTGCCCAGATTCTCGGCATCAACCGCCGAACACTTTACCGTTGGCTCGAAAACCAGGGAGAACGCGCCGGTGACTGATCAGAAACAAGCTATGTTGTACGGCCTTGCCACGGTTCTGCTGTGGTCGACGGTGGCCACCGCGTTCAAGCTGGCACTGCGGGATCTGGCACCGATGCAGATGCTGCTGATTGCCTGCGTGGCTTCGATATTTGTGATGGCGATTATTCTGAAACTCCAGGGGCGCTGGCATCTGGTGTTTTCCCTGTCTCGCCGTCAGTACGTGCAGTCGGTGGGGATGGGGCTGGTCAATCCCTGCCTGTATTATTTCGTTCTGTTCGGTGCGTTTGACCGGCTGCCGGCCCAGGAGGCCCAGCCTCTGAACTACACCTGGGCGCTGGTGCTGGCCTACCTGTCCGTGCCCTTTCTGGGTCAGCGGCTCCGGCGGGTGGATATCCTGGCGGGACTGGTCTGCTATGCCGGCGTGGTCGTGATCGCCACCCGGGGGCAAGTCACCTCGCTGACCTTCTCTGATCCGCTGGGGGTTGGCTTCGCCCTGGGGAGTACCCTGGTATGGGCGTCCTACTGGATCATTGCTACCCGTGATGAGCGCGATCCGGTGGTGGGCCTGTTCCTGAATTTCCTGTTCGGGCTGCCGGTGATTGCGGTGATCTGCGGGCTCACCGAGGGCTTCGATATGCCGTCCGGAACCTCCCTGGCTGCGGCCATATACGTGGGGGTATTCGAGATGGGGGTGGCGTTCGTGCTCTGGTCCTACGCCATGAAGAAGGCGGAAAACACCTCGAAAGTCAGCAACCTGATCTTCATCTCGCCGTTTCTGTCACTGGTGTTCATCTATTTCATCCTGGGCGAGATTATCCTGCCATCCACCTACATCGGCCTGGTGCTGATCATGGGCGGCTTGTGGCTGCAGCAACTCAAGGTCAAGGCCCGGGAGGCGGAACTGGCTCGTGAGCAATGACTGGCATCTGTACCTGGTGCGAACCGCTTCCGGCGCACTGTATACCGGCATCTCAACGGATGTGGAGCGGCGCTTCGCCGAGCATCAGGCCGGTGCGCCGAAGGGCGCGCGCAGTCTGCGCGGCAAGGGCCCTCTGGAGCTGGTGTTCCGGGCGCAGGCAGGCGATCGCAGCCGGGCTTCCCGGCTGGAGTGGTACATCAAGCGCTGGTCGCGCTCGCGCAAGGAAGCATTGATCCGGGGTGAAATCAGTCTGTCAGATGTGCCCTGATATGATCGCCAGCGGCTCGTACTGCTTCAGTCGCCCGGCGCAGCTGGCCGCTGTGGACCTGAAACACGTGCCAGAGGCTGTTGTAGATTTCCAGACCGACGGATACCTGGTCCCGTTTCGCCACCTGAGCCAGGCGTTCTGCATCATTAAGCAGGATCTCATCGCTGCCAACCTGGATCAGTAGCGGCGGCAGGCCTGTGAGATCTCCGAATACCGGTGATATCAGCGGGTTCTTGAGAGTCTCGTCGCCGGCATAGTGTTTTGCTGCCTTGGCGGTCCAGGCCGGTTGCAATACCGGTTCGGACTCGGGCTGATAGAGCTGCTCCTGGGTCAGGTCGGTCCAGGGCGAGAACAGTGTCAGCGATGAGGGCAACGGCTGTTGGTTGTCCCGCAGGCGCATGGCCAGGGATACGCACAGGCCGCCTCCGGCGGAATCGCCGGCCAGGGCGATCTGCCCGGCTTCGTAGCCTTCGGCCAGCAACTGCAGATAGGTGGCTTCGGCATCGTCGAGGGCCGCCGGGAAGGGATGCTCCGGCGCCAGCCGGTAGTCCGGAGTCACCACCAGGCACTGACTGGCCTTCGCCAGATGGCCCGTGATACCCCGGTGGGTATCGGCTGAACCGATGATGAAGCCGCCGCCGTGCAGGTAAAGGATGACGCCATCCTGCTGTTCGCCACAGCTGGTACGGACCACCGGCACTCCGGCCAGGGTACCATGGCTGAACCGGCAGCTACGGGGTGGGATCGAGCTGCGATAGGCCTGCCGGATCAGGGCGCGCTGAACCCTGATCGGCACCGCTGGTGACAGTATGGGGCGCACCAGGCGGTTCATGGTTTGCCGAAGACCGGCCTCAAGAAGAGGTTGCAGCATCTGTGTTCTACTCCCGCTATGCGATAGGATGGCAGTCGATCAAGGAGCCTCTGATTAACTCCTTAATCTTAATCCTGAATCATGACAGGCGTTTAACTCTACGTGTACTGGAAAACGGATACCATAGAAATACCCGATTGGGACAGGCACTCGCTGTTGGAGCGGCTTGAGCCCTTCAACCCGCAGGGCCCGCGTGAGCTGGCCGAGGAGATGGTTGCCTACTGCCGGTTCTACGGTCTGGATCTCTGGGTGGAGCACCCGGAAGTGCATTACCATCAGGGCTATGTCCATGCCGGTGAGCATGAAGTCATGGTGCACTATTACCGGCTGCCGGAATCCCGGGGCACGGTCTTTATTCTGCACGGCTACTTCGACCATGTCGGGTTGTACAGTCAGCTGATCGACCGTTGCCTGGGGGCCGGCCTGGATGTCCTGGCCTACGACCAGCCGGGTCACGGTCTCTCAAGCGGCACACCGGCGGCGATCGGCAGTTTCCTGGAGTACCAGCAGGTGCTGACGGCGGTGATGGATCAGGCCCGGGGCAAGGTGCGTGAGCCCTGGTTTGCCGTAGGGCAGAGTACCGGCGGCGCGATACTGATTGATTACCTGCTCTCGAACCAGCACTCGACCGAAACCTCCGACTTCAAGGAGGTGGTGCTGCTGGCGCCCCTGGTACGGCCTGCTGGCTGGCTTGGCGCGAAGGTTCTGCACACACTGGTCAGGCCGTTCATCAGCCGCTGGCGTCGGGTCTTTGCGGAGAACAGTGGTGATACCCGGTTCCTCCGCTTCCTGAAGGACCATGACCCGCTGCAGGCAAGGGCGGTGCATGTGGACTGGGTCACGGCATTGCGGCAATGGGTGCCGCATATTGAGTCGGCCCGTCCGATCAACTTTCCGGTTACGGTGGTGCAGGGCGAGAAGGATCTGACCGTGGACTGGCAACACAATCTGCGGATTATTCGCAATAAATTTTCCTCGGTAGAGGAACTGAGAATCCCGGATGGACGTCATCATCTAGTGAACGAAGCCCAGGATTTGCAGGCAACGGTATTCAATACCATCATTGATACATTCACCAGGAAGGCGGTGAATGCGGCCTGAACCGGTCGCACACGACAAACACCGCCGGGTTTAATAATGGCGCAGGAGAAAGCTGTGAAAAAAACGATTCTTGCATTTGCAGTAGCGACCGTGGGTCTGGGTGGCTGCATGACCTACGATCCATACACCGGCGAAGAGAAGACCTCGAGCGCAACCAAGGGCAGTATCATTGGTGCTATCGGTGGCGCAGCTATCGGTGCGGCAACCTCCAGCAGCAGCGACCGGGGCAAGGGCGCTCTGATTGGCGCGGCCAGTGGTGCTGCTATCGGTGGTGGTATCGGTTACTACATGGACAAGCAGGAAGCCGAGCTGCGCCGGAAGCTGGAAGGCACCGGTGTACGTGTGGTTCGTAACGGTGACCAGATCGAGCTGGTCATGCCGGGCAACATCACCTTTGACCTGAACCAGTCCTCCATCAAGCCGTCCTTCACCGGTACTCTGGAGTCTGTAGCGCTGGTTCTGAAGGAATATGACAAGACCGTCATCCAGATCGAAGGCCACACCGACAGTTCCGGCTCCGACAGCTACAACCAGCTGTTGAGTGAGCAGCGGGCCGGTTCAGTACGGGATTTCCTGCTGAATCAGGGTATCGAGCCGAAGCGTACCCGTGCCGTGGGCTACGGTGAGCGCTACCCCATCGCTTCCAACGACACTGCCGCCGGGCGTGAGCAGAACCGTCGGGTGGAGTTGACCCTGGTACCGATGCAATAAGGCTCAGGGAAAACAAAAAGGCTCCGGGTGTGAAAACTCCGGAGCCTTTTTTGTATCTGCCTCAGTTGGTGTTGCTGGGCAGCCACTCGTCGATACGTTGCTTGAGGTTGTCCAGCTGATCCTCGCCTGATTCCTTCAGCTCACCGAGCTTGGTCCTGGCGGTTTCTATCTGGTCCTCCAGGGACTGGATCTTCTCCGAAAACTCCTTCTGGATTTCCGCTTCCGCCTTGTCATCCTCGGCCTTGGCCATCTTGGCGTCCGCCTCTGCCCGTAACTGGTCGATCTGCCTGCTCCAGTGTTCGGTCTGGGTCTGCAGTTTGTTCAACAGGGACTCCCTGAGTGACATCGATTTTCTCCTGTCGCGGTATGAATGGGCTGGTCGGAACCAGGCTGTACTTTAACCATGGCTCGTATCCCCGCTTTCTCAAGGGATAATCCGGAAATTTTCATTAAATCTCTGAAAACCGGCGCTGTATTGGCCCCTTCTGCATGGACTTCGTCGCTCTGTGACGCAACCTTGTGCAGGCAGTTCCCGTTATGGTCAGAACAACAAATCCACGAAGAAAAGGAGCCGATACCATGATAAGAACAACCCTGACCGCCACCTGTCTCAGCGTTGCCCTGGTGGCAGCCATGCCTGCCCAGGCAGGACTGCTGGATGGTGAAACTGAACAGACTGGCAGCGAAGCGACGCTGCAGGCCGGTGACATTGTGCCGGGACGTTACATTCTTCGCCTGGATCCGGAGCTTCCGAACCTGCTCGGGGTGGCAGACCTCGAAGCCGGTGTGAATGCCATCCTGGTGGCGGTTGGGGGAGGTGAGCTCCTTCATCTGTACCAGACTGCGCTCACCGGCGCGGCGGTTGAGTTGAGCGAGACCCAGGCAGCCTTGCTCGAGTCCATGCCGGGTGTGCTGGCAGTGGAGCCGGACACCGTCGTCATGGCCAATGCCACCCAGGCCGGCGCCACCTGGGGCCTGGACCGTGTGGACCAGCCGTACCTCCCGCTGGATGAAACCTACCAGTACCCGGATCAGGCCGGCGGAGGGGTGAATGTGTATGTCATCGATACCGGGCTCAGGGCTTCCCACCAGGAATTCACGGGCCGGGTCATTGAAGGTCGCAACTTCGCCGTGAACGACACTGGTCTCTTGGGCCTCGGTGGGCTGCCGTTGGTTGGCTCCCTGCTCAATGTCGGCGGTGAGACTGACCCGTCGGATACCTCCGACTGTAACGGCCATGGCACCCATGTCGCCAGTACGGCTGTTGGCAGCATCTACGGCATCGCCAAGGAGGCGTCAGTGGCTGCGGTGAGGGTGCTGGATTGCTCGGGTGCGGGCAGTAACGCCGATGTGATTGCCGGCGTCGACTGGGTGGCGGCAAATCACCAGGCCCCCGCGGTGGCGAACATGTCCCTTGGCGGCGGCAATTCCGATGCGCTTGACGAGGCCGTACGCGGAGCGGTCGAGCAGGGCGTGACCTTTGTGGTGGCGGCTGGCAACAGCGATGCTGACGCCTGCAGCGGTTCCCCGAACCGGGTGCCCGAGGCCATCACCGTCGGCAGTACCACCCGCGAGGACCAGCGTTCTTCGTTCTCCAACTTCGGGACCTGCCTGGACCTGTTCGCACCGGGCTCCGACATTACGGCTGCCTGGTATCAGAGCGATACGGAAACCAACACCATCAGCGGGACCTCCATGGCTTCACCCCATGTGGCCGGGACTGCGGCGCTGTTGCTTGGGACAGATCCGGGACTGACGCCAGGCCAGGTCGACACAGCGCTGGAGGAGCTGGCCGCGACCAATGTGCTCGGAGATATCAAGAGCGGGTCGCCGAACCTGTTGCTCCAGGTTCCGCGTTGACCTTCCGACATAAAAAAGCCCGGGCGTTGGCCCGGGCTTTTTGGTGGTACTGCAATCTTTGCCTGGCAGCTCAGAACAGCACGCGGCAGCGGATGGTGCCCTTGACCTGGCGCAGCTTCTCGAGAGCCAGCTCGCTGTAGGCCTTGTCCACATCAATCACCACGTAACCGATGTCTTCCTTGGTCTGCAGGTACTGGCCACAAACGTTGATCTCGTTCTCGGAGAACACCTGGTTGATTTCGGACATCACACCCGGCACGTTCTCGTGGATGTGCAGCAGGCGGTGCTGGTTCGGGTGCGAGGGCAGGGCCACTTCCGGGAAGTTCACGGAGGAGACGGAGGTGCCGTTGTCGCTGTACATGGCCAGCTTCTCCGCCACTTCGCGGCCGATGTTCTCCTGGGCTTCCATGGTGGAGCCACCCACGTGCGGGGTCAGGATGACGTTGTCGAACTCGCGCAGCGGAGAAACGAATTCCTCGTTGTTGGACTTGGGCTCGACCGGGAACACGTCAATGGCAGCGCCCAGCAGCTTGCCGGAGCTCAGGGCATCGGCGAGAGCGTCGATGTCCACCACGGTGCCGCGGGAGGCGTTCATCAGGATGCTGCCCGGCTTCATCTGGGCAAACTGCTCGGCCTTGAACATGTACTTGGTAGCCGGGGTTTCCGGTACGTGCAAGGAAACCACATCCGCGATGTTGAGCAGCTCCTGCATGGTGCCGACCTGGGTGGCGTTGCCGATCGGCAGCTTGGAGACCACATCGTAGAAGTACACATCCATGCCCAGGCCCTCGGCCAGGACGCTGAACTGGGTGCCGATGTTGCCATAGCCGATGATGCCCAGTTTCTTGCCACGGATCTCGAAGCTGTTCTTGGCGGACTTCAGCCATTCGCCGCGATGGGCCTTGGCGTTCTTTTCCGGAACGCCACGGAGCAGCAGGATGGCCTGGGCCAGCACCAGTTCCGCCACCGAACGGGTGTTGGAGAAGGGCGCGTTGAAGACTGCGATACCGCGACGGGTAGCCGCCTTGAGGTCCACCTGGTTGGTGCCGATACAGAAGCAACCTACCGCCACCAGTTTCTGGGCGGCTTCAAATACTTTCTCGGTCAGCTGGGTGCGCGAGCGGATGCCGATAAAATGCGCGTCGGCGATTTTCTCGATCAGCTCTTCTTCGCCCAGTGAGTGAGTCAGATACTCGATGTTGGTATAACCCGCGGCATTCAGGGTATCAATGGCAGATTGATGCACGCCTTCCAGCAGCAGGATACGGATTTTGCTCTTTTCGAGAGACGTATTTGACATTGGCTTGCTTCCGAACCTTTCGTCACATGAAATGACCTGGAGCCAGAGATCGTCGGGCTGGCTCACAGAACAGGGGCGGTATGATACCATAAACGAAGATTTTCACAGCGCGCCGGTTTGCCTGAATCAATTCCCTGTGAATGGCGTATCAACAGGCTCCGGCCCAACCCTGACGAGACTGACGCACTCATGAGTTCTGAACAGATCATTGCCTCCCTCAAAGAGCTGATTGCCACTGGCGATACCCCGGGCAAGGTGCTGACCGACCCCGCGGACCTGGATACCTACGGCAAGGACTGGACCAAAATTTATCCGCCCAAGCCCCTGGCCATCGCCCTGCCGAAGACCACCGAGCAGGTGCAGGCGCTGGTGAAGTTCGCCAACGAGAACCAGGTGGCCCTGGTACCTTCGGGCGGCCGTACCGGCCTGAGTGCCGGCGCGGTTGCAGCCAATGGTGAGGTGGTGGTTGCGTTCGACAACATGAACCAGATCCTCGACTTCAACGCCAGTGACCGCACCGTCCGGTGCCAGGCCGGCGTGGTGACCGAGCAGCTGCAGAACTTTGCCGAAGAGAATGACCTCTATTACCCGGTGGATTTCGCGTCCGCCGGCTCCAGCCAGCTCGGCGGCAACCTGTCCACCAATGCCGGCGGTATCAAGGTGATTCGTTACGGCATGAGCCGGGACTGGGTTGCCGGCCTGAAAGTGGTGACCGGCAAGGGCGATGTCCTGGACCTCAATAAGGATCTGGCCAAGAACAACACCGGCTACGACCTGCGCCACCTGTTTATTGGCGCCGAGGGTACCCTGGGCTTCATTACCGAAGCGACCATGAAGCTGACCCGCAAGCCGGATGACCTGACTGTGCTGGTGTTGGGCCTGAACGACCTCACCAATACCATGGACGTGCTCAAGGCGTTCCAGAAGAAGCTCGACCTGACCGCGTACGAGTTCTTCTCCCACCAGGCCATGCAGCATGTACTGGCCCACGGCCAGGTGCAGGCACCGTTCGAGACCGAAGCACCTTACTATGCGCTGCTGGAATTCGAGGCCGTGTCCGACCAGGTCATGGACGATGCCATGACGCTGTTTGAGCAGTGTGTCGAGGAAGGCTGGGTGCTGGACGGCGTCATCAGCCAGAGCGAAACCCAGGCCCAGAACCTGTGGCAGCTTCGGGAGCGGATTTCCGAGTCCATCGCCCCCCGGATTCCCTACAAGAACGACATCTCAGTGGTGGTCTCCAAAGTGCCGGGTTTCCTGGAGGAAATCGACAGCGTGGTGACCGAGCACTATCCGGATTTCGAAATCATCTGGTTCGGCCACATCGGCGACGGCAACCTGCACCTGAACATTCTCAAGCCTGAAGACATGGCCAAGGAAGATTTCTTCGAGAAGTGCCAGCAGGTCAACAAGTGGGTGTTCGAGATCGTCCAGCGTTACGAGGGCAGTGTCTCCGCCGAACATGGCGTGGGCATGACCAAGAAGCCGTACCTGCAGTACACCCGCAGTGAGGCGGAAATCGCCTACCTGAAAGGTATCAAGCAGGTGTTCGACCCCAATGGCATCATGAACCCGGGCAAGATCTTCGACTGATGCAGGACCATATCGTCGTACTCACCGGCGCTGGTATCAGCGCCGAAAGCGGTCTCTCCACCTTCCGTGACAACGGCGGTTTGTGGGAGCAGCACAGCGTGTATGACGTGGCTACGCCCGAGGCCTTCGAACGTAACCGGGATCTCGTGCTGCGCTTCTACAACGACCGCCGCCGCCAGCTGAAGGACGCCCAGCCCAACCAGGCCCACCGCCTGCTGGCGGAGCTGGAGGAACGTTTCCGGGTGACCATCGTCACCCAAAACGTGGACGACCTGCACGAGCGGGGTGGTTCTTCCAGCGTGATCCATCTCCACGGCGAACTTACCAAGGCCCGCAGTTCGGTGTATCCGGAGCCTGTGTATGACATCGGCTACAACGACATCAATCCCGGCGACTGCTGTGACCGCGGCGAACAGCTGCGGCCACACATTGTCTGGTTCGGTGAGGAAGTGCCGATGCTGGAGAAAGCCGCAGAGGTTGTCCGCACCGCCGACTACCTGCTGATCGTGGGCACCTCGCTGCAGGTCTACCCCGCAGCGGGGCTGGTGTATGAGGTGGATATGGATGTGCCGATTACCGTGATCGACCCGGGCGAGCCGGCCTCTGTTTCCCGCGCTAACGTGATTCGCAAGGGCGCCAGCGAGGGGGTTGCCGAGTGGGTGTCTCGGCTGGCGGGTGGCCGGTAGGTGAAAATGGGGTCAGAAGAAGGCTTTCTTCAGACCCCGATCTGGCTCTGCGGCTCTGCGCCTTGTTCCGGGGCTCGTGAAAATGGGGTCAGATGAAAGCGTTCATCTGACCCCGGCTTCATGGTGAGCCTGACTCCGGTGCATGGGCGCTGTTGGGGGAGACCTTCCCAAAACTGTGCCTTACTCCGGGGTCAGATGAACGCTTTCATCTGACCCCATCTTCAGATACCTCTCCAACTCCACCCGAAACGCCGCCTGAACCCCCAGGCGCTTCAGCATCCAGTAATGCCCTGCAATCATCCGGTCGATAAAGATGCTCTCCACCGGCGGCTTGAAATAATCCAGGTACTTGAACACCGTGCTGGTCTTGGCCGCCACGTGCTTGTGAATGTCCGCCTCGGCGAAATCATAGGGCTCGTCGCCCTGGAACGGCACGATGAGAATATCCCGCCACATGGCGTAATAGGCCTCATCCACCGCCGGCTGGCTGCCAACCCGGGCGCCCAGGTCGATCAGGTGCCGGTCCAGGGCCTCGTAGTCTTCCTCCAGCGCGGCGATCAGGGCCTTGCGGTAGGCTTCGACAATCTCGGGCTTCAGCTTCTTCACGCAGCCGAAATCATAGAGGACGATGCTGCCATCCGGGCGATAGGCAAAGTTCCCGGCGTGGGGATCGCCGTGGATGCATTGGAACCGGAACAGCTGGTCCGCCATGATCATGAAAATCCGGTGGCCGATGAGATTGATGGTGTCCTGGTCGTAGCGGTCCGGGGTTACCTTGCTGACGTGATCGCCCTCCACCAGTTCCAGGGTCAGCACCCGGCGGGTGGAATGGCTGTCGATCACTGCCGGGATCAGCACCCAGGGCTGGTCCTGGTGGAAGTCCCGGAACAGCTTTATGTTGCTGGCCTCGTTCTCGTAATCAAGCTCTTCGTGGAGGCGTTCCCGGATCTCGGCGAACAGTTGGTCCACCGATTCCTTCGGCATTTTCAGCAGGCCGCCGAGGCGCAGGGTCATTCGTAGCTGCTTGAGGTCCGAGTCGCAGGACTCATCCACACCCGGGTACTGGACCTTGACGATAACATCGGTGCCATCGTGCAACCGGGCACGGTGCACCTGGCCAATGCTGGCGGAGGCGTAGGGCGCTTCCTGCACGTATTCGTAGAGTTCACCCAGCGGTTTGCCAAGCTCCGATTCGATCTGCTCGACAATCACCTCAAAGGGCATGGGCGGGGCTTCTTTCTGAAGCTTCTCCAGCGCCTCGGAGAATTCCCGGGGCAGAAAATCCTGGGTCTGGGAAGCGATCTGGCCAACCTTCATCACCGCGCCCTTGAGTTCGCCGAGGGTGTCGGCGATCTGGCCGGCCATGCGGGTATAGCTTTCGCTCTGGGCGCCTTCGTCGTTCTCACTGCGGAATACCCGCCTCGCCCGTTGGCCGGCGTATTGCCCGGCCACCGAAGCGGTCATGCCTGCGAGTTTGAAGAAGCGCCCTGTTCGGGAGGTAACCGGTTTTCTTGCCATGCCATTTATACGTCCGTTATCGGGAGAGGGATCGTCACTGACAACGGGCAGTCACGACCGTTCAGGCTACCTTTGTTTGCAGGAACAGCAAGTCCTCCAGTTCCAGAGTCAGGGTCTGGCCGGATTGCAGCGGGCCAACGCCTTTCGGGGTGCCGGTCAGCACCACATCACCGGGCATCAGGGAGAAGTGGCTGCTGATATGGGCGATCAGGGGTACGATAGGGTTGAGCATATCCCGGGTGTCGCCGGTCTGGCGGCGTTCGCCGTCGATGTCCATGGTGAAGTGGATGTTGTCCCGGGGTAGTTTGTCGGCAGCGACAAAGGGTGAAAGGGGACAGGCACCGTCAAAGGCCTTGGCCCGCTCCCAGGGCTGACCCTTTTCCTTCAGTTTGCTCTGGATGTCCCGCAGGGTGAGGTCCAGCGCCAGGCCGTAGCCAAGGATGGCCGATTCGGCCTCGCTGGCGGAAGCGTTGGTCAGGGGGCGACCAATCAGCACCGCCAGTTCGGTTTCAAAATGAACCTCGCCACGATCCTTGGGGATTTCCAGGGGGCGGGTTATATGAACCGCCGCTGTGGAGGGCTTGATGAACAGCAGCGGTTCGTCGGGAACCGGGTTGTTCAGTTCCTTGGCGTGTTCGGCATAGTTGCGGCCAATGCAGACGATCTTGCCGAGGGGTAGATGGACCGGTGTGCCATCCTTCCAGTGGTGTTGGTAATCGGGCATGGCCGCCTCCTGTGTGATGTTGGTCAGTCTCCTTCGAACGAACACACAGTATAGACCTGAAGGCCTTCCTCCTGCAGCTTCCGGGAGCCGCCCAAGTCCGGCAGGTCAATCATCGCTGCTACTTCCACAATCTCGGCGCCAATGCGTCGGATCAGGCGGGAAGCTGCAAGCATGGTGCCGCCGGTGGCGATCAGATCGTCCACCAGAACCACCTTGTCGCCGGACTTGAACGCATCCTTGTGCAGTTCTACCGAGGCGGTGCCGTATTCCAGCTCGTAGTCTTCCACCAGGGTATCGAAGGGCAGCTTGCCTTTCTTGCGCACCAGCACCAACGAAGCGTTGAGCTCATAGGCCAGGGCCGAACCGATGATGAAGCCCCGGGCATCAACGGCGGCCACAGCATCGATCTCGTGACCGTGGTAGCGGTGAACGAAGGCGTCGATCAGTTTCCGGAACGCTGTCTTGTCCTGCAGGACAGTGGTGATGTCGCGAAAGGTCACGCCCGGTTTCGGCCAGTCCGGAACGGTGCGGATGGCCTGTTTGATGCTCTCTGAGAAGTAATCCATGGGGTATCCGGTTACAGGTCAGGATGCCGCTCAGGCGACATCCAGGAACATGAATTTCAGGACGAAGACGACGGCAATGGTTACGACGCTGGCATTGAGATCAGACCAGCGGCCGGACAGCGCCTTGATCACCGCGTAGGTAATGAAACCCAGGGCAATGCCGTTGGCGATGGAGAAAGTCAGCGGCATGGTCAACGCGGTGACAATCGCCGGGGCTGCGTCGGTAATGTCATCCCAGTCTATCAGTTTCAGGCCGCTGGCCATCAGCACGGCTACGTACAAAAGCGCCGGCGCAGTGGCATAGGGGGGAATGATGCTGGCAATCGGCGACAGCAGCAGACACGCCAGGAAAAGCACTGCGACCACGACCGCGGTCAGGCCGGTGCGGCCACCGGCGGAAATACCGGCAGTGGATTCAATGTAGCTGGTGGTGGTTGAGGTACCGAGCGCCGCGCCGGACATGGTGGCAACGGAGTCAGACATCAGGGCCCGGCCCAGGCGTGGCAGCTTGCCGTCCTTGTCCAGCAGGCCGCCGCGCTGGGCGGCGCCGATCAGGGTGCCGGAAGTATCAAACAGGTCCACGAACAGGAAGGCAAAGATCACACTGATCATGCCGACATTGAAGGCACCGGCCAGGTCCAGCTGCATGAAGGTCGGGGCCAGGCTTGGCGGCGCGGAGACAAAGCCCTTGTACTCGACCATGCCCAGCATCATGGCAACCACGGTGATGGCGAGAATGCCGATCATCACGGCGCCGGTAATCTTGCGGAAGGACAGGGCGCAGATCAGCACGAAGCCACCAAAGAACAGCAGGCTCTCGGCCACCTTGATGTCACCCATGCCCACCAGAGTGGCGGGGTGATCGACCACGATACCGGCGTTCTTCAGGGCAATCAGGGCCAGGAAGAAGCCGATGCCGGCCGAGATGCCGAAGCGCAGGGACATCGGGATGCTGTTGATCAGCCATTCCCGAACCTTCACCACGCTCAGGATGAAGAAGATAAAACCGGACAGGAACACGGCGCCCAGCGCCACTTCCCAGCTGTAGCCCATGCTGCCGACAACGGTGAACGAGAAGAACGCGTTCAGGCCCATGCCCGGAGCCAGGGCAATCGGATAGTTGGCCCACAGGCCCATGATCAGGGTGCCAATGGTGGCTGCCAGACAGGTGGCAACGAAGACCGCCCCGAAATCCATGCCGGTGGACGACAGGATGCTCGGATTGACCACGATGATGTAGGCCATGGTCAGGAAGGTGGTGATGCCCGCAACCACTTCTTTACGAACGGTGGTGCCGTGGGCCTGGAGTTGGAACAGTCGTTCAAGCATGACGGATGTCTGCCTCACAGGGTGCTGGAAGTTGGGGTTTGGGCCCGGTTAGAGCCGAACGGTTTTGAATTGCGTGAAAAAACGGCAATGTTACCGCCTGAGCTTTCTCAGGCCAAGGGATGATTGACAGTTCAGGATTACAGAATATGCCTATTGCTGGCCCGGGTCCCTTTGCAGGCGAATATCGAAGCGGACAGCCAGCATCCGGACGATCACGATGAACAGCAGCCCGATGGTCAGTGCCAGGGCCTCACTCTCAAGGAACCACTGGCAGACAAAGTACAGCCAGCAGCCCGCGAACGAGATCGAGGCATAGATCTGGTCTTTCCGGAAAATGTACGGCACCTCGTTGCAGAGGGTATCCCTGAGGGCGCCGCCGAAGGTTCCGGTCATCACTCCAAGCAGGGAGGCAACAAACCAGGAGTGGCCCAGGTCCAGCGCCAGTTGCGCGCCGAGAATGGAAAAAATTCCCAGCCCGATGGCGTCCGGAAATACGATGCGGGACTCCCGCAGACTGTGTGCCCGGCTCCAGTAACTGAACACGATGGCCATGGCCAGGATCAGGATGGGCTGTTCCTCATGCTTGATCCAGTACAGCGGGTGGTTGTCCATGATCAGGTCCCGCAGGGTTCCACCACCCAGGGCCGTGATAAAGCCGATGGTAAACACACCCACGGGGTCCATGTTCTTGGAGCGCGCCACGATCATGCCGGAAATGGCAAAGGCGACGACCCCGATCATCTCAAGCACGTAGATAATGTCGAACATGGAAGATCCCGGCAAACAGACAACAGAACGGGCGCGGGCGCAGGCCCGCGACAGGTGCGCGAAGGATAGCCGAAATCCTCCCCTGATTCATCTCTGGCTATCACACCGGCATCGGGTCGAAGCATACCTGTGATCCGAGGCGACAGGTACCAGCGTATCTTGCAGCCAACTTACTCTTTTCCCTTCGCCACT
The DNA here is from genome assembly GCF_039523335.1 of Marinobacter szutsaonensis. NCBI lineage: Bacteria > Pseudomonadati > Pseudomonadota > Gammaproteobacteria > Pseudomonadales > Marinobacteraceae > Marinobacter > Marinobacter szutsaonensis. Next base: position 1,082,687 of record NZ_BAAAFC010000001.1, on the reverse strand, counting down.
CAATGGAGACGCAGTATGTCCCTGATACGTCTGGCCTATGCCAGTGAAGCTACGTTTGATGCCCAGCCGGTTGAAAAAGGGGTGGAGCCCCATGTTGCCCGGATCCTGCTGACGTCCCGCAACAACAACGCCAAAGCAAAGCTGGTAGGAGGCCTGTACTACGGTAACGACCGGTTCTTCCAGTATCTGGAGGGGGAAGAAGAGGAAGTCCGGAAAACCTTCGGCCGCATCAAGCGGGACAATCGGCACCGGAACATCCTCACCCTGATCGAGGAGCCCATCGAGGCGCGCACCTTCAGCAACTGGTCCATGAAATACGTGCCGCTGTCGGCCGATGTGCGAAAGTTTCTCGAACGCCACGGACTGGACAAGTTCAATCCCCAGGCATTTTCTGCCGATCAATGTGAAGAGATGATCGAGCTTATCCGCGATTCCAACCATGACCAGAAGCTGGTCAACCACGACGAAGCGGTTACTGCTCCCGCCAGCAAACCTTCGGGTTTTTCCCCGGCGCTGAAGTTCGGCCTGATCGCAGCGGCGGTCTGCCTGGTTGGCGCGCTCATCTATGCCGGATCGCTGCTTTGAGCACGCGCGGAACAGTCTGACAATAAGCCGCGTTTATTCTGAAAAATAAAGGATCCTCATTTGCCTCATGGCCCGAGAGTGTTTAGCTTGATCCCTATCAAGAATTCCGGAACCATCGGACTAACAATAAACAATCTCGGGAGAATCCATGAAAGCCATACTCTGCAAGGAATACGGGCCCGCCGACAAACTGGTCATTGAAGAGGTGCCGAGCCCCGAGGTGAAGGGCAGAGGTGTGAAAGTCCGCGTCAAGGCAGCGGGCCTGAACTTCCCCGACACCCTGATCATCGAGAACAAGTACCAGTTCAAACCACCCCTGCCGTTCTCACCGGGCGGTGAAATGGCTGGTGAAGTCATCGAAGTAGGCGAGAAAGTCACCCGTTTCAAGCCCGGTGACCGCGTCGCCGGCCTCACCGGCCACGGCGCCTTCGCGGAAGAAGTGGTGACCGCTGAAGACAACCTCCTGCCGGTACCGGATGGCATGTCCGACGAGAAAGCCGCCGCCTTCACCATGGTGTACGGCACGTCCTACCACGCCCTGAAGCAGCGGGCCAACCTCCAGCCAGGCGAAACCCTGCTGGTACTCGGCGCCAGTGGCGGCGTTGGTCTGGCCACGGTCGAGCTGGGCAAAGCCATGGGTGCAAAAGTCATCGCCGCGGCCAGCTCGGCCGAGAAACTGGCGGTTGCCAAGGAAGCCGGCGCTGATGAGCTGATCAACTACACCGAAGAACCTTTGAAGGAAACCGCCAAGAAGCTCACCAAGGGCAAAGGCGTGGATGTCATCTACGACCCTGTCGGCGGCGACTTCACCGAACAGGCCCTGCGCGCCATGGCCTGGAACGGCCGCCACCTCATCGTTGGCTTCGCCGCCGGCGAGATTCCGAAGATTCCGGCGAACCTGACGTTGCTGAAGGGCTGTTCCGTGGTCGGTGTCTTCTGGGGCGACTTCACCCGCCGGGAGCCGGAGGTGAGTGCCCAGAACATGATGGACCTGATGAAGCTTTTCTCCGAGGGCAAAATTGATCCCAAGATCAGCGCCGTCTACGAATTCGAGGACTATGTGGAAGCACTGGGCGCCCTCACCGGGCGGAAGGCTACCGGCAAGGTGGTGCTCAAGGTCGGGTCTTGAGTTGTAGTCTGATTTTGGCTCCTAGCCTGATTGATTTGGAGTGAGCCCTGCTGGGGCGGACTTCCCAAAAACCGCTACGAGCACGTCCATGTGCGCTTGTTTCAGGCCATCCCTGGCCTTCAACATTTTTGGGAAGTCCGCCCCCGCAGGGCTTTCAAATCTTTCGGGTAGTCGTCAATGAACGGCCGGGTGTTTTCCGCTCATGCCTTTTATAACTATATCTCTGGAGCCTGACGGTGAGGGTGGGTGGCCCCTCCCAAAAATGTAGAGGGCCAGGGACGGCCCGAAACAAGCGCACACGGACGTGCTTGTAGCGGTTTTTGGGAGGGGCCACCCACCCTCACCACACCGCTAACCCAGAAGGCTAGGGCCAGACCAAGAACCCCCCCGCCAAAAGTCAGAACCGAACCTCCCCAGCATCAATCCGGGAAACCAGCTCAGAATCAACCAAGGTGTACCCGGAAGTGCCCGGCAACCAGGCGTAGACTTCTTCACGGGGTCGGAGCGAGTAACCGAGCTTCTGGATATCCACCTTCCGGTACTTGAAGGTACCCGTTTTCTCGATGACGTGGGTTACGCGGACAAAAACCGGCACCGCATAGGGCGGCAGGTTGTCCTGCAGGTAGGCAAACAGACGGTTGATATCGAAACCCTTGCCGTTGTTGTGGGGCACCAGCGAGGCCATGCCGGCTTTGCCATTGGTCCCGGGGATCTCCACACCGTAGACAATGGCTTCTTCTACCATGCCCGAGCCATCGATGATGTTCTCCACCTCCGTGGTTGAGACGTTCTCCCCCTTCCAACGGAAAGTATCCCCCATTCGGTCCACGAACTGCAGGTGACCGAAACCGATCTCCTTGAGTACGTCGCCGGTATTGAACCAGGCATCGCCCTTCTTGAAGGCATCCCGGAGGATGGATTGCTCCGTGGCTTCCTTCTGGGTGTAGCCCTCGAACGACCACTTCTTGGTGATCTCGCCGATCAACAGGCCAGGCTCACCCTTTTTGACCTCTTCCAGTTTGCCTTTGCCGTTGCGGATCGGATCCCGGGTACCCTCGTGGTACTTCACCAGTTTGTAGGGCGCGGTGGAGAAGCCGACGGTGTTGTCCATGTTGAAGAAGTTACTGAAGCCGATATTGCCCTCGGACGAGGCGTAGAGTTCCGCCACGGTTTCGATACCGAAGCGTTCTTTGAATTCTTTCCAGATGGATGGGCGCAGGCCGTTGCCGATCATCTTGGTCAGGCTGTGGTTGCGGTCCTGGTCACTCGGCGGCTGGTTCAGAAGGTAGCGGCAGAGTTCGCCCACGTAGCCGAAGGTGGTGGCCTTGTAGCGGCGGACGTCGTCCCAGAAGGCGGTGGCGGAGAACTTGCGGCGCAGGGCGATGGCGGAGCCGCCGGCCAGTACCGAACCCCAGCACACCAGCAGGGCGGTGCCGTGGTACAGGGGCAGGGTGCAGTAGAGGACGTCTTCCGGCTCCATGGCCAGAGACATCATGCCGAAGCCGCCATAGGCTTTGACGAACTTGCGGTGCGAGCCGGGGGCGGCCTTGGGCAGCCCTGTGGTGCCGGAGGTGAACAGGTAGATGGCAGTATCGCCCATAGTGGGCGGGTTGCTTACCAGCGGACGGGTGCCTGAATAGCTGCTGATCTGCTCCGCCATGTTGGTATAGCCGGCCGGAGCATCGCCGAAGCTGTTCATGGTGTTGGTGTCGGCCAGGAACTGGAATGGCTGGCTGTGCCGGGGGCGAATGTCGCCGCGGATGTCCTCGATGTGGTCCACCAGCTCTTCACCAACCACCACCATGCGCGGCCGGATCAGGTTGATGCTGTGGGCCAGGACCTTGCCCTTCTGGGAGGTGTTGAGCATGGCACAGGCAATGCCGACCTTGGCCGCGCCGGCGACTACGGCCAGCAGTTCGGGCCGGTTCTCCAGCAGTACGGCAATGGCCTCGCCCTTTACCAGCCCCTTGTCTTTCAGATAGTGGGCGATGCGGTTACTCCAGGTATCGAGTTCGCTCCAGGTGATGGATCGGTCCTCGAACAGGATGGCTGGCCGGTTGCCGTACTTCTCAGCGTTCTGCTCGATCAGCTTGCCCAGGGTCAGGTCTGCGTTCTCATCCTTCACGGAGTAGTAGTACAGTCCCTTCGCAATGGCGGGAAACCGACGGAGGACGCCGGGCAGGCTGCGGAAGATGTCTCGGGCAGATACGGTGTCTTGGCTCATGTTTTCTCTTCAATAACGGTGATTTCCACCAGGAGTTGGCTGCGTCTGACCTGTTCCCCGGCACGGGTATGCACACCGGCGACCACGCCAGACCGGTCGGCCTTGACCGGGTGTTCCATTTTCATGGCTTCGAGGATGACCAGGGTCTGGCCCTGTTCCACGGTTTCGCCTTCGGCCACCAGTACATCAATGATAGCCCCGTCCATGCTGGCCTGGAGCTTTCCGCTCCCGGTGCCGGCGCTGCCGGTAACAGGCTGGTGCGTTACATCCCGGACCGACCAGGACTGGCCGAACGCCTGCAAATATAGGGAATCGCCTTGCCGGTGGTATTGGCAACGCTGACGAACGCCATTGTCGATAATGCATAACAGGCCATCGGAGTGGCTCTGGACCTCCATATGGTATTCCTCGTCACCATGGCTCACGGACAGGCTGTTGCCGCTTTTGCGAACCTTCAGTTCGAGGGTTTCGCCCTGGACCTCCAGCTTGATCGGTATCACCGTTGCGGGCGCGTTACTCCAGCCGCCTTGGCCCGAATTGCCAAGGCCCAGGGCGCAGGCGCTCAGGGCCAGTTGCCGGATGCTGAGTTTTTGCGGTGATAGGGAGGGATCGTCGGCGAACGCGCTTTGCAGGAAGCCGGTTGTGGCTTCGCCGGCGCCGAAGGTGTCATCGGCGATGATCCGGCTGAGGAACCAGCGGTTGGTGGTGACACCGAATGCGGTTGTGTCCTCAAGAGCGCGAATCAGCCGGCGGCGGGCCTCATCCCGTGTCTGGCCCCAGGCGATGACTTTGGCCAACATGGGGTCGTAGTGGGGGCTGACCGTATCGCCGGAGCGGACACCGGTGTCGTAGCGCAGGCCTTCACCTTCGGCAGGTTCAAACCGGTGGAGTTCCCCGGTCTGCGGGGTGAAGCCGTGGGCGGGGTCTTCGGCGTAGAGGCGTACTTCGATGGCATGGCCATTGAGTGTGATCTCCTCCTGCGCCAGCGGCAGGGGCTGGCCCTCGGCAACGGCAAGCTGCCAGGCCACCAGGTCTTGGCCGGTAATAAGTTCGGTGACCGGGTGTTCCACTTGCAGGCGGGTGTTCATTTCGAGGAAGTAGAAGTTCCGGTCTTTGTCCACGAGAAACTCGACGGTGCCGGCGCCTTCATAACCGCAAGCCAGCGCTGCCCGCACGGCGGCCTCGCCCATGGCTTGGCGGAGGTCGGGGGTAACAAAGGGGGAGGGCGCTTCTTCGACCACTTTCTGGTGGCGACGCTGCACGGAGCAGTCCCGTTCGCCGAGGTAGACGGCGTTTCCGTGGCGGTCTGCGAACACCTGGATTTCCACGTGCCGGGGTTCGATAACCGCTTTTTCCAGGATCAGTTCGTCATCACCGAAGGCCTGCTTGGCCTCGGAGCGGGCCCGTTTGAGGTTGTCGGCGAGTTGGTCCTCACTCTCCACCAGGCGCATGCCCCGGCCGCCGCCACCGGCGGAGGCCTTGACCATCAGTGGGTAACCGATATCGGCGGCAGCCTGGATCAGTTCGTCGTCGCTGGCGTTGTCACCCTCGAAGCCGGGAACGACGGGGACACCGGCTTCCTGCATGGCGATCTTGGAGCGGCGTTTGCTGCCCATCAGTTCGATGGCTGATTCCGGCGGGCCGACGAAGACCAGGCTGGCGTCCTTGCAGGCTTTGGCGAAGGCGGAGTTCTCGGAGAGAAAACCGTAACCGGGGTGAACGCAGTCGGCACCGGTTTTCCGTGCCGCCTCAAGGATCGCTTCGGCATTCAGGTAGGAAGCTGAGACCTGCGCCGGCCCAATGCAGACGGCTTCGTCGGCCAGTTCCACGTGCATTGCGTTGGCGTCCGCTTCGGAGTAGACCGCGATAGTGCGGTAGCCCAGGGCTTTGGCGGTGCGGATCACCCTTACGGCGATTTCGCCTCGGTTGGCTATCAGGAGTTTTTTTAGCATTGTGGTTTTCTCTGGGTTGGGTGCATGTCCGCATCGTCGCGTCGGGAGGCCTTCCAGAAAACCGCTACGAGCACGTCCATGTGCGCTTGTTTCAGGCCATCCTTGGCCTTCAACATTTTCTGGAAGGCCTCCCGACGCGCCGCTGCTCCCGCAATCATTCGGTGTCGCCTGCCCAATTTGGTTCGCGTTTTTGCATGAACGCCATGGTGCCTTCGGCGCCTTCCGGGCCACGGATGGCCTCTGCGAATTTTTCCGCGGCGCTGTCCAGGAGTTTGTGCATTGGTTCGTGGCCGACCCGGTGCAGCAAAGCCTTGGTCTCGGCCGTGGCGTTGGGGGCGCACAGGCGGACGCGTTCAAGGGCCTGTTCCAGGAGCTGGTCCACCTCTTCGTCTTTTTCTGCAACCTGATGGACTATGCCCAGGGCGCAGGCTTCTTTGGCGTCAATCCGAAGGCCGAGCAGGGCCAACCGACGGGCCTGGGTCAGGCCGATGCGTTCCACTACGAACGGGGCGATCTGTGCGGGGATAACGCCCAGAGTGGTTTCCGGCATTCCGAATTTCGCAGTGGGTCCGGCGATGGCGACGTCGGAGACGCAGACCAGGCCGAAGCCGCCGCCCATCACGGCACCTTCGGTCACCGCGATAACGACTTTTGAGGATTGGTTGACTTGCTCGATCATCTGGCCGAAGGCCCGGTTCAGTTTGTAGAACGGGTCGTGCTGGCCTTCGTCCGGTTTCTGGCCCCGCGCCCCAGCCATGTCCTTGATGTCGCCGCCGGCGCAGAAATGGCCACTGTTACCGCGGATGACGACGGCGCGGATGGTTTCGTCGTGTTCGATCTGGGTGAAGATCGTCGCCAGCTCCGCCACCATCTGCAGGCTCATGGCGTTGCGGACGTCAGGGCGGTTGATGGTTAAAAACAGGGTTGGTCCCTGTTTTTCAAGGAGAAGCGTTTCGCAATGAGGTAGCTGTTCCATTACCGACTCCACGAAAATTGTTTGGGGCCGGTGCCCCGGGGACACTGTTCAGGACCGTTGAGGGCCATGGACGGCCCGAAACGAGCCTACATGGACGTACTCGTGGCGTGTCCTGAACAGTGTCCCCGGGGTGCCGGTCTTGCACCATTCTTGGTTTTGATCAGTCGCGTTTTTTACCAGGCAACGTGCCCATCAGCTTGCAGATAATCCCGAGCATGATTTCGTCGGCACCGCCGCCAATGGACACCAGCCGGACATCCCGGTAAGCCCGGGACACGGGGTTGTCCCACATGTAACCGTTACCACCCCAGTACTGCAGACAGCTGTCCGTCACCTCGCGTCCAAGACGCCCGGCCTTGAGCTTGGCCATGGAGGCGAGCCTGGTCACGTCCTTGCCGGCAATGTGTAGCTCGCAGGCCTGGTAGGTCAGCGCCCGCAGGGCTTCCACCTCTGTCTGCAACTCCGCCATCCGGAAATGGATGTACTGGTTGTCCAGCAATGGTTGACCGAAGGTTTTGCGCTCCCGGCAGTACTCGATGGTCTTGTCGATACAGACCTCCAGCGCCTTGATGACATTCGCCGCGCCCCACATCCGCTCCTCCTGGAACTGCAGCATCTGCATCATGAAACCCGTGCCCTCGGCCCCGATCCGGTTGCGCTGGGGCACCCGAACATCGTCGAAGAAAATCTGGGCGGTTTCAGAGGAACGCATGCCCAGCTTGTTCAGATGCGGGCTGAAGGTGATGCCCGGCGAATTCATGGGTACCACGATCAGGGATTTGTTCTTGTGGGGCTTGTCGTCGCTGGTGTTGGCCAGCAGGCAGATAAAGTCGGCCTTCGGCGAGTTGGTGATCCACATCTTCGAGCCGTTGATGATGTAATCGTCGCCGTCTTTCTTCGCGGTGGTCTTCAGACCGGCAACGTCCGAACCGGCGCCGACCTCACTCACGCCGATACAGCCGACCATGTCACCGGCAATGGCCGGGGCCAGGAAGTCCCGTTTCAGTTCGTCGGAGCCGAAGCGGGCGAGGGCGGGAGTACACATGTCGGTCTGCACGCCGATGGCCAGCGGAACGCCGCCGCAAAGCGCGGTTCCAAGCTCCTCAGCCGCCACGAGGTTGTAGCTGTAATCCAGGCCCATGCCGCCGTATTCCTCGGGTTTCTGGATACCGAGGATGCCGAGGTTGCCGAGTTTCTTGAACAAATCATGGATGGGAAATTCGCCGGCTTCTTCCCATTCGTCGCAGTAAGGGTTGATCTCTTTTTCGACAAAGTCCCGGACGGTTTTTCTCAGGGCTTCATGTTCGGCTGTGAATTTCACGTTCTTGTTCTCCGTTTTGTTAGTTCGTGCCTGTTGTGATTGGTGCACGTTCGTTAACTTGGGTAGCGGCTGTGAGGGAGAGCCTTCAGAAAACCGCCGACAAGCACGTCCCTGTGGGCTTGTTTCGGGCCATCCGTGGCCCTCTACATTTTCTGAAGGCTCTCCCTCACACCCGCCAAAATCTGCGAATCTGTTGCTTCCTTCTGGCAATTTGTTGCTTTCCCGGTATTACCTACCTACTCGCTGGAACTGTTTGGTTTAGATGCGTTAACTCGTGGCTCGATGGCACTGTCTGGGGAAGGGCGGCCAAAAATGTTGAAGGCCATGGATGGCCTGAAACAAGCGCACATGGACGTGCTCGTAGCGGTTTTTGGCCGCCCTTCCCCAGACAGTGCCCACTCCCGAACGACCAGTCTTGAGTTCCGAATCCACTCCGGAGGCCAGAGGTCAAAACCGGGCCACACCAAAACTATTGGGCCGCAATTGCCGCTGTTCGGCTTCGCGGCAGACCGACAGGACCAGAGCCAGAACCCGCCGGGTATCGCGAGGATCGATCAGGCCGTCGTCCCAGAGCCGGGCGGTTCCGTAAAGGGCTGTGGAGCCATCCTCGAGTTTCTTGGCCGTTGCCTGCTCCAGAAAATCCAGCGTCTTGGCATCCGGCTCCATGCCGCCCCGGCGCTGCTTCTCCTCCGCCACGATGCGCATCACCTTGCCCGCCTGCGCCGGCCCCATGACCGCCGTTCGGCTGTTGGGCCAGGCGAAAATGAAACGGGGGTCGAGGCCGCGGCCACACATCGCGTAATTACCTGCACCATAGGAACCGCCAACCACAATTGCGAACTTCGGCACCCGGCAGTTCGCCACCGCCTGAATCATCTTTGACCCGTGTTTGATGATGCCGTTCTGTTCCGAGTGGGTTCCCACCATGAAACCGGTGGTGTTGTGCAAGAACAGGATCGGGGTGCCGGCCTGGTCGCAGAGCTGGATGAACTGGGCGGCCTTGGTGGAGCCTTCCGGGGTGATCGGGCCGTTGTTGCCGATGATGCCGACGGAATGGCCCTCGATCCGGATGGTGCCGCAGACGGTCTGGTCGTCGTAGCCGTTCTTGAAATCCAGGAACCTCGAGCCGTCGGCGATGCGGGCGAGGATTTCCCGGACGTCGTAGGGTTTCTTGGAATCGGCGGGGATTACGCCCATCAGTTCTTCGGCCGGATACAAAGGCTGTTCCCACGCCATTTCCCGCTGGGGCGGCAGGTGTTCGTTCCAGGGCAGGGCGCCGAGGATCTCCCGGGCCTGGCGGATGCCATCAGCGTCGTTTTCGGCCAGGTATTCGGCGGTGCCGGCCACGGTGGCGTGCATTTCGGCGCCGCCCAGTTCCTCGTCGGTGGCAACTTCGCCGGTAGCGGCTTTCAGCAGGGGCGGGCCGGCCAGGAACATCTTGGCCTGTTCCCGCACGGTTATAACGTAGTCTGACAGCCCCGGCTGGTAGGCTCCGCCCGCGGTGGCGTTGCCGTGCACCACGGTCACCTGCGGAATACCGGCGGCGGACATGCGGGCCTGGTTGGCGAAGCCCCGGGCCCCGAGCACGAAAATGTCGGTGGCGTAGTTGAGGTTGGCGCCGCCGCTTTCGGACAGGGACACTACCGGCAATTTGTTTTCCATGGCCACCTGTTGCAGGCGCAGGGTCTTGTCCAGACCGGCCGGGGTGATGGTGCCGCCCTTGATGGCGCTGTTGCTGGCGACCACCAGGCAACGGACGCCACTGACGGTGCCGATGCCGGCGATGATGCCGCCGCCGGCCATGGATCCGTCTTTGTCGTCATGCATCTTGTAGCCGGCCAGGGAGCACAGTTCCAGGAACTCGCTGCCCCGGTCCAACAGCCGGTTGATCCGGTCCCGGGGCAGGAGTTTGCCCCGTTTAACGAACTTTTCCCGGGCCGATTCGGCCAGATCCAGCACTTTCTGCTCGACCTCGCGGAAGGTGTGTATGTGGGCTTCCATGGCTTCGGCGTTGGCCCGGAAGTCGTCGGACTGGGCATTCACGGTCGTTTCGAGTACCTGCATCTCTGTTTCCTCAGTCCTCGCTCAGCACCTTCGGGGTCACGGCGCGGTGGAAGCCGTTCCAGGCCTCGTTGTTCTTGGCTTTGGGCATGGGCCAGACCCGGCCGCCCTGGGAGGCGGCGCCGTCGATTCTCAGGCAATCCCCGGAAATGAAGGCCGCGGCTGGGCTGAGCAGGAAGCAGATTGCAGCGCTGACCTCCGACTCGGTGCCCAGGCGCTTGATCGGCACGGCGTCGGCCAGGCTACGGATCCAGCTCTTCATGTGGGCCGGGTAGTTGTCCATGCCGCTGGAGGCAATCCAGCCCGGAGCCACGGCATTGACCCGGACTCCGGATGGGGCCCATTCCACGGCGGCGGTCTGGGTGAAGTTGACCATGCCGGCCCTGGCTGCACCGGAATGGCCCATGCCGGGCATGCCGCCCCACATGTCGGCGACGATGTTGACGATGGCGCCGCCGGTTTTGCTCAGAGCCTGAGTGTAGGCTTCGCGGGCCATTAGAAAGCCGCCGGTAAGGTTGGTCCGGACCACGGTTTCCCAGCCTTTCTGGTTGATGCCGGTCAGCGGAGACGCAAACTGGCCTCCGGCATTGTTCACCACGCCGTTGAGGCCGCCGTGCTCGGCAATGATGGCGGCGACAGTGGCTTTAACGGACTCTTCTTCGCGGATGTCACACACGTGGGCGGAAGCAATGCCGCCGTCCTCGGTGATTTCTGCCTTCACCGCATCGACTTTCTCCTGCTTTCGGCCCACCAATGCCACGGTTGCGCCCAGGGCAGCGAGTTCGTGGGCGGTGCAGCGGCCGATACCGGAGCCGCCACCGGTGACGATGTAGACGTGGTCTTTGAACAGGTCCGGCTGGAATACAGAGCGATAACTCATCGGTTTTGTCCTTTTTCATAAGCGCCCCGGCTGATGGGCACGGGGAATTCCAGAAGTTGTTGGGCGAAGGCCTTGCCCTGGGGGTCGATGCGCAGGCTCGCGACGCCGCCGCCACCGAGGCTGTGTTCCAGCAGGAAGTTGAAGGCATGCAGCCCGGGCATGGCCCACCGGGTCACCTTGCCGGTCTCGGGATTCAGGGTATGGGCCATCCAGTCCGCGACGGCGGCTTCGTTCAGGGCGGAAGCGATATAGGGTTTGAAGGCCGGATCTCGGGCGATGACGCCGATGTTGCTGTGATCGCCCTTGTCGCCGCTACGGGCCCAGGCCAGTTCAATCAGGGGAACGACCAGATCGGTTTCCGAAACAGTGTCGGACTCGGCAAGCTCTGGCAGTTTTTCAGGGTCGAAACCGCCATCGGTGCGGATGTCGACAGGCGACTGTTCGCCTTCCAGATCCACGGTCACCGACACGTCGGTCTTGGGAACCAGGCAGGACCAGAGCCGGATCTTGGGCCAGACCGTCGGGCGCCCGCCGACAATACCGGTGATCCCCGGCGCCATACCGGTGGCGGCCTGGGCGATTTCCCGGGAGAACAATACCAGGGCCTCTTTCTTCGGGTGGGCGGTGCTGATCTTTACCACCACTTCCCGGCAGTCCTGGCCGCGGGCGTGGGCACCGTAGGTGGTCTCGGTGCCCAGCAGTTCGATGCTGGTTTCCGAGTAATCGGGCAAGCCCCGCTCGCTGAACATGCGGGAAGTCTTCGCGAGAATAGCCTCGGCCACGGTCTGCGCCTTGTTGGGGGCATCGAGACCGGCCAGCAGGAAGGTGACGGTGCATTTGAATCCGTCTGGCCAGGTGCCGGATACCTTGTAACTGTCGGTGGGACCCTGGCCTCGGGCCCCTTTGACCATTACCCGGTCGGGGCCGGAATCCTCGAGGGTGACCCCGGTGAAATCACACACCACGTCGGGCAGCAGGTAAGCACGGGGATCGCCGATTTCATAGACCAGTTGTTCCGCGACGGTTCCCCGGCTGACCATGCCGCCGGTACCCTCGGGCTTGGTGATGGCAAAGTCGCCCGAGGCGCTGATCTCTGCGATCGGGAAACCCATGTCGGCATAGCCGTCGGCGACGTCCTGCCAGTCAGTGAAGTTGCCGCCGGTGGCCTGGGTGCCGCATTCCAGCAGATGGCCGGCGAGGCTGCCCTGGGCCAGTTTGTCGTAGTCGTCCCATTGCCAGCCGAACTCATGCACCAACGGTGCCAGTACCAGGGCACTGTCCGCCACGCGGCCGGTGATGACAATGTCGGCCCCCTGTTCCAGTGCACTCACGAGGCCCGGTGCCCCCAGATAGGCGTTGAGGCTGACCATCATGGCCGGCATGGGCTGGCCGGTGGTCATCTCAGTGATGCCGGCGTCGCTGAGTTTCTTCTTTGTCATCAGCAGGTCGTCACCAAGGACCAGGCCGATCTTGAGATCAACACCCGCCTTCTCACACAACGACTGGAGGGCATCGCGGCAGGCTACGGGATTCACGCCGCCGGCATTGGCCAGCACCCGGATACCTTTCTCTTTGATCTCGCCCAGCAAGGGGCCCATCACGGTCTGGACAAAATCCCGGGCATAACCCTGGGTCGGGTCCTTCATCTTCTGGCCGGCCATGATCGACATGGTGATCTCGGCGAGGTAGTCCGCCACCAGGTAGTCGATATTGCCCTTCCTGACCAGCTGGGCGGCGGCGGTCTCGGTGTCGCCCCAGAAGGCGGCAGAGCAGCCGATGCGCACGGTGTTGCGGTTGAAATCTGACATCTTATCTGCCTTGTTTTTGTCGCCCGCATCCCGCGGGTTTATCGGAGGATGGAAATGACAATACCAAGCAAGCGCTTGGTTTGTAAACAGGCAAATTTGAGGTAGTATTAAAGGCCTCGTTAGCCAACCGGACAGCCTTAGTGAGCCAGAACCAGATCCTCCAGTCCCTGATTGCCGAAAACCTCGTTTCCGACCCCAAAGGCGCCCGTGGGCGGTTGTTGAAGGAAGCGGCCCGGTTGTTCCGGGAGAAGGGGTATGAGCGCACCACGGTCCGGGATCTGGCCGCTGCTGTGGGCATCCAGTCCGGCAGCCTGTTTCACCATTTCCGTACCAAGGAGGAAATCCTCAAGGCAGTGATGGTGGAGACCATCCGGCTGAATACCGCCCTGATGCAGGCGGCCATGGAGGCGGCCGAATCCCCGAAAGACAAGCTCCGGGCGCTGGTTCGTGCCGAGCTGGAATCCATCAATGGCCAGACCGGTGAAGCCATGGCGGTTCTGGTCTTCGAGTGGCGAAGCTTGTCCGCGGATTCCCGGGCTGACGTTCTGGAGCTGCGGGATATCTATGAAGCGCTCTGGCTGGATGTGCTCGGCGCCCTGCGAGACCAGGGCCGGCTACTGGCGGAGCCTTTCGTGGTTCGGCGCATGCTGACCGGTGCCCTGAGCTGGACCGTCACTTGGTACCGGCCGGAGAGGGGTGGGCTGACCCTGGATGGGCTGACCGATCAGGTTATGGCCATGCTCGGATTTCCTGCAACGCCCTGAAAGGCGTCTGGAAGAGGGAAGCCAACATACTCAAGAATTAAACCCAAATCGTCATCGACAAGCGCCCCACTACGTATAGCCATGCCCAGTCCGAAACGAGCGCCGAGTTGCTCCCATCCTTGAAAGGCATTTGCTCCGACAACGGGATTAAGGCGTTGCAGACCGTCTTGACGGATGAATGGTTGGATAAGCTCGGTTTTCAAGCGAATGTCCTGGGGCAGGTAAAAGATGAGGTCGGTACGGAAATATTGCCTCGCGGCTTCATGAAAGCCATCAAAAAGATACTGGGTGAGATTGATTAGTGATGACCGGTAATAAACAGAAGCGAACGTTCGCGTTGCACTCAATCCAAGCTCGTTTCACTGGTGCAAACCCAAGAAATCCATCCTTCTTAGAGCTACGGAACTGGTCTAAAGCTGAGTTTCTATGAGGACTTTTGGTCCACAATGATGCCTGTAGACTTTATGGGCATATAATGGAAAACACCTGAAATCCGCAAAATGCCTACGGTTTAATTTGCACAGTGCCGGACGCTTTTTACATGTAACTCTTGCACGTCGTTGTATTGGAGAAGCATTTTTTAGCCCCCTGGGTGTAACTTGCGGAAACGTGCACAAATAAGTCGTGTGCAAACTATTGACAGCGTCGGGGTTCGCATATTCGCGGACAGGCAGCTACTATCCCTTTGAAATGGAATGGAAATTTTAATGTGGTTGAGGCCTCGACTGAGAGAGCCGACTGGGTTTAGTGTGAACTTAAACTAATAAGCGGTTCTACGAAGCAATGAAAAATAGAAATCAAAGCTGCCCGTGTGGAAGCGGCAAAAAATTCAAAAAGTGTTGCATAAGCAAGAAACAACGGACCCTCGCAGTGTCTGTAGATATGGGTGCCCCGACCACACTGGATGGTATGGAAATTGATATTCGAACCGGAGACGTTCGATTACTTCAAAACAGGCAAGTGATCGAACCAAAATCTGCGTATGCAGAGGTAACCTATAAACGAAAAAAAGGTAATAAGGTTCTGTCCCGTTCACCACTGCGACCTAGTGCAATGTTCGTCAATACTGACCGAGCCTTGACCGGTTTTGATGCGATTTTTGCTGTCGATACGAATACCAAGGTCATCGAAGAAGAAACGGTATCCATAACAGGTATAGTGCAAGGTGAAACAGTTGCTGGTAGCCGTCATGATCAAACTGCGATCGGATTTAGCATGATTCAGTTGATCGAGTTCCGATCCCCAATTGAAAACCCAGAGAAAATTGGATGGGTAGAAGCTATTAAACTCATTCGCGGTGCCCAAGGGTATAAAGATAATCTATCTATCGCCTTGATAGTGGACTCTGATCTGGGAGCACATGATGCGATCAATCGTGGTGAGAAAGAGTTGATTCCTGGTGCCTTTCTTCCAGAGAACTTCCAGCTATTTTATGGAAGCTCGGATTCTAAAAATGATTCTATTGCTAACCGGATGATTGAGCTTGCCGACAAAGAAGCAAAGTGGCTTCTTTGTAATACAGATCAATTATCAAGTTCTGAGGAACTGCACCTGGTAGACGATAAACCGTACCGTAAATTTCGCCTTTGGAGCAGAGATGTATGACCAGTGCAGGCACGGCGGCGCCCACTACATTACGCTCTCGGCTCCATTCCGTGGGCGTGCATGCTGCAAGCGTTGTGTGTCTATATAAGCGTTAATATAGGTGACAAAATTGAATATCTAATGCACGAAATGTTTCAAAATATTTTAATTAAATAGAGGGCTCGCCAAGCTGTGATCCACAAAACTTTAGTGCACTGGGAAAATATAAAAAATAAATCCATTTTGATTAATAAAAAAGCCAAAGAATCGTTGCTTCTTTGGCATGCTAAAGTTTGGCAGCGTGTCTATTCCCTAAAAAACCGGTTTTTCGAGGTTAAGTCGAACTATGGCGGCAGGCTAGGATTGATATTTCTAGTGGCGCTAATAGTAATAAGCGCAATATTTGTTCCAGCGCTTCAAGGTTATTTCGAACCATATTTTTCCGAGCCAACACGACTCGAATCGTTTAAGGCACTTTTTCTTACTCTTGGCGGCGCCTTGATCGGTGCTACTGCTATTGCGTTTTCACTCATCATGTTTGCCATGCAGGTAAATGTTGAGCGTATGCCGCATGGCTTATTTAAGAAACTTAGCTCCGACGTAAAACTGCTTGGAGCATTTGTTGCGACATTTTCATTGGCAGCGATCATCGCAGGGTTGTCGCTTATACCAGATAAATCTTGGGTGGCTGGCGCTACTACAGCAACAGCCTGGTGTTCGTTGTTAATTATATTGCTATTTGTGCTTGCATACCGCAGAGCGCTTTCTTTGATTAGCCCTACTATGCAGTTGGGATTGGTGGTCGCTGATACGAAAAAGAATTTTAAAATGTGGGACAGAGCCATTAAACGGACGACGCCGATATTTCAAGCAAATGCCAATGTTGGAGCAGAAGATAAGGAAATCAGAAGTAAATATGATATGGATCGCGTTACCTATTTTCAGTTAAACCAGAATTGGACGGTATCAGCCGAGAGATCAATTTTATATTGTATTACTTTTTCAAGGCGGTATGCAGAGCAAGGCGATCACGAGGTTTCACGAGTTGCGCTTAATGGGATTGTCGCGATCAATTCTTTATATATTAAAACAAAAGGAAAAACATTTTTTTCGAATAACTATTTTTTCGATAATCCGCTGTCGTCTGATAGATTTCTGACAAAAACACTTGAGCATTTGCGTCAGAATGTGCAAGTAGGTATATCACGAAAAGATGAGCAATTCATTGAGCAAAATCTACAGTGTCTGCTACAGCTCACACAACTTTATCTATCCATTGAATATGGCGATGAGCATGCTGTACGGACTCATGCGCATCTGGTATCAGGGTATCTGACAAGCGCAGTAGAAAGCGTTATTCCGCATGACATGGCTGATGTGTTAATTGAAGGTGTTTCACTGCTAGGAAATGCAGCTAGACTTATCGTTGCACATGACAAGCCTGAGTATACAGCCTCTATCTCGGAGAAAATCGCATTAATAGCTTGCACTGGTGCAGTTAATAAAAACTACCGCCCGGTATCCCAAGTAGCAGTTAAACAGCTTGCAACCCTTACTTTCGAATTACTACGGAGCAAGTCATGGGAAGTGCGCTATGCAGTCAAAGAGGTTCGAGATGATGTAAAGCTGGTTGCAGAAGTGTACCTCAAGATACCTGATTCACCGCTAACGAGTATTCATAGCACAAGCTTAGCGCCTTACTATTCCGGCACGAGCAACGATACATTAATAGCATGGTTGACGGAATTGGCAAATGCTTTATCAAATGCATCACCTGGTGATGAAGCAGCACAAAGAGTTATTGGTCATATAGAGGCGTGGGCAGATGGACTATATCAAACAGAAAAAGAATTATTATTGCTGGCGATTGAGAAAAGATCGCAACTTACGTTCGATTTAGTTCACTGGATAGTTCACATTACAAAATTACTCCTCGCTGTTTCTTGTTCAGATATTTGCAGTGATCATCATAGAGGCAATCTAAGAAGATCGGCTCATTGGTTGATTTATGTGCTCTCATGGATTCCTGATGATGAAGGAACAATAAAGTATATAGAAACTTACCGTATCGCAGATAATATATTTGAGTCCGCAGTAGATGCACATAAACGTGGTTGTCATACGGAGGCGCTTGAAATTCGGGAACTACTCCTTAGCTGGACACGCAAGGTAGGTAAATATCAAACTGGCCGTGCATCCCTAGAAACAGCATGTTGTGGGTTGGCATGCTTAAACCTTATCCTTGGTTTGTCAGATGAAAAGCTATTCACTGATATTGATACATATATTGCTAAGGAAGGTGCCCCTTGTTTTGATATTCGTTCAAGGGCCGCCTCTGATCTACGTGAAGAAGCAGATAAATACCGCTCCGGATATGGTCACGGTGAGATAGACGTGGCAATGGCAAATGTCGACCAATCGAGAATTAGAGTTCTGCTGCACGGAATAGCAGACCGTTTATGCCCTGAAACTTGCAATACTAAGCCGGCTGAATCCTCGGATGAAGAATGAGATTTGCCAAACAACAAGTGGATCCACCGCAGGAAATACGCGCTACGCTCGTATTTTTCCGGTGAACTAGGCGTTAGAAAATCTGAATGTCCGCTTTGCGACCATCGGATGACCAATTCCTGGCTCAAGATACTTAATGTCGGTAATCTGGAACTGAAGAATATGAGAATTGATTTCCTTCAGAGTGCCGTTTACTGAAGTAAAAAGAGTCTGCAATTCTTAACAGTGTAATTGGTCGAATGGCATTATTTATGGCGTTTCACAACCCGGATCCTAAACTGCGGAAGATAGAGATGAAGAACGCAGAGATTCGTGCGGCCATATTTTCCCGAGTCCACAGATCCGTCTGGCGTTTTCTGGTTCGTTCTGTCACTCGCATCGCACACCGCAGTGAAAAAAGTCCTCAGAGCGTCAACAGTGAAAGCCGGCATAAGTTGGCGGTCCGATGGATTGTGGCATTGCTGGAAGAAAGAAATATCCCTTATTTGGTTTGTGGGGGACTTGCAGCAAAAGGATACGATTCTGAGCGGGAACTGAACGATATCGACCTTTTCGTCCCCGGCGAACACTTTTTAACAGTGGTTGGGGCTGCCCGAGAACACATATCCAAGCCACCCAAACATTACCAAGAGGAAGGCTGGGACTTAACGTACGTTCAGTTCAGTTATGAGGGAGTTAAAGTAGAGGTTGGTAACGCCGACGGTCCAAAAATTTACGACGTCAGGGGCGATACCTGGGTTTCACTCTATGTAGATTTCTCGCGTTATATGAGAGTTAAATTGCTGGGCTTGGAGCTCCCTCTGATGCTTGAGGAAGACCTGATCCGATATAAATCGGTGCTTTCGAGACCCGTCGATGTAGCGGATATCCGAGCCATGCGTGAGGAGCCCAAGACCAAACCTGAATCCGCCTGATGCTGTCCTTTAAGGCTCGATACATCCAAGGACAATTTTTGCCACGCGAGATTCATTGATTCAGGGAAGAGCTCTATCTGGTGGCTATGCACGACCCTACCTACAAATCAGAATGTCCGCTTTGCGACCAAGCCAGCGGCTCTTTGGATATTGGCGAGAACGCCGGGCGGGAGGATGAAACAGCTATCCGAAGAAGGTGGTAGGGGCACACCCAAGTCCAAAGCGCTGACGCCGGAGCAGCAACGAAGACAGTAATTGGAAGTCCGTTGTGAACGCCTGGGACGGTAGAAATCGATTCTAAAAGGCCACCGCTCTCACGTTTCTCACTTCCCAGTTTTACAGTCACTCATACAGGCCTCAGCATCGACATCCGGGCGTGGGTCTGGGCGGACGAAACCATCCCGGTTGGGCATTTTGATCTTTGGAAGTGAGTCGGCGTCGAGGGTTGTGCCTTCTTCCACAATGCCGTTGAGATGAAGAACATAAGCGGTGACCGCATAGATTTCATCCGGTGAGAGGCTTTGTGGAGAATGGAATGGCATGGCACGGTGGACGTAGTCGTAAAGAGTGGTGGCATAGGGCCAGTAACTTCCCACAGTCTTGGTCGGAGAGCCACTTGCCAGAGTGCCGTTACCGCCTACGAGTCGGTCCATCTGGCCACTTTTACCGTCCGCGCCGTGGCAGCTCAGGCATTGGGCCTGGTAAACCTCCTTACCTTCAGACACGCTTCCGGAACCATCGGGCAGACCTTCACCGCTGGGCGGTACATCAATGTTCCAGCCCACGATTTCCTTATCAGTGGCTTCCCGACCCAGCCCGTAATCTTCATTCTGGGCCATAACCATGCCCGGGCCGACTAAAGACAAAAGCGCTATGGATGCGATGGTTTTATACATGAACATTGCTGATCCCCCCATCAGAGCTGACTTCCCAGGTCTGTATGGCATTCAGGTGATAGACCGAATTCAGCCCTCGCACGTCAATTAACGCCTGAAGAGTGGGCTGAACATATCCGGTCTCGTCAATAGCACGACTCTGGAGTAGTGCGTGCCCACCTTTCCACCGCCATGGAAGCCTGAATGCGGTCAGTGCCTTGGGCTCCACTGGGCCTTCGAGCTTCGCTTGTGTCCAGTTACGGCCCCCGTCAGTGGAGACATCTACCTGGGTAATCTTGCCGCGGCCAGACCACGCAAGCCCCCGGATTTCGTAAAAGCCCTTTTCAGGAAGTGTATGTCCCCCTGATGGAAAGGTGATTACAGACTTTGCTTCCATCACGAAGGTAAACTGACGGGCGCTTCCATCCGGCATCAGATCGGTGTATTTGGACGTTTCTTCCCGGGTCATATAGGGCGCGTCGCTGACTTCCAACCGGCGCAGCCACTTGATCTGGGTGTTGCCCTCAAAGCCGGGCAGGATGAGGCGCAAAGGGTAGCCCTGTTCGGGCCGCAAAGCCTCCCCATTTTGGGCGTAGACCACCAGCGCATCGTCCAGTGCCTTTTCCATGGGAATACTTCGCGTCATCGCGGCGGCATCGGCCCCCTCTGCCAAAATCCACTTGGCCTTATCCCTGACGCCCGCTGCCCGCAGGAGGGTAGACAGGCGTACGCCAGTCCACTCACAACAACTGAGCAGGCCATGCGTGTCCTGAACAGTCTTGCCGGTGGGCTGTTTCCATTCGGTCAGAGTGTTGCCAGAACATTCCAAAAAGCGCTTCATAGATACTTGGGGGAAACGCTTTATCTCGGCCATATCGAAGATCATCGGCTTCTCGACCATACCGTGGAGCATCAATTGATGCTGTTCCGGATCAATATCCGGAACTCCACCGTGGTGACGCTCGAAGACGAGGCCATTGGGAGTAATGGTGCCATTCAAGTCCTGCAAGGGAGTAAAACTCCAGGAGGAGGTTTTCGTAGGTGTCAGATCCGTGGGTGTGCGGACTACGCCGTCTTCAAACCTGGAGGGTTGGCCATAGGGCGGTGAAAGAATAGGCTCGCCTTGTGTCAAGGTCCATTCCGGCACATTTGGTGCTAGGTTTCCGCCGCCATTGCTCGCCGCCAATGCCTGGCTGATCGGCAAAGGCAAGCTGGCTACGCCGACTGCCCCTAGGGTGCGTTTGAGAAATTGTCGCCTCTCTATCTGCCCGTCAGTGTGATTATTGTTAGCCATCGTTCAATCCCTTGTTGTTACTACGGCTCTACCACTGCACCTGATGCCCTGAGTCCTTCATCAATTGCCAGGACAGTCTGGTCGATAGGCGTTGAATATTTTTTGAACAGTCACTAACGGATTAGCAGTGGCTCTAGATCCTGTCAAATCAGGAAACCTGGGAAAGATCTAGCTTTAAACTTTCCTTCTAGGAGAAACATGTGACTGTGGGCTGTTTGTCGGAGTTTATTTGTTGTCGATAGCCCGGATCGGACTGGTGATTATCCGTCAGCCGGTCGAGAATATGTTTCGGTATTGGCCACAATGGTGGTCGTGGGTGGGGGCGCTCCCACGGCGGACCATGCACCAGGATTGATTTCCGGCTCAATGTCGGCTTTGCGACCCTCGCAGATCTTCCCGGATCTTAAAAACTGGAGCCACGAGTTTTGAGAGGTTCACTGAAGCAAACATCGGTCGCATGGACCGCCTTGGTACCGGCTGCTCCGTACAGTACGGAAGACTGAGCAATGCCTAACCAAGCTTTAAGCTCCTTCCCGGTCTCGCGGGCGTCCACCGGACGCCCGTTAATATTGGCGTTGGACGCCCAGCCACGAGAGCTTCTACATTTGCTATTAGCAGCCAGCCCTTCGGGCGGCTGAACTAAATAAGGTAGGAGGTGCATCATGAGCAACGAACAGACGCACGCTGGCAGCTGCTTTTGTGGTGCGGTCCAGTTAACAGTCTCCGGCGATCCTGCCGCCATGGGCTATTGCCATTGTGAATCGTGCCGGCGATGGTCAGCCGGCCCCGTCAATGCTTTCATTCTTTGGAAGCCCGAATCAGTGAAAATCACTCAGGGTGCCGACAATATCGGGACTTATGCCAAGACCACCCAAAGCCACCGAAAATGGTGCAAAACGTGCGGAGGGCATATTCTCACTGAGCATCCGTCGATGGGATTAACTGATGTGTACGCCGCAGTCATACCCAGTTTTCCATTTACACCTGACGTTCATGTGCATTACCAAGAAGCTGTATTGCGTATCCACGATGGCATCACCAAGTTAAAAGATGTCCCAAGAGAAATGGGTGGCTCTGGCGAGAGTATGGCTGAGTAGTCTCGGAGCACTCAAACATTGGAGCGGACATTCAGGTTTGGCGTTATTGCCAAACCTGAATGTCCGCTTTGCGACCAGTGCTCCCAGAATCCCCGTCTCGCCGAAGCACTGTCGACCAATCCTGTGAACTAGGCTTAGCCCAAAGACAAGTATTGGGAGCAGACTCGTGACCTCGGTCTCAGTTCAGACCAATTAGAGGGCGCGACATTTCCCGGCGACCAGCCAGGGGCTGCGGTTGGAGCTGGCAGCCAGATGGCTGCCCGGGGAAGTGGCCACGAAGCGCAGGTTGGCCAGATTTAGCCGGAAGGTGGTTTGATTGTGAAGGTCGCTGACCACGTAGTCATCCCGAACCTGGTAGTTGGCAAACGCCACGACGGGGCCGTCGCCTTCGCGCACAGTAATAAGCCGGGGCTTTTCCAGCAGGAAGACGAAGCGTTTGAGCCGGTTCTTCTCACGAAACCCGGTGCGATAACCCGCCGTGCTGGTCACGTGGTCACCCCGACAGACGTATTCGACCTCTTTTCCAAAAGCTTCTTCCGCAGTCACGGGGGCGGAGAACAGCGTCAGCAGGAGCCCGGCAACCAGATATTTGAGCATGGTTGTGTCACATGTAGTCAAAAGTCCTCCCGGAGGCCGTTGGACATTTTACGCGCGTAAGCGGGAAGTCTATCGTTCACTAAGAGCCAGTTAAACTCTCTTTTGCCGGACAAGGGGCACGCCGATTCGCGACTCCAGAATTGCCGCGAAGCTTCCCGTCGATCGGGCGACCTGAATGCCCGCTTTGCGACCAAGACGCACTTATTACCGCCCATCAGCTTGCCCATCCATTCAGCGCTAGCTCCAAAACGCCTCCCGTGAATCGCAGCATATGGCGAGAGGGCAAAGCCCTCCACAAAGCTCACGGTATTTTTTACATACGTGCTTACACACTGTGTAAAAAATAGAAATGGCCCGAGAGCGCCTGCTCACGGGCCATTCAGTCACTCACTCACCAATTTACATAAAGTTTACTATTACTTTGACAGGGGCCCTTTGTTCGTTCCATGCCGGATCAATCGCGAGCCAGTTCCACGAGCCGGTATTCCACCAGGTTCGGATCGGAACGGATAGCTTCCTCGGTGTAGGGGAACGCAATCCATTGCTTCCCGGAATAGGCCTGAGTCATATCCTTGAAGTAGGGCGATGCCGGATCGGTGGACTGGGAGTAGGTCACAAAGCCCTCGGCCTTTGGCATGCCATTTTCGCCCCAGGTGACGGTCTGGATGTAGCTGTTGCCGTAATTCACATCATAGCGCCCATCGCTCAGATCGTTCGGTCGGGAACTGGCGATGGTAAAGCTGCCTTCGAAACCCTCACCTCCGAAGATGGGGATGGGCGTGTCGTGGATCCCGGACAACTGGATATCCCTTACGGAAGCATCCAGCGCGATCGGCGAGTCCTGGATGCGTTTTACGCTATCGGCGAAAGCGGTCTGGATCAGGGGGCTTGCCACATTGAGATTCGCCGGTGTGTTGACCGGATCGTTCGGGTCGAACGGAGTCAGCCATTTGTCCGGCGAGGTGACAGGCAACGGGTCGATACGACGCCAGAATTCCCGCCAGATATGGCCGCCCACAGAGTCCAGGTTGTGGGTCCCGTCCCACTCTTGCAATACCTCGCAGGCTCCGGAAATGTCCACCGGTTGGCCTGAGCTGCTCGGTAACGTACCCAGCGGGCAATAAGCGTCCAGGACATTCTGTCGCGCAAGTTCTTCGGAGAGCAGGCTGCTGTTGAGTACCACGGACTGCAGGTTGGCCAGGTCGAAGCCCAGGCTGCCGCCCAAGCCATCGGCGCCGGAAAGGCGGTCCTGGACCTGCTGCATGCATTTCCGGGTCCTCAGGGTTCGCGGTGTTTCCTCGTCACCAATGATTGCCGCGAAGCCGGTAAGTGGTTGTTCCGGATTGGTGACCCAGTAGCTGTCGTTGCAGTTGTGAACCCAGTCGTCCCGGCGGAGGGTCGGCAGATTGGACGGCCCGAAGATTCCGGCTGCTGGCGCATCCGGATCGGTGTTCCATTCGCAATCGGCCCGGGAGCCATCCAGGACCGGCAGCCCCGGCGCCAGCTGGTCGAAAACCGGGGACAGGGCGGTGGCGCAGGCCATGGCCTTGTCGTCCGGCACGTTCGGTACCACCGTTACATCGCCGTAGTACGCCTGCTGACCGGGACCGGTTGCCACGGTATTGACCCAGGGCACGCCCAGGACCCTGGCATGCAGATCCACGAATTCCTCGAAACTTTCTGCCTGGTTCCAGCGGAAAAACTGGTTCAGCAAACGGTCATTTTCCGCATTGGCGTCACGGAGTGTGTAGGCCTTCAGGGACGACCAGTTCAGCACCGGAACACCAGCGGCCTCGAAGGTCAGCATCGGGCCGTACTTCGACCGATACAGGGTTCGGGTGCGTTCTCCGACGGTGCCATCCTCTTCCAGTACTTCAATGGTGATATCGGAGCTTTCCATATCTACATATTCACCCTCGTACAGGTATTGAGTCGGATCGGCCGGGTTCAGAGTGAGCTCGTAGAAGGTGAACCTGTAGGCTGTGGATACCGTGTGGCTCCAGGCAAAATGCTCGTTGAAACCGATAAGGACAGCGGGTAAGCCATACAACGCCGCCCCCATGATTTCGGTGTCGTTGCCGACCTTCAGGTGGGCCAGGTAAAGGCGTTCCGTTTTCTCCCAGGGAAAGTGGGGGTTGCCGAACAGAATTGATTCGCCAGTTCGGCTTGCTTCTGCGGAAAGACCATACATGTTGCTGCCAATCGGGAGTTCCGCGCTGAAGGGGAAGGGCAGGCTTTCGCTACCCTCGCCCTCCAGAGCCGAGAACAGATCCTCGGCGGTGGGCAGGCTGGTATCGGTGGTTTCCGGCGGCTGCGCAGTGGATATGCCATCCACGAATACCGAAGAGCTAGCCAGTACTGCAAGCCGCAGGTAGCGCCGGTACATGTCCTGCTCTTCCAGGGCGAACAGCCATTCCTTGTCCCGGCAGGCCTGATGCCGGCCCGGGTGCCGGCCATCCCGGATTTCCGCCAGATAGCGGTTGAAGCCATCCACGTAACCTTTCGAAGCGTCCAGTACTTCCGGGTCACTTTTGGCCTTGAAGGGTGCGATGGCTTCATCTGTCAGGGTGGTCCGCCAGAAGAAGTCCGCGTTCAGGTTGGTCGTGGAGGCCCCGTTGGAGGGAATGCTGTAAGGGCCGTCCGGGCCAAGATACCGAGATCGCAAGCCACGGATGGTCAGGGTGTCTTCAGCGAGCAGACACAGGTTGTCCTCAGCCTGCGCGTAGCCATAGGCGTAACCGAGGCTGGAAAAGTCATCTGCCTCGATATGTGGAATGCCAAAGGAGGTACGTCTTAGGGTCGCCCGGTACAGGGTTTGCCTGTCGCCGGCAAGCTCGGTTTCTGATCCGTCTCCGGGAGGCGGAGGTGGAGGTGATGACGGGTCATTGTTGGAGAGGCAGCCGGTCAGGATAAAGGGAATCAGTGCCAGTTGAATTGCTTGTTTCGGATTCATCATCGTGTCGCCTTGTTTTGTTGTTTTGGCAACGCAGGGAACGGGATGACCCGGCAAAAGGTTCCGGCATGCCGGTGTAAGATCCGGCCACTGTCCGAGGGGTAGCAGCAAAAGCGAAAACGAGGTTTTCGGGAATACTTTGATAAGTATCAAAAAAATGGACATGCAGCCCTTTCCGTGAGGGCCATTGGCCTCATCGGCATATCCGCTTCGGCAATCGAGCCATTTTTGTCTGACAGTTTTGGACGCATCCTTGCAGCCGTGGACAACGAGGGTAGGGAAACCTTTTGGTGCGACGTTACGTCATCAGAAATCGGACGGGCACCTGGACGGGTACCCTCAATCTATAAAAACAATGCAAAGCAGGGCGAATTATGATTTCCACTCTGGTTACTTTTTCCCGCCGCATTTCCGTGGCGCCTCTGAAATTATTGACTGCCGGGGCTCTGATCCTGCTTGCCGGCTGTTCCGCGAACCCGATCTACACCACCACAGGCGTTGTGCTCTCGAACTACTCCGAAGGTGAGGCAACCCCTTATGTGCTGCAGATGTCCGATCCCAAGATGGCTTGTGCACTGGGTGAAGGCATTGATCCGCTGCTCTATTCCTTCTCACGAGTGACCGATGCACCGGACAGCACTGGCTCTCTGCTGATGCTGCTGGCGGGTAACTGTGCCGAGTACAAGGCCTGGGAAGCGGAGCTGGCCTACCTGCGGGCAGACTACCAGGGCAATGTTGAAGCTGCCAAGGACGCCAGGGAAGAAGCCAAGCGCCTGAACGCCCTGACCGCCAAGCGCCGCTATGCCTCCTTCCAGAGGGCCATGGCCGCCTATGAATTCGATCCTTCAGTCGAGCCGGTGGAATGCCCGTTCCTGTTCAGCGAGCAGGACGAGCTCACCTTCCTGCTGGGGCTGCTGACCGGCATGCAGGCCATCGTGAACGATGCCAACTCCGGCGCCATGGCGGGCGTGCCCAAAAACATTGCGCCCCAGGCCGAGCGCGCCGCCACCTGTCTGGATAATGAAAAGTGGGGTGGCATGCCCAATGCCATCCGTGCCCTGGTCTGGCTGCTGCTGCCAGACACCCGGCCAGCGTTGTCTCCGGATCCCTGGCAGGTGCTTGAGCACAGCACGGAGCTCGGCGCCGAGAAAGGCATGCGGGTTCCTCACGCGCTGCAGGCCGTGGCCGCCGAAACCTTCGGCCGGCCGGAAAAGCTCGAGGAAGCCATTGCCTCCTTCGTCGAAGCCAACGCAACTATTGACGTCTGGGACGAGTACCGTCTGGTGGATGAAGTGGCCGCCGGCGTAATCCGCTTCTCCTCGGACAAGCACTGGTCCGCCAACTACGGCTACCGGACCCCGCAGACCTACTTCGGAAAGATGAGCCCGGAGCGGGAAACCGAGAACGTTGAAACCATGAGTCTGGATGGCCTGCTGTAAGGCGGGCTGTCATCACCCTCTGAAAAATTGATAAAC
This sequence comes from Marinobacter szutsaonensis, assembly GCF_039523335.1. NCBI lineage: Bacteria > Pseudomonadati > Pseudomonadota > Gammaproteobacteria > Pseudomonadales > Marinobacteraceae > Marinobacter > Marinobacter szutsaonensis. The sequence goes on along the minus strand of NZ_BAAAFC010000001.1, from coordinate 1,055,687 downwards.
ACAAGAATGACCCGGAGGTCGTTATGATCCGCAAATCCCTAACCGCCATGGCCCTTGTCGCAGCATCTCCCTTTGCGTCGGCACAGAGCGTTTCGATGTGTGTGTTTGATGTCATCGGTGCCAACGGTGACTTCTACAACTTCGTCAAGGATTACGCCCTGGAGATGAAGGGCCACGGGGTGGATTTTCAGCTGAAACCCTATACCGACGAGGGTGTTGCGATTGGTGACTTCAACGCCGGTCAGTGTGACGCAGTGGCGGCGACCGATATCCGGATCCGGCCGTTCAACAAGTTCACCGGCAGCATCAGTGCCGTGGGTGCCATTCCCACCTACGACAACCTGAAAACCCTGCTGGCGACACTGGCTCAGCCCAAGGCAGCCCCGTTGATGAAGGATAACGGCTATGAGGTTCTGGGCATTGTGCCGGTGGGCGCGGGCTATCTCTTCGTGAACGATCGCAGCATCGACACCGCCGGTGAGCTGGCGGGCAAGCGAATGGCCACACTGGACTACCAGAAAGATGCCATTCACATGGTTAACTACGTGAAAGCGACGGTTGTGCCGTCTGACATCACCAATTTTGCCGGCAAGTTCAACAACGGCTCTGTTGATACCGCCTACGCGCCGGCGTTCGCCTATGAGGCTCTCGAGCTGTACAAGGGCATCGGTGACCAGGGTGGCGTTGTGGACTACCCGCTGGCACAGCTGACCCTCCAGATGGTCGCCCGGGATGAGGTCCTGGATGACGAAACCGCTCAAAAAGCCCGTGAAGTTGCCTGGGGTATGTTCCCGCAGGCCATGAACCTGATCGAGAAGCAGGAAGCGGCGATTCCGGACGGGAAATGGGTCCGTATCCCCGAGAAAGACATTCGTGGCTATCAGGAGATGTTCCGGGAGAACCGCATTGAAATGCGGGATGGCGTGAACGGAGCCCCGGATGTTTACCACCCGAAGATGATGGGCCTGCTCAGCAAGATCCGCTGCGCCAGCAATCCTTCGGCTGCCGAATGTACCGCGGCCAACCGCGAATAAAAGGGCGGAATGAGCATGAACTGGCGAGCACTGACCGCTCCGGCCGCAAGGACACTCTATCCCGTGCATCGCATGCACGGGGCAGTCCTCCTGCTCCTGTTGTTGTTCACACTGCTGCTGGGTATGGGGAACTCCCTTCATTCCCGGCTGCTTTGGGTCGGTGAGCAGACATGGCCGAACTACTATCTTCTGAACCCGGATGCCTCGGAACCCACGTGTCAGCTGGAAATGGATATCGATGCGGAGGTGGCCAGAAGGGTGGCCGCCTACAAACCGGACCCTGACGATCTGTTCAGCTCGCCACCCAATCCGGAGGCTATCCGAAAGTCCCTGGAGAGCAACCTGGAGCTGTGTCAGCAGCAATACGCGGTCTACGAACAGAACCTGAAGCACGCCACCCCGGCATTGGGTATGTTCAAGACGGTAGAACAGGGGCTGGCCGAGTTCCTGCTCGATAACATCGAACTCACCAAGTACCTCTTCATTGCCATGTTCGCCATGGCGGCAGCGATTGCTGCACTGGATACCGACCACATTGCGCTGCGCCTGCCCCGGAATCGAGCTGAATGGCGGCTGAGCCAGGGTGTGCAGTTTGTGGTCAACGGCCTGATGGTCCTGTCCCTGAATGCCTATCTGGGCAAGCTCGCCACCTCGCCGGGCTCCGAGGGCACCATGAATCTGCAGTATGCCTGGGCCGGGGTGTTCGGATTGTTCATGGTGATCAATGCGATCCGGTTCCTGAACGTTCCGGACCGGATCCGTGCCGGCAAGCTCCGGGCATCCTCGGGCCTTGTGATACCGCTTTATTGCGGTATGGGCTTGATCGCCATGAGCTATTTCTTCCTGGTGGATGGCTACGCCTCGGGCCTGGCCATCTACTTCGGGATGATGTCCAACCTTTCATCGATGTTCATCAACATCGGTCTGTACGTGTTGGTGGGCATGATGCTCAAGCAGACCCGGATTCCGGAACTACTGCTGAACGTCATCAAGCCCTTCAACCTGCCGGCGCCACTGCTGGCGTCAGTGATCATCTTTGCCACCGCCTTCCCGACGGCCTTTACCGGTGCATCGGGCATCTTCATCCTGGCGGTCGGTGGTGTGGTCTACGACGAGCTCCGCCGGGCCGGCGCCGGGCGCCAGTTGTCCCTGGCTACCACCGCCATGTCCGGGAGCCTGGGGGTGGTGCTCAATCCTTGCCTGCTGATCGTGGTGGTTGCGGCCCTGAACAAGGAGGTGACGACCACCGAGATGTATGGCTGGGGTTTCTGGGTCTTTATCATGTCCGCGAGCCTGTTTTCGCTGATCGTGTGCAAGACCGAAGGCAACTGGAAACCGCGGCCTGCCCCCGGTGCTTTCCGGGCGGCCATCGGCGAAACCCGGGCGCTGCTGCCCTACGTGATCGCGGGTGCCATCGTCATTCTGGCGATCTGGGTCATCCTTGGGCTGCAGTTCAACGAGTACAGTGCGCCCCTGATTCTGCCCCTGGTGATGCTGGCTCTGGTGCTGCTGGATGCTGGCCGGGACAGCCGGGAAGACGGGGAGACCCGCGCCCAGGCGTTCTGGAGCCGGAGCTCTGCGGCTGCCAGTGATTCCGCGGTGCATATCGGCGCGCTGCTGGCCCTGATCGGCTTCTCGATTTGTCTGGGCGGTATCCTGGAGCGTTCGGACATCGTCCATGCGCTGTTCCCGGAAGATCTGACCAGTCCCTGGATTGCGATGCTGGTGATCGTGGTGATGCTGACCGTTATCGGCATGGTGATGGATCCTTTCGGTGCCGTCATCCTGGTCTCTGCAACCATTGCCCAGCCTGCGATCCAGCTGGGTATCGATCCACTTCATTTCTGGATCGTGTGTCTCGTTGCCTTCGAGCTGGGGTATCTCAGCCCGCCGGTGGCGTTGAACCACCTGCTGACCCGGCAGGTGGTGGGGGAAACGGAAGTGCTCGCTGCCGAGCGCACCGGTTCCTTCTGGCACCGCTATGAGCGTCTCCTGCTGCCCCTGGCAGTCATGGGGCCGACACTCCTGCTGGTCGCCTTTGTTCCGTTGTTGTTCTACGCGCTGTAACTTCACTTCGATAGATTGAAGTAACCGCCACCGGCCCGGCCGCTGGCGGTTTTTTCATCCGTGGGGGATGAATCCCCGTACTCGAAAACATGAGCGGTAACGAATGTTGGGGGATGGTGTATGCTTCAATTGGCAGACGGAAAAGGCAGATTGGAAGAAGGAAAGGGACCCGGGATGTTTCGGAAAAGCTTGGTAGTGGGCCTGGCAGTGGCTTTGGCCGGTTGTGGCGGTGGCTCCGGTGATGGCGAAAGCGCGCCGGTGGATGTGGCACTCTCCGGGGTTATTGATATCGAGGCGGGGACCCGTGTGGATTCAGATAATGCGGATGTGCTTCAAAACGCATCTGTATCAACTGAAATTCAGGACCTTCCTCAAGAGTTTGTTTTGGCGGGCTATGCCAGTGGCGCGTCAGGCAACTACCCTCCGCTTGAAGGGCAAGTCTTTCCATTTTTCGAGGATGTCGACGATCAATACGCTGTGGAATCTGAGCCTGGCTTTGAGATCACGCTTCAGGCTTTCCAAACTCGGTTTAACACCAAATCTGATCTGAAGCTGACTGTCGTGGGTGAGAGTGGAGAAGTAACGTCTGAGCAGACAATCGCTACTGCTGGAGAGGCTGTCGCTCGGGTAGTCATACCATCTGACGCTAGCCTTCAAGATTATGCTATTCAAGTGACTTCGCTTGGCCCGTCGCCGATGCTCTATATTTTGTCAGCGCAAAGAGTTGAGACATTAAATGCATCGGCTTTTGATTGGCCCTCGAATGTTTTTGTCCCCAATGAGGCGATTGTTAGCCTTTCGCCAATTTCAATAAGTACACCTAACGGAAACTCAACCTCTAGCAAAATGCGCTTGAAGCGTGAGATTGCTCCAGGGATCTGGACTGCGAGCCGTGCGAGTTCGGGATTGATGACCAATAGAGCTGTCCAGCAAAACGACACCATGGAGTGGATTAAGAACTTGCGAAATGAGCCTGCAATTCGCTGGGCGTCACCAAATTATATCGTCCAGTCAATGAATACGCCGGTTGATGAACCTTTGTACCCAGCATCGGTGCTTGGACAAAGGTGGCACTATGAACTAATCAACGGACCATTGATGTGGCAGTTAGAGCCAAGTGGTGGGGAAGGCGTTCCGGTTGCAGTTTTGGATACAGGCTTGTTTTTTAATCGCGGTAGTGGCGAATGGCACAGAGACCTTGCACCTAATGTTGGCATGGTGGCCTTCGATGCAGTCGACGGAGACGCATTTCCTGAAGACCCGGGAAGCAGTATTGGTGGAAGTGTTTATCATGGCACTCATGTGGCTGGCACGATTGCAGCTGCTGTGAACGGGGAGTGGGGAGCAGGAGTTGCATTTAACTCAACGTTGGTGCCAGTCAGAGTTTTGAATGAAGAGGGTACCGGAACTCTTGCAGATTTGATTGAAGCTGTGAGTTGGATTTCGGGTGAGCAAGCTTCGGATGGCGAGGCAAAGGCGGAGATCGTAAATCTCAGTTTGGGTGGTTTGCCATGTGGAGATCCAATGGTTTCCGGCGATGACCCAAATAGCCTTCAAAGTATCATTGATAGGGCTGTGGGAGGTGCTTCGGGAATCCTTTTTGTTGCCGCCGCTGGTAACACAGCAACCAGTGAGCCGACCTGTCCAGCTGCGCTGGAGGGAGTGATATCGGTAAGCGCCGTAGATGCTTTTGGGAAGCTCACTTACTACTCCAACTACGGAGATTCAATTGATATCGCAGCCCCTGGAGGCAATGCGGATGCTCAAGGTCAGTTGGTGAGTAGTGCCAGCGCCGATATTGTCGATGGAAGACTCCAGGAGGTGTACCGGGGACTCCAGGGGACCTCTATGGCCGCTCCCCATGTTGCTGGGGTCTTGACGCTTATGAAGCATGCCAAGCGGGATCTGAATTATTATGAGGTAATCTCGTTCTTGCTTAACGGAGACCTAACTGATTGCGGAACCCCCTGTGCAAGGTCTGATGAACTGGGTTATGGCTTGCTGGATGGTGCAAAAGCCATGGAATCGGCGCTATCTGGCAACGTGCCTCACCTCCTTACGGCGTCTCCCACCATCGCTGACTTGAGAACTGAAGTTGGCTCTTCGGCTTCGGCAGTCATTACTTTTACACCTCTGGGAGATTACTCTGCCAGCGTGACGAGAATTGCCGGCACGGGTAGTTGGTTTGCGGTTGATCAGGAGAATATCTCTTTACCTTTCGAAGTATCCGAGACTTCTCCTCTGACGATAGGTGTCAGTCTTTCGCCAGATCAGCTTGAACCAGGGGTTTCTCTGAGGGGAAGTTTGGTAATTACTTATGACTCAGAGACTGAAACAGATGCTGAAGTGTCTGTTCCCGTAATTGGGCAATTAATTACAGATGAACAAGCCAAAGATGCAGGTAGGCATTTCGTACTACTGGTCGACCCGGTCCCGGAAGGCGATATCTTCACCACCGTTTCCCAGGCCACCGTGGACGTGGTTGACGGCCAGTACCAGTTCAGCTTCCGCCCGGATGATGGCATCGAACCGAGATACCTCTCCGAAGTCCCCCCTGGAACCTACTTCCTGGTGGCCGGCTCGGACCTCGATAACGACGGCCTGATCTGTCATGCTGGCGAGGCCTGTGCCGAGTACCCGGTCTCCGGTCTCCGGGAGGAGATCACCATTACCGCAGGCGAAGCCATCCAGGGCATTCGGATGACCACCAGCTACTCGAGGCCGACGATTTCCGCCCAGTCCCCCGATGTGCTCCCGCGCCCGGGATTTGAAGGCTATCGTCTGCTCTCGGCACCGCCGGATAACGAAACCACCAAGAGTATTCGCTGATCATGACGTTGTTGTCCCGTTGTCTTTCTCTCACCCTTGCCGGCGCCAGTTTTTTGGTTGCCGGCTGTGCGACCAGTCAGCCTCAGGTGCAGACCGATGAGGGTGCGCCCCTGGCCAGGCAGATTAGCCAGTCAGCCGACTGTGGTCTGACAGCCCCCGGTCATGTACTTCTCAAGAGTGAAACCGATGTCGGCCGTCTGGAAGGGCTGCAGGGCCGGACCTTGCCCCTGGCGCCACTCAGGGCCGTGGATTTTGAACGGGAGCGGGTGGTGCTTGCGGCACTGGGCCAAAAACCCACGGGTGGCTATAGCGTCACCCTGGTGTCCTCTGCCATCGAGGATGACACTCTGGAGCTTGTCGTTAGTATCCGCGAACCGCAACCGGGTATGCTGGTCACCCAGGCGCTGACCACTCCCTGTGCCGCCATTGCCGTCACTGCCAGTGGCTGGAGTGACATCCGTATCACGCCCGAGCAAAACAACCGTTGATCTTTGCCGTTGAATCCCTAAGCTATGGCTCAGCTTTTCTGACCAATTGCGGAGTCACTTCCTGACTATGAGCCAGCAACAGTACAACGCCGACGCCATTGAAGTCCTGAGCGGTCTGGATCCGGTGCGCAAGCGCCCGGGTATGTACACGGACACCTCGCGCCCGAACCACCTGGCCCAGGAAGTGATCGATAACAGTGTCGACGAGGCCCTGGCCGGCCATGCCCGCCGCATTGATGTGATCCTGCACAGTGACGGCTCCCTCAGTGTCGAGGACGACGGTCGTGGCATGCCGGTGGATCTTCACAAGGAAGAGGGGCTCTCGGGTGTCGAGCTGATCCTGACCCGACTGCACGCCGGCGGCAAGTTCTCCCAGGGCAACTACAACTTCTCCGGCGGTCTGCACGGGGTGGGTGTCTCGGTGGTCAATGCCCTCTCTACCGAGCTGGAAGTGACCATCAAGCGCGACGGCCAGCTGCACCGGATGACCTTCGCAAACGGCGACAAGGTCACCGAACTGGAAGTGATCGACACCGTCGGCAAACGCAATACCGGCACCCGGCTGCGCTTCAAGCCGGATCCGAAGTACTTTGACAGCCCCAATTTCTCCATCAGCCGCCTGCGCCATAACCTCCGGGCCAAGGCGGTCCTGTGCCCGGGTCTGATCGTCACCTTCCTGCAGGAAAAAACCGGCGAGAAGGATGAATGGTTCTATGAGGATGGCCTGCGGGATTACCTGCGCACCGCGCTGGCGGACATCGAGGCGGTTCCCCTGGAGCCGTTCACCGGCAGCTTCTCCGGTAACAAGGAGGCCGTGGACTGGGCCATCCAGTGGTTGCCGGAGGGCGGCGAAGCGGTCATGGAAAGTTATGTGAACCTGATCCCGACTGCCCAGGGTGGTACCCACGTCAACGGGCTTCGGACCGGTCTGCTCGAGGCCATGCGGGAGTTCTGTGAGTTCCGCAACCTGCTGCCGCGGGGCGTGAAGCTGTCGCCGGAAGATATCTGGGAGCGGGTGGCCTACGTGCTCTCGTTCAAGATGCAGGAGCCCCAGTTCTCGGGGCAGACCAAGGAGCGCCTGTCTTCCCGGGAGGCTGCTGCCTTTATCTCCGGGGTGGTGAAGGATGCCTTCAGTCTCTGGCTGAACCAGCATACCGATGTCGCCGAAGCCCTGGCGGAGCTGTTCATCAACAATGCCCAGCGCCGCCTGCGGGCGAGCAAGAAGGTGGCCCGTAAGAAGGTGACTTCGGGCCCGGCGCTGCCCGGCAAGCTTGCCGACTGTTCCGGTGGCGATACCGCCCGTTCCGAACTGTTCCTGGTAGAGGGGGACTCCGCCGGTGGTTCCGCCAAACAGGCCCGGGACCGGGAGTTCCAGGCGGTGATGCCCCTGCGGGGCAAGATTCTCAACACCTGGGAAGTGGACTCCGGCGAGATCCTGGCGTCCCAGGAAGTCCACGACATCGCCGTCGCCATCGGTGTGGATCCGGGCTCGGACGACCTCGCCGGCCTGCGCTACAACAAGGTCTGCATCCTGGCGGATGCGGACTCCGACGGGCTGCACATCGCCACTCTGCTGTGTGCGCTGTTCGTGAAACACTTCCGGCCCCTGGTGGCCGCGGGCCACGTCTTCGTGGCCATGCCGCCGCTGTACCGTGTCGATCTGGGCAAGGAAACCTTCTATGCCCTGGATGAGCACGAGAAGCAGGGCATCATCGATCGCCTGGCGGCGGAGAAGCGCAAGGGCAAGATCCAGGTCACCCGGTTCAAGGGTCTGGGCGAGATGAACCCGCTACAGCTGCGTGAGACCACCATGGCACCGGACACGCGCCGGCTGGTCATGCTCACGCTGGAGGAGGGTGACCAGACCGATGAACGGATGGACATGCTGCTTGGCAAGAAGCGGGCCTCGGACCGCCGCGCGTGGCTGGAAACCTACGGCAATATGGCCGACGTTGCGGTTTGATATTCTATAAAGTGCTTTAAAAATCGCGCTTTATTCTTTTTAAGTATTCTAAATAGTCGCTATGCTGCCAGTTTTCATAACGGGGAATACCGGATATGGACTGGCAGGGCTGGTTCGCGTTGGGTCTGTCCGGCGCGGCATTACTACTGATGAGTTCAGGACGCTTTGCGCCCCACATGGTCATGATGGGGGTGCTGGTGGTGTTGAGCGTCAGTGGCCTGATTTCCCCGGAACAGGCCCTGGCCGGCTTCAGTAACACCGGCCTGATAACCGTGGTGGCACTGTTCGTGGTCGCCTCGGGCATTCACCATTCCGGCGGCGTTGATCTCCTCGTCCGGCACCTGCTTCGCTCCCCCAAAACTGTCCGCAGTGCCCAGGCCCGTATTGCCCTGCCGGTGTCCCTGCTCAGTGGTTTCCTGAACAACACACCCGTGGTGGCGACCATGATTCCGGCGGTGCATGCCTGGTCCCGAAAGATCGGGATTTCACCGTCCAAGCTGATGATTCCCCTGAGCTATTCCGCCATCCTCGGTGGTACCCTGACGCTGATCGGCACCAGTACCAACCTGGTGGTGAATGGCCAGTACCAGCAGCTGACCGGCGGCGACGGCTTCTCTATTTTCTCGATCACCATGGTAGGCCTGCCGGTGGCGGTCATTGGCCTGACCGTCATGCTGCTGGTGATGCCCCGGGTTCTGCCGGACCGGAAAGACCAGCAGAAATTCGGTTCCATGCGGGAATTCACCCTGGAGGTGGCGGTTTCCGACGGAGGCCCGCTGGTAGGCAAAACCGTGGGCGAGGCGGGGCTGCGGGAGCTTGAGCGCCTGTACCTGGTGGAAATCGAACGGGATGGCAGCGTGGTGACGGCCGTACCCTCGGAAGAGCATCTGCGTGGAGGCGACCGGCTGGTCTTTGCCGGCGATACCCAGGCCATCTCCGACCTGCTACGGATCAACGGCATCGTGCCCTCCGTGCATGAGGACGAACCGTCCCTGAGCAAGGACCGGACCGAGCGGCGGCTGGTGGAGGCAGTACTGTCACCACAGTCTGACGTACTCGGACTGACCATCCGGGATGCCCGCTTCCGGGACCGCTACGGTGCGGTGGTGTTGGCGGTGGCCCGCGGGGGCGAACGGGTATCCGGCAATCTGGGCAACATCCGCCTCAAGCCTGGGGATGTCCTGTTGTTGGAGGCCCGGCCCGCCTTTGTCAGCCGGCAGCGCTATAACAAGGATTTCCTGCTGATCAACGATCTGGATACCGATACGCCCCGCCACGACCGGGCCTGGGTGTCCTGGAGCATTCTGGTAGTGCTGGTGGGGCTGGCGGCCTGCGGGATCATGAGCATGCTCAACGCCGCATTGCTGGCGGCCGCATTGATGATTCTGACCGGATGCTGTTCCGTGGGCCAGGCCCAGAAATCGGTGGATGTGCCCGTGGTTCTTACCATTGCCGCTTCATTCGCCCTGGGAGCCGCCTTACAGGAAACCGGAGCCGCCAGCTACCTGGCCGAGGGCATCCTGGGGCTCAGTCATGGCCACATTCTGCTGGCGATCCTGCTGGTCTATTTTGCGGTCTCCACCCTGACCGAGATGGTGACCAACAATGCGGCCGCCGTGCTGGTGATACCCGTGGTACTGTCCATGACCACGGCCATGGGAGCTCCCGCCGAACCTTTCGTGATTGCCGTCATGATGGCCGCATCCGCCAGTTTTGCCACGCCCCTCGGGTATCAGACCAACATGATGGTGTTCGGCCCCGGCGGCTACCGCTTTGCCGATTTCGTGCGGGTCGGGTTGCCCATGAACCTGTTTATCGGCCTGGTGACCGTGGCAGTGATTGCGGTGGTCTACGGGATCAGTCTGTACTGATCCGGGGATCGATGGGGCTGGAGAGGATGTCGCAGCACAGTACCCTGAGTTCTCCGTTCTGGTAGAACCCCAGGGACAGAGTCACGCACATATAGGCCCCGGTGACACACAGGTAAGGTGCGGTCACCTGCAGCGTCTCAGGCTGCGCCAGGGCCTGGCGGAGGTACTGCTGGCGGTACCAGTCGGCGCTGCTGCTGTCTTCCAGCGGCCGGAACCGAGGGTCGAGGTTGCGTGTGCCCGCATTCGATACCAGGGTTGCATCGATCTGGATGCCGTTGGCGTCCACCAGATAGCAGCGGGAAACCGTCGGGTGGTTGAGCAGGTCGGTGCAGGCCTCTGCCATGGTGGCGCCGGACCACATCCGGTCAACGGCTCTCAGGAAGAAACGCTCAAAGTAATTCACCACCTGCCGGGTCGGATCAAAGGCGATCTGGTTACGTTGCTTGTACTCGTCCAGTAACTGGCCAAAGTCCGCCGGCGATGTTTCCAGGCCGCTGAGCTCGGTACTGGGTTTGCGGAAATAGAAACCCTGGACGAAGTCCACGCCGGCATCAATGGCGATCATGGCCTGGCTCCGGGTTTCCACACCCTCCAGTAATACCAGGCACGCCGACTGATGCAGCAGGGAGACGATGCCGTTGAGAATCTGCCGGGCCTTCGGATCATCGGTGGCCCTTGTCAGCAGGGTCCGGTCCAGCTTGACGATGTCCGGCGACAGGTTCCAGATCCGTTCAAAGTTGGAGTGGCCGGCTCCGAAGTCATCAATAGCTGTCAGGCACCCCAGTTCCCGGTAATAGGCCACGGTCTCTCGCAACCGCTCAGCATCATCCGTAGGCTGTTCGACGATTTCCATCACGATCCGGTGCGGTGGCAGCCCGGTTTTCTTCAGCAGCTGGCCAAAGAAGGAATCAGAGGGGTTGCCAACCGTGGCCACCTTGGGTGAAACGTTCAGGAACAACCAGTTCAGTTCGTCCTTGATGCTGCTGTAGTTTCGGATATGCAGGTAGCGGCACAGCCGGTCCAGCAGGAGGTTCTCGAAATCGGAGGCCGGCAGCTTGAACAGGTCCACCGGCAGGATCTGGGCTTCTTTGGTGTCGAAGGCCCGGATCAGCGCCTCATAGCCGACGATCCGTTTGTGGGGAATGCTGTAGATGGGCTGCAGCGCGGTCTTCAGTGTCAGACCCTGGAAATCCGCGGTCCACACATCGCCGTCCTGGTTGAGCATGGGGGAGAGCTGGTCAAGCTCGGGGGATCTCAACTTTTGAGGCAATGGCTGGGGCATGGTTTCTTCGGGTCGTCGTTACGGCGCGAGACTGCATTCTTTCGCGGAGATTGCCAAAAAAATACAGCCATTACCACAACTTCCCTGAAGAAACGGGAATCCGTCGGTGTTCTGGAGGGGGTTAGCGGGATGAGAGAATGAAAAAAGCGGCCCGAAGACCGCTTTTACTCAGTTGTTGCTGGGAACAACAACGCTTTCGTCGAATTCGAGTTCCATGACGTTTCTCCTGGATTCATCCCGGCTGTTTGAAAAGGTATGTGAGAAGTTTATCTTTGTCATGAATTCGAACAATCCGTATAACCCGTATACGACTAAAGGAATAGGTCGAGGCGGATGATCAGAATTTTTGATGTTCGGCAGCAAAACATTTTGATTTTATTCATCATCCGGTCTTTCTAGACTCTCTCAATCAACTCAGCAGACAGGGAGTGGTCGTCAGGCAATGCAGTTTCGAAACACTATCGACCGTTATGGTGCGATCGCGATTTTTATCCACTGGCTGGTTGCTGCTGCAGTGATCGGTCTGTTTGCCCTCGGTTACTGGATGGTAGACCTGACCTACTATGACGATTGGTACCGTCGTGCCCCCGACATTCACCGGAGTGTCGGCATCCTGCTGCTGGCGGTCATGGTTCTCCGGGTAATCTGGCGTTTCATCAATCCGCCACCAGCGCCCCTGCCGGAGCACACGCGCCTGGAAGTGTTGTCTGCTCACGCGGCGCATGCGGTGTTATACCTGCTGCTGTTTGTCGCAATGGTCAGTGGTTATCTGATAACGACGGCCGACGGTTCGTCCATCAGCGTCTTCGGCTGGTTCGAAGTGCCTTCAGTCACCGGACAGGTGAAGGGCATGGAGGACATCGCCGGCTCCATACACTACTGGTCAACCTGGGCGATTGTGGTGCTGGCGGGGCTTCATGCCCTCGCGGCACTGAAACACCACGTTGTTGATCGTGACCGGACCCTGCTTCGTATGCTCGGTAAGTGAGTGGCGAGGCAACAAAGAAGTGACGCCCGATGACCGGGCTGGTTTACCAAATAAGGGAGAAACCATTAATGAAGAAAGTATTGCTTGCATCCGCGGTATCCATGGCGCTGGTCGGCGGTGCCGTCCAGGCTGATGAGCACGGTGGCACCTACGCCTTCGACAACGAGGGTACGCACCAGTTCATTACTTTCAAGATTTCCCATCTGGGTTATAGCTGGCTGTATGGCCGCTTCAACGATTTCGACGGTCAGTTTGTCTATGATGCCGAGAATCCCGAGAACAGCTCGGTCAACGTGACCATCGATACTTCCAGTGTTGATTCCAATCACGCCGAGCGTGACAAGCACCTTCGCAGTGAAGATTTTCTTTACGTGGACGAACACCCGGAAGCGTCTTTCACCAGCAAGCGTGTGGTTGTCGACGAGGATGGCGAAGCGGACATTATCGGTGACCTGACTCTTCGCGGTGTTACGAAAGAAGTTACCCTGGATGCCGAAATGATCGGCCACGGTGAGGACCCCTGGGGTGGCTACCGTATGGGCTTTGAGGCAGAGACCGAACTGCGCTTGAAGGACTTTGGTATTCCGATGGATCTCGGCCCGGCTGCCGAGACTGTTGAGATCATTATCTCTGTCGAGGGGGTTCGACAGTAATCCTGGCTGACCCTGCCAGAACCGGTTCCGGGCTCAGCCCGGAACCTTCCTGCCTTGCAAAGTCTTCCGCCAGAAGACAGGAATATTGCCGTTAATCAGATCGAGCCTGAGGACTCCCGGGAAGACGGGCAGTTCTTGCACAGGTGGCGTTGACGCCAGAACTGACCGGCAAAAATCACCAGCCAGATCAGCAGACCCGCCCATAGATAGGGCTCCGGTACCGCGAAACTCCCACTGATTGCAAACTCCACCAGGAGCATCAGCGCTACTGCCAGTACTGCATTGACCATGGCTGTCACCATGGCTTGCCCGCAGGCCTTGAGGTTGGGTTTCATAGTGTTCCGCTTGTTCGGGAGTGGAAACTAACTGTTGGTGAGAATACGGCGACCCTTACAGTCTCTCCATGCGGGAATTCCGCTATTGGCGTTTGCGCACCCTCACCAGATCAGCAATGGATTGGTGTATCCGCCCCTGCGTCCATATAATGTGCCTTCTTCCTCTGCCCCCGTGTAATTCGGGGGCGCGGAGAGTAGCATCACAGCCATTCCAAACAACAGGCAATTCAGGCAAAAGGGGCATCCATGCCAGAATTTCAGACCACCGATGAAGGCTTCGAGCGCGTCTCGCTAAGGGATTACACGGAGAAGGCCTATCTCGATTACTCCATGTACGTCATCCTCGATCGGGCCTTGCCCAACGTCGGGGACGGACTGAAGCCGGTCCAGCGGCGGATTGTCTATGCCATGTCGGAGCTCGGGCTCAAGTCCACCTCCAAGTACAAGAAGTCCGCCCGTACCGTTGGTGATGTCCTGGGTAAGTTTCACCCCCACGGTGACAGCGCCTGCTACGAGGCCATGGTGCTCATGGCCCAGCCCTTCTCCTACCGCTATCCGCTGGTGGACGGGCAGGGTAACTGGGGTTCTCCGGATGATCCCAAGTCCTTCGCCGCCATGCGTTACACCGAGTCGCGGCTGGCTCCCTTCGCGGAGGTGCTGCTCAGCGAGCTGGGGCAGGGGACGGTGGACTGGGTGCCGAACTTCGACGGCACCATGGAGGAGCCCTCGGTGCTGCCGGCTCGGTTGCCGCACGTGCTGCTGAATGGCACCACCGGGATCGCGGTGGGGATGGCTACCGATATCCCGCCGCACAACGTCCGGGAGGTGACCGCTGCCTGTATCCGCTTGCTGGACAAGCCAGAGGCCGGTGTTGACGAGCTGTGTGAGCACATCAAGGGGCCGGATTTCCCGACCCGGGCGGAGATCATCACGCCCCGCAAGGACATCCGCCAGATGTACGAGACCGGTCGCGGTTCCCTGCGCATGCGGGCCCGGTGGATTCGGGAAAGTGGCGAAGTGGTGGTCACCGACCTGCCGCACCAGGTCTCCGGCAACCGGGTGCTCGAGCAAATTGCCCAGCAGATGCAGACCAAGAAATTGCCGATGGTGGCGGACCTTCGGGATGAATCCGATCACGAGAACCCGACCCGACTGGTGATTGTACCGCGCTCCAACCGCGTCGACCTGGACGGGCTGATGGCCCACCTGTTTGCCAGTACCGACCTGGAGAAGACCTACCGGGTCAATATCAACGTCATTGGTAACGATGGCCGCCCGGGCGTGAAGGGGCTGCACCAGATCCTGACCGAGTGGCTGGCGTTCCGTCGCACCACGGTCACCCGCCGTCTCCAGCACCGCCTGGACAAGGTGTTGGCCCGGCTGCACATCCTCGAGGGTTTGCTGGTCGCCTACCTGAATATCGATGAAGTGATCGAGATCATCCGCTACGAGGATAAGCCCAAGAACGAGCTGATGGCCCGGTTCGGGCTCTCACCGGAGCAGGCGGAGGCTATCCTCGAGCTGAAATTGCGCCATTTGGCTAAACTGGAAGAAATGAAGATCCGGGGCGAACAGGACGAACTGTCCGCCGAGCGGGACGAGCTGCAGGCGATCCTGGGCTCCGAGGACCGGCTCCGGGAGCTGATCAAGACCGAACTGCAACAGGACGCAGAGACCTTCGGGGACGACCGTCGCTCGCCCATTGTGGAGCGTGAGGAGGCCCGTGCCTTCAGTGAAGTGGACCTGGTCTCCAACGATCCGGTCACCGTGGTGCTCTCGGAGAAGGGCTGGGTGCGCGCGGCCAAGGGCCATGACATCGAGCCTGAAGGCCTGAGCTACAAGGCCGGTGACCGCTTTGCCCTGGCCGCCCGTGGCCGCAACAACCAGCAGGCGATCTTCCTGGACTCCACCGGCCGTGCCTATGCCCTGATGGCGCACTCATTGCCCTCGGCGAGGGGGCAGGGCGAACCCTTGACCGGCCGCATCAACCCTCCATCCGGCGCCGCTTTTGCGGGACTGTTGATGGGTGATCCGGCCAGCAAGGCTCTGCTGGTGACCGACGGTGGCTATGGGTTTGTCACCTCGCTGCAGGACATGATCAGCAAAAACCGCAATGGCAAGGCCGTGGTGTCAGTGCCCAAGGGAGCGAAGATCATGCCCCCGGTGATGGTGCCCAGGGCCGACAAGACCCTCTACCTTGCCGCCATTTCCAACGAGGGGCGGATGCTGGTATTCCCCCTGAACGAGTTGCCGGAACTGGCGAAGGGCAAGGGCAACAAGATCATCAGTATCCCTTCGGCGAGAGTTCAGAACCGGGAGGAATTCGTGGTGGCCGTGGCGGTATTTGCCGAAGACGACCAGCTTGAGATCCGGGCCGGTAAACGCAAGATGGGGTTGCAGTTCAGTGACCTGGAGCATTACCTGGGTGAGCGCGGCCGGCGCGGCCACAAGCTGCCCCGGGGCTTGCAGCGGGTTGATGCCATTGACGTGATTCCTTCGGCGGCACGGGCCGGACAAGAGGAGAGCTCCGACAGTGAGTGAACTGGTACTTATTAACGTCTCCGGGCGTGACAAGCCGGGGCTGACTTCTGAGATTACCGGCATCATGGGCCGCTATCACGTGCGGATCCTGGATATCGGCCAGGCGGTGATCCACGATCACCTGACCTGGGGCATCCTGATCGAGATTCCCGACGAGTCCAAATCCTCCCCGGTGATCCGGGACCTGCTGTTCCGCCTGCATGCCCTGGACCTCCAGGTCCACTTTGCGCCCATTACCGAGAAGGAATACCAGGCCTGGGCAGCCGGCCGGAATCGCGCCTGCTACATCGTTACCCTGCTGGCCCGGGACATCAAGGCGGAACAGATTGCCCGGGTTTCCGCGATCACCGCGCGCCACGGACTGAACATCGACAACATCTCCCGGTTGTCGGGCCGGCCGTCCCTGGACCCCTCGGAGAACCGCATTGCCTGCGTGGAGTTCTCTGTTCGCGGAACGCCCTCGGATCTGGAGCAGCTCCGGGCGGATTTCCTGCAGATCGCCAGTGAGATGAACGTGGACATTGCCTTCCAGGAGGATTCCATCTTCCGCCGTAACCGGCGCCTGGTGGTGTTCGACATGGATTCCACCCTGATCGAGGCCGAGGTGATCGACGAGCTGGCGCTGGAGGCCGGCGTCGGGCCCCAGGTGGCGGAGATCACCGAAAGGGCGATGCAGGGGGAGCTGGACTTCAGTCAGAGCTTTGCCGAGCGCCTGGCGCTGCTCAAGGGGCTGGACGAGTCGGTACTTGAGGGTATCGCGGCCCGCTTGCGCATGACCGAGGGCGCCGAGCACCTGATTCGCAGCCTCAAGGCCCTGGGGTACCGCACAGCGATCCTGTCCGGTGGCTTCACCTATTTCGCGCGGCACCTCCAGCGTAAGCTGGGGATCGATTACATCTATGCCAACGAGCTGGACGTCGAGGATGGCAAGGTGACCGGACGGGTCGCCGGGCAGATCGTCGATGGCAAGCGCAAGGCGGAACTACTGTTGGAGATTGCGGAGAAAGAGCACATTTCCCGGGAGCAGGTAATTGCCGTCGGGGATGGTGCCAATGACCTGCCCATGCTGAGCCAGGCGGGCCTCGGGGTGGCGTTCCGGGCCAAGCCGCTGGTAAAGGAATCTGCCCGTCACTCGATCTCGACCCTGGGTCTGGACGCGATTCTCTATCTGATCGGCTTCAGGGAGCGGGAAACCACCCAGACCCTGCAGGATTCGGAGTTCTGAAGGCAGGTAAGCTGGAATGAACAAGGGCGCCAACTGGCGCCCTTGTTGTTTCTCAGCCCTCGCCGAAATCGTAGTTCATTTCCGGGGCCGGGGCCTGCAGGTAGTAGCCCTGGATATAGTTCACGCCCGCCTGCCAGAGTGTGGCCAGGATACTGGCGTTCTCCACCAGCGGAATGATCGAGAGCTTGCCGGAATTCTGCAGCGTCTTGATCATTTCTTTCACCTGGGCCTTGGCATCGTCGCTCTTCTGGAGCTCCTCGGTGAAGGAACCGTCCAGTTTCACAAAGTCCGCGTTCACATGCTTGAAGGTGTTGAAGGGGTTCAGGGCACAGCCGAACTGGGAAATTGACACCTTGCAGTGCAGCTCATGAACCGCCCGGGTAAATTCCTTGGCCTGCTTCATGTAGTTGTTGGCATCCCCCTCCCGAACCTGGAGGATCAGGACATCGCCGGGCAGTCTCGCCGCCTTCAGGGCCACGCTCAGCCAGGGAGTAAAGGTCTTATCCTGGAGGGTCTCTGCCGTGATATTGACGAACAGGCGAGTGTCGTGGCCGTGGGAACGATGGTTGGCCAACTGCTTTATCGTGTTCAGGATCACCCAGCGATCGATCTTGATCGCGGTTTCGTTCGGGCCCACGGGCGGCAGGAAGTCATAGGGCGAGATTTCCTCGCCGTCCTTGTCGAGCATGCGCACGAAGGCTTCGTAGTGCTCCTCGCCTTCACCGCGTAGGTTGATAATCGGCTGGAACAGAAGACGGAAACTGTTGTCCTCGAGGGCTTTCTGGATAGCCTCCACGGAGTTGCTGGAATCGAGGGTTTCGTAGTCTGCCGGGTTGTAGACCAGCACCCCGTTGCCCTGGGCATGGCCTTCCTGCTTTTTGACATCGGAGGAGGCAGTGTGCGCGCGGCCGAGCAGTTCTTCGGCCTTCGGTGAGTTTTCGGTAATTGCTGCCACACCGATACTGACCGTCATCGGAACGGTTTTCCCGTTGATGTCGAACAGGTTGTCCTCGATGGCCTTACGAACCCCTTCCGCCCGATCGGCCATGGATTTTTCATCGCAGGGCAGGCACATCATGCAGAAGGCATCATCACTCAGCCGCGCCAGGGTGGCATCCTCTCCTGCGGTTTCCTTCAGCAGTGCCGCCAGGTCACCCAGGAGCAGATCGGCGCCGGCGATACCTACCTGCCCCTTCATGGTAATGAAGTTATCGAGCGCGATGTAGGCCAGGGCCCCGGTCTGGTTGTCCTTGCCGGCCCGGGCGATGGTTTCTGAAAGGGCGTCCATCAGGTACTGCCGGTTATACAGGCCGGTGAGCAGATCCTGGCTGCTGATCTGGCGCAGCTTCTCCTCCAGTTCGGCATCGCTGTGCTCGGGCTGGAGTACAATCTGGGTGCAGAATTCACCATCGTAGGTGGCCGAAGACACGCTCATGGTGACCTTCAGTTCCTGGTCATCACTGCGCCGTGCCGTACAGTTGAGGGTCATGCCGTCTTCGCCCTTATCGGCGAAGCGCTTCATGAATTCCTTGTACCGCTCCTGGCTTTCGGGTGTGAGCGTATCGAGGACCGGAATGCAGATCAGGTCATCGATATCGTCGTAGCCGAGGAAGTCCATGTAGGACTGGTTGGCATAGATATGCATGCCGTCATTGATGTAGGCAATGGCATCCTTGGAGCTTTCCAGCAGCAGTTGGCAGCGCTGTTCCGCCTCCCGGAGGTGGGACTCCAGCACGCGCCGGCGCCGGCGCTCTTCCAGAGCGGAAATCTCACGGTTGACCGTCAGCACCAGCTGATCCGAATAGTCGAACGGCACTGCGTCCTGGGCGCCGGCCTTCATGATGCCAACTTTCCGTTCCCGGCTTTCTTCGGTCATCAGCAGGATGAACGGGATATCCTTGTCCATCCGGCGAACCATCGCCAGGGCCTCGTCGGCACCGAATTCATCGCCCACATCCCGGGCCAGCAAAAGATCCCAGTTGCCGGTTTTCAGCACCTCTTCGAGATCTTCTTCCGAGGTGATGCGGTGGGCTCGTGTGGCCTTCCCGGAATTCCTCAGCAGGCTGACCAGTGATTCGGCATCATTTTGAGATGGATCAAGAATCAGCAGGTGTACTGTGGCGTTCTTTTTCTGCATTCGTAAGACGTCTCGTGCTACTCGTTTGCGGAGCCGGCTCCGGGGCAGCATTAAGATCTGCTTGTAAAACAGTGCCTTGAGGAAAACTGCTTGCCGAGAGTCAGAGGCCGGTCTGTCACTTATGCAGAATGATGCAGGGGTTAGGGGGTAATAACAACCCTCTGTTTGGCCAGTTCGCTACCTGGGTCTCGCTTATCAGAGAGACGGCCACAGCGAATCAAACTCATCCTCACTGGCCACCGGCGTGTCGGCCTGGCTGGCGATGTTCAGCGCGGTATTGTTCTGAAGCTTCAGTTCGAACTGGCTGATACTGCCGGTGGAAGACACCTTGCGACCGAGCGTTCCCTGGTCCTGCCTGCCATCGTGCAGGAGGGAAATCCTGCTCCCTGACTGGAACGGTAGCCGGGGAGTGATCAGGGTGGCGGCCTGGTTGACCACGCTGATTTCCGGCAGCAGCAAACCCCGGAGGTATTCGCTGTTGTTGCCGATCTTCTGGAGCAACCGGACACCGCAGGGCGCGGCGCTGGGAGCCAGTAGTTCAATGCCTACCTGGGTGCCCTGGTGTTTGACCTGGCGGATCCAGCGCACAACGGCGACGCTCCAGGGATGGGATTTCTGTTCCCGCACGCCGAGAATCTCGCCGGCCTGGATGGACGGGGGCACATTGGTTTCCCAGCCAACACAGTAGCCGCCAGGGCTGGTGTTGATCAGAAGGGCCTGGTGGGAGCGGGGCAGATTCTTCTCCGGAATCGGATCTGCAGCGGGCTTGCCGAAATAGCCACCGCGAAAGTTGATCGGGGTGTCGGGGGAGGAATGCCGCTCCTCGCTGGGGCCGGCATCATGGGCGCCGGCCCAGGCATCTTCCGCTTTCTTCGATTCGGTCAGGAAGTGGTTGTCCTCTTCCTCTCGGGCGCTGGCATTACCACTGACGAACTCCGCGAAGGATTTTTCACCGGAGATGAAATAATGGACAGCGGTGAGGCCGGCGCAGACCTCCAGGGTGCCCTGGCTGGCGATGCGGTTGAAGTTACGTTTGGCCAGGATGCCGAGGGCCTGGCTCAGGTGCGTCAGCAGGGTGTCGCTGATGTTGGCCGGAATACGCAGGGGATTTTCTTTCTCCTGGTGCGTGCGCCGGGCCTGGAGCGTCTCGGAAACCATGTTGGACAGCTCCCGGGTATCGAAACCGAAGCTGTCATCACCGGGCCGGTTGTCGAGCAGGCTCCGGTATATCGGAGGGTTGTCACGCTCCATGTTCACCACGAACAGACTGTCTTCGCCAATATCCGGGCCACACTGGGTGTGTTCCGTCCAGGTCTCGAACAGCTCATAGGCCTGGTTGAGTTCGGACTGCCGCAACTGATTGGGGCGGGCGCAGCCGAGTAACAGAACACGCTTGTAACTGTCGGCCAGGGAGCTGGTACGGCGGGCCTTCAGGGTGTTGTCTTCCACCTGAAGATGGGCCATGCCGTTGCGGTAGGCGAAACGGTATAGACGATGGCACTCCAGCCAGCTTCGAGCCGGGCTGGGGCAGTAAAGCTGGTGGGAACGCAGGATGGTGGCGGACAGCTCCGAGATAGCCCGGTGGATCGCCATGGTGACCGGTTTGCGGTTCCTGTCCAGGCCGCCGTTATCCAGGCCGTCAAGGATGCAAAGCTTGTAACCGGTCGCCAGATGCATCTGCAGGGCCTGAGCCAGGTTGGCAATCTTGCGCTGCTTCTCGGGCAGGGCGACGGCCAGGCCCAGGTAATGCCGGGACAGTTCGTTACAGACAAAATGGATCTTCTCCCGGATCAGTTCCAGGAACTGCAATCTTTGCTGGGGCGCGACCGATAGGTGATTCAGCTCGATGATCGCATGGTAGAGCTGCCGGGACACCTCACCAATGTTGGCCATGGGCAACTGAGCCACCCAGTTGCGGAAGGGCTTCGGCGCCGTTTCGCAAAACGATAGGGTCGTGGTTTTCTGTTCCGGTACTCGTAGATCAGGTTTCAGAATCGTGCCTTCCATGAATTCGCGCCAATGTCCGGGCCACCGTCGGTTTCCCTTATGTTTTTATTTGTAACCCATAGTCGACTGTAAAATAGCAAACGGTCGACGAAAAGCGAGAAGATCACGAGTTAACAAACTTTTGCAAGTGATTGGCGTCCAGGTTTGTGATCTCGCTCACGGCCACAAGTCCAGAGGCGTCTTGCTTTCTTCGCCCGGAACCTCTCTGACCAGTTTCGGAACCAGGAAGCCGGGTAGCCGTTTGAGCAGCTCCCGCACCAGCTCGCGGGCCTCATTATCGCCCACGTCGAAGTGATGTGCGCCGGCCACCGGGTCAAAGGCATGCAGGTAGTAGGGCATGACTCCGGCCGCAAACAGGGTTTCACTCAGATCCTCAAGGATGTCCGCCGTATCGTTGATGCCCCTGAGGATAACGCTCTGGTTCAGCAGCGTGGCTCCGGCTGCGCGCAGGTAACCCAGGGCCCGGCGGGTCGGCGTGTCGATCTCGGCCGGGTGGTTGATGTGCAGCACGATGACCACCTGCAGCGGCGAGCTGCTGAGCCACTTGAGCAGGGCGTCGCACACACGCTGGGGAATCACCACCGGCAGCCGGGTGTGCAGCCGGATCCTCCGGATGTGGGGCACCTTGGCGATGTCCTCTGCCCAGCGGGCGAGCAGCCGGTCATTGACCGCCAGGGGATCGCCCCCGCTGAATATGACCTCATTGATCTCCGGGCTGTCCCTGAGCGTGCGCAGCACCTGGTCCCTGTCCTCGGGGGTGAGGCGCTGCTCTTCGTAGGGGAAATGCCGGCGGAAGCAATAGCGGCAATTGATGGCACACTGGCCGGTGACCATCAGCAGCGCCCTGCTACGATACTTTCGGATCAGCCCGGTGGTCTGGATGGCGCCGTCCTCCTGCAGAGGATCCCGGATGAAACCGGAAACGTCGGCCGTCTCGTCCACTCGCGGCAGTACCTGTCGCAGCAGCGGGTCGTCGGGGTCTCCGGGCGTCATGCGGGCGATGAAAGGCTCAGGTACCCGGATCGGAAACAGCCGGTGGCCGGCCCGCGCGCCCTCCAGCCAGGATTCGGCGGGCAGATTCAGCCGCTCCAGCAGCGCCTCGGGCGTGGTGACCGAGCCTGACAGCAGCTCCTGCCAGCTTCGGGAATCCTGTTCACGGATGTGGGCTTCTATACGGGCGGGGGTTCGCTGTATCATAGCGACCTTTGAAATTTTAACGACATTGTGTCAGGTGGACATTTCATGGCTTCATATTCTACCAACGAATTCCGCGGCGGTCTTAAGGTTTTGCTGGATGGCGACCCCTGTATCATTCTCGAGAACGAGTTTGTAAAACCGGGCAAGGGCCAGGCCTTCAACCGGGTAAAACTGCGGAACCTGATGACCAACCGGGTCTGGGAGCGGACCTTCAAGTCCGGCGAGAGCCTCGAGGCGGCCGACGTGATCGACCAGGACATGGAATACCTCTACACCGACGGTGAGTTCTGGCACTTCATGAAAACCGACGGATCGTTCGAACAGTACCCGGCCGACGCCAAGGCGGTGGGCGATACCGTCAAGTGGCTCAAGGAGCAGGACGTCTACACCGTAACCCTGTACAACGGTGCTCCTCTGACCGTGACCCCGCCCAACTTTGTCGAGTTGGAAGTGGTGGATACCGATCCGGGCATGAAAGGCGACACCGCCCAGGGCGGCTCCAAGCCGGCCACCCTGTCCACCGGTGCCGTGGTCAACGTGCCCCTGTTCATCACCATCGGTGAAGTGTTGAAGGTCGACACCCGGACCGGCGAGTACGTCAGCCGCGTCAAGAGCAGCTGATTCGGCAATGACTGATCAACCTGTCTGGCAGCCCGCTGCCTCGCAGGCTGCCCTGAAAAGCCGCGCACAACAACTGGCGTTTGTGCGCGGCTTTTTTGCGCAAAGAGGGGTGATGGAAGTTGAAACCCCGGTGCTGGGGCGCTGCGGCGTGACCGACGTGAACCTGGACGGCATCCCGGCGCAGGTATCCGCCTCCGGCATCGAGGGTGGGTGGCTGCAAACCTCCCCGGAATACCATATGAAACGCTTGCTGGCCGACGGAGCTGGTCCGATCTATCAGGTCTCGAAGGTCTTCCGCAATGGTGAGCGTGGGCGGCGCCACAACCCGGAGTTCTCGATGCTGGAATGGTACCGGCCGGGATTCGATGACCGGGAGCTGATGACCGAGGTCTCCGACCTGGTCTGCGGATGGCTGTGTTGCGAGCGACCGGAGATCCTGCATTACCGGGATGCCGTAAAGGCCTGGGCGCACGTGGACCCGTTCGAGTCCACGGAGCGGGAGCTGATGCGTCGCTGCGAGGAATGGCTGGACCCGGAACAGCTGGCAGGACTGGGGCGGGATGGATGCCTGGACCTGTTGATGAGCTTTGCCGTCGAGCCCAACCTGGGCATTGAGCGCCCGGTGTTTATCACCGGTTATCCCGCTTCCCAGGCGTCACTGGCCCGGGTATCGGAACATCAGGGCTACCCAGTGGCGCACCGTTTCGAGCTGTATGTCCGGGGGCTGGAGCTGTGTAACGGCTACTGGGAGCTGACCGATCCGGTGGAACAACGGCGCCGGTTCGAGGCGGATAACCATCAACGCCGATTGTCTGGAAAACCCGAAATGCCCATCGACGACGCCTTTCTGGCGGCGTTGGAGCAGGGCCTGCCGGATTGCGCCGGGGTCGCCCTGGGGCTGGACCGGCTGCTCATGCTCAAGCTCGGAGCAGCCGATATCTCGGACGTGCTGGCGTTCCCGTTCGAGCGCGCCTGAACTCAGGCGAGCTCGCCGAAAGCTTCACCCATACGGACGGTCTTGCCGGCAACCTGATTCTCGTTCCAGCTGACAGCACCCTTGGGCATCACCATGATCACCGTGGAGCCCAGGCGGAACCGGCCCATCTCCTCGCCCTTGGCGAACTCCCGGGCCTGTTCGCCCTCGTACTGGAAGTCGGTGACGAGACCGTTCCCGGGCACTACCACGCCGGACCAGGTGGTCTCGACACTACCAACAATCATCGCGCCCACCAGCACCATCGCCAGGGGGCCCGCGTCGGTATCAAAGATACAAACCACCCGCTCGTTGCGCGCAAACAGGTTGGGTACGTGCTCGGCCGTCACCGGATTGACCGAAAACAGCTTGCCGGGGATGTGCACCATCTCCCGCAGCTTGCCCGCCATGGGCATATGGATGCGGTGATAGTCGCTGGGAGCGAGGTAGATGGTGGCAAACTCGCCTTCGGAAAATGCTTCAG
The DNA here is from genome assembly GCF_039523335.1 of Marinobacter szutsaonensis. Lineage (NCBI taxonomy): Bacteria > Pseudomonadati > Pseudomonadota > Gammaproteobacteria > Pseudomonadales > Marinobacteraceae > Marinobacter > Marinobacter szutsaonensis. Next base: position 1,030,992 of record NZ_BAAAFC010000001.1, on the reverse strand, counting down.
TGCGCTGCAGGTTATCCCCCAGCAGCTCATTGAGACTGAAAGACTGGCCCTTGGCCTGGAAAACCCGATCACCGGTTACCTGACCCAGCTGGGAAATCTTGCCGTCCACCGGACTGACAAGGGTTTTCTTGCCCTCGGCAAGGGGACGAATACCCGGCTTCAGCGCCCGGGTGAAAAACGCATTGAAACTCGGGTAAGCGGTCGGGTCCGGTTCCGCAGCTTCGCTCATGTCCACGCCATAGCGGTCGATAAACCACTTCACCACACGGTTCTTCAAAGCCTGATTGCCTTCGCTATCCGCAAACCGACCAGCAAGACGTGAAACAGCCAGCTGTGGAGTGAGGTACTGGCTCAGAACGAACAGTTTATCGAGCATCAAAACGAACCTTTTGCTTGAGAAGGCGCGCAGTTTAGCAAAACGGTGTAGGCGTGTAGAAACGGTTTTGCCGCTTTGCGACTCAGTCCACCTTCAAGCCCCGGGCCTGCTGCTCAGCCATGTCCGCCAGAATCCGGTGAAAACTCTTCAGCCGCTCCGGACTGATCCGCCCGTCCGCGGCCGCCGCCTCCAGGGCACACCCGGGATCCCCCATGTGCCGGCAATTCCGGAACCTGCAGGTACCGATCAACTCCCGGATCTCCCGGAAACCATACTCGATCTCCTGCGGCGTCATGTGCCACAGCCCGAACTCCCGGATACCCGGCGAATCAATCAGATCGCCGCCCAGGGGCAGATGGAAAAGCTTGGCGGTCGTAGTGGTGTGAATGCCCTTGCCGGTGCTCTCCGAAACCGCCCCGACCCGAAGCGACTCTCCCGGCAGCAGCGTCTGGATAATCGACGACTTGCCCACACCGGACTGACCCACAAACACACTGGTCTGATCCTTCACCAGCGCCGCAACCTCCGGCGCCGGCTCATTACCGGACTCGGCAGCCGAGGTACGCACCACCTCATAACCCAGGTTCTCATACCGGGACAGCAGATCTTCGATCTGATCCCGGTTCCCATCGGTAATCAGATCCGTCTTGTTCAGCAGAATCACCGCCGGAATATCACTGGTCTCCGAAGCAACCAGGTACCGGTCAATCAGGTTATCGTGGGGCTCCGGCTCCGGAGCAATCACCAGAATAATGTGGTCTATATTCGCCGCCACCGGTTTCAACGCCCCGAAATTGTCCGGCCGCTGCAGCAGATTCTGGCGATCACAACGGGCAACGATCACACCCGTCTCACTCTTGCCCTTGCGCCAGATCACCCGGTCGCCAGTCACCAGACTGTCGATATTGGCCCGGACAAAACAGCGGAACACCGTCCCGGCATCCTCGCCCTCCAGGGCCTCCACATCCAGCTGCTGGCCATAGTGGGCGATGATCAGACCTTCCTGCTCTGGCCCCAGCTCACCGGCCTCGGCTTGCTGTTCAATGACCTTTTCCTTCTTGGCAGCACGGGCAGCCCGTTCCTGCTGGATCTTCGAGATACGCCACTGTTGCTGTTTGTTCAGTCGCCGTTTTGCCATAAATGATTAGAGAGATCCGGTGAAAGTTCTTTATTGTCCGTGCCATCATACTGGAATCAATTATCAGTCGCTGTACTATGTCGACTTTTCAGATGACTACACTTCACAGGTTTGGGGCGGAGGTGGCATTCCCCATCCGGGAATGTTGAAGGCCAAGGATGGCCTGAAACAAGCGCACATGGACGTGCTCGTAGCGGTTCCCGGATGGGGAATGCCACCTCCGCCATGCACCAATTCTAAAAGGCTAGGGGAAGAAAGATGGCAGAAGGCAACCGGCTGGTCTGGATCGACCTGGAAATGACCGGCCTCGATCCGGAAAAAGAACGCATCATAGAAATGGCCACCATCATCACCGATGCAGAACTGAACATCATCGCCGAAGGCCCGGTCATCGCCATCCACCAGCCCGACAGCCTCCTCGAGGCCATGGACGAATGGTGCACCAACACCCACGGAGCCAGCGGCCTCACCAAACGCGTCAAAGAAAGCACCATCACCGAATCGGCAGCCGAACAGGAAACCCTCGCGTTCCTGAAAAAACACGTGGGCCCCGGCGAATCACCCCTGTGCGGCAACAGCATCGGCCAGGACCGCCGCTTCCTGGTGAAGTACATGCCGGAACTCGAGGCCTTCTTCCATTACCGTAACCTCGATGTCTCCACCGTCAAAGAACTGGCCCGCCGCTGGCGCCCCGACGTACTCGACGGCGTGAAGAAAAAAGGCAGCCACCTGGCGCTGGACGACATCCGCGACTCCATCAACGAACTGCGCCACTACCGGGACCACTTCTTCAAGGTGTAAGCCCGTGCCGGCGTAACGCCCAGTGCACATGCTCACGGACCATCTCAGACGGGTGGTCCGCCCGCTGCTTCAAAGCTTCTACCACTGGAATGGTGGTGGGCGCATTGCCTAGTCCCACTGCCAGATTCCTGAGCCAGCCTTCGTAACCGGTGCGCCGGATTGCCGACCCCTCCGTCCGTTTCAGGAACTGCTCCTCCGTCCACAGGAACAACTCCGCCAACGAACTGTTATCCAGCCCGTGCCGGGGCAGGAAATCCTGCTCCGCCGTTGGCTTGCTGAACTTGTTCCAGGGGCAGACCAGTTGGCAATCATCGCAGCCGAACACCCGGTTACCCATTTTCGGCCGCAATTCTTCCGGAATCGAACCTTTCAACTCAATGGTCAGGTAACTGATGCAGCGCCGGGCATCGAGCAGATGGGGGCCGACAAAGGCATCCGTGGGGCACACCTCCAGGCAGGCGGAGCAACTGCCGCAGTGTTCGGTCTCGAAGGGCGGGTCCACCGGCAGGGGGGCGCTGGTAAAAATCTCGCCCAGGAAGAAAAACGACCCGGCCTTCGGGTGAATCACCATGTTGTTCTTGCCAATCCAGCCCAGACCAGCCCGCTGGGCCAGGGCCCGCTCCAGCACCGGAGCGCTGTCGACAAAGGCCCGGTACTCGAACCCGCTGACCGCCTCATCGATCCATTTCGCCAAAGTAGCCAGGCGCTTGCGCATCAGCTTGTGATAGTCACGACCCAGGGCGTAGCGAGTCACGTAGGCGGTTTCCCGGTCAGTAAGCGCTTGTTTCGGGTTATCCGGCGCCGGCAGATAATCCATGCGTACCGAGATGATCCGCGCCGTGCCGGGCACCAGCGACGTTGGGGTGTAACGCTTGTCGCCATGATGCCCCATGTACTCCATCTCGCCCTGGTATCCCTCGGCCAGCCAGGCCTGCAGCCGGTCGGCGTGGGGACCGGTTTGCGGCAGGGTGATGCCAGCATCAGCAAAGCCCAGCTCTCGTGCCCATTGCCGGATTTTGCCCGGCCAATCATCGAGTTCGGGTGGTGCTGGAGGAGTATCTTTCGGCTTGGTCATGGATGGTTTGCCAGCGGGCGTTGTCCGGGTGGATTCACTGCGGAAGTTTAATTTGATTAAGTTATGACCTTTCCCCCTGTTTTGCTATGCTTTACAGGTATCTGGCCAATTTTCTTAAACCGGTTTCTGTAACGGGAGCTCAGGCTCATGCCGCCCATATCTGCGCACAGTCTACCAGACGACCTGTATTCCGCCGATGCTGTGCGGCAGATGGACCGCTACGTGATTGACGAACTGGGGGTGGACGGTTTCGAACTGATGCAGACGGCAGCCCATGCGGCTTTCCGGAGGCTGGTCCGGCGCTGGCCCGATTGCGGGCCGGTACTGGTGCTGTGCGGGGCCGGGAATAACGGTGGTGACGGTTACCTGGTGGCTGCAAACGCCAAGCGGCACGGGCTGACAGTGTCCTGCATTGCCGTTGCCCCGACAGAAAAGCTTGCCGGCGATGCCCGCAAGGCCTGGCAAAAAGCCGTCGCAGACGGCGTCGAGGTGCGTGAACTGTCAGGGATTGATGAGGTGGCCCTCGATGCTTCGTTTGAGCATGCCGGCCTGATTGTCGATGCCTTGCTCGGGACCGGTGTCTCCGGAGCGCCCCGGGAGCCGTTTGCCGGTGTCATTGCCCGTTGCAATGCCAGTGGCGTGCCGGTGCTTGCGGTGGATGTGCCTTCGGGGCTGGATGCAACGACCGGTGTTGCCGACGGTGATGTGGTTCGGGCAACGATGACGGTCACCTTTATCGGCCTCAAATCCGGACTGTTCACCGGGCAGGGACCCGCGGTATGTGGCGAGGTCATGTTTGACTCGCTGGGAACCGAAAACGACATCGGTGCCAGTGGGCAGACTCCCGTGGGCCGGTTACGGCACTGGGAAAGCGTGGGTCGCTGGCTCCCCGAGCGTGCGGCCAATGCCCACAAGGGGCGATTCGGCCATGTGCTCATTATTGCCGGAGATCGTGGGTTTGGCGGCGCCGGCCTGATGGCAGCAGAAGCGGCGGCCCGTTCCGGAGCCGGCCTGGTGTCACTGGCAACGCGCCCGGAACATATCTCGGCGGCGCTGGCCCGCTGCCCGTCGGTAATGGTGCATGGCCTTATTCATGGCTCGGAATTGCCACCGCTGCTTGAAGCCGCATCAGTCGTGGTATGCGGGCCGGGGATCGGCAAGAGTGCCTGGGGGCAGCAGATGCTTCAGCAGGTGCTGGCCAGTGACAAGCCACGAGTGCTGGATGCCGACGCCCTGAACCTGATGGCGGCCCGGGTCGCCGTGCCTTCGGAATCTCAGGTACTGACGCCGCATCCGGGAGAAGCTGCCAGGCTACTGGGGTGCAGCGTTGCGGAAGTCGAGGTTGACCGGATGGCGGCGGCGCGCAAACTGCAGTCCATCTATGGTGGTGTGGTTCTGCTCAAGGGCGCGGGAACGGTCATTGCCTCAGGGTCACAGACGGTGGATATTATCAGCGGCAGCAACCCGGGAATGGCCACCGGCGGCATGGGTGATGTGCTCGCGGGAATTCTCGGGGCCATGTGCGGTCAGTTGGATGGCTTGGCCCGGGCGACCATCCTGGGGGCCTGTGCCCATCTGGCAGCGGCTGACCGGGCCTCGGAGGCGCGCGGCTATATAGGGCTGATACCAACCGATGTGATTGATAGCCTGCCGTCGGTATTCCGGCAAATCGAGTTTAACGATGTTCAGAAACGGGAGGATGGATGACGATTTACGGTAACGAGCGCCGCCTGTTTCTGGAAGGCGAGGCGGAAACCGAAAAGCTTGGCCATGAACTGGCGCGGCTGGTCATCGAGTCCGGGCAGGGGCTGACGGTATTTCTGGACGGCGACCTCGGGATGGGCAAGACCACCCTGAGTCGCGGTGTCATGCGTGGCCTCGGGCATGAGGGCGCTGTGAAGAGCCCCACCTATACCCTGGTGGAGCCCTACGAGCATCTGAAGCCACCGGCCTATCATTTTGATCTGTATCGCCTGGGCGATCCGGAAGAGCTGGAGTACATGGGTATCCGGGATTATTTTTCCGGAGACAACCTGTGCCTGATCGAATGGCCGGAGCGGGGCAAAGGTGTCCTGCCGGAACCGGACCTGGAGATCCACCTTGAGCGCGAGGGTGAAGGGCGGTCCGTGGTCATCCGGGCCCGTTCGGCCCAGGGCGCCCATTTGATGAACGAGCTGGAACTGGTCGGTCCGGAGCACTGACGGCCGACGACAGCTGATATTTTGCAGGTAAGCGGTATGTTCAAGGGAAAACGCAGCCTTATCAATTTGCTGGCGCTGGTCGCAGCCTGGACTCTTGCATGGGGAGCGACAGCCGGTGACCGTGTCGAGGGTGCGCGGATCTGGCCCGCGCCGGACCACACGCGCCTGGTGCTGGACGTGACCGGCCCGCTGCAACACAACATCTTCTCCCTGAGCGGGCCTTCACGGCTGGTGATTGACCTGAGCAACGCGTCGCTCAAGGCCGATCTGGACAATCTCGACCTCTCCGGCAGCCCGATCAAGCGGATTCGCAGCGCACCGCGAAACGGCAACGACCTGCGGGTGGTGCTGGACCTCAAGAGCGATATCAAGCCCCGGAGTTTCCAGCTGGAGCCCAATCAGCAGTATGGTCACCGCCTGGTGGTAGACCTGATCGACGAGAACGGCAGCCGCCTGGAGCGGGCGACCCGGCCGACGGTCACCCAGGATTCTGCGGGCAAGCGGGATGTGATTGTGGTGATTGATGCCGGCCATGGTGGCGAGGATCCTGGAGCCATCGGGCCGAGAGGAACGCGGGAAAAGGACGTGGTCCTGAAAATGGCGAAAACCCTGGAGGCACTGATCAATAAGCAGCCGGGCTACACCGCCAAGCTGACCCGCACCGGTGACTACTACGTCGGTTTGCGTAACCGGACGCTGCTGGCCCGGAAATACAACGCAGACCTGTTCGTGTCCATTCATGCCGACGCCTTCCGCACACCGCAACCGAAAGGGGCGTCTGTCTTTGCCCTGTCCCAGCGCGGGGCCACCAGTGAGACTGCTCGCTGGCTGGCACAGAGCGAGAACCGCTCCGACCTGATCGGTGGCACCGGTGGTGTATCCCTGGACGGGCGGGACGATATGCTGGCGGGTGTTCTTCTGGACCTGTCCATGACCGCCAGTATCAATGCCAGCCTGGGCGTGGGCAGCTCGGTGCTGGGCAAGCTGGACCGGGTGGCCAAGTTGCACAAACCGGGCGTGGAGCAGGCGGCGTTCGTGGTGCTGAAATCGCCAGATATCCCATCCATTTTGGTCGAGGCAGGCTTTATCTCGAATCCCCAGGAAGAGAAGAACCTGGCGACGGACTGGTATCGCAGCCGGTTGGCCAGCGCCATCATGGACGGCATCGAGGATTATTTCCGCAAGACTCCGCCGCCAGGCACATTGCTGGCCTGGCAGAAGCAGAATGGCAAGGGTGGCAATGACGTCAGTCAGTACCGGATCCAGCGCGGGGATACCCTGTCCCAGCTGGCCAAGGAGAACCAGATTTCCGTTAACGAGTTGATGCGATTTAACGGCTTGAGTGATGACCGTGTTATGGTAGGGCAAACCATTCGTATCCCCGCATCCTGAGTAAGAGGTTTTCCCGAAACATGCCCCACATTCATTTGCTCTCTCCCCGGCTGGCGAACCAGATAGCCGCGGGGGAGGTGGTGGAGCGTCCCGCATCGGTGGTCAAAGAGCTGGTCGAAAATGCCCTGGATGCCGGTGCCAGCCGGGTCGATGTCGAGATAGAGCAGGGCGGCGTCAAGCTTATCCGCGTCCGTGATGACGGCAGTGGCATCGAGGAAGATGACCTGCCTCTGGCCCTTAGCCGCCACGCGACCAGCAAGATCACCAGTCTCGATGACCTCGAAGCCGTTGCCTCCCTCGGGTTTCGGGGCGAGGCGCTGGCCAGTATCAGTTCTGTGTCCCGACTGACTCTGACGTCCCGAACCGAAAATCAGGAAGCCGCCTCCCGGGTGGAAGTCGAGGGCCGTGAAATGGATGCCCGGATTTCTCCCGCGGCCCATCCGGTCGGGACCACCGTGGAAGTCCGGGATCTGTTCTTCAATACGCCGGCCCGGCGGAAGTTTCTTCGTACCGAGAAAACCGAGTTCAACCATGTCGATGAGTGTATCCGTCGCCAGGCCCTGAGCCGGTTCGACACCGGTTTCACCCTGCGCCATAACCAGCGCGTGGTGCAGAGCCTGCGTCCGGCCGAGTCACCGCTGGACCGGGAGCGCCGAATCGGTGCATTGTGTGGCCAGCAGTTCATCGACAATGCCGTGGTCATCGATGCCGAGGCCACCGGGCTGAGGCTCTGGGGCTGGGTTGCCCTGCCCACGTTTTCCCGCAGCCAGGCGGACCTGCAATACTTCTTCGTCAACGGCCGGGTAATCCGGGACAAGCTGGTGGCCCATGCGGTGCGCCAGGCCTATCGGGATGTGCTGTACAACAACCGTCACCCCGCCTTTGTGCTTTACCTGGAAGTGGATCCCGCCACGGTGGATGTGAACGTGCATCCCACCAAGCATGAGGTGAGGTTCCGGGACGGTCGTCTGGTCCACGATTTCATTTTCCGGACCCTGCATCGGGCGCTGGCGGATGTCCGGCCCGACGATCACCTGCGCGGCGCAGTGGCCCAGTCCTTTGACCGGGAGGCTTCAGCCCAGCCGGCGGGTCTGGAAAATTCCGGCACCATGAACCCGCAGCAGGGCTGGTCTTACCCGCCCCGGGAGAATGCCAGTCATGGTGCCGCTCCGCCTTCCGGTTTCGGTGGGAACCGGCCGCCGGAGCCGCAGCAGGAATGGCGGGCCAGTGACCAGATGGCGTTCTATCAGTCCCTGAACGCCGGCGGCGGGGTGACCGCCGAGTCCTCCCCCGGTTCGGCCGGACTGGCGCAGGTGCAGGCGACGCCCCCCGCCGACAGTGAGGAGGAGCCACCTCTGGGCTATGCCATCGCCCAGCTGCACGGAATCTATATCCTGGCCCAGAGCCGTGCCGGCCTTATCGTGGTGGATATGCACGCGGCCCATGAACGCATCACCTACGAGCGGATGAAACGGGCACTGGCGGAGCAGGACCTGAAAAGCCAGCCGCTGCTTGTGCCGGTATCGATGGCGGTCAGCCAGAAAGAAGCGGCGCTCACGGAAACTCACGGTGAAGGGTTGCAGCAACTGGGTCTGCAGATCGAAAGGATCGGTCCGGAAACCCTGGCGGTCCGGCAGGTGCCGGCGCTCCTGCGTGGTGCCGACACCGAGCAGCTGGTCCGGGATGTGCTGGCCGATCTCATCGAGCATGGCCAGAGTGACCGGGTCGAGGCCGTTACCCACGAACTGCTGGGCACCATGGCCTGCCACGGCTCAGTCAGGGCAAATCGGCAGCTGACCATCCCCGAGATGAATTCCCTGCTTCGGGACATGGAAGCAACGGAACGCAGTGGCCAGTGCAACCATGGCCGTCCCACCTGGACCCTGGTGACCCTGAGCGAGCTGGACAAACTGTTCCTGCGCGGGCGTTGAGGCAGTCCTGATGACGACCAGTAATGCACCGGGCAAGCACCCGCCTGCCATTTTCCTGATGGGACCAACCGCTTCGGGCAAGACCGATCTGGCGATCGCCCTGTGTGAACACCTGCCCTGCGACATCATCAGCGTTGACTCCGCGCTGATCTACCGCGAGATGGATATCGGCACCGCCAAGCCTTCGCCCGAAGAACTGGCCCGGGCGCCGCACCGGCTTATCGATATCTGTGATCCGGCAGAGAGTTATTCCGCCGCCGACTTCCGCCGTGACGCCCTGGCTGAGATGAAGAAGATTACCGAAGCCGGGCGCATACCACTGCTGGTGGGCGGCACCATGATGTATTTCAAGGCCTTGCTGCACGGTATGTCCGGGTTGCCGTCTGCCGATTCCGAACTGCGGGCCCGGCTGGAGCGCGAGGCGGCTGAGAAAGGCTGGCAGGCTCTTCATGACGAGTTGCAGCAGAAGGATCCGGTGGCGGCCCGGCTCATCCACCCCAATAACCGGCAGCGACTGTTGCGGGCGCTGGAGGTGATCCGCCTGACCGGCAAGCCGATCTCGGCGTTCTGGCAGGCGGAAAAGGGGGTATTGGGTGGAGCCGAAGTGGAGGATTACACCTATTTCACCCGGTGGCAGGCAGACGAAGGGAGTGCTCTGCCGTATACTATAACGCAACTTGCAATCGCACCCGGTGAGCGCAAAGTGCTGCATGACCGGATAGAACTGCGTTTCCGGCGAATGCTGGAAGCCGGTTTTCTGGATGAGGTCCGGGCGCTTATGGCCCGGGGTGATCTTGATCCGGAACTTCCGTCGATGCGCTGTGTCGGTTATCGGCAGGCATGGGAACATCTTGCCGGCAACAGTGACTATGACGAGTTTGTGAACAAGGGTGTTGCTGCTACCCGCCAGCTGGCAAAACGGCAGCTCACCTGGTTGAGAAAATGGTCCGATGTCCACTGGCTTGATAGTGGCGATAAACTGGTCGTCGAAAAAGCCTTGAAAAAGCTCGGACTTCGCACCACATTAAAATCTGAATAACGACGATCTGCATCTACTTAAAAAACAGGAGAACACACATGTCAAAAGGGCATTCCTTACAAGACCCTTACCTCAATGCATTGCGCAAGGAGCGCATCCCGGTTTCCATCTTTCTGGTCAACGGTATCAAGCTTCAGGGCCAGATTGAGTCTTTCGACCAGTTCGTGATTTTGCTGAAAAATACTGTCAGCCAGATGGTCTACAAGCACGCAATTTCCACTGTGGTTCCTGCCCGCAATGTCCGCATTCCGCAGCAAGCTCCGGGAGGAGAGGGCGAGTCTGAAGACTGATACAGCCGCTTTCCCGGTATTGCCACCCGCGTTTCCGAAGAGCCGTCCCGCGGCTCCAGGTGCGCGGGTGTTTGTTTTTCTGAGGGGTCGATTCTGATGACCAGGGAGTCTGTACAAGTTGTTTGAGCGTCCTGATGTCGGCGAACGGGCGGTGCTGGTTCACATTGATTTTACCGCCTACGAGGATTCCGAAGACCTGGAAGAGTTCCGGGAGCTGGTGACCTCTGCCGGTGTGGAGCCCGTGGCTGTGGTCACCGGCTCGCGCAAGCAGCCGAGCCCGCGTCTGTTTGTGGGTGAAGGTAAGCTGGAAGAGATCCGTGATACCATCACCGCCTCCGAGGCGGACGTGGTGCTGTTCAATCATGCCCTGAGTCCCAGTCAGGAGCGGAATATCGAGCGTGAACTCAAGTGCCGTGTGCTGGATCGCACCGGCGTCATCCTCGATATTTTTGCCCAGAGGGCCAGGACCCACGAGGGCAAGCTGCAGGTGGAGCTGGCCCAGCTCGAGCACATGTCTACCCGGCTGGTTCGCGGCTGGACGCACCTCGAGCGGCAGAAGGGTGGTATCGGCCTGCGGGGCCCGGGTGAAACCCAGCTCGAGACCGACCGCCGCCTGTTGCGTGAGCGAATCAAGTCTATCCACAAGCGCCTGGAAAAGGTCCGCAGGCAGCGGAACCAGGGGCGCCGTGCCAGGCACAGGGCGGACATCCCCACGGTCTCGCTGGTGGGTTACACCAACGCCGGCAAGTCCACCCTGTTCAACCGGCTGACCACCTCCACCGTCTACGCTGCCAACCAGTTGTTCGCAACCCTGGATCCCACGTTGCGGCGTCTGGAACTTCCGGACATCGGTCCGGTCGTATTGGCGGACACGGTCGGATTTATCCGGCACCTGCCGCACAAACTGGTGGAAGCCTTTCGGGCGACCCTGGAAGAGACCACCGAAGCCAGCCTGCTGTTGCACATAATCGACTGCTACGATGGTCGTCGCGACGACAACATCGAACAGGTTGAAAGCGTCCTGGCTGAGATCGGAGCGGACGAAATTCCCGTATTACAGGTGTTCAACAAGATCGACCTGCTGGACGGATTCGCGCCCCGGATAGACCGCAATGAAGAGGGTGTCCCGGTGCGGGTCTGGGTGTCGGCGGTGAGCGGAGAAGGGCTCGACATCCTGTTTGATGCCATTGTTGAACGCCTGGCCGAGGATGTCGTGCACCATTTCGTACTGCTCGGCCCCGCTGACGGCAAGTTACGGGCCTTGCTGCACGAGGCCGGCTCAGTGCTCAGCGAAGAGCACCGGGAAACCGGTGACAGCGTGGTGGAAGTTCGCCTGCAGAACCGGGACTGGCTCCAGTTGTTGAGCCGGGCAGGAGTGAAAGAACATGAGATTCGCCTTGAAGACAGCCACGCCTGAGAGCGTAAACGGTTGCCGGGGCGCATATAAATCCCTAGTATTTGCAGCCATTCGACAAGTATAGGAACGGAGAGCACTATGGCCTGGAACGAACCGGGTGGAAACCGTAACGACAACGATCCCTGGGGGACCGGTGGTGGTCGTCGCGGCGGCAATGATCAGGGGCCGCCAGACCTCGACGAGGCGCTGAAAAAGGGCCTGGACAAGCTCAACAAGATGTTGGGCGGCAAAGGCGGCAAGTCTGGAGGCGGCGATAGTGGCTCTGGCGGTAGTGCCGGAGGCTTCGGTGCTGTTATTGCCCTGGCGGCGATACTGGTCGTCGGTTACGTCGTTTACCAGTCCTTTTACACTGTGGACGAGCAGGAGCGGGCCGTCGTGCTTCGCTTTGGCGAATATTCCCGTACTGAAGACCCGGGGCTTCGCTTCAAAGTGCCTCTGATTGACGATGTGCGCAAGGTTCGGGTAACCAACGTACGTAGCGCCGAATCCGCGGGCCAGATGCTGACCCAGGACGAAAACCTGGTCACCGTTGACCTTCAGGTGCAGTACCAGGTCAGCAATGCCCGGGACTACGTGCTGAACGTGCGTGACTCCAACCAGGCTTTGGCATTTGCCACCGACAGTGCCCTGCGCCATGAAGTGGGCAGTGCCACTCTGGATGACGTGCTTACCGAGGGCCGTGCCGAGTTGGCGATCAACGTGGAGCAGCGGCTCCAGGCTTTCCTGCAGGATTACGGTGCGGGTCTTCGGATCGTTCGTGTGAACGTTGAAAGCACCCAGCCGCCTGGTCCGGTCCAGGATGCGTTCCGGGAAGTTCAGCGTGCCCGCGAGGATGAGCAGCGCTCGATCGAGGAAGCCGAGACTTACCGGAACAAGATCGTTCCCGAGGCCCGTGGTCGGGCGCAGCGCCTGATCGAGGAGGCGAACGCCTACAAGTCGCGGGTTGTAGAGACCGCGCGCGGTGAAACCGCCCGTTATCTGGATCTGCTGGCGGTGTATTCCGACGCGCCCCGGGTCACTCGTGAACGGATGTACATCCAGGCTCTGGAAAATGTGATGTCCAACACCAGCAAGGTGTTTGTCGACACCAAGTCTTCTAACAACATGATGTACCTGCCACTGGATCAGATGATCAAGCGCAACACGGTGACCAGTGGTCGTGACAGCTCCGGTAACACCGGTTCCATGAGCGGCCAGGTGGATATCCAGTCAGTGACTGACGAAGTGTTGCGTGAACTGCGTAATCGTCAGGCCACCAATTCCAGAACGGGGAGATAATCAATGGGTCCGAAAAGTATTATCGGCCTTGCCGGTGCCTTGATCGTTGTTCTGGTGGTGTCGGCCAGTGTCTACATCATTCCGGAAACCCACCGGGGCGTTCTGCTGCGCTTCGGTGAGCTGATTGAAACCAACATCCCGGCGGGGATCCACTTCAAAGTGCCGGTGATTGATCAGGTCAGGGAGTTTGACGTACGGGTGCTGACCACGGACCTTCCGGCCCATCAGTACCTGACCGTCGAGAAGAAACCCCTGGACGTGGACTCCTACATCGCGTGGCAGATTGCCGATGTGGACACCTTTTACCGGTCAACCGGTGGTGACGAGTTCCGTGCCCAGTCCCTGCTGTCCTCACGGGTGGACAACGGCCTGCGCAACGAGTTCGGTGTGCGTACCATGCACGAGGTGGTTTCCGGTCAGCGGGATGAGTTGATGCACTCCCTGCGGGACCAGGTTAACGAGACGTCCGTTGATGAATTCGGTATCCGGGTGCTGGATATCCGGGTCAAGGCCATCGAACTGCCCCAACAGGTCAGCGAGAACGTCTATCGCCGTATGGCGACCGAGCGGGAAAAGCTGGCTCAGGAATTCCGTTCCCGCGGTCGTGAGGCAGCGGAAGGTATTCGCGCCGATGCCGATCGTCAGCAAACCGTGATTCTGGCAGAGGCTTTTGCCAAGTCCGAAGAGTTGCGCGGTGAGGGTGATGGCGAGGCCGCGCGTATCTACGCCGATGCTTACAGCCAGGATGAGGAGTTCTACAGCTTCTATCGCAGCATTACGGCGTACCAGAATGCGTTCTCCAGCAAGGATGACATCATGGTCATCGACTCGGACAGCGACTTCCTCAGGTTCCTGAAGGATCCTATGGGCGCCACCAACTGATCCGGGTTTGAAGCAGGAAACCGGAATACCTTCGTATTCCGGTTTTTTTGTGCCCGACAACCGTGTAAAATTCGGCCGGTTTTGTATCGGGTTTTCTGACCCACGACTTCGCCGCAAATCCTGAGTGCTCCCCGCGGCCATCTGGCTGTTGCGGGAATAACAGACAACGGAATCTCATGACAGTATCTGATCGCTGGTTACTGCCGGACGGGGTAGAGGACATTCTGCCGCCGCTGGCCGGACGGATCGAATCCCTGCGCCGGGACGTAATGGATACCTGCCAACGCTGGGGCTACCAGCTGGTCATCCCGCCCCTCATCGAATACCTGGAATCCCTGTTTACCGGTACCGGGCATGACCTGGAACTGCAGACTTTCAAGCTGACCGACCAGCTTACCGGCCGGATGATGGGTGTTCGTGCCGACATGACTCCACAGGCCGCCCGCATCGATGCCCATACCCTGGGCCAGGAAGGTATTACCCGTCTTTGCTATGCCGGCCATGTGCTGCATACCCGACCGCGCCACATGCTGACGGGGCGGACGCCAATCCAGGCCGGTTGCGAGCTGTTTGGCAGTGCCTCCGAATCGGCGGATATGGAAGTGATCAGCCTGATGCTGGAAACCCTCCGGGTTGCCGGCCTGCCGCGCATTCACCTGGACCTGGCGCACGTGGCGATCTACGAGAGCCTGATTGGTGAGGCGGATTTCGATCGGGATACCGAAGAAACCATCTTTGATGCCATGGCCCGGAAATCGGTACCGGAACTTGATGTGCTCCTGGGTGATTGCCCGGAAGGGTCCGCCGGCAGCCGGCTCCGTAAGCTGGCGCGGGTGAGCGGTGGCCCCGAGGCGCTGGTCGAAGCACGGAAGATCCTCAGCGGTGCCTCCGAGTCTCTGGATGCCGCCCTCGACAAGCTGGACCGTGTGGCGAACATGCTGACCCGGGACTTCCCGGAAGTGAGCTTCGGTTTCGATTTCTGCGAGCTCCGGGGCTACAACTACCACACCGGACTGGTGTTTGCGGCCTATGTGCCTGGCCACGGGGATTCCGTTGCCAAGGGAGGCCGCTACGATGCCATTGGCAGTGACTTTGGCCGTCCCCGTCCTGCCACGGGCTTCAGTCTCGATATCCGGGCGCTGGTGTCCCTGGGCGAGCGGACAGTAAAGAAAAACGGCGCGGTTTGGGCGCCGGCAGACCAGGATCCGACTCTGGAAGGGGCGGTTTCGGACCTGAGAAAAACGGAAACGGTTATCCGGGCATTGCCGGAGGATGAGGGTGTTAACCCTGCCACCCGCGGGTGTGACCGGCAATTGGTGAAGAAGGACGGCGAATGGGTCGTCGAATCGCTGGACTGAATTGAGAGAGAATCATGGGTAAGAACGTAGTTGTGCTGGGCACCCAGTGGGGTGACGAAGGCAAGGGTAAGATTGTTGACCTGCTGACCGACAAGGTCGCCGCCGTGGTTCGTTTCCAGGGTGGCCATAACGCCGGCCACACACTGGTGATCGACGGCAAGAAGACCGCTCTGCATCTGATTCCCTCCGGTATCCTGCGTCAGGATGTCCAGTGCCTGATCGGCAACGGTGTGGTCCTGTCTCCGGAAGCCCTGCTCAAGGAAGTCCGGGAGCTGGAAGCCAACGGCGTTGCGGTGCGTGAGCGCCTGAAAATCAGTCTGGCCTGCCCGATCATCCTGCGCACCCACGTCCGCATCGATCAGGCCCGCGAGCGCGCCCGTGGCAACGACAAGATCGGCACCACCGGCCGGGGTATCGGCCCGGCCTACGAGGACAAGGTATCCCGTCGTGGTGTGCGCCTAGGCGACCTGTGCAACCCGGCAGACTTCGAAGAGAAACTGCGGGAGATCATGAGCTACCACAACTTCGTGCTTACCGAGTACTTCAAGGAAGAGGCCGAGGACATCGACGCGGCCCTGGCCGAGCTCAAGCAGATGGGTGAGGAAATCCTGCCCATGGCTGCCGACGTCACCGACCTGCTGCACGACTACCGCAAGCGCGGCGAACACATCCTGTTTGAAGGTGCCCAGGGTTCGCTGCTCGACATCGACCTTGGCACCTATCCGTACGTGACCTCCTCCAACACCACCGCTGGCGGTACCGCCACCGGATCCGGTTTTGGCCCGCTGTTCCTGGATTACGTGCTGGGGATTACCAAGGCCTACACCACCCGTGTCGGTTCCGGTCCGTTCCCGACCGAGCTGTTTGATGAAATGGGCCAGCACCTGGCGGTGAAAGGTAACGAAGTGGGTACCACCACTGGTCGCTCCCGCCGTTGTGGCTGGTTTGACGCCGTGGCCCTGCGCCACGCCATTCAGATCAACAGTGTCTCCGGCATCTGCCTGACCAAGCTGGACGTGCTGGACGGCCTTGAAACCGTCAAGGTATGCGTGGGCTACAAGACGCCGAACGGTGAGATCTTCCGTCCGCCCATCGGCTGCGACAGCTACAAGGACATCGAACCGGTGTATGCGGATCTGCCGGGCTGGAGCGAGAGCACCGTGGGCCTGACCAGCATTGATCAGCTGCCGGAGAACGCCAAGGCGTATATCCGCTTCCTGGAGGAGCAGATCGAGGCACCCATCGACATCATCTCCACCGGTCCCGACCGGATCGAGACGATCACCTTGCGCCATCCCTTCGGCGAGTAAGGGACAAGAGCTCCGCCATAAACAGAAAGCCCCGCAAGTCGCGGGGCTTTCTTGTTTCAGGGTTTGGTGGCAATCAGTGTGGCACGTTTCGGACCCGGATAGCCCTCCACGGTTTTCGAAGGATCCTCCGGGTCGAGAAAATCCTGCAATGAATTGAAACGCATCCAGTCCGTGGATCGCTGCTCCTCGGTGGTGGTTTCGGTGACATCCACCACTTTTGCGTCCCGGAACCCGGTGCGTTGCAGCCAGCGCAACAGGGTGTCGCAGCTGGGCAGGAACCAGACATTGCGCATCTGGCCATAGCGGTCTTCGGGCATCAGGCTGTAGCCTTCCGGCCCGTCCACCACCAGGGTTTCCAGAACCAGTTCGCCGCCCCGGCGCAGGGTGCTCTTGAGTTCCAGGAGGTGATCCAGGGGCGAGCGCCGATGGTAGAGCACGCCCATGGAGAAAGTGGTGTCAAAGATCTCCAGGTTGGTAGGCAGGTCTTCCATTCGCACCGGCAACAGGTCGACCGGAACCTCCCCGAGATAGTTTTTCACTGCGAGGAACTGGAACAGGAACAGCAGGCCGGGATCGATACCGACGACCCGCCGGGCGCCGGCGCCATACATGCGCCAGCAGTGGTAGCCGGAGCCACATCCTACATCCAGGATCTGCCGGCCGTTGAGGTCTGACAGGTGGGGAGCGACCCGGTCCCATTTCCAGTCTGATCGCCATTCGGTGTCAATGAAGGTATCAAAGAACCGGAACGGGCCCTTGCGCCAAGGCATCAGCCCCCGCAATCCCGCTTCCAGGTTTTGTTTCTCCGCCTCCGTCAGTGCCTGAGCGGTTTCCAGGGTGATGGCCGGGGCATTCAACTGCCCGCGAACATCCGGCAACCGGGGCAGGGTATCCACAGCCCGCAGCCACCGGCCCAGGTCTCCGTGGGGCGCTTCCTCGAATTTGTGGGTGAACTGTGTGCGCAGGCTCTCTGCCCAATCCTGTAGACCCTGGCCATCAAGGTCGGACAGAACCGGGTTGAAATAACGTTTCCAGTCGAAAGTTTTCATTGCAGATAGATAACTCAGTCGGCCTTGATGGCTAGCATGGAGACAAAGTTGAAACACTGGTACCACAGCAGCACGTGGTCGAAACTGGCACCAAGCAACCGTTCGCGGTGCGCGGCCAGGGTCTCCGGAATCAGCACCTGCTCGATGGCTGAGCGCTTCTGACTGATTTCCAGATCCGAATAACCGTTGGCCCGCTTGAACTCATGGTGCAGCCGGGTCTGGATTTCCTGCTCCTGTTCCGACTCGAAACGGATCTTCTCGGACAGGATCAGCACCCCGCCGGGACGTGTCGCCGATGCGATGCGGGCCAGGAGTTCTGCCCGCTGTTCCGGTGGCACGAACTGGAGGGTGAAATTCAGAGTGGTAACTGAGGCATTGCTCAGTTCGGTATCCAGAATGTCTTCACAGCGCAGGGCAACCGGAAGCGAGGAGTCGTCCAGTGCGATGTAATGTTCACAGCGCTCAATCATCGCCGCCGAGTTATCCACTCCGAACAGCTGGCAGTCTTTGTCACCAATACCATGGCGCATGGCCAGGGTGGAGGCGCCCAGCGAGCAGCCCAGATCATAGCAATTGGAGCCGGGCTGGGCGTACTGCTCGGTGATCACTTCGATCATCGGGATGATGGTGGTGTAGCCGGGTACCGAGCGACGAATCATGTCCGGGAAAACCCGAGCCACCGAGGCGTCGAAACGGAAGTCCTCCGGTTTTCGCTCAGTGGCAAACAGGCGGTCGGTGGCCTGTTCCGGCGGTTGGGGTGGTGCTTTCTCTCTACTCATCCGCGGCTCCCTGTTCCGGGACAGCGGGCCCAGTCGGGGACGGGCGGCGGCAACGAACCCCTCGGTTCTTGTAATCGACAAGGATACCCCGGAACGAGGGATCCACATCAGCGGCAATCGCCAGGTAGCCGTTCTCGCAGGCCGCATGCAGTTCCGACGCCTTGGGCGACATCCGGAATGGCTCCTCTGGTGTCACGTGGATGGCCTCGAATTCGCCGACCGGCACGTGATCCTTGTTATCCGAGTGGTCGATCCGGCCTGACGTCTCCAGTGCCAGGATGGTACCCACGATGGAGACCACGGCGGTGACAATCAGACTGCGAACGGTATAACGGGCTTCACTCTGGCTCATGCCTACCTCGTTGTGAAGTGAATGAAATTTGGTCAGTACTGGCCGGGGATGCTGATGGCCGGGGCCTGCAGGGCCGCCATCTGTTCCCGCAGGGACAGGATCTGGTCGGACCAGAACCGGGGCTGGGCAAACCAGGGGAAGAAGCGGGGGAAGGCGGGATCGTCCCAACGTTTTGCGAGCCAGGCGCAGTGGGAGATCTGCCGGTAGCAGCGCAGGGGCTCGATCAGGTGGCGTTCCCGGCGATTGAAATCCCGGAACATCTCGTAGCCTTCCAACAATTCGCCAAGCTGGGCACCGCGCTCATGATCTTCGCCGTTCAGCAGCAGCCACATATCCTGGATGGCCGGGCCGGAGCGGCAATCGTCCAGGTCGACAAAAAGCATCTGCTCATCCCGGCACAGGATGTTGCCGGCGTGGCAATCGCCGTGCAGCCGCAGGGTATCCAGCGGGCCGGCATCGTCGATGCGGGCGGCGCACAGCTCCAGAAGTTGCGGTATCAGGCTGTCCCAGGCCGGCCGCAGGTCTTCCGGGATCCAGTCGCCCTCAACCAGTAACCGGTTGTTGGTCTCTATGCCCTCCATCAGGGCAAAGGCGGGCCGATGATGGAAAGGTTCGCGAGCCCCGATGTTATGGAGTTGCCCCAGCCATTGCCCTAACCGGAACAGCGTGTCGGTGACGCTGGTATCGGGCGCGTGGCCGCCCCGCTGGGGGAAGACTGCAAACCGGAAACCTCCGTGCTCGCCCAGGGTGTCTCCGCCCGGCATGACCATCGGTGCCACCACCGGGATGCCTGCTTCCTCCAGTTCCAGGGTAAAGCTGTGTTCCTCGCGGATGGCGGCTTCGCTCCAGCGGCCCGGACGGTAGAACTTGGCAATCACCGGAGTTTCGTCCTCGATGCCGACCTGATATACCCGGTTCTCGTAGCTGTTCAGGGCAAACAGACGCCCGCTGACCGGAAAGCCCACTTCTTCCAGGGCATCCAGGATGGCATCCGGAGTGAGAGCGTCGTAGGGATGGCCGGATACGGCCAGTTGCGGGTCATGGGGCATAGGAGTGTGGTCAAAGGCCTTTGTCGGTTTTCGATTTCATGCGCAGCAGATGATACCAGTTTTCGTCCAGTTCCCAGCGGACATGGTCTATGCCCGGATCGGCGAGGACGATTTCCCCGGCCCGGGCCTGCACCTGCGCCAGTTGCCGCTCTGCCCTTTGCCAGTCCCGGTGGTTGTCCGGAAGATTCCGCATGCTCGGAAAGATCGCCCTGAGGGCTTCTTCCGTGGACACGGAGTGAGACCGAAGAGAGCCCATGATCGCGGTGTCCCCCTCCACCCGGAGCACCCGGTGCTGGTAGGGGTAACCGGCGACCGTTTCGTCGGATTTCAGCAGTTCGTTAAGGCTGATCACCTCGAAACTGCGCCACCCCAGCCAGCCCACGAACAGTGCTGCGACAACCATAACGGCAATAAACTGTTTGCGGTCCGACATCCATGGGGCTCCGTTAAAAACTTCCTGGCTGCAAGTATAACGTTTATGGTGTTTCAGGTAATGTTTACCGGGCATTCAGGCCGAAATCAGGGGAGGCTGGCGGTTGACCGAAGTCGATATTCTGGAGACGCAGACGGTGGTGATCGGTGCCGGCGTGGTTGGTCTCGCCGTGGCCCGGGAGCTGGCGATGGCTGGCCGGGATGTCATCGTCCTGGAATCCGGTAGTCGGTTCGGCGAGGGGATTTCTTCCCGCAACAGCGAAGTGATCCATGCCGGTATCTATTATCCCGAGGGTACTCTTAAGGCCCGTCTGTGCGTGACCGGGCGTGAGAAGCTCTATGACTACTGTGCCGGCCGCAATGTGGGGCACCGCAAATGTGGCAAATGGATAGTGGCAACCAGTGCGGACCAGCAGGCAAAGCTGGCGGGGATCCAGGGTGCGGCGGCACTTAACGGGGTGCCTCTTGAGCTGGTCGAGGGCGCGGACGTTCGGGCACGGGTACCGGATGTTCGGGTGGTGGCAGCGCTTTGGTCCCCTGAAACCGGCATTATTGATTCCCACGGCCTGATGCTGTCCTTGCTCGGTGAGCTGGAAGATCAAGGTGGGCAGCTGGTGCTGAAGTCCCCAGTGCTTTCGGCCGTGTCTGAGCGTGGTCGCCACCGCCTGACCGTGGGTGGGGATTCGGCCTGCACGCTGGTTGCCGATGAGGTCATCAATGCGGCCGGGCTGGGAGCGCCGGACCTGGCGGCAAACTGGCAAGGGCTACCGGATAGCCAGCGACCGGAGCAATGGTTCGCCCGGGGCGTGTATTTTTCCTACAGCGGCCGGCATCCGTTCGATAGCCTGATCTACCCGGTGCCAGAAGCCGGCGGGCTCGGTGTTCACTTAACCCTGGACCTGGCCGGCCAGGCCCGTTTCGGCCCGGATGTGGAATGGATCGAAACCGAGGATTACACCGTCGACCCGCAGCGTGCCCACCGTTTTGCGGAAGGTATCCGGCAGTGGTGGCCAGGACTGGATGCCTCGCGCCTGCAACCTGCTTATGCCGGGATCCGGCCCAAGCTCAAGGGGCCGGACGACGGTTTCTTCGACTTCCGCATCGATGGCCCCGGGGAGCATGGCGTTCCCGGACTGGTCAACCTGTTCGGAATTGAGTCGCCCGGGCTGACTTCCTGCCTTGCCATCGCGGAGCTGGTCCGGGACAAGCTGGCCCGGTAGACCGCCGCAGTCATTGCTCAGCCGGGCGTCCTGGCCAGAGCCCAGATTTCCACGTCCCGCGCGCCCGCTGCTTTGAGTTTCAGGGCCAGGGCCCGGGCGGTGGCGCCGGTGGTTACAACGTCATCCACGATCGCAACCCGCTCTGGCGGCGTTCCCCGCACCTCAAAAACATCCCTCAGGTTAGCCAGCCGCTGTGTTCTGTTCAGCTCACGCTGGGACTGCACCTGTTTTACCCGCCGGACCAGGCCGGCATCAACGGGAATCCCGAGTTGCCGTCCCACCTGCTCAGCAATGTCCGTGGCCTGATTGAAGCCTCGTTTCCGGCGGCGTTTCGGGTGCATGGGCGCAGGCACGAGCAGGTCGGGCAGGCTGGCCGGTTCCTCGGCCAGTTGGTAAGTCAGGAACTGGCCGAAGTCGGCCACCAGGGGCCGGGCGAATTTCCGTTGGCCATGGTACTTGTAGCGGCCTATCATGCCGTCTACCGGAAACTGGTAGCGCCAGGGAATCCGGGCCCGCTCGAACGGCGGTGGTTCCTTGCTGCATTCGCCGCAGCGAAGGTTGTCTGCCGCCCAGGGCAGGGGTAGCCCGCAGGTGAAGCAGCTCCATCGGTTAACCGGCAGATCAGCCCGGCACGGGGCGCAAAGGCCATGGATGGCATTAGCAGACAGGCAGGAAACACAGCGGCCTGCTTTCGCGGAGCTGTTAACCTTTAGATCCTTTAAGGTTGACAGCAGGTTCAGTCCCTTTATCATCTGTTTCATCCGTAAACCCAGAGACCGGGAAAGGTTAACAGGACTTGAACATGACCGCGAATGAACTGCGTCACGATTGGACGCTCCAGGAAGCCCGCGCACTTTTCGAATTGCCTTTCAATGACCTGCTGTTCCGTGCCCAGAGTGTGCACCGTCAGCATTTCGATCCCAATGAGGTTCAGGTCAGTACCCTGCTGTCCATCAAGACCGGCGCCTGCCCGGAGGACTGCAAGTACTGCCCCCAGAGCGGTCATTACAACACCGGGCTGGAAAAGGAGAAGCTGCTGGAGATCGAGAAGGTGGTCGCCGAGGCCCGGGCGGCCCGGGAGAAAGGTGCTTCCCGCTTCTGCATGGGCGCCGCCTGGCGCAGTCCGACCAAAAAGGACATGCCCTATGTGCTGGACATGATCCGCGAGGTAAAGTCCCTGGGCCTGGAAACCTGCATGACCCTGGGCATGCTCCAGGAAGACCAGGCGCAGGAGCTGGCGGAGGCCGGCCTGGATTACTACAACCACAACCTCGACACCTCAGAAAAGTTCTACAACCACATCATCACCACCCGTACCTATCAGGATCGCCTGGATACCCTGGATAACGTGCGCAAGGCAGGGATGAAGGTATGCTGCGGCGGCATCATGGGAATGGGTGAAGACGAAGATGACAGGGTTGGTCTGCTGGTTCAGCTCGCTAACCTGCCACAGCATCCGGAGAGTGTGCCGGTGAATATGCTGGTGAAGGTGAAGGGCACGCCGCTGGAGGACGTTGAGGATCTGGATCCGTTCGAGTTTATCCGGATCATCGCGGTGGCGCGGATCATGATGCCGGCTTCCCATGTGCGGCTGTCGGCCGGTCGTGAGCAGATGAATGAGCAGATGCAGGCGCTTTGTTTTATGGCGGGGGCGAACTCGATTTTCTACGGCGAGAAGCTGCTGACCACGTCCAATCCGGAGGCGGATGCGGATATGCAGTTGTTCCGTAAGCTGGGGATTCGGCCTGAGCAGCGGGAGCAGTGTGCGACCGAGGAGCAGGTGGAAGAGACGATTGCCGAGGCGGTGGAGTATGAGTCGACCCGGCACATGTTTTATGACGCGACTCGGGAGTCTGCCTGATATAGGTTCGACTTCGGAGCATGCTATCGGCAGGGAGGCCCTTCCAGGAACCGCTACGAGCACGTCCATGTGCGCTTGAGTGAAGCCATCCATGGCTTCACACATTCCTGGAAGGGCCTCCCTGCCGCTAGCCCGAGCCAATGAGTGGTCTTCCTGCCAACGATGGGCTGAAGCGATGCGTGATTTTGCCAAAGAAATTGAAGAACGGAAGCAAGCCGGGTTGTACCGTACTCGCCGGCTGGTGTCCGGTCCCCAGCAACCGGAACTGACAGCCGATGGCAAGCCATTGTTGTCGTTCTGCAGCAACGATTACCTGGGCCTGGCGAACCATCCCGCCAACATCGAGACCCTGAAAAACGCCCTCCCGGAAACCGGCCTCGGCGGCGCCGCCTCCCACCTGATCTGTGGCCACCACGACGCCCACCACCAGTTGGAAGAGCGTCTGGCAAGGTTTACCCGTCGCAGTTCAGCCCTGTTTTTCTCCACCGGCTATATGGCCAACATGGGCGTTATTTCCGCGCTGGCAGGCCGGGGCGATACGATTTTCTCGGACCGACTGAACCATGCCTCGATTATCGACGGCTGCATCCTCAGCCGGGCGCGGGTCCGGCGTTATGGGCATGGTGATGTGGCCGCCCTGGAGGCCATGCTGGCGGAGACCGATGGTCATAAATTGGTGGTGACCGACGGTGTTTTCAGCATGGACGGGGATATCGCGCCTCTGCGGGAGTTGGCCCGTGTGTGCCGCGAGCACGACGCATTGCTTGTCGTCGACGATGCCCATGGCATCGGAGTGCTCGGGCCGGAAGGGCGGGGCAGTGTGCTGGACGCGGGACTTACCGAAGAGGACGTCCCGGTCCTGATAGGGACCCTGGGCAAGGCGGTTGGCACCAGTGGCGCCTTCGTGGCCGGTTCAGAATTGTTGATGGATTACCTGGTCCAGAAAGCCCGGACCTATATCTACACCACCGCGATGCCGCCGGCGGTTGCCATGGCAACGTGCACCAGCCTGGATGTTATCGAAAGGGGCGATTACCTGCGTTCGCACCTCGAAGCCCTGATCGACCGATTCCGGACGGGGGCGAGGGCGCTTGGCTATGAACTGATGGCGTCCCACACCCCGATCCAACCGATCATGGTCGGCACCAACGAAGCCGCCCTGTCGTTGAGCAAGGCTCTGGAAGAGCGGGGGCTGCTGGTAACGGCAATCCGCCCGCCAACGGTACCCGCCGGCGAGGCGAGGCTGCGGGTTACCCTGAGCGCCGCGCACCGGATGGCGGACGTTGATCGCCTTCTGACGGCGCTGAAGGAGTGCCGGTCAATGATGGAAGCTCCGGAGACCGCATGGGCGTAGTCCGGACACCGCCAGAGTCACTGGGCCAGCCCGTTCCGGCCGCCAAGAGCGATATCGCCAGGGAATTCGGCAAGGCATCCGGCACTTATGACCAGGCCTCCCGCCTGCAGCGCCTGATGGGGGAAGCCATGCTCGCGCGCTTGGCTCAGCAAAACGTAGCTCCGCGTACCATCCTCGACCTCGGCTGCGGCACCGGCTGGTTTACCCGAGAGCTGCATAAACGTTTCCCGGAAGCTTACATTGTTGGCGTGGACCTCTCGCCTGGAATGATCGAAAAGGCCAGGTCCTCAAGCCCTGAAAGCATCCAGTGGCTCACCGCCGACGCCGAAACCTTACCGTTCTTACCGGACAGCTTTGACCTGATTTTCAGCAACCTGATGATCCAGTGGTGCCAGCACCCAGGAACGGTCCTGGCCCAGTGCCGCCGGCTTCTCCGGCCGGAAGGGCGGTTAGCCAGTTCCACCTTGCTGGATGGCACCCTCAGGGAACTGAAACAGGCCTGGTCGGTGGCCGATCCCGGTCAGCCGCATGTGAACCGGTTTGAGTATTGTGAAGCCTGGCGGCGTTTGAGTGATGATGTTTTGCCGGGTTCCGAGGCGGTCACCGAGACCATCCGTTTACCTTATGATTCCCCCATGGCGCTGACCCGGGAATTGAAGTTGCTTGGAGCGGGTTTCAAAGGCGGCGAAAGGCGAAAGTCTATTACCGGTCCGAAACGCCTGAAGGCTATGTGCTTGGCCTACCCGAGGTCGAATACTGGTGGTTGTACGGCCAGCTACGTGGCCGGTTGGACTTATTGGCGGTCCTGAATCTTTAAGCTTGTATAACTGGTGGTTCGGGGCGGGGGTGCGGGAACTTCTTCCAGGACTGTTGAGGGCCAGGGACGGCCCGAAACAAGCGCACATGGATGTGCTCGTAGCGTGTCCTGGAAGAAGTTCCCGCACCCCCGACCTCCACCCAAAGTAAAACTCCAAAAGGTCTACCCCCCAAAATGGCCAAAAAAAGCTATTTCGTAACAGGCACAGACACCGGCGTCGGTAAAACCATGGTTTCCGCCGCCATCCTCGAGGCGGCCAAAGCACAGGGCAAACGCACCCTTGCGATGAAACCCATCGCCTCCGGCTGCGACCAGACCCCCGAAGGCCTGCGCAATGAAGACGCCCTGATACTCCAGCAGGCCATCACCGAAAAACTCCCCTACGACCAGATCAACCCCATCGCCCTGGAGCCCGCCATCGCCCCCCACGTAGCCGCCCAACAGGCCGGCAAAACTGTCACTGCACAGCGCCTTATCGGCTTTTGCCGCGGCCTCCAGATCCAGCCAGCGGACCTGCTGCTGGTCGAAGGCGCCGGTGGCTGGCGCGTGCCCCTGAACGACCGGGAAACCTACGCCGCCATGCCTCGGGAACTTGGCATGCCCGTCATCCTCGTCGTCGCGCTCAAACTCGGCTGCATCAACCATGCCCTATTGAGCGCCGAGGCCATTCGCGCCGACGGCCTGACCATTGCCGGCTGGGTCGCCAATCGGATCGAAAGCGAGCCCATGGACTGCGAACAGGAAACCCTCAACTACCTGACCACCCATCTCGGCACCCCCTGCCTGGGCGTTTTGCCATGGCTCGAACAGCCCGAGCCCGCCGCCCTGGCCAGCTACCTCAATATCGACACACTGTTCGAATCCTGAACTGACCTGACTGTGTGCCGGCTGCTACTAAAGCGGCCGGCGATTTCGTCCTCGCATCAGCCCTGAAACACTCTCCGACACCCTCTCCAAGCCCACCGGGCAGGGTGATTTTGCTGTGTCCCGACGGCTGGCCACCCCGCACAAATTTTCCATCCGGCTATTGACAATTCTGTGCCAGTAAACGTATGTTTCAAACAAGTGTTTAATTAAGGCCGCAGCGCGTGCCGTTGTGGTGTCTGAGCAAACCAAGGCCAAAGGCTGCAAACCCTGTTTCAGCTGAGACCGAGAACCGAGGTGGATTCCATGCCTGAATACAAAGCGCCCCTGCGTGACATCAAATTTGTTATGAACGAGCTGCTGGACAGCGAGCAGCACTACGCCAGTCTGGAAGGTGCCGAAGACGCCACTCCCGATATGGTGGACGCCATTATCCAGGAAGGTGCAAAGTTCTGTGAGCAGGTACTGTCTCCGCTGAACCAGGTGGGTGACCGGGAAGGCTGCACCTGGAGTGAAGACGGCGTGAAGACACCGACCGGCTTCAAGGAAGCTTACCAGCAGTACGTCGAGGGTGGCTGGCCGTCCATGACTGCCGATCCCAACTACGGTGGCCAGGGCCTGCCGCATTCCCTCGGCCTGGTCATGAGCGAAATGGTTGGTACCTCCAACTGGTCCTGGGGCATGTACCCGGGCCTGAGCCACGGCGCTACCAACACCATCGAAGCCCACGGCACCGAAGAGCAGAAGCAGACCTACCTGACCAAACTGATCAGTGGCGAGTGGACCGGCACCATGTGCCTGACCGAGCCGCACTGTGGTTCAGACCTGGGTACCCTGCGTAGTAAGGCCGAGCCCAACGCCGACGGCACCTATAGCATCACCGGCACCAAGATCTTCATCTCCGCCGGCGAGCACGACATGGCCGAGAACATCGTCCACATCGTTCTGGCCCGTCTGCCTGGCGCACCGGAAGGTACCAAGGGTATCTCCCTGTTCATCGTGCCCAAGCAGCTGCCGAACGAAGACGGTTCTGCCGGTGAGCGTAACGCGGTTTCCTGTGGCTCCCTCGAGCACAAAATGGGTATCCACGGTAACGCCACCTGCGTCATGAACTTTGACGGCGCCAAGGGCTGGCTGATCGGGCCGGAGAACAAGGGCCTGAACTGCATGTTCACCTTCATGAACACTGCCCGTATCGGTACCGCCATCCAGGGCCTGGGCGCGGCCGAGCTGGGCTTCCAGGGCTCCCTGGCTTATGCCAAGGAGCGTCTGGCCATGCGCTCACTGAGCGGCCCGAAAAACCCGGAAGGTATTGCTGATCCGATCATCGTACACCCGGACGTGCGTCGCATGCTGCTGACCCAGAAGGCCGTGGCCGAGGGTGCCCGTGCCCTGATTTACCTGGCCGGCCAGCAAGTGGATGTGGTTCACAGCGGCAAGACCGAGGAAGATCGCAAACAGGCGGACGCACTGCTGGGCTTCCTGACTCCGATCGCCAAGGCGTTCCTGACCGAGATCGGTTACGAGTCCGCCAACCTGGGTATGCAGGTGTTCGGTGGTCACGGCTTCATCTCCGAGTGGGGCATGGAGCAGAACGTCCGTGACTCCCGTATCGGCATGATCTACGAGGGTACCACCGGTATCCAGGCGCTGGATCTGCTGGGCCGCAAGGTGCTGATGACCCAGGGCGAATCCCTCAAGGGCTTCACCAAACTGGTACACGTATTCTGCAAAGAGAACGCGGACAACGAGCAGCTGAAGGAATTCATCGAGCCGCTGGCAGCGATCAACAAGGAGTGGGGCGAGCTGACCACCAAGGTTGGCATGGCCGCCATGAAGAACCGCGAAGAAGTGGGTGCGGCCTCCGTGGACTACCTGATGTACTCCGGTTACGCCGTCTTCGCCTACCTGTGGGCCCGTATGGCCAAAGTGGCCCTGGACAAGATGGTTGAGGGTACCAGCGAGGAAATGTTCTATAACGCCAAGGTCCAGACAGCGCGCTTCTACTTCAAGCGCATGCTGCCGCGGTCCAAGGCGCATGCCGAAACCATGCTGGCTGGCGCGGATACGCTGCTGGACATGCCGGAAGAAGCTTTCGCCATCTGAAGCGGGCTCCTCCGGTAGTGATCTGACACAGAAAGCCCGTACTCCCCGGAGGCGGGCTTTTTTCATGTGTTCTGATGGGGTTTCGGTTAAAATACCGGCCCATAACAACATGACTTTCAGCGGACACATAGCCGAGCAGGCGTCGAGGTTCCGGGCAAGGCCCCTCCTGCACCCTGCAAAGACTGACTGGAATATTTGGAGAGTTTTAAATGGCTGATTATCAGGCACCGTTACGTGACATTCGCTTCGTGCTGAATGAAGTATTTGATGCGCCTGCTCTCTGGGCGTCCCTGCCCAAGGTGGCCGAAAACGTGGACCCGGAAACTGCGGATGCCATCCTCGAGGAGGCCGGCAAGATTACCGGTGGCGTCCTGGCTCCCCTGAACCGCGAAGCGGACGAGCAAGGCAGCAAGTGGGATAACGGCGAAGTGACTGCGCCGGACGGCTTCAAGGAAGCCTACCAGACCATCGTGGAAGGTGGCTGGAACGGCCTGGGTGGCAACCCGGAATTCGGCGGCATGGGCATGCCCAAGACCCTGGTGGCCCAGTTCGAGGAAATGATGCAGGGTGCCAATATGGCCTTCGGTCTGGCTCCGATGCTGACCGCCGGTGCCTGCCTGGCCCTGGATGCCCACGGCAGCCAGGAGCTGAAGGAAAAATACCTGCCCAACATGTACTCCGGCGTCTGGTCCGGTGCCATGGACCTGACCGAGCCTCACGCCGGTACCGACCTGGGTATCATCCGTACCAAGGCCGAGCCCAACGACGACGGCTCTTTCAATGTCACCGGCACCAAGATCTTCATCACCTGGGGTGAGCACGACATGGCGGAGAATATCATCCACCTCGTGCTGGCCAAGCTCCCGGATGCGCCGAAGGGACCGAAGGGCATCTCCCTGTTCCTGGTACCCAAGTTCATGGTGAACGAGGACGGCTCCCTGGGTGAGCGTAACAGCTTCAGCTGTGGTTCCATCGAGAAGAAGATGGGCATCAAGGGCTCTGCCACCTGTGTCATGAACTTTGACGGCGCCAAGGGCTGGCTCGTTGGTGAAGAGAACAAGGGCCTGGCCGCCATGTTCACCATGATGAACTACGAGCGCCTGGGTGTTGGCATCCAGGGCATTGGTGCCGCCGAAGCGTCCCTGCAGAATGCCCGCGAGTATGCCCTGGACCGTATCCAGAGCCGTGCCCCGACCGGTGCTCAGCAGCCCGAAAAAGCCGCTGACCCGATCATCGTGCATCCGGACGTGCGCCGCATGCTGCTGACCATGAAGGGCTATGTTGAGGGTGGTCGTGCCTTCTCCACCTACGTGGCGCAGTGGCTGGATATTTACAAGTACGCGGACGACGACGAGCGTCGCAAGCATGCCGAAGGTATGGTGGCGCTGCTCACTCCGGTGGCCAAGGCATTCCTGACTGATCGGGGTCTCGAGGCCTGTATTCTGGGGCAGCAGGTTTTTGGCGGTCACGGTTTTGTCCGTGAGTGGGGCCAGGAACAGCTGGTCCGGGACTGCCGCATTACCCAGATCTATGAAGGCACCAACGGCATCCAGGCACTGGATCTGATGGGCCGCAAGGTCGTCGGTAGCCAGGGCAAACTGTACGAACTGTTCGCCCAGGACGTCGCCAACTTCCTGGAGCAAAATGCTGACAACGAGCACCTGCACCCGTTCATTGAACCGCTGGCCGCTGCGGTGGAGCGTCTCGATGACGTCACCGAGCATGTCCTTGGCCAGGCCGGCAACTCGCCGGATGCCGTCGGTGCCGCCTCGGTGGATTACCTGGACCTGTTCGGCCTGACCGCCCTGGGCTACATGTGGGCGAAGATCGTCAAGGCGGCTGCGCCCCAGGCGGAAGGCGACACCTCCGGCTTCTATTCCGGCAAGGTGAAGACAGCGCGTTTCTACTTTGACCGTCTGTTGCCGAAGACCGTCTCCCTGGCGGAAAGCATCCGCAGTGGCAGTGATGCCATGATGGCATTGACTGCAGAAGAGTTCTGATCGCAGATTCGGCGCATCTGAACGTGAAAAGGCAGGTCTGCGGACCTGCCTTTTCTATTTCCGATTCCAGGAGTCGGGGCGGCATTCCGGTCAGAGCTGTTCCATCTGCTCCGGATTGGCCACGAACGGATTCTCGTTGCCCTGTATTTCCGCAATCCGGCGATGGCGGGTCAGTTCAGTGTCATCCGGTGGATCCTGTCGGTTCCAGCCCCTGAACACTGAGGTGGCCCCCAGCCAGGGCAGGTCATAGGTCGTGACCATGTAGGCCATGGTCCGGGCCACATCGCCCTTCACCCGCTCCGGTGGCTCAAAAAACTGGGCGCTGGCCAGGATGCCACACTCGTCGGGCTTGGCAACCTCGCCAATGTTATCGTAGCGGACGTTGCGCCGCTGCATCTCGATCCGGTTGCGAACCGGGACCATGTTGTGCAGGTCCGAAGCGATCTGGCGGTAGCGGTTGTTTTGCTCGCACTGCCTTGACGTCCCGCAGGAAAGCGCGCTGCGGATATCCGCGAGGGGATACACATATCCGTCGGTCAGCAAGAAACCCTTGCTGGTGAATGGTGTATTACAGAAAAAGGATTGCCCGCCATCGGCATAGAGCTTACCCCAGAACTCGTCCTTGATGACGGTATCCGGGTCACTGAACCGGGTGTTCTGGCCAATAACGGCGGTGGTGGCGATCAGTAGGAGGAAGGCGGCGGAAAGGATCGGAAGTTTTTTCATACCCCATTTATACCTCGCAGTGTCTGGAAGCACCCTGTCCCTTCAGGCCTGTCACCGGGGACAGTCTGAAGTCTCAAAGTCTGACGCTTCGTTCACTTGTACCGTGAAGTATGGCACAAAGACCCTCATCGCGAGGGTCTTCGGGGCAGGAATCTGCGACCTTGTGCCGGGTCGCGCTCCTTTTACTTGAGCTTGTCGCGGATTTTCTGGTAGCCGGTTTTCAGGTCTTCGCCCAGCTTCTGGGCAGTCTGACGGGCTTCCTGGCTGGCATCCTCTGCGTCGTGCAGAACCTGGTCCATCTTGTTGCGGAACCGGTCCCAGTCCTGCTCCAGATCATCCCATTCGTCCTTGACGTCTTCACGGGCCAGATGGAGCTGAACCCGGGCTTCGTCCCGGTACTGTTTCACTTTTTCCGACAGTTTCTTGAGTTCTTCTTGAACACTCATTTCAGGCACCTCCTTGGTTAGATGGTGGGATAACAATGCGCCTGAACCGGAAAAGCTGTCAAGTACGGGAATGGTCTGAATATGAACGGATTTCAGCCGGTTGACTCAGGTCACGATTTTGCGGAGAGAAGTGCGGACATATCCCGAAGGTAATGCCAGGGGGAGAGATCATCGAAGCCCTTGGCCGCGCGGTCGATCTGGCTGCACAGGCGGGTGGCCTGTTGCAGCTGGCCCGGGCTCAGGCGGCGGGCGGCACGCTCGAGCACCCGTGCACGCTGGGGCTGGAATACCCCCCGCTTCTTCAGAAAGGCGGCAGGGTTTTCGCCCTGGCCCGAGGCTGCGCGAAGCTCGGCCACCAGGTTCAGATCCCGGTTGAGCACGGCCAGCAGGCCCAGCGGATTCTCGCCCTCCTGTTGCAGCACTCCGATCATTTTGCCGGCGTGGGGCGCTCTGCCCGCGAGCAGCTCCAGCACCAGTTCAAAGCCATTGAAGCGGGAACTGTCCTGGACCGCCTGCTCGATGGTTTCCTCGTCGATGGTGTTGCCGTTGGTCAGCAGTGCCAGTCGGTCCAGCTCCTGGCTGGCTGCCAGCAGGTTGCCTTCCAGCCGTTCCGCAAGCATGGCCAGGGCGCCCCGGGTCAGGTGCAGGCCCTGGCGATTCGCCCGCTGCTGTAGCCAGCCTTCGAACTTGTCCGCGTCCACCGGCCAGACCGGGACGTGAACGCCCTTGCCCTGCAGCTCCTTGTACCATTTGCGCCGGGTTTCGGCGGCATCGAGGCGGGTGCTGATCAGCAGCAGGATGATGTCTTCGGGAGGCTGCTGGAGCACCTGTTCCAGCACCGGGCGGCCATCGCCGAGCTTGCCGGTGGGCAGGTGGATCTCTATACGGCGCTTCTCGGCGAACAGGGACATGGCATTGAACTCGTCCGCCACCGCGCTCCAGTTCAGTTGATGGTCGGCGTGGAAGGTCAGGCGGTCATGGAAACCCGCTTCCCGCGCCGCCTTGCGGATCTGGTCGCAGCATTCCTGTACCAGCAGGGGCTCGTCACCGGAAACCAGGTATACCGGGGCCAGGCCTTTCTTGAGCAGTTGGGGGAGCTGGGCCGGTTGGGTCTTCATGGCTGATCGGCGTCGGGTTCTGCCGGTGGGTTGTTGGCCCGGTAGTCCTCGCGGATTGCCTGGATCCGGGCTTCGGTCATCGGTGCCAGGCGGAACAGGATCTGCTGGGCCAGCCGGTCGTTCATGCGCTGCTCCAGCTCGTCCTGTTCCCGTTGCTTGGCCAGGATATTGGTTTCATCGTACCGGTAGCTCTCCCGGACACTCAGCTCGGTGTCCGCGATCAGCGGAACCCGGTCGTCGGTGATCAGCTCGATGCGCACAGCCTGGGTCAGGGTATATTCGGCGGCAGCCGCCCGGACGGTGATGGCCGAGGCGCGACGATCCTCGGAGTAGGACTTCAGGTCCAGGACATAGGCCGCATTGGTGGCTTCTGCGGTTTTAATACCGCCGAGTTCCAATTGCTCTTTCAATGACAGGCACAGGGTGTCCGGGATTTGTGAGCCGCATTTTACGGCCAGCGGCTGCAGTGCCGCCGGCACCGGCGAGGTACCCCGCAACTGAAAACCGCACCCGGCCAGTACGGCGGCCAGCGCCAGCACGGTAGCCCGAACAGCCACGGTTTTCAGGGCAGGGCGGAATGCCATATCAGTTGGCCACCACGTTCACCAGCTTGCCGGGGACCACGATCACCTTGCGAACGGTCTTGCCCTCGGTAAAGCGCATAACGTTCTCGTTCTCCAGCGCCAGCTTTTGCAGATCCGCCTTGGCAATATCCGCCGGAACGTCTTCCTTGGCCCGGACCTTGCCGTTGACCTGCAGCACCACCTGGATCTGACTGCGGACCATCGCCTTCTCATCCGCTTCCGGCCAGGACGCCTGGACCACCGGCTCCTCGTGCCCCAGACTCTGCCAGAGCTGATGGCAGATGTGCGGAACGATCGGAGAGAGGACCAGAACCGCAGTGTCCAGGGCTTCCTGGCGAACCGCGCGGCTCTGGGGCTCGTCATCACCCAGCTTGCCGACTTCGTTCAGCAGCTCCATCACGGCAGCGATGGCGGTGTTGAAGGTCAGACGGCGACTGATGTCGTCACTGACCTTGGCAATGGTCTCGTGGGTCTTGCGGCGCAGGTCTTTCTGGGCGTCGTTCAATGCTGCCACGTCCACAGCCGGAGCCGGGCCACCGACGGTGTGCTCGTTCACCATCCGCCACAGGCGCTTCAGGAACCGGTGGGCACCCTCGACGCCGCTGTCGGACCATTCCAGGGACTGCTCCGGCGGGGCTGCGAACATCATGAACAGGCGCACGGTGTCGGCGCCGAATTCGTCAATGATGGCCTGTGGGTCGATGCCGTTGTTCTTGGACTTGGACATCTTGGTGACGCCACCGATCTCCACCGGCTCACCGTCCGAAGCCAGAACCGCACGGACCACCTGGCCCTTGCTGTCCCGCTCAACGGTGACATCCGCCGGATTGAACCAGGTCTTGCCACCGTTCTCGTCGTTACGGTAGTAGGTCTCGGCCAGCACCATGCCCTGGGTCAGCAGACGCTTGAACGGCTCGGAGCTGTCCACCAGGCCCACATCCCGCAGCAGCTTGTGGAAGAAGCGGGCATACAGCAGGTGCAGGATGGCGTGCTCGATACCGCCAATGTACTGGTCAACCGGCAGCCAGTAGTTGGCCGCCGCCGGGTCGAGCATGCCCTTGTCGTAGTTGGGGCTGCAGAACCGGGCGTAATACCAGGACGACTCCATGAAGGTGTCGAAGGTATCTGTCTCCAGGGTGGCCGGCTGACCATTGTATTCGGTCTTGCACCACTCCGGATCGGCCTTGATCGGGGACTGGACACCGTCCATTTCCACGTCTTCCGGCAGGCGAACCGGCAGGCGGTCATCGGGCACCGGCATTTCGGTACCGTCTTCCAGTGTCATCATCGGGATCGGCGCGCCCCAGTACCGCTGGCGGGACACGCCCCAGTCACGCAGACGGTAATTGACGGTGCGCTTGCCGATGCCGTTGTCTTCCAGGTGTTTCGCGATCTCGTCGAAGGCTTCCTCGCTGGTCAGCCCGCTGTACTTGCCGGAAGACACCAGGGTGCCCTTCTCGGTAAAGGCCTTCTCCTGGACATCGATCTCTCGACCATCCCGGGCGGCAATGACCTGCTTGATCGGCAGACGGTATTTCAGGGCGAACTCGTG
Source organism: Marinobacter szutsaonensis (assembly GCF_039523335.1). Lineage (NCBI taxonomy): Bacteria > Pseudomonadati > Pseudomonadota > Gammaproteobacteria > Pseudomonadales > Marinobacteraceae > Marinobacter > Marinobacter szutsaonensis. The sequence goes on along the minus strand of NZ_BAAAFC010000001.1, from coordinate 996,195 downwards.
GTCCCGCTCGTCATGGCCCGGAACCGCCATCAGGGCGCCGGTGCCGTAGTCCATCAGCACGAAGTTGGCGATCCAGACCGGGATCTCTTCCTGGGTCAGCGGGTGGATGGCCTTGAAGCCGGTATCGATGCCTTTTTTCTCCATGGTGGCCAGCTCGGCCTCGGCCACCTTGCTGTTGCGGCACTCATCCACGAACGCGGCGACATCACGGTGACGCTCCGCCGCCTCTTTCGCCAGCGGATGCTCGGCGGCAACCGCCATGTAACTGACGCCCATCAGGGTGTCCGGGCGGGTGGTGTAGACCGTCAGACCTTCATCACGATCCTTCAGCGGGAAGGTCAGTTCGGTACCCTCGGACTTGCCGATCCAGTTCCGTTGCATGGTCTTGACCTGCTCGGGCCAGCCTTCCATGTCTTCCAGATCGTTCAGCAATTCCTCGGCATAATCGGTAATGCGGATGAACCACTGGGGAATCTTCTTCTGCTCCACCAGCGCACCTGAGCGCCAGCCCCGGCCATCAACCACCTGCTCGTTGGCCAGCACGGTCTGGTCCACCGGGTCCCAGTTCACGGTGGACATCTTCTTGTACACCAGGCCCTTTTCATACAGACGGGCAAAGAACCACTGCTCCCAGCAGTAGTAGTCCGGATCACAGGTGGCCAGCTCCCGGCTCCAGTCATACCCGAAGCCCAGCTGCTTGAGCTGCTTTTTCATGTAGTCAATATTGGAACGGGTCCACTTGGCCGGCGCGGTCTTGTTGGCAATGGCGGCGTTCTCGGCGGGCAGACCGAAGGCATCCCAACCCATGGGCTGCATGACGTTCTTGCCCTGCATGCGCTGGTAGCGGGAAATCACGTCGCCGATGGTGTAGTTGCGGACGTGGCCCATGTGCAGCTTGCCGCTGGGGTAGGGGAACATGGAGAGGCAGTAGTACTTGGGCTTGCCCGGCTCTTCCGTCACCTTGAAGGTTTCGTTCTTCTCCCAGAATTCGCGGGCGGTCTGTTCTACTTCACGTGGGTTATATTGCTCGTCCATTCCTGCCATTACCAAAATTACCCTGTGTTCAGATAGAGGTTCGAAGGGGCCGAATATTCTAACGCACACGGGGCTTAACAGGTAGTCTGCCAATTTTTCTTTCCTGTGCCAGACTTGTGGGTATGGGATAGGGCGCTGGCAAAAGGAGCCAACATGACAGAACCAGAACGGAACCATCTATCAGGCAAGGCCCTCGAGGTCTACGACCGGATGCTCGAGCGGGTGCAGACCCGCATGAAGGAACTCCAGGAAACCTCCCTGGACACCCTCGAGGAGGAAATCCAGAAAGCCGTCGAATTCGAGTACGAACTGGAAGAAATGACCCGGGAAGAGGCCGACCTCCTGGGCGCCTACCTGGAGCGGGACCTGAAACACCTGATGCACTTCGTGGACGAGACCGGCGAAGGCCTGAAAGAGTGGTTGCAGCTGGACATCTCCCTGCTGGAGCACCAGCTGGCAGACAGCCTGCTGTCAGTGGCCGACCAGACCCGGGTCGAAACCCTGGAGCTGAACCAGAAACTGGAAAACGATGACGCCGGTCACTACATCTCCGGCGAGGTGGCCACCGCGGGCATGTTCCGGTGTCTGAACTGCAGCCACATGCGCTGCCTGACCGCGACCAGTCATCTGGAGCCGTGTGAGGCCTGTGGCTCGCATTACTATGAGCGGGTGACCAGCCGGTGGCCGCAGAAGGCGGAGTAGGAGGGGCAAGACGGGGTCAGAAGTAACTCAGGGGTCTGATTAACTCAGGGGTCTGATGAAAACCTTCATCTGACCCCATCCTGATTTCCAACTCGGGGTCAGAAGAACAAGTTCTTCAGACCCCTGTGCCACATCTAACTCGGGGGTCTGATGAAAACTTTCATCTGACCCCATCTTCAGGCCGAGCTCTTGGGAATCACCCGCTCCCGCACAAATACAACCAGAATCGCCGCCAGCGTCAGCACCGGCCACGACCCCGTCTGCATATACGGCGTGCTCCCCGTGGCGGTAAACACCTCCCCGGTCAGCGTCGCCCGCTCGAACTGAGGAATCCGGGTGGTGATCTGGCCCTTCTCGTTGATGATCGAAGTGACCCCGTTATTGGTGCCGCGCAGCATGTAGCGGCCGGTCTCCAGGGCGCGCATGCGGGCGATCTGGAGGTGTTGCAGGGGGCCGATGGAATCGCCGAACCAGCCGTCGTTGCTAATGGTCAGCAGCAGGCCGGCGCCGCGGCTGTTGAAGGCGACGAAATCCGGGTAGGCGACTTCGTAGCAGATGAAGGGCATCACGTTGATGCCGTTGGCTGTCAGTGGCTCCTGCCATTCGGGGCCCTTGCTGAAGCTGCTCATGGGCAGGTCGAAGAAACCGATCAGACCACGGAGCATACTCTGCAGCGGCACGTATTCGCCAAAGGGCACCAGCTTCTGCTTGTGGTACATGCCACCACCGTTGCCGATGGCCATGATGCTGTTGTGGTAGGTGAAATCCTCGATCCGGTCACTGAAGCCATACCAGGGAATGCCGGTGATCAGGGTGCTGTTTTCTCCCAGCTCCCCGTCAATATGCTCGATGATCTTGCCGGCCTGGTCCTGGGTGATCGGGATTGCGGTCTCCGGCCAGAGAATCAGGTCGGTGTCCCAGTGATCTTCGGTCAGGGTCAGGTAGGTGACGATCTGGTCCCTCAGGAAATCCGGGTCCCACTTCACCTGTTGCGGGATGTTGCCCTGCATGGCGGCGAATGTGGTGGGTTGCTCGCTGACCTCGGTCCACTCGATCCGGTTCATGGCCGGAGCGGCGATCCAGGGTATCAGGGCCAGGGCCAGGGTCAGTCCGGCCATTGTCCGGCGCTGACGCAGGAACAGCCAGCCGGCGGCATAGGCGGCAACGCCGGTGACGGTCACCCAGAAGCTAACCCCGTGCACGCCGGTCAGAGGCGCTAGCCCGGCGAGGGGGCCATCGGTGTGGGCGGTGCCCAGGTACAGCCAGGGAAAACCGGTCAGCAGCCAGCCGCGCAGCCAGTCGCCAAGGATCCAGATAGCGGGAAACAGGATTAGCCGGCGTACCGCGCTCTCTTTGGCCAGCTTGCCCCAGAACCAGAACGCCAGGGCGTGGAACAGCGCCAGACCCATGACAAACAGCACGGTAAGCAGGATGGCGATCGGAATGGAGGTGTTACCGTGCTCACTGATGCTGATGTAAACCCAGCTGGCACCGGTGGCGAACAGCCCGAGACCGGTAAACCAGCCGGCCCGGAGCAGTTGGCCGGGGGCGGCAGGAATGGTGACCAGGAGAATCAGGAATACCGACACCGGCCCCAACCACCACAGATTGAAGGGTGCGAAGGTCAGGGTCTGGAGGGCACCCGCAACAATGAGGGTGAGGGCGCCCAGCCAGGGAATGCCGTTCAGCGGGGTACTCAGGGTGGTGCGGGTGGCGTTACTGCTCACTTCGGTTTACCTGCAACAGACGAATGACACGGTTATCGGCGTTGGCAATAGTAAACTGCAAGCCACCGAATTCAACCGTTTCACCGCGTCTGGGCAGGTGACCGAATTCTTTGAGAACCACGCCACCGATGGTATCGAACTCTTCCTCGTCCAGTTCCGTCTGGAAGAATTCGTTGAAATCATCCACCGGCGTAACTGCCTTGACCGCAAAGGAGCCATCGCCCCGGGCCTTGATGTTGGTCTCTTCATCGAAGTCGTGTTCGTCCTCGATTTCGCCAACGATCTGCTCCAGCACGTCCTCGATGGTGATCAGGCCGGCAGTGCCGCCGTACTCGTCCACCACGATGGCCATGTGGTTGCGGTTTTCCTTGAACTCCTTGAGCAACTGGTTCAGACGCTTGCTCTCGGGCACGAAATTGGGCGGGCGCAGGATCTCGCGGATGCGGTTCCAGTTCAGTTCGTTGTTCATGGCCAGAGGCAGCAGGTCCTTGGCCAACAGGATGCCGATCACATCATCCTGGCTGTCGCCGATGACCGGAAAACGGCTGTGGGCAGAAGAAATGATTTCTCCGAGGAATTCCTTTGGCTCCTGGGAGGCTTTCACGGTGACCATCTGGGAGCGGGGGATCATGATTTCATCGACCCGCATGTCGATCACCTGCATGGCACCTTCGATGATGCTCATGGCATCGACATCGATGATGTTCTGGGACTCCGCGTCCCGCAGGATTTCCAGCACGTCCTCGACGGACTCAGGCCCGCTGGAGAAGGCCTGTGATATACGCTCCAGCCAGGACTTGCTGCCCTGACTGCGACTCGACTGATCGTCGCTCATGAGTCTTGTTCCGTTTCCTCTGCTTCGTAAGGGTTATCGTATCCGAGCTGTTTCAGCAGCCGGATCTCGAGGCCTTCCATGACCTCGGCATCTTCATCTTCGATATGATCATAGCCCTGCAGGTGCAACATGCCGTGCACCACCATATGGGCCCAGTGTGCTTCGACCGTTTTATGCTGTTCGCCAGCCTCTTTTTCAACAACCGGCGCACAAATAACGAGATCTCCCGCCAATGGGACCGTTATACCCGCTGGCGGCTCAAATGGGAAGGACAATACATTGGTCGGTTTGTCCTTGCCACGATACTCGTGATTCAGCTCTTGGCTCTCAAGGGCGCCAACTATACGGATCGTCACCTCGGACGGATGCTCGTCCAGCCAGGCCGCCTGTGCCCATCTCTGGAACAGGGCCTCGTCAGGCACGCCCTCGCCCTCATAAACGTTCTGGAAATCAACCGTCAGCTCGCTCACTGGCCTGTGGCACTCCCGTCATCAAAGGAATCGTAAGCCTCGACAATCCGCTGCACCAGCGGGTGGCGGACCACGTCCTTGGCATCAAAGCGGGTGAAACCGATACCGGACACCTTGCTCAGCACGTTGGCGGCATGGATCAGCCCGGAATTCTGGCCGCGGGGCAGGTCCACCTGGGTGGTATCCCCGGTAATCACCGCCGTGGACCCAAAACCGATCCGGGTCAGGAACATCTTCATCTGTTCCCTGGTAGTGTTCTGACTCTCATCCAGGATGATGAACGAATTGTTCAGGGTCCGGCCGCGCATGAAGGCGAGCGGCGCAATCTCGATCACGCTCTTCTCGATCAGGCGGGTGACCTGGTCGAATCCCAGCATTTCATAGAGGGCGTCGTAGAGTGGGCGCAGGTATGGATCCACTTTCTGGGCCAGGTCCCCGGGCAGGAAGCCCAGCTTTTCACCGGCTTCCACCGCCGGACGAACCAGCAGGATGCGCTTGACCTGCTCGTCCTTCAGCGCTTCCACCGCACAGGCTACCGCCAGCCAGGTCTTGCCGGTACCGGCCGGGCCGATACCGAAGTTGAGATCGTGGGTGCGGATGTTGTGCACGTACTTCTGCTGGTTCCGGCCCCGGGGTTTGGCGGTCAGCTTGGGGGTCTTGATGACCGTGACCTGGCCTTCGTCGTAAGGCACGTCATCGGGGAGGCGTTCGATGCCGGTCTCCCGGATGAACAGGTGCACAGTATCCGGCGGGATATCGTCGGTAGCCTCGGTTTCCCGGTACAGGTGGCGGATGACCTCAACCGCGGCGGCCACATGCTCGGTCTCGCCCTCGACGCGGAAATGATGGCCCCGGCGGCCAACTTTTACCTGAAGGCGTTTCTCGATCATCTTCAGGTTTTCATCGAACTGGCCGCACAGGGTCCCCAAGCGGCGTTGGTCTACCGGGTGCAGGTCGAATTGTCTGGTGTCGTGTGTGTTCAATCTTGCTCCGTGTCGTTTACTCCCCTGGTTTCTCGGGAGTCAGCTGTTCTGGATTTTGGAGTCAGGCCGGGGTGCGGGGCCCCTTCCACAGACACGCTACGAGCACGTCCATGTGCGCTTGTTTCGGGCCGTCCTTGGCCCTCAACAGTCTGTGGAAGGGGCCCCGCACCCCGGCCGATCTTACTATTTGCAGGCCCGTTAGTTTAAAAACAAGTGGCAGGCTTTTGGAGGCCGGTTTGAAGTTGGGGTCAGATGAAAGCTTCCATCCGACCCCTGTGCTTTACCTGACCCTTAAATAATTCAGCTTAGCTGATGACTTGCATGCGACTGTGCTGCCTGCGGAGAGTGGTGGGTAAGCCCTCCCCAAAATGTTGAAGGCCAGGGATGGCCTGAAACAAGCGCACATGGACGTGCTCGTAGCGGTTTTGGGGAGGGCTTACCCACCACTCGCCCAACTCCAAACCCCAGACGAATACGATCCCAGGCCGAATACAACGCCAAAACCTAAAACGGATGCGTCCCGAGCTCTAATGCAACTCCGAGCCCACAGGCACACCCCGCAGAGAATTGGGATAAGCCTCCACAATCTCCACGTCAATAAAGTTCCCGACCACTTCCGGATTCTCATGCCGGAAGTTCACAATCCGATTGTTCTCCGTGCGCCCCGCATACTCCCCGGGGTCTTTCTTGGACAGGCCGGTCACCAGAATCCGCTGCGTGGTGCCCACCATCTTGCGGCTGATGTCCATCGCTTGCTGGTTGATCCGCTGCTGCAGGATCGCCAGGCGCTCCTTCTTCACGTCCATGGGCGTGTCGTCCGGCAGGTCGGAGGCCGGGGTGCCCGGGCGCGCGCTGTAGACGAAGCTGAATGAGACGTCGAAGCCGATGTCATTGATCAGCTTCATGGTGTCCTCGAAGTCCTTGTCGGTCTCACCCGGGAATCCCACGATGAAGTCCGAGGAGAAGCTGATGTCCGGACGTATCTTGCGCAGGCGGCGGAGCTTGGATTTATACTCCAGGGCCGTATGGCCGCGCTTCATGGCTGCCAGGATGCGGTCGGAACCGCTCTGGACCGGCAAGTGCAGGTGGCTGACCAGTTCCGGCACTTTCTCGTAGACGTCGATCAGGGCATCCGAGAACTCCACCGGGTGGGAGGTGGTGTAGCGGATGCGGTCGATGCCGTCGATGGTGGCGATCAGTTCGATCAGTTCGGCCAGGTCCATGACGTCGCCGTCGTGGGTCTCGCCGCGATAGGCGTTGACGTTCTGGCCCAGCAGGTTCACTTCCCGAACACCCTGGCCGGCCAGGTGGGCGACTTCGGCGATTACGTCATCTACCGGGCGGCTGACTTCTTCGCCGCGGGTGTAGGGCACCACGCAGAAGGTACAGTATTTGCTGCAGCCTTCCATGATGGAGACAAACGCGGACGGCCCGTTGGCGCCTGGCTCCGGGAGATTGTCAAACTTCTCGATTTCCGGGAAGCTGACGTCCACCACGCCGACGCCGTTACCCTTGGTTTTGATCTCGGTGATCATGTCCGGCAGGCGGTGCAGGGTCTGCGGGCCGAAGACCATATCCACGTATGGGGCCCGGTCAATGATGGCCTGGCCTTCCTGGGAAGCCACGCAGCCACCAACACCGATGATCAGGTCAGGCTTTTTGCTCTTCAGGCCTTTCCAGCGGCCAAGCTGGTGGAATACCTTTTCCTGGGCTTTTTCCCGGATGGAGCAGGTGTTCAGCAGCAGGATGTCGGCGTCGTCCGGGCTGTCGGTCATTTCGACCGCTTCACCGGTTTTGAGCAGGTCCGCCATGCGGGCAGAGTCGTACTCGTTCATCTGACAGCCGTGGGTTTTGATGTACAGCTTTTTGGCCATGGTTCTCACGTGATCTGGTGGATGTCGCGCCGGGACTGTTGGTTTCGCGGGGCGCCAGCAAAAAGGAACTGGGTATTATAACGGGGTGATTATTCTTCAACCACCATTGTCTCGGCTTGTCGCTAGTTTCTCTGTGGTATTATCTCCGGGCTCTGTGCTTTGGGTGCATGAAGGGCTCGGCGGTGGGCTTTCCAAAACACGCTCCTTCGGCACGTCCCTGTGACGCTTGAGCTCCGCCATCCTTGGCTCCGCACAGTTTTGGAAAGCCCACCGCCAAGCCCTTACCGTACCACGGAGTAATTCCGTCGGATCGGCCCACGAGGTCTCCGGCAAGTCTGAATCGATAAACCGACCAAACATGACTCCCGAACGCCTCGCCCGAATCAAACAAACCCTCAACACCCGCCAACCGGATCTTCGTGTCCTGACCGACCAGGTCCATAAACCCCGGAACCTGTCGGCGATCATCCGCTCCTGCGACGCGTTTGGCCTGGCCAACATGCACGTGGTGTGGCCGAAGGAGGGCTTTCGGGCGTTCCGGAAAACCGCCGGTGGCAGTTACAACTGGGTGACCACCCACACCCATCCGACGATGGACGATGCCTTGGCTGACCTGAAAGCGCAGGGGCACAAGCTTTATGCGGCCCAGTTATCGGACCGGGCAGTGGATTTCCGGGAGGTGGACTACACGGTGCCCTGTACCATCATCATGGGCAACGAGGTGGATGGAGTCAGTTCATCCGCGGCGGATCAGGCGGATGAGCATATTGTGATTCCGATGATGGGAATGGTGGAGTCCCTGAACGTGTCCTCCGCCTGCGCCATCATCCTCTCCGAGGCCCAGCGGCAGCGGAAGCTGGCGGGGATGTTTGAGCAGCGGCGGCTGCCGGATGAGGAGTACAACCGTCTGCTGTTCTGCTGGTGTCAGCCGACAGTGAAGCGCTACTGCGATGACCGCAACCTGCCTTACCCGCCCATCGATCCGGAGACCGGGGAGCTGGTTGACGGGGTGGGGTGGATGAAGGAAGTGCGGAAGCAGCGGCACCCGCATTTGGCTTGAAGCCCGACAGTCGGGGTCAGATGAAAACCTTCATCTGACCCCATTGTCAAACCAGACTTCGCCGCTAAAAAGGGGTCAGAAGAAAGCGTTCTTCAGACCCCGACCTAACCACCAAGGCTGCGATCCGACTCCGGGGTCTGATGAAAGCCTTCATCTGACCCCATTTTCACCTTCACTCCTCCCGCGCTTCCAGATACCGCTGCAACTGCTCCCGCAACGCCTTCGGCAGCCGGGTAATGGTCAGCGCATCCTTATCCCGATCATAGTAAACCGCCTGATTCACCAGGTCAGAGGAAAACGACACGCTCATCCCACCACCAGAGCCGGCAATCCTTACCAGTTTCTTCACCTTACGATGGTCCGGATGCAACACCCCGGTTTCCGGCACTTCAGCATTCTGGCTGGCGAATTCCTTGAATCGCTGGGGCTCGTTCTCATCCAGGTAGCCGGACAACGCCTCGATCTCCACCGGCTCGCCCAGAGCATGCTGCTCCTTGCAGAATTCATAGGCGCGGGAGCGGACTTCGCCCGCCTTCTCCGGCTCGGAGGTCTTGGCAAAGGCTTCCACGGCATCAAGGAAGGTCATGGTTTCCTTTTCCACGTCCACGTTATTGGTGAAGCCGCAAAGCCGGATGAACAGCTCTCCCGGCTCACCGGTGCCGCGGCCGTGGATGAGGGTGAGGTAGTTCTCGCTGCCGTTTTCGCCGAGCCAGTCATCCAGTTCGATGCGCACGGCCAGGTTCAGGCGTGACAGGCTGAGCACGTCAGTGGCGTCCAGAACCTGGTTGCCGTCAAAGCGCATGGCGCTGTCAGTCTCGAGGATCAGCAGGTAGACCACCTCGGCGTCGGCCAGTGCCTCGTGGACGATCATCAGGTGGCCGTCGAACTCTTCCTGGCAGCCGGTGAGCAGTTCCTGCCACTGGCCGAACAGGCGGTCGGTCATGGCCCCGAAGCTCTGCTTGTCTTCCCGGTAATCCTTGAGCCAGCTGCTGAACGGGCACTCGCCCAGGTCTTCGGAGAAGCGGCCGTACTTCTTGCCAGGCTTGCTGTTGAACAGGCGCTTCATCTGTTTGTGCAGGGCCTCGTAATCGCCACCGGGTTCCTGCAGGGCCTCGCCACTGTTGAGGCGCGCGGGCTGGCCCGGCTGGTACTGGCTGGCAAAGGCGGTGCGTAGGTGTTTGATGGCCATGCGTGTTGTTCCCCGGTTGATGAACGACAAAGCCCCGAGGGCGGTACGCCGCTCGGGGCTGTGCATTGTAGCAACTTGTGGGGGAAAGCGTGGGAGTGAAAATGGGGTCAGAAGAAGGCTTTCTTCAGACCCCTGCGGTTCCGAGACCCCCGGGACTGCCACCTGGAGCTTGCGGTGAACTCGGGGTCAGATGAAAGCTTTCATTTGACCCCTTTTTCAAGGGGGCTGACCCCGAACGGGATACGCTGAAATCGGGGTCAGAAGAAAGCCTTCTTCTGACCCCTGTTTAGATCCGCTTACTCCGAATCAGCCCCTGCACCAACTCACTGACTGCCCCTGGGATTTCCTCCGCAGACTCGGCACTCACCGCCGCATTGGCAATATCAGTCCCCAGGTTCACGGCAATCGCAACCAACCCGTGGGCGGTCAGCAATTGCGCCGTCCGGCGGCGCTCGTCGGCGTCTCCGGCATTCTCCTCGCTGAGCACCACGGCCGTCTTGCCCTGGTCGAACAGGGCGCGCTCGACCGCCAGGGCAAGCGCCGGTGCCTGCTTGCCGTTGCAGGCAATAATGACAGGCTTCTGGGCCAGGCGACGCTCCCGCTCTTCCGCGGTCACCGGATCCAGGGATTCGGAGCCGTCGGCGAGCCCGGCAATCATGCCCGCTCCGACAGTCACGTTGGTCAGGCGATCGACAACAATGAAGCTGCCCGTGGCGTGGTTACGCTGGTAGGCGTCAAACGCGATCGGCTGGTTCAGGGTCAGCTCGCACAGGCCGATCTCGTTCAGGGCCAACTGGCTCGGGCTGGCCTGTTGCTCCAGGGTGTTTACATCGGTCTGGTGGTGGATCTTCTTGACCGTCCCGGAGGTGAAGGTGGGGCCAAGCTTGATGTCATACAGCCGCCCGGTTTCCAGCGGCGCGTCGGTCATCCACACGATGTTGGCATTGAACCGGTTGGCCACTTCCGGCTCGTCTTCCACCTGCACCAGCATGTCGCCCCGGCTGACATCAATCTCGTCTTCCAGGGTCAGGGTGACGGCCTGGTCGATATAGGCCTCCTCGAGCTTGCCATCGAAGGTCACAATCTCCTTTACCTTGCTCGTACGCCTGGACGGCAGGGCCATGACTTTGTCGCCCGGGCGGATAACGCCGGAGGCGATGGTGCCGCAGAAGCCCCGGAAATCGAGGTCCGGGCGATTGACGTACTGGACCGGGAAGCGGAAGTGCTCCAGGTTCTTGTCCCGGGAGACTTCGACGGTTTCCAGGATTTCCATCAGGGGCTGGCCGGTGAACCAGGGCGTGTTCTCGCTCTTGTTCACCACGTTGTCGCCTTCCAGGGCGGAAATCGGTACGAAACGGATGTCCTTCAGTCCCAGTTTGGCGGCAAAGGCCAGGTAGTCGTCCTTGATTTCGTTGAACCGCTCCTCACTGAAATCCACCAGGTCCATCTTGTTCACCGCCACGACGATGTGCCGGATGCCCAGCAAGGAGGCGATGTAGGAATGCCGACGGGTCTGGGTAAGTACCCCGTAGCGGGCATCGATCATCAGAATCGCCAGCTGCGCGGTGGACGCGCCGGTGGCCATGTTGCGGGTGTACTGCTCATGGCCCGGGGTGTCGGCGATGATGAACTTGCGCTTGTCGGTGGAGAAATAGCGGTAGGCGACATCAATGGTGATGCCCTGTTCCCGCTCGGCCTGCAGGCCGTCCACCAACAGGGCCAGGTCCAGCTTCTCGCCGGTGGTGCCCATCTTGGCGCTGTCGCTCTTCAGGCTGGCCATGTGATCTTCGTAGATCATCTTGGTGTCGTGTAGCAGGCGACCAATCAGGGTGCTCTTGCCGTCATCGACGCTGCCGCAGGTGAGCAGGCGCAGCAGTTCCTTGTTTTCGTGCTGTTTCAGATAGGCCTGGATGTCTTCGGCGATAAGATCTGAGGTATGAGACATGCTTGGAACCCTTTTGGGTAAAGTCGGGGTCAGATGAAAGCCTTCATCTGACCCCATTTTCAATTCAACTCCGGGGTCTGAAGAACTCGTTCTTCTGACCCCTATTTCAGAAATAACCTTCGCGCTTCTTCTGCTCCATCGAGCCGGCGGAGTCATGGTCAATGACCCGCCCCTGGCGTTCGGAACTGGTGGCCAGCAGCATCTCCTGAATGATCTCCGGCAGGGTGTTTGCTTCGGACTCAATGGCGCCGGTCAGCGGGTAGCAGCCGAGGGTGCGGAAGCGCACCGACTTCATCATCGGCTCCTCACCTTCCTTCAGGGGCATGCGGTCGTCGTCCACCATGATCAGCGTGCCGTCGCGCTCCACCACCGGGCGCTTGGCAGCGTAATACAGGGGCACGATCTCGATGTTCTCGAGATAGATGTACTGCCAGATATCCAGCTCGGTCCAGTTGGAGAGCGGGAACACGCGGATGCTTTCGCCCTTGTTGATCTTGCCGTTGTAGATATTCCACAGCTCGGGACGCTGGTTCTTCGGATCCCAGCGGTGATGTTCATCCCGGAAAGAATACACCCGCTCCTTGGCACGGGATTTCTCCTCGTCCCGGCGGGCACCACCGAAGGCGGCGTCGAACTTGTACTTGTCCAGGGCCTGTTTCAGGGACTGGGTCTTCATCACATCGGTGTGCTTGGCGCTGCCGTGGGTGAACGGGCCGATGCCCTGTTTCACGCCTTCTTCATTGATGTGCACGATCAGGTCGAGGCCATACTCCTTCACCTTGCGATCCCGGAACTCGATCATGTCCCTGAATTTCCAGGTGGTGTCCACGTGCATCAGGGGGAAGGGGGGCTTGCCCGGATAGAACGCCTTGCGGGCCAGATGCAGCATCACGGCAGAGTCTTTCCCGATGGAGTAGAGCATCACCGGGTTATCAAACTCGGCGGCCACTTCCCGGATAATGTGGATGCTTTCCGCTTCCAGCTGTTTCAGGTGCGTGAGGTTATATGTGGTCATGATCATCCATTGCCGGCGACGGGCATAGGTGGCTGTGCAGTTATGTTTTGCAACTATAACAAGCCGGCAATGGCATAAAAAGAAGTGCGACTAGAATATCAAGCTATAAAAATATAGCCTTCATCCGTGTCTTGGGTGGTCCAGAATGGTGCTCTCAAGCCTCTGCAGGCTTGCGGCTTTCGGCCAGGAGTTTCGAGACGTAGCGGTCCAGGTAGTCGAAACCGTTACCTTCGAATTCGGCGAACTGGATGCCGAGATGGAATTCATCCCGCGCGACCCGGCGCATATTGACGATGCTGCCTTCGGCAATAACGGAAACAGGTTGGGTGGGCAATACAGGTACGGCGAACCGGGTTTTTACCGGAATCCAGTGGCCCGGAGCGGGCACTTCCCGGCCAGGTATCAGCTGCTTGACGGTTTCTTCCGTGCAGGAAATCATCACGCCGCTGCGGGAGAGATTGGCGACCGAACAGGTCAGGCATTCACCATCGGGCTTTTCAATGGTGATATCCGTAGAGACATCAACGCGCTGTTGGTTGCGCAGGTTGGGTTTTGCGGCTGTTGTTTTCATTCTTACTCTTGTGGCCTGATTGGTCTTAAAAGAGGCTGCCTTTCCCATAAAATCCTTCCAGAAAAAACACTTAAGCGTTCAAGATTCTATGTGTTTAAAATGTGAACAGCAAGACACCTGGCGCAAATCTTGACAGATTTGTGAAATCGTTCTGCGCTCGACGTCAAAATTCTGGCACCGGATCCGTAGATTCCACCGGCCCGGCTGCAGTCCGGCGCTGTCGTGGGGTAAACTACGCGCTTTCATTCATTGCAGGGGCAATATGCCGCTCCGGGAATTCCTGTAGACGCTATGACCGACAAAACTGAAACGGCCGCCACTGGCGGTAAAGTAGGCTTCATCAGCCTTGGTTGCCCGAAAGCCCTGGTGGACTCCGAGCGCATCCTGACCCAGCTTCGCCTGGACGGCTACGATGTGGTGCCCACCTACGACGATGCCGATATTGTCGTCGTCAACACCTGCGGCTTCATCGACGCGGCCAAGCAGGAATCCCTGGACGCCATCGGCGAGGCCATCAGCGAAAACGGCAAGGTCATCGTCACCGGCTGTATGGGCGTGGAAGCGGACAAGATCCGCGAAACCCACCCCGGCGTGCTGGCCGTCTCCGGCCCCCATGCCTATGAAGAAGTCGTCGGCGCTGTGCACCAGTACGTGCCCCCGAAGAAAGAACACGATCCCTTCGTCGACCTGGTTCCACCCCAGGGCATCAAACTGACCCCGCGGCATTACGCCTACCTGAAGATTTCCGAGGGCTGCAACCACCGTTGCACCTTCTGCATCATCCCGTCCATGCGCGGCGACCTGGTCAGCCGCCCGATCGGCGACGTGATGGACGAGGCCAGGCGGCTGGTGGATGCCGGTGTGAAGGAATTGCTGGTCATCTCCCAGGACACCTCTGCCTACGGCGTGGATATCAAGTACCGCACCGGTTTCTGGCAGGGTCGCCCGCTCAAGACCAAGATGCAGGCCCTGTGCGAGGCCCTGGGTGAGCTGGGCGTCTGGGTACGCCTGCACTACGTGTACCCGTACCCGCATGTGGACGATATCATCCCGCTGATGGCCGAAGGCAAGATCCTGCCGTACCTGGACATCCCGTTCCAGCACGCCAGCCCGAAAGTCCTCAAGGCCATGAAACGCCCGGCCCACGACAGCAAGACTTTGGAGCGCATCAGGAAGTGGCGGGAAATCTGCCCGGAACTGACCATCCGCTCCACCTTCATCGTCGGCTTTCCGGGTGAAACCGAGGAAGACTTCCAGTACCTGCTGGACTGGCTCGATGAGGCCCAGCTCGACCGCGTGGGCGCGTTCACGTACAGCCCGGTAGAAGGTGCCAGGGCCAACGAGCTGGAAGGTGCGGTTCCGGAGGATGTAAAAGAAGAGCGCCTGGCCCGTTTCATGGCCAAGCAGGCCGAGATCTCGGCGGCCCGTCTGCAGGCCAAAATCGGCAAGACCATCGACGTTCTCATCGACGAAGTGGACGAGGAAGGCGCCATCGGTCGTTCCAAGGCGGATGCGCCGGAGATCGACGGCATGGTTTACCTTAACGGCGAGACTGACCTGGCTCCTGGTCAAATCGTTCAGGCCGTTGTCGAGCATGCTGATGAGCACGATCTGTGGGGCAGGCTTATCTAATTGGCCGTGAGTATGGCTCCTAGCTTTTGAGGTTTGTGGGAGGGCCTTGGCAGGAAGTGCCTCCCAAAAACCGCTACGAGCACCCCTTCGGGGTCCGGCCAGCAATCACAGATTGCTGTCGCTCAGCCGCACATGAAGCTTTGCTTCATAAACGTTTGCTTCGCCCATGTGCGCTTGTTTCAGGCCATCCTTGGCCTTCAACATTTTTGGGAGGCACTTCCTACCAAGGCCTCGCAACCTTCAGTGATAGTCAGCATCCAGAAATGCAGTAGCGAAATTGAGCCGTTGTAGCAGGCAAGATTTGCCGGATTATCACTCTGAATTTGGCAAGCGCGGGTGGGTCAGGCCTTCCAAAACTGTGCGGAGCCATGGATGGCGGAGCTCAAGCGTCACAGGGACGTGCCGAAGGAGCGGGTTTTGGAAGGCCTGACCCACCCGTGCGACACCCCCAAGCCAAAAAGGCTAGGGCCGCAGCATGAAACCACGGCCCAGAGCCAGCCGGTTATCCCCCAAGCTTCTTAACCAGGATCTCGTTAAAGAGCTTCGGGTTCCCCTGACCTTTGGAGGCCTTCATTAATGGCCCCATGAAGCCACCAAGCATCTTCTTGCGCTTCTTGGGATCTTCCTCGTTCTGGTACTGCGCCACCTGATCCGGCATGCCCGCCAGAACTTCATCGACCATGGCTTCCAGGGCACCGGTGTCAGACACCTGCTTCAGCCCCTTGGCATCAATGATCGCATCCACATTGTCATTCTCGCCGGTCCACAATGCCTCGAATACCTTCTTGGCGCCGGCTGAGGAAACCGTGTTATCGGCAATGCGCACCACCAGATCGCCCAGCTGAGCCCCGGAAATCGGTGACTCGGCGACTGTCTTCTCTTCCGCGTTCAGGCGCGCTGAAAACTCGCCCTGGATCCAGTTGGCGGCCAGTTTTGCATCCTTGCCGTGCTCAACCGTTTCCTCGAAGAACGCAGCCAGTTTCGCGTCACCGGACAGCAGGCCGGCGTCGTAGTCGTTCAGGCCATACTGCTCCTTGAAGCGGGCCTTGCGGGCGTCCGGCAGTTCCGGCAGGCGGCTGCGGGCATCTTCGATGAAGTCATCATCGATCACTACCGGCAGCAGGTCCGGGCAGGGGAAGTAGCGGTAGTCGTTGGCTTCCTCTTTGGTCCGCATGGAACGGGATTCGTCCCGGTCGCCGTTGTAGAGGCGGGTTTCCTGGATGATGCGGCCGCCGTCTTCCAGGATGTCCATCTGCCGCTCTACCTCGTGGGCGATGGCCTGTTCCATGAACCGGAACGAGTTCAGGTTCTTGGTCTCGGTGCGGGTGCCGAGCTGGTCGGAGCCCTTGGGCTTCAGGGAGATGTTGACGTCAAAGCGCATGGAGCCCTGGGACATATCACCGTCGCAGATGCCCAGCGAGGTCACGATGCTGTGCAGCTTTTTCGCGAATGCGACCGCTTCCTCGGCGCTGTTCATGTCCGGCTCGGTGACCACCTCGATCAGCGGCGTGCCGGCGCGGTTCAGGTCGATGCCGGACATGCCGTGGTAGTCCTCGTGCAGGGATTTGCCGGCGTCCTCTTCCAGGTGGGCATGGTGGATGCGCACACGCTTGGTCTCACCGTTCGCCAGGTCGACGTCGACGTAACCCGGGCCAACAATCGGCTGCTCCAGCTGGGTGGTCTGGTAGCCCTTGGGCAGATCCGGGTAGAAGTAGTTCTTGCGCTCGAACATGGAGCGGCGGCCGATTTCGGCGTTCACCGCCAGACCGAACATCACCGCGTAGCGGAAGGCGTTCTCGTTCGGTACAGGTAACGTGCCCGGCATGGCCAGGTCCACCGCGTTGGCCTGGGTGTTGGGCTCGGCACCGTAAGCGGTGCTGGAGCCGGAAAAGATCTTGGTTTGGGTGGCGAGCTGAACGTGAATTTCCAGCCCGATCACGATATCCCACTGCATGTGTTCGTCTCCTTTCTCGGGCTTATTTCGGTTCACGCTGGTGCCAGTCGGTCACCTGCTGGAACTGGTGGGCAGCATTCAGCAGCCGGGCTTCGGCGAAGTAGTCGCCAATGATCTGCAGGCCAACCGGCAACCCGTCGACGAAACCGGCCGGCACAGACATGGCCGGCAGCCCCGCGAGGTTAATGGCGATGGTGAAGATGTCCTCCAGGTACATGGTCACGGGATCGTTGGTCTTTTCACCCTGAACGAATGCCGGAGACGGGGAGGTAGGGCTCATCAGAACATCCACTTCCTTGAAGGCATTGGCGAAATCCTGCTGGATCAGCCGCCGTACTTTCTGTGCCTTCAGGTAATAGGCATCGTAGTAACCGTGGGAGAGGGCATAGGTACCCACCAGGATCCGGCGCTTCACCTCGGCTCCGAAACCTTCAGCCCGGGTGCGGGTATACATGTCCATCAGATCCTTCGGATCCTCACAGCGGTAGCCGTAACGCACACCGTCAAACCGGGACAGGTTGGCGGAAGCCTCCGCCGGCGCGATCACGTAATAGGCCGCAATCGCCAGCTTCGCGTTCGGCAGGGATACTTCCTTGACCGTCGCGCCCAGCTTCTCGTACTCCTTCACCGCATTGCGAACCTGCTCCTCCATCGCCGGAGACAGCTGGTCGCTAAAGTATTCCTTCGGCAAACCGATCTTCAGACCCTTCAACGGCTCGTTCAGGGTAGCGGTGTAATCCGGTACCTCACGATCAATGGAGGTAGAATCCTTCGGATCAAACCCCGCCATTACGTTCAGCATCAGCGCGTTGTCCTCGGCGGTGCGCGCCATCGTGCCGCCCTGATCCAGGGAGGAGGCGAAGGCGATCATGCCGTAACGGGATACCCGGCCATAGGTCGGCTTCAGGCCGGTCACGCCACACAGTGCCGCCGGCTGACGGATGGACCCGCCGGTATCAGTTGCGGTCGCCGCCGGCACCAGACGCGCCGCCACCGCGGCCGCCGAGCCACCGGACGAGCCGCCCGGCACCCGCTTCTCACCGGAAGACAGCCCCCACGGGTTGGTCACGGCACCAAAATAGCTGGACTCGTTGGACGAACCCATGGCGAACTCATCCATATTGGTCTTGCCCAGACACACCGCGCCGGCCTGCCGGAACTTCTCGGTTACCGTCGCATCGTATGGCGGCACGAAATTCTCCAGCATCTTCGAGCCACAGGTGGTGCGAACGCCGTTGGTGCAGAAAATATCCTTGTGGGCAAAAGGCACCCCGGTCCAGGCCGTCGCCTTGCCAGCGGCCCGCAATTCGTCAGCCGCTTTGGCCTCGGCCAGCGCCTGCTCTTCGGTGATGGTAATAAAGCTGTTGTACTTGCCGTCTTCCTGCTTCAGACGGTCCAGGAACTGCTGGGTCAGCTCCACACTGGAAATCTTGCCGCTCTCCAGCTCGCGGGAAAGCTCTGCTACAGACTTGTTATGCATGATGAATCCTGAAATCGCTGGTCGTCAGATGGTCCGATGATTGGTTCCCGTCCGGGCTCACTCAATAACCTTCGGAACCAGATACAGACCGTCCTCGGTCGCCGGCGCGATGGCCTGGAACGCCTCCCGCTGATTGGTCTCGGTCACCTCATCCGGCCGCAACCGCTGAACCGCATCCAGCGGGTGCGCCATCGGTTCGACGGAATCGGTGTCTGCGGCACTCAGCTGATCCACCAGATCCAGGATGTTACCCAGATCCTTCTCCAGTGCCGAAACCTGCTCGTCGTCCACCTTGATGCGGGCGAGCACGGCAACTTTTTCAATGTCCTCGCGGGAAATGCTCACATTGCCTCCCAGATAAATGAAATCTCTTTAATAAACGCGGGTCGGGCAGCGAAGGCTACCCGTGGGCTTGGGGGTGCTTGGGGGACAGCTTTCCAAAACTGTGCGGAGCCATGGATGGCGGAGCTCAAGCGCCACAGGGACGTGCTTGAGCGGGTTTTGGAAAGCTGTCCCCCAAGCGCCCCTTCACCGAAGTCAGAATCAATCGACTATGGTAACAGATTCGAACAATCGCGGGAGGCCCTGAATAATGTGGAAAATGTGACAATGGTAAGGCGGAGGGCCCCGATGGCGCCTTGCCTGAGTAGGTGCTCGCTGCTAAAGTTGCCGCATTCTTTTCGCAACCGCAACTCTCAGGTTGAAACTACACGAATGTTGATCAAAAGACTCCGAGGCATTTTCTCCAGCGACCTGTCCATCGACCTGGGCACCGCCAACACCCTTATATATGTGCGAGAGCGGGGTATCGTCCTGAACGAGCCCTCCGTGGTTGCCATCCGCACGAGTGGTTCCCAGAAAATGGTCGCCGCCGTCGGCTCCGAAGCCAAGCGCATGCTCGGCCGTACGCCGGGCAACATCACCGCCATCCGCCCCATGAAAGATGGCGTGATTGCCGACTTCGTCGTCACCGAAAAAATGCTCCAGCACTTCATCCATAAAGTGCACGAGAACAGCTTCATCACCCCGAGCCCGCGCGTGCTCGTGTGTGTGCCCAGCAAATCCACCCAGGTGGAACGCAAGGCCATCCGCGAATCCGCCCTCGGCGCCGGTGCCCGGGAAGTGTTCCTGATCGAAGAGCCCATGGCGGCCGCCATCGGTGCCGGCCTGCCGGTTGAAGAAGCCAGCGGTTCCATGATCGTCGACATCGGCGGTGGTACCACCGAGATCGCCATCATCTCCCTGAACGGCATCGTCTACGCCGAATCCGTGCGGGTCGGTGGTGACAAGTTTGACGAAGCCATCGTCACCTACGTGCGCCGCAACTATGGCAGTCTCATCGGTGACTCCACCGCCGAGCGCATCAAGCACGAGATCGGCTGTGCCTACGAAGGCCTGGACGTCCGCGAGATCGACGTGCGCGGCCGCAACCTGGCCGAAGGCGTGCCCCGGGCCTTCACCCTGAACAGCGAAGAGATTCTCGACGCGCTGCAGGAATCCCTGGCCCAGATCGTCCAGACCGTGAAGAGCGCCCTGGAACAGTCACCGCCCGAGCTGGCGTCCGACATCGCCGAGCGCGGGATCGTTCTGACCGGCGGTGGTGCCCTGCTGCGCGGACTGGACAAACTCATCAGTGAAGAGACCGGTCTGCCGGTGATCATCGCCGAAGACCCGCTCACCTGTGTCGCCCGGGGTGGCGGTAAGGCACTGGAAGTCATTGATCGCGGTGGCATCGGAATGTTCTCCCAGGAGGGCTAAGCCCGTGGGGAGGACTGGCCATTAAAACCATCTTTGTCCAGGGCCCCGTACCGGGGTTCAGACTCTTCCTGATCATACTGGTATCGGCAGCGTTAATCGTTGCCGATGCTCGTTTTGACAGGCTCTCATCGGTGCGCAGTACCATTGCCACCGGTCTTGCCCCCGTGTACTGGCTGGGCAACGCCCCCTACGAATTCAGCGACTGGTTTTCCGGTCTGTTCGTGTCTAAAGAAGACCTCCAGCAGGAGAACGAAGACCTCCGCGCCCGCCTGCTCATCCTCGAGCGTCGTGCCCTCAAGTACGCGGCACTGGCCTCTGAAAATAACGAACTGCGCCGGCTGATGAATTCCTCGGAAGTGCTGGATGATCGAGTCATTGTTGGTGAAGTGGTGGGCGTGTCGCCCGACCCCTTCTCCCATGAAATCATTATCAACAAGGGCCTGAGTGACGGCGTCAACCCGGGTCAGGCAATCCTCGATGCCCATGGCCTGATGGGTCAGGTGGTGCAGGCGAGCCAGATCACCTCCAGGGTGCTGCTGGTTTCCGATAGCAGCCACGCGGTGCCGGTGGAAGTCGTCCGCAACGGCCTGAGGGCGGTCCTGCTGGGTACCGGCAATCCGGAATCCCTGGAACTGGTACATGTACCGGACACCGCCGATATCCGCGAGGGCGACCTTCTGGTCAGTTCCGGCCTCGGTGGCCGCTTTCCCCGGGGATATCCGGTGGCCGAAGTGTCACGAATCAACAAGGAGCCGGGAGAGCCCTTTGTGTCCATCCAGGCCACGCCCAAGGCCGAGCTGAATCAGAGCCGCCTGGTTCTGGCGGTTTTCCCGCCCGAGACCGGGGAACCGGAAGAAACCGCCGGCCAGGTTCCTGAACCCGGGGAGGACAGCTGATGTTGTCAGTAATCAGTTATCCGGTCTTCGTGCTTTCCGTGGTGCTGGCTCTGGTGCTGAGCATCTCCCTGTTCCCGGTGGGCTGGTTCGAGTTCCGTCCCGAGTGGCTGGGTCTGGTGGTGTTTTACTGGACCTTCCGGGCGCCCGCCCAGTTCGGCATTCTCCTGGCCTGGTTCCTGGGGCTGCTGCTGGATGTGCTCGAGGCGACCCCCCTGGGCGTGAACGCCATGGCCATGGGCCTGATTGCCTTCCTGGTGCTGACCATCCACCAGCGCCTGCGCATGTACCCCATGCCCCAGCAATGTTTGATGGTGTTCCTGCTACTGGGTATCAACCAGATGCTGGTGCATTTCATCAAGCAGTTACTCGGGGCTGAAGGCGATACCGGGTTCGGTTATCTCTGGCCAGCGGCCACCAGTGCCCTGATCTGGCCGGTAGTCTGCGTCCTCCTTGATAACATCAACCGGAAGCTGGGCTAGCAATGTCGCACCTGATTCTTGCCTCCGCCTCGCCGCGCCGGGCAGAACTGCTGAAGCAGATCGGACTGGCATTCACGACCCGGCCGGCCGACGTGGACGAAACCCCGGAACCGGGCGAGACGGCGGAAGCCTACGTCGAGCGCCTGGCCCGGGAAAAAGCCTTGGCGGTGGCAGCGGAGTACCCAGAGGCACTGGTTATCGGTTCCGATACGTCGGTCGTCCTCGGCGGCGAGATCCTCGGTAAGCCGGTGAACCGGACCGATGCCTGCGCTACCCTGGCGCGGCTCTCGGGCGAGGTTCATCAGGTGATGACCGCGGTGGCGCTGGCACACCGAGGGCAGTGCCGATCCTGCCTGGTGGTCACCGACGTACAGTTCCGGAAACTTGGCGGGGACGAGATCAACGCCTATGTTGCCAGTGGGGAGCCCATGGACAAGGCCGGAAGTTATGGAATCCAGGGCCTTGGTGGTATTTTTGTGAAGGAACTCAGGGGAAGTTACAGCGCCGTGGTCGGACTGCCGTTGCAGCAGACCGCCGAACTTCTGGCCCAGGCCGGCTTCCCGGTATGGACGAACTGGCCAAGCAGTCTGGAGAGCCAAGAATGAGTGAAGAAATCCTGATCAACGTTACGCCGGTGGAAACCCGGGTCGCCCTGGTGGAAAACGGCATGTTGCAGGAGGCCTACATCGAGCGCACCAGCCGCAAGGGCATCGTGGGCAACATATACAAGGGCAAGGTTGTTCGCGTGCTGCCAGGCATGGAGGCCGCGTTCGTTGATATTGGTCTGGAACGCGCCGCCTTTATCCACGCCTCGGACGTGATCACCGGCCAGTCCGGGGCCGAGGAACTGACCGAAGGTCCCAAAACCGTCCCGGATATCCGCACCCTGCTGCGGGAAGGCCAGTCCCTGGTGGTGCAGGTGACCAAGGACCCCATTGGCACCAAGGGCGCCCGCCTCACCACGCAATTGTCGATTCCGTCCCGGTACCTGGTGTTCATGCCGGGCGTCAGTCACATCGGTATCTCCCAGCGCATCGAAGACGACAACGAGCGGGAACGGCTCAAGACCCTGCTCGAGGAAGCCTCTTCAGACAGCACCGATGTGAAGGGCGGCTACATCATCCGGACCGCTGCCGAAGCAGCCCCGGCCGAGGACCTGATCGGTGACATGAAATACCTGCATCGGCTCAGCCAGTCCATCCAGGAGCGCATCGCCAAGGTCCAGGCCCCGGCGGTGGTGTACCAGGATCTGCCGCTATTTATCCGCACCATCCGCGACCTGGTACGGCCCCAGACCGAGAAGGTCCGGATCGACAGCCGCGAGAGCTACCAGCGGGTGATGGAGTTCGTTCAGGAGTTCGTCACCGAGTTCGCGGACATGGTGGAGTACTATCCGGGTGAGCGTCCTATCTTCGATCTGTACTCGGTGGAGGATGAGATCCAGAAAGCCCTGAGCCGCAAGGTTCAGCTCAAATCCGGCGGTTACGTCATTATCGACCAGACCGAGGCGATGACCACCATCGATATCAACACCGGTGCGTTCGTGGGCCACCGGAACCTGGAAGAAACCATCTTCAAGACCAATCTGGAAGCGGCCCGGGCGATCAGCCGTCAGCTGCGGCTGCGCAACCTCGGTGGCATCATCATCATCGACTTCATCGACATGGAGGATTCCGAGCACCAGCGCCAGGTCCACCGTATGCTCGAGAAGATGCTGGAGCGGGATCACGCCAAGACCAAGATTACCGGGGTATCGGAGCTTGGGCTGGTGGAGATGACCCGCAAGCGCACCACGGAAAGCCTGGGCCAGGTATTGTGCGAACCTTGTCCGGTGTGTGACGGCCGGGGCTTCCTGAAAACCGCCGAGACGGTCTGTTACGAGATCTTCCGGGAAATCCTCCGGGTCAACCGGGCCTACGATGCCGAGAGTTACCTGGTGATGGCCTCCCAGAAGGTGGTGGACCGGTTGCTGGACGAAGAGTCCGACAACGTGGCCGACCTTGAGACCTTCATTGCCAAGACCATCCGCTTCCAGGTGGAGCCTTTCTACAGTCAGGAGCAGTACGATGTTGTGTTGCTCTGATACCCGCGCAGGTTACCGGCCCGGGGAGTAACGAAAGCCATGTCCTCAGCCGATCACGGGCCGCCGCTATCGGACCTGCCCCCCGAAAGCCGGCCGGTACGCTTCGCCGCACGGCTGTCGAGCCTGGTGTGGTGGTCCCTGCTGGCGGTGCTTTTGCTGTTCGCGCTGTACGCGGGCATCGGACGGCAACTGACCCAGAATATTGACAGCTTCCGGGACGACCTCGAACTCGAACTCTCGGCTCGCACCGGCAAGCAGGTGGAGATCGGCGGCCTCGATGCCCGCTGGAACTGGCTGGATCCGACCGTGCTGGCGCGGGATATCGACATCATCGAACCCGGCACCGGTGACTATGTCGCCCGCCTGCAACACCTCCGGATCCGCCTGGACTTCCTCTCCTCCCTGTTCCGCTTCCGTGTGATCTTCGAAGCCTTCGAGGCCGATGGCCTGGAGTTGACCCTCAATCAGACCCCTGATGGTGAGGTCGGTGTCGAGGGTGCCGAGTTGCCGGCACCTGCCCGGAACCAGTTCCAGGAATGGCTTGAGCTGGCGGGGCGCTGGCTGTCTGATCCCTACGTCAAACTCACCCGCGTCAATCTGGCAATCCGGGACAACCAGGGCCAGCTGCGCCATCTCGAGATCCCCCAGCTGGATCTGGTCTACCACCGCGGGCTGTTCCGGGCTTCGGGGCGAGCCATGCAGCCGGGCACCACACAGCAACTGGCCAGTTTCAGCCTGGTCGGGCGGCACTTCTTCCGTGGTGACTTCACCGGCCAGCTATACCTGGATGTCGCTTCCGGCCGACTATTCGATGGCCTGATCGATGATTACCAGTGGCGAACCCTGCGGGTCGAGGGCTTTGATCTTGGCGGGCAGCTCTGGCTGACCTTCCGGGACGGCCTGTTACAGCAGGCAAGTGGCTCGGTTCAGACGCCGTATCTGCAACTGGGTGCGGGCAGCGAGTCGTTGGCGCCGATCGAGAACATCAGTGCCCGTTTCGGCTGGCGCCGGGCGGAGAACGGCGGAAGCGCTGTGGTTTCACGGGGAGAAATCCATCTGCAGGAACTCCAGTGGACCTGGAATGAGGTCACGGTGCCGCCGTTCAGTGTGCGCTTGATGCCCCGGGAAGGTGGAGATGTCGAAGTGGTGGCGGATGCGCTGCCCCTCGGGCCCCTGCGTCGCTTGCTTGCGGTGCTGCCCCTGCTGCCGGAGCGCGCGGGTCGTGCGCTCCAGAATTATCGTCCCGCAGGCTATCTGGATCGGGCGCATCTGAGGCTTCCGGCCCGGGACCTGGCGGAATTCGAACTCTCCGGCCTGCTTCGTGACGTCCGGGTCCAGGCCCACGGCGGAGCGCCCGGCGCCTCAGGTCTCAATGGCCGGATCTCCCTGCGCCGTAATTCCGGCTCCGTGGAGCTGGTACCCTCCGGAGAGTCGGTCAGCCTCGGCTTCCCCCGACTGTTCCGCGACGACTGGTCATTCCGGGAAGTTAAGGGCACGGTCGCCTGGCTGTTGGACGGTCCCATCACCCGGGTGTATTCGGACAATATCCACATGGGCTATGGCGACAACACCAGCCTGACCGGCGCCTTTGATCTGCGCATGGACCGTGAGGGTGAGGACAACCTGGGCCTGCGTATCGGAATCGAGGACGGGCGAGCCGGGATGCTGGCAGATTTCGTACCGGCAAAGGTAGTGAACCCGGGCCTGTATGAATGGCTGACCACGGCGATCACCGAGGCGCGGATCACCGAGGGTGTCTACTATGGCCATGGCCAGATCGGCCGCGATGCGCCCAGGGGGGCGTTCGTCTCATCCATGTGGTACACCTTCGAGGACGCGACTGTGCGTTACGACGAACGCTGGCCGGAAGTGACGTCGGCGCGGGGCAGGGTGGATATCCACAACGGCAATACCGACGTTCAGCTGGAATCCGGCCGGACCGGCGGTCTGGAACTCGGCCCGAGCCGGGTGAAGGTAATTCCTGGCGATGGCACCCGGCTGTATGTGGATGCCGCGGCCCGTGTACCCGGCGATGCCGTGCCCTTCTGGATGGACAACAGCCCACTGGGCGAGATGGCCGGGGCCGAAGCGCGTAGCCTGGAGTACGGAGGCGACTACGCCCTGGACCTGGATCTCGAGCTGCCCCTGGGCGAAGGCGGGAAACCGGTGGTTCAGGCCCGGGTTCAGACGTCCAATGGCTCGGTGCGTTATCCCGGCGCCAATCTGAGCTGGACCGAGCTCTCGGGCGATCTCACCTATCACACCGTCGATGGCTTCTCCGGCGGCCCCATCCTGGCCCGGTTCTTCGGTGACCCGGTTGCGGTCAGCCTCAGTGTCGGCACGGACGGGCAAGGCCTTGCCATTCGCCAGGATGGTCAGCTCACGGTGCCGGAGGTCTTTCGCCAGGCCGGTCTGGAGAGTGACAGCGGATTCGGCCTCAACGGTACCCTGGATTATTCCGCTGCGTTGACGGTCGGGGCCGATACCACATCCGGTATCCAGGTACGTTCCAATCTCGAGGGGCTTGCGGTGGACTGGCCTGAACCACTGGCCAAGAGCGCCGAGGAACAGGCGCCGCTGGAGGCGACCATTGATCCCGGGGCGGAAGAGGGGCTGCGGATCGCGGGCAGCTGGGAGAACCGGATGGGCTTCGATTTCCTCTGGCACGACACCGGCTTCGACCTGACCATCGGTCACCTTTACCTGGGGTCCCATACCCTCAGGAATATCACGATCAATGCGCTGGAACTGGAGGATCGCTGGGTCGTCAGCACCCGTTCCGAGCGGGCGGTGGGCCGGGTCGTGCTGCCGGACAGCGACGAGCCGGTCAAGGCCGATTTCGAGGTGTTGAGGCTGGTCCGCGACGATGAACAACGGGAAGCCCAGCCTGAATTGCTGACCCTCGAAGAGCAACTGGAAGCATTTCGGGCGCTGGATATGGGCAGCTGGCCGGACATCGATGTCAGCATTGCCGACCTGCAACTCAACGATGAGAGTCTGGGAACCTGGACTTTCTTTCTGCGTCCGGAGCCATTTCAGCTCAAGGTCAACGACATCGAGGGCCGCCTGAACTCCCTGACTCTGTTGGGGGAGATGACCTGGAGCATCGCTGCTGACCGGGAAGTCAGCCGCTTTGCCGGCTCGGTCACGGGGGGTGCCCTGACCGACCTGAACCAGTTGTTCGGCACCGAAATTCCGCTGGAAAATCAGCAGACCAATATCGAGCTGGATCTGGACTGGCCCGGCCGGCCGGATGATTTCTCCATGCGGGAGGTCAGTGGAACCGTCAGCCTGCGGCTGGACGAAGGCATCATCCTGGAGCAGAACAACACCGCCCAGGTGTTCCGTATTTTCAATCTGCTCAATACGGACACCCTCTGGCGGCGCCTGCAACTGGATTTCTCGGATCTTTACGAGCGCGGTGTGGCGTTCGACGCCATTTCCGGCAAGGCCCGGATCACCAGCGGTCTGGTGACCATGAATCCGGAACTGCAGATTGTCGGTCCCTCCGGTGCGTTCAAACTCAGCGGCACCACGGACCTGTCCGAGGAAACCCTGGATATGCGGTTGGTGGTAGTGTTACCACTCACCCAGAACCTGCCATTGGCGGCCCTGCTGATGGGGGCTGGTGCGCCGATCGGTGGCGCCCTGTTCGTACTGGACAAGGTTCTGGGCGACCCGTTGAGCAAACTGACCAGTGCCACCTATAGTGTTACCGGGACCTGGGATAATCCCGAGGTTGACCTGCGCCGGGTCTTCGACACCGGCGAATAGTGCGAGCGGAGAAGGATTTTATGACCACACAGGCGAAACAGCGGGTAGCCGCGATTCAGATGGTGAGCACGAGAGACATCGAGGCGAATCTGCGGGAAGCGGAGCGTTTGCTGGCCGAAGCTGCCCGCCAGGGGGCGAAGGTGGCGGTGCTGCCGGAGAACTTCGCGGTGCTGTCCACCATCGATATGATCGACTGCGGTCGCACCGAGGCTGGCGACAAGCCGGTGATCCGGGATTTCCTGTCTGGCCAGGCCCGGAAGCTCGGGATCTGGATTGTGGGGGGCTCCCTGCCGCTGGCACAGAGACCGGACGGTACCGAAATCGGGGATCGGGTACGGGCCACCTGCCTGGTGTATGACGACCAGGGCCAGGAAGTGGGCCGTTACGACAAGATCCATCTCTTCGACGCCAAAGTGGACGATGCCCACGGTCAATACCGGGAATCGGATACTTTCGAGCCCGGGGAGCAGGTGGTGACCGTGGATACACCGGTGGGCAAGCTCGGGATGGCCATCTGCTACGACCTGCGCTTCCCGGAGCTGTTCAGGCTCCTGAGGGAGCAGGGTGCCGACTGGGTCTGCCTGCCAAGCGCCTTCACCTGGCAAACCGGCGATGCCCACTGGCACGCCCTGATCCGCGCCCGGGCCATCGAAAACCAGGTCTGGATCGTCGCTCCCGGCCAGGGTGGCCAGAACAGCGAACGCCGCCGCACCTACGGCCACACCCTGATCTGCGACCCCTGGGGAAAAATTACTGCGGAGCGTGAAGGAGACGGCCCCGGCGTGATTACCGCCGAACTGGACCTGGAGCGCCTGAAACAGGTGAGGACCAACATGCCGGTGTGGGAGCACCGGCGGCTGGTTTAACGCAGGGGTCGAGCGGCACCGGGGTCTGATGAACTCGTTTAACTCAGGGGTCTGATGAAAGCCTTCATCTGACCCCATGTTCAGGTAAAGCTCCGGGGTCGCATCTGAAAACGGGGTCAGAAGAAGGCGTTCTTCAGACCCCAACTTACCTCAGGGGTCTGATGAACTTGTTCATCTGACCCCATCTTGGAGTCCAGCTCTGAGTCCCACTTGAAAGCGGGGTCAGAAGAAGGAGTTCTTCAGACCCCTTGGGGGGCGACCCAAACATCCCCCTATTCCACCTCGTCAATACATTCCCGCAAATACCGAAACAACTTCTTCGCCTGCCCGGTATTCTTCTCCTTCTCCGCATCCCGCTTCGCATTCCGTGCCAGGTTGCGCAGGTGCTGGATATCCGCCGACGGGCAGTAATCAATAAACTCCCCAACCGCCGAATCCCCCTCGGCCACCATCCGGTCGCGCCAGCGCTCGGCCAGGTGATGGCGGCGGGTATGCTCGGCGCTGCCGGAATCGAAGGCGTCCAGGCCGCGCTCGATGGCTTCCGGGTCTTCCTCGTTGCGCATGACCTTGCCGATGTAATGCAGGTGCCGCCGGCGTGCCTCATGCTTGCGGATTCGCCGGGATTCAATGATGGCCGCCTTCAGGGTATCGCTGATGGGCAGGCTGTTGAGTTGCTCGTCGCTCAGGTCCAGCATGCGCTTGCCCACTTCCTGCAGGGCGTGCATTTCCCGCTTGATCTGGGATTTGCTGGGACCGAGGTCTTCCTGGAATTCGTCGTCGTGGTGATCTGTCATAGTTGCTACCTAAAGCCTAAGTCGGGGTCAGATGAACGCTTTCATCTGACCCCATAATCGCGCCAAACTCAGGGGTCTGAAGAAAACCTTCTTCTGACCCCATTTTCAATTCTGACTCCGGGGGCTGCGTGAAGAAGGGGTCAGAAGAAAGCGTTCTTCAGACCCCAAGTTCGCGGCCAACTCAGGGGGCAGATGAAGGCTTTCATCAGACCCCATACTTGCGCCCAACTCAGGGGGCTGATGAACTTGTTCATCTGACCCCGTGTTCAGTTGCAACCCTCACGCATAAAAAATCGTCGCCAGCCCCAGAAACGCCATAAACCCCACCACATCCGTCACCGTGGTCAGAATCACGCTGCCGGCCAGCGCCGGATCAATGTTCCGGGACTTGAGAAACAGCGGCAACATGGTGCCAACAAACGCCGCCGCCACGAGGTTGATGACCAGGGCGGCAGCGATGATGCCGCCGATCAGCAGATCCTGGAACCAGGCGGCGGCAGCTGTGGCCACCACCAGGGCCCAGAACAGGCCGTTAAGGGCGCCGACAAAGAATTCCCGGTTCAGCAGCCATCGCACGTTGGCGCCGCTGATCTGGCCCACGGCCATGCCGCGGATCACCAGCGTGAGGGTCTGGCTGCCGGCAATACCGCCCATGCTGGCGACGATGGGCATCAGTACTGCGAGGGCGACCACCTTGCTGATGGTGTCTTCGAACAGACCGATCACCCCCGAGGCAATGAACGCGGTGATCAGGTTGATTCCCAGCCACACCGCCCGGCGGCGGGTGGTTTTCCACACCGGGGCGAACGTATCTTCGTCTTCGTCCAGACCGGCCATGCTCATCAGGGAGTGGTCGGCGTCTTCCCGGATAACGTCAACCACGTCATCGATGGTGATGCGCCCGAGCAGTCGGCCTTCCTCGTTGACCACCGGCGCCGAGATCAGGTCGTAGCGCTCGAACATGGTCGCGACCTTGGTGTCGGAAAGGGTCACGGGAATGGGTTCGACTTCGGTGTCCATGACTTCCCGCACGGTCGCCGCCGGGTTGGACACCAGGATCCGGGTAATGGGCAGCACCCCGATAAAATCGTCCCGCCGGCTGACCACGATCAGGCTGTCGGTCATCGGGGGCAGGTTACGGTGCCGGCGCAGGTAACGGAGCACCACGTCGATGCTGATGTCCGGGCGCACCGTGATGGTATCCGTGTTCATCAGGCCGCCGGCGGTGTCCTCCGGATAGGACAACACTTCCTCGACCCGCAGCCGGTCCTGCTCGTCCATGGTGTCCAGGACTTCCTGGATCACCGTGTCCGGCAGCTGCTGCAGCAAGTCGGCGAGGTCGTCCGACTCGAAATCCTCGATGATGTCCGCCAGTTCCTG
This sequence comes from Marinobacter szutsaonensis, assembly GCF_039523335.1. Classification (NCBI taxonomy): domain Bacteria; kingdom Pseudomonadati; phylum Pseudomonadota; class Gammaproteobacteria; order Pseudomonadales; family Marinobacteraceae; genus Marinobacter; species Marinobacter szutsaonensis. The sequence goes on along the minus strand of NZ_BAAAFC010000001.1, from coordinate 965,693 downwards.
GGCGTTCAGCTGGCTCAGGAAGTAGCTACGGATATCATCGCTGAGGTACTGGAGGACTTCACCCTCCAGGTCCTTCTCCACCAGGTTCCAGAGCAGGGCCCGCTGGCGGGGAGGGGAGGATTCCAGCAGGTGGGCGATATCACTGGGGCTCAGGCCGCCATTGAGGATGCGGGCAACCTGCTTGAGGGCACCACTATCCAGCGCCTCACTCAGTGAGCGCAAACGCTGCTTGGCCTGGCTTTTTTCCAGAATATCGGTCATGGATCACCTGCTTGCTGAAAACGCCTTTATTATAGCGGAGTTAGGCGTTACAGGTGAGTGAAAACGGGGTTAAATCCCCAGGGGTCTGAAGAACACTTTCTTCTGACCCCATTTTCAGGCCTGGCGCGGAGTATTAGTGCAACTCAGGGGTCTGACGAAAGCTTTCATCTGACCCCATTTTCAGATCTGGCACGGAGGATGAATCGAATTCGGGGTCAGAAGAAGGCTTTCTTCAGACCCCTTTGCGGAGCATGCGTCAAACTCGGGGTCAGAAGAAGGCTTTCTTCAGACCCCTTTGCAGAGCATGCGTCAAACTCGGGGTCAGAAGAAGGTGTTCTTCAGACCCCTTTCCTAACTCAGGGGTCAGATGAACGCCTTCATCTGACCCCATCTTCACGCTTACTCCCCCTCGCCGAAGTAGTCATCAATCAACTCCACCAGCGCCTCAACCGCCTCTTCCTCATCCGGCCCCTCGGCAATCAGCTCCACCTCGGTGCCCTGGCTGGCGGCGAGCATCATCACCTGCATGATGTTCTTGGCGTCCACTTCACGGCTATTACGGGCGATGCGGACCTGGCTGTCGAACTCGGAGGCGGTGGCCACCAGCTTGGCGGTGGCGCGGGCGTGCAGGCCGAGTTTGTTGATGATGGTGACGGGGCGGCGGATCATGGTGATTCAGGTCTCCCCGCGGGCTTGCAGGTGCGGCAGCTCTGTGTGGCGCACCTGCACGTTGTTGTAGTGTTCGCGGAAATGCTTGCCCAGCTGCTCGCAGATATACACGGAGCGGTGCTGGCCACCGGTGCAGCCGATGGAAATGGTCATGTAGCTGCGGTTGCTTTCGGCAAAGCCGGGCAGCCAGGTGTCCAGGAAGGCGATCAGGTCATCGACCATCTTGCGACTGGCCGGCTCCCGCTCCAGGAAATCGATCACCGGCTGGTCGGTACCCACATACTTGCGCAGGCTGGTGTCCCAGTAGGGATTGGGAAGGCAACGGACATCGAATACGTAATCGGAATCCAGCGGTACCCCGTGCTTGAAGCCGAAGGACTGGAACAACAGGGCCAGCTCCTGCTCCTTGCGGCCCACCACCCGTTGCTTGACCTGATCCCGCAGCTCGTACATCGACATGCCGGTGGTGTTGATATAGAGGTCGGCAAGTTTGGACAGCGGCTCCAGCAGCTTCTTCTCGCTGGTAATGGCCTCGCGCAGGGAGGTCTTGTCGTCACTCAGGGGGTGCTTCCGGCGGGTGGCATGGAAACGCTGCAGCAGGGACTGTTCGTCGGCATCCAGAAAAATGATTTCCACGGTAATGCCGGTTTCCTGGAGCTGGCTGTAGATGTCCTCGAAATTGGCGAGCTCCCCGGACAGGTTCCGGGCATCAATGCTCACGGCCATCTTGTTCAGCCGGCCCGGGGTTGCCTGCGAGGCCGCTTCCCGGGTCAGAGGAAACAGCAACCCGATGGGAAGATTGTCGATGCAGTAGAAGCCCAGGTCTTCCAGCACATGCAGTGCGGTACTCTTGCCTGAGCCTGATCTGCCACTCACGATGATCAACTTCATGCCCAGCGTGCCTCCGGTACAGTAGGGGTCAGCCGTTAGCGGCTGTCATGCGCTCGTACAGCGTCCTGGCATCCTCGCATTCGCGCAGCCTGTTGCAGAAGGAGCGCTCATTGAATTTCTCGGCCAGCTGGCTCAGCAGTTCCAGGTGCTCGCTGGTCGCTTCTTTTGGCACGATCAGGGCAAACACCAGGTCCACGGGCTGGTTATCGATGGCATCGAACTCGACGCTTTCCTCCAGCGTCATCAACACACCGATCACCCGGTCCAGGCCTTCCAGGCGGCAGTGAGGGATCGCAATCCCCTGGCCGATTCCGGTGCTTCCGAGCCGCTCCCGTGCGATCAGGTTGTTGAAGATCTCGGTGTCGCTGAGGGTTTCATCCTGCTGGTGGATCTTTTCAGCGATGAACTCCAGAACCCGCTTCTTGCTTGATGCCGGCACCCGGCAGAGGGTCAGCTCCGGTACAAGGATGTTGTCTATGGTCAGGGATGTGTCGCTCATGGATCGACTGCATTTCCGTAAAAAAAAGGCTGCGACACCCGAAGTGCCGCAGCGCCATTGGATTCCTGCATGGAGACGGACTGTTAACGTTGTCCGTTACCGTGCATCCGGTCTACGTTCTTTTCCTTGTGCTTGAGAACCTGACGATCCAGCTTGTCGATCAGGGCATCGATCGCTGCGTACATGTCCTCGTTCTCGGCCTTTGCATGAATTTCACCGCCACCCGCTACATGCAGAGTCCCCTCCGCTATCTGGCGCACCTTTTCGACTTCCAGGGTCACCTGACAGTTGGAAATGTGGTCAAAGTGGCGCTCCAGCTTGTCGAACTTCTCGGTGACATAATCCTTGAGGGAGGGAGTCAGTTCTACGTGATGGCCTGAAATATTGAGTTGCATAGGCGTCTCCTGTTGTTACACCAGTCGTTTGCGTTCATTGGAAGGCGGAATATGCATCGCCTCCCGGTACTTGGCCACGGTGCGTCTTGCCACCTTGATGCCCTGTTCTCCTAGCATGGCTGCAATTTTACTGTCACTCAATGGCTTTTTGGGAGTTTCCGCGGCAATCAGTTTCTTGATCATCGCGCGAATGGCCGTTGAGGAACATTCACCCCCTTCATCCGTGCTGACATGGCTGGAGAAAAAGTACTTCAGCTCAAAGATGCCCCGGGGCGTATGCATGTATTTCTGCGTGGTCACCCGGGAAATCGTGGACTCGTGCATCTCCACCGCCTGGGCAATATCGGACAGGATCAGCGGCTTCATCGCCTCCTCACCCTGGTCCAGGAAGCCCTGCTGGTGTTCCACGATGCGAGTGGCCACCTTCAGCAAGGTTTCGTTCCGGCTCTGCAGGCTCTTGATGAACCACTTGGCTTCCTGCAACTGATCCCGCAGGTAGGTGTTGTCTGCACTGCTGTCCGCACGCCTTATAAGAGAAGCATAGCTCGCATTTACGCGGATGCGGGGGGCAATTTCCGGATTCAGTTCCACCCGCCAACGGCCGTTGTGTTTGCTGACGATCACATCGGGGATGACGTAATCCGGCTCGCCGTGGTCGATGACATCGCCGGGCCGCGGGTTGAGGCCGGTGATCAGGGCCAGGACTTCACGCAGCTGATCTTCCTTCAGACGGCTTCTGCGCAGCAGCTGGGCGTAATCGCGGTTACCCAGGAGGTTGATGTAGTGGGTAATCACCAGCCTGGCCTGTGGCAGCCAGGGGGTGTCCGGCGGCAGCTGGTTGAGCTGGATCAGCAGGCATTCCTGCAGATCCCGGGCAAACACGCCAGCCGGGTCCAGATGCTGCAGCCGGTGCAGTACCGCTTCCACCTCGTCCAGTTCCAGGGGATCCTCATCGGCATCGTCCTGCAGGCCGGCATGGATTTCCTCCAGCGGGCTGGTCAGGTAGCCGCGGTCATCCACCGCATCGAGCAGGGCATGGGCGATGGCCCGGTCACGCTCGCTCATGGGAGTCAGGTTGATCTGCCATTCCAGGTGGTCGTGCAGGGTTTCCGTGGGGGAGTTGCGGGTCTCGAAATCCTGCTCGTTGTCGTCGTCATTGCGCGCAGAAGAGGCCGGGGCGGACTGATAGATGTCGTCCCAGGCGGTGTCGACCGGCAGGTCATCGGGGATGTTATCGGGAACCTCGCTCTCGCTGGTCCATTCCGGGCCGGCGTCATCCCAGTCTTCATTGCTCTCGGCACTGGCAGTGGAACCCTGTTCGTGGTCGTTGTCTTCCCGGTTTTCGGTGTTGTCCGCCGGCGCGTCGGCGTGGTCGTCGTCCTCGGAGGTTTCCAGCATCGGATTGGAATCGAGGGCCTGCTGGATTTCCTGTTGCAGATCGAGGGTGGAGAGCTGCAGAAGCCGGATCGCCTGTTGCAGCTGGGGCGTCATGGTCAGGCTCTGACCCAGCTTTAACTGTAATGAAGCTTTCATCACCATACGTTCAGGATCCGTTACTCGTCACGCTCTGTCGCCTTGGCATCAGAGAAAAAATGCTTTGTATGCTAGCTAGTTGCCGTAGCAAGCAAGTTCTTTGCCGAGTTTACTGGAAACGGGGGCCAGATTGAACATGAAAGGTAACTCGGGGGTATAACTCAGGGGTCTGATGAAAACTTTCACCTGACCCCAGCTTGGACCTTTGGCTCGTGCCTGAAGTTAACTCGGGGTCAGAAGAAGGTGTTCTTCAGACCCCTGGGGTATGACCCCATCTTAACCCTGGCACCGTTAGAGCCGGAACTCATCCCCCAGGTACACTTCCTTCACCTGCTGATTCGCCAGAATCTCCTCCGAACTCCCGGAAGCAATAATATGCCCCCCGGAGACGATATAGGCGTTCTCGCAGATATCCAGCGTCTCCCGCACGTTGTGGTCGGTGATCAGCACGCCGATGCCTTTGTCCCGCAGGTGGCGGATGATGTGCTTTATGTCGCTTACGGAGATCGGGTCGACGCCGGCGAAGGGTTCGTCCAGCAGGATGAAGGCGGGTTCCATGGCCAGGGCGCGGGCGATTTCCACCCGCCGGCGCTCACCGCCGGACAGGGCCATGCCGACGCTGTCGCGGATGTGAGTGATGTGGAACTCTTCCAGCAGTTCTTCCAGCTTGTGGTCCCGATCGGCGCGGCTGAGGCCCTTGCGGGTCTCCAGGATCGCCATGATGTTGTCCCGCACGGTCAGCTTGCGGAACACCGAGGCTTCCTGGGGCAGGTAGCCGATACCCTTGCGGGCCCTTCCGTGCATGGGCAGCGGTGTGATGTCCTGATTGTCGATGGTTATCCGACCGCGATCGGCGGGCACCAAGCCTACGATCATGTAAAAACAGGTGGTCTTGCCGGCGCCGTTGGGACCGAGCAAGCCGACGATCTCGCCGCTCTGGATTTCCAGGGAAACGTCGATCACCACCTTCTTCTGTTTGTAGCTCTTTGCCAGGTTACTGGCTCTCAGTACTGCCATCGGATCCCTGTCTGGTGCTGCGGGGCTGGATAACCATTTCAACCCGGCCAGTGCCGGATCCCGTGTCCTGTCCGCCCTCGGCGGTCACTACCCGGCGAACTGTGTCGTAATGGATCAGGTCGCCGCGGAACAGGTTGCCATTCTGCTCAATCACCGCTTCCCGTTCAAACGTCAGCTGGCGGTCCGTGGCAGACCAGGTGATATTCAGGGCGCGGGCATCGGTCTCGCCCTCTCCGTCACGGCTCGGTTGGGTGTAGTGGGCCGGGGCGCCGGACGCCTCGATACGATTCAGGCCTTCAGTGTTGCGATACAGTACCACCCGTTCGGCGGTCAGCCGGGTCTTGCCCTGGGTCAGGATGACGTCACCGGTATAGGTGGCCACGCCCTTGCTGTCATCGAGCCGTGCGCTGTCGGCGCTGACGGTGATCGGCTGGTCGGAGTCCAGGTCGAAGGCCAGGGCCGGGCCACTGATTACTAGGGCCAGCAATGCGGCCAGCGCGGCGGGGAGGTGTCTATTGAACGGTCTCATAACGTCCTTCCACGTCGGAGTTGAGCTCCAGAATTCGCTCGTTGATCCAGGCTTTCATGCCGGTGGCACGGGTCACGCCGATGCGATCGGTGATCTCCACCGGAGCGTCGGTATAGATGATGTTCTGATCATTGTCCAGCGTCAGCTTTGACGTGGTCAGGGTCGCCTCACGGTCGCCAATCGGGCGAATGATACGCACGTTATCGGTCAGGTACAGCAGATTCTCGTTCTGCAGCAGGCTGCCGTTGTCCGCCGAGATTGTCCAGGGTTCGGTGCCGGGTTCACCGCGGATTCGGGCGGTGGGCGAGACCATGGTGGCCATGTTGCCCTCTTCGAACTGTTCGATCCGGGGGCTGGAGAAGCGCACTTCCAGGTTGCCGTTCTCGTCATAGGCGGTGTAGGTGCCGTCCACCACAAAGCCATCCGGCTCTGCCGGGCCGCGCAGGGCAGCGGCGTCCGGGTCCGGTGCCGGCGGCTCGTCACTGCGCCAGAGCAGGAACAGCGCCACGGCGACCAGAGCAATCACCGCGAGCGTCCGCACCAACGGGCGTTCGGTGATCTCCTGCAGGGACTCCACGGCACTGCTGCTCATCCGGCCGGCTCCAGGTAAGGGGCGAGCGCGGCTTCCAGCTTGTGCTGGGCGGTCAGGATCAAATCGCAGGCTTCCCGAACCGCACCGGTGCCACCGGTGACGCTGGTGCAGTAATCCGCGTGCTGTTGCACCAGCCAGTAGCCGTTGGGCACCGTGATGCCCAGGCCGGCAAAGCGCAGCGCCGGCAGGTCGGGGAGGTCGTCGCCCATGTAGGCAATCTCTTCCGGGGAGATGTCCATGGTGCGGACCAGCTCCTGCAAAGCCACTTTCTTGTCTTCGCGGCCCTGCATCAGGTGCGGGATGCCCAGGTCGTTCATGCGCTTTTCGGTCAAAGGCGAGCGCCGCCCGGTGATCACGGCTACGGTAATGCCGGCGGCCATCAGCTGCTTCAGGCCCAGTCCGTCGAGGATATTGAACCCCTTGAGTTCATCGCCATTGGCGCTGAAGTAGAGCTTGCCGTCGCTCATGATGCCGTCCACATCCAGCGCAATCAGCCGGATGCGGGCCGCTTTCGCCAGCAGATCCTCGGACCATTGGGATGCCAGTGGGCTGGTCAGCTCGGCCATCAGATCACTCCCGCTCGCAGCAGGTCGTGCATGTTGATGGCGCCGACCAGCGCGCCTTGCTCGTCGGTCACCGGCAGGGCGTTGATCTTCATTTCCTCCATGATGTTCAGCGCCTCGGCCGCCAGGTGGTCGGCGGCAATGGTCTTGCCGTGGCGCGTCATCACCTCCTCGATGGCGGTGTTGTGGATGTCCACGGACCGGTCCAGGGTGCGGCGCAGATCGCCGTCGGTGAAGATCCCGGTGAGGTTGCCCTTGACGTCTACCACCGTGGTCATACCCAGGCCCTTGCGGGAAATCTCCAGCAGAGCGCCACTGAGGGTGGTGCCTTCAGTCACGACCGGAATCTGCTTGCCGGTGTGCATGATGTCGGAGACCTTGAGCAGCAGGCGTCGGCCCAGGCTGCCACCGGGGTGGGAGAAAGCGAAATCCTCGGCACTGAAGCCCCGGGCTTCCAGCAGGGCTACCGCCAATGCATCTCCCATGACCAGGGTTGCCGTAGTACTGGAAGTGGGGGCCAGGCCCAGCGGGCAGGCTTCGGCGTCGACACGGACGTCCAGATTGGCCACCGCTTCCCGGGCCAGCACCGAGTCCGGATTGCCGGTCATGCTGATCAGCGGGGCGCCCATGCGCTTGATCAGGGGCAGGATGGTCACCACCTCGCTGGTGTTGCCGCTGTTGGAGATGGCAATGACCACATCCTGGCTGGTGATCATGCCCAGGTCGCCATGGCTGGCTTCGCCGGGATGCACAAAGAAAGAAGGCGTGCCGGTGCTGGCCAGGGTCGCCGCGATCTTGTTGCCGATATGGCCGGACTTGCCCATGCCGGTGACCACGACCCGGCCCTTGCAGGCCATGATGGTCTCGCAGGCGCGGAGGAAGTGGTCGTCAACGCGGCCTTCGAGGGCCTCGATGGCATCGCGCTCGATGCGAATGGCGCGTAGGGCGGACGTCCGGAAATCGTGGCTGGTCTGTTCAGTCATCGGGCTCTGGCCTGGCTTGTATCGGGGGAATTCGGCAAAAAGCGTTGAAAGTGGCGGAAGTATATCATTTTCAGTAATTCCGGTGATGACCATCAGGACATTTTACCGCCCAGACATTGAGGTTAGGCGCCGCATCGCATAATGTAGCCCCTCCTCGAAAGGGACAGATTATGGGTTCGAATGCATACATATCTCTGAAGGACGTTGTCTTCTCCCGTTCCGGCCGGCGCATCTTCGATGGCATCACTCTGGACATTCCCAGGGGCAAGATCACCGCGATCATGGGGCCCAGTGGAACAGGAAAGACTACTTTGCTGCGACTGATCGGCGGGCAACTGCGCCCGGACAGTGGCAGCGTCCAGGTGGATGGCCACGAGGTGCCGCGCCTCAAGCGCAAGGACTTGTACGCCCTGCGCGAAAAGATGGGCATGCTGTTCCAGAGTGGCGCCCTGTTTACCGATCTGAGTGTCTTTGAAAACGTGGCGTTTCCGCTGCGGGTACACACGAAACTGCCCGAAGACATGATCCACGACATCGTCCTGATGAAGCTTGAAGCCGTTGGCCTGCGGGGTGCGCGCCACCTGATGCCTTCGGAGCTGTCCGGCGGTATGACCCGCCGGGTTGCTTTGGCGCGCAGTATTGCCCTGGACCCGGAACTGATCATGTACGACGAGCCCTTCGCCGGCCAGGATCCCATTGCCATGGGCGTTCTGGTCAAGCTGATTCGGGATCTGAACAGTTCCATGGGCCTGACCAGCGTGCTGGTCTCCCATGACGTGCCCGAGTCCCTGAGTATCTGCCATTACGCCTGTATCATTGCCGACGGCAAGGTCATTGGTGAAGGCACGCCGGAGGAACTGAAGGCCCACCCGTCGGATCAGGTCCAGCAGTTCCTGCAGGGCCAGCCGGACGGCCCGGTGCCCTTCCATTATCCGGCGGATGATGCCGGCAAGGACTTTGGTCTGGGAGGAGGCGCCTGATGCTGGATCGTATCGCTTCCCTGGGCCGGCTGGGCCTGGATGTTGTCGCTTCCCTCGGTCGCTCCGGGCGTTTCCTGGCCGGGGTGCTGAGTGGTGTGCCCCGCCCGGTGACCGGCTTTCCGCTCCTGGTTAAACAGATCTATTCGGTCGGGGTGCTGTCCCTGGCCATTGTGGTGGTTTCCGGCCTGTTTATCGGCATGGTATTGGGGCTGCAGGGTTACACCATTCTCTCCGATTACGGTTCTGAGGCGGCCATCGGCCAGATGATTGCACTGACCCTGGTGCGGGAGCTCGGGCCGGTGGTCACCGCCTTGCTGTTCGCCGGCAGGGCCGGCTCGGCGTTAACGGCCGAGATCGGCCTGATGAAGGCCACCGAGCAGCTGTCCAGCATGGAAATGATGGGGGTGGATCCCCTGCGGCGGGTGATCGCGCCACGCCTGTGGGCCGGCTTCATAGCCATGCCGATACTGGCGGTTATCTTCTCCGTGGTCGGTATCTGGGGCGGGATGCTGGTTGGTGTGGAATGGCTGGGCGTGTTCGAAGGTTCCTTCTGGGGCAACATGCAATCCTCCGTGGACTTTGTGGACGACGTGATGAACGGCTTCATCAAGAGCGTCGTGTTCGGGTTCGTCTGCGCCTGGATCGCAGTGTTCCAGGGATACGACTGTGTGCCCACGTCCGCCGGAATCAGTTCCGCCACCACCAAGACCGTGGTTTACTCGTCTCTGGCGGTATTGGGGCTGGATTTTGTGCTAACCGCCGTAATGTTCGGCGATTTCTGAGATTGATCAACGGGAGCCGGTAATGGCACAGAGAACCATTGAAATCATAGTTGGTCTGTTCATGGTTGCGGGGCTGGCGGCTTTGCTGGTGCTGGCGCTTCAGGTCAGCGGGTTGTCGCCCAAGGCCGCCGAGAGCACCTACACCCTGTACGCCAATTTCAACGATACCGGCGGCCTGACACCCCGGGGCAAGGTCTCCATGGCCGGGGTGACGGTCGGCACCATCGAGTCCATTTCCCTCGACAAGGAAACCTTCCAGGCCCGGGTGAGAATGTCGATTCAGGCCGAGGTGGACAACATTCCGGCGGACAGTTCCGCAGTAATACGTACATCCGGCCTGCTCGGTGAGCAGTACATTGATATATCCATCGGTGGAGACATGGAATCGCTGCAAGCGGGCGATACCTTCTATTCCACCCAGTCCGCCATGAACCTTGAGCGGCTGATCAGTAACTTTGCTTCCGGTAAATGAGCACCGGAACACTGACCGAACAGAGATAGCGGGAGATCCTGATGGTTGCTTTAACCCAACGACTTTTCCTGGCGTTGGCCCTGGTGGTCGCGACGCTTGCCCAGGCGCAGGCGGGGCAGGCCGAAGAGTTGCGCGAATACGTGGACGTCAACACCCAGAAGCTGGTGGAGAAGTTGAATGAGGAGCGGGGCCTGTATGAGAAGGACCCCGAGGCCTTCTACCGGAGCATGGACGAGGCCCTGACCGATTTTGTGGATTTCCGTCGCATCGCCGCCCGCGTAATGGGGCGCTACGCGCGCCAGACTACCCCGGAGCAGCGTGACGAGTTCGTCGAGAAGTTCAAGCGCAGCCTGTTCGACAGCTATGCCAAGGCCCTGGTCGATGCCGAGGACTTCGAGATCAAGGTGAAGGAAGCGACCATCCTGCCGCGGGATGAAGACCGCGCTTCGGTAGATCTGGAAGTGATCAGTTCCTCGGGCAACCGCTATCCGGTGGTGTACTCCATGTACCGGAACGGTGAGGGCCAGTGGCTGATGGAGAACGTGATCGTCGAAGGTGTGAACATTGGTCTCGCCTTCCGGGATCGTTTCAGCCAGGAAATGGAAGAGAACCGGGGCCAGATCCAGGTAGTGATCGACGGCTGGAGCGATGCCGCCAAGGCCATCGATCTGGACGGAGACGCAGACAACTCATGAGTCCTTCCGCACCGCGCGCCGAGCTCCGGGATGGCGAGATGATCGTGACCGGCGAGGTGGATGCCTCGTCGGTCATTGGCCTTCGCCAGCAGGGGGAGCAGCTGATTTCCGGGATCAACGATGGTCTCGTGGTTGATGTCTCCGGTCTGGAAACCGCCCACAGTGTGGTGCTCTCCATGATGCTGTGCTGGGAGCGGCTTGCCAGGAAGCAGGGCATCGACCTGAGTTTTCGTGGCATCAATGGTCGCCTTGCCTCGCTGGCGTCACTGAGTAATCTGAGTGCCCAGCTGACCCGCGCCGACTAATTGGTTACAATCTCGCCCCTGATTTTCCCAAAACACCCGAGGATAGTTTATGGACGCCGCCGAAGTCACAAAACTGGTCGAAGAAGCCTTGCCCGGTTGCGAGGTTCAGGTCCAGGTTGATGGTACCCATTACATGGTCGTCGTCGTGGGTGACGTATTCGAAGGCCTGCCGACCATCAAGCGGCAGCAAATGATCAACAAGGCGCTGTTCCAGCACGTTATGGACGGCACTATCCACGCGCTGCATCCGCGTGCCTTCACTCCCGCAGAATGGGCCGAGCGCCAGGGCTGATACGCCCGCCAGACACAGGAATTCTATTTTGGACAAACTTCTGATTCGCGGGCGCAGACCCCTCGATGGCGAAATCCGTATTTCAGGTGCCAAGAACGCGGCATTGCCGATCCTCGCTGCCACTCTGCTGGCAGACGAGCCGGTCACCGTGGGGAACCTGCCGCACCTGCACGACATCACCACCATGATCGAGCTGCTGGGTCGCATGGGCGTTGAGGTGATCATCGACGAGAAGATGAGCGTCGAGATCCACGCCAACACCATCAAGCACTTCCACGCGCCCTATGAACTGGTCAAGACCATGCGCGCGTCGATCCTGGTGCTGGGTCCGCTGGTGGCCCACTTCGGCGAGGCCGAGGTGTCGCTGCCGGGTGGTTGTGCCATCGGTAGCCGGCCGGTAAACCTGCACATCCACGGCCTGGAGCTGATGGGTGCGGATATCAAGGTCGAGAACGGCTACATCAAGGCGAAGACCAACGGCCGCCTGAAGGGTGCCCACATCTTCCTGGATACCGTGACCGTAACCGGTACCGAGAACCTGATGATGGCTGCGGCCCTGGCCGACGGCAAGACCATCCTTGAGAACGCCGCCCGCGAGCCGGAAGTGGTCGACCTGGCCGAATGCCTGATTGCCATGGGTGCGGACATCAAGGGCCACGGTACCGCCACCATCGAGATCAACGGTGTTGAACGTCTGCACGGCTGTCACTACAACGTGCTGCCTGACCGCATCGAAACCGGTACCTTCCTGGTGGCGGCCGCCGCCACCGGTGGCCGGGTGAAACTGAAGGACACTCGGGAAGATTTGCTGGAAGCGGTGCTGCTGAAGCTGGAAGAGGCGGGCGCCCACATCGAGACCGGTCCGGACTGGATCGAGCTGGACATGAAGGGCAAGCGGCCGAAAGCGGTGAGCCTGCGCACGGCGCCGTACCCGGCGTTCCCGACCGACATGCAGGCGCAGTTCGCTGCCATGAATGCCGTGGCGGAAGGCACCGGCACCATCGTGGAGACGGTGTTCGAGAACCGCTTCATGCACCTGCAGGAACTCGGCCGCATGGGCGCGGACATCACCCTGGAAGGCAACGCGGCCATCATCAAGGGCGTGGAGCATCTGACCGGAGCCCCGGTGATGGCGACCGACCTGCGGGCCTCGGCCAGCCTGGTGATCGCCGGCCTGGTGGCCGATGGTGACACCATCGTCGATCGCATCTACCACATCGATCGCGGCTACGAGTGTATCGAAGAGAAATTGCAGCTGCTGGGCGCGAGTATCCGCCGCCTGCCGGCCTGACAGACACAGACGGGAAACCGGAAGGACGCATGACAGATTCCATCACCATCGCCTTGTCGAAGGGACGAATCCTCGAAGAAACCCTGCCGCTGCTGGCGGAAGCCGGCATTGAGCTGGTGGACGACGTGAAGAAATCCCGCAAGCTGGTGTTTCCGACCACCGATCCGGACGTTCGCGTACTGATCATCCGCGCCACCGACGTGCCGACCTATGTCCAGTACGGCGGCGCGGACCTCGGTGTGACCGGCAAGGATGTGCTGATGGAGCACGGCGCGGAAGGCCTGTACGAGCCCCTGGACCTGAACATCTCCCGCTGCCGCCTGATGACCGCCGGCCCCAAGGGCCAGACACCCCCGAACGGCCGCATCAAGGTAGCCACCAAGTTCGTCAACCTGGCTCGAAGGTACTATTCCGCCCAGGGCCGCCAGGCCGATATCATCAAGCTGTACGGCGCAATGGAACTGGCCCCGATCCTCGGCCTGGCCGACGAGATCGTCGATATTGTGGATACCGGCAACACCCTGAAAGCCAACGGCCTCGAAGCCCGGGACCTGATTGAAAACATCAGCAGCCGGTTAGTGGTTAATCGTGCGTCCATGAAGATGAAACATGGCCGGATTAACCCCATAATTGAAAAGATGGCGGCCGCAGTAGAGAAGCGGCGAGAGAACAAGTAGGGGTCTGAAGAAAGCCTTCTTCTGACCCCGGTAATTCCGGCACCACAGCAAAACCAAAGCAATGTCCTCCTGAAGCAGGAACACAGAAATGACCGACGTAACCATCAAACGACTGAACGCCTCCCAAAGCGCTTTCGACAGCGCACTGGCCAAACTCCTGGCCTGGGACGACAGCGTTGATCATCAGGTAAACGAATCGGTACGACACATCCTGCACGAGGTCAAAACCCGCGGCGATCAGGCAGTCCTCGAATTCACCGAGAAATTTGACCGCCTGGCCGTCGGCTCCGTAGCCGAACTGGAAATGGGCAAAGACCGGCTCCAGAAAAGCCTGGACGCCATTCCCCAGGACCAGCGTGAGGCTCTGGAAAAGGCGGCCGAGCGCATCCGCGACTATCACGAACGCCAGGACCAGAAATCCTGGCAGTATCAGGACCAGGACGGCACCATCCTGGGCCAAAAGGTCACCCCGTTGGACCGAGCAGGCCTGTACGTGCCCGGTGGCAAGGCAGCCTATCCATCCTCGGTACTGATGAACGCCATCCCGGCAAAAGTCGCTGGCGTCAGCGAAGTCATCATGGTGGTCCCCACGCCGGACGGTGTCGTCAACGACATGGTCCTGGCCGCCGCCGCCATTGCCGGCGTAGACCGGGTATTCACGGTGGGCGGTGCCCAGGCAGTCGGTGCGCTGGCTTACGGAACGGAAACCATTCCTTCGGTCGACAAGATCGTGGGCCCGGGTAACATCTTCGTGGCCACCGCCAAGCGGGAAGTGTTCGGCGTCGTCGGCATCGACATGATCGCCGGCCCCTCCGAAATCCTGGTGATCTCTGACGGCAAGACCGACCCGGACTGGATCGCCATGGACCTTTTCTCCCAGGCCGAGCACGACGAGCAGGCCCAGAGCATCCTGATCAGCCCGGATGCGGAATTCCTGGATGCCGTGGAAGCCAGCATCAACAAGCTGCTCCCGACCATGGAACGCGCAGACATCATCCGCACCTCCATGACCGACCGTGCGGCCCTGATCCAGGTCGCAGATCTCAAGGAGGCGGCCGAAGTCTCCAATCGGATCGCCCCGGAACACCTGGAGCTGTCCGTCGAAGACCCGCAGGCCATGCTGGACGACATCCGCCACGCCGGCGCCATTTTCATGGGCCGCTACACCGCCGAAGCCCTGGGCGACTACTGCGCCGGCCCGAACCACGTCCTGCCCACCAGCGGCACCGCACGGTTCTCGTCACCGCTGGGCGTCTACGACTTCCAGAAGCGCTCGTCCATCATAGGCTTCAGCGCCAACGGCGCCGACCGCATGGGCCGGGTAGCCTCCGTCCTGGCCAGAGGCGAAGGCCTCACCGCCCACGCCCGCTCGGCGGAGTACCGAATCAACGATTAAGCGGGGTCAGATGGACCTCAGGGGTCTGATGAAAACCTTCATCTGACCCCATATTCAACCCTAACTCCGGGGTCAGAAGAAAGCCTTCTTCTGACCCCCACATTCAAGATGCCAGCACCAAAGTTGGCAGGAGTGCGGGGCGCAGGTGCTCGGGAATGTTGAAGGCCAAGGATTACCCAATAAATGAAATTGAGCGCAAACTCCGGGGTCTGATGAAAGCCTTCATCTGACCCCATCTTCATGAAGCTTGCTGGCAGTCGGAGCCTCGCCCACCTGCCGTCAACTCGGAGCAAAAGGATCAAATGAGCAAATTCTGGAGCCCCCTGGTAAACGACCTGGTCCCCTACGTCCCGGGCGAACAGCCAAAAATGGCAAACCTGGTCAAGCTCAACACCAACGAAAACCCCTTCGGCCCATCGCCCAAGGTCATCGAAGCCATCCAGGCCGAACTGAACGACAACCTCCGTCTCTACCCGGACCCGGAAGGCGAGGCCCTGCGCCAGACCATCGCCGACTACCACAAGGTCCAGCCGGAGGAGGTATTCCTCGGCAACGGCTCCGACGAAGTCCTGGCCCACATCTTCTACGCCCTGTTCCAGCACGGCGAGCCGATCCTGTTCCCGGACGTGACCTACAGCTTCTACCCGGTCTACTGCGGCCTGTACAACATCGAAGGCAAGAAGGTACCGCTGACCGACAGCTTCGAGATCAACCCGGAAGACTACCAGCAGCCCAACGGCGGCATCATCTTCCCGAACCCGAACGCCCCGACCGGCCGCTACCTGCCACTGGAGCAAGTAGAAGCCATCGTCCGGGCCAACCCGGATCGCGTGGTGGTAGTCGACGAAGCCTATGTAGACTTCGGCGGAGAAAGCGCCATCACCCTGGTAGACAAATACCCGAACCTGCTGGTCAGCCAGACCCTGTCCAAAGCCCGTTCGCTTGCTGGTCTCCGTGTCGGTTTCGCAGTCGGTCACAAGGATCTGATCGAAGCCCTGAACCGGGTCAAAAACAGCTTCAACAGCTACCCGCTGGACCGACTGGCCCTGGCCGGGGCGAAAGCCGCCTACGAGGATGAAGCCTGGTTTCAGAAGTGCTGCGATGGTGTCATCAGTGAGCGCGAGCGTGTTACCGAAGCATTGGAGGGTTTGGGTTTCGAAGTGCTGCCCTCCAAAGCCAATTTCGTATTCGCCCGCCACAAGGAACAATCCGGCGAAGCACTGGCTAAAGGCCTGAGAGAGCAGGGCATAATCGTCCGGCACTTCAACAAGCCCCGAATCAGTGAGTTCTTGCGGATCACGATCGGCACAGCCGAGCAGAATGATGCCTTGATTCGGGGCTTACAGTCCCTCTAACCTGCTAGTTTTGGAGTTGGGGCAAGGCGAGCAAGGGTTTCTGGGAACCGCTACGAGCACGTCCATGTGCGCTTGTTTCAGGCCATCCTTGGCCTTCAACATTCCCAGAAACCCTTGCCCGCCTCGCCCCTCAAATTACAGAGTTATAGTCATCAAGAGGGGAGCTATGGCAATCCGATCTGAGATTCTTTCCAAAATCAACGAATGGCTCCAACCCGAAAACTTCCAGGACTACAGCCCCAACGGCCTCCAGGTCGAGGGGAAGGATGAGATCGACACCATCATCACCGGCGTAACCGCATCGAAGGCATTGATCGAAGCCGCCATCGAAGCCAACGCCGACATGATCCTCGTCCACCACGGGTACTTCTGGAAAGGCGAGGACCAGCGCATCCGAGGCATGAAGCGGGAGCGCCTGAAGCAACTGCTTGATCACGATATCAATCTCGTCGCCTACCACCTCCCGCTGGACGATCACCCGGAGTATGGCAACAACCGCCAGCTCGCCGACGTCCTCGAAATCAAAAATCCGCGCCCGTTAGGCGGCCTGGTCTGGGAAGGTGAGCTGCAGGAACCGATGACACCGGAAAAGTTCGGTCTGCATATCGCCAGAAAGCTCCACCGCGAACCTCTCTGGGTCGGTGAGGGCAAGCAGGAGATCAAGCGGGTAGGCTGGTGCACCGGTGCCGCGCAGGGCTTCATCAACATTGCCCTGGATGCTGACCTCGATGCGTATATCAGCGGGGAAATTTCAGAACCGACGACTCACACTGCTCGAGAATGCGGCATCCACTATTTCGCTGCGGGTCACCACGCTACAGAACGCTATGGTGTGCAGGCACTTGGGATGGCGTTGGAGAAGGAATTTGGTGTAAAACACCAGTTCATCGATTGCGATAACCCGGTGTGATTTGAACGTGGAGTCATGAAAATGGGGTCAGAAGAAGGCTTTCTTCAGACCCCGGTGCTTCAGTCCGTGTGCTTGCGAAGATCAAACTTCTGGGGGAGGCAAGCTCTCCCCGAAGCCAAAATCTCCCCCGGGGTCAGATGAAAGCTTTCATCTGACCCCAACTTCATCCCATGAAGCGAATAGCAACCAAGTCGGATGGAGCGGGTGGGGCTATGGCTCCCAAAACTGTGCGGAGCCATGGATGGCGGAGCTCAAGCGCCACAGGGATGTGCCGAAGGAGCGAGTTTTGGGAGCCATAGCCCCGCCCGCTCAAAAACTCCCGAATTCGCAGTCTTCGAATAAAAAAGGAAACTCAAGCCTCAGAAGAAGCCTTCCGCTCCTTATCCAACCCAAAGTCCTCAGCCAAGGTCCCCTTCGCCTCCGGATCCTTCTTCGGCGCATAATCCCGGGGCGGCTCTGCCGGCGCGTCTTCGCGGACCTCCTCCAGACGCTTCTTGGACGTCTCCTGCTGAAGCTCCTCCATCCAGTCCTCGTCATTGCAGAGGCGATTCGCGCCCCGGGCCATGTGCTGATTCACATCCCGGTAGGCGTCATTGAACCGCCGAAGCAAATGGGCTGACTCCATGAAGTGCTCATTCACCTGAGCCTGGTAACGAGTAAACTCGCTCCGCAGCTCATCAATCTGCTGCTCTGCACGGCGCTGCCGAAGAGTCTGTCCCTGACCGGAGCGGCCAACCAATACCCCGATGACAATGCCAACAACCAATGCGGCAATCGCTGCCAGAATCAGGTTCGTCATATGCTGTGTCGTCCTTTTAGCTAGAAATGAGCCAAGCCCTCAACGCAGTATAACGTGCCGGGGCGCTCCCCGCCCACGGTTACTGCCTGCAACAAACGTCGTATTGCCCCTGCGGCCGCTGCGAATGGCGAAAAATCCCGAAATAAGCGACAATACCGCGCCCAAATCCATGTCCAACTTCCGGGAATACCTTGATGACAGCAGCGATGTCCTCCGAAACCAGTGCGAACCTGACTCCTTGGCAGCGGTACCTGAAGGATCTTGAACGCCCGGATTTTCAAAAGGACCCGGCCCAGGAAGATGCGGTAAAACGCCTGCAGGCACTGTACGACAAACTGGTCGAAGCTGAAAGTGAACGCAACAAGGCCATGGCCAAGTTACGCCGCAAACTCAAGAAGGGCAGGGAAGAGCCGATCAAGGGCCTGTACTTCTGGGGCGGTGTCGGCCGTGGCAAGACCTACCTGATGGACACTTTTTTCGAGTCCCTGCCGTTTGATCGCAAGATGCGGGTGCATTTCCACCGCTTCATGCAGCGGGTGCACAACGAACTGAAGGCCCTCAAGGGTGAGAAAAACCCGCTGGAGATGGTCTCCAAAAAGTTTGCGGACGAAACCCGCGTCATATGCTTCGACGAATTCTTCGTCTCCGACATCGGCGATGCCATGATCCTCGCCACCCTCATGGATGGCCTGTTCAGCCGGGGCGTGACCCTGGTGTGTACCTCCAACATCGTGCCGGATGGACTTTACAAAGATGGCCTGCAACGCCAGCGCTTCCTGCCGGCCATCGAACTGGTCAAGAAGCACACCGACGTGGTCAACGTGGACGGCGGCGTGGATTACCGTCTCCGGACCCTGGAGCAGGCGGAGCTCTACCACTGTCCGCTGGATGAAGAGGCTGATGTCAGCCTGCGCGAAAGCTTCGACCGCCTGGCGGTGGAAGCCGCGAAACACAGCAAAACCATGGAGATCAACGGCCGCAAGATCCCGGCCCAGGCCCATGCCGACGACGTGGTGTGGTTCGATTTCAAAGACGTCTGCGACGGCCCGCGATCCCAGAACGACTACATCGAAATGGCCCGCCAGTTCCACGCCATCATCGTCAGCAACGTGCCCGTGCTCGGCGGCGACAAAGACGACCAGGCCCGCCGGTTCATCAACATGATCGACGAGTTCTACGACCGCAACGTCAAAGTCATCATCTCCGCGGCAGCCCCCATCACCGAACTCTACGCCGGCGGCCGCCTCGGCTTCGAATTCGAACGCACCGAATCCCGCCTGCTGGAAATGCAGTCCCACGAATACCTGGAGGCGCCGCATAAGCCCTGAGTTGGCCACAAGTTTGGCGGGCAGCCGCCAAGAAGGGGTCAGAAGAAAGCGTTCTTCAGACCCCAATGTCGAACCTAACTCAGGGGTCTGATGAACTTGTTCATCTGACCCCATCTTAGACCAGGCCTCGAAGCCAAACCGCGAACACGGGGTCAGAAGAAAGCTTTCTTCAGACCCCAAGGCCTAACCCAACTCAGGGGTCTGAAGAACTTCGTTCTTCTGACCCCATGTTAGAGCCTGACCAAGGGGCCCGATTAACTCGGGGGTCTGAAGAATTCATTCTTCTGACCCCAAGTTCAACCAACCCCCAACATCAAAAAACTAAAAAAGGGGTCAGATGAACAAGTTCATCAGACCCCATGCCCAACACAATCGAGAGGTCCACAAAACATGAGCAACGACAACGTAGTAATAGTAAGCGGCGTCCGCACCCCCATGGGCGGCTTCATGGGCAGCCTGGCGGACGTCTCCGCCCCCGAACTCGGCGCCCTCACCATCGCCGAAGCGGTCAAGCGCGCTGGCCTCCAGCCGGCGGACGTCCAAGAAGTCATTATGGGCAACGTCCTGCCCGCCGGTCTCAAGCAGGGCCCGGCCCGTCAGGCCATGCGTCTGGCTGGTCTGCCGGACAGCACTGGCGCCACCACCATCAACAAACTGTGCGGCTCCGGCATGAAAGCCGCGATGTTCGCCCACGACCTGATCAAGGCCGGCAGTAACGACATCATGGTCGCCGGCGGCATGGAGAGCATGTCCAACGCACCGTACGTGCTCCTGGGTGCCCGCAAAGGCTACCGTATGGGACCCGGCCAGGCGCCACAGGACCACATGTTCCTGGATGGTCTGGAAGACGCCGAGACCGGTCGACTGATGGGTGCCTTCGCCCAGGACATGGCGGACAAGAAAGGTTACACCCGCGAGGAGATGGATGAGTACGCCATCCAATCCCTGACCCGCGCGAAGAAAGCCATCGAAGCCGGCTTGCTGAAAGAAGAAATCATCCCGGTGACCGTCAAGACCCGCAAGGGTGAGGTAGTCGTCGAGGATGACGAGCAGCCCCACAACGCCAACATCGACAAGATCCCGAGCCTGCGCCCGGCGTTCAAGAAGGACGGCACCGTAACCGCGGCCAACTCCTCCTCCATCTCCGACGGCGCCTCCGCACTGCTGCTGATGCGCGAATCCGAGGCGGAGAAACGTGGCCTCAAGCCCCTGGCCCGGATTGTTGCTCACAGCACCCAGTCCCAGCACCCGTCCGAGTTCACCTGCGCACCGGTAGGCGCCATCGAAACCCTGTTCGCCAAGACCGGCTGGACCAAGGAAGACGTGGACCTGTTCGAAATCAACGAAGCCTTCGCCATGGTCGCCATGATGCCGATCAAGGAACTGGGCCTGGACCCGGAAAAGGTCAACATCCACGGCGGCGCCTGCGCCCAGGGCCACCCGGTTGGCTCCACCGGCTCCCGCCTGCTGGTCACCCTGATGCACTCGCTGAAGCACTACGGCAAGAAGAAGGGCATTGCCGCCCTGTGCATCGGCGGTGGCGAAGCCACCGCCATGGCCATTGAAATGCTCTGAGGCGAACCCTCAGGGGTCTGAAGAACTTGTTCTTCTGACCCCAATTTCGCTCTCAAACTCAGGGGTCTGAACCAAGCTTAGGGGTCTGAAGAACACTTTCTTCTGACCCCATCTTCACTCCCCACCCAAGCAAGACTTGAACTCGGGGTCGGATGAAGGTCTTCATCAGACCCCAGTGCCAATACCCAACCCAGGGGTCTGAAGAAAACCTTCATCTGACCCCATTTTAATTCCCAGCCAAGCCAGGCATCCAAACCCCTTGTTTACTGACCGCTTTTTTATTGGTTGCAACCAAATTTCTTGTCTATAGTGATTCACAGTGCGAAGTAACCGGGCGGCCGGCGAGGTGTGATAGCAAAATCATACTTTTGACTGATCAAAGCCCCGAACAGCGTTAGCTATAGTGCCAACATCACGAGCACTGTGCATGAAGCCTCCAATACATCGTGAACACCAATAATCAGAGCAGCGACTCAGAACAACAATGGAGTAGCCTTCCAATGACAAGAAAAACTCATCAATGGCAGCGTTGGACCAAACTACCGCTGGCCGTGGCGATTGCTGCCGGTGCCGCCGGTCAGGCGTCCGCCTATTCGTTTTACATGGGAGATGTGGAAGCCCAGTTCAATACGACGCTGTCAGCTGGTGTAGGTTGGCGGGTCGAGGATCGGGACAAGCGACTGATCGCCCAGGGTAACCTGGGTCCCGAGTATGCCCCCGGCGGAGAGTTGGAGAACATCGGTGCCTCCACCAACAACTACGATGATGGCAACCTGAACTTCGAGAGCGGCGATACCTACTCCAAGATCGTCAAAGGCAACAGTGAGCTGTTCCTGGATTACGCGGTGGACAGCGATACCCTGACCCGCGTCGGTGGCTTCGTCCGTGGCCGTTACTGGTACGATTTCGAACTGAAAGACGAAAGCCGCGCCGTGGATTACGTGGGCCAGCAGCGTGAACTCAATCCGGAAGCCAAGGATAACGCCTCGGGCGGAGAATTCCTTGACGCCTACGTCTTCTCCGACTGGTATTTCGGCAATGTGCCGGTCAGCTTGCGCTACGGCAAACAGGTCTTGAGCTGGGGCGAGAGTACTTTCATCCAGGGCGGTATCAACACCATTAACCCTGTTGACGTCCCTGCCTTCCGGGCACCCGGCTCCGAACTGAAGGACGCCCTGCTGCCGGTGGAAATGTTTTACGCCTCCGCAGGTGTCACCCAGAACATCACTCTGGAAACCTTTGTTCAGACTGACTGGGAACCGGTCCGTCCGGACGACTGCGGCACCTTCTTCTCCACCAACGACTTTGCTGCCGACGGCTGTGGCCCGGTACTGCTGGCCGGCCAGCTGCCGGATTCCCAAGCATACGCCCAGGGCTTCATCGCGCCTCGCCTGGGTGACAAGGACGCGGATGAAAAGGACCAGTTCGGTGTGGCTATGCGCTGGTATGTGCCGGCCCTGAATGATTCCGAGCTTGGTTTCTATTACATCAAATACAACAGCCGTCTGCCGTACGTCAGTGGTACAGTCAAGGACGTCGACGAATCCTTCCCGTCCTACTACATTGAGTACCCGGAGAACATCAACCTTTATGGTATCAGTATCAACACCACGACCCCGGGTGGCTGGTCACTGGGTGCAGAATACTCCTACCGTGACAAGATGCCCCTCCAGTGGAACGCGTTCGAGCTGATCTATGGCGGTTTGCAGCTGGATAATCCGGTTGATGGCACTGACGTAAGCCTTCTTGAGCAGGCGCGTAAGGAGGAGCTCGGGGGTGAGATTCCACCGGGATCCGAAGTGAAAGGTTACGATGAGTACGGTGTATCGCAAGCCCAGTTCACCCTGATCAAGTTCTTTGACCAGGTTATGGGTGCAAGCCGTCTCTCGCTGATCACTGAATTCGGCGCAACTTACGTGCATGACCTCCCGGATTACGATGAGGCCCGTTATGGCCGTTCCGGTACCTTTGGTGTGGGCCCGATTCCGAGTGCCGGCGGCCTGGATGCCTGTGCTCTGGGTGTGAACATCAATACCAACTACTGTGAGAACGAAGGCTTCACCACTGACTTCTCCTGGGGCTACCGCGCCCGCTTTGTATGGGATTACCCGAACGCGATCGCCGGTATCAACCTGTCGCCGCAGTTGGCCTGGAGCCACGACGTGGAAGGTTACAGCCCGCAGCCGGGTGGCGCCTTCAACGAGGGTAGCAAGGCGATCGGCCTGTCCCTGCAGGCGGTGTACCAGAACAAGATTACCGGTAACATCGGTTACACAAACTTTTTCGGCGGGAAGCCGTATAACGAGTTGACTGACCGAGATTTCGTGAGCGCGAGCGTTTCGTACTCCTTCTGAACCGGAAACAATTCGTCTGACGAGGAAACCTAAATGAGACTGAACAAGAAACTACTGACCACAGGTATCCTGGCTGCCAGTCTGTCTGCCGGCCAGGCCTGGGGTGCGGTTTCTGCGGCGGAGGCGGCCAAACTGGGTGACTCCCTGACGCCGATGGGCGCCGAGAAAGCCGGAAATGGTGGAGCCATTCCCGCCTGGGACGGTGGCCTGACTACTCCACCGGCCGGCTATAAGGGCGACGGCATCTACGTGAACCCGTTCCCGAACGAGAAGCCCAAGTTCGTGATCGACCAGAGCAACGTGGATCAATACGCCGACAATCTGTCCCCTGGCCAGGTTGCGATGATCAAGAAGTACGACGACTACTTCATGCCGGTGTACGAGACCCATCGGACCGCGGCATACCCGGAAGCGGTCATGGAAGAAACGGTCGAGAATGCCACCAAGTCCGAGCTGATCAAGGATGGCAACGGTCTGGGCAACTACCAGAGCGCGACGCCGTTCCCGATCCCACAGAACGGCCTGGAAGTGATCTGGAACCACATCACCCGCTACCGCGGTGGCTCGGTCCAGCGTAACGTTGGCCAGGTAACTCCGACTGCAGGTGGTGACTTCTCGGTTGTCCGCTTCCAGGACGAACTGACCTGGCGGACCTACCTCGAGGACTACAGCCCGGAAGACGACGCGAACGTACTGTTCTACTTCCGTCAGGCCATCACCGCGCCGGCACGTCTGGCCGGTAACGTGCTGCTGGTCCACGAGACCCTTGATCAGGTTGCAGAGCCCCGCCGTGCGTGGATTTACAACGCCGGTCAGCGTCGCGTTCGTCGTGCACCGCAGGTAGCCTACGATGGCCCGGGTACCGCAGCTGACGGTATGCGTACCTCTGACAACTTCGACATGTTCAACGGCGCTCCGGACAAGTACAACTGGGAGCTGGTGGGCAAGAAGGAAATGTACATCCCGTACAACTCCTATAAGCTGATGGATCCAAGCCTGAGCTACGACCAGATCGTCAAGGCCGGCCACATCAACCAGGATTTCACCCGCTACGAACTGCACCGGGTATGGCACGTGCGCGCAACCCTGAAAGAAGGCGAGCGCCACATCTACGCCCAGCGTGACTTCTTCATCGACGAAGACAGCTGGCAGGCGTCCGTCATCGACCACTTTGATGGTCGTGGCGAACTCTGGCGCGTAGCCGAAGCCCATGCGGTCCAGTTCTACGATCAGGTTGTACCCTGGTACGCCATCGAAACCCTGTACGATCTCCTCTCCGGTCGCTACCTGGCCCTCGGCCTGACCAACGAGGAAGAGAACCCGTACACCTTCGGCATCGAACGCCGCTCCCGCGACTACACCCCGGCCGCCCTGCGCCGCGCAGGTACCCGCTAAGGGGAGTGCTAGCACAGGGGTCTGATAAACCTCAGGGGTCTGATGAACTGGTTCATCTGACCCCATTTTCACTCTAACCCGGGGTCAGAAGAACAAGTTCATCAGACCCCAGTGCCAAACCCCAGGGGTCTGATGAAAGCCTTCATCTGACCCCATCTTTACTTCTAACTCGGGGTCAGAAGAACAAGTTCTTCAGACCCCAGTGCCCCCCAAACCTTTGCAGCCCAACCCCCCTTTGGTTTAACCTTCCACTCATACTAAAGGCGTACCCAAAGAAGGTCGTCACTCAAAAGTCATTGGATTCTTCCAATTGCGGCCAAGGACGGTTCTTCGTCCGGCCGGTTGTCAGCGGGGCAGTGTGTGAAACCATTCAGTGACGGCAAGGCCGCCAACGACGAATTTCAGTCTGCCAATAACGGCCTTCAGCGTGGGGAGCTGGTGCGCGATCTTCTTCGCCAGCGCGTCCGGGTACCATCGATGCCGAGCGATATGCTCGCCCGGCCGGTTGTCGATGAGTGGATAAGCCAGGCCATCTCACCCAGCCATGCGGTGCTTGTCGAAGCACCCAGCGGGTATGGTAAATCCCATTCCGTATTGAGCGCCCTGGGTAGCCGCTATGCCAGTGACAACGAACTCCGCTGGGTCTCACTGACGCCGCAGGATAACGCACCCACCCGATTCCTGACCCTGCTTTCCATGGCCTTTGACATGCCCGAAGCGCTGGAAAGCGCGTTGCAGGGCGGCGCCGGTTTTTCCGATGCCCTGGCCATGATGCTCGTGGCCCATGCCCGCCAGTCGGATGGTGCCATGCAGGTACTGGTGCTGGATAATCTGCATAGTCTGAGTAATCCCGCGGTGACGCCATTGCTGCAGCAACTGACCAAAGACCTGCCTGCCAACCTGTGCGCCGTGCTGATTTCCCGCCGTGGTCTGCCGTTTGAAACCCACGGTCTGGAGCTGGAGAACCGGTTCACCCGTCTCGGCCCTTCGGTCTTTGAATTTTCCCGCCCGGAAACCTTCGATTTCTTCAGCCAGGAACTGTCGGCTAACAAGCTCACCAGTGTCGCTGTTGATAACCTGTATGATCTCACCGAAGGCTGGGCCACGCCGTTGGCTCTATACCGCCGCGAAGTGCAGCGCGAGCTGGAACGCAAACCTATCCAGGAAAGCCCGAGTGTAGAGCGCTTCCTGAAGGACTCGGTTCTGGGCGGATTGACGCCGGGACAGGTCCGCTCGGTTCGCGCCATCGCTGAACTCGAGCTTTGTTCCGACGAGCTGTTGCTGGCACTTCAATCGGCGCTGCCCGAGATTGCGTTGCTGCCTTCACAGGTATTTGAACAGGGCCTGCCAATCCGCCCGATGCCGGGTCGCGGCCGGTGGTATCGCCTGAATCCGTTGATGCAGGAATGGCTGCGCACGTCCCCCATGGTTGGCTACGAAGCCCGGATGACCATTGCCAGCCGCTGGTTTGGCGAGCGCCAGCAGTTCCCTGAAGCCTTGCGTTATGCCCTGCTGGCGGGGAATGGAGATGAAGTAATCCGGATTGCCTCCGAGGGCTCGGAAGCCCTGCTCCTGGGCCAGGACACCGCCTCACTGCTTCGGTTACGCAAAAGCCTTCCGGTAACCCTGCTTGAGCGCAGCGCCCGCCTGCGGATCGTGTACAGCTGGGTCCACGCCATCGGCGGCCAGTTCAAGCAGGCGAGGGCGCTGCTGGATGATCTCTCTGAGGAGGATCGGGAAGAACACAATGCCCGCATTGCCGCGCTCCAGGCCTTTATACTTCGGGGTGAGGGCAAGGTACAGCCTGCCCTGAAAATGGCAGACCAGGCACTTGCGGAGGGCGACCTCTCGCCCCAGGGACAGCTGGTCACCCAGATCGTACGCTCCAGCGCCTTGTGTGCCGCCGGGCAGTTTGCCGAAGCCCGGGAAGCGAACCGGGCGGCCTCACGCCTGGCCAGAGAAGCGGGAGATTCCGGCTCCGAAGCCCTGGCGGTGTATTCCCATGCCCGCATCGAGTTGGGCAAGGGCGCGCTTCGCCATGCCGAACAACTGCTGCGCACCGGCCTGGATACTGCCATGCAGGAGCTGGCACGACCGGCACGGATTGGTGAAACCCGCCTGCAACTGAACCTGGTGCTGGTACTCTGGCACCAGGGCCGGATCGCCGAGGCTGATCGCCTGTTGGTGCTTTGTGGGCGACACGCCGAACAGACCCGGGACCTGGGCCTCCTGCTGGCCATGGCCATCCGGGTACTGATTTGCCGGGGTGAAAATCGTCTCGACGATGCCTTCGTCTGGATCGGCCGCGCCGAGCGCACCATGCATGCCTGGCAGGTGGATGAATCCCTGTTCGTACCGGTTCTCGAAGCCCTGAAAGCCACCTGCTGGCTGGCGCAGAACCAGATTGAAAGCGCGGTCCAGGCGCTGCAGAAACTCCAGCCCTACCGCGATGCTGGCTGCGTACCAGAGCTATTCCCCATGATGCCGGGCCTGCTCGACTGCCTGCAGGTACGCGTGGACCTGGCCCGCGGAGACGGCATCCGGGCCCGGGAAACCCTCGACGGCATCCGTGAGCGCTACGGCGATGCTATTCCCTGGGGGGTAGAGCTGCATATCCGCTTGCTGGAGGCGGTATTGCTGAACGAAGAGAAGGGCCTGGCCCCGGCGCGCAAGGTGCTGGCAACCGTAGTCGAAGAAGCGGCGACTGAACACTTCATCAGCCCCTTCACCGAACTGCGGTCGGAGCTACAGGAGCTGATGGAGAAAAGCCACGGCCAGCTGGAAGACAGCAAGTTCAAGGATGCCCTCGGCAAGCTCTTCGGTATCAAGGCCACCACGACAGGCGCCGAAACCCTCGCCGAGCCCATCAGCGACCGGGAGCAGGCCGTCCTCGAACTCATCGCCAAAGGCCTCTCCAACCAGGAGATCGCCGACAAGCTGCATATTTCGCTGCACACGGTGAAGACGCATGCGCGGCGGATTAACGCCAAGCTGGAGGTGAAGTCCAGGACGCAGGCGATTGTGAGGGCAAGGGAGCTGGGCTTGCTGTGAGTCGGCCCACCCCAGGGGTCGACGCCAGGTCGGGGTCTGATGAACTTGTTCATCTGACCCCATTTTCAGGCGGCCTGGCCCCGAGTTTGACGTTAGCCCGTGGTCAGATGACGCCCCAGGGGTCTGAAGAAGTCCCTTCTTCTGACCCCGAGTTAGCGTCAAACTCCGGAGCCACCGCCCCCCTTCAACTCCCCAATCCGCACATCCTTCTCCGCCCAAATCTCACTAACCCACCGCTGAAACGCCACCCGCGTCTCCCGGTCATTCTCATAATCCATCCCCAGAAACTCCGGCGGCACTTCCCGCACCCTGACATCAATCACAATGCGCCGAATCCGCCCGCACAGGTAATCCCAGAACCCTTTCCGCCCTTGGGGATAGACAATGGTCACATCCAGCATGGTGTGAATCATCTTCCCCATGGCCCCAAACACAAACGCCGTGCCGCCGGCACGGGGCTTGAGTAGGTGCTTATAAGGCGAGTTCTGGCGCTTGTGCTTTTCCGGGGTAAACCGGGTGCCTTCCATGAAATTGAAAATGGTCACAGGGGTATAACGAAACTTCTCACAGGCAGCCTGGGTAGCAGCAATATCCTTGCCCTTGAGTTCCGGGCGCTTGGCGATCTGCTCCTTGGTATGTCGATGCATGAACGGAAAATCCAGCGCCCACCAGGCAATGCCAAGCAGGGGTACCCAGATCAGCTGTTTCTTCAGGAAGAATTTGAGCAGGGGAATGCGGCTGTTGAGCACATACTGTATTGCAGGAATGTCCGCCCAGCTCTGGTGGTTACAGGTAACAAAGTACCAGTGCTCACGACTAAGATCCTCCACCCCGCGCACATCCCACTCCACCTTGTGCAGGATGTCCATCAGCAGGTTGTTGAAGCCAATCCACACCCAGGCAATGTTGTTGAGCACCACGGTGCAGGCCTTGCGCACCGGCGTCACCGGGATGATCAGCTTGATCAGCGTGAACAGCAGCAGGAAGGGGATCAGGATCAGGGTATTCAGCAAAATCGACAGTGCCGCCAAAGTCCCCATCAGCGGTGCAGGCAGAAAATCAAGCATTCCGTGTGTTCTCTGGTTTGTTGCGGGTTAGCGGTGTCTGTCAGCCTTCGGCGGCGGTTCCGGTGTCAGCAGTACGGCCCGGGAGTAGCCGGCTCTCGGAGTCGGTGGAGGCCAGTTGCTGCAGGTCCGACGGTGCCCGATCCGTTACGGCATCCCGGAAATCCTCGTCGTAGAAGCCCAGGTTGTTGTAATGGATCATCGACCGGATCTCTTTTACGTATTCTTCTCCCCGCTCGGAATAGCCAAGCAGGCCTTCCGCCATTTCCAGGCCGGAAAGGGGATTCCGGGAACGTCGGTCTTTAATCCGGACGTCCCGCAGGGTCTGGTAAGTTTCGTGGCGATTCAGGTTCTGGATATAGGCGCGCACCGAGCGATAGGGCGAGGCAAACTTGGCCACCTCATGGCTGGCCCCTTCCACCCGGTTCTTCGGAACCAGACCGCATCCCTTGGTGAAACACCACTGACCGAACAGATTGTTGCCCTGGCGCGCAAAGCGGGAAGTCCCCCAGGCGGATTCGTTGGCCGCCTGGGCCAGCACCAGCGACGGTGGAATCACGTCCAGGCGCTTTTTCAGGAGTTTGAACTGCTCGACGCTACCTGTCTCAGCCTCAATCCTGAGGCGTTCGGCCTGAGCCTCCAGCCATCGTTTGTCCGAGGCCGTCAGCTCATCTTTCTCTTCCAGCCGTAGCAGGTAGCTTCGCTCCAGCAGAATGCGAGAGTTGGCCAGCACAATGCGCGGGTACAGGAACGAGAAGAACGCTGCCTTTTTCTCGGTGGTGTCCCGGTACGTGGAAAAGTCGGGCAGCGGGTCATCGGCCCAGTCGGGCAGGGCGGGCAATTCGCCAAGCGCAACCTCGGAGCCGTCATAGTTTCTGTCACCAAAGCTTCCGGATGGGATATAGAAGCCACCACCAAGAGCAAAAGCAATCAGTGGAACAAGAAACAGCAGCGTCCGGCGACCAGCAGACATAAAACCTCTCGTCGATATGGATATGGCAACGATTATAACAGGTTGTACGCAGCGGGTTCTGGCCGGGTTTACCGAAGTCTTCGGTCGCCTCAGGGAATCCGGGTCGCCAGCAGCAGGCCAATAGCCTGTGAGCCCGGGCCCGCGCGGTTGAGCCTCAGGTACAGCTGGGAGTGATCCTCGGTATAGAACCCGTCCAGCACCAGATTGCCGCCGCTTAGGGATACTGTCCCGGGACCGGACTGGGTGTAGGTCAGGGTAGCGTCGATCACGGTTTCCGACGGCGTGGTCAGCTCGTTGCCGTTGACGGTATTGACCACCGAGATCACCTCGCCACTCAGGGTGGCGATTCCGCCCTCGATCACCAGCTCGGCATTATCAAAATGGCGAAGTTCGTTGCTGCCGCCGGAGATTGCCATGGCAACGCCCTGAACCCGGTACCGGCCACTTGCCGGTGCCGCAGAAGCTGCTTGCCCGGCAGCCACCAGCAAACCATCCCCGAACGGACTGTCGTCCAGATTGAACGCAAGGAAGGCGCCATCCGGGGTACTCGCCCCGACACCGACGTCAGGTTTTTCCTCATTGCCGGACGGGGTCGAAATATCCAGATTCAACCGGCCGATG
Source organism: Marinobacter szutsaonensis (assembly GCF_039523335.1). Classification (NCBI taxonomy): domain Bacteria; kingdom Pseudomonadati; phylum Pseudomonadota; class Gammaproteobacteria; order Pseudomonadales; family Marinobacteraceae; genus Marinobacter; species Marinobacter szutsaonensis. Next base: position 935,446 of record NZ_BAAAFC010000001.1, on the reverse strand, counting down.
TCTCGGTTACCATTGCTGAGTATCGAGGTGCGCGGCGTGATCAACCAGTCGGTATTGACCGTCGCGGACGGCGCCCGGGTGACGGTCCCGGTGTTGTCGCGACGCACGGTTTCCACCTCCAGTGCCTGGGTTACATTGCCCTCACCATCGATCGTCCAGGTGCCCAGGCCGCCATCCAGTTCCAGCGGCGTGGTGTCATCGGCAAACCGGGAAGCCAGGTACACCACGTTATAACCCCGGTTATCCAGCACATCCGCATCAAACTCAGCCTCTCCGGCCGGCCGCAGCAGGTTCAGCTCCAGCGCCGACAGGTAATGATTCTCCAGCACCGCTCCCCGTTTGAGAGCCCCGCCGTCGGTTTCCAGCTCGATGGCCTTGCCGGCACTGAAATAGCTGCCAACCACCCGATCCGGGCCCACAGACTCGTCGGCAGGCGGGCTGGTGTAAGCATCCAGGTAATACGGATTGCGGGTCCAGCCGATAATCCGGGCGCTGTCCCGCCCCGTGATGCTCTGGTACAGCGCACGGCCGGCCAGCAGGCGGGTATCGCCCAGCAAGGTCGCTGCCCCGGGAGAAGAAGAGTGGGTGTTCTGTTCCCAGAACTCTGAACCGCGCAGGAAAAACTCGTTGCCCTCGGAATGCAGCAGCACCTCCCGGTCATAGGGAATGTCCGTGGCTAGGGACGTCACCTTGATATTGAAGGCATCGAAACTGGTCAGCGTCAGGGCCGGGTACACATAGCCAACGCCGTTGCTGTCCTCCAGGCGTTCCTCATAAGCCGTTCGCACCCCCCAGAGCCCGGTACCGCTGATGCTGGGCTCGGCAAAACTCTGGCCCAGTTCCACCCCCAGGAACACCGAGTTGTAATCGGCGGAGCTGGCGCTGATCTTGCCGGACGAGTTCTCATCCAGCAGCGCATAGTCACCCATGGCGGCCACATAGCGGGCAAAGTCCGCCCGGTCTTCCAGCAGGGACAGCGCCCCCGGCACATCCAGGTTGCCGGGGATATCGATCTCAAAATCGTGCACCTGATCAGCCAGGGTGGACCACACATACTTGTTCAGGCATAGCTCGCCACCGGCATCATTCACGCAGTCCCTGATGGTCTCTAGCTCCCCCGGGGTGTAGCTGGCCAGGGTATTGCGCACCAGGTACTCGGAAAACGGATTGATCTTCACATCCCGGTCCGAGTCCGCGGCGAAGGCGCGCATCCGGGCATTGCCGTAGGTGGCCTCGATGACCACATCGGGCGCCAGGGGCTGGCCGTCCGGAAAGGCGATAATGGTAAAGCCCCCGGCATCCTCACGGGTGGAAACCTCCACACTGCCCAGGTTCTGCAGGGAGGTATTGGTTGTGTACACGGTGAGGGTTTCTGGCTGAACAATCCAAAGGTTACGCCGGGTCACCTCCGCATCCGGTGCCACTGCCCCGGGGACCTCCAGGGTGATCCGAACCTCGTTGTCCTCCAGATCACCGGCATTGCTGGAATCGCCGGTACTGCCGGAACTGAAATCATCCAGGGGATTTTTCGAGGTGGCAAAGTCGTTGGTCTGGGAACGGGCGCCGTCGATGGCATCCTCGCCACTGCCGCAGCCGACCAGTAACAGGGCGGAGAGGGAAATCCAGAGTCCGTGCTTGAGATGCATGTCTGACAATCCGTGCAGAAGTTTCAGGTTGTCAGTCTAGCAGCGGTAACGAAGGGAAATCGTGAGGGAAGGCACGAAACAGGCGCCCGGAGAATCGGGCGCCTGAGAGGGTAGAGACGATCAGTAGTAGATCTTGATACCCGCCATCACACCTTCATCCAGGTTCACGTCGCCGCGGAATGGCGCATCCAGATCGGTGTTCAGGTAACGGTAACCGGCAAACACCTCGGCGTTGCGGATCACCCGGTAGCTGCCGCGCAGCTCGAGGTTGGTCATGTCCTCGGAATCACCGAAGGCCAGAATGTCCGGCGCATAGTGCAGGCTACCGGTGAAGGACAGGCCGGGTACCCGGGGCACGTTCACGGTGGCGAAGCCGCCAATGCCGATCGCGCCGCCATCCAGGCGGTCATCATCCCAGCCGATGCCGCGCACGCCAATGCCGGCAGTGGTGGGCAGGTTGCCAAGGGCAGTGCGGCCCTGGGCGTGGAAATCCACATTCATGATGTGGCGGCTGCCCTCGTGGTAGGTGTAGCCGGCGCCCAGCTGGGTATCGTTGTTGACACCAAAGAAGTTGACCTGGCCCTTCACGGAATCGTTGGTCAGGCTCAGATCCACATCGCCTGCGAAGGCCGGTGCGGCGGCCAGGGTCAGTGCCATCAGGGAAACTCTTGAGATTCTCATTCTTCTACCTTCTTGCTGTCGGTTAATTGGTACGCATCCGATAAAGAATCTTCATCTTCAGCCGGCACCCGGTATTCCTCGTTGGCCCAGGCGCCCAGATCAATCAGTTTGCAGCGCTCCGAGCAGAATGGCCGGTACCGGTTATCTTCGGACCATTCTACGGATTGCTTGCAGGTAGGGCATTGCACAAACATGGCGATTTTTTCAGATTGGTGGCAAATAGCCGGCGGCCAATCCTCAGGTGGCCGCCGATGCGGTGCAGTATTGTTCCAGCACTGCCCGCAGCATTTCAATATTGACAGGCTTGGCAACAAAAGAATCCATGCCGGCCCGGCGGCAGCGTTCCTCGTCTTCCTCCATGGCGCTGGCGGTCAGGGCAACCACCGGCACCCGGGTCCGGTTGTGGGCTTTTTCCCATTCCCGCAGGCGGCGAGTGGCCTCGAAGCCATCCACCCGGGGCATCACGCAATCCATGAATACCAGATCGAACGGATGCCACTGCCAGAGGCTGGCGGCGGCCTCGCCATCGTTCGCCGTCATCACATCGCAGCCGAGTTTTTCCAGCAGCCGGCGGGTGAGGGTGCGGTTGACCGGGTTGTCCTCCACGAGCAACACCTTCATGCGACCACAGGGCAGTTCCCGGCGCTTGGAAGTATCGGTGACCGCCTGCAGGGAGAACCGGGTGAGGAACCGGCGCTCGTCCTTCTCCGCATCCGTGAACAACTGGTTCAGGATGGGCATGAGGCAGGATTCCCGCAGGGACTTGCTAAGGAAGGCATCGGCACCGGCCTGGCGGAAATGCTCGGCATCGCCCCGTTGCGGGTTGGAGGAAAGAATCAGCAGGCGCATATCGGCCCAGGTCGGGTTACTGCGGATCTGCCGGCACAGCAGGTCGCTGTCCATATCCGGCACAAAACCATCGAGGATGATGGCGTCGAACGGTTGCTGGCTGTCCGAGGCCTGGCGCAGTGAGGTCAGCGCCTCGCCGGCGGATTTCACCGCCTCGATGTTCACCTCGTAACGGGACAGCATCTCCAGGGTAATCTTGCGGGACAGCTCGTAGGAATCGACCACCAGGATATGCTTGCCTTTAACCTTACGGGTGTCCGGCCGTACCCGGGTGGCACTTTCCGGCGCCACCGGCAGGGTCAGTTCCACCCAGAAGGTAGAACCCTCGCCGGGCCGGCTTTCCAGGTCCAGGGAGCCGTCCATCAGGTTCACCAGCTGGCGGCAGATAGTCAGGCCCAGGCCGGCGCCCGGCAGCTGGCGCTGGAACTGCTGGCCGAGCTGAACGTAGGGCTCGTACACCAGCGGAATATCCTCGGGATTGATGCCCACACCGGTGTCCTCCACCGCCAGGCGCAGCCGGGCTTTCTCATCCCGCCGGCCCAGCACCTCGATGCTGATCAGCACATGGCCGGAATCGGTGAACTTGATGGCGTTGGAGACCAGGTTGAGCAGGATCTGCCGGATGCGCACCGGGTCGCCTCTCAGCGCCCAGGGCAGGTTCTCATCAATGCGCAGCTCCAGCGCCAGCCCCTTCTCCCGGGCCCGGCTGCCGAGCATATGCACCAGATCGTTCAGGGTTTCCCGCAGATCGAACGGAATCTCCTCCAGCACCAGCTTGCCGGCTTCCATACTGGAGATATCCAGCAGGTCATTGATGATGGCGGAGAGGCTCTGTGAGGCATTGAGCAGGGTGTTCACGTATTCCCGCTGTTCCTGGTCCAGCGGCGTGTCCGTCAGCAGGTTGGCATACCCCAGAACGGACTGAAGCGGAATGCGAAGCTCATGACTGACGTTGGCGAGAAACTGGTTCTTGGCGTGGTTGGCACGGATGGCCTCGTCCCTTTCACCCTGGGACTGGATGGTGGTCTGCCGTAGCGAGCGGGTGTCCTCAAGAATCTGCAGCCGCATCTTGTTCAGGGCCTGCTCCAGCTCGGACAACTCATCCGGCGATTTCGGCGGCTTTCGCCGCAGCTGCAGCGGATCCACCAGGGCATCCAGGTTCAGCTGGGCGGCATAGTCGGCCATGGCTTCCAGGTGGCGGGAGAGGGTGGCCCGCACGATCAGCAGCAGGCCAAAGGTGCCGAGCATGACAACCAAGGTCGCCGACAGCAGAGTCAGCAGGCCGGTTTTCCAGAGTTCATCGTGGATCTGCTGGACCGAGGACACCACCGTGAGGCTGCCCACCTCCTGCGGCGGCTGGAAACTGGAACGGTCAAAAATCAGGGGAATGGTCTGGGAAATCACCTTGCCGTCAGGATGGGTGCCGGTGGTGAACTCCTCGCCCGTGGTGGTGGTCACCCGGGCAAACTGGATCGCCGGCACCGCCTTCATGTCATCCAGACTGTTGGCCACCTCACTGAAATTCATCAGCCAGAGGTTATTGCTCATACTCCCGGCGACCAGCTCGGCGGCTTTCTGTTGGGTATTGATCAGATCATTCTTGCGGCGTTCGAACTCGCCGATCATCTGCACCCCGGTGGCCGCCAGGGAAAGCACCAGGCTGAACAGCAGCACATACACCAGCAGACGCGCTGCCAGCGGCCGAACGCCAAATCGCCTGAAAAACCGGTATGGATACAAGATTGCGACTTCCCTGTGTCGACTACAAATCAATCAAACAAGTTTAACAGACAGTTAGGACCTCGACACGCTTCTCACCATCCTCTGTTACAAACCGGAACCTAACGTTCACATCATACAGATGCGCCCCGTAAATCCGCGCCTCATCCCGCCCCCGCCGAAACGACGGCCGGGGATCGTAACTCACCACATCCGCAATCAACGCCCGGAAATCCGGATAATCCTCGGAGGACAGGGCAGCCAGCTGCTGCTCCGCCTCAGCCAAAAACACCACCTCAAGTCTCTCCGTCGGCGGCGAATCCGCCCACCCCAGACTCGCCTCCGGCACCGAATCCGCAAACGGCAAATACGGCTTGATATCCAGAATCGGCGTGCCCTCGATCAGATCATGATTACTGATCCGCAGCACCAGCTTCCCATCCCGACGCGCCAGCCCCTCATTCCGAACCACCGACAACCCCAGACTGTTCGGTCGAAACGGCGACCGACTCGCAAACACCCCCATCTTCTTGTTCCCCCCCAGCCGAGGCGGCCGCACCACCGGCTTCCACTCCGCGCGAACCGCCTCGTGAAACTGGAAAATCAGCCAAAGATGGGAAGCCGTCTCGAGGCCGCGGAAGGCATCTTCGCGGTCGTAGGGGGGCTGAATCACGAGTTCCGCATGAGCATGCCGAGTAAGCCCCGGCTGGCGGGGTACGCCGAACTTGTCCTGGAAGCAGGACCGGGTGATAGCAATAGGGGTCATGCTAATGCCGGGGTCAGAAGAACTAGTTCTTCTGACCCCACTTTCAACCTCCGGGGTCTGATGAATTTGTTCATCTGACCCCTTGTTAAAATCTGCTCCCAAGTTCAGCCCCCACCCCAGGGGTCTGAAGAAATCTTTTCTTCTTCTGACCCCAAGTTAAATTTCCAAACCCCAGGGGTCTGAAGAAAACCTTCTTCTGACCCCGAGTTAGCGGCCACCCCGAGTTAGCGGTCCAAGTTGGGGTCAGATGAAAGCTTTCATCAGACCCCTGAGCCAACCAGACCCCAAGCTCACGGCCAACCATCACCGCCGATCAATAGTCCCAGCAAAAAACATCTCAACCCGCAAAACCACCGAGGCCCGATCCTTGAAACTCTCCTCCCGCGGAAACGTCAACGCCGGAATCACCTCCCCAAACAACCAGTCACTATGCAGCCGATACCGCCAGGTCAGATCCATAAACGCCGAAGTCGTCCGCCACCCGGGCTTGCTCTCACCGAGCACCCCAATCCGCGGAATCAACGTCGAGCGGTTATCCACCGCCTTCCGCAAACTGAAAATCTGCGCCGCCAGAAACTTCTCATCCTGATGCACCCACTCCAGCTCGGAAGAAGACTGAAACCGCCAATCATCCCCCATATACCGACTGGCCCCGAACCACGTCCGCGAACCCCAGCCCTCCTGGTGGTAGTAATAAATTCGCTGCTGCAGACTCCCGGCCCAGTCCTCATCGAGCTGCCAGCCCTTGCCAGCCGTCATACGCCAGAACGCATCCGGCGGAAACCGCAGCCGCCCACCGATATCCGTGGAAAGGTTAATCGCATCCCCGATCTGCGTCAGATACCGCAACGCACCGGTCGTCTCCGTCTCCGTCCGTTCCGGCTCCGTCAACTGCCGGTCCCGCTGCCGCTCCTCCAGCGGAATCAGTTCCTCACTCTCACTCTCGATAACAATCCGCAGCTTGCGCTTGGCGGTAGGAATATCCAGCCGGAACCGGGCCTCCGGCTCAAACTGCGCCACATCGCTGTATTCGGATTCGGTGGCAAACCCCAGGCGGAGATAGCTCTCGTTATTAGGCAAAGCCTGCTCAGCCCCCGAAAGCGTCCGATCGGCCCAGGCCCCCAGCGACTGCACCCGCGGCCCCTGAATCCGCTCCTGGCGCAACACCCAGTTGGTAAAGGACAACCAATAGCTCTCCTCGGGCTCGGCCCAATACTCCTCCGGGGTCACGGTATAAAACGAAGTGTCCAGCTGTCCCGGAGCCAGGATCTCTGGAATGGAACGCTGATGCACCTGAAAGACCGGCTCCGCAGCGCGTCCGGGAAAGGAAACAAAAAACAGAAGTGAAAGAATCCCGGCCGGGTAACAACGGCGCAAACAGTCAGTCAAAATCCACCAGGAACTTCTCGTGCAACTCACGAACCTGACGCTCCACATCATCCATGGGCCGATTATTATCAATAATAGCGTCAGCTTTCTCCAAGCGCTGCTCCCGAGGCATCTGAGCCGCAATAATCCGCTCCACCTGATCCCGCTCATTAGTATCCCGAGCCATCGTCCGCTCAATCTGCGTCTCCACCGGGACATCCACCACAACAATTTTGCTGACCAAGTTATGCTGATCGGTCTCCAGCAACAACGGAGAAACCAGCAGCACATAGGGCAGGGCATAGCTTTCGGGCTTCAACTGCCGAATCAACTCCTCCCGAATCATCGGATGAAGTAGTCGTTCAAGCCAGGTGCGCTCTTCAGGGTTGGCAAACACAATCTGCCGCAACTGGGCGCGATCCAGCGTGCCTTCGTCGGTGAGGATGTCTTGACCAAAGTGCTCCGCGATTTTGGCGAGCCCTGGAGTCCCAGGCTCAACCACTTCCCTAGCAACATCATCGGCATCCACCCAGTGGATTCCAAGATCGCCGAACATGCGGACCACAGTAGATTTCCCGGAGCCAATCCCCCCCGTAAGCCCGACTATAGCCGGGGTCAGATGAAAAGCCTCCGGCTTTCCATCTGACCCCACTTTCACCCCAGCGCCTTGATCCGGCGTCTGGCCCACCCCAGGGGTCTGATGAACTAGTTCATCTGACCCCATGTTGATTTTCTTACTCATGCTAAAACCCTAAAAAGGGGTCAGAAGAAAGCCTTCTTCAGACCCCAAGATAAGCAAACCAGGCCCGCTGTATAGCCTCCCCAAACCACAAACAAAGCACCCCAGCCGCCGCCAAATAAGGCCCAAACGGAATCGGCACTTCCCGCCCATGCTTCCGAAACACCATCAAACTAATCCCGACAACCGCACCAACCACGGAAGACAACAAAATCACCGCCGGCAACAACTGCCATCCAAGCCACGCCCCAAGCGCCGCAAGCAGCTTGAAATCCCCATGCCCCATGCCTTCCTTGCCAGTCACAATCTTGAACAACCAGTAAACCGACCAGAGCGAAAGATAACCAACCACAGCCCCACAGAACGCACTGGTAAAGTCCGTCAAAACCCCAAAGAAATTCAGCACCAACCCAAGCCAGAGCAGCGGCAACGTGATGCTGTCCGGCAACAGTTGGGTATCAAAATCAATAACCGTCAACGCCACCAGCGCCCACACCAACAACAACGCCCAAAGCGCCGCCTCAGTCGGCCCCAGCAGATAAACCGTCAACACCGAAAACAGCGCCGTTACCGCCTCAATGATCGGATACCTCGGCGAGATCCGCGTCTTACACGAAGCACACTTGCCACCCAGCACCAGGTAACTGACCACCGGAATATTCTCCCAGGCCCGAATCTTGTGGCCACAGGAAGGGCAGGTGGATGCCGGCTTCGAGAGAGTAACAGGCTCTTCGTTTTTACGATCTTTCTCCGGAACCTCCAGAAACTCCTCACACTGACAACGCCAGTCCTGATGCATCATCTTTGGCAGGCGCAGGATGACAACGTTCAGGAAACTGCCGATGCAGAGGGAAACGAAAGTGACGGTCAAGTAGAGGAGCCAGGGGGTGTTGAGGTAAACGTCGAGGAACTGCATTGGATGCCTTGGGTGCTGAATGAACAAGGGGTCAGATGAAGATTTTCATCTGACCCCGGTTTGAGGTCGAGAGTCGGAGGTTAGGGCAAGGGTCAGAAGAAAGCTTTCCTCTGGCCCCATTTTCCCGGTTTAGCCGACAACCTGACCCATTTGGAAAATCGGCAAGTACATGGCCACTATCAGACCACCGACTAGTACGCCAAGCACAGCCATGATCATCGGTTCCATCAAAGCCGTGAGGTTATCAACCATATCATCCACCACCGATTCATAATGCTCGGCTACTTTCGCCAGCATTTCGTCCAGGTTACCGGATTCTTCGCCGATGGCTGTCAGCTGCACTGCCATCACCGGGAAAATATCCTGCTGCCGCATTGATGCCTGGAGTTGCGTACCGCTGGATACATCGGTTTTGATATTTTTTATCGCATCCCGATAGACAGCGTTGCCTGTCGCCCCTGCTACGGAATCCAGGGCATCGACGAGAGGTACCCCGGCGGCAAAAGTGGTTGAAAGCACGCGGCCGAATTTGGCGACTGCAGATTTATCTAAAATTTCGCCCACTACAGGTAGCTTCAGGACATATTTATCAACCAAATCGGAAAACGTTCGGGACCTTCTTTTCGATTCTTTGAACAAAAAAATGACCCCGACAATCATCAAAAGTACGATGAACCACCAGGTTTGCAGCCACTCGGACAAGTTGACAACCATTTGGGTAAACACTGGTAGATCAGCACCGAATCCCTGGAAAAGACTTTCAAATTGAGGAACAACCTTAACCAGAAGAATCGCTGTTACTACAATTGCTACGACGATAACCGCGATCGGATAGGTCATCGCTTTCTTGACTTTCTTCTTGAGGTTTTCCGTTTTCTCAAGATAAGTTGCTATACGATCGAGCATTTGCTCAAGTGCGCCGGCCTTTTCGCCAGAATCCACAAGGTTGCAATAAAGATCATCAAAATACTTCGGGTGTTTTCGTAACGCCCCGGCAAAGCTGGTACCGGAGGAAATGTCATTGCGGATGTTCATGACCAGCTCTTGCAACCCTTTGTTCTCCAGCCCATCCGCAACGATATCGAAGCTCTGAACAAGTGGTACCCCGGCTTTCATCATGGTGGCCAGTTGCCGCGTGAGCATTGCAATGTCAAAGGGACTAATCTTTTTGCTACCACCAAACAGAGGTTTCGGCTTCTTGCGAACCTTGTCTGGAACGATCCCCTGCTTTCGCAACTGGGCTTTTACCAATGCGAGATTAGGCCCCGTAAGCTCGCCTTTGGATTTATTTCCTTTCTTGTCTTTCCCTTCCCAAACGTACGATTCCAGCTTTTGCGCTTTCTCTGCCATGCTTAATCCTTCGTCACGCGGTTGGCTTCTTCAAGGCTGGTCACTCCCTGAATAACTTTCAGGAGTGCCGACTGCCGCAGGTTTTGGAAGCCTTCAGCCTGAGCCTGTTTTGCAATTTGGATGGAACTGGCTTCTTCCATAATCATGTTCGCCAGTTCTTCAGTAACTTTGACCACTTCGTAGATACCTACGCGGCCTTTATATCCTCCATTGCATTTATCACAGCCCTTGGGACGGTACAACGTGAACCCTGTATCAATTTGTTCCTGTGTGAACCCTTCCTTCAAAAGCACGTCCTGTGGGACATCGGCAGGCTGTTTGCAGCCGTTACAGAGTCTGCGTCCCAAACGTTGAGCAATGATGAGACTGACTGAGGTCGCGATGTTAAAGGCGGGAACGCCCATATTCATCATTCGGGTCAGTGTCTCCGCAGCGCTGTTAGTGTGAAGCGTCGAGAGTACGAGGTGGCCTGTCTGTGCAGCCTTGATCGCGATGTTGGCTGTTTCCAGATCCCGAATCTCACCGACCATAATGACATCCGGGTCTTGTCGGAGAAACGCACGCAATGCCTCGGCGAAGCCGAGACCAACTTTGTTGTTGACGTTGACCTGGTTAATGCCCTCGAGGTTGATTTCTGCAGGATCTTCCGCGGTAGAAATGTTTCTTTCCGCGGTATTGAGGATATTCAGTCCGGTGTAAAGTGAGACGGTTTTACCTGAGCCTGTCGGTCCGGTCACCAGGATCATACCCTGGGGCTGCTCCAATGCCTCAAGGTACATTTGCTTCTGATCCTCCTCGTAACCCAGTACATCGATACCGAGTTTTGCCTGGCTGGGATCCAGAATACGTAATACGATCTTTTCGCCCCACAGCGTGGGAAGGGTGTTTACCCGAAAATCGATGGCTTTGGTCTTGGACAGCTTCATCTTGATTCGGCCATCCTGTGGCACCCTCCGCTCAGAAATGTCCAGCTGAGCCATAATCTTGACCCTTGCTGAAATTTTCGGAGCGAGCTTGATCGAGGGGCGAGAGACTTCCTTGAGAATGCCGTCAGTTCGATAACGAACCCGGTAAACTTTTTCATAGGGTTCAAAGTGAATGTCTGAGGCGCCTCCACGAATGGCGTCTAGCAGCATTTTGTTCACATACTTTACGATGGGGGCATCATCGACATCAGAGGCGGTAACAGCATCTTTGTCTTCGTCCTGCTCACCGGCTTCGGTTTCTACACCCTCAAGATCGCTGTCCTCAAGGTCCCCCATGGTTGTGTCTTGGGACTCGAGATACTTTTCAATCGCAACTCTCAGCTTCGAGTCATCAACCAAAATTGCGTCTGTACTGAGCCCCGTGTTGAACTTGATCTCGTCTAATGCCTGGATGTTGGTCGGGTCAGAAACTGCAATGAAGAGTCGATTGCCCCTTTTGTAGAGCGGGAGTGCGTTATGCTTCCGGATCAATTTTTCGTCAACCGCTTTCTCGGGCATCATTTCTGGAAGGAGCGAGTCGAGATCCAGAACCGACATACCGAATTCCATCGCTGCTGAGAACGCAAGCTTGCCGCTATTGGCCAGTTCGTTCTGAGTGAGGTAGGTGATCAGGGGAATTCGGTTCTTTGAAGCTTGTAGGAAGGCGTCTTTTGCAGTTGCCTCATCCAGGAGCCCGTCTTCCACAAATCGCCGGGCCAGCCCCGTCAACGTAACGTTTCGGTTGGTGTTCGCCATAAATGCTCTGAAAGGATTGTTATAAGTGGCTGAATCGTAAATTTATGAAAAAAGAGTTTAGATGTCTGGCAAGGGTTTGGAAAGCACCTTGGTTCTCAATCTGATGCCGTAATTTCCTGCCAAGAGATCGCTGCGTCAAACTCAGGCGTCCGACGAAAGCCTTCATCTGACCCCAACTCAAGATCCATGGATCCGCCAGGATTGACAAAATTTGTCACCTCATGACGCCGATTGACACCAAAAGCCGTTAAAACTGGATGTGTGATGCAGTTCAAATCGACTGGCAAACCCATGAAAATAGCGCCATTTTGACATTATCTTGCAATTGGCACGTTACCTGCTTAAAGACCCGTACGCTCAACGCGGTTACGGGGCCAAGCTCCACCGCCCCGGAGCTATAAAAACGAAAGCCGATAAATCCAGAGGTTGATAAAATGCAGGAAATTAAAATTAATCACGCTCAGAAAGGTTTCACCCTGATCGAACTGATGATCGTTGTTGCGATCATCGGTATTCTGGCAGCTATTGCAATTCCTCAGTACCAAGACTATATCGCACGCTCTCAGATGAACCGCGTTTATGGCGAAGTCTCCGCGCTGAAGACTGCTGCTGAAGAGAACCTGCTGCGTGGCAACACTACTCTGACGGCTGGCGATCTGGGCTACACGACTTCCAACCTGATTTCTGGCCTGAATGTTAACTTCAATGACAATGGCTCAGGCGGCATCGTTGCTACTGTTGGTACTGATGCTAGCACCGCAATTGCTGGTACCTCCCTCGGTATCAACCGTTCTGCTGCAGGAGCATGGAGCTGTGTGGTGACTGGTACTTCTACCGGCGCTTGGGATGATAGCTTCCGTCCGACCGGCTGTAATTAATCGAACGCCACGGTTTCGTGACAGAAGTGCTATAAGCGAGGGGTTCCCCCTCGCTTTTTTAATGGGGCATATATGCTGGTTTTCTGGATCTTTCTTTTAGTTCTGCCGTATTTTGTTCCCATGCACTTCTATCCGATTCCAACATTCCCGGAGGAGGTGCTCGCGTCAGTCATCACGGTTTTTCTATTTGTGATGGTTGCACTTCGTTCCAAAAAGCACGTCTATGTAAGTCAAATCGCTATCCTGTGGCTTCTCTTCGCTGGGGTCTGGTTGCTGTCGTGGTCCTTTAACCAGCGGCCAGTGGAAACTGGAGCGTATTTTTACAAACTTTTTTGGTTAGTCGGATTGCTGGCAATTCTTTCCGGCTCCTATCTGTCCGAAGCAATTGACCGTGAGAAGTTTATACAGATTTCAGCTCGTGTTCTGGTTTTCAGCGGGCTTTTATATGCGGCAATTGGCCTCCTTTCTTATTACGGATTTCTGAAGTTCGTTATTCCCTGGATCCGTGTGGATCATCCACGGCTTGTCGGGATGATGGCGCACCCTAATCTCTCGGGTTTGTATCTGGCAATCTCACTGGCGTCCTTTGGCTTTTTGTCCGCCAAAAAAGGGATAACGATATTCGGGTTCAGGTCCGTCCTGATCCTTCTAGTGATGGCGTTGGCCGGCGTTTTAACCGGCAGTCGGGCCTTTTTCCTCGTTATTGGAGGGCAGTTAATTCTGCTCTGTATTTGGGTTCTGCTAGAGAAAAGGAAAGAAGGCTTCACGTCTCATGGGACCCTGCATGTACTAAAGTCTTCGCTGACTGTTGTTGCATTATCAATTGTTCTCTTCTTCAGTTTCCCGGCAGTAGATGGAAAGTTATCTGCGTATCTGAATGACATCGGCTTTTTGGATAGGCAATCCTCGTCTGACATGCTTATAACGCGATTTCAGGCAGATGGCTCTCCTCGCATGGGTGAGTGGAGGAAAATAGTAGAAGGGAACGACATAATTGAAAATCAATGGTTGGGTGTGGGGCCAGGGGGATACCCTGTTTTCAGTGTTGAAGCTGATAGCGTCATTGACCAGCCCTTCAGAAATGGCAAGACATGGCGCAATGCTCACAACCTGTTTCTCATGTCCTTCGTGGAATGGGGCATTCTCGGGTTATCGGTTGTAGTCCTGGCGATTGGTTTTCTTGCGTATGCATTCTTAAAGACGCCGAAGAATCTTAATAACCTGTTTGTTTGGTTGGTTCTCTCATCCATCCTCTTGCAGAATATGGTCGAGTTTTCTCTTTGGCATATGCAATTTTTGCTGTTGTTCCTGGTGCTAGCTTGCACACAAGTCAAATCATGGCAATTTAAGATCTCAACGCCATCTCTGCGCTGGGTCGCCATTGTCCCGGTTCTGCTCATTACGGCCTGGATAACTGTCACCTCCAGCCGTGATTACGCGGCACTCGTCTATCTGTTTTCGAAGCCTGAGCTAGACGGGAAAGATCTCAGAACGCTTGATGTTGTTGCTCAAGGTTCAATGTGGCGCCCCTATTCTCGGCTCGTGATGTATTACCGAATGAATCCAGTGCCCACTGGCTTGCAGGCTCAACTCGATGAGGCAAGCGCACTCACAGAGTGGTCACCCATGAACTTGGTTCTGATGCGACAGGCTTCCTTGACTGCGGGTCTGGGTGATTCCGATCTCGCCTGTACTAGAATCCACAGAGCAACCGAACTCTACCCGGCGATAGTGCCGACGTTGAGGGAGGAGTTGGTTTTCTTGGAGTCGCAGGGCCTGCCCTTAAATTTGGATGAGCTCAATGGCTGTTTTAGTCCTGGCTCTGGGTAATAAGGAGTGCCGGAGAGCCAGCAGGAAATTGAGAGGCGGATTCACCCACTAGATTTCGACTTCCTCAAACAACTCCGGCACCTCCGTATCCCAGCCAAACTTCTCACAAATGCGCTTCCGCATCACATCGCTGGCCACAATCTCTCCGTGAGTAACATAAACTTTCTCCGGCTGTAGTGACCCCTGGCCGAGCCATTCGAGAATCTCGTTATAGTCCCCGTGTGCCGAAAGTGAATCGATGTTATGAATCTCCGCCTTCACCGGCCAGTATTCCCCGTGAATTTTCACCGATTCTGCCCCATTGACCAATGCATCGCCACGGGTACCCGGTGCCTGGAATCCCGCAAACACAATGCTATTCCTGGGGTTCGGCAGTAGCGTCTTGAGATGGTGCAGCACCCGCCCACCACTGGCCATGCCACTGGCAGAAATAATGATGCAAGGGTAACGCACGGAATCCAGCTCAATGGACTGTTCTACGGTCCGCACAAACTCGGTCTTATCGTCAATCAGCTCACACTGGCTGGCGTTGAGCTTGTGCTCTTTATGGTGTTTGCAAAAGATCTCGGTCGCCTTGATGGCCATCGGGCTGTTGAGGTAAACGGGCAGCTTCGGAATCCGCTTCTCGCTCATGAGCTTGTGCACCACATAAAGCAGCATTTGCGCCCGGCCTACAGCAAAGGCCGGCACCAGCACAATGCCTCCGCGACCGGCAGTACGGGTGATGATTTCCTCCAACTCGGTCTCGGGGTCTACCTCACCATGTGCACGGTCACCGTAGGTGGATTCGCAGACGAGCACATCGGCCTTTTTGAGAGGCTCCGGCGGTCGCATGATGAGATCGCGCTGCCGGCCCACATCCCCGCTGAAAACGACCGTCCGATCAGCACCTTTATGATGAACGTGCACGCAGGACGATCCGAGAATGTGCCCAGCCGGCGTGAACGTAACCTCAAATCCTCGCACGGGCTCGAATGGCTCGTGGTAATGCAGGGATTCGAAATGCTTCAGAGCTTCCCAGGCATCCTTTTCGGTAAACAGTGGCTCCGGATGCTCGTGCTTGGAGAACTTTTTACGATAGGCATACTTGGCGTCCTCTTCCTGCAGGAAGCCTGCATCCGGCAGCAGTACTTTGCAAAGCTCGTGGGTCGCCTTGGTGCAGTAGATCTTGCCCTTAAACCCATTTTTGACCAACGCGGGAAGGTACCCGGAGTGGTCAATATGGGCGTGGGTCAGAACCACCGCCTCAACCGTAGACGGATCCACCGGAAACTTCGCCCAGTTCCGCCGGCGCAGGGTTTTCACGCCCTGATACATTCCGCAGTCCACCAGCATACGGTGTTTCTCATCCGAGAGCAGATAGCGTGAGCCGGTAACGGTGCCTGTGCCGCCGAGGAAGCGAAGTTTCATTTGGGCGTCCTTGTGTTTGGTGAAACCGGGGTCTGATGAAAACCTTCATCTGACCCCACCTTTAGGTCTAACTCGATGTCAGAAAAACGCTTTCTTCTGACCCCTGCTTTAACAGTGTTACTATGGCCTAAAATTGGGGTCAGATGAAGGCTTTCATCAGACCCCTGAGTGAAAATTGGGGTCTGAAGAACGCCTTCTTCTGACCCCGAGTTCAGATTCACCCCAGGGACGCGCCCATGCACTACAGCTCCATCCTCCCGGATGTCCTCAAAATCGCCGACGAAGCCAGCGAGAAAGTCCTTCACATCTACGAATCCGACTTCAAGGTTCGCTACAAGGAAGATAACTCCCCAATCACCGCCGCCGATGAAGCCGCCCATGAAATCATTTACCGAGGCTTGCGCAACATCAGCCGGGACATCCCGATCCTGTCGGAAGAGGGCAAAAGCATTCCCTGGGAAGAGCGCAAACACTGGCGTCGCTTCTGGCTGATCGACCCCATCGACGGCACCAAGGACTTCACTCAGCGCAACGGCGAGTTCACCGTCAACATCGCCATGATCGAAGACGGTCAGCCAGTGATGGGCGTCGTCACGGCCCCGGTACTCAAAACTGCCTACTGGGGCATCGTAGGCGAGGGCGCCCACATGCGGGACCGCACCGGCAAGGTCCATCGTATTCGCGTGGCTGAGCCGAAAGAAACCAAGCGCGTCGTGGCCAGCAAAAACCACATGAATGACCAAACCCTTGCTTTCATAGACAAACTCGGCGACCACGAACTGGTTCAGGCTGGCAGCTCACTCAAGTTCTGCCGCATCGCCGAGGGCCACGCCGACATCTACCCCCGCATGGGGCCGACCAGTGAGTGGGATACGGCGGCGGCGCATGCGATTCTTGTTGCTGCGGGGGGGCAGGTGCAGACGTTGGAGGGCAAGCCGTTGCAGTACGGGAAAGAAGATATTCTGAACCCCTGGTTTGTGGCGGCGGGGAGTTGGTATTTTTGACGGTGGCTGAAAATGGGGTCAGAAGCACCCCAGGGGTCTGATGAACTTGTTCATCTGACCCCAACTTTAAGTCTAAAATGGGGTCAGAAGAAGGTTTTCTTCAGACCCCTGAGTCACACCCAACCAAACGGATTTGAAATGACCTGGTACGCCATCCAACACAAACCGGCCCAGGGCGACCGAGCCCTGCAACACCTCCAGAACCAGGACATCCCCTGTTTCTACCCCAAGATTGAGGTGGAAAAAATAAAGGCCGGCAAACGCAGCAAAAAGTTGGAACCGTTGTTCCCCGGCTACCTCTTCGTCAACCTCGAACAAACCGACCCAGTCTGGGCCAAACTCCGCTCCACCCGCGGCGTCATCCGTGTCGTTGGGTTTGCCAACAAGCCCGCGCCCATCGAGGATGAGGTTATCCAGCACATCAAAGACAGCCTGGATAAGGTGGCGGAGACTGGAGGGATCCGGCAAGGTGAGCCTGTTGAGTTAGACGACGGGCCGTTCAAGGGCATCAGCGCCATCTTCCAGGCCTACGATGGCGAGGAGAGGGCGATTGTGCTCATCAACTTCATGCAGAAGCAGCAGATGGTGAAGGTGCCGGTGGCGGCTATTCGGCGGTAGGTTGAACATGGGCTTGGGGGTAGGTCTAAGTTGGGGTCAGAAGAAGGTTTTCTTCAGACCCCTTTGCATAGGGGTCTGATGAACTTCGTTCATCTGACCCCAACTTCAGTCTTACTCGCAGTGAAAGCCCAAACCCGGGGTCAGAAGAAAGCGTTCTTCAGACCCCAAGTTAATTGACATCCTCACCCTTTAACAATCCTTTACACCCCTAACAACCTGAATCTCCATAAATCGAACCAACTGTCACTTGCCTGCAATCACACATCACGTAGAATTGCGTCACAATTCCGAAACATATCCAAATAACTAAAATCACCTGACAGGGACAAAGTTGGGGCATCTCTTCGCTCCCGCTCTCGCTTTGCCCCTGCAAAATTGACGAATATCATGACCTCAAAACACTGGACCCTGGTCGGTGGGGCGGTAGCGTGCCTGAAGCCGGTCTTTGTGACCGGCCTTGCGCTGGCTGGCCAACAGGCTTTTGCCGCAGATCTCGCCTTCCCGGGCTATAGCGGTTACCTCAATGTTCCCTCCGCGACGGCGCTCGGTCACGGTCAGGCCGCAGTGCAGTATTCGGACCAGGCCCTGGAAACCCGCACAACCACCTCCGGCGATACCTACGGCTACTACAACAACGTCAGTGGCCTGTTCGGCATTTTCCCCAATGTGGAAGTGGGCGGTCGTCTTACGTGGGATCGAACCCAGGCCAACTGTTACACCGAAGGCTGCGGTATCCGGGACCTCTCCGCGAACATCAAGGTTCAGGCACCATTCATTCCGGAAGAGTGGTTCACCCTGGCCGCCGGCGTTCAGGACCTCGGTGGTGAAACAGACGATTTCGAATCCGTCTACGTTGTCGCCGGCCGCCAGTTCGGCCCCGTGGAAATTTCGGCAGGCTATGGCGACCCGAAAAAGTCAGATCGCTATCTCGACGGCCCGTTCGGTGGCATCTCTTACAAGCCTTTACCCTGGTTGAATGTCATGGCCGAATACGACAGTCAGGATGTCCGCCTGGGTCTGGGCGCCAGCACGCCTGAAGGCCTGTTGCCGCTGGGCATGCAGATCAACGGCAAAGTCCTGGCCTATGACGAAGGGGATACGGAGAACGATCGCAACTTTTTCTCCCTCGGCGTTTCCATTCCCTTCGGCAACGAAGCCAGAAAGCAACACCTCCCCCTGCCGGACGAATACACAAGCACAGCTCAAAAGTCCGAGGCAGTTGCGTCTAACACTGCCAACCAGACTGAGCCAAAGGCAGAGCCCCCAGAAACCAGCGAGACTACAACCGCCGAAGCGCCTTCTGCCAACACTGAGTCAGTCGAAGACGAAGGAAAAGAACTCGCCCGCACTCTGGGCCAGCAACTGGTAGCCGCCGGCTACGACCGAGTCTCGGTCGCGAGCCGCGAAGATGTCCTCCACATCCAGTGGGAAAACAATATCTACACCCGCGACGAACGCGACGCCATCGCCGATGTCGCCCGAAAGGCACAGGCCATGGCTGGCCACCATAGAACGGCGAAACTAACCCTGCTGAACCAGAACATCCCGGTCGTTGAACGTACCATTAGTCTCGGCAACAAAGAGCAGGGCGCCCAAACCCAAATCCTCGCCGCCGACTACGCCCCGGACACCCTGTTCCGCAAAGAAGACACCGAATGGGACTTCAAGGGCAGCTACGGCCCCACCTGGAAACCTCGCATCACCCTGAGCCCCACCATCAGCTCAGGCATCGCCACCGAATACGGCGTATGGGATGCCTCCGTGGGCCTAAGTGCAGAAACCACCATCTCCCTGTGGACCGGCGCCCTGGCGTCCGCCACCTACAATGCCGAAGTCTACGCCACCGAAGATTTCGAGAAGGGTGGGGTGTTCTACGAGGATCGCCAACGCACCGACCTGACCGAAGCCGAAATCCAGCAAGCCTTCAAACTGCACCCGCAGCTGTATACCAGTATCCACGCCGGCCGTTACGCCACAGACTGGAACGGGTTGCTGAACGAAACCCTGCTGCTCGGCCCCAACGGCCGACACAGCCTGGCCTATGTAGGCGGTGTCTTCGAGCACGCGGATTACGACAACGTTGAACGCAACCAGATGCTAGCCCGTTACAGCTACTACAACTCGACCCTCGATACCCAGGTGGACGTGTACGGTGGCCAATTCTTCGAGGAAGACACCGGCGTGCGCATTGACAGCCGCTTCTGGTTCGGCGATTACGCCCTGCAGCTGTCCTACAAGAACACCGATGCCGAGTTCATCAGCCTCGGCTGGGTCATCCCGCTGACACCCGAGAAAACCGGCCAATTCCGATACGCCCAGATTCGGGGCGACGCGGACTGGAACTACAATGTCCAGACCCGCATCAATGAGGATGCAAACCTGACCTCGTTCGGTGGCGCCAGAGTCATCGAATCGGCCAACCCGATCCGGTCGGTCTACTTCAACCGGGGCCGCTTAACCAACCGGTAAATGGCATCACAAAACGCAAGCGAACCGTATGCGTTTGTAAACATTGCGTTTCCGACTCGCTTCTCTATAGTGAAGGGCACTGAGCCCTTTGATAAAAAGCAACACAAAAACGACGTGCTAACGCTCATTCAGGAGATTAAGAGGCTAATATGACTCAGTTCAAGAAAGGATTGTTCACACGTAACCTGATGGCCACGGCCATCCTGGCCCCGATGATGATAGTCGCGGGTTGTTCCGACAACGACGGCTCCCCGCTGCCCCCGGGTGAGACGCCCAGTGGCGTGTCTGAGGGTTTTGCCTACGATGGCTACCTGGTAGGCGCCACCGTTTGTGTGGACGAAAATCTGAACAAAGCCTGCGATGAGGGTGAGCCGAGCACCACCACCGGTGACGGCGGTCAGTTCAGTCTGGTGGGCCTGACCGATGCCCAGCTTCTGACTCCGTTGGTATTGGAAGCTAATGAAAATACAACGGATGGCGGCCTGCCGGTTGACCCGAACCTGAAGTTCCTGGCGCCTGCCGGTAGTGAAGCCATCAGTGGTTTCAGTACCGTCATCCAGATGAAAGTAGAGAGCAAACTGGCTGCAGGTTCAACCGCTACTCTGGCAGAGCTCAAAGCATCAGCTGCAGCTGAGCTTGCGACAGAACTCGGTGTACAAGGCATTGACTTGACCACCTACGATCCGATTGCGACGTTTGCCTCAGCTTCAAGCAATGAAAAGCGCACCGCTGCGGAGCTTCATCTGGTTAACCAGGTGTTGAGCGCTCAGATTGTTGATCTGATTGCAGATGTTGACGTGGTTCTGGAATCCAATCCGGGCCTCAGCGAAACGGCTGCTTTTGGTGCCTTGGTTGAGAGTTTGAACCCCGCGAATGTCGTTGCGGTAGTGCAGGAATTCTCTGATGCCGGCGCGACTGCAAATGATCTGGACGGCTACAGCGCCGAGACTATCATGAGCTCCGGTACAGGAACTTATGAGGCTCCGACGGCGCCTGACGCCACTGCCATCGAAGAGCAAGCAACTCAGGATGAGGCTGCCCAGGCAGAACTTGAGGACGCAATCGTGACCGAAGAGCCGCCCACCGGTGCAACCGGCGGCACAGGCTCTTGATAAGATAGCCAGCAACAAGAGAAAGGGGCTGGCGCTACCAGCCCCTTTCTTAATTCTGTATAGCCCAAATCCCAACCACGGAACCCCAATCCCGGATGAAAGCCCTATTTTCCCTGCTCATAATCCTCAGCCTCTCCGGTTGCGCCGTCATACCCGGAGCCCACATCCCCTACGATCAGGATGAAGACGAGAGCGTGGACCTGGAGAAGATGGTCAACATTTACACCATCACGCCCAAACTTTTGCAGGAAAAAATGGCCGAGCCCGAGTCCAACCCCGTTCTTAATCGGGAACTGGAAGCGGAAATCAACGAATACGATTACGAAGTAAACCGGGGCGACGTTCTCAACATCACCGTGTGGGACCATCCCGAACTCACCATTCCCGCTGGCGGCGACCGCAGCCCGTCCGAAGCGGGCAACTGGGTCCACAGCGATGGCACCATCTTTTACCCCTACGTCGGCGAAGTGAAAGTCGCTGGCCTCAGAGTCACTGAAATCCGTGAAATCCTCCGTGAACGACTCGCGGAATACATCGAATCCCCGCAGGTGGATGTGACTGTAGCGTCCTTCCGCTCCAAGCGGGTCTACCTGACCGGCGAAGTAAAGCAGCCGGGCACCCAACCCATCACCAACGTGCCCCTGACACTCCTTGAGGCCGTCAGCAACGCCGGTGGTCTCACTGAAGTAGCGGACTGGACCAACGTCACACTCACCCGCAATGGCGAAACCAACCGCTATTCACTGCGGGAACTTTACAGGCAGGGCGACACTCGCGAAAACGTCCTACTCCGCCCCAACGACATCATCCACGTGGCCCGTAACGATGCCGCCAAAGTCTTCGTTCTAGGTGAGGTTGGCAACCCCACCAGCCTGAACATCGGCCGTTCGGACATTACCCTGGCTGAAGCTCTATCAGACGCCGGTGGTTTTGCTCAAGCCACCGCGAACGCCAGTGGATTATTCGTTATCCGCAAAGCGGCCGAAGGCAGCGATAAAATTGCAGACGTTTATCAACTCCACGCCCGCAATGCCACCGCGCTGGTGCTGGCAGACCAGTTCACTCTGCAACCGCGGGACATTGTCTACGTAACCGCTGCACCCATCGCCCGCTGGAACCGCCTGATTGCACAGATACTGCCAACGGTGCAGACCGTGTACTACGGCTCCATCACCGAACGTGAATTGACAGACTAAGCGCAACGCCGATGTTCAACGACATCCTCATCGTATGCGTAGGCAACATCTGCCGCAGTCCCATGGCAGAATACCTGCTGCGGGCACGGCTGCATGAACAGAGCGGCAAACAAATACACTCCGCAGGTATCGGCGCACTGGTAGACAAACCAGCAGACGAGACCGCCCTGGAATTGCTGAAAGAGCAGGGCATAGACGCAACCGGCCACCGGGCCCGGCAAGTCACCCAAAAAATGCTCGCCAGCGCAGACCTGATCCTGGCCATGGAAGAAGGCCACCTCAAACGCTTGCATGAAATTGCCCCGCAAATTCGCGGCCGGGCCTTCCTGCTGGGCAAGTGGCAGAACAGCCAGCCAGTGCCGGACCCCTATCGCCAACAGCGACCGGCCTTCGAACACGCCTTTAAACTGATAGACCGAGCCACCGAAAGTTGGCTTAAATACCTGGGTAACTGAACTACATGACCGATACCTCCGCAACCACCCCGAGCTACCAGACCAACACCCCGCAGGACGACGAAATCGACCTGCTTGCTCTGCTTGGCACCCTCTGGGATGGCAAATGGCTGATTGCCGCTGTAACGATGGCATTTACCGCCATCGGCGTGTTCTATGCCCTGATTCAGCCTCCGGTGTACCGGGCCAATGCCCTTATCCAGGTAGAAGAGAAACAGGGCGGCCTGCCGGGCATGGAAGAGCTTGGCGGTTTACTGGAAACGCCCTCCAACGCCGAAACAGAAATCCAGCTGATAAAGAGCCGTCGAGTATTAGGTGAAGTTGCAGATAATCTGAACCTGGATATCACCACGACACCCGACTATTTCCCACTGATTGGCGCCACCATTGCGCGACGATACAGCGGTGGTGAGGGCGAGCTGGCCGAACCTCTGTGGGGTGAGGGCTATGCCTGGGGTGGAGAAAAGCTCACTATCACCCGCATGGAGGTTCCGAGTGGAACAGGCAGCTACGTATTGGAAGCAGGTGATAACAAAAACTGGCGCCTTTACAACGAAGAGGAAGAGTTGGTCCTGGAAGGCCAGACAAACACCCCGGCAGAGGCCAACGGTTTCGCCTTGATGGTCACAAAGCTGGTGGCCCGCTCCGGCACTCGCTTCAATGTGTCCAAACGGAGCCAGTACGCGGCGACGATGGATCTCCAGAAAGCGGTATCTGCCTCGGAAAAAGGGAAAGGCTCGGGAATCATCGAACTGGCCTACGAAAGCACCAACCCCGTCATGGCGGAACAAGTGCTGGCAGAGGTTGGCCAGAATTACGTTCGTCAAAATGTCGAGCGGGCCAGTGCAGAGGCGGCCAAATCCCTGCAATTCCTTCGGAACTCCCTACCGGAAGTCAGGCAGGAACTAGAAACTGCTGAGCAAAAGCTGAACCAGTACCAGGTGGAAGAGGAAACCATCGACATAACCGCCGAGGGTACGGCACTTCTCGAGCAAATCGTGGCACTTGAAACCCGCATCTCCGAGCTCGAGTTCCAGCGTGCGGAAATCGAACAGCGTTTCCAGCCCACCCATCCCCGGTACAAGGCCTGGGCTTCCCAGATGGCAGAACTCAAGCAGCGCCGGGCTGAACTGAATCAACGGCTCAGTGGCCTTCCTGAGACCCAGCAGAAACTGGTCCGCCTGCGCCGGGACGTAGAAGTGGGCAACAAGATCTACCTGCAAATGCTCTCCAATATCCAGCAACTCGATATTGCCAGAGCCGGCACCGTTGGAAATGTCCGGGTAGTGGACAAGGCTGTCGTCAACACCCACGCTCCGGTCAAACCCAAGCGTGCCATGATTACTGCTGTCGCTCTTTTACTGGGCGGAATCATCGGAGCTGGCTTCGTACTGGTGCGGGCCATGTTTAACCTGGGTATTGAGAATCCGGAGGAAATCGAGAAGCTCGGCCTGCCCGTGTACGCCACCATTCCACTCTCTGGAACCCAGGCGGACATGACGAAAAAGAAACGTGGTCGAAAGGACTATACCCCCGGGTTGCTGGCCGAGGTAAACCCCGCGGATCTGGCGGTGGAGTCCTTGCGGAGCCTGCGTACCAGCCTGCACTTTGGGATGATGGATGCCGGTAACAACATCCTGATGATCTCGGGTCCAAGTCCGGGCGTGGGCAAAACCTTTGTTTCAGTAAATCTCGCCGCCGTCATGGCCATCGCTGACCAGCGAGTGCTCCTGGTGGACGGAGATCTACGCCGAGGTTTCTCTCACGACGTTTTTGATGTAAGCAATGATGAAGGCCTCTCGGATGTGCTCGCCGGAAAAGCGACTCTGCGAGAAGCAATCCGCAGCAGTGGTATTGACGGACTGGATTTTGTCTCTCGAGGAACTGTGCCGCCAAATCCTTCCGAACTTTTAATGAGCAAACACTTTGAGGAGTTCCTGAAAGAAGTATCGGCTCAATACGACCTGGTAATCGTAGACACCCCGCCCATCTTGGCGGTAACCGACCCAGCTATTGTAGGCAAACATGCCGGCACCACCATGCTGGTAGCTCGCTTCGGAGCAAGCCTCACCAAAGAACTGGAGATGACCAAACGTCGCTTTAAACAAAACGACATCGAAGTAAAAGGCGTAATTTTCAACGCGGTAGAGAAGAAAGCCTCAAGCTATGGCTACTACAGCTACGCCTACAAATCCGCGGAATAAGGCCGGTAAGCCCGCTTTTTCTCACGAAAAGACTTGCGCTCACACCAGTCAGAAAATAAAAATCGGCTCAGCTCCACGAGGTCACCCTCCACAGGTCGAGTGTCTCTTTAACTTGGACGGTTTCATCAGGCTGCTGCAGTATGTTTACTGTGCTCCATCTGGGTCGGTTTCCTATCTGTGAACCGCTAAAAATTGGATGCCATCTCTCGGCGCCATTTAAATATCCCTCGCTACAGCTCACCTCGGCGTTCAAGGGTGGAACCAGCATCGGCACTGCAAAAGTTCCTTGGCTTTTCGTCCAACTCCCTGGTTCTTGAAATACGCTGGATTTTTATAAGCTGAAGAAGGGGTAGATCAGAACAAACGTACGTTAAAAGGATGAATATTCGTTCCGGTATACTACGAACGAATTTCCCTGTAAAAGGTGGCCAACGGAACCTCAATAGGAATGCTAATCGGTGAAATTTCCCTTCCATGTTCAGTGACCTGCTGATCGTTATAGACTATCCGCACAGCCCGATGGACTGTTTTTACTCAACGTGGTGGGAAACGGGTAAAACACACATAAAAACGAAGACATCGTTTCTGAGTTTGAGATTCCTCCGGATCAAGCTTATGTTGGTGAAAGCCGGCAGTTATTCAAAATTTCCCTAAAAATCCAAAACATGAAAAGCACTCTAGTAAACCTATTTTTAAAATCATCTATTAGAAGTGTTTTAATTTCTGTTGTTAACCTTGTGATTACTGTTCTGATGGTCCGTTGGTTCGGATCCTCCGCGTATGCGAATTTTATTGTTGATTTGTCAGTAATTAGCATCCTTCTAATTGTTCTTGAGGCTATTCCAAGTAATTATTCTATATTTCGAATACAAGATGAACCTAGCTGGCAAAAGAGCCTCGCGCTTCAAACCTGTATTACCATCGTCATAGCTGCTTTGATTATTAGTCTTGTTGGCATATTCTCGGGGACAATGCAGGGCTTTTCTGGATGGATGGCTATCTATGCCGGATCGTTCGCAATGAAGCGTTATCTTGATATTCGTCTACAGTCGAGTGGAAGACTCCATGAGTACATGAGTCTTGAAGTTTTGGCGTCAATGTCAAGGCTGTTGGCAATGACGCTACTTTACCTCAGTGATATGCCAGCGATAATATCAATTTGGGCATCGATTGCCTTGGGAGGGTTAACATCCCAAGCTTATTTCTTTGTTAGAAATTCAGACGAAATGAGAGCATTTTTCAACTCTTTCGATAAAGTCCACTTGAAAAGCCTTGCCGCTGGCTTTTCAGATTATAGGCCTTATTATGTTGGCGTTGTGTTAAAAAGGCTAAAAGATAACCTTACTCCCATTGCCGCTGAACGTGTGTTCACATCCGCCGATGTTCTTGCAGCATTTTTCCTAGCATATCGAGGAATAATCTTCGCATCAGGGCAGATGCGAATCATAGAGGCGATTTTAAATTATCGAAATAATTTAAATAGGTTGACAGTCATGTCATGGGGTAAAAAGGCACTGGCTGCCCTCTTTGGGCAGATTGTATGCATCATCTCATCTGCAGTGATACTACTATCATCCGGGATAGGCGACCTCCCATGGAAAGGTATGCTGG
Organism: Marinobacter szutsaonensis; assembly: GCF_039523335.1. Classification (NCBI taxonomy): domain Bacteria; kingdom Pseudomonadati; phylum Pseudomonadota; class Gammaproteobacteria; order Pseudomonadales; family Marinobacteraceae; genus Marinobacter; species Marinobacter szutsaonensis. The sequence goes on along the minus strand of NZ_BAAAFC010000001.1, from coordinate 908,904 downwards.
TGCTCAGTTTTATGATCTGGCCGATTTCATTTTTCATAGTGGAGCGAAGCAAGGCCTATTCGTCTTTCAAGGCTGGAGTGATTAACTGGTCGATTGGTAGTAATATCTTAGTGCTTCTGACAGGAAGCATTATTTTGATAGGAATAAACATGGAAGTTATCCCTGTTTTCTCCCTAGTATTGGTTTTCTCTGAGATTGCCGCGCTTTTAACGGTTTTATCGTTTAAACTTTATAATAATTATGTACGGTTTTATTAAGTCTCTATTTTTTCGGCTAATTGTCGCCTATAAATATCGCGATAAAAGATTTGAATATGAAGGAGTAAACTCGTCCTTTAAGGGCTTAACAAGTAAATTTCTTTATTCAGAGAATATCTCTATCGGAGATAATGTTCATATAGGGCCTCGTGCAATGTTTGACGGAGCTGGTGGTATTAAAATTGAGGAAGGTTGTATTTTTGCGCCAGAGATAAAAATATATTCACGTACGCATAACTTCGATCAGAATCTTCAGGCGCTTCCGTATGATAACGTCATGTTGGTTGCCCCCGTTAATATTGGTCGCTACACATGGGTTGGTGCCAACGTAATTATCCTGCCGGGCGTAACTATAGGGGAGGGCTCAATTATCGGGGCCGGCTCGGTTGTTTCCAGAAGTGTACCTGCTTATGCGGTAGCTGTCGGTAATCCTGCGCGGGTAGTTAAGTTCAGGGATTCAATGAAATTTCACCGGCTGCTGATGGAGCCAGTTCCATTTGTCTATAGAAAGTTCGGGCACGCTAAAACCTTCAAAAAGAAAAATCAATAGTTTTTGGGTCTTGGGAGCAAATGAAAAAACTGACTTACTTGCTAAATTATTTCTCTGAAAAAGATGCATCGCATTTCACGCATATACTTTACTTGTTGGAAAAAATTGCGGATAAGAACTGTGCTATTATTTTACTGATCGAGAAGGCAGAGACGCTACCGTCTTTTAAGAATGAAAATATCAAAGCCGTAAGGTTGTTCACCAGGCTCCCTCTTTTGAGACATCTGGAGTTGTTTTTTCGTCTGGTATGGATCATTTGTCATGGGTACAAAACAAGTTTTGTACGCATTTCTGCTCCCGCTGCAGTTGTGGCTTCGCTAGCTCACCGTATATGTGGGGGTAGATCATTTTTATGGCAGAGTGGAACAACTCATGAGTATGACGTTGCCCAGCCATGGTCAATTAAAAAGCTCCGTTGGTGGATCGCGTCCTATTTGCCGAATGTAATTGCGAGAACGATGATACACCGCTTTGTGACAGGGCCTGAGTTCATGGTCGATTACTACTCCCGCGTTGTTGGTATCCCGGAAAGAAAGATTGATTTACTGTATAACGATATTCAGTTAGAGAGATTTCAAACCGAAATTAGTGCTGAAGAGAGAGATAAATTTCGTCAGAAATATAATCTTCCTGAAGAATGTTTAATTTTGTTGCTGGTGCACCGGCTGTCGCCGGTCAGAAAAACACTGATGTATCTCGAGCCATTTCTCAAGAAGATTAAGGAGGATCTTGCTCAGCGTCATTGGGTCTTGGTTATTGCAGGTGGTGGTAGTGAGCTTGCCAATGCCAAGCAACTGGCTTCTACCTTGGGTGTTCAAGAAAACGTCATCTTTCTAGGAGATGTGCCTAATTTGGAGATTCCAAAGCTATATGCTGTAGGTGATATATTCGTACATCCGACCTACACAGAAGGCTTTCCTCGCGTACTTATAGAGGCTATGGCTTCTGGGTTGCCAATTGTTACTACTGACGCTGGGGGCACGCCGCAATTGTTGGGCAACACGCAAAAGCATTACCTTGTGAACAAGAATGATCCCGAAGAGTTTGCGGCGAGGGCTATAGAACTTATCACATGCCAACAGTCCTGGGCTGGTTTGGGGGACGAGAATCTTAAGACGGTTCAGCGCTTCTCCACTGATGCCGTTTCAGATATGTATATAAACGTTCTTTTTTCATGAAAAAAATGCGTATCTTTCATATTAGTGGAAATCGTTATTCGGCACTTTCTAAGGATCACCACACTTTCCGAATATGGGAGGAGTTGTCCAAGGGCTTCGATGAGTACCATGTGGTTGCAAGGAATATTAGTAATCGTTACGTCCATAGTGTCCATGGAAAAATTCATTTGCACCTATTGCCGTCCCTTGGAACTAGAATGGGAGTGTTTTTCTTCTTAAGTTGGGTTCTGCCGTTTTTCGTATGGCGTTACAAGCCGACTCATCTTTTGGTCCAGAGTCCTGTGATGGGTGGTCTTTCAGCTGCGTTTTGCTCTCGCATTTTCAAAATTCCTCTTTTCGTCGAGGTGCACGGAGCCTATTACTTTGAGGTATCAAGACCTGGAATTAAAGGTCGATTAGAACATTTCTTGTACCGTATACTTTCGCCCTATGCCTTCAGGCAATGTGTGAGAATTCGTAGTCTTTCAAGTGATATGACTGATAAAATAAAGAAAGTTTACGGAGATCATTTGGAAAATAAAATAGTAACAATACCTGTTAGAGTTGATACTAGCATCTTTGACATAAAAAAAGAGAACTATAAGCTGCATAGTTCATTAAAGATTATGATGGTTGGAGCTTTGAGTGAAAGGAAAAACCAAGTGCAGCTGGTACATGATCTCAAATCGACGGGTCTTAATATTGAATTGACACTGGCAGGCGATGGTCCACTGAGGAGCTCTCTGGAATTAATGGCTAATGAGGCGTCTAGCAATGTCAGGGTTAGATTGACTGGTCAGGTCAATCACCAGCAATTGTGTGAGGTCCTTAGTGGTCAGGATTGCTATATACATTACTCCCACTCTGAAGGTACTCCTCGTGCGATTCTTGAGGCGATGGCATTAAATATCCCGGTTATTACCGTCGATTACCCTTATATGCGAGGAATAATAGAAGATGGAAGAAATGCGTTAATAATGTCAAGGCCGGAGCCGGATCAGTTGGCGCGTGCCCTCTCGACATTAGTTGAGTCTGAAGAGTTGCGCAAGAATCTTGCTGAAAATGGTAGAAAGCTGATCGAGAGCAGATTCGACTCAAAGAAAGTATTTGCAATCTACCGTGATTCAATTTTGAACATGTCCCCACTGGGCGAGAAGTTATCGTGAGGATTTTGAGACTATACCCCTTCTTGCCGCCTCTGCCTGGAGGAATGGAGAAGCACGTTGCCACTCTCTCTCAGGAGCAACGTCTTCTTGGGCACGAGGTTTCTGTAATATTTAATCAAGGCCAGGAAACCTCAGCTGACGACATTCAGGTGATGTCTTCAATTAATCTTAGAGGACGGCAACCACAGTTTCTTAGAGATTTTGCTTTTTACTTGGCAGTTTTTATACGTTTGTTAAAAACGAAAAGTAGGTACGATCTAGTCCATATACATGGCGACTGGTCAGCATTTTTATTTTCCTTTTTCGTCGCGAAAATTCTTTTTCGCCCAACAATGGTTGCGTCGATTCATGGAGGCATAAAAAAGGGAAGACTATGGCGGTTTATTTATTCCTTTGTTTTAAAAAAATTTGATGCCGTATACGCAACCGGAAGCGACGAAGCTAAATTGCTAAGCGAGTATACAGGTAAAATGGTTCGTTGGCGCAGTAGTGGAATCAGTGATTGTTTTTTTTCGTCATTGTTTATTGATTTGCCTGAGCCGGTTGTAGACGTAATTTCGGTATCCAATTTTTATCCTGTAAAAAACCAGCGAATGGCCGTTGAAGTCGCATCGCTACTTCCTCAATATCAATTTCTACTAGTTGGCGATGGCCCGGAAAGAAAACTGCTGCAAGATGAATGCTTAGAGCGGGGTATTGATAATATTACTTTTACTGGTGCTTTGCCGCAGGAGGATGTAGCGCAGCGATTATCTAGAGCGAAAGTCTTTTTGCTTACTTCGTTTTCGGAAGGCACACCAACGGCAATGATTGAGGCCATGGCGTCTGGGCTGACAATAATCAGTTCTAAGTCGAACAATTATGAATCCGTATTCACAAATGGATATAATGGATATGTGATTGATAGCTTTAGACCGCAAGATTTTGCGGATCGGATTGCGTCGATAATTCCGGATGTAGATTTAAGGAAAGAAATTCGACGCGTCAATATGGTTGTCGCAAAACAATATTCTTGGCCTTCTGTAGCTAGGGAAATCACGGATTGGCACCTTGGAAGTCGGTGCAATGAGTAATAGAAGAATAAAGATTTTATTCTTGATTACCGGTCTTGATGTGGGTGGCGCTGAGCGCGTGGTAATGAGTTTATGTAGGTTTCTGGATGTTTCGATATTTAGCGTCGTAGTAATATCGTTGACCTCAAAAAAAGCCATTTTGGATCAATATAATGATGTTGGCTGTGAGATCTATTCGCTTAATATGGATAGTAGCCCATTCGGCGTTTTAAAAGGGGCTTTTAGGCTTGTAGCTCTTATTCGGCGGTTTAGGCCTGACATAATTCATGCACATATGTTCCATTCTATGGTTGCAGGATTGCTCTGCAGGGTAGTCAGTATCAGATCAAGGCTGGTCTTTACCAGTCATAGTTTTTCAGGGTTTGGTTGGATCCGTGGACTCGTTATTCGCCTCACTCGTTGGTTTAGAAGCGCTGATATAGTATTTTCTGGCTCCCAGCATCCAGACTTAAATGCCTCGCATACAGTCATAATACCCAATGGTGTTCCTGTTGCCAGAAACGAATCGTTAACCCCGATTACAGGTGAGCGTCGTTTTGTTTTCCTTTTCGTCGGACGTTTGGAGTTACCGAAGAACCCAGTGACGTTAATTAATGTTTTTTCGTCGATGAGAGAGCGGCGGTGCGAGCTATGGATTGCCGGTGACGGGAGCCTAAGGTCTGAAGTCGAGAAGCGCATTGAAGCATTGGGAGTGTCTGATCGGGTACGTATGTTAGGCATTTGCAGTGACGTTCCGGGGTTGCTCAATACAGCGGATTGCCTAGTGCTGACATCATCATGGGAAGGGCTTCCAATGGTTGTTTTGGAAGCTGGTGCTGCATCTCTTCCTGTTATATCGACTGAGGTTGGTGCTATACCGGAGGTCTTGGATAAACAGTGCGGCTACCTCTCATCTATCGGCGAATTCCCTAAGGCAATGGATAGTGTAGTAAGGGATTATCCTGAAGCAAAAAGAAGAGGCGAAGCGCTTTATAGTAAGGTATTAAATTGTTATAGCGTTGACAGCATGATTGTTCGTCATCAACAGTTGTTCTCCCTCCTGGTGGCCGGTTAGGCCAAGGTTAGGTTAATTGGATGCCATCCGAAGTTTTAAAGATTTTTGGGCCTGTGTTTATTTTTCTGTTTTATTTTGTGTTTGCACATAGGAATAGGCATTTTAGGATTTATGGACCTCTTTTTTACGTAACATGTTTTGTTGCAATGTCTAGCAACTTTTCACTGTTCTATCGTCAGATATTTCAGTTCATTCAGATTGTCTTTGTTTTTTATTTTTTATGGGGCGTTGTTAATCATAGGTCTATTCATCCGGTTAATAAAGTGTTGATCCCTTTTTTGATTTTGATACTGTTTTCCGTTTTTCTTTCTAAACTTGATTCGGATAGCGCATCTCAAACAATTAATTTTTTATCGATAATTGGAGTTCTTAACTTTCTTCTACATCAACTCAACACGTCGGAGCGCATCGGTTGCTTTGTTGAATATATAGGAAGGTTATCTTTTATTATTTCCTTGCTTGGTGTTTTTGAATATTTTTTTTTGGGATCCTCTAGGATAGAAGTCACGTTTTCGAACCCTAATTATCTTAGTTTTTTTCTGGGAATTGGCTTTTGCATTCTAACCGCGGGAAAACGATCTTCAATTTATTGGGTCAGGCTTTCGGTTGTGCTTCTTGCTATAGTTGTTAGTGGTTCCCGAGCGGGCTTAGTATTTCCTTTGCTTGCGCTTTTCTGGAGCACATATCAATCGTCAGGGATTCGAAATAGGCTTTTGCAGGCTTTTTTTGCTGTTGTCATTGGAGTGGTATTAGTCGTCTCTGGCATTACTCGTTTTTCCGATGAACAAAGCACTTCTGGTAGCGATGCGGAAAGACTTATTTTTCTTCGCATATCAATCGAAATGGCAAATGATCACCCTTTTACGGGCGTTGGTTGGGGCAGGTTTCCAGCCGAGTTTTCCGACTACGCGACGTTAACGGATTTGGTGTATACGTCGGATGGCGATGCAGTTGATGTTTCCGGGCAAGAGCGAAGGGTTACTCATAACGATTTGGCGCGGATATTGGCAGAGCTAGGGTATGTTGGGTTAATTTGGTTTTTATTCATGTCTTTTAGGTTAGGTTTGGATGCATTTAAGATAGGTAAAAACTATTATTTTTTTGTTTTTCCAGTATGGTTGGGTGTGTATATATTTTCGTTAACACATAACAATTTGAACAGTTTGTTTTTTTGGTTTTTTTTCTTTTTGCCTTCAATATTGAAGCGGCTTGTCGGTAGTGCAAAGCGTGGTCATGTTATGATTTCTTCTTCCTTGGAGTCGAAATAGACAAAATCTAGATGGCCTATCTCTCTCAACGTTGGTTCAAGGAAACTGTCTAGGACCTGAGATGGGATCTTTGAAATTTAATTTTTTCTTTTCTTATTCCCCCCCCTCTCTCTAGTTTAGTGACCAGTAAATTCCTAAAGGTTATTCATGAGCTCAGCTGATACTTCGTATTACCCGGAACCACTTGACCAACTACTCAAACAACCCAAGACCTGGCTAATAACTGGCGCAGCAGGCTTCATCGGCTCCAACCTTCTGGAGCACTTGCTGAAGCTGAACCAGAGTGTAGTGGGGCTGGACAACTTCGCCACCGGTTATCAGCGCAACCTGGATGAGGTTCGCAGCCTGGTGTCTGCAGAGCAGTGGGCGCGGTTTGGGTTCATTGAGGGTGATATCCGCAATCCGGAGGATTGTGTTCGGGCCTGCGAGGGTGTGGATTATGTGCTGCACCAGGCGGCGCTGGGTTCGGTTCCCCGGTCGTTGAATGATCCCGTCACCACCAATGCGGCCAATATCACTGGTTTTCTGAATATGCTGGTGGCGGCGCGGGATGCGGGGGTGAAGAGTTTTACTTATGCGGCGTCCAGCTCTACCTATGGCGATCACCCGGCGTTGCCGAAGGTGGAGGAGAACATTGGCAAGCCGTTGTCGCCTTATGCGGTGACCAAGTATGTGAATGAGCTGTACGCCGATGTGTTCGCCCGCAGTTACGGCTTCAAGGCCATTGGTCTGCGCTACTTCAACGTGTTCGGCAAGAGGCAAGATCCGAACGGCGCCTATGCGGCAGTCATCCCGAAATGGACCGCGGCCATCGTGCGTGGCGAGGATGTGTTCATCAACGGCGATGGCGAAACCAGCCGGGATTTCTGCTTTATCGAGAACGCGGTGCAGGCCAACTTTCTGGCGTCCACGGCGAAGGATTCTGCCAAAAACGAGGTGTACAACGTTGCAGTGGGTGATCGCACCACGCTGAATGACCTGTTCGCGGCGCTGAAGAGTGCGCTGGCGGAGAATGGCGTGGTGTATGGGAAAGCGCCGGTGTACCGGGATTTCCGGCCAGGGGATGTTCGACATTCCCTGGCGGATATTGGTAAGGCGGCGAGTAAGTTGGGGTATGCGCCGGAGTTTCGGATTCGGGAAGGGATTACCAGGGCCATGCCTTGGTACCTGGAGCATTGGGCAGGATTGCAGGAGCACGTTTGAAGTCCGTCGTTTTTCTTACCTCTAATACCTCCTGGTATTTGTACAACTTCCGCCGCAGTACTATTCACGTTTTGCGCGAGCAGGGCCACCGGGTGATTTGCCTGTCGCCACAGGACGATTTCAGCCAGCGACTGGTGGAGGAGCTGGAGGCGGAGCACATTGCCTTGCCGCTGGATGGCAAGAGCACGGGCGCGGTACAGGAGCTGCGCAGCCTGCGCTTTATCTGGAAAGTAATGCGCCAGTACCGGCCGGATTTTGTGTTCAATTTTACCGTAAAGATGAACATTTATTGCGGTCTGGTGTGTGCGCTGCAGAAGGTTCCGTTTGCCAACAACATTTCCGGCCTGGGTACGGCGTTTATTCACGATTCCTGGCTGTTCCGACGGGTGCGGCAGGTGTATGGCCTGGTGAACCGCCGGGCGCAGCGGTTGTTTTTCCAGAATGAGGAAGATCTGGGGGTGTTCCGGGGCAAGGAGTTGCTGGGGGAGACGCCCTATACCCTGTTGCCGGGCTCCGGGGTGAATTTGCAGCGGTTTCAGGTTTCGCCCCTGCCGGAAGGCGGGCCGTTCACGTTTATTATGATTGCCCGTTTGCTGGGGGATAAGGGTGTTCGGGAATATGCTGAAGCTTGCCGGCAGCTGAAAGCCGAAGGGTTGGATGTGCGTTGCCTGTTGGTGGGGCCGTTGGGGGTGAGTAACCGTACGGCGATTTCGGAAGAGGAGGTTCGCCAGTGGGAAGCCGAAGGTGTTCTTGAATACCTGGGGGCTACGGATGATGTGCGGCCTTTGATTGAGCAGTCTCATGTGTTGGTGTTGCCTTCGTATCGGGAGGGGATGCCGCGTACGGTGTTGGAGGCGGCTGCTATGGGGCGGCCGGCGATTGTTTCGGATGTGCCGGGGTGTCGGCATGCGGTTGAGGCTGGGGTTACTGGGTGGCTTTGTGAGGTTCGGAGTGCTGGGTCTTTGGCTGAGCAGATGCGGCGGGTGGTGGCGATGGATTCGGCGGAGCTGCAGCAGGCTGGGGATGCGGCTCGACGAAGGATGGAAGATGCATTTAGTGAAGAGGTGGTTGTTGGGGCTTATCTTGGGTGTTTGGACGTTAAGATGGGGTCAGAAGAATAAATTCTTCAGACCCCTGTGCTATAGCTGACTCCGGCTTGGCGTGAAGATGGGGTCAGAAGAATGAATTCTTCTGACCCCTGAGCTAAGACCCCTGTGTAGAAGATCAAATATTGTGAAATTGTTCACGGCTGTAACAATTGGGTCATCCTTTCTGTATACTTTGCGTACTATCTATATTGCTGACTGGAACTTGGGTCAGTCTCCTTTTTGCCAGGGTTAATCACATGGAAGCGGCAAGTTCTACCGGTTTGTTGGCCGGCCTCATTGCTTTTATCTCGCTTTTTGTTCTCAAGCCTGTGGCGGTTTACGCCAATCTTCTCGATAAGCCGGATCACCGTAAGTTGCATAAGGGTGCGATTCCGCTTACGGGCGGATTGAGTGCGTTCTTGGGGCTCTGTGTTGCGTGGCTTATCTGGATGCCATTGGCTGAAGGGTACGGCCTGTTTTTGTTGTGCGCGTCTCTGCTTGTGATCATGGGGGCGGTGGACGATGCTCGGGATTTGCCCGCGAAGTTCCGTCTGGGCGGTCAGGTTGTCCTTGGGGCCATCCTGGCGTTTGGCTCCGGCAATTCGCTGGAATCTTTTGGTAACCTGTTTGGGTTCGGAACCATTGAGCTGGGTGTGTTCGGGCCTTTCGTCACCATTGCGGCGATTATTGGGGCAACCAATGCGTTCAACATGATTGACGGCATTGATGGCCTGGCGGGTAGCCTCTCCCTTGTGGCGCTCCTTTCACTGACGCTTCTTTTTACTGTTTCTGGTGGCTTTCCGCTTGAGTTAGCCCTTTGCTTGTCTATCGCATTTGCCCTGATTCCCTATCTCATGGCCAACCTGCGGATTCCTCCCTTCCGGAAAAAAATCTTCATGGGGGACGCCGGTTCGATGTTTATCGGCTTTGCGGTGGTATGGCTGTTGGTGCATGGAACGCATATTGAGCGTCAGGCGTTCAGGCCCGTGACCGCATTGTGGCTTATTGCGATTCCGTTGATGGATATGGTGGCGATCATGGTGCGGCGTGCTCGGAAGGGGCAGTCGGTGATGAAGCCGGATCGGGATCATTTGCATCATATCTTTATGAGGGCGGGGTTTTCCGATCGAGAGGCGTTGGTCGTTATTACTGGGGTAAGCCTTCTGTTCGCCGGCTTGGGATTGCTTGGAGAGTACTTTCTTGTCCCTGAGTGGCTGATGTTTACGGCATTTGTCGGGGTTTTTGTGCTGTATGACTGGGGGCTTAGCCACGCCTGGCGACTGTTGGTGGTGTTTCGTCGAAGAGTGTCGGACCAGTAGTCTGGTTCCTCTCTGCTCAGGTGTCGCAGTATGCAAAGATGGTCGCGAGCTAACTTAATCAATTTAATGTAATTGTCGTTCGGCTGTATCCTTTCCCTCTCTCTCCACTGCAATTTGACTACACAAGTAGATTTCAAGTCCCTGTCTGTCACATCTCCCCTCCCTCCCGCCTGAAAATTACGTCAGGTAACTGAAAAGACCGTTGCCTTCGCGTAGAATCCCGAGACCAGAACGATCATTGCCGAGCGTACCCGTATTCCGATAATTGACGGCGCAGGTGGACTTTATTGTTCACTGCCTGTTCGGCTTGTCTGTTTATACAGAATACTGCCTGAAGACGCCGGATATGGGGGGTGGGGCGGTAGCGTACCCGAACAAAAATTTTTACGGAGATAGATTGAGTCGATGCAAAATTTTCAGGATAGATCGGGAGAAAGTGGAGTCAGTCTGGTTGATCTGGCTGCCATGTTTATCCGTCGGAGGGGTATATTATTTGTCAGTTTCATTTTGGTGACTGGTTTAGGTGTTGCTTACGCTCTCATGCAGCCAGACCAATATAAGTACGTAACCCTGCTGGAAAGTGCACAAAAAGCTGATGGGGAATACATAGAGAAGCCCGCCGCGACGGTTGCCACGATTGTTAACCGTTGGGTGCCGGAGGTAACTTCAAGCTATCAAGCTCGGAACGACGAAAAGCTCCCTTTCATTTTGAAGTCAAGTAATCCAGACAACACTGGCCTTATTCGTATTGAGTCCGAAGCCGCTGAACAGTATTCCGAGCTTGTTCAAAGCACTCATCAAAGCCTTGCAGATCAAATTTTGGGACGACAAAGCCAGCTGATCGAGAGACACAAAGCAAGCCTCGAAAGACAGCTGGCTTCGGTCGATGAAGTGATTGACTCTCTCAAGTCGTCAGGAAACAGCGATAGTTCCGGACCGGCCTTGGCTGCAGCTTTCCAAAAACGGGTTGAGTTAGAGAGTGCGCTCGAAGCACTGAAGCCAGCTCAAAGCTTGGTCATTGGGCGCCAAAGCATCGACCAAAGTGGTGCCAGCAGTCTTGTTATCGTCGTTCTCGCCGCAATCCTCGGCGTTATGCTGGGCATTTTTCTGGTATTTTTTGTAGAGTTTGCCGCAAAGGTGCGAGAAAGCATGCGGCAGGAGTCGAAAGATTGATCAGCATGCTGTGCTCAGATGAATGACGCCCCATAATTCCAGAACAAAGCTCCTGAATCTGTCCATCCGTGTAGCTACCCTTGCATGCCGGTTCTTGTTTATCTTTTTTCTGGCAAAACTTTTGAGTCCGGCTGAAGTAGGTCTGTACGGCTTGGTGACGGCCACGGTGGCCTACTCGCTCTACCTCGTAGGCCTGGATTTCTACACGTACACGACCCGGGAGTTAGCCAGCCACGACAAAGGGGTCTGGGGAGCACTGTTAAAGAACCAGGCGGTCCTTTCCTTAGCTCTATATTTTATTGTGCTGCCTGCACTGACTCTTGTTTTCGCGGGCGGGGTCCTGCCATGGGCCCTGGCAAAATGGTTTTTCCTCCTTTTGATTCTGGAACACGTCAGCCAGGAGTTAACTCGATTCTTTGTGGCGGTATCGGAACAGATCGCGGCCAGCATCGTGCAGTTCTTGCGTCAAGGCACTTGGGCAGTTGTGATTGTGTTGCTGATGCTGTCTGACGAAGGATTTCGGAACCTTGACGCGGTATTCGGTTCCTGGGTTTTGGCATGCTTGGCAGCCATTTTTTTCTCAATACTGAAATTCCGCTTGATGGAGGTTCGTGGTTGGACCGGGAAGGTAGACCGTGATTGGATAATGCGTGGAATAAAAGTCGCGGTCCCTTTGCTTGTCGCTACCCTGGCTATTCGAGGTGTTTTTACCGTTGATCGTTACTGGGTCCAGTTCCTCGGAGGATTAGAGCTGGTTGGTGCCTATGTTTTGTTTTTTGGTATTGCGAACACGCTGATGGCATTTCTGGACGCCGGGGTGTTTTCGTTCGCCTATCCCGGAATGATTGCAGCTTTCAAGCAGAACAATTCTGCTCAATACCGTCGTAAAATGCGTGAGATGCTGCTCATGACATTGTTATTTTCCGGGCTTTTCGGGTTAGTCAGCTCTTTATTGCTTCCATATTTGTTGGACTGGCTAGGCAAAGACGTGTATCTGGAAAATCACTTTCTGTTCTATTGGTTGTTGTTAGCCACCATTCTGAATGGGTTGGGCATGATTCCGCATTACGCTGTATATGCGCAGAATCGCGACCGCTCCATTGTTCAGTCGCATCTTGCCGCTTTGCCCGTTTTCATCGCTGCGACTGCCTTGGCGTCTGTCTGGGTGCCTCTGTTGGCAGTGCCGCTGGGTTTGTGTGCCTCACAATTGTTTATAATCTTCTGGAAGTTACGGGCCTATTTGGTTGGCACCCCACAGGCATTTCTTGGTATTGCCAAGGCCTGAGACTGTCCGGTGTGGTCTGGATTTATCGTTAATTGATTAAGAGCCCTTTATGATTCCTTACGGTCGACAAGACATAACAGAAGAAGATATCAAAGCTGTTGTCAATGTGCTGCGTTCGTCGCACCTGACACAGGGGCCCGCAGTGCCAAAGTTTGAGCAGGCGGTAATCCGTCACTGTAATGCTAAACACGCGGTGGCCACCAATAGCGCTACCTCTGCACTGCACATCGCGTGCCTGGCTCTCGGGCTCGGGCAGGGCGACTGGCTCTGGACAAGCCCTAACACCTTCGTCGCATCCGCTAACTGTGGTCTTTACTGCGGTGCAAGTGTGGATTTTGTGGATATCGATCCTCGAACCTATAATCTTTGCCCAATTGCACTGGAAGAAAAACTCCGAATCGCGGAGCAGAACGGGGTGCTTCCCAAGGTCGTCATTCCGGTACATTTCAGCGGTCAACCCTGCGACATGCGGGCGATCCATGAACTTTCCAAAAAATATGGCTTTAGAATCATAGAGGATGCATCGCACGCCATTGGCGGCAAATACCTGAATGAACCCATCGGCAACTGCCGCTACAGTGACGTTACGGTGTTCAGCTTTCACCCCGTGAAAATCGTGACGTCCGGTGAGGGTGGCATGGCCGTGACCAACAATGACAAGCTTGCTGAAAAAATGGCTTTGCTCAGGAGTCATGGCATCACTCGTACGCCGAGTCTGATGACAAAACCGATGGAGGGGTCCTGGTATTACCAGCAAGTGGATCTGGGTTTCAATTATCGGATGACAGACCTGCAGGGGGCTCTGGGAACGAGTCAGATGGACCGGTTGGACCACTACGTGGCCCGTAGACATGAGCTGGCCAAAAGGTATGACCAGCTTCTCAAGGACCTACCTGTTGTCACTCCCTGGCAGCACAAAGATGGCTACTCTGCTTTTCATCTATATGTTATTCGACTGAAACTTGATGAAATCAAATCATCTCATGTGGAGGTATTTGAAGCACTGAGAGCCAAGGAAATTATTGTAAACCTACATTATATACCGGTGCATACACAGCCCTATTATCAGGAAATGGGATTTCGCTTCGGAGACTTCCCGCAGGCTGAAAAGTATTATTCCGAGGCGATCAGTATTCCATTATTTCCGAATTTAACTAAATCCGAACAGGATTTTGTCGTAGAAACACTGAAAGAAGCCGTTCTATTATGATTATTGCGGTAATTCCCGCTCGGGGAGGGAGCAAGCGTATACCGGGTAAAAACATCAGGGAGTTTAATGGAAAGCCGATGATTGCCTGGTCAATTCAGGCGGCGAAAGCCAGTGGATGTTTCGATAGGATCATTGTTTCTACAGATGATGAGGAGATTGCCAGAATATCGCGAAAATGGGGTGCTGAGGTTCCTTTCGTTAGACCCGCTGAGCTTTCTGATGATTTTACAGGGACATTACCGGTTATCCAGCACGCAATACGGTGGATTGGTCAGAATGACGCGCATGTGGATTATGCCTGCTGTATTTATGCTACGGCGCCGTTTGTATGCCCAGAAGATCTGAAGCGTGGATTCAAATTGCTTCAGGAGACCAACAGCAGCTATGCATTTTCAGTGACCAGTTATGCGTACCCAATACAGCGGGCATTACGCATTAATAGCCACGGTCGACTGGCAATGTTCGAACCGGAGCACTTTCATGCGCGGTCTCAGGACCTGGAAGAGGCTTGGCACGATGCTGGTCAATTTTATTGGGGCAAGGCGCAAGCATGGCTGGAGGGTCAGCCGATCTTTAGTGAAGAATCCGTGCCCGTAGAGCTGCCCAGACATCGGGTGCAGGATATCGATACCGCAGAAGACTGGACGCGAGCGGAATGGCTTTTTAAAGCGATGGTGGCTCAAAGGGAGAGCGAATGAAGATCTCCTTCCGCACTGACGCGTCTGTTCAGATCGGTTCTGGTCACGTAATGCGTTGCCTCACGTTGGCGGAAGAGCTGCGTAGGCGCGGCCATGATTGTGGGTTCATTTGCAAAGCACACCAGGGGCACTTGGGCGATTTAATTGCCAAAAAAGGTTTTAAACTGGATCTACTGAACGAAACAACGCCGGAAGAGTCGTTGGCTGACAACGACTTGGAGTCTACCCATACAGGGTGGTTGGGTGGGACCTGGCAGATGGACGCCAACCAAACCCAGATGATTCTCGCCAGGGAACAGCCGGATTGGCTGGTGGTCGACCACTATGCACTAGGTGCGCAATGGGAACGTCTCGTTGCAAGCGAGGTCGGCCAAATTATGGTTATAGATGATCTGGCAGACCGAGACCATGAGTGCTCGATTTTACTTGATCAAAACGTTTTGGACAGCAGTGGCCAGCACCGTTACCAGCGTTTGGTGAATGAAAACTGTATTTTATTGCTCGGACCGAGGTATGCGCTATTGCGCCCGGAATATGCGGAACTGGCAAATGCGTTGCCAGAGCGTGACGGTACTGTCGTGAGAGTTCTGATTTTCGTGGGAGGAAGTGACCCGCATCACCTTACTGAACGATATCTGGAAGCACTGACAGCACCCGAGTTTAGCCATTTACTCGTGGATGTTGTTGTTGGTGCTAATCACCCTTCCCCTGCTGCCGTGGAACGACTGGTGGAACAACGTGCAAAAACAAGGTTGTATTCGCAGCTGCCAAGCCTGTCTGCCTTGATGGTGCGAGCAGACTTGATGCTGGGCGCAGGAGGCGCAACCAACTGGGAAAGAATGTGCTTGGGCTTGAATGCATTAGTCGTAAGTGTGGCTGATAATCAGTACAAAATTAATGAAGCGCTTGGAAATCAGCGAACGCTGTATTTCCTTGGGAAGGTAGATTGTTTAACGGCTGATAGCATTCACGCTACGCTTCGCACGGTAAGAGAATATCCAAAGTCAGTCGCAGAGCAGTCGTCCAGGATGAGAGCTCTGGTCGACGGTAATGGTTGTGAGCGAGTAGCTCAGTTACTGATTGAAAAGTGTATATGAATCGATTGAAGTTAGTTCCATTTTCCGAAAAAAATATGCCAACAGTTCTGGGGTGGCGAAACTCCCACCGAATTCGCTCGAATATGCTAGATAATTCGGTAATCGCTGAAGAACATCATTTGGAATTTTTGAAGATGTTGGAGGATGACCCTTCGAAAGCATATTTTGTTGTCCAGCTTAATGATTCACCGATCGCTGCAATTTATTTTACTGGCTTGGGAACATCTACCGTCACATGGGGATGTTATATAGGTTCGGAAAAACCTGTTCCCGGGTTATTTGTAGGTTTGGTTGTTTTGGCGGCCAAATTTGTATTTGAAGATTATCAAGCAGAAATTCTCAGGAGTGAAGTCGCTGCTCATAACTCAAACCCGATAAAGCTGAATAAATTCCTGGGGATTCCGGTGCAGCGGCGAATCACGAAGGTTACGAAAGAGGGTACATCTCTGGAATTTATTGAATATAAACTAGAGAAGTACCATTTTGGCACGATGTATGAGACTGCACTCAGAGTTATACCGAGCTCTGTCAAAGAGGCACTAGAAAACTTTATTATGGAGAAGTAAATGCAAGTTCGCTCACTGATTTTGGAATTGTTTGATGAGGCTCTGGAAGCGTCTGATTCGAAACTTGAATGTGAGAAGCTCGAAGACGAGACCGTGTTGCTCAACAGTGGTTTGGATTCTCTGGGCTTTGCCATTCTTGTGGCTCGGCTAGAAGAAGAACTTGGTTTTGACCCATTCGTAGAGATGGAAGAAGCGGTTTACCCCACTACGTTTGGCGAATTTGTTGCTATTTATGAGAATCGATCTAGCAAGGACTGAGTATGAAGTTGTCTGATCTACTCGCCCGGATTGATGCAGATCGTGTCTTGTGGACCTTCCCTGGAACTACGATAAGAACACGAGAATTGGCGGCTTCCGTGAGGCGTTGCCGTAGGTCTCTGCGGTCTGAAAGTAATTCGCGAATTGCTCTTGAGGTTCCGAGCACTGAAAGCGCATTGAGTTGGATGCTCGCGTTGGATGGGATGGTCAGTACAGTATTTCTTGTGCCTCAGTCCTTGCGAGACTCAGACGTGTATCCCGACCTCAAGGACCGCTTCAATCCCAGCAGCATTATCGACGAAGAGGTCGCCGTTACTCAGCAGGATGACGCGCTCAACTTTGACCGGGAACCGGAAAACAATGCCGGAACTCGTTGGGTTTTGGCTACATCGGGCACCACTGGAATCCCCAAGCTCATAGAGCATACTACAGAAAGCCTTACCAAGACCTGTAAAGTTGACAGCCAACGCGGCAAAGATTACGTGTGGGGTCTGGTTTATGACCCGTTCAGATTTGCCGGTCTCCAAGTCGTTTTGCAGGCTTTGGCCAGTGGATCTCAATTGGTGTTTGCCAATACCTTGCCAACCGTCAGCGAGCAGGCAAGTTTCATGAGAGAACAAGGCGTTAATGCACTTTCGGCAACGCCTACTTACTGGCGGAAGCTGCTGATGTCAGGTGAGACGCGGGGCCTGACTCTGAAGCAGATAACGTTGGGTGGCGAACCTGCGGATCAAACCGTGCTTAGCGCTTTAAGGGCGGAATTTCCTGATGCCAGAATCGCACATATTTATGCGTCTACTGAAGCTGGCGTAGGGTTTTCCGTCACAGACGGTAAGGCCGGGTTCCCGAGGGAATACTTGGCCTCGGGAGTTGCGGGTAATCAATTCGAAATTAGTGAATCGGGGACGCTTCTGATTAAACCGGAAAACCACACCCCCAGGTCTTCCGATGGCGGGGTGTTGGTAGCGGAAAATGGCTTCATCGATACCGGCGATTTGGTGGAACTGCGTGATGACCGGGTCTACTTTCTTGGGCGTGACTCAGGTGCGATTAATGTTGGTGGCAACAAGGTCATTCCCGAAGAGGTTGAGTCCGTTATTCGGGAGGTAAAGGGAGTGGCAGAGGTTATTGTTAAACCGAAAAGCAGTGGGATGATGGGGCAGCTGGTTACTGCTGAAGTGCAGGTGGATGACGATAACACTGATAAAAAAGCTCTCAAGCAATCGATCATTTCACACTGCCGGGCACATCTGGAAAAATTCAAAGTGCCAGCGCTAATTCGATTTGTGGAGGAAATTAATTACAACCCCTCTGGCAAGCTTAACAGGAAATAGGTTTATGAGTTCAGTATTAGTGACGGGCGGAACCCGTGGTTTAGGCCTTGCTATCTCAAAACGGCTAGCTGCCTCCGGCTACAATGTAATTGTCGTGGGTCGAAAGTGTTCACCAGATTGTGAGAAATGGTTGGCCGAGACAGAAAATGCGAGCTTTGAGGCGTTTGATTTAGCAGACACAAAAAGCATTCATGAATTCAGCCAACGAATAACCAGGAAGTATGGGCGGCTGTATGGCTTAGTGAATAATGCTGCTTTAGGGCTCGATGGTGTTCTTGCAACTATGCACGAAACCGACATCTCCAAAGTACTCCGCGTAAACGTTGAGGCGCCAATTCTGTTAACCAAGTATCTCCTTCGCCCGATGTTGATTAACCGGAAGGGACGGGTGATTAATATCTCCTCAATTATTGGAAGTACGGGATTTAAGGGGCTAGCCGTATACGGTGCTACTAAAGCAGCGATGAACGGTTTTACAAAGTCGCTCTCGAGGGAAGTGGGCAAAGCTGGAATTACTGTTAACAGTGTCGCCCCGGGGTACATGGCCACAGATATGACGGAGGGCCTCGAGGGAGAAAAATTGCAGTCCATCAAGCGTAGAAGCCCTCTCGGCCAGCTGGCGCATGTCGACGATGTAGCCGGTATGGTCAACTATTTGATGTCTGATGAAGCAAAAATGATCACCGGCACAGTGATGACTGTGGATGCAGGTAGTACGGCATGAATTTTGAGGTACGTCGGGGTTGTGTTGAGGACGCTCAAGGCATTGTGGATTTGTTCTCAGAAGGGGGGAACCCACACAGCTGGTCATATGAGAAATGGCAGCACTACTATCAACTCTACCCCGAGGGTGACACGGTCACATTTGTGGCTGAATCACAGGATGGCATCATTGGCCACTATGGTCTTTTCCCGGTGACAATAGGGGACTATTCTGTATATCTAGGAGCGCATGCGTACATATCGGAGTCCGTCCGTGGGCTCGCAGTAATTTCCCAGTTAATGAAAGCGCTGGATGAGTTTTGTACGGCTGAAGGTGTTCCTTTTATTGTTGGTTTTGCAAATCCCAGATTTACTACCGTAAAGACCAAACTTTTTAAGTGGCGTACGCCCTTCTATGCAAGCTTTGTCAAATGCTCAAGTTTTAATCCTGAGCATTATCAAAGTCGCCCATTTATGTTCAGCTACTCGGATAAATGGATTAATTGGCGATTTGGTCCGAAGGCTGGAAATCCTGTTATCAGTCGGTACCAAAAATCTGATAGTGAACCTCCGGTTTTTCAAGTGCTCCATACAACCAAACCTGTTGAGGCAAGTAGTATGGGTTTGCCAGAGTTGGAATGCTGGAGTCCCGATGGGTACATAAAGATGCCAGCGAACGACCATTTCAGTCAGCCGTTTTCCATCAAAATCTACGATCGCAATTGGGAAGGTCCTGATTTGTGTAACCCGGATAACTGGTTTATTCAAATGGGTGATTCCGACACCTTTTTATTTAGGGCTATTTAATATGCAAGAAATTATTATTGCTGGACGCCCGGTGGGGCCAAACCATGCTCCGTTCATTATTGCTGAAATGTCCGGTAACCATAATCAGTCCCTGGACCGTGCAATGGCTTTGGTTGAAGCAGCAGCCAGGTCCGGTGTTCACGCTTTAAAATTGCAAACTGCAAGTCCTGATGGTCTTACGTTGGATGTTGATAGCCCTGAGTTTCTGATCGATGATCCCCAGAGCCCTTGGTTCGGTCGAAATCTATATGAACTCTATAAAGAAGCTGTCACACCTTGGGAGTGGCATAAGCCAATATTTGAACGTTGTGAAGAATTGGGGCTCACTGTTTTTAGTTCACCGTTCGAGCTAGGAGCCATTGATCTTTTGGAAGAGTTAGGCGCTCCTTGTTATAAAATAGCATCATTTGAATTAGTGGATATTCCCCTGATCCGGAAGGCGGCCTCAACCGGTAAACCTTTGATCATGTCAACCGGAATGGCTTCAGTTGCTAATATTCAGGAGGCAGTTGATGCCGCCCGGGAGGAAGGCAATAATCAGATTATCCTGTTGAAGTGCACTTCTAGCTATCCCGCAACGCCCGCAGATGCAAATCTTGCGACCATTCCTCATCTCCGCGATATGTTTGGACTTCAGGTTGGTCTCTCCGATCATACCCTTGGTATTGGCGTGCCTTGCGCAGCGGCCGCTCTTGGAGCAACGGTTGTAGAAAAACATTTTACCCTCAAGCGCTCGGATGGCGGTGTTGATGCTTCGTTTTCATTAGAGCCAGATGAGTTTTCGTTGCTAGTGGAAGAAAGTGAGCGTGCCTGGGCTAGTGTAGGTAATGTTGTGTATGGCGGTGCCGAGGGTGAAAGGAAATCTCTGAAATTCCGACGCTCTCTATATATTGCGGAAGATATAAAAGCTGGCGAGGTTCTGACGGAGCGAAATTTACGAATCGTACGCCCAGGCTATGGTTTAGCACCAAAAAATATCGATGTGTTACTCGGGCGGAGAGTAAACCAGGACCTGCATGCCGGAACGGCGATGAAGTGGGAGTATATTGGGTGAGCAAAGTAGTCTTGATAGTGGCTGCACATACCGATGACGAGGTTTTGGGATGTGGAGGTATTATCGCCAAGCACGTATCAAACGGAGACAGAGTCTATGCCACATTTTTGGCAGATGGCGTAAGTTCTCGTCCGGAAGCTAGCAAAAAAGAGTTGGAAGAGAGAAATAGGGCAGCAAAGAAGGCCCATTCAGTTTTAGGAATTCGACAGAGCTACATGCTTGGTTTTCCTGACAATCGAATGGACAGTGTGCCTTTATTGGATATTGTCCAGAAGCTTGAACAGCTTATTAATGAGCTACAACCCGAAGTAGTGTACACCCACCATCAAGGCGACTTGAATGTGGATCACCAAATTACCCATCGGGCTGCGCTCACCGCCTGTAGACCCGTGCCGGGAGCCTCCGTTAAGGAACTTTATGCTTTTGAGGTATTATCCGCAACGGACTGGAATGATCCAGGAAGCTCTCCTTTCATCGCAAATAAGTTTGTAGACATTTCTGACTACTTAGATAAAAAACTTGAGGCATTAAAAGCATATGAGTTGGAAATGCGACATGTGCCTCACACTCGCTCCATAGAAAATTCTATTAGACTGGCCTTACTACGAGGGAATTCTGTAGGAGTAGAAGCCGCAGAAGCCCTTTGCTTAATTCGTGCGATATCGTAACGGTGATGACTACTAAGTGATTCGTCAGTGCTCTTGGTTAAAGTGAACTCGGTTCCTCGTGAGTTCAAATTAACCAAGCAGTTGCAGGGCGGCTTAAGGTTGGCCTCGTAGTTCTGTGATCAAAAGCTGTTATTAACTTTATTTTTCCCCTCCGCGATTTTTCTCGTTCTCGTAAAATCAGCCAGTTAGCTACCCATCCAGGGATATCAGGTTCGTAAGATGAAGCAATTAATAGTACTGCAGGCCGTGGACTCTCCTCGAAGAGACATGGAGTGGCGGCTGTTTATGGCAGCAAAGCTCGCAGAGAGGGGCTGCGCGAGCATCATTGGTTCGAAATCGGCGATTCGTGAAATTCATGCGCGCTCCGAAAATTGCGTATTCCTTGGGCGGTTAGACAGTAATACCGGCAGAACCAGCTATGATCGGGAATATGTTAAAGAGATGGAAAAGAAGGGCACAGCGCTGTTTTTCATGCATGATGAAGGCGGACTTTACTTCAAAGGAGAATATGACGATTGGGTTAGGAAAATATACCCAGAGGATTATTTTGGTAGCAGTGCTCTGAAAAAGGTCATGTTTTGGGGGGACTCACAGAGAGATGTCTTCCGTAACTCACCATTCACAAGTAAGTTCGAAGTCACCGGATTCCCCCGTTTTGACTTGTGCAAACCTGAGTTCGGTGCGATAGACGATGGTTCTGTTGCGGACCTAAAAAAGAAATATGGCGAGTTTATCTTGGTTTGTGGAAGATTCGCTGCTGTAAACATGGTAGCAGATGACCCATCAGCCCTTGGCCAAAGAAGCTATGATATTCGGGTTGAGGGCGGTAGTTTGAAAACGAAGGGTAAAGAACAAATCATTAGATCGATGTTTGAGTCATGGGGGAAAGTCTCCCAAGAGTTTTCTCAGTTTGTTCCCACTATCGCGAAATTGGCTCTTGATTTTCCTGAAATAAATTTTGTCTTGCGCCCCCACCCAGCTGAAAAGGAGTCGTTTTATAAAGACGCGTTTGTACATTTTGACAATGTCTTTATTGATAAAACCGGTGATGTTAGGCCTTTCATCAGGGCTTGTCAGGCACTGATTCATAGTGAGTGTACAACGGGACTGGAAGCAGAACTCTGTTGTAAGCCAAATATAAACTATAGGCCTTGTGCCGACCTTCCGATCTCCGGTGAATATGAGGTTGCAGGCGCCTCAGATATTGGGGTTATCGTAAAAAATTACAATGAATTGAGTGAGTATTTGGAGTCTATTTATGCCGAGAACTTCCCTTTCGAACACTCTCCTTATAATCCCGAAAGGTTGATCGCGAACACTCAAGAAGAGTTCTATAGTGCGGATCGTATATGCGATCTGATAATGGATTGGTCTGATCAAGTAAGTGTTAGTTCGAGTGTTAAGTCTAAGATTTCCTCTTACGATTATATTTTGTATTATGTAAAACAAATTACAAAGAAGGTTGTTAAAAAAGCGCTTGGTTACCTCGGTGTTGAAAAGTTCAAGCGATTGATTGTCGGTGGTGGGGACTTGAAGTTCTATCAATATAGCGACGAAGAAATCGAACGAATATGGAAGGCAGTGGGCTCTGAAGATACAGAGTTGGCGACAGTCGGGGGGGTTATTTATGTCCGGCCAATTGAAATGGCTCCCTAGGAGAATGCGGTGATGTTATTGCTGGTCACTGGTTTATTTTTCGCGCTATGCTCTGCGTTTCTAAGATCTAGATATCCTGTTTCTGCATTTCTCTTTTTTCTTTACGCCGGTTCCTTTTTTTGTGGCTGGATTATCGGCAAGGATATTTCAATAACCGACGGCCGGGATTTATTTAATTTTCTTTTTACCGTTTTGGTGCTTTCCGGTTTCGCGCTCGTATTTTGCCAGTGCGATAAGAAGATGACGTTATCGATTTCCAATTTAAGGTTTTTTAAGGTTTTTGGCGTTTTTCTTGGTTTTGCCCTATTTTTGTCATTGATTATCAATATTTATATTGTTGTTAGCTCAATTGAATATGTCGTTTCGGGGAATGTAAGTGTTACTAAATTCAAAAATCAGGGAGAGGCTGCAAGGCTTATTCGGGAATGGGTTAATCCAAGCCTTGTCTTTTATGCGAACCTGGTATCTGGCGCAGGATTGATTGCAATCCTTTATCATTTTTATTATTTAAATGAAAATAAAAGGCTTCTCTCTGGTCTTTTCTTTTTGTTAAGCTTGAATCTGCCATTGGTTGGATTGCATGCTTTGTCCAGGGCTTCCACGGTTCAGTTCGTTTTAATGTATGCGTGCATCTATTTTTACATTTATCATGCGCTTGAGCCCGCTATTAGGAAAAGGTTTAATATACGTCTATGTGTCGTGGGGGGCTTTTTTGTCGTCTCATTCCTATTGATTACGTACTATCGATTTTCAGGCTCTAGCTTTTATGACATTCCTGAAGACTCCCTTATCAAAAATAGAGTTTTCTATTCGATCTTTGATTATTTTTCGCAGTGGATCAATAACAGCATAGTGGTCCTTGGAAGGTTTTCTTTGGAAGATATGTGGTTCGGCAGGTCATCAAGCTCCCTTTTAGACTATATTTTCGAAAGGCTTGGCTTTGATGTTCAGCCTTTTACCGAGTTGAGCTCTAATGTTTTAGGGATTTACGGCAGTAGGTTCAACGGACTTGTCTCGATGTTAGTTTATGATTTTAGCTATATTGGCGTTTTTGCCTTTTTGTTTTTGTTTTATCTGGTGATCAAATTTGTTTCTAATGAAGGGCCAGTTTTGGATGGTTTTTCGGTTCCAGTTATAGCGTTTATGGTTTCAGTTCCAATTTTATTTTTCTCTAATAATTACCTCGCTAATGAATTGTTTTCCCTTAGCGGGCTTTATGCTGTTCTGTTCGTTCTCCTATCTAAGATAAGGTATACATTCGAATCGAAAGGAAAGGAGGCGAGTAGCAGCACTTGAGTGAATAGCGGGTGCGCTCTAGTTTCGGGACGTTTAATGGGAATTGGCTAGGTATATTTAATGGTTTCAAAACTCGTTTTTCTGGATTGTACTCTCCGGGACGGAGGATATTACAACGCATGGGATTTTCCCGAAAATCTCGTTTCAGACTACTTAAGTGCTGTTAGTGAGAGTGGCGTTGATGTAGTGGAGCTCGGGCTTCGGTCAAAAAAGGACGGTGGTTTCAAAGGAATGTTCGCGTTTTGTCCTGAAGAATATCTCGCTGAATTGTCCATACCCCGGAATTTAAAGGTCGGGGTGATGGTGAATGCCGCCGAGCTGCTTGAAGCAGGTGACGCGATGTCGGGTGTTGTTGATCTGTTCCCATGCGATGCGGAGCAATCGCGGGTTGATTTGGTTCGAGTTGCATGCCATCTGCATGAGGTTGAACGTGCACTCCCGGCTGTGTACTGGCTTAGCTCTAAAGGATACCAGGTTGGCATAAATCTGATGCAGGTATCTGGGCAGCCGGCCGAAACTTTGGCCGAGCTGGCGAGGTTGATTTCAGCGACGCCAGTAGAAGTTCTTTACTTTGCAGATTCTCTGGGCAGTATGCGTCCGGAAGATGTCGCGGATATCATCGCATGTCTACGACAAGGATGGGCAGGGCCCATCGGCATTCACACTCATGACAACATGGGGATGGCGCTCCAGAATACGCTTCGTGCAATTGATGAAGGCGCCACATGGGTTGACTCCACCGTTACAGGAATGGGCAGAGGGCCAGGTAATGCGAAAACGGAAGAGCTGGCCATTGAGATAGCGGAACGCCGCTCTGATTCCAGAGCGCTGGTTCCTCTATTTCATCTTGCGGCCGAGAGGTTTGCACCTTTGCAACGCAAACACGGCTGGGGCACAAATCCCTTTTACTATTTGGCCGGAAAGCATGGTATCCACCCAACATACATTCAGGAAATGCTGAGAGACTCGAGGTACGATGAGGCTGACGTTTTGGCCATTATCGACCATCTACGGCGAGTCGGCGGTAGGAAGTTCAGCTCCAGCACTCTTGGCGCTGCCCGTAGTTTCTTTGAGGGTGAGGCGAAAGGCGAATGGTCTCCTTCAAGAATTTTTGACGGGCGTGATGTTCTCATTCTGGGGTCTGGCCCCGGGGTCCGGAACCATTCTTCGGCGTTGGAGACGTTCATCCGTAAACGTCGACCAGTTGTAATTGCATTGAATACTCAAGCCGCCGTCGAGGAAGAGCTAATTGATTTTCGTGTGGCATGCCATCCTGTTCGCTTAATGGCAGATGCCAGAAAGCACGCCAATAGTCGTCAACCGATAATAATGCCGTATTCGATGCTGCCCGAGGATACGAGTTGCTCCTACGATCCGGAGCGGATCCTTGATTTTGGTTTGAGTGTTGAAGCGGCCCAGTTCAAATTTGAAGCAACCAGTTGCATCATACCCTCTCCTTTAGTTGCAGCTTATGCATTGGCTGTTAGTAGTAGCGGGTTTGCAAAGCGCATATTGATGGCAGGTTTTGATGGTTACGGAGCAGATGACCCCCGTAGTGAAGAAATGCAGGAAATCTTAAGCATTTATGAGAAGGCCGATGGAGCCCGTCCTATTCTGGCGGTCACGCCTACACGCTACAAAATGCCGCTGACATCAATTTATCTCCTGTGAGGGAACTATGAGAACTGTCGTTATCATTCCAGCAAGGTTTGCATCCAGTAGGTACCCTGGTAAACCTTTGGTTCCATTACTGGATAAGCCGATGATCCTTTGGGTCGCAGAACTGGCGGCCCGAGCAGTGGATAAGGAGAATGTATATGTTGCCACCGATGATGATCGAATTGCGACCTTAGTGGAGGCAAGTGGCTTCAGGTTCGTGATGACGGGGCCTGCGGAGACGGGTACGGACCGTATTGCCGATGCTGTAGAAAAAATTGATGCGGATATCTTTATTAATGTTCAAGGAGACGAGCCATTGGTTGATCCTGAGGACATTTTGAAGATTCGTGAGGTAAAGCTTGAGAATCCAGAGAAAGTGGTCAATGGATATGCCTGGATAGGAGAATCAGAGGATCCATCCAGTGTAAATATCCCTAAGGTGATAACCAATGAAAGTGACGAGCTGGTGTATATGTCTCGGCTCCCAATTCCTGGATTCAAAGAGAGCAAGAACGCTCCAGAAAACTATAAAAAGCAAGTCTGTATCTATGCATTTTCAAAAGAACAGCTTAGAAAATATCGGGATTTTGGGAGGAAAAGCATGCTCGAGAAATGCGAGGATATTGAAATCTTACGTTTTTTCGAGATTGGAATTCCTGTGTTGATGGTTCGAACTAGGCCGGGGAGTCTTGCTGTTGATGTTCCTGAGGATGTTGAAAAGGTAGAGTCCGCGCTGAGGGCTTTGCATTCATGATGCGAGATATCCGCTCCTACCGGACATTGATCTTTGATTGTGATGGCGTAGTTCTTGACTCCAATTCCGTAAAAACCGAAGCTTTTTATCAAACTGCGCTCAGTTATGGGAAAGATGCTGCAAACCAATTGGTTGAATATCACAGAGTCAACGGAGGTGTCTCTCGATACAAGAAGTTCGACTATTTTCTAACTTACATTTTGCAGGGGCGAGAGAATCTCCCTTCGGTGGAGGGACTGGTTGATTGCTATGCCTCCTTGGTTAAGCAAGGTCTTTTGGAGAGCAACGTTGAGCCCGCTCTCGATACGGTTAAAAATCATACCGAGGACTCCAAATGGCTGATTGTCTCCGGAGGCGATCAGGCAGAACTGCGTTGGGTTTTTCGGGAGAAGGGTATCGATCAGTTTTTTGACGGGGGAATATTTGGTTCACCCGATTCAAAGGAAGAGATTTTGGCTCGTGAGATTGATCGGGGAAATATTGTCGGGCCAGCTCTTTTTCTCGGAGATAGTAGGTACGATTATACTGCCTCCAGAAAATATGACATAGATTTCGTATTTCTTAAGCAATGGACAGAGTTTTCTGGCTGGGCGGAGTTTTGCCGCGAGAATAATGTTGAAGTCTGCGGGGGGTTGAAAGATTTGTTGGTGCGTAATTTTGAGTGAGATCCCGAAAAGACTTAGGCTGTATCGAAGTTCTTGGCATGTTGGATATGGCGCTAAAGAGCGAGAGCTTGACTTTGAAAGTGCTTATGAACCAGACTTCATAAAATCAATTAATAATATTGATATAAAAAAGTACTCTTCCGACTACATAAATGAATTATTTTTATATTTCTTTGTTCGGGTTGAGGAATTGAAAAGAGCTTCTCGTGATATTTCAAGTTGCTCCTGTTCAATTAATGCGCGACTCGTTGATAAGGGCATGCTCAATGCCATGAAATCTGGATCTAACATGAAAATTGGGGTTGGCTCGGATTTTTTATTCCGATTTCAAGCTCTAGCCGCCTCGTTGATCACGGTGTTTCTCGTGTTAGCGTTATCTCTAGTGTTGCCCTTTATTTTCTTTTTTAAGTCTAGAGAAAGTTTTTCAGATATTAAAGAACAACTAAATTCAACTAAAACCATTTTCTTTGTTCGGAGCAAGTCCGGGTTTTCGCGCGCACAGACCTTTATTAACGAAGATCCCAATTGCCTTGTATTCGTTGATAATTTTGGCGCGTTAAAAGTTTCGGGGAAATCCATCTACTCAATATTACGCTCCTCTGAGTTCTTTAGCATATATTTCAGCGCATTGTGGTACTCAGTTAGGGATCTTTTCCAGTTGTTCGGTGATGCCAGGGCGCTTCTTGGAGGCTGGTTCGCGCTCTCTGTATTATCGGAGTACTGGAAGCGCGTGCCACAAAAGGCACTTTATGAAGCGTGTTTTGTTAAGATCTTGGCGCATGTGCAGGGTGACGCAGAATTATTTTCGGGAGAAAAAGAAGATCGTTTTGCCCTACTGCAGACTCGCTGGTGTGGAATAAAGAGGCAAAGGCTGACTTGCTTACCCCATGGTCTTGAGTACGGATTCCGGTTTCCAGGCGGTTTATGTGGCGATTCCTTCTATTGCTTTAGTGGCAATGCAAAAACACTTCTGGAATCTCTGTACCCTTCGAAAAGATTTGTGTACTCAGATGATATCTTAGATAAAATGCTGGGCATAAAAAGTGATCATCGTTTAAGAGAAATCGATAGAGTCTGTTTTTTTACCGAGCCTCGAGATCGTGAAGTTAATCTTGAAATTATGGATTATTTAATCCGCGCTGATGTAACGTTTTCACTTAAGTTGCACCCTTTGGAAGACTCACAGTTTTACCGGGATCGCTATCCTGACGTGGAAATAATTGATGACTTGGATGACGCGCTTGAATCGGCAATCTGTCTATCGAGGAAATCGACTGTTCTTGTAGAAGCGGCCCAGCGAGCTCGACACTCAATCGCAGTTCTCGTTAATAGGAAAGATAAGTTTTATGTTGAAGAATTATTTCCTTCTTTATCTTCAGAGAAGATAACAAGAGCTTCAGATTTTGAGGAGCTTACCAAGATTTTGAGGTTAATAAGAGCGGGTGAATATAGTGGTACTTGAAGACAAAATTCTTTTGATTACTGGTGGAACAGGCTCTTTTGGAAATGCTGTTCTGCGTCGTTTTCTTGATTCTGGCGTTAGAGAGGTGAGGGTTCTGAGCCGGGATGAGAAGAAGCAGGACGACATGCGCAAGCGTTACAACAACCCCAAACTGAAGTTTTACATAGGGGATGTTCGCGATTATCAGTCTGTATTGAATGCGGTCCGTGGTGCACATTTTATCTTTCATGCGGCAGCATTGAAACAGGTGCCATCGTGTGAATTTCATCCTCTAGAGGCGGTTAAAACGAACGTTTTGGGCACCGAAAATGTGCTGGAGGCCGCGATTAATTGTGACGTGGAGCGTGTTATTTGCTTATCCACTGACAAGGCGGTTTACCCAATCAACGCGATGGGTATTTCCAAAGCGATGATGGAGAAGGTCGCTGTTGCCAAGTCCCGCAGCGCTAATGGCACTGTGATTTGCGCCACTCGCTACGGTAATGTGATGGCATCGCGGGGATCGGTCATTCCCCTGTTCGTGGACCAGATTCGAGCTGGGCAACCAATCACTGTAACTGATCCAAATATGACGCGTTTTATGATGACGCTGGACGATGCGGTGGATTTGGTGCTGTATGCCTTCGAGCACGGTAATCCGGGAGATATTTTTGTCCAGAAAGCACCAGCTGCAACGATCAAGACATTGGCTTATGCCTTGACTAACCTGCTTGACGCTCCCGAGCACGAGGTGCAGGAAATTGGTACCCGTCACGGCGAGAAACTTTACGAGGTGTTATTGAGTCGGGAAGAGATGGCGGAGGCGGAAGATCTTGGGGATTACTTCCGCGTTCCGCCAGACCTTCGGGATTTGAACTATGGCAAATTTGTCGATCAGGGTGAAAGGAAAATTTCGGATGCGGTAGAGTACCACTCCCACAACACTACGCGTCTGGATCAAAGCGGGATGGAAGCGTTGTTGATGAAGCTGGACTTTGTCCGGGCACTGACTCGTGGTGAGTATGTCGAACCCCAGGATTGATTGTATGCGTGTACTGATTACCGGAGCCAATGGTTTTATCGGCAAGAACCTTCAGCAGCATCTTGCCGAGAGGGCTAACGTGAAGGTATTGCGGTTTGGTCGGGAATCAAAGGATGATGAACTTGCCAATGCTGTCGAGCAAGCGGATTTTATATTCCATCTTGCTGGTGTGAACCGGCCGGATGACGAGGAGGAATTCGAGAAAGGTAATCATAAGCTCACGGTACGGTTGTGCGAACATCTGAGGCGGCGTTTTCAGACTACTGGCGATCGGGTCCCGGTCGTGTTTTCCTCTTCTATCCAGGCTGCCATGGATAACCCCTACGGCGTGAGCAAGCGAGCGGCTGAGCAAACTGTTTTCGGCCTTGCTGCTGACAGCCAGGATTGGCCGGTTTTCGTGTTTCGATTGCCTAATGTTTTTGGAAAGTGGTCACGGCCCAACTACAACTCTGTGGTGGCGACGTTTTGTCACAATATTTCCCAGGGGCTTCCTATTCAGGTGAACGACCCGGAAGCGTCGCTGAGGTTGGTGTATGTGGATGATGTCGTTAATCGCTTTCTCCAGTTGCTCGATGGTGCAAGCCCTGCAGCCGGTTCTTCAGGGTTCGAACCGGTTCAGCCTGAGTACGATACGACTGTCGGCGAGTTGGCTGAGTTGATTCAGGCGTTTCGGGACAGCCGTGAGAGTCTTCTCACTGAGCGGGTCGGAAAAGGATTGGCGCGTGCGCTTCATTCAACTTACCTGAGTTTTTTGCGCCCGGAGCAGTTTTCCTACAGAGTGCCGCAGCACGGCGATCACCGGGGGGTATTCGTGGAGATGCTAAAGACCCCGGATTGTGGCCAGTTTTCATTCTTTACAGCGTATCCCGGTGTTACCCGTGGCGGTCACTATCACCACACAAAGACTGAGAAATTTTTGGTCATTAAAGGGACCGCACGATTTAAGTTCCGCCACATGCAAACTGGTGAGACTTACGAATTGGTCACCCGAGGTGAGAAGGCCGAAATTGTCGAGACTGTCCCGGGTTGGACACATGATATTACGAACATCGGCGATGATGAGCTGGTCTGTATGCTTTGGGCAAATGAGATTTTTGACCGTGAAAATCCGGATACCTTCGCTTGTCCTCTCTGATTTATCCCGCTTGATATGCAAGAGCTGCCATGAAAAAACTGAAAGTAATGACCGTGGTTGGAACTCGGCCAGAGATTATTCGACTGTCCCGGGTGATGGCCAAACTGGACGAGTATTGCGAGCACACTCTTGTCCATACCGGCCAGAACTATGATTTCGAGTTGAATGAGATTTTCTTCAACGACTTAGGTATTCGTAAGCCGGATCATTTTTTGAGCGCTGCTGGTGCAAGCGGAGCGGAAACCATTGGTAACGTAATTATCGAGGTTGATAAAGTACTCGCGGAGGTACAGCCCGAGGCAGTTCTGGTTTTAGGTGACACCAACAGCTGTATGGCGGTGATTCCTGCCAAACGACGCAAGATTCCCACCTTTCATATGGAAGCCGGCAACCGCTGCTTTGATATGCGGGTACCAGAAGAGATCAACCGCCGCATTGTAGACCACACTGCCGATATCAATCTGACTTACAGCACCATTGCCCGGGATTACCTGCTGCGCGAAGGTCTGCTGCCAGACCGTATAATCAAAACCGGCAGCCCGATGTTTGAAGTGCTTAACCACTTCCGTGAAGGTATAGAGTCTTCCGATGCCCTTGAGCGGCTTGGGCTTCAAGAGCAAAAGTTCTTCGTGGTGAGCGCGCATCGGGAAGAGAATGTGGATTCTGAACGGAACTTCAAGTCTTTGGTTGACATGCTGAACTCTGTTGCAGACCAATACGGTTATCCGATCATTGTTTCGACCCATCCGCGAACTCAAAAACGGATAGATGCAATGGGGGCACAATTTCATGAAAAAGTGCAACTCCTCAAGCCACTTGGTTTCAAGGATTACAATAAGCTCCAGCTGAGTGCTAAAGCGGTATTGTCTGATAGTGGAACGATCAGTGAAGAGGCTTCCATTCTTAACTTCCCGGCTTTGAATATCCGTGAGGCTCATGAGCGGCCCGAGGGGATGGAGGAAACGGTTGCCATGATGGTTGGTTTGAGCTCCGAGCGTGTACTGCAGGGGCTGGCGGTTTTGGAGCGTCAGGGAGGGGGCGACGAGCGCTCCATGCGTTTGGTTGAGGATTACAGCATGCCAAATGTTGCGGAGAAGGTGGTACGGATTATTCACAGTTACACGGATTATGTAATGCAGACAGTATGGAAGCGGTATTGAGACGTTTATGACCACAGTCCATACGGGTCGGCGGGATTTTGCGATTATCAACCGTAGTTTCTGGCCGATTTATCCTGTTATTGGGGAGGCCCTTCTCAGGTTGGCGGAGGATTTATCATCCGACTACCAGGTATCTGTTGTGATGCAAGACCATGCGGCTATCAGGGACAGATTGAAGGAGGAAAACAGAGGCAAGAATGTGGAGTTTTTCCCGGCCAAAGCATGGTCCAGTTCATCCAGCGGGGTTTTGCTGCGGGCGCTTGACGCTGTTTACTTCATGCTTTGGGTATTCTGGAGCTTGTTGAAGTGTCGGCCCAGGTTGGTTTATGTATCCACCGATCCGCCCGTTCTGGTGCCTTTCGCCGTTATGCTCTACGCAATGTTTTTCAGGGCCCAGTACATTTACCACCTGCAAGATGTTCATCCTGAGGCGGCGAACGTTGTTATGAAGGTCAATCCTGTTTTATTCAGGCTTTTGCGGTGGATGGACAAAGTCACTATGCGCAGGGCGACTGTATTGATAACGATAACTCAGGAGATGGCCGAGGAGATACGGAAGCGCTCGGAGACCACAAGTCCGTTGTACGTGGTGGATAATCCCGCTGTGTCATTTGATGATGTTCAGCCTCCTCCGACGAAAACGCAAGGTTTCTCTTTTTGCGGAAATGCTGGTCGACTGCAGCGTATCCCGCTGTTGATAGCTGCGATCAGGAGATATCTGGATGAAGGCGGTAGTATGAGTTTCGGTTTTGCGGGGGGTGGCGTGCACGCGCCGGATATCGAACAACTCGCCAAGAGCTATGAGAACGTTGAGTATCTTGGTCTGGTATCCGCCTCTGAGGCTGCTCAACTCAATTGTGATTACGAATGGGCTTTGTTGCCAATTGAGGATGAGGTTACTCGCTATGCCTTCCCCAGTAAGTCTTCCTCTTATGTGTTTGCTGGTGCGGCTGTGATGGCAATTTGTGGTGAGCAAACGAGCGTAGCAGATTGGACCATTGGAAATAATCTTGGTGTCGTTGTATCGCCAGATCAGGATTCGTTGGTAGAAACCTTCTTCAAGATCGAGCGTGGTGAACTTGACGCGAACGACCATGTTGTTGATCGTTCGGCATTAAAAGCTCGACTCAATTTTGATTATTTCCTGGGACGTTTGAAAGAGATTATGCCACTGCAGGTGAAACCGTGACTGGAAGGATTCTTGTAACTGGCGCCACAGGCTTTGTTGGCTCCAGGCTAGTGAATCACCTGGCAGACACTGGCTTTGCTGTAATCGCTATGAGTAGGAAAGAGCTGAAGGGACCCTTTAAGTCAATACAAGTCCAATCACTTTCCAATCACCAGTTTTCAGAACACGAGTTTGCAGATGTTTCGGCGATAATCCACTGTGCAGCCCGTGTCCATATCATGAAAGAGTCTGCTGGTGATCCGCTTGCAGAATTCCGCGCTGTGAATGTTGACGGCACTCTTAATCTAGCGAGGCAGGCAGCAAGTGCCGGTGTCAAGCGATTCGTCTTCATTAGCTCGATAAAGGTAAATGGCGAGCAGACACATTGCGGTAAGCCTTTTACCCCTGACGATGCTCCCTCTCCCGAGGATGCCTATGGCGTATCCAAATTTGAAGCAGAGCATGGTTTGAAAGAGCTTTCGGCTGAAACGGGTATGGAAGTCGTGATTATCCGCCCGCCATTGATATACGGGCCGGGGGTCAAAGGCAATTTCAGGAGTATGGCTACGCTCATTGAGAGGGGAGTCCCGCTTCCCTTGGGGGCCATTCATAACAAGCGCTCGATGTGTGCTCTGGATAATCTCGTTGATTTAATAACTGCTTGTATTGACCACCCTGCAGCGGCCAACCAAGTCTTTCTGGCGGGCGACGGTGAGGATTTGTCGACTACGGAGCTCTTACATAAGGTGGCCAAGGCAAAGGGAAAGACGGCGCATCTGATTCCGGTAC
Organism: Marinobacter szutsaonensis; assembly: GCF_039523335.1. Lineage (NCBI taxonomy): Bacteria > Pseudomonadati > Pseudomonadota > Gammaproteobacteria > Pseudomonadales > Marinobacteraceae > Marinobacter > Marinobacter szutsaonensis. The sequence continues at coordinate 875,152 of NZ_BAAAFC010000001.1, read as the reverse complement.
CCGCATCAATTTTATCAATTTGCGCTTCATTGGTCGGGCAAAAGGCGGTTGCGACGCGCCTTTTAGGATCTTTGCAGGTAGATGTAACCAAAGCTCGTAACCTGCTGGGTTGGGAGCCGCCACTGTCCACTGCGGAAGGCCTCAGGCGATGCTTTGATTCGGGGGATTTACCTTGATTCGGTTATTTGATTTTGTTTTTTCCCTGCTGGGATTGGTATTGGGGTTTCCCGTCTTGCTGGTACTTACCATTATTGGTCTTTTCGACACTGGCTCACCTATCTTTCGTCAGGAGCGGGTGGGTCGTAATAAAAAGCCTTTTGTTCTGGTTAAATTTCGAACCATGAAAAAGGATACCGCTTCGGTTGCCAGTCATCTTGCGAGTGCGACAGCGATTACCCCTTTTGGTCGCTTCCTTCGACGCACCAAACTGGATGAGCTGCCTCAGCTTTGGAATGTTATGAAAGGTGAAATGAGTTTGGTCGGTCCCCGCCCTTGCCTGTTTAACCAAGAGGTGTTGATTAAAGAGCGCGAGAGCCGCGGAGTATTGGCTGCAAGGCCGGGAATTACTGGCTTGGCTCAAGTGAATGACATCGATATGTCCACTCCCGAATTACTGGCACAGACTGATCAGCAGATGCTTGAGAGCCTCACCTTGGGGGCCTATTTCAAGTATATTTTTATGACAGTTGCGGGCAGCGGGGCTGGTGATAGGGTGCCCGGGAAGGATTAGTAAGGCGGGATCATCCGACTTGTGAAGGAAACGCAATGATCGAAACATTTCTCAACCTGCCCCGATTGCACAAGAGAGTAATCTCCGTGGCATCGGATATGGTCGTCCTGTTTTTCGCTATATGGGCCGCCTTTGCTCTTCGCCTTGAACAGGACCTCTGGATACCAACGCGCGGCCATATGATCGTGGCGGCGATTACCGTGGTATTTACCATTGCCTTGTTTATTCGGCTGGGGCTCTATCGGGCTGTCATTCGCTTCCTGGGTGATAAGGCCTTTCTGACCATTGTTTATGGCGTCTTCGCCTCTGCGCTGACTCTGATCGTGCTCGGCTATATGTTTCAAGTGCTTGTCCCGCGGTCGGTACCGATTATTTATGGAGCCTTGGCATTTCTTTTTGTCAGTGGTACGCGGTTGGGAGTCCGGCTTTTGGTGAACCATCCGAACCAACGGAGGAAGGAGCCTGTGGCGATAGTGGGCGCCGGTGAAAGAGGCATGGCACTTGCCTCAGCCCTGCGCCAGGGGACGGAGTATAAACCGGTACTGCTTGTCACCTTCGATCGGGCCCATCATAAGTCCATGATTGATGGGCTCCCGGTTATCTGGATCGAGCAGATTGCCAAGAATATAACTAAATACGGGGTCCGTCGGGTTCTGTTGGCACTTGATCCTGATTCGGGGGTCGACCGGAAAAGGCTATTGAGCAAGCTCGAAGAGTTGGAGGTGCCGGTTCAGACGGTACCATCGGTATCCGAACTGGTGGCAGGCCAGGCCCGGATTAATGATATTCGTGATCTGGATATTGAGGATTTACTCGGTAGAGATCCAGTGCGCCCCGATAGTGCGGTCGTAGCGAAGAGCCTTTTCCGAAAGACAGTCATGGTAACCGGCGCTGGTGGTTCAATTGGTTCTGAATTGTGCAGACAGATTCTCCAGCATAAACCGAAGACGCTGATTCTCTTTGAACAAAGTGAGTACTCGTTGTACCGCATTGAGCGGGAGTTGAAGGCGATTAATCAGATCGATGGTCTGGATGTTGAACTACATCCATTGCTCGGAAACGTGGCTCATCGGCGAAGATGCGAGACTGTCATGCGGGCCTTTAGTGTCCACACGGTTTATCACGCTGCGGCTTATAAACATGTGCCACTCGTTGAACACAATGTCATCGAAGGTGTTCAGAACAATGTGTTCGGGACCTTGCATGTGGCTGAGGCGGCTATCAGTGCGGGGGTTGAGCGGTTTGTGCTGATTTCCACTGATAAGGCAGTGCGGCCAACCAATGTAATGGGTGCCAGTAAGCGCATGGCAGAATTGGTACTCCAGGGTTTGGCCGAGCGGCAGTCCCGGACCATTTTCTCCATGGTTCGGTTTGGGAATGTACTGGGTTCCTCGGGCTCAGTTGTGCCTCTTTTCCGTGACCAGATTCGAGATGGTGGACCGGTTACGGTGACCCACCCAGACATCATTCGCTACTTTATGACTATTCCTGAGGCAAGTCAGCTGGTGCTGCAGGCAGGCAGCATGGGGCGTGGTGGCGAAGTGTTTGTGCTGGACATGGGCGAACCAGTGAAGATTGCGGACCTGGCTCGAAAAATGATTCATCTGATGGGGCTCACGGAAAAGACCGAAGAGCGGCCCGAAGGTGACATAAAGATTGTATACAGTGGTTTGCGCCCTGGTGAAAAACTGTTTGAAGAGTTGTTGATCGGCGATGATCCTCAGGGAACTGCCCATCCCCGAATTATGAAGGCGCGGGAAGTGTCCATGCCCTGGGATGAACTGGAAGAGTTATTGAACCGGTTGATGCGTGCCAGTCAGGAGTTTGATTGTGCCAGTATTGTTTCCTTGCTGCGCGATGCGCCGACGGGGTTTGCTCCAAACGGAGATGTTGCGGATTTGGTCTGGTGCCAGGTTGAGGAGCCTAGGTCCAAGTCCGCATCTGTTCTTCAGCTGCGGTGAATGTAAAAAATGGGGTCAGAAGAAAGCCTTCTTCTGACCCCTGGTTTTCACGACAAGGATTGTTGTAGATGATTGAGATTAAACATCATGGAGCCACGTCTGGCGTGACTGGCTCTTGCCATGAGTTGAGTTTGAGATTGGGGTCAGATGAAAAACACTCGCGTTTTTCATCTGACCCCGACTTGGGTACCGCCTCCAGATCTGAGGGCTCCCACCACGGCATCCTCATCGACTGCGGCCTGTTCCAGGGCCAGGATGAGGGCCGGGACGCCTCGGCCGCCGACCTCACCATTGATTTCCCCATCGACCACATCCGCGCGCTCGTCGCTACCCACGTACATATTGACCATGTGGGCCGGATTCCATACCTCCTGGCGGCGGGTTTCGAAGGCCCGATCATTTGTTCTGAGCCCTCGGCAATTATGTTGCCGGAAATTCTGGACGATGCTCTAAAGATTGGCTTTACGCGGGACCGGAGTTTGATCGAGCGGGTTCTGGGGCTGATTCGGGGGCGCTTGGTGCCGGTGCCCTATGGGCAGTGGCATTCGGTGTTTGACGAGGGTGATTGCTCGCTTTCAGTAAGGCTTCAGCGGGCCGGGCATATTCTGGGGTCGGCGTTTGTGGAATGTGATGCCCGGGTTGGGGATGTTGAGGAGCGAATTGTCTTCTCCGGGGACCTGGGTGCGCCGCACTCGCCGTTGTTGCCGGAGCCGAAATCGCCGGAGCGGGCTGATCGGTTGGTGATTGAGAGTACTTATGGGGATAAGGATCACGAAGATCGGGCGACTCGGCGGGATCGATTGAAGGCTGTGCTTGAGAATGCGCTGGCGGATGGTGGGACGGTTTTGATTCCGGCGTTCAGTATTGGGCGGACGCAGGAGTTGTTGTATGAGATTGAGGGGATTATTGCTGAGGCTTCGGGTGAGGTGAAGATGGGGTCAGATGGAAAACGCGGGCGTTTTTCATCAGACCCCGGTGTGGCGGCGGATTCCGAGATTGCGTCAACCTCCGGGTTCGACTGGGAATCCCTGGAAATCGTTGTGGACTCGCCGCTGGCTGCCAACTTCACCCAGATCTACCGGGACCTGAAACCCTTTTGGGATGCAGAGGCCCAGGAGTTGGTCCGTTCCGGCCGGCATCCGCTCTCCTTCGATCAGCTAACGGTAATTGATTCTCACGAAGATCATCTGAATGCTGTCGAGTACTTGGCTAAGTCCCATCGGCCCTGTGTGGTGCTGGCGGGCTCCGGCATGTGCGCCGGTGGTCGCGTGGTGAACTACTTGAAGGCAATGCTTGGCGATGAGCGCAATGATGTGCTCTTTGTGGGTTACCAGGCCGCTGGAACGCCCGGGCGTGATATTCTTACCTTTGGTCCGCGAGGTGGCTGGGTTGAGCTGGAGGGTGAGCGGTATGATATTCGTGCCCGGGTTCATCAGGTGGGTGGCTATTCAGCCCATGCGGGGAAGGGTGATTTGCTGAGGTTTGTTGAGGGGATTCCTGTGGCGCCGAGGGAGATTCGGGTTGTGCATGGGGATGCCGGGGCTAAGGTGGCGTTTCGGGCGTTGCTGGAAGAAAGGTTTGATTCTCGGGTTTTGATTCCAGCCCCAGGGGTCTGAAGAACGCTTTCTTCTGACCCCGAGTTTGGTTTGAAATTGGGGTCAGATGTCCCCCAGGTGTCTCAAGAATACTTTCTTCTGACCCCGAGCTTAATTCTAAGTTGGGGTCAGATGAACAAAGTTCATCAGACCCCTGTGCCAGCGCCCGAGTTCGATTTGAAAATGGGGTCAGATGAACCTGTTCATCAGACCCCTGTGCCAAGAGCACCGTGCTTTATTATCAGGAGGAAAAATGAAAAAAATCGCGGTAATCGGCCTGGGTTACGTGGGCTTGCCGCTGGCGGCTGCGTTTGGTGAGAAACGTGAGGTCGTGGGCTTTGATATCAACAGCAAGCGCATTGCCGAGCTGAAGGACGGTGTGGATTTCACCCGGGAGGTGTCCCGGGAGGAGCTGGCGGCGGCCAGTGGGCTGTCGTTTACCGATCAGCTGGACGACATTGCCGACTGCCAGATTTTCATCGTGACGGTGCCGACGCCGATTGATGAGTACAAGTCACCGGATCTGACGCCGTTGCTCAAGTCCAGCGAGAGCGTGGGCAAGGTGCTCAAGCGTGGCGACATCGTGATCTATGAATCCACGGTGTTCCCGGGCGCGACCGAAGAAGTCTGTGTGCCGGTGCTGGAGAAGGTTTCCGGACTCAAGTTCAATCAGGATTTCTTCGCCGGCTACAGTCCGGAGCGGATCAATCCGGGTGACAAGGAGCACCGGGTTACTTCCATCATGAAGGTGACTTCCGGTTCCACGCCGGAAATTGCCGACGAGGTGGATGCCCTCTACGCGGATGTAATCACCGCCGGTACCCACAAGGCCAGCTCCATCAAGGTGGCGGAAGCGGCGAAGGTGATCGAGAACACCCAGCGGGATCTGAACATTGCGCTGATGAATGAGCTTTCCATGATCTTTGCACGGATGAAGATTGATACCCATGAGGTGTTGGCGGCGGCCGGTACCAAGTGGAATTTCCTGCCGTTCAAGCCGGGGCTGGTTGGCGGCCATTGTATTGGGGTGGATCCGTATTATCTGACCCATAAGGCCCAGGCCATTGGCTATCATCCGGAGATTATCCTGGCGGGCCGTCGAGTCAACGATAATATGGGGCCGTATGCGGCAGCCGAATTGGTCAAGGCGATGATCAAGAAAGGCCTTACGATTGCCGACTCCAAAGTATTGGTGATGGGCCTGACCTTTAAAGAGAATTGTCCGGACTTGCGAAATACACGGGTGATTGATGTGATTCGCGAGCTGGAAGATTTTGGTTGCAAGGTAGATGTCACCGACTGTTGGGCGGATAACGAAGAAGCCCGGCATGAATATGGCATTTCTTTAATTGAAAAGCCGGCGCAGTCTGAATATGACGCTGTTTTCCTGGCTGTGCCTCATCGTGAATATGCAGAAAAGGCCAGTTTTGAACTTCGTCAATATATGAAGGGTGATGGTGTGCTTTTCGACTTGAAAGGCGTGCTTCCTTTGGGGGAAGCCGATCTCCGGCTCTGATATTGAGCATAAGTTTATTCTGCAAAGCCGCCATTTGGCGGCTTTTTTATTTTACGGTTTTTTAAACAAATCTTTTTGCCAATAGAAATTTATTTGTCTATTATTGTTGGCGACTTCTGGTCAATTCCCTTTTTTTAAAACCCTTCTTCAAATAAGGTTTTTGATTCCATGGCAAAGATTAACGATTACTACCAGAAAAAACAGCTTATGGAAAAGCTTGCAGCCGAGCTGGAGAAGCTCGAAAAAGACCAGGCCCTGAAAAAGGAGCTGGACTTTGAAAACAAGGTTCGCGATTTGATGAAGGAGTATGACAAGTCTCCGAAGGATGTACTGCAGATTCTTTCTGCCATTGATCCTTCCATCGCCGGCACCAAAGCCGAAGCCGCCGCTGGCAGCCGCCCGAAGCGCCCGATGAAGACCTACAAGAACCCGCATACCGGTGAAGTGGTTAAAACCCGTGGGGGTAACCACAAGACTCTGAATGAGTGGCGGGAGAAGTATGGTAAGGAAGCTGTGCAGAGCTGGCAGCAGGATTGATTTAAGCACAGGGGTCTGAAGAATTTATTCTTCTGACCCCGAGTTGAATTTTGGATTAGAGTCAGGCATTAAGATGGGGTCAGAAGAGTAAACTCTTCAGACCCCTGAGTTAGGGTGGGGTCTGATGAAAGCTTTCATCTGACCCCGTCTTGGACCAACCTCTTTAGTTAAACTTAAATTCCATATTTCATCGCAATTTCTTTCTTAAACCCCGCCGACCCCAAAACCTTCCCGCCATTTACCGTTCTCCGCATTAACTCTTTCGTTTTTTCTTCCATCGGCCGGGCAAATAATTGCCGGTATTGGCGGAGTCGTTCTCTCGGGTTTTTATCCAGGTCCAGATAAAGCGGATGCGGCTGGTGCATTTCACTGTTTTTGCCCAGCCCGTGACATTGGTAACTGGACCACCAGTGATCTTCCGGATTATTTACCATACCCGCATTGACCGGGTTCAACTCAATATAGCGCTGGCAGGTAAGCAGGTAGTTTTCTGAATCCACCAGGCAGGATCGAAACCGGCCTTCCCATAAACTGCCAGTGCGGTCATATCGTCTGTTGAAGTAGCGGACATATCGTCGGCCGATGGCCTGCATGAATAATGAAATGCTTTTATCGGTTTCCGGTGTGGCCAGAAAGTGGACGTGGTTGTCCATTAATACCCAGGCATGCAGAGACACGCCGTGCTCTTCGGCGTAGTTTTTCATCAGATTTGTATAGAAGGCCTGATCGCTGTGTCCGCGGAAGATGACCTGGCGGTTGTTGCCGCGTTGAACGATGTGTTGCGGGATGCCGGCGGGGCAGAACCGTTGGGTGCGGGGCATGTCATCACATCCTTGTGACTGCTGGGTTAATTTGGTGCCGGACTTTAGGGAGTTATTGGGGAGCCGGCCGTGAACTGGGTCACGGGGTGGATAATTGGGGTCTGAAGAAAGCCTTCTTCTGACCCCGTCTTGGGCTGTGGCTCGGAGTTTGGCCTGAAGATGGGGTCAGAAGAAGGTTTTCTTCAGACCCCTGTGCCACGGCCTGAAATTGGGGTCAGATGAAGGTTTTCATCAGACCCCCTGTGCGTGTGTCGACATATTTAACGGATGCTTATCTGGTCGGGGGTCATGGTTGGGTGTAAGTTGCTGTCTTGAGCGTTATTCTCGGTAACCGGAATGGTTCCTGCCTTTGGACAACTGCACGTTATTAATTCATAAGGAGTTATGGAGTAACACTATGCAGGGATATGTTCGTTTGATGCAGGCTGGTTTGATCATTCTCGCGCTGGCGTTTTCGGCCAGGGTGTTTGCGGTGCCGGTGACCTATGACGGGATTACCTTTCCGGATGGGGATGTGAGTTTTGCCGATGAGGTTCTTGATTATGATCCCTCGTACAGTGGCGAGGCTGTGCCGACCGATCCGAATTACATGGATCCGGACGAGGCGCTGGGAGCTCCGAATTACAGCGGTTCTGTTGGCTCGGTTTCCCTGGGCAGCGGGGGATTGATTGAGCTTGCGTTTACCGATAATGCGCTTACCAACAGCGGCGACGATGCCTATGACCTTCACATCTTCGAGGTAGGCCCTGATATCGAAGACACCTTTGTGGCGATCCGCCCCACGTTGGATACGCTGGATCTCCTGGGATCAGGTTACGACAGCAATGGCGATGGGTTCTTCGAGGTTGGATCTGTGACTGGTTCGACGTCTTCCCTTGATATCGACGCCATTTTCAGTGGCTTTACTGCTGGCTCGCTGCTGTTCGATGCGGTGCAGCTGATTGATGACCCGGACAAGGATGGGCAGGGTGGTAGCACTGTCGGGGCAGATATCGATGCCGTGGGTGCGATTTATTCGGCGCCGCCGGAGCCAGAGAATCCGCCGGTGGCCAGCGTGCCTGAGCCTGGGACTATCGGCTTGATGTCGCTTGGGTTGTTGGCCGTGGGCCTGGTTCGGCGCCGAGCTTCTGTTTGAGTGGCGCGTGCACCTGGGGTCTGAAGAAAGCCTTCTTCTGACCCCGTCTTGGACTTTGGCTCGGAGTTCGGCCTGAAGTCGGGGTCAGAATAAAGTGTTCTTCAGACCCCTGAGTTTGGAGTCAGGCTTGAAGTTGGGGTCAGATGAAGGCTTTCATCAGACCCCCTTGCCACATCAGACCCCCTTGCCACATCAGACCCCTGTGCCACACCGGACCGCTGTGCCTGCCCCGCACTTCCTTCCTTCGATTGTGAATAACCGCACACCAGCCCCTACAGCTTCTCGGCTATAGTGCTTCCGTGGCTGATCAAAAAGAACACAAAGTGGCCGCCTGCGATCGCTGGTAAAAAGAAGAATAAGCGGCGGTGGCAGTGGAGTCGGGCGTCGAAACTGGCTCTTGAATCAACAATCCGAGATACAACCTATGAAACAGCGAGCGTATGGATACGCTGCCCTTGCCATGTTCTGCCTGGGTGTGGCGCCCGTTGCCGAGGCGGAGCTTGAGCCCATTTCCGAGGAAAGGATGGGTGAGGTCACAGGGCAGGCTTTTATGAACATTGAGAACCTTCCCGTCGGCACCACGTCCTCCGGGCATGAGTTCACGCGGATGACCCTGAATATGGGTATCGAGACCAGGGTCAATATCGATGATGTCGTCGTCGGCCAGATTGATGGTGGGGCGGATTTTGCTGCCAGCCATGTGGCGTTGGGCCATATTGCCCGGGAGGGTGACGGCGCCCAGTATGACGGTGTGACCTACGCTGCCGGTGAGGCCGTTCCTTTCGAGGCTTATGATCCCTATATCGAGCTGGCGGTGGATCCGGATGAGGTGAATCCGGATAACTCGGTGGGTCGGCTTTCTGGGTTCCGGATGGGGTTCAAGCAGGCTCGGGGGTCGGTTTCCTCAAATACCGCCTCCTTCAGTGGCGATATTGGTCTGATGATCAATGACTCTTCGGGAACCCCACAGCAGGCGACCCTGTTTGGGCCAGATAATCTCAAAACCTCAAAGCGCGCAACGCAGATTGGTATCGCTGACGCAAATGGTGCCTGTGTGCCCGGCGATACATGCGCTGATTTATCCCAATTGCGTTCGCTGATTGTCGGTGCTGACGATGGCTCCGGCGGAACCGGCTTTACCGATGATTTCTTTATCGGTTTTCAACGTGAAGGCGTGGAATGGCAGAGTCCCGACGGGGCGAATGTGGTTCAGGCCGGGCAGGGGGTGTTCATTAACCTGCCTACCAATATGACGGTGGATATGAGTACTTTGACTGGAGCCGGGTTGCCTCGGTTGCGGACGCATCAAACGGACTTGGGTAATAACCTGTTTTAGGGGCTGTTGCACATGGGGTCTGAAGAAAGCCTTCTTCTGACCCCGATTCGGACGCTGGCTCTGTGCGTTGTTTGAAAATGGGGTCAGAAGAAGGTTTTCTTCAGACCCCTGAGTTAGTGGAAGCTGGCTCTGAGTTGGGCCTGAATTTGGGGTCAGAAGAACGAGTTCTTCAGACCCCTGAGTTAGGGACTGCTCTGGCGATCGGCTTTAGCACTGGGGTCTGATGAAGGCTTTCATCTGACCCCGGGTTCATCTTAAACTCCCTGCATCATTAACCTCAGCAGGAGTCTCCCCTTGATCCGATCGTTCTACTGGCACGATTACGAAACCTTTGGTGTCGATCCGGTGCATGATCGGCCTGCACAGTTTGCCGGGGTTCGGACGGATGCGGATCTGAATATTATCGAGGATCCGCTGGTGATCTACTGCAAGCCGGCGGACGATTACCTGCCTTCCCCGGAAGCCTGCCTGATTACCGGGATTACGCCCCAGAAAGCGGTGGAAGAGGGCTTTCCGGAGGCCGAGTTCATTGCCCAGATCAACGAGGCGTTCAGTCAGCCGGGAACCTGTGTGGTGGGGTACAACAGCCTGCGCTTTGATGATGAGGTTACCAGGCACACGCTTTACCGAAACCTGCGTGACCCCTATGCTCGGGAGTGGCAGAACGGGAATTCCCGTTGGGACATCATCGATATGGTGAGGCTGACCTACGCACTGCGCCCGGAGGGTATCAACTGGCCGAAGAAGGAAGATGGCAGCCCCAGTTTCAAGCTGGAGGAGCTGACGGTGGCCAATGGCATTGCCCACGAGAGTGCCCACGATGCCATGTCCGATGTGGAAGCGACCATTGCCGTTGCCAAAATGATCAAGGAGAAGCAGCCCAAGCTGTTCGACTTTGTGTTGCAGCACAAAGACAAGCATTCGGCCCGGCAGATGCTCGATACCGGCACCATGAAGCCGGTTTTTCATATCTCCGCCAAGTACCCGGCCAGCCGTGGTTGTTGCGCTCTGGTGGCGCCGGTGGCGGATCATCCTTCCAACAAAAATCTGGTGGTCGTTTATGACCTGAGGGAAGATCCGGACGAGCTGATCGCCGCCACCCCGGAGCAGATTCGTGAGCGGGTCTTTACTTCCCAGGCGGAGTTGGGGGAGGGCGTGGGCCGGTTCCCGCTCAAGGGTGTGCAGCTGAACAAGTGCCCGGTGTTGGCGCCGGCGAATATGCTGTCCACGCTGACGGCTGAGCGGTTGGCGGAGCTGGAACTGGATGGCGATGTACTGCGTGCGAACCTGGCCAAGCTACGCAAGGCGCCGGACCTTCCTGCCCGCATTGCCCAGGCGTTTGATCAGGAGTTTGAGGGTAGTGATCTGACCGATCCGGATGAGCAGCTCTATGCCGGCGGGTTTATCAGCAAGACCGATCGGGAGAAACTGAACTGGCTGCTGAGCCAGCCGGTGGAGACGCTGGGTGAGCAAGAGGTGCGGTTTGAAGATGAGCGGTTGCAGGAGATGCTGTTCCGTTATCGTGCCCGGAATTACCCCAGTACCCTGATTGGGGAGGAGATGGAGCGCTGGGAACAGTTCCGCTCCGAGCGGCTGATGCATCCGAAGAAGGGCTGGCGGTCCCTGGAGGCCTATGCCCAGGAGCTTCAGCGGCTGGCGGCGGATCCGGGACTGACGCCGGAGAAGCGGCATGTTTTAGAGGAGTTGCATTTTTATGGGGAATCGTTGATTCCTTATGTTTGATGGCGCTGGGACTAGTTGGGTAGGCACAGGGGTCTGAAGAACACTTTCTTCTGACCCCGTCTTAGACTCTACTCCCGAGCTAGCATCAAGCTGGGGTCAGAAGAAGGTTTTCTTCAGACCCCTGCCACTAAGTGGGACCCAAGTTGGGGTCAGAAGAAAGTTTTCTTCAGACCCCTGTGCCTAATCAGGCCCTGGTACTCCCCCTCGCCATTCGCCCAATAGCCTTTCCTCCCGCACTTCCGTACAATATGCGCCTTATTTCGATAGCGAAATTGGGGACGTTTACGGGGCAGGGCTAAATTGGGGTCAGAAGAAGACTTTCTTCAGACCCCTGAGGCTGACCCCGTCTTTATTCTCCCCCATTTCTATCCATTCTGTTCAGTCTGGAGCAAGGGCATGTCTGATATCAAAAAGGTGGTTCTGGCCTATTCCGGTGGCCTGGATACTTCCGTGATCGTGCGGTGGTTGCAGGATACCTATAACTGTGAGGTGGTGACATTCACTGCCGACATCGGCCAGGGCGAGGAAGTGGAGCCGGCGCGTGCGAAGGCGGAAGCGCTGGGCGTCAAGGAGATCTACATCGAGGATCTGCGCGAAGAGTTTGTGCGCGATTACGTGTTCCCGATGTTCCGCGCCAACACCGTTTATGAAGGTGAGTACCTGCTGGGTACGTCCATTGCCCGCCCGCTGATTTCCCGCCGGCTGATCGAGATTGCCAATGAGACTGGCGCAGATGCCATCTCCCACGGTGCCACCGGCAAGGGCAACGACCAGGTTCGTTTCGAGCTCGGTGCCTACGCGCTGAAGCCGGGTGTGAAGGTGATTGCGCCCTGGCGTGAGTGGGATCTGAACTCCCGCGAGAAGCTGATGGCTTACTGCGACGAGCGCAACATTCCAGTGGAGAAGAAGAAGGGCAAGAGCCCGTACTCCATGGATGCCAACCTGCTGCACATCTCTTACGAAGGCATCAACCTGGAAGACCCCTGGGCGGAAGCCGAGGAAGACATGTGGCGCTGGAGCGTGGCTCCGGAAGACGCGCCGGACAAGCCGACTTACATCGAGCTGACCTACCGCAAGGGTGACATTGTCGCCATCGATGGTCAGGAGATGAAGCCCCACGAGGTTCTGGAACACCTGAACAAGGTCGCCGGCGCCAACGGTATCGGCCGGATCGATATTGTCGAGAACCGCTACGTGGGCATGAAGTCCCGCGGCTGCTACGAAACCCCGGGCGGCACCATCATGCTGCGTGCCCACCGTGCCATCGAGTCCATTACCCTGGACCGCGAAGTGGCGCACCTGAAAGACGGCATCATGCCGCGCTACGCCGAGGTGATCTACAACGGTTACTGGTGGTCCCCGGAGCGCGAGGCTCTGCAGGCGCTAATCGACAATACCCAGGAGTACGTCAACGGCACCGTCCGCCTGAAGCTGTACAAGGGCAACGTGGACGTGGTTGGCCGGAAGTCCGACGACTCCCTGTTCGATGAGAAGATCGCGACCTTTGAGGAAGATCAGGGTGCGTATGATCAGAAGGATGCGGAAGGCTTTATCAAGCTGAATGCTCTGCGGTTGCGGATTGCGGCCTCCAAGGGGCGCAAGCTTTGAGGTAGGGCTTAAGATGGGGTCAGATGAACGGAGTTCATCAGACCCCAGAGGCATGCGCCAAATGCCGGGGGTAGCCCTTGGCACCGGGGTCTGAAGAAAGCCTTCTTCTGACCCCTTTTTTATGCCGTGGTTTTGGAATTGAGTCTAAGTTGGGGTCAGAAGAAGGTTTTCTTCAGACCCTTGAGTTAGGAGTTACTCCGGGGTCTGATGAACTACGTTCATCTGACCCCTTTCTCATTTGTGAAGATGGGGTCTGACCCCATTCGGGGTCAGACCCCCGGTGCTTCCATCAGACCCGCGTTCCCGCCGAAACTCCCCCGGCGTTTTCCCCGCCACCGCCTTGAACTTCCGGTGAAACGAGGTGGTTTCGCTATATCCCAGCCTCAGTGCAATGTCCGGTATCGCCATATCTGTGTTCCGCAGATAATTCTCCGCCATCTGTTGCCGCACATCATCGAGTAAGCGCTGATAGGACACGCCTTCCTGACTCAGTTTCCGTTGCAGGGTGCGGCTGGTGAGGCCAAGATCCTCGGCCACCAGATCCTGGCGGGTGATGCCGTGGTTGAGTTGTTTCTGGATGCTGTGTTTCACCCGGGTGGTCAGGTCGCTATCGGTTTCCAGGGAAGCCAGTTGAGTGAGGGCATGGGCCTCCAGGGTTTTGCGGAGCAGCGGGTCGGGCTGGCGAAGGCGGGTGTCCAGCAGGGCTTTGGGGAGGGTGATGCTGTCTTTCTCGGCCCCGAACTCGACAGGGCAGTGCCAGCGGCGATGGTAGGCTGCTTCCAACTCAGGGCCTGGCGATTGCCGGCGCAACTGGACGGCGGTTGGCGCGGTGGTGGTGTCATCTGCTAGCCAGCGGGCGTAGTTGATCCAGGAGGCAAACACGTTATCCACCAGATGTGGGCGCACCACGGGATCGTCGTAGTTACAGTGCCAGGTCAGTTTGAGGGTATCGCCGTGCACGGACAGGCGGGTGGTGCCCATGTCGCCGACCAGCTTTTCGAACGGGGCAATCCGCGCAATGGCTTCGCCCAGGGTGGAGCAGCTCATGGTGATGTAACCGAGCACACTGTAGGAGCCGGGTTGGACGAAATCGCCGGTTTCCAGGCCAAGGATGGGGTTGTTGGCCACGTCGGCGAGCTTGCGGATGAAATTCTGGAATTGTTCACCGTTGATGCGGCCGTCATCGGTTTCCAGGATAGCGGGATTGAGTTCCGCTTCTATCAAGAGCGCACGGGTATCAATGCCGGCGGCTTCGGCAGCACGGACGTATTGGCGCAGGGCAGCGACGGAGACGGTTCCGGGACTTGTCATGGTTTTACGGTACGGCTTTGTTGTAGTCGTTTGATGCCGAGTATACAGGAGATGCGGGGAGGGGCTCAGGCCCAATAAAAAGGCCAGCTAAAAAGCTGGCCTGAAAACAAGGAAAGAACGAAAGTGCCTGAAAAAATTCGTTAATCCTGTGAACTCATCGCCCATATGGCGGCGGAGGTACTGCACGGCTCCTCCGCCATGGGGGATACTGCTTGAATCCACGGTTTTAGAGTACGTATTTCCTATCGACATGTCTGTTTGTGAGTTGTGTCTCAGTGTTACGGATTGTTTTCTTGGGGTCTGAAGAAAGCCTTCTTCTGACCCCTTTTTTGGCTTTGGGGGTGGCGATCTAAGTTGGGGTCAGATGAAGGCTTTCATCAGACCCCTTTTTAGCTTTGGGGCTCGATCTAACTTGGGGTCAGAAGAATGAATTCATCAGACCCCTGGGGTGGAGTCTGGGTGTGGAGTTGGGGTCTGAAGAACGCTTTCTTCTGACCCCGTCTTAGACTCTATCTCCTGAGTGGGACCCAAGTTGGGGTCAGATGAAGGTTTTCATCAGACCCCTGAGCTAGACCCCTGGGGTGCCACCAGCTTCCGGTCAGCCTGCTTGCAGCGCCCTGGGTAAGACTTCAGTAAACCGCCGCGTCTCGTAAGCACTCATCAGGCCCTCCATGGCAGTGCGCTCCATATCCAGCACGGAGGGCGATCCGGTGCTGGCGTCGGCGCGGCACAGAACCATGCCGGCCTCCACGGAGATGTAGCCGACGGAGGTTTTCAGGGCTTTGTGATTGATGCCGTCAAAGATGCGCCGGAAGGTGGTGGCGGTGCAGTGTTCGCGGTTCGGGACGTAGGCAACCAGGGCGAATTGGTTGTCACCTACGCGGCAAAGCACATCAATGGGGCGAACCAGGGATTTCAGGCGGCGGGCGATGCCGGTGGCCAGTTCACGCATCACTGACGGTGGGTGCTTGCGGCCCAGTTCCTGCCAGTTGCGGATGCCGCACAGGACATAAGCAGCGGCGCCGCCCCGGGCTTCGGCGTGGCGCAGGGTTTTGTCCAGACGGTCCCGGGCGTATTTGTGGTTACACAGGCCGGTTTCCTGGTCGATGATGTTGCAGGATTTCAGCGCCCGGTTGTTCTCGATCAGCAAGGCATTGGTCCGCAGCAGGGTGTTCTGGCGCTCGGCCATGCGGTCGGCGGCGAAGATCCTGGGGATCAGCTGCTTGGTCATGTCCGATTTGCAGATGAAGTCGTCGACGCCCCGGTCAAAGGCTTCCGACAGGGCGTCCACCCCTTCCCGGGCGGTGAGCAGGATGACGTAGGTGTAGTGGTTGGCCAGCTCATCCTGCTGCCGCACCTGGTCCGTGAGTGCCAGGCCGTCCATTTCCGGCATCAGCCAGTCGGCGATCAGCACACTCACCGGTCGCTGCTCGATCATCTCGAGGGCGGCGGGAGCGTTGTTGGCCACGCGTATGTCTCGATAACCGGCATTTTGCAGCGTGCGTCCAACCACCATACTGCTGAACTTGGCGTCATCGACGACGAGAATGGGGAGGTCCAGGTTTGGCATAGCGTCTACTTCTTGTCAGTCCATTGTCAGATGCGGTGTCTGCCGGGGCTTGGTATGATCCTCGGCATGAATCGGGGCGCCTGCACGAGGGGTCTGAAGAAAGCTTTCTTCTGACCCCGTTTCGAGTTCGCCGCCAACCCCGGGATCAGATGAAGGCTTTCATCAGACCCCCGAGTTGGCCTTGAACCCGCGAGCTTGCACTTGGGGTCTGAAGAATGCTTTTTTCTTCTGACCCCTGTTTCGACATTGCCCGCTAGAATGGGGTCAGATGAAAGCGTTCATCAGACCCCGGCATGCCCCGGCAGCCCCGACACTTTTTGCCAGTATACCTGCACCAGTTTTTGGAGAATGACGACCATGCCCTCTTTTGACATAGTTTCTGAAATAGATATGCACGAAGTCACAAATGCGGTGGATCAGGCCAAGCGGGAGCTGGGTAACCGGTGGGACTTCAAGAATGTGGAAGCGGATATCGAGCTGGAGGGCGAGCGCATTACCATCAGTGCGCAGGAGGAATTCCAGCTGGAGCAGCTGAAGGACATGCTGCGTATGGCCTTTGCCAAGCGCAACATCGATACCCGGGCGCTCGCGGAGGAAGGCGACAGCAAGGCCGGCAAGCTGGTGAAGCAGCATTTTTCCCTCAAGCAGGGCATTGAGACTGACAAGGCCAAGAAGATCGTCAAGATGATCAAGGACCAGAAGATGAAGGTCCAGGCCAGCATCCAGGGCGACAAGGTCCGGGTGACCGGCAAGAAGCGGGACGATCTGCAGGTGGCCATAGCCATGCTCAAGGAAGCCGAGCTGGATATTCCGCTGCAGTTCAACAACTTCCGCGACTGATCCGGAGGCATTCCTATCCTTTTCTCCACCCGCTGGGCCCTGGTCCGGGACACGCTATACACCTACACCCGCTGGCAGGTGATTGCCCTGCTGTTCCTGGGTTTTTCGGCAGGCCTGCCATTTCTGCTCGTGTTCTCCACCCTGAATGCCCGGCTGGCGGATGTAGGGGTGGAGACCGCGACCATCGGTTTCTTCAGTTGGCTGGGGATCACCTACTCGATCAAGGTGTTCTGGGCGCCGGTGGTGGATCGCCTGAAACTGCCGGTGCTGGACCGCCTTTTCGGCAAGCGCCGGGGCTGGATCCTGCTGGCCCAGGCGGGTATTGCCACCGGGCTGTACCTGATGGCCCAGGTGGATGCGACAGCTAATCCTGAACTGATGGCCTGGTGCGGTCTGCTGGTGGCGTTTTCCTCGGCCACCCAGGATATCGGCATCGATGCCTACCGGATTGAGATTGCCGAGGAGCGGCTGCAGGCGGCGTTGGCGGCGACTTATATTTTCGGTTATCGGCTGGCGTTGTTGGTGGCCGGGGCCGGGGCGTTGTATCTGGCTGAGTTCTGGTCCTGGCAGGTGTCCTATGAGGTGATGGCGGCGCTGGTGGGCGTTGGCGTGCTGACCGTGCTGATCGCCCGGGAGCCGCAGGTCAATCATTTTGCCGCGGCGGCGGACATTGCCCACAAGATTGAACAGGAAGCGGCGAAGCGCAGCCACCTGTCCCCGCGCCTGGCCCGGATGGCCGGCTGGTTCTATGCTGCTGTGGCGGGACCCTTCCTGGATTTTTTCCGCCGGTACCGGGAGCTGGCGGTGGCGATTCTGGTGCTGGTGGCCGTGTACCGAATCTCCGATATTGCCATGGGCGTGATGGCCAATCCGTTCTACCTGGATTTCATGGGCTTCTCCAAGACCCAGGTGGCGGATGTCACCAAGATCTTCGGCTTCTTCATGACCATCGCCGGCTCACTGGTCGGTGGCGTGCTGGTGGTGCGTTATGGCGTGCGCAAGATCCTGTTGGCCGGGGCAATCATGACCGCGGCGACCAACCTGCTGTTCGTCCTGCTGGCGCAGTACCCGCCGGATATCGTGACGCTGGCGGTGGTAGTCAGTGCCGATAACCTGAGTGGTGGGATTGCCAACGTGGCGTTGATTGCCTGGCTATCGAGTATGACCAGTGCCTCGTTTACCGCGACCCAGTATGCCTTGTTCAGCTCCTTGATGACGCTGCCCGGGAAGTTTCTGGGCGGGTTTTCCGGGATTGTGGTGGCGGACTTCGGGTATGCGGAGTTCTTCACCATCTCCGCGATTATGGGGATTCCGGCGATTATGCTGGTGCTGTTCCTGATGAGTCGCGGGGAGCGGCTGGATGCGTTGGCGCCTGGGGCGGAGACTGGGGTTGAGCCTGAGGCACGGGCCTGACGACTGAGAGTGGGGTCTGGGGCAGGCACAGGGGTCTGATGAAAGCCTTCATCTGACCCCGACTTGGGCCGGAATTCCGGGGTTGGATTTCAAATTGGGGTCAGTGGCACAGGGGTCTGAAGAACTTGTTCTTCTGACCCCATTTTCAGTTTAACCGTTGAGTTTTCGTCCAGGTTGGGGTCAGAAGAACAAGTTCTTCAGACCCCAACTTCCGATCAGATCTCTGTGGTCAGTCCAAGACGGGGTCAGAAGAAAGCGTTCTTCAGACCCCTTGTGCCAAGCCCTCAAGGTTGCCACTGGTATTTGCGCATCGACACCCGCCCATTCACCACTTCCACCCCTTCGGCCTCAAGCAGCCCAACCTGAGTCCTGAACATCTCCGAATCCTTCGGAAACGCAATTTCCCCGGAGCTGCGAATCACCCGGAACCAGGGCACTTCGTGACCTTCCGGCAATTGCCCCAGGGCGCGGCCGACGAAACGGGCCTGGCGGCCGAGGCCTGCCATCTCCGCGACCTGGCCGTAGCTGGCGACTTTGCCCGGGGGGATGGCGTGGACGACTTGCCAGATTTTTTGGGGTTTGGTGGGTTCCATGGTCATGGGATTATGAGTGAAGTTGGGGTGAGATGTCGGATCGGGGTCTGAAGAAAGCCTTCTTCTGACCCCTGCTAGGACGGACCGTCGGGGCTTGGCCTGAACTTGGGGTCAGAAGAAGGTTTTCTTCAGACCCCTTTGCTAGAGCCGGACTTGGGGTCTGATGAAGGCTTTCATCTGACCCCGATTTGGACCGGGACTCTGGGGTTGATTTGAAAATGGGGTCAGAAGAACAAGTTCTTCAGACCCCTGTGCAGGCCTCAGACCCCTGTTTAGGCCTCAGAGTCGCAGGCCGCCGTCGATTTCGATGACTCGGCCGGAGGCGTAGTCGTTCTCGAAGATGAACGCCACCGTCGAGGCAATCTCTTCCGGCTTGCCCATGCGCTTCAACGGAATGCCGGCGGTCATCTTCTCGAGGGCTTCGGGTTTCATGGAGCCGGTCATTTCGGTTTCGATGAAGCCGGGGGCGATGCCCATGCAGCGTATGCCGTAGCGGGCGAGTTCTTTGGCCCAGACCGGGACCAATGCGGAGACGCCGGCTTTGGCGGCGGAGTAGTTGCTCTGGCCCATGTTGCCGGCGCGGGAGATGGAGGCGATGTTGACGATCACGCCCTGGTCGCCGTTCTCGATCATGCGGGTGGCGGCTTCACGGCCGCACAGGAACACGCCGGTGAGGTTGACGTCGATGACGGACTGCCACTGGGACAGTTCCATGCGTTTCTCGACCTTGCCGTCCTTGACCTTCACCATCAGGCCGTCGCGCAGGATGCCGGCGTTGTTGACCAGGCCGTTGAGTTGGCCGAAGTCTTCAACGATGGCTTTGAAAGTGGCTTCCACTTCCTCTTCTTTGGCTACGTTGCAGACGTAGGTTTTGGCTTCGCCACCGGCCTGGGTGCAGGCCTCGGCGGCTTCGGCCAGTTTTTCCGGCATCAGGTCGATGAGTGCCAATTTGGCGCCTTTGCCCGCCAGGTATTCGGCCATGGCGCGGCCCAGGCCCTGGCCGGAGCCGGTGATTGCAATCACGGAATCTTGAAGTTTCATGGTTTGCCCTAATTGAGTTATCAGGTGGTTTTACGTTTCTGTGTGCCGCGATGAGTCGTTTTTGTGGTTGGGAGTATAACCGTGAACGTCGGGTAGATGAACTTGGGGTCGGCACATGGGGTCTGATGAAAGTCTTCATCTGCCCCCTGTTTGGACGGAGACTTTTGGGCTAGATCTTAAGATGGGGTCAGAAGAAGGTTTTCTTCAGACCCCTTTTGCTAGAGCCGAATTCGGGGTCTGATGAACGCTTTCATCTGACCCCTGTTTGGACCGAGACTCTAGGCGTGATCTGAAAGTGGGGTCAGAAGAACAGGTTCTTCAGACCCCTGTGCATATACATACCAAGAGGAGGCACTTTGGCCATCTTTCTTTTTTTATTCATTATCATGCCGATCGCCGAGATGGCGGTGTTGATTCAGGTGGGCGGCATGATTGGGGTGCTCAACACCATCGGGCTGGTGCTGCTGACGGCGGTGATCGGGGCCTGGCTGTTACGCCAGCAGGGCCTTGCAACCTTGCTGCGGGCACGGCAGCGGCTGAACAGTGGTGAGTTGCCGGCGCGTGAGGTGGCCGAAGGGCTGATCCTGGCGGTGGGTGGTGCGCTGTTGCTGACGCCGGGCTTTATCACGGACACCATCGGTTTCCTGTGCCTGATCCCCGGTACCCGCCATTTCTTCGCCGCCCAGGTGCTCAAGCGGATGGTGATTTCCGGACAGAGCAGCGGTTTCTATTTCCGGGCCGGCGGTGGCGATCCGTTCGGACAGGACCCGTTTGGTGGCCGGGACAACCCCTTTGGCCGGCAGCGTCCGTTTGACCGGGACGAGAACGGCGACATCATCGAGGGTGAGTACCAGGATCAGACCGAACGGGACCACGATCGCATCGAAAAAAAGTGAAAAAAATTTTCATCCGGGGTGTTGAAAATACCTACGCCAACCCCATTAACGTCACACAAGTTCGCTGCGGGCTGATATCGGCTGTAAATCAGCCGCTTATGCAGCCGGGCAATTTGGCTGGATCAGGTGAATACCCGGTCCAACCTCATTAACAACTGTCATTGCCACATTAATCTGACTATTGGAGAAACCGAGCAATGAAAATTCGTCCGCTACACGATCGTGTTGTCGTGCGCCGTAAGGAAGAAGAAGAGAAAACTGCGGGTGGCATCGTGCTGCCGGGTAACGCCAAAGAGAAGCCTTCCCAGGGTGAAGTGATCGCCGTCGGTAACGGCCGCATCCTGGACAACGGCGAAACCCGCGCCCTGGCGGTCAAGGTGGGTGACACCGTGGTTTTCGGCCAGTACGCCGGTAACACCGTCAAGGTTGACGGTGAAGAGCTGCTCATCATGAGCGAGAACGACATCTACGGCGTGCTTGAGTGATCGCTGAGGCGACAGGCACGAACGCTCATTAATCCGATTGGTTCAATTTCGGTTTAACGAACAGGAATAGAAGACATGGCAGCAAAAGAAGTTAAATTCGGTGATAACGCGCGCAAGCGCATGGTCGCAGGTGTCAACATCCTGGCGGACGCGGTCAAGGTAACCCTGGGTCCCAAGGGCCGTAACGTGGTTCTGGAGAAGTCTTTCGGTGCTCCGACCGTCACCAAGGACGGCGTTTCTGTGGCTAAGGAAATCGAGCTTTCCGACAAGTTCGAGAACATGGGCGCCCAGATGGTGAAGGAAGTTGCTTCCCAGGCCAACGAGAACGCCGGTGACGGTACCACCACCGCAACCGTTCTGGCCCAGTCCATCGTTAACGAGGGTATCAAGGCCGTCACTGCCGGTATGAACCCGATGGATCTGAAGCGCGGCATCGACAAGGCAACCACCGAGGCCGTGAAGGCGATTCGCGAAATGGCGACTCCTTGCAACGACAGCCGTAACATCGCCCAGGTTGGCACCATCTCCGCCAACGGCGACGAGACCATCGGCAAGCTGATCGCGGATGCGATGGAGCGTGTTGGTCAGGAAGGCGTCATCACCGTTGAGGAAGGCCGCAGCCTGGAAGACGAGCTGGACGTGGTTGAAGGTATGCAGTTCGACCGCGGTTACCTGAGCCCGTACTTCATCAACAACCAGGACAACATGTCTGCCGAGCTGGATGACCCGTACATCCTGCTGGTCGACAAGAAGATCTCCAACATCCGCGAGCTGTTGCCGGTGCTGGAAGCGGTAGCCAAGGCTGGCAAGCCGCTGCAGATCATTGCCGAGGACATCGAGGGCGAAGCCCTGGCGACCCTGGTTGTGAACAACATGCGCGGTATCGTGAAGGTCAACGCCGTGAAGGCGCCTGGCTTCGGTGACCGTCGCAAGGAAATGCTGCAGGACATCGCCATCCTGACCGGCGGTACCGTGATTTCCGAAGAGGTCGGCCTGACCCTGGAAAACACCACCCTGGATGACCTGGGCACCGCCAAGCGTGTCAACGTCACCAAGGAAAACACCACCATCATCGGCGGTGTGGGCGCCCAGGCAGACATCGAGGCGCGTGTGGAGCAGATCCGCAAGCAGATTGAAGACAGCACCTCCGACTACGACAAGGAGAAGCTGCAGGAGCGCGTAGCCAAGCTGGCTGGCGGTGTTGCCGTGATCAAGGTTGGCGCCGGCTCCGAAGTGGAAATGAAAGAGAAGAAGGCCCGCGTTGAAGACGCGCTGCACTCCACCCGCGCTGCCGTTGAAGAAGGCATCGTGGCCGGTGGTGGTGTAACCCTGATCCGTGCCATCGCGGCCCTGGACAAGGTGGACGCCATCAACGAAGAGCAGAAGGCCGGTGTCAACATCCTGCGCCGTGCGATGGAAGCTCCGCTGCGCCAGATCGTGTTCAACGCTGGTGGCGAGTCTTCCGTGGTGGTTGCCAAGGTTCGTGACGGCGAAGGTGCGTTTGGCTACAACGCTGCCACCGAGACCTACGGCGACATGCTGGAAATGGGTATCCTGGATCCTGCCAAGGTGACCCGTTCCGCGCTGCAGGCTGCTGCTTCCGTGGCATCCCTGATCATCACCACCGAGGCGATGGTTGCGGATGAGCCGCAGGAAGAAGGCGCCGGCGGCGGCATGCCGGACATGGGTGGCATGGGCGGAATGGGAGGCATGGGCGGCATGATGTAATGCCGGCCAGATCCCGACCGGGCCCCGATTTCTGAGGCCCGGCCCGATCTACCCTGAAAAACCCCGCACCGGGTCACACTGGTGCGGGGTTTTTTCGTTTTTTGTCATGAACTTGCCCCATGCCTTTGTTAGACTCGGATTCCAGACTTTTTTGTGTGTATTAATGAATGAGTGACGCCGAAACCAAATCCTTTTTCCGCCTGGGCAAGCTGCTGTTGCTGTTCCTGCTCGGGGCGCTGGTGTATGTGGTGGCACTCGTGATCCTGGTGCCCGCCGGCTGGGTGTGGCAGCAGGCCTCCGCCCATGTGAATCTCCCGC
Source organism: Marinobacter szutsaonensis (assembly GCF_039523335.1). Classification (NCBI taxonomy): domain Bacteria; kingdom Pseudomonadati; phylum Pseudomonadota; class Gammaproteobacteria; order Pseudomonadales; family Marinobacteraceae; genus Marinobacter; species Marinobacter szutsaonensis. The sequence continues at coordinate 851,975 of NZ_BAAAFC010000001.1, read as the reverse complement.
CCCAGGTGCAGGTCCGGCAGGTGTCGGGCAAGCTGTGGGACGGTGCCGCCGGGGTCGTGGTTGCCGGTTATCCGCTACGGGTGGATTGGTCGCTGGGCTGGCCTTCCCTTGGTGGTATGACATTGCCGGTGGATATTGAACTGGATACGGCACAATCCTCGCTCCAGGGTGATCTGACGATGGGCTGGCCACTGAGTGCCGCGCTGGATGCCTCGGGGCATATCGGGGTTGCCGAGTTCCGGGAGCTGATCCGCAAGAGCCGTGGCGCCATGATTGAAGGCAATGTCACCATCGAGCACCTGCAACTGGCCTGGGAAGATAACCGGATTACCCGGGCCGATGGTCTGGCTACGTGGCCGGGCGGCCGGGTGACCTGGCCCATGGGGGATCAGACCGGTTCGGCGGATTTCCCGCCCATGCAGGCCAACCTGGATACGGTCCAGGGTGGGGTGGAACTGAAGATTGCCGAGCAGGGCGGCAGCGGGCCCGCGGCCCAGGCCAACCTGCTCTGGAACGGAATGATGGAAATCCAGGTCTACAAGCGTATGGTGGATCTGGCCGACCAGCCCTGGTCGGATTCGGCAAGTCCGGACGATGTGGTGTTCCGGGTCCGGCAACCGTTGATTCGTGGAGGCCTTTAACATGATGGTCTTTACTCGCCAGGCCCAGGCCCGCGTCTCCAGGATTCTTGCCAATCTCTTGCTTCTGGGCCTGACCCTCTACCTGGCGGTCGCGCTGGCCCGGGTCACCTGGCTGGTTGCCTGGAATGACCGGCCGGTACCGGTGGCGCCTTCTCAGGAGGCGCTGGGAATGGCCGCATCCGGTGGCCAGGATTTCCCCATCGCCGGATATGATTTCTTCGGTCGCCCCAGTGTTCAGGCGGGCGTGGCAGAGTCCGTGAAACGCTCGGCACCGGAGACCGGCCTGCGCCTGCGGCTCGAAGGGGTGCTGGTTGGCGAACGCCCCGAAGGTTCCGGTGCTATAGTTGCAGGAAGTAACGGCGAAACCGCGTATTATCGGGTGGGCGACATGCTGCCCGGCAATGCCGAACTGGCCGAGGTGGAACCGGACCGGATCCTGCTGCGTCGGGGTGGACGCTACGAGTCACTGACCTTTGAGGAGTCCACCGATTCCGGCATGGTTGCAGAAGTGGAGGATGTGCCGGCAGAATCGTCACCGGATGCGTTCCTGGCCAGTGTTCGGGAGCAGGTGGATAGCCAGGGTGCGGCGGTGCTGGCCCAATACGGCCTGAGCCCGGTGGATGACAGCGGAATGTCCGGTTATGTCTATGACGGCTCCAACGCCATGCTCAACGCCGTAAACCTGCAGGCCGGCGACGTGATCACCGCCATCAACGGCCAGCGACTGGGTGATCTGGAACAGGACAAATCTCTGCTGGAAAGCTGGCGTGGCCAGGCCCAGCTGGACATCGAAATCGAGCGTGACGGAAGCATCCTCACCGTTAGTTATGCCATACCCGAGCAGTGGCGCTGACCGGGATCAACGATACAGGACGAAATCGCCAGATGTATAACCACAAGACGAATATTCTACGGGCCATTGCGCTGCTGATCCTTCTCCCGATGATGTCCCTGGCTCACGGGCAGGAGGAAACCTGGAGGCTGAACCTCAAGGATGCGGACATCCGCGCCTTCGTGACCCAGGTGGCAGACATCACCGGCTACAGTTTTGTGGTGGACCCCCGGGTCAAGGGCAAAGTGACGGTGCTCTCCAGCGCCCCCATGAACAAGGATGAAATCTACGATCTGTTCCTGGCGGTGCTGAACGTTCACGGCTTTACCGCCATTCCCGGGGAAGAGGTGATCAAGATCGTGCAGCAGGTGGATGCCAAACAGTCCGCCGAGATACTCGACCGATTTCCCGAAACCCCCTCCGAGCAACTGATTACCCGGGTCATCCAGATTGATAACGCCAATGCCCTGGAGTTGGTGCCCATCCTTCGCCCACTGGTGGCCAAGTACGGACACCTGGCCGGTGTCGCGGCCGCCAATGCCCTGATCGTGAGCGATCACCGCTCCAACATCGAGCGCATCGAACAGATCGTCCGAGAGCTGGACAGCCCCTCCAAGTACGAGGTGGAGGTGATTCAGCTACGGGAAGCCTGGGTGGGCGACATGGTCACCCTGCTGCAGGAACTGGCACCGGATGAACTTGGCAAGGCCGGGGGCGAAAATGCGGCCCGTAAATACAGCGTGACTGCCGACGAGCGCAGTAACCGTCTGATCCTTCGGGGCGACGAAACCTTCCGGGAGAAGATGCGTGAGCTGATCCGCAAGCTTGACCAGCCCTCCGCCACTGGCGGGACCACCAAGGTCATTCGCCTGAAGCATGCCGATGCCAAAAACCTGACCGAGATCCTCAAGGGTGTGATGGGAGAGGTGCTCAAGGAAGGCGGTTCAGGCAGTGGCGGGGCTGGCGGTGGTACCGCAGGCAACCCGAACAACAACTTCTCCGTTTTCGCGGACGAAGGTCTGAATGCCCTGGTGGTCCGTGGTGATCCTTCGCTGATGCAGGAAGCCGAGCAGATTGTGGCGCAGCTGGATCTTCGCCGGGCTCAGGTGATGATCGAGGCGGCCATCGTGGAGATCAGTGATGAGCTGGGCCAGGATCTTGGTGTCCAATTAGCGGCGGGTGATGAGTCGGGAGAATCCACACCAGTGGTAGGCACCAACTTTGGAAATGTCGGCCGGAGTCTCGGGGACGTGCTCACTGCAATCCTGAGTGGATCGGCAATCACTCCGGCAACGGGAGGTATCACCATCGGCGCGGGCGAGCGGGATGAGAACGGCCTGAGCTGGGGCATCCTGCTCCAGGCGCTGTCCACCTCAAGTGCGGCGAACCTGCTGTCCACGCCGAGTATCATTACCCTGGATAACCAGGAGTCGGAGATTACCGTAGGCCAGAACGTGCCGTTCCGCACCGGCCAGACCGCCGTGACCGGCGATGGCCTGAGCAACCCGTTCACCACCATCGAACGCCGCGATGTGGGCCTGACCCTCAAGGTCACCCCGACCATCAGTGCCGACGGCCTGGTGCGCCTGGTGGTGGAGCAGACTACCGAAAGCGTTGCGGACAGCATTGAGAACGCCTCCGACATCGTTACCAACAAGCGTGAAATCAAGACCACGGTGCTGGCGGACGACGGCGAAACCATCGTCCTCGGCGGCCTGACCCGCGACGACCTTCAGGTCACCAAGAGCAAAGTGCCCCTGCTGGGCGACATCCCGGTCCTCGGCCGCCTGTTCTCCTCCGAGTCCCAGAGCCGGATCAAGCGCAACCTGCTGGTGTTCCTACGCCCGAAGATCATGCTGGGCAAGGCGGACTCAGTAGCCGCGACCGACGAGAAGTACAAGGCGCTGTGGGAGGTGAACCTGAACGTCCGCAAGAAGCTCGGCCTGCCAAGCGCGGATGAGCGGCCGGCGATTGATGACCTGTTTGATGCTGGTAGTGAGATGCGGGCGCAGTGATAAAAAAAGGGTTTGGCGCAACTCTTGGGGGCACCCCTTGGGGTCTGATCCAACTCAGGGGTCTGATGAACTCGTTCATCTGACCCCATGTTCAGCCGGAACCTGGGAGCATGAAGTCCAAGCCGGGGTCAGATGAACGAGTTCATCAGACCCCAAGAGGAGCATCAGACCCCTGAGTTACATCTGGCCCCTCCTTCACGCCGCCTACAAAGGCGGCATCGGGCAATCCATCTGGTCCGCCACCAGCCGCATCAGCTCATACTCCCTGACTTCCACCTTGCCGTCGTGGCTCACGCAGTGGGCGCAGGCGTCGATGATGGCCGGCTTGAGCAATGGTGACAGGCTGTTGAGTGCTTTCAGGGCTTCCTGCAACTGCCGCATGGTGACTTTCTCCAGTGCGGGGAGGTCTCCCTTCCGGGTATCGACAAAACCGGCGACGGCCTCCTGATAGAGCTTCTGGGCCTCGGTGTTGTCGGCGGTGCCGGCTCGGGCCATCAGGCTCAGCAATCTCTGGATGGCCGGCAACAGGGGTTTGTAGCTCTTGTGGCGAACGGGTACCACCCGGCCGGCGTGAGCGCCCAGGTGGCGGGACAGGAAGCTGGTGAGGGTCAGTTCGAAAAGGCTGATCTTCTCGTCCGCCGCTGCGAGCTTTCGCACATTATTGATCAGCCCCTCCCGTTCCTCCGGATCCAGCTTGCGCAGCGCCGGCATGGCCAGTTCCAGGGCGGGGAAGCGCACGCCTTCACCAATGCTTTTCAGGGCCGGCAGGATCTTCGCCATGATCTCCGGCTGGCAGCCCAGCACCGGGTGTTCGGGAATCAGGGCCAGGCGCTCCTTCTGCTGCTCCCGCGAGAGGTCACCTACCAGCATGGCGTAGCACAGCTGAATGGCCCCGGCGCGGGTGTAGAGCAGGGTGCGGAAGGTGGCCGGCAGCTGCTCGAGGAACGCCATGGCGAAATCTTCACCCTGCCGGGTGACCGTGCCCACCTGGCTCGACAGTTCCTTCGCCGGCACCGGCGCGGCGCGAGCGATGGGCGAAGTACGGCCGGAGCGGACCGGCTGGTAGATGTCCCGGGCAACGTCGGCAAAACCCGCCGAACCGGCTGGCGCCTTGGCGCCCCCGCGAAGATCGCTGGCTGGCCGGGTATCTCGCAGCCGGCTGCGCAGGCGGGCCAGAAGGCCGGGCTGGATGGTGTTGATGCGCACATCGATGGGCGGGTGTGAGGCCAGCAGGGAGGTGAACTTCATCCGCGCCGCCTCACCAAAACACATGTGGTTCATGTCGCTGGCGTGGCTGGTGGTGTCCAGGTAACCGCCCTTCATGCCGATCTTGAACAGAGCGCCGCCGATACCCTCTGGATTGCGGGTGAACTGAACCGACGAGGCATCCGCGAGCATTTCCCGTTGGCGGGATACCCCAGACTGGATCAGGCGGCCGAAGAATACGCCGACATAGCCGATGATCATCAGGGCCAGACCAACCGCCGCCATGGCAGCCTGGGCGCGACCATCCCGGTTCCGGGATCGTACTCCATGGCTGCTGTAAAAGCCGGCGCGCAGAAGAAACTGGCCGATCTGGCCAATCATCAGGATACCGGCCAGCAATGCGATCAGGCGGACGTTGATCCGCATGTCACCGTTGAGAATGTGGCTGAATTCGTGGCCGACCACGCCCTGGAGTTCGTCCCGGGTGAGCTGGGTGAGGGCACCGTGGGTAACCACCATCACCGCCTCGCCGGGGGTATAACCGGCCACAAAGGCGTTGATGCCGGTTTCCTGGTCCATCACATACAGCTCAGGCACGGTAACGCCGCTGGCAATGGCCATTTCCTCGACGATGTTGCGGAGCTTGCGCTCATCCGGATCGCGGGTATCGGGATCGATGGCGCGGGCCCCCACCATACGGGCGACCCGTTCACCGCCACCGGCCAGATCCACCCAGCGCACCAGTGAGCCGATGCCGATGAGGGTGACCACGGCGGAGGCCGTAATCAGGCCATGACTGGACAGCAGCCAGTGATGGAAAGCGAGGCTGGAGGTTTCACTGCGGGTGACCAGGTAGCCAACGACACAGACCGCGAGGGTGATCAGCACCACTGCGGTCAGGAACAGGAACACCAGCAGGCCGGTGTTGCGCCGGGCATGGGCCTGGCGCTGGAAAAATCCGGGATGAGCCATGGCTCAGGCCTCAGAAAGCGACTTTCGGGGCCTGACGGGCTTCCGGGGACTCAAGCTGGAGCTGAGCGGTTTCCTTGAACGCGAACATGCCCGCGACGAGGTTGTTGGGGAACTTCTCGCGGAAGATGTTGTAGTTCATCACACCATCGTTGTAGGCCTGACGGGCAAAGGAAACCCGGTTCTCGGTGCTGGAGAGCTCTTCCATCAGCTGCTGGATGGTTTCGTTGGCCTTAAGCTCCGGGTAGTTCTCGGCAACGGCATAGAAGTTGGCCAGGGCCTTGGTGAGCAGGTTCTCGGCGCCGCCCAGACGCTGGATCTTGGTGCTGTCACCCGGATCGGTGGCGGCGTCCTTCTGGGCGCTGACCGCGTTGTTACGGGCTTCCATCACCTGGGTGAGGGTGGATTTCTCGTGGGTGAGATAGGCCTTGGCGGCTTCCACCAGGTTGGGAATCAGGTCATGGCGCCGTTGCAGTTGCACGTCAATCTGGGCAAAGCCGTTCTTGAACTGGTTGCGCAGGGACACCAGCTGGTTGTAGATGAACACCAGGTAGATAACGACGACAGCGATCACTGCCAGGCCGATAAGGGTCGTTCCCATTTCAACTCCTCTGAATGGTTGGTCTGAATCTACTTCCTTGAGTATCCATGATTTTTTCAGAGATTTCCCGGCAGGGTTGTATCAATTTGTTCATTTTTGGTGCTGAGCGGATACAAAAACGCCCGCACAGGGCGGGCGCTTGTCGGCGGCCCGGATGGACCGCCTTCTGAAAGCCGGAATCGGCTGATTATGCCAGGTTTTCGTTGACGAAATCCCAGTTAACCAGATTCCAGAACGCTTCCAGGTAGTTCGGACGGGAGTTGCGGTAGTCGATGTAGTAGGCGTGCTCCCACACGTCTACAGTCAGTACCGGCTTGTCAGCGCCAGTCAGCGGGGTTTCCGCGTTGCTGGTGTTGACGATAGCCACGCTGCCGTCAGCCTTCTTCACCAGCCAGGTCCAGCCGGAGCCGAAGTTGTTGGCGGCCTTGTCGTTGAACTCTTTCTTGAAGTCTTCGAAAGAACCGAAGGCCTTCTCGATGGCGTCCTTGGCTGCGCCAGTCGGCTCACCGCCACCGTTCGGGCTCAGGCAGTGCCAGTAGAAAGTGTGGTTCCACACCTGGGCTGCGTTGTTGAACAGCGGGCCGCTGGAGCTCTTGATGATGTCTTCCAGGGACTTGTTGGCGTTGTCAGTACCTTCAACCAGGCCGTTCAGCTTGGTGACGTAGGTGTTGTGGTGCTTACCGTAATGGTACTCGAGGGTTTCCTGAGAGATGTGCGGTTCCAGTGCGTTCTTTTCGTAAGGCAGTGCGGGAAGTTCAAATGCCATGAGGTCGTTCTCCCTGTCTCTCTGTTTATGTGAGTGTACGTTGCTGCAATATAAGGGCGATTTGAGCTATATCAACCCTTTGGTGTCAAAGAACTTTTAAACTCCGGGCAACCGGGCAGGAACTGCGCGCAGTTCCGGACCCGCCAGACCAGCTCCTCGTAGCTGTCCGCCAGAATGTTCACGTGACCCAGCTTGCGGCCCGGCCGTTCCCCCTTATTGTAGAGGTGAACATGCGCGTAGGGCAGTTCCAGAATGCGCTCGATGTCGCCGTGTTCGCCGATGATATTGATCATACAGCTTAGACCACGGGGCGCGACATTTCCCAGCGGATGACCGCTGACGGCGCGGATGTGGTTCTCGAACTGGCTGGTCATGGCCCCTTCGATGGTCCAGTGGCCGGAGTTGTGCACCCGGGGTGCCATCTCGTTGGCCACCAGCCCGTCCTCGGTCTCGAACAGCTCAAGAGTCAATACGCCGACGTAGTCCAATTCGTTCAACAGTGCCTTGATGTAGCGCTCGGCGTCTTCCTGGACGTGCCTCTCCAGGCCGGGGGCCGGGGCGATGGAGTAGCGCAGAATGCCTTCGTGGTGGGTGTTCTCCGCCATCGGGTAGAAGGCGAGATCGCCGTCTTCGGCGCGCACCGCAATGATGGACACTTCACGCTTGAAGTTGACGAACTTCTCGACGATCAGGCGCTGGTGGCCAATGCTCTCCCAAGCGCTTTCGGCATCCTCCGGATCTTTCAGTACCGCTTGGCCCTTGCCGTCATAGCCTTCGGTGATGGACTTGGCGACCACGGGGCAGCCGAGCTCTTCGGCGGCGGCTTTCAGGGATTCGGCGCTGTCGGCAATTTTCCACTCGGGGGTGGGGATGCCCAGTTGGCCAAACAGGGTTTTCTCGGCTTCGCGGTTCTGGCACACCTGCAATGCTCGTGGGCAGGGGTGAACCGGCTTTTCTTTGGCCAGTTTTTCGGCAACCTCGACCGGCAGGTGTTCGAATTCGTAGGTGACGCGGTCAACCCGGGACAGGAAGTCGTCCAGGTATTGGCCTTCGCGGTCGATGATGACTTCGCCGAGCCCGGCGCTGGGGCTGCCGGACATGTCGTAGAATACAAAGGTCTTGGCCAGCGGGTATCCGGCGAGGGCCAGCATGCGCCCGAGTTGGCCGGCGCCTAGTACACCAATTCTCATTTGTGTTCTCCTGCCATGGTTTGGCATATGAGTTTAGTCTGATTTCTGGTCTGACTTTGGGAGTGTGAGCGGGTTGGGCAAGGCTTTCCAAAACACGCTCCTGGCGGCACGTCCCTGTGACGCTTGGGCTCCGCCATCCATGGCTCCGCACAGTTTTGGAAAGCCTTGCCCAACCCGCTCAACCAAACCCTGTGCAAAACCGCTTGTTCTCACTGCGATCGCACTAGTCAGATTTCTCAACTACTCGACAAGTTCGCCCTTCTCTGCGCTTGAACGGCTATCGCAATAAGTATGGGGAGTCTTAGGGGTATCCTTTCCAAAACTGTTGAGGGCCATGGACGGCCCGAAACAAGCGCACATGGACGTGCTCGTAGCGTGTTTTGGAAAGGATACCCCTAAGACTCCCATCTCCCAAGTTTGGTATGCCAGCTTGATTTGGGTTATCAGGTCTTACTGATCGCTCGGATCCGGATTATCGAGGACCGTCTGGGTCTGAGTCGAACGAAACTCTTCGACCGCTTTGCGGACATTATCATCGAACGTGCCGATGATTTGTGCTGCCAGCAGGCCGGCGTTGGTGGCTCCCGCTTTGCCGATGGCCAGGGTGCCGACGGCGATACCGCCCGGCATCTGGACGATGGACAGCAGGGAGTCGAGGCCGTTCAGGGCTTTGGACTGGACCGGTACACCGAGTACGGGCAGGGCGGTCTGGGAGGCGACCATGCCCGGGAGGTGCGCGGCTCCGCCGGCGCCTGCGATGATGACCTTCAGGCCGCGGTCGGCGGCGGTTTTGGCATAGTCAAAGAGCAGGTCTGGAGTGCGGTGGGCGGAGACGACTTTGGTTTCGTAGGGTACGCCGAGTTTTTCGAGCATGTTAGCGGCGTGTTCCATGGTGGGCCAGTCGGATTTGGAGCCCATGATGAGTCCTACAAGCGGCTGCATATGCAACATCCTGAGATAATTGGAAAGCCGGCCATTGTATGTTTTGGTTACTTGGCATGCAACTTGGCGAGTCCTGTGAAGGGCGTCGTTGAACCGGACTTTCCAGAAACCGCTACGAGCACATCCATGTGCGCTTGTCTCAGGCCATCCCTGGCCTTCGACATTTCTGGAAAGTCCGGTTCAACGCCGCCCCAGGCATTGGCGGGTATGCCTGCAAAGCAGGGATCATCCTCAGGGGTCTGATGAAAGCCTTCATCTGACCCCGTCTTGAGGTCAGACTCCGTGGTTGCCGCCAAAGAGGGGTCAGAAGAAAGCGTTCTTCAGACCCCGGCCCCATGCCACATTATCGGAGCTTCATTTCACCCTGTTCATAAGTGCATGTATTATCGGTCGTTGACCTGAAAAACGTCGATAACTCAGACAGAGTGAATCGGGTACGGCTTTTCAATGATCCGACTAATAGAAAAACGAACAACCAGAACCCAGACCCAGGAGCAGTAATGGATTCCATCCGCCCAGATGACGACGAACTCCGAGCAGACGCACCTATTGGCAGTAGCGAGCGGAAACGGCCGGCTCCAAAAAAGGCCACCGCTGCGCCGGCTGCTCGGTCCGGTGGTTCTGGCGGGGCCGGGAAGCCGCCGACTGGTAACGGTAACGGAGGCAACGGCAAGGGTGGTCTGGCGGCGGTCTGGTTGTTGTTGATTGCGGTTGCGGTTGCTGCGGTGGCCGGTTGGTATTCCCAGAACCAGCGGATTCAGGCGTTGGAGTCGCAGCTGGAGGAAGCGGATTACTGGGCGCGGCAGAGCAAGTTGGCGCTGGCCCGGTTTGAGGGAGAGCTCTCGGAGACCGGGGAGAATCTGCAGGAGCGGGGGCAGTCGCTGGAGGAGCAGATTGCGTCGAACAAGTCGGGACTTGAGGAGGCATCCAGTGAGATCCGCAAGCTGTGGGTTGTCGCCAATGAGCGGAACAAGGCGCGGCTGGATGAGCATGAGGAGCAGCTGGCGACGCTGAAGTCGGCGCTGGAGGAAGAGAAGAAGGCGGTCGCCAGTCTGGGAACCACACTCGAAGAAGCCAGGGCTTCTCTGTCTTCGGAGATTGCCGCGCTTGAAGAGCAGACGCAGACGTCGATTGTTGCGCTGAAGGAAAACACCGCCCAGGCCTCGGATCAGATTACCAAACTGAGCCAGCAGATGGCGGATGTGGATCAGGTGATCGAGAGCCGTATCCGTCGGTTCGAGCAGGAGCAGAAGCTGGGGATCAGTGGCATGGAAAGTCGGATTACTGCTCTGGAGAAGAAGACCGACGGTGTGGCTGGCAGTTCGGAGGTGCGTTCGCTGCGTAACCAGCTGGCCTCGCTCAAGCAGACCGTGGATTCCATCGATGCGTCCCGTGCGCAGCTGACATCTCGCCTGGTGCGTTTGTCGGATGAGGTGGACCGACTGGAGGCGCGAGTGTCCGGTCAGTGATCGGGCTGTTGAGCTTTCATTAAACCGGGTGTTCGGCGCTTTGTAACAGTTTGTATTCATCCCTTGCGGTAGCTCTCATTTCTGGCGGGAGCCAGTTGTTATGATCAGGCAACTCGCAAAGGGATGAAGAGCAAGAACAATGAGCAAACGAACCCTCCTGGCGCTGTCGCTCCTGGTCTTTGGTTCCGGGTGTACGGTGTACCAGTCGATCGGCAAGAGCGTTGGTTCCTTCCTGCATCCGGTGTCCGGCCCCGATTTCGTTCATATCCCGGATGGTCAATGGGATCGGGATAACGCCCTTCTTTATTTCTATCGCACCCATTCCCAGTGGGCGGCGGATGAGATCGAGGCGCCCAGCGTCTACATTGACGACCACCACTATTTCAACATCCGCAATGACAGTTACACCTGGCTCGAGGTCAGCCCCGGTGAGCGTCACATCGCCATGCGTCGGCCGCTGCTCGGGCTGGAGGGGCTGAATTCGTTCAGCCTCAGTCTGATTGCCGATGCCACGCTCCGGGTGGAGCCGGGGCAGATCTACTATCTGCGTTACAATGAGCTTACGGAACCGGAGCAGATTCATCCGGACCTGGATCCGGAGCATCCCCTGGCCGAGGGGGATCTTCAGCTGGTGACTCGCAGCTATGCCATGCAGGCAGGGGAAATCGTATCGACCCAGTTTCTGAACAGTGATTTGCTGGCGCCAAACCATGCCGCTACCTCGATTGTGGAGGTCAACGAGGATATCGACTACGAACGCTCGCTGGCTGCGCTGGAAGAAGAGCGGGAACTGGAGATTGAGCGCCTCAAGGAGGCGGGAAAATACGAATCAGCGCCCTGGTACTGGCCGTTCGGTGGTGGCCCGTCGGAGCCTCTGGAAGCAGAGCGGAAGATCCGCAAGCTGGAACGGGACTATGCGGCGCTGGAGGAAGAGCGGGAGCGTCGGGAAGAGGCGGAATCAGGCGGTTGGTGGTTTTTCTGAGCATTGGCTGAATCGACAGGGCGCAGGAGCAGTTTCACAATTGTGAATGTCGGGACTGGTTACTACACTGCATTCAGTGAAATGAATCAGGAAGTCAGGACGATGTCTTTAAAGGATCGTTTGCAAGGCCGGCTGGAAAAGCTGGCGGACGACGTGGTGCCTCTGGCCATGCAGGGGCTTGAGGATGTGCGCAGGCGCCTTGATGAGCTGAATTGCTCGTTGGCGAGCCGGTCAATTCCCGATAACCGACGCCCGCGGGTGAGTGAGTTGTCCCTGCGTCAGAAGGCCGAACAGGCGGGCCAGCGCCTGGTGGAAAAGGGGCCGAAAAACGACTCGGGCAAATGACCGGTTTCTGATCAGGTTTTGGTTAAAAACCGCCCGATTTTGAATGGCTTGCAGATTTTTTCAGAAAATTCCCGGAAAAGGTTTGACACCGTCAGCGAAATGCTTAAAATGCGCGTCTCACTTGCTTGAGACAGCAAGGACTTGAAAGCCTCTCGAGGTTGGAAGTGGGTGGTTAGCTCAGCTGGGAGAGCATCGCCCTTACAAGGCGAGGGTCGCAGGTTCGATCCCTGCACCACCCACCACTTTCAGAGACTTTCAAAGGCATCACCGGATCACCCCATCCGGTTTCAGGTTCAAGCCCACGGGCTGAATTGATGCGGAGCGGTAGTTCAGTTGGTTAGAATACCGGCCTGTCACGCCGGGGGTCGCGGGTTCGAGTCCCGTCCGCTCCGCCACTTTTTCCCGGGTGGTTAGCTCAGCTGGGAGAGCATCGCCCTTACAAGGCGAGGGTCGCAGGTTCGATCCCTGCACCACCCACCAGAATTCCGAAAAAGAGCCAATCCGAAAGGATTGGCTCTTTTTTTTGCCCCAGGGGTCTGATATTCGCTCAGGGGTCTGATGAAAGCCTTCATCTGACCCCAAGTTAGCGGCAGTTGGGAAGTCTGACTTCCCCTCAGGGGTCTGATGAAAGCCTTCATCTGACCCCAAGTTAGCCCCAAACTCCGAGGTTGATCTGAAGATGGGGTCAGATGGAAAGCCGGAGGCTTTTCATCAGACCCCTGGGGCAGAAAAGGGGTCAGAAGAAGGCGTTCTTCAGACCCCACCCACCAACTTATTTCCCAATCAACGACTGCCCACACACCCGCACAACATTCCCGTTAACCCCATTCGACGCCGGGCTGCAGTACCACGCAATCGCTTCAGCCACATCCACCGGCAGTCCGCCCTGGGACAGGCTATTCATACGCCGGCCCGCTTCGCGGATAGTGATGGGCATGGCCGCGGTCATCTGGGTCTCGATGAACCCGGGGGCGATGGCGTTGATGGTGATGCCGTTCTTCAGTTGTTTCGCCATGGCTTCGACATAACCGATGACGCCAGATTTTGCGGTGGAGTAGTTGGTCTGGCCGAAGTTGCCGGCGATGCCGCTGATGGAGGAGATACACACAATCCGGCCGTTCTCCCGCAGCAATTCCCGTTTCATCAGCTCTTCGTCAATGTGTTCTTCGGCAGACAGATTCACAGCGATGGTCATGTCCCAGAAGTGCTCAGGCATGTTGCCCAGAGTCTTGTCGCGGGTGATGCCGGCGTTGTGGACCACCAGGTCGAGGCCGCCGAAATGCTCCTCGGCGAAGTCGGCAATCAGTTTCGGTGCATTTTCGTCGGTGATGTCGCAGGCCAGGGCCTTGCCCTTGATGGAATCGGTCACCTTCTGCAGGTCTTCCATGGCCGGCGGGATGTCCAGGCCGATCACGGTGGCGCCGTCCCGGGCCAGGGTACGGGCAATGGCTTCGCCGATGCCGCGGGAGGCGCCGGTCACCAGGGCGACTTTGCCGCTCAGCGGTGCCACCGGGTTGGTAGCCGGTGCTTCGGTGCTCTTGCCGATGCGCACCACCTGGCCATCCACATAGGCGGAGCGGGCGGACAGGAAGAAGCGGACGCTGGAGTCCAGTTGCTTTTCAGCGCCCGGAACCATCCGGATCAGGTTGGCCGTGGCGCCTTTCTTGCCGATTTCCTTGCCCACGGCACGGACAAAGCCTTCCAGGGCCTGCTGCGCCGCGGCCTGGGGTGCCTTGCGGCAGCTGGCCTGGTCCATACCGATCACCAGTATCCGGCCATTGCCGGCGATTTTTTTGATGGTCGGATGGAAGAAGTCGTAGACCGCCCGCAACTCCTCGGGGGTTTTGATGCCGGTGCCGTCGAAGACCAGGGCGGAAAATTTCTGGTCGATTTCGCCGCCAATTGCCAGGGGCTTGGCCTTATTGCCGGCCTTGGCGGAATCGGTAAGCGTGTCGGGGCCGGAGGCATGGTGCAGGGTGGCGGCGCTTGCGCCGAGAATGTTGCCTACAGTGGCGATGGTCCGGGCACCGGACGCCGCGCCGATAAGTACGTCGCCTTCGATGAAGGGCTGGTCCGTACGTTTCAGGCGCTTCAGCGGCACGGGTGCGGGCAGGCCCAGGGTTTGGGCGGCGGATTTGCCGACAGGGGTGTTTACTATTCTGAGATAGAGGTCAGACATGGAGGCTTCCTTGTAGTTGCAATCAGTTTTCCGGATGCGAATCGTCCCATAGGGTAAAGAATCGGACAGTTTTTGGATTGACTCAATGCCTGTGAGGTGTTGTCAGGGGTGTCAATAAGGCATTTTGCCTTGCAGATGCGTTGACTGCCCGGTTACTGATTTCTGGTTCAGGGGACACAAGCTCTTGAGGACATTCTGAATGTCTATGGCAACCGATGTGAAAACCCTCGGAGCTGAAGGTCGGTATCTGGAGGGCAACACCGTGCCACATTGCTCGGAACGATGCGGTCTTACCGGCCAAGGTCGAAAACATTCGGGGGAGCCGGACTGGCTGGCTCCCCGAATGGTTTGGTCGCGCGATCAGGTGCAATGCTGGAGGAGTTCTAGCGCTGGAGCTCCTGGTACTGCCACATGTGTTGCATCATCCGCTGCATCACCTGCTGATTCTGTTCCATATGGCGGACGCGCATGTCTTCCTCGCCCTCAGCCGCAGACGAGGCCTGGTTCATCAGCTGCACGCTTTCCCGGATCTGCTCCCGATACTGAACCATCAGTTCCTGGCGGCTATCCTGGTCCTGGGTTTGTTGGATACGGTCATGCAGTTGGTCCATGGTCTGGAGATGAATCCGCAACTGATCCTGAAGTTGGTCCTGATCCATGGTGCGATCCTGGTCCATCGTGCGATCCTGATCCATGGTGCGATCACGGTCAGCCGCCTGGTCTCCGTCGCCGGACTGGCCACCCTGACCACTATCAGATCTGGCCAGCTGAACAGAATTTGCGGACTGCTCCTCTGCGGTGGCAGCCAGCGGTACCGACAGGCCTGTCAGTATGATCGCGGTGGCCAGAGCGCCACCAAATTGTTTTTGCAGGGCTTTTATTTTCATGGCTCTTTCCTTGTTCGAAGGGCAAAACATAGTTGTCTTTCCATTTGCCGGCTGGGCAAGCCGATACAAACTGACCGGCTCCTTCCCATCCCGGGAAAGCCAGGTTTTCGATGCTTATCTATGCGTACTGGTCTCTCTCGTGTATGCGCATACAAGGTACTGCAGGGAAAGCTGCTGCATATACTACGCCATGCGATAAAGAAGGGTTTGATTACAAGAATGACTGGCGGACTCGGCAGTGGTGGTCGCTGGTGGATTCCGGGCATTTGAGGTCGGGACAGGCTAACAGTGTTAAATTCATCGACACACAATCCGGTCAGCACGCTTCCGCTTTAGCTTGTCCGTTCCTGAGGGGTGGCCTGCGGGACCTCCAGTTAGGTCCTACAATGAATAGTCAGCAGCGTCTGGGTTGACTCAATGCTTTTGGTTGGTTGTCAGGGGTGCCAATGAGCGGGCTGGCTGTGGCGTTAGACTGAGTTCCATTGATTCGGGCCTTGGGGGAGGCCTCCCCAATCACCCCATACTGGGTTCATTCATTCGCTCATCCTCATTTAACTCAGGTAACAAGACTATGGCACAGGCTCCGAAACGTACGCAGAGCAAATCCAGTGCGAAGAAGACCGATAACGGAATCCGCCGCGTTGCGGTTATCGGTGGCAACCGCATTCCCTTCGCCAAATCCAACACCGCCTACAGCAAGATCAGTAACCAGGAGCTGCTGACCTCGGCACTCCGTGGCCTGGTGGATCGTTTTGATCTTCAGGGCAAGCGCATGGGCGAGGTAGTCGCTGGTGCGGTGATCAAGCATTCGCGGGATTTCAATCTGACCCGGGAGTCGGTGCTCAGTTGTGGGCTGGCGCCGGAGACGTCGGCTTATGATATTCAGCAGGCCTGTGGTACCGGGCTGGAGGCGGCGATTCTGGTGGCGAACAAGATTGCGCTGGGGCAGATCGAGTGCGGGATTGCGGGGGGTACGGATACCACCTCCGATGCGCCAATTGGTGTGGGTGAGGGGCTGCGGGAGATTCTGCTCGATTTAAACCGGGCGAAGACGGCGAAGGAACGGTTGAAGATTCTGGCCCGGTTCCGGCCGGGGCATCTGGTACCGGAAATTCCTGAGAATGGCGAGCCGCGTACCGGGATGTCCATGGGTGAGCATGCTCAGGTGACGGCCAAGGAATGGGGTATTGCCCGGGAAGATCAGGATCAGCTGGCCTGGGAGAGTCATCAGAAGCTGGCCAAGGCCTATGAGGAGGGCTTTTTCAGTGATCTGATCACGCCGCTGGCGGGTCTGGAGAAGGACAATATCCTGCGTCCGGATACCACCCTGGAGAAGCTGGCGACTCTGAAACCGGTATTTGACCGCGAGAACGGCACCATGACGGCTGCCAACAGCACGGCGCTCACGGATGGTGCGTCCTGTGTGCTGCTGGCCAGTGAAGAGTGGGCGAAGGAGAACAACCTGGAGGTGAAGGCCTGGCTGACGTTCTCGGAAGTGGCTGCGGTGGACTTCGTCGACAAGAAGGAGGGCCTGCTGATGGCGCCGGCCTATGCGGTGCCCCGGATGCTGGAGAAAGCCGGGCTGACGTTGCAGGATTTCGACTTTTACGAGATCCACGAGGCGTTTGCCGCGCAGGTGCTTTCCACGCTCAAGGCCTGGGAGGATCCGGTTTTCTGCAAGGAACGCCTGGGCCTGGACAAACCGCTGGGCAGTATCGACCGTGACAAACTCAACGTGAAGGGCAGCAGCCTGGCCACGGGTCACCCGTTCGCCGCCACCGGTGGTCGGATCGTGGCGACGCTGGCCAAACTGCTGGAGGAAAAAGGCAGCGGTCGGGGTCTGATTTCGATCTGTGCCGCGGGTGGGCAAGGGGTTACTGCGATCCTTGAGCGATAAGTTACGGGATAGCCGTAATATCCTTTGACAGGATGCATTCCAGACCGTATCATGCGCGCCACGTTGATCGGGGTTAACCCGAAAGACAACCAGTTTTGATGCGGGGTGGAGCAGTCTGGTAGCTCGTCGGGCTCATAACCCGAAGGTCGTTGGTTCGAATCCAGCCCCCGCTACCACTTTTAAAAGCCCGCTTATGCGGGCTTTTTCGTTCAAGCAGCCCTCAATCTCCCTTCTCAACACAGCCCTCCACATTTTCACCTTGATTAACAATTGATCAGCGAAGTTTGTGTGATAATCGTCGATTGCCAGTGCGACATGATCGAGAATGAGTTGTCGTAATAAGATTTGTGCTGCCGGCTTTCTCCTGAGCTGATGACTGTGGGACAGAGATGTCTATCCGTTCGAAAATAATCCTGTCTATATCCTTTTCTGCCATTTTTGCATTCCTTGTGGGCTACGTTCTGTTTGTGATTGTGGCCATTCCCTTTATCGAGGACATGGAACGTAAACAGTTATTGAAAGACATCACGCGCTTGAATCTGATCGTCGAGCAAGACTTCGCCAGGTTCGAGAGCATCGCGACGGATTGGGGGTTTTGGAACGATACCTACGAGTTTGTGCAGGACCGAAACCAGAGTTATATCGTTTCCAACTTCAAGGAAATATGGCTCGAAAAATACGGTGCCGATCTACTGAATGTTAAATCCTGGAACAACGATTGGGATGCCACTCTGATTTCAGAGCAAAGTCCTCTTGATCTTCAGGTATTGGAACGGTTGCCACACAATTTCCGCCAGGATACCGGGGCCGGAATCGTTGTGATCGATGGAAAACCCCTGTTGCTTGGCTTTTCAAAAATAAAGGGGTCGGATGGTCAGCGCCCATCTGAGGGTGTGGTCATTCTGGCAAAAGTTATCGATCAGGCATGGCTCGCGGAGTTGGGAGACAGCTTCGGTGCAGATATCTCCATGACAGTCGATCGCACTCTCGCCGCTCCCCGGGTCAAATTCCTGAATGAGGAGTTCGCATTGGTTCAGGCGTCTCTTCCCGTTCTGAATCAGGAAAATCTCTCGCCGCAGGTCAGCATAAGAGAATCGCGTGAATGGCGTAGGGAGCTTAACCGCAGTCTTTTGATGGTAATAATGAGTGCGCTGTTGTTGTTTGTAATATTCACCTTAAGCTTGTATGTCAGTCTTGACCATTTTCTGGTCAAACCCCTCAGAAGGGTCCGAAATGGAATTTTGAGTATCACTGGAGCAAGCCCCTCCGAAGCAATGGAAAAAGGGTTCGAGTGGAATCATCCGGATGATCTTGAAGCGCTTCAATTAATCACCGACGCAGCGGGTAATATCTTGATCTCACAACGAGAAAGTCTGCGTCAACAACGTGATATGTTTGAGAGGCAAAGCCTGCTTGATGAGCTGACGGGCCTTTATAACCGGCGCGGTCTCAATCAAATTTTTGCCCAGCGATACAGGCGGAGTTCCAATGCGTTGTGTTGTGTCATCTTTGATCTTGATCACTTCAAAAGAATCAACGATACCTATGGCCACGATGCGGGCGACCGGGCACTGATATCCTTTGCAGATATTCTGAGGAAAGTGTTTGATGACGACGCCATCATTGCGAGGTCAGGTGGTGAGGAATTCACGCTGATCTCGCCAATGGGCACCGACAACCTGATGTTTTCCAGGTTGTGTACTCTTCAGAAAAAGACCGAACAGGAGCTTTCTTCGAGGGCCGGATTAGCCAGCCCGGTGACGGTATCATCTGGATTTGTAGTGAGTCTTGAAGACAGTGGCTGGGCGCTCGGAGACTTCATGCGGTTGGCGGATTTTGCTCTCTACGAGGCTAAAAAGACGAGAAACATGACCTTGGGCTATCAACAACTCGAAAAGAGTGATCTTCCGCAGGAGTCCACGGGGGTAGCAGACATCCTTCGGTCGAATCGATTCGAACGACAGCAACCCTGCCTGCAACCGGGTGTATGATCCGCCCGGCTGGCTGGGCCAAGCCGGACGGTAAATTTTTACTTTCGTTGACAGTCAGCGATCAATCTCTGTGCAAGAATCACGTTTAGCGCAGGACATTGGAGAAAAGCGACGTAGCCGTGGATAAAAATGAATCTCTCTGGCACCTGCTTGGTGACAACTTGCCCGCACTGCTGGGCATTTTTCTCGTGGCAGGCTCGCTTTTACTGGTCTTTGCTCTCATCTTCTCCGGTCCGCTTTCCCGAAAGCTCCATCTCGACAAGGTTCTTGGCGGAGAGCGTAAGCCCCGCCGCCTGACCTACCTGGCAGTTTTAATCTATCTGGGAGGTGTGATTTTCCTGGCCACCTACTCCCTTCGACAGGTTGGCGACGAACTGCGTAGCAAAACAGCCGGTGTTCTCCAGACAATCAATGACTCTGCTGCAAAAACACTCGAGCTGTACGGGCAAAGCCTCGATGACAGAATTCATCATTTCACAGATCTCGAAGAGACTCGCCGGAGTGTCAGTGATCTACTGGCCAACTCTAACGGAAGCGCTTACAGGCTGAGAGCCTATGAGGAACTTACTGAGAATTTCCACGATCATCTTCAGGACAAGGAGTATGTATCCGCTCAGCTGGTCGGACCCGATTACCTGATTCACTGGAGCAGCCGGGCCGAACCGATTACCTCACGTTGGCTTGAACCGGGTGAGCACGCTGAAAAATGGTTGAATGTTTTTCAGGGATCGCACGAGACGTTCCCGGCAATGTTCACGGAAAATCGGGGGGCGTTGCTCGCCATGGCAGTGCCGGTCCGGGATCTGACCGGTACAGTGATTGCGGCGGTTCTCGTTGAGCTGGAGCTCGATTCCATGCTGTCGCCTGTAACGCGGATTGGCCAGTTTGGTGATTCGGGGGAAACCTATATCGTCAGTGCTGATGGCGTTTTCCTGACGGAAAGCCGGTTTCGCAAGCAATTACTGGGTATGCGTCTCGACGGGGTTGGTCAAGTAGGTGACCGGGTTGATCTCGCGTCCGGCGAGCAGCGCCGGCTGATTGAATCGGTAGCCAATGTTGCAGCAGGGCGGTCCGGCGTGAACGTCCAGGGCTACAATGATTATCGTGGAAGCGAGGTATTCGGGGCCTGGCGGTGGAACGATTCTCTGGGAATCGGAATCGTTACCGAAATTGATGTTGATGAGGCTCTCGAGCCATACGTGGCCTTCCGGAACCAGGCAGTAATCGGGCTGATTACGATTACCGCGCTGACCTTTGGCATGCTGGCCATCATCTTGCGGGTCGGTGAACAGATGAATCGCCGGCTCGCCAAGCTGGTTGGGGAGCGCACCGCAGAACTCGAAGCATCTTCCAGGAAGCTGGAGTCGGGGCGACAGCAGCTTCAGGAAATTCTTGATAATAGCCCGGTGGGTGTCGCCATTACCGTCGGTGGCGTTATCCGCTTTGCCAATCCCAAGTTCACGTCACTGGTAGACGTCCGGGTCGGGGATCAGGTTGGGCAGATCTATTTGCATCCAGAAGATCGTGAAGAGGTTTTGCGCAGTCTGGAACTCCATGGCTCGGTGCATAATCGGGAACTGCAAATGCGTGGTCCATCGGGTGAGGTGAGGGATACTCTGGTCACCTATATGCCGATTGAATACCGAGGGGAGGCCGGCATTCTCGGGTGGCTGATCGACATCACCGATCGCAAGGCCTCAGAAAAACGTGTTCTGGAGAGTGAGGCCCGTCTCAAGGCAGCCGCGGAAGCCGCGGAGCTCGGTTTGTGGGAATTTTCGATAGAAGAGCAGTCCCTGCTCACGAACCGGATTGCAGCCAGCATTCTGGGGTACGCGCCCGAGGATATCCTGACACCCGCAGGTAACTGGTATTCCGTCAACGGCGGCATGGAAGGCTGGTTTGAACTGGTGCACGTTGACGACCGTGCCCGATTCCAGGAGGCGTGGGAACGTCATCTGAAAGGCGAAACAGACACCATCCGGGTGGAATTCCGAAGCCGCTGCAAAGATGGACGCTGGAAATGGACGTTGAGTATTGGTCAGGTTATCGAGTGGGATGCAAACAAACGGGCAAAGGTGATTGCCGGCATCAACATTGATGTGGAAAAACAGAAGGAACTGGAGCAGGAATTGCGCGCCGCCAAGGAGGCGGCGGAGGACGCTGCCCGGGCCAAGTCGGACTTTTTGGCGAATATGTCCCATGAGATTCGCACCCCAATGAATGCCATCATGGGGATGACCCATCTGGCACTGCAGACAGACCTCTCTGAGCGCCAGAGAAATTACATTGAAAAGGTCGGGCGTTCAGCCGATGCCCTTCTGGGCATCATTAATGACATTCTGGATTTCTCCAAGATTGAGGCGGGCAAGCTCGAAATCGAGTCAGTCGACTATCGCCTGGACGATGTGCTTGACAACGTAGCCACAATTACCGGATTCGGAGCCGAGCAGAAAGGACTGGATCTTCTTTTTGACGTGCCTGCCGACCTTCCCGATACACTGGTGGGTGATCCGCTCCGGCTCGGGCAGATACTCATTAATCTGTGCAATAACGCGGTGAAATTCACTGACCGGGGAGAGGTCATTATCGGAGCGGAGGTCGAAAAGAGTGGCTCTGACCAATGCCGGCTGCACTTCTGGGTGAGCGATACCGGTATCGGTCTCACGCAGGAGCAACAGAAAAAACTGTTCAGGTCTTTTACCCAGGGAGATTCATCCACTACCCGCCGCTTTGGCGGAACCGGCCTGGGTCTTGCGATATGCCGAAACCTGACGGAAATGATGGGTGGCGATATCTGGGTAGAGAGTGAGCCCGGTGTCGGCAGCACTTTCCATTTTACCGTGATTCAGCAACTGGATCCGGCTGGCGACCGGTCGCAAAGTAAGCGGGTAACCCAGTCGGGGCGTTTCCGGGTGCTATTGATCGCCAGCCGGCCCGCAGTAAGGGATGTTTTCGAGCATAAGCTCACCAGTATGGGCATGGAAGTGGTAAATGTTCCGGATAAGGCCGGCGCACTGGCGAAATTGGAAGCCACCGAAGAAGACTTCCAGCTCGTGTTCTCGGATTGGAACCTCCCGGATGCAGACGGCGCCGAGCTGCTTGATGCCTTGTGTGTGTCGCCGGTTCCCCAGCCCCATCCACCGCTGATTCTCACGACAGCGTCGCTGAATCATGAATTGGCGAGAGAGGCAATCGCAAACAAACCCGGTGTGTTTCTGATGACGAAGCCGGTGACGCCTTCGGACCTTTTTGATGTCATTGCAACAGCCCTGGGGCGGGACGTCGTGTCGAGAACAGATGGCGCGGGCCCCAGAGCGACCTTTCAACACGATGTGACCCGGCTCTCAGGGGCCAGAATCCTGCTTGTGGAGGATAACGAAATCAATCAGGAACTGGCCGCCGAGCTGCTCTCCAGTAATGGCATGTCTGTTTCGGTGGCCAGTAATGGCATTGAGGCGTTGGAAAAGCTCGAGACTGAAACGTTTGACGGCGTCCTTATGGATTGCCAGATGCCCGAGATGGATGGTTACACCGCAACCCGACGGATTCGTGAGCAGGAGCGCTATCGCGATCTGCCTGTCCTGGCGCTCACCGCCAACGCCATGGCAAATGAACGGGAAAAAGTGCTTGCGGCCGGAATGAACGACCACATCACAAAGCCGATCAACGTCGAACATCTTTTTTCGGTCATGGCGAAATGGATTCATCCTGAAGCGCCGTCACCAGGGGCGAAGCGTCACCCGCAAAGGGCTGATTCCAATGGAGTACCCAGCATCGAGGGGCTCGATACCGTGTCAGCGCTGGAGCGATTCCAGGGCAATGTATCGCTGTACCTCAAGCAGGTGCACCGTCTGGCTGAAAACAGCCGAACCGCCGTTGAGACGCTTGATGAGCTTACCCGAAAAAAACAGTGGCATGAGGCGGCACATTTCCTTCACTCCCTCAGGGGCAGCGCCGCAAGCCTGGGTGCGGATGAACTTGTCGCCATTGCCGGTAAACTCGAAGCGTATGTCACCGAGGAAAGCCGGGTTCCGATGGCTGAGCTTGAAAAGTTTAAACAGGAAGTGAGCCGTCTCGTGTCCGCCATCGATGACGCAGGGCTTGCCGTGCACACTGGCGGTTTCTCGGGGGTGGATGGTGGCGATCCCGAGCGGGCGACGGTAGTGGTCAGTGAACTTCGCCTGCTGGTCGAGGAGTTCGACGCCGGATCGCAGCAATACCTGCAGGATAACATCGCTTCATTGGAACAGGCAGGGCTGTCAAAGTTCGCGAAGCAGTTGAGGCAGGCGTTATCGGAATATGATTTTGATGCGGCTGCCGGAATACTTGATGAGCTGGATAAAAGTTTCAGCGCCTGATGAATGATGACCTGGTGGAGTCTTCCGCCTTGCGTGAGAGAGGTAAGCAGATGTCTGAAAAACAGCAGCGTATTCTCGTAGTTGATGATATCGCAGACAATATCGACCTGCTTGTAGAAATCCTGAAACCGGATTACCACGTCCAGGCCGCCAAAAGTGGTGAGATGGCGCTCAGGATTGTGAGCAAGACCATGCCGGACCTGATTCTCCTGGACATCATGATGCCAGGGATGGACGGCTACGAAGTTTGCCGTCGGTTAAAAAAAGATCTGACTACCCGCCACATCCCCGTCATTTTCGTCAGTGCCAAAATGACCCTTGAAGACGAACTGCAGGGCTTTGATGCGGGCGCTGTTGATTACATCACCAAGCCTGTCAGTCCCCCACTTGTAAAAGCCCGTGTGAGAACGCATCTAGCGCTCCATGACCAGAACCGGGAACTTGATCGCAAGGTGCGCGAGCAGACGGAGAAACTGCGGAGCACGCGGCTTCAGATCATCCAGCGCCTTGGTCGTGCAGCCGAGTACAAGGACAACGAGACCGGGTTGCATGTTATCCGGATGAGCCATTACTGCCAGATCCTGGGCCTTGCTGCCGGTATGAACGAGGAAGAGGCGGAGCTCCTGCTGAATGCCGCGCCAATGCATGACATCGGAAAGATCGGTATTCCGGACAGTATTCTCCGCAAGCCGGGAAAGCTGACCGAAGACGAAATGACCGAGATGAAAAAGCACTGTGAAATCGGGGCGGAGATCCTGGGAGATGATGAGTCCGAGCTGCTTGAATTGGCTCGCATAGTGGCGCTGACCCACCATGAGCGCTGGGACGGCACAGGATACCCGGCAGGTCTCAGCGGTGAGGATATTCCGAGGGTAGGGCGGATTGTTGCCATTGCAGACGTATTTGATGCCTTGACTTCGGAACGGCCATACAAGAGGGCCTGGACGGTCGGTGATGCTGTCGGACTGATCAGGGAAGAGGCTGGAAGCCATTTCGATCCGGCACTCGTGGAATTGTTTGAACAATGCCTCCCGGAAATTCTGGAAGTGAAAGAGCGCTACGCGGAGCCTTGATCTTTATTGATCCAAATGGGGGCATGTCCCTGGTGGCTTGCCTCTGCCTACTCTTTTTTAGTATCCCGCCTTCGGACCACTTTTCACAAGATTTTGCAGACTGCTTCGGGCCGTCCTCGACGTCGGCCCGTAACTATGGATGCCTTTTTGTTTCTTAATAAATGGCAATTAAAACAGATAGGTATTAGTTGAAGGCAGCGAGTGGGAATTCAGTGAGACCTTGGTGTGATCAAGGATAACCGGGAAGATCCTGGTTTTGCTGTAATGACCCTGCATAGAGTGAATTACTCAAAAAGAGTAAAGTGTTGGCTGCAGTTCTTTGGGAGACACTGTATGGCGGGCGGAGTTATTGGTCTTCGCTTCAGGCCATCAAGGCGGGTTTATGAAGTTGGTCCAGGATAACAAGGGTGGCATGAATTCGAACGTGGTGTTCGGAAATTTTTCCGCAACCGGAAAGTCTTTGTTTTACGCTCGCACTTTCTACGAATTGCCTGTTTCCGGGTTGGTTTTGCAGGTAGCGGAAGAGCCCAGGGTTGTCGATGCAAACAGGTTTGCGATAGAAGCCCTGGGCCTGGCGCCTCTCAAGATCGTCGGTGCACGGTTCACTGATCTTTTTGAATCCTCGCCCGGGATCCAGGCCCTGGCGAATTTCTCCGGAACTGATGACTCCGCGCGCCGCGTATCCGAAAGCGAGATTTCTGCCCCCCGGGACATCTACCTTGTGTCTGTAGCATCAGAAAAAACCTTCGAGGTGTTTGGTGTCAGCAGCCTTGAGGCTCGGGAGGGTCGGTTCCTCATTGTGCTTTTCAGGGAGCAATCAGATGAAACAAGGATGCCGTCCGGGGGGCAAAGCCTTTGCGATTCTGTGACCGGCTTGCCCAATACGCTCGCAGCTGAACGTAAACTTGACCTTCTGTGCAGTACAGTCTCTCCACGATCCCGGGATTTTGTGGTTGCACTTTTTTCGCTGGAAGGGTGGCGCCAACAGTCCGCTGATTTTTCGTCGGATCTCGCCGATGAGCTCATGGCCACCATGGCTGATCGTTTAAAGCCTCTTCTTGATGAGGGCATCTTCGTTGCGCGTTACAGAAAGGACGAGTTTCTGGTGATGCTCAACGGCAGGGGGGATTTCAGGGCTCTTCTGGACAAGGTTTACCGGAAGTTGACCGGCGAATTTGTTGTGCGTGGTTTTTCATTCAGCTTTCACGTGAATGCGGGTGCCTGTGTGCGGAACATCTGGGAGAGCCTGATGCCGGAGGAGCTTCTGGCCAAGGCTCGTAAGGCTGTCGAGCGTTCAAGGCTGGAAGGTGTTCAAGGGCGTGTGGTCTACAGCGACAAGTCCGAGCAATGCCGAACCAGTGGCGAGGGTGTCCGTGAGATCATCGATGGGTTCAGGAAGAAGGAATTCTGTCTGCACTTCCAGCCCGTGGTTTCCCTCGAAACGGGAAGGGTTGAGCTTGCGGAGGGGCTATTGCGCTGGTCCCATCCTGAGCGGGGCCTGCAACGCCCGATAGACTTCCTGGCATCGATCGAAGACCACGCTGTCTATGACGAGGTGGGCCTGTGGGTGCTGGATCTTGCACTACAGACTCTGGAATCCTGGCGGGAGACGGATATCCCCAGCCAGCTGTGTATCAATATTGGCGCTCGGCAACTTGCTGACAACGTTTTTGTTCGCAGGGCGATGTCGATTATTTCGAATTACCGGCACGAGATCGTCAAGAAACTCAGCATTGATATTATCGATCTCGCCGGTCTTGGCGATCCGTTGGCGCTGGAGGCGCCACTGTGTCAGTTGGCAAGCCGGGGGATTCGGTTCGCGCTTGATGATTTCGGAACCGGGGATTCCTGCCTTCTCTCGTCACCGCTGATTCCCATCGATACCATCAAAATCAACCAGGGCTATGTATCCAGCCTTGAGGATGATCTGGGCAGTATGTTTATCGTCCAGAACATCGTGGATTTTGCTGCGCAATACGGGGTTCAGGTTTACGCCAAAGGCGTGGAAAACCCCAGGCAGTTCAACTTGCTCAAAGCCCTCGGGTGTTCCTGTGTGCAAGGATTCGGTATCTCAAGACCGCTGCCTGAATCCGGGTTTGTTGATTATCTGAGGGAGTACTCTACAGGGGACAGCCTGTCTGACTCATGGGATGAAACTTCGCCCGTCGACAGTGACCTGTTTTCGTTTGCGTTGATGGAGCACAAACTCCTGTTAAGGGAGATGTTAAACCAGAGTAGTGGCAGAGCGGTCCCGCTTGAGGAGCGGCAAGCGGAGCTGGAATCCGTCCTTGAGTCTGTCAGCGAGATTGAGCGACTGCTGGAAAATGCCTCGGAAAAGCAGATCAGACTGGGCGAAATCAAACAGTCGGTGAACACGTTGCTTGCTGAGAATCCCGGCGTGGGTCGGGATGGTGTGCCGACGGATTCGGCGCCTCTCAAGGAAGTGGTCCTGGTGCTGAGCGAGCTCATTGCAGCGATTAACGAGATGGCCGACTAGGGTGACGATCCTTTTTTAACGCTTCCTGCTCCATGCTTTCAGGTTGTTGCAGACATCAGACAGCCTCCTGGCTGGTATCGAAAAACTGTGCCTGCAAGTTTTCAAAACGCTGCTCCAGCGTTCTCAGACGTTTGCGATGGATCGATTCACTGAGGATGTCCTCCAGATCTTTCCGGGGGAGATCCTCCAGAATTTTTGTAATTTGCGCTCTCAGGTCTGCGCAGGATTGAGGCTGAGCTGTGTCCGCCTCGTCCTCCAGCGCTTTTTCTTCGCGCATCATCGGGCCTTCACCGTATAGAAGCCAGTCCAGAGACGCACCCTTCGATTTCGCACACTCAACGCATAATGCATAGGGAACCGCAGATCGCTGACGCCATGAGCTCAGTGTTTGTGGGCTGATGTCCAGTGCGCGCGCAAGCTCCGCATCTTTGTCCACCCCATAGATCCGCTTCATCCTTGAGAGAACCGCTTTTACTCCGGTGTCATGTTGACTCACTGGTGAAACCCTCTCAAAACCTGGTTAAACAATTGACACAATACGATCAAATGTACTAAATTTGCGTACAAATGTGAGGCAGTGTCTTTACTTTCTTAAGATTCTAGCGAGTTTCTGAAGAGAAAATCAAAACTACGTCACAAATCGCCGGTGAATCCTACTGATTTTGCGGAATTCCAGTGCTGGTTTTGAGTAGTTTTCAACCACGAATGTATTTGAAGGGGCCAGGAAGATGCTACGAAACCCGTTGCCAGACTCAGTCATACCAGCGTTCTCTCCACCGGCTGGTTTGATCGTTGGATCTGGCCGGGCGCCCTTGAGGGGGCTCGGTGTTTTCAGTCGTCGGGGGGATCTGGTCGGTTACAGGTTCAACGCTGCAGATTTCCTGGCCAAGGCGGGCAGTTGTGGTAGCCCGGAAAATTTCAGAAAAGAGTCATTCGGTGTTGATAGATACATCGCCTTTCTGAACCGGATCGTCTGGGGTTGTACCGGTGCGACGTTGACTGGGCCAGCCTGCGGCGGACCCTGTGATCTGGTCCCTGAGTCATGGTTATTGATTGGGGTGAAGCCTCAGGCACTTCTGGTGGAGCGGTTTGCCAAAGCTTTGATCAGGTTAGCCCCGGGCGTGGAAAGCAGGGGCTTCAGTCTCTGTCTCGTCCTGGAAGCCGGAGAGCTGCTGGACATCCACGATTTGCGCGAGTTACGCAAGGTGATCTTCCAGTTATCCGATAACGACATAGACGTTGTCCTGAGCAACCCGGTTCTGGACGAGGGTGTCTCACCGGTCCTTTCGGTCATCGAACGGGTTGTTTCAATGATTGCAATCACACCGGAATGGCTGGCGATCGGTTCCGGAGAGCAGCAGTTCGATCATTCTGCCTACGTCTCCCAAGTCACCAAACTCAACACGGCGATTCACGAAGGTGGCAAGTCGGTTGTCTGTCAGGGCATTGGCAATGATTGGCAGGCGTCTTTCGTATCGTCACTTCCTGTTGCTTATTTCAGTTACGAGCATTCCGGTGATGATGTTTACCTCTGAACACCCCTGAGCGATATACCGATGTTCAGAACACTATTGTAAGTCTTTTCGGGAGAATGAGAGATGACGACCCTGTTCGAGTCATGTGCAAGTTCATTGCAGGCAAAACCAAAAGCCTGGCTGATTACCGGAGTAGCGGGATTCATCGGTTCAAACCTGCTCGAGTGGTTGCTGGTCCATGGCCAAAAAGTGGTCGGACTGGACAATTTCTCAACCGGGAGCCGCGATAACCTGGCGCAAGTGCGCGCGTGTGTTGGTGAGGAAGCCTGGAGAAATTTCTTCTTCATAGAAGGCAGTATCGAGGATTTTGCCACATGCGTGGATGCGGTTCGTGGTGTGGATCATGTCTTGCATCATGCCGCCGTGGATTCTGTCCCACGTTGCTCGGAAGACCTGCGTAAGCATCATGAGACTAACGTGAATGGTTTCCTGAACATGCTGATGGCGGCACGTGATGAAGCGGTATCCAGCTTCACCTACGCCTCCTGTGGGTCGGTGAGTCACCAGCCAGGCCCGGAATCGACGGCTGCCCTCCGCAACAGTTATCACGGCGCGGCTCGCGTGATCACCAAGCAGATGAATGAATTCTATGCCTCGGTCTTCGCACAGAACTACCAGTTCAAACCCATCGGCTTGCGTTACTTTGAGGTATTCGGCCCTCGCCAGAATCCCGAGGCGCCCAACGCCACTGTGATTCCGCGATGGCTGGCGACGATGTTGTCTGGTCAACGGGTTGTCATTAATGGGGATGGTCGGGCCAGTCTGGAATTCTGTTACGTCGCGGATGTGGTTCAGGCCAATATACTTGCGGCGGTGGCGCCAGAGGAGGCAAAGGGTGAGGTGTACAGTGTGGTAGCCGGAAATCCCATCACCCTGAATGAACTGTTCAATTACATGAGCTTTGAATTGTCTTCTGTGAGTCAGAAGCACAAACACTCGCCTCTGTACAACCGGTCTGCCTCTGAGGAGATCAGATATTCCCGGGAAGATCTGATGAAGATTGGGAATTGCCTGGGGTATCAGCCCCGACATGACATTCGCGCCGGGTTATCTGTCGCCGTGCCCTGGTACATGAATCAGAGTTGCTGATTCCGCTTTTGCGCCCTCCTTATTCTCACCCTGCCAACGTGAGGAGGGCGCCTTTTCATCGGGATTAGAGATTATGAAAATACTCATCTTTTCTGAAAACAAAGAATGGAAGGACTACATATCGCGCGTTATCGACACGCCGGATTGCACCATTCACGAGTTTGACTATGACCTCGCTTCGCAAACCGGTAGCGCGAAGGATTTTGATCTGATCCTGCTGGATCTGGATATCGGGAAGGGCAGTATTAACTGTGCTCCCCTATACAAAGTCCGCGCGGAGTTCGGATGGTGGCCTTACGTCATAAGTCTCTCGTCTGGAGCTGCGTCTGACCGGGAGGAGCTTCTGAATGCGATCAGTAACGGAAGCGACGATTTTCTGGAGGACCCTTTTGACATAAAGCTGCTGCTATCGAAGCTTTCGGTCCTAAGCAGGCGTCGATACCACGAGATCGCTCAATTTGATGGAAATATAAATTATTCGCTAAAGATGAAAGAGAAAACGGTTCTGGTGAACGGTGAACCGGTCAAACTCAACGACAAGGAATTTGAGCTTTTTCTGTTTTTCTTCGGCAATACGAACTCGGTGTTTGATCGGGAGAGCATCTACGACCACGTCTGGGGTGGGTTGACGCAAAGAACAACGCGCACGCTTGATACCCATGCCTCGAGGATTCGAAAGCGCCTCAAGCTGGATGGTTCCTACGGCCTTCGTCTCAAGCCGGTCTATGGTGTCGGCTATATGATGGAGAGTGTGAACAAGCAGTACCGGATATAAGGCTGATTTGCCTGTGATTGACGTGATGCTACTCCGTCGCTATTCAGGGTCCTGGGATGGAGGAACAAAACCTGCCAGTTGATGTTCCTCCAGCAATGCCCCGAACCGAATCGTCGTCAGATCCGTCCCCGGTGCTCCGATCACCTGCACGTTAAAGGGCAGCCCGTCTTTCGTGCGCCCAATGGGTACGGACGTGGCCGGCAGCCCCAGCAGTGTCGCCAGGGCAATCCAGCAGAACTGGTCCATGTAGGCCCGGGGTTTGCCGGCAACGGTTATGCGCCGCTTGAAGACCGGCTGGCTGTGGTCATGCCTGATGGCCGCCGTGGGGGTAATGGGCGTGAGCAACACGTCGAAACCCTCGAACAGGGTTTCAATCTCGGCCCGCATCTTCTCCCGGACTTCGCTCCACTGCATCCACTCGTAGATTTTCTGGTTCACGCCGCGGGCGTATTCGCCGATGTAGGGCGTGGTCGGCCCGAACAGATGCAGCCAGCGTTGTAAACGCGCGATCCATTTCATCTGGCGACGCTGGGCGGGTTTCAGGGAGGTGCCGATGAGACTGCCGAGTAGATTGAAGTAGACAGGCAGGATGTGCTCCAGGCCAAGCAGGGGATGCTTCGCCTCCGCCACCAGGGCGCCGTGGTCTTCGAGGTTGCTGGCCAGGGTCCGATACCCTTGCACGAGTTCCTCTTCCACTGGACACAAGGGGTCTTCGAGCCAGAGGCCTACCCGGGCCTGATCGAGTCTTTCCAGCCGCGCCGGCTCCATGGCCAGGGCCCAGCTGCGGCTTTCGGCGGGGCGCGGGCCGGCAATGACTTTCAGCAGCAGTTCCAGATCCCGTGCGTTTCGGGCCATGGGGCCACCCTCGGCCAGGTCCGGTTGGGATTCGGTGCCGGGCGGGCCGGGTATGTGACCACGGAACGATACCAGGGAACGGCTCGGCTTGTGCCCGAACACGCCGCAGAAATGGGCCGGTATGCGGATGGAGCCCGCCAGATCGCTGCCGACCTCCAATGGTGTAAAACCAGACGCCAGGGCCGCGGCTGCACCCCCGGAAGAACCGCCGGGTGTACGAGTAGCGTCATAGGGATTATTGGTGACGCCAAACAGTTTGTTGTAGCTCTGCAGGTCCGTTGCATAGAGCGGAATGTTGGTTTTCCCCAGGATGATGGCCCCGGCCTGTTCAAGGCGCCTGATGACATCGGCATGGCGTTTGGGCTGATGGTTTTTCAGGGCCGGCGCGCCTGCAGTACAGGTCATGCCGGCCACTTCCCAGGTGTCCTTGATGGTGAGCGGCAGGCCGTGCAGGGGGCCCAGCTCCGGGTTGTTCGCGCGCTGCCGGTCCGCTTCCCTGGCTTGCTCCAGAACGCGGTTTTCATCCAGCGTAACCACCGCATTGATGGCGGGGTTCTGTTCCCGGATGCGGGCCAGCAGCGCCTGGGTGAGTTGTTCGCTGGTCAGTGCTCCGTTCTCAAGCTGGCGCAGGAGTTCGTGGGCCGGTTGGTAATGCAGGGCGTCCATGGGCTATCTCTTGTTGTTTTGGGCGTCTCTCTTATACGTTACGGCAGCTGGGCACGCCAGTGCTTGACCTTAACCTGGCCTTTTATGGCATCCAGGATCTCGATGATCAGGTCGATCAGCGCCTGGTTCTGGGTTTCATCGGTGGCCACCTGGTCAGGGGTGGGCAGGAAGACGTTCACGATGTCCTCGATGAACGCGTGGTTGGAGCTGGAGGCCAGGTCTTCCAGAATCTGGTGAATCACGTTGGCGACGATGTCGCCGACGGCATCTTCCAGGGTTTCCTGGATCGTGGGGCCGACCACGGGCAGGAATTTCAGTCGCGACAGCTCCAGGTTCTGCTTCAGGGCGTTGTCCACCCGACCTTCCAGGTAATTGCGCAGGGCACCCCGATTGGGCACATAGCCTTCCTGGGCCGCTTCGGCAACGCGCTGGGAGATCCAGTCCGAGAGCATGTCCCGGCGTGGATACAGGATGTCTTTCTGGATCCGGTCGAACAGCGGCGAACCGCGACGGACCTCGTCCTGGACGCCGCTGAGCACCTTGAGCACGATCCGGTCCGACAACTCCTCCATGAACGCCTCATAATAGAAGTTCACGAACCGGTAGATCTTGGTGCTGGTGATGTCGATGATCCGGTACTGATGCAACCGGTAGATGATGGAGATCACCCGCAGGATCCGGAGGAAACGCAAGCTGCCCACCGGGATACAGCCCACCAGGTCGTACCAGTGAATGAACGGGTAGAAATACCACCGGTCATAGACACTGGCCTTGATGGCATAGCCCCAGCGCACGAAAAACTCCGTGAGGAAGATCGATACGAAGATCATGTCGTAGAAAATGAAGCGCTCGTGAATGGGTTGGTAGGTGGACTGCAGCGCCGGGGCATGCTCTTTCAGCAGGTTCTGGATGGCGACAAAGTTGTAGATGGAGTCCCAGATTATGAATGCCAGGTTCAGGATGAGCAGGCCGAGCATCAGGAAATCGATGATAAACCAGACAAGCTGGTGGCTGGACTTCAGGTTTTCCCGGTTTATATGCAACATGCGGTGGCCATTGATCCGATCTGGAGGCTGTGTAAGTCCCTGACAGGTTAGCGTATTTGTACCCCAAGCACGACAGGCTCCTCAACTTGACCGCCTGACGTTAAACTTCCAATCTTTAATGGAACGTATAGCACCCCTACGGAAAGAACATCAGAAGCCGGAGTCTGTCTATTAACCCGATCCCGAGAATGTACCCGTTCCGCCTGCTTTTGGCGCTGGCCTTGATGTGGCCGGCTGCGGGATTTGCCCGGCAGGTGGAGGTTCGGGTCAACGGCGACTATCCGGAACTGGAAGCCAACGCGGAGGCCTTTATCGGTGAGGTAGAAGGTCGCAGCGAGGCCAATCTGCGCCGGTATGCCGCTACGGCAGTTCGCCAGGCCGGTGAGGCGCTCCGGGCGCTGGGCTATTACAACCCGCAAATCGACTGGCGTGTGGAAGCGGGAGACGATGAAGACCTGGCTCTGCTCATTCTGGAGATTGAACCGGGCGAACCGGTGAAGGTGACCTCGCGGGAAGTGGATATCCGTGGCCCCGCCGGGGAAGATCCGGAGTTTATGAGCGGGCTGCCGGAAACGCCGGCGGTGGGAGATGTTCTGGATCACGGAGAATATTCCAGCCTGCGCAGTGCCATTCAGACCCGGGCCCGCCAACGGGGCTATTTTGGCGGCCAGTTTGTGACCCGGACGTTACGCGTCAATCCTGAGGAAAACACAGCCGAAATTGTTCTGGCCTTCGAGTCCGGTGAGCGCTACCGCCTGGGGGAGGTCACGTTCGAGGAGGGGCACTGGTTTGAAATCTCCCTACTGGAGGATTTTGTCACCTTCGAGCCGGGCACGCCTTACCACACGGACCTCATTGCCCAGCTGAACCGGGATCTCTCCAGCAGTGGTTATTTTTCCGGCGTCGATGTGGATGCCGTTCCGGGCAACGCGGTTGATGGGGTTATCCCGGTAAGCATCGCCGTCACTCGCCGTGATCGCCGTTCAGTGGCCGCGGGTGTCGGCTTCTCCACAGACGTTGGTCCCCGCGTGCGGGGTACCTGGCGCGAGCACTGGATCAACCCGATGGGACACAAGCGCGGTGCCGAAACCGAAATATCCCAGCCCCGGCAGAATCTCAGTACCTGGTACGAGCTGCCCCTGGACCCGCCGATGACGGACCTGATCCGCCTGACCGCCGGTTATCAGCGGGAGGATATCGAGAACGTGGAATCCGAACTGCTGACCCTGGGCCAGCAGTGGCAGCATCAGCTGGATAACGGCTGGTTGCAGGTGTTGTCCATCCGGTGGGAAGGGGAGCGCTTCAACATCGGCAATGACGAGAAGGGTACCAGTAGCCTGTTGTTGCCTGGCGTTGGTTACTCCAAATTGCGACAGGACTCGCCCCTGGATCCCTCCCGGGGCTATCGTCTGCAGCTGGATGTGACCGGCTCCCACCGAGCGGTGCTGTCCAAGGTCGATATCCTGCACGTATACGCCCAGGCCAAGGGGCTGTATACCCTGTTTGACAATCACCGGTTCCTGGGGCGGTTCCAGATTGGAGCGGTTGGCACCAACCGGTTTGAGGATGTGCCGCCTTCGCTGCGTTTCTTCGCCGGTGGTGACCAGAGTGTCCGGGGTTATGGCTATGAAACCCTGTCGCCGGAAAACGACAATGGTGTGCCGGTGGGCGGACGGTACCTGATGGCTGGCAGTGCCGAATACCAGTACGAGTTTGCCGAGCGCTGGCGGGCAGCGGTGTTTGTGGATCATGGCAATGCCATCAACGATCTGCTTGATCCATTGGCCACCGGTGCCGGTATCGGCCTGCGCTGGGTCAGCCCGGTGGGGCCGTTGCGCCTGGATATCGCCAAGGGCCTGGATCCGGAGTTCGGCGGAGGCTGGCGAATTCACTTTTCGATGGGGCCGGAACTGTGACGGACGAGAAGCAGGCAACGGAAACGGTTGGCAAGAATCGCCGCCGCAAGTGGCACCCGTTGCGCTGGCTGGGTGTGATCCTTGCGGTGATCATCCTGGTACCGGTGTTGCTGATCGGTGCGGCCCTGCTACTGGTTCGTTCGGAAACCGGGACGGCCTGGATTATCGAACAAGTACCGGGGCTGACAGTGGACGAAGGGCAGGGCTCCCTGCTGGGTCGTTGGCAGGCGAGCCGGCTGCAATGGCAGGGCTACGGCATCAATCTGGATTTGCAGCAGCCGTTGCTGGACTGGTCGCCCTCATGCCTGTTCGAGAAGCGTTTGTGCGTCGACACGTTGCACGCACAGTCTATGGGTCTTGAGACAGCCCCGTCGTCCGACGGCACGGAACCCGCTTCGGGCTTCGCCCTGCCGGTGGTCGACATCCCGCTGTCCCTGCAAATATCGGACGTTCGTATCGGGGCGTTCACGGTCAATGGATCCCCGGTCTGGGATCGGTTTGAACTGGATGCTGGCGGGTCCGGTGCCAGCTGGCAGCTCGAGCGGGTTCACTACCAGCTGGAGGACTATGCCGTCACCGCCCGGGGGCGGGTGGAAACCCGGGGAGACTGGCCGGTCGACCTAGAAGTCATCGCCACACTGCCGCCACCCCGTGGGGATCAGTGGGAGATTGAAGTGAACCTGGCCGGCAGCGTCGAAGATCTGCGCCTGGAGGGCCGCAGCCGTGGCTATCTTGATGCTGCCCTTTCCGGGCAGGTGGCGCCTCTGGACACGTCGCTGCCGGCACAACTGCGGGTTGTCTCTGAGCAGTTCACGGCCCTGGATGGCCTTCCTGATACACTCACCTTCCAGGATCTTGTCGTGGAGGCGGACGGATCGCTGGAGCAGGGTTTCCGCACCAATGGTAAGGCCAGCCTGCCAGGTACCGTCGGACCGGTGGCATTAAGATTGTCCGGTCTGGTCACCACCGCGGGGGCTGACAACCTTGAACTGGTGCTGGCCACGGAAGGGGAACAGCCGGGTGAAGCCAGTGTCCGGGGCAGCCTGAGCTGGGCTGACGGCTTTTCCGCCGATGCTGACCTGGCACTGGATCGATTCCCCTGGTATTCGCTGGTGCCGAATCTGTCCGAGCCGCCGGTCGAACTCAATACCCTGACCGGCAGCTTCCGTTGGGCGGACAATCAATATAAGGGTTCCCTCAAGGCGGAGACGCTAGGGCCGATGGGGGAGGCCACCATTTCAGCTTCCCTGGACGGCGATCTCAAGGGGGTCAACCTCTCGGAGCTTGCCCTGCAAACCGGTGCCGGATCGGCCACCGGCAATGGCCGGGTCGGCTTTGACGGACCGGTGACCTGGGAGGCTGCCCTTGAACTCAGTGATTTCAATCCGGGATTCTGGGTGCCCGCGCTGGAAGCGTCGCTCAATGGCGAGGTCAAAAGCGAGGGCTCCCTGGAGGATGCGCCGGTGCCGCGCATGACCGCGAGCTGGGACCTCACGGGTAGCTGGCGATCCCACGAGACCCTGGCGACCGGCGCCCTCGATACCGAAACCGGCAGCTGGGTGGTCTCCGGTCTGGAGCTGGTTGTGGGGGATAACCGGGTCTCCGGCGAGGGTACCTGGGGGCCTGAGCTGTCTGCAGATCTGACCCTGTCCCTGCCCGAGCCGGATCAACTTCTTGCCGGCCTCGGCGGGGAGCTAGAGGCGACTCTGAATCTTTCCGGCAGTCCTGAGGACCCCATTGCGGAAGTCGCGGCCAGTGGCCAAGCCCTGGCCTGGCAGGACCAGCTGACCATCGGGAATGTCACTTTGGCGGCCGCTTTGTCGGAAGGCCAGATACTCGAGGCCAATGTCGATGCGGAAGCCATTGAGGCGGCCGGGCAGGAACTGGAATCACTTCAACTGAAAGCCGCCGGCAGTCAGCAGGATCACACGCTGACGGTTGATGCCCGACACTCGGAGGCACAGGTCTCACTGGCGTTTGCCGGCGGCTTTGGCGAGGGGTGGCAAAGCTGGCTTGGACGCCTTGCCGGGGGTGACATCGAGATTCCGGAACAAGATCAACGGTGGCGGCTGCAGGCCCCGGCGGAACTGGCCTGGGAGTCGGATGGCCAGGTACGGTTCGGTGCCCATTGCTGGGCCTGGCAGCGGAGCTCGGTGTGCGCGGAGGACCAGTTGCTGTACCCGCGCCCTGATATTGCCTACCGCATCAGCCGCTTCCCCACTGAGGCCCTGGCGCCACTGTTGCCTGAAACGCTCCGGTGGCAGTCGGAGCTGAACGCCGAGGTGTCCTTCACCCAGGGCGATGCAGGCCCCACCGGCCGGGTGTTTGTTGATGCGGGCAGTGGCGAATTCGATGTTTTGGTCGATGGTGAGTGGGAGGCGTTGGGTTACTCATCCCTGACCGCGGAACTGGCCCTGCAGCCCGAGGTGGCAAATGTCGATATCCGGTTGGATGGCGATGCGCTCGGCAGTTTCCGTCTGGATCTGTCCGTCGACCCCGACAGTCCTGAGCGCAGGGTGGACGGGGACTTCAGTCTGCAGGGTCTGGATCTGGCCCTGGCCGGGGTCTTTACCGGGCTGCAGGAAGTGGCTGGTGAAATCAGTGGTCAGGGGCGGTTGTCCGGCCCGCTGATGAAACCTGCGGTAACGGGAGAGCTGGCGCTGGTGGACGGGCGGATCATGGATCCGACGTTGCCCGTGCCGCTCGAGGATATCCTGCTGCAGGTCGATCTGAACGGATACTCCGCCGACCTGAGCGGGCGGATTCGCAGTAACGAGCGTAGTGAGACAACACTGGATGGCACCCTGGACTGGTCCGGAGCGCCCCGGGGCAGCCTGGCGATTGTCGGCAGCCGGATTCCCTTCAACATCGAGCCCTACGCCCGGCTGGAAATTGCGCCGGATCTGGA
Organism: Marinobacter szutsaonensis; assembly: GCF_039523335.1. NCBI lineage: Bacteria > Pseudomonadati > Pseudomonadota > Gammaproteobacteria > Pseudomonadales > Marinobacteraceae > Marinobacter > Marinobacter szutsaonensis. The sequence continues at coordinate 814,345 of NZ_BAAAFC010000001.1, read as the reverse complement.
GGTGACCTTCAGTGAAGGCGATCTGGCGGTAACCGGCGAGGTGGCGGTGCCCAGGGGCAGTATTGAAATCAAGTCCCTGCCAGCCCAGGCGGTCCAGGTCTCCGAGGACGAGGTTATCGTGGGTGTGGAACAGGAGGAGCCCGCCATCCGTTCGATGAATATGGATGTCACCGTCCGGGTCGGGGAGGATGAAGTTACCTTCGCTGCCTTTGGGGTCACCGGTAATCTCGAGGGCACCCTGCGCATCGGCAACGACATGGATACCCGGGGGACGCTGCAACTAGTGGATGGCAATTACGAGGCCTATGGCCAGGAGCTGGAACTGCGCACGGCCCGGTTGCTGTTCGTGGGCAATATTACCGAGCCCTACCTCGAGATCGAGGCGATACGTGAGGTGGGTACCGTGGTGGCCGGGCTGAGACTCAGTGGGCCGGTCCAGTCGCCATCAACCGAAGTCTTCTCGAACCCGGACATGCCGCAATCCGATGCGCTGTCCTACCTCATCCTTGGCCGGGCGCCCCAGAGCCAGGGCGACGAAGGCCAGATGAGCCGGGCCGCCCTGTCACTGGGTCTGACCCAGGCCAGCAAGGTCACAGGAGAAATCGGGGAGGAGTTCGGGATCCGGCAGCTGACCCTGGAAGCTGAAGGCGCGGGCGAGCAGACGTCGGTGGTCGCGAGTGGCTACCTGACAGACGACCTCAGCGTGCGTTATGGGGTGGGGATCTTCGAGCCCATCACCACCGTGGCGTTGCGCTACGACCTCGGCAAATACTTCTACCTGGAGGCGGCCAGTGGCCTGGCGGCCTCCCTGGACATCTTCTACACCCGGGATTTCTGAGCCCGGATCATTCGAGGGTGAAGGTGGCGGAAACCGAAGCGGTAATCTCGCGGATGCCAACGCTGGTCACCACATCCTTGGCGGCTCTGGACTCGGCCATCATCATCGGCACCGGCCGGTAACCGCTGTTGATGTTCATGGTGACCACCTCGCCACAGGACTGTTGCAGTTCAGCAGCAACAAACTCGCATCGGGAGCGGGCATCAGCGATGGCGGCCGCCAGGGCTTCCCGTTCCAGTTGCTGCTCACCGGAATGGTAGAACTGCTGCGGCCCCAGGTTGTACTCCATGCCCAGTGTCTGGGCCTGCTCCAGCAGCGGGTTGAGCAGCGTCAGGTCGCTGATGCTGAAGCTCACGGTCTGGGAGGCGACGGCCTGCTGGGTCGCCTGGCCACCACGCTCTGCCGGCGGGATTGTCCGGGTATAGAGATTGAGCCGGGCATCGCTGTAGTCAGCGAGCTTGTCCCTCCAGGCCTCGATGCCTTCCCGCCATGTCTCCATCTGTTGCCGGACCTGTTCGCTGGCCTTGTTGGCGAGCGGATCCTCGGCGCTGGCGGTGAATTGCAGGCGGGCGCTGTCCGGTTCATAGCGAACCGAACCCTCTCCGGTAAGGGTCAGCTCGCCGGCCAGTGCCAGGGCAGGCGCCATGGCCAGGGGGATGAGAGGGAGCAGAAAGCGGTTCCGTCCGTTCATGATGGTAGTACTCCTTCAGGATGTGGTTTCAGGATCGGCCGGCCCGGCTTCGGGTTCCAGACGGGCCAGTTTGAAGTTGCGGGCAGCCTCGACAAATTGGCCGAAAATGCGTCGATGGCCACCATGATACAGCAGGTATTCCGGATGCCACTGCACACCCATGAGCCACTGGCCCCGGGTGTTTTCGATGGCCTGGACAAACAGGTCGTTGTCGACGGCGACCACCCTCAGGTTCTTGCCCAGCCGCTTGATCGCCTGGCTATGGATGCGGTTGGCGCCGATCACCGGGCCGTGCATCAACTGCCCCAACCGGCTGCCAGTGACCAGCCGGACGGTTTGCAGGGGCAAAAGCAGGGGCCTGTGCCGGGTATGGACCCTCAGGGGCGTGACGTTCTGGCACAGGGAGCCGCCATGGAACACATTGATGAACTGCGCCCCGCGACAGATGCCCAGTACCGGAATGCCGATCGCTTCCGCTTCTTTCAGCAGTCGTTGGTCTGTGGCATCCCGCCGGCGGTCGTAACGGGCGGTCACCTGGGGCTGCTGGCCGTAGTTCTCCGGGTGTACGTGAGTGCCGCCGGAGAGCACCAGGCCGTCCAGCAATGAGACATCCACGCGGGAACCGGGGCGAATATAGTGGGTGCGGGCACCATGCATTCGCAGGCCCAGGCTGATCAGTCGATGGGCAAGACTGCGCCGTGCCGGGCCGCTGATACCGATGGTGACCCCCGGAATTTCCGGGGCTTCGTGGAATTCTTCAGACATAACCCTTGGTACGCAGCCATTGGTCTGTGGTTTCCGGCCAGCTGTGGGTGAGGTTGTGGAAGCTGAACTTCCGGCTGTCCCTGAACAGTTCCCTCAGTTCGGCCAGATCACCGGCGCGGTTGGCAATCTGCTCCAGAATAACCCAGTCGTTCCACACGCTGGAGAAATGCCACTCCGGGTTGTCGATGTCGCAGTCGGGCAGGCGGTAATGCAACGTGGGCCGGCTCTTGATACGCGGATCCTGAACATACTGGCCGAGCAGATCGGCGTCCAGGTGCGCGAACAGCGGGAGCAGGTCAAGCGCCCGGTTCCGGGTCGGATTGAACTCCAGGTAGTCCCGCATCAGCTGCGACTGGTCGGGAGCGTAGTCATCTTCCATCAGCAGCTCGTTATAACGGGCGGCCCAGGGTTCAATGTAGGTGGTGAATTTCCGGCTGATGTCCAGCTGGTGTCTGCCCTTGAGCCAGTCGTACAGCGCAGCGAAGGCCTGCAGATAGCGCACGATGGTTGCCGGTTCGAGATCCGGTAGCTCCGGGTTGAGCTGCAGGCCAAAGGCAAAGTAGATGGCCTCGCGGCTGCCCAGGGCCCCGAGCAGGCGCAGTTCATCCACCAGGGTTTCCACATCCTGCAGGCGGGACAGGGGGATCGGTGGCGTCACGATCTCCAGAGGCACGATTCGCTCGGCCGCCGCATCGATTACGTCCATGGCCTGGCCACCGAGTTCGCGGATGGACCGGGGCAGGCGCTCGTCGGCCAGGTCCAGGTCCTTGATCGGATCCGAATCCAGCTCAATGGTGAAGGGGCCAAGATCGGATTCAATCTTCGTGACATAGCGCGACACCGGCTCTGCCGGCCCGTCCAGCAAGCGTGCAGCATGATCCACGAGCATTTCATAGCCAAGGCCGGACAGTTCCACCTCCACGCCAAGGCGGCGTTCCTCTCCCTCGTTATTGAGCCGCACGTCCGGTAACGCGCAGGTGCTGGTCTGTGACATCGGTTTCCCTGACTCTGCATGCATGGTCTTTTCACCATAACACATCCCCCTGTTGCCAACGGGTTACGCAGGCGACAGAAAATCGATGGACGGGCTTTACACTGGATAAAACACTGTATATAGTCAATTCACTGTATAAAAAAACAGGCATGTCCATAAGCGGGCTGGCCTGTCACCTGGACTGACCGGAGTAACGGAATGAAGCTGACTGCCAGGCAACAACAGGTACTGGATATCATTCGTCGCTATGTTGACGAGACCGGCTACCCGCCCACACGGGCGGAAATTGCGGCGGAACTGGGCTTTCGCTCTGCCAATGCGGCGGAGGAGCACCTGAGGGCGCTGGCCCGCAAGGGCGCGATTGAAATGGTACCCGGTGCCAGCCGAGGCATCCGTCTGCCGGAAGCCGAGGAGGATCTTGGTCTGCCGGTGATCGGTCAGGTGGCTGCCGGTAGTCCGATCCTGGCCCAGGAGCATATTGAGGATCACTGTACCCTTAAGCCAGATTTCTTCTCGCCGTCCGCAGACTATCTGCTGCGGGTGCGCGGCATGAGTATGAAGGATATAGGCATCCTTGATGGCGATCTGCTGGCGGTTCACCGCACCCAGGATGTGCACAACGGCCAGGTGGTCGTGGCCCGGGTCGGGGAAGAAGTAACCGTCAAGCGTTTCCGGAAGGATGGAACCAAGGTGTACCTGATTGCCGAGAACGAGGAGTTCGAGCCCATCGAGGTGGATCTGACCGAGCAGGAACTGTTTATCGAAGGCCTGGGCGTGGGTGTCATACGCCGCTCTGATCTGCACTGAACCGGGCCAGCTAAAGAGAATCGATAAAAGAACAAACGGGTGACTTATGGAACAACTGAGCTTCAACCAGAATCTGGCTTATCAGCAAGGCATCCTGTCCCATTCCGAGCCGGCGTCGGGTGTTGCCGGGCGACGGGCTGTCATCCGTACCCGCCGTAACCCCGAGCCTCGTCCCGCGGAAGTCACCGGTAATGTGACCGAGATTATTCTGCCCCAGGGCCAGGTGGAGAACTTCCAGTTACTGCTGCCGATGCTGACCCAGCTTAATCAGGAAAAGCGTTGGCTCGCCTGGATTGATCCGCCGCAGGAGCTTGTCAGTAAGTGGCAGAAGATGCATGGCATTGTCACGGGGGAGTTGCTGGTACTGCGCTCTACCCCCGAGCTGCCGGCCCAGCAGTTGGCTGAACGCGCACTCCGGGCCGGTACCTGTCACGCGGTGGTGATGTGGACCCGCAAACTCGGCCGCTCGGCGCTGGAATCACTCCAGCAGGCGTCCGCCGAGGGTAACAGTCACGGGGTGGTGCTTCGCCAGCGTTGAGGGTCAGTGGCAGGCCAGGGGCCTGCCGCACTGTTTAGTGCAGGGTGTAGGAAGGCTGTGGGTCGATTGCGTCGACGTCGTCTTCTTCCCAGTCAATATCATGGGTGATGTCGCCCACGGCTTCGATGCCGGCAGCGATCATGGCCTTGGCGACATTCATGTCGCGATCTTCCATCATCTCCCGCGCTTCCTGGGAGAACGAGATTCTTACCAGTGGCGCACTGTCGTCGTCGATCCGGCGCAGTGCATAGTCGCCGTTACTCAGCTGTACAATTTCAAAAAACGATGGTGACATTCAGTAAACCTGTCTGTTGTTGAGATCCGGAAGCCCGAGCCTGGTGATGATTCACCACTCGCTGTGTTGCTCTTCCAGATCGTCGGCAAAATGTTTGAGCGCGCCCAGGGTCTTGAGTAATCCGGTCGCTGACCTGTCCGGCCCGGTTTCCGCTGAAACCGCGATGATGTTGTCATCGGTTACGGTTTTCCGGGTCGCCGGCGGGCGACTCTGGCTCTGTTCCAGTTGATCCAGGTGATTCCACCAGCTGCCAGCCTCCGACGCGAGGTCCCGAAGGCGGTACACCTCGTTGGCATCCGCGCCGATCAATGCCGCCAGTTCCTCCAGTGTCTCCGGCTCGGCATTCCGTTCCTGATAGAGCCGGGCAATCATCACCAGCAGCAACCTGCGACTGCGCAGTACCAGCTCTGTGGCACCCTGTATTGCCGCTTCCCGTCGGAGCGCCTGCTCCGCTTCCGGTGCCGGCTGCCCGTTGGCTGATAATGCGGGCAGATCAAGCTGCCCCAGCAACGTCTTGGCCAGAAACAGTTTTTGGGAGACCAGCGAATGCCATTGCGAGGCCATGGAGTACCTGCGATTTCGGATAAGGAGGATCTGGCAGATTATTAAAGAGGGGATTGTACCATTTATGTGCAACGATTTCTGCACCTGTCTCATGATTCTCTCCGCCTTCACAAGAAGATACAAACATTCACTTGAAACGATCGTTTGAATTTGGCAAAAAGCAGCCCGTCTTATGGAACTGCTGGAGATGTCAGGTATGCGAAGCCACATTGTCGCGGGTGCAGCGGCGGTACTGTTCGGATTGTCCGGGCAGGCACTGGCCAAGGTGAGTCCGGCGGAAGCCGAAAGGCTTGGAAGCGAGCTGACTCCGGTGGGTGCCGAACGCAGCGCCAATTCGTCAGGTACCATCCCTGAGTGGACCGGGGGGCTGAGCACGCCACCGGCAGGTTGGCGCCGGGGAGAGGTCGAGGTAACTCCGTTTCCCGACGATAAACCCTTGTTTGTCATTACTCGGGACAATCTGGATCTCTACCGGGACCACTTGTCCGACGGGCACATCGGGATGATCGAGCAATACGGCCCGGATTTCTTCATGCCGGTTTACCAGAGCCGTCGTACTGCAGCCTTCCCGGAGCATGTGTACGAGAAGTCTGTCGAGAATGCCGCCAGCGCCGAGCTGTTGGATAACGGCAATGGGGTGCGCGACACCATCATGACCAGCCCGTTCCCAATCCCCCGTAATGGCCTGGAGGTGATCTGGAACCATATCCTTCGTTACCGGGGCACCGAAATCTCCTTCCGCAGTGCTTCCGCAACGCCCCAGACCGACGGTTCCTACAACCCGGTGGTCAATGAGTACGATTACTTCTTCGCCTACAGTCGCAAAGGTGCGGAACTGGAAGAAATAGACAACAAGATTTTCTATCTCAAAACCAACACCATTTCGCCTTCATCTCTCGCGGGGACAATTACACTGGTCCACGAAACCCTGGACCAGATTCGTTCCCCGCGCCTGGCCTGGCGCTACGACTCCGGCTCCCGCCGGCTGCGTCGCTCTCCCAACCTGGCCTATGAAACGGACTTGCCGAATTCGTCATCATTGCGTTCGGTTGACCAGAAGGACATGTACAACGGAGCGCCCAACCAGTACGACTGGACCCTGAAAGGCAAGCGTGAGATGTACGTGCCCTACAATGCCTACAAGCTGCACGGCGATTCCGTCGAGGCTGACGACGTCATTCGCCCGAAGCACATCAACCAGAAACTGACCCGTTATGAACTGCATCGGGTGTGGGTGGTCGAGGCTACGCTGCGCACCGGCATCAGTCACATCTACGCCCGCCGGGTGTTCTACGTGGACGAGGACAGCTGGCAGATCCTGGCGTCCGAGGAATATGATCAGGAAGGTAACCTGTGGCGGGTGTCCGAGGCCCACAACATCAGCTACTACAGCGAGCCGGTGTTCTGGACCACCATGGAAATGACCTATGACCTGAAGGCCCAGCGTTATTACATCGACGGCCTGGATGATGGGTTCAAGGCTTATGACTTTGCGCCCGGCTTCCGCGGTAACGAATTCACCGCCTCCGCGGCCCGCCGGGCTGCACGCCGGTGATCCTTGAAGACGGGGTCAGATGAAGGCTTTCATCAGACCCCAATATGGCCACAGCTCCGGAGTCGAGTGAAGACGGGGTCAGAAGAAAGCCTTCTTCTGACCCCAACCTGGGCTGTCACTCCCAATTCCCATCAACCCGTCATAAAATTGACTCTTCCCCCCAAGCCGTCTTAAATACCAGTGTAGTCTCCAACGGAAGGTCAAAATGTCTAAAAATAACAAAGTGCTGGTGCTCAGTGAGGACGAACTGAGGCAGCACGATATCGTCACTATCCTCGAATTTGTCGGCGAAGAGCAGGTAATAGCCGGTGACGAAGCTTTGGCGCTGCTGGCCGATGCCGGTGAACCTCAGCGAGAAGAAGTGAGTGTCGCCCTGGTGAGTGGTGACGGCAACCGCGCCGGCGAAACTCTTGCCAGAGTGTGCGAAGCGCTGCCGGGAGTGCCGATTCTACTGGTGAACGGTACCGAACCCTCCGGGCTGTCCGACCAATGCGCCAGCCACATCATTGCCCGCCTCGAATGGCCCCTGAATTACGCCAAGTTTGTCGATTCCCTTTACCGGGCACAGATCTACCGGGACCAGGCTGACCGCAGCCGGCAGGAGCGGGGGCATTTGCGTGGTTTGCAGCTATTTCGCAGTCTGGTCGGCACCAGTCGCAAGATCCAGCATGTGCACCACCTGATGGAGCAGGTGGCGGACATGGACGTGACGGTACTAATCACTGGTGAATCCGGCACCGGCAAGGAAGTGGTCGCCCGCAACCTGCATTTCCATTCCTCCCGGCGGGATCACCCGTTTGTGCCGCTCAGTTGCAAGGCAATCCCGGCCGAGTTGCTGGAGAGCGAGCTGTTCGGCCATGAAAAAGGAGCGTTCCCGGGCGCGATTTCCGCCAGGGCGGGGCGGTTGGAGCTGGCCGATGGTGGCACCCTGTACCTGGATGAAATTGACGCGCTTCCGCTACCTCTGCAGGTGAAGCTGCTGCGGGTTCTACAGGACCGCACTTTCGAGCGCATGGGTAGCCATCGTAGTGAAAATGTCGATGTCCGGATCATTGCTGCCACCGACCGGAGCCTTGAGGACATGATCGAGGCCGGAGAATTCCGGGAAGACCTCTTTTACAGCCTGAACGTCTTTCCCATCGAGATGCCCGCCCTTCGTGAACGGGTGGAGGATATTCCGCTGCTCATCAACGAACTGATTTCCCGCATGGAGAAGGAAAAACGGGGTTCGTTGCGCCTGAACTCGGCTGCGATCATGAGTCTGTGCCGTCATGGCTGGCCCGGAAACATCCGCGAACTGGCAAATCTGATCGAGCGGCTGGCGATCATGCACCCCTACGGAGTAATCGGGGTGCAGGAATTGCCGAAGAAATTCCGCTACGTTGACGATTATGACGAGAACCGGCCGGTTGAGGACTCCGGTATGCCCTCCGGTGTACCCGGACTGGTGGGGCTGGATGCTCCGGCACTGCTGCCGGTGAATGGCATTGATCTCAAGGAGTACCTTTCCAACCTCGAGAAACAGCTGATCCAGCAGGCGCTGGATGAGGCGGGCGGCGTGGTGGCCCGGGCCGCGGAAAAGCTCCGCATTCGCCGGACGACGCTGGTGGAGAAGGTACGCAAGTACGGACTGCGGGAAGAGTCGGCCGAATCCTGAACGTCCGCACCGGCGACAAAAGCTCTGTTGTCAGCTATCCTGAATTCCTGAAGAGCGTGGCCAGTTCCGTACCGTGAGGGCTGGTCGCAGTCGCTACATGGATTGCTTCTGGAGGTTTTGTGAATGCCGATACAGACGAGCCTCGCCGAGGACGGCAAAACGTTGGTTATCCGGATTGAAGGGCGCTTTGACTTCAGCACGCATCAGGCGTTCCGGGATTCCTACGAGCATGCCGGCCCCAAGGTGACCAACTACGTTGTCGACCTGTCGGACACCACCTACCTCGACAGTTCTGCCCTGGGCATGCTGCTTCTGCTGCGCGACCACGCCGGTGGCGACAGTGCCCGGATCTCGATCGAGAATTGCAACAGTGATGTCCGCCGCATTCTCTCCATCTCCAATTTCGAGCAGCTTTTTGCCATCAAGTGACCCAGTACAGCCTGCGAATTCTGATTGCAGATGACAGTGACACGGACCGTCTGATCCTCCGGGCCCTCATCAAGCGTCTGGGTCATGAGGTGATCGAGGCGACGGATGGCCTCGAGGCGGTAGAGAAATTCCGCAAGGGCAGCCCGGACATTGTCCTTCTGGATGCCCTGATGCCCCGGATGGATGGCATGGAAGCCGCTCGCCACATCAAGATCCTGGCCGGTGAACGCCTGGTTCCTGTAATCTTCCTGACCTCCCTGTCCGATGCCGAGGACCTGGCCCGGTGCCTGGAGGCCGGCGGCGACGACTTCCTGACCAAGCCCTACAGCCGGGTGATCATCGAGGCCAAGATCAAGGCCTTTGACCGAATGCGGCGGATGCACGACACCCTGTCCAGCCAGCATGAGGAAATCAGCGCGCGCAATCGGCAGTTGCTGGAAGAGCAGACTATCGCCAGGCGGGTGTTCGACAACGTGGCGCACACCGGTTGCCTGGACTCGCCAAACATTCGCTACCACGCCTCACCGCTGTCGGTGTTCAATGGCGATGTCCTGTTTGCTTCGCCGCGGCCAGCAGGCGGCATGCTCATATTCCTGGGTGACTTTACCGGCCACGGTCTGCCGGCGGCCATTGGTGCCATGCCGGTTGCCGAGATCTTTTATGGAATGTCGCGCAAGGGTTTCAGTGGCGCCGATGTGCTCAGGGAGATCAACCAGAAACTTAAACTCATCCTGCCCACCGGAATGTTCTGTTGTGGTGCCATGGTGGAGGCGGATCTCAAGCTGGGACAGCTCAGGGTCTGGAATGGCGGGCTGCCGGAGGCGTGGGTGCTGCGGCGGAATGGCGAGCAGTTGCTGTTGCCATCCAGACACCTGCCTCTGGGTATTCTGCCTCCGGAGCAGTTCGAGAGCGTGATGGAAACGGTACAGGTCCAGCCTGGTGACAGATTGCTGGTGATGACCGATGGCGTGCTGGAAGCAGCGAATGACCGGGGAGAACTGTTCGGGCTGGCCGGAATCCGTCGCTGCCTTGAGCAAGTGAAACCAGCCGGGCATCCGTTCGATACGGTTCTGGAGGGTGTGCGGGCGTTCAGTGACAAAGCCGCCGAGTCTGATGACCTGACTCTGGTCGCCCTCGATATCACAGACCAGCCAGCGGTGCCTGACGTTTCGGGTCAGTCATTGCCCTCGGCCCTGGCCGGGCCGACCGAGTGGCGGTGTGAGTATGAAATCCGGGAGCGCACCCTCGGTGACTTCAGCCCGTTGCCGCTGTTGTTGCATATCTGCCTGGAGGTGCCAGGGTTGCGGACACGCGGCGGCGAGATCTATACCCTGTTGTCCGAGCTTTACAACAATGCGTTGGAGCACGGCGTCCTGCAGTTGCCTTCGGAGTGGAAACGCAGTGCCGAAGGGTTTGGCCGGTACTACTCCGAGAGGCAAGCCAGGCTGGCGCGGGTGGATGGTCATTACATCCGGTTCAGCCTCCATCACACACGGAAACCCGGTGGCGGCCGCCTGCGTGTTGTATGTGAAGACAGTGGTGCCGGGTTTGATTTTCGCAATCATCCGCTGGTTTCCGGTGAAACCGGGGAGGACATCACGCCCCGTTATGCCGGTCGTGGTTTGTTGCTCTTGAAACGGCTGAGCAAAAACATCACATTCCGGGGCAAGGGTAACCACGTCGAAATCGTTTATGATTGGAATTTCTCAGCGCACCAGGGGGATGGTGATGACAGATAGACAGCACCTTGATGAAGAGGCTCTGGCGGAACTTCAGGACGTCATGGAGGATGAGTTCGATGTTCTGATCCAGACCTACATCGTTGACTCCCGGGACCGCATAGCCAGCCTGAAAACCGCACTGGCGGCATCCGATGCCGATGCTTTCGCCAAGACCGCCCACAGCCTGAAGGGCAGTTGTATCAATATTGGCGCACCCCGGCTTGGGGAGTTGTGTCTGGAAGCGGAAGAAGCGGGCAAGGCCCAGGATCTCGGGGAGGCATCCCGACTGGTCGGGGCGATCGAGGAAGAGTTCAGGACGGTGACCGGTCTGCTGGATCGACTGCTGGTGCGGTGATCAGTTTCCGGATACCGGCACCCGAAGGCACCGGTATCCGGTCGAAAGGCTTCAGTCGGGCTTCTGCTCGTAGATGGCCTTGCCCCAGGCCTCCTTGCTGCCCGGCAGGACGAGGTTGAGGGCAACCGCCACCAGCGCACACAGGGCGATCCCTTCCAGCTGGCCCAGCGCCATGTTGCCGATGCCAAATACCAGGGTTACGCCGACAATTACCAGGTTCCGTGATTCGGACAGGTCCACCTGGTGACGGATCAGCGTGTTCAGACCCACCACTGCAATGGAACCGAACAGCAGGCACAGGATGCCGCCCATCACCGGTACCGGAATGGTCTGCAGCGCCGCACCGAACTTGCCGACGAATGCCAGTACGATGGCCACAACTGCCGCCCACCACATCACTTTCGGATTGAAGTTCCGGGTCAGCATGACCGCGCCGGTCACTTCGGAGTAGGTGGTATTGGGTGGTCCGCCCAGCATGGAAGCCGCGCTGGTGGCCAGGCCGTCTCCGAGCAGGGTGCGATGCAGGCCCGGCTTTTCCAGGTAGTTCTTGCGGGTCACATTGCCGATGGCTAGGACATCACCGATGTGTTCGATGGCCGGTGCGATGGCCACCGGAATCATGAACAGGATGGCGCTCCAGCCGAACTCCGGGGCCACGAAATCGGGCATGGCAAACCAGGGCGCTTCCCGGACCGGGGTCATGTCCACGATGCCGGCGAACAGGGACAGGATGTAGCCGACAATAACACCGAACATGATCGGGATCAGGCGGAAGATGCCCTTGGCCCAGAGGGTCATAATGATGGTGACTGCCAGCGAGATCATGGCAATCCAGATGGCGGTGTCGTAGGGCACCAATTCAGCGGAGCCGTCACCGGTCTGCCCCGATGCCATGTTGACCGCAATGGGCGCCAGGCCCAGGCCGATGGTCATGATTACCGGCGCGATTACCACCGGCGGCAGCAAGCGGGTAACGAAGCCGGTGCCGCGCAGTTTTACTGCGGCACTCAGGAGGATGTACAGAATACCCGCGGCCATCAGGCCGCCCATGGTCTGCTCCAGCCCGAACTTGCCCTTGGCGGCAATAATCGGGGCGATGAAGGCGAAGGAGGAGGCCAGGAAAATGGGAATCTGCCCGCCGGTGACGACGTGGAAAATCAGGGTGCCGATGCCGGCGGTGAACAGCGCAACGTTGGGGTCCAGGCCGGTGATCAATGGCATCAGCACCAGGGCACCGAATGCCACCAGCAGCATCTGGGAACCGGCGATGGCCTGTTTCCAGACCGGATCGTTGATGTGGTCCTGCATGCTCAGACGTCCTTCTGCTTGGTGCCGAAGATCTTGTCACCGGCATCGCCGAGGCCGGGCAGAATGTAGCCCTTGTCGTTCAGGTGATCATCCACTGATGCGGTGTAGATGGATACGTCCGGGTGTTTCCCCAGGACTTTCTCGATTCCTTCCGGTGCGGCCACCAGTACCAGGGCCCGGATCTCAGTGCTGCCGGCCTTCTTGAGCAGGTCGATGGTGGAGATCATGGAGCCGCCAGTGGCAAGCATCGGGTCGACGATCAGGGCCATGCGCTGGTCCAGTTCACCCACGAGCTTTTCCAGGTAGGTGCTGGCTTCCAGGGTTTCCTCGTTACGGATCTGACCGACCACGCTCACCCGGGCCACCGGGATCAGGCTCAGCACGCCGTCCAGCATGCCCAGGCCAGCGCGGAGGATGGGGACGATGGTGACCTTCTTGCCGTGGATCTGTTCCACGTTGACCGGTCCGGCCCAGCCCTCGATGGTCTTTTCCTGCAGGTTGAAATCCTTGGTGGCTTCGTAAGTCAGCAGGGCGCCGACTTCCTGTGCCAGTTCACGAAAATTCTTGGTGCTGATGTCCGCGCGGCGCATCAGGCCGAGCTTGTGGCGGATCAGGGGGTGTCGTACCTCGTGGATTGGCATTGGGTCACCTGTGTGTCTGGGATTATCGGGTCAAGTTTGACGGATTTGCGCGTAAATGGCGCAAGGATACCGTATCTGAAAAGGCACGTCAGGTATCATGAAATCCCCGGGGTGTTGCTATAAGATGGCACTTTCTGCGGGTTGCGCGGCAAGAGACCAGAATCACTATGACAACAGCAAATCCGGTACAGGTCATCGCGGTATCCGGCGGCAAGGGCGGCACGGGTAAAACCAGCATTTCAGTGAATCTCGCCATTGCTCTGGCGGAAAGAGGGCGGCGGGTCGTGGTTCTGGACGGGGACCTGGGGCTCGGCAATCTCGATGTGTCGTTGGGGCTCACCGCCAGTCACACCCTGCAGGACGTTCTGGAGGGGGAGTGTGAACTCAGGGATGTCCTGGTGGAAGGCCCGGGTGGCATCCGCATTGTGCCCGCCCCCTCCGGCAGTCTGCGCATGACCCGGCTAGGCGCCCCGGAATACGCCGGTCTGATCAATGCCTTCAGCGAATTGGGGGATGAGATCGATGTGCTGATCATCGATACCGCCTCTGGTGTTTCCGAGGCGGTGGTCAGTTTCCTTCGGGCGGCCCAGGAGCTGTTACTCGTAGTCTGTGACGAGCCTACCTCCATTACCGACACCTACGCGCTGGTCAAGCTGATGAACCGTGACTACGGGATCAACCGGTTCCGTGTGCTCGCCAATCAGGTCCGTAACGAGCAGGAAGGTCGGCAGCTGTACGAAAAACTGATCCGGGTCACCGAGCGCTTTCTCGATGTGGCGTTAGAGTACGTAGGCATGGTGCCCCATGACGAGGCCTTCAGAAAAGCGGTGCAGCGCCAGCGCGCCGTGGTTGAGGCATACCCCCGGGCCCGGGCCTCACTGGCCCTCAAGGCCCTGGCTGAGAAAGTGGACAACTGGCCTCTGCCATCCTCCCCCCGCGGCCATGTGGAATTCTTTGTGGAGCGGCTCGTCTGAGCCCGAACGAGGTGTGTTCTTGATGGATGCTGGTAATGAATAAATTGTACCCGAGGGCCAGTGCAGCCCTGTTTGCCGTTTCCCGCCACGAGTTTGTTGCCTGCTCGGATCTTGCTCCCTCCATTACCGGACACTCCATCCCCCGAGAGGAGACCGTACGGCACCTGTTGTCACTGATTCCGGAAATCGCACCGGACCAGACGGTGATGCATATTGGTGGCGGCTCGGGCTACCTGACCGCGGTGCTGTCGGAACTGGCGCGTCGGGTTATTTATGTGGAACGCAATCCGGTGGTGGCCGAGGCCGCCCGGGAACGGTTTTTCCGGCTTGGGAAACATAATGTGGACGTGGTGGCCGCCGACATCGAGAGCGCGCCTGAATTGGACGTGCTCTGTGATCTGGTGCTGTGTACCACCTTCCTGCCCAGACGCGATGTGGTGCTGCCCTTTCTCCGCAACCAGGGGCGGCTGATCTGCCTGGAGGGCAGGGCGGGGCCGGTGCCCAGTCTGGCCATGTTTGAAAAGCAGGGGTTCAGCCTGGTCCGGATGCGCACCCTCGGCTGGGTTGATTTCAACCGTAATGCCGAGCAGATCCTGATAGACCTCGGTGTGATCGACGAAAAGGTCCTGGCCGAGGCCAAGGTAGAGGCTGCGAAAACAAATTGCCGGGTGCTGGATCTGGTGCGGCGCAAGCTGAACCTGGAAGAGATCGACCTGTTCCGGACCCTGGCCCAGCAGCGGGGCATGGTGTTCAAGGAAGCCGATGAACTGCTGCCGGATCTGCAGCCCGCCCTGTTCCGTCGCTTCTCCCGGACCTTCCTGGACCTGTCGCGCCTGGTGCCGGTGATCGAGGCCGACGGCAAGATCACCGTTATCACCGATGATCCCGATGCCCGCACCGATCAGTTGGAGCGCCTGACCCCGAAGTCCGTGATCGAATGCCTGCTGGTTACTCCGACGGATTTTCGCCGGGTCTGGTCTGCCCTGGAGCTGACTGCCCAGGGCAAGCAGTTCGTGGCGGACCATGGCTCCGGCAGTGATGACCGGCATGAAAAACGGGCCGAGTCGACCGGCTCTCTCGGCGAGCATGGCGGAAACAAGCAGGTCAGCCCTTACCTGGTTTCGGTGTACGAGGCGATTCTGCTGGATGCGGTCAGCGAGAAGGCCAGTGACATCCATATCGAGCAATACGGCGAGCGGGTCCGGATCCGCCTGAGGGTGGATGGCGAACTGCACGACCTGCCCCAGTACCAGCTCAGTCCCCGGGAACTGCGGGGCGTGATCAACGTAATCAAGTTGCGGGCCGAGCTCAACATTGCCGAGCACCGCCTGCCCCAGGGTGGCCGCTCCCAGCTGAAACTGGGGCAGGCTTCCTATGATCTCCGGATCCAGACCCAGCCGTCGCTGCACGGTGAACACGCGGTGATCCGGTTGCTGCCCCAGACCGGGCGCGCCATGACCATCGCCGAGCTGGGTATGTCCAAGGCCATCGGTGCCCGTTATCAGCGCCTGCTGGATAACCCCGCCGGTCTGGTGCTGGTGGTTGGCCCGACAGGTTCCGGCAAGTCCACCACCCTGTACGCGGGGCTGCAGACCCTGGCGGATGATGGCCGGCGCAAGGTGATCACCGTCGAGGACCCGATTGAATATTCCATCGACAATATCCAGCAGACCCGGGTTCGTTCTGAAATCGGCTTTGGTTTTGCCGATGCCATGCGTGCCTTTGTCCGGGAAGACCCGGATGTCATCCTGGTAGGGGAAATCCGGGACCAGGAAACGGCCCTGGAGGCCATCCGTGCCTCCCAGACCGGCCATGTGGTGTTGTCCACGCTGCACTGTAACGATGCGGTGGATTCCCTGCAGCGCCTCTATGACCTCGGCGTTCACCCCAACTCCATCGCCGGCGAGCTGCTGGCGGTGATCGCCCAGCGGCTGGCCAAGCGCATCTGCAGGCATTGCCGTCAGCCGGCGGAGCCGGATCCCTCGATCCTGGTGGAGCTGTTCCCCGAGGGCGCACCGGCGGATTTCCGCTGCTTCGAGGGCCAGGGTTGTGACAAATGCAATGGCCGGGGCACCCATGGGCGGGTGGCCATTATCGAATATATGGAAGTGGATTCGGATATCCGCAATGCTATCTCCAGCCAGCCGCCCATCGGTGAGCTGCGCTGGCGGGCCCTGGATGCTGGCCTGGTCACCATGCGTGACAGCGCCCTGGATCATGTAATCGAAGGGGTGATTCCCCTGTCTGAATTGCCGCGTATCCTGCCGAGGGAACGCATGGCACCGGAAGTTCGTGGCGGCCGCAGGAGTGCCCGATGACAGCCAGCAAAACGACACATCAGAACAAGGCCGCCCAGCGGGAACCGGCCGAGGTCACCTACGCCGCGGAACTGGAGAAGCTCGCGGCCCTTGACGAGGGACCGGTGCCGCCGGGATGGCGCATGTCGCCACGGGCCGTGGAAAAGTTTGTTATGGGCGACGATGAGCTCGGCATCGAGCGCAAATTCGTGGCGGACCGTGCCATGGTGGTCCGCATCATCATTTCCCTGTGCACCAGCCGGGGCTGCCTCTTGGTGGGCGAGCCGGGTACTGCCAAATCGTGGTTGTCAGAACTGCTGGCGGCCGGAATCTCGGGCGGCTCCACCCTGACTCTACAGGGCGGGGCGGTCAGCCAGGTCAGCCAGCTTCTATACAGCTGGAACGAGGCCATTCTCAAGAATGAGGGACCCTGCCTGAAGGCCCTGGTGCCCAGTCCGCTGCTGCGGGGCATGATGGAGGGGCGCCTGGTGCGGTTCGAGGAGATCGCCCGCTGCCCCCAGGCGTTGCAGGATGCCCTGTTGTCGGTGCTGTCGGACCGGGTTGTGGTCATCCCGGAACTGGCCGGCGACGAGGGCGTCATCCTGGCGCGGGAAGGCTTCAACGTGGTTGCCACTTCCAACAGCATCGATGAGGGTGTGCATGCCATGAGTGCGGCTCTCAAGCGCAGGATGGATTTCGAGGAAATCCGGCCAATCCGCAATCTGGCGGATGAGCTGGATGTTGTGGTCAGGGAAGTCCGCAAGGCCAATGTCGCCGCCGGAGTGTCGGTGGAGCCGGATCCGGAGGTGCTCGAGGTACTGGTGACCATGTTCCATGAGTTGCGCAACGGCCAGACCCTGGACGGCCGCAGTACCGATCGCCTGGCGGGCGCAGCCCTGTCCACGGCCGAGGCGGTAGCGGTGGCCCACGCGGCGAGCCTGAACGCCTGGTATTACGGTGGCGACGCGATGACGGTGGAGCAGCTGATGCATCACATTATTGGATCTGCGCTCAAGGATCAGCCGGAGGATCGCCGGCGCCTGCGACATTACTTCGACACGGCCGTGGCCACCCGGGAAGGGGATAACTGGAAGCAGGCCTGGGCACTGCGCTCGCTGATCCAGTAGTCAGGCGGTGTCGACCATCTGAGGCAAATTGATACGGGGCAAGAGTAATCCGGAAAACCTTTGGTTATAATACGCGCCGCCGGCAATCCCTGCCGCCAACGATGTCTGCACCCGCCGTGTCAGTCATGAATACACCCGGTGCCGCATAATGCGCATCGCCTGGATTCGGGGCCCTGATGTCTGAGCCGTTACTACAGGCTGTCAATCTCCAGTGTGAACGGGATGAGCGGATACTGTTCCGTGATCTTTCCTTTTCCGTGTTGCCGGGTACCGTGACCCGCGTTGAAGGCCCGAATGGCTCGGGCAAGACCACCCTTCTGCGCATTCTTGCCGGCCTGAATGACGCCTGGTCCGGCGATCTTTACTGGTGCGGCGAGCCCCGCGCCGGCCAGCGCGAGAGTTTCCTGCGCAACATGCTTTACCTCGGCCATCGGCCGGGTATCAAGCCCCTGCTTACTCCCATGGAAAACCTCCGGGCCCTGATGGCGGGCCGGCGCCCGGTGTCCGATGAGGTACTGTCCCGGGCGCTTGAAGGAACCGGCCTGGCGGGTTACCAGAACGTCCCCTGTCGCAATCTTTCCGCTGGTCAGCAACGGCGTGTAGCGCTTGCGCGGTTGCTGATCGCCGATGAGCCCCTGTGGCTGCTGGACGAGGTTTTCACCGCCATCGATGCCGATGGAGTCCAGGCGATCGAGGCTCTTCTGCAACAGCGTGCGGAGGAAGGTGGCGCGGTTGTGGTCACCACCCACCATGATCTGAAACTGCCCGGGATGCAGCGGATTGTGCTCGGGGGAGGGCAGTCGGATGAGCAATAATCCGGTACGGGTGCACGCGGTGGCGGAGGGTGTTGGCGTCGCCGGCGCCATGAAGGCGGTGTTCATGCGCGATATGAAGGTCGCCTTCCGTCAGCGCCAGGACCTCCTCAACCCGCTGCTGTTCTTCGTGATGGTGGTAACCCTGTTCCCACTCGGGGTTAGCCCGGAAGTGTCATTCCTGCGAGAGGCCGGAGCGGGTATCCTGTGGGTGGCGGCCCTGTTGTCGGTGTTGTTGTCCCTGGATCACCTGTTCCGGCATGATTTTGACGATGGAACCTTGGAACAGCTGGTGCTGCAGCCGCAGCCTCTGTTCCTGCTGGTGCTGGCCAAGACGCTGGCGCACTGGATGCTGACCGGGCTGCCACTGGTGATACTGACGCCGGTGCTGGGCATTATGGTGCACCTGCCGGGGAACTCTATCGGCATTCTGTGTCTAACGCTGCTGATCGGTACGCCGGTGCTGAGCCTGATCGGCTCCATCGGTGCGGCGTTGACCCTGGGATTGCGGTCGGCAGGTGTGCTCTTGTCCCTGCTGATCATTCCGCTGTACATTCCTGTGCTGATTTTCGGAACCGGGACGGTGGCGGCCGCGTCCGAGGGAGCTCCGGTCGGGGCCTACCTGGCATTAATGGGGGCTTTCCTGGTTCTGGCCCTGACGCTGGCTCCGTTTGCTTCGGCATCAGCACTGAAAATCAGCATGTCCAATAGCTAACAAGGTAACGGGTTAACGGGTACCAATCGATGTGGCAATTATTTCATAAGCTGGGCTCGCCCAAATGGTTCTACGGGATTGCGACCCGTCTGATGCCCTGGCTTCTGGTCGGCGGTGCACTGCTGTTGTTGGCAGGCATTGTCTGGGGGTTGGCGTTTGCTCCCAAGGATTATCTGCAGGGCAACAGCTACCGGATCATCTTTATTCACGTGCCGACTGCGTTCCTGGCCCAGTCGGTCTACATCATGATGGCGGTGGCGGCTGTGGTGACCCTGGTTTGGCGTATGAAGCTGGCCGACGTTTTCGTGAAGGCCGTAGCCCCGGTGGGCCTGGTGCTGACCTTCCTCGCCCTGTTTACCGGCGCGGTCTGGGGCAAGCCGACCTGGGGAACCTGGTGGATCTGGGATGCCCGGCTAACGTCCATGCTGATCCTGCTGTTCCTGTATGGCGGGGTGATTGCGCTGGACCGGGCTATCAATGACGAGAAGTCCGCTGCCCGGGCCGTGGCCGTGCTGGTACTGGTCGGGGTGGTGAATATTCCGATTATCAAATACTCGGTGGAATGGTGGAACACGCTGCATCAGCCCGCCACCTTCAAGCTGACGGAGAAGCCCTCCATGCCCGCGGAAATGTGGGTGCCCCTGCTGTTATCGGTACTGGGGCTGTACCTGATTTTCGGCTGGCTGGCCTGCCTCCGGATGCAGACGGAGATCATCGCCCGTGAGCAGCGGACCCGGTGGGTAAAAGATCTGGTAATGGCGGGGAGGCACTAAGCCATGGCGTTTGATTCACTCTCCGCGTTTATTGCGATGGAAGGCCACGGCCCTTACGTGTGGACCTGCTACGGTGTGTTTTTCCTGTTGTTGGTCGGACTGATGGTCTGGTCGCGGCACCGGCGCAGCGTAATGATGGAAGCCTGCCGCAGGAATTACGAACGGCAGGACCAGGGCCAGCAGCGGGCGGCACGTCCCGCGGCCACGTTCACCCGAGTTGAAGTTTCCCAGGACTGACAAGCAGGTTAAGCATGCATCCGATCCGTAAAAAACGGCTGACCATTGTTCTCTTTCTCCTCGCCGGTATCGGCGTTGCCGTGGCGTTGACCACCTACGCCCTGCGGCAGAACATCAACCTGTTCTACGATCCGTCGCAGATTGCCGCCGGAGAGGCGCCACAGGATGTACGCATTCGGGCCGGTGGTATGGTTGAGGAGGGCTCGGTGATCCGTGACCCGGACAGCCTGAAGGTCGAATTCCGTGTCACTGATTTCAATTCCTCGGTGCCGGTGGAATACAACGGCATTCTCCCGGATCTGTTTGCCGAGGGGCAGGGTGTTGTCGCCATGGGCAAGCTCAATGGGCAGGGCCGGTTCGTTGCGGACCAGGTGCTGGCCAAGCATGATGAGAATTACATGCCGCCGGAGGTGGCCGACGCCCTGGAGAAAGCCTCCAAAGGGCAACACAAGGCGGGTGAGACGGCCCAGCCACAGTCGTATTGATCCAAACCTCCCAGCCTGAATAGGGGATTCTGATGTTTCCGGAACTCGGACAGATTGCACTGATTCTCGCGCTGTTGCTGGCAGTGCTCCTCTCCGTTGTACCCCTGGTCGGTTCGGTGACCGGCCGGGACAACCTCCAGGCATTCGCCCGACCATTGTCGTCGGGCATGTTTGTGTTTATTGCCCTGGCATTCGGCCTGCTGACCCACGCCTTCATGACCGACGATTTCTCGGTCGCATATGTGGCCAATAACAGCAACAGCATGCTGCCCTGGTACTACAAGTTCAGTGCGGTCTGGGGTGGTCACGAGGGCTCGTTGCTGCTGTGGATCCTGATGCTGGCAGGCTGGACCCTGGCGGTGGCGATTTTCAGCCGGCGTCTGCCCGCGGTGATGATCTCCCAGGTATTGTCGGTCCTGGGTATGGTCAGCGTTGGTTTCCTGCTGTTTATCATCGTGACTTCCAACCCTTTCGATCGACTGCTCCCGAATGTGCCGGCCGATGGTGCTGACCTCAACCCGCTGCTGCAGGACATTGGCCTGATCATGCACCCGCCGATGCTGTACATGGGCTACGTGGGCTTCTCCGTTGCGTTTGCTTTCGCCATCGCTGCCCTGATCAACGGTCGCCTGGATGCTGCATGGGCCCGTTGGTCACGACCCTGGACCACGGTAGCCTGGGCGTTCCTCTCCATCGGGATCGCGCTTGGTAGCTGGTGGGCCTACTACGAACTCGGCTGGGGCGGTTGGTGGTTCTGGGATCCGGTGGAAAATGCGTCACTGTTGCCCTGGCTGTCCGGCACGGCCCTGATGCACTCGCTGGCAGTGACCGAGAAACGGGGCGTGTTCAAGAGCTGGACTGTGCTGCTGGCGATTGTCACCTTTGCGTTGAGCCTGCTGGGTACTTTCCTGGTGCGTTCCGGCGTGCTGACCTCCGTCCATGCTTTCGCGTCCGATCCGGAGCGGGGCAAGTTCCTGCTCATGTTGCTCGCGGTAACCATGATTGCCAGCCTGGCGCTGTATGCTTTCCGGGCCCCTGTGGTACATGTGCGCGCCCGGTATGGTTCGCTGTCCCGGGAAATTTTCCTCCTGTTGAACAATGTGTTGCTGGTGTCAGCGACCTTGCTGGTGGCGATCGGGACCCTGTATCCCCTGGTTCTGGATTATCTGGAGCTGGGCAAGCTGTCCATCGGCGAGCCGTTCTTCAACCTCACCTTCAGCCCGCTGGCGGTGGCGGCCGGCCTGCTTCTGGGTGCCGGTATCTTCTCCCGCTGGAAGAAAACCGACGGCGGCTGGCTGGGCCGTAAGCTGCTCTGGCCTCTTGCAGTCAGCATCGTGGCCAGCACTGCCGTGATCATTGGTTATGGCGGGTTCAAACCCTGGGCCTTTGCCGGCGTCTTTACTGCCATGTGGGTGACCGTGGCCACCTTCTGGGATCTGTGGGACAAATCTTCCTCCCGCAAGGGCCGGCTCCATCGCCTGAAGCGTCAATCCCGGAGTTACTGGGGCATGGTGCTGGGGCACCTGGGCCTTGCCATGGTGATGGCGGGTGCCACGGTGGTTTCAAACTACGGCATCGAACGGGATGTCCGGATGACCCCGGGCGACGTCGCCACCGTGGGCGACTACCAGTTCGTATTCACTGACATCGGTGAGCGTCGTGGCCAGAACTTCACCGCCCAGTATGGCGGCTTTGATGTGATGCTCGACGGCAAGAAGGTTGCCGAATTGCATCCTGAAAAGCGCCAGTACAGTGTGGGCATGAGTGTGATGACCGAAGCGGATATCGACGCAGGCCTGTTCCGGGATATCTTCGTGGCGATTGGTGAACGTCTCACAGAGGATGCCTGGGCCATCCGCCTGCAGTACAAGCCTCTGGTGCGCTGGCTCTGGCTCGGAGCCCTGGTGATGGCGATCGGTGGCTTCCTGGCCGTCTCCGACAAGCGCTACCGCATCCGGGACCGCGCCGATGAGCGGGTTCCCCGGAATGCCCGGCCGGCGAGCGGCGTGAAAGGTGAAGCGGAGGCGCTGTCATGAAGCGCTTCCTGCTGTTCCTGCCCTTGCTGGTAGCCCTGGTGCTGGGCGTGGTGCTGTTCGCCGGTATCGGCAAGGACCCGACCAAACTCGAGTCTGCCCTGATTGGCAAGCCGGTACCCGAGTTTACCCTGGCAGACCTGCACAATCCGTCGGCAACCCTGGACCGCAGCCTGTTCCGGGGCGAAGTTTCCCTGCTCAATGTCTGGGGGACCTGGTGTCCGTCCTGCCGGGACGAGCACGATGACCTGATGTGGCTGGCGAATGAGGAAGGAATCAAGATTATCGGCCTGAACTACAAGGACAAGCGCGACGATGCCCTGGTGTGGCTCGATCGCCTGGGCGATCCCTACCGGGCAACCATCTATGATCCCAAGGGTACCCTGGGCTTTGATCTCGGCGTCTACGGGGCGCCAGAGACCTTCGTGATCGATGCCGAGGGCGTGGTCCGTTACCGCCACGTCGGTGTGGTCAACCCGGAAGTGTGGGAAAAAGCACTGCTGCCGGTGATCGAAGAAGCGCGGGGTAACAGCTGATGATGCGACTTGTACTGGCGACCCTGTTCATCCTGACCACAGGTCTGGCCCAGGCGGACGTGGCGGCTGTCTATGACTTCGATACCCGCGAACAGGAAGTGCGTTACCAGAACCTGATTGCCGAGCTGCGCTGCCCCAAGTGCCAGAACCAGAATATCGCCGATTCCAACGCGCCCATCTCCCAGGATATGCGTAACGAGGTGTACGAAATGATGCAGGCCGGTGCCAGCAACGAGGAGATCGTTGATGCGCTGGTCGCGCGGTTTGGCGAGTTTGTCCGCTACAAGCCGGAACTGGACAGCCGTACCTTCCTGTTATGGGCGACACCGGCCATTGCCGTGTTTGGCGGGCTGCTGGTGGTTGCCGGCGTGGTGATCCGCGCCCGGCGCGTTGAGCGGCAGGCAGCAGGTCTGAGCGCTGAGGAACGCGCCCGCGCAGAACAGATTCTGAAGGGACAGGACGACACCAGCGACCGCTGAGCCGAGGCCTGAACCGATCGAACTCATTTCCCATGCAGTGACGACAATTTCATGACCAATACTTTCTGGATTGCCGCGACGGTACTGATCATTATCGCCCTGGCCTTTGTGCTTTTCCCGGTGCTGTTCCAACGTTCCAATGCCCGAGCCCGGGCGGATATCCGTAACCAGAACCTGATGGCCTACCGGACCCGGATGAAAGAGCTCGATGATGAGTTCGAAGCCGGTATTCTGGATGAGGACAACTACCGACAGCTGAAAGAGGAGCTGGCGGGTTCCATGCTCGACGATGTCCCGGAATCAGAGCAGCCCCGGCGTGCGGTGCCCGGCCGCAAGAGTGCCATTGCCGTGGCCCTGGTCTCGCTGCTGGTATTGCCCGGTGCAGCCTACTACCTGTACCAGGAATGGGGCGCCATGGATCGGGTGGAGCAATACCTTGCCATGCAACAGATGGAGCAGAGCGATGCCGGCCGTCAGGCCCAGATGTCAGATCTGGTGGCGCAGTTGCGGGACAGGCTCGAAGCCGCTCCCGATAACCCCGATGGCTGGGCCATGCTGGGGCAGAGTTATATGCGTCTTGAGCAATACCAGGAAGCCGCCTGGGCATTCCGGCAGCTGGCCAAGGTGGTAGATGGTAACGATCAGGCGGAGGCGGTGGCCCTGGGACTGTCGGCACAGGCCCTGTTCTTCGACAGTCAGGGGGCAATGACCGAGGCGGTCACCGACGCGATCCGTCAGGCGCGGTCCCTGAACCCGGACGAAGTCAATGCCCTGGGGCTGCTCGGGATCAATGCCTTCAGTCAGCAGAACTACCGCGAGGCCATTGAATACTGGGAGCGGATCGTGACCGTAGCGCCGGATCACCCCCAGATCGCCTCCATCCGGGGTGGCATCAACGAAGCCTATAACCGTCTGGGTGAAACACCACCCGAGGTGCAGGCTCCGGCCGATGTCGGTGGCCCCGGTGTGACCGTTGAAGTCGCCCTGGCCGATGCCTTTCAGGGTCAGGTGCCTGCCGATACCACCCTGTTCGTGTTTGCCCGTGAGGCTGGTAAACCGAACGGACCGCCTCTGGCTGTTGAGCGCCTGACTGCCGGCGATCTGCCCGCGACCCTGCGCCTGGATGACGGTGACTCCATGTCGCCGCAGATGAAAATTTCCGGCGCAGGCCGGGTGCTGGTGACGGCCCGTCTGAGCCGCACCGGCAGTGTCCAGGCCAGTGCCGGAGACTGGCAGGGCAGTGTTGATGAGCCCGTCACCGTATCCGGCGAGGATACAGACCCGGTCCGGCTGGTCATCGATCAGCAGCTCACCAACTGATCCAGACAGCCAGCGCCCCGGTCAGGCCGACAGATTGTCCGGATAGAGGGGGCGCAGGCCGTCCCCGCCGGTGGTCTTCGGCTTCCGGCGCCGAATCTGTTCCAGGGCTCTGGCCAGAGCCTGCCGGTCTGTCTCACCTGAATCACTTCGCCCTTGCCCTGCAAACAGGTCTGCCTGCAGGTGTTCCAGTTCAGTGGCAAGGGTGTCATCCCCCAGAAACTTCACAACATCCCCGGCAGTGTGGAATAGCTGATCCGGATGCCGATGCTGCATCCACCGGATCAGGAAACGGGGCGTTTCCGCGGAACCCTTCCTGGCGGCAACGATGAGGTCGTCGAACAGCAATCGCTCGTTGCTGTCGACCTCATGGGATGCGGGTTGTTTGTTCGACCCACGGCCATTCTTTCCGGACCACCACCAGCCAGCAACAGTGGCCGCCCAGACGATGGCCAGGGCCAGACTGACCCAGGCCCAGATTGAGCCGTTTGCTTCCCGGGAAGTACCTGGCTCCGGCTCGGTGGCCGTGCTGGTTGTCGCGGAACCGTTCTCAGGTGATTCCGGAGAGGGGGGCACGGTGGCGGCACCGGTATCCGTGACTGACAGGGTCCGGGCAGGAATCACCGCGACCTGCTGGCTGTCAGTCTCGGTGTCCCACCAGGCAATCCGGACCTCCGGCAAGGTCATTTCTCCGGCTTGCACCGGGACCAGCGCGACGGTCTGTTCCAGGGTGGAGACCAGTCCCTCCGGTGTCACCTGGGTGCTTCTTTCCGGCTGGTCGGGGTAGGCACGGATTCCGGAAGGCGTGTCCTCGGGCAGTGGCGGCAGGGCCTCCGAAGGCAGATCACTGGCTTTCAGGGTAATCCGGCGGCTCAGGTTCTCGCCCATGTCCACTTCCAGGGTCGGCGGCAGGCCGCTTTCGTCCAGGGACAGGTCGCTGGCGGGGAGCCAGGTGTCGCCGGTAAATTCGTCCGGAACCGGTTTTACCGGGACGGCAAAGAACTCCTCGCTGTCCCTCAGGAACCGTAGCTTGCCTTCCTGGGTGCGCGCCTGGCCCTCGAACCGGATGGGGGGCAGATCGAGCTCGCCGGTCCTCTGTGGAAACACCGCATAACGGCGTTCAACGACCCGGTAGCGGACGCCGTCCCGGTAACGGGTATATTCCTGCTGCTTCCCGAGGCTCTCGATAATGGCATGGGGGTGTTCGGGCTCGGACAGCTCACCCCGGATCAGGTTGCCGGTAAAGAACAGGCGAACCGTCAGGGTCAGTTGCTCCTGCACATAAACTTCGGCCTTGTCTGCGGATAGCTCGACGAAGCTGTCACGGACTTCGGGACCCTGGTCCGGCCCGGAGCCCGGGACCACCTCAACGGTTACCGGCTCCGAGGTGGCATCCCTGAAGGTAAGCTCGGGAATGGTAAGTTCGCCGGTGCGTGCGGGGGCCAGCTGGTAGGTCCAGGTGATCTCGCCGATCATCTGGCTGTTAACGGTGCGGATGCTGTATTGCTGGTTGCGGGCGAGAATCTCGAAATCCGGCTCGACCTTTTCGATATCCGGCGCGGGCAGTTGGGACAGGTCGAACTCGAACAGGTTGCTGAGGTTGATGTCCAACTCCATGGTGCCCTTGACCGTGACGGTCAGGACCTCACCTTCATAAAGCTGCTTGCGGTCCGGCTCCACGGACAGCTCACCGGCGCAGGCCGGGAAGGCCAGTGCCAGCAGCAGCCACAATCCGGTCATCGTTGCCAATATCCGTTTTACCATGGTGAATCGCCCTCGGCGGGTGGTGTCTGACGTTCCTGGTACTGTTGCAGGAATTTCCGGCGCAGCAGGCCGCCGGGATTGTCGGGAATGCGCCTGAGCCACTGTTCCTGCCCCTGGCTCAGGGGTGTCTCCGAGATCGCGGCCGGGGCTTGTGCCTGTTGCCCGTCCTCTTGTTCCCCGGACTCTCCCTGTTGGCCCGCACCGGAATCCTGTTGTGATTGCGCGGGGTCCGATTCCTGTTCGCCCTGACCGTTTTCCTGGCGGCTGTCTGACTGGCCGGATGGATCCTCCCCGGAGGCAGAAGGTTGCTGTCCGGCTTGCTGGTCATCGCCCTGCTGTGATGGATTGTCCTGGCTGCCGCCCTCGGAATTCTGGTTCTGTTGTTGCTGGCTGTCACCCTCGCCCTGCTGGTTCTGTTGCTGTTGCTGTTGCTGCTGTTCCAGCAGTTGCTTCACCAGATCCCGGTTGTGGCGGGCGTCTTCCATCTCCGGTGCCTGCGTCAGGGCGCTTTCGTAGGCTTCGAGTGCCTGTTCGAGCTTGCCGGCCCGGGCCAGGGCATTGCCCCGGTTGTAATCCGCGTCAGGACCCTTCAGCGATCCATACAGTTTGGCTGCCTGTTCATATTCACCAGAGCGATAGTGAGCAGGGGCCCGCCAGGAGGGGCTTTCGAGGTCACGGGCGGCCTGTTCGGGATTCTCCCGGATCATCTCCGGCGCACGCTGGTCCTCCCGTTGCCAGAGGCTGTCCCAGCTTGCCGCCTGCGCCGGTTCCGGCACCAGGGGCAGGATCAGCAGGGCGAGCACGGCAAACCCGCCCCGGCGCCAGCCGAGAAGGATCAGCGGGAGGGCAAGCCAGAGCAGCCAGTAGCCATCATCCTGCCAGCGATTCACGGTCTGGTCGGCGTCGGCGGAGTGCCAGTCCTCGCTGTCTTCCGGCATCAGTTTCAGTGCCTCGATATCGGTGTCATCCAGGGTCAGTGCGTGAAAGGAGCCCCCGGTTTCCGCGGCCACACCGGAAAGTGCGCCGGGGTCGGCCCGGGTAATCACGATCTCGCCGTTTTCGCGCATGAAACCCCGTTTGGCCAGGGGAATCGGGCCGCCACCTTCGGTGCCGACCATCAGGGTGCTCACGGTGTAAGGCGTGTCTGCCAGGGCATGGGTGATTCCGGGCAGATACCCCTCCCGGACATCGTCGGTGATCAGCAGGATCTTGCCTTTGCCTGGCGCTCCCTGTTGCAGCAGTTCCGTTGCCCGGGTGACCGCCAGATCGGCGCGGTTGCCCTGGGCAGGCATGATCGTCGGGTCCAGCACGTTGAGCATGGCCTCGATGGTGCGGGCATCATCGGTCAGCGGCGTGACCACATGGGCATCAGCCGCATAGACCACCAGACCATTGAGGCTTCCCTCCCGGGTCTTGAGCATATCCCGGATCTTGCGTTTGGCCCGGGTCAGGCGGTCGGGTTCAACATCGGTGGCGAGCATGGACAGCGACAGATCCAGCACCATGACCAGGCTGTCCCCCGGCTGTTTCAGGGGCGTGGGCGCTTCCCGCCAGGCCGGGCCGGCCAGGGCAACAGCCAGTATCACCAGCGCCGGGGAGACAGGCACAAGCGGTGAGCCGCCACGGCCATTCTGCTGCCCCCTGGAACGGATCAGTGGTGACAGCAAGGTAGCAGGAATCAGCCGTGACCAGCCGCTGTCGCCGTGGCCTGCGTTGCGGAGTATCACCACGAGCAATGGCACGGCGAGAAGCAGCAACAACCAGAGCGGGCGAAGGAAATGGAAGTCAGCCATGCTCTGCTCCTTTCGCCCCTTCCGCCGGTTCTGCGCGGGATTGGCGGCGCCGGTCGGCGAGGCTGGCCAGGGCGACAAGCAGCCACGAACAGACCGCCAGGCCCGCCGGCCAGATGAACAGCTCGGTCACCGGTCGATAGAGTTTGCCCTCCAGTTCGATGGCTTCGAGCTGGTTGATGCTCTCATAGATCATTTCCAGCTCGGGCAGGCTGCGGGCCCGGAAATACTCGCCACCGGTGGCTTGTGCCATCCGGGTAAGCAGGCCTTCGTCAAGGTCCCGGGAGGGATTGACCCGTCGGGAACCGAGCAGGCCCCGCTGGACCATGGTGTCAGCGCCGATCCCGATGGTATACAGCCTGACGCCCGCGGCTGCGGCAATTTCCGTGGCTTTGTCCGGACTGATTTCCCCGGCGGTGTTGGCGCCGTCGGTGAGCAGCACCGCGACCCGCTGTTCCTGAGGGCGTTCCCGCAACCGCTTGACTGAAAGGCCGATAGCATCCCCGATCGCCGTGGCCCGGCCCGCCATGCCCAGCCCCGATTCCTGCATCAGGGCGCGCACGGTTTCCAGATCGAAGGTCAGTGGCGCCTGGACGTAAGGCTCGGTGCCAAACAGGATCAGGCCGAGCCGGTCGCCCTTCCGCCGCGAGATGAAATCATTCAGTACGTGTTTGACCGCCTGCAGGCGGTTGATGCTCCGGCCCTGGATCACCATGTCCCGCTCGTCCATGGAGGGGGAGATATCCACCACGAGCATGAGGTCACGACCGGTGAGCGGCATCTGCACCTGCTCACCCACATATTGTGGCCGTGCCAGCGCCAGCACCAGGAGAAGCCAAAGCAGAGCGAGCAGCAGCTTGCGCCACCATGGGGTAGCGCTGCCCTGGCGACTGACGCCGGGCAAGCCGGATAACCAGTGCCCGGTGGGCAGGACCGGTGCGTCCACCTGTCGGCGCGCCGGTCGGCGCCACTGGATCAGCAGCGGGAGCAGGGCGATAACAAGGACCCAGGGATAGGCCAGGCTCAGCATTTCTGCCCTCCCAGCCAGTGGCGGGCAAACCGGACAGCTTCACCGGGATCGGCCTGTACCGTTGGCTGCCAGGCGGCATGGACCATCGCTTCGAGCCAGCGCCGTTCCGGAGTTTGCCCCTCTGGCGACGTGGCGATCAGGAAATCCACCCAGGCGTGGCCGCTGAGGGCCTGGGGCCGGCTTTCCGGCTGGCATTCCCTGGCTGCCTGTTTGAGCAGGGTGTTGAGAGAGGTGAACCAGGCAGGTGTTGGTTCCGATTTTCGCTCCAGTTCGGTCAGGGCAATGAGTGCCTGCCGGCGCCACCGATTGCGACGCCTGCGGCGAAGCAAGGCTGTCACTACCAGCGCAAGGACAACCAGAAGCAGCACTGCGAGCACCCACCAGCCGGGCGCCGGTGGCCAGAAACCGCCAGTGGCAGGCAGATGGATGTCTCGCAGCTGGCTCAGGGGGTCCTGTGGGTTCATCCGATCCGCCCCCTCGGCCCAAGCAGGGATTTCAGCACGGAGGCAGGATCCTCGCCGGTTGAAACCGTCGCGGACACCACGCCGGCGGTGCGGAAACAGGAATCCAGCTGCGTTTCGTGGGCAGTAATGCGCTCCCGCCAGGCTTTCTGGAAACGGGGATTGCCGGCATCGAACCAGATTGGGCCATCCGGACCGGCGACCGCGAACCGGCCGCTGTCAGGCAGCTGCTGTTCCAGCGGATCCACAATCCGGATGGCGTTGACGACATTGTGGCGTGCCAGGGCGCCGAGCAGGGAGGCGGTATCCTCCGAGATTTGCAGGAAATCGCTCAGTACAAAGATGCGGCTGCCGGTATGGGCAACCCGTCGGGCTTCGGCCAGGGCCTGATCGAGCCAGGGCCCGTTATCCATGCCGGAGGTGGGCAGCCCGCCGTTCCGGTCGGGTTTGTGCTGCTGTTCCGCCAGGGAGTCGAGCAACCGCAGCACCGATTTCTTGCGGCGGGCCGGGCGAAGCACTTCCAGCTTCTCACCATTGAACACGATTCCGCCAACCTGGTCTCCGGCCCAGAGGGCCAGCCAGGACAGGATCGCTGCCACCTGGGCGCAACGGACCTGCTTGTAGGCGCCGGTGCTGGCGAAGAACAGGCTGGGTCCCAGATCGCACAGCAGTAGCACAGGGCGCTCCCGTTCCTCCTCGTACAGTTTGGTGTGCGGGGATTGCCTTCGGGCAGTAACCCGCCAGTCGATGCTACGGATGTCATCGCCCGGCTGGTACTGGCGCACCTCGGCAAAGGCCATGCCTCGCCCCCGTTGTGGTGAGCGCTGCAACCCCGCCTGCCGGGAGCGCACCGGCCGCGCGGAAGGCAGCTTCAGGGCCCGGGCATCGGCCTGCAACCGGATCAGGTCCGGCAGGCTGATGTGTGTGGTGGCTTGGCTGGTTACCATGGTGTCGGGTCTTGCACAGGGATGTAGGGCCTCAGGCGGCGACCGGAACCCGGTCGATCAGCCGTGCGATGACCGCGTCTGGCGTCATGCCCTCGGCTTCGGCCTCGAAGGTCAGCAGGATCCGGTGCCGGAGCACGTCAAAGGCCATGGCCCGGACGTCATCGGGAGTGACATAGTCCCGGCCATCCAGCCAGGCACTGGCGCGGGCACACCGGTCCAGAGCAATGGTGCCCCGGGGACTGGCGCCGAAGGCGGTCCAGCGGGCCAGTTCCGGATCCAGGGTAGCGGCATCCCGGGTGGCAAGTACCAGGGCCAGCAGATATTGCTCAACCGGTTCGGCCATGTAGATATCCGCCGCCTCTGCCCTTGCCGCGAAGACCTGCTCGGCAGTGATCCGGGTTTCGGCCCTTGGCAGTCCCTGGCGGTAATCGTTCCTCGCCAGGTGCAGGATGGCCTTTTCAGCCTCGGCCGAGGGGTAGTCAATCACCACATGCATCAGGAAACGGTCCAGCTGGGCTTCGGGCAGCGGGTAGGTGCCTTCCTGCTCGATGGGGTTTTGGGTGGCCATCACCAGGAACAGTTTATCCAGCGGGAAGGTCTTGAGACCGACGCTGACCTGCCGCTCGCCCATGGCTTCGAGCAGGGCGGACTGCACCTTCGCCGGCGCACGGTTGATTTCGTCGGCCAGCACGAGGTTGTGGAATATGGGGCCTTTCTGGAATTCGAACTGCCCGGTTTCAGCCCGGTAGATCTCGCTGCCGGTGACATCCGAAGGCAGAAGATCAGGGGTGAACTGGATACGGTGGAAGTCCCCCTCGAGGTGGTCGGCCAGGGCCTTGATGGCGGTGGTCTTGGCCAGCCCGGGCGCCCCTTCCACCAGCAGGTGGCCGTCGGCCAGCAGGGCAATGAGCAGCCGGTCTACCAGTTTTTCCTGGCCAATGATCCTTTTGGCTAACTGTGACCTTAACTCCCCGAACGTATGCTGTAGTGACATTGGATGTAACTGCTCCCTTATCCATGTCCCGTCAAGGAACCGTATTGTTCGTAAGTAGTTGCCGCAGTTTTCGCATCTGGACGGCAAAAATCAAGGGTTTGACTATGCTTATGTGACAGTACGTCGATTACGTTTATTTCACACTGACCAGAGGTAAATCATGAACGCGCTGACTGTGGCCAGCAAGGAACAGTTTTTTGAGCAACTCGCTGATGCGTTTTCCCAGAAGATCGCGAAGACCGAGGCGAAAAAAATCAGTGAATTTGCAAAGCAGCATTACGCGCATATCCCTCTTGAAGAGTTGGTGAGTCGACGATTCTCAGATACCTACGGTGCCATTCTGGCCGCCTGGCAATTCCTGCAGAAGCGCAGTGCCGATGAGACCCCGGTATCGGTATTCAACCCGGACCTGGAAAGTGACGGCTGGCAGTCAACCCACACGGTCATTTTCATCCTGCATCCGAACATTCCGTTTCTGATCGATTCCCTGCGGATCGCCATCAACCAACGGGAAATCGGCACCCATTCCATCCAGCACTCGATCCTGCAGGTCGACCGTGACAAGGACGGCAAGCTCAAGAAGCTGCACTCAACCAAGAAAAGCGGCTCGGGCGCCGAGTACGAGGCCTTTATCGTTCTTGAGATCGACCGCCACAGCAATCCCGTGGATCTGAAGGACCTGGAGGAAACGCTGCAGACGGTACTGCACGAAGTGCGGATCGCGGTCTCGGACTTCAATGTAGTGACGGACAAGGTCAACCGGATCATCGGCGAGCTGGACGACACCACCGCCGGTATCAACGAGGAGGAAAAGGAAGAGGCGAGGGCCTTCCTGAACTGGCTGGTTCAGGATCACTTCACCTTTCTCGGTTACGACGAATACGACTATGTGAAGGACAAGAGCGGTACCGTAGTGCGCCGGGTCGCCAACTCGGAGCTGGGTATCCTTCGGGTCAACAACGAGCGCCCGGACCGGGTCCGGCTGAACGAGCTGCCTCAGCGCACCCGGCACGAGATGACCCGCACCGATGACATCTTCATCTTCGCCAAGTCCGCCCAGCGCTCCCGGGTGCATCGCCCGGCCTACCCGGACTACATTGCGGTCAAAAAATTCAACGAGAAGGGCGATGTCGTCGGCGAGCGTCGGTTCCTGGGCCTGTATACCGCCCGGGTCTACAACGAGCGCCCCGACGAGATTCCGTTGCTGCGCCGGAAGTTCCAGAGCGTGATGAAACGTTCCGGCTTCCTGCGGGACGACTACGCCGGCAAGGAACTGGAGCAGATTCTTACCCTCTACCCGCGGGATGAGCTTTTCCAGATCGAATCCGACGAGCTGCTCCGGGTCGCCAAGAACATTCTCTACATCCAGGAGCGCCGGCGCATCGAGCTGTTCATGCGCGAGGATGTGTATGGCCAGTTTGTTACCTGCCTGGCCTTCTTCCCGAGGGATATCTACAACACCGAGCTGCGCCTGAAGGTGGAGCAGGTGCTGTTCGAGACCCTGGAAGCGGAGGACATCGAGTTCGTTACCCACTTTTCCGAGTCGGTCCTGGCCCGGGTGCAGTTCACCATCCGGGTGCCCCAGGTGGAAAACCGCCAGTTGCCGATCGCCGAGATCCGGGAGAAGGTCATCGACCTGGCACAGTCCTGGCGCGACGGCCTCTATGAGGCACTCAGCGAGGCTTATGGCGAGGAACGCGGCAATGAATTCTACCGGCTCTGGGCCGGTGGCTTCCCGGCCAGTTACACCGATATGTTCTCGCCGCGCCGGGCTGCCATTGATCTGGACCATATTGCCGCCTCCGCGGATAACGACGATCTGGCCATGAGCTTCTACCGGGCCCTGGAGGAGGATGAATCGACCCTGCACTTCAAGCTGTTCTTCCCGGACGAGCCGCTGCCGCTGTCCGACGTGATGCCGATCTTCGATAACCTGGGCTTCCGGGTGATCGGGGAGCACCCGTTCGAGGTGCTGGACCGCCACGGCAAGTCCGTCTGGATCCACGATTTCACCCTCCAGGCCCACACCGGGGAAGTGGTGGACATCCACCGTATCCGGCCGATTTTCGAGGAGTTGTTCCGCCGGGTCTGGCACGGCGAAGCGGAAAACGACGCCTTCAACCGCCTACTGCTGTCGTCCTACATGAGCTGGCGGGAGATTGCGCTGTTGCGGACCTACGCGCGGTATATGCGGCAGATCCGTTTCTCGAACAGTCAGACCTTCATTTCCAATACCCTGGTCAACCATGTCCAGCTGACCCGGACCTTGCTCGACCTCTTTGACATCCGCTTCAACCCCGAGCGTTATCAGAGCAAGGGCAAGAGCGAGGCGGCCCAGCAGAAGCTGGAGATCGAATTCAGCGCCGGACTGGATGAGGTTGAAAACCTCAGCGAGGACCGGGTGCTGCGTTTGTACCTGGAGCTGATGCAGGCGACCCTGCGCACCAACTACTACCAGCTGGATGTCGAAGGCAAGCCTAAGTCCTACATCAGCGTGAAGTTCGATCCCTCCCGCATCCCGGACATGCCGCTGCCGTTGCCGATGTTCGAGATCTTCGTGTATTCGCCGAGGGTCGAGGGTGTCCACCTCCGGGGCGGCAAGGTTGCCCGTGGCGGTCTGCGCTGGTCCGACCGTTTCGAGGATTACCGCACCGAGATTCTGGGTCTGGTGAAGGCCCAGCAGGTGAAGAATGCGGTGATCGTGCCGGTGGGCGCCAAGGGTGGTTTCGTGGCCAAACGACTGCCGGATCCTTCGGATCGGGAAGCGTTCCAGGCCGAGGGTATCGCGGCCTACAAGACCTTTATCCGCGGCCTGCTGGATATCACCGATAACCTGGTGGATGCCGGGATCATGCCGCCGGAACGGGTTATCCGGCACGACGAGGACGATCACTACCTCGTGGTGGCCGCCGACAAGGGCACCGCGACCTTCTCCGACATCGCCAACGGCCTGGCTGCGGAATACGGCTTCTGGATGGGCGATGCGTTCGCCTCCGGCGGCAGTAACGGCTATGACCACAAGAAGATGGGCATTACCGCCCGGGGTGCCTGGGTTTCGGTGGAACGTCACTTCCGCGAGATGGGCATCAACCCGGCACTGGACGAGTTTACCGCCATCGGCATCGGCGATATGGGCGGCGACGTGTTCGGCAACGGCATGCTGTGCTCGGAGAAGACCCGGCTGGTTGCGGCGTTCAACCACGTTCACATTTTCGTCGATCCGAATCCGGATGCCGAGGCCAGTTTCCGGGAGCGCAAGCGCCTGTTCGAAATGCCCCGGTCAGCCTGGACCGATTTCGACACCAAGCTGATTTCCAAGGGGGGCGGTGTGTTCAGCCGGAACGCCAAGTCGATCCCGGTCAGCCCCGAAATGAAAAAGCTGCTGGGTATAAAGGCCGATCGAGTGCCACCCAACATGCTGATTTCCCACATCCTCAAGGCCCAGGTGGACCTGCTCTGGGTGGGTGGTATCGGCACCTATGTGAAGGCCAGCTCGGAATCCAACACCGATGTGGGCGACAAGGCCAACGATGGTCTGCGGATCAACGGCTCTGAGCTGCGCTGCAAGGTGGTAGGTGAGGGCGGCAACCTGGGTCTGACCCAGCTTGGCCGCATCGAGTACGCCCTCAAGGGCGGCCGCCTGAATACCGACTTCATCGACAACTCCGGTGGCGTGGATTGCTCGGACCACGAGGTCAACATGAAGATCCTGCTCAACCGGGCCGTGGCTGTCGGTGATCTCACCGAGAAGCAGCGGAACGTGATGCTGGAGGAGATGACCGACGATGTCGCGTCTCTGGTGCTGAAGAACAACTACCGTCAGACCCAGGCCATCAGTATCGCCAGCGAGGATGCGGCCACGCGTCTGGAGGAATACCGCCGGCTGATGAACACCTTCGAGAGCGAGGGCAAACTCAACCGGGCCCTGGAGTTCCTGCCGGACGATGAAACCCTGTCCGAGCGCAAGCTCGACAAAAAGGGGCTGACCCGGCCGGAGCTGTCGGTGCTGATCTCCTACGTGAAAGGGGACCTGAAGCAGACCCTGATCGACAGCAGCTTACCGGACGAGCCGCTGCTGGCCGGCGAAATGTACAAGGTGTTCCCCCGGGCCCTGACCCAGCAGTTCAGTTCGGAACTGGGTGAGCACCAGTTGCGGCGGGAAATCATCGCCACGCAGATTGCCAATGACATGGTCAACCACATGGGCATTACCTTTGTGGAGCGCCTCAACCAGTCCACCGGTGCCGACGCGGCGTCCATTGCCCTGGCATGGATTATCGCGCGGGATGTGTTCCGCATTGATAACTGGTGGGACAGGATCGAGGCACTGGATTTTCACATCCCGGCCAGGCTGCAGATGGAGCTGATGCAGGATCTGATGCGCCTGATGCGCCGGTCCGTCCGTTGGCTGCTGCGTAACCGCCGGGCCGAGCTGAGCATCCAGAGCCATATGGAGCGGTTTGCCGACAGTGTCTGGGCCATTACCGCCGGCCTGCCGGACTACCTGGGAGAGCAGGCTCGCCAGGCCTGGGAGAAACGCCACACCAATCTGGTCGAGGCTGGCCTGCCCAAAGAGCTGGCGTCCGTGGTCTCCGGCACCGGTTATCTGTATTCGTCCCTGGGTATCATCGAGGCCAAGGAGGCCACCGGCATGCCCCTGAAGACCGTGGCCAACCTTTATTTCGAGCTGGGCGACCGGCTCGACCTGACCTGGTTTGCCACTGCCATTGCTGATCTGAAGCCGGTTTCCCACTGGGAGGCACTGGCCCGGGAGAGCTTCCGGGAGGATCTGGACTGGCAGCAGCGGGCCCTGACCACCGGGGTGCTGAAGCTGGCAGAGAAGCCGACGGATGTGCCTGCCTGCGTGGAAACCTGGATGCAGCAGCATGAGCAGTTGATTGATCGCTGGAAATCCATGCTTGTGGAGCTCAAGAATACCCGGGAGCCCGAGTACGCCATGTTCTCGGTCGCGCTGCGGGAATTGCTGGATCTGGCCCAGAGCACGATCCACCAGCCCCAGGGTGAAATCGAGGTTGAGACCAACTGAGTATTGCGTTTCGACAATGATTCGCTTTCAATTCCGGCACTTTAGTCAGAAACGGGAGTTGTTTGCATGGGGCAGCTAGATAAT
Source organism: Marinobacter szutsaonensis (assembly GCF_039523335.1). NCBI lineage: Bacteria > Pseudomonadati > Pseudomonadota > Gammaproteobacteria > Pseudomonadales > Marinobacteraceae > Marinobacter > Marinobacter szutsaonensis. The sequence goes on along the minus strand of NZ_BAAAFC010000001.1, from coordinate 777,285 downwards.
CTGCTGGACAAGAACCGGGCCTGGGCCAACGGCATCAAGTCCGTCGATCCCAAGTTCTTCGACCGCCTGTCCAATCAGCAGGCGCCGGAATACCTGTGGATCGGCTGCGCCGACAGCCGGGTACCGGCCAACCAGATTGTGGATCTGCTGCCCGGCGAACTCTTCGTTCACCGCAATGTGGCCAACGTGGTGGTGCACACCGACTTCAATTGCCTGTCGGTGCTGCAGTTCGCTATCGAGGTGCTCAAGGTGAAGCACATCCTGGTGGTGGGCCACTATGGCTGTGGCGGTGTTCGTGCAGCCCTGCGGAACGAGGGCTTTGGCCTGATCAGTCACTGGTTGCGCCATGTCCAGGATGTGCGCGACCGCCATCAGGCTACCCTGGATGCGATCACCAGCGAGCAGGACCGGATCGACCGTCTGTGCGAACTCAATGTGGTGGAACAGGTGGGTCACGTCTGCCAGAACAACATCGTTCAGGAAGCCTGGCGTCGCGGGCAGCCCCTGACCGTTCATGGCTTTGTCTATGACGTGGCGGATGGCCTGCTCCGGGACATGGGGCTGTCCATCTCCAACGAGGAAGAGCGGGACCAGGTGCGGCAGACTGCGGTCGAGGAGCTGGTTCAGCGCCCGGTCCGTGCCGGTCGCCAGAAGCTGGCCTGATCGCTTCATGTCCTCCCTTCCCAATTCCCACGAGGCATTGCTGCGTAACCGTGACCTGCTCGGTGGTACGGTTGGTCTGCTTGGGGTCACAGACCCCGGCCTGCTTTCCCGGCTGGGGGAGCAAGGCCTCGCCATGAGCGAGCATGTCGGCGTCTACGAGGCTCTGAGCCGAGTGACCGGCTGGCAGGTCTGTTTCGGCTATGATGCCCCAGGTCTACAGCCCGCCAGTCTCGACACTGTCGTGGTTTTCCTGCCCAAGGCGCGGGCCGAGCTGGACATGCGCCTGGCCCTGGCGCTATGGCTGGCCAGGGCCGGTGCCCGGTTGATCCTGGTGGGCGAGAAAAAAGAAGGTATCGCCGGCGCGGTCAAGCAGCTCCGGGCCAGGTTGCCCGATGCCGGCAAGGTGGACAGTGCCCGCCATTGCCAGGTTTGGAGTGCAGAGATTACAGAGCCGGCCCCGGAGTTCGTGCTGGCGGACTGGATCACCTGGACACAGGTGGAACACGCGGGCGTCAGCATCGATGTGGCCGGTATGCCCGGTATCTTCAGCCACGGCGAGCTGGACGAGGGGACGGCGCTGTTGCTTGACAGTCTCGCCCGAGAGCCTGTCAGTTCCGGCCGGTTGCTGGATTTTGCCTGCGGTGCCGGAGTGATCGGCAGCTGGCTCCAGGGCTGGCAGCGGCAGTCGGCTCAGACCGTTTCCCGGGTCGATGGCCTCGATGTCCAGTCGCAGGCGGTGATCTGTGCCCGGGCAACCTATGAACGCAATGGGTGTGCGGGGGCGATTCACGCCTCGGACGGCCTCGCAGGCATCGAGGGTAAATGGCCCACCATTGTCACCAATCCACCGTTTCACACCGGTGTCCGGACCGATACCTCCATGACCGAGCGCTTTCTTCAGGACGTGGCTTCTCACCTGGAAGCCGGCGGCGAATTGCGGCTGGTGGCGAACAGTTTCCTGCCCTATGAAGAGCTGATCCGGCGCCATGTCGGTGCTGTTGAGCGGCTGGAGCAAGCCCGTCGGTTTACCGTCTATCGCGCTTTTCGCCGCTGAAGGAATAAAAAAAAGCCCCTGGGGTGAGGGGCAAAGGTGAATTGCATGAACACTGCAAACTCTAGGGTTAATTTCTAGAATAAACAGCCTAGAATGGGCGCCCCCATGAAACGCCTCCCGGATAGCCCGAAATGACAAGCGCAAAACTCCAGACTCCCGATGGCCCACTTTCACTGGTCCGCCCCGGTAGCGGCGATAAGTCCCTCAGGGCCTGGGATGCGGCTGACGAACTGTTGCTGGACACCGCTGCAACTGTCCTCCAGGACCGGCCAGACGCCAGAGTCCTCATTGTGGATGACCAATTCGGCGCCCTGTCTCTGGGGCTGGCAGGGTTTGCACCGGAACTGGTGGCGGACAACGCCGGTCTGACTGAGGCACTGGAAATGAACGCCAGAGCCAATCCCTTGGCCACGGAAATGCCCCGTGTCACCAGCTGGCAGGATCCTCCCGAGGGACTCTTTGATCTGGTCGTGTTGCGGATTCCCCGCCAGGCGGATTATCTGGCCTGGATGCTGCGCTGGCTCAATGGGGTGCTGTCGGAGCAGGGCAGGATCTTGGCCGGCGGCATGATCAAGCACCTCCCGGATCGCAGTGTCGATGTCTTTGCCGAGGCGGTGGTAACCGAGCAGGTTTTTCCTGCCCGCAAGAAGGCGCGGGTGGTGATGTGCAGCAGGGGGCAGGCGGGCCTGAACGACTGGCCGGGATTATGGAAGGGCTATGCCCTGGAGAACGGTGTTCGGGTGGAGGCCTTGCCGGCGGTGTTTGCCCGGGAGAAGCTGGATATCGGCACACGGCTGCTGTTGCCTCATATCACCGAGGCCGTGTCGGAGCTCGGTGCCGATGCCCGGATGCTGGACCTGGCCTGCGGGAACGGCGTGCTCGGGCTTCAGGCCCTGTCGGCGCGTCCGGAGCTGAGCCTGACCTGCACCGATGTTTCCAGTCAGGCGGTGCTGAGCGCCAGGCACAATGTCCGTCGGGCTTTTCCGGGTATCGAAGCGACCTTTCATCACGCCGACGGAATTCCGGAGGAGGCCGGGGCGTTTGACCTGATCCTGCTCAATCCTCCGTTCCACGAAGGGGGTGTGGTAGGAGATCATATCGCCCTGCGGCTGTTCCGGCAGGCTGCCCGTCACCTTGCCCCTGGGGGTCGCCTGCTGATGGTGGGTAACCGGCACCTGGGCTATCACCGGACCCTCAGACGCGATTTCCCGAAGGTGCGTCAGCTGGATGCGGATCCGAAGTTCGTGGTGTTTCAGGCCGGGCGGTCGTAACCCAGGCGAGCGAGGGTGTCGACAATGGTCTGGGTCTGGCTGTCGATTTCGATATTGACCCGGTCTCCAGTCTCCGCCGTGCCGAAGGTGGTGGCTCTCAGGGTTTCCGGGATCAGATGCACGTTGAAGCGGTTGTCGCGGACTTCGCCAATGGTGAGGCTGGCGCCGTTGATCGCAATGTAGCCCTTGGGAAAGATATAGCGGGTCCATTCCTCGGGCACTTCAAACCAGATCGTGACATTGTTCTCCGGACGCTCGATCTCCACGATCCTGGCAGTGGTGTGCACATGCCCTGACAGCAGGTGGCCGCCGATCTCGTCGCCGATCCGTGCTGCCCGCTCGAAGTTGACAGTATCGCCTGCCTCGAGGTCTCCCAGTGTGGTCAGTCGCAGGGTTTCCTGCATGGCGTCGAAGTACAGGGTCGCGCCTTGCTGGCGAGTCACGGTCAGGCAGGTGCCATTGATGGCCACGGAAGCGCCAATAGTCACGCCTTCCACCTTGTCCTCGGGGAGTCGCACCGCCAGTGTGCTCAGTCCCGGACGGGCGGTGACTTCTTCGATAGTGGCGATACCCTGGACAATTCCTGTGAACATAGACTACCTCTCGGCTTTCGGAGCTCTGCGCTGTGGCGGGAAGCTGAAGGATAACAAACTTGACATAAATTGGCTTCAAACGTATGTTTAAAACAGACGTACGCTAGAGGCACCGATAACAAGATGGCGCAATCTGATACCGTAGACCGGATTCTTGACGCAGCCGAGGAGCTGTTTGCCGAGCGCGGGTTTTCCGAAACTTCCCTCCGGATGATTACCAGTAAGGCTAAAGTAAACCTCGCCGCTGTCAATTACCACTTTGGTTCGAAGAACGCGCTGATTCACGCGGTCTTTGCCCGTTTTCTCACGCCGTTTTCCGCCACCCTGGAAAAAGCCTTCGATGAGCTCGAGGAGAGTTGTGGCGATCAGCCCCCGACGCTGAATCAGACCCTCTGGGCCCTGACCGAAAGTGCTGTCCGGATGCCCCAGAGAAACGAAAAGGGTATCTCCATCTTCATGCGTCTGCTCGGTCTGGCCTATACCCAGTCCCAGGGCCACCTGCGCAAGTTTCTGGAGCAGGAATACGGCGACCCGTTCAGTCGTTTCATGCGTCTGCTCAAGGCTGCAACCCCGCAATTGTCAGCCGTGGACCGTTACTGGCGTATCCAGTTCATGCTCGGGGCGACTGCCTTCACCATGTCCAGTTCGGATGCCCTGCGAGACATCCTGCAGAACAAAACCGGTGTGGAAACGTCCGTTCAGGAGATCGCTTTGCGCCTGGTGCCTTTCCTGGCTGCCGGCATGCAGGCCGAAGATACCATGCTGGTTCCGCCCAAAGGCAGCACGGTCTCGGTTGCCTGAGTTCTGCTCCCTCGGTTAGGCTTCCGATCTGGAATAGTCTGGATACGGAGCCCGACCGGTTTTGACCCCATCCCGAAAGTACGTCGATCACCTGGCAGTCTCCATCGCTGACCAGACTCTGACCCTGGTGAATGATCAGGGCCAAATCATTGCCAGCTATCCGGTATCCACCGCCCTGAACGGGGCCGGGGAGCAGGATGGCAGCGGCTGCACCCCGCGGGGCGAACACTACATCCGCGCCATGGTGGGCCAGGGGCTGCCGGCAAACACCGTGTTCCGGGCCCGCCGCCCCACCGGTGAAATCTACAGTCCGGAACTGGCACTGGCGCATCCCGACCGGGACTGGATCCTCAGTCGCATCGTCTGGTTGTGCGGCCTGGAGCCGGGTAAAAACCGGGGCCCCGGGGTCGATACTTTCCGTCGCTTCATATACATTCACGGCACACCCGACACCGAGCCCATGGGAGTTCCCAGGTCCCACGGTTGCATCCGCATGCGCAATCAGGATGTGATCGAATTGTTTGACCGGGTACACGCCGGGCTGCGGGTCGTTATCCTTTAACCATCATTCATCCGAGGGACTGATGATCGGAGAGCTGCTGGCAACAATCAACGAGTGGATCAAGGGCTTCGGGTTGCTCTCCGAGGGCTGGCGCACGGGCATCATCGTCTTTGCGCTGGTTTTCGGGACCGCCATTGTGGCCTATGTGGTGAGTCACATAATCCGGGCGCTCGAGAAAAAGTTCAGCAATACCCGCAACATCTGGGATGACGCCCTGTTACATGCCGCCCGAAAACCACTGGTTGCCTTTGTCTGGCTCCAAGGCGTCTACTGGGCGGCCGAGGTGGCCCACCACTATTCCGAAGCCGAGATCTTCAAAGCCAACCAGAAACTGCTGGAGCTGGGCTTTATCTGGATTGTGGTCTGGGCGTTGCTGGGAACGATCAAGCAGATCGAGGAGATTCTGGTCTCCCCGATGAAGATGAAAAAGCCCATGGACTACACCACCGTCAACGCGGTGAGCAAACTGTCCAGGGCCGTGGTTATTATTACCGCCGTACTGATTGTCATGCAGACTCTCGGCTACAGCATTTCCGGGGTGCTGGCCTTCGGTGGTGTCGGTGGTATTGCGGTGGGCTTTGCTGCCAAGGACCTGCTGGCCAACTTTTTCGGTGGCATGATTGTGCACCTGGACCGGCCCTTCAAGGTTGGCGACTGGATCCGCTCGCCGGACAGAAACATCGAGGGTACGGTCGAACATATCGGTTGGCGGGTCACGACAATCCGCACCTTTGACCAGCGCCCGCTGTACGTGCCCAACGCGGCATTCACCACCATCGCGGTGGAAAACCCCTCGCGGATGTACAACCGCCGGATCTATGAAACCATCGGGATCCGTTACGCGGATGTCAGCCAGATGGCGGACATCGTCTCCGATATCCGCTCCATGCTGGAGAATCACGAGGAAATCGAGACCCAGCGCACTTTGATCGTCAATTTCGTGGCGTTCAACAGCTCTTCTCTCGATATCATGGTTTACACCTTTACCAAGACCACCCAGTGGGTCCGTTTCCATGAGATCAAGCAGGATGTGCTGTTGCGGATCAGCGAGATCATTGAAGGCTATGGCGCCGAGGTGGCCTTCCCGACCCGTACCCTGCACCTTCCCGATGGCGTGCGTCTCTCCGGCGAGGACAAGGGCGAACGGGAGAGTGGCGCGCGAGAAGGGGAGCGCTCGGCCTCCGCTAAGGGCAAAGAATCATCCGAAGGGAAGTCAGAATGACCCAAGCTTCAAGCACTGCGCCGGTCGGTATCATTGGTGGTACCGGCCTGACCACACTTTCCGGGCTGACCATCGCGGGCGAGACCAGCGTTTCCACGGCATGGGGTGAGCCCTCTGCGCCCCTGGTGGAAGGTCGGTTGGGTGAGCAGTCCGTGATTTTCCTGTCCCGGCACGGCAATCCCCACCGGATTCCGCCCCATCAAGTCAACTACCGGGCCAATATCCTCGCGCTGTATGAGGCGGGTGTGCGAACCGTGGTCGGCGTGAATGCCGTGGGAGGTATTCATCCGGATATGGGGCCGGCCCACGTTGTCGTTCCGGACCAGATTATTGATTACACCTGGGGGCGGGGCAGTACCTTTTTTGAGGGCGACCTGGATTCAGTCACCCACATCGATTTCACCTTTCCCTACGACGCAGACGCCCGGCAGGCACTGATCGACGCCGCGAAACGGGAGTCGGTGCCGTTCTCCGATTTCGGCGTGTATGGCGCCACCCAGGGTCCGAGGCTGGAGACCGCCGCGGAGATCCGGCGCATGGAGCGGGACGGTTGCGATCTGGTAGGTATGACCGGTATGCCCGAAGCGGCGCTGGCGGCAGAACTGGGGATGCGTTACGTGTGCCTGGGGCTGGTGGTGAACTGGGCCGCGGGTAAATCCGACCACATCATCACCATGGAAGAAATTGAAGAAGCCATCGAGCAGGGAATGTCCGGTGTGAAGACCATTCTCGCCAGCTCGATGGCCCAGCTTGGACAACTCAGTCCGATGCCTCGACCTTCCTGAAGAATACCAGGACACCGATGGTGGGGGAGTCCAGGAAATGGACTTCCTGACTGCGCATCCTGCGGGTCTCGCGGATCCAGGTCACCAGTTCCAGCGGATTTGCAGCTGGCTGAGCCACCTGTGGCTGGAGGGATACAAAGCTGTCGCTCTCGGTTTCCTCCTGCTGTTGTCCGCCGTCAGTGGGATTCGGAGCGGGCTGACTGACGAACGAACTGCTGCCCTGTTGCCAGTGATTGAGATGGACATCCACGTGCAGGTAGCGCCGGCGGTCAATGGTGATATGCCCTTCGATTTCCCGTTGCCCTGCGCTGTCGATCCAGTCGCCCAGCTCAACTCTGAGTGGTTCTCCCTCATAGTCGGGCGGGAACGCCTCGTACCAGCCCGCAGTCATCAGTATCCGGTAATTGCCGCTGTTTTCCAGCCGCTGGGCAGCCGAATTGAGGTACAGATCCCCGCGGGGCGCCAGGTTCAGGGTAGTCTGGGCATTGCCGCTGCGATCAACGACCCATAGCGCTTCGTCGGTCTGGATTGGGGGCTCTACCTCCCGGTCCCCCATACGTTCTTCAACCGCCGAGGGATCGACGATGCGCTCAAGAATGACAAATTCCGCACGGTAGTAGTCGTCCGGAATGTTGCCCGAATCCTGGGCGTGCGCGGTCAGGGCCAGCGCGGCCAGCGTGATCGTGGCCAGGATGCGGGCGGCCTTGGTACTGCTGAAAAGGGTGGTCGGTTGCAACGGATTCTCTCCCCGAATCATGCGAGCGTCAGTGCCTGGATATACTGTCAGCCGGTGTCAGCTCATCCAGCATTTGCGAAATGCCATCGAGTTTACCACCGGTGGAGGTGTCCTTCAGCCTGAAACGGAAGCTGTTGGCCCCCTCAAGCCGGTACTGGTCCGGTGCGGATTGCACTTTTTTAACCAGAACCAGCGGGTCTACCGGTGTCGAACCGCCGAACTCCAGACGGGTCCATTCCTTGCCGGCATCGATTTTCACGATACCCAGTGCCTCGGCCTTGAGTCGCAATTCAGTCTGACGAACCAGGTTCTTTGCCGGTTCCGGTAACAAACCGAACCGGTCGATCATCTCAACCTGAAGTTCTTTTAATGCTTCCTTGTTGTCCACGCTGGCAATGCGTTTGTAGAGCATCAGCCGGTTATGGACATCAGGCAGGTAGTCTTCGGGAATCAGCGCCGGAATCCGCAGGTTCATCTCCGTGCCGTGGCTCAGCGGCAGGTCTGCGTTCGGCGTGCGGCCTTCCTTGATGGCCTTTACGGCCTCATCCAGCAGCTGCATGTACAGGGTGAAACCGATGGTTTCGATCTGCCCGCTCTGTTCCTCACCAAGTAACTCACCGGCCCCCCGGATCTCCAGGTCGTGGGTGGCCAGCATGAAGCCTGCGCCCAGATCCTGGGCCTCGGAGATCGCATCCAGGCGCTTCTTGGCATCCGCGGTCATTGCCCTGGGCGGCGGCGTCAGCAGGTAGGCATAGGCCTGGTGGTGGGAGCGGCCCACACGGCCCCGGAGCTGATGCAGCTGGGCCAGGCCGAACTTGTCTGCGCGCTCGATGATGATGGTGTTGGCGCTGGGGATGTCGATGCCGGTTTCAATAATGGTGGTACAAACCAGTACGTTAAAGCGCTTGTGGTAGAAGTCGGACATGATCTGCTCGAGTTCCCGTTCGCGCATCTGGCCGTGGGCCACGCCCACCCGCGCCTCGGGAATCATGCGGCGCAGGTCTTCCGCCGTTTTCTCAATGGTGGCCACGTCGTTGTGCAGGTAGTACACCTGACCGCCCCGGAGGATTTCCCGCAGGATCGCCTCCTTGGTCATGGCGTCATCCCGCTGCCGGACAAAGGTTTTCACCGACAGCCGCCGGGCCGGCGGGGTGGCAATGATGGACAGATCCCGCAGGTGACCCATGGCCATGTTCAGGGTGCGCGGGATGGGCGTAGCGGTCAGTGTCAGCATGTCCACTTCGGCCCGTAATGCCTTGAGTTTTTCCTTCTGCTGGACCCCGAACCGGTGTTCCTCGTCGATGATCACCAGGCCCAGGTTCTTGAACCGGATGTCTCCCTGCAGCAACTTGTGGGTACCGATGACAATGTCGGCTTTGCCTTCCTCGATGGCTTCCATTGCCTTGGTGGTCTGGCTGCCACTGCGGAACCGGCTCAGCAGTTCCACCTGGACCGGGGTGCCGGAGAAACGGTCCCGGAAGGACTCGTAGTGCTGCTGGGCCAGTAGGGTGGTGGGAACCAGCACCGCTACCTGCTTTCCGGACCATGTGGCCAGGAAAGCGGCGCGCATGGCCACCTCAGTCTTGCCGAAGCCAACGTCACCACAGACCAGTCGGTCCATGGGGCGTTCCCCGGTCATGTCCTCGAATACCGCCTGGATGGCCACTTCCTGATCCGGAGTTTCCTCGAACGGGAATTCGGCGGCAAAGGCGCGGTAGGCCTCCTTCGGATCCTCGAACTGGAAGCCTTTGCGGGCTTCCCGACGGGCGTAGACATCAAGCAGTTCCGCCGCGGTATCGCGGATCTTCTCGAGCGCTTTCTGCTTGGCGTGGCTCCAGCGCTCGGTGCCCAGTTTGTGCAGCGGTGCGTGCTCGACATCGGTGCCGGCGTAGCGGGAAATCAGGTGCAGACTGGAAACCGGCACATACAGTTTCGAGCCTCCGGCGTACTCGAGCATCAGGAACTCGTTGGATTCGTCGCCGACGGTAATCGTCTCCAGTCCCAGGTAACGGCCGACGCCATGATCGATGTGAACCACCGGAGATCCGATCCGCAGCTCCGACAGGTCCCGGTAGCCGCCATCGTCCAATTCCGTCGGTTTTTCCCGGCGTCGGCGTTGCAGGACCCGTTCGCCGAACAGGGCGGTCTCGGTGACCAGGGCCAGATGTTGCCCGGGCAGGACCAGTCCCTGTTCCATGGGCGCAATGGTGATGGCCAGCGGGCAGTTTTCTTTCGAGATGAAGGACTGCCAGTTTTCCAGGTTCGTGGGTTTCAGGCCGTGGCTGGACAGGTTCTCGATCAGCGCCTCACGCCGGCCGGAGGATTCGGCTCCGATCAGAACCCGGCCACCGAATTCATCGATAAAGCGCTTGAGCCGTGCTGCCGGGTCTGCCGCCCGGCCGTCCATCGACACATCGGGCAGCGCCTGGCTCGGGCAGTTGACGGCGCCGCTGCCTTCTGCGGTGTCCGGGGTGGTGGTCACACGGGGGAAGGTCTTCAGATGGCCGAAAAGCTCATCCTGCTGCAGAAACAGGGTGGCTGGCGGCATGATCGGCCGCAGGCGGTCGTGGCGGCGATCCTCGTAGCGATTTCGGGTCTCGGCATCAAACTGGCTGACCGCTTCGTTCAGACCCTCGGCGGTGAATACCAGTGTTTCCCCGGGCAGGTAATCGAACAGGGTGGCCGTTTCGTCAAAGAACAGCGGCAGGTAGTACTCGATGCCGGGCGGCGTGATGCCGTGACTCACGTCCTGGTAGATAGGCGCATCCCGGTCGGCATTCGGGAATTGTTCGAACCAGCGGTTGCGGAAACCGGAACGGGCTTCCTTGTGCCAGGGGAATTCATAGGCCGGCAACAGTTCGATGCGCTCAATCCGGTCAACCGAACGCTGGGTTTCCGGGTTGAAGGTGCGCAGGGTTTCGATTTCGTCATCGAACAGGTCGATGCGGTAGGGCTGGCTGGCGCCCATGGGGAAGATGTCCAGGATGGCGCCGCGGACGGCGTATTCCCCGTGTTCGTAGACATTCTCCGAGTAACGGTAACCGGCCGCTTCCAGTTGCAGGCGCCATTTGTCGATGTCCAGGGACTGGCCAACCTCCAGGATCAGGGTGTTGCCCTGCAGGTAGCTGACCGGTGGCAGCCGGTGCATCAGGGTGCGGGCGGGCACTACCAGTAGCCCGTGCCGGGTCGAGGGCAGACGGTGCAGGGTCCGGATCCGGCGGGAGGTGATGTCCTGGTGCGGCGAGAACAGGTCGTAGGGCAGGGTCTCCCAGTCCGGCAGAGAGAGCAGTTCCATGCCGTCGGCGGTGATCGCCGGTTGATCCTCATCCTCGGGCAGCCCCAGGAAAAACCGCATGGCCTGCTCAAGCTGGATCGCCTCGCTGGTGCTGCGGGTGATAACCAGGGTCAGTCCCGGATGGTTGCGGGCACTCTCGCAGATGGCCAGGGCGTTACTACTGCCGTGCAGCTCGCCCCAGGTGCGGTGGTCCGCCGGGCGAGTGGGAAACTCCGGTGCAATCAGCCGGTTATCTGATCTGGAGGGGCCTTGGCTCATGGTCGGGTGGTTGCTCCTGCAGTCCTGTATCGGGGAGTTGGCAAGCGGCGTATTCTACCCGTCGGTGGTTTCAGTGTCATGGCAGCGACGGATCAGGCCGATTATCTACGAAGGTAGGGAAGTATCGTATTTGCCGTAAGGCCCCTTAAGTTGGATAATGTGCGCCCCTGAAATTATTCCCAGTGCTAACAGAGGTCCCAACCGTGAGTCACGAACAGATCAACCAGCACCTGTCTAACTGGACGGAAAGAGAATCCACCGCGGAAGCCATGATTCCGCTGATCGGCCGTCTCTACCGCAAGAACAACGTGGTTACGTCCGTTTATGGCCGCGCCATTATCAACCAGTCGGTGATTGATATCATTCGCGCTCACCGGTTCGTGCGTCAGGTGGAAGACAGTGAGCTGTCCGTTCACGACACCCTGCCGATTCTCGAAGCGATGGACAAGCTGGACCTTGGCCGCGCCCACGTCGATATCGGCAAGCTGGCTGTGAAGTTCAAGTCCGAAGGCGGTGATCTGACTGAATTCCTCAAGCGTGAGATCGGTCCGGTGGTTGGTCAGTACCAGTCTCAGTCCGAGGAAGATGCCCACAACGACACCAAGGACGTTGTGCTCTACGGTTTCGGTCGTATCGGCCGGCTGCTGGCCCGTATCCTGATCGAGAAGGCGGGTGGCGGCAACAACCTGCGCCTGCGTGCCATCGTGGTTCGTCAGGGCGGCGCCGAGAACGACCTCGAGAAGCGCGCCAGCCTGCTGCGTCGTGATTCTGTTCACGGCCCGTTCGACGGCACCATCACCGTGGATGAGAAAGAATCCGCCCTGATCGCCAATGGCAACTACATCAAGGTGATCTACTCCGACGGTCCGGACAAGGTGGATTACACCGAGTACGACATCCACAACGCCATCGTTATCGATAACACCGGTAAGTGGCGTGACGAGGAAGGCCTGGGCCTGCACCTGAAATCCAAGGGTGTGAGCCGGGTTATCCTGACTGCACCGGGCAAGGGCGACATCAAGAACATCGTCTATGGCATCAACAACGACTGGATCACCGACGAGGACAAGATCCTGTCTGCGGCCTCCTGTACCACCAACGCCATTACGCCGGTACTCAAGGCCATCCACGATGAGTACGGCATCCAGGACGGTCACGTGGAGACCGTGCACTCCTACACCAACGACCAGAACCTGATCGACAACTACCACAAGGGTAGTCGTCGTGGCCGCAGTGCCCCGCTGAACATGGTTATCACCGAGACCGGTGCGGCCAAGGCCGTTGCCAAGGCTCTGCCGGAGCTGAAGGGCAAGCTGAGCGGGAACGCCATCCGGGTACCGACCCCGAACGTCTCCATGGCCATCCTGAACCTGAATCTGGACAAGGATGTTACCGTTGAAGGCGTGAACGAGTACCTGCGGGATATGGCGCTGCACTCCGAGCTGCAGAAGCAGATCGACTTCGTGAACTCTCCGGAAGTGGTTTCTACCGACTTTGTCGGCTCTCGCCACGCCGGCATCGTTGATGCCCAGGCCACCATTGCCGGCGGCAAGCGTCTGATCCTGTACGTGTGGTACGACAACGAGTTCGGCTACAGCGCCCAGGTGGTTCGTTGCGTGAACCAGATGGCGGGTGTGACTTACCCGATCTTCCCGAAGCGCGCACGCGACTAAGGTCGTAGCGCCGATCCGGCGCGCTGTGTTCTGGAGAACCCCGGTAGCCCTGGCTGCCGGGGTTTTTTACTGCTTTTGGGGTAGAAAACCATTTGGGTTACTGGTGGAAATAGAATTCCTTAATCTCTATAATTGGCGCGATTTTGGGTATGTCTGGCACCCCGTTTCTCATCTTTTCCTGCGTCAAATGCCCGGCAGCAGACTTTGCTGCGGTATTTGAGTCAAATGGTGCAGCCTTCTGGCGCAATCCCGCCAGGAAATCTGGGCCGCAGGGGCCGGGCGTTGGAAATCCTTAGATAGTTTCTGATGATTGGACGAGGCTAATGATCAAGATCAAAAAAGGCCTGGATCTTCCCATCAGCGGCGCTCCCGAACAGACCATTACAGACGGCAATCCGATTCGCCACGTGGCGTTGATCGGTTTCGACTACACCGGCATGAAGCCGACAATGGCTGTGAAAGAAGGAGACCGTGTCAAGCGCGGGTCGCTGCTGTTCACGGACAAGAAGACCGAAGGCGTTCGTTATACCTCACCCGCTGCCGGCGTGGTGAAAGAAGTCAATCGCGGTGAGCGTCGTGTGTTCCAGTCAATCGTTATCGAAATCGATGGCGATGAGGCTGAGACCTACGCCCGCTACAACGATGCCGACCTTGGTGGTCTGGAGCGTCAGCAGGTTGTCGATAACCTGGTTGAGTCCGGCCTGTGGACAGCGTTCAAGACGCGTCCGTACAGCAAGGTTCCGGAAATCGATTCCGCTCCCCATTCCATTTTCGTTTCCGTGATGGATACCAACCCGCTGGCGGCGGATCCGACAGTCATCATCGGTGAGAATGCCAAGGCCTTCGAGAAGGGGCTGAGCATCATCTCCAAGCTGACCAGCGGCACGGTTTTCGTCACCGGTAAGCCCGGTTCCGACGTGTCCGTGCCCAAGGCGGACAACATCGAGATCCAGCAGTTTGACGGTGTCCATCCGGCCGGCAATGTGGGTACCCACATCCATTACCTGGACCCCGTTTCTGGCAGCAAGACCGTCTGGTCGATCAACTATCAGGACGTGATCGATATCGCGAAGCTGTTCGAAACCGGTGAAGTGCCGGTCGAACGCATTGTGGCCATCGGGGGCCCCAAGGCTCTGAAGCCGCGTCTGGTCCGTACCCGCCTGGGTGCCAGCCTTCAGGAACTTCTGGACGGTGAAATTGCCACAGACTGTGAAGTCCGTGCCATCTCCGGTTCGGTGTTCGGTGGTCGTCGTGGTGACGGTCCCTGCGCATATCTGGGTCGCTTCGCCAACCAGATTTCCGTGCTGGAAGAACAGACCAAGCGCGAGTTCATGGGCTGGTTGTCTCCGGGTCCGAACAAGTTCTCCGTGCTGAACATCTATCTGTCCAAGCTCAACCCGGGCAAATTGTTCAACTTCACCACCACCACCAACGGCAGTGAGCGGGCCATGGTGCCGGTGGGTGCGTATGAGCAGGTCATGCCCCTGGATATCCTGCCGACCCAGCTGCTGCGTTCGCTGATTGTCGGTGATACCGAAATGGCACAGAAACTGGGTGCCCTGGAGCTGGACGAAGAAGATCTGGCGCTGTGCACCTTCGTGTGCCCCGGCAAATATGAATACGGTCCGATTCTCCGCGAGAACCTGACCCGAATCGAGATCGAGGGCTAATACGATGGCAATCCGACAGTTTCTCGATGGAATCGAGCATCACTTTGAAAAAGGCGGCAAGTACGAGCGCTGGTATGCGCTGTACGAAGCCGTCGATACCATTTTCTACTCGCCTTCGAGCGTAACCTCCACCACCTCCCATGTGCGTGACGGCGTAGACCTGAAGCGCATCATGATCACGGTGTGGTTGTGTACCTTCCCAGCCATGTTCTTCGGTATGTGGAACATTGGCTACCAGGCCAACAGCTTCCTGGCGTCCAACCCGGATGCCATGGTGGGTGACGGTGGCCTGCGGACTGCCTTCATCCAGGCCCTGGCGGTAACCGGCGCCGGCGCTGGCATGTGGGACAACTTTGTTTACGGCCTGGCGTACTTCGTGCCCATCTACTTCGTCACCTTCGTGGTGGGTGGTTTCTGGGAAGTGTTGTTCGCCACCGTTCGTCGCCACGAAGTGAACGAAGGTTTCTTCGTGACCTCCGTACTCTTTGCCCTGATCTGCCCGCCCACCATCCCGCTCTGGCAGGTGGCCCTGGGTATCACCTTCGGCGTGGTGATCGGCAAGGAAGTATTTGGCGGTACCGGCAAGAACTTCCTGAACCCGGCCCTGACCGGTCGTGCGTTCCTGTACTTCGCCTATCCGGCACAGATCTCCGGTGACACCGTCTGGACCGCTGTTGACGGCTTCAGCGGCGCCACTGCCCTGAGCTGGGCGGCCTCTGGCGGTCTGGATGCGCTCAAGGAGCAGATCGGCTGGATGAACGCGTTTATGGGTACCATTCAGGGTTCCATGGGCGAGACCTCCACCCTGGCCATCCTGATCGGCGGCCTTATCCTGCTGGTGATGAAGATTGCCTCCTATCGGATTGTGGGCGGGGTAATGATCGGCATGATCGGTATGTCCCTGCTGCTGAACCTGGTCGGTTCCGACACCAACCCGATGTTTGCTGTGCCGGCGCACTGGCATCTGGTCATGGGTGGCTTCGCCTTCGGCATGATGTTCATGGCCACCGACCCGGTATCCGCAGCGATGACCAACACCGGTCGCTGGTGCTTCGGCATCCTCGTGGGCGTCATGACCGTGCTGATCCGTGTGGTCAACCCGGCGTTCCCGGAAGGCATCATGCTGGCGATCCTGTTCGCCAACCTGTTCGCACCGCTGATGGACCACTACGTGGTTCAGGCCAACATCAAACGGAGGCTTGCTCGTGGCTAAAGCTAAAGATACTGTCTCCAGAACCCTGATGGTTGCGCTGGTGCTGAGTATTGTGTTCTCGGTTGTGGTTTCGACCGCAGCCGTCATGCTCCGTCCGGCGCAGATCCAGAATCAGAATCTGGATATCAAGACCAACATCCTCTCTGCCGCTGGCATGCTGGAGCCTGGCGCCAGTCCCCAGCAGATCGAAGAAATGTTCGAGAGTTTCGACGTGCGACTGGTTGACCTGGATAGCGGCGAGTTCGTGGAGCCTTCCGCAGTTGGCGTTCAAGACCCCATGAAGTACGACATGTACAAGGCGGCTTCTGATCCACAGATGTCCACCAACATTCCCGCCTCCGAAGACAAGGCCGGCATCAAGCGCCGTCCGAACGTCGCCAAGGTTTACACCCTGAGTGAGAACGGTGAGCTGGTTCGTGTGGTACTGCCGATTCACGGTTACGGCCTGTGGTCCACTCTGTACGGCTTCATCTCCCTCGAGGGTAACCTCAACACCATCGAAGGTCTCGGTTTCTACGCTCACGCGGAAACTCCGGGCCTGGGTGGTGAAGTGGACAACCCCCGCTGGAAGCAGCAGTGGGTTGGCAAGGAAGTCTACGCCGACAGCCCCAGCGAGCCGCAGATCCAGCTCGTCAAGGGTGGTGTGGGCGCCGATGCCCGCGACAAGGAGCACAAGGTCGATGCGCTCTCGGGTGCAACGCTCACCAGCCGTGGTGTTCAGCAGCTGGTCAACTACTGGATGGGTGAGCGCGGCTTCGCCCCGTTCCTGCAAAAACTTCGTGAAGGGGAGGTCTGATCATGGCCGGTTCATCAGCCAAACAGGTTCTCTTCGAACCAATCTTCAGTAACAACCCGATCGCCCTTCAGATCCTCGGTATCTGTTCGGCGCTGGCGGTAACCACCAGCATGAGCGTCAGTATCGTCATGTGTCTGGCGGTTATCGCGGTTACCGCGTTCTCCAACCTGGCGGTTTCCCTGGTCCGTACCCAGATTCCGGGCAGCATCCGGATCATCGTGCAAATGACCATCATTGCCTCTCTGGTAATTGTGGTGGACCAGATCCTCAAGGCTTACGCCTATGAGATCTCCAAGCAGCTGTCGGTATTCGTTGGTCTGATCATCACCAACTGTATCGTCATGGGTCGCGCGGAAGGTTTTGCCATGAACAACCCACCGCTCCTGAGCTTCCTGGACGGTATCGGTAACGGCCTGGGTTACTCCGTGATCCTGCTGTTCGTGGCGTTCTTCCGGGAACTGCTGGGCGCGGGCTCACTGTTCGGTGTCAGCCTGCTGCCGGTGGTTAACGAAGGTGGCTGGTACGTGCCGAATGGCCTGTTGCTGCTGCCGCCGAGCGCGTTCTTCATCATCGGTCTGGCGATCTGGGGCCTGCGGGTCTGGAAGCCGGAGCAGGTTGAAGAGCCTGACTACAAGATGTCTCGTCACAAAGCCAAGGAGGCCTTCTGATGGAACACTATATCAGCCTTCTGGTTAAGGCCATTTTCGTTGAGAACATGGCGCTGGCCTTCTTCCTGGGGATGTGTACCTTCCTGGCGATCTCCAAGAAGATCGAGGCAGCCACCGGTCTGGGTATCGCCGTTGTTGTGGTACTGACCGTCACCGTGCCGGTCAACAACCTGCTGTATAACACCATCCTGCGTGAAGGCGCCCTTGAGTGGGCCGGTTTGTCCAACGTGGACCTGAGCTTCCTGGGCCTGCTGACATACATCGGTGTTATCGCGGCGATCGTACAGATCATGGAGATGGTACTGGACAAGTACATCCCGGCTCTTTACGCCGCACTGGGTGTGTTCCTGCCGTTGATCACGGTTAACTGCGCCATCCTGGGTGCGTCACTGTTCATGGTTGAGCGTGACTACACCTTTGGCGAGAGTGTGGTATATGGCTTCGGCGCCGGCGTCGGCTGGGCCCTGGCCATCATCGCACTGGCGGGTATCCGTGAGAAACTCAAGTACAGCGACGTTCCGGAAGGTCTGCGTGGCCTGGGCATCACCTTCATTACTGTTGGTCTGATGTCCCTTGGCTTCATGTCCTTCTCCGGTATCTCCCTGTAATTCACCCGGTGATTCGGTTTAACGAAAAGGCGAGACCATGAATACAGAAATTATTCTCGGCGTGGTCATGTTCACCGTTATCGTTCTGGCGCTGGTTGCGATTATCCTCGCGGCCCGCTCCAAGCTGGTAAGCACCGGTGACGTGACCATTGAGATCAACGACGATCCTGAGCATACGCTCAAGACCAGCGCCGGCGGCAAGCTGCTCGGCACCCTGGCCAACAGCGGCATCTACCTGTCTTCTGCCTGTGGTGGCGGCGGTACCTGTGCCCAGTGCAAGTGCAAGGTTCTGGACGGCGGCGGCGCCATGCTGCCCACGGAAAAAACCCACTTCACCAACCGCGAAGAGAAGGAAGGCTGGCGCCTGTCCTGCCAGGTTCCGGTGAAGCAGGACATGAAGATCGAGGTTCCCGAAGAGTTCTTCGGCGTGAAGAAGTGGGAGTGCGAGGTGGTTTCCAACCACAACGTTGCCACCTTCATCAAGGAACTGGTCCTGAAGCTGCCGGAAGGCGAGGAAGTGGACTTCCGTGCCGGCGGTTACGTGCAGCTGGAGTGCCCTCCGTACGAAATCGACTTCAAGGATTTCGATATCGAGGAAGAGTTCCACGAAGACTGGGACAAGCACGACATCTGGCGCTACAAGGCGATCAACAAGGAAGACACCATCCGGGCCTACTCCATGGCGAACTATCCGGAAGAGAAGGGTGTTCTGAAGTTCAACATCCGGATCGCCACGCCGCCTCCCGGTACTGATCACCCGCCGGGCATCATGTCCAGCTACGTCTTCAACCTGAAGCCGGGTGACAAGGTCACTGTTATGGGACCGTTCGGTGAGTTCTTCGCCAAGAAGACCGACGCTGAAATGGTGTTCATCGGCGGTGGTGCCGGTATGGCTCCGATGCGTTCCCACATCTTCGATCAGCTCAAGCGTCTGAACTCCAAGCGCAAGATCAGCTTCTGGTACGGTGCCCGGAGTGTCCGCGAGATGTTCTACGTGGAAGACTTCGACATGCTGCAGGAAGAGAACGAGAACTTCGAGTGGCATGTGGCGCTGTCCGACGCGCTTCCGGAAGACAACTGGGAAGGCCCGACCGGCTTTATCCATAACGTGTTGTATGAAAACTATCTGAAGGACCACCCGGCGCCCGAGGATTGTGAGTACTACATGTGTGGGCCCCCCATCATGAATGCCTCGGTTATCAAGATGCTCAAGGATCTTGGTGTTGAGGACGAAAACATCATGCTGGATGACTTCGGGGGTTAATCTACTCAGATGACATCCTGCATGTTACGACCCGTCAGGGTGGCCCTGGTCAGCACCTTCATGGTGCTGGCCCTGGCCGCTCTGGCGGGTTGTTCGTTTGAGCCCGAGGAAAAAGTCTGGGAAATCTCCGGTGGCGTGTTCGGTACCACGTACCACATCAATGTCGTATTGACCGACGACCAGCAACGTCTGGAAAATCTGGCCAAAGGCATCGAAACGGAGCTGGAAAAAGTGGACGCCGCCATGTCGACCTGGCGGAAAGACTCCGAGCTGTCGCGACTGAACCGGGCTGCCGATCAGAGTGAATGGATCGGGATCTCCGCGCCGCTGCACGAAGTGCTGGCAAAGTCCGTGGAAGTGTCCGAACTGACAGGCGGCGCCTTTGATGTGACCGTAGGCCCGGTGGTGAACCTATGGGGCTTCGGACCCGAGGCCCGGCCCGAACAGGTTCCCACCGAACAGGAGCTGGCCAGTGTGTTGTCCGCCACCGGCTATGAGAAGCTTGAGCTTCGGGGTGAGCCGCCGGCAGTACGGGCAGACAAGCCGCAATACATTGATCTTTCAGCGATTGCGAAAGGCTACGGTGTGGATGCGGTGGCCCGTTACCTCGACAGTGAAGGTGTGAACGCTTACCTTGTAGAGATCGGTGGTGAAGTCCGTGTGCAGGGCCGCAAACCGGGCGGTGACGCCTGGCGGCTGGCCATCGAGCAGCCGGTTTCGGAAGGCCGGGAGGTCAACCGGGTGGTGGCTCTCGAGAGTAAGGCGATGGCAACGTCCGGAGATTATCGTAACTATTACGAATCGGAAGGGCAGCGTTACTCCCATACAATTGACCCTGAGACGGGAAAACCCATCACCCACAATCTTGCCTCGGTGACCGTGCTGGCAGAAGACTGCATGACCGCGGACGCACTGGCCACCGGCTTCAACGTGATGGGCTTTGAACGGGCTCAGGCGCTGGCAACGCGGGAGAATATCCCCGCCTATTTTATTATCAGGACGGAAAACGGCTTTGAAACGCATCAGACGCCTGCCTTTTCCTCCTACGTGATCCAGTAAAGGGAGGGCAACATGGGTACCTTTCTTCTAGTTTTGTTCATCGTGATTGTGCTGGTGGCGGCAATGTCCATTGGCGTCATGTTCGGCCGTAAGCCAATCAGCGGAACCTGTGGCGGCATTGGTGCCCTGGGTATCAGTTCCTCCTGCGATATTTGTGGCGGCAATACCCAGAAGTGCAAGGAAGAGAACGAGCGGCTTGAAAGCGAAGCCAAAGGCGCTGACGATCTCGCTTACGATGCTTCCAGCAAGGATCGCCACTGATCGGAATGCCGCCGATCCGGGCACAGAATCAATAATCAGAATCAAATTCTTACGACGTAGATAAGGAGTCACTGCGCGCATGGCAGAACATCATTACGACGTCGTCGTTATCGGCGCTGGTCCGTCCGGCGAAGGCGCGGCGATGAATGCGACCAAACACGGCAAACGTGTCGCGATCATCGAAGACAAGCCGACGGTTGGCGGTAACTGCACCCACTGGGGCACGATCCCGTCCAAGGCGCTGCGTCACTCGGTCAAGCAGATCATCACGTTCAACACCAACCAGATGTTCCGTGATATCGGCGAACCGCGCTGGTTCTCTTTCCCGAGGGTTCTGCAGAACGCGCAGAAAGTGATCGGAAAACAGGTCAAGCTGCGCACCCAGTTCTACTCCCGCAACCGGGTAGACCTGATCAATGGCCGCGCATCGTTCCTGGACCGGAACCGGCTTGAGGTTCGTGGTAACAAGTCGGTCGAAACCCTGCATTTCAAGCAGGCCATCGTTGCCACAGGCTCCCGACCGTACCTGCCACCCGACGTGGATTTCCGCCACCACCGGATCTACAACTCCGATACCATCCTGAATCTGTCCCATACCCCGAGGACACTGATCATCTATGGCGCGGGTGTCATCGGGTCCGAGTACGCCTCCATCTTCGCCGGTCTGGGCGTCAAGGTAGACCTGATCAACCCGGGCAGCCGTCTGCTGTCGTTCCTGGATGACGAGATCTCCGACGCGCTGAGCTACCACCTGCGTAACAACGGCGTGCTGGTGCGTCACAACGAGCAGTACGAGTCTGTGGTGGGGGATGACCACGGCGTGGTGCTGTCGCTGCAGTCCGGCAAGAAGATCCGTGCCGATGCCTTCCTGTGGTGTAACGGCCGTACCGGCAACACCGACAGCCTGAGCCTCGAGAACATCGATCTGGTTCCCAACGGCCGCGGCCAACTCGCCGTGGACGAGCATTACCGGACCGAAGTAGAAAACATCTACGCGGTGGGTGACGTGATCGGCTGGCCCAGCCTGGCCAGTGCCGCCTACGACCAGGGCCGCTCGGCGTCCTCGGACATCGTCAAGGATGAATACTTCCGGTTTGTCTCGGACGTGCCGACCGGCATCTACACCATTCCGGAGATCAGTTCTGTGGGCAAGACCGAGCGGGAACTGACGGAAGCGAAGGTGCCATACGAAGTGGGCCAGGCCTTCTTCAAGGACCTCGCCCGTGCCCAGATCACCGGCGAAGCGGTGGGCATGCTGAAGATTCTGTTCCACCGGGAAACCCGCCAGATCCTGGGCATCCATTGCTTTGGTGACCAGGCCGCCGAGATCGTCCACATCGGCCAGGCCATCATGAACCAGGAAGGGGAGGCCAACTCCCTGAACTACTTCATCAACACCACCTTCAACTACCCGACCATGGCCGAGGCCTATCGGGTGGCGGCGTTGAATGGTTTGAACCGGATTTTCTGATGAAGTCGGGGTCAGATGAACGAATTCATCAGACCCCGTTGCCAAAGCCCCGGTGCCACCCCCCTCAGGCCGGGCCTTCCCCCGGGGTCAGATGAAAGCCTTCATCTGACCCCATTTTCATCTCCGAATCCCCCCGCACAGCTTCCCGCGTCGGCAACTGCAACAACGCCTGGGCCCGATTATCAAAAAACATCCGGGTACTGGTCGGGTAGTCGGTAATAATGCTGTCCACTCCCAGATCCTCAAGCTGCAGCATGTCGTGGATGCGGTTCACCGTCCAGGTGGACACATGCATGCCCCGGCGATGGGCCAGCTCGACCATGTCCTTGCTCAGGATCTTCCAGTTGGCACAGAAATACTCGCATCCGAGCCGGGTGGCGATATTGAGTGGTCGCGGGAATTTCCGCTCTGCCACCAGTCCGGTGCGGATTTTCTTGTCGCGGCGACGGATTTCGCGCAGGAACCCGGGATCGCTGGAGGTAATGGCGGCCCGTTGGTAAAGGTCCCGGTGCTGGATGATCTCGGTCAGCCGGTTGCACAGGACGTTCAGACGCGGGCGGGCATCCTTTTTGACCTCAAGCTGGAGGTGCTCCAGATCATCGAACTGGTCCAGCAGTTGCTCCAGGGTTGGAATGCCCACCTTCCTGGGCCAGGAGGTGGTATTCCGGCGCGCATCCATATCCGCCAGCTCGGCCGCGGTGTAGTTGCACACGCCGCCCTTGGCGCCGGTGGTGCGATCCACAGTCAGGTCATGGACCAGCACCGGGATGCCGTCCTTCGACAGAACCACATCCAGCTCGAAATGCCGTATGCCGTGGCGATAGGCATGAATGAATCCGGGGAGGGTATTCTCCGGGGCCTCTCCCTTGGCGCCCCGGTGCCCGTAGACGATCATTCTGGTGCTGAATCCTTCATCCGTTGGTAAATGGCCTGGCGTTTTTTCCAGGTTTCATGGCACAGGCGGATATCTTCAAGATAGGCCGGCAATTCGTGCATGAGCAAGGCCTGGGGACCATCCACCAGGGCTTTTTCCGGTTTCGGGTGGAAATCCACCAGTACCATGTTGGCTCCGGCGATCACGCCCTGGGCAGTGGCATGTTCCAGATCGAGAATACCGTCCGGTGAGGCATCCCGACTGCCCACCGAGTGGGACGGATCCACGCATACCGGCATCCGGGTCAGACGCTTCACCGCAGGTACGTGAGCAAAATCCACCATGTTGCGGTGTGGATTGCCGGCTTCGGTTTTCATCCCGCGCAGGCAGAAAATGACATTTGAGTTGCCCTCACTGGCCAGGTATTCCGCGGCGTTCAGGGACTCGTTCAGGGTAATGCCGAAACCACGCTTGAGTAGCACGGGGTAGGTACTCTGGCGACCGATGGCCTTCAGCAGCTCGAAGTTCTGGGTATTCCGGGTGCCCACTTGCAGCATGACACCGGTCGGGCGCCCCAGCTTCTCCAGGCAGGTGTCGATTTCTTCGATATGGCTCTCATGGGTGATCTCCATGGCGATCACCTTGATGCCATGCTTGCCGGCCTTCTCGAACACCCATGGCAGGCAGCCCTTGCCATGACCCTGGAATGAGTAAGGATTGGTCCGCGGTTTGTAGGCGCCCATGCGGGTACAGACTTCGCCATGTTCCTCCAGCGCCTGCATCATCATCTCGACGTGCTCTGGCACATCCACGGCACACAGGCCCGCAAAGATGTTCAGGTTCTGTTGGTTGAACTCCACACCGTTGTAAGTGAAGCCGCTTTGGCGTTGGTCATCCCGATGCCGGCCCAGAATCCGGTAGTCCTCAGAAATGCGGATGGCCCGCTCCACAGCCGGCAAGGCTTCGATTTCTTCCTTGTCCAGGGACTTGGTATCCCCAAGCAGGTAGATCTCGGTCAGCCGCTGGCTGGCACCTTGCACTTCATGAACACGCAGGGACACGTTGGGCAGGTTTTCCAGGTAGTGCATGGTCTGCCGGTAGGCTTCACTGTCCAGCGTAGTGTTGGGATGAAGAATGGCTAGCATGGTATCTCCTTGAATTAACCGGTCCCCTCGGCCCGGTGCCGCGCCTGCATGTATTCCCTGTGGTTAAGATGCAGCAGGTCTGCCATGCGGCGAATAAGGTGTTCTTCGTATTTGTCGATGCGTCCGTCCGCCAGGGCCACGTGCCAGATGCTCTCCAGCAGGGCCTGTTTCTGGTCCTGGTCCAGGTGATCGTTGATCTGGCCGGTAAACTCGTACAGTGACGTGGCATCTTCGGCGTGGGTGAGGGCATCCTGCAGGATATCTTCGGCTTCCTCACGGGTCACCTGGTGCGCCTTCACGGCACAGTCCACGATGGCTTTCAGTTCCCGCTCATCCTCGTCGTTGTCCACCCGGGACAGTTGCACCATCAGGGCCGTCGCTGCGACCGCGAGCTGATGGGCGTCCGGTTTGACCGGCTCGGATTCGGGAACGGCAAACAGTTTCTTCAGGCGCTCGATCATGATCGGTTACTTCGGTTGTTGAATCACTCAGGCCGCACGGGCCAGTTGCCGCACCCGGTTCTCCAGCTCAATCTGGTCGGCCGTGAACCGGCGGATGCCATCAGCCAGCTTCTCGGTGGCCATCGCATCCTCATTGGACTCCCAGCGGAACAGCTTTTCATCGATGGAACCGAACTGGTCGCTGGTGTTGGCGTTGTCCGGGCGCAGCTGGCGGTCAAGGGTGCCGGCATCGTCCTGCAGTTCCTGCAGCAGGGCAGGGCTGATGGTCAGCTTGTCACAACCGGCCAGCATCTCGATCTCGCCGGTGTTTCGGAAGCTGGCGCCCATCACCACGGTGTCGAAGCCATTGGCCTTGTAGTAATTGTAGATCCTGCTGACGGAGAGTACGCCCGGATCTTCGTGGGCCGGGTAGCTGTCGCGGCCGCTGTTGGCGAGATGCCAGTCCAGGATACGACCAACGAACGGTGAAATCAGGTGCGCACCGGCCTGCGCGCAGGCTGCGGCCTGGATGAAAGAGAACAGCAGGGTCAGGTTGCAGCGGATACCTTCCTTCTCCAGCTGCTCGGCGGCGCGGATGCCCTCCCAGGTGGAGGCGATCTTGATCAGCACCCGGCTGGCATCCACACCCTGGCGATCATAGAGCTCCACCAGGCGACGGGCCCGCTCCAGGGTGCCGGCGGTATCGAAGGACAAACGGGCGTCCACTTCGGTGGATACCAGGCCCGGGATCAGGTTCAGGATTTCCCGGCCGGCCAGTACCGCCAGCATGTCGGTGGCTACGGTAAGCTGTTCCGCATCGGAACCACCGTGGCGCCGTGCTTCCGCCACGGCCTTGTCCAGCATCGGACGATAGGCCTCGGAGGCGGCTGCCTTCAGCAGCAGCGACGGGTTGGTGGTAGCATCTTCCGGGCGCCACCTGGCGATGGCTTCGATATCGCCCGTGTCGGCTACCACGGTGGTCATGGTCTTAAGTTGGTCAAGCTTGCTGGTCATTCGTCCTGTCGTCCCGGTTGTACGTTGTTTCAGGCATCCATCTCCGGGATGCCGGTGTTTTCCCTACAATAACGGGCTGTTCTGACAGGAACAAGACAACTAAAGGTTAGGGTTGTGTCAGCTTTCGGCCAGAGTCTCTGGTTCGGGCACCCGGACCTTGGCCAGGGCCGCCTGGATGACCTCCAGACCGCTACCGGGTTTGTGGGCATTCTCGCTGATATGACGCCGGAACTGGCGGCCCCCGGGCATGCCATGGAATAGCCCCATGATGTGCCGGGAAATGTGGGTGAGATACACTCCGCGGTCCAGTTCCTGCTGGATGAACGGGAACATGGCCTGCAGAGCTTCATGGCGACTTGCCACCGTTGCCGGCTCACCGAAGAACTCCGTGTCCACTCCCGCAAGCAGCCACGGGTTATGGTAGGCCTCGCGACCCAGCATCACGCCATCGGTGTGGCGCAGATGCTCATGGCATTCCTCGAAGGTCTTGATGCCGCCGTTGATGATGATCTCCAGGTGCGGGTAACGCTCCTTCAACCGGTAGACCCAGTCGTACTTCAGCGGCGGAATGTCCCGGTTCTCCTTGGGGCTGAGGCCTTCGAGAATGGCGATGCGGGCATGCACGATGAAAGTGCGGCAGCCGGCGGCGGAAACCTTGTCGATGAACTCGCACAGCTCGTCCCAGGACTCCCGGCCATTGATTCCGATCCGATGCTTGACCGTCACCGGCAGGCTCGTGGCCGCAATCATCGCCGCCACCGCCTCGGCCACCTTGTCCGGATGGCCCATCAGGCAGGCGCCGATCATATTGTTCTGGACCCGATCGCTGGGGCAGCCGACATTCAGGTTCACCTCGTCGAAACCGAACTGCTCAGCCAGCTTCGCACAGTGGGCCAGTTCGCCCGGATCGCTGCCGCCAAGCTGCAGGGCCAGGGGATACTCGGAAGGATCATGGTGCAGGAAACGCTCGGTATCGCCGTGGATCAGAGCACCGGTGGTTACCATCTCCGTATACAGCAGGGCTCTCCGGCTCAGGATCCTGGCCAGGTAGCGGAAGTGCGGCGTGGTCCAGTCCATCATTGGAGCTACGCAAAACTTCCGAGAGGGCTCAACCCTAGTGGTTCCGCTGTTTCCCGCTGAATTTTCTGCCTTTTTCTCTGCGCTATTAACGATCATTTCTTGCCCGTTTTGTACCATTTTCTTACTATTGGTGCTACAAAAATCCTACAGAAAAGGACGTGTAGCACCGTGGCCTCAATCATTGCCCGTACTCGAGCAGACGGGACCAAATCCTACCGAGCTGACATACGCATCAAACGGAAAGGACGTTTAGTTTATCAGGAAAGCCGCACCTTTGACCGTAAGGCTTTGGCGAAGGATTGGGCGGCTCGTCGTGAATTGGAGCTTCAGGAACCTGGCGCGATCGACAGGGTGCGTCATCGTGGCGTGACGATCGGTGATCTCATCGAGCGTTATCAGCTGGAGTTCGGCGCCAATTTCGGCCGCAGTAAAACCGCCCACCTCGAATACATGCTCACCTTTGACCTGGCCAATCTGGATGCGCTGGAGCTCCAGGCGAAAGACATCGTCAGTCATATCATGGGCCGGCTCCAACACGTCAAGCCACAGACAGCGAACAATGACATTATCTGGCTCAGGTCGGTCTTTAAGGTGGCGAGGACTGCATGGGGAATGCCGGTCGACCTCAACGTGATCAATGATGCAGCTGAAACCTGCCGCCGTGAGCGCCTAGTTGCAAAACCGGATTCCCGGGATCGACGCCCTACGCTGGAAGAGCTCAACAAGCTCATGGAGTATGCCGACCGCCCTAGCGGCAAGCGATCAATCCCGATGGGTGAGATCATTCTCTTCGCTTTGTTTTCAGGTCGTCGGCAAGAGGAGATCACCCGGATTCGCTGGGATGGTCTGGATGAGAAAAACCGGACTGTGATCGTTTCCGATATGAAGCACCCGACAGCAAAGCGGGGTAACCACAAGCGGGTCTATCTCACTGACGAGGCATGGGCCATCATCCAGCGGCAGCCAAAGCGAGACGACCGCATCTTTCCCGATAACAGTAAAAGCATCGGTACCAGGTTTCGCGAGTGGTGTAAGTTTCTCGGGATCGATGACCTAAGATTCCATGATCTTCGTCATGAGTGCATTAGTTGGTTGTTTGAAAGAGGATGGGATATTCCCCGGGTTGCCGCTGTGAGCGGTCACACTACGTGGTCGACTTTGCAGCGATATACCCACCTAAGTAAGCAGGAGCCTTTCGATAAGTACAATAAGTGGAAGTGGCGTCCTAATTAATTCCATGCTATCAATGTGGGAAAAATACAATCAATTCAAAGGATGAGTAGTGTCAGGTATGACCAAGCATGAATTCGGCGGTGTATGGACGCGCGTTAAGCTCTCGATCCTGCAAGACTACGTTCATTTTTTTACGACTGCGCTTAGGAGAAAGGGATTCAAATTGCACTACGCTGATGCTTTCGCTGGCACCGGTACCCAGAGTGCAAAAACGAAAGGTGGGCATGACCTTTTGATACCTTCAGAGGACTTTGAGGGTTCTGTACGCGTTGCCTTAGGTTTGAAGCATCCGTTTGACGTTTACCATTTCAATGATCTCTCTTCAGAGCATGTTTCGGAGCTGAAGCGTCTGGCTTCGGATTATCCTGAGAGAGAGGTTAGAGTTACTCAGCTTGATGCTAATGATTTTGTAAAGGACTTTTGCGCAAGCCTTACCCACAATGATCGAGCGATTCTTTTCATAGACCCATATAGTACTGAGCTAGAGTGGGAGACCCTGCATGATGTTGCTCTGTCCGGCCGGATCGATCTCTGGATGTTGTTTCCGTTATCCGCGCTTTTAAGGATGACTCCGAAGGGAGGCGTGAAGCCAGAATGGGAAGAAAAGCTGAACAAGCTTCTCGGTACCGATCAGTGGATCAAAGAGCTGTATCGACCAAAGCCCTCGCCCCAAATAGAGGACCTTTTCGGCGCTGAAGTGGAGGATGAAACCGAGCGGCTGAACGTTGAGGGAGTGTCCAACTACATACGGTCCAGGCTGATGCAGCAGTTTCCGTATGCTGCTCAGCCGGTCACTTTATATAACAACGGCCACCCACTTTTTCTATTCTGCTTCGCCGTGTCTAACAACTCGAAAGTGGCGATCGCGCTTGCGGAGAAAGTTGCACGGTCAATTCTTACGAAACGGAACAGGTTGGGATGATTGGGTATCCGCTATAGGTTTTCCCGTGGAGTTCTCGACCGTTCTTCTTTTTGGACCTGCGAACGCCATCGGCTCCCCAATTGCCCCATTGTTTAAAAAAGAACGGCACTTCAGCTTTCAGGCATTGGTCTTTCACGTTGAGAGCCCATTCAGCTTTCATCGGCCTGGCCTTCGCTCCAGACTCTCCGCCGACGATCACCCAGTGGATGTCATTCAGATCAATTTCACCCAAGTCCTCAAGCAGCGGCTCGACTGACAGAAAGCGAGTTTCTGCCGGTACCCTCCTTAACAAGTCGATCCTGGGAAGGCCGTATTTTTTATCTTCCACGGAGACTCCCATCCACGCATTTGCTGGAATCTTCCTTCCGCTCGAGTACTCGGCCATACGCTCTGCACGTTTTGTGAGAATCTGGAAAACGTGTTGGGGGCATCGATCGATCACGTTCATCACTGCGTCGATGTATGAAAACGGAACATCCTCGTGGAAGAGGTCGCTCATCGAGTTTACGAAATAGGTTGTCGGTTTCGCCCTCTGTAGCGGTTGCCCCAGTCTCTCCGGGTGAAGAGAGACAGCGAATCCGTTTTCATAACCGTTGGCCCCCATGGCTTGGAGTCTCTTTGCCATGGTTTCGGCATAGCAGTGTTTGCAGCCAGGCGAGACTTTAGTGCAGCCCGTTACCGGGTTCCATGTTTGTTCTGTCCACTCAATTCCTGTTTGTGTCGCCATGGTAGAAATCCTTGCTGTATGGATATACAGTAATTTTGGTATTTGTTTGGCCAAAATTCAATGTTGGTTCGAATTTTAGGCTGCTTATGCCGGTTTGGAAAATGTAAAGACCTGTAACGCACGCCTGTTTCTGCTCTTGCATCTTTGGCGACTCGTTATAGCGTCGAAAGCGTGGCCACATTTCTATCAATTCTCAATGGAGTAACGAGATGAAAACGGATGAAAAGCTCAATGATGTTCCCGCATGTGAGGATACTCTGGTTGTGATTGCAGATATCGCTGCCAGTGGTGGGATGTTGCAGAAGGTGTTGGCCACCGGTGTCGCGTCAAATCGAGTTGCAGAGGTGTGTGAAGGGCTTTTCATGGAGATCCGTGACCTCGCCGGATCTGTCTGTCATACCAACGCCGATAATGATGCTTGATTTGTTTTAACATGGTTGCAGCTTCATGGTCATGATCCAGCTCCGCTCTGGAGCTGATCCCACAGGCTTGCAATATGAAATCCCGGGCGTCTTCCTCCGTGTGTGTGCCGTCCGGGATATTCAGTCCGAATTTCGCTGTTCTGCGCCTATCAAGGTAAAGCCTGAAGTTGTCATCCTGGCAGAGGAGGGCGGCATTCTTCGCAAGGAATCCGCCCTTTTGGGTTGTTTGTTCAAGCACGGCTATTCCTCTTTTTCGCTTTTTCAATCAAGAATGCGCTGTGCCTGGCCGCGGTTCCACGTTCTGTAATCTTCCACTTCCATCCATCGCAGCGCTCTTTCTGGGCAATCAGGCCGGCTTCCTCGCACTTCCGGATTGCGTTCAGTACTCGCGTTTCGCTCCAGCTGCTCTTTGGTAGTTTCTCAGGGTGGGTGTAGACACTGTGATAAACGTGGCTTAGCCCGAAAAAGTCCTGATCGATATCGATGCCACGGTAGTTGGTGAAAAGCTGGAGCAGCACATGCATGTCTTGCGTGACGAGAACGTCTTCACCGAAAAGCGTAGTCTGTCTCATGGTTGGGCTCCTATGAGCATGGCAGCCATTCTTTGCGTTTTATTAGTTACTATTCCTGATTTGTTTTTCTGTATTCGGTTGGATACACTTTGACCATGAATCAAATTCTTGAAACGGAAGTCTTCAGTGAATGGCTGGATCAGCTGAATGATCAGAAGGCGAAAAACAAGATCTTGGATCGCATTGACCGTGCCGAAGACGGAAACTTCGGAGATCACAAGTCGCTCGGAGATTACGTGAGCGAGATGAG
Organism: Marinobacter szutsaonensis; assembly: GCF_039523335.1. Lineage (NCBI taxonomy): Bacteria > Pseudomonadati > Pseudomonadota > Gammaproteobacteria > Pseudomonadales > Marinobacteraceae > Marinobacter > Marinobacter szutsaonensis. Next base: position 746,683 of record NZ_BAAAFC010000001.1, on the reverse strand, counting down.
GTTGACCCATGGCCCCGGTTACCGAATTTACTACACGAAAATCGGAAAGCTTGTTTTTCTGTTGCTGTGTGGTGGCACTAAGCCCACGCAAAAAAAGGACATAAAGATTGCTAAGGAAATGGCTGCTGAACTGCGGTCTGGCAATTAGTAGGAGGTAACTAAAATGACTATTAATCAGGAAGCTCTTGAGAAGTATGGCGTTCGTCGTTATGACGCCGCGCGTTACCTCAAAACCGACGAAGATATTGCCGGTTATCTGACTGAGGTGCTGGCGAACGGTGATATGGATGCCCTGCTGAAAGCGCTCAACAACGTGGCCCGCGCTCGCGGGATGTCTCAGGTTGCCGAGGCTGCTGGGGTAGGCCGCGAAAGTCTTTACAAAGCCCTTTCCGAGGGAGCCAAGCCTCGTTTTGATACCATCAACCGGGTGCTCAACGCTCTTGGCGTTTGCTTGCGAGCCGAGCCGGCTGAGCCCAAGGTAACCCGAACTCAGGTTGCAACATATCGAAGAAGTCGTCGGGGTATTAAGACTACGAAAACCTTTTCTGCCAAGGGTAAAGAGGTGCAGCACGCGTAACTCTTCCATTATTCCAGCCCTGCGCTTGCCGGTGTGGGGCTGGGAATATTTTCTGAAATAATTCGTGGTTTTATATTGAAAAGCTTGTAAGGCCGGATCACTGCCTCAACCACCAGTATCTCCGCCTTGATCGCCTGCCGGATCCGGTGACACCAGCGGAGTGCTACGCCAGTAATGGCCTTGCCTCGGTTGGCGTCTCCGACCAGCTTTCTCGCCTGTTGGAAAGCAAATCTGAGCTTGTTCAGTCGTGCGGTGATCACGCCGTTGCCTCCAGTATTCTCTCGTGTGCAAAATTCGCTGCAACCAGCGCTTGCGCCAGGTGTGGCGGTAAACTGTTGCCGCACAGGCGCATCTGTTGGTACTTGGCTAATGGGCGCCCCTGGAACTCAAAGTCGTTCGTGTAGTCTTCCGGGAAGTCCTGCGCCTTGAATAGCTCGTGTGGCTGTAGCATCCGCATGCCGATTTCGACGCTCACATGGTCCTCACCACTGATATGTGCTGTTATCAGCTGTGGTCGATCTTTGGTTGTGATGGTTGGCACCGGTTGCCGTAAGTCGCGGCCCGTTTCGCCCGAGCCATTTTCGTAGTAGGGGTCAGAAATGCAGCGACCAGGGAGCGGCGGTCTTTGGTTGTGATAGTGCCGATCGGCACCCTAAGATCTGCACCGGTCACGCCGGTGTAGTGTTTGGCAAGGAGGGCCACAACCAGGGCGTGCCGGTTCTCTGTTGTGATTGTCGTCGGTGGTGGTTCTGCTCCCCAGCTGAAGCCGCCGTGGTCGATCGCAATCATCATGGGGCATAGCTTGCCGGTGGCGTCCGTATCGAGAATGAAGGGATCTTTGGCGTCCAGAACAAACTATTTAATGCATTTGGCGATCCGACGCTTGATGCTGTCTGTCAGTGGCCTATTCCTGCCGAATATGGACGGCGCAGGTATGGATCAGTCGATACATTGGAGCCACTCAGAAACCGCAAGACGGGCCGGAGTTTTGGCGAGTGGCATCCAATGCGGGTGTTGCGGACATTTCGGTAACCTATCTACGGGAAAACAGTTGTCAGTACGAAAATCTGAGCGTCGTAGTTTAACAGGGTTGGCAGGGTGTTTGCCGTAAGGCTTTGGCGAAGTCGCATTGCCCTGTACCCAACCCCGGATACTTATGTCCGCAGTTGTTCAGGGAACAAGCCGTTCCAGAATCTCCGCCGCTGAATGCTCCCGGCACCCCGAGGCGTTCTGCCCACACCACAAGGGTGAAAAGTCTCCGGAACCGGTAGCCTCGGCCGCGGCCCGAAGCGGCGCAATGGCACTGGTGGCGAGGGGAAACGCCGGTGCTTCAGGGGATATCGGACCCAGTTCCTGCATCACACGGTTCACAATACCCCGGGCCGGCCCGCCGGAAAACAGGTTGGTGATCGCGGTATGCCGGGCCTGGGGGCTTTTCAGTGCTTCCCGGTGCATCTGTTTTGTGGTCGCCTCCGGGCAGAGCAAGAAGGCCGTTCCGATCTGGGCCGCGATTGCGCCAAGGTCCAGCGCGGCTTTCACGCCCCGGGCATCGGCAATGCCGCCGGCAGCAATCACCGGCACCTTCACGGCAGCGACAATCTGGGGCAGCAGGGCAAAGGTGCCCATCTGCGTGGTCATGTCTTTCGTCAGGAAAATACCGCGGTGGCCACCGGCTTCAAGGCCCTGGGCAATGATGGCATCGGCACCGTGCCGCTCCAGCCAGAGCGCCTCCTCCATCGTGGTCGCGGTCGACAGGATCTTTGCGCCGGCCCTGCGTACCCGCTCAACCAGCGCAGGCTCCGGCAGCCCGAAATGGAAACTGACCACCGCCGGGCGGAATTCCTCCACAATGGCGGCAGTTTCTTCATTGAACGGCATCCGCCCCGGACCTGAAGGTATGGAATCAGGATCGATACCGAATTCCTGATAATAGGGCGCCAGCGCCTGACGCCACCTCCGCTCGCTGTCCGCATCCGGTGTTGGCGGCGTGTGGGCGAAGAAGTTGAGATTGAAAGGTCGGTCGGTGGCAGCTTTCAAGGCTTCAAGTTCAGATCGCAGCGCCTCCACGCCCAGCATGGCGCAGGGCAGGGAGCCCAGCCCACCGGCATTCGAGACGGCGGCGGCCAGTCTGTGATCCTGAACACCCGCCATGGGCGCCTGGATGATGGGAAGCTGAATGCCGAGAAAGTCTTTCATATTCGATCCTTGTCAGTGTCCTGTCTGGTTAATTCGTTGATCTACTGCGTGGCGCTGAGGCCCCTGGCCAAGGCGCCAGTGCGCAGGTGTGGTGGTTTCACAGCAAGTGCTGGCAACACCGGCCAAGGGCCTCAGCGCCGCGCCCTTCGGGAGCCACTGAGAGCCTTGATAGCCGCGTTGCGCTGACTCGATTTGGAACCACCAAACCTTCGCCATCGCGCCTTGCTCTCAAGGCTCTCAGTGGCTCAGTAGGTCAGCTAATTAACCAGACGGGACACTGTTTCAGGCGGGCTCTTGCTCTCCGGCATGACTGATCAGTACCCCCGGAGCACCTTCGGTCAGCTGCGCCCGGATATGATCCGGAATGGTCACCTTGGACATGGTGGATGACCGGATCATCACATCGGTGATGTCGGCATCGGCGATGAACTGGCCATCCCCGTAGCGATAGAACTCCAGGTGCAGGGTGAACGACGTGTTGCCGATTCGCCCGGTGCGAATCCTTGCTTCCAGCACATCATCAAACCGGGCGGGCGCTTTCCAGTTCACCGTAAGGCTCACCACCTGGACGTCCAGATCCTGGTCCAGCAGGCGCTGGTAATCACCGAACACGGCACGGATATATTCGTTGACAGAAATGTCCACGAAGTCTGCATAGCGGGCGTTGAAGACGACGCCCTGAGCGTCGCACTCGCCGTAGCGGACTCGGAAGCGGAATTTGAATGGGGAGTTGTTGTTTTCGGTCATGGTTCACTAATGCGGTTGAATGAGGTTCAAGGCTAACCGATTCCCGAGATCATGCAACTTGGCCATCTCAGGACCTGCTGGTAACCTGGTTCACAATAATGCGGCACGAATTAGTAGTAAGGAAACTGTCCCATGCCCGATACGCTAGGCTATTACGACAACAACGCCGAAGCGTTTGTGGAGTCCACCTTTGAGGTTGCCATGGATGAGGTCTGTGGTGAGTTCCTGCATCTGATTCCCAAAGGTGGTCATATACTCGATGCGGGCTGCGGGTCTGGCCGAGACGCACTCTTCTTCAAGACGAGGGGTTACCGTGTTTCGGCGTTTGATGGTTCAGCAGCGATTGCCGCTCTAGCTCGCCATGAAATCGGGATGGCGCCTACTTGTTCAGATTCAGAAGGGAAGATTTCTTGATGAATGATCTCCAGCAGTTACTTCAGGAAATTACTGGGGAATGGAGCGCCGCCAAAGCTGAGGCTTTCACGAACCACCCGCTTGCGAATAAATTTCGAAACGAATTCGTTAATTCCGTAAAAGAAGTCGTCGCTGACATAAACCCGAAATTCATTGTGAAAGGCAGTGTTGGCGCGGGTAATTGGGCAAATGTGCCTTGGCTTTCAATTTTAGACCCTGAGATTACAACGACTACGCAAGATGGAGTCTACCCGGTCTATTTGTTTAAGGCCGATGGCAGTGGTGTTTATTTATCTTTGAATCAAGGGACGACAAATCCTGCTAAGCAATTTGGAAAACGCCGCGCGACCCAGAGGGCTACAGAGTTCGCTGAGAATGCCAGAAGTCAGATTTCGGGTCTGGTTCAGTGGGGCCAAACGAGTATTGATTTGTTGGCGTCCACCTCACTTGGTAAGTCATATGAAGTGCCAAACATTATTGCCAAATACTACCCGGCAAGTGCCGTTCCTGACAGTGCAAGACTGGAGCAAGATCTTAACGAGATGTTGCGCTTTTATGAGAAAGCCAAGCCCCTATGGATCAGCTTTCAAGAGAAAATTAGCACCGGTGGTAGTTCAGTGAAAAGGGGTGAGGAGACGCAACGTCTTCCCAAACCTTTTATCCTCATGGCTGGCATTTCTGGAACCGGCAAAACCCGCTTTGTTCGCCAACAGGCAAAACTTACTGGAAGTCTGGACGAGACATACTGTCTGGTGCCGGTAAGGCCGGACTGGCACGAGCCATCAGATCTGTTGGGGTATATCTCTAGATTGGGCGCAGATGGTCCTCGCTATGTGGTGTCCGACGTTCTCCGGTTCATGGTAAGCGCATGGAAAGAGATAATCACCAATGTTGAGATTAGTAATGGCCGGCCGGAATGGGTTGGCCGTGATCTGGCTGAAATTCGACCATTTTGGTTGTGTCTGGACGAGATGAACCTGGCTCCCGTCGAACAGTACTTTGCGGATTTCCTGTCCATTCTTGAGACCCGGCACTTTCTCAATGAAGAAGAGTTACAGCAGTTCAACGCGGACAACGCTGTTGAACGGTCATACGTATACAGTAGTGACCCAGTTCTCAAGCCGGAGGTCTTTGCGCAGCTTGATTCGGCGGGTAAGTTAGCGCTAAGGAGTGATTTGGGCTTGGCCGACGATCAGTTTGACGGTTTGTGGGACTACTTTAGCACTTCGGGTATACCTCTGCCTTTCAATTTGATCGTGGCCGGAACGGTGAACATGGATGAGACCACCCATGGTTTCTCCAGAAAGGTTATCGATAGGGCGTTGTCCATCGATTTTGGCGGATTTTTCCCGAACGAATTCGATCAGTTCTTTGACCAACAGACCGAGCCCGTGGCTTTGAGTTACCCGCTGGTTTCCTCTGTGACTAGTGAAGATCTCAAAGTGGTAGGCGCGGACCCTGATGGCACAAAGACAGTAGGGTTCCTCTCCGGGATCAATTCCATTCTCAAGGGGTCGCCGTATGAATTGGCCTATCGGGCACTAAATGAGTTGTTGCTGTCAGTAGTATCTCAGAACCCACAAGACCAGCGGACACTGCAGGCAGTTTGGGATGACTTTCTGATGATGAAGGTGCTGCCCCGCATTGAGGGAGATCAAGAAAAACTGGCGGTGTTTGACGGCACCGGCGTTGATACTATCGAGCCCCGGGATGTTCTGGGCGAGTTGTTCGAACACCTGAAGGCGTCCATGGCAGAGATTTGGGAAAGTGATCGGCCGGATCTTTTAAGGTCATCGGTAAATGAAAGGGAAAAACTCAGCGTAGAGTGCCGTTCCAAAGCCAAATTAAAGTGGATGCGTCATCGTCTGCAGACTAACGGTTTCACCAGCTTTTGGCCCTGAGGGACCTGAGGGAAATGCCGGGAGAGAGTCTTGCCTGAAGTTCTTGCGATAAAAAGTCCGGACTGGGAACTGACGGTCTGGACCCGCGACCAGCAGGCCCGTGAGCAGCTTTTTGCCCGGACCTTGGAGGCGCGTGGCCGTGAAAAGAATTCCGGCACAGAAATCATGCTGAATCCTGCTTTTCCGGCATTTGGCGTCGAAGTTGGTGGGGAGGTAGTCGAGATTTCATCCGGGATGATTTCCGAAGTTCCGCTGGAGTCGCCCGTCCTCTTTGAAAATACCCTCTATGAATTCGAATTTGTTTTTTCGGATTTGGTTTCCGGAACGCCAGCAGTCAATCACCGTACTTCACGCATAAGTGACGCCTTTCGTTTTACGGATAAACATGGCGTCAAATCCCTTCGGGGAAGTATTAATCCGGGCAACGATGTGGGGTGGCTTCGGCTACCCGTGAGCTACACGGTAGATAACGGAGAGCGAAAGGTCTCTGTTTCATTCGAGGTATTCCCGACCAAAATGGATATGGTCTCCGATGTGCAGGCGATATATCGGAAGGTGGATGCCCAGTATCCGCTATGGCGTTTCGCCCTCGCGGAACAGACAGAGCAGGAATTTGACCGCTCATCAGCACAGCATCAGCATTTTCCTTTGTTGTGGCTTGCCCAGTTCGAGTCACTACAAGACCAGCTCCAGGAAGGCGTTCGGCATATTATTCGCTCCCCTCATAGCCGTCTCGTCAGCGAGTCCCGAATGGTGATCGCCGACAAGATAAAAGGCCGGGTTCCCAACCGGTTGGCGGAGCGCGTTCGTGGTGATATCGCTTCGGGCTTTGAGGGGAAACGATACCGTGTTACACGTAAAAGGCTTTCTGTTGATACGCCCGAAAACCGTTTTATCAAAATGGTCCTGGAAAAAAGCCGCGATAACCTGGCCCGGTTTTTCGAATTGGCCAAAAGGGCAGACAGTGCGCCAGACCGGAACAGGTTGTCGCCGGTATTCTTCCAGACTCTGAATGGTTGGCGGCAAAAGCTCGAAAAGCAGCTTGCCAATCCGTTGTTCAAGGAGATCGGGTCCTTCTCGGGCACGAATTCCGAGTCCCTTGTACTGCACCAGAAAGCGGGTTATTCGGTTGTTTACCGGTGCTGGCAAAAGCTGAAGATGTATCTGGGTGTGTTGGGTCGCCAGGCTTCCATTTCCATGAAAAGTGTCGCAGAACTATATGAGGTCTGGTGTTTTCTGGAAATTCGCGACTTGCTACTGGATTTAGGGTTCAGGGAGACGGGATTGGATCGGGCTTTCGCTAAGCAGCAGGGCTTGGAATACGTTATTCGCGACGGTTTTTACGGCGCGTTCAATTTTGTAAGGCGGGATGCCGTAAAGATCCGGTTGGCGCACGAGCCAATTTTTCACGCGTATACACAGCCGATTTCAGCTTTGGTGACAAGACAGAAACCGGATATTTTGCTCGAGGCTGAGTTCCCGGGCGGCGACAGATTCATTTGGTTGTTTGATGCGAAGTATCGTATTCGGGACGATGATGCGACTGATGACTATGCGCCGGATGATGCAATCAACCAAATGCACAGGTACCGTGATGCGCTGATCTACAACCACAAACTTAACGGTATGGTTGGCCATTCGCGTCCCGTATTTGGTGCGTTTGCCCTATATCCCGGTTATTATCCCCAGAGCGGGTCCAACATGGATTGTAATCCATATCACCTTGCAGCTCGGGAGGTTGGTATCGGAGCGTTTCCCCTGGTGCCCGGGCAGGTTGCCGATAGCGCTGAAGCGGGCAACGCATGGTTACGAGCATTTTTGGAAGAAAAGCTCGGCCCGGATCTTTATGGTATTGCTGCAAACTCCGATCATCTCTACATCCAGGACTCGGCTCGTATTCCGGCGACAGGTATGCTTCAGACCCGATATCCGGAGCTCACAATGGTTGTCACCGGAGCGCCACAAAACGGTCGTCAGTCAGACTATCTGCAGCGTTTTCGTGACGGAAGTGCTGGCTGGTATCACATGCGGCTATATGCATCCGAAAGAGACAACATCCCGCAGAATTTGATGCGTGAAATCCGGTTTTGTGTGATCACAGCCTACGATCCTGAAGCCGGTGAGAAGAGAGCTGATTGGTTATGGCATGTCGAGATGGTTTCGTTGGTGCGGCGGTCTGATCTGACCATTGAACAGGCAGGCAAACCTGGATCAGGGAATGACCTCTATTGGTTGTTCAAATTGTCGTCCTCCAAAAGGTTGTCCGTCCCAATCGTAGGTTTTCCTGGAAGGGGGCATCACTTGAAGTTATGTCTCTTGGAAGAGGCAGACCGGGTGGGTGATTTTTCGAGAATTCGGGGCCTTTATCCTTCAATTAAACTCGCTTCGGTTATGTAGTTCTGGCTATGACGATTCCGTCGTATAACCGCAACGCTCAAAAATTCTTCACCCAATACCAGTCCCTGATCTTCGAACAGGTCCACAGCGACTGGCTTCCCTACTTGGACAAGAAAAGCGGTCTGGCTCTGGATGTGGGCGCGGGCAGTGGCCGAGATGCTCTGGCCCTGGCGGAGCGTGGCTGGGATGTTGTAGCAGTGGAGCCGGCGGCTGAACTGCGCCGCCTGGGCGAGGTGGCAACGATCCACCGCAGTATCCAGTGGGTGGATGATTCCCTGCCGGACCTGAGTGAAATCCGCAAACTCAGTTACCGCTTTGATCTGGTGTTGGTGTCTGCGGTCTGGATGCACCTTCCGCCCAGTTCCCGAGAGCGGGCATTCCGAATTCTGACGGAGTTGCTGGCTCCCTCCGGCATGTTGGTTATCACCCTGCGCCACGGGCCGGGAGACGGTGAGCGGCAGTTTTATGAAGTCAGCAAGGCGGAGCTGGACAGCTTCGCCCGCCAGCGTGCGGTTATGCCGGTGCCTTTGCCCGATACAGCCCGTGCCGATCAACTCAAGCGTGCAGATGTGTGGTGGGAGACCGCCGTGTACCGCTTGCCGGATGATGGCACGGGGGCGCTGCCCACGTTGCGGCATATCATTATCAATGACAACAAGTCCTCCACCTACAAGCTCGGGCTGCTGCGAACGTTGGTGCGTATGGCAGACAGTGCGCCGGGGCTGGTGCTGAACCGGTCGGATGAGTGGGTGGAACTGCCGCTGGGGGCAGTGGGTCTGTTCTGGATCATGCTGTATCACCCGTTGGTGCTGAAACACCATCTACGGCAGGCTCCGGGTTCCCGTGGGCTCGGCTTTGCGGGGGATGACTTCTACGAGTTGGGGAAGCTGTCGCCGCTGGATTTCCGTGTGGGGTTGTCGCTGTCGGCGGAGGTTGCGCCGGTGGTTATGCGGGCTATCAGGCTCGCGGCTTCAAACATTCTCAAGAATCCGGCGCATTTCACCACCTGGCCGGGTACCAATCGCCAGATCTTTGAGGGTGGCGCAAGCCGACTGACCATTCGCAATGAGCCGGTCCGGCTGGATAAGGAAACCCTGGCAAGTTTCGGCCGGTTCCGCGTACCGGCCATGCTCTGGGATACCTTCAGCCGTTATGCCTGTTGGGTGGAACCGGCCATTGTGAATGAGTGGATCAACCTGATGGGCAGCTGGGAGGCCCGGTACTCGTCGGAGACTTACCACAAGGCGCTGCAGTGGGTAGAAGGGCGGCGTGATACCTCGGTGGTGCGCAAGCTGGTGGAACAGCAGTTGTCTAACGGTTCAGTGGAGTGTGTGTGGACCGCCAGAGACCTTTCCCGGAGTCGCTATGATATTGACCACTGCTTTCCCTGGTCCCGCTGGAACAATAACGATCTGTGGAATCTGTTGCCTGCTTCCCACACGGCCAATGCCGCAAAGTCCGAGAGGCTCCCGGCGGATTCCCTGTTGAAACAGGCACGGCCCAGGGTGATCGAGTGGTGGGAACATGCCATTGTCGGATCGGAACGCGAGCGGCAGTTTTACTCGGAGGCGGAAGCGGCGTTGCCGTTACTGGGTGAGAGTCGTACCTTGGACGGCGTATTCGAGGGCATGCTGCAGCAGCGTTTGCGGTTGAAAACCAATCTTCAGTTGGCGGAGTGGCTGGGGCTTTGAGTGCCGATTGGCTGTTCGGCCACGTCACGTTCCGTCAATGAAGGCATAGGTTCTTGAGCGATGGCTGGTTAAGCTAAAGGGAACAATAACCAGAACGGAGATCGTTCCCTGCATGAGCCACTCCCGCAAAGCCGAGTCATCCCACTCTCCCCGACACATTTACATCACCGGCGGCGCCAGCGGCATCGGCCTCCAGCTCGCACGGGATTATGCGCGCTCTGGCTCCGCCGTTACCCTGTTTGATATCCAGCCCACGCAAAATGCGGTGACTGAACTTTCGGCCATCCCCGGCGCGGGTCCGGTACGCGCCTTTGCTCTGGACGTCAGTGATGCCGCCTCGGTCCGGGAAGTGTTCGCTGAGGCTTCGGCAGAGCAGGGGCCGGATGTGGTCCTCCACTGCGCCGGTATCTGCATCGCCGCGCCTTTTGACGAGATCGACGATGATGCCTACACCCGGCTGATCAACATCAACCTGCTTGGCTCCCGCCATGTGGCGGCGGGTGTGCTGCCGCATCTGAAGTCCGGTGCCCAACTGGTGTTTGTGGCCTCCATGGCCGGGCTGGTCGGGTGTTACGGGTATTCGGCCTACTGTGCCTCCAAATACGGTGTGGTTGGCCTGGCGGAGGTGTTGCGTATCGAGTTGGCGCCCCGGGGCATTGATGTGTCTGTGGTCTGTCCGCCAGAGGTGGAGACGCCGCTGGTGGTGGAGGAGCGCAAGAGCCGGCCCAAACAGACCGAGTCCTTGAAGCTGATGGCCGGTACTCTGCCTGTGGAATTTGCGGTTGAGCAGATTCGCCGCGGGATCGATCAACGCCACTTCCTGATCATTCCTGGCAAGCGGGCCCGCAGCCTGTGGTTCACCAACAACCTGTTGCCCGGATTCCTGACCCGCCGGCTGGCGGATTTTCTGGTCAGTCGCTGAGGTTTTAGCCGAAGGCTTTGGCCAAAGCCTGGTTGAGATCCGCGATCAGGTCCTCGCTGTCCTCCAGCCCGATGGACAGCCGCAGCATGCCGTCGGTAATGCCCCGCTTGAGCCGTTCCTCCTGGCTGAGTCCGTGGTGGCTGGTGGCGCAGGGTTGGCTGACAAGGCTCTCTACGCCGCCGAGACTGGTGGCCAGCAGGAAGAGGCGCAGGTTGTCTGCCACCGCGGTGGATGCCGCCCGGTCACCGTCCACCTCGATCGTGACCATGCCGCCAAATCCTTTCATCTGCCGGGCGGCCAGTTCGTGGTCGGTAAATCCGGGCAAGCCGGGGTAGAGCACACGGCGCACCTTCGGGTGATTTTCCATGGCCTGTGCCACCGCCATGGCGTTCTCGTTATGCTGGCGGATACGCACCGGCAGGGTTCGCAGGCTCCGTGAGAGCAGGGCGGCGGTTTCCGGGGCAAGCAGTTGGCCCAGGTTCTTGCGCCAGGGCACAACCGCTGCCGCCAGTTCTGCCGTAGTCATCAGTGCGCCTGCGGTCAGGTCGCTGTGGCCGCCCAGGTACTTGGTGGCGCTGTGCAACACCAGGTCGGCGCCCAGCTCCAGCGGTTGCTGGTTGATGGGGCTGGCGAAGGTGTTGTCCACCGCCACCAGGGCGCCTTTCTGATGTGCGATCCGGGCGATGGCGGCAATGTCCAGGATGGCCAGGTGAGGGTTGGCCGGCGTTTCGAAATACACCAGTTTGCCCGGTTCATCCAGGGTGTTTGCCAGCTGGCCCACCTCTTCCTTGAAAAGGAAGCGCACCGGAATGCCCAGTGCCTGGCAGTGATTGACCAGCAGCTCCTGGGTACCTCCGTACAGATCCCCCACGCACACAATCCCCTTGCGGCCATGGGCCAGCAGTGTCGCTGAAATGGCGGCCATGCCCGAGGCAAATGCCAGCGCGGCCTCTGCGCTCTCAAGCCGGGCCAGGCCCTGTTCCAGTTCCTCGATGCTCGGGTTGGTGCCCCAGCGGGTGTAAAGATTGCCTGGCGCGCGGCGCTCGATCACGTCCAGCAGCGCTTCCGTGCTTTCGAACTGGTAGGTGGTGGTGTTGTAGACCGGCGAATAGGGGCTGCCAAAGCTGTCCCGGTGGCGACGATTGTGGATGATGCGTGTGGCGGGACCGTGGGCGTTGTCCTGGCTCATTGCAGCTCCTGATGGTTGGGCTTGAAAGAGGATTTTTGCACGAGGGTGCTTGCGCTGGAAGGTGCTTGCTTGATCTGGATGGTGAAGAGATGGATGCAAACCGGGCCGGCGGGTAGACTTGCGCGTACTTTCTGAATACTTTCATTTACGTGCGAACAGATAGGAAACGTACTTTGGGTATCCGACTGACCGAATTCAGTCACGGCGCGGGCTGTGGCTGCAAAATTGCCCCTGATGTGCTGGATCGTATCCTTCATAGCGATGCGCCCGAGTTCAAGGACCCGCGCCTGCTGGTAGGCAACAGCAGCCGTGATGACGCCGCCGTGGCGGACGTGGGCAATGGCCTCGGGGTGATCAGCACCACCGATTTCTTCATGCCAGTGGTGGACGATCCGTTCGATTTCGGGCGAATCGCCGCCGCCAATGCCATCAGCGATGTCTACGCCATGGGCGGCAAACCGGTGATGGCCATTGCCATCCTGGGCTGGCCGGTGAACGAGCTGGCGCCGGAGATTGCTGCACAGGTGATTGATGGCGGTCGCGCCGTGTGTGCCGAGGCGGGGATTGCCCTGGCCGGTGGCCACAGCATCGATTCTCCGGAGCCGATCTTCGGTCTGGCTGTGACCGGCCAGGTGGCGGTGGACCGCATCATCCGTAATGATACGGCCAAAGCCAGGGACCTGCTGTACCTGACCAAGCCGCTGGGGGTGGGCATTCTCACCAGCGCTTCCAAGAAGGGCAAGGTCAGTGCGGAGGATCTTGCGGTTGCGGTGAAGAACATGGCGACGCTGAACAAGGTGGGTGAAGCTTTTGCGCAAGTGGACGGGGTCCATGCCATGACCGATGTGACCGGCTTCGGCCTGGCCGGGCACCTGCTGGAGATATGCCGCGGCAGTGGTCTGCGGGCAACCGTGAGCCGCAGCGCCATTCCGGTGTTGCCGAACCTGCAGCCCTATATCGAGGCAGACTGTATTCCCGGAGGCACTCACCGCAACGCAGCCGCCTTTGGCGGAGCCATTGAGGGTATGACCGGAGCCGACAAACTGCTGTTCTGTGATCCCCAGACCAGCGGCGGGCTGATGGTCTGTGTGGCCGAGGAGAGCCGTGCGGCATTCGAAGCCGTGGCTCGGGAGCAGGGGCTGGAACTGTCACCGATGGGGCGGCTGGAAGCGGCCGGCTCCGAAGAGAGCTTCGTGGTGATTGAGAACTGATGACCAAACACACGGATTGGAGCTGATGGTATGCCAGTGATGGTGCAGGCCCTGGTGCCGGTGTTCGTGCTGATCATGCTTGGGCACCTGTTCCGGCGTTGGGGCTTTCCCGGTGGTGACTTCTGGCCCCAAGCGGAGCGTTTCACCTATTACGTGCTGTTCCCGGCAATGCTGGTGTTCAAGCTCGGCCAGGCGCGACTGCCGCCGTCCGCCTATGGTGATATTGCGCTGCTGATCTTCTCCATGCTGCTGGCGATGACACTGGTGCTGGTGGTGGCGCAGCTTATCTGGCGCTGGAGCGGACCGGTGTTCTCATCTGTTTACCAGGGCGCGATCCGGTTCAACTCCTACGTGGGCCTGGCCGCAGGTGGCATGTTGCTGGGCGATGACGGGCTGTCCCTGACGGCGATCGCCGTGGCGGTCATGGTGCCGTTGCTGAACCTGTTGTGCATTCTGATGTTCACGCTGGTGGCGGATCAGGACAAGGTGCGGTTTGGTCAGGTGTTCAAGGCGATCGTTACCAACCCGCTGATTGTCGGCTCGGTGATCGGGGTGGTTTGGAGCTATTTCCAGATCGGTTTCCACCCTTTGCTGGCGGGAATCCTTCAGCCCCTGAGCAACCTGGCGTTGCCCATGGGCCTGATGACCGTGGGTGCCGGGTTGCAGCTGACTGCCTTGCGGGGAGCGTCGATGCCGTTTCTGGTGTCGTCGGTGCTGAAACTGCTGGCCTTTCCGCTGATGGCGGCGGGTCTGGCGTGGATGCTGGGTATGGAAGGTCTGATGGTGCAAGTGGCGGTGTTGCTGGCAACGTTACCCACCGCCACGTCTGCATATATCCTGGCCCGACAGCTGGGTGGGGATGCCCCCCTGATGGCGGGTATCATCAGTGGTCAGACCCTGCTGGCCATGGCCTCCATTCCGTTAATGCTGAGCATCCTCTGGTAGGCACTGAAGGATGGCATCGGCGATGGATTGTTGGAAATCGATGTAACCGGTTTCGGTGGCCTCGATGTCCATGGCCAGCGGATCCCAGGTGCTGAACGTCACATCCAGGCCCTCGGTGATGGAGCGCCACCACTGACGGTTGAACTGGGGTTCGGTCAGCAGGCACGGGTGTATCGCTTCACGCAGTTTGTCTTGAACCTCGGCTACATGCCGCGCCCCGGGGGAAAGCTCCGGATTGAGGGTCAGGATGCCCGCCAGTTCCAGTTCATAATGCTCGGCGAAGCGGACGAGAGCACTGTGATAGGCAAAGATGTCAATCTCCTTTGCCGGTGCCAACTGTTCGCGAATGGCGGCTTCCCTCTCGGTCAGTGCCACCTCAAATGCGGCCAGCTTCTCGCTGATCGCATTCTGGTCTGCACCTTCCTGCGCGGCCAGTGCCTTTGTAATATCCCGGGCCATCTCGAGACCCAACATCGGGTCTACCCACAGATGCGGGTCCTCGCCTTCGCCATGCTCGTGTGCGTGATCATGACCGTGTACTTCTTCGTGCTCGCCTTCGGCTACGTCCTCGCCGGACAGGGCGATGGTGCGGTCGTGGAACTCATCTGCCGACAGCAGGCGGATCAGGAAAGTTTCCATATCCGGACCGACCCAGAACACCAGATCCGCATTCTCCAGGGCGCGCCGTTGGGACGGGCGAATGGTGTAGTTGTGGGGGCTGGAGCCTGGCGGCACCAGGTTTGTGATCCGGACATCCTCGGGTGCAACCGCCCGCACCAGCAGTTCCAGCGGCTTGATCGAGGTGACCACGTTCACTTCGGCGTTTGCGGGCGCGGCTGTGAATACGGCGGCGCCAAGGAGTACAGGCGCAAGGGATCGACCCACGCGGGACAAGATCGACATGTTCGGGCTTCCTGAAGCTGTGTTGAATGAAATGTTATAATATAACAAGACTGCCTGAATCGCCAATGGGATGGTCATGCGAAATTGGTGGCGGGCCGGTATAATGCCGGCTTTATCAAACGGCCACCGACATTTCAGGAAGGTTTATGACTGTACGTACCCGAATTGCTCCATCCCCCACCGGAGACCCACACGTTGGTACCGCCTACGTGGCCCTGTTCAACCTGTGTTTCGCCCGGCAGCACGGCGGGCAGTTCATCCTGCGGATTGAAGACACCGACCAGGCGCGCAGCACGGCGGAATCCGAACGGGATATCCTGCAGGCACTGCGCTGGCTGGGGCTGAACTGGGACGAAGGCCCCGATGTCGGAGGTCCCCACGGTCCCTATCGCCAGTCCGAGCGCAAGCACATGTATGCCCAGTATGCCGAGGACCTGGTAACGGCCGGTCACGCCTTTTACTGTTTCCGGACTCCGGAGGAGCTGGATGCGATCCGGGAGGAGCGCAAGGCCAAGGACATGAACCCGGGCATCAAGGGCGATCTGGAGCTGTCGGATGAGGAGGTCAAGCGCCGCCTCGACGCCGGGGAGAAGTACGTCATTCGTATGAAGGTGCCGGATGAGGGTATCTGTGAAATCGACGACATGCTGCGCGGCACCATCGAGATCGACTGGAGTCAGGTGGATTGCCAGATTCTGCTCAAGTCCGACGGCATGCCGACCTATCACCTGGCGAATGTGGTGGATGACTATCTGATGGGGATCACCCACGTGCTCCGTGGTGAGGAATGGATCAACTCCGCGCCCAAGCACAAGCTGCTGTATCAGTATTTCGGCTGGGAAATGCCCGTACTGTGCCACCTGCCGCTGCTGCGTAACCCGGACAAGAGCAAGCTGTCCAAGCGCAAGAACCCCACCAGCATCAACTTCTATGAGCGTATGGGTTTCCTGCCGGAGGCGGTAACCAACTACCTGGGCCGCATGGGCTGGTCCATGCCCGACGAACGGGAGAAGTTCACCCTCGACGAGATGATCGAGAACTTCGACATCCAGCGCGTCTCCCTCGGTGGTCCAGTGTTTGATGTGGAGAAGCTCCGCTGGCTGAATGGCCAGTGGCTGCGGGAGGAGCTGAACGATGAGCAGTTCATGGAGCGTATGCGCCAGTGGTGGTTCAACGAGGACGCTCTGAAGGCTCTGGTGCCGCACGTGAAGGGTAGGGCCGAGGTGTTCTCTGACGTGGTGCCCATGGCCCAGTTCATGTTCTCCGGCATGCTCAACCTGACCCCGGAAGACTTCGCCCACAACAAGCTGGAAGAAGCCCAGATCAAGCGAGTGCTGCAGTTTACCCTGTGGAAGCTGGAAGCCGAGCGGCACTGGAGCAAGGAAAACATCTTTGCCGACATCAAGGGCCTGGCCAAGGCCATGGAACTGAAGATGGGCGATTTCATGTTCCCGGTGTTCGTGGCGATTGCCGGTACTCCGAATTCCTGGTCGGTGATGGACTCCATGGCCCTGCTCGGACCGGACATGACCCGTTCGCGGTTGCGCCATGCCCTGGAGGTTCTGGGTGGTTTCTCCAAGAAAGAAACCAAGAAAGTGGAGAAGGAATACGCCGCATTGGGTGTGTAATAACCGGTTTGGCGAAGAAGTAATCGATCTGGACAGGGAGGTTCAGAAAACTGAAAAAAAAGTGTTTTTAAGTGTTGACGCCCCCCGGGTGGATCCTTAATATACGCAGCCGTTGAGGGGCCATAGCTCAGCTGGGAGAGCGCAACACTGGCAGTGTTGAGGTCGGCGGTTCGATCCCGCCTGGCTCCACCAATTTCTAGTCCCCTTCGTCTAGTGGCCTAGGACTCCGCCCTTTCACGGCGGCAACAGGGGTTCGAACCCCCTAGGGGACGCCAATTTGGTTTCACGGTTTAGTCCACCGGGAAGCCAGCAGAGAAACCGCCTTCGGGCGGTTTTTTTGTGTCTGGGAAATAGTAAAGATGGGGTCAGAAGAACGAAGTTCTTCAGACCCCTGAGTTTGGCTCGGGCATGCACCCCTGGGGTCTGAAGAACGCTTTCTTCTGACCCCGTGTTCAGGTCGGACACCGCTGTTTGATTCATGAAAATGGGGTCAGATGAAAGCTTTCATCTGACCCCGACTTACCCCTGGGGTCTGAAGAACGCTTTCTTCTGACCCCGTCTTGGACTTTGCCCCCGCGTTACCGGTTCAACGCTCGGCAATCGCCCCTTTTCCGACACCCTCATACGCCTTCACCCGAATCGAATCCGTCGGAAACTCCACCTTCATCTTGTCCGCCATATGCGCGGCAATCAGTTCAACGGTGGTGTCGGTATCCAGCATGTACACCCGTTCCTCGGGCAGGGTGAGGGCGAATTCGCCCTGGTTGGCTTCGTACTCGAAGGTCACGTAGCGAACGCCATCTGCCCCGACGTGGCGGCGAACGACATCCTCTTCGGAACCCACGTAGATGTCACGCCACAGGCTGGCCCACCGGCGCTCCAGGTCGTAGTCCCGGTGGCCGTTGCGGTCGATGCGGATCGGGGAGCGGTGGCCGTGGGCGATGCGCTGGCAGTTGCCCAGGTGTTTTTTCAGGCCGTGAACGTAGTGGTAGTAGGCACCTTCGATTACTTCCTCGCGCAGGTTGATGGTCACGGAGGTCACATTGGCCGGCAACACCTCCATCAGTTCATGCTCCAGCAGGCGCGCCACAGCAGAAGGCACCACGTGCTCCGCGGAGAGCCAGACGACAGCCTCATCCGGGGAACGGTGCACGATCTCGCTGCCATCGGTGAGCTTCCAGATGAAGGTATCCGGCTGGTCGTCGTTCCAGATCAGGCCCTGGTAACCACGGGGGATCACCAGACGGTGGTCGACGCGCTCGTCGATCACGCGCTTGATGGTGCGTTTGACGTTGCTGAAGTCGAACACCATGCCCTGCTCGTCCAGTTCGCCGCCGAGTACCACGTCGGCAATCCAGCTCTCGCCCACCAGCCCGCGGGTGGCGTCCAGGTAGGCGAAATCGATGACGGTAAGGTTGTCGACAAACAGGTGATTCATCGGGAGTCCGGAGGGTATGATTGAGTGATGGGCGAATTCTAGCAAAAATCAGCAGTTCCGGCAGTGTGCCGGTGCTTTCCCGCCATTGGATATTGCTATCGGGGTGCTTATCAGAAGATTCAGTTCTCATCCGGACGAATCCGGTTTTGCCGTGATTGTGCTGGCAGCCGGTGCATCGACTCGCCTGGGGCGTCCCAAGGCCCTGCTCAAACTGCCAGATGGCGGTACTCTTCTGGATCAGGCGTTGCGCCAGGCCCGGCTGCTCAGCCGGGATGTGCGCGTGGTTACCGGCGCCTGGTACCCCCTGATCCGGTTTCGCTGCCATCGCCAGCCCACGGTCTGGTTGCCCTGCGAACAATGGGCCGAGGGTTTGTCGGCGTCGCTGGCAACAGGTATTGAGAGTCTGAGGCCACAGGTGAAAGGCGCCTTTGTGCTGGTGGCAGACCAGCCGTTGCTGGATCCGGAGGCCTTGCGGGCAATGGGGCAGGCGGCGCGGCAGGTACCGAGCCAGCCGATGGCGGCTGATTACGGCGACAGGGCCGGTGTCCCTGCGTATCTGCCTCGCTGGCTATGGCCGGAGGTGATGGCCCTGGAAGGGGATCGGGGTGCCGGCAGGCTGCTCACGGAGGTTGGCGCTACCCTGGTGCCCGTTGAGGGCATTCATGACGATGTTGATACGCCCTCGGACTGGCGGCGCATCCGCGCCCGATTCAGCCAAACAGACCGGACAGCCAGGCAATACCGACGCTGAAGATGCCGAGGCTGAGTGCCAGGCCCAGGGTATAGACCCGGGAATTGGCGGCACGTTGCTGGGCAACGAACAGGTCAATGGTGCGCTGAGCAATGTCTTCCGACGTTTCCCGCGAGATTTCATGGGCCTGCTGGATCGCCTCCGACTGCAGCGTTTGCCAGAACTCGGTGTCAATGGTTTGCACGCTGGTGATGTGATCCTTGAGCTCGTCCATGTGCTCGCTGGTGAAGCCTGACTGACGCTTGAGGTCCCGTTTCAGCTCGGCCAGCTCGCGCGCAAGGTTCAGGTTTACCTCTGCGGCCACGTCATCCCGCAGGTGCCTTGTGCGTTGTTCGATCAGCTCCGACAGGTCGCCCAGCCGCTCCTCGATGGCGGCTTCCTGTTTGCTCCGGGTCTCATCCAGGGCGCGCCTCAGATGATCAAACTGCTCATCGAACAGGTCGCTCAGCAGTTCATGGAGGCGGTTGTTGATGTGGGTCTTCACCGCCGAGCGGGCGATCTGTTCGATCAGTTCGCTGGTAAGCGGCACCACATTGGATGAGGCGTGGCCATTGGTCGTCGGTTCCTGCTCAGGTTCGGATTTCGGAGCGAGCCGCACTGAGGCGTCTTCGGGAACGCTCAGAGCCTCGCGATCCGACTCCTGCGGGATTTCCGTGAATGTTGGCTCTGGGAGAGTGCCATTGCTGACGTCGCTGGCCAGCTGGTCGAGAACCTCGCCAAGGCCGTCAGTCTGGGGTGGCTTGGTCAGGATGTTGTAAACCCCGAAGTTTTTCGCTTCCTCGGTAAAGGAAGGGGATTTTCTCGAGGTGCACATTATGATCGGGATGTCTGCGGTGTCCGGATTGCCCTTGATGGCGCGGGTGGCTTCCACGCCGTTCATGCCGGGCATCAGGTGGTCCATGAAAATCACGTCCGGGCGCTCATGGCCGTTCAGGAATTCCAGGGCTTCCTCTGCCGAGCCAGCCATGTTGACCTGCATGTCCCGGCTTTCCAGCAGTTTGCTCAGGGCAAACCGGGCTACCTTGGAGTCATCTACCAGCAGAGCGTTCTTGATCGACATGGTCACTACCTCAACCTGTTACTGCGAGTGCGTGGGTTACCGGGCCGGGATTTACCAGCCTTCCAGTTGCGGGCACTGGGTGGCCCGATAGCTCTTCTCCCGATAACACACACCGGGTTCCGTGGTGCGGGCAGTGAATACCTCACCGGCCGCGGTGGTCAGACGAACCTGTCCATAGGGTTCGCCGTGGCGGAAGGTGGCCTCGATCGAACTGCCGTTGGGATTGCGCAGCAGCCCCTTGCCATGAAACGTGCCTTCCATGTATTGCCCTTCGTATTTCTTGCCGTCGGCAAAGATCTCGGCGCCCGAGCCGTGGAATTCGCCGTTGGAAAACTCGCCCTCGTAGGCGCGGCCGTCGGGATAGGTGAGGGCGCCGGTGCCGTGGAATTCATTGTTGCGGAAACCGCCGACATACAGCATGCCGTCGGCGGTGGTCAGGGAGCCGTGGCCATTCAGCAGGCCCTCTGCCCACTGGCCGGTGAGAATGTCCCCGTTGGCGCGGGTCAGTGTGCCCTTGCCGTGGAATTTGTCGGCCGCGAACTGGCCGGTGTATTCGGCACCCGCCGCGCTGCGCCAGACGCCTTCGCCCTGGCGTTGCCCCCTGACCCAGTCGCCTTCGTAGCGGCTGCCGTCCGGGTACCATGCGGTGCCCTTGCCATGGAACTGGCCGTCGATGAAATGGCCTTCGTAGCGCAGCCCGTCTTTGTCCTGGTAGGTGCCGTCACCGGTCCTGACCCCGCCGACCCAGGTCCCGTTGCGGTAATTGACGGTGGTATAGGCCTTCAGTTTGCCAACCAGGGTCATTTCGTCCCCGGCTTCCAGGGCAACCGTCTGTTGCCAGGTTTGATAGCCGGGCTTGCTGATCGTGACGTCGTATTCGCCGGGTTGGAGTTCCAGATCGAGACGGGTAGCCCCGTACTCTTTGCCGTTAATGGTGACCTGATCGCCAATGACATTGGAGCGCAGCACCATCAGGCCCGTGGTGGGTTCAGGTTTCGGCTTTGGTTCTGGTTTCGCCGCTGGTTCCGCCATCGCCGTCGTTTGAGTGTCTTCGGGCATGGGCGGAATGCTGAAAGGCTCGGCCACGGGAATTGCTGCCGGCGCCGGTTTCGCGGGCGCCTGCTGCGGCGGTTCCTGTGCTTTGTCGGGCTCGGCAGGTTCGGGGGTATCGATAACCGCCGTCTCAATGGTTTCGGAAGGCGTGGATGAGGGTTGCAGGTCCAGCAAGCTGCGGTCATTACCCACCGATGCAAAGCCGGCGGTCACCAGTAGCATCAGCGCCAGTGCGTTAATGAACAACAGTGGTCTGAAATCGACCATGGAGGAACCTCTTGATCCTGTCTTACCGAATCCTGATTACCTCCTGATCTTAACCACTGATTGCAACGTTATGTAACAGAAAGTGACTGAAGTTATCGAGAATGCTGGTCAAATCACACTTTGTCCGGAAGCTTGTCATGGTTGAGCTGTTCCCATGATCTCATGTAGACATCGGCTTCGTATTCATAGGGCGAGCGGAACGGAGTCAGGACGAAGTCGAAAACCAGGAAAAAGAAACCGATTGAGGCCCAGGCGATCAGAACGGTGCTGATGGTGGTGGCCTGGATTTCCGGGTTGGAATTGACGAAATCCTGCAGCAGGGGGATCAGGTCGGCGGCCATGGCCACGGGATTGAAGCTCGACAGTACAAAGGGAACCCAGAAGGCGATCATGATCGGGAAAAAGCCGAAGGACCATAGCAGGCGGCGCAACAGGTAGATGCCGACTTCCCGCCAGAACCTGTTGCGGATCTCCGGCACCTTGCGAATACGCTCGAGGTAGCGGCGCCGCTCCGCCCAGTAGGCGGCGACTTCCGGGGCCTCGAGGGTTGTGGCTTCTTCAGCAGACTTGGTCATGGCTTGCGGGGCTACCTTATCGCTACGGGACTGTGCATGATAATCGATACTACGTGTTACCCTACAAGTCTCCATTTGTTTAAAGACAGGATAGATTGAATGGCTGCTGTGATCGAGAACGCAACCCATCCGGCCTTTGAGAAGCTACGCAGTCACCGGATTGACACTCTCAATCTGGAGGTTGAGGAGTACCGTCACAAGAAGACCGGTGCCCGCCACCTGCATCTGGCGGCGGACAACGACGAGAACGTGTTCTTCGTTGCCCTGCGCACCTTCCCGATGGACTCCACCGGTGTGGCCCATATCCTGGAACACACGGCCCTGTGTGGCAGTGAGAAGTATCCGGTCCGGGATCCGTTTTTCATGATGATCCGCCGGTCCCTGAACACCTTCATGAATGCCTTCACCAGCAGTGACTGGACGGCCTATCCGTTTGCCAGCATGAACCGGAAGGACTTCGACAACCTGCTCTCGGTTTACCTGGATTCGGTGTTTTTCTCCAAACTGGATCCCCTGGATTTTGCCCAGGAAGGTCATCGCCTCGAATTCGAGAAGCCGGACGATCCGAATACCGATCTGGTGTATCGCGGTGTGGTGTACAACGAGATGAAGGGCGCCATGAGCGCACCGACCTCCCAGCTGTGGCAGAACCTCAGCAGCCATCTGTTCCCCACCACTACCTACCATTACAACAGTGGCGGCGAGCCGGACCATATTGTCGATCTGAGCTACGACGATCTGGTTGACTTCTATCGTCATCACTATCACCCGAGCAACGCGATTTTCGCCACCTACGGCAATATTCCGGCCCATGAGCATCATGAGCGGTTCGAGGAGCTGGCACTGAAGCGGTTCGACAAGCTGGATATCGAACTGCCGGTCCGTGATGAAAAGCGGATGTTCAGCCCGGTCCGGGTGGAACAGGGCTATGCCGTGAACGAGGGTGAGGGCACTGAGAACAAGACCCATATCGTGACGGGTTGGTTGCTCGGCCACAGTTTTGACCTGCTGGAAAACATGGAAGGCCAGCTGCTGTCCGCTGTATTGCTGGAGAACAGCGCATCCCCACTGATGCGGGCGCTGGAAACCACCGATCTCGGCCATGCGCCGTCACCCATGTGTGGCCTCGAAGACTCCAACCGGGAGATGACCTTTGTTTGTGGTATCGAGGGCAGTGAGCCGGATAAGCACAAGGAGCTCGAGACGCTGATCGAGAACACCCTGCAGAAAGTGGTTGAAGAGGGTGTCAGCGAGGAACGGCTGGAAGCAATCCTGCACCAGCTGGAACTGCATCAGCGGGAAATCGCCGGCGACCAGTTCCCCTATGGTCTGCAGCTGATCATGAGTGCCATCGCGCCGATGGTTCATGGCGGCGATCCGGTGGAACTACTGGATCTGGAGCCGGTACTGGCAACCCTGCGGGAGAAGATCAAGGATCCGGCGTATGTGCCCGGCCTGATTCGCCGCAAACTGCTGGAAAACCCGCACCGGGTCACCCTGACCCTGCGCCCGGACGAGAAACTGGAGTCCCGGCGCCAGCAGACGATCCGCGAAGCCCTGGCTCGCCGCAAGGCCACGCTGACCGAGGAAGAGGCACAACAGATCGTGGATCGTGCCCGCGCCCTCGAAGAGCGCCAGATGCGCAAGGATGACGATTCCATTCTGCCCAAAGTGGACCTGTCTGACGTGCCCCTGCAGATGCCCGAGCCGGAGAGCCGCTATGACGGCGATATTGCCGCCACGGTCTACGCCCGTGGTACCAACGGCCTGGTATATGAACAGGTGGTCGTGCCGGTTCCGACCCTGACCGAAGAAGATCTCCTGTTCCTGCCGTACTACACCACGCTGATCTCGGAGGTCGGCTGTGGTGATCTGGATTACCTGCAGATGCAGGACCGGATTTCCGCGGAATCCGGTGGCATCAGTGCGGCCTTCAGCGCCAAGGGCAAGATCGATGACGTGCAGGATGTCTCGGGCTACCTGATATTCAGTGGCAAGGCCCTGGCCCGCAACCGCGGCAAGCTCACACGACTGCTGCACGACGTCTACAACGGCGCGCGCTTTGACGAGAAAGACCGTATCCGGGAGATCATTGCCCAGATCCGAGCCCGTCGGGTTCAGGCGGTGACCGGCAGTGGCCACGCTTTGGCCATGGGAGCTGCATCCCAGGGGCTGAGTGCGGGCGCCTGGCTGGCCTACCGGCTCGGTGGCCTGGCGGGAATCCGCGGCACCAAGCAGCTGGATGAAGCCCTGAACGATCCTGCCGAGCTCGAAGCCTTCTGCGGCCGTCTGGCCGCGCTGCACGAGAAGATCCGGAACCAGCAGCGTCAGTTCCTGGTGATCGGCGAAGACGAGCAGCTGCCTGCCATGGTGGATGACCTCAAATCCTGCTGGCAGGGCGAGCCCGATGGCAGCGCGGAAACCTGGCGCATGGACCCGGTGGATTACACCACCCGGGAAGCCTGGCTGACCTCCACCCAGGTGAACTTCTGTGCCAAGGCCTATCAAACTGTGCCGGTGGATCATCCCGATGCGGCGGCATTGACCGTGCTTGGCGGCTTCCTGCGTAACGGTTACCTGCACCGTGCCATTCGTGAGAAGGGTGGTGCCTACGGCGGTGGCGCCGGGCAGGACAGCGTCAATGGCGTATTCCGCTTCTTCTCCTACCGGGATCCCCGGCTGGGTGAGACCCTGGAAGACTTCGACAAGGCCCTGGACTGGTTGCAGGAAACGGACCACGAATACCAGGAGCTGGAGGAGTCCATCCTCGGCGTTATTGGCCAGCTCGACCGCCCGCGGTCACCGGCCGGCGCTGCGCGGCATGCTTTCCATAACAAGCTGTTCGGTCGCTCACCCGAGCAACGCGCCCGGTTCCGGGAGCGGGTTCTGGCCGTGACCCTGGATGACTTGAAGCGGGTGGCCAACACCTGGCTGGTGCCGGAGAAGGCCTGCACCGCGGTGGTGACCAGCTCCGATAACCGGGAGATGGTGACCGAGCTGGGGCTGGAGATTCAGGAGCTTTAGGCCGGGTGAAAATGGGGTCAGAAGAAAGCGTTCTTCTGACCCCGACTTTGGACGCGATCTCGGAGTTGCGCCGCTAAAACGGGGTCAGATGAAAGCCATCATCTGACCCCAACTTCACTTCGCGTCCGAGCTCGGGATTCGCGCCTTTAAAACGGGGTCAGATGAAAGCTTTCATCTGACCCCACCTTCATCTCAGACTCCATCTCCACATCCCTCACCGGTGCCGCTTCAGCCCGGTCGTCACCATAATCCTCGTCGAAATCTCCTCCACCGAATAAGCCGTGGTATTCAGATAGGGAATCCGCTCCCGCCGGTACATCAGCTCAATCTCTTCGATTTCATGCATGCACTGCTGGATGGATGAGTAGCGCGAGTTTGGGCGGCGTTCGTTGCGGATGGTGGCCAGGCGCTCGGGATCGATGGTCAGGCCGAACAGTTTTTCCCGGTGGGGGCGCAGGGCTTTTGGCATGCGCTGGTCGGCCAGGTCTTCGTCTGTAATCGGGTAATTGGCGGCTTTTACGCCATACTGCAGGGCAAGATAGAGGCAGGTGGGTGTCTTGCCGCTGCGGGAAGCGCCGATGAGGATGAGGTCTGCCTCGTCATAATGGCGGGTCCGGGCGCCATCGTCGTTGTCTAGGGCGAAGTTCACGGCCTTGATCCGGCGTTCGTAACTGCCTTCGTTGTTGATCGAGTGACTTTTGCCTACGGTGTAGGAAGAAGAGGCGTTCAGTTCCTGTTCCAGCGGATTCAGGAAGGTACCGAAGATGTCGACCATGAAGCCGTCGGCCCGGGAGATGATGTCCCGGATGTCTCTGTCCACGATGGTGTCAAACACCAGCGGCCGTTCGCCGTCGGTCTCGGAGGCCTTGTTGATCCGGGTTACCATGGCCCGGGCTTTGTCCTCGTCATCGATGTAGGGAACGGTCACGCGCTCGAAGTCGATTTTCTCGAATTGGGCCAAAAGAGCGTGGCCGAGGGCTTCGGCGGTCAGGCCGGTGCCGTCGGAGATGAAGAAGGCAGTACGTTTCATGGTGTGTGTCCGGTTCCAAATCTGACAGTGAGTGCCCTAGGTAATTTCCGCAGGTTACAGTATCATACACGCCAAGTTCGAGACTCCGCAGTGGATATTGCCTGCATTTGCCGCTGAATATCGCTGGCCCGGTTTTGCTCTTTGCTTCACAGACTCTAAGGGAGACGCGCTTTGGAAGATTACATCATCTGGTTTGATCACCTCGGAATGTCTGATGTCGACCGGGTAGGCGGAAAGAACGCCTCCCTGGGCGAAATGATCAGTAATCTCGCCAACGCAGGTGTCACCGTTCCCGGCGGTTTTGCCACAACAGCTCACGCCTACCGTGAGTTCCTGGCAACCGACGGCCTCAAGGACAAGATCGATGATGCCCTCGAGAAGCTGGACGTTAACGACGTGAACGAACTGGCCCGCGTCGGTTCCCAGATTCGCCAATGGGTGATTGATACCGATTTGCCTGATGTCCTCGAAAAGCCCCTGGCAGAGGCCTATGCCAAGCTGCAGGACGGAAACGAGCACATGGCGGTTGCTGTTCGCTCGTCTGCCACCGCAGAAGACCTCCCGGATGCGTCTTTCGCCGGGCAGCAGGAAACCTTCCTGAACGTGGTGGGACTCCAGCAGGTACGTCGCGCGGTCAAGGAGGTGTTTGCCTCCCTGTTCAATGACCGGGCCATTTCCTACCGCGTCCACCATGGCTTCGACCACAAGCTGGTGGCTCTGTCCGCCGGTATCCAGAAGATGGTGCGCAGTGAGACCGCAGCCAGCGGCGTCATGTTCACCCTGGACACCGAATCGGGCTTCCGGGATGTTGTCTTTATTACCTCTTCCTACGGCCTGGGTGAGACCGTGGTCCAGGGTGCCGTGAACCCGGACGAGTTCTATGTTCACAAGCCGACGCTTGAAGCCCGTCGCCCTGCGGTGCTGCGCCGTAACCTGGGCAGCAAGGCCATCAAGATGGTCTACCATTCCAGCCCCGGTGAAGGCGAGTATGTGGAGACCGTCAAGGTCGACCAGGAAGACCGTAACCGCTTCTCCATTACCGATGCCGAGGTGGAAGAGCTGGCCAAGCAGGCCATGATCATCGAAAAACACTATGACCGTCCGATGGACATCGAGTGGGCGAAGGATGGTGACGATGGCAAGATCTACATTGTCCAGGCGCGTCCCGAGACCGTGAAGAGCCGGGCCGCCGCCAATGTCATGGAGCGTTACCTGCTGAATGAAACCGGCAAGGTGCTGGTGGAAGGCCGCAGTATCGGCCACAAGATCGGCAGTGGTCCGGTGAAAATCATCACCAGCATCAACGAGATGGACCGCGTACAGCCGGGTGATGTTCTGGTTACCGATATGACCGACCCGGACTGGGAGCCGGTCATGAAGCGTGCCTCCGCGATCGTTACCGATCGGGGCGGCCGGACCTGTCACGCCGCCATCATTGCCCGGGAGCTGGGTATTCCGGCCGTGGTGGGCTGTGGTGATGCTACCGAAGTGCTGAAAGACGGTCAGGAAGTGACGGTCTCCTGCGCCGAGGGTGACACCGGCATGATCTACGAGGGTGCGCTGGATTTCGAGCTGCGCGAGAACACCGTGGATTCCATGCCGAATATTCCGTTCAAGATCATGATGAACGTGGGCAACCCGGACCGTGCGTTCGACTTCCAGGCTCTGCCCAACGAGGGTGTCGGCCTTGCGCGCCTGGAGTTCATCATCAACCGGATGATCGGCGTCCACCCGAAGGCGCTGCTGAACTTTGACGGCCTGCCGCGGGATATCAAGCAGACCGTGGAAAAGCGTATTGCCGGCTATTCTTCACCGGTCGACTTCTACGTGGACAAATTGGTGGAGGGTATCTCTACTCTGGCAGCCGCGTTTGCACCGAAGAAAGTGATCGTTCGCCTCTCCGACTTCAAATCCAACGAGTACGCCAACCTGATTGGCGGCACTCTGTACGAGCCGGACGAAGAGAACCCGATGCTGGGCTTCCGGGGCGCTTCCCGCTACATCTCCGATACCTTCCGGGACTGCTTCGAGCTTGAATGCCGTGCCCTGAAGAAAGTACGTAACGAGATGGGCCTGACCAACGTGGAAGTGATGGTGCCGTTCGTACGGACCGTCGGTGAAGCGGAGCAGGTGGTCAATCTGCTGGCCGAGAATGGTCTGAAGCGTGGCGATAATGGCCTGCGGGTGATCATGATGTGCGAGCTGCCGGCCAACGCCTTGCTTGCCGATCAGTTCCTCGAGCACTTTGACGGCTTCTCCATCGGGTCCAACGACCTGACCCAGCTGACCCTGGGCCTGGACCGCGATTCCGGCATCATCGCCCACCTGTTCGATGAGCGGAACGATGCGGTCAAGGCGCTGCTGTCCTACGCCATCCAGGCGTGCAGGAAGGCTGGCAAGTACATCGGTATCTGCGGCCAGGGCCCGTCCGACCATCCGGATCTGGCCAAGTGGCTGATGGACCAGGGCATTGATTCTGTCTCCCTGAACCCGGATTCGGTTCTGGATACCTGGTTCTTCCTGGCTGACGAGAAGATCGACTGATTCCATTTCCGGACAAAGGAGAGTGACAACATGGCAGACATCATTACCCCGGATCTGTGTGACGAGTATCCGGAAGTCCAGGTGGTCGAGCCCGGTTTCAACAACTACGGTGGCGTGAAAAACTTTGGCGGTGAGATTGTCACCGTGAAGTGTTTCGAGGATAACTCCGTGGTCAAGGAGCAGGTGGGTCAGCCCGGGCATGGCCGCGTCATGGTAGTTGATGGTGGTGCGTCAAAGCGTAACGCACTGCTGGGCGACATGCTGGCGGAGAAGGCGGCCAGCAATGGCTGGGCCGGCCTGATCATCTATGGCTGCATCCGTGATGTGGACGAGATCGGTCAGACCAACCTGGGTGTGCAGGCGCTGGGCACCGTTCCGCGGAAAACCGAGAAGCGGGGCATCGGTGACCTGAACATTCCGGTCACCTTCCATGGCGTGACGTTTCATCCGGGGCACTACGTGTATGCCGATAATAACGGCATCATCGTCTCCGAGAAGCCGCTGGTCTGATCCGGCGGTCAGGAACGAAGAAGGGCGGCCCTCGGGCCGCCCTTCTTTTTGTCCGGATGTATCGGCCTGATACGAAAGGTCAGGCCCAGTTGTCGGTCTTGCGGGTGGGCTTGAGCATGGGAATGATCAGTGCCAGCAGGACACCCCCGAAGACAAGTCCGGCTCCCAGCAGCATAAAGTCTGACTCCTTGCTTGCCTCCAGTCGCTCATTCTCGGCGGTCAGAACTTCCAGGTCGTTGCGAAGTTTCTGGTTCTCCGCATTCAGCTCGCGGTTCCTGCGTTCCAGATTGATGGAATCGGCAGCAATGCTCTTTATCCGCTGAAGCTCTTCCTGCAGCTCCTGGGAGCGGCTGGACAGGTTGGATTCGGCGCTCTCAAGGGCGTTGCGCTCCTGGGTGACTTGCGAAAGCTGCTCCTTGACCTGAGTCAGCTCGGTTTTGGTCCGCTCCAGCTCCCGGTTGGCTGCCTGAAGACGGTCGGCTGCGATCGGGGTGTTGCTCAGGTACTGGCTTGCGACCCAGCCCTCGGTTCCCTTGGGTGTACGGACCTTTGTGTAGCTATCCCCGGTTTCGAGAACCTCCAGGGCTGTGCCACTGGGTACGGCGTTCTCGATAATCCGGTACTGGCTACCGGCGCCCGAACGAACCGGAAGGTAGAGCTGGTCATCAACCCAGACGGTTCTGGCCTGGGCGGCTGCGATAGATGATACGATGAACAACAGACTGATGATCAGGCGAAAAGGCGTCACGAATACATTCCCAGAATTGGATAGTGAAAAAACACCAGATGTTAAAAGCGCAATTTTGTCATAGTTGACCTGCGGTT
This sequence comes from Marinobacter szutsaonensis, assembly GCF_039523335.1. NCBI lineage: Bacteria > Pseudomonadati > Pseudomonadota > Gammaproteobacteria > Pseudomonadales > Marinobacteraceae > Marinobacter > Marinobacter szutsaonensis. The sequence goes on along the minus strand of NZ_BAAAFC010000001.1, from coordinate 716,885 downwards.
CAAGCAGGTCACCATTACAATAAACTCATGCGCTGGCCGGCATTTCAGGGCAGTACCGCCTTGAAAGGTTTGACGGTTACCTTCTGGTACACGCCGGCTTCGATATAAGGGTCGGCATCGGCCCACGCTTGGGCTGCTTCGAGCGAGTCAAATTCGGCAACGACGAGACTGCCGGTAAACCCGGCTTCACCGGGCTCGGGGGTGTCGATGGCCGGATGTGGCCCGGCAACGAGCAACCGGCCCTCCGCCTTCAGTGCTTGGAGTCGCTCCAGATGGGCCGGGCGTGCAGATTGGCGAAGGGCAAGGCTGTTTTCGATATCCTCACTGATAATGGCGTAATACATGAAGCTCTCTCAACCGTTTAAGGATTTTTTGTGACTATACCCCAACCCCCGACTTTGTGCATTGATCTGCACTGCCACAGCACGGCCTCGGACGGTGCCCTGGCACCGGCGGACCTGGTTGCCCGTGCTGACGAAAAGGGGGTGACGCACCTGGCCCTGACCGATCACGATACCCTGAATGGCCTACCGGAAGCGGCAAGGGCAGCAAGTGAATCAGGAGTTACGCTGGTGTCAGGAATCGAATTGTCCTGTCTCTGGAAAGGCCGGACGATCCATGTTGTCGGCCTGGATTTCGATCGGGAGGACCCGGCATTCACTGCCAGGGTCGCGCAACAGACGGACAACCGCCGGGCGAGGGCAGCCATGATTGCCGAGCGGCTCCAGCGCCTGAAGGTGCCGGACCTGTTGGAACGGGCGACCGCCAAGGCCGGTGGAGATGTGCCTGGGCGCCCCCATTTTGCCGAGGCGCTGATCGAGGCGAGTGTTGTCCGTAACGCCGCCCAGGCATTCAAGCGGTACCTGGGTGCCGGAAAACCCGGTGATGTGCGTGCTTACTGGCCGGAATTGCCGGAGGTGGTGCAGTGGATCACCGATGCCGGTGGTATTGCGGTGCTGGCGCATCCACGAAAGTACAGGCTGACGGCGACCAAGCTCCGGGAGCTGACCGGGGAGTTTCGCAGGGCCGGAGGGCAGGGCATTGAGGTGTCCACCTCGGGTCAGTCCAGCGGCGATCTCGGCTTTCTGGCGGAGCTGTGCCGGCGCAACGGGATGTGGGCATCCCAGGGCAGTGATTTCCACTTTCCGGGCGCACCCTGGTGCGAACTGGGGAATATCATGAAAATGCCAGACGGGCTGGAGCCGGTCTGGCATCATTTTCAAGAACCTGCAGGTGTTACGGCTCCGGCTTAGTCCGGAGCGTGGAACAGCAGGTAGAGGTCGGTCAGTGAGTCCGGGATGGCGTCGGCCATCTGGCGGGAAAGCTTGTCGCTGTTGCGGACCTTCTGGAAGTCCTCGTCGTCGAACAGACCGGACAGGGTCAGCATGGGAACCATGAGGTCTGCGGTTTCCTCCTCGCTGGCGGCGTCCAGCCACTCCTCCTCATGCTCCAGGAACGTTTCCACGAATCCTGCACACCAGTTCTCCAGTGCGTTCATCGGATCGCCGTCCTCCGGCTCCGGCAGCTCCAGGGCCTGCCCCATATCCAGGGCGTGGGCCATATCTTTTGCCAGCTGGGTGACACTGCGACGGAATACCTCGGGAATTTCGCCACCGGGCACCTGCTCGGTGCCGGTGGCGAGGCGGAAGATATCTTCCGCGCTCAGCTCAACCGGGCCGACGACGCTGGCGCAAACCACGCCGTGGAGCCCGAAAAAGTCCAGGGCGTCATCACCCCAGGGCTCCGCAAACAGGATGTCTTCCAGCGCTTCTATGTCGGAATTGGATAGCATTTATCAGTTACTCCCGGCCTTTTGGGCTTCTTCCGCTGCTCGCTGACGGCGACGGACTTCACGTGGATCATTATAGGCCCGGCCCGGCGTAACCGGCAGGTCCAGTTCCGGCTTTCCGCTCTCGCCCTGGAAAATCCGGGGCGCTTCGGACGCCTTCGGTTCCGGAGCACTCTGCGCCGCGGGTGCCTTTTCTTCCTTTGGCTTGTCTTCCTTCGGCTTGTCAGCCTCAGGCTTGCTGGCGGACTTTGGCTCAGGCTCTTTGGCCTCTGCCTTCGCTTTCGGGGTCTGACCCTCGGGCTTCTCGGCTTTCTCAGCCTGCGGGGCCTCCTTCTTCGGAGCGGTTACTTGCTCTTCCGCTTTGGGGCTCACCGCCTCTGGCTGTTTTTCTGCCTTCGGCTGATCTGCCTTTGCCGTTTCGGCTTTGGTTGCCTCGGCTTTCGCAGGCTCCTTTTGGGCGGTCTGCGGCTTAGGCTCTTCGGAGCTCGCTGCTTCGGGCTTGCGCTCCTCGGCCTTGGTTGCCTCAGCTTTGGCGGGAGACTGTTTGGGCTCCTCGGCTTTGGCAACCTCCTGCTTGGGAGTTTCTGCTTCCGACTTCGAAGGCTTGGCCGATTCCTTGCCCGCTGGCTTGGCTTCCGGCTTCTCGGCTTTATCCGCGGACTCGGCTTTTGCAGGCTGGTCTGCTTTTGCAGGTTTTTCACCCTGATCCGCCTTCTCGGCCTTCTCGGCCTTCTCGGTCTTCTCGGTCTTCTCGGCCTTCGCGGGTGCTTTTTGCTCCTCGGCCTTTTCAGAAGCTACGCCGGCTGCCAGACGGGATTCCTGTTTGGGCTCCGGAGCTTTTTCCGGTGCAGATGACCGTGCTTCGGCCTTCTGCTCGGCGCTCTTGTCCGCAGTAACTGCTGGCTTTTCCGGCTCAGCCGCTTTCTCGGGCTGAGTGTCCTTCTGGTGCTTGTCACTGCGAGCGGCCTTGCGGTTTGATGGAGCGCTGGCAGGGGCCTCGGCCGGGGAGCCGTCGCGGTTACGCTGGCGGCGCGGCTTGCGGGGCTTGTCACCGCCGGAACCTTTCTGGGCAGTCTCCTTCTGCTCTTTGGGCGGCTGCTGATCCTTCTGGGGCTTGGCCTGCTGCTGGTCCTTCTGGCCGCGGCTATCCTTTTGCTCGCGGTTGTCCTTCTGGTCACGCTGCGGACGGTTACGGCCCTGGCTGCGGCCCTTGCTGTCCTTGCGACCTTCGGCACTCTTGTCCTGGCCCTTGTCGCCACCCTGACGGGCCTGGCCGCCACGGTTCTGGTCATCGCTGCGACCGCGACCGCGGTTGCGGGTGTCATCGCTACGGCTTTGCTGCTGACCGCCCTGGCGGCGATCACCGCTGCGGTTGCCGCCGGAGCGCTGGTCATCCCGGGCTACCCGGGACTTGCGACGATCCTGGGTTCTGCGGTCCTGACGCTGCGGGCGCTTGCTTTGCTCGCGTTCTTCGCCTTGCTGGCTCTCGCCGCCGAAGAAGCAGGCGATCTTGCGTCCGAGCCGACGGAACAGGCCCTCTTCCTGGGCCGCGGCTTCTGCCACGGTGGGTGTTGGAGTCGGCGCAGGAGCAGACGGCCGGATGGCCTTGACGGCGGCCTGTTCACGTACCGGTTTCTCAGCAGTGGGCGCTTCAAAGATTTCTTCTTCGCGCTCGCTGTATTCCTGGGCTACCTGGTGGCTCGAGATGTGCTCGGGCGTGGTTTCGTCCTGGCGGATACGCAGGATTTCGAAGTGCGGGGTTTCCATGTGCGGAACCGGAACGACCACAACCTGGACGCTCTGACGTGATTCGATGTCGGCCAGCTGCTTGCGCTTCTCGTTCAGGAGGAAGGTGGCAACGGATACCGGCACGATGGCACGGACCTCGCCGGTCTTGTCCTTGGAAGACTCCTCGTAGATCAGCCGCATGATGCTCAGGGCGAGTGATTCTATGCCACGAATGGTGCCCTGGCCTTCACAGCGCGGGCAGACCTCGCTGCGGGTCTCACCCAGGGACGGGCGCAGGCGCTGGCGGGACATTTCCAGCAGACCGAAACGGGAAATCTTGCCGACCTGGACCCGTGCCCGGTCGATCTCCAGCGCTTCGCGCATCTTCTGTTCCACTTCGCGCTGGTGCTTGGCTGGAGTCATGTCGATGAAGTCGATCACGATCAGGCCACCCATATCCCGCAGGCGCAGCTGGCGGGCGATTTCTTCTGCCGCTTCCAGGTTCGTCTGCAGGGCGGTTTCCTCGATATCGTGCCCCTTGGTGGCGCGGGAGGAGTTGATGTCGATGGAAACCAGTGCCTCGGTGGGGTCGATCACGATCGAGCCGCCGGAGGGCAGCTTCACTTCGCGCTGGAATGCGGTTTCGATCTGGCCTTCGATCTGGTAACGGCTGAACAGCGGGATCTCATCCTTGTACAGCTTGATCTTGTTCTCGAAGGTCGGCATGACGGCGCGCACGAAGTTGAGCACGTCCTCGTAGACGTTTTCCGCATCGATCAGGACTTCACCGATATCCTGGCGGAGGTAGTCACGCACGGCGCGGATGATGACGTTGCTTTCCTGGTGGATCAGGAAGGGGGCCTTGCGCTCACCGGCGGCCTGGGTGATTGCTTCCCAGAACTGCACCAGGTAATCGAGGTCCCACTGGAGTTCTTCGGTGGTACGGCCGATGCCGGCGGTACGAACGATAATGCCCATGGTCTTGGGGACCTGGACATTGTTCATGGCTTCCTTGAGCTGGGCCCGTTCTTCGCCCTCGATGCGGCGCGAGATACCTCCGGCACGGGGGTTGTTGGGCATCAGCACCAGGTAGCGGCCGGCCAGGGAGATGAACGTGGTCAGGGCGGCGCCCTTGTTGCCGCGCTCTTCCTTGTCGACCTGGACAATGACTTCCTGGCCTTCAGAGACCACGTCCTTGATGTTGATCTTGCCCTCGATCTGGCCCGGGGACTTCTTGAAGTATTCCTTGGAAATTTCCTTCAGGGGCAAGAAGCCGTGGCGCTCGGCGCCGAAGTCCACGAAAGCAGCTTCCAGGCTGGGCTCTACACGGGTAATCCGACCCTTGTAGATGTTGGCTTTCTTCTGCTCGCGGGAGCTGGATTCGATATCGAGGTCAAACAGACGCTGGCCATCGACCAGGGCTACGCGCAACTCTTCAGGATGAGTTGCATTTATGAGCATTCTTTTCATGGAAAGAAAGGGTTCCTGTCGTTTGGTTTTTGACAGAAAACCGGGGGGATTCGCATCTGCGAAGCGAAACGTGCGTGCCGCGGGCCTGTTACAACTGAGGCAGCCGGCGGCCCAGACCGAATCAGACCCTTATGGGGCGTGATTCCGTTGGTTCAGTACCACCGCCGACGGTCCTTCTGCCTGTTGGCAGGGAGAGGTCGTATAGGGTGAATGTCTGTTGACGCATGTTATCCGTTTTCAGGTTCACACAGGTGCCTGGGTCTCACGTCGTATTGGTAAGCTGGACGGCCCGGCCTTGCGTGGCAATGATTCTTCGCGATGTCGCCCGTCGGTTTTCCGCACGGTTCCTGTTCTCCCGGAGGTTCCTGCCAGCCTTTCATCGGTCTGCGGAAGCGTATTCCGGAAGCATTTCCTGCGCCGTTCCCGGTATCTGATCGGGCGCCGGCGTTCAAACTCTCTGATAGTGTCGGTATACTTCTGCCGCTCCGGCTTCTGGCTCGAGTAGGCCAGGCCGTAGACAAACGGCAGAGCACGCCGGAATATAACAGTATTACAGCAGCTGTTCAATCCTCAAAACGCGTCGTCCGCAAGGAACTCCATGTCACGCAAGCCTGTTGCGAAAAAACACGCCCGATCCCGCCAGCGACCACCGGCGCCAGCCGCCGGGAAAAATAAGGAAGGTGCCGCCATGCAGCCTTCCGGGGTTGGGCAGGAAGTGCGTCAGGGGGTCCAGTGGGTTACGGTCGATGAGGATAACGACGACCAGCGGGTGGATAATTTCCTGATGTCCCGGTTGCGGGGCGTACCCAGGAGTATCATTTACCGCATCGTTCGCAAGGGTGAAGTCCGGGTGAACAAGGGCCGGGTCAAGCCGGATACCCGGCTGCGGGCCGGTGATACCGTCCGTATCCCGCCGATTGTGCGCAAGGAGAAGCCGGAACAGGTGAAGCCCGGCAGCCGGGTGCAGGGGGTCATGGAAGCGGCGGTCATTTTCGAGAACGAGCAGATGCTCGTGGTGAACAAGCCTTCCGGTATTGCGGTTCATGGCGGAAGCGGGCTGAGTTTTGGTCTTATCGAGGTGCTCCGGTCGGCACGGCCCGACAGTCGTTTTCTGGAACTGGTGCACCGGCTGGATCGCGATACCTCCGGTCTGGTGATGATTGCCAAGAAGCGCTCGGCGCTGCGTTACCTGCAGGACGAGTTGCGCCAGAAGCGGGTGCGCAAGTTCTACCACGCCCTGGTCGCCGGAAGCTGGCCGGAAGGCGTGGATCGGGTAAACGAATCGCTGCTGCGATACGAGATGCCCAACGGGGAGCGTCGGGTTCGGGTCGACGAGGCGGGCAAGGAGTCGCTGACCACGTTCCGGTGTCTGGAGCGGTTCCAGGGTTACACCCTGGTTGAGGCCTCGCCGGTGACCGGCCGGACCCACCAGATCCGGGTGCACAGTGCCTGGGCGGGTCATCCGATCGCGGGCGATGACAAGTATATGGATGAAGTGAGTATGAAGGCCTTCCGTTCCATTGGCGGGCAGCGGCTGATGCTTCATGCCAGGGCCCTGGAATTCCGGCTGCCGGGCAGTGACGAGCCGATGCGGCTTGAAGCGCCCTATGACGAAGCTTTTGAACGCGTGCTCCGGACCCTCGGGGCCCGCAAGACAGGATCAGAGAAATGAAAGTAAAAGTAGTGATATTTGACTGGGACGGCACCCTGGTGGATTCCGTAGACCACATCGCCGACAGTCTGCACCAGGCGGCCACTGAGCTGGGCTATCCCGAGCTGGAACGCGAGGCCTACCGGGATATTATCGGCCTGGGCATGGTTGAAGCACTGGAGAAACTGTACCCGGGCATCTCCCGGGATGAGATGAACACGATCCGTGAGGGTTACGCCCGCTATTTTTTTAGCAAGGTAACCACGCCCCAGAATGTCTTTGAGGGCATGGCCGAGTTGGTGGCGGACCTGCGGGAGTTCGGGCGTAGCTGTTCGGTCGCCACCGGCAAGAGTCGTCGGGGGCTCGAGGGCGCGCTGGTCACCAGTGGTCTGGGTGAGCACTTCGAAATCACCCGATGCGCCGATGAGACCCGCTCCAAGCCGGATCCTGCCATGTTGAAAGAAATTCTGGAATTTTATCGGATTGAGCCGTCTGAGGCGGTGATGATTGGCGATACCCGCTATGATCTTGAGATGGCTCGCCGTATCGGTATGCCCTCAATCGGTGTCGAGTGGGGGGTGCACAAGCGGGACGTGCTGGGGGAATACGATCCCCATGCCATCGTTGAATCAGTGCCGGATCTTCGTCGCATTCTGGGACTCTGGGCCCGGTAGTGCCAATGCAGTTGCTGACAGGATGTATGCATGAGTGAGTGGGATTCTGACAAGTCGCCGGAATGGGGTGATGAGCCGGCCAGGAAGTCTTCTGGCCGTTCGTGGCTGGGCAGGAAAGGCCCGGAGATGCCGCCGGAGAGTAATCGCGACTGGAAGCTGATCGAGAAGCTGGTCATGTCACTCCAGGCGGAACAGCGCCGCAGTCGCCGTTGGGGGATCTTCTTCAAATTTCTGACCTTCGGCTATCTGTTCGCGCTGCTGTTCCTGATCCGGTTTCCGTTCGGGGAGAGTCTCGATGCCGGGACCGGAGTTCACACCGCGGTGATCGAGGTCAATGGCACCATCGCCGCGGACGAGCTGGCCAGCGCCGATAATATTGTCGGATCACTTCGTTCGGCATTCGAGGCTGAGTCGTCCAAAGCCGTGGTGCTGCGAATCAACAGCGGCGGTGGAAGCCCGGTCCAGTCCGGTTACGTATACGACGAGATCAAACGCCTCCGGGAAGAGTATCCGGACAAGAAAGTCTACGCGGTCATTTCCGACATCGGTGCTTCCGGTGCTTATTACATTGCCGCGGCCGCGGATGAAATCTACGCCAACCGGGCCAGCCTGGTGGGCTCCATCGGTGTGATTGCCGGTGGCTTCGGCTTTACCGAGGTCATGGACAAGGTTGGCGTGGAGCGCCGGTTGTATACCGCCGGCGACAACAAGGCCTTCCTGGATCCCTTCTCACCGGAGGATGAGGAGGAAGTCCAGTTCTGGAGCTCGGTGCTGGAGAATACCCATCGCCAGTTTATCGAGGCGGTAAAGCGAGGCCGGGGTGATCGCCTCGCCGACGACGAGCGGCTTTTCAGTGGTCTGGTCTGGAGCGGTGAGCAGGCAATGGAGCTGGGGCTGATTGACGGCCTCGGCAGCACCTCCTCTGTCGCCCGGGAAGTTGTAGGTGCGGAGAAGCTGGTGGATTATAGTCACCGGAAATCCCCGCTCCAGGATTTTGTGGATCAACTGGGCGTCGCCTTTGGCGAGGGCTTTGCCGGCCAGCTGCTCGAATCCCGGCTGGAGTTGCGCTGAGGGCTGGTCAGCCCTCAAGCAGCGGATTGCATCCCCAGTTCCGGAGCATCCCGTTGAGGGCGATCAGGGGTAATCCGACGAGACTGTTGGGGTCACGTCCCTCCAGCCGGTCGAACAGCGTGATGCCCAGGCCTTCCATCTTGAAGCTGCCGGCGCAGTCATAGGGCTGCTCGCGGTTCAGGTAGCTCTCGATTTCCTCGCTGGACAGGGTCCGGAAGTGGGCGGTAAAAGGCTCGCAGATAACTTGGCGCTCGCCGCTGTCCGCATCGAGCAGGCACAGGCCGGTCAGAAAAACCACTCTGTGTCCGCTGCTCTGGCGTAACTGTTTTATCGCCTGCGGGTGGTTGCCGGGTTTGTGCAGCAGGGTGCCGTCCGGCAGGCAGGCGACCTGGTCGGAGCCGATGATCCAGTGGCCGGGATGTTTTGCTGCCAGGGCCCGGGCCTTGCTCTCCGCCAGTCGCCGGGCAAGGTCATCCGCAGTCTCGCCGGATATGGGTGTTTCGTCGATGTCGGGGCTGGCAGTGGTAAAGGGCAGCGCCAGGCGCTCCAGCAAGGCCTTGCGGTAGGGAGAGGATGAGGCCAGTAGCAGGGGTTTGGTCATTACCGAGGTCCTTTTGTCGTTAAATACCCGTATCCCCATGGTAACCCGTGGCGAAATGGCAACGAAGTCTTTGACAGCGGCGGGCCTCGCCCCTAAAATTGCGCGCCTATGTCAAAAGCGTCAAACGCCGAGTTGCCCAAATCCGTTGACCCTTATCGGTTGGCGGAGCAGAACACCGTGCTGGAGGGAGTGATTCCTCTCAGTGCCTTGGCTCGTTTCAGGGAAGCGGTTCTGGGGTTTGATGAGGGTGCTGTGTGCCGCGTCAGGCTGTCATTTTACATGGACAGGGAGCGCCGCCGCATCGTCTCGGGTGAACTGGAGGCGCCGGTTGATCTGGAGTGTCAGCGGTGTATGGGGCCAATGGCCACTACGCTGAACTCCCGGTTTGTGCTGGGGCTGGTAACCAGTGACGAACAGGCGCAACAGCTGCCACGGGAGCTCGAGCCGTTCCTGACCGATGAGTTCAGTGCGGATCTCTGGGCCATGGTAGAGGATGAGCTGTTGCTGGTGCTGCCGCCGTTCCCGCTTCACGATCGGAATGAATGTCCGGCCCGGGAAGATCTGGAAGCCCTCGAGCCCGACGGTACTCCGGCCGAGCCGGCAAAGTCGGGAAAAGAGAATCCGTTCAGTGTGCTGGCGGATCTCAAGAAGACGAAGCATTAACCGGGCGCAGCCTCCGATCGGGAGTCGGCGCGTTACAATGAACACACGTTATTTTTACGTTAACAGGTCAGGAGCATAATCATGGCTGTACAGCAAAACCGTAAGACCCGTTCCAAGCGTGGCATGCGCCGTTCTCACGACGCTCTGAGCACTGCTGCTCTGTCCACCGATGCAACCACTGGTGAAGTTCATCGTCGTCACCACGTATCTCCGGACGGCTTTTACCGTGGTAAGCAGGTAATCGAAGCACGCGACGAGTAATCTCGTTGCGACCAGTCACCGCGCAAGTGTCGGATGGAAGAACCGTGACCCCGGTTACCATCGCAATAGACGCTATGAGCGGTGACCGCGGACCCGAAGTGGTGGTGTCCGCGGCACTGCTGGCAGTGCGTGAAAACGAAGCCTTGAGCATCATTCTGGTGGGTATCCGGAGTGAGCTCGAGGCTTTGTTGCGTGAGGGGCATGCCCGAATCCGGGTGGTCGAGGCGGCCGATGTGGTCCGTATGAACGAGCGCCCGTCCCATGCTCTGCGTCACAAGAAGAATTCCTCCATGGCTGTTGCCCTTGGCCTGGTCCGCGATGGTGAGGCTCAGGGCTGCGTCAGCGCCGGCAATACCGGTGCACTGATGGCCTTCGGCCGTTCCATCATCCGGATGTACCCGGGTATCGAGCGCCCGGCCATTGCCAAACTGATTCCCTCGCTTCGCGGCAAGTGCCATGTTCTGGATCTTGGTGCCAATGTCGATTCCACCGCCGAGAATCTGTACCAGTATGCGCTGATGGGATCGCTGATGGCATCGGCCATCTGCAGCCAGACCGAGCCACGGGTGGCCCTGCTCAATGTCGGCGAGGAAGAGATCAAGGGCAACGAACAGGTGCGCCTTGCCTCCCACATGCTGGCCCAGTGCGAAACCATCAATTACATCGGCTATGTGGAAGGCAGTGACCTGTTCCGGGATGTCGCCGATGTGGTGGTGTGCGACGGTTTTGTCGGTAACATCGCCCTGAAAACCGGTGAGGGTGTGGCGGGTCTGCTGATTGAACTGATGGAGCAGGCCTTTACCCGTTCGCTGTACGGGCGTTTTGTGGGGTTGCTGGCGAGGCCGATCATTGGTCGGCTCCTGCAGCTGATGGATCCGTCCCGGCATAACGGTGCCAGTCTGCTCGGGCTTCAGGGCGTGGTTATCAAGAGTCATGGCAATGCCAATGAGCGCGCCATGCTGGCAGCCATTCGTCAGGCGGTCCGGGAGGTGCAACTGGAAGTCCCCCGCCGCATCAATGAAAGGCTGGACGATCTCATGCTCTGAGCCTGAGACTAAAGTCTGTCCCTGATCTGCCGTGCATTCGCGGATAATTGGCCTAACTTGTACTATTGGCTAATCTCCCGAAACCCTTCAATGACGATAAGATTCGCCCTATGAAATCAGCCTTTATTTTTCCCGGACAAGGGTCCCAGTCGGTCGGCATGCTCAGTGACGCTGCCGAAGCCTGGCCTATCATCAACAAAACATTCGCTGAAGCCTCCAACGTGCTTGGTTACGATCTCTGGCATCTTTGCCAGAAAGGACCGGCCGAGGAGCTCAACCAGACCATGGTTACCCAGCCTGCGCTGCTGACCGCCAGTGTTGCCCTCTGGCGCCAGTGGTTCGTTGCCGGCGGTCGTGCGCCGAGCTTCGTTGCCGGTCACAGCCTGGGCGAGTACAGCGCTCTGGTCGCCGCCGAAAGCCTGGATTTCGTCGAGGCCGTCAAGCTGGTCCGCCTTCGGGGCGAGCTGATGCAGCAGGCGGTTCCTGCCGGCGAAGGCAAGATGGCTGCAATCCTCGGTCTTGACGACGCCGATGTGGTAGCTGCGTGCGAGAGCGCGGCCCAGGGCGACGTAGTCTCTGCAGTAAACTTCAACGCACCCGGCCAGGTCGTCATCGCGGGTTCGGCTGCGGCCGTTGACCGTGCCATTGAGGTCTGTAAAGAGCAGGGCGCCCGGAAGGCCATGCCGCTGCCGGTCAGCGTGCCGTCCCACTGTGCACTGATGAAAGGCGCTGCTGAAGAGCTTGCTGAGGCGCTTAACGATGTGCGCTTTAACGATGCTGTCATTCCGGTGGTCCAGAATGTTCACGCGTCGGCTGAAACCGATGCTGACAAACTCAAGGCCAACCTCCTCAAGCAGCTTTATTCACCGGTACTGTGGACCGATTCCGTGCGCAAGCTGGTCTCTGAAGGTGTCGAGATGGCGGTTGAATGTGGCACCGGCAAGGTACTGGCAGGACTGATCAAGCGAATTGACCGTAGCCTCCCGGTTTACGGAATCGAAGATCCGGATTCACTGGCGAAGGCTCTGGAAGCTTTCGGCCAATCCTGACGAAAGGAGTCTTAGATGTCTTTGGAAGGTAAAGTTGCACTGGTGACCGGCGCAACCCGTGGCATTGGCAAGGCCATTGCCCAGGCGCTCGCGCAGCAGGGCGCTGAAGTTGTAGGTACCGCCACCAGTGAAGCGGGCGCCGAGTCGATTTCGAAGGCGTTTGCGGATGCCGGCCTGAAAGGTTACGGCATCGTCATGGATGTATCGGACCCGGAAAGTATAGAGTCTGGCCTCAAGGCACTGACGGAAAAATCCGGTGCGCCCCAGATTCTGGTCAATAATGCCGGCATTACCCGGGACAACCTGCTGATGCGTCTTAAAGAAGACGACTGGACATCGGTCCTGGAGACCAACCTGTCCAGCGTGTACCGCACCAGCAAGGCGGTCCTGCGTGGCATGGCCAAGGCCAAGTGGGGACGTATCATCAACATCAGTTCCGTGGTTGCCGGTATGGGCAATCCGGGGCAGGGCAATTACTGCGCTGCCAAGGCCGGTGTTGAAGGCTTTACCCGCAGTCTGGCCAAGGAAATGTCGAACCGGGGCATTACCGCCAACTGTGTGGCGCCGGGCTTTATCGACACGGATATGACCAAAAAACTGGACGACAAGCAGCGCGAGGCTATGCTGGAAATCATACCCGCCGGTCGTCTGGGTGAGCCGGAGGAAGTGGCCGCAGTGGTGGCTTTCCTGGCGTCGGATGCAGCCGCTTACGTGACGGGAGAGACCATTCACGTAAACGGCGGAATGTACATGGGATAAGCCCCGAATCCGGGGCTTCTGCGCAACTCCTTGTCGCGCAACATGTTTGACTGAGTCCCTGCTTGTTTGCAGGTAGGGTTTAATCTAAACTGGCAGCACTTGAGTTGCTTGGTTGACACACAAAGTGAGGACATTATGAGTACAGTTGAAGAGCGCGTGAAGAAGATCGTTTGTGAACAGTTGGGCGTTAAAGAGTCCGAAGTTCAGAACACATCTTCTTTTGTAGAGGATCTTGGCGCTGACTCACTGGACACTGTTGAGCTGGTTATGGCCCTGGAAGAGGAATTCGAAACCGAGATTCCTGACGAAGAGGCCGAAAAGCTGGGCACTGTTCAGGACGCGATCGACTACATCGTCGCGCACACCTGATACTCTGCGATTAAGTAAGCCAGGCAAAAAGCCGTCCTTGTGAAATATCGGGGGACGGCTTTTTTATTGGCTGAAATTCAGGTTCAATCGGCGTTCTGTTTTTCCACGGACAAGATCAGGTGCAAGAGGATATGAGTAAACGACGGGTTGTCATCACGGGTATGGGCATGCTCTCCCCGGTCGGTAACGATGTGCAGAGCTCCTGGGATGCCATCAAGGCCGGACGCAGCGGAATCGGCATGATCGACCGTTTTGATGCCTCCGGGTACAACACCCGGATTGGCGGGTCGGTCAAGAATCTGGATATCAGCCAGTACCTGTCCACCAAGGATGCCCGGAAACTCGACGCTTTTATCCATTACGGACTGATCGCCGCCCAGCAGGCAGTTGATGACAGCGGTCTCGAGCAATATGACGCGCTTGACCGGGATCGGGTGGGTGTTGCCATCGGCTCCGGTATCGGGGGCCTGGAATTCATTGAGAAAAGTGTCATCCAGATGGAGAAGTCCGGGCCCCGGAAAGTCTCTCCATTCTTTGTGCCTGCGTCCGTCATCAACATGGTGTCGGGTAATACCGCCATCCGCTTCGGGTACCGGGGCCCCAACATCTCCATTGTGACTGCCTGTACCACCGGTACCCACAATATCGGCTACGCCGCCCGGACCATTGCCTATGGGGATGCGGACGTCATGCTGGCCGGTGGTTCCGAGATGGCGACCACACGGACCGGTGTTGCGGCGTTTTCCGCCGCGCGGGCTCTGTCGACCCGCAATGACGAGCCGGAAAAGGCCAGTCGCCCCTGGGATCGGGATCGGGACGGTTTTGTCCTGAGCGACGGTTCCGGCGTGCTGGTGCTTGAGGACCTGGAGCATGCCCGGAATCGTGGGGCGACCATTTATGGCGAAGTGATCGGCTTCGGTATGAGTGACGACGCCTTCCACATCACCGCGCCGCCGGAGTCTGGCGAGGGCGCAGCCCGGTCCATGCAGAATGCCATCCGCGATGCGGGCCTTGATCCGGAAGCGGTTAATTACATCAATGCGCATGGCACATCCACACAGGTGGGTGATGTTGCCGAGGTCAAAGCCGTCAGAAGTGTGTTTGGCACCCACGCCGAAAAGCTTGCCATGAGCAGCACCAAGTCCATGACTGGCCACCTGCTGGGTGCAGCGGGCGCGGTCGAGGCCATCTTCTCGGTCCTGGCCTTGCGAGAGGGCATCCTGCCGCCGACCATCAACCTGGACAATCCCGATGAGGGCTGCGATCTGGACCTGGTTCCCAATGAGTGCCGCAAGGCGGATCTGCAAGTAGCCTTGTCGAACTCCTTCGGCTTTGGTGGTACCAACGGAACACTGATCTTCCGTCGCTACGAGGACTGATCACGTATGCTGGCGGTGTTCTGGGCGGAAGAGGGCGGCCTGCCTGCGAACGACCGCGGCCTGGCCTACGGCGACGGCCTGTTTGAAACCATTCTTATGGTCGGTGTCCGGGGTACCCTGGTCGGCTATCACCTGGGCCGCCTGGTCCGGGATGCCGGAAGGCTCGGTATTCCGGTGACCGGGGCAGAGGTGCAGGACGTCTATGCCCGTGCCGCCAGCCATTATGGCCGCTCCCGCGCCGATACCCCCTGGGTACTCAAACTGATCCTGACCCGTGGCGCCGGGGGGCGCGGTTACCGCCCCGACCCGGAGATGGCGCCGAACCTGCTGGTTTCCGCCAGTGCGGCACCGCCTGGTATTCCCTCCGATGGTGTCACAGTCGCCTATTCCCGCATTCCCCTGACCGTCAATCCACTGTTCGCCGGTATCAAGTCCCTGAACCGTCTGGAGCAGGTGATGGCTGCCAGGGAGTTGGACGGGGATGTCTTCGAAGTTCTGCAGTCCAGCCGTGAAGGCGACCTGGTGGAAGGAACCCGGACCAACCTGTTGCTGCACTCCACAGAAGGCTGGATTACCCCGCCCCGGGCTTTGCTGGCGGTTGCCGGAGTCATGCGTGACTGGGTGTTGGAGCGGCTCGAGGCCAGGGGCGAAATCGTAATTGAGCGCCCGCTGTTGGCGGAAGATGTCACGGGGCCGGGATGCCGGGCCTTCTATCTGCTGAACAGCGTCCTCGGAGTGGTTACGGTTCGCAATCTTGCCGGTCAGGATTTGCCTGTCGATAGCGGACTTGCGACAATCTGCGATCCGCTCGAAACACTGGAATAAGTCCTTTGCTCAAGAAGTTACTGATTGTTTGTGTATCTCTTACCGTGCTGGCGGCAGCCGGCACCGGATTGTGGGTCTGGCAGGGGCTCGAAACCCTTGAGAAACCAGTAAGTCTCAAGGAACCGGTGCTGTTCGATGTGCCGTCCGGATCCGCGTTCAGCCGGGTCGCGCAGCAGATGGAAGCCGAGGGGCTCGTGGAGAAAAGCCTTTGGCTCAGGCTCCATGGCCGGCTGAATCCGGACCAGGCCCGTATCAGGGCCGGCGAGTATGAATTTACCGATGGCATGTCGGCACGGGACATGGTCGACGCCATGGTCGCCGGTGACATCAAACACTGGAGTATCCAATTCATCGAGGGATGGACCTTCAAGGACATGAGGGCCGCGCTGGCCAGTGCCGAAAGGCTTCGCCAGGAAACCGCGGACTGGACGGACGAAGAAATCATGAAGGCGATGGGCGCCGAGGGTGAGCACCCCGAGGGCCGTTTCTTCCCCGATACCTACCTGTTTGCCAGCAATGACTCCGACCTGGATCTCCTGAAACGTTCTTTCAACCGGATGGAAACCGTGCTGGCGGAAGAATGGGATAACCGTGAGGAAGGCCTGCCTTACGATAAACCCTACGAGGCGTTGATCATGGCCTCGATCGTCGAGCGGGAGACCGGTGTACCCCACGAGCGTGATGAGGTGGCGGGGGTGTTTGTCCGTCGCCTGGAGAAGGGTATGCGACTGCAAACGGATCCGACCGTGATCTATGGAATGGGTGATAAGTATCAGGGCCGGATCGGCAGTAGGGATCTGCGCACCTACACTCCCTACAACACCTATCGGATCGATGGTCTGCCACCGACCCCTATTGCTCTGCCGGGTCAGGAAGCTATCCACGCGGCCTTGCACCCGAAAGAAGGGGATTCCCTGTATTTTGTGGCCCGTGGTGATGGCACCCATAAGTTCTCACGTACCCTCGCTGAGCATCAGAAGGCGGTCCGGGAATTCCAGCTCAATCGCCGTGATGATTACCGGTCGTCCCCGCCTCCCGGGGATACCAGTCAGGAGCAGAGCCAGTGAAGCGGGGTCAGTTCATTACTTTTGAAGGTACCGAGGGCGTCGGCAAGTCCACCCAGCTGGCCAATGCCGCCGAGGTGCTGTGCTCGGAAGGCATCGATGTGGTTGTGACCCGGGAGCCGGGTGGGACACCCATGGCCGAAGCGATTCGTGAGCTGCTGCTCGCTCCCCGGGACGAGCCGGTGCACGAACTGACCGAGCTTCTTCTGATGTTCGCGGCCCGTGCCCAGCACCTGCATACCCGGATTCTGCCAGCACTGGCGGCGGGACAGTGGGTGCTCTGCGATCGCTTTACCGATGCGACCTTCGCCTATCAGGGCGGCGGCCGTGGGGTGTCGAAAGAGCGTATCGGCCAGCTGGAGACCCTGGTTCAGGGCGATATCCGCCCGGACCATGTGATTCTCCTGGACGCGCCGGTGGAAACGGGTATGGCGAGGGCTCGTCATCGAGGTGACTTGGACCGGTTCGAACAGGAGGCTGTGTCCTTCTTCCAGCGCATTCGCGATACTTATCTCGAGCGCGCCGGTAATGCACCGGACCGTTATCATCTGGTTGATGCCTCGGCGCCGCTGGCGGAAGTCAGTGAGCAGGTTGCCGGCCTCGTCCGTTCACTGGTCGCTGCGTCCCGCTGATGCGCACGGAACAGGAGTGGCAGAAACTGTCCGTTTCGTGCACTTTCTGCCTGGATCTGTTTTAATTGAGTGACATTCTCAGTTAGAACCAGTTGTCATCATGCTTGACGCTCGGCTGTTAAAACTGCCCATCGCATCACACCAACACCGTCACGAACACCATCAGGTGGTTGTTGGTGTTCGGGGTGAGGCTGATCTGAGCGTTGACGGCACCGGCTCCCACCTGGACACCTGGAAAGCCTGCCTGGTGCCCACCGAAGCAAGGCACGACTACTGCGGTGACAACCAGAACCATGTTCTGGTGATCAACCTCGATCCCTACATGCCGGCGCTCAATACTCCGGCCCACAGGGATTATGAACGTTTGGCGCCACTGTTCGAGCGGCCACGGACGCTGGAGATGGATAACAGGCTTCAGGGCCTTGTCCAGTTTGCCGCCGGCGAGTTTGACCGGGCTCCGGACAATGACGGCATGAAACGCCACCTGGCCGCAAGTATTCTTCACTGCATGGCTGAGAGACTGAAGGACACTCGTGAGGTAACTGCCAACCGGAACACCATCAGTCCCGATGTGATCCGCCGCTACATCATGGAGAACCTGCATCGGAAGATCCGGGTGGAGGATCTGGCCGGCGTGGCCTGCCTGAGTGTCAGCCGGTTCCACGAGATGTTCCGCGAAGTCACCGGCATCACCCCTCATCAGTTCCTGTTGCAGACCCGCATTGATCAGGCTGTGCAGCTTCTGGTTTCCACATCATTGTCGGTGTCGGAAGTCAGTTATCGCACAGGCTTCTCTTCCCAGAGCGCCCTCACCAACACGCTACGGAAACACAAGGGAACGACTCCCTCGAAACTTCGATTTGGCGAAAAAGTCGCCTGAATAGCTAAAAAACTGCCTGTTCCGGACGTTTTTGCAAAAGAATCGTAGGATTCTGTAAGCCGTAGATCCGTAGTAATACTAACTTATACCCTCAATGAACTGCCGTCAGGACGCAGCGGCTTCTCTATAACAAGGATTAATGGTCGACCGGTACGCATACCGGTTTCTTTCAGGGGCGCTCAGATGTTTCAAGCGAGCAGGGTATTAGAACCGGTGTTTCAGGAGCAGCCGAGATCGTTTTTCTGGCACGCCCTGACGGCCAACTATGCCGTGGATGAGTCCGCATACCTGAATGAGCTGATCCCCATTGCCCAGAGCGATACCGCCGAACACCGGGCCGTAACCGCCACTGCAACCGACCTGATCCGTAAAGTCCGGGAGCAGGACGACGCGGTTCACATGGTCGATGCACTGCTCCAGCAATACAGCCTGGACACCGAGGAAGGCATTCTGCTGATGTGCCTGGCCGAGGCGCTGATGCGCATCCCTGACAAGCATACGGCCGATGCGCTCATTGAAGACAAGATGTCCGTTGCGGACTGGAACAGCTACGTAGGTCGTAGTGAGTCCACCCTGGTGAATGCGTCTACCTGGGGGCTGTTGCTGACTGGCCGCGTGGTCAGAATGGACAAACGCCTGGATGGCTCGCCCTCCAATATCTGGAAGCGGCTGGTCAAGCGCAGTGGCGAACCGGTCATCCGCAGCGCCATGTACAGGGCCATGGCGATCATGGGCAAACAGTTCGTGCTTGGCCGTGATATCGACGAAGCATTGAAGAACGCTCGTGAGTACAGGCAGCTTGGCTACACCTACTCCTTTGACATGCTCGGTGAAGCGGCGCTGACCGAAGAGGATGCCGGCCGCTACCTGAAGGATTATCTCGCAGCTATTGAAGCCGTCGGCAATGACAGCTACCCCGGCAACGGAGCCCCGCGGCCGTCAATCTCGATCAAGCTCTCCGCCTTGCATCCCCGCTACGAAGTGGCCCAGGAGCACCGGGTGATGGGGGAACTTTACGAAACGGTCTGTGACCTGATCCGTGTCGCCCGCCAGAATAATGTGGCCATTACCATTGATGCCGAGGAAATGGACCGACTGGAGCTGTCCCTGAAACTTTTCGAGAAGGTCTACAGCTCGGAAGCCGTGAAGGGCTGGAGTGGCTTCGGCATGGTGATCCAGGCCTATTCCAAGCGTGCCTTGCCCGCACTGTGCTGGCTGACGAAGCTGGCCAAGGAGCAGGGCGACGAGATTCCCATTCGCCTCGTCAAGGGAGCTTACTGGGATACCGAGATCAAGATCTGCCAGCAGTTGGGGTTGGAAGGCTACCCGGTCTTTACCCGGAAGGAGGCGACGGATACCTCCTACCTGGCCTGCCTGCGTTACCTGCTCAGTGACTACACCCGTGGGGCACTGTACCCACAATTGGCGAGCCACAATGCCCATACCGTGGCCTCGGCCCTGGCCATGGCTCGCAACAAGGGCCGGGAGTTCGAGTTTCAGCGCCTGCACGGCATGGGTGATGCCCTTTATAACAGTATCCTGCGGGAGCACGACATTCCGGTCCGGATCTATGCCCCGGTCGGTGCCCACAAGGATCTGTTGCCCTACCTGGTGCGTCGCCTGCTTGAGAATGGCGCCAATTCGTCTTTCGTGCACCGGTTGGTGGATGCCGAGACGCCGGTGGAAGACCTGGTCCTGAACCCGGTCCGGGAGCTGCAGAAATACCCGGCACTGGCCAACGATCGGATTTCGCTACCCGAAAGCATCTATGGGGGCGGGCGGATCAATTCCCGGGGCCTGAATACCCATGTGGAGGCCCATCTGGAGCCGCTGCTCAGTCGGCTGGGGCAGTGGGCCGGTACCAGCTGGCATGCCGGCCCGGTGATCCGGGGCACCCGGGTGCTCGACGGGCAGCGCAAAGAAGTGTCGTCACCCTACGACGTCTCAAAAAGCCCGGGAACCGTGGTTTGGGCCGGCAGGGACCAGGTCGAAGAGGCAATGGCCACGGCTGCTGCGGGTTTCCGGGCATGGAACGAGCGGCCGGTCGCCGAGCGTGCCCGGTTTCTGGAGAACTACGCGGATCTGCTCGAGCAGAACATGGAAGAGCTGATGGCGATCTGCTGTCGCGAGGCGGGCAAGACTGTCCAGGACGGGATCGACGAGGTCCGCGAGGCGGTGGATTTCTGCCGCTACTACGCGATTCAGGGGCGTGCCCGTTTCGGCAGCCCGATTGCTCTGCCGGGCCCGACCGGTGAGAGCAATGAACTGTATATGGAAGGCCGGGGCGTCTTCCTGTGCATCAGCCCATGGAATTTTCCGCTGGCCATCTTCACCGGCCAGATCATGGCGGCTCTCGTGGCTGGCAATACCGTGATTGCCAAGCCGGCGGAACAGGCCAGCCTGGTTGCCTGCCGGGCTGTGGAGCTGATGCTTGAGGCGGGGTTCCCGCCAGATGTGATTCAACTGTTACCCGGTGAAGGCGAAGAACTTGGCGGCATACTGACCCCGGACCCCAGGATTGCCGGCATCGCCTTCACCGGATCTACACAGGTTGCCCATCTGCTGAACCGGACGCTGGCCGGTCGGGATGGGGCAATCGTGCCCCTGATTGCCGAGACCGGGGGGCAGAACGCCATGATCGTGGACAGCAGTGCGCTCCCCGAACAGGTGGTGCGCGATGTGTTGCAGTCCGCCTTCGCCAGTGCCGGGCAGCGCTGCTCGGCACTGCGGGTGCTGTATCTCCAGAACGATGTGGCGGATCGTATGGAGACGATGCTCGCTGGTGCCATGCAGCAGTTATCCGTTGGCAATCCGGAGCTGCATCGCACCGATGTTGGCCCTGTAATTGATGCGGCAGCGAAGCAGGCGCTCCAGGCACATCTCGATGAACTGGACCGGAACGCACGGCTGATTGCCAGGACGCCGCTGCCGTCCATTTGCCAGTCCGGCCATTTCGTTGCCCCGTCCGCCTATGGCATCGAAAGCATAAAAGATTTGAAAGACGAGCACTTTGGGCCGATTCTTCATGTAGTTCGTTACGATGCCGAGCGGCTGGATGAGGTCATCGACGAAATCAACGGTAGCGGGTACGGACTGACGCTGGGCATTCACAGTCGGAGTGAATCCACCGCGTCGTATATCGAACAGCGGGTGAAAGTGGGCAATACCTACGTCAACCGCAATCAGATCGGAGCAGTGGTGGGGGTTCAGCCCTTCGGCGGCCGGGGCCTTTCCGGTACCGGCCCCAAGGCGGGAGGGCCCCATTACCTGCAGCGCTTTTCAACAGAGCGCACAAGGACAGTCAATACCACGGCAGTCGGGGGCAATGCCTCGTTGCTGTCGCTGGGTATAGAAAAGGTTTAAGGACCAAATAAGAACAGAAGACATGGAAGTCTCACTGAATTCGGGCGGTGACGTGCCCGGATCAGGGTTGTCCCTCTCATCCTGAGCTCAGGGTGCAGAAGGAGAGCCGTTGCAAGTCAACAACAAGCAACCCAAAAAGCGCACGGGGAGAAAACCGAAATGATAGGAAACAACGTAGGGGTCACGATAACCTTTATCGCCTACATCCTGCTGATGCTGGGCATTGGTTATGTGGCCTGGAAGCGTACTTCCAACCTCTCTGATTACATTCTCGGCGGCCGTTCCCTCGGCCCGCTGCCTTCTGCACTGAGTGCTGGTGCCTCCGATATGAGTGGCTGGTTGCTGCTGGGTCTGCCCGGTTATGCCTATGCCGCCGGTTTCGAGGCCATCTGGATTGCCGTCGGCCTGCTGGTCGGTACCTGGCTGAACTGGCTGTTTGTCGCCAGCCGCCTGCGCACCTACTCGCTCGCCGCCGGTGACTCGCTCACGCTGCCGTCGTTCTTCGAGAACCGGTTCAACGACACCAGCCGGATCCTCCGGGTGGTCTGTGCCTTCTTCATCCTGCTGTTCTTCCTGTTCTACACCAGCTCCGGTCTGGTTGCGGGCGGCAAGCTGTTTGAAACCGTGTTCGGCCTGGATTACACCGTCGCCGTCGTCGTCGGCACCATCGCGGTGGTTTCCTACACCTTCTTCGGTGGTTTCCTGGCGGTTTCCTGGACCGATGTTGTGCAGGGCTTGCTGATGTTTGCCGCTCTGCTGCTGGTTCCGATCATGGCCATAAACCTGGCCGGAGGCTGGAGCGAAACCATGGGTGCCATGGAAGCCAAGAACCCGGAACTGATGAGTGCTTTCACCGGTACCGACGGTGAATCCCTGGGTATCCTGGCGATCCTGTCCCTGCTGGGTTGGGGTCTGGGTTACTTCGGTCAGCCGCACATTCTGGCCCGTTTCAAGGCCATCCGCAGTGAAGAGGACGTGCCGACTGCCCGCCGCATTGCCGTGATCTGGAGTGGTCTGGGTCTGGTGGGTGCGCTGCTGGTCGGTTTTGCTGCCATTGGCTACTTCGACACCCCGCTGGAAGACGGCGAGCGCGCCTTCATGCTGCTGGTTGACGCGCTGTTCCATCCGGTGATTGCCGGTATCCTGCTGGCTGCCATCCTGGCCGCCATCATGAGTACTGCGGATTCCCAGCTGCTGGTGTCCTCATCTGCACTGGCCGAGGACTTCTACAAGGCGATCTTCCGCAAGGACGCTTCCCAGGCGGAACTGGTATGGGTTGGCCGCTTTGCCGTTGTTGGCATAGCGATCATCGCCTGCATCCTGGGTCTGAACCCGGACAGCAAGGTTCTGGAACTGGTGTCCTACGCCTGGGCAGGCTTCGGTGCGGCCTTCGGTCCGGCCCTGATCCTGTCCCTGTTCTGGCGTGAAATGACCAAGGCGGGTGCGATTGCCGGCATCATCGTCGGTGGTGTGACCGTTGTGGTCTGGGGCAACATGTCCGGTGGTATCCTTGATCTGTACGAGATCATTCCGGGCTTCATCTTCGCCACCATCGCCATCGTGGTTGTATCCAAAGTTGGCGACAAGCCGCATGCCGATATCCTGGCCGGCTTCGACAAGGCCATCAAGGCGCGGTACCACAACCTGCCGTAAGGCAGTCACTGTGACCGGGAGATGATCCCGGATTCGAAAAGCCCCCGGCACCTGTGTCGGGGGCTTTTTTGTGCCGTAACAGAAAGTTATGTTTACTCCTGGGCTGGAAACAGGCGGATTCAGCGACTATGTTGAGTAGGTTAAAGTCCACCAAACCAGTAAAAATAATGAAAAGGGGCAACGGGTTATGAACAAGCGAACTTTCCTGAAATCCGCCATGGGGCTGGCTGCTGCTGCAGCGGTTTCCCTGTCTCCGCTCACGGCACAGGCAGAAGGCAACTATGTCATGGGCACCGCCACGACCGGGGGGACCTACTACCCGGTGGGTGTCGCCATCTCTACACTGATCAAGGTGAAGCTTGAGCCGAAGACCGGTATTTCCGTCTCTGCCATCAGTTCCGCCGGCTCCGGTGAGAACCTGAAGCTGATGGACGAAGGGCAGATCCAGTTTGGCATTCTCCAGGGGCTCTATGGTGCCTATGCCTGGAACGGCACCGGCCCTGTCCCCAAGGCCTACAAGAACCTGCGTTCGGTATCCATGCTCTGGCAGAACGTGGAGCATTTCGTGGTTCGCAATGAGCTGGCGGAGACTGGCACCATCGAGGATATGACCAACCTGTATGGCGAGACTTTCTCCATCGGCGCCCGCAACTCCGGAACCGAGGGCTCCGGGCGTTTCATCCTGGGCAATCTTGGCGTGGAGCTGGAGCAGATGGACATGGCTTATCTCGGTTATGGTCCGAGTGCCGATGCCCTGCAGAACGGAAACATTGACGGCATGAATATTCCGGCGGGCGTTCCGGCCTCGGCCGTGACCCGTGCCTATGCCAACATGGGGGAGGACATTACCACCCTCAATTTCACGGAAGAGCAATTGGCCAAGGTCAACAGCGATTTTGAACTCTGGAGCGCCTATAACATTCCTGCCGGCACCTATCCGAACCAGGGCGAGGACATCAATACCATCGCCCAGCCGAACATCCTTGCCGTGCGGGCGGATGTCTCGGAGGAAGATGTGTACGAGATCACCAAGACCATCTATGCCAACCTGCCGTTCCTGAACAACATCCACCCGGCCACCAAGGCCATGGCACTGGAAAAGGCCATCGCCGGTCTGCCCATGCCGCTGCATCCGGGCGCTGCCCGTTTCTACCAGGAGCAGGGTCTGACCATTCCTGATCGTCTGATCGCGAAATAACCGTGGCTGACACGGAAAAGGACGGATCGCTTGAAGGGATCCGGGATGAGAGTGTCAGTGGGGCCAGCGAACGCCTCGATCACCGGCTCCTGGGGCCGGTGATTTTTGGCCTGGCCATACTGACCTCGCTGACACACCTGTATTTCAATACCGTCTCCACCTTGTCCGAGCTCTGGACTTCGGCGCTGCACTTCGGGTTGTTCGGTCTGATCTGTACCCTGACCACGCCGATGTTGCGAGTCCGTTCCGCTCCAGGGCAACGGCTGGTGCTCGGGATTGATGTCGTCCTCGGTCTGGCGGCGTTGGCGTGCGCGTTCTATCTGATCGCGTTCGAGACGGCCCTGTACGAGCGTGGCGTCAATTTCAACACTACGGACTGGCTGGTTTCCGTTACGGCGGTGGTGCTGGTTCTGGAGTTCGCGCGCCGGACGGTCGGCTGGTTCATTCCCGCACTCTGCATTGTCGCACTGACCTATGTCGCCTGGTGGGGGCAATACGTTGACGGCATCTTCAATTTCCCGGGCCTGACCTGGGAGACGGTATTGTTCCGCTCCTACATCGGCGGCCAGGGTATGCTGGGCTCCATTGCGCGCATCTCCTGGACCTACGTGTTCATGTTCATCCTGTTCGGGGCGTTCCTGGTGAAGTCCGGGGCAGGGGATTTCATCATCGAGCTGGCTCGCTGTGCCGCCGGGCGCTTTGTAGGCGGGCCGGGGTTTGTTGCGGTTTTCTCTTCCGGCCTGATGGGGTCGGTGTCCGGCTCCAGCGTGGCCAACACGGTTTCCACCGGGGTCATTACCATTCCACTGATGCGCAAATCCGGCTTCCCGGCCCGGTTCTCGGCCGGTGTCGAGGCGGCGGCTTCCACCGGAGGGCAGCTGATGCCGCCAGTCATGGGGGCGGGTGCCTTTATCATGGCTTCGTACACCCAGGTGTCCTACCTGACCATCATCGGAGTGGCCGCGTTGCCGGCGCTGCTGTATTTCCTGTCAGTTGCCATGTTCGTGCGGATCGAGGCCAAGCGCAGCCATGCCGTCAAGCTTGAGGACGATCAGGCCCCGCGCCTCGCCGAGGTGCTCAAGGACGGCTGGCACTTCCTGCTGCCCCTGGTGGTTCTGGTGGCGGCGCTGATCTATGGCTTCACGCCGACCTATGCAGCCGGCATTGCGATCCTCTCGGTGATCGTGGCGTCGTGGCTGTCGAAACACCCCATGGGCTTCCGGGATATCCTGGACGCCCTGGCGATGGGCGCGCGGAACATCATGACCACGGCGATCCTGCTGATTACCGTCGGGCTGATCGTGATGGTGGTCTCCACCACCGGTATCGGCAATACCTTCTCGCTGATGATTACCGACTGGGCCGGCGGGAGCCTGCTGGTGACCATTGTCCTGGTGGCCCTGGCCTCGCTGATCCTCGGTATGGGATTGCCGGTAACCGCGGCCTATATCGTACTGGCGACGCTGTCAGCCCCGGCGATCTACCAGCTCATTGCCCAGAGCCAGCTGCTGGAAATGGTGATGGCCGGCAACCTGCCCGAGCAGGCGAAGGCGATTTTCATGTTGGCTGCGCCTGACAAGATGGATCTGCTCAATGCGCCAATGGATCGGGCAACCGCCATGGGACTGCTGGCCGTGGTTCCCGATACCTTCAGCAGCCAGTTGCTGGATCAGGCGCTGTCACCGGCGACCCTGTCCATGGCGCTGGTGGCGGCGCACATGATCATCTTCTGGCTGTCCCAGGATTCCAATGTAACCCCGCCGGTCTGTTTGACCGCCTTCGCCGCCGCAGCTATAGCGGGCACCCCGCAGATGCGCACCGGGTTTACCGCGTGGAAGCTGGCCAAGGGTCTGTATATCGTGCCCCTGTTATTTGCCTATTCGCCGTTGATTACCGGGGACTTCACCGAGATGCTGAGGGTTTTCTGCTTCGCGCTGTTCGGTATCTACGCCATCATCGCCGGCCTTGAAGGCTATCTCGAGCATCCGTTGCATCCGGTTGTCCGGCTGGTGATGTTCCCGATTGGCGCGCTGATGCTCTGGCCTCACGGTCAGGTGATGCTGGATGCCGCCGGGCTGGTCATTTTCGTACTGGTCTTTATCTGGAGCAGCCGCCAGGGGCGGGGATCGTGACGGCCCCGGCGAAAGCATGATGGCACCGGAACCATGACCGTAGTGGAAGTGCTGGCTTTGCTGGCCATCGGTGGTGTTGCCGGCTTTATCAACGTGCTGTCCGCCGGCGGTTCGATGCTGACGCTGCCTTTGCTGATGTTCCTGGGGCTCCCACCCCAAGTCGCCAATGGCACCAATCGGGTGGCCATCACCCTGCAGAGTGTTACCGCGGTCAGTGGCTTTCGCCGCATGGGGCATGGCAACCTGAAGGTCAGCCTTTACCTGGCGGTGCCGGCGGTCATCGGTTCGCTCCTGGGGGCCTGGCTGGCAACCGGGGTGCCGGATGCCATCTTTGAACTGGTGCTGGTACTGGCCATGATTGGCGTATCGGTGTTCATGCTGCTGCCGCAACCGAAGCTGGATACCCGCCCGCTGACCACAGATCGCCTCGGACCAGTCATCTTCTTTGCCATGTTCCTGATCGGCATGTACGGCGGCTTTATCCAGGTCGGCGTCGGAGCGCTGTTCCTGGTGGTGCTGTACCGGATCCTGAAGATCGACCTGCCCCAGGTGAATGTGTTCAAGGTGTCGATCATTCTGCTTTACACGGTCCCGGCTTTGCTGATCTTTGCGCTGAATGATCAGGTCCGGTGGGGAATGGGGCTCACGCTGGCACTGGGGAACATCGTCGGTGCCTTCCTGGCCGTGAAGGTCAACCTGAGCAGCCAGGGTGCCCAGTGGGTGAAATGGCTGACGCTGGTCATGGTGGTGGCGATCCTGATCCGACTGATCTTTTACTGACCCCGGCCTGGTCAGCAAGAGGACAATAAAAAACGCCAGCCCGAAGGCTGGCGTTTTTGTTGGAGGTTACTCCAAAAGCGACTTAGGCAACGCTGGCCTCGGACGCTTTCTTGGTGTACTCCTCCATCTGGTCGAAGTTGAGATAGCGGTAGATCTCTTTCGACATGCTGTTCAGGTCCTTGGCGTACTCCATGTACTCCTGTGGAGACGGGAGTTTGCCCAGTACCGCGCCCACAGCTGCCAGTTCCGCAGAGGTCAGATACACATTGGCACCATCGCCCAGGCGGTTCGGGAAGTTACGGGTGGAGGTGGACAGAACCGTCGACTTCGGAGCCACCCGTGCCTGGTTACCCATGCACAGGGAGCAGCCCGGCATCTCGGTGCGCACACCGGCGGTGCCGTAGGTGTTGAAGTAACCTTCTTCCATCAGCTGCTGCTGGTCCATCTTGGTGGGCGGAGACATCCACAAACGGGTGCTCAGGGCGCCCTTGTGCTGCTCCAGCAGCTTACCAGCGGCACGGAAGTGACCGATGTTGGTCATGCAGGAACCGATGAACACTTCGTCCACCTTGTCGCCAGCGACTTCGGACAGGAACTTGGCGTCGTCCGGGTCGTTCGGGCAGCAAACAATCGGCTCTTTGATGTCGGCCAGATCGATCTCGATCACGTGGGCGTATTCCGCGTCCTTGTCGGCACGCATCAGCTTCGGATCCTTCAGCCACTCTTCCATCTGCTGGGCGCGACGCTCCAGGGTACGCGGATCGCCATAACCCTCAGCAATCATCCAGCGCAGCATGGTGATGTTGGAGCGCAGGTACTCGGCCACGGACTCTTCAGACAGGTTGATGGTACAACCGGCTGCGGAGCGCTCGGCAGAGGCGTCAGACAGTTCGAATGCCTGCTCGACGGTCAGATGCTCCAGACCTTCGATTTCCAGGATACGACCGGAGAATTCGTTGATCTTGCCCTTCTTCTCGACGGTCAGCATGCCCTGCTTGATGCCGTACAGCGGAATGGCGTGTACCAGATCACGCAGGGTGATACCCGGCTGCATCTCGCCCTTGAAGCGGACCAGAACAGATTCCGGCATATCCAGCGGCATAACGCCGGTGGCGGCAGCAAAGGCAACGAGACCGGAACCGGCCGGGAAGGAGATGCCCATCGGGAAACGGGTGTGGGAGTCACCACCGGTACCAACGGTGTCCGGCAGCAGCATGCGGTTCAGCCAGGAGTGGATGATACCGTCGCCCGGACGCAGGGAAACACCGCCACGGGTGCGGATGAAGTCCGGCATGGTGTGCTGCATCTCAACGTCAACCGGCTTCGGATACGCAGCAGTGTGACAGAATGACTGCATCACCAGGTCGGCCTGGAAGCCCAGACATGCCAGGTCTTTCAGCTCGTCACGGGTCATCGGGCCTGTGGTGTCCTGGGAGCCGACGGTGGTCATGTGCGGCTCGCAGTAGGTGTTCGGACGAACGCCTTTGCCTTCTTCGAGGCCACAGGCCTTGCCGACCATCTTCTGTGCCAGGGTGAAGCCTTTGGTGCCGGCTTCCGGATCCTTCGGCAGACGGAAGATGTCAGTGGCGCCCATGCCCAGGGCCTGGCGAGCCTTGTTGGTCAGACCACGACCGATGATCAGCGGAATACGGCCGCCGGCCTGTACTTCGTCCAGGATCACGTCAGACTTGAACTTGAACTCGGAGATGGTCTCACCGGCTTCGTTCAGGATCTTGCCTTCGTACGGGCGGATCTCGATCACGTCGCCCATGTTCATGTCGTCAACCGGGGCTTCGAATACCAGAGCGCCGGCGTCTTCCATGGTGTTGAAGAAGATCGGGGCAACCTTGCTGCCGATGCAGACACCGCCGGCACGCTTGTTCGGCACACCCGGGATGTCTTCACCGAAGAACCACAGAACAGAGTTGGTGGCAGACTTACGGGAAGAACCGGTACCGACCACGTCACCTACGAAGGCAACTGGCAGGCCCTTGGATTTGATTTCGTCGATCTGGCTCATCGGGCCGGTTACGCCGGGCTCTTCCGGCTTCAGGCCGTCGCGTTCCATCTTGTAGGCAGCGCGGGCGTGGAGCGGGATGTCCGGGCGGGACCAGGCATCCGGAGCCGGGGACAGGTCGTCGGTGTTGGTTTCGCCGGTAACCTTGAACACCACCATCTTGGTGCTCTCGGGAACCTTCTTCTTGTTGGTGAACCACTCGGCATTGGCCCAGGACTCAACAACAGACTTGGCGACGGCGTTGCCGGCGTCCATCTTTTCCTTCACGTCGTTGAAGGCGTCGAACATCAGCAGGGTTTTCTTCAGCTGCTCACCAGCCAGTTCGGCCAGTTCACTGTCGTCCAGCAGTCCAACCAGAGTCTCGATGTTGTAACCACCCTGCATCATGCCCAGCAGTTTTACAGCGTATTCCTTGCTGATCAGCGGGGAGGTAGCTTCGCCTTTGGCGATGGCGGACAGGAAGGCGGCCTTGACGTAGGCAGCTTCGTCCACACCCGGCGGAATGCGGTTTTCCAGCAGGTATACCAGGGTTTCCTCTTCACCCGCCGGCGGGTTCTTCAGCAGCTCAACCAGGGCTGCGGTCTGCTCGGCGTTCAGGGGCTTGGGCGGGATACCCAGGGCTTCACGTTCGGCAACGTGTTCACGATAGGCTTCTAACACGATATGGACCCTCATCAGTTGGAATGTCCCGCTTTACGGCATCATGCCTGGCGGGAGTTTTATGGCGAAAAGGCCACGGGAGCCTCTGAATAATGCCTGAAATCTTGGGTCGGGGTATTCAGGGTTTATTCAGAGACTCCCTAAACTGGCGCTGCATTCTATAGGAAACCCCTTACAAAGTTAAGTTGGACAGAGGTCGGAGAAGTCTGCTAGGTGCGTTATACTCCGGCCTCCCCAATTTTCAGCCCCAAAATCCGATATGACTGACGCCCTGCAAGAGATTCATGATTTCCTCCCGTGCCGTACTCCGCAGAAGTGGATTGAAAACGCCTTGGCCAACCAGGACCTGTTGCTGATCGACCACGCCCATTGCGAGAAGAAAGCGGCCTCCACCGCGCTCAGCCTGATGTACCGTTACGTGGACAACAGCGACCTGCTGAACAAGATGTCCCGGCTGGCGCGGGAAGAGTTGCGCCATTTCGAGCAGGTGCTGGCGATCATGAACAAGCGCGGCGTGGACTACGGACACCTGACACCGGCCCGCTATGCCGCCGGTCTGCGGCAGGCCGTGCGCACCGAGGATTCGGGGCGACTGGTGGATGTGCTGATCGTCGGCGCGATCATCGAAGCCCGCTCCTGCGAACGGTTTGCCGCGCTGGCGCCGTTCCTGGATGACAAGCTGGCGGATTTTTATAACAGTCTGCTGAAATCCGAGGCGCGGCATTACCAGGACTATCTGAAGCTGGCGGTGCAGGCCAATGGCGGGCCTGTGGACGAGCGGGTGGGGGAGTTTCTGGCGATTGAGAAGGAGTTGATTGAGGCGCCGGATAGTGAATTTCGCTTCCATAGTGGGCCGGTGGGTTAGTGCAGGCCCGCCAAGATGGGGTCAGAAGAAAGCGTTCTTCAGACCCCTGGTTTAGAATGGGGTCTGATGAAAGCCTTCATCTGACCCCGACTTCATCGTCACTCCAGCTCTCGACAGAGCTGCATCCACGCATCAATCCCCGCACTCCGGTACTTCTGCTTGTGCAGGATAAAGTAGAACTGCCGGTCAAACCGCCGGTGCTCGGGCACCTCCAGCGGCACCAGGCTGCCGCGGCGGAAGGCATCGACGAGGACCACCTGTGACAGGCACCCAATACCCAGGTCCGCCTCCACCGCCCGCTTGATTGCCTCGGTGTGCTCCAGTTCCAGCAACACATTCAGATCAGGCAGCAGGCCATGCATGCCACGTTCGAAGCTCTGGCGGGTGCCGGAGCCCTGTTCACGCATGATCCAGGTGGCTTCCCGCAGATCGTCGTCGGTCAGTTTGCCCTTGCTGGCCAGCGGGTGGGTAGGGGAGCAGAACACCACCAGTTCGTCCTCGCGCCACGGGATCATCTCCAGTTCGGACGACTGCAGCTCCCCTTCAATCAGACCGATATCCAGCTCGAAATCCTTCACTCGTCGGGCGATGGTGCTGGTATTGGCAACCTCCAGGGAAACACGTGGGCGGGTAGGGGTATTCATGTATTGGGCCATGACACCGACGGCCAGATAGTTACCGATAGTCAATGTGGCGCCGACCTTGAGGGCGCCTACTTCTGAATGTTTACTGAAGGCCTGTTCCAGTTCACCGGCCTGGGCAAGTACCGATTCCACCTTGGGCCGGTACAGGCGCCCGAGTTCATTGAGCTGGAGGCGTTTGCCAACCCGGTCGAACAGCTGAATATCGAACTGGCTTTCCAGTTCCTTGAGGGCGCTGCTGGCTGCAGATTGGGACATGGCCAGGGAATCGGCGGCCCGGGTGATGTTCTGGAAGTGGGCAGCGGCGAGGAAGACCTCAAGCTGACGGAAACTGAATTTCATAAGGAAGTGCCATAAATCGATTTTGTCGAATAAGGTTATGGGTATATCCCATTTCATCGATAGGTTAAACGTAGGTTATACTTCAGGCAATTGATATTCAGACGATTCACGCTTTTTGCTTGAGCGCAGGTACGAGGTTTACATGAGCAACCTGATGAAAGAAACGGTCACCAGCGTCCATCACTGGAACGACACCCTGTTCAGCTTCAAGACCAGCCGCGATCCGGGTTTCCGGTTCAAGAACGGTCATTTTGTGATGATCGGCCTCGAGACCGATGGCAAGCCGCTGATGCGCGCCTACAGTATCGCCAGCGCCAATTACGAGGAAGAGCTGGAATTCTTCTCCATCAAGGTTCCGGACGGCCCGCTGACCTCCCGCCTGCAGCAGATCAAGCCGGGCGATGAGATCCTGCTCAGCAAGAAGCCGACCGGAACTCTGGTGCTGGACAACCTGCTGCCTGGCAAAAACCTCTGGCTGATCAGCACCGGCACCGGTCTGGCACCGTTCATGAGCATCATCAAGGACCCGGAAGTCTACGAGGCGTTTGACAAGGTGATCCTCACCCACGGCGTGCGCTACATCTCCGAGCTGGCCTATCAGAAGGAGATCGAGGAGCTGCCGGAGAACGAATTCTTTGGCGAAATGGTCAAAGGCAATCTGTTGTACTACCCGACAGTCACCCGAGAGCCGTTCCGTAACGAGGGCCGCCTGACCGACGCCATGGAATCCGGCAAGATCACCCGGGATCTGGGACTGCCGGACTTCAATCCGGACACTGATCGCTTCATGATCTGCGGCAGCCCGAGCATGCTCAAGGACACCTGTGCAATCCTGGACAAGATGGGATTCCGTGAGGCCCGGGGCGGTGACATGGGTCATTACGTGATCGAGCGGGCGTTCGTGGAGCAGTAAGCTCTCGGTCCAATAAAAACGCTCAGGAAAGCCCCGGGGTCTCAGGCCTCGGGGCTTTTTGCCTTCTTGCGGGGATCCGGTGTCTCTTCATCCAGCCAGGTCCCGCAGTACTTGCAGTAGCGGGCGTCCTGCTCGTGCCGGTGCTTGCCACAGCCAGGGCAGGCCTCATCGGAATACCGCTCCTTCTGAAGAGCCCGGATGACCTCGGCTGAAAAAATGCCCACCGGCAACGCGATGATTGAATAACCGATAAGCATGATGGCGACGGAGATGAACTGCCCAAGGGCTGTCACGGGAGTGATGTCCCCATAGCCGACGGTGGTCAGGGTGACGATGCCCCAGTATATGGCCTTCGGAATGCTGGTAAAGCCTGCTTCTGCAGGTTCGATCAGGTACAGCACCGACGAAAAGATGGTCACCAGCATAATGACCGTGAACAGGAAAATCCCTATCTGGTGCCGGCTGCGCACCAGCGCGCCCCAGAGCAAACGCTTTTCACCCTCCAGCGTCATCATTTCCAGAACCCTGAACAGCCGTAGCGCCCGAAGCAGACGCACAACGACCAGTACCTGCGCACCGGGGAACAGTAAAACCAGCCAGGTGGGCAGGACCGCCAGCACATCGATGACGCCGTAAAAGCTCTTCAGGTAGAGCCCCGGTTTCTCCAGGCAGTAAATCCTCAGGGCCAGTTCAATGGTGAATATGACGGTAATGACCCACTCGGTGTAATAGAACACCTCTCCGAAACGTTCGTGATACTCGTCAATGCTGTTCAGCATCACGATGGCTACGCTGAGGAAAATCAGAATCACCAGGGCAATATCAAATGCCTTGGCGACCGGTGTGTCCGACTCGAAGATCAGCTGGAAAAGGCGTGTTCGCAGGCCCAGTTTGGCGGGTTTCAAGGTTGGCATCCGGTGACTGTCTCCTGGCAGGTCAAGGCAAACTGATCTTGGCTAGACTCTAGAGAGCGGGTGTTCCCTCCGTCAACATACTTTTACACACCGCTCCCTCCAATTTCTGAGAAGATACAACTCATTATCGTCGGCAGGAGCCAGCTTGATGCAGGAGAGAGAGAGTCCATCCCAACGGGAAATGGCGGACGAAGTCAATCGGGTTATCCGTTCGCAGCGCAAGCGGGGCAGGGCCGGGCGGCTGATATGGCTGCTGGTGTTTGCGGGACTGGTGGTGATTGCTGGTTGGTGGCTGTGGCCCGATGACGGCGAGGTGCAGTGGCAGACCCACCATCTGGACCGGGGCGATATGGTGCTGACTGCCACCGCTACCGGAAGCCTGGAGCCCAAGAGTGAAGTTACCGTGGGCGCCGAGATATCGGGCCTGATCACGCAGGTCATGGTGGACGAGAATGACCAGGTGACCGAAGGCCAGGTATTGGCTCTGTTTGACACCGATGAGCTGGAGGTGGCACTGGAACAGGCGGAGGCCCAGCTTGCGCTGTCACGGGCTTCAGTGGCAGAGGCCGAAGCGACGCTCCAGGAAGCGCAGGTGGATGAAAGGCGGATCAGCGCATTGCGTGAACGGGGTACCACTGCCCAGGCGGAGCTGGATGCCGCCATTGCTGTTCGCAAGCGGGCCGAAGCCAAGCTGGCCTATGCCCGAGCGTCGGTAAGGCAGGCGGAGGCGGCGGTGCTTCAGGCCCGGACCCGGCTCGAAAAAACGGTGATTACCTCACCCATCAACGGGGTGGTTCTGCAGCGGAGCATCGAACCCGGCAATACCGTGGCAGCCAGTTTCCAGACCCCGGTGCTGTTCCTGCTGGCGGAGGACCTGAAAGCCATGGAGCTGCACGTGTCCATGGATGAGGCCGATGTCGGGATGGTGGCAGCCGGCCAGATGGCAACCTTTACCGTGGACGCCTGGTCCGGCCGGGAGTTCTCTGCCGAAGTGCTCAAGGTTCACCTTTACCCGGCCGTCGAGAACAACGTGGTCACCTACACCACGGTACTTTCCGTGGATAACAGCGAAGGGTTGCTCAAGCCAGGCATGACGGCCACCGCCACCATCGAAACCGGCCGTCGGGAGGAGGTCCTGCGGGTACCGAACATGGCATTCCGCTTTACTCCGCCGTCGACCGATGGCGGTGGTGGCGGCCTGTTCAGCCATCCCGGTGCCCGGGCCGGATCAAATCGATCCGGGCCCTCAAACACGGTCTGGGTGCTTCGCGACGGGAAGCCGTCCCGGGTGGTCGTGCAAACCGGGGCCTCCGACGGCCGCTACACGGAACTGCCCGGTGACGAACTGGCGGAGGGTGACGAAGTGATTACCGGCATGCAGGCGGCGGTAACTCCATGACTGAATCTGGTAATGTCGGCGGGTCGGCCACGCCTCAATCCGCGCCATCCGTAGTGGAGATGCGCGATATTTACAAGATTTACGGCAGCGGTGCGACCGAGGTTCGTGCCCTGGATGGAGTGAGCCTGAGCATCCGGGCGGGGGAGTTCGTTGCCATCATGGGGCCGTCGGGCTCTGGCAAGTCCACCTGCATGAATATTCTGGGGTGCCTGGATGTGCCAACTTCCGGGGAATACTGGTTCCGGGGAGTTGAGGTCGGTGGCCTCGGCCGGGATGAACTGGCCCTGCTGCGCCGCAACTTCATGGGCTTCGTGTTCCAGAGTTTCAACCTGCTGCCCCGCACCAGTGCCCTGAGTAATGTAGAACTGCCGCTGATTTATGAAGGCGTCCGGCCAGCGCAGCGTCATGAGGTGGCGATGAAGGCGCTCACCACGGTTGGCCTGGCCGAACGGGCCCATGCGACCTCTGCCCAGCTTTCCGGGGGGCAGCAACAAAGGGTGGCGATTGCCCGTGCCCTGGTGACCGAACCACCGGTTCTGCTGGCGGATGAGCCTACCGGCAACCTGGACACCGCCATGGCCGGGGAGATCATGAAGGAACTCGTTTCTGTCCGTGAACAGAAGGGAATCACGATTCTCATGGTGACCCATGAGCCGGACATCGCCCGCTATGCGGACCGGGTGCTTTTTTTCACCGATGGCAAGCTGATCCGGGACGGAGCACCGGCGGAGGTGATTCCGTGAGGGCGCTGGATACCCTGGGCATGTCGGTGCAGGCCATTGCCCGCAACAAACTGCGTTCCTTTCTTACCACCTTGGGCATCATCATCGGCGTGGCCAGTGTGGTGGCCATGGTGCATCTGGGGCAGTCTGCGACCCGCAGCGTGACCGAGCAGATTGCCAGCATCGGCTCCAACCTGTTATTTGTCATGCCGGGTACCGCCCAACGGGGCCCAGGTGGCCTGCGAACTACTGCGGAGAACTTCGAACTGGCCGATGTCGAAGCCATCCGCAACGAGGTGGACGGCATCCTGGTTGCCCCCGCGCTCACCACCAGTGCCACGGTGGTTGTCGGTAATGCCAACGACACCATACCGGTGATCGGCACCACCAACGAGTACTTTTCGGTACGGAACCATTACCTGGATTACGGCCGCGAGTTCGAGGATGGCGAACTGTCTTCCGGAGCGGCGGTGTGCATTATCGGCAAGACCCTTATTGAGGAGATGTTCCTCGGGCAGGAGGCACTAGGGGCGAACATCCGGGTCGGGAGAACGGCTTGCCGGGTCATCGGTGTGCTGGAAGAAAAAGGCGAGTCCATGGGCCAAGACCGGGACAAAACCATTCTGATGCCGGTCAAGGCGGTCCAGCGCCGGCTGGTGGGTGAGCTGGACGTCAGTGCAATCTACGTGTCCGCGATGGTGGATGGCTCCACGGGGCTGGTGCAGGAGCAGATAGAGTCCCTGTTGCGCCAGCGCCGAAATCCGGTCAACGGTGGTGCTGATGATTTCTACGTGCGGGATACCCAGGACATCGCCCAGGCCCTGGAGAGTACCACCAACACCCTGACGATCCTGCTGGGCGCCATTGCCGCCGTCAGCCTACTGGTAGGCGGCATCGGTATCATGAACATCATGCTGGTATCGGTCACCGAGCGGACCCGGGAAATCGGGATAAGACTGGCAATCGGGGCGAGGGCCCGGGATGTGCTGACCCAGTTCCTGGTGGAATCCATTGCCCTGTCCACCCTCGGCGGTGTTATCGGCCTTGTCATCGGAGTGGGTGGCACCTGGCTTGTAACCTGGCAATTGAACATGCCCTTTGTCATTTCCCCCACGGTGATGGCCGTCGGATTTTCATTTTCCGTGGCGATCGGGATCATCTTCGGGTATTTTCCAGCGCGTAAAGCCGCCTTGCTCAACCCCATCGACGCACTGCGGCACGAATAATCCGCGCAGAGATACAAAGACAGGAAACGAGGATGTTCACACTCGAGATTGAACCCAGGTTCAGCGACACCGATGCCCTGGGGCATATCAGCAATACGTCATTGCCCGTTTGGTTCGAGCAGGGCCGTACACCGATCTTCCGGATCTTCCACCCGACGCTGGAAGTGAAAACCTGGCCGCTGATCCTGGCCCGCCTGGAAATTGATCTGCTGGCCCAGAGTTACTGGCATATGCCCGTGGAAATCCGCACCGGTGTCGGTGACATCGGCAACAGTTCTTTCCGGGTGATCCAGGAAGCCTGGCAGGACGGCAAGAAGATTGCCCGAGGCGTGTCAGTGCTGATCCACTTCGATTACGACCATGAGAAATCAGTTCCGATTCCCGACGAAATCAAGGCGAAATTGGCCGAGCACGTTATGGAATAATGGGGTATTCAGGGCCCTGCCTGAAACAGGGCCCGACGGTTCCGGAGACTGATCAGAACCGGTAGGTGGCACCGATGCTCAGAACATCGATGTCGTAGGTGTCGTAGCGGCCGACAATGGCCAGATTGTTTTGCAGGTTGTAGCGGGCACCAATACCGACGCCGAGTTCGATTTCGGAATCGCTGGCGGACATTCCACTTACTTTCACTTCACGGTCGACGTATACCAGGCCGGCCCGTCCCAGCAGTTCCAGCCCCTTGACTTGCTGATCCAGGCTCAGGGTGTAGGTGGCGTAACCGCCCAGCGCAAAATAACTAGCTTCTGCTTTGTAGGTTGTGCCGAGGACGGTTGTGCTTTGCTCGGCATCCGCAGCTGTCAGTGTCAGCTCGGCTTCAGCACCCAGGCCCGGCAGAATCTGGTCCAGAGCCGTGCCAAATGTACCCGCGACAACAATGGCATCATCGCTCAGATCCATATCGGCAAAGCCGAGGCGTGCTTCGGCATAACCGTTTGCAACCAGATCGTTGGTGGTCAGGCCGTTAGAGCCAGCGCTGCCATGGTTAT
This sequence comes from Marinobacter szutsaonensis, assembly GCF_039523335.1. Lineage (NCBI taxonomy): Bacteria > Pseudomonadati > Pseudomonadota > Gammaproteobacteria > Pseudomonadales > Marinobacteraceae > Marinobacter > Marinobacter szutsaonensis. The sequence goes on along the minus strand of NZ_BAAAFC010000001.1, from coordinate 679,160 downwards.
CGGCGTGGGCCACGCCGGAAGCAAGAGCGGCGCACAGAGCCGAGCAAATCAATGCGTTCTTCATACTGCATCCTTTTTCTGTTTTTTGACGTCCAGACTGGCCTGTGGCCAATTCCGGAGCGGTGACTCTATATAAGCAAGCAGCATAAATCGGTAATACATTCGTAACTCTTTGAAACACTTCACAGAAAAACTGGTAAGTCACTTTCCGGGCGTCAGCCGGAATCTGAAAAAATGTTAAGTGCCTGGTCATTACACCGGATCGCCGGGTGATTCATACTGATGTCCGATGAACCAAACATCGGCGAGGGTGGTATAACGGGATTCATGCCACAGGAGACAACAACCATGACAAGCATCCCTGAAAATACCCCGGCGCCGACGGACGATGGTGCCTGTGATCACCTGCAAGGGCAGGCTCTGCCGAACGTCACGCTGACCAGCTCCGAAGGGCGCGCGGTCAGTATTGGCAGCCTGGCGGGCACCGTTGTGCTCTACTTCTATCCCCGTACCGGTCGCCCGGACCGCCCATCGCCGGACGGCTGGGCCCAGATTCCTGGAGCACTCGGCTGCACGCCCCAAGCCTGCGCCTTCCGGGATCATCACAAGGAAATGACTGATCTGGGGGTACAGGTGTTTGGTGTCAGCACCCAGGATTCCGGGTATCAGCAGGAGGCGGTGGAACGGCTCGGTATCTCCTTTGAACTGCTGAGTGATGAGAGTCTGGAATTGGCACGGGCGCTGGAGCTTCCCCTGTTTACCGTTGAAGGCGTGACCCTGAACAAGCGCGTCACGCTCATTGCCAAAAATGGCGAAATCCAGAAGGTGTTCTATCCGGTGTTTCCGCCGGATGATCATGTCTATGAGGTGATTGATTGGTTAAAGGATTCTTCCCACTGATTTTGCTTGTCTCCTCCGTTTTGCTGGCAGGCTGTGATCCCGGGCAGCAAAACGAGGAGACCGCTGAATCCGGCCAGCGAACCGAGGAGGCCGGAACTGCCGAACCTGCATCGGGCGCAGATATTTCCCTCGCCCTCAAACCTGCCCAGATGGACTGGGTCGGCCAGAAAATTTTCCAGAATGAGTGTGCCGGCAAGCTACAGTGCCTGGTCCACTGGAATGAGGGTGAGGCTTTTCCGTCTCTGGGCATCGGGCACTTTATCTGGTACCCGGAGGGAGTGGACGGTCGGTTCGTTGAGAGCTTCCCCAAGCTTATCCAGTACATGACTCAGCGCCAGGCATCGGTGCCGGACTGGCTGGTAAATCTTGAGCCATTCGACGCGCCCTGGCCGAACCGGCAGGCATTTCTGTTGACCGAGGATTCCACCCGTGTTGCGGAGCTCCGTGAGTTCCTGGCCGGCACTCAGGGGTTGCAGGCGGAGTTCATTTTCCGCCGGGCCAGGGAGTCTATGGACAAGGTCATTCAAGCGGCCCCCCAGGACCACCGTGAGGAAGTACGTGCGATACTCGCGGATTTAAGTTCAACGCCGGGAGGCGTTTACGCCCTGATGGATTATGTGAACTTCAAGGGAGAGGGGCTGGCAGAGACTGAACGATACCAGGGTGAAGGCTGGGGTTTGTTGCAGGTGCTGCTGAGCATGAAAACCGAACCGGATCAGACATCGCTCGCGGCCTTTCGGGAGGCAGCGGGTGACGTGCTCACCCGTCGGGCCCTGAACGCCGACAACCCCATCGAGCGGGAGCGATGGTTGCCGGGATGGTTGCGCAGGCTGGATACCTACCGGGAACCCTCCGAAACACCCGAAGGCACATAATTTTGTTCAAATAATATTTGATTTTGCTAAGAATGTTCTACGCTTTGAGATGATTGCCCCAGTCTGGAGCACGAAGATAGGGTCTGCTCCGTTTTGATACGACGGGTATGGCGATTCTGTCCCAGCGCTTCAATTCTGGGGAAGTTTTCTGGAAATAAATATAAAAAAATCAAGGTGTTGTGTCGTTTTGGCTCGGTAATTGCTGCTTGGTCCATGTTGATCTCAACACCTGAAACTTCGGAGATGAAAGAATGCTCAAAGTCCGATCGATTGCTGCAGGTGCAGCACTAGTTATCAGTACGCTTGCTTCCTCCCACGCCTTCGCCGCCTCAACCCTCGATGCCGTTAAAGAAAAAGGCCACCTCCAGTGTGGTGTAACCAACGGTCTGCCGGGCTTCAGTCAACCGGATCAAGACGGTAACTGGACCGGTATTGACGTGGATACCTGTCGGGCGGTGGCTGCTGCGGTCTTTGCTGATGCAAAAGCCGTTGAATTTACCCCCCTGACTGCCAAAGAGCGTTTTACTGCTCTGCAATCCGGCGAAATTGACATGCTGTCGCGCAACACCACATGGACGCTGACCCGGGATGCCTCCCTCGGCCTCAACTTCGCAGGCGTCAATTACTATGATGGTCAGGGGTTCCTGATCAACAAAGGTATCGGTGTCGACGATGCAACCCAGCTGAGCGGCGCGACCATTTGTATCCAGTCCGGCACGACCACCGAGCTGAACCTGTCGGACTATTTCCGTGCCAAGGGCATGGACTTCAAGCCAATCGTATTCGATACCTCTGAACAAACAGTACAGGGGTTTTCGGCAGGTCGTTGTGATGTGCTGACTTCCGACCGTTCCCAGTTGGCAGCACTGCGTTCAAAGCTGGCTGATCCCGATTCCGCGAAGATCCTGCCGAACACCATTTCCAAAGAGCCGCTGGGCCCCGTTGTCCGTCAGGGTGACGACCAGTGGTTCAATATCGTGAAATGGGTTCTCGCGGTTCAGATCAACGCTGAAGAGCTGGGTGTAACCAGTGCCAATGTTGATGACATGCTGAAGTCAGATAACCCCAATGTTCAGCGTTTGTTGGGTACCGACGGAGATATGGGCGCAAAGCTCGGCCTCCCGGATGATTTCGGATACGAGATCATCAAGAGCGTTGGCAACTACGGCGAGATGTATGCTCGCAATGTGGGGCCCGACACCCCGCTGGGTCTTGATCGTGGCATCAACGCGCTCTGGACCGACGGCGGCATCCTCTACGCACCGCCGGTTCGTTAATACCTGAAAGCATGCCGGGGGCGCCAATCGAGGCGCCCCCGCGTTATCTCTGACGAGTAAAAAGCAGGGAAGCTTTCGGGGAAACTTGATGAAAAAACAAACGACACAATCGAGTCCGGCCGGGCCCAGGCCCTGGTACGACCCACGGGTTCGATCCATTTTTTTCCAGATTGTCGCCATTGCTCTTGTCGCCTGGGGTGGCTGGACGCTTGTCGACAATACGCTCTCCAACATGGAGAGCCGGGGAATCAGCACTGGTTTCGGATTCCTCGACGAATCCGCAGGCTTTGCCATCATCATGCACTTGGTGCCTTATGACGCGACGATGTCATACGGGCGCACCTTTTGGGTAGGGCTTACCAACACCCTGTTGGTCTCCGCCATGGGAATCGTAGCGGCGACAATTCTTGGCTTCATTATTGGTGTCGCCCGGCTATCCAATAACTGGCTGGTAGCCAAGATCTCTCTGGTGTATATCGAAGTCATTCGTAACATCCCGCTGCTGCTACAGATCTTTTTCTGGTACTTCGCGGTCCTCAGCAACCTTCCGTCACCTCGTCAGAGTGTTGATGTGGGTGGCGCTGTGTTCCTGAACAACCGGGGGCTGTATCTGCCGGAACCATTGACGCAGGACGGCTTCGGACTCGTCTGGGCTGCCATTATCATAGCGATTGCGGCGGTGGCCGGGCTGAAAACCTGGGCCAGGAAACGTCAGTTGGCCACCGGCGAGATATTCCCCACGTTCAAGGTCGGCGCCGCCATAATGGTGTTGCTGCCGGTTGTGGCATACGCCAGCGCCGGTCAGCCTCTGGAATGGGACATCCCGGCCCTGAAGGGTTTCAACTTCGGCGGTGGTATTACGCTGATTCCAGAGTTGGCGGCACTCTGGATTGCACTCTCTTTGTACACCGCCAGTTTCATTGCAGAGATCGTGCGTTCCGGGATTCTGTCGGTCAGTAAGGGCCAGACAGAAGCGGCCAAGGCATTGGGGCTTCCCAATGGCCTGAGCCTGCGGCTGGTTGTCATTCCCCAGGCCATGCGGGTGATCATCCCACCACTGACCAGCCAGTACCTCAACCTGGTAAAGAACTCATCGCTCGCGACCGCGATCGGTTATCCCGATCTCGTCGCGGTATTCATGGGAACGACCCTGAACCAGACAGGACAGGCGGTCGAGGTCGTGGCGATTACGATGGCGGTATATCTCACCATCAGTCTGCTGATCTCCCTGTTCATGAATATCTACAACCGGGCCGTGGCGATTAAGGAGCGATGATGGCTGAGTCAACAATGAAACCACCCAAAAAAACGCTCGGTCCGATTTCCTGGATGCGTCAGCATCTTTTTTCAACCTGGTATAACTCTCTGCTGACCCTGTTGGTCGGTTACCTGATTGTGACCAGTGTCGGACCGTTGCTGAACTGGGTTTTTCTGGATGCCAATTTCAAAGGCAGCGAGCCCGGCGACTGCACCGGGGCGGGCGCTTGCTGGCTGTTTGTCAGTCAGCGTCTGAATTTCTTCATCTACGGATTTTATCCGGACGAACTGCAATGGCGAGTGGATGCGATGTTCCTGCTGCTAGCCGTTGCCTTTGTACCCCAGTTCATTGAGCGCTTTCCGGGCCGGAAATGGCTGGGGCTGTTCGGAATTACCGGGCTGCCAATCATTGGCTACTTCCTGATTCCGGGTGGCCTGCTGGGACTGGAGCCGGTCGAAAGCACCAAGTGGGGTGGCCTGATGCTCACCCTCATCCTTGCTTACATCGGGATCCTGGCCTCACTGCCGATCGGGATTCTGCTGGCGCTGGGGCGTCGGTCCGACATGCCGATTATCCGCGGCCTGTGTGTGGTGTTCATCGAAGTCTGGCGGGCGGTTCCGCTCATCACCGTACTTTTCATGGCCTCGGTCATGCTGCCGCTGTTCCTGCCGGACGGCATGAACTTTGAAAAACTGCTCCGAGCCTTGATCGGGATTACGCTCTGGCAATCGGCCTACATGGCAGAAGTCATTCGTGGCGGTCTGCAGGCAATCCCACGGGGGCAGTACGAGGCAGCCAGTGCACTGGGTCTGGGCTATTGGAAAAAAATGGGCCTGATTATTCTGCCGCAGGCACTGAAATTCGTTATTCCGGGCATCGTGAACACTTTCATTTCACTGTTCAAGGACACCACGCTGGTGCTGATCATCGGGCTGTTCGATGTGCTTGGCACCGTTCAGTCCACAGTGACAGACCCGGCCTGGCAGAACGTTGCGGTGGAGGGGTATGTCTTCGTCGCCTTCTGTTTCTGGGTCTTCTGCTTCGGTATATCCCGTTACAGCCAGAACCTCGAACGTAAACTCGATACCGGTCACAAAACCTGATGGGTAACTCAATGACAGAACAAACCCAAATTCCCGAAACTCAGTCTCCTTCTGCCAGCGAGGAAGGCAAGCCCGATATAATCCGGGTGGAACACATGCACAAATGGTACGGTGATTTTCATGTCCTACAGGATCTGAATCTGACGGTCAGACAGGGGGAGCGTATTGTCATCTGCGGACCATCCGGTTCCGGAAAATCGACGTTCATACGCTGCATCAATCGTCTCGAAGAGCACCAGCAGGGCAAGATCATCGTTGATGATGTGGAACTGACTGACGATGTCCGCCAGATCGACACCGTTCGGCGGGAAGTCGGCATGGTTTTCCAGCACTTCAACCTGTTCCCGCACCTGACGGTGCTCGAGAACTGCTGCCTGTCTCCGATCTGGGTGCGGAAAATTCCCCGCAAGGAGGCCGAGGCCACCGCGATGGAATACCTTGAGCGGGTAAAAATCCCCGATCAGGCCAACAAGTACCCGGGGCAGTTGTCCGGGGGCCAGCAGCAACGGGTGGCCATTGCTCGCGCGCTATGCATGAAACCCAAAATTATGCTGTTTGATGAGCCGACCTCCGCACTGGACCCTGAAATGATCAAGGAAGTGCTCGACGTCATGATCGAACTGGCCGGTAGCGGCATGACCATGATTTGCGTTACCCATGAAATGGGCTTTGCCAAGACCGTTGCCGATCGGGTTATTTTCATGGATGGAGGAGAGATTGTGGAGGAGGCACCGCCTCACGAATTCTTCAGCAACCCCAGGGAGCCCAGAACCCAGAAATTCCTCCAGCAGATACTGCAGCACTGATACGTAAAAGCCGGGCATTTGCCCGGCTTTTTTTCATTCAAGGGAATACTTCAGGAGTTCCGGCTCCTCGCCGGAGTCCACTCGCAGCCACCAGACGTGCTGATCCCAATCGCCGAGCACGATGCGTTTTGCGGGTTGGCCGTTGGCTTCAAGGTCGTGGATAGCCGGCCGGTGGGTGTGGCCATGGATCAGACGCTGCACACTGTGGGCCTCCATTTCCTTCACAACCTCTTCCGGCGTCACGTCCATGATGGTTTCGGCCTTGCCCTGGTTCTTCGCCATGGAGATTTCCCGTAACTGCCGGGCCATCTGCTGGCGGTCCTCCAGGGGGCGGGCGAGGATCATCTGCTGCCACTGCGGGTTGCGCATGTTGGCGCGGAACTTCTGGTACTCCACGTCGGCGGTACACAGGCTGTCGCCGTGCATCAGCAGGGTGGGGGTGCCATAAAGATCCACCACCGTGGGATCATCCAGCAGGGTGGCTCCGGCACGGTTACAGAAATCCTCACCGATCAGGAAGTCCCGGTTACCGTGCATCAGGAAGATGTCGGTACCGCTCTCGCTCACTTCCTTCAGGGCGGCGGCAACGGTTTCCTGCAGGGGCGTGCGCTCGTCGTCGCCGATCCAGGCCTCGAAGAAATCCCCCAGGATGTACAAACGCTCCACACCCATGGCCTTGTCCTTCAGAAAGGCCAGAAACGCGTCCGTGATGTCCGGACGCGACTCCTCCAGGTGCAGATCGGAGATAAACAGCGTGGTCACGCGTCCTCCAGAACCTCGGCTTTCTCGATGATCACGTCCTCGGCGGGAACGTCCTGGTGGCCGGCACGCATGGTGGTGCGTACGGCACGGATCTTGTTGACGGTCTCCATGCCATCAACCACCTTGCCGAATACGCAGTAACCCCAGCCCTCGGCATTCTTGGCGGTGTGGTCCAGGAAGCCGTTGTTCTCCACGTTGATGAAGAACTGGGCAGTGGCGGAATGCGGGTCCATGGTGCGGGCCATGGCGACGGTGCCAACCATGTTGCTGAGGCCGTTGTCCGCTTCGTTCTGGATCGGCTCCCGGGTCTTGCGCGGGGTCATGCCCGGCTCGAAGCCGCCACCCTGAATCATGAAGTTGCTGATTACCCGGTGAAAGATCAGTCCGTCGTAGAAACCGTCACGAACATACTGTTCAAAGTTTTTGGCGGTTTCCGGGGCCTTGTCGTAGTCCAGCTCGAGCTTGATATCACCGAAATTGGTTTGCAGCAGAATCATCAGGGTTTCCTGTACAGGTTTATAGAGGTTTCAGGGCGCTATTGTACTCAAGAGTTTTGCGCTATGCATGAGTCCGGAAAGGATTTGTGAGTATAATACGCGGTTTAAGATTCAACCCCTGTCCAACAGAGATTGTATGAGCGCCGAGTCGAAGAAAGCCCACAACTTTATCCAGAGCCTGATCGAAGATGCCATTGCCAAAGGTGAGCACACCGGCAAGGTCGTCACCCGTTTTCCGCCGGAGCCGAACGGCTATCTGCACATTGGTCATGCCAAGTCCATCTGCCTGAATTTCGGTATTGCCGAGACCTTTGGTGGCGAGTGCAACCTGCGGTTTGACGACACCAACCCGGAGAAGGAAAACCAGGAGTACATCGATGCCATCAAGGCGGATGTGCAGTGGCTTGGTTACGAATGGGCCGGTGAGGTGCGGTATGCCTCCGACTACTTCGATGCCCTCTACGACTTTGCCGAGGAGCTGATCCGCAACGGCAAGGCCTATGTCTGTGCGTTGTCCGCGGACGAGATGGCCGAGTACCGGGGCTCCCTGAAGGAACCCGGCCGCAATAGCCCGTACCGCGATCGCCCGGTGGAGGAAAACCTGCAGCTGTTCCGTGACATGCGGGACGGCAAGTACCAGAACGGTGAATTGGTGCTGCGGGCGAAAATTGACATGGCGTCTCCGAACATCAATCTTCGGGATCCGATCCTGTACCGGATCCGTTACGCCGACCACCACCAGACCGGCGACAAGTGGTGCATCTACCCGATGTACGACTATACCCACCCGATCTCCGATGCCCTGGAGGGCATTACCCACTCCCTGTGTACCCTGGAGTTCGAGGACCACAGGCCGCTGTATGACTGGGTGCTGGACAATATTTCCGTTCCGTGTCATCCGCGCCAGATCGAATTTGCCCGGCTGAACCTGAACTACACCATCACCTCCAAGCGCAAACTCAAGCGTCTGGTGGACGAAGGCTACGTGGAGGGCTGGAACGACCCCCGTATGCCCACCATCTCCGGCATGCGCCGCCGCGGTTATACCCCGGAATCCATCCGCAGTTTCTGCGACATGATCGGCGTGAACAAGGCCGGCGGCACCGTGGATGTGGGCATGCTGGAGCATGCCATCCGGGAGGATCTGAACACCCGTGCCCCGCGCGCCATGTGTGTCATGCGTCCACTCAAGGTCACGCTTACCAACTATCCGGCGGACAAGACCGAAACCCTGACCCTGCCGGTGCACCCGCAGAACCCGGATATGGGCGAACGGGAGGTGACCTGGAGCCAGGTGCTGTACATCGACCGGGAAGACTTCGCCGAGGAGCCGCCACGCAAGTGGAAGCGACTGGCCCCGGATCAGGCGGTGCGCCTGCGTGGCGGCTATGTCATGACCTGCCGGGAAATCATCCGCGACGACAGTGGTGAGATCGTTGAGCTCAAGTGCGAATATGATCCCAATACCCTCGGCGTGAATCCCGAGGGCTACAAGCCCAACGGTGTAGTCCATTGGGTCTCCGCCGCAGATAGCGTGGAAGCGGATATCAACGTCTACGATCGCCTGTTCAACCACGAATCCCCGGACAGCGACAAGGACGGTGATTTCGTTGACCATCTGAACCCGGAATCCCTGGTGGTTCTGAAAGGCGCCCGGGTCGAAAAAGGCCTGGCGGACCCGCGTACGGATCTGCCGTACCAGTTCGAGCGCGAAGGCTATTTCTTCTGTGATCAGGAGCAGACATCTGCCGCGGGTCGCCCGGTGTTCAACCGTACTGTCACTCTGCGGGATTCCTGGGGTAAGGGGGGCAAGTGATCCGAATCTACAACACGCTCACGCAGAAAAAAGAAGAGTTCCGGCCCATCGAACCGGGCAAGGTGCGCATGTATGTCTGCGGCATGACCGTGTATGACTACTGTCACCTGGGCCACGCCCGGGTGCTGGTGGCTTTTGATGTGATCACCCGCTACCTGCGCCACCGGGGATACGACGTTCATTACGTTCGCAACATCACCGATATTGACGACAAGATCTTGCGTCGGGCCGATGAGAATGGCGAGGTCTACTCGGACCTGACCGGGCGTATGATCCGTGCCATGCACGAAGATGAGGCCAAACTCGGCGTATTGTCTCCGGACGAGGAGCCCCGGGCCACTGCCTATATTGACGAGATCATCGCGATGATCCACAAGCTGGTCTCCAGTGGTCATGCCTACGCAGCGGATAATGGCGATGTTTACTTCGCGGTGGAGTCCTTTCCGGACTACGGCAAGCTGAGTAAAAAGAAACTGGAAGACCTGGTGGCTGGCGCCCGGGTGGATGTCCAGGAAGCCAAACGCAGCCCGGCTGACTTTGCGCTCTGGAAAGCGGCCAAGCCGGGCGAGGTCAGTTGGCCGTCGCCCTGGGGTGATGGTCGTCCGGGTTGGCACATCGAGTGTTCCGCCATGTCGACCCAGTGCCTGGGTGACACCTTTGACATCCATGGGGGCGGGCCGGACCTTCTGTTTCCGCATCATGAAAACGAAATCGCCCAGTCGGAGTGCGCTACCGGGCACAAGTTCGTTCATACTTGGATGCACGCTGGCGCCATTCGCGTGAACAAGGAGAAGATGTCCAAATCCCTGGGGAACTTCTTCACAATCCGCGAGATTCTGGACAAGTATCCGGCCGAAGTCGTGCGTTACTTCCTGGTATCAAGCCACTACCGAAGCCAGGTGGACTACTCGGAAGACAATCTGGCCGAGGCAGGGCGAACGCTGACCAAGCTGTACCACGCTCTGCGCGGCATTGTCCCGGCGAAGGAAGCGGACGTGCCCGAAACCGGGCATGACCGCCGATTTATTGAAGTAATGGATGATGACTTCAACACCGCCGGCGCGATTGCCGTGCTGCACGGTGTGGCCAATGAGATCAATCAGTACCGTCGTGACGGTAACGAGGAAGAGGCAAAGAAAAGCGCTGCCGTCCTCGTTCGCCTTGGTGCTGTGCTCGGTCTGCTGCAGCAGGACCCGGAAGCCTTTTTCCAGGCCGATACCGGGGGCGAGCTGAGCGCTGAGGAAATCGAGGGGCTGATTCAGGCCAGGGCTGACGCCCGCAAGGCAAAGAACTTTGCCGAGGCCGACCGGATTCGCGACGAGCTCGCGGAGAAGGGCATTATTCTGGATGATTCCAGGGAAGGCACGACCTGGCGCCGCGGGTAAACAGGGATCCAGGCTCCGACTATAAATGTGAGTCGGGAAATCAAACGCATTGAGGCAGACAACGATGACAGAACGCGTACAAATTGGCGGCATTCAGGTCGCGAAGAATCTGTATGATTTCGTAAACAACGAAGCGATTCCGGGAACCGGTATCGATCCTGACAAATTCTGGGCAGAGTTCGACAAGATTGTGAACGAACTGGCCCCGCGCAACCGCGAACTGCTGGCAAAGCGTGACGCTATCCAGGAAAAAATGGACAGCTGGAACCGTGACCACAAGGGTCAGAAGCTGGACATGGCCGAATACAAGGCCTTCCTGAAAGACATCGGCTACCTCGTGGAAGAGCCGGCTGACTTCAAGATCTCCACTTCCAACGTTGACCCGGAAGTGGCCACCATGGCCGGCCCCCAGCTGGTGGTTCCGATCATGAACGCCCGTTTCGCCCTGAACGCGGCGAACGCCCGCTGGGGCAGCCTGTACGATGCCCTGTACGGCACCGATGCCATCTCCGAAGAAGGCGGTGCCGACAAGGGCCCGGGTTACAACCCGGTTCGTGGCGCCAAAGTTATCGAGTGGGCCCGCAACCTGCTGGACAGCTCCGCGCCGCTGGCTTCCGGAAGCCACAAGGACGCCGCCAAATATTCCGTTGACGGCGGCAAGCTGGTCGTCAAGCTGCAGAACGGCGAGGCCACCGGCCTGAAAGACGAATCCGGTTTTGTAGGCTACACCGGTGCCGCCGACGCCCCGACCGGCGTGCTGCTGGTCAAGAACGGCATGCACTTCGAGATCCAGATCGATGCCAGCCATCCGATCGGCAAGGACGACGGTGCCAACGTTAAAGATGTCCTGATGGAGTCCGCGCTGACCACCATCATGGACTGCGAAGATTCTGTGGCTGCTGTGGATGCCGACGACAAGGCCTTGGCGTACCGCAACTGGCTCGGCCTGATGAAGGGTGACCTCGAGGAAACCTTCGAGAAGGGCGGCAAGCAGATGACCCGCAAGATGAATGCGGACCGCACCTACACCGGCGCTAACGGCAGCGAGCTGTCGCTCAAGGGCCGCAGCCTGATGTTCATCCGTAACGTCGGCCACCTGATGACCAACCCGGCCATCCTGCTGAACGATGGTAACGAGATCCCCGAGGGTCTGATGGACGGCCTGATTTCCTCACTGATCGCCATCCACGATCTCAAGGGCAACAGCAAGTTCCAGAACAGCACCAAGGGTTCTGTGTACATCGTCAAGCCCAAGCAGCATGGCCCGGAAGAAGTGGCGTTCACCAACGAATTCTTCGGCCGAGTCGAGGATGCCCTGGGTCTGCCGCGCTTCACCCTGAAGGTCGGTATCATGGACGAAGAGCGTCGTACCACCGTCAACCTGAAGGCCTGTATCCACGCGGCGAAAGAGCGTGCCGTGTTCATCAACACCGGCTTCCTGGACCGTACTGGTGACGAGATCCATACCTCCATGGAGCTGGGTCCGTTCATCCGCAAGGGCCCGATGAAGCAGGCTACCTGGATCAACGCCTACGAGCAGTGGAACGTGGACATCGGCCTGGAAACCGGCTTCTCCGGCGTTGCCCAGATTGGTAAAGGTATGTGGGCCATGCCGGACCTGATGGCTGGCATGCTGGAAGCCAAGATCGGCCACCCGAAGGCAGGTGCCAACACTGCATGGGTTCCATCTCCGACCGCCGCAACCCTGCACGCGACCCATTACCATCAGGTAAACGTGTTCGATGTGCAGAAAGAGCTCGTCAAGCGTGAGCGGGCGGCACTGGAAGATATCCTGACCGTACCGGTCATGGAGGATCCGTCTTCCCTGAGCGCCGAGGACATCCAGCAGGAGCTGGACAACAACGCGCAGGGTATCCTGGGCTACGTGGTGCGCTGGATCGACCAGGGTGTGGGCTGCTCCAAGGTGCCTGACATCAACAACGTCGGCCTGATGGAAGACCGCGCCACCCTGCGGATCTCCTCCCAGCTGCTGGCCAACTGGCTGCATCACGGTATCTGCACCGAGGCGCAGATCGAAGAAACCATGAAGCGCATGGCCGCAGTGGTCGACAAGCAGAACGCTGGCGACCCGGCCTACCGCAACATGGCCCCGAACTTCGATGACAGCGTCGCGTTCGAAGCAGCCATGGCTCTGGTCCTCAAGGGCTGCGAGCAGCCGAACGGCTACACCGAGCCGCTTCTGCACGAGTACCGTCAGAAGGCGAAGGCCAAGTACGGCCAGTAAGTCTCTCGCTAGACACAAAAAACCCGCGGTTTCCCGCGGGTTTTTTGTTGAAGGCTGAAAATGGGGTCAGACCCGGTGCAGCACATCCGCCGCATAAAGCGTATTCTGCAACAACGTAGCAATCGTCATCGGCCCCACACCCCCGGGCACAGGCGTAATATACGCCGCCCGCTCGGCAGCCGCCTCAAACTCCACGTCACCCCTCAGCTTGCCGTCTTCCATCCGGTTGATGCCGACATCAATGACGGTGGCACCAGGCTTGATCCACTCGCCCTTGACCAGTCCGGGTTTGCCCACGGCGGCAATCAGGATATCGGCTTCACCCACAAATTTAGCCAGGTCCGGTGTGAATCGGTGACACACTGTGGTGGTGGCACCCTTCAACAGCAGCTCCATGCTCATGGGGCGGCCCACGATATTGGAGGCGCCCACAATCACCGCGTGCTGGCCCTTGTAGGGCGTGTCGATAGAGTCGAGCAGGGTGATGATGCCTGCCGGTGTGCATGGGCGCAGTGTGGGTTTGCGTTGCATCAGGCGGCCAATGTTATAGGGGTGGAAGCCATCCACGTCCTTGTCCGGGCGAATCTTGATCAGGATCGGATCCGCGTCCAGGTGCGCCGGCAGCGGCAGCTGGACCAGGATGCCGTCTACTGCGGGGTTTTCGTTCAGTTCGTCCACCAGGGCCTCGAGGGCTTCCTGGGAGGTGTCTGCCGGCAGGTCGTAGGACAGGGACAGGATGCCGGCCTCCTCGCAGGCCTTGACCTTGTTGCCAACGTAAACCTGGGAAGCCGGATCATTGCCGACCAGTACCACCGCAAGGCCAGGTGCCCGCAGGCCCTTCTGCTTTCGGGCTTCAACACCGGCGGCGACCTGCTGTCTCACCTGGGCGGCAATTTCTTTTCCGTTAATCAGTTTGGCGCTCATGTTTCCGTCTTGTCGGTTGGGCATCGATAAATGAAGGCCGGCAATTGTCTCATGCTTCCGCCCGAACTCCAATTGGACTAGGGCAGGGGAACTTTTCATCCCGTGCAGGGTCTTCTTCAGTGCCTGATCCATCGGTTTTTTCGAAAGCGTGTTGACGGCACCGCCCGGCGCCGGTAATATGCGCGCCAACTTTGCTGAGGCACTTGTTGTTCAGGCAGACGGGGTATAGCGCAGTCTGGTAGCGCGCCTGCTTTGGGAGCAGGATGTCGGGAGTTCGAATCTCTCTACCCCGACCATTTTCTGGATATTCAGGTGGGCGAACGGTCAAGCGCCCGTAGCTCAGCTGGATAGAGCATCCGCCTTCTAAGCGGATGGTCGCAGGTTCGAGTCCTGCCGGGCGCGCCATACTGCTCGAAGCAGATTGGCACCGGACTCGCCGAACCAGCAAAGTTGAAGTAAGCAGATGCGTGCCGTAAGGTACCGACCTGATGTGGTGGACGTAGCTCAGCTGGTAGAGCTCAGGATTGTGACTCCTGCGGTCGAGGGTTCGAACCCCTTCGTCCACCCCACTTTTCCCCTTTAGTGATTTTCCGCAAAGCCTGAACTTTGGTAGTGTTTTTCAGACCTCCGTTCAGCGTTGTGTATGCGAGCGTGGCGGAACTGGTAGACGCGCTGGATTTAGGTTCCAGTGGGGCAACCCGTGAGAGTTCGAGTCTCTCCGCTCGCACCACCCCTTTCTTTTTCGTTTTTCATCCCCATATCTCCTGCTGATCTGAAAAGCCGTGATTCGTGCTGCCGGGCCCGTGCCATACAGGTGATTCTCTCGGCGGTGCAAACCGTGATAAACTACCGGCTTTTAATTTTCAGTCCTTCCGGGGAGAACTGCCTGGTAACGGACTTTTGTTATAGATTTCATTCACATACCGAACCTGTAATTTGAGGATCTTCCATGCAAGTGTCTGTTGAAACGACCTCCAACATCGAGCGTCGCATGACGATTGGTGTGCCCGCCCAGGAAATCGACCAGGCGGTCCAGAAACGCCTGCAGGAAACTGCCCGTACTGTTCGCCTGAACGGTTTCCGCCCCGGCAAGGTGCCCATGAGCGTGGTCAAGCGTCGTTTCGGTGACAGCATCCGCCAGGAAATTGTTGGCGAGGTGATGCGCGACAACTACATCAAGGCACTGCAGGAGCAGGACATCAATCCGGCTGGCTGGCCGAAGTTCGAGCCGAAGACCATGGAAGAGGGCAAAGACCTCGAATTCGTGGCTATCTTCGAAGTGCTGCCGGAAATCGAGCTGGGCGATCTGAGCAAGATCGAAATCGAAAAGCCCCAGTCCGAAGTGACCGACAAGGATATCGACACCATGATCGATAACCTGCGTCGTCAGCAGGCCACCATGAAGGAAGTCAAGCGCAAGTCCAAGAACAAGGACGTTGTGACCATCGACTTCAAAGGCTTCATCGACGGTGAAGAATTCGAGGGCGGTTCCGCCGAAGGTCATCGTCTGACCCTGGGGTCCGGCCAGATGATTCCGGGCTTCGAGAAGGGCATTGTTGGTGGCAAGGCCGGCGAAGAGCTGGAAATCGAGGTGACCTTCCCCGAGGACTACCAGAACGAAGACCTGGCGGGTAAGCCGGCGAAGTTCGAAATCAAGATTCACAAGGTTGAAGAGCCTCAGCTGCCTGAGCTGGACGCCGAGTTCTTCCAGAAGTTCGGTATCGAGGCCGAAGACGAAGCCGCTTTCCGTGAGGAAGTGAAGAAGAACATGGAGCGCGAGCTGAAGCAGGCGGTATCCAACAAGGTCAAGAACGACGTGGTCGATGGCCTGCTGGAAACCACCGAGCTGGACGTTCCGGCTGCCCTGGTAGACCAGGAAATCGATCGTCTGCGCCAGGACGCGGTGCAGCGTTTCGGCGGCCAGGTTGACTTCCAGCAGCTGCCCAAGGAAATCTTCGAGGAACAGGCCAAGCGTCGCGTCAAGACCGGTCTGCTGTTCCAGGAAGTGGTCAAGAAGAACGACCTGAAAGCCGATCCGGCCAAGGTAGAGGAAAAGATCCAGGAGATCGCTTCTACGTATGAACAGCCTGAGGAAGTTGTTGCGCATTTCAACAACAACCCGGATCAGAAGTCCCAGATCGAGTCTTCCGTACTGGAAGATGCGGTTGTTGACCATGTGCTGGAACAGGCCAAGGTCAAAGAGAAGAAGATGAAGTACGAAGAGGCCGTTGCTGCGGGTCAGCCCCAACGCTGATCAGCCGTGACCGGTTCGCGAGGCCGGTCGCGTTGGCCGAACCAGAAAACAGCCGGCTTGTCCGGCTGTTTTCATCTGGGCCGACTGGTGGCACAGTAAGGTGTGTAAAGACATCAGAAAATGTCGTGGGGCGAGTCCACGATCCATTGTCCATAAGGAGTTCAGGCGCACATGACGCAGAAACCAATTGATGGTCCCGCAATGGTTACCAATTCCGGCCTGGTGCCAATCGTTATCGAGCAGACCGCCCGTGGCGAGCGTTCTTTCGATATCTATTCCCGCTTGCTCAAGGAACGGGTGATTTTCATGGTCGGGCCGGTCGAAGACCACATGGCGAACCTGATCGTGGCCCAGTTGCTGTTCCTGGAATCCGAGAACCCGGACAAGGACATCCACCTTTATATCAACAGTCCGGGTGGCTCCGTGACTGCCGGCATGTCCATCTATGACACCATGCAGTTCATCAAGCCGGACGTGGCAACCCTGTGTATCGGCCAGGCGGCCAGCATGGGTGCCTTCCTGCTGGCGGGTGGCGCCGAAGGTAAGCGGGCGTGCCTGCCGCACTCCCGCGTGATGATTCACCAGCCGCTGGGTGGTTACCAGGGCCAGGCAACGGACATCGAGATCCACACCCGTGAGATCCTGAAGATCCGTCACACCCTGAACTCCCTTCTGGCCAAGCATACCGGTCAGGATCTGGAGACCATCTCGAAGGACACGGACCGCGACTACTTCATGGATCCGGAGCAGGCCAAAGAGTACGGCCTGATTGATTCGGTACTTGATAAGCGCGTGCCGAATACATAATACTGAAAGTAATCGCATCAACCTTGGCCGGCGTACCTGCCAGTAACGCCGGCAGTTGACGAACAGAGGTAATTCAATGGCAGATGAAAGAAACGGCAGAGGCGACGATAACGGCAAGTTGCTGTACTGCTCGTTTTGTGGAAAGAGCCAGCATGAAGTCCGTAAGCTCATTGCAGGGCCCTCGGTGTTCATCTGCGACGAGTGCGTAGATCTGTGCAATGACATCATCCGGGAAGAAATCCAGGAGAATTCCCAGGAGGAGGCGAGTGATCGCCTGCCATCACCTGCGGAAATCCGGGAAACCCTGGATGAATACGTCATTGGCCAGGATCGTGCCAAGGTGGTGTTGTCCGTCGCGGTTTACAACCACTACAAGCGGCTGCGCTACGGCGAGGGCAAGAACGACGTCGAGCTGGGCAAGAGTAACATCCTGCTGATCGGTCCGACCGGTAGTGGTAAGACCCTGCTTGCCGAGACCCTGGCCCGCATGCTGAATGTTCCGTTCACGATCGCGGACGCCACCACGTTGACCGAAGCCGGTTACGTGGGTGAGGACGTCGAGAACATCATCCAGAAGCTGCTGCAGAAGTGCGACTATGACGTGGACAAGGCCCAGCGCGGCATTGTCTACATCGATGAGATCGACAAGATCTCCCGCAAGTCGGACAACCCCTCTATCACCCGGGATGTATCCGGTGAGGGCGTGCAGCAGGCGCTGCTCAAGCTGATCGAAGGCACCGTTGCCTCGGTTCCGCCCCAGGGCGGCCGCAAGCACCCGCAGCAGGAATTCCTGCAGGTGGATACCACGAACATGCTGTTCATTTGTGGTGGTGCCTTTGCCGGTCTGGAGAAGGTGATCCAGGAACGTTCCGAGCGCAGCTCCATTGGTTTCTCCGCCACGGTGAAGAGCCAGAACGACGCCAAGAGTGCCGGCGATGTCATCAAGGATGTGGAAACCGAGGATCTGGTGAAATTCGGCCTGATTCCCGAGTTTGTCGGTCGTCTGCCGGTGGTGGCGACGCTGACCGAGCTGGACGAAGATGCTCTGGTGCAGATCCTGACGCAGCCCAAGAACGCCCTGACCAAGCAGTACCAGAAGCTGTTTGATATGGAAGGGGTTGAGCTGGACTTCCGGGAAGACGCCTTGCGTGCGGTGGCCCGCAAGGCCATGGAGCGCAAGACCGGTGCCCGGGGCCTGCGTTCCATCATGGAAGCCACGCTGCTGGATACCATGTACCAGATCCCGTCCGAGCATGACGTCACCAAGGTGGTCATCGACGAGAGCGTGATCAACGGCGATTCCGAGCCGTTCAAGATCTACGCCAGCAGCGACCACGCCAAGGCTGTGCCCGAGGACTGAGAGGGGTTGCCGGCCCGGCCCGAAACCGGGGAAGGTAAACTTGGGGTCAGGTGAAAACTTTCATCTGACCCCACCTCAACGTTCGAACTCCCGGGGTCTGAAGAACGCTTTCTTCTGACCCCATCTTCATCTCCCCGCAGACTCAGATTCCGACCCGATTTCCCCCGTAAAAAGATTGCAATTTTAATCGGCGCCCCAATGAAGGGTGATATGCTGAAAGAAATACCGTCAGAGGAAGTCCTATGACCCTGATACCCGAAGATACCGTGCAAGAATACCCGTTGCTCCCGTTGCGGGACGTGGTGGTGTTCCCGCACATGGTAGTGCCCCTGTTTGTCGGCCGTGAAAAATCCATCCAGGCACTGGAAGCGGCTATGGAGGGCAGCAAGGAAATCCTGCTGGTGGCCCAGCGCGATGCGTCCACCGACGAACCCGGCGCCAACGATGTGTTCGAAATGGGCACCCTGGCGACGGTCCTGCAGATGCTGCGGCTCCCTGACGGTACCGTGAAAGTGCTCGTAGAGGGCAACGCCCGGGCCTCCATCAGTAACATCAACGAGGCCGATTACCTCACTGGCAGCGCCGTGCTGCTGGAAGAGGAATCCCTTCCCGAGCGGGAAGAGGAAGTGCTGGTCAAGACCCTGATGGACGAGTTCGAGAAGTTTGTGAAGCTCTCGAAGAAGGTGCCGTCCGAGGTCTCCAACTCCCTGACCGGCATCAACGAGGTGGAGCGCCTGGCTGACACCATGGCTGCACATCTGGAGATGCGCATCCCCGAGAAGCAGGAATTGCTGGAAGCGTTGGACGTGCGCAAGCGCGTGGACCTGCTGCTGGGTAAACTGGATGGCGAAATCGACCTGATCGAGGTCGAAAAGCGCATCCGTGGCCGCGTCAAGAAGCAGATGGAGCGCAGCCAGCGGGAGTACTACCTGAACGAGCAGATGAAGGCCATCCAGAAAGAGATGGGCCAGCTCGGTGAGGGCAATAACGATTTTGAAGAGCTCGAGAAAAAGCTCGAGGAAGCCGGTCTCCCGGAAGAGGCCCGCAAGAAGACCGAGGCAGAGCTCAACAAGCTCAAGATGATGTCCCCCATGTCCGCCGAGGCGACCGTGGTGCGTGGCTACATCGACTGGATGCTGGCGGTGCCCTGGAAGAAGCGCAGCCGGGTTCGCCATGACATCGAGAAAGCCCGTGAGATCCTCGACCGCGACCATTACGGTCTGGACGAGGTGAAGAAGCGCATTCTCGAATACCTGGCAGTCCAGAGCCGTGTGAAGAAGGTGAAAGGTCCGGTGCTTTGCCTGGTCGGGCCTCCCGGCGTAGGTAAGACTTCACTCGGACAGTCCATCGCCAGGGCGACCAACCGTAAGTACACCCGGATGGCACTGGGTGGTGTGCGGGACGAGGCCGAGATTCGCGGCCACCGCAAGACCTACATCGGTGCGCTGCCTGGCAAGCTGCTCCAGAAGCTGTCCAAGGTAGGGGTCAAGAACCCGCTGTTCCTGTTCGACGAGATCGACAAGATGGGCATGGATCACCGCGGTGACCCTGCCTCCGCATTGCTGGAGGTGTTGGACCCGGAGCAGAATCACACCTTCAACGATCACTACCTCGAGGTGGATTACGACCTCTCGGACGTGATGTTCGTGTGTACCTCCAACTCGATGAACATCCCGCCGGCCCTGCTGGACCGGATGGAGATCATTCGCATCCCGGGTTACACCGAGGATGAGAAGGTGAACATCGCCCTGCGTTACCTGCTGCCGAAGCAGATCAAGGCCAACGGCCTGCGCAAGGACGAGCTGAAGATACCGGAAGAGACCCTGCGCGACTTGATCCGCTATTACACCCGGGAAGCCGGTGTGCGTGGCCTGGAGCGTGAAATCGCGAAGATCTGCCGTAAGGTGGTTCGGGAGCACGTTGAAGCTGGTGAGAAGGCGTCTGTAACCCTGACACCGGAGATGCTGGAAGACTATTCCGGGGTCAAGAAGTTCAAGTATGGCCTTGCCGAGGAAAGCGATCAGATCGGCCAGGTGACCGGCCTTGCCTGGACCCAGGTAGGTGGTGAGCTGCTCACCATCGAATGTGCCCTGACGCCGGGTAAAGGCCGCGTGGTCAAGACCGGCTCACTCGGTGATGTCATGCAGGAGTCCATCCAGACCGCCCTGACCGTGGTTCGCAGCCGCGCGGCAGGCCTGGGTATTCCCGCTGACTTCCACGAGAAGCATGACCTGCACATCCACGTGCCCGAGGGTGCCACGCCGAAAGATGGCCCGAGTGCGGGTATCGGCATGTGCACTGGACTGGTCTCCGCTCTGACCCGGATTCCCGTCCGGGCCGACGTGGCAATGACCGGTGAGATCACGCTGCGGGGCCGTGTCCTGGCGATCGGTGGGCTCAAGGAGAAGTTGCTGGCAGCCCACCGGGGCGGCATCAAGACCGTTGTGATTCCCGAGGAAAATGTCCGGGATCTCAAGGAGATACCGGAGAACATCAAGGAGTCTCTGGAGATCCGTCCGGTCAAATGGATTGACGAGGTTCTGGATATTGCCCTGGCTTATCCGCCCGAGGCTCATGCCGAATCAGCATCCGGTGAAGCCGGTTCCGGGAAACCTCGGGACGAGGAAGGCGATGCTGCCGAGCGCATAAATACACATTAAAGCCTTGATGAGTTGTTGACATGCCTGAGAGCCCGTTGGTATAACTGTTTCGCCGTGAAGCAGCCAATACCAAGGGCTCCCGCGCAGTAAGTGCCTATTCCGAACACCGGTTAACAGCCGCAAGGAATAATAAAACTGAAGAATGGAATTCTCGGAACGCTTATGCGATAGTCGAGAACGTCCGCGAAAAAATAAACCAACCTATAACATCTTCAACCTGAAATCGAAGGGGTTTAGTGTGAACAAGTCCGAACTTATCGATGCAATTGCAGAGTCCGCAGATATCTCCAAAGCCGCCGCTGGCCGTGCTCTGGACGCAATGACCAACTCCATCACCGGTGCCCTCAAAAAAGGTGATCAGGTTACCCTGATCGGCTTTGGTACTTTCTCTGTCAAAGAGCGTGCTGCTCGTACCGGTCGTAACCCGCAGACTGGTGCCGAGATCAAGATTCCGGCCTCCAAAGTGCCTGGTTTCAAGGCAGGCAAGGCCCTGAAAGACGCCGTCAAGTAACGGTTCTTTCTCCGGCGGCCCGGCCTGTGCCGGCTGCCAAGAAGAATTGAAGGCGCATTCCGGACAGGGTGCGCCTTTTTACGTTGTAACAACACTGCACGACCTCGACGGGGATTCGGGAGTAACATGCTTCAAGATATTCGGGAAAATGCCCAGGGCACCATTGCCAAGATCATCATCGGGCTGTTGATTGTATCCCTCTCCATTTGGGGAATGGACGCCATCATCGGCGGATTCTCCGGTGAGCCGGAAGTGGCGACGGTCAATGGCGAAGATATTACCGAGCGCGAGTTCCTCCGCCTGGTGCAGCTTGAAAGCCAGCGTCGCCTGTCTCAGATGGAAACTCCGGATCCGTCTCTGCTGAATGAGGATCAGATCCGCAAAGATGTCCTGGAATCCCTGATCCAGGAATCGGTGCTGACCCAGGATGCTGCTAATCAGGGGCTGGCTCTGTCTGACGCTGACATCGATGCCCTGATCACGCAGATGCCGCAGTTCCAGGTGGACGGCAAGTTCAACCGGGACCGGTTTGTAGCAACGGTGCGCAACATGGGCATGGGTGTGGGCGAATTCCGCGAAGCCATGCGCAAACAGTATGTGGTTAACCAGATTCGTGCGGGTATCGTGCAAAGTGGCATTTCCAGCCAGGAGAATGCCGCCCAGTTGCTGCAGATCCAGAACCAGACCCGTGACTTCCGGGTGCTGACGATTCCGGCCAGTGACGTTGCCGATCAGGTCGAAATAACCGACGCTGAGATCGAGGCGTTCTATGACGAGAATGCCGGTTCCTTCAAGCAGCCGGAACAGATCGATGCGGCCTATATCGCGCTTTCCCTCGGTTCGCTCGCTGACAGTACCGAGGTTACAGACGAGGAGCTTCAGACCTATTACGAGGAGCGCGCCGATGACCTGGCCCGGGAAGAGCGTCGAGCATCCCACATCCTGATCGAGGATGGCGCCGATGCGTCCGAGACCATGGCCACCATCCAGGAGCGCCTGGCCGGGGGTGAAACCTTTGCGGCTCTGGCCGAGGAATACTCGATTGATACGGTGTCTGCGCAGGAAGGCGGCGATCTTGGCTACGCCGGCCGTGGAGTCTATGACGAGGCGTTTGAAGAAGCCCTGTTCGCCCTGGGCGAGGGCGAAGTCTCCGAGCCCGTGAAGACCAGTTTTGGTGTTCACCTGATCCGGCTGGAAGATGTTCGCCGTTCTGAAGTGCCGCCATTGGCGGAACTGGAAGAGCAGCTGCGCAGCGAGCTGGCCCGGAACAAGGCGGAAGAGCGGTTTGCGGAGGTGCGTTCCCAGCTGGCCGACTCAGCCTACGCGGCGGATGACCTTGCCGGCCCAGCCGAGGAACTGGGCCTTGAGGTGCGCGAAATCTCCGGGGTGACCCGTGATGGCGGCCCGGCACCGTTTGACCACGCTGGTCTGGTGCGCCAGCTGTTCTCGGACGATGTCCTGAACGGCGGCTACAACACCGAACTGATTGATGTCGGCGATAACCTGTCTGTGGTGGCCCGTGTTCGCGAACACCGTGAGGCCCAGCAGTTGCCGCTGGCAGATGTCCGGGACCAGATCCGCGATCGCCTGGTGGCCCAGGAAACCCGTGAGGCACTGGCAGAGCGTGCGAATGGGATTATTGCCAGCCTGGAGCAAGGTGAGTCTGTAGAAGACATTGAGGCCGGCCAGTGGCAATCCTACGAGGCCCAGGGTCGTAACGCCGGAGGCATTGCGCCGGCGGTCATGCAGACAGCCTTCTCCCTGCCACGTCCTGATGAAGGGGCGGCAAGCTATGGCAATACAGTGAGTGCCGAGCAGGCGGTCGTGGTGGCTCTGGAGGCGGTCAACGCTGGCGAGGCGGACCGTGACGGCCAGGAGTTCGAACAACTCCGACAGTTCCTGGCATCACTGGAAGGCCAGCGCGAGTACACCGCATACCAGCAGTACTTGCGTGACCAGGCTGAAATCGAGCGCCCGTAACAACGATAATCTCGGGCACAAAAAAGGGGGAGCCGATTCAGCTCCCCCTTTTTTTGTGCCCGGAATTCGGAGTTCATGGTCCTGTAGCGTCGGGAGGTGTCTGCTAACTTGAAAGAGGTGGGCTGGACGTTCAGCTCTGGGGGAAGCGGGTCGCCTTGAGACTTTCCTTTATCTTCTTGAGATGGCCGAGGAAATCCGCGCCCCGCTTGAGTGTGACGCCGGTAGCCAGGATGTCGATCACCGTCAGGTGGATAATCCGCGACGACATGGGCATGTACACCTCGGTGTCTTCCGGTGCGGTGACTCCCAGGACCACGGTGCAACACTCGGCCAGGGGAGATTCCGGATTTGTGATGCCGATCACGGTGGCGCCATTCTCCCGGGCTACTTTGGCGATCTCGACGGTTTCCTTGGTCCGGCCGGTGTAGGAGATCAGAACGATCACATCGCCAACCTGGGAGCCGGCGGCCACCATGCGTTGCATCAGGGCGTCGTCATAGGACATGACCGGAATGTTGAAGCGGAAGAACTTGTGCTGAGCATCCAGGGCCACGGAGGCTGAGCCACCCATGCCGAAAAAGTTGATCTGCTTGGCTTGGATCAGGTAGTCGATAGCGGTTGCCAGAGCCTTGGGGTCCAGGGACTGGCGCGCCTTGTCCAGACTGGCGATGGTGCTGAGCATGATCTTGTCGGCGAATTCGGCGACGGTGTCATCCGGCTCCACGTTCTGGCCCACGTAGGGCGTACCGGTGGCAATGCTCTGGGCCAGTCGGATCTTGAAGTCCGGGAAGCCGGTGGCGGAGAAACCGCGGCAGAAGCGGTTCACCGTGGGCTCGCTCACGTCGGCGGCGCGGGCCAGGGCCGCGATGCTGTAGCGGGTGGCAGCGCTGGGATCCCGGAGGATGGCCTCGGCCACCTTACGCTCGGATTTATTCAGGCTGTCCAGCCGGGCCTGTATATCTTCAAGCAGATTGTCGTCACGGTGCGACTGGTTCGCGGCCATGGTGTGGATACTCCCTGCATCTGGTGCAATGGTTATAAGAAAATCGTGGTGATTATACCGCTTTTCGTCCGGGATTGGTGTAGTAAAAATATCATTTAAGCCAAATTTTCCTTGGAAAAACGATTTTCAGCTGTCATTATTTGTTTAAAATTACTACATCATCAGTCGAAGTTGGTAAAGCTGTGACTGCTGTCCAATACCAGAGAGAAGGAACCAATGGTCAATCATATCAATACCCGTTGTGACCTTATGCTGTTCGGCGCCCTGGGGGATCTTGCCCAGCGGAAGCTGTTCCCGGCACTTTATCAGCTCGAGCGGGCCGGATTGCTGGCGGAGGGAAGCCGGGTGCTGGCAATTGCCCGTACCGAGGCGGATACGCCGACCGTGCGAAAACAGCTGTTCGACAAGCTGAAGCACCATGTAAAGAACGCGGAGTTCGATGCTGACGTTGCGAACCGTTTCCTGGCGCGTGTGGATTACCAACTGCTGGATTTCAATGATCCGGAAGGCTACGAAGCCCTGAAAGACTGGCGGGATGCTCCGGCCAATGAGCTCATCGTCTACATGGCGACGCCTCCGTCGATGTACGGCGTCATCGCCCGGAACCTGAAAGCGGCCAGCTGCTGCAATGAAAAGACCCGCGTGGTGGTCGAGAAACCGATCGGCCATGATCTGGAGTCGTCGAAAGTCATCAACGACGAGCTCGGCGCGGTGTACAACGAGAACCAGTTGTTCCGCATTGATCATTACCTGGGCAAGGAAACGGTCCAGAACCTGATTGCCCTGCGTTTTGCCAACAACCTGTTTGCTTCCCAGTGGGACCAGAATCACATCTCCCA
Organism: Marinobacter szutsaonensis; assembly: GCF_039523335.1. Lineage (NCBI taxonomy): Bacteria > Pseudomonadati > Pseudomonadota > Gammaproteobacteria > Pseudomonadales > Marinobacteraceae > Marinobacter > Marinobacter szutsaonensis. The sequence continues at coordinate 653,898 of NZ_BAAAFC010000001.1, read as the reverse complement.
CGTGGAAATCACCGTTGCCGAGAGCGTCGGCATCGAGGGGCGCTGGGGGTATTTCGACCAGGCCGGGCAGATCCGGGATATGGTCCAGAATCACCTGCTCCAGCTGCTGTGCCTTATCGCCATGGATCCCCCGGCGGACCTGTCCGCGGACAGTATCCGGGATGAGAAGGTCAAGGTGCTCAAGGCGCTCAAACAGATCACCCCGGATATCATGGACCGCTACGTGGTCCGCGGCCAGTACACCGCGGGTACCAGTGACGGCAAGCCGGTGCCCGGTTACCTGGAAGAAGAGGGCGCCAATAAGGGCAGTGACACTGAAACCTTCGTAGCCCTCAAGGCGGAGATCGAGAACTGGCGCTGGTCCGGGGTGCCTTTCTATATCCGCACGGGCAAACGGCTGCCGGAGAAGCTCTCCCAGATCATCATCCACTTCAAACCGGCGCCGCACTACATCTTCGATCCGGATCAGAAGCACCTGGCCAACAACAAGCTCATCATCCGGCTGCAGCCCGATGAGGGCATGTCCCTGAAGATCCTCACCAAGGATCAGGGACTGGACAAAGGGATGCGCCTGCGCCAGGGCCCGTTGGAGCTGACGTTCTCCGAGACTTTTGAAACCGAGCGTATTCCCGATGCCTATGAGCGTCTGCTTTGGGAAATCATGAAGGGTAACCAGTACCTGTTTGTCCGCCGGGACGAGGTGGAGTACGCCTGGCGCTGGGTGGACCAGGTCATCCGCAACTGGAAGGACAGTGGCGAGCCGCCCAAGCGTTACGCCGCCGGTACCTGGGGTCCGGTCGCCTCCATTGCCATGATCACCAGGGACGGGAGGAGCTGGTATGAGGATGCCTGAAATCGAGTTTCCAGAAGGAGTCCAGTCCTGCTTCGGCGAAACGCCGGAGGAAGTCGCCGTGGCGCTGGCAGACTCGGTGAGCCGGTTTCTGACGCAGCGCCTCGCTGAGGCGCCACGGGCAAGCCTTGTGGTGTCCGGCGGCTCCACGCCTTTGCCTTTTTTTCGGGCCTTGTCGGAGAAGCCCCTGGACTGGAGCCGGGTGGATGTTCTCCTGGCCGATGAACGCTGGGTCGCGGAAGGCGATCCTGCGAGCAATACCACGCTGGTCAAGGAGCACCTGCTTCAGAATCAGGCAGCCGGGGCTCGGTTCCTGTCCCTGAAGCAACCCGGCGAGACGCCGGAGGAAGGGCTCGAAGCGGTCAAGCTTGAGCTGCGGGAGCTGGCCCTGCCGATTGATGTGCTGATCCTGGGGATGGGGAACGATGGCCATACTGCCTCCCTGTTCCCGGACGCGCCGGAATTACCGCGGGCCATGGACACTTCAAATCCCGAGATAGTGGCCGCCATGACGCCGCCCTCACAGGCCCAGCGGCGGATCACGCTGACCTACCCGGTGCTGGCGGAGGCCCGGTTCACCGCCTTGCACCTCAAGGGAGAGGATAAATTGGAAACCCTGAAAAAGGCAGTGTCGAATCCGGATGAGGTGATGGACATGCCGATTCGAGGCTTTCTTAAACCCGGCCTGCAAATTTACTGGAGCCCGTGACGGCTCTGACATCCCGTCTTGAAAGAATTCTGGAGATAACCGATGAATCAACTATCTGACTATCACCGGGACAGGGTTCAGGCCGTTCTCAATGCTTGCCCCTTGGTGCCCGTTATTGCCATCAAGGACCCGGACGACGCCGTTCCCCTTTGCCAGGCGCTGGTGGACGGAGGCATCCGCGTGCTGGAAATCACCCTGCGCACCGAACACGGGCTGCGGGCCATCGAGCAGGTGCGCAAGGCCATCCCGGAGGCCTGGGTGGGGGCCGGCACGGTCACCAGCATTGCCCAGTACCGTCAGGTGGAATCCGCGGGCGCCCAGTTCGTGATCACGCCGGGTGTGACCGAAGCGATCCTCGAGTTCGGGGTTACCTCCGAGGCGGCGCTGCTGCCAGGGATTGCGACTGTCTCCGAGCTGATGATGGGCTACGCGTTCGGCTACCGGGAATTCAAGTTCTTCCCGGCCGAGGTGGCCGGAGGCCGGCCGGCACTGAAAGCGTTTGCCGGCCCCTTCCCGGATGTAACCTTCTGCCCGACCGGCGGGATCAATCGAACGACGGCCAAAGACTATCTGGCCCTGGATAATGTGAAGGCGGTTGGCGGCTCCTGGCTGACACCGGCTGATGCCATCGCTGAAAAGGACTGGGGCAGGGTGACCGACATTGCCCGGCAGAGTCTGGGCAGCCTCTGAGTTGGAACCGGCCAACAAAAAAAAGCCCACCGTGTCTGGTGGGCTCTTGGTATCTGCGGGTGATCAGCGAATGTCTGATCCGACCCGCACGATCTTCATGGTGTTGGTGCCACCCTGGGCATTGACGTAATCACCCTTGGTGATCACCACCAGATCCCCGTCATTGACCACGCCGCGCTCGACCAGCTGGGCCACGGCCAGGGCGTTGGTCTGTTCGTTCGGAATCCTGGCGGAATCGAACGGCACGGTCTGGACGCCCCGGAACAGTACCACCCGGTGCTGGGTCGTGTGGTGGCGGGAGAAGGCGAATATCGGCAGGCTCGACTTGATGCGGGACATCAGTCTCGGGGTTGCCCCCGTTTCGGTCATGCAGATGATCGCCGTCACGCCGTTCAGGTGGTTGGCGGCGTACATGGCGGACAGGGCAATCGCCTCGTCGACATGTTCCATGCTTTCGTGGATGCGGTGTTTGGACTGGTGCATGGAAGGGTGTTTTTCCGCTCCCAGGCAGATTCGCACCATGGCCTCGACGGCCTCGGTGGGGTAGTCGCCCACCGCGGTTTCGGCGGAGAGCATGACTGCATCGGTGTAGTCCATGACCGCGTTCGCCACATCCGATACCTCGGCGCGGGTCGGCATCGGGCTGGTGATCATGGACTCCATCATCTGGGTGGCGGTAATGACAACCCGGTTCAGGGACCGTGCCCGGTTGATGATGTGTTTCTGCACACCCACCAGTTCCGCATCGCCGATTTCGACAGCCAGATCGCCACGGGCCACCATGACCGCATCGGAGGCCTCGATCACCGCATCCAGCGCGGCTTCGTCATGGGCCAGTTCCGCACGCTCGATCTTGGCGACCAGGCCGGCGCTGGAGCCGGCTTCGCTCAGCAGCCTGCGGGCGATGTGCATGTCTTCGGCGGTGCGTACAAAGGAGACGGCCACGTAATCCGCGCCTAGTTTGGCGGCAGTTACAATGTCCTGCTTGTCCTTCTCGGTCAGGGCCTCGGCGGACAGGCCGCCGCCGCGTTTGTTCAGCCCCTTGTTGTTCGACAGCGGGCCGCCGATCAGCACTGTGGAGGTAATGCTGTGGTCGTCTACCGATTCCACTTCCATTTCGATGCGACCGTCGTCCAGCACCAGAATATCGCCGGCGGCGACATCCTTGATCAGCTGCTCGTAGTCAATGCCGACCCGCTCGGAGGTGCCTGCCTCCTTGTCCATGGCGGCATCGAGCACGAATCTCTGGCCCGCTTCCAGGAAAACCTTGTTTTCCGCAAAGCGCGCGATACGCAGTTTGGGTCCCTGAAGATCGGCCAGCAGAGCGACGAAGCGCCCCTGAGAGGCCGCTGCCTCGCGAACCCGGCGGGCCCTGGCGATATGCTCGTCGGCGCTGCCATGGGAGAAGTTGAGTCGGGTCACGTCAACGCCGGCCTTGATGATGGAGGCCAGGGCTTCCGGGGTGTCCGTGGCAGGGCCTAGGGTGGCGACAATCTTGGTACGCCTGAGCATGGTATCTGTCCTTTGCTTGGGTTACTGACTGGCTTTGACGAGTGCGATGGCGTTGTCGAGCATCCGGTTGGAGAAGCCCCACTCATTGTCATACCAGGCCATGACTTTTACATGACGGCCAAGCACCCGGGTATGATTTGCGTCAAACACGCTCGACAGCGCGTTATGGTTGAAATCTATGCTGACCAGTTTTTCGGTATTGAAGCCCAGGATCGGGTTACTTTCCGCTGCCGAGCGCACCGCTTCGTTGATCTCTTCAATCGAGGTGTCCCGGCTGGCAATGAAGCCGAAATCCACCAGTGATACATTGATGGTGGGAACGCGGACCGCCAGCCCGTCCAGTTTACCATCGAGTTCCGGAATCACCTTACCAATAGCAGCTGCGGCGCCGGTTTTGGTGGGGATCATGGACTGGGTGGCGGAACGGGTCCGGTACAGATCGCTGTGGTAAACGTCGCTGAGTTTCTGGTCGTTGGTATAGGAATGGATCGTGGTCATCAGGCCGCTCTCGATACCGACGGCCTTGTGCAGGGCCTCTGCGACCGGCGCCAGGCAGTTGGTGGTGCAGGAGGCGTTGGAAATCACATCATGCCCGGCTTCGAGGATGTTGTGGTTTACGCCATAAACAACCGTGGCATCGGCGTCGGGAGAGGGAGCCGAGATGATCACTTTGCGGGCACCGGCGTTCAGGTGGGCTGCCGCCTTGTCCCGCTTTGTGAACAGGCCGGTACATTCAAACACCACGTCTACGTGGAAGTCTTTCCAGGGCAGGTCCTCCGGATTACGGATGGCGGTAATGGCAATCCGGTCTCCGTTCACGGTCAGGGATTCGGCGTCGTGGCTGACGACGCCGTCAAAGCGCCCGTGTACGCTGTCGTATTTAAGCAGGTGCGCGTTGGTTTCAGCGTCACCGAGGTCATTGATGGCCACGACCTGTAGCTGATTCCGGTAGTTATTTTCATAAAGTGCGCGGAGGACGTTACGGCCGATGCGGCCGAAACCGTTGATTGCGATGCGGATAGTCATGTCGTGACTCCTTCGTTGCCTGATTATTGTTCGGTTACCGCTTGAGATGTAGTAAATATAACAACATAAAAATGAAAAATGAACGTATTGCGGGTGGAACGATCAAAGAAAGTAAGTAAACTTACATCCATAAACGACAACTTGATAAGCGAAACAATGGAGTTCGCCATGCACCCCACCATCGACAAGGTCACCCAGCGAATCATCGAGCGCAGTCGCGCCACACGGCAGGACTACCTGGACCGGATGAATGCCCTGAAAGCGCAGTCACCGCATCGAAGCTCCCTGTCCTGCGGCAATCTCGCCCACGGCTTCGCCGCCTGCAGCCAGGCCGATAAGGACACCCTCAAGTTCATGAACAAGGCCAACGTGGCCATGGTGTCTGCCTACAACGATATGCTTTCGGCCCACCAGCCCTATGAAAAGTTCCCGGATATCATTCGCCAGGCAGCCCACGGCATGGGCTCAGTGGCCCAGTTTGCCGGTGGTACACCGGCTATGTGTGATGGCGTGACCCAGGGGCAGCCCGGAATGGAGCTGAGTCTCTTTTCCCGGGACACCATTGCCATGAGCACGGCCGTGGCGCTCAGCCATAACATGTTCGATGCCACCTTGTTGCTCGGTATCTGTGACAAGATTGTTCCGGGGTTGTTGATCGGCTCCCTGAGCTTCGGTTACCTGCCTACCATCCTGGTGCCGGCCGGCCCAATGCCGTCCGGTCTGCCCAATAAGGAAAAACAGCGCATTCGCCAGCTGTACGCCGAAGGCAAGGTCGGTAAGGACGAGCTTCTGGAAGCCGAGAGCAAGTCCTATCACAGCCCGGGCACCTGTACCTTCTATGGCACCGCCAACAGCAACCAGCTGCTGGTGGAGGTGATGGGCCTGCATCTGCCCGGAGCTGCGTTCGTCAATCCCGGAACGCCCCTGCGCGATGCGCTCACCCGGGCGGCCACGGAACAGGTGATCCGCCTTTCCAGACCCCATGGTGGCGAGCTGGGCCTGGGTGACATGGTGGATGAAAAATCCATCGTCAACGCCCTGGTGGCACTGCTGGTGACTGGTGGCTCCACGAACCACACCATTCACTGGATCGCCATTGCCCGGGCAGCGGGTATCATCATTGATTGGAATGATTACGCGGAGCTGTCCTCCGTTGTGCCGTCGATGACGCGGATTTACCCGAACGGCCAGGAAGACGTGAACGCCTTCCACGAGGCCGGTGGCACGCCCTATCTGATTCGCGAGTTGCTGGATGCGGGTTATCTGCACAACGATGTCCAGACCGTGGTTGGCCACGGCCTGGAACGTTATGCGCAGATGCCGGAGCTGGATGTCGATGAGCTGGTCTGGAAGCCGGCGGTCGAAAAAAGCCAGTGGCCGGAAGTGCTCAGCAGTGCCTCCGAACCCTTCGCGCCGAATGGCGGGCTGAAGGTTCTGGATGGAAACCTGGGACGCGGTGTCATCAAGGTGTCGGCAGTGGCGCCGGAGCATCACCGGATCGAGGCGCCGGCGGTGGTCTTCAATGATCAGAATGATCTGAAAGCCGCTTTCGACGCGGGTGAACTGGACAGGGACTGCATCGTGGTGGTCCGGTTCCAGGGCCCGAAAGCCAACGGCATGCCCGAGCTGCATAAACTGACGCCTTATCTTGGTGTGCTTCAGGATCGCGGTTACAAGGTTGGCCTGGTAACCGACGGCCGCATGTCCGGCGCCTCCGGCAAAGTGCCCGCAGCGATCCACGTATACCCCGAAGCTCTTGATGGCGGCGCGCTTGCGCGGGTTCGTGACGGTGACGTGATTTGCCTCGATGCCGAGCAGGGGTCTCTGTCAATCCGGGTGGATGAGCAGGAATTCTCAACCCGGGAGTCTGCAAAAGCGGACTTGTCCGCGTATCATCACGGCTATGGACGGGAGTTGTTTGGCTGGTTGCGCCGCTCGGCCAGCAACCCCGAAGAGGGCGCAAGCTTTTTCTGGAACCACGACGCATGACGGCAAAACACTATTCCCTGGTTGGCGATATCGGGGGTACCAACGCGCGTTTCGCCCTGGTGGAGCAGGGTGATGTCCGGCCGCAGGCCATCGAAGTCCTGGCCTGCGGCGATTACGACAATCTCGATCAGGCGGTCGTCGACTACCTGCAGAAGGTCGGCGTGCCTTCCGTCAGCCAGGCTTGTCTGGCTGTGGCCTCGCCGGTGCGTGGCACGCAGATCCGGATGACCAACAACCACTGGCGCTTCGATACCGAGGAGGTTCGCCAGCAGTTCGGCTGGTCCGCGTTCAAGGTGATCAATGATTTCACCGCCATGGCGCTGGGTGTGCCCCACGTGTCCGAGGCCAACCTGGTCCACGTGTGTGGTGGCCCGGGCGATCCGCGCCGGCCGCGCCTGGTGATGGGGCCGGGCACCGGTCTGGGTGTGTCAGGGCTTGTGCCGATCAAGAAAGGCTGGGTGCCGCTGATGACCGAAGGTGGCCACGTGGATTTTGCCCCCACGGATGATGTGGAGATGGACATTCTCCGTATTCTCAAGGCCCGTTTCGGCCGGGTTTCGGTGGAACGGATTCTGTGTGGTCAGGGCCTGCTCAACCTCTACCAGGCTCACGCCGAGATAGGGGGTGTTGCGGCGCCGTTGGATGCGCCGGAGAAAATCACGGCGGCAGCCACGGGTGACAACGAACCCCTGGCTCGGGAAACGCTCCGACATTTCTGTGAGATCCTGGGCCGCACCGCAGGCAACGGCGTTCTGACCCTGGGAAGCCTTGGCGGTGTGTACCTGTGCGGTGGCATACTACCGAGGTTCCTGGACTTCTTCCTGGAGAGCCCGTTCCGTAACGGATTCGAGGATAAGGGCCGCATGCGCCCATTGCTCGAATACACGCCGGTATACGTGGTGACGGAGCCCTACACTGGCTTGCTCGGAGCCGCCGAGGCGTTGGGTAACCCGGAGGTCTGAACCCATTCGGATAACAGGCGGCTGACATGACGGATGATCTGGACAGATTATCGTTTGATGAGCTGGTCAGGCAGGTGCGTGCCTGCACCATCTGTAAGGATGTCCTGCCACTGGGCCCCCGGCCGGTGGTCCAGTTGAGCGAATCATCGCGGATTCTGGTGGTAGGCCAGGCGCCAGGGCGCCGGGTCCACGAAACCGGCCTGCCGTTCAATGATCCCAGCGGTGACCGGCTCCGGCAATGGATGGGAGTGACCCGGGATACCTTCTACGACGAACAGCAAATGGCCATCCTGCCCATGGGCTTTTGCTATCCGGGCACCGGCAAATCCGGCGATCTGCCGCCGCGCCCGGAGTGTGCTGACGCGTGGCGGGAAGCTCTTCTGACCCGCCTGCCGGACATCCGGCTCACCCTCCTGATCGGGCAATACGCCCATGCCTGGCACCTTGGTAGCCGAAAACGGTCAGTCACGGACAATGTCCGGGCCTGGCAGCAACACTGGCCCGAGATCATACCCATGCCGCACCCCAGCCCCCGCAATAACCTCTGGTTGAGGAACAACCCCTGGTTTGAGCAGGAGGTGGTGCCGGCGATGCAGGCACGGATTGCCGAGGTGCTCGGCAGCGATGACGGTCAATGACCGGCGGGTACCGGCTCGTCTGACGCCTTTGGCACTTGCTGTTTCTGGCGTTGTTGGCTCAGGTACTGGTCCAGTGCCTGGACATCCACCTCGCTGGCAAACAGGCCCTGTTTGGTCCGGCGCCAGAGAATATCCTCTGAAGTCATGGCCCATTCTTCCCGGACCAGGTAGTCCACCTCGACCCGGTAGAGGTTTCCGCTGAAGCATACCCCGAGGTCTTCCATGGACCGGCAGTCACTGAGGAAGCGGTACGCGGCCGTGCCGTAGGTCCGCACATAACGGCTGATAATGTCCGGTGCCAGCCAGGGGAAGTCGGACTGAAGCTTTCGGCTGAGGGATTCGTGATTGTCGAAGTCACCACCTGGCAACACCGCAGTCCGGGTCCAGGGTTTGCCAGCACCCGGGAAGAACTGGCACAGCTTGTCCGTCGCCGCCTCGGCCAGTTTCCGGTAGGTCGTGATCTTGCCCCCGAAGACGGAAATCAGGGGAGCCTGGTCCTTCTCCCGGTTCACCTCGAAGGAGTAGTCCCTTGACACCTTCTGGGCGTCTCCCTCCTCGTCGTCCATCAACGGCCGCACCCCCGAATAGGACCAGACGACGTCTTCGGGCGACAGTTGCCGCTTGAAATAATCATTGACGATTTTCAGGAGGTAGCGAGTTTCCTCCGGGGAAATTCTCGCCTCCCGGGGATCACCCTCGTAATCCACATCCGTTGTGCCCACCAGCGAGAACTTGTCCTCGTAAGGAATGACGAACACGATGCGGTCGTCTTCGTTCTGCAGGATGTAGGCTTCCGTTCCTTTGTTGAGCCGCGGCACCACGATGTGGCTGCCCTTGACCATGCGGATCATTTTCGGCGCCTGCATGGACAGGGTTTCCCGAAACAGCCGGCTGACCCAGGGGCCGGTGGCGTTGACCACCACCCGGGCGGTAACCGCTCGCTCGCTTTCGTCGAGGGTGTTGCGGAGGGTGACGGTCCAGTGGTCAGCACCCCGATCCGCCCTGACACATTTGGTCCGGGGCAGAATGGTGGCACCACATTGTTGTGCCTTGCGAGCGGTCAGGACCACCAGCCGGGCGTCATCCACCCAGCCATCGGAGTATTCGAAGCCGCGGGTGATCTCCGGCTTCAGCGGGTCGCTGTCATCGAAGCTGATGGCGCGGGAACCGGGCAGCAGTTCCCGCTTGGCCAGGTGGTCGTACAGGAACAGTCCGGTCCGGATCATCCAGGCGGGGCGCAGGTGAGGCCGGTGGGGCAGGCGAAAGCGCATGGGCCACATGATGTGGGGTGAGTTCCGCAGCAGGGCTTCGCGCTCTGCCAGGGCCTCGCGCACCAGGCGGAACTCGTAGTGTTCGAGATAGCGCAGGCCCCCGTGAATGAGCTTGCTGCTGGAGGACGACGTGGCCGAAGCGAGGTCATTCATTTCGCACAACAGGACGTTCAGCCCCCGGCCGGCGGCATCCATGGCGATGCCAGTACCGTTGACGCCACCGCCAACAACGACCACATCGTAGTCATCCTGCTTCCTTGTCATTACTCCGGAGCCTCCTGCTTTATTGCCCGTATGGAATCTGCAACGAGTTTAGTGGTTCGGGAGGCGTTCTGCAGCTTTTTAACGACTTAACGGAATATCGAGCGCGGGGGAGTGAAGGAACATCGGGCGGAGCTGGTGCTCCGCCCGACCGGGTGTTGCGGGGAAGGAATCAGTCCCGGATTCAGAGGCTGGTGGGTTTGCCGGCCTCCCGGCGACGCGCTTCCCATTCCTCGCGGGTCTGGGCGGCCTCGTCTCCGGGCATGGAGTCAATGATGTCGAAGTAATCCGAGCTGTACTCGTCCCCCACGATGGTGTTGCGGTCCTTGATCTTTACCACGTGCACGGTTTGGACATTCTGGTGGTCAAACTCGCGCCAGTACTGCTCATCTTTCAGCAGGCTGTAGCGGTGCCCCTCGAGGGCCCGGATGACGGATTTGCTGTCGGTAGTACCCGCACGCTCCACGGCGTCCTTGTACTGGTAAATGATGCTGTAAGCCGAGGCGGCAGAGGTGGACGGGCGCATCTCGTAGCGTTGGGAGAAGGCTTCGACAAATTCCTTGCCACGGGCATAGTTCTTCTCGTACGGCAGGTTCCAGACCCACGGTGATGCACCGACGATGCCGGACATGATGGTCGGACCGACCTGCCGTGCCATGCCCAGGGTCAGGTTCGGCACCACGACCTGCATTTTATCGAGAACGCCCATCTCGTAGGCGACGTTCAGGGCCCTGACCATGTCATCACCGAACAGCACCAGCATCAGGACCTTGGCATCGCTGGCCACTGCCTGCTCCAGGGCACCGCGGAAATCAGAGATCAGTGCACGAGGGAACGGGGTCTTCACGCCCTGGTGAGCGTTGGTGTCCTCGGTGCCAGAGAACTTGCGCACGGATTCCTCGACAGACCAGCCCCAGGTGTAGTCGGCGGTGATGTAGAAGTATTCTTCATTGGCATGGTTACGGCTGAGGTACTGGCTCAACGCCTTGGCGGTCATCCAGGCGTTGTAGGGCTCACGGAACATGTACTCGTGACCTTCGGCACCGGTGGTGGCGTTGGAGTAGGTGAGGGTGCCGAAGTAGATGGTGTCCCGGTCACGGGCGGCCTTGCCCGAGGCAATGGCGACCGCGCTTGATACGCCACCGAACACCATCTTCGCGCCCTCCCGGTCAATCAGTTCGGCGGTGTTCGCTGCCCCCTGCTTGGGTTCACCCCGGGTGTTGCGGATGACCAGTTCCAGCGGCTGTCCCATGACGCCGCCGGCCTTGTTGATTTCATCCACGGCCAGAAAGGCGCCAAGCCGCTGTTGCAGCCCCTGGTCCTTGTAGCGCCCGGTCTGGGGATAGTTCAGCCCGATCTTGAGGGTTTCAGCATAGACAGTAGAGCTTGCCAGCATAAGCAGGCAGGCTGAAAACAGGACTTTTCTCAAAGTCATGGAAGTTGGCCTCCAGAAGCAATATCACCGGTACGGTGAAAGATGATTTCTGATTGTTGTTTTTACGCGCACGTAAGTGTCAACGCAGATCATAAGGCCAACAATGGGACTAAGGTGGAAATTTCCGTAACAGTTTGTAGGCAGTTGATGTATATCAAATGCCCTTGTCCGGTCCGATCAGGGCACCCGCCGGCCACGAACCGCCTCAAGCAGTGCGAACCACAGGGGGCGGGGCAAAACCGAGTTGCAGCCTTCCAGCGCTGCCTTGATCCGCGCGTCGTTCATGCTTCCGAGCACCGGGATCGGCTGCCCCGGAATCTGGCTGATCCAGGCGATCGCCAGCGAGGTTTCGGACAGTCCGGTCTGCTCGCGCGCGGTTTCCAGTAATTTTCCGGGTAGGTGCCCGGCCAGTTTGCCGCCGCCCAGAGGGGACCAGGCCAGCCAGCGCAACCGGTCGCTGAGCTGGGCCTCATGGGTGCCGTCAAACAGTGGCTCGGCGTGAGCCAGTGACAATTCGGCCTGGTTGCAGGCCAGCGGCAGGTCGGTGTTTTTCTGCAGCCATCGCCACTGTTCCGGGCGGAAATTGGACACCCCGATGTGGCGGACCTTCCCGGCGCTGACCGCTTCTTCCAGTGCTCTGGCCACGGGCTCGGCTTCCATCAGCGGGTCCGGGCGATGGATCAGAAAGGTATCCACCTGCTCAACCCGGAGTCTCCCCAAGGCCCGGTCTATGGCCCCGGATACGTGTTCTGCCTCGGCCCGGTAGTGTTTGGTCTGCCACTGGCTGGTGTCCTGGTGGGCCAGCACGATCCCCGTCTTGGTAATGATCCGGATCTTGTCACGCAGGCCCGGATAGGCCGCCAGAGCCTCGCCGAACAGGCGTTCGCACTCGCCATCGCCGTAGATGTCGGCGTGATCGAAAACATCCAGGCCGCGCTCCAGCTGGCTTTCAATCCACGCCGCCAGGGTTTTGGGGGCATGCAGTTGCGGGTGATCCAGCAGTCGCATCATCCCGAGTATCAGCGGTATATCGGCCAGATAGCCGGTGGCCTGTGAAGTCATGATTATTTCCTCCCGAAGGCAATGACCACGCGAGCTTGCGCAAAGGCTCAAGATTGCCACACATATCGCCGGATTCAATAGCTGACTGGTTCATGTCGGGCCGGGGTCTTTTCCTCTAGTTTTGACCGTAAATGCGGCTTTCCTGAAATCGAAAATAGCCGGCGGCCTCCTCATCCCGGATAGTCGCCGCCATTTCGTCACCGAAAATCTCCTGGCTCAGGCTGTCGAGAGCCTCTTCCCGCTCGGGTCCGGGTTCGTATTTTTCAACGATGGCCTGCCGTTTGGTTTCATAGCTCTCCCCCCGGGCCCACCGGTCGTCTCGGGTCCGGTCAAGCTGATCCCAGCGATCCAGGGCCTGCTCTTCCATGCCGAGTTGCTGGCGGATCCCACGCAGCGTTTCATAACGCTGTTCCGGCGCCTGCTCGTGTAATGATTGCTGTACGGAGGATAGAGAAAGGAAGCGGTCGGTCAATTCCTGGCGTCGTCGCTCCATGACCCGGTCAGCCTCGTCGCCGTAGGCGTCCTGAATGGCCCGGGTGTATGCCTCGGCCTTGGCGAGGGTGGGGCCAGGCTGTTGGTCCAGGTTCTTGAGCGACTGGCCCAGGGAATAATTCCGCAGCTCCGATTGCCAGATTTCATCGGCGGCATCACCGAACAGTTCCCGGCGTTTGGCCCAGATGAAGTCCCGGCGTTCGTCCGGACCCATGGACCGCAGGGTGTACTGCTGCTGTTCCATGAAATTCTGGTAGGCGATCATCGCTTCGGCCCGGTTCAGAAGCGCCTCGCCACGATCCGGGAACCAGCTCAGCAGCAGCGCCGACAGGCTTTCTCGCCAGTGCTCCGGATCGAACTGGTTGAGATATCGCATCAATTCTTCCAGCAACCTTACCTGACCCCCGGGGTGATCAAGCTGGCCCTCGAAACGGGCCATCAAACGTTCGCGAAAGGCCTCAAGGTCATCATTCACCGCAGGCTCCTCTTGCATTGGAGTAGCCAGCGACGGAGCCGTTTCCGGTTCCGACTTCCTGATTTCCTGTGGCGAGGCCGCATCCGGGGCGGCGGCTATAGACATCTCGCTCCCGACCCACTGGTAGGCCACGACCGCGATCAGTGCCGAGCCGATTATCAGCACCGGGATTGGCTTTACTTTCACACCGGTCACCATTTGTTGTTTTGAATTGTTGTCATGAGCCGGGTTCAAACCTAGCAGGCTCCGATTTTTTGCAGTGTGAGCCACTGCAAAAAAATGAGAAGGTATCACCTATTTGTTGCAGATGTGACATTTCTCACAACGGGGCAAAAGGATATGGGCTAGAAATGGGTTGCCTGTTTTTTAGGCGCCCCGGTTGCCTGTGTCCGGGTGGATCAGGCAGCAGTACCGTGGTCAGGCTCACAAAAAAAACAAGAGGCTAATACCATGAAGAACGAAAGTGCCCTGAGAAGGGTGGGCGCAGTCATGCTCCTGGTCACCGGGATGGTGATCGCCCCTGCGACCCTGGCAAGGGATGCCAACCGTACCCAATTCCCGGTGGTTTTTGCCCATGGCATGGCCGGGTTCGACGACATCCTCGGATACGATTACTGGGGCGACGACTACGGCACCTATGTACTCGACCCCTGTGACAAGTTCCTGGAAGTGAACTGCAACGGTGACATCAATGATAACCAGCGCAGTTTTGTCTCCTCGGTGACTCCGTTCCAGAGCTCCGAGGTCCGCGGCTATCAGCTGGCAAACAACATCGAAAGCTACATGGCCACCTCCGGTGCCAGTCATGTGAATATCGTGTCTCATTCCCAGGGCGGTATCGATTCCCGCAAGGCTGCTCGCCTGCTGCGGGAACGCAAGGGTTACCGAGTTGTTCAGACCCACGTCAGTGTTTCATCGCCGCACCGGGGTTCTCCGGTGGCCAAGTTTGTTCTGGATCACTACATCAACTCGATTACTGAAACCCTGGCCAACTACTACGGCAACGTGGTCTACGGCAGTGGCAACGATGCTATCGCCGGTGCCAAACAGCTGGTGTACAACGACTACGATCCCAACGATGGCGTAATAACCGGCATGAAGGCCTTCAACCAGAAGTATCCTTCCAGCACCAGCTATATCGCCAACTCGGTATCCATGATGACGGCGCAGAATGGCAGCGGGGTGAATCCGGCCCTTTGGCTGTTGTCCGAGCTGATCTACAACATCGATGGTGACGGCTACTGCTACGACGACTGCAATGGTGACGGTGCGGCCGGCCAGGGCGATGGCTACGCCGGTGACAGGGATGACGATGGTCTGGTTGGCATCAATAGCCAGCAGCAGGGCTACCGCATGCAGTACTACGAGTGTTGGGGATGTCTTGATTATGCCTGGGAACAGCGAGGATTGGGTTATGTCAGCGACATCAACCATCCGAACAGTACCCAGATGACGTCATCCAGCTACGTGATCAATCAGGATCATCTGGATGTTATCGGCGTCGGCCCGGACAACTTCGACGAGATGGAGTTCTACGCCGCCATTACCGATTACATCGCGGATCGGGGCGACTGACGTCAACAATCGACGTAGCGATGCAAGTGACCCGGACCTCGCCAGGGGGCCGGGTCTGAATTAGTTTGGTGGTCAACGTTCAGTCGTTTGTCGTTTGGCAATTTTGACAGGCATCAATCCCCGGTTCAGCTTATGCTTTAGTGTATCGGTTAATTGCCAATCGAATCCCAGAGGAGCCGTAACCCGTCATGACTGATCGTAAATCCGAACTGGAAGCTCTGAAAGCCGATGTGCAGGCTCGCCTGAATCGGTACCATGCCCACCAGAACCGCGAGGACGGTGCCCTGGACAAGGACTTCGAAGAACAGGCGACCCAGACCCAGAACGATGAGGTGGTCGACTCCCTGGAAACGGAGGCCCGTACCGAACTCGCCCAGATCGAGCATGCCCTGGAGCGAATCAACAACGGTGTCGGCGATGAATGCGAATCCTGCGGGGAAGACATCGATCCGCGCAGATTGCAGGTACTGCCGTACACAACGCTTTGTGTGGACTGCGCCGGCGATTGAATCACCCAGAAGCAGGGGCAGGTATTCCAGCTGTGAGCAGGGAAGCGGTCTTCCACACCCAGGGTGTGACCAAGGTCTACGACCAGGGTGAGTTACAGGTGCATGCGCTCCGGGGCATCGACCTGGATCTCTACGCCGGTGAGCTGGTGGTCATGCTGGGTGCTTCCGGCTCCGGTAAATCTACCCTCCTCAATATTCTGGGCGGGCTGGATGTGCCCACCGCCGGTGAGGTGCGTTACCGGGATCATGACCTGAGCGGTGCCAGCGATGCCGAGCTGACCCGCTACCGCCGGGAGCATGTCGGATTCGTGTTCCAGTTCTATAACCTGATTCCGAGCCTCACGGCGAGGGAAAACGTCGCGGCGGTCACCGAGATCGCCTCCGACCCCATGACGCCCGAAGAAGCGTTAGGCCTGGTCGGGCTTAAATCCCGGATGGACCACTTTCCGGCCCAGCTTTCCGGTGGCGAGCAACAACGGGTGGCCATTGCCCGGGCCATCGCCAAGCGCCCGCAGGTGCTGCTTTGCGACGAGCCCACAGGAGCACTGGATTCGGCAACCGGCATACTGGTGCTGGAAGCCCTGGACAAGGCCAACCGGGAAACCGGGACCACCACCGTCATCATTACCCACAATGCCTCTATCGCCGGTATGGGAGACCGGGTAATCACCATGTCCGACGGCAGGATCAGCGGCGAATCCCGCAATGCCGAACGGCAGGACCCGAAGACCCTGACCTGGTGACGCCATGGCTCTGACTACACCCTCACTCAACACCAAGATTCGCCGCGAACTTTGGCAGATGCGGGGGCAGGTGCTGGCCATCGCCCTGGTAATTGCCGGCGGTGTGGCAGTGTGTGTGCTGTCCCTGGTCAACTATTCGTCCCTGGTTTCCACCCGCGCGGTGTATTACGACGATTACCAGTTTGCCGAGGTGTTCGCCTCACTCAAGCGGGCGCCCCTGCATGTCACCCAACAGATCGCCGCCATTCCCGGGATTTCCCGCTTCAGTGCACGGGTGGAGGGGGGCGCAAAGCTGGAGATGCCGGGGTTCGAAGATCCGGTGTCCGCCCGCCTGGTGTCACTGCCGGAACACGGCCAGCCGGAGGTGAACCAGTTGTTCCTGCGCCGTGGCCGTCTGCCGCTGGCGGGTCGTAGCCATGAAGTAGTGGTGATCCAGGGCTTCGCCGAGGCCCACCAGCTGGAACCAGGTGACCGGTTTACCGGGATCATCAACGGCCGGCGCCAGCAGCTGACGGTTACCGGCATCGCGGAGGCTCCGGAATTCATCTATGTGCTTGCCCCGGGAAGCATGTTGCCGGATTACCCCCGTTACGGGGTGTTGTGGATGGGGCGGGAAGCTCTGGCGGCGGCCATGGACATGAAAGGGGCCTTCAACAGCCTGGTTGCCCGGGTCGAGCCCGGGGTGCCGGTGGCATCGGTCATCGACAGCCTGGATCGGGTGCTGGACCGCTACGGTGGTACCGGCGCCTACGGGCGTGAGGACCATTTCTCCCACCAGATGCTGGACGATGAGCTGGCCCAGCTGCGGACCATGGCAACGGTTTTCCCGGCGATCTTCATGACAGTGGCCATGTTCCTGCTCAATGTGGTTATCAACCGACTGATCAGCACCCAGCGGGACATCATTGCCATACTCAAGGCCTTCGGTTACAGCAACGTGCAGATTGGCTGGCACTACAGCCAGCTGGTGCTGACCATTTCGGTGATCGGCCTGTTGCTGGGGGTGGCCCTGGGTGTCTGGGCAGGCCGGGCCATGGGTGAGATCTACATGGATTATTACCGGTTCCCGTCGCTGCTGTTCCGGCTGGATCCGGCCTGGCTCCTGCTGCTTGCGGTCGTTACCCTGGTGGTGGCCTGGCTGGGCGGCTGGCAGGCTATCCGTCGCGCTGCCGCACTGCCGCCCGCCGAGGGCATGCGCCCCGAGGGCCCGGCCCGTTTTCGGGTCACCGCCGCTGAACGGTTTTTCGCGCCCCGCGGTTTCAGCCAGCCCTCCCGGATGGTGGTCCGGCAACTGTTCCGGCGACCGGGGCGAACGCTACTGTCGGTCAGCGGCATTGCCATGGCCTCCGCCATCGTCCTGGTGGGGAATTTCCAGTTCGATGCGGTATCCCTGATGGTGCATTCGCAGTTTGCCCGGGTCCAGCAACAGGATGTCACAGCTACCCTGATTGACCCGGTCAATTCACCGGCGATGTATGACCTACAGAGGCAGCCGGGTATCCGTTACGTGGAGGGTCGTCGGGTGGTAACCGCCCGGCTGGTGAACGGGCACAGGGAATGGCGCGGAGCAATCACCGGTATGCCCGAGCAGGCCAGCCTCCAGTTTGTGATTGACAAGGAACTGGAGCCGGTTTCCCTGCCGGAGGCCGGGTTGCTGTTGACGGACTTTCTGGCCAGGCGACTGGATGTGACCACGGGTCAGACGCTTGAGATCGAAATACTGGAGGGCGATCGCCGCCGCGTCGAATTGCCGGTTGCCGGCATAACCAGCGAGTTCCTCGGGGTGGGGGCCTACATGCGGCTGGCATCCCTGAACCGCGCCCTGGGCGAGGGGGCATTGATCAATCAGGTTCTGCTGAACATTGACCCTCAGCGAGCGCAGCAAACTTACCGCGAACTCCGGGAAACTCCCCGAATACTGGGCATCAGTATCCGGCAGGGGATGCTGGACAGTTTCTATGAAACGCTGGCAAAAACCTTCCTGACGTTTACCCTTTTCATCAGCATGCTGGGCGGAATCATTGCCTTCGGCGTCGTCTACAACACGGTGCGGATTTCGCTGGCGGAGAAAGGTCGGGAACTGGCAAGCCTGCGGGTACTGGGGTACACCCATAATGAGGTGAATCATATTCTGCTGGCGGAAGTGGCGGTGATGCTGGTGCTGGGAATCCCGCTGGGCTGGCTTGCGGGTTATGGTTTGTCCTGGGCCATTATCACGGCGATGCAGACCGAACTCTACCGGGTCCCGCTGACTATCACTACGCAGACACTGGCGATTTCCTCGGCGGTGGTCGTGGTATCTGCCATCGCTTCGGGGGTTATTGCCTGGTGGCGTCTGCGCAACCTGGATCTGATAGCGGTCCTCAAAACCCGTGAATAGCAATCAGGAGAACATCAAATGGATCAACGTTCGGGCGGGGTGCTGTGAGTAAAAAACGGTTGTCGGGTAAATGGCTGTTCTGGGGGATGGTGACAGTGTTGGCGATGGCGGCGATCGCCTTCGCCTTCCGCCCCGATCCGGTCTGGGTGGATCTGGCGGAGGTCAGTCGCGGACCGCTGGAGGTCTCCATCACCGAGGAGGGCAAGGCCCGGGTCAAGGACCGGTACCTGATTTCGGCGCCGGTCTCCGGCTATCTGCACCGGGTTATGCCGGAGGTGGGTGACTCAGTAAGTACAGGCCAGACGCTGACCGAAGTGGATCCCATGCCCTCGGCTATCCTGGACGCCAGGAGCCGGGCCGAGGCAGAGGCAAAGGTGGAATCGGCGCGGTCGGCCCTGAGTTCGGCGCAGCAGAAGGTGGAAGCGGCCGAGGCCGAGGCCCGGTTTGCCCGGCAGGAGCTGGAGCGCCTCGAGTCACTGCAGTCCAGGAGTGACAACCGGTTTGTCTCCGAGGAGCAGATTGAACAGGCGAGAGCCACGGCGGATCGGGCACAGGCCATTCTGCGCTCGGCCCGTTTTGATCAGGAAGTCATGGCCCACGAGCTGGCAGCGGCACGTACCCGGCTGGATGTGTCGGCCGCCCGCAGCAATGGCGAACAGCCGAAGGAGCGGGTGGCGGTGACCTCGCCGGTTGCCGGTGCAGTGCTTTCGGTCGTGCGCAAGAGTGAAGGAGTCATCCAGGCGGGCAGTCCCATTGCCGAAGTGGGAGACCCGGCAGCGCTGGAGGTAGTGATCGATGTGCTCAGCTTTGATGCGGTGAAGCTGCAGCCCGGCATGGAAGTTCGCTTCAGCGGCTGGGGCGGGCCGGAGCTGCAAGGCGTGGTCCGGCGAGTGGAGCCGGTGGGATTCGAGGATATCTCGGCCCTGGGCGTGGAGGAGCAGCGTGTGCAGGTGGTGGCAGATATCACCAGTCCTATCGAGCAGTGGCAATCCCTCGGTGACGGCTACCGGGTGGATGCCAGCTTCATACTCTGGTCTGCCGAAGACGTGCTCTGGGCGCCGTCCTCGGCCATTTTCAGCTCCGGAGACCAGAGCTGGGTGTTCCTTGCCCGGGACGATACCGTCCATCGTCAGCCGGTGCAGACCGGCCAGAGCAACGGGCTGAAAACCCAGATTCTCGATGGACTGAAAGTTGGCGACCGGGTGGTAAGGCACCCGGATCGGCAACTGGAGGAGGGTGTCCGGATCCGAGCCCGTTGACAAGACAGAAGGTGATCGACTGTCACGTTATGGGCTAGACTGGGATCAACAACAAGAACAGGACAGGAGCCCCTGCCGTGAGTCAGTACGATACCCTGATTGTGGGAGGCCGCTATTTTGATGGCAGCCCGAATCCGTCCCGGATCGCGGATGTTGGCATCCGTGATGGACGAATCCATGCTGTCGCCGATGTCGGATCACTTGATCCGGCTCAAGCGGTAAGGGTAATTGATGCACACGGTTGTTGGGTCACTCCCGGCTTCCTGGACACCCATACCCACTACGATGCCGAGCTGATTGTTGCACCTTCGCTATCCGAGTCTGTCCGGCATGGTGTGACCACGGTGCTGATCGGCAGCTGCTCCCTGAGCATGGTCTGCTCGGACGCGGAGGACGCCTCGGATATCTTCACCCGGGTCGAGACCGTGCCCCGGGAAAAGGTTTTGCCAATCCTGCAGGAACACAAGACCTGGCAAAGTCCGAAGGAATGGGTCGGGTTCATCAACGCCCACCCGATAGGACCCAATGTGATCAGTTTCCTGGGCCACAGCGACCTGCGCACCGGCGTAATGGGCCTGCACCGGGCTACTGACCGATCGGTCACCCCTACGGAGGAAGAGCTCGGGCGCATGGAGCAGTTGCTGGAGGAAGCGCTGGAGGAGGGGTTTCTCGGGCTCTCGACCATGTGCCTGAAATGGGACAAGGTCGACGGTGACCGGGAATGGTCCAAGAGCCTGCCCAGCACCTATGCCCGCTGGCGAGAGGTCAGCCGGTTGAACCGGTTGCTCCGGCATTACGGCCGGGTTCATCAGGGCGCCCCCAACGCTGCCAATCCGCTGCAGGTCACCCAGTACCTGAAAGAGACCCTGGGCTGGCTGCGAAAGCCGCTCAAGACCACCCTGATCGCGATGATTGACCTCAAGGGCAATCCGACCGTCCGGCCTATGGCCAGGTTGGTGGCGTGGCTGGCCAACGGCTTCGGCGGTAACTTCCGCTGGCAGCTGTTGCCCACGCCATTTGCCATCTATGCAGATGGCATGGACATTGTCCTGTTCGAGGAGTTCGGTGCCGGTGAGATGGCCCTGGATATCCGCGATCAGCTCGAACGCAATGAGCTGTTGCAGGATGAGGGTTATCGCCGAACCTTCCGGAAGTTCTACAAGGAAAAGCTGTCGCCCAGGGTGTGGCAGCGGGATTTCGGTGATGCCATCGTGCTGGACTGTCCGGATTCCTCGCTGGTGGGCCGTAACTTTGCCGAGCTGGCCCGGGAACGGGGTATCCACGTGGTGGATTTCTTCCTGGATATGGTGGTGACCCATGGCCGGGCCTTGCGCTGGTTCACGGTTGTGGGCAACCATCGCAAGGACCGTCTGCGGGAAATGGTGAAAAGTCCCCACGCACTGATCACCTTCTCCGATGCCGGTGCCCACATTCGAAACATGGCCTTCTATAATCTGCCGTTGCGATTCCTGAAACTGGTGCACGAGAGCCAACAGCAGGACGAGCCGGTGATGTCACTGGAGCGGGCCGTGCACCGGCTAACCGGCGAGCAGGCGGACTGGCTGGGTATTGATGCCGGCTACATCCGCGAGGGAGACCGGGCGGATGTCACCGTCCTGGATCCGCGGGCCCTGGAGCAGGATCTTGAACAGGTTCAGTGGGCAGAGATGGAGAACTTCGGCCTGGAACGCATGGTCAACCGGGTGCCGGGCTGTGTGAAGCACGTCCTGATCAACGGTCGGGCAGCGGTCAGCGACGAGCAGATCGAGCCGGAGCTGGGGAAACAGGGCGGCTTCGGGCAGTTTCTCAGGGCCGGGCAACACTGATTTTTGAGGTGGCCGGCGTAGAATGCGACCATGAACCCCAAAAAAATGCCGACAAGGGAGTGCAGTGTATGGCGCAGAAACCGGTGGCTATTCTGGCCTGGGTGGGAATCTTTCTGGCAGTATTCGTCTGGTCGGGAATTGGTCCCAAGGACCGGGCAACCTGGGTCCTGGAAGTGCTGCCTGCGGCCATCGGCTTTGTGCTTGTTGCCTGGTGCTATTTCCGCTTCCCCCTGACCTCGCTGGCTTACTGGCTGATTCTGGTGCACGCCGTCATCCTGATGGTAGGGGGACATTACACCTACGCCGAAGTGCCCCTGTTCAATCATCTGGGCGACTGGTTTGGCTGGGAGCGTAACAATTACGACAAACTCGGGCACCTTGCCCAGGGATTCATCCCGGCGATGATTGCCCGCGAAGTGGTCCTCAGACTGGATGTTTTTGCCCGGTCCGGCTGGTCCTCGTTCTTCATCGTCTGCTTCTGTCTTGCCCTCAGCGCATTCTATGAGTTGATCGAATGGTGGGTGGCGCTGCTGAGTGATGAGGCGGCCGAGGCCTTCCTGGGTACCCAGGGTTATGTCTGGGATACCCAGTCGGACATGGCCTGGGCCCTGTCTGGCGCCATTCTGGCGCTTGTGCTGCTTGGCCGTGTGCATGACCGGCAGCTTGCCCGTGTGGCCTCCTGAACCCGATTGAAACTGACCTGTATTGAACCTGACGGAAACCTGTTGTTATGTCTGAATCCCGAAACGGCGCGAACCAGTCTACGGGGCTGCCCAAAAGTCAGTTGATTGGCCTGGTACTCGGTGCCCTGTTTCTGTTGATCACGGTGGTTGTTCCTGCCCCCGAAACCATGGGGGAGGAAGCCTGGGCCGCCCTTGGCATGATGCTGTTGATGGCGACCTGGTGGAGTACCGAGGCTATTCCGATTCCTGCCACGGCGATGCTGCCCATCGTGCTGGTACCGGCACTGGGCTTGGGATCCGTTTCGGCGGCCACATCCCCCTATGCCCATCCGATCATTTTCCTGTTTCTCGGCGGCTTCACCCTCGGCCTGGCCATGCAGCGCTGGAACCTGCACCGTCGCATTGCCCTGCTGACCCTGAAAACGGTGGGCAGCAAGCCGAAGCGCCAGATCGCCGGGTTCATGCTCGCCACCGCATTTCTGAGCATGTGGGTGAGTAACACCGCCACCGCAATCATGATGCTGCCCATTGGCCTGTCCGTGATTGCCATGGCTGACGGTTCCAACCCGGAAGGTGTTCGTCGCTATGCCACGGCGCTGTTACTGGCCATTGCCTACTCCGCCAGTATCGGTGGCATCGGAACCCTGATCGGAACACCGCCCAATGCATTGCTGGCAGCTTACCTGAGCGAAAACCAGGGCATCTCGGTGGGCTTTGCCCAATGGATGCTGATGGGAGTGCCGGTGACGGTTGTCATGCTGGCGCTGGCCTGGTGGTGGCTGACCCGGCGCGATTTTGGCCTTTCGCACCAGGGCGACAGCGGTGATCTCATCCGTGACGAGCTGGCAGCACTGGGGCCCTTGGGCAAAGGCGAGAAACTGGTCGGAGTGGTGTTCCTGATCACCGCCGCCGCCTGGATATTCCGACCCCTGTTGTCCGATGGGCTGATGCCCTGGCTCAGCGACACCGGTATCGCGATCGCAGCGGCCATCGCCATGTTCCTGATTCCGGTCGACACCCGGGAGCGCCAGTTCCTGATGGACTGGGATACCGCCAAGGGCATTCCCTGGGGTGTCTTGCTGTTGTTCGGTGGTGGCCTGGCAATGGCGGGTGTTATCAGCAGTTCGGGGCTCGCGGAGTGGATTGCCGGCTCCCTGGGTGCCGCCGGAACGCTGCCGACGCTGCTGCTTGTCGCCATCGTGGCGGGGGTGATCATCTTTTTGACCGAGGTGACCAGCAACACCGCCACGGCGGCGGCGTTCCTGCCGCTGCTGGGGGCTCTGGCCATGTCTCAGGGTGTGTCACCGCTGTTGCTCACCGTGCCGGCCGCCATTGCCGCCAGTTGCGCCTTCATGATGCCGGTGGCAACGCCGCCCAATGCCATCGTGTTCTCCAGTGGCGACATGAAAATCGGCGACATGATCAGTGCCGGCTTCGCCCTCAACCTGATGGGCATCGTGGTGGTGACGCTGTTGTGTTACGCCCTGCTGGGGGTGGTCTTTACCCTCTGACACTCCGTGGGGATCAATCCCCCCGAAACTTGCTGAGCGCCCCTGGAAGGCTTAACGGTCTTCGGGGCGTTGCTGTTCCTGCCATGAACCAGGTCTCAAAACGTTACTTAAGGGAAGCTTCTGCACAGACAGATTTGAGGCACAGTTATCTTTAAGGGTCCCGGTATTTCGGTATCTTACCGTAACAACATGTAACCCGATGAATGCTGCGGGTCATAAAAACAGGGACTTCTTCTGACATGCTGCTGGTGCTCGCCGGATCCATTCTTACATTCACCATGGTGCAAGAAGCAACCTTGGTCGAGCCGTTCGAGAAAGGCTCCATCGTGATCGAGCAGGACGTGGATGCAAGTCCGGTGAAGCTGCGCTCGGATTTCCGGGTAGAGCCCCTGGTCGAGCAGAAGTACCGCAACATCGTCCGGCAGGCCTACGACTATAGCTGTGGCAGTGCAGCCCTGACCACCGTGCTCAATTACTACCTTGGCCGCACCCTGTCGGAACGCCAGGTGATGGAGGGGCTGCTGCATTACGGAGAAAGCGAACGGATCGTTCAGCGCCGAGCCTTCTCCATGCTGGACATGAAACGGCTGGTGACGGCGCTGGGTTATCCCTCGGGCGGCTTCCGGGCGACCATCGAGGACCTCATCGATCTGGATCATCCGGCGATCGTTCCCATTCATCACGCCGGCTTCAAGCACTTCGTAGTGCTGCGCACCATCCGGGATGGCCGGGTCTACCTGGCGGATCCCTCCGTGGGCAACATTTCCTTCACCCTCGCCCAGTTCGAGGAAAAGTGGGATGACAACGTGCTGTTCATTGTCTTTCCCGGCAGCGACAAACCCCTCGATAACCTCGAGCTGAAAGAGGAAGACCTGCGCTTTGTAGATGACCAGACAATGACCCTGCTGGCTCTGGAACGGATTCCGGTGTTCCACGAGGCCACGGAGAGACGCATCAACAACTTGCTCGAACGCCAGAAAAACAATCCGGACGGTAGTGTCGAAAACACCCGAAAACAATTGCATTACCGCCGTAACTAATTCTCCGGGCGCAAGATCCGGCACAGAATCACTACAAATAAAATAAGGGAGTCAGGATGAATCGTTGGTTTGTGCGAGGTTTTATCCTTGTTTCCGCCACAGCGCTGTTTCCAGGCACAGTGCTGGCACAGGAGGGAAGCGTGGACCAGGCGCGGGAAGCGCTGGCCAGGCAGGAGGGCGACGAAGACGCCTCCAAACAGCTGGAAGAAGTGTTCCAGGCTGCCGAGAAAAACTATTCTCTGCAGAAAAAGGGCACCCACTCGCTGAACTACTCGTTCGATTATTCCTATACCGCGGATCAGCGTCTGGACCTGGCCATCACCAATGGTTCGGTGCGCAACCTTGATGTGGTGCCATCAGCCACCCACAACTTCACCAATGCCTTTTCGTACGATTACGGCCTTCTGGATAACGTGACCGTCGGCACCCGTATTCCCCTGGTGGTCAAGTACGATACCGAGGATGAGCTGAGCATCTACGATTTCGGCGACGTCTCCTTCACCGGCCGCTGGCAGCCGTTTGCCTATGTGCCCGGCAAGATGTCCACTACCTTTTTCGGTACGCTGACCACCAAGACCGGTGTCAGTCCCTACGAAATCGACATCAAGGAGCAGCTGTCCACGGGCAGCGGTTATTACTCCGCAGGCGGCGGTGTCAGCCTCTCCAAGGTGCTGGATCCGGTTGTGGTTTTCGGTTCCGTCAGTGCCACCTACAACCTGCCGGCCGAGGACCTGAACCAGGTCCGGGGCGCCCGTTTGCTGGTTGAGGTCGAGCCCGGATTCGGTCTGTCCGGTTCGGCGGGCTTTGCCTATTCACTTTCCTATGACATCTCCCTGAGCATCTCTGCCCAGTTGAGTTACAGCGACGAAACCATCCTGACCTTTTCCAACGGCGAGCAGGCCGTGGCCCAGGACCAGATGACCGGTTTCCTGAGCATGTCGCTTGGTACCCGGGTCAGTGATACCACCATCGTGAACACCAGCCTGGGCATCGGCCTGACCGAGGATGCGCCGGACTTCTCTCTCGGGGTATCCCTGCCCATCAACTTCTCTGGCCTCAAAGAGTGAGCGTTGCGGTCCAAGAATCACGGGAAGGGAAGGAATTCATGGGACATTACAGCCACAAACGGCAGATTCTCGGGGCTCTGATCGCCACGACCGTCTCGTTTGGTGCCCAGGCCCAGCTGGCTCAGAACCTGACCATTCATCCCAAG
Organism: Marinobacter szutsaonensis; assembly: GCF_039523335.1. Taxonomy (NCBI): domain Bacteria; kingdom Pseudomonadati; phylum Pseudomonadota; class Gammaproteobacteria; order Pseudomonadales; family Marinobacteraceae; genus Marinobacter; species Marinobacter szutsaonensis. Next base: position 627,787 of record NZ_BAAAFC010000001.1, on the reverse strand, counting down.
GCCCTGGCGCTGGGCAACGCGGTCACGGCCGATCCACCGGGGGTAATGGCCATCCACTACAATCCGGCGGGTCTTACCAGGCTGGACGGTCGTCAGCTCGAAGTGAACCTGATGAGCGTCTATCTGGACATCGATGCGGATTTCACGGCCCCGGAAGGTTATGAGATCTTCGGTATCGATGGCCTGGAAACCGACCCGTTGACCGGCAAGCAGCGTGATCCGGTCGCCAACACCCACAGCCACACCAACAACGTTGCCCTGTATCTGCCTGGGTACGGGATTCTCAGGGCACCTCCTGGGCCGGCGGTTGCGCCCTCGGCCGGGATCAGTGTCAACCCGCCGGGGTCGAAGTTGACCTTTGCCAACGCTTTCTACCTGCCCCTGGCCGCCGGTTTCTACCGCGACAAGGATGATCCCGGCCGCTATCAACCCCAGGCCACAGCCCTACAGCGGACCACCTATCTGTCGCCGACGGTCGGCTACGAGATCAACAACGAATGGGCTGTAGGCGCCGGGATTCACCTGTCCCACATGGGGATCGCCGCTGACCAGTACATGCGCGCGCCGAACATGCTGCTCGGGGTTGCCGAAATCCTTCAGGACGCCTTCAACTGCGAGAGCGGGGACGAGCCCCTCCAGCCCTGGCTGGCCCTGTGTGGCGGTAATGTCGGGCCCTGGGATGACATTGGCGCCCTGAATATCAATGTCCAGGAAACCCTGTCGCCCACCTATGCCCTGGGGGTGATGTGGGAGCCTACGGACTGGTTCCGGTGGGGGGCAAGTTACACCTCCGAAGCCGACATGAACATGAAGGGCACCTTCGAGATCGAGTATACCGACGACTGGTCAGGGTTCTGGCAGAGCGTCAACGGATCGGTGCTCGGGGCAATCACCTCGGCGATTCTCAGCCTGCCTTCCGGCGCGCCCCGGGAAGCCGGTAATGTCAGCATGGACCTGGTCTATCCCCAGCACTTCCAGACCGGCATCAGTGTGGATGTCCACCCGAAACTGACCCTAAATGCCGATATCGGTTGGACCGATTACGCCCAGTGGGACGCTTTCGTGTTCCGCTTCGATCGTAATCTTGAGTTCCTCAATGCCGCCCGGATTCTCTCGCCGGACAACGCGACGCCCAATACCCTGCGTCTGCCTCTGGGCTTCAAGAGCCAGTGGAACTGGGCCTTTGGTGCCGAGTTGCACGTGTCATCACGGCTGGACCTGCGCGCCGGCGTGGAGATCCGGGATTCGGTGATTCCCGACGACCAGCGTCAGGTCATGGCGCCGTTCGGCGGTGCCAACCTGTACAGCGTGGGCATGGGCTACCAGTGGGACAAGGATACGGAGATCGATATGAACCTCAGTTACCTGCACTCCGTCGAAACCATCCCCGCGGATACCAGCTGTAACGTCAACTGCGATAACATAACCAATATCATCTACAACCCCTATGCCGGCCTGGATATCAAGACCTCGCTGCGGGTTGTGATGGCCGGCCTCAGTTTCCGGACGAAATTCTGACCGCTGTGCGGACATCGAAAGGTAACCTCCGTGACCCGAAAAGCCTGCCGCCAGATCCCGATGGTTGTCGCTCTCGCTGCCGTACTGGCTGGATGCCAAGTCGGCGGTTCACCGGCCGGTGAGCGGGAGGGGTACTTCACCTGGGTGGATGAGCAGGGACGGGTGCGTTATTCGCCGATTCCGGAAAAAACATCCGACGGAGCCAGGGATAGCGAACCCGGGTCAGCGGCAGTGCCTGAGGATTCGTCCGGTCAGGAGCCGGGAACTCCCACTCCTCCCGCGCTCCAGCCGGAGGAGGAATACACGCTGGAGAACTACCCCGACGCAGAGCAACTGGCCCGGGATGGTTATGTCCGGCCCGGCGAGCCGAGGCCATACTTCACATGGCGGGATGCCGAAGGCAACATCCGGGTGAGCTACTACACGCCGGATACCCGCACCGATGTCCAGAAAGGGCGTGTGCAGCTGCCCGTTGAAATCACCTCTGCCTCCATCCACCAGCCCGGTGCCGCTCCGGTAGCCGAGGCACCCGTGGAGGGTTACGATCCGAACGCCATGGCCATTCTGGGCGTGGACGAGGAGGCCAGTTTTTTCAGCCAGTTTGCCGAGAGCTGTTGTCAGAGCCTCAGCACGCGGGAACGCCAGTCCTGGATCAGTGGCCGCGAATTTGAAGTGGATATCGGTGACGCGTCGGAGCGCCATGATTTCGCCACCGGAACCAGCCCCTTCGCCCTTGTTGCCTTGCCCGATGCCCGGCAGCACCCTGATTTTGTCTTCAGGCTGCGTTCTTTTGCCCGTGATGGATTGTTTGTGCCGTCACTGGCGTTCCTGGATGAGGAGCTGCGACCTGTCCGGGTGGTGACCGACATGGCGATGGAATTTGAACCCGAAAGCTGGCATTCCCGGGCCTATCTGCAGGCCTGGATCCCGGCTTTCCCGGCCCGGGGCGAACGCTGGATAGTGATCTTCACCCGGGCCGAAGACCGCGATAGCCAGACGGTGCTGGAAACCGGGCAGGGCCCGCAATCCATTCCCCACGTCACTACCGGGGAACTTGGGCTCGAACTTGTTGCAGAGGACTAGGGTCCCTTAATCCTCCGGCTGGCTCAGGTCCAGCCAGGGCTGGGACAGCCAATAGAACCGGCCACCGCCGGCAGGATGGGTGCAGTTGTAGCGGAAGCGGCGGCTGTTGAAGGCTTCCGGCGCCTGGACTCTGACCATTCCATCCTCAACAGTCTCGATCTCGATCCTTCCCATGCCTGAGGCGAAACAGGTGAGCCGGTGGGCGGACAGCGTTTCCGGCAAAACAAACTCGAGCATCGGCGGATTGCTGGAGATGACGCCGTCCGGGAGACCGGCAGTCTCGACGGGAAAGGCACGGCTGAGCAACTTGTTCTTCAGGCTACCGAGCTGGCCGTAGACATTGGCCATGGGAAACCGGGGCAGCCGGGTCGGGGCCGAATGCTCGCCAATGGGCCCGGAATGCTGGCTGTAGCCATACCAGCCCCGATCCGAGATGTGATCTTCCAGAGCGGAATCGTATTCCCCGTACGGGTAGGCAAACATCGGGCTGTCGACTCCCAGACGTTGTTCCAGTTCCTGTTGAGCGCCATCCAGACTGTGTTCAATCCGCTGTTGCCATTGATCTGCGGGTTCATCGGGCTTCCGGGCAAGATGCCCATGGTCGGTACTGTGGTTGGCGAGGGTCACACCCTCGCGGGTTGCCAGTTCCTCCAGCTGGTCCCAGGTCATGTAGCCGGTGCGGCCGACGGCGTCGGTATTGACGAAAACCGTATAGGGATAACCCCGTTCCGCCAGCATTGGTGCCGCGGTGGTATAGACCGATTCATAGGCATCATCGAAGGTCAGGGCGACCGAATTCCGGGCCGCACCTTCCTCCAGGGCCTGGCGTGTGCCCTCCATCAGTGGCACCACCTCCAGTTCAAGATCCCCGAGCATGTCGAGCTGGGCTTCGAACAGGGATTCGGAAGTACTGGTGGAAGGCGGTGTGGCATCGCTGACGTGGTGATACTGGAGCACTACCAGGTCTGCCCTGACAGCTGTGCTGAGGGTGACCAGCGTGAGAAAGGCAAAAACAAGGTTTCTTGGCATCATGGGTTCCCCTGGTCTGGCGGTAAAGTCAGGCCGAAAGCCGGAAATGGGTCTTGAGCATGGAAAAGGCATGGTTCAGTTCCTGCACCGATGCGGTATCGCCCCCGCGATCGGGATGCACGGCCATAATGCAGCGTCGGAATCGGTGCTTGACGGTGCCAAAGTCGCCGGGCAAAGCGTCGAAGCCGAGTACCTGTGCCGCCCGTAGCAGCTCGGACGGCTCCGGAGAGCATATAGGGCGCCCTGACCAGAAGTCATCCATCATTCTGCGGATGCGGTCCCCGGACATCCGGTACTGGTCCAGATCAAGATAGAAGCGGCGCAGCTCGTCTTCCTGATCCGGGAGGCCGGTGCCGGAAACGACGGTCTGTGGGTTCAGCCTGATCTCCAGCGGCGAGATTTCCAGGTTCTCCCCGGTCTCGGCCAGTTGGTCCCGGAGTCGGTAAAGCACGTGGAACAGCAGAAAATGAACCGGATAGAGTTCTTCCGGGTCACGGAAGCTGACCTCGCCGATCAGTTCCCAGGGGGGAACGTGCAGTGCGCGGATCAGCGCCAGCTCACTGGTGCCCCGGGGTGACTTGCGCAGTTCGTGCTCCACTGCCACGAGCAGGTGCTGGATCTGCTGATCAAGCAGACGGCAGGTCCCTTCGGTGTTCTTGTGATCGGTCAGGGCGGTATCTGTCATGTTGGGTATGGTAGGGGAGAGCGCGGTTTCAGGGAAGGTCTCCCGTGGTCGCCCTGCGTTGCCGGGTTGCAGTATCTCCTTATCCGGTATCCTGTCCCTGATACCCGGTGATGCGTATAATCGCACCCTCATTGACCTTATGAACGTGGTTGTTATGTCCGAAGCTATGATCGCCAAGCCCGCTGACCAGTCGCCCGCTTCCGAGCAGGATCGGCGCCAGAAACTGGAGCTGAACAAACTGCAGAAACGTTTGCGCCGTGACACGGGGCAGGCGATTGCTGATTTCTCGATGATTGAAGCCGGTGACAAGGTCATGTGTTGCCTGTCCGGTGGCAAAGATTCCTATGCCATGCTCGATATCCTGCTCAACCTGCAGAAAAGCGCACCGGTCTCCTTCGAGCTGATTGCAGTCAACCTGGATCAGAAACAGCCCGGTTTTCCTGAGGAAGTACTGCCGGAGTATCTCGCTTCACTGGGAATCGAATACCATATCATCGAGAAGGACACTTACAGCATCGTCAAGGACAAGGTGCCTGAGGGTAAGACCACCTGCGGCCTGTGTTCGCGCCTGCGTCGGGGGATCCTCTACAACTTTGCCGAAGAGCACGGGGTTACCAAGATTGCCCTGGGTCATCACCGGGACGACCTGCTCGAGACCCTGTTCCTGAACATGTTCTACGGTGGCAAACTCAAGTCCATGCCGCCGGTACTGCACAGTGATGATGGCCGGAATACCGTGATCCGCCCGCTGGCCTACGCCCGCGAAAAGGACATTGCCCGTTATGCGGCCCTGCGCGAATTCCCTATCATCCCGTGCAACCTGTGTGGCTCCCAGGAGAACCTGCAGCGCCAGGTGATCAAGGACATGTTCCAGACCTGGGACAAGCAGCATCCGGGCCGGCTGGAAACCATGTTCCGGGCCCTGTGCAATGTTGAGCCGTCCCATCTGGCCGATCCGAACCTGTACGATTTCAAGGAAGGCAAACGCCTTGGCGGCAAGCGCCAGGCGGTGGTCCAGTCCGCCGAGCCGGAATCCAGTCCGGATTTCGGTCGTCTGGACGTGCTGAATATCTAGTGTTCCTCTAATCAGAACAGGGGCAGGGTCCAGATTCCGAACAGGATGAGCAAGGCACCACTGGCTTTCCGGACCGCCTGGTGCTTTTGCAACCCGCGAACCCAGTTGGCGGCATAGCCGGTCGCCAGCATGGAAGGCAGGGTGCCGAGACCAAAGAAGAACATGGTCAGAGCGGCCGAAGGAACTGTAGGCTGTAGCGCAGCCCATCCCAGGGTGCTGTAGACCAGACCGCAGGGCAACCAGCCCCAGAGTGCGCCCAGTGCCAGTGCCTGTGCGGGATGGTGGATCGGCATCAAGCGGCGGGTCAGGGGCGAGAGTTTTTGCCAGACCGGGGCGCCGATTTTTTCCACGTAGCGGATTCCCTGCCACCACTGTCCCATGGACAGGCCCATGAAAATCAACAGCAATCCCGCAATGGTCCGCAGCACCATTCCGGCCAGGGTCCACTGGCTGGCAGCGCCGGTACTGAGTACCGCAATCAATGCGGCAATCAGGGTGTAGCTGCCGATTCTGCCGAAATTGAAGGCCAGCAGCATCAGCGACTGGCGAAGGCGGAATCCTCGACCGACCGGCAGGGCCATGGACAGGGAAGCGCTGATCCCGCCACACATACCCAGGCAGTGGGTGCTGCCGAGCAGGCCGATGACAAAAGCGCTGGGATAACTCAGGTAAAGGTCTGCTGCCATCAGCTCTTTGGCCCGGCGCTGTCCTGGTCTTCCTCCCCGGAGCTCTGGTCCGGTTTCTCTTCTTCCTGTTCGGGTTTGTCGGTTCTGGCTTCCCGGGGAATCATGTCCTTGTCATCATCATAGAGGATGCGATGGGCCGGGCCTTCCACGTCGTCGTACTGGCCGTTTTTGACTGCCCAGGCAAACAGGGCAATCCCCACGGCAACCAGAATAAGCATCAATGGTACGAGGACCATTACAATCTGCACGGCACTTACCTCGTTATGAGTGTGACTTTTACGTTATCAGGACAACGCCTGAGTACCAACCGGTGTTGGTTCGGCCGGGCGCCGGCTGGTGCTGGCACTGAGTCTGAGCGCGTTGAGCACCACGATCAAAGAACTGGCAGACATGCCGATGGCGGCAAGCCAGGGTGGCACCAGGCCAGCCGCAGCCAGGGGCAGCGCGCACAGGTTGTAGGCCAGAGCCCAGATCATGTTCTGGCGAATGACACGGCGGGTCTGCCGGCTGGTATTGAGCGCTTCCACCAACTGCTTGAGTTGGCCATTCAGCAGAACCGCATCGGCTTTCAGCTGGGTCAGGTCCGCGGCACTGCCCATGGCCACCGAGAGACCGGCGCCTGCCATGGAGGGCAGGTCGTTCAGGCCGTCGCCGACCATCATCACTTTGCGCCCTTCGCTGGTGAGTTGCTCAAGTACTTCGAGTTTCTGTTCCGGCGATGCCTGCCCGATAGCTTCGGTAATGCCCAGCATCTCGGCGACACGGGCCACGTGGCCACTCCTGTCACCACTGAGCAGGATGGTGCGGATACCCTGTTCCTGCAGCGCCCGGATCGTTTCTGCGGCGTCATCCCGGGGCTGGTCGTCGAGCCGGAAACAGGCCAGCCATTCGGCTTCAGACGCCAGCCAGATCTCCATGCCGGTGTGCTGACCCCGCTCGGGCACAGATGCATCGGTGTGTTCCGCCACAAAATCCAGGTGACCGATGGCGTAGCTTTGATCGCCTAGCTGTCCGGTCAGGCCTCCGCCTACGTGGTTCCGGACCTGCTCCATGGCTGCAGCGGGGCGGTCGTGGAAGACACGGGCAATCGGGTGTTCGGAGAACTTCTCCAGGCCCGCGGCCAGGCGCAGGCAGGTATCGTCATCAAGACTGCCAACACTTTTCTGGCCCACCAGGCTCAGTTCGCCCCGGGTGAGCGTCCCGGTCTTGTCGAAGACGACCGTATCAATGGTATTCATGGACTCCAGGGTGTGGCCCCGGGTGGGCAGGAATCCCAGTTTCCGCAGGCGCATGGTGGCGGCGGTGATGGCGGTTGGGGTAGCCAGCGACAGGGCGCACGGACAGGTCACCACCAGCACCGAGAGAGTGATATCGAAAGCATTGTCTGCGCCTGCCAGCCACCAGCCGATCCAGACCAGCGGTGCCAGGATCAGCACGCGCCCGACAAACTTGCCGGCGATCCGGTCCGCCATGCGAGCTACCGGCGGTTTCTCCGACTGGACCCGGTCAAGGACCCTGAGGATGCCGGAGAGCCGGGTCTGGGCGCCGGATTTTTCCACCAGTACATCCAGGGGGTTCTCGCCGTTGATACTGCCGGCGTGAACCGTATCACCCGGCCCCCGTGATTCCGGCAGATACTCGCCTGTCAACGCCGCCTCGTTCAGGGTGGATTCGCCCCGGACAATCCTGCCATCCACTGGCAGGGTTTCGCCGGGCCGTACCCGAACCACATCGCCGGGACCGATGTCGTGGGCAGGGACTATCTCGGTTTCATCTCCGTTCACCCGTGCCGCAACGGTCGGCTGGAACCCGGCCAGGGCGTTGCCGGTGAGGCCGGCCCGGTAACGGGCCTGGACTTCCACGTAGCGCCCGAGGAGCAGGAAGAAGGTGAACATGCATACCGATTCGAAATAGACCTCATCGCCCCCGAATACCGTCACCCAGGCGCTGGCCGCGTAGGCAAGGCCTATGGCGATGGCCACGGGAACGTCCATGGTGAGGTGCCGGCTCCGGATATCGCGACGGGCATTGCGGAAAAACGGCCGGGCACTGTAGAGCACCACCGGGGTGGCAACCAGCAGGCTGAACCACCGGAAAAAGGAGACAAACTCCGGGGAAAGATCATTGACCAGCTCAAAATACAGGGGAAAGGCCAGCATCATGCTTTGGAAGGAGCCGATACCGGCGACCGCCAGCCGGATGAGCATGGAGCGGTGCTCGGCCTTGAGCTGCTGCTCGACCTCATCGGCCTGGTAGGGGCGAGCGGTGTAACCGAGCTGGTGGATCGCGATCAGCAGGTCGCTCAGTCTGGCCTGGTCCGGTGACCAGACAAGTCGTGCTCTCTGGGTCGTGTGGTTGACCGAGAAACTCTGTACCCCCGGCTGCTTTTTCATGTGGTTTTCAAGCAGCCAGATACAGGCGGCGCAGGTGATGCCGCCAATCAACAGGTTTGCTTCCTGACCACTTTTGACGGGCGAGACAAAGGATTGCTGGACCAGCGGATGGTTCAGCTCGCGCAGACGGGTGAGCTCGGAGGCAGACAGTTCCCGGGGTGTTACTGCCGGTTCTGTCCGGAAGTCGTAAAAACCGGTGAGACCCTCGTTGTGGATGGTCTCACAAACCGCTTTACAGCCCTGACAGCAGAAATGCCTTGTGGTGCCTTCAAGCTCCAGCGTGATCGGCGGGTTCCCCTCGGCGGGTTCACCGCAATGGAAACAATCCAGGGCACTCACCCCTTGACGGGTTTTTCCGCCCGAATGGTCAGGCCATCTTCGGAGGGCAGCCAGGCTTCGCCTTTCAGGCGCCAGGTGTTATCCGGTCCCTGGAGATCGTAATACCAGCGGCCTTCAATGTTCTGGAGCATGGTGCCGGAATAGTAGCCGCCACCTTCGTTACGGAACTGGATGGTGCGGTCCCGTTCGGCCAGAGTCGGGTGGAACAGGTTCAGGATCACGTAGGGAAATTGTGCCGGACCCTCATCCGTATTGAGCTTCAGCGTAACCTCGCGCTGGTCAAAGCTCATTTCACCGACCATGCCCATATCATAGGCCTGCTGGTCACGGGCAATGGCCAGGTTGATGCCACGCCCTTCCTTGGAGTAGTCATCCGTCACCATGGTGTCTTTCATGTTGCTGGCAACAACAATCATGACGGTACACCAGATAATGGCCGCCAGCGGAAAAATGGTCAGGAACCAGAACCAGGGCTGGCGGTACCAGGGTGCAACCGGAGCGTGTTCACTCATAATGCTTCATCTCTTTTCTAGCCGGTGTGTCGGGGGCCAATTCTACAAATCAGCGCGTTGGACCGACAAACCGGCTTTCAGTTTCAAGTTTCAGTGACGAATCGGTTTCGGAAACCGCCTGGAACCGGATCTCGTTATTGGATTCGGAGATGGATTCCGGTGGAACGTCCACGACGGTTGGCACAGAGCGGTTCTCGCCACTTTCAACGGTTACCCTGGTGTCGGTCAGGATCTGGATGCCCTCAAGGCCGCTCACGGAGATGGAGAAGACCTGAGGCACCTCGGTCATGTTGGCAATCTTCAGGGTATAGGAGTTCTCAATCCGTCCCTGACCGTTAAAGCTGTACAGAGCGCCACGGTCCCGCAGGGCGTCCATCTGGGCCGGGATCCGGGTCGCAATGGTGAAAATAATCGCGGAGATCATCAGCGCCAGCATGATGCCATAGCCAAAGGTACGGGGACGAAGCAGTTTGGAGGTCTTGCCCTCCAGTTCGTTTTCTGTGGTGTAGCGGATCAGCCCCTTGGGATAATTCATTTTTTCCATGACTTCGTCGCAGGCGTCGATACACAGGGCGCAGCCAATGCATTCGTACTGCAGGCCGTCCCGGATATCGATGCCGGTGGGGCAGACCTGGACACATTGGCCGCAGTCAATACAGTCACCAAGGCCCAGTTCGTTCGGGTCAACGCCCTTCTTGCGGCTTCCCCGGGGCTCGCCACGGTTAGGGTCGTAAGAAACCACCCGGGTGTTCGGGTCGAACATGACCGACTGGAAGCGGGCATACGGGCACATGTACAGGCATACCTGTTCGCGCATCCAGCCAGCGTTCAGGTAGGTGGCGACGGTGAAGAAGGCCACCCAGAAGTAGGCCCAGCCATTGGCATCCAAGGTGAAGATATCGGCAATCAACTCCCGGATGGGATAGAAATACCCGACAAACGTGAGTCCGGTTGCAAGGGCAATCAGTAGCCAGACTGCGTGCTTGGCAGACTTTTTGGCAATTTTCGCACCGGAATTCGGTGCCTTGTCGAGCTTCATCCGTTTGTTGCGGCTGCCCTCGATCCGCTCTTCAACCCACATGAAGATGAAGGTCCACACCGTTTGCGGGCAGGTATAACCGCACCAGACCCGTCCGAACAGGGTGGTGATAAAGAACAGGCCATAGGCACAGATGATCAGCATGCCCGACAGGAGGATGAAATCCTTGGGGTAGAAGGTCATGCCATAGAGGTGGAATTCCCGCGCAGGGAGGTCGAAATGGATCAGTGGCTGTCCGTCGATGGTGATCCAGACGAACAGGAAATACATGCCCATCAGGAGGGTGAGGCTGACATTCCGGATACGCTGGAAGAAGCCCTTTACTTCCTTGACATAGATCTTCTTTCGGCTCGCGTAGAGCTCGACAGTCTCGGTTTTTTTATTGTTGTTGGAGGAATCAGACGAAGGGTCAACCTGTTTGACCGGAATCTCACTGCTCATCGTAACCTCCCGATGAAATGGAAAAGCGGGGAGCGGGCCTCGGAGGGTCTGCTGATCTTCTCAAGCCTGTGCCCGCGAGGGCAGACACAGGGTTGAAAAGACCGGACCAGGGCAGGGCCCTGGCCGGATCATTCTCAGTTGGACAGGCTGTACACGTAAGCTGCCAGGATCTGGATCTGATCCTCGGTCAGACGTCCGGCCTGAGCCGGCATCTGGTTCTGACGGCCGTTCATGACAGTTTCCTTGATCCACTCGTAAGTGGAGCCGTAGAGCCAGGTGTTATCAGTCAGGTTGGGCGCACCCATCGCCTGCATACCTTTGCCGTCCGGACCGTGGCAAGCCACACATGCCTGGGCGAAGACCTGCGCGCCGGCCTTGGCCGCTTCGGCGTCTTTTTCACGACCGCTGAAACTCAGCACGTAGTTTACCACCTGATCTACCTGTTCGTTGGTCATGCTGGGCATGGTGCCTTTGGCAGGCATGTTGCCCATGCGACCATTGTGCAGGGTTTCCAGGATGGCATCAGGCGTGCCGCCGTAAAGCCAGTCGTCGTCGGTCAGGTTGGGGAAGCCCACCTGACCGCGGGCCGCGGAACCGTGACAAACGGCGCAGTTATTGGCGAACAGACGCTGGCCGATTTTCAGGGCGTCTTCGTTGGTTGCCAGTTGCGGCACCGGGGTATCGCCATACTGAGCGTAGATTTCGCCGTATTTTTCCTCAGCAGCGGCCACTTCGGCTTCCCACTGGTTGGTGGAAGTCCAGCCCAGCAGGCCCTTGTAGTTGCCCAGGCCCGGATACAGCGCCAGGTAACCCAGGGCAAACACACAGGTCGCCATGAACAGATAGAACCACCACTTCGGCAGCGGATTATCGTATTCTTCAATGCCATCGAAGGAATGGCCCATGGTCCGGTCTGTTTCGACATCAGTGGTCTGGTTCTTGCGGGTGGCCCACAGCAGCCAGACACAGCCAAATACAGTACCGAGCACGATCACACTGATCCAGATGCTCCAGAAGGTACTCATTGTTTCTTCTCCGTCTTTTCCTGTTCGAGAGTACGCTTTTCCACTTCGTCATCGTCGAAGGGCAGGTGTGCCGCTTCGTCATTGGCCTTCTTGCGGTGGGCGCTGTAGGCCCACCAGACGATTCCGAGGAATACCGCCATTACCAGAAAGGTGTGAATGCCGCGTAGCTCATTGATATCCATGGGATCACCGTTTGTCTGAAATCACAGTACCCAGCTGTTGCAGGTATGCGACCAGCGCTTCGATTTCGAATTTACCCTGTATGTCGGCGGACGCAGCGGCAATCTGCTCGTCCGTGTAGGGTACGCCGAGTGTTTGCAGGGTCGTCATCCGGTCATCGATACTTTCATGATCGACACGGTTCTCGAACAGCCAGGGGAATGCCGGCATGTTGGACTCCGGAACCACGCTGCGCGGGTTATAAAGATGCTGACGTTGCCAGGCATCGGAATAACGGCCGCCAACACGGGCAAGGTCCGGACCGGTACGCTTTGAGCCCCACAGGAACGGGCGGTCGTAAACGAACTCACCCGCAACGGAGTAGTGGCCATACCGCTCGGTTTCCGCACGGAACGGACGGATCTGCTGGGTATGGCACACATGGCAGCCTTCACGGATATAGATGTCCCGGCCTTCCAGTTCCAGAGCGGAGAGCGGCTCGAGGCCCTCGACCGGCTCGTTGGTCTGCTTCAGGAAGAACAGGGGCACTACTTCCACCAGGAAGCCACCACTGATGGTCAGGATGATCAGGATGATCATCAGACCAATATTCTTTTCGATAATTTCGTGTTTCATCTGATCTCTCTCCCGTTACGCCGCCTGAGCCGCTGCGTTATCAGCTGCAACCGCTTCTTTCTGGCGAACGGTCATGTAGACGTTGTAAGCCATGATCAGCATGCCGCTGAGGAAGATGACACCACCCAGGAAACGGACGAAGTAACCCGGGTAGGAGGCTTCCAGAGCTTCCACGAAGCTGTAGGTCAGGGTGCCGTCCTCGTTGACTGCGCGCCACATCAGGCCCTGCATGATACCGTTAACCCACATGGCAACGATGTAGAGTACGGTGCCTACGGTAGCCAGCCAGAAGTGCACGTTGATCAGAGCCGTGCTGTACATGGCCTGCAGACCCCAGAGTTTCGGGATCAGGTGGTAGACAGCACCGATACTGATCATGGCAACCCAGCCCAGGGCACCGGAGTGCACGTGGCCGATAGTCCAGTCAGTGTTGTGGGACAGTGCGTTTACGGTCTTGATGGACATCATCGGGCCTTCGAAGGTAGACATACCGTAGAAGGACAGGGAAACCACCAGGAAACGCAGGATCGGGTCGGTACGCAGTTTGTGCCAGGCACCGGACAGGGTCATCATGCCGTTGATCATGCCACCCCAGGACGGAGCCAGGAGGATCAGGGACATAACCATGCCTGCAGTCTGGGCCCAGTCAGGCAGGGCGGAGTAGTGCAGGTGGTGACCACCGGCCCATACGTAGGTCGCGATCAGCGCCCAGAAGTGAACGATGGACAGACGATAGGAGTAAACCGGGCGGTTGGCCTGCTTGGGAACGAAGTAGTACATCATGCCCAGGAAGCCGGCGGTCAGGAAGAAGCCAACGGCGTTGTGGCCATACCACCACTGCATCATGGCGTCGGTCACGCCGGCGTATGCAGAGTAGGATTTGAAGGCGGTGGCCGGCAGGGCCATGTTGTTACCGATGTGCAGAGCCGCAACGGTGATGATGAAGGCGCCGTAGAACCAGTTGGCCACGTAGATGTGCGGCGTGCTGCGTTTCATGACCGTACCGAAGAAGACAAGGGCGTAGGTTACCCAGACCACTGCGATAGCGATGTCGATCGGCCATTCGAGCTCGGCGTATTCCTTGGATGAAGTAAGGCCCATTGGCAGGGTAATGGCTGCTGCCACAATGATTGCCTGCCAGCCCCAGAACGTGAACGCTGCCAGGCCGTCCGAGATCAGGCGGGCCTGACACGTACGCTGGACTACGTAATAGGAGGTGGCGAACAAGGCACTTCCACCAAAGCCGAAGATGACGGCGTTGGTATGCAGCGGCCGGAGCCGGCCGAAGTGGGTAAAGGGCAGGTCGAGGTTGAGGGATGGCCAGACGAGCTGCGCTGCGATCAGCACACCCATAGCCATTCCTACAATACCCCATACCACTGTCATGATGGCGAATTGTCTCACCACCTTGTAGTTGTATGTCAGGTTTGCATTTACTGTGCTCATAGCCTTACCAATGGGTTTAGGATGGGGAATTATGCGGGCGCAAGTATGGAGAAACCATTAGCTGTTTGCAATGACTCAGGTCAACTCCTGATATCCGTCAAATTCACCGAAATCAGCGACATGGCGAGCATGTGAATCATTCGCGAAGAGGGAAGTGCGCCCCGGGTAATTGCTGCTTGCTCTGGGTATGATAGTCCCTGATTTGACAGAGGTGAATTCAGTGGAATTGATTAAGAGCAATTACTACGAAAATCAGCCAAAAGTCGTACTGATTCTGGCCCATGGTGCCGGCGCACCGGCTGATTCTCCATTCATGGAAGAGCTGGCCGCAGCACTGGATGCCGAAGAAGTCGCGGCGGTGCGGTTCGAGTTTCCATATATGCAGAAGCGTCGGCAGGATGGGAAGAAACGACCACCGGATCGGCAGCCACGACTTCTCGAGAGTTTCCGGGATGTGCTTGTCCGGGTCCGGGCGGAGGTGGGCGAAGCGTGCCCGGTTCTCATCGGTGGCAAATCCATGGGCGGACGAATGGCCAGCCTCCTGGCAGCCGAAGAGACCGGTATCGACGGGGTCGTGTGTTTCGGTTATCCGTTTCATCCTCCGGGTAAACCGGACAACTGGCGCGTCGATCATTTTCCCCGAATTGACTGCCCATTATTGGTGATACAGGGCACCCGGGATCCGTTTGGCAAACCCGAAGAGGTAACTGAGCGTCGAAGGGAGCTCGGCGCCTGCCAGCTGGTGTGGCTGGAGGGAGGCAATCACGACTTCCAGCCGCTGGCCCGTCAGGCCGAAACCCGACAGGACCTGATCAAAGAGGCCGCCCGTCAGGTCCGCGCTCTTATTGAGTCGCGGGTGCGCCCCAATCACTGAGTTCCTGCTCTGCGATCTCTACCCGGTCACGCCCGGAGGCTTTGGCCTGATACAGCGCATCGTCGGCGCGGTGGAACAGCGCGCTCTGGTCCTCCGGGGTGGTCAGCTGCGCGACGCCGGCACTCAGGGTCATGGTCAGGGTTCGGCCGTCCGGGGTGTCCAGCGGCGTGTTCCTCAGATCATCCAGTATCGCCTGGCATACCTTGCGAGCGCCCTCGATGTCGGCGCCGGGTAACAGTACCGCAAACTCCTCGCCGCCAAAACGGATGGCAATATCCCTTGGCCGCTTCACATGACGCGAGAGGATGTCGGCAATCAGCTGCAGACAGGTGTCCCCGAAACCATGGCCCCAGGTGTCGTTTACGGCCTTGAACCGGTCGGCATCGATCAGGGCAAGAGTCAGGGGTTGGCCGGTTCGTCGGGCCTCGGCACAGAGTTCCGGGAGGATGTTATCCAGATGCCGGCGGTTATACAGGCCGGTCAGCGGATCGTTCAGGCTCAGGGCCGCGAGCTTCCGGTTGGCTTTCTCCAGTTCCCGCATGGCGTTACGCAATTGGGAGGTGCGTTCGTGCACCTTGAATTCCAGCTGGGTGCGGGCCTTGTGCTCCACCTCCAGAAGTTTCTGGTTCAGCAGGCGCCAGCGTTGGACCGTGGCGTAGTTGAGCAGAATGACCTGGCCGCCGATGGTTACCTGCATCAGGGACTCCCGGGCCAGAAAATCGGCAAGATAGCCGAAAGCCGCGAGCGCATAGATGAGGGCGCCGGCCAGCATCACCATCCAGGACAGCAGGTACCAGATGGCGGGTTGATAGCCCTGGCGCCAGCGGATACCGGCCGAGATCAGCAGGCTGGCGATGACACTCAGCGCCAGAACCGTGTTCAGGATGATTGTCTTGTTGTAGGGCAGGATGAAAGTCAGGGCCAGAAAGACGATACAGAGCCAGGCCTGGACCTTGAGGGTGGTGTTGGCCAGCGTATACGGCCTGACTTCCAGGAATGATCGGCCGAACAGGGTCATCGCCAGGGCGCAGAGCCCCAGGGCGAGAGGAATGGAGGTGTTGGCGAAACCCGCGCTCTCGGGCCAGAAATACTGGTTGGCAAAACCGCCCATGGCGAACAGGAACAGACCCATCGCGCCCATATAAAAGGCGTTGTAGAAGTAGTAGACGGTTCTGGAACTGAAGAATAGCAGCAGATTGAAGGCGGCAAAGATTGCCAGCGCACCATAGAACAGCCCGTGGGTCAGGGTCAGGTCATTGCTGGTGGCGATCACCTCGGCCGGGGTTTCCAGAGACAGGGGGACGTTGAGTGCGCCACTGCTGCGGATGCGGATCGTGACCTGGAGCGGTTCCTGGGCTCCGAGGGTGACGGGCAGCAGGAAATACCGATAATCTATGCCCCTGGACGCAAACGGGTATTGGTCGCCGGTTGCCAGTTTCCGGCTGGTGCCATCGCGGGTGGAAGTCCAGAATGTGACCTCATCGAGCAGAGGATAATCCAGCTTGAGGTACCAGAGCCCCCGGGTTGAACCGCTATTGTTCAGTTGCAGCTTCAGCCAGTAGACGGATTGGGTATGGCTGAATACCAGGTCATGACCGTTAGCCGGTGTCCACGCCAGTGATTCCGGCAGGTCCTGCGGCGATTCGGCCCGGTGGGCGGCGTCATCCGGTTCGGCGCTGTGGTAACAGACATAGTCCATCAGGTGGTGCCGGGCACTGTCATCTGTGACGTCCAGCACGGGGCATTGACCCGTAGCTCCGGGCTGATCGGCCCAGGCCAGGGCAGACAGGCAGCAGATCATGGCCGCAGACATCAGCCGGGTCAGGAGTGGCATTCAGTGTTTCCAGCAAGAAAGTGAGCTGGAAGTGTAGCCAACGTACACAAGTTTCACTGTTAAACAGTTTCAAATTTGCGGGTTTCGATCCGGAATCCGCCACAGGGGCAACATGGAACAGATTCTCGCATTCTGTAGGCCCGGCTTCGAGGCAGAGGCGGGGCGTGAACTCACCGATTTCGCGATGGAATCCGGCTTGTACGGCTTTTTTGAACCGGCCAGGGGCGAGGGCATTGTCTGGTTTTCCCTGCCCGGACCGGAGCCGGCGGAAGAGTTGTTGGCCAGGGTCAGTCTGGAGAATCTGGTGTTTGTCCGGGATTGGCTGGTGGTCCTTGGCCGGCTGGAGCTGCCGGCGGAAGACCGGGTTGGAGCGGTGATTTCAGGCCTTCGGCAGCTTGAGGGAGGCATGCCGGAGTGCGCACGGGTGGAAATCCGTTTACCAGAGAACAACGTCGACAAAGACCTGGGCAACTTCGCCCGCAAATGGGTGGCGCCACTGTCCAAGGGGCTGCGCGGCGCGGGACTGCTCAAGGCCGTGGAAGCAGAGACCCTCGCCCGGTTGGAGATCTTTCTGCCGGATTTCAGCCAGGCGGTGGTCGGGTACAGCCTGCGGGATAACCGGGCCCGGTTCGTCGGCGGCATTCCTCGGCTTCGGCTGCCTGCATCTGCTCCGAGTCGCTCGGCGCTGAAGCTGGAAGAGGCCTGGAAGGTGTTCCTGCCCCCTGAACAGGAGCTGGATTACCTTGGGGGTGGAAAGAAAGCCGCTGACCTTGGTGCCGCGCCCGGTGGCTGGACCTGGCAGCTGGTGCGCCAGGGCATGCTGGTGACCGCGGTCGACAACGGCCCCATGGATCCGGATCTGATGGCCTCCGGTCAGGTTGAGCATGTGCGTGCTGACGGATACAGCTGGCGGCCCAAGCGCGGAATCGACTGGATGGTCTGCGATATCGTGGATCAGCCGAGAAAGACAGCGCGTCTGGCGGTGGATTGGGTCGGCTCGGGGTTATGCCGGTTCACCGTGTTCAACCTGAAATTGCCCATGAAAAAACGCTATGAGGAGTGGCTGATCTGCCGGGAGATCATCGAGGAAGGTCTGGCACAGGCGGGCGTCGGCTTCCGGCTCCGTGCCCGCCACCTGTACCATGACCGGGAAGAGATCACCTGTTTTATCGAGCGCACTGGCTGATCCGAAGGGACCAGGGGCGATCAGAGGTAATCAGATCGCGTTTTGCTGAAGAACCGTAATGGCTTCATCCTTGTCCATCATGGGAACCAGCTCTGTCATCAGTTCCTTGCGTTCCTCGGAACGGTACCAGCGGTCCCAGTCAGCTTCCGATCGCCAGTTGGCCAGGGTGATCCGGTGGTTGGGGTCGTGGCTGTCAACCAGGGTCTCACCGGAGATGAAACCCGGTGCCGCCACTGCCTGCTGCAGCACCAGTCGGGCCCGCTGTTCATAGGCTTCTTCCAGGGATTCGGCGATGTGGCGTTCGATCAAAACCCGTATCATGGTTTTCCTCCGTATATTTTTACCTGTTATAAACAGGAATTTAGCACGTATTCCTGAAAAATCAGCTTAACCAGAAGGAGTGATCGTTTGACGGCCACTGAATTTGACGCCGAACTTGATGCCCGGGGCCTGTTCTGTCCGGAGCCGGTGATGATGCTCCACAATCGCATCCATGATGTAGAACCAGGCGGTGTGTTGCGGGTGGTGGCGACCGATCCGTCCACCACCCGGGATATTCCCCGTTTCTGCCAGTTCCTCGGCCACGAACTACTCAGCCAGGAGGAACAGCAGGGGGAATTTGTCTATCTGATCCGTCGTGGCGGGTGATATCAGGCCATCATCAGGTACGGATCGGTAACCCGTCGAGATGGGTCAGGAATTCCCGCTTGTCCATCTCGCCGAGGATTCGCCGGTCCCGGAGTTCCTCACCGTTGCTCTGGTAGAACAGGATCGCCGGTGGACCGAACAGGCCAAGTTCGTTCAGCAAGGCCTGTTGCTCGGGTGTATTCCGGGTCATGTCGATTTGTAACAGGGTATAGGATGACAGAGCCTGGCCAACCTGGGCATCGCTGAAGACGTTGCGCTCCATCACTTTGCAGGAGATACACCAGTCCGCATAGAAGTCGAGCATGACCGGTTGATTCCGGTCCCGGGCAGCCTGCAACAATCTCCGGATTTCCGCCGGCTCCTCGACCCGCTGGAATTCGGCGTGGCTGGCGGCCGCCTGAACTGAAGGTGCCGACGAAGCGACGGTAAACGGCGCCAGGGGTCTGAGGGGATCGTTGGCGCCACCGATGGCCCCGGCAAGCAGTGCCAGGCCATAAGCGAACATGACCAGCCCCAGCCCCTTGCGGGTGCGCTGCCAGCCGGCCTTGGCGGCGTCAAAGGCGCCGAGTTGGACCCCGGTGATGGCGATCAGCAAACCCCACAGGGTCAACGCCACCCAGGCCGGAACCAGTCGCTCTACCAGCCAGATAGCCACCGCCAGCAGCATCACCCCGTAGAAGTGCTTGACCGCCGTCATCCAGTGGCCGCTGGTAGGCAGCAGCTTGCGACCGCCAACCGCAACCAGGATTAGCGGGACACCCATGCCCAGACCGAGCGCAAACAGGGCGATACCGCCGGTCACTGCATTCTGGGTAGTGGAAATGTACAGCAGGCTGCCCGCCAGTGGTGCCGAGACACAGGGTGAAACGATCAGTGCCGACAGGGCTCCTATGCCAAAAATACCCGCTACCCTGGAGCCGGTCAGCTTGTGGCTGGCGTTATTGAGGGGGTCCCGGATGAAACGCGGGAGCTGGATCTCGAACAGGTCAAACATGGACAGCGCAAACACCACGAACAGCGTGGCAAAGACACCGAGGACCCACGGGGACTGCAGTTGGGCCTGAAGGTTGAAGCTCGCCCCCAGCAATCCGGTCACCACGCCGGCAGCGGCGTAGGTCAGCGCCATACCCAGGACGTAACTTCCCGAGAGCATCAGGGCATGGCCGGTGGTGCGGGTATTATGGCCTGACACCAGGGTGGAGATGATCGGCACCATGGGCAGGACGCAGGGGGTAAAGGTCAGGCCCAGGCCCAGCAGAAAGAACAGGCCGGCAATGACCAGCACAGACTGCTCCGAGAGGAATCCCGCAAGGCCCGTGGCAGAATTTGTATCGACGGAACCGGCCGGCCCGCCGGAGGCCGAAGATCCGGACGTGCCAGCGGTGGAGCCGGATGACGCAGTCGTGGCTGGACCGGCATCGTCCCCGCCGGGGTAATACAGCACCTCCCGGGTCTGGGGCGGGTAGCATAATCCTGCTTCGGCGCAGCCCTGATAGGTGACCTCGAGTGTTGCCTCGCGAATCCCTTCGGGCAGGGTGACCGGCACGCGTGCTTCCACGGGCTCATAGAAAACAGTGACTTCCCCAAAGAATTCGTCGGTGGTGGTTTCGCCCTGCAAAGAGAAGGATGGATCCCCCACCGTGACGCCGTCGGTGACTGAACTGACAGCAACGCGGTTCTGGTAAAGATAGTGACCGGGCGTGATGTTCCAGTTCAGGGTAACCGCGCCCTGATCCGTGGTGTAGTTGAACGGAAGCGCCTCGTCGACAGGAAGGAAGTCATTGCCGCCACCGAACAGGCTGGAACCGGAACTGCCAAGGGCATGGGCCGGGGAGGCGAACAGGGCCAGGCAGGTGGCCAGGAAGAAAACAATGGTGAAGGCTGTCGGGTGAACGCGGTCGGCAAAGCTCGGGTTTGTCATCTGGTGTGCAAGTTCCCGGTTGTAGGTGTGTGGATGATTCCTGCTCCGACGGCAGTGGACACAGGCTTGCTGGTAAAGTTCCCGGTGGTCTGGTATTGGATGCGTTAAAGTCGCACAATAGCCATCCAATGAATCACAGTCCAAACGATCTTATCATGCTGTTCAATGACCTGTTCCGGGAGCCATTCCGGACGATTCTGGTCAAGGGCGGCTCAGAACCCGAGTATCTGCCCGCTGACGGACCGTCCGGTCTGGCCCGGGTCGTGTTCGCTCACGGTTATTATGCCAGTGCATTACATGAAATAAGTCATTGGTGTATCGCCGGTGAGCATCGCCGCACACTTCACGACTACGGCTACTGGTACTGCCCGGATGGTCGCACTCCGGAACAACAGCGGGCCTTTGAGCAGGTTGAGGTCAAACCCCAGGCCCAGGAATGGTTGTTTTCAGTGGCTGCCGGTACACGCTTTCACATCAGCGTGGACAACCTCTCCGGCGAAGGGGCCTGCGACGAACAGCAGTTCCGTGCCAATGTCCTGGCACAGGCCGAGCGTTACCTGGCCGAGGGGTTACCGCCCCGGGGGCAGCAATTTTTTGATTCACTGAAGAGTTTTTACGGAACCACCCCGGACTTCGACAGCGCCTGGCAACAGGACGTGCAACGCCTGGTTCCACCCAATTCGCTTTCCGACAGAGTAAGGAATACAGAAACTGTATGACATCTGACCCAAAACACACCGGCGATCTGAAGTTCAGTGATCTGAACCTCGACAAACGCCTGCTGGACGCCATCACCAACATCGGATTTGAATACTGCACACCGATCCAGGCAGAAACACTGCCGTGGACACTGGCCTGTGAAGACCTGATTGGCCAGGCCCAGACCGGCACCGGCAAAACCGCGGCATTCCTGATCACCGCTATCCAGACACTGCTGGAAACACCGATTCCCGAGAAAGACCGCTTCGCTTCCGAGCCCCGTGTACTGGCGCTGGCGCCGACCCGGGAACTGGCGATGCAGATTGCCAAGGATGCCGAGCAGCTGTGCCAGTACACCGGCCACAATGTTGTCACCGTCGTTGGCGGCATGAACTATGACAAGCAGCGGGACCAGCTCCAGAATGAAATCGTGGACATCCTGGTAGCCACCCCGGGCCGGTTGATCGACTTCCTGGGTTCCCAGGACGTCTTCCTGGATCAGGTGGACATCCTGATCCTCGACGAAGCTGACCGGATGCTGGATATGGGCTTCATCCCCGACGTGAAGCGCATTATCCGCAAGTGCACCCCCAAGGACGACCGCCAGACCCTGCTGTTCAGTGCCACCTTCAACCAGGACGTACTCAACCTGGCATCCATGTGGACCAGCAACGCCGAGTTTGTCGAAATCGAGCCGGAGCAGAAGACCGCCGAAAGGGTCGAACAGACCGTCTACCTGCTGGGTGAGGATGAAAAGCTGCAGGTACTGGTCAATTACCTGAAACGCCCGGAAGTGGAAAAGGCCATCGTCTTCGCCAACCGCCGGGACCAGTGCCGGGACCTCGAGGAAGACCTGAAGAACCAGGGGGTCAAGGTCTCTCTGATGTCCGGTGAGATCGCCCAGAACAAACGCCTGCGCACCCTCGACCAGTTCAAGAAAGGCAATATCCAGGTACTGGTCGCCACCGACGTGGCGGGCCGGGGTATTCACGTCAACGGCGTCACCCACGTGTTCAACTACAACCTGCCGGACAACGCGGAAGACTATGTGCACCGCATTGGCCGGACCGGGCGCGCGGGAAGCAAAGGCGTATCTATCAGCCTGGCCGGCGAGGACGACTCGTTCACCCTCCCGGCGATCGAGACCTACATTAACCAGAAGCTGAAAACCGAAGTTCCCGACGATACCCTGAGAGCCCCCCTGGAACAGCCGGCGATCACCCGCAAACGCGGTGGCCGACGCAGCGGTGGCGGCGGACGTCCCCAGGGCGGTCGCGGCGGCTCCCAGCGCCAGCGCAGGAACTGAAGGACGTAGACGACCATGCTGATCGTAGCTGACGAGAATATTCCGTTACTGGACTCCTTCTTCGGAGACATGGGCGAAATCCGCCGGGTTTCCGGCCGCCACATGAGCCCCGAAGACGTGCGGGATGCCGACATTCTGCTGGTCCGAAGCGTAACCCGGGTCAACCGCGAACTGCTCGAAGGCAGCCGTGTCCGCTTTGTCGGAACCGCTACCATCGGCACCGATCACGTGGATCTCCATTGGCTCGAAGAGCAGGGCATCCGCTTCTCCGCCGCGCCGGGCTGCAACGCCAACAGCGTGGTCGAATACGTTCTGTCGGTGCTTTCACTTTATGCCGAGAGGCGTGGCCTGACTGACTGGACGGACCTGAGTGTCGGTATTGTCGGCGTCGGCAATGTCGGCGGCGAACTGGCTGCCAAGCTGGAGCGTCTGGGCTTTACGATCCGCCTCTGCGATCCGCCCAGGGCCGAACGGGAAGGCGAGCCGGGCCCGGAATTCGTCAGCCTGGACGAAGCCATGGAATGTGACGTGGTCAGCCTCCATACCCCACTGACCCGGAACAGCCCCCACGCCACCTTCCACATGATCGGAGAACGCGAACTCGCCGGACTCACCTCCGACCAACTCCTGATCAGCGCCGGCCGTGGCGAAGTGATCGATACAACAGTCCTCAAGCAGCGACTGACCTCCGCGAACCCGCCACTTGTCGCCCTGGATGTCTGGGAACGGGAACCGAAAATTGACCCGGAACTGGTGGACCTGGCCTGGCTGGCAACTCCCCACATCGCCGGTTACAGCCTGGAAGGCAAGGTCCAGGGCACCGAAATGATCTATCAGGCCCTGAGCACCTTCCTGGGCCTGCCAATCCGCAAAAAAGCCGGCCAGTTCCTCCCGGAACCCGCTTTAAGCAAGGTTTCGTTTACCTCGGCGGCAGACGAGGAAAAGGCCGTCAAAACTGCCCTCAGAGCTTGTTACGACCCCCGAGAGGATGATGCCCGTCTACGCCTCGCCATGAAGGGTAGTGCCGAGGAAAGAGGTGCGGCGTTCGATCGCCTTCGCCGGGATTATCCAGTAAGAAGGGAATGCTCCAGCCTGAAGGTGCAGTTGAAAGGAACCAGTAAGTCTCTCCAGGACAGTTTCAGGGCGATTGGTTTCAAACTGAAGATCTAAGATCGATCGGACTTGAGGCGTGATCGACAGTAGCGTTGCTGGTGGGCCCCTCCTTCCGAAACTGTGCGGAGCCATGGATGGCGGAGCTCAAGCGTCACAGGGACGTGCCGCAAGGAGCGTGTTTCGGAAGGAGGGGCCCGCCAGCAATGCGGGCAGGCCCCCGAAAGTTCATCAGAGATTCGCTTCCTGCAAAGCCCGAATACGGTCTTCCAGCGGCGGATGGGTCATGAACAGAGCACTCAGGCCGGCCCGGGCACCGCGATTGATGCCGAACGCCTGCAATGAATCCGGCATCTGATCCGGCACTTCGCTTTCCTGTTTCAGTCGTGCCAGAGCGTTGATCATCGCCGAGCGGCCGGCCAGTTGGGCGCCCGCAATATCCGCCCGATATTCCCTGCGACGGGAGAACCAGAACACGATGGTGCTGGCAAGGATGCCGAGTACGATCTCAGCCGCGATGCTGACTACAAAGAACCCTATGCCGTGACCCTGTTCATTCTTGAAAACCACCCGGTCCACAAAAGAGCCGATCACCCTCGACGCAAAGATCACAAACGTGTTCACTACGCCCTGAATCAGGGCCAGGGTGACCATGTCGCCATTAGCCACGTGACCAATCTCATGCCCAAGGACCGCGCGAATTTCATCTTTATTGAAACGGTGCAGCAGACCCTCACTGACGGCCACCAGCGCATCATTCTTGTTCCAGCCCGTGGCAAATGCGTTGGACTGGGAGGCCGGGAAAATGGCCACCTCCGGCATTTTGATGCCCGCATTGCGGGCCAGTTCCGCGACGGTATCCACCAGCCAGCGCTCGGCCGGAGTCCGCGGAGATTCGATGACCTGAGCCTTCGTGCTCCACTTGGCCATCGGCTTGGAAATGAACAGTGAAATCAGGGCACCGGCGAAGCCGAACACCGCCGCGAACGCCAGCAGCGATCCGTATTCGATGCCTTGCTGGCTCAGGTAACTGTCGACACCCAGCAAACGCAGGGTAAAACTGGCCACCACAATGACCGCAAGGTTGGTCGCCAGAAACAGCAGTATGCGCATGTTAATTCCTTGAAAATTCAGTCAAACACAATTCACCCATCTGACCGGAATATGCGGCCCGGGTTCTCGGCTTCAAGAGTATTACCGCGATTTAATGATAGCTGCTGTCAGCGAAAAAAGTTGCCTGGATTATCTGACTGATGCGGGCGGAGTTACCGCTTTTCAGGACCTGGCGGATAAGGTGGATATAGGTGGATAGATCTCGCTGGACGGAGCGGGGCAGATTGTCGGCCTCGGCCATTTGTACTCCGACGGCCTCAGCTAGGGCTTGGGGAGCCGGGGCGCTGAGCCGGATAAAGGCATCCCGGGTCAGCACCGCCTGGTCCAGTGCTTCCTGCCGGATGGTGTCGACGTAGCGCAGCAGGCCTTCTTCCTCGAGCCAGAGCAAGGCACCAAAACAGGCCATATGCCGCTTGCTGTGCAGGCCGAATTCATCCGGTTCGTCCGGTCCGGCAATGTCCTCCACGAACAGGTTCGCCCGGCGCGGAAACACGCCGTAAAGCTGAACGAGGGCAATGGCAACGTCCTTGTAGAATTCCTCAACGTGAATGTCTGCCATAACTTGTCCGTTACTGCTGGTATTTGCTCAGGAAATTGCCGAGGCGGCCCATGGCATCCTCGAGGGTATCCACCCGTGGCAGGAAGACCACCCGCAGGTGCTGCTTGTCATCCACGTTGAACGCGGATCCCTGTACCAGCAGGATCCTTTCCTGCAGCAGTAGATCGAGTACCAGCTTCTCGTCATTGACGATGGGGAACTTCTTGGGGTCCAGTTTCGGGAACAGGTACAGGGCGCCTTCCGGCTTCACACAGCTGACCCCGGGAATGTCGTTCAGCATTCGCCAGGCGGTGTCGCGCTGCTCAAACAGACGGCCACCCGGGGCGACCAGGTCGTCGATGGACTGGTAGCCACCCAGGGCGGTCTGGATAGCGAGCTGTGCCGGAACATTGGCACACAGGCGCATGTTTGAAAGCATCTCGATGCCTTCCACCAGATCCCGGGCGCGATGTTTGGCGCCGCTGATGATCATCCAGCCGGAGCGGTAACCGGCCGCGCGGTAATTCTTGGACAAGCCGTTGTAGGTGAAAAACAGGACGTCGTCGGCCAGGGACGCGGTGGACACGTGCCGGGTTCCGTCATACAGAATCTTGTCGTAGATCTCGTCCGACAGCACGATCAGGTTGTGCTTGCGGGCCAGCTCGATGACCTGCTCCAGCAACTCGGTGGAATAGACCGCCCCGGTCGGATTGTTGGGGTTGATCAGCACGATGGCCCGGGTGCGCCGGGTGATCTTCTTGCGGATATCGTCGATGTCCGGGAACCAGTTCTGCTCCTCGTCACAGCGGTAATGCACGGGCTTGCCGCTGGACAGGGTGACCGCTGCGGTCCACAGCGGGTAATCCGGTGCCGGGATGAGCACCTCGTCACCGGTGTTGAGCATCGCCTGCATGGACATAACGATCAGTTCGCTGACGCCGTTGCCCAGGTAGATGTCGTCGATATCCACCTTGTCGATGCCGCGCTGCTGGCAGTAATGCATGACCGCCTTGCGGGCAGAGAACAGACCCTTGGACTCCACATACCCCTGGGCCTGATGCATGTTGTAGATGACGTCCTGCTGGATCTCTTCCGGCACATCCAGCTCGAAAGCGGCGGGGTTGCCGATGTTGAGCTTGAGTACCCGGTGACCCTCTTCCTCCAGCCGACGCGCTTCACGCAGAACCACTCCACGAATTTCGTAACAGACGTTATCGAGTTTGGCGGACTTGTAGTAGTTCTGCATGGATTCAGATTCCTTGAGAGGTAATACGGATACACAGCCGTCCGGTTGACGGAAGGCTTTATTCTAGCGGAGCGAGGGTGCGCTACAAC
Source organism: Marinobacter szutsaonensis (assembly GCF_039523335.1). Classification (NCBI taxonomy): domain Bacteria; kingdom Pseudomonadati; phylum Pseudomonadota; class Gammaproteobacteria; order Pseudomonadales; family Marinobacteraceae; genus Marinobacter; species Marinobacter szutsaonensis. Next base: position 601,157 of record NZ_BAAAFC010000001.1, on the reverse strand, counting down.
AGGGTAATTATGATGAATTGTGGCGGATTTAGGGAGTAAACCTCAGGCGGGTTCCCGGTTTTGTGATCAAGTGGCCTGTAACGGCGTGTTATTTTCCACCGGACTTGGTCACAATCAGGGGCCTCGCGTTCACCACAGGAGACCAGAATGGCGCAATCCAGTATCTACGATTTTACCGTTCGTGATATTCAGGGCAACGAACAGAGCATGGAGGCCTACCGTGACAAGGTATTGCTGATCGTGAACACGGCCAGCAAGTGTGGCTTCACGCCCCAGTTCGAGGGCCTTCAGGCTCTGTACAAGGACCTGAACGAGCAAGGCCTGGAAGTCCTGGGGTTCCCTTGCAATCAGTTTATGAACCAGGATCCGGGCACCGACGAATCCATCAGCCAGTTCTGCAGCCTCAATTACGGTGTGGATTTCCCCATGTTTGCCAAGATCGAGGTGAATGGTGACGGTACGCACCCCCTGTATAAATTCCTCAAGCAGGAGGCCCGGGGCCTGATGGGCTCGGAAAAGGTCAAATGGAACTTCACCAAGTTCCTGGTGGACCGTAACGGCCGGGTTGTGCGCCGCTACCCGCCCACCACCAAGCCCGAGGCCATCCGCAAGGATATTGAAGAGTTGCTGTAGCTGTCGTGTACCCCCTCCGGAACCCGGGGGGGGATTACCCCCGAGGCGCCCAGCGACTGATAGCGCTGCGGAGCTGGTCCCGGTTGTAGGGCTTGGTGATGTAGTCGTTCATGCCGGCGGCAATGCAATCCTCGCGGTCGCCCTGCATGACATTTGCAGTGACCGCAATCACGGGCAGGTCTTTCCAGTCCGGGTTCTCGCGAATCCGCCGGGTGGCTTCGTAACCGTCCATCACCGGCATCTGGCAGTCCATCAGGACCAGGTCGTAGGCGGCATTCTTCAGGGCTTCCAGCGCCCGCTTGCCGTTTTCCGCGTGGTCCACCCGGTGGCCAAGCTTTTTCAGCAGGCTGCTGGCGACCAACTGGTTCACCTGATTGTCCTCTACCAACAGTATCTGCAACGGCCGGGTGGCAGCGGTGTGAATTTGTGTTTGCTGTTCCTGCGCCTTTTCTGCCGGCATCAGTCCCACTGCCCGACACAGGCATCGATAGAATTCGTCCCGCCTCAGGGGGAGTGACAGGATCTGGTGTTCGGTATGACCCTCTACGCTGTTGCCTCTGGCCTCGGCGAGAATGACGCCTTCCCCGGGCCAGTTGTCGGCAAATGCCATGGTTTCGGTGTCACCCGCATCGATCGTTGACAGCAGGATGCCCTCGGGATGCCGGCTTGCGCCCCGGACCGGTATTCCCCAGGCCCGTAACTGGCTCTCCAGCGCCAGGCGGTGGGGATGGGTCGGGGGCACCGCCAGTGCAACCCCAATCTGCCGGAGCTTGTCCGGAATCGATTCGACTGTCGTGCCCGACTCGGGTTCTTCGTGGACCGGAAGTGGCAGGGTGACGGTGAAATGGGTGCCGCTTCCTTCCCGGGAATCCACCATGATCTGCCCATGCATTCGCTCCACCAGCTGCCGGCACAGGGTAAGGCCGAGGCCTGTGCCTCCGTACAGGCGGGTGGTGTCGGTATCGGCCTGGGAGAAGGGCGAGAAGATCCGGTGCAATCCCTCCCGTGACATACCGATGCCGGTATCGATCACTTCCAGGCGCAGGCTGCCCCCGGAATGGGTGGCCTTGATCTTCACATGCCCGGCATCGGTAAATTTGATGGCGTTGCTGATCAGGTTGTTGAGGATCTGACGGGTACGGGTGGGATCACCCAGGAAGATTTCCGGAAGTTCCGGATCGATTTCGCTGACCAGATCGATGCCCTTGGCCCGAGCCTGCTGGGAATGCAGCGTGGCGCATTCCTCGATCAGATTGCGCATACTGAACGGAATATGCTCCAGATTGAGCTTGCCTGCCTCGACCTTGGAGATATCCAGAATATCGTTAAGCAGGCCAAGCAAGCTCTCGCCCGCGTTGAGGGCGATCTCGAGCCGGTTGCGCTGAACCGGGTCCAGCTCTCCCTCAAGCGCGACTCCCAGCATACCCAGGACACCATTGAGGGGTGTCCGTATCTCATGGCTCATGCTGGCAAGGAAGTTGGCTCTTGACCGGGCCCTGCGGACTGCATCCTCCTTTGCCCTGACCAGGGCGCGGTTACCGCGCTGCAACGCCTCGTTCTTGTCCGAGATCTCCCGGGTGCGGTCCGCCACTTCCTGCTCGAGCTGGTTGGAGTAGTTCTTGATGGCACTCTCTGCGTCCCGCAGCTGTTCCAGACTGGAGTCGATGGTTTCCAGGTGCTGGTTGATGATGCCGACCATGGTGCCGATCTCGTCCTGTTCATGGCGGGCGGGCACGGGCAGGCGGATCTTTTCCGGGGAGTCGGCGGAAACCCGGCTCAGCGCACTGATGACATTCATCATGGGGCGGGTCAGAACGACGTAAAAAATCGCCAGCAGCGCGCCCGACAGTGCCAGGCTTTTCAACAGGCCGCTGAACAGGGTGTAGGCGGCTCGTTTAAGGAACTGCAGTCCATAGTGAAAGGTATCAATGGTTACAACCAGTTCGCCCAGGGGCAGGTTGGCGAGCTGCCGGACCTCGAGTTCCGAGCTGAAGGCGCGGCTGTCACCGAACAGCAGGTCACTGAGCCAGCGGTAGGGCGATACGGGGCTGCTCTGGCTGGCCGCGGCCATGGTATGGCCTTCGTTGTCGATGATACGGGCATCGATGGTGGCCGGGTGGCGCAGCAGGCCATCAAGCAACTCCTCGGCGAGGCGGACGTCGATGTTGTACGCAATCTGGGATGCCGGGCTGTGACTGATCTCGATCAGCGCGTTGATTTCCGCTTCCATGCCGTCCCGGGCGCTGAAATAGTCCAGGGTGATCTGGACCAGATTCAGCACAAGCCCCAGCGCCATGGCGACGAGGAGGGTGTCTCGGGTCAGCCTGTAGGAAAGCCGCTTTTTGAAAGTGTTGGTCACGGGTAGTTGCTGTCTCTGTTCCCGGCAGGTTAAGCATCGGAACCCGGCGCGGTGGCTGAGGGTCGCCGATAGTATTCAACACGCGAGGGCAAGGGTAGCAGAAAAGGCGAATGGAATCCGTGTTTTGGATGACGTGGCCCAATCGGGTTATAGATTTTGTGAATTTTTCAGCACAACTGTATGATTATGGTGAATATTTTGCCTGCTTGCGGGCAAGCACTATCCGATTCTCCCCTGATGCAACGCCGGAGCGCCCGATGGATCTTTCCCGTGTCGACCTGAACCTGCTGGTATATCTCGATGTGCTGTTGCGGGAACGTAACGTGACCAAGGCGGCTAACCATCTAGGGATTACCCAGCCTGCCATGAGTAACGGCCTGCGGCGATTGCGGGACCTGTTTGCCGATCCGTTGCTGGTCAGAACCAGCGAAGGGATGACGGCCACGGAACGGGCCAGGGAATTGCAGCCGCTGGTTCGTGGCATTCTTTCGGATATCGAGCAGGCGGTGCAGGAGAAAACACCCTTCTCGGCCATGGAGAGCCAACGGGTGTTCCGGATCATGGCCAGTGACTACGCCGAGTCCTGCCTTATGCCCCGGGTACTGCGCCGGATCCGCCAGGAGGCGCCCCATGTCACCCTGGATGTGCTGACCCCCAGTGACGTGAGCTTCCTGGACGTGGAGCAGGGGCGGCTGGATATGGCCATCAATCGCTTCGACAAGATTCCCCAGTCGTTTCACCAGAAAACGCTCTGGACCGAGTATTTTGCCTGCCTGATGAATGCCCGGAATCCGATCCTCAAGGAGCCGTTTACCCTCGATACCTACCTGGCGGCGAGTCATATCTGGGTCAGCAAGACCGGTTTTGGCGTTGGTGTGGGGGTGAATCCCAAAGACGTGCAGCGTCTTGGCTGGGTGGATGAGGCGCTCGGGCGCATGGGGGCCAAGCGGCAGATTTCCGTGTTCACCCGCCACTACCAGGTGGCTATGCTGCTGGCCGAGCAGCACGACCTGATTGCCACCCTGCCGTCACGGGCGGCCTGGCTGCAGAAGGACAATCCCCACCTGGTGGTCAAGGTGCCACCGTTCGAAATACCCCCGTTCGAGCTGAAAATGGCCTGGAGCCCGTTACTGCAGCACAATACGGATCACCAATGGCTGAGGAAACTTATTGCCGAGGTGGCGGAGGAAGTGGATGAGGAGTTCGCGCCTTTCGGCGCCCGTTTCGAATCCTCGGACCTGCCGCAGGTCCGTCATTCAGAGCGGTAGCTGGCGCAGTTCGATGGAGCTTCTACCGGCGTCCCACATACGCTGGAAAACTTCCGAGAGTAGTTTCACCCGGCCGCTGTCGGAAAAGTTGCAGAAGCCCTCAGGCTTGTAAAAGTTGTGGCGGTACAGTACCCCTTCCCGGTCGATCAGAATGAACGGCTGGTCCTCCACGGGATAGTCGTCGTTCACCAGTTTCAGCTCGATTCGGCTGGGCAGGCGGCGCATCAGTTCCACCAGCTGATGACGGCGTTTGATCAGGGGTTTGTCGTCATGGATCAGCAGCCGGACTTCGCTGAGGCGATGGCGACGGGCGAGGGCGGAAATCAGCTCCCGGAACCGGAAACGATCGTACAGGTCGTGTTCCAGCAACCGGTCATACAGCCAGATCCGCTGACCTGCCTGACCGGCCAGGGAGTCCATCAGGGCCAGCATGCGGGTCTCGTTGTCGAACAGCCAGCTTTGCCGGTCCTCCTCCAGAAGCAAGGGGTGATCGCGCTCTTCCAGTGCGGTGACGGCCAATTCCGGCGCAAGGCAACGCATGTCGTAGTGGGGAATCCCGGCATCGTCGTAGACGTCCGAGCACACATGGAACCCGGATCGTTGGTAGAAAGGTATCGCGTGTTCCTGGGCGGACAGCCGGACTTCATCATATTGGCCCGCGGCCTCTGCGAGCAGGTGGTGGAGCAGCGCCTGTCCGATGCCTTTGCCCCGATGTTCCGGCAGGATTGCCATACGGCCAATGTGGGCGGTTTCATTCAGGCTGGAAAACAGCCGGGCCACGCCCACCGGGGTGTTGTCAGGCAGCACCGCCAGGAAGTGATCGGCAATCTCGTCGGTCTCGTCCCATTCCAGTTCCGGCGGTACCTGTTGTTCCTCGATAAACACGCGCTGGCGAATATCCCGGATATGACCGGGAGCCAGTTGCCAACTGTATTTGCGAATCCGGACCGTCATGACACGCCTATTCGAAATAGACTGAGCCCTGGTTGTACAGGGTCGTCAGTAGTCCGAGCAGGGCGGGGTCCGCAGCAAATACGGAGAGTGCTTTCGTATCCACACGGGCTGCGGCGCACAACAGCGGCGCCAGCGGGCGGGCATCGCCCTTGAGCAAATATTGCTCACCATCCACAAACAGGGCGGTGTCTTCGCCGAGTTCATAGAAGGCAAACCTGGAGCCCTCGTTCCAGCGAAGCTGTTCGCCGGCGTTGATGGCCTCTGCCAGGTCCTCTTCGGACGCCGGCTCCTCGGCGGGAACCACGATATCCAGACTCTTCGGCGCGGTGGCGTACTGGCCAAACCACAGGGCAAGCTGCCGGCGGTTGCCGACTTTCTCCTGAATGATGCCGTTGAGCCGGTCAATCACTTCCGGGGCAATGGTGCCGGGGTTGTCCTGAACCTTGAGGTCGGGATCGTTGATATGCTCGGCGGCGTCTGACTGGCCGCACAGAAAGTCGGTAAAACCGGTCAGGATGTCGTCGATGGTGGGCGCCCGGAAGCCGACCGACAGGGTAATGCAATCGTTCTCGGCCACACCGTGATGTCCGATGCCCGGCGGCAGGTAGAGCATATCGCCCGGAGCCAGGGTGACGGTTTCCTCGCCTTCCCAGCTGCTCAGAATCCGAAGGGGCGTGCCTTCCACTCTCGGCGAGGTATGGTCGCACTGGCCGCCGAAGGTCCAGCGGCGGTGGCCCTGGGCCTGGAGCAGAAACACATCATACTGATCGTAATGGGGGCCGACGCTGCCACCTTTCGGGGCGTAACTGGCCATGATGTCATCGAGGCGCCAGTTGGGAATGAACCGGAAGTGTTCGAGCAGGTCGGCAATTTCCGGAACCCAGTGGTCCAGCCCTTGTACCAGAAGCGTCCAGTCCTGCTCCGGCAGGTCGCTGAACCGGTCGGGAGTGAAGGGGCCGTTGTGCAACTGCCAGGGCTTGCCGTCGTCATTCTCGATGACGATCCGGGATTCCACGCCCTCCTCGCAGGCCAGGCCGGCCAGCTCATCCGGGCTGACCGGGCACTGGAAGCCGGCGAACGCCTGGCGGATCACCAAGGGTTTTTTCTGCCAGTAGTCCCGCAGAAATTCGGAAGGTGTCAGTCCGCCAAGCATGTCCATGGTGTGCTCCCGCTATCAGATGTTGCGCGCCTGCTCTCTGGCATTACCAATGTAGTTGCCCGGTGTGAGGGCCATCAACTCTGCCTTGGCGGCGTCCGGAATGTCGAGGGTTTCCACGAAATTCTTGATCACTTCAGGGGTCATCGCCTTGCCCCGGGTCAAAGCCTTGAGCTTTTCATAGGGCTTTTCGATGTTGTAGCGGCGCATGACCGTTTGGATCGGTTCGGCCAGGACTTCCCAGGCGTGGTCCAGATCCTCGTCCAGGCGGGCGGGATTGATTTCGAGTTTGCCCAGACCCTTGAGGGTCGCTTCGTAAGCAATCAGGCTGTGGCCGAAGCCCACGCCGAGGTTGCGCAGCACGGTTGAATCGGTCAGATCCCGCTGCCAGCGGGAGATCGGGAGCTTGGCCGCCAGGTGATCGAACAGGGCATTGGCAATACCCAGGTTGCCCTCGGAGTTCTCGAAATCGATGGGATTGACCTTGTGCGGCATGGTGGAGGAGCCCACTTCGCCTTCCACCGTCTTCTGCTTGAAGTAACCCAGGGAGATGTAGCCCCAGACATCCCGGTCGAGATCGATCAGGATGGTGTTGAACCGGGCAATGGCATCGTACAGCTCGGCAATGTAGTCGTGGGGTTCGATCTGGGTGGTGTACGGGTTCCAGTCCAGGCCCAGGCTCTCGACGAACTCTTCAGCGTTGGCGGCCCAGTCCACGTTAGGGTAGGCGGACATGTGGGCGTTGTAGTTACCCACGGCGCCGTTGATTTTGCCCATGATTTCCACTTCGCGGATCTGCATCAGCTGACGGCGCAGGCGGTACACAACGTTGGCCAGTTCCTTGCCCACGGTGGTGGGGGAGGCGGTCTGGCCGTGGGTCCGGGACAGCATGGGCTGGTCCGCGTGTTCCTTCGCCAGTTCCGCCAGTTTGTCGACCACCCGGTCCATCGCCGGCAACAGGCCGTGATCCAGGCCCTCACGCAGCATCAGGGCGTGGGAAAGGTTGTTGATGTCCTCCGAGGTGCAGGCAAAGTGCACAAACTCGGTGACCGCATGCAGCTCGGGAACCCCGGCAATCTTTTCCTTGATGAAGTACTCGACCGCCTTGACGTCGTGGTTCGTGGTGCGTTCGATTTCCTTGATGCGCTCGGCGTCTTCCAGGCTGAATTCGCTGACCAGCTTGTCGAGGAAGCTGGTGGCTTCGGCGGAGAACGCAGGCACTTCGGTGATCTCCGGGTGCGCGGCCAGCTTCTGAAGCCAGCGGATTTCGACGGTTACCCGGTTACGGATCAGGCCATACTCGCTGAAGATGCTGCGGAATACGCTGACTTTGCTGCCATAGCGTCCATCGACCGGGGAAATGGCGGTCAGGGCGGTGAGTTCCATCGAAAACCTCTCAAGTGATCAAAGAATCGAAACAAACTGGGAAACAGGGGTGCCAATGATACACCAGCGGGCCCTCTGAATCAGCGTTAATCCCGGCTATGCCGTTACAGCGGCTGGCGAGCCTTATCAGCCAGTTCCCGGGCGTGGTGGATAACCTTGCGCCGGGAGAAGATCAGCTGCCAGCGGCGCCCGCCGCACTGGCGCCAGAGCACGGCCGAGCGGATTCCGGCCAGCAGGAGCGCCCGTACCTTGTCGGCATTCTCTTCGCGCTGCAGTGCCGCAGGGTCACCGGTGACCTGGATGCGCTGCCGGAAGGTGCTGATGGTGTCGGCGTAGATGGAGGCCAGGTTGCCGATCAGGTTGGCGTGGGTATAGCCGAAATGGCTGGCAGTATGGCGGGCCTGATCAATGCGGCTGCCGATCACGTCCAGCATGTCGGAACGGCGGTTCAGCTTGGACTCCAGGTGGATCAGGTTGAGCACGTATTTGAGTACCTCGATATCCCGCTGCTTGCTTTGCTGGCTCATGACGGTGGAAAGGGTAACCAGACCTTCCCGGATGTCGGACAACTCGCCCCCATAGACGTCCAGGGTTGAGGCCGGATCGGTGGCAAACAGCGAGCGGATGCAGGTCTCCAGGGATGCCGGGTTGCACTGGCCGTTATGGGCGATCTGCTGCACCAGGTTGGCCGCCTGGAAAACACCGGCCAGCGCGAGGGTCTGGTCATGCAGGGACCGGCTCATGCGCTGGCTTCCTTCTGTTCCGTGCTCAGGAGGCGCTCGGGCAGAGGCTCGCCATCACGCCAGGTTTCCTCGATCACGCCGCCGCCGAGGCAGATTTCTCCGTCGTAGAAGACTACGGACTGGCCTGGTGTAACCGCACGCTGGGCATCGTCAAAGACGACCTTCACGCCGCTGTCCAGTACAGTGACTTCGCAGTCCTGGTCCGGCTGGCGGTAGCGGGTCTTGGCCTTGCAGCGGAACTGCCCGGCCGGTGGCTCGCCGGCCACCCAGTCGATCGGCCCCGAGACCAGGCCCCGGGAAAAGAGCAGGGGGTGGTGTTTGCCCTGTACGGCAATCAGTACGTTGCGGGTCAGATCCTTGTCGGCCACGTACCAGGGTTCGTCTCCGAACTCGCTGAGACCGCCGATTCCCAAACCCTGTCGCTGGCCGATGGTGTGATACATCAGGCCCTGGTGCCGGCCGATGACCTGGCCGTCCGGGGTTTCGATATCACCCGGCTGGGCCGGCAGATACTGTTTCAGGAAGTCCCGGAACTTCCGCTCGCCGATGAAGCAGATGCCGGTGGAATCCTTCTTGTCATGGGTGACGAAGCCCTGTTCCTCGGCAATCCGCCGCACCTCGGGTTTTTCCAGTTCGCCGACCGGGAACAGGGTGCGGGCGATACGCTCACCGGAAACCGCATGTAGAAAATAGCTCTGGTCCTTGTTGGGATCGAGACCTTTCAGGAGCAGGGCCTTGCCGGAGCCGTCTTCGAGCGGGCGCTGGCGGGCATAGTGCCCGGTGGCGATGTAATCCGCGCCCAGGGTGATGGCATAGTCGAGGAAGGCCCGGAACTTCACTTCCTTGTTGCACAGGATGTCCGGGTTGGGGGTGCGTCCGGCCTTGTACTCGGAGAGGAAGTGTTCGAACACGCGGTCCCAGTATTCCGCCGCGAAGCTTGCGGTGTGCAGCTTGATCCCGATGTCATCGGCCACGGCCTGAGCGTCCGCCAGGTCGGTCATGGCGGTACAGTATTCGGTGCCGTCGTCTTCATCCCAGTTCTTCATGAACAGGCCCTCGACCTGGTACCCCTGCTGTTTCAGAAGCCAGGCAGCCACGGAAGAATCGACGCCGCCGGACATGCCGACGATGACACGGGTGGATTCCGGAGACTTGTTATGGGGTGTTGTGTTCATGTCAGCCCTGTTAACGCTAAAACGTCGGATTCTAACATTTTCGCGGAATCACGTCTGCGCATCGACGATGACGTCAAGCGGATAACGGCGGCCATTTCGGTAATCTTCTATGCACTGGAGAACCAGGGGGCTGCGCAGCTTGTCCCCGAGTTGGCGGATGTCCTCAAGATCAAGCCAGTGGGCGGCGATGATGCCATCGTCGAGCTCGGAAGAGTGATGGCGAACCGCCTCTGCAGCGTAGCAGAAGCGATAATAGGTAACGCCGTTGGCGGGCGCCTTGTAGGTATACACCCCGAGAAAATGACGTGGCTCGACCTGCCAGCCGGTTTCCTCAAGGGTTTCCCGGCGTACGGCATCGAGGATGGCTTCATCTTCCTCGACATGCCCGGCGGGCTGGTTGAAGACCACCTGACCGCCGCTGACTTCCTCCACCATGAGAAAGCGACCGCGGTCATCTTCGACAATAACGGCAACGGTTGCGTGGGGTGTCCAGGTCATGATCGGGAACGTCTCCTGCTGGGTCGATGTTTGGCCGGTTGTTTTGTGGCCGGCATGTGCACGGCCAGGGTGCGGTATTCGCCGGGGGCCAGGTTGTCCAGTGTCCAGTCCCCGATACGGTAGCGGATCAGGCGCAGTGTCGGGAAGCCGACGGCAGCGGTCATGCGCCTGACCTGGCGATTCTTGCCCTCGGTAATGGTCAGCTCGATCCAGCTGGTGGGGACGGACTCCCGGTGCCGGACCGGTGGAACGCGGGGCCACACCTGAGGATCCTTCATACGCCTCGCCCTGGCGGGGCGGGTCTTGCCGTCCTTGAGTTCGACCCCGGCGGCAAGCTGAGACAGGGCTTCGTCGGTGATGTCGCCTTCCACCTGGACCCAATAGGTTTTGGGCATTTTCAGGGAAGGTGAGGCGATCCGGTGCTGCAGGGAGCCATCACCGGTGAGCAGCAAGAGGCCCTCGGAATCAAAATCGAGACGACCGGCCGGATAGACGTTCTCAAGTGGAATCCAGTCAGCCAGAGTCTGGCGGGGAGGCTGGTCCGGGTCGTTGCGTCGGTCGGTGAACTGGCAGAGAACCTGGAAAGGTTTATTGAACAGAACGAGTTCGGCCATGCCTGAGATGCGTATCGTGGGTTGCTGATTGAACGGGATGGAGGTTTGCAGGGTACCCGAATCCGGGAATTTGGCAACAGGGGGTTGGACAATAAAAACCAGTGCGGGCCGGGGCGCGAGCCGCCCGCTGAATCGATCCCGGTTATTCAACAGCCCGGCTGGCGCCGGCGCCAGCCATCCGGTTCATACCTGTCTGTCAGGCAGGTATGGGGAAACAGGTTGCCGCTTCAGGCGTTTACTGCCCGCGGGGGGTAGTCTCCACGGCCCTCGTCGCGGGGGGCGGACTTCTTTTCGCTGCTACCGGAAGGTGCCTGGGACTGCCGGGAAGGCATTTCCTCGGGCACGATATTGACTGCGTGAATTCCCTTGTCACTGGGCTTCTTGTCAAAGGTGACGGCCTGACCGGCTTTCAGTGTCTTGTAGCCGTCCATCTGAACCGAGGAAAAGTGGGCAAACAGGTCGTCACTGCAGCCATCCTCGATGATGAATCCGTAGCCCTTGGCATTGTTGAACCACTTGACCTTGCCTCTTGGCATGATGAACTCCCCTGTTCTTTTGCTGTCAGTTCTTATTATTGGTTACACCCGGAATCCCGGAACTCCGCCGGGATCCTGTTGCTCGGTTGCGTACTCGTTTGCGCGCTCGGTTACGTTCGCATCGTATACATTTACATTATTTTACAATGCCTCTTAACTGTCGACCAATCAGCGCCTGGAGTCAATAGTTTCTATCGAGGTTATGTGTGTTTAACACGGTCCGGAAGCGGTATGATCCCCGTATTGATAAATATCTCACGTCCGGGCACCCGGGCCGCTTGAAAACCCGGCCCCGGACAACCACATTTAACCCGAGGACACCGAGTAAACCGGTAAAGAAACATGCGGACTATCGACAATTCTCTACTAGTATTGAATCAGGGGGAGGACGATCAGCCAGGCCGACAGGACGACCTCAGTGTTGCGCCCGAAAAGCCTGCTCTGAAGCGCCCGGCGCGTTACCGGGTCGTGCTTCTGAACGATGACTACACCCCCATGGACTTCGTGGTGGATGTATTGATGAAGTTCTTCGGAATGAACGAGGAGAAGGCGACGCAGGTGATGCTGCTCGTCCATACGCAGGGAAAAGCCGTATGTGGGGTATATACCCGAGACATCGCAGAAACAAAGGCAGCACAGGTGAACCAGTATTCTTCGGAATGCGAGCATCCGCTCCTTTGCGAGATTGAACGTGCGGACTGACAGACGTTGGGGTGGCCCATGCTGAGCAAAGATCTTGAAATTACGCTGAATACGGCCTTCAAAAATGCCCGGGACAAGCGTCATGAATTCATGACCGTCGAGCATTTACTGTTGGCTCTGCTCGATAATGAATCGGCGGTGGGCGTCCTCAAAGCCTGTGGTGCTGACCTCAAGCGCCTCGAGGAAGAACTGGTGGAATTCGTCGACTCCACCACACCACTGATTCCCAGTAACGACAGTGAGCGCGAAACCCAGCCGACGCTGGGCTTCCAACGCGTGCTCCAGCGGGCTGTTTTCCATGTCCAGTCCTCTGGCAAGAAGGAGGTTACCGGTGCCAATGTTCTGGTAGCCATCTTCAGCGAGCAGGAAAGCCAGGCGGTGTATGTGCTGAAGAAGCAGAGCGTCGCCCGGATTGACGTGGTCAACTTCGTCTCCCACGGCATATCCCGGGTTCAGGGTGCCGAGGATCAGGAAGGCCACGACCAGGCCTCCCACGAGGAGGCAGGAGAAGAGGGCTCCCAGTCCAAGCCTCTGGAAAGCTACGCCACGAACCTGAACGAGCAGGCTCGTCAGGGGCGTATCGACCCGCTGATCGGCCGTGAACACGAAGTCGAGCGTGTGGTCCAGATTCTCGCGCGCCGGCGCAAGAACAACCCGCTGCTGGTGGGTGAGGCCGGCGTGGGCAAGACCGCCATCGCCGAAGGCCTGGCCAAGCGGATCGTGGACGGTCAGGTGCCGGACATCATCTCTGATGCGGTGGTTTACTCCCTGGACATGGGCGCGTTGCTGGCCGGTACCAAGTACCGTGGTGACTTCGAGAAGCGGCTGAAAGGTCTGCTGAGCGATCTGAAGAAGCAGCAGCATGCGATCCTGTTCATCGACGAGATCCATACCATCATCGGTGCGGGATCCGCGTCCGGTGGGGTAATGGATGCGTCCAACCTGCTCAAGCCGATGCTCAGCTCCGGTGAAATCCGCTGTATCGGTTCCACCACTTTCCAGGAGTTCCGGGGCATCTTCGAGAAGGACAGTGCGCTGGCTCGCCGCTTCCAGAAGATCGATGTCAACGAGCCGAGTGTCGAGGATACCTACCAGATCCTGAAAGGCCTCAAGCCCAACTTCGAGAAGCATCATGATCTGAAGTACACGGACAAGGCCCTGCGGGTAGCGGCGGAACTGGCGGATCGCTACATTACCGATCGCCACTTGCCGGACAAGGCCATCGATGTGATCGACGAGGCGGGCGCCCGCCAGCGTATGCTGCCGGAAAACAAGCGCAAGAAGACCGTCGACGTCTCGGAAATCGAGGACGTGGTGGCCAACATTGCGCGGATTCCGCCGAAGAATGTATCCACCAGCGACAAGGATCTGCTCCGTAACCTGGAGCGGGATCTGAAGATGGTGGTGTTCGGGCAGGATCCGGCCATCGAATCCCTGGCTACGGCCATCAAGCTTGCCCGTGCGGGCCTGAAGGCACCGGAGAAGCCGGAAGGCGCGTTCCTGTTTGCCGGCCCCACCGGGGTGGGCAAGACCGAGGTGACCAAGCAGCTGGCGAAAGTGCTGGGCATCGAGCTGGTGCGCTTCGACATGTCCGAGTACATGGAGCGACACACCGTGTCCCGTCTGATTGGCGCACCCCCGGGCTACGTGGGCTACGACCAGGGTGGTCTGCTGACCGAGGCCGTCAACAAGCATCCGCACTGTGTGTTGCTGCTTGACGAGATCGAGAAGGCGCATCCCGAGGTCTTCAACCTGCTGTTGCAGGTAATGGACCACGGTACCCTGACCGACAACAACGGCCGCAAGGCGGACTTCCGCCACGTGATTCTGGTGATGACCACCAACGCCGGTGCCGAGAGCATGGCCCGTCGTTCCATCGGCTTCAGCGAGCAGGATCACAGCACCGATGGCATGGAGGTAATCACCAAGACCTTCACACCGGAATTCCGTAACCGGCTCGATGGTATCATCCAGTTCCGTGATCTCCAGAAGGAGACCATCACCCACGTGGTCGACAAGTTCCTCACCGAGCTGCAGGCTCAGCTGGACGAGAAGCATGTGGTTCTGCATGTGGACGAGGACGCCAAGGTCTGGCTCGCGGAACGCGGTTACGACGTCACCATGGGTGCGCGCCCGATGTCCCGCCTGATCCAGGACAAGATCAAGCGGCCGCTGGCGGAGCAGATCCTGTTCGGGCGTCTGTCCGAGCACGGCGGGGACGTCTATATCCACCTCAAGGGGGACGAACTCGAGTTCGAGTACGAGGACGAACCCGCGGAAGCCGTCTGATTCCGGTCCATTCGACAAAGCCGCTGCCTTGTGCAGCGGCTTTTTTATATCGCAGGCAACAAAAAACCCCGCCGTGGCGGGGTTTTTCAGATGTCACTGAGGCATATTAACGGGCGCGGTAAACAATGCGGCCCTTGCTCAGGTCATAGGGGGTCAGCTCAACCTTGACCTTGTCGCCAGTCAGGATGCGGATGTAGTTCTTGCGCATCTTGCCGGAAATGTGAGCAGTCACAACGTGACCGTTGCTCAGCTCAACGCGGAACATGGTGTTGGGAAGGGTGTCGATGATGACGCCTTCCATTTCAATGACATCTGATTTCGCCATTCAGTAGAAACCTCTCTTTGAATATGCTTCTCGTGATTTTAAATTGCGCAATTCTGCCTGATTTGTCGTCATTTGGCAAAGTCAGTTGTCATCCATTGTCCGCCAGTGGCCATCGCGCAGAGCCTCAATAGGCTGGAAACGGGTCTTGTAGTTCATTTTTCGGCATTCCTTGATCCAGTAACCCAGGTACAGATGTGGCAGGCCCTGGCGCTTGGCCTCTTCGATCTGCCAGAGGATGGCAAAGGTTCCCGGGCTGCGGTGCTCAAGTTCCGGGGCAAACACCGTATAGATGGCCGACAGGCCGTCATCGAGTACATCCACGGCCGCAAGCCCCACCAGTTTGCCCTCCAGGCGCATCGCCAGGAACCAGGAATCCGTGGCGCCTTCTACCAGGAATGAGCTGAACTGCTCCCGGGACGGGGGATACATATCGCCGTCGCTATGCCGTTCATTGATATACCGGGCATAGAGCGTGTAGTACTCCTCGGTGAACCGGGCGGGCACCATGTCACAGTCAAGGTCCGCGTTTTTTTTCATCACCCGGCGCTGGCTCCGGTCCGGCTGGAATTCGTCCGTCTTCAGACGAACGGGGATACAGGCGTTGCAATGCTCGCAATGGGGCCGGTAGTAATGGGAGCCGCTGCGACGGAACCCAAGGGCGGTCAGCTGACTGTACAGTTTCTTGTCAATGTTGGCCCTCGGGTCCACAAACATCGTGGTTGCCTCCCGATCGGGCAGGTAACTGCAGTCATGGGGTGGAGTTGCAAAAAATACCAGGGTTCTGAGGTTACTCATTCATACCTCCGGCCCACGCCATTCCCAGGTGAAGGTCCAGTCGGACTGGTCCGGTTTCTGATCCACACATGCCCTGAGTATAGATAAAAACTCCGCCCTGGGAATGCTCCGGGCACCCATGGTCAGCAGGTGGTCGCTCTCCACCTGGCAATCCATCATCCGGTAGCCCCACAGCCGCAGCTGGTTCGCCAGGTGAACCATCAGCACCTTGGAGGCGTTGGTCTCCAGGGAAAACATGGATTCGCCAAAAAAGCAGCGACCGAGTGCAACTCCGTACATGCCGCCGGCCAGCTCGTTGTTGCGGTTCCAGATTTCAATGGAATGGGCAATGCCTTGCCGATGCAGCTCGGTATAGGCTGCCACCATGTCGTCGGTAATCCAGGTGCCTTCGGCGCGGGTGGAGCCACACAGCCGGATGATCCGACTGAAAGCCCGGTCAGCGGTAACGTGGAATCGTCCCTGGTTCAGCATTCGCCGCAGGCTCCGGGAAATGTGTATGTCGGGTGGGAACAGCACACAGCGGGGGTCCGGGGACCACCACAGGATCGGCTGATCGTCGCTGTACCAGGGGAAAATACCGTTCCGGTAGGCGAGTACCAGCCGGTCGGTGGAAAGATCACCGCCGAGGGCCAGGAGACCATCCGGGTCATCCAGGGCCTCCTCGGCGGGTGGGAACCACAGGTGGTCCGGTTCCAGCCAGGGGAGAGTGGTCATCCTGCTCCAGTCACTCCGGTCCGGCTCAGTCCTGTTGGTCCAGGAACTTCTCGGCGTCCAGGGCTGCCATGCAACCAAAACCGGCAGAGGTTACCGCCTGGCGGTAGACGTGGTCGGCCACATCGCCAGCGGCAAATACGCCCGGAATGCTGGACTGGGTCGCCATGCCTTCGAGGCCGGAACGGATACGGATGTAGCCGTTATCCATGTCCAGCTGGCCTTCGAACAGGCTGGTGTTGGGTTTGTGGCCGATGGCGATGAATACGCCGGCAAGTTCGATGTCCTGCGTCGAGTCGTCCTTGGTGCTCTTGATGCGCATGCCGGTTACACCGGTAGCGTCACCGAGCACCTCGTCCAGGGTGTGGTCCCAGATGATGTTGACGTTGCCGTTCTCCGCCTTCTCGAACAGTTTGTCCTGCAGGATCTTTTCCGCCCGCAGGCTGTCGCGACGATGCACCAGGGTCACTTCGTCGGCAATGTTGGACAGATAGAGGGCTTCCTCGACCGCGGTATTGCCACCGCCAATCACCGCAACTTTCTGCTTGCGATAGAAAAAGCCGTCACAGGTGGCGCAGGCGGAAACACCCTGGCCCTTGAACTTCTCTTCGGATTCCAGCCCCAGGTACATGGCAGAGGCCCCGGTGGCAATGATCAGCGCATCACAGGTGTATTCGCCACCGTCGCCCTTGAGCCGGAACGGACGGTTGCGCAGGTCAGCCTCGTTGATGGTGTCGTATACGATGCTGGTCTCGAACCGCTCGGCGTGCTTCTGCATGCGCTGCATGAGCTCCGGACCCTGAACCCCGTCGTTGTCCCCGGGCCAGTTGTCGACGTCGGTCGTGGTGGTGAGCTGGCCGCCGACTTCAATGCCGGTAATCAGGGTCGGGTTCAGGTTGGCGCGGGCCGCGTAGACTGCTGCGGTATAGCCGGCAGGACCTGAGCCGAGAATGATCAGTCGGGAGTGTTGGGTGTCGCTCATGAATGTCTCTCACTGATGTTTGAAAATGAATACTATGAGGTCAGACGGTTTTTATTCAAGTACCGAGACCGTCGCCAGCAATTGCCGGACCCGCTCGGCACTCTTGCCCGATTCGCCTTGCTCGAGCCGGTGTTCCGCGACGGAGGGGAAGACGGCCTGGATATCGTCGGGCAGGACATGGTGGCGCCCCCCCATCATGGCCCAGGCCTTGGATGCCCGGAGCAGGCCAAGGCCGGCCCGGGGTGAGAGACCGTAGAGAAGGCCGGGCATGCGCCGGCTTTGCTCCAGCAGTCGTTGCACGTAATCCAGCAGCGCCGGGCTGGCAGTGACCCGGGTGACACCGTCCTGCAGGGTCCGGAGGTTCTCGGCAGACAGCAGTGTGCCCAGGCGCTCGGTCATGGCGCGACGGTCCTCGCCCTCAAGCAACTCCCGCTCGGCCCGCGGGTCCGGATAGCCCAGTCTCAGGCGCATCAGGAACCGGTCCAGCTGGGATTCGGGCAGCGGAAAGGTGCCGCCCTGTTCGATGGGGTTCTGGGTGGCAATCACGAAGAACGGCTCTGGAAGGGGGCGGGTCTCGCCCTCGATGGATACCTGCCGTTCTTCCATGGCTTCGAGCAGGGCGCTCTGGGTTCTCGGAGAGGCCCGGTTGATCTCATCCGCCAGGACCACCTGGGCGAAGATGGGGCCGGGATGGAAGACCAGGGTGCCCGCGGCCTTGTCATACAGGGAATAGCCGAGTACATCGGCGGGCAACAGATCGTTGGTGAACTGGATGCGCTGGTAACTCAGCCCCATCACCTTCGCCAGGGCATGGGAAAGGGTGGTTTTGCCCATGCCGGGAATGTCTTCGATCAGCAGATGGCCCCGGGCCAGCAGGCCGCACAGGGCAAGCCGTACCTGCCGGTCCTTGCCCAGAAGAATGCTGTTCAGTTCATCAACAACGCTGTCTACCAGTTTTTTCATCCTGTCCTCAGTCCCTCACCCGCTTCAGAATGTCGCCATAGGCATCGATACGACGGTCCCTGAGATACGGCCAGATCCGTCGAACCGATTCAGTGCGGGTTCGGTCGAGAGTGACAGAGAGGATGCATTCGTTTTCGTCATCGGCGCGGGCGAGGAATTCTCCCTGGGGCCCACAAATGAAGCTGTTGCCCCAGAAGCGGATGCCGTCCGATTGACCGGAAGGGTCCGGCTCGGTGCCCACCCGATTCGGTGCCACCACCGGGAGGTTGTTGGCGACAGCGTGGCCGCGTTGGACCGTAACCCACGCTTCCAGCTGTCGGGCCTGTTCGTCAGGATCGTCGGTGACATCCCAACCGATGGCCGTGGGGTAGATCAGGATCTCGGCGCCGGCCAGGGCCATGAGGCGGGCAGCCTCGGGGTACCACTGATCCCAGCACACCAGCACGCCGAGCCTGCCGACCGATGTGTCGATGGGCGTGAAGCCATTGCGGCCGTCGTTGAACTGGGCATCGCCGGGAGTGAAATAGAATTTCTCGTAGAAACCGGGATCATCGGGAATATGCATCTTCCGGTAGATGCCGGCAATCTCGCCATCCCGTTCAAACACCACGGCGGTGTTGTGGTAGACACCGTTCATGCGCCGCTCGAAAATCGAACCCACCAGCACCACGCCCAGTTCCCGTGCCAGAGCAGACAGCCGGTCGCTGGTCGGGCCGGGGATCGGTTCGGCGAGTTCAAACACCGAGGTATCTTCGGTCTGGCAGAAATACAGGGTGGCGTGGAGTTCCTGCAGGACAATCAGCTCCGCACCCTGGCTCGCCGCTTCACGAATCAGTTTTTCGCTGGTGGCCAGGCTGGCCGCCTTGTCCTCACTGCAGGCTTGCTGGATTGCTGCGATGCGAAGTTCGTGACTGTCGCGGGCCTTGCTCATGTATTAACCACTCCTGCGGGAATTTGCATGGTGACGCAATGCAGACTGCCGTGCTGGTAGACCAGTGGCCGGCAGTCAATGGGAATGATCTCCCGGTCCGGGAAAATTCCCTGCATGACTTTGACTGCCTCTTCGTCCTGGGCGACCCCATATATTGGCAGCAGGACAGCACCGTTGATGATCAGGAAATTCGCGTAGGTGGCCGGCAGGCGCTCGCCCTCCTCATCATGGATCGGATCAGGCCAGGGCAGAGCCGTCAGTCGGTATGGCTTGCCATCTTGCTGCCGGAACTCCTTCAGTTCCTCTTCCATGGCGGCCAGGGCGCTGTAGTGTTCGTCCGCCACATCGGGGCAGGTGACATAACAGATGTGGTCGGGGGCACAGAACCGGGCCAGGGTATCAATATGGCTGTCGGTATCATCGCCCGCCAGGAAGCCATGGTTCAGCCACAGGACGCGGTTACTTCCCAGGACCTCGGCCAGCAGATGTTCAATGGCGGTGCGGTCCAGGCTCGGGTTACGGCTGGGGGTGAGCAGGCATTCGCTGGTAGTGAGCAGCGTACCCTGGCCATCGGATTCGATGGAGCCGCCCTCCAGCACGAAATCCACGGGTTTAAGCGGTGCCGTGCCAAACACGCCGGCATTGGACAGGTGGCGGTTCAGGGCGTCGTCCTTTTCCCAGGGGAATTTGCCACCCCAGGCATTGAAGCGGAAATCGAGCAGCTCGGGACCGTCCCCGGTCTGGACCGTGATCGGGCCATGATCCCGGGCCCAGGTGTCGTTGGCTGGTGCCGGAACGGCGATAACGCGTCCCGGCAGGGAGTTTTCCTCGGCATAGCGGTTCAGGTCGCGGTCCAGATCCTGCACCCGGAAAACGTGCTCGCAGCTGATCACCAGATGTTCGAAGCGCAGCACCGCCCGGGCGATGGCTTCAAAGACCGGCTCCACTTCTTCCAGGCGGGAAACCCAGTCAGTACCGGGGTGGGGCCAGGTCAGCATTACGGCACTTTGAGGTGCCCACTCGGCGGGCAACACGCGTCTTGAAGTCACTGTTGAAGCTACCTTAACTCGCAAAAGCCGCCATTCTAACCAAGGACCGGTCCGGCGTCAGGACAGCAGCCGTGAAAACAGGCCGGTTGGCGGTGTATTTTTGTTATCGCCCGGCCTGGCGTTTCAGTACCGTGTGGAGCACAAGATCCTTTTCGAAATAGACGACGAAATCCTGGTAATGCCACTGCGTAATGGGAGGCTCGCCCACGGGGCCACGAACTTCCTGGGGATTGCCCCACTTGGCGCGGACCGAGGACTGGGACAGCCCGGTTTTGGGATAGTTTCCCTGGTTCCGGTCTGCCTGGCTTCCTATCGGAGTCCGAAGCTCTTCAGCCAGGACACCGCTGGCCGGTGCAAACGACAGGGTGGCCGCCAGGGCCAGTACACCGAACAGGGTTTTGTTGTTTCTCATTGATGGCTCTCCATTCACGCTACAGCTCGGGTCCTTGCGGGGTGTTCCGAAAGGACATGGATAAAACGTAATATCCGAAAAAGACTAGCAAAAGTCACCCGCTTTTCCCCAGTTTATACTGTTTGGGCCCGAGTTTTTTGCCAAGGCTTTCACATGCAGGGTGCGGGAAGTCCGGTTGCAACCTATTTTCGACAAGGGCCATAATGCGCTCGACCACGCCGAGCTTGCCATTCAGGGATTCTAACAGAGCAGCACTCCTACATGTTCCGACCCTTATCTTTCTATATCGGTTTGCGGTACACCGCAGCCAAGCGTCGTAATCACTTCATCTCGTTTATCTCACTGACCTCCATGATCGGCCTGATGCTCGGTGTTGCGGTACTGATCATCGTCTTGTCGGTGATGAACGGCTTTGATCGCGAGCTCAAGCAGCGGATCCTGGGGATGGTGCCCCATGCGGTGATACAGGGCTCCGGTCCGCTGCCCGATTGGGAGGCGGTAGATGCCCGAGTGGAGGAGCACCCGAGAGTGCTGGCCGCCGCGCCATTCATCCAGGGGCAGGGTATGGTAACCGGAGGTGGCGACGTCCGGGGCGTGATGCTCAATGGCGTCCTTCCTGAGCAGGAGCGAACTGTCTCCATCATTGAAAACCACATGATTGAGGGCGACCTGGAGGATCTGGTGTCCGGAGAGTTCGGCATCATAGTGGGGCGGACAATGGCAGCGAGCCTGCGTCTCAAGGTAGGAGACAGACTGACTGTGGTACTGCCCGAGGCCTCCGTGACCCCGGCAGGCGTTCTGCCCAGGCTCAAGCGTTTTACCGTCAAGGGCATTTTCAGCGTGGGCGCGGAGCTTGACGGCAACTACACCCTGGTACACATGGACGACGCCGCCAAGCTGATGCGTACCGGCGGCAAAGCCCAGGGCGTGCGCCTGCTGGTGGATGACCTGTTTGCCGCTCCGAAGGTGGCGGAGGAGGCCGCGCGGCTCCTGGACGGTCGTTACTACATTTCCGACTGGACCCGGACCCACGGCAACCTGTTCCAGGCCATACGCATGGAGAAAACCATGATCGGCCTGCTGCTCATGTTCATCGTGGCGGTAGCGGCGTTCAACATTGTTTCGACACTGGTCATGGTAGTTACCGACAAGACCGCCGATATCGCCATCCTCCGGACCATGGGGGCGACCCCGGGTCGTATCATGCGGATCTTTATCGTGCAGGGTGCAGTCATCGGTGTGTTCGGAACTCTGGTCGGAACCACGCTGGGGGTGCTCGGAGCCCTGAACATCAGCGCGTTTATCTCCTGGCTGGAAAAGGTCCTGGGGCACCAGTTCCTGAGTGCCGATGTCTATTTCATCAGCTATCTGCCGTCGCAGCTCCAGATGCAGGACGTAATGATTATCAGCGGTGCCGGGCTGGCGATGAGTCTGCTGGCAACCATCTATCCTGCATGGCGTGCATCCCGGATCGATCCGGCGGAGGCACTGCGGTATGAGTGAGGCAAGAGCTCCCATGAACGATAAAACACCGGTCATTGACTGCCGCAGCGTTACCCGTACCTACAACGAGGGCCCGGAAAAACTCACGATCTTTTCCGATATCTCTCTGCAGGTCGGGGCCAGCGAGACCGTCGCCATTGTCGGCAGCAGCGGGGCCGGCAAGACCACGCTGCTGAACTTGCTGGGTGGGCTGGATAAGCCATCCTCGGGACAGATCCACATCTGCGGCGAGGATATTCATCGCATGTCGGAGGCGGGCAGGGCACGTTTCCGGAACCGGCATCTAGGGTTCGTATACCAGTTCCACCACCTGCTTCCGGAGTTCACTGCCCTCGAGAACGTCATGATGCCCTGCGCCCTTGGTGGGCTGCCCGTGAAAGCTGCCCGTGACAAGGCAGCGTCTCTGCTGGAGAAGGTCGGCCTTGGCGCCCGTTTGACCCACAAGCCCGGCGAATTGTCCGGGGGCGAGCGCCAGCGCGTCGCCATTGCCCGCGCCCTGGTGAACGAGCCGGAATGCGTACTGATGGACGAGCCCACCGGTAACCTGGACGAACACACGGGTGAGGGGGTGCAGGCGTTGATTGAAACCCTGCGTGACCAGTCCGGCATTGCCTTTGTCATGGTGACCCATGACATGCGTATGGCCCGGAGCCTGGGCCGGGTTTTACGGTTGGAGCAGGGGCGTCTGCTTCAGGAAGCCTGATTGACGGTGCGGCGGCGTTTGCGCCGTTCCAGCCGTCTTTCCCGCCAGTCCGAGCGTATTTTCCGGCGCCAGAGATACTGGATGACCAGGTAGGAGAGGCAGGCAAAGGCGGTGGCGCAGATCAGGGAGCCCAGATACAGGGGGATCCCGATATCCACAAGCCGTTCGCTGATCCAGGGCCAGGAAAGTTCGAACTCGAAGGCCAGCACAGGCCGGTTCAGGATCCACGCCCCGACCTTGTAGTTGAAGTAGAACATGGGTGGCATGGTGACCGGGTTACTGATCCACACCAGTGCCACGGACAGGGGCAGATTGGCGTTGAACCAGATGGCAAACAGTGCTGCGGCCAGCATCTGGAAGGGCATGGGGATAAAACAGAACCAGATGCCGATCAGGAAGGCCCTGGCCACGCTGTGGCGATTGATGTGCCACAGGTTGGGTTCATGAAGGATATCGCCCAGAAAGTGCAGTGATCTCATGGACTGCACCCGTTCCGGTGACGGCAGATATCGTTTCATGAACTTCTTTGGCATAGGAAGTTCTGCCTGTAAGCGTGTGATTGCACCGGCAAAGGGATGTTGCCGGAGAATAAATATCAGGAGGACAAGGATTGTCCGCGAGTCATACCGGCTCTGAACAGCCGTATAAGCCGCAATCGCACAGCGTGGCGTTTCTCTGCGCCATAGCTTTCTCGTGCGGCGTTATCTTACTGTATCGCTTGTCGGTGTTACCAGTGTCGTGGTGGCTGGTGGCGGCCCTTGTGACAGCTTTTTACAGTGTGCTGGCGGCGAAGTCTCCGGTGCTACGGAAGCTGGCTCTGGTGGTTGCTGCCCTGATATCTGGTCTGGCGTGGGGCGCGTGGCAGGCCGGACATCAGTTGAGTCAGCGCCTGCCTTCGGATCTGGAGCGCATTCCAGTGACGGTCGAGGGCTATGTCTGCGATATTCCGGCGCCCGGCAGCTTCAACAGCCAGCGCTTCAGTTTCTGCATCACCGGCTGGCCCGGGAGGGCTGAATCGGGGTTGCCAGAGCGGCTCCGGTTGAGCTGGTATGGCGGTGAGGCGCAAACGCTGGCACACCATCGCCTGACCCTGACAGTGGTCTTGATGCGACCCCACGGAACACTCAATCCCTCGGGATTCAGGTACGAGGACTGGCTGTTCCGCAAAGGCTTCCGCGCGACCGGCAGCGTCCGGGCGGCAGAGCCCACTCCAACCCTGCCTTGCAACCTGCACTGCCGTTACACCGCTGCCCACCAGTCCCTTGCGCGCTGGGTGGAAGGCCGATTTTCCGGAGCCAGTCAGTACCCGTTGATCGCATCCCTGATGATCGGCAACCGCGGCGCCATGGAATCGTCTCACTGGGAAGTGCTCAAGGCAACCGGGACCATCCATCTGGTGGCCATATCCGGCCTGCACCTGGGGCTCGTGGCTCTTGGCGCGGGTTTTGTCGCCCGTCGGACCTTGTTGGCCTTTCCCGGGCACCGCTTCTCCGAAGAATCTTTGCGCTGGGGTGTTTTTGCCGTGGTTGGCGTCAGTTGTCTCGCTTATGCACTGGCCTCCGGATTCACGGTGCCGACACGCAGGGCCCTGATCATGGTGATGATTGCCACCTGGGCGCTGATAGGTGGCAGGGAGACCTCGCCCTGGCAGTCGCTGGCTCTGGCGTTCGCGACGGTTCTGGTTCTGGATCCTTTTGCCCCGCTGGATCAGGGCTTCTGGCTTTCATTCTCGGCGGTTGCCATCCTGCTCGTGACCTTCTCCGGAAGGCTGGGAGCCGTTGGTTGGCATACAGGGCTGGTCCTGGCCCAGATGGCCGTTTTTGTCGGGCTCTGGCCCGTGCTTGCACAATTCGGTCAGGGCCAGCCGATCGCCGGGCTGGTAGCCAATCTGGTGGCCATTCCCTGGGTTTCGGTGATTGTCATGCCGGTCATCATTGTTGGTGGCATGGTGGTCGCCCTGGTGCCGGCGCTGGCGGAATGGGTGATTCTATTGATGGATGCTGTGCTGGCCGGGCTCTGGTGGTTGTTGCTCCGCCTGTCAGAATGGCAGGTTCCGGTTGTGTCATCGGCCGGCCTGCCACTGTTGCTGGTGGCCGCATCCGGATTGCTGGCCCTGCGTCTTCCCCTGCCGTGGTTTCCCGCCCTGGTCTTCAGCGGGGTCGCTTTATGGTTGTGGCCCGGACCGGATTCAGCCAGCAGTGACCCAGTGAACCGGTATGTGACCGTGCCGGAAGTGCGAATTCTGGATGTCGGGCAGGGGCTTTCGGTACTGGTGCGCCATCGCCGGGAAGTCTTGCTCTACGATACCGGCCCGGCGGTACCGGGGGTGTTTTCAGCGATGGAATCAACGGTCCTGCCGAACCTGAAGGACCTCGGTGTCCGGCGGATAGACCAGCTGGTAATTAGCCACAGTGACAGTGATCATGCCGGTGGGGTGGGCCTGTTGTTTGGCCGCCTGCCGGTGGGGAGGGTGATTGCGGGCGAACCGGAGACGCTTGAAGAGGTGGGGGTGCCCGCCAACGTGCCGGTTGAGAGGTGCCAGGGGAAGCCGGAAACGCTGGGTGCTCTGGAGCTGGCTTTCTGGCGGAATCCCGGTGATGTGTCCGGTAATGATGCGTCCTGTGTGCTGGTGGTCAGGCACAAGGCGACGGAGTGGATTCTTCCGGGGGATATTACCGATGCGGTCGAGACCGGATTCCTCGAAACCCTTGAGGCTTCGTCAGATCTATCCGTGCATCGGATTGTGCTGGCACCCCATCATGGCAGCAAAACCTCGTCTTCCTCCGCCTGGGTCAATACCCTGGCGCCGGATCATGTCATTTATACCGCCGGTTACCGGCACCGTTATGGCCACCCGCACCCCGACGTTGTTGCCCGTTACCGGCAGATCGGGGCGATTGCGCTGAATACCGCGTGCTCCGGTGGTATTACGTTCAAGGCAACTGCCGAGGGGCTGGAAGTCCATGAAATGAGACACGATTCACCGTTCTGGATCGGCGGAGCGGGGCTGACCCGTGAGCAATGTAAAATACCGTGACACATCGGGTGTGGCCTGAAACGGCAGCTATGCTAAAGTAGCGCGGCTTGTAACTAACCAGGGAGACCAAGCGTGTTCGAGTTGTTGAAAGCCGGTGGCATTCTGATGGTGCCCATTGTTGCCTGTTCCATCCTGGCTCTGGCCATCGTCCTGGAGCGTTTCTGGACCCTTCGTGCCTCCAGGGTTGCTCCCCCCCAGACCATCAACGAACTCTGGCGCTGGATCAAGAAGAAGGACCTGAATGGCCGGAAGCTCAAGGCCCTGCAGGGTTCCTCTCCGCTCGGCCGAATCCTTGCCGGCGGTCTGCTCAACGCCAAGCATGGCCGGGAAATCATGAAGGAAAGCATCGAGCACGAAGCCAGCCAGGTGATCCACGAACTGGAGCGTTTCCTGAATCCCCTCGGTACCGTGGCCACCATCGCCCCCTTGCTTGGCCTGCTGGGTACGGTAATCGGCATGATCAAGGTGTTCGCCGAGATCCAGCTCGCCGGTGTCGGCAATGCGGGCAACCTCGCCGGGGGCATTTCCGAAGCCCTGATCACCACGGCGGCCGGTCTGAGCGTGGCGATCCCGGCGCTGATCTGTCACCGCTATTTCATCCGTCGTGTTGATGAGCTGGTGGTCAACATGGAGCAGGAAGCCATCAAGCTGGTTGAGGTTGTGCACGGAGACCGCGAAATCGACGTGGAAGGAGCCTGAACACCGTGAAGTTCAAGCGCCAGAGAAGCCAGGAAGTCGGCGTCGACCTGACCCCGTTGATCGATGTGGTCTTCCTGCTGCTGATTTTCTTTATGGTATCCACCACCTTTACCCGGGAAAGCCATTTGCAGGTCGAGCTGCCCGAGGCCAGCGGCGAGCCAGCCAGCCCGGCCGAGGTGAAGCAGATCGATGTGGTGATCAACGCTGAGGGGCAGTACATCCTCAACGACCGTACCCTGGTCAACAACCGGAGGGAGACCCTTGAGAAGGGGGTGCGTGAGTTGGCCGAAGGTGATAATTCCCTGCCATTCATCATTACCGCTGATGCCCGCACGCCACACGAATTTGTGGTTCGCGCCATGGATGTTGCCGGCCGCCTGGGTTTTGCCAAGTTGAGCATAACCACGGAGCGGGAGTCTGATGCTGGTGAATAACCCGGAACCTGCGGCGCCGGTCGCCATGGACAAGGGCAGCTGGGAGACCTACAAGCGCCTGCTGTCCTATGCCAAACCGTTCTGGATTGCCTTTTCCCTGGCGGTCATTGGCAACGTCATCTATGCCGCTGCCTCCACTGGCATGGCGGCGGCCATGGAATACGTCATCACGGCGATCGAAAACCCCACCGACCAGAATCGGTTGATACTGACGCTGCTGATTGTGGGAGTGTTCGCCTCCCGGGGACTTGGCACCTACATGAGCACCTACTTCATCGGTTACGTGGGCCGCCATGTCATCAATTCCCTGCGCAGGGACCTGTTCGAACGTCTCATGGCTTTGCCGTCCCGTTATTTTGACGACAACGCGTCCGGCAGGCTGGTGTCGAAGCTGACCTTCAACGTGGAGCAGGTGGCCGAGGCTACGACCAATGCGGTGACCACGGCGTTGCGCGAGGGCCTGACGGTTGTCGGCCTGCTCGGTTTCATGCTGTACACCAACTGGAAGCTGACCCTGCTATTCCTTACTGTCGGCCCGATTATCGGGGCGGTGGTGAGCTACGCCAGCAAGCGTTTCCGCAAGATCAGCAAGCGTATCCAGGGCTCCATGGGCGATATTACCCATGTGGCCTCGGAATCGATCACCGGCTACCGCGTTGTCCGTACCTTTGGCGGTGAGGACTACGAAAAGGAACGGTTCCGGACTGTCAACGACCAGAACCTGAAGCAGAGCCTTAAAATGGCCGCAACCCAGGCGATCAGCGTGCCGGTGATCCAGGTGCTGGTGGCGATCGCGATAGCGGCTCTGGTCTGGATGATGCTTGCTCCGGAAATCCGGGGTGAAATGACCACCGGTCAGCTGGTGGCCTTCCTGACGGCGGCAACCACCATGGCCAAGCCCATCCGTCAGATCACCAATATCCACGCCAAGATCCAGAAGGGTGTAGCGGCTGCCCATGATGTGTTCGAAACCATCGATGAGCATCCTGAGGACGACCCCGGAACCTACGCGCCGGATCGGGTTGCCGGGGATATCCGTTTCGACGATGTCTCCTTCCGGTACCGGGACCAGCTAGATAACGTCCTCGAGGGTATTTCCCTCACCATTCCGGCAGGGCAGAGCGTTGCCCTTGTGGGCCGTTCGGGCAGTGGCAAGTCGACCCTGGTCAGCCTGCTGCCCAGGTTCTACGAGTTTACCGGTGGCGATATCCGCATCGATGAACATTCCCTGCGGGAGTATTCGCTCCCGGCCCTGCGTGCCCAGATCGCGCTGGTTACCCAGAACGTGGTGCTGTTCAACGATTCCATCGCCGCCAACATAGCCTATGGGGCCCTCAGGCACTGCAGCCGTGAGGAGATCCGGGCGGCGGCGGAGAAAGCCCACGCCCTGGAGTTTATCGACCGGATGCCGGAAGGGCTCGATACCATGATCGGGGACAATGGTGTGATGCTGTCCGGCGGCCAGCGTCAGCGGCTCGCCATCGCCCGGGCCTTGCTGAAGGATGCGCCGGTGCTGATCCTGGATGAGGCTACTTCGGCACTGGATACCGAATCCGAACGCCACATCCAGGAGGCCCTGGAAACCGTGATGCAGGGCCGGACAACCCTGGTGATCGCGCACCGTCTGTCCACCATCGAGAAGGCAGACCGGATTCTGGTGATGGAGAAGGGCCGGATCGTCGAATCCGGTCGCCACGAGGAGTTGCTGGCGACCGGCGGCGCCTACGCACAGCTACATCAGATGCAGTTCAGTGAGCATTCATGACTTCCCTGGTAGACCGGGTCTGGTATGGCAAGGGCCGCCCGCTCGGCTGGCTGGCGCCGCTGGCCTGGATCTACCGTTCCATCAGTGACTCCCGTCGGCGCAAGGCCTGGGAGCTTCGCGACGAACCGCTGCCGGTTCCGGTGGTGGTGGTTGGCAACATTACCGCCGGAGGCACCGGCAAATCCCCGCTGACGGCCCGCCTGGTCAAGGAGATGTCGTCGGCCGGCTGGCGGCCGGTGATTCTCAGTCGGGGATACGGTGGCAAGTCTGACCATTATCCACTTGTGGTGGACGGTGACAGTGATCCGTCAGTGGCCGGTGATGAGCCGGTGATGTTGGCACAGGCGACCGGCGTCCCGGTGGTAGTGGATCCCCAGCGTCGAAGAGGAGCTGCCCTTGCCATTTCCCGGTTTCTGGGCAATGTCCTGATCTGTGACGATGGCCTTCAGCACTATGCTTTGCCCCGGGATATCGAGCTGGCGGTGTTCGATGCCAGCCGTGGCATCGGCAATGGCGGTCTGATTCCCGTCGGCCCGCTACGGGAACCGGTTTCGAGGCTTTCGAGTGTCGATTTTGTGGTGGTCAATGGTGCCAGAGCCGAAGAGGCCGAGGACCGGCTCGGGAGCTTCGAGGGAGTCGAGCATCCGGACATCTTTCCCATGCGACTGCTCCCTTCCTCCCTGGTCCAGGTGACAACAGGCCATCAGGCGCCGCTGGCCGAGATTGCCGGGCGCAAGGTTCATGGTGTTGCCGGAATCGGCAATCCCGCGCGGTTTTTCGATACGCTCAGGCAGCTTGGTGCCCAGGTCCGGGAAACGCCTTTTCCCGACCATCACCGTTTCAGGGCTCGCGATCTGTCGGCGGAGCCGGGCGAGTGGCTGGTGATGACCGCCAAGGACGCCGTAAAATGCCGGAAGTTTGCACCGGATAATGCCTGGTATCTTGCGGTGGAGGCAGAGTTGCCGGACAGTTTTATAAACGCGTTTCTCCAGCGGCTCGAGGAATGCTCGCAACAGTTGAATGAATCAAACCAGAAGAGAACGGACCATGGATAAAAAGCTGATTGCCATGCTGGCCTGCCCGGTCTGCAAGGGTGACCTGAAGCTCAACAAGGAGAAAACCGAGCTGATCTGTTACCAGGATGCCATGGCTTTCCCGATCCGGGAGGGCATCCCGGTCATGCTGGCCAGCGAGGCCCGGACCCTGAGCACTGACGAACGTCTCGAAAAGCACTGACCTGATCTGGTAAGGGAGAGAGCATGTCCTTCACCGTTGTGATTCCAGCCCGCTATGCCTCCAGCCGCCTGCCAGGCAAACCGCTGGCGGATATTGCCGGCAAGCCGATGATTCGCCACGTGTGTGAGCGTGCGGCAGAAAGCCGCGCTTCCCGTGTGGTGGTGGCCACCGACGACCGGCGCATTCAGGAAGCCTGCGAAAGTTTCGGGGCGGAAGTGGTGATGACCTCGCCCGACCACGCCAGTGGCACCGACCGGCTGGAAGAGGTGGCACGCAAGCTGGCGCTTGATCCGGATCATCGGGTGGTGAACGTCCAGGGCGATGAACCCCTGATCCCGCCTGCCCTGATCAACCAGGTGGCTGAGAACCTGGAGCGCTACCCGGAAGCCTCCATTGCCACCCTCTGCGAGCGCATTCACGACATCGGGCCGGTGTTCAATCCCAACGTGGTGAAGGTGGTCTTCGATCATCAGGGCATGGCCCATTATTTCAGTCGGGCGCCGATTCCCTGGGCCCGGGATCAGTGGCCCTCCGGTATGGATTCGGCCAGGGGGCTGGTGTCGTTGCCGGATGGTGTCGGGTATTTCCGGCACATTGGCATCTATGGCTACCGCGCCAGCGTACTGAGCGAATTTGTTTCATGGGCGCCGGCGCCGACCGAGAGAGTGGAATCCCTCGAGCAACTGCGAGCACTCTACAACGGTGCCCGGATCCACGTAGACATTGCGGCACAGAATCCGCCTGCCGGCGTGGATACCGAAGCGGACCTCGAGCGTGTCCGTGCGTGGCTGACAACGAAACAGGAGAGTTGAACATGAGCAATGGCGTTCGGGTGTTGTTTGTCTGCCTGGGAAACATCTGCCGTTCCCCCAGCGCCGAGGGCGTTTTCCGCTCCCTGGTGGAGGAGGCTGGGTTGTCCGACCGGATCCATATCGATTCCTGCGGCACGGGCAGCTGGCATGTTGGCAAGTCACCCGATGCCAGGGCCATGGAGGCCGCCCGTAAACGGGGTATTGATATCAGCGACCTCAGGGCGCGCCAGATTATCGAGAACGATCTGGATGAGTTCGACTATGTGCTGGTGATGGACCGCCAGAACCTGGCGGATGTGAAGGACATCTGGCGCCAGAATGGTGGTACCGCTCCGGAGCTGTTCCTCTCCTATGGCAAGTCCCGTCACGAGGAAGTGCCGGACCCCTATTACGGTGGCGACGACGGCTTCGAGTTCGTGCTGGACCTCATCCACGAAGCCGGCCAGGGGCTCCTTGACGAGATCCGGGGGCGGCTGCGTTGAAGGATCGGGTGTCCGTTCAGGAGCAGGTTGATCTGCAGGCGTTCAATACGCTGCAGGTCCCGGCCACGGCCAGATATTTTCTCGAGCTGCGGGACTCCGGGCTTCTGGAAGATGCCCTGGCGTGGGCACGGGAGCGTGGTCTGGACACCCTCTTTATCGGCGGTGGCAGCAACCTGGTGTTTGCCGGTGATTTCCCGGGATTGGTGATTCATATGGCAATTCGCGGCCGCCACTGGGAACAGATCGAGGGAGACGAGGCCACCCTGGTTCTGGGTGCCGGGGAGAACTGGCATGAAGCCGTGCTCTACGCGACGAAGTCAGGCTACCGGGGTATCGAGAACCTGGCCCTGATCCCGGGCACGGCAGGCGCCGCCCCGGTCCAGAATATCGGCGCCTACGGCGTCGAACTTTGCGACACCCTGGTATCGGTAACGGCTTTTGATCGCGAGACCGGCAAGTGGCTCCGTCTGGCCAACGACCAGTGCGGCTTTGATTATCGCGACAGTCTGTTCAAGCGCAAGTCCGGCCGTTATGTGATCACCGAGATACGGTTGCGGCTGTCACGCAGCAAACCCCTCCAGTTGGGCTATCGCGACCTGGAGGAATACCTTGCCAGTCTTCCCGACAGGGAACCTGACGCTTCCACGGTAGCCGAAGCGGTGATGGCCATCCGCCGACGCAAACTCCCCGATCCCCGGCAGATTCCCAATGCCGGCAGTTTTTTCAAAAACCCGGTGGTGACCGACGCGGCCTATGACCGGCTGAAAGAGCAGTATCCGGATATCCCGGCGTACCCGCAGGCCCAGGGGGTCAAGGTTGCCGCGGCCTGGCTGATAGACCAGTGCGGCTGGAAAGGTTACCGGGATTCGCGGGTAGGTGTGCACAACCGTCAGGCGCTGGTTCTGATCAACCACGCTGGGGGCACGGGCCGCAATATTCTGGAGCTTGCAGACCGGATAAGGGAGTCGGTCCGGAAACGATTTGGTGTGATTCTGGAGATGGAGCCCGGCGTGGTCGGTGGTGCCGGGCTCTCTTCAATAGTCTGAATCTGCGCGGGACAGCCGCGCTCAGAGTCCCTTGCGCGGCGATGCGTTGATCAGGAAGGGCAAGGCTTCGGCCACCGGGATATCCTGCTTCTCTTCATCCCTGCGGCCCTTGTACTCCAGGGTACCCGCGGCCAAACCACGATCGGAAACCACGAGACGGTGGGGAATACCGATCAGTTCCATATCCGCGAACTTCACGCCCGGGCGCTCGTTACGGTCATCCAGCAGGACATCGAAGCCCGCCTGGCGCAACTGTTCGTAGAGTTTCTCCCCTGCTTCAGCCACGGTCGGTGACTTGTGGGCGTTCAGGGTCACGATAGCGACCTGGAAAGGCGCAATGGCGTCCGGCCAGATGATGCCCTTGTCGTCATGGTTCTGCTCGATGGACGCGGCCACGATACGGGACACACCTACACCGTAGCAGCCCATCTCCATGACCGTGGCCTTACCATGCTCGTCCAGTACGGTGGCGTTCATGGACTTGCTGTACTTGTTACCCAGCTTGAAGATGTGGCCCACCTCGATACCGCGGCGGATCTCCAGGGTGCCCTTGCCATCCGGGCTCGGATCGCCCTCAACCACATTGCGAAGGTCTTCAACGCGACCCAGCGGGACATCACGCTCCCAGTTAACACCGGTCAGGTGATAGTCGTCCCGGTTGGCGCCGCAGACAAAGTCCGCGAGGTGAGCGGCACTGCGGTCGACAATCACCGGCACCGGCAGGTTCACGGGGCCGATGGAGCCAGGCTCGCAGCCGGTCGCGCTCTTGATTTCCTCGTCGGTGGCCATGGTCAGTGGCTCGGCAATACCGGCAAGGTTTTCCGTCTTGATCTCGTTCAGGGTGTGGTCGCCACGGAGGATGAGTGCCACCAGGCCGGACTGGCCGTTTTCGTCCTCCTCGCCCTTCACCAGCAGGGTTTTGACCGTGCGGGTGGCGTCGATGCCGAGGAATTCGGCAATGGCCTCGATGGTGCGTTGGCCGGGGGTGTGGACTTCTTTCATCTCCTCGGCCGGCGCGGGACGCTCGCCGGCAGGGGCGAGGGCCACCGCCTTCTCGATGTTGGCGGCGTAATCACTCTCGGTGCTGAACACGATGTCGTCCTCACCGGAGGAGGCCAGCACGTGGAACTCGTGGGAATCGCTGCCACCGATGGCGCCCGAGTCCGCCTCTACCGGGCGATAGTCCAGCCCCACACGGTCGAAGATGTTGCAATAGGTCCGGTGCATGACCTGGTAGGTCTCGTTCAGAGACTCCGCGTCGACGTGGAAGGAGTAGGCGTCCTTCATGATGAACTCCCGGGCGCGCATCACGCCAAACCGCGGGCGGCGCTCATCCCGGAACTTGGTCTGGATCTGGTAGAAGTTGGCCGGCAGTTCCTTGTAGCTCTTCACCTCGTTCCGGATCAGGTCGGTGATGACTTCCTCGTGGGTCGGACCGAAGCAGAAATCCCGGCCATGGCGGTCGTTCATACGCAGCAGTTCGCCACCATACTCGGTCCAGCGGCCGGACTCCTGCCAGAGTTCCGCCGGCTGTACCGCAGGCATGAGGACTTCCTGGGCACCGCTCTTGTCCATTTCTTCACGAACAATCCGCTCGACCTTGCGCAGGGTGCGCAGCCCCATCGGCAGCCAGGTGTACAGGCCTGCTGCGAGCTTGCGGATCATGCCGGCACGTAACATCAACTGGTGGCTGATAATTTCCGCGTCAGCGGGGGTCTCTTTCTGGGTCGCTATCAGGTAACGGCTTGCTCGCATTGTCTCTTCCGTTTGGCTTGAATCAGAATGGTTAGACTAATGGACAGGCGGATCCTCGCCGCCGGCGTCTTATTATGTCGTAAAGTGGTGGTTATTGTACGGAGCCAGCCTGACAAGGTACAGATGATGACTGATGAAACTGTTGATGTTGCCCCCCGCCGCCAGCCTGTCCAGGCCCGGAGCCGCGAGCGGGTAAACACCATCCTGTCGCATGCGGCGGCCATTTTTGATGAAGTCGGTGTGGATGCCACCAGCATGTCCGCCATCGCCCGGCAATCGGGTATGTCCCTGGCCTCGCTCTACCGCTACTTTCCCAACAAGGCCGCGATCGTTCACGCCATCGCCGAGCAGCACGTGGAGAAGATGGAGAAGGCCCTGCGCAAGCATCTGCCGGAGCTGGGCCTGATCGAAGCCGTGGACATTCTGATCGACCAATTCTATGAGTTCTACCGGACCGAGCCGGCCTATTCGGCGATATGGAGTGGTGTCGAGGCAATGCCCGAGTTGCGTGAGCTGGACCTGCGGGAACTCTACAGCAACGCCCAGGATCTGGACGCCCGCCTGAAGGAGGAGTGCCCCCATATTCCGGAAGCCCGTCGCTGGACGGCCAGCCTTCTGTTGCCGCGTTCGGCCGGCAACATTCTTCGCCTGGCCGTCACCCTGCCCGAAGACCAGGGTCGTCAGCTGGTCGAGGAGCTCAAATGTATGGCAGGCGCCTATGTCCGCGAGCTGATTCGCTGATTCAGGACAGGTAGCCCAAGGGCAGGGCGGTGCTGTCTATGACCCGCCTGAGAACGAAGCTGGAATGGACGCCACTGACTCCCTGGATCCGCGTAATGTGGTTCAGCAGGAAGTGGTGGTAATGGTCCATGTCCGGGACCACCACCTTGAGCATGTAGTCGGCGTCCTGCCCGGTGATCAGGTAGCACTCCTGGACCTCCGGGTAACCGGCGACCTTTTCTTCAAAAGCTGCAAAACGCTCCGGGGTATGCCGGTCCATGCCGATCAGGATGATGGCCGTTAACGAGAGCCCCAGCTTCTTGTGGTCCAGGATCGTGGCCCGGCCAAGGATGACGCCGGCGTCCTCAAGTGCCTTTACCCGCCTCAGGCAGGGGGAAGGGGAAAGCCCCACCTTTTCTGCCAGTTCCTGATTGGTCAGTGAGCCGTCTTTCTGGAGTTCTTCCAGGATCCGCCGGTCGGTTTTGTCAATTTTCACGAGTTCTTTGGGTTGTTTGAGCATTATGTTGCGACCTTATCGTAAATTTGGGTGGGTTATGCTCAAATTTACCCATTCCAAGCCTGAAATAGCAATCAAATTTCCGTTCGACTGAGTTAGCATAGTAACTAAATCAAGTACTCCACCGGCAATCGAAAGGAATCCTTCCATGGCTTTTGATCATCGCAAATATATGGCATTCAAGCCGATCGCCAAGACCGACCGTCGCTGGCCGGACAAGGTGATCGAAAAGGCGCCCACCTGGTGCGCTGTAGACCTGCGGGACGGTAACCAGGCGCTGGTCAAGCCCATGTCAGTTGCCCAGAAGCAGCGAATGTTTGATTTGCTGGTCAAGCTCGGCTTCAAGGAAATCGAGATTGGTTTTCCGGCGGCCAGTCAGCCGGACTTTGATTTCTGCCGCAAGCTGATTGAGGAAAACCGGATTCCCGACGACGTCAGGATCCAGGTTCTGACCCAGGCGCGCCCGGAACTGATCGAGCGCACCTACCAGGCTTTGGAGGGCGCGAAGCGCGCCATCGTGCACGTCTACAATTCCACCTCCACGGTCCAGCGCGAGCAGGTGTTCGGTCTGGACCGGGACGGTATACGTGACATCGCCGTTAATGGCGCGAAGCTGGTGAAGGACATTGCAACCCGCTATCCGGACACCGACTGGACCTTCCAGTATTCCCCGGAAAGTTTTACCGGAACCGAGCTGGACTTTGCGGCGGAGGTCATCGATGCGGTCACCGAGGTGTGGCGCCCGGATCAGGGTCAGCCGGTGATCATCAACCTGCCGGCGACCGTGGAAATGGCAACCCCGAACGTCTTTGCCGACCAGATCGAGTGGATCTGTGACAACATCCAGCGCCGGGAGCACATCAGTATCAGCGTGCACACCCACAACGACCGGGGTTGTGCCGTGGCCGCTGCCGAGCTGGCGGTGATGGCGGGTGCCGATCGTGTCGAGGGTACCCTGATGGGTAACGGTGAGCGTACCGGCAATATGGACCTGGTCACCATGGCCATGAACCTGTATTCCCAGGGTATTGATCCGACCCTGGATCTGTCCGGCATGGCAGAGATCACCGAGGTGGTCGAGGCCTGCACGGAGATTTCCACGCACCCACGCCATCCCTATGCCGGCGAACTGGTATTCACCGCCTTCTCCGGCAGTCACCAGGATGCGATCCGCAAGTGCCTGGCCCGCCGCAAGGACGACGATGTCTGGAACGTTGCCTACCTGCCTATCGATCCGTTCGATGTGGGCCGGCGCTATGAGGAAGTGGTACGAATCAACAGCCAGTCCGGCAAAGGCGGCGTTGCCTACGTGCTGGAGCGGGACTACGACATCAGTCTGCCCCGGTGGTTGCAGATCGAGTTCAGCAAGGTGGTACAGCGCGAGGCGGAAACCGAAGGCGGGGAAATCGACTCGCACACCATCCACCGCCTGTTCGAGGACCGGTACCTGAAAGTGCATTCCGATTGGGAGCTGCGTTCCTACGATCTGCACCGGGATGATGAGGGCGTGCGCGCCGATGTGGTCGTAGGCACCGATGCCTCACCGGTCCGACTGGAAGGTCGTGGTCTGGGTGCCGTAGAGGCGGTGTCCGAGGCCCTCGAGAACCGCTTCGGTATCACTATTGCGGTCGAGGCCTATGACGAGTTCGCACTGGGCGAGGGGACCAATGCCAACGCCCTGGCGTGCATCCGCCTGACGGTGAACGGTCAGCACTGCAGCGCCGCGGCTCTTGCCGAGGACACCACGTCAGCCACCCTGCAGGCACTGTTCTCCGCCGTTGCCCAGGCCGTCGGAACCGAGATGCCCTCTGCCAGAAAGACCGCCGAGCTGGCTGACGCCTGAGGAAAGAAATCGAAGGTAAAAAAATAAGCCGGCATCATGATGCCGGCTTATTACGTTTCCAATGCCCGTGAGGGGCAAGGAACGGTCCACTTAACCCGGTTACACCGGCGTTACGTTTTCCGCCTGCGGGCCTTTCGGGCCCTGAGTTACGGTGAACTGTACCTGCTGACCTTCGGTCAGGGTACGGAAACCGGAAGCGTTGATTGCACTGTAGTGAACAAATACGTCACTGCCACCGTCCTGAGCGATAAAGCCAAAGCCCTTGGACTCGTTGAACCACTTCACGTGGCCGGTTTTTGTATCGGACATTGATCTTTCCTGTCTTTCTAAAGTTTGCCCTCACGGGACCTTCGAATTCCTGATGGAACTGTGCTGAGAAATCCAGAGAGTACTGAGAGAAGGGCAACGAAAAGCACGGAGGCACGACGTTGTAACGCATTCACTAAATACCGCTGTATTTTCACAGCAATTTCAGTATAGACCGAGTTTCGGGAGCGTCAACGCTTTTTTTGAAGCTTTTATTCGTTTTAAAAACAAAGATTTGACAGAAAAGTGACGGGTGGAGAGATATCGAGGCCGGCCACTTTCAGGTGGCCGGCCTCGATGTTTGCCAGCAGGATGCTCAGGAGCGGAACTGCTGGCTGATCTCTTCCAGGATGGCCGGATCATCAATGGTGCTGGGTACGGTGTACTCCTCACCATCGGCGATCTGGCGGATCACCCGGCGCAGAATCTTGCCGGACCGGGTCTTGGGCAGTCGCTCGACCACCATGGCCCGGCGGAAGCAGGCAATGGCACCGATCTTGTCGCGCACCATTTCAACCAGCTCTTCTTCCAGTTCGTCGTGATCAATGGTAGCGCCGTCCTTGATCAGCACCAGGCCGATCGGAACCTGGCCCTTCAGCTCGTCGTGGGCGCCCACCACGCAACACTCGGCCACCGCCGGGTGGGATGCCACCACTTCTTCCATCTCACCGGTTGAGAGTCGGTGGCCCGCCACGTTGATGACGTCGTCGGTCCGGCCCATGATGAATACGTAGCCGTCGTCATCAATGAAGCCGCCGTCACCGGAGCTGTAGTAGCCCTTGATCGGATCGAGGTAGGTCTTGCGGAAACGTTCATCATCTCCCCAGACCGTCATCATGCAGCCCGGCGGCAGTGGCAGCTTGACTGCGACCTGGCCTTGTTCGCCGGCCGGAACCTGGCTGCCTTTCATGTCCACAACCTGAACGTTGTAGCCCGGGGAGGGCACGGTGGCGGAGCCGGGCTTGGTTTCCATCATTTCGATGCCCACCGGGTTACAGCAAATGGCCCAGCCGGTCTCGGTCTGCCACCAGTGATCGAGGATGGGCAGGCCGGTGTGCTCCTTCAGCCACTCGTAGGTTGGCGGGTCCAGTCGCTCGCCGGCCAGGAAGATCCGCTTGAGGGAGCTGACGTCGTACTTGTTCAGCTCGTCCGCTTCGGGGTCTTCCTTGCGCACGGCGCGGAATGCCGTGGGGGCGGTAAACAGCAGGTTCACGCCATGGTCCTGTACCACGCGCCAGAAGGCGCCGGCATCCGGGGTTTTGACCGGTTTGCCTTCGTACAGGATGGTGGTGCAGCCGGCAAACAGCGGGCCATACACGATATAGCTGTGACCCACGACCCAGCCCACGTCTGATGCCGCCCAGTAAACATCGCCGGGGTTGGCGTCGTACACCAGTTTCATGCTGTATTTGAGGGCCACGGCGTGGCCGCCGTTGTCCCGTACCACACCCTTGGGTTTGCCCGTGGTGCCGGAGGTGTAGAGGATGTATAGCGGATCCGTTGATTTGACGGGCACCGGATCGGCGGGTTCCGCGCCTTCCATGACCGCTTCCCAGTCAAGATCGCGGCCATCCTGCATTTCAGCCCGGGCCTGCGGGCGCTGATACACCACGCACAGGTCCGGCTTGTGGCTGGACTGCTCGATAGCCTTGTCCACCAGTGGCTTGTATTCGATAACCCGGCTGACTTCGATGCCGCAGGAAGCGGTGATCAGGGCCTTGGGTTCTGCGTCTTCAATGCGCACCGCCAGCTCGTGGGCGGCAAAGCCGCCGAAGACCACAGAGTGAATGGCGCCGATGCGGGCGCAGCCCAGCATGGCCACCACGGCCTGGGGAATCATCGGCATGTAGATGATGACCCGGTCACCCTTGGAGATGCCGTTGGCCTTCAGGGCGCCGGCAAAACGGGCAACCTCGGCGGTGAGTTCGTTGTAGGTATAGGATTGCTGGGTGTTGGTAACCGGGGAGTCGTAGATCAGGGCCTTCTGGTCACCCCGGCCGGCACGGATGTTCGCATCCAGTGCGACGTCGCTGGTGTTGAGGACGCCATCAGGAAACCATTCGCCATGGCCATTGTCCTTTGGCTGCCAGATGGTCTTCGGCATTTCGATCCAGTCAATCTGGTTGGCATGCTCTTGCCAGAATTCGTCACGCTGGTCGATCGAGCGCCGGAATTCGGAATTGTAGTCCATAGATTCCACCTCTTGGTGCCTGTTGTTTTTGTGTTGTTTGTACGTATTGACACAACTTTAGGCACTTTGAGTTTATGGACTAGTAGACCATAGGCTTAGTAACGCCTTTTCAACAAGTTATTCCAGGCCTGATTTGACGGAGGTCACTTCGGCCTCGATTTCGCCCCGCGCTACCCGGGCCGAAATCCGGTCGCCGGGGGAAAGGTTGTCTGCATCCCGGATGATGTTGCCGGCCGGGCCCCGGACAATGGCGTAGCCCCTACCGAGAGTGGCGAGTGGGCTGACCACATTCAGGGTCTGGGCGAGGTGCTCCATGCGGTCGCGCTGCTGTCGGATGGTCAACCGGGTTGCGGCAAACAGCCGCTCCTCGATGCGACCGAGGGTTTCGCGGCTGGAACTCAGCTGTTTCTGCGGAGACTGCATCGCCAGCCTCTGGGCGAGGTGCCCGGTACGCACATCCCAACGCTCCAGTTTCCGCTTCATCGCTTTGTCCAGGCGTAGCTCCAGATCATCCATACGCTGGGCTTTTTCCTGTAACTCCCGGCGGGGGTCCCGGAGCCGTGCAGACAGGTGTTCAAGTTGCACTGAGAAGCGTTTGAGCGCCCGCCTTGCGGCGTTGGCAAGCCGAAGTTCCTGCTCGGCGAGTTGCCTCAGCCATTGGCTCTGGTCCGGTGAGATTTTTTCCGCTGCGGCCGACGGGGTGGGGGCCCGAAGATCCGCCACGAAATCGGCGATGGTGACATCCACTTCATGGCCGACGGCGCTCACGGTCGGAATCCGGCAGCCCGCGATGGCCCGGGCGACCGCTTCCTCGTTGAAGCACCAGAGATCTTCGAGCGAGCCGCCGCCACGACCGATGATCAGGACATCCGCAACGCCATGGCTCTGAGCCTGCTCGATGGCCCGGACGATATCGCTGGTCGCGGCCTTGCCCTGGACGGCGGTCGGATAGAGGGTGACCGGGATGGCCGGGCACCGGCGCGAAAGCACCGTCAGGATGTCATGAATAGCGGCCCCGGTTGGCGAGGTTACTACTCCGATATGGCGGGGGAGGGCCGGGATCGGTTTCTTCCGTGCAGGATCAAACAGTCCCTCGGCCTGGAGTTTGCGCTTGAGTTCCTCGAAGGCCAGCTGCAGGGCGCCCAGTCCTGCCGGTTCGATGTGCTCGACAATGATCTGGAAGTCGCCCCGGTTTTCGTAAAGTGTCACCTTGCCCCGGATGCGGACCTGGTCGCCTTCCTTGGGTATAGCGCGGACGCGCTGGTTGAAGCCCCGGAACATGGCGCATCGGACCTGGCACTTGCGGTCTTTCAGGGAGAAGTACCAGTGGCCGGAGGAGGGGCGTGAGAAGCTGGAAAGCTCGCCTTCCACC
Source organism: Marinobacter szutsaonensis (assembly GCF_039523335.1). Taxonomy (NCBI): domain Bacteria; kingdom Pseudomonadati; phylum Pseudomonadota; class Gammaproteobacteria; order Pseudomonadales; family Marinobacteraceae; genus Marinobacter; species Marinobacter szutsaonensis. Next base: position 560,255 of record NZ_BAAAFC010000001.1, on the reverse strand, counting down.
CAGACCTGCATGAAACTGGATTCCAGCAGGTGCCTGGCCTGGTGATTGAGTTCGCTGACACTCAGGGCCCGTGTCGGGCGCAGATTGCCCGCGTCACCGGAAAGAGGCTGGGAATCCTGGAAGGAGGGGGTCAAGGCCGTACTCCGTGGTTGGTTATACGCAATAGCCGAAAATTTCGAAGTAAAAATATCGGAAATTCAAAAAGATGCAACCGGACCTTCAAAATGGTGCGGTTTACTGTCCCGGGCCACCACTTTATAATAGATCGATTAAGGATTTTGCTTTGTCGCGCCGCTCAGGGCGCGGTACAGGATTTCCAAACTTAGCACGTTCAAAAGGCGGATCCCAATGCTGCGAATTGCTGAAGAAGCCCTCACGTTTGATGATGTTCTGCTTGTTCCCGGATACTCGGAAGTTCTCCCCCATCAGGTCAGTCTCCAGACCCAGCTGACCCGGAATATCACCCTGAACATTCCGCTGGTATCGTCTGCCATGGATACGGTAACCGAAGCTGAACTGGCCATCGCCATGGCCCAGGAAGGCGGCATCGGTATCATGCACAAGAACATGACTGTGGAGCAGCAGGCGGCTGCGGTTCGCAAGGTCAAGAAATTCGAAAGCGGCGTGGTGAAGGATCCGATCACCGTGTCGCCGGATACCACTGTGCGCGAATTGGTCGACATTACCATGGCCAATAATATTTCCGGCCTGCCGGTGGTCGACGGTCATGATCTGGTGGGCATTGTTACCGGTCGTGATATCCGCTTCGAAAGCCGTATGGACACCCTGGTCCGCGACATCATGACACCGAAGGACAAGCTGGTGACCGTCAAGGAAGGCGCCAGCCTCGAGGACGTGAAGGAGCTGCTGCACCGTCACCGCATCGAAAAAGTGCTGGTGGTGAATGACGAGTTTGAGCTGCGTGGCCTGATCACCGTCAAGGACATCCAGAAAGCCAAGGACTATCCCCTGGCGTGCAAGGACGAGCAGGGTCGCCTGCGTGTCGGCGCTGCAGTCAGCACCGGTGGCGATACCGAAGCCCGGATTACCGCGCTGGCCGAGGCCGGTGTCGACGTGATCGTGGTTGATACGGCCCATGGCCACTCCAAAGGCGTTATCGAACGTGTCCGTTGGGTGAAGCAGAACTTCCCCGAGGTGCAGGTCATCGGTGGCAATATCGCCACCTCCGATGCAGCGATTGCCCTGGCGGATGCCGGCGCAGACGCCGTGAAGGTCGGTATTGGCCCCGGTTCCATCTGTACCACGCGCATTGTTGCCGGTATCGGCGTGCCCCAGATCTCTGCGGTGTCCAACGTTGCGGCCGCGCTGAAAGATCGTGGCGTCCCGCTGATCGCAGACGGCGGTGTGCGTTTCTCCGGCGATATCGCCAAGGCCATCGCAGCCGGCGCACACAGCGTAATGATCGGCAGCCTGCTGGCGGGCACTGACGAGGCGCCGGGCGAAGTGGAGCTGTTCCAGGGTCGGAGCTACAAGGCCTACCGTGGCATGGGTTCCCTAGGCGCCATGGGGCAGGGCTCCAGTGACCGTTACTTCCAGGATGCCAGCAAGGGAATTGAGAAGCTGGTGCCGGAAGGTATCGAAGGTCGTGTGGCGTGCAAGGGCCCGATGCGTAACATCGTGCACCAGCTGATGGGCGGTCTGCGTGCTTCCATGGGCTATACCGGTAGCGCGACCATGGAAGAAATGCGCACCAAGCCGGAATTCGTGCGCATCACCAATGCCGGCATGCGTGAGAGCCACGTCCATGACGTGACCATCACCAAGGAAGCGCCCAACTACCGTATCGGTTAAGAATGACCCTAATAAACGCGGCCCCGGAACGGGCCGCGTTGTTTATTTGTGATCCGAGGACTCCATGGCCCAGAACATCCACGACCACCGTATCCTGATTCTTGATTTCGGTTCCCAGTACACCCAGCTGATTGCCCGCCGTATCCGGGAAATCGGCGTGTACTGCGAGATCAAGGCCTTTGACATCACCGATGAAGAACTCAGGGAGTTCAATCCCAAGGGCATCATTCTCGCGGGCGGCCCGGAATCCGTAACCCAGCTGGGTGGCCCCCGGGCGCCGGAAGACCTGTTCGATCGTGGTATCCCTGTGCTCGGCATCTGCTACGGCATGCAGACCATGGCTGAACAGCTCGGTGGTCGTGTGGCCAGTTCCGAAAAGCGGGAATTCGGCTATGCCCAGGTGAAAGTGCGCGCCAAGGGCCCCCTGCTGGCGGATATTACCGACCACCTGACGCCAGCCGGGGAGTCTTTGCTGGACGTGTGGATGAGCCACGGTGACAAGGTTGTGGCCATGCCGGAGGGCTTCGAGTTGCTCGCTTCCACCGAGAGTGCCCCGATCGCCGCCATGCAGGATACCAGTCGCAATCTATATGGTGTGCAGTTCCACCCGGAGGTAACCCATACCCTCCAGGGCAAGCGCATTCTTGAGCACTTCGTGATGGCTATCTGTGGTTGTGAGGCTCTGTGGACCCCGGCCAAGATCGTGGACGATGCCGTGCGCCAGATCCGCGAGCAGGTCGGGAACGAGAAGGTACTTCTCGGTCTCTCCGGCGGTGTGGACTCCTCGGTAACCGCAGCGCTGCTGCACAAGGCCATCGGGGAGCAGCTGACCTGCGTGTTTGTCGATAACGGCCTGCTGCGTCTGCACGAGGGCGATCAGGTCATGGACATGTTCGCCAGCAACATGGGCGTAAAGGTCATTCGTGTGGATGCCGAGGACCTGTTCCTGTCCAAGCTGAAAGGCGTGGATGACCCGGAGCAGAAGCGCAAGATCATCGGCAACACCTTTATCGACGTGTTCGATGATGAGGCAGCCAATATCAAAGACGTGAACTGGCTGGCCCAGGGCACCATCTATCCGGACGTGATCGAGTCTGCCGCCTCCAAGACTGGCAAGGCACACGTCATCAAGTCCCACCACAACGTGGGTGGCCTGCCGGAAACCATGAAGATGAAGCTGGTGGAACCGCTCCGGGAGCTGTTCAAGGACGAGGTGCGTCGAATTGGTCTCGAGCTGGGCCTGCCGTACGATATGGTCTACCGTCACCCGTTCCCGGGACCTGGCCTGGGTGTCCGTATTCTGGGTGAGGTCAAGAAGGAATACGCGGATATCCTCCGCCGTGCCGATGCCATCTTCCTGGAAGAGCTGCACCGTGCCGACCTTTATCACAAGACCAGTCAGGCCTTCGCCGTATTCCTGCCGGTTAAGTCCGTTGGCGTGGTCGGCGACGCCCGCCGCTACGAGTATGTGGTGGCCCTGCGCGCCGTCGAGACCATCGATTTCATGACCGCCCGCTGGGCTCACCTGCCGTATGACCTGCTGGAGAAGGTGTCCAACCGGATCATCAATGAGATCAGCGGCGTATCCCGGGTGACCTACGACATCTCGTCCAAGCCGCCCGCGACTATTGAGTGGGAGTGATTCAAGGTTTTCCCGGGTCGCTGATGATTAAAAGCCGTTATTCGTATTCAACCCAGCATTCGTGCTGGGTTTTTTTGTGCACGAAAATATAGAGTATTTTGCGCCCGGCTGACTCGGGCGGCACCGGAATGAATGCCGTATGGGGGAATGGGCAGAGAGAGGGGGCAGCATGACTCATGCGGATCGATAGTTTTTTAAAGTTTGGCTGGATTCCAATGGTGTGCTATAGATCCTCAAAAGCCACTGAAGGCCAAGTGTCGACTTGTCTCGATAACATTAAAAAACGATTCGGTCTCATAACTATCGATTTTCGTTAAGGATTCAAAAACATTACGGCAAGAGTTTCATTGAAAGTTTTCAATGCAGAACTGGAAATCGAAAAGGAGATGAAAGAAATCATTTCCCAACATTGAGGTCATACTGGAGAAAGCCATGGACTATCGACATTTCAATAATGTTGAAGAGGTGACTTATGCCCACACGGAAGAGAAAAAGCACGAGACTTCGCCGAAGCGCTATGCATGGCTTGAATGGAGACGCGAAAGAAGGAGATTTCGAAGCATTTGTTTCCGCGATCATAGATAAGGGAGCCAGGAAAAAAGTTTTTACGGCCAGGGAGGTGATCTATCGCGAGGGTGATCAGGCCGACAAAGTATTCATGATTCTTGACGGCATGGCCAAATTGCTCAGTTATCTGCCAAACGGTCGTGCGCGTATCGTCCGATTGCACAGTCTCAATCATTGGCTTGGATTGGAAGCGTTGCTTGACCAGCCATACGAACAGACTGCCATCGCCGTTGAAGATGTGGAGGTGGTTTACGTGTCCATGAATGACCTGCATCTGCTCGAACGGGACAATCCGCGGCAATACTGCGAGCTGCTCAAACAGGGTTACAGACATCTGGCCCTGGCCGACAGGTGCCTCGCGGATTTCTCGACCGGAGGAATCAGGTCCCGGGTGGCGCGGTTGGTGGATTTCCTTGCCAAGCTTGAATATGGTGAAACAGCTAACCGGGTCGAGCTGTTAACGGTTCATGAAATGGCGGATATGCTAGGCGTTACGCCGGAAAGCGTGAGCCGGATTCTGGCAGAGTTCAAACGCAACGATATCTTGCACAGAATGAGCGATCACCTGGACGAGGTATACGAAATAAAAGCCGAGCAACTTCAGCACGAAGCTCGACAGTAATCATTCAGCGGCACATTAATCCCGAATGTGGGGGTGAGGGGGTCGGAGGTGGTCTGTGGGATCACAACTGAAACTCGCGGACTTCCCCCGGTTTGAACTCGTGGATATCCGAGACAATACCAATTCGGATCGGCTTTTCTTCGGAAGGCTCCGTGCTGATCCGCAAACGGCTGGGTGTAACATACAATCCCAGCAGATGTTGGCGGTAACGGACATTGAGTGTGAGGCTACTCAGCCCCTCAGGCAGACTCGGATTCAGCCACAAGACATCGCCTCGGGTCTCGATACCGGTAAAGCAGCGTTGGATGAGATCTACAGTGCCGGCCATGGCACCGGTGTGGATACCTTCCGACGTAGTGCCTCCCTGGATGTCGGCGACATCACTGTCGAGCGCTTTGGCGAAGAGTGGCCAGGCGCCTGGACGATCTGCCCGCGCCAATACCCAGGAGTTGACCACCCGGCTCAGAGTGGAGCCGTGGGAAGTGCGCCGCATATAGTAGTCGATATTGCGGGGAATGGTATCGTACTCGAAGGGATAGCCGAGATGCGTAAACAGCTCTCCGAGTTCCTCTGACGAAAACAAGTAGAAAAGCATCAGAACGTCGGCCTGCTTGGAAGCCCGATAATTATTTGCGCTATCCCCCGAGGCTTCCAGGATCCGGTCCAGTCGCTGAATATCACCATACTTTTCACGATAACCTTCCCAATCGAACTCTTTCAGTTCCTCGTAACCTTCGAACTGGCTGATGATGTCGTTGTCAGAATCATCCTTATGAAAAGGCACATGCATATTGTGGCTTACCTTATCCCAGTGCTCGAACTCCTCTGATGACAGATTCATTAGCTGGCAAAGTTCGGTAAAACGCTTGCTCGGCAGGATTTCCCGAAGTTCCAGCGCGCGCAGCAGTACCCACACCGCCATGATATTGGTGTAGGCGTTGTTATTCAGGCCGGGGGTTTCGGCAGTTGGATAGAAATCGTGATATTCGTCCGGGCCCATGATCTCGAGAATTTCGTAACGTTCGAGCCTTTTATTATAGGAAGCAATGCTGGCCCAGAAGCGGGCGATCTCGAAGAACATTTCCGCCCCATAGAAAGACAGAAACTCCATATCACGGGTAACCTGATAATACTGCCAGACATTATACGCCACCGCTGCATTGATGTGGCGCTGGAGGTGGGAGTTGTCGGGTATCCAATTGCCTGACTCCGGGTTCAGGTGTAGCCGCTGACTTTCCTCACGACCGTTACTGCCGCTCTGCCAGGGATACATGGCGCCTCGATATCCGGCGATGCGCGCGGCGCGACGTGCCTCATCCAGGCGGCGATAACGATAGCGAAGCAGCGCGCGGGTGATTTCCGGCATACGGAGGTTGAATAGGGGGAAGATGAATAGCTCGTCCCAGAAAATATGACCGCGATAGGCCTCCCCGTGCAGACCGCGTGCCGGCACCCCGACATCCAGATCCATAACATGAGGTGAAATGGTCTGAACCAGGTGCAGGATATGCAACCGCAGATTACGTTCGGTTTTTTCTTCCTCTTCTGGATCATCATGTTCGATGTCGAAGTCAAAACGCTGCCACAATTGCTTCCACATCAGGTTATGGCGGCTGGCCAAAACATCGAACGTCGGGGCTCGGGCAATCGCCTTGCGCGCTTCCAACCCTGGTTCGCTGATGGCATGGTCGCGGGAGGTATATAAGGCAACGACCTTCTCAATGCGCAAAGGCTGCTGCGGGTTGAGCCGGGTTTGGTAGTGGTGGGCAATGTAGCCTTCGGCTTGGTCCACCGCCGGTGCCGGAGTGATGCATTGTTCACCGCGCCACAGACGAGTCGTTGCGGCCTGGACGATACGAATGCGGGACTGGCTGGTCTCGACTTCCAGCCAGAAGCTATCATCTGCAATGGATGCGGCTGTCCCAGGATTCAGGTGGCGTTTGTTCAGATCACGGTAGCGCTCAACACCGGCATTGACGACCTCGCCGTCCAGTGCGCTGCGTACCTCAATGCTACCGCTCCAGTCCTCGGCATGAATGCTGGTTTCCAGGGCAGCGAGGTGCGGATGTTCTATGGAGACCAGGCGCCGTTGGTCGACGCGGGTATGTCGCCCGTCCGGATCGCAAAAGCGGATCGTCCGCGTGAGAATGGCTTTTTTGATATCCAGCTTTTGATGGTAGGAAAGGACATTGACGTTGCCGACGTCGAACCAATTGCCGTTTTCGATGCGGAAGGTAAGCGCCAGCCAATTGGGGGCGTTGACCAGGCTTTCGTTCTCGATGGTTTCACCGGCGATTTGGGTTTGCAGCCGGTTATAACAACCGGCGATGTAGGTGCCGGGATAGTGGGTCCCCCCCGCCGACGACTCCGGCGCGGCACCGCGGCTGGCGAAGTAACCATTACCCAGTGTGCACAACGCCTCTCGCAGCGCCTCCTGTTGGGGGTTGAATTCCTCGTAGACCAGTTTCCAGCCGTTCATGGGCCGAGTCTCGCCAGTTTGTCGCTCAGTTGATTGAGAAACTGTTGCACCGCGTCGGGGTCGTCAAGGCGGTAGGCAGCATAGGTCGGCTGGTCTCTCTCTGCTACCAGAATGCCTATTCCGTCTGGCGCCAACTCGCGGAAAGCATCCTCGTCGGTTATGTCATCCCCTATATACAGAGGAATAAAACGTGCCGGATCCGTGTCCAGGGCCCGCATTAGCCAGCGTAGTGCTTTGCCCTTGTCCCAATTGATATCCGGTTGTAGCTCATAGATTTTCTTGCCAGCCGTCAGGCGAAGCCCGGTATGCGAGGAGTTTATTTGATCGACCACCTGTTTGACGCTGTCCACCTGGTCTTGCGCTACCTGACGGTAGTGCGCGGTGACCGCAAATCGCTTGCGTTCCACCAGGCAACCCGGAATCGCGCCGAGTTTTTCGCGCAGGCTGTGTTCCGCGGCATCGAGCGCTGGCAGATAGTCACGACCCTCCTGATATTCGTTGCGCTCGCCCTTTGGTCCGGAGATGTCGAAGCCGTGACTGCCGGCATACCAGATGCCCTTTATGCCAACCCGGTTGCGCACGTCACCGAGATCCCGACCGCTGACGATGGCGATCTTACATAGCCTGGCTAGCCGCTGCAGGGTTGCACGCATGGTGTCGCTCAATATCGCGTCATTCGGATGGGGCACGATAGGCGTCAGGGTGCCGTCATAGTCGAGAAACAGCACCGGCTCCCGATCATGGGTCGGGACGATCTCGTTCAGATGGTCCAGGGCCGAAGGCAGTTGTCTGGTGGGTGGCGTATCCCCACTAGCCGTCACTATGTGTAATTCACCAAGATCAGCGACGACAACGTCAGCGCCATGTTCGAGCAACGCATCCGCCTGGTCGCCGCGATTGACGCCGATGACACATCCGAAGCCTGCGGCCTGGGCCGCCTGTACGCCTGCCGTGGCGTCTTCAATCCCTATACAACGATGCGGCTCGCTTGCGAGGCGACGACTGGCCTCGATGAAAATGTCCGGAGCTGGTTTGCCCGCCAGCCTGCATTTTTGCAGTTCTACGCCATCGACGCGGGTGTCGAACAGGTCGATGATTCCGGCGGCTTCCAGCACCGCCCGGCAGTTGCGGCTTGAAGAGACCACGGCGGTGCGGAGTCCGGCCCGGCGTAATGTGCGAATGAGGCTAATGGTTGATGCATAAACCTCAACACCCTCGTGGCGCAGCTTTTCCTGGAACAATTCATTTTTGCGGTTGCCAAGGCCGCAGATCGTTTCCTGATCGGAACCATCATCCGGCTTGCCCTCGGGCAGGTCGAGACCGCGTGATTGAAGGAAACTGCGCACACCGTCATAGCGCGGCTTTCCGTCCACATACCGGTGATAATCGGTCTCGATGTCGAACGGTTCGGAATGCTCGCCTTCCGCCGTGTGTTTCGCCAGGTAGTCGTCGAATGTCATCTTCCATGCCGTGGCGTGCACCTTGGCCGTCTGCGTGATCACGCCATCGAGATCAAGCACCACGGCATCGAAACGGTCTGATGAGAGACCGACACCGGCGGTGTCTGTCTTGTTCACGGTGCAGTCTCGAGCTCTGTCAGATTGTCGTACGCGCGCTGCCACATTGCGACGCTCCGGCCACTATATTCGGTTTTTCAAAGCACCATCACGTGGTAGACCAGTCCCGGTCATTGAAAAATATCAATGGGAGAAAATGCCCGGTGTTGTTCAGACTTTTAACAGTTTTGATAACCGGTGCTTCAGTTCTTCCTTGGCGGGACTGGCCTGCGCGAAAATCTCATTGGCGCGGTAGAACTCCAGGGCACGAACGTCAACAATACGCGGGGCGAGATAGATCGCAGGTTTCTTGTGTCGACGCTTCTCGCTCATGATGGCGTGCTGCATGACTTTGGGCGCATTGAAGATCGTTTCAAAATAGCTGGGCATCAGCGCCTTCGGTTTCGTTCGCTCACCGATAACGTCAATGCCGATGACAAGATCGCAGTCTTCGGTCAACAAATCGTAAGGTACAGGATTGACCGTGCCGCCATCGATAAGCACTCGGTTATCCAGTATTACCGGGTTAAACACGCCGGGCAGTGCCATGCTTGCCTTGACGGCGGGGAGTAGTGCACCTGTTTGCAGGACAATTTGTTCCCGGCTCCATAAATCGGCCGTGGCGATCCTGAGCGGAATCTCCAGTTCCTCGAATGTTTCACGCTCGAGAGTGTCGTACAGGAAAGAGATAAAACCTTCGCCACTGAGCAGACCGCCATTGCCAAGGTCGATTTCGAGAAACTCGACCCAGCGCAAGGCGTCCTCGTTGAGGAGCTCATGGGCCAGGCGTTCTTCGGGCGCTATGATGAACTGTTCAACCACCCCGCGGATCTCTCTGCCGGTCATACCCGCGGCGTAGAGTGCACCGATGATTGCACCGATACTTGAACCGGCGATGCGGTATGGTCGGATCGATAACTCGTCCAGGGCCTCCAGCATCAGGATGTGCGCAAGCCCGTTGGCGCCGCCGCTGCCCAGTGCGATACCGACTCTGGGCTTGCCCTCATCAGAGCGACCGGAAGGTTCATGCGCAGGTCGTGGCTTTTCGTTGGCTCGCACAGATGATCCCAAGAGCAAGTACGACGATAGAAAAGTCGTCAGCAGAGTCAGGAAGCGGCGCCTGGGCAATTTGCGGTCAGGCATGGCAAAGCTACTGTTCTTGTGCGGCTTTGGATGTTTTAAAGGCGTTTTTTTCACGATTCATCAAGTATTTCCTGAAATGTTGCTTCATTGATCCTTTTTACGCCAAGCTTTTCGGCCTCGTCCAGTTTGTTGCCGGGGTTTTTGCCGACCACGATAAAATCCGTTTCGTCACTCACACTGGATGTTGCCCGGGCACCGAGGGCCTCTACCTGTTCTTTTGCTTCGTCGCGGGTAAATCCATCCAATGACCCGGTGAAGACGAAAGTTTTTCCTGTCAGGGGATGTTCTCTCCGCTTCGGCATGGGCTGGATCTTTAATCCGGCCTTTTTCAGTCGGTTCAATACGCTCTGGTTCTTTTTGTCCGAAAAGAAATTGGCCACTGATGTGGCAATCTCTTCGCCGATACCGGGTATCTGCGCGATTTCCTGCGTTTCAGCGTTAGCCAGTCTGTCCAAAGTGCGGAATTTGGTGGCGAGGACACGTGCTATGTGGCGGCCCACATGGCGTATACCCAAGGCAAACAGGAAGCGATCGAGGCGCGGCTCTTTGCGCTCCTGAATGGCATTCTGCAACTGGTTCGCGGATTTAGTCGCAAAGCCTTCCAGATGTTCTATGCCTTTTAGGTCCAGCGTGTAGAGATCAGCAAGATCCTGCACCAGGCCGTGTGTGACCAACTCTGCAGCAGACTTCGCCCCAAGATGATTGATGTCCATGGCATTTCGGGCTGCGTAATGCTGAATTCGGCCGGTTAACTGGGCGGCACAGGATAGTCCCGCTGTACAAAGATAGTATGCGCCCTCTCGTGCGACCCTGGCATCGCATACCGGGCAGTGTTTGGGCATGTGAAACGGCTTACCGCGCTTCTTGCCGGGTTGCTTGATCCGTTCCTTGACTTCTGGAATCACATCCCCGGCACGGATAACGCGCACACGATCGCCCCTGCGGATGTCCTTGCGGTGCACCTCATCCTCATTGTGCAAGGTGGCCCGACTCACCGTGACACCGCCCACATCCACCGGTTGCAACAGCGCGACCGGTGTCAGAATGCCGGTCCGGCCAACCTGTACCACGATATCTTCGACCATGGTGACTTCTTCGCGTGGCTCGAATTTCCAGGCGAGCGCCCAACGGGGGCTACGTTCGCGCGTACCCAACGCCTCGCGCAGTCCATGGTCGTCTATCTTGATCACGATACCATCGATCTCATAGTCGATATCGTCGCGCTGCCCGGCAAGCTTGTGATGGTATTTTTCGATTTGCCCGAAGGTGGAGGCGGTTTTGTTCAATGGACAACTTTTCAATCCCCAATGGGACAGCCGTTCCAATACGTCCTGATGAGTCGACGGTAAGTCACCATCACTGGCCAAAATCTCATAAAAAAAGATGTCGAGGGGCTTGTCCGCTACATGGCGGGATTCGAACTGGCGCATCAAGCCGGCGGCTGCATTGCGGGGATTGGCGAACGGCTCGTCACCACGTTCCACACGTTGCTTGTTCAAGGCGGTGAAGCCTTTTTGGGGCATGAAGACTTCACCGCGCACGGCGAGCAAAGCGGGTGTGTTATCCAGGTGCTGTAGCGAAAGGGGGAGCGCACGGATGGTCTTTAGGTTATGGGAGATATCCTCGCCTACTTCGCCGTTGCCGCGGGTGGCCCCATATTCGAAGTGGCCGTGCCTGTAGACGACTTCAACGGATAAGCCATCGAACTTGGGTTCCAGCATGTATGTGATGGATTTTTTATGTGCCTGTTTGCGCGCCGCTTTCAAAAAAGATTCGATGTCATCCTGTTCGAGCGTGGCCTCCAAACTGAGTAACGGAGCTTTGTGCTCGATCTTATCCAGCTTGCTGACGGGCTCGGCGCCGACACGGAAGGTAGGGGAATCGGGCGTTTTGAGGCCAGGGAAAGCCGCCTCCAGTGCCTCAAGCCGCTGAAACAGCTTGTCGTATACCGAATCGGAGATTTTCGGCGAATTTTCCACATAGTAGAGATAGTCGTGATAATTGATACCCTCGCGCAGGGCGCTGATCTCTTCTGCAGCCTGTTTCTTGTTTAGCGTGTCGACACTTTTGAATCTGGTATTGGGCTTGTCTTTGAAGTCCATTGTGAAGCGTCGGTTCAGGAACGAGGAATGGTTCCATCATCATCGGCGGGGGGCATTGGGTCATTGATATTTTGCAATGCGTAGAGTGATTCCGGTCAGTAACTTGACCGTGAAGCGCTAACGCTGGCACAGAATCCGGGTGGAAAAACAGGGATGGAACAACCTGATGACGAAACTTCCCATACTTCACAGCGAATATGGTCAGTCCATTTGGCTGGATTACATTGATCGGAATCTGTTGCTGAGGGGCGGGCTCGAGGCATTGATCGAACAGGGACTGCGCGGTGTCACCAGCAACCCCACCATATTCCTCAAGGCGATTAAGGATAGCGACGATTACGACGACGCGATCCGGGACCTGTTGCAAGCCGATCATGAGATGGATGATGTCACCCTCTATCAGTGGCTTGCCATCCAGGATGTGCAAATGGCGGCGGATGTCCTTGAACCGGTCTATGTTAGCAGCGATGGAACAGACGGTTTCGTCAGCCTGGAGGTGTCTCCCCATCTCGCCTTTGATACTTATGCCACGGTTGAGGCCGCGCGTCATCTGTGGCACTCCGTGGATCGACCGAATCTCATGATCAAGGTGCCTGCGACCATGGCGGGTCTGCCGGCAATTGAGCACCTTATTGCCGAGGGCATCAACGTTAATGCAACGTTGTTGTTTTCAGTCGAGCGCTACAAGGCTGTGGCAGAGGCTTATATGCGAGGGCTCTCGCTGAATCCTCATCCGGAAAAGGTTGCCTCGGTCGCCTCATTTTTTGTCAGCCGGGTGGATACCAAGGTGGATGCTGCCCTGGACAAAATCGGTACGCCGGAGGCCGAGAGTCTGAAGGGCTGCATCGCCATAGCGAACGCCAAGTCGGCATACCAGTATTTCAGGGAAACAATCGATTCCGAGCAGTACAAGTCACAGCGCCGGCGCGGCGCTCGTCCACAACGACCGCTCTGGGCCAGTACCAGCACCAAGAACCCCAAATACTCGAACTTGCTTTATGTAGAGCAGTTGATCGGTGCTGACACGGTGAACACTGTGACACCTGAGACTCTGGATGCATTTCAGGCCGATGGTGAGCTGCGGGGCACACTGGAAAGCGGCATCAGGACCGCAAAACGGCAACTCGACTCATTGGATGCGCTCGGGATCGACCTGGACCGGATAACGCAGGAGCTGGAACAAGAAGGGGTTCGAAAGTTTGCGGATTCCTACGATCAGTTGCTGGCGGCGCTGAAGAATAAACGCCTCTTAGTGGCCAAGCATTACGCAGATAAATGATGGACCGCCAAAGCCGGGTACCCAACAAGAAGCGCAACGGGTTGCCCGCACTGACCAGCGACGAGCTCGCGCGGCTCGACGCCTGGTGGCGCGCAGCGAATTATCTTTCCGTCGGGCAGATCTATCTGCTTGATAACCCCCTGTTGCATGAGCCCCTGACGATCGAACATGTCAAGCCGCGGCTGCTTGGCCACTGGGGTACGACCCCGGGGCTAAATTTCATCTATGCCCATCTCAACCGTATTATCACGGCGCAGGATCTCAATATGATCTACATCGCCGGGCCCGGCCATGGCGGCCCGGGGCTGGCCGCCAATACCTGGCTCGAGGGCAGCTTCAGCGAGCAATATCCCGACGTGCCGCAGAATGACGAAGGCATGAAGCAGCTGTTTCGCCAGTTCTCCTTCCCCGGCGGCATCGGCAGCCATGTCACGCCGGAGATCCCGGGTTCAATCCACGAGGGGGGCGAACTCGGCTATTCGCTATCACACGCCTTTGGCGCAGCGTTTGACAACCCTGAGCTGATTGTCGCTTGCGTCATCGGCGACGGAGAGGCCGAGACCGGGCCGCTGGCGACCGCCTGGCACTCCAACAAGTTTCTCAACCCCGTTACCGATGGTGCGGTGCTGCCGATCCTGCATCTCAATGGCTACAAGATCGCCAATCCGACGCTGCTGGCACGCATCCCGCACGCAGAGCTGGAGAGCTTGCTCATCGGTTACGGTTATCAGCCTTACTTTGTCGAGGGTGAGGATCCGCAGAAAATGCACCAGTTGATGGCCGCGACCCTGGACGCGGTGATCAGCGATATCGAAGCGATCCAGCGGGCGGCGCGCTCAAACGGCGTCACGTCCCGGCCGCGCTGGCCGATGATAGTGCTGCGCACGCCCAAGGGCTGGACCGGGCCAAAAGAGGTCGACGGCAAAAAAATAGAGGGCTTCTGGCGTTCGCACCAGGTACCGTTCGGCGAGATCGCCGCCAACCCCGGCTATCTCAAACTGCTCGAAGAGTGGCTGCTGAGCTATCGGCCCGCGGAGCTGTTCGATAAGCAAGGCGCGCTCAAGCCCGAGCTGGCAGCCCTGGCACCGCGCGGATCACGCCGCATGGGCGACAACCCGCATGCCAACGGCGGTCTGCTGCTGAAGGATCTGCGTCTGCCCGATTTTCGTGAGTACGCTGTGGCAGTGCCGGGCCCCGGCGCGATCGAGGCTGAGGCCACGCGCGTCATGGGCGTCTTCCTGCGCGACGTAATGAGGCGCAACGGCGAGCGCCGAAACTTCCGTGTGTTCGGGCCGGACGAGACCGCCTCCAATCGTCTCGGCGCGCTGTTCGAGGTGACCGGTCGCGCGTGGATGGCGGAAACCCTGCCGGAGGACGAGGATCTGGCGCGGGACGGGCGGGTGATGGAGATCCTTTCCGAGCACACCTGTCAGGGCTGGCTTGAGGGCTACCTGCTCACCGGTCGGCATGGTCTGTTTTCCTGCTATGAGGCCTTCATCCACATCGTCGATTCGATGTTCAACCAGCACGCAAAGTGGCTTAAGACCTGTCGCCAGATTCCCTGGCGTCGGCCGATCGCCTCGCTCAATTACCTGCTCACCTCCCATGTCTGGCGCCAGGATCACAACGGCTTTTCTCACCAGGATCCGGGTTTTATCGATCACGTGGTCAACAAGAAGGCTGATGTAATCCGTGTGTACCTGCCGCCAGATGCCAACACCCTGCTGTATGTGACCGACAAGTGCCTGCGCTCGCACAATTTGGTGAATGTGATCGTCGCAGGAAAGCAGAAGCAGCCGCAATGGCTGGATATGGATACTGCGATCAAACACGGCAGCGCCGGCATCGGCATCTGGGAGTGGGCCGGCACCGACGTCGGTGGCGAGCCGGATGTGGTGCTGGGCTGTGCGGGCGATGTACCCACCATCGAGGTACTGGCGGCGGTCGACATCCTGCGCCGGAAGTTACCGGACCTCAAGGTACGCGTGGTGAACGTGGTGGACCTGATGACGCTGCAGTCACAGGAGGAGCACCCGCATGGGCTGTCGGACCGTGACTTCGATACCCTGTTTACCACCGACAAGCCGATCGTGTTCGCTTACCACGGCTATCCCTGGCTGATTCATCGCCTCACCTACCGGCGTACCAACCATCGCAACCTGCATGTGCGTGGCTACAAGGAAGAGGGTACCACCACCACCCCGTTCGACATGGCAGTGCTCAACGACCTTGACCGCTTTCACCTGGTTATGGATGTGATCGATCGCGTGCCCGGGCTCGGATACCGCGCGGCGTCACTGCGTCAGCACATGCGCGACAAGCGCACAGAACACCGCCACTACATCCGCGCATACGGCCAGGACATGCCGGAGATCCGCGAGTGGCAGTGGACACACGCGAGTGGGGATAAATCATGACGACCAATGTGCTGGTACGCCCGCTTGCCGACCTGCGCCGGACGGACACAGCTATTGTCGGCGGCAAGAACGCCTCGCTCGGCGAAATGATTGGCGCGCTCCGGGAATCGGGTATCCGCGTGCCGGGTGGATTTGCAACGACGGCCGATGCCTATTGGGTTTTCATCAAGGAAAACAGCCTGGCTGAACCGCTCGCCGACGAACTCGGTGCGCTCAAGAAAGACAAGAGCAACCTGGCCGCGGTTGGCAAAGGCGTGCGAAAAATGATACTCGATGCTGAGTTCCCGCCCCCGCTGGCCGAGGCGATTCTGCGCGCCTATCACGAGATGGCTGGCCGCAGCGCAGGCAAACTCGCCAGCGTGGCGGTGCGCAGTAGCGCGACCGCGGAGGACCTGCCCGAGGCAAGCTTCGCCGGCCAGCTCGAAACCTTCCTCAACGTTCGCGGCGACAAGGCTTTGCTCGAGGCCTGCAAAAAGTGTTTCGCCTCCCTGTTCACGGACCGGGCCATCATCTATCGGGAAAATCATGGTTTTGACCACATGGAAGTCGCACTTTCGGTGGGCATTCAGGAAATGGTCCGCTCTGACAAGGCCGGTTCTGGCGTTATGTTCTCCATCGACACTGAAACCGGGTTTCCCCGTACCGTGCTCATCGACGGTGCCTGGGGTCTGGGCGAGACTGTGGTGCAGGGCATGGTGGAGCCGGACGAGTATCTGGTTTTCAAACCGTTACTCGAGGATCCTTCGCTCCGACCGATTATCGCGAAGACCTTGGGTGCCAAGGAGAAAAAGATGGTGTACGCCAGAGGCAGCGCCTCCACGTCCAAGCTGGTGGACACAAGCCGGAAGGAACGCACCTTGTTCGTGTTGGGCGATGACGAAGTCATGCAGCTCGCCCACTGGGCCTGTGCCATCGAATTGCACTACGGCCAGCCCATGGATATGGAGTGGGCGAAGGATGGCGAGTCGGGTGAGCTATTCATCGTGCAGGCCCGCCCCGAAACCGTGCAATCGCGCCGCGAGACCGGCATGCTCAGGCGTTTCCACCTCAATCAAAAAGGGCGAGAGCTTGTTCGCGGTCAGGCGATCGGTGACTCCATCGCCTCCGGCGAAGTCTGTCGCCTGAACAGCGCGAAGGAGATAGGCCAGTTCAAGGAAGGTGCGGTACTGGTAACGGGAACGACCGATCCGGATTGGGTGCCAATCATGAAGAAGGCTTCGGCGATAGTCACCGACCATGGCGGGCGCACCAGTCACGCCGCGATTGTCAGCCGGGAACTGGGCCTGACCGCTATCGTGGGGGGAGGCGATGCAACGAAGGTATTGGAGGATGGCCAGGAGGTTACCGTCTCCTGCGCCGAGGGCTCGGAGGGGCGGGTCTACGAGGGAATCCTGGATTTCGATGTACGCGAGATCGCCACGGCAGAGATCCCGAAGACCTATACCCGCATCATGTTGAATCTGGCGAATCCTTCTGCCGCCCTGCGTTGGTGGAGCCTGCCGGCTGACGGGGTGGGTCTGGCGCGCATGGAGTTCATCATCGGTAATCAGATCAAGATCCACCCGATGGCCCTCGTCCGATTCGACGAGCTCTCGGACAAGAAGGCCCGTCGCCTGATCACCGAGCTGACAAAGGGGTATGACGACAAGTGCGAGTTTTTCGTCGATACCCTCGCCCGCGGCATGGCCTGTATCGCTGCCGCCCGCCACCCCGATCCGGTCATCGTCCGCATGAGCGACTTCAAAACCAACGAATACGCGGATCTGATCGGCGGTGGCCAGTTCGAACCCAAGGAGGAAAACCCCATGCTCGGCTGGCGCGGCGCGAGCCGCTATTACAGCGAGGAGTATCGTGAGGGCTTCGCGCTCGAATGCCGCGCTGTGCGCAGGGCTCGGGAGGAGATAGGCCTGAAGAACATTGTCATCATGATCCCCTTCTGCCGAACGATCGACGAAGCGGACAATGTCCTCAAGGTGTTGGCCGATAACGGTCTGGTCCGGGGGCGGGAGGGTCTCGAGATCTATGTTATGGCGGAATTGCCCGCCAATGTCTTCCTCGCGGGGGAATTCGCGGAGCGATTCGACGGGTTTTCCATCGGCTCGAATGATCTGACCCAGCTCGTGCTGGGCATCGATCGTGACAGTGACCGGCTGAGCGGGCTGTTCGACGAGCAGAACCCGGCGTTAAAATCGGCCATCTCGCAGCTACTCACCAGCGCGCGCAAGAGCGGGGTCCACACTGGTCTCTGTGGCCAGGCGCCGAGCGATCACCCCGAGTTCGCCGCCTTCCTGGTGGAGCAAGGCATAGAAAGCATCTCCGTGAGTCCGGATAGTTTTCTCAACGTAAAGACCATCGTTGCCGACGCTGAAGGCAGGCAGAAGAGGGAGAAGGGCAGTACATTGCCTCCATCTCCCTGACAGACCCTGTCTGCATCCGTTTACGGCAGGAATCTGTCGCGAAGAGGCCCTTATCTCGAATCCTGATCATGTGCCCGGCCCGCTGCGGTCATTGAAAAATCTCAATGCCGGATGATGCTGCAGTACTGCATTATCATGAGGGCAAGAGAATTCTTTAGAGACGGGATACCGCTGATGGAACTGCCAATCCCGGACCGTGTTTCGGCGGGCCAGACCCTGGCGAAAGCCATGGAAAACTATCGCGATCGTCAAGATCTGCTTGTTCTGGCGCTGCCACGCGGTGGTGTCCCGGTGGCCTACGAACTGGCCGAGGCATTGCATGCTCCCATGGACCTGATGCTGGTTCGAAAACTGGGTACCCCGGGACAGCGGGAACTGGCCATGGGCGCAATAGCCAGCGGAGGCATTCGTGTGCTCAACGACGATTTGGTGTCGTATCTGCATATATCCGAACAGACACTCGAACAGGTCGTGGCCATGGAACAGAAGGAATTGGAGCGCAGGGAGCAGGCCTACCGCGGTGATCGCCCGCGGCCCGAAATTGAGGGTAAGTGCGTAATTCTGGTCGATGACGGTATCGCCACCGGCGCGACCATGCGCGTGGCCATCAAGGCACTGCGCGGGCAGCAGCCCAAAGAATTGGTGGTCGCCGTCCCCGTGGCCCCTGCGGATACCATCGAAACACTGCGCAACGAGGCCGACGACGTGGTCTGCCTGGCCACGCCCGAACCATTTACGGCCATCGGTTTATGGTACGTGGACTTTGGCCAGGTCTCCGATGAGGAGGTGACGAAGCAGTTGGCCAAGGCCTGGGCCAAGGAGAGCTGAAAAGGTGTCGGCTCGGTGGCCGATCATTAGCGATTAGCTTCGTTTCAGTGACATCAGGTGACAGATGGAAGGGATCGATGAACAAGAAGGACTACACTGGCGAGGTCAAGGTCCGGGCTGAAGGGGTTGAACTGGAGGGAACATTGAACGTTCCCGGAGAGGCGCAGGGGATAGTTGTTTTCGCCCATGGTAGCGGTAGCAGCCGCTTTAGCCCTCGTAACCGTGCCGTTGCTCAATTCCTGAACGAGGGTGGACTTGCCACGTTACTGTTCGATCTGCTGACTGCAGAGGAAAATGAAATTGATGTGCAGACCAGGCGACTGCGCTTCGATATTGAGCTGTTGAGCCGGCGCCTGATTGGCACGGTGGACTGGCTCGGTGAGCAGGAGCGGCTGCAGCCCTTGCGTATAGGCTTGTTCGGGGCCAGCACAGGCGCAGCTGCGGCCCTGGTGGCGGCCGCTCAGCGCCCCGAATCCGTGGCCGCGGTGGTCTCCCGCGGAGGGCGGGCGGACCTGGCCGGAAATGATTTGCCTCGGGTCCGGGCACCCACGTTGCTGATCGTGGGTGGCCTCGATCATGCCGTGATCCAGATGAATCGGCAGGCCGCTCAGCAAATGCATATAGACCCTCGCCTGGAAATAGTACCTGGCGCGACGCACCTGTTCGAGGAACCCGGGAAGCTCGAGGAGGTCGCCCGCCTGAGCCGGGAATGGTTTACGCGCTATCTCCGTGAGTCACATAGGTGATCGATGCTCGTCGAGAAGATCCACTACCAGTGCTTGAATGCCCTGACCGATGATTTTTTCTCTTAGCCGTCTCGCATCAGTAGCTTTTTCAGCTCTGCAAGTCCGAGGGTGTTGATGACGTCTTTCGCTTCCAGCCAACCGCGGCGGGCCTGGTTGATACCAAAACGCATGAAATCCAGATCTGAGGTGCTGTGGGAATCGGTGGAGATGGACATTTTCACACCCATTTCCCTGGCCATCATGCAGCGTTCATCCGTCAGATCCAGTCGATCCGGATGGGCATTGAGCTCCAGGATACAGCCGCGTTCACTGGCCGCTTCCATGATCTTTTCCAGATCAACTTCGTAAGGCTCCCGCTCGTTGATAAGGCGGCCGCTGGGATGAGCCAGAATGTTGAAATAGGGGTTGTCCATGGCGCGCAGGATGCGCTGAGTCTGTTTGCTGCGTGACAGATTGAATTTGTAGTGCACGGCGCAGACGGTGAAATCCAGTTCCTTGAGTACGCTGTCCGGAAGATCCAGGGAACCGTCTTCGAGGATATCCAGTTCGATCGACTTGAGCAGCACTATGCCGTCGAGTCTTTCGTTCAGTTTGTCGATTTCCTTGATCTGCTCGAGCAATCGTTGCTTGTCCAGGCCATGGGCGACGGTCACATGTTTGGAATGGTCATTAATGGACAGGTATTCGTAGCCGCATCCGGCCCCTGCTTTCGCCATCTGCTTCAGGCTATGATGGCCATCGCTCGCGTTACTGTGGCAGTGCAGGTCCCCGCGGATATCTTCCAGGCGGATCAGTTCAGGCAACCGGTCTTCCCGTGCCGCCTCAATTTCGCCACGGTTTTCGCGCAATTCGGGCGGGATGTAAGGCAATCCGACTTGCTCATAGACCTCCTCCTCGGTTCTTCCGGCGATGCGCTCGTCGTCTCGAAAGACCCCATATTCGTTAATCTTGTAGCCTTTTTTGACGCCAAGCTTGCGCACGGCAATGTTGTGGGCTTTGGAGCCAGTGAAGTAGTGCAGGGCAGCGCCATAGCTTACCTGTGGCACGACACGCAAATCGACCTGCATGCCGGAACGTAGGTGCACTGTGCAGCGAGTCTTGCCTTTGGAGACTACCTCGTCCACTTCGTCGTAATCGCTGAACCGGTCCATCACCGGGGAGTTCCGGCTGGTGGTAACCAGGATGTCCAGGTCGCCCACCGTCTCCTTGCGGCGCCGGTAGCTGCCGGCGACGATGACATCCTTGACGCCCTCGGTTTTTCTCAAATATTCGACCAGGGTAGCGGCGATCTCCTCGGCCTCTATCAACCTGGTGCGAGTCGCCTCCCCGGCGAAATGCTCCACCCGCTCGCGTATACGCTGCTCGGTCTTTTCGCCAAAGCCCTTGAGCTCGCGGATCTTGCCACTGCGGGCGGCGCGTTTGAGGTCGTCAAGGTTCTTTATCCTGAGCTCCTTGTAGAGGAGCTTTACTCGCTTGGGGCCAAGGCCCTCGATCTTCATCAGATCGCTCAGTGCCGAGGGGGTGCGCGATTCGATCTCCTCCAGCAGCGGAAGCTTGCCTGTCTCCACGATAACCTTGATCTTTCCCGCCAGGTCCTCGCCGATGTCGGGCAGTGTTGAAAGATCCTTCTGCTGATTCAGCAGATCCGACATGCTCTTGCCGTAACCGCGGACCGTGCGTGCCGCATTACGGTAGGCCCGCACCCGGAACGGATTGGCCTCCTCGATCTCCAGCAGGTCGGCGAGTTCCTCGAAGATGTCGGCGATTTCATTGTTGTGGACTGGCATTGGAAGTCGGGCCCACCCTTTATAAAGGGTGGGAAACGGACTGCTAATCAAGCTCGAAGGATATCTTGGCGTTTATTCGGTATTCGGTGATCCTGTTGTTCTCCACCTTGGCCTCCATTTCCTTTATGTAGACAGACTTGATGTTGTTCAGGCTTTTTGAGGCCTTGATGATGGCCTCGTTGGCAGCATCCTCCCAGCTCTTCTCTGATTGGGAAAGGACCTCGATGACTTTAAGGGTAGACATGGTTTTCTTCCTTGTTTGGTGTGGTTCCGGGTTTGTGCTGACGTTACGGTCAGTGAGCACCTGCATTCAGGAACGGATGGTGAGCTTTTCACCCTGATACAAGTGATGCTAAAGGTCATAGGCTGGGTGTCATTGATAAATTTCAATGAGCAAGGTGCTTGCTCCGACCAATAATTTTACTTTGGGGATGGCTATGCGTTGGCTGCAAAATGGTGCACCAAAAACAACGAGTTTGGCCGGGAAGCCCTTATCCCTTGGGTGCCACCTGGGATGGGTCGGGAACAAATTTTGCCCTGTTTTCTGCACACGCTGAACGGGTTGATTTATGCCTGTTCGATAATAAGGGTCAGCGCGAGATCGCACGCATTCCACTGCCTGAGTACACCAACGAAATCTGGCACGGCTACTTGCCCGATGTGCGAGAAGGTCAGCTCTATGGCTACCGGGTTTACGGACCATATGAGCCAAAAGAGGGGCACCGGTTCAACTCGCACAAGTTGCTGCTGGATCCCTATGCCAAGCGACTGCGTGAAGCACTCGAATGGAATGATGCCCTGTTTGGCTATGTCGTGGGGCACGAGAAACAGGATCTGTCATTCGATACGCGGGACAGCGCCCCGTTCATGCCCAAATGTGAGGTCATTGATCCTGCTTTCACCTGGGGGCTGGATCGTCCTCCGGCGCGGCCGTGGCACGAAACGATTGTGTATGAGGCGCATGTACGTGGCTTTACCATTCGCCATCCAGCGGTTCCGGAAGCGAGGAGAGGTACCTTTGGCGGTTTTGCCAGCCATGAAGTCGTAGGCTATCTCAAGGAACTGGGGATTACAGCGGTCGAATTACAACCCGTGCACGCGTTTTTGCATGACAGGCATTTGATCGAAAGAGGCCTCCAAAACTATTGGGGTTATAACTCCATTGCATTTTTTGCGTTACACCCTGAATACGTGGGCGTTGACGGTGTCAACGAATTCAAAACGTTGGTCCAGCTGCTGCACAAGTCTGATATCGAGGTCATCCTGGACGTGGTTTATAACCACACGGCTGAAGGCAACCATCTGGGGCCAACCCTGTCTCTGCGAGGCATCGATAATAAGTCTTATTATTATCTGGTGGACGGCGACCCGCGCTATTACCATGATTTCACCGGGACCGGCAACGCCCTTGAGCTACGGCACCCCTATGTCCTGCGTATGGTGACCGATTCGTTACGTTACTGGATCGAAGAGATGAGAGTGGATGGTTTCCGATTCGATCTGGCGACCACCCTGGCAAGGGTTAACGGCAAGTTCGATGAACATGCGAGTTTCCTGGATTCAGTGGCGCAAGATCCTCTCCTGTCCACGGTCAAGCTCATCGCCGAACCGTGGGACTCCGGTCACGATGGATATCAGTTGGGCCGGTTCCCGCCGGGCTGGGCGGAGTGGAATGATCGTTACCGGGATACGTTGCGACAATTCTGGCGCGGTGATGGCGATAAATTGCCGGAACTTGCATCGAGATTGGCCGGTTCCAGTGATATCTATGGTCAGCGTGGCCGGCGGCCCTGGACAAGCGTGAACTTCGTGACGGCCCACGATGGCTTCACACTGCATGATCTGGTGAGCTACAACGAAAAACACAATGAGGCGAATCAGGAAGATAATTGCGATGGAATGAAACATAACTATAGCTGGAACTGCGGCGCGGAAGGACCGACAGACGATCCTGAGGTCTTGCGACAACGGGAGCGGCAAAAACGCAACTTTCTGGCAACGCTGTTGCTCTCGCAAGGAGTGCCTATGTTACTGGCGGGTGACGAGTTCGGGCATACCCAACAGGGAAACAACAATGTTTACTGCCAAGACAATGAAACCAGCTGGCTTGACTGGTCGAAGTGCAGTAGTGAAGAACAAACACTGTTGGCCTTTGTGCAATCCCTGATTCGATTGCGGCGGGAGCATATTGTTTTCCATCGTCATCGTTTCTTTCAGGGACAGGCAATACCGGGTACGAATACCAAGGACATCACCTGGCTCAGGCCGGATGGTGAAGAAATGGAGCAAAAAGACTGGGATGACGGTGCAGCAAGGTCATTGGCATTGCTGATCAGCGGTGAAGCCGGTCAATACCACTTGACGGAGCGTGGCGAGCGGGAACCTGATGATACCTTTCTGCTGATGCTCAACGCATCGGATGGGACCGTCGAGTATGTTTTGCCGGAGCTGGAAGATCTTTGGTACCGGGCACTTGTGATAGATACCGCGCTCAACCCGCAGGAGGCTTCAGAAAAAATTTTGAAAAGTCCGTTGAACGTCGAGCCATATTCTCTGGTTCTTGTCAGGTATGGTAGTAAGTCAAAATAACCGCAATATTCGCCCGGCCCGGTAATCAGTCATTCGTGAGCAGGGCCACAGGGAAGTGCCTGAACAAGTCAACGGCCCCGATCCAGTTTCCGTCCTCGAGCTCGCAAGCCTTAACGGACTCGCCGGTAAGGATGTTGCGGTAGCCCCCAGCTCGCAAACCTGCAGGGATCTCGACCCGCGTGTCCTCCCATGGTCGCGTTCCGAGTGGCATATCTCCGGTTTCACCCGCCAGGCGCGCGAACCAGCGTGTGGCGACGACCAGGACTTCTCTTTCTTTAAAGCAGCGGGCAAACGCGCAGAGGTGCTCGGCTTTCGGGCCCTGACACTTCAGTTCGAGATACCTGCCGTCCGTAAAAACCTGAGGCTGCTCGCGGCGGAAGGTCAACGTTCTCCACGTAAGGTAGAGTTTGGCGCGACCGTCTTCGATTCGCTCCATCAGGTTCTGTAGAACGCCGGGCAGTTCTGAATCGATCTGGCAAGCTGCGATGAGTGTCTGTAGCTCGGCCTGGCGATGATGGTAATTCACCGGCCTGCGATTATCGGGATCGACCAGTTTGAAAGACCACATTTCGTTGCCCTGGTACAGGTCGGGCACGCCGGGAACAGTGAGCTTGAGCAGGGTTTGCGACAGGCTGTTGAGCAGGCCGTAACGGACAATCCGTCCCTGGAACGGAATGAAATCGGCGAGAAAGGCATTGTTCTCGAGTGTGGACAGCGCCGAATTCACGAAATCCTGCATCGCCTCCTCGTATTCGAGGTTTGGATTGATCCACGAGGTATGGACTTTGGCTTCTTTTATAGCCTTTAACATGTAGGCCTCGATACGAGCCCGGAAGGCATCGAGGCCATCCGCATTGAGGGGCTCCAGCGGCCAGCAGCCCACCAGGGTCTGATAGAACAGATATTCGTCATTACGAGATGGTGCAGGTGTGTCATCCACCAGACGTTTTCTGGGGCGGTTTATTCTGCTCCAGCGCCTCAGATGATGAGACCATTCATGGGGTAGTTCGGACAGGACATTGATTCGCGACCGCACGTCTTCGCCACGCTTGCTGTCGTGGGTTGAGGTCGTCGCCATCGACTGCGGCCAGGTTTCCTGCCGTTGGCGGTTGTTGTGATGAAACGCATTGATTGACAGACCGAATGAACGCGGGTCGAAGCCAACGTCATTCAGTGACACAAGGCGGTTAAAGGCATAAAACAAGGTGTCTTCCATACCCTTGGCCATCACCGGGGCGGTATATTGCTGGAACCGTGATGTGAACCGAGTCACTCTTGAATTGACTGCCTCCGGAAGATTCAGGGTGATTAAATTTTCCAGGAAATCGAAGATCTGAATATCAGCCGCGGGACTGCGTTTCTTTGCCTGAACAATCGCCCAGTGAACATAACGGCGATCGTCCTTGTTGATTTGCTGTTGGGTAATATAGGTCCGGTAAACGGGAAAGCAGGCTACGACCTCGGCCAGGGCGTCGCGCAGGGCGTGGTAGGTGAAGTCGCGCGTGTAGCGATTGGTCTGGGCGACGCTACTCGCCAGATTGGCGAGTACGGTTAACTCACCGGCAAGTGCGCTGCGTATAATCAGCTTTTTGCATTGATACAGCAACCCGTCGAAGTCATGGGTTCGGCCGGTGAAACGTTGGTAGAGCTGAGTGAGCGAACGCTCAGAATCCGGATAGACGAACAGGCCATTGAGCAGGTTTGCTACCTCATAGCCGGTCGTGCCGGCAACAGGCCAGTGGGATGGCAAGTCTTCGTGGCTAGCCAGTATTTTCTCGACCAACAAATAGGATGAACCGTTCGCGTTTTGCCCGCAGGCACTGAGTCCTGCTCCGAGGGTTGTCTGAAGGTCGCAGTAGTATTTGAATGGATCATAGAGGCCATCCGGGTGATCAATACGCAAGCTGTTCACATCGCCATTTGCTATCAGCCGCCGGATGAGACGATGGGTGGCTTCAAAGACCGCCTTGTTTTCCATGCGTATCCCGGCCAATTCATTAATATCAAAAAAACGCCGGTAATTGATTTCGTCGGCTGCGACCTGCCAGTAGGCCAGCCGATATGCCTGTTCTTCGAGTAAGCGATGAAGCAGATCGAAGGATTCAGGGTTACCCGGCATGCCATTGAAGTGTTGGATATTTTCCTCAAGAAAATCCCGAAAATCGGAAATTTTCCGATAAAGCCGGGCCAGGCGAAGCTTGCACGCGGAGCCGCTGTCGCGACGTTTTTGCCGGCGTGCAGCCGAAAGTTCAGTGCGGCGTGGCAAGGACCGACAAGCGGTGATGAGGCCGATAACTTTATCCAGGATTTCATGATTATTATTCAGGCGTTGCGCTAATGTTTTTATCCGAAAGCCGAGGATTTGGGGATAGGTTCGCGGATCAATCGGAAACAGGTGTTCATAGTAACGAACGCCGAAGGAACCGTTTTCGGAATCAAGTGTGAGTTTCAATCCTCCTTCTTCGAGAATGGCGCCATAGTGATCACCCAGGAAGGGTAACAGTACCTTATTGCGCAGGGCAGGATTAGCGGGATGCCAGTCGATGTCGAAAAAGGCGGCATAGTCGGAAGCCTCACCGTTTTCCAGCGTATCCAGCCACCAGGCGTTGTCATCCCCACCTACGCCCATGTGATTGGGGACGATATCAAGAAGCTGGCCCATGCCATGTTCATGCAGTGTCTCAACATAGTTGGCAAAGCTGATCTCATCTCCTATCTCCGGGTTCAGGGCGTTATGATCGACGATGTCATAACCGTGAGGACTGCCGGCGCGTGCCTTCAGAAACGGTGAGGCATAAACATGACTGATACCGAGTTGATGTAGATAGGGGATGATCTTGCTTGCGTGGGCGAAGGTGAAATCGCGATTGAATTGCAAACGATAGGTTGCAGTAGGTGTCCCTGGAGCCTTCATGGTGCAGTCCTATCGGTATGCAAATACCAGATCACTGACCAGGGCGGCAGGTGGCCGGTGTCGTGGCGCTCGATTACCTCTTTATGCGTCGTATACAGAGCGTCATCCCGCGGAAGGTTGATACCGGTGAGGGCCTCATCGCCGAAGTTGGCAATGAGAACAAGCTCGGAATCGTCACCCAACACCCAGCGCGCGGATAGGGCCCGATCTCCCAATTGTGTGAAGGCTTTTTGCGAGTCTGTCATGTGGTGCAGTCGTGGAACTATCTCACGCCGCCGCAGAACGAGCAGCTCCCGGTGCAGCGCCAGCCATTGTTCGTGCTCTGGAAGATCGCAGGAATTCCAATCGAGTTTTGCCTGCTCAAAGGTTTCCGGATCCGTCGGGTCCGGAATACTTGCGCGCGATACAGGATCGCTGAACTCTGGAAAGCGGCCAAACTCCTCTCGGCGACCAGCGACGACCTTGTCTGCCAGCTCCGGGCCGAAATCGCAGAAAAACGCAAAAGGTTGCGTACACCCCCATTCTTCGCCCATGAACAGCAGCGGGGGCGAGGGAGCGAGCAACAACATGGTCTGTGCGGCGCGGACCTGTTCAGGTTTGGCGAGCCGGGTGATCCGCTCGCCAAAAGCGCGGTTGCCCACCTGATCATGGGTCTGGAGGAACGACACAAAGGCAGCAAGAGGTAAATGACTGCTGGATTCACCGCGTGGTTGGTCGTCACGATAGACCGAATGCTCACCCTGATAGGCGAAGCCTTCACTCAGGCAGCGGCCCAAATGGCGAATCGGAATGTCACTATAATCCAGGTAATAACCGCCTGACTCTCCGGTCAGCAAGACATGTAAAGCGTGATGGAGATCATCATTCCATTGTGCCGTGTACCAGAGTGGCTGAAGGGTATTGTTTCGGGCAAGGTAATGCGCGGCATTATGATCGTTTTCGAGGATCAAATGAACGTGTCGAGCATCACCAAAGTGTTCGTGAACGCGTTGTGCCAATTCGACAAGGATATCGGGTTGCGAATCATCCACGATCGAATGCACCGCGTCGAGACGTAAGCCGTCGAAGTGGTATTCCTCAAGCCAGAAAAGCGCATTGTCGATAAAGAATTGCCTTATCTGGTCACTGTGCTCGCCATCGTAATTGATGGCAGCCCCCCACGGTGTCTGATGCCGTTCCGTAAAGAACTGTGGGGCGTATACAGTCAGGTAATTGCCTTCTGGCCCGAAATGGTTATACACAACGTCCAGAAACACCATCAGGCCACGCCCGTGAGCGGCATCGACGAGCGCTTTCAGGTCCTCGGGTCGCCCATACTGGCTGTCGGGGGCGAACAGGTAGACACCGTCATAACCCCAGTTGCGCTCACCAGGGAAGTCCGCTACCGGCATGAGTTCGATCGCGGTAATGCCCAGGTCCACCAGATAATCGAGTCTATCCTGCACGGCAGCGAAACTGCCGTGAGGTGTGAAAGTACCGACGTGTAACTCATAAATGACGGTTTCTTCCCAGGGCCGTCCGCGCCAGTCTGAATCGTTCCACCGCCAGCCTCCAGGATCGATTACCTCACTCGGCCCGTGAACATCCTCGGGTTGGAAACGTGAAGCGGGGTCGGGCACCAGTATCCGCCCATCGATTCGAAAAAGGTAACGCATGCCGCTGGCGGCCTTATCGGTTGTGACTCGAAACCAGCCCCCGGGTTCGGCCCTCATTGGGAGATATGCCTGTTCATTCGAGACAGTCTGACTGCTGTGGTCGGCGACGCCGATTTGTGGGCATACATCCACGTGCGTGGCCGCTGGTGCCCAAAGCTGAAAACTCACGCGTCCGTCCGCGAGCAGTTCTGCACCAAATGGCATACGATGCAGGCGCTTCACCGATCCCACAGATGCCTCTCCCGGTTCTCAGTCCAGCTCAATCCGGTCCTGCGCACCGTGCAACAACGCCACCATGAGCGTCAGGTATTCACGAAGGTGACGAGTAATCAGAAAATTCTCGCCCACGAAGGCTTGTGCCTTTCCACCCATCGCCGCAATCATCTCGGGTTGATGCAATAGATAGCGAGTACGCAATGCGGCTCCTTCGGGGGTGTTTACCAGAAAGCCGGTGTGGTGGTTGATGACCTGAAGACGGATGCCGCCGACATCACCGCCGATGACGGGTTTGCCCTTCCACATGGCTTCGGTGACGGTCAGGCCGAAGCCTTCCCGGATGGATTTCTGCAGCACGATATCGGCTGCGCGTTGCAATGCGTTGATTTCCAGGTGGGCATCGGAAGGCAGCAACAATACATGCGCATCAGGGTCGTCCCCGGCGGCGGCCTGTACCTCACTCAATACCGCTTCACCTTCCGGGTCATCGGTGGCCCCCCCGCCGGCTAGCACAAGCTGAAGCGTGGGCAGGTATTGTTTGGCCAAATGGTAGGCCTGTATGACCCCGATGGGATCTTTGAACCGGTCATAGCGTGAAACCTGAACAACCAGAGGGCGCTCGCAATCAAGCCGGTATTTATCGCATGTCTGTTGGATTACATCTGGCTTCAGGTCCACATTCTTGTCGCTCAGTGGATCGATACTCGGCGCTATAAGATATTGCGGGTGTGGCAATTCCTTGGCAAAGGCCGCCAGAGAGAAGATGCTCGCGTCGTAAGGCGCCACGAACTGGCGCAAATATTTCCATACCGGCCGATAAGGGTGGCTGGCATCGATATGGCATCGCCAGACCCATTTCCCTTTACGCTCCGGGAAAAATTTAAGCAGAGGGGCAGGTTGCGGATCATGGATGAATACGAAATCGGCGTCTTTCAGTACGGGGCGCAGTGTTTCCGCATTGTGGGCGTTGGTTGCCTCGTAAACCCTGAGCAGGCTTTCACCCAGGGGGATCCGGTTGCCTTGCAGGGTATTGTGCATGCCCTTGGTACATTCGAAGAACTCACTATCGCCGGTAATGACCTCCCAGCGGGTGTCGATACCCAACTCCTGTTTAAGGGGGATGAGCTTGGTCAGGATCTCGGCAACGCCACCTCCGACATGCGTTGAATTGATATGAACGACTTTTGCGCCCTTTAGCGTCGCAGCGAGCTGACGCAGTTGAGCGATAACATCCGCTCCGGCGACTTGTGCATAGCTTTCCAGGAGACTCATGGTGTCGTCTCCTGAAAATGTGAGGTGAACACTTGTCCCAGTTTGTCACGTAACTCACTGAGACTGCCAAAATAGGGGTCGATACCGGCCAACTCTTCCTTGAGTGGGGTGAACTCGTCACCGAAGGTGGTCAGCCAGTCACTGAAATCGTCCCGCTCATCAGGGGTGCGTCGCCGGGCATCGATAAAATGATAGAAGATACTGCTTATGGACAGAGTCGTTATGACAGGGGCAAGTTCTCTCGGGTGCTGCAACTGCATTGTTGTATCAAACACCACGATCTGTGAGCAGATGAATTCGAACTGTTGGGTTGCGCGTGTCCAGGCCAGGTGCTCAGCCTCATCAAGGCGATTGTCAATAAGTTCGATGATTTCCTGGCGTAGTGCTTCGAGGGTTGAAAACGTGGTGGGTGCCAATGCCGAAAGACGCTCGGCAAGTATAGCGTCATGGACACCATGTCGAACCCAGGAAGCGAAGTCATTGTTGTACTCGCGTTCTCCGAAACGTGATTGAAGGAGCCCGCCCCAAAAATGGTTATAGATGCTGGCGGCGTCTATATTGACCAATTCACTACGGAACTCCTGTAAAACGCGTGCTTTCCTGCCGGTAGCCAGCGCTACCAACGCGCAGTCCTTGATGGAAAATGGTTCCATGAGGTCGGCTGACTCTATTGGATCAGGTTGGGCCATCATATAACTCCACGCTGTCGGTCCTTGCCGTTTCGAACGTTGTCACGGGCAGTGGGATCTGGCATTGAAATTTGTCAAACAGGAATTGCCATCCACATTCAGAATTTTTTTCATGAAGTTATGAATAATGGTATTTTCCTGATCCCGAGCTCAAATCGACCAAACAGACGACAATGCCCCAGATCTCGAACGACAAACAATGGATGTCTCGCGCCTTGCAATTGGCTGCACAGGCTGCAGCGGCAGGAGAGGTCCCCGTTGGCGCCATTGTGGTTCTCGATGGCAAAGAAATCGGCGCGGGGTTCAACGCCCCCATCTCCGGTTGTGATCCTACCGCCCACGCCGAGATCCGGGCGCTTCGGGACGCCGCGGCCCGGGTAGGCAATTACCGCTTGTCAGGGGCGACCCTTTACGTAACGCTGGAGCCCTGTACCATGTGCGTCGGAGCGATTGTGCACGGCCGCATCAGCCGTCTGGTGTACGGTGCCACGGAGCCCAAAGCAGGGGCTGTGGAATCCACTCGCCGAACCCTGGCCGAACCACATTTGAACTGGGCTGTGGAAGCGACCGGTGGCATCCTTGAACAGCAGTGCAGCGAGATCATCAGCGAATTTTTCAGTCGGCGCCGGGCGGAAATCCGACGTCAGCGCCAGTCATCATCCTCAGGGAAGGAGTAGCCTTTACCCATGAAAGTGCTTGTCACCGGCGGAGCCGGATACATTGGTAGTCACGTGGTCCGTCAGCTGGGTGAGGCCGGCCACGATATCGTGGTTTTTGACAACCTCTCCACCGGCTACCGCTGGGCGGTGACAGCCGGTGAACTGGTGGTGGGAGATTTGGCAGACGAGGCGGCGATTGACCGACTGTTCTCCGAACACCGATTCGAGGCTGTGCTGCATTTTGCCGCCAACATTGTCGTGCCCGAATCCGTGGCTAATCCCCTCAAGTATTACAGCAACAACACCCGTAACACCCTGAACCTGCTGAAGGCTGTCGAGCAGTACCAAGTTCCTTACATGGTGTTTTCGTCCACGGCTGCAGTTTATGGCATGCCGGAGCAGCAGGTCCTGACCGAGAATCTGCCGCTGGCTCCGATTAATCCCTACGGTGCGTCCAAGATGATGAGCGAGCGGATGATCATGGATCTGGCGGCTGCCTCAAGCCTGAACTACGTCATCCTGCGCTATTTCAACGTGGCTGGCGCCAATCCTGACGGCCTGCTGGGCCAGGCGACTCCCGAGGCCACCCACCTGATCAAGGTGGCCAGCGAGTGTGTCACCGGGCAGCGGGAAGGCATGAGCGTGTTCGGTACGGACTATGACACCCGGGATGGTACCTGTATTCGTGATTACATCCACGTAGAGGATCTCGCCAAGGCCCACGTCATGGCGCTGGATCACATGGCGAACGGCGGCGACTCGAAGGTCCTCAACTGCGGTTACGGGCGCGGCTTCACCGTTCGTGAGGTGATCGATGTGGTCAAGCGGGTGTCCGGTGTGGATTTCCCGGTGACCGAGACCGAGCGGCGCGCGGGCGATCCCGCAGCGTTGATGGCCGATAACACCCTGATCCGTGAGACTCTGGGCTGGGCGCCGGACTACGACGACCTGGAGACTATCGTCCGGACAGCGCTGGCGTGGGAAGCGATCTGGCAGAAGAAAAAAGCCTCCGGCGAACACTGAGTTCTGACTTTTACCCATTTGGATACGTTTGGAAATTAACCCATGAAGATCACAATTTTCGGTACCGGATATGTTGGGCTGGTGACGGGTGCCTGCTTGGCAGACGTGGGCCATCATGTCCTGTGTATGGACGTGGACCAGGCCAAGATCGACAAGCTGCGCAACGGCCAGATTCCCATCTACGAGCCGGGCCTGGACTCGATTGTCCGGCACACCGTGGAGGCGGGTCGCCTGGCTTTCACCACCGATACCGAAGAGGCGGTAAAACACGGCGCGTTGCAGTTCATCGCCGTGGGAACCCCGCCCGATGAGGACGGCTCGGCGGATTTGCAGTATGTGACAGCCGTTGCCAAATCCATCGGTCAATACATGGACGACTACAAGGTGGTGGTCGATAAATCCACTGTCCCGGTCGGTACCGGTGACAAGGTGCGCGCTGCTGTGCAGTCGCAACTGGACCACCGTGGCCTGGAGCTGGAATTCGATGTGGTCTCCAACCCCGAGTTCTTGAAAGAAGGTGCGGCCATCAACGATTTCATGAAGCCCGACCGCATCATTGTCGGCACCGACAGCGAGAAGGCTGCGGATCTGCTGCGGGAAGTGTATTACCCGTTCAACCGTAGCCACGACCGGATGATCTTCATGGATATCCGTTCTGCGGAACTGACCAAGTACGCCGCCAACTCCATGCTGGCCACCAAGATCAGTTTCATGAACGAAATCGCCAACCTGGCCGAGCGCCTTGGCGCCGATATCGAAGCGGTACGCCGGGGTATCGGTTCCGATCCCCGTATCGGTTACCACTTCATTTACCCCGGTTGCGGTTACGGCGGCTCTTGCTTCCCCAAGGACGTACAGGCATTGGCTCGCACCGCCCGCGACTGCGGCTATGACGCCCACTTGCTGAACGCGGTGGAAGACGTTAACTATGCCCAGAAGCACGTGCTGTTCGACAAGATCAGCCACCACTTTCAGGGCAACCTCGAGGGCAAGGTTGTTGCCATTTGGGGGCTGGCGTTCAAACCGAATACCGATGACATGCGCGAGGCCTCCTCTCGCACGCTGATGGAAGATCTCTGGAAGGCAGGTGCCTCGGTACAGGCCTTCGACCCCGAAGCCATGGAAGAGACCCAGCGTATCTACGGCGACCAGCCCGGCCTGACCCTGTGCGGCACCAAAGAGCAGGCGCTCAAGGGTGCTGACGTACTGGCCATCTGCACCGAATGGAAAGAATTCCGTTCCCCGGATTTCGACGTGGTGGCGGCAAACCTGCGGGACCCGGTGGTCTTCGACGGCCGCAACCTGTACGAGCCGGAAATGCTCGACCGCTACGGTCTGATCTACTACGCCATCGGCCGCGGCCGTAACCAGTTCCACTCGGTGGTGTGATCGATGAGCCAGGAATTCGAGTTACATAAGCGCTTGTCCGCGGACACCTTCCTGCTGGGCAGAACCCGCCTGTGCGAAGTGCGGTTGATGAACGAGAAAACCTGGCCCTGGATCATCCTGGTGCCGGCGATTGCCGGTATCCGGGAGATCTATGAGCTTCCGGAAGCTCAGCAGCAGAGGCTGATGAAGGAGTCGTCCGCGCTGAGCCGCGCCATGATGGTGGCTTTCAAGGGAGACAAGATGAACGTTGCGGCACTGGGTAACATGGTGCCGCAACTTCACATCCATCACATCGTGCGCTTTGAGGGGGATCCGGCCTGGCCGGGGCCGGTTTGGGGTACACAGGCTCCGGTGCCTTACGAAGAGGATGAGCTTGCCCGCATGAAACAGGCGCTGGAACCGATACTGGCAAGTCTGGCCTGAGCGGTTGTCAGCGCCTCCGGGCCAGCGTTTGCGAGCCCAGTAGGATCATCCGAAGCTCCGTTTTCAGTTTCACCTTCAACTCTTCCTTTTCCTTCGGTGTGGCATCGAGCGCCTCCGCACCCTGGTTGAAAACCAGTGTCACCATCGCCTCGGCCACCACACGCGCGTCAGACAACGGCTTGCCCTGTTCCTCGGCAAATCGCCGCAGGTCGTCGGCCAATTCCGTTACGAAATGATCGATCTCCGCCTTCACTGCCGTCCGGAACGGCTTCGAAACACCGGTCCGTTCCCGCAGCATCAACCGGAAAAGGTTGGCGTTGTTGCCCAGGTACTCCATGAACGTATCCACCGAGGTGGCAATGGCGCTGCCATCCCGGGCGATACGTTTGCGGGCCTGACGCATCAACTGGCGCAGGGCGACACCACCTTCGTCCACCAGGGCGAGTCCGAGTTCGTCCAGTTCCGAGAAGTGGCGGTAAAAGGAGGTTGGGGCAATGCCTGCTTCCCGTGCGACCTCTCTGAGACTGAGGCTACCAAAGCCCCGATCGGCACTGAGCTGGGCTAGCGCGGCGTCCATGAGTGCGCGACGTGTCCGCAGTTTTTGTTCCGCTCTGGTGGTCAACTTCTCGCTCCAACCGGGTTTGTGAAGAGGGCATTCTAGCGGCCTGCTACCCCACAGTCATCCGAGTGGTTGATTTGCGTGCCAGCACGCCTGATTTTCAGTGCCATTGTGTTTATAATGGGCCGCTTTTCCGCTAAGGTCGCTCCAATTTTTTGAGCGGTCGAGAATATTGTAGCGCCGGGTGGGGTGGATCTTTCCGAAACCTTGCGGAGCCAGGGATGGCGGAGCAGAGCGTACATGGACGTATTCACAGCGTGTTTCGGAAAGATCCACCCCACCCGGTGCGGCACCCAAGCACCATATTTGAACACATCAAACGTAACGGGAACCGGTATGCGCAGTCATTATTGCGGTGGGATCAACGAATCCCACATCGATCAGGAAGTCACACTTTGCGGATGGGTACACCGCCGCCGTGACCATGGTGGGGTTATCTTCCTGGATCTGCGAGATCGGGATGGTATGTCCCAGGTGGTTGTCGACCCGGACACCCCTGAGAGCTTCGCCCTGGCGGAAAAGGTCCGCAGCGAATTCGTCATCAAGGTCACCGGCCGCGTGCGTCGTCGCCCGGCGGGCACCGAGAACAACAACATGCCCACCGGTCAGGTGGAGTTGTTGGGCAAGGAACTGACCATCCTGAATGCTGCCGCCACGCCGCCGTTCCCCCTGGACGAGCATGTGGATGTGGGCGAGGATGTACGTCTGCGCTACCGGTTCGTGGATCTGCGTCGTCCGGAGATGATCAACCGCCTGCGTTTCCGTTCCCGGGTCACCAGCTACATCCGCAACTTCCTGGACAGCCGTGGCTTCATGGACGTGGAAACCCCGATCCTGACCCGTGCAACCCCGGAAGGTGCCCGTGACTACCTGGTGCCGAGCCGTACCCACGAAGGGTCCTTCTTCGCGCTGCCGCAGTCCCCGCAGCTGTTCAAGCAGCTGCTGATGGTTTCCGGTGTCGACCGTTACTACCAGATCGCCAAGTGTTTCCGGGACGAGGACCTGCGCGCCGACCGTCAGCCGGAATTCACCCAGGTGGACATCGAGGCGTCTTTCATTGATGAGCAGACCCTGATGGAGCTGAACGAGGACATGATTCGTTCCCTGTTCAAGGACGTGCTCGACGTCAGCCTGCCAGAGTTCCCGCGTATGCCGCACTCCGAAGCCATGCAGCGCTTCGGCTCTGACAAGCCGGACCTGCGTATTCCGCTGGAGCTGGTGGACGTCAATGACCTGGTCGAAAACGTGGACTTCAAAGTGTTCGCCGGTCCGGCCAAGGATCCGAAGGGCCGTGTTGCCGCCCTGCGTGTACCGAAAGGTGGCGAGCTTACCCGTAAGCAGATCGACGACTACACCAAGTTTGTCGGCATTTACGGCGCCAAGGGTCTGGCCTACATCAAGGTCAACGAGTTGGCCAAAGGTGTGGAAGGGCTGCAGTCTCCGATCATCAAGTTCCTCGGTGACGACGTGGCCCAGGCCATCATGGAGCGCGTGGGTGCGGAAGACGGCGATATCGTGTTCTTCGGTGCCGACAAGACCATGGTCGTCAACGAAGCACTGGGCGCGCTGCGGGTAAAACTGGGTCACGACCTGAACATGCTGACCTGCGAATGGGCGCCGCTGTGGGTTGTGGACTTCCCGATGTTCGAGGAAACCCCGGATGGCGGCCTGACCGCGATTCACCACCCGTTCACCGCCCCGTCCTGCTCACCGGAAGATCTGGCTGCGGATCCGGCCAATGCGCTGTCCCGCGCCTACGACATGGTGCTGAACGGCACCGAGCTTGGTGGCGGTTCCATCCGTATCCACGACGAGAAAATGCAGGAAGCGGTGTTCCGCATCCTGGGTATCGGCGAGGGAGAGGCCCGCGCCAAGTTCGGCTTCCTGCTGGATGCCCTGAAGTTCGGTTGCCCGCCCCATGGCGGTCTGGCGTTCGGTCTGGATCGTTTGGTCATGCTGATGACCGGTTCTTCCTCGATCCGGGACGTGATTGCCTTCCCGAAAACCCAGAGCGCAACCTGCCTGATGACCCAGGCGCCGGGCGAGGTGGACGAGAAGCAGCTGCGTGAGCTGCACATCCGTCTGCGCCGTTCCGCCAAGCCGGTTGAGGGCAACAAGGCCGAGGGTAGCGAGTAAATTCTGACAAGTCGGGGGCGGGCCTGCGGCCCGCTCCCCGGACGATGGACGGAGGTTAGGCATGGCTGGTCACAGTAAATGGGCCAACATCAAGCATCGCAAGGCGGCACAGGACGCCAAGCGGGGCAAGATCTTCACCAAAATCATCCGGGAACTGACCGTTGCCGCCCGCCTTGGCGGTGGCGACCCCAACGATAACCCCAGGCTTCGGGCGGTTGTCGACAAGGCCCTGACGGCCAACATGAAAAAAGACACCATCGAACGGGCCATTGAACGTGGCGCCGGTGGTGGCGATGACAGCAACTACGAAGAACTGACCTACGAAGGCTACGGCCCGGGCGGTGTGGCCATTTTTGTCGAGGTCATGACCGACAACAAGAACCGCACTGTTGCCGAGGTGCGCCACGCCTTCAACAAGTTTGGCGGTAATCTGGGCACCGATGGCTCCGTGGCCTACCTGTTCACCAAGCAGGGCATCATCAGCTACAGCCCGGATGTGGACGGCGACCATTTGATGGAAGCGGCACTGGAAGCCGGGGCCGAGGACCTTCAGGAACAGGAAGACGGTTCCTACGAGATTGTGACCACCCCGGAAGAGTACCTCGACGTCAAGGAATCCCTGGTCGAGGCGGGGCTGAAGCCGGACAATTCCGAGGTCACCATGGTGCCGTCAACCCGGGTCGAGCTGGACCGTGAGGGGGCCGAAACCATTCTCAAGCTGATCGACATGCTTGAGGATCTGGATGACGTTCAGAGCGTCTATCACAACGCGGACATCTCCGCAGAAATCATGGAATCCCTGTGACCATGGCAGGAGCCTGAGCGTGCCGATTATTCTCGGAGTGGATCCCGGTTCAAGGATTACCGGATATGGGGTCATTCGTGCCGAGGGTCGGGTGATCGAGTACATCGACAGCGGCTGCATCCGGGTCGGGGAAAAGCCCATGGCCGAGCGGCTCCAGACCATCTTTCACAGTCTGGCCACGCTGATCGGCGAATATCGTCCCGAGGAGTTCGCCATCGAGCAGGTGTTCATGGCCCGCAACCCGGATTCCGCTCTCAAACTGGGCCAGGCTCGGGGTGCCGCCATCGTCAGTGCCGCCAACAGCGGGCTGGCGGTGCATGAATATTCTGCCCGGCAGGTGAAGCAGGCGGTGGTCGGCAAGGGTGGGGCAGACAAGTCCCAGGTCCAGCACATGGTGCAGGCCCTGCTGTCGTTGTCCCGCAAACCCCAGGCCGATGCCGCCGACGCCCTGGCCATTGCCCTGTGCCACGCGCATATGAGCCAGAGTGTGCTGCGTCTGGCGGGGAGTGGAGGCAAGGTGCGCAGCGGTCGGGTCAGACAACAATAACCGGCTCCCAGGAGCCACAGGAGCTACCCCTTGATAGGTCGTATCCGAGGCATTCTGGTCGAAAAGACCCCCGGGCAGGCGATGGTGGAGTGCGCCGGGCTGGGTTACGAAATCGACATTCCCTACACCACCTTCTTCCACCTGCCTGAGTCCGGGCAGGAAGTTACCCTCCATACCCATTTTGCCGTACGCGAGGATGCCCAGAGCCTGTATGGGTTCGCGGCGAAGCTGGATCGGGATCTGTTCCGTCTGCTGATCAAGGTCAATGGTGTTGGCCCCAAGCTGGCGGTCGGAATCCTGTCCGGTCTCGACGCCCAGCAGTTCATTCGCTGTGTCGAGTCGAAGGATGCGAATTCCCTGGTCAAGCTGCCTGGTGTAGGCAAGAAGACGGCAGAGCGCCTGCTTATTGAAATGGCTGACCGGATCGGGCAACTTGAAGGTCAGTTTGTGCCAATGTCGCCGGGTGCGACAGTTACCGGCGGGCCCGGCTCAGAACAGGTTGCGACCGGGCCGGATCCGCGGGAAGAAGCCGAGGCGGCCTTGATAGCCCTTGGCTACAAGCCGCAGGAGGCTGCGAAGGCGATCAGCAAGGTGGCCGAGGAGGGTGCGACCAGTGAGACCCTGATCCGCCTGGCGCTGCGCAACATGATCCCAGCTGGATGACCTGACGGTAATATGTCGCCTGAGTGGCGCCAAACCTGTAGAGAGCGTAACGTGACAGTCAGGGACCCGTTTGTACAATTGGGTCAACGTTGAATTGCAGGGCAAGGCGCACAGGCACGATGTTGATTCCCATAGAACGGGTGATGCCATGATTGAATCCGACCGACTGATTTCAGCCGGAGCCGGTGACTATGAGGAGGTCCACGATCGGGCCATCCGTCCGACGCTGCTGTCCGAATACGTGGGCCAACCCTCGGTCCGGGAGCAGATGGAGATTTTCATCTCCGCCGCCCGTGGTCGGCAGGAGGCGCTGGACCATGTGCTGATTTTCGGTCCGCCCGGTCTGGGCAAGACCACTCTGGCCAACATCATCGCCAACGAGATGGGAGTGGCCATCAAGACCACCTCCGGTCCGGTGCTCGAGAAAGCCGGCGACCTGGCCGCAATGCTCACCAATCTCGAAGAAGGCGATGTTCTCTTTATTGATGAGATCCATCGTCTGAGCGCCGCCGTTGAGGAGGTCCTGTATCCGGCGATGGAGGACTATCAGCTGGATATCATGATCGGGGAGGGGCCGGCTGCCCGCTCGATCAAGCTGGACCTGCCGCCGTTCACCCTGGTCGGGGCAACCACCCGCGCCGGCCTGCTGACCTCGCCGCTGCGGGATCGTTTCGGCATCGTGCAGCGGCTCGAGTTCTACAACACCGAGGATCTGACCAACATCATCATCCGTTCGGCCCGGCTGTCCACCGTGGTGATTGATGAGGCCGGAGCCTTCGAGATTGCCCGCCGTTCCCGGGGAACGCCCCGGATTGCCAACCGGTTGTTACGCCGGGTGAGGGACTTTGCCGAAGTGCGCTCCAACGGCCGGATTACCGCTGATATTGCGGACCAGGCCCTGAACATGCTCAAGGTGGATAATCAGGGTTTTGATCACATGGATCGCCGGCTGTTGCTGGCCATGATTGAAAAGTTTGACGGTGGTCCGGTGGGTGTTGAAAGCCTGGCGGCCGCCATCAGCGAGGAGCGGGGAACCATCGAGGATGTGCTGGAGCCTTTCCTGATCCAGCAGGGTTTCATGGTTCGCACACCACGGGGACGAATGGTGACCTCCAACGCCTACCAGCACTTTGGCGTGGTACCTCGCAGATCGGATGCCGAGGGGGACCTCTTTGACTGATACAGCCAAAGCCCAGGTCTTTGAATTACCCATCAGGGTGTATATAGAAGATACGGATGCTGGTGGTATTGTCTTCCACGCCAAGTATCTGCACTACATGGAGCGCGCCCGTACCGAATGGGTGCGCAGCTGCGGAGTCGGTCTTCGGGCCGGCCTGGCGGATAACATCAGCTACGTGGTGCAGCGGATGAACATTCATTATGCGGTGCCGGCCCGACTGGATGACCAGTTGCTGGTCACTGCCGAGCCCGTGGCCTACGGACGAGTGTGGATGAATTTCAGGCAGCGCGTGCTGCGTGCCAGTGATCGAACGTTACTGTGTGAGGCGGATGTTCGCGTGGCCTGTGTGGCGCTGGATACCGGCAGGCCCCGGCGCCTGCCCGAGAATATGCAGGACCTGCTGAAGCGCAACGTTCAGCACCCGGACCCAACTAACGGAACCAGCCAGGAGTAAAAGGTGGAGTCAGAACTTTCTGTATGGCATCTCATTTCAAATGCCGGGTTACTGGTACAGCTGGTCATGCTGTTGCTGGCACTGGCATCGGTGATTTCCTGGGCCCTGATTTTTCAGCGCCTGCAGGTCTTCCGGAAGGCCAAACGGGCCCAGCTGGAGTTTGAAGAACGATTCTGGTCCGGTATGGACCTTGGCCAGCTGTACCGGGAGGTCAATGCCGAACCAACGCCATTCTCCGGGGTAGAAGCGGTCTTTCGCGCCGGATTCAAGGAATTCTCGCGGCTTCGGCAACAGAGCCGGGATGCTGACGCCGTCATGGAAGGCACCCAGCGTGCCATGCGTGTCGCCTTCTCCCGGGAGCAGGAGCGGCTTGAGACCCATCTGCCATTTCTGGCCACGGTCGGTTCCACCAGTCCCTATGTCGGTCTGTTTGGCACCGTCTGGGGGATCATGAACTCGTTCCGGGGTCTTGCTCAGGTCCAGCAGGCAACCCTGGCAACAGTTGCCCCGGGTATTTCGGAAGCCCTGATTGCCACGGCCATGGGCCTGTTCGCGGCCATTCCGGCGGTTATTGCCTACAACCGGTTCTCGGCCATGTCCGATGCCCTGCTCAAGAACTACGAGACCTTCGCCGAGGAGTTCTCCAGCATTCTGCATCGCCGAGTACACGCCAGCGAACAGAGCGCCGCCTGATGAATGAACGCAACGATCGGAGCCGGGTGATATGAAGGGCATGGGAATGATGCCGCAGCAGCGGAAAAAACCGATGTCGGAGATCAACGTCGTTCCCTACATCGACGTGATGCTGGTGTTGCTGGTCATTTTCATGGTGACCGCGCCCATGCTGACCCAGGGCGTCAAAGTGGATTTGCCGGAAACCACATCCGATCCCATCCAGTCTGACAAGGATGTGGAGTCGATTGTGGTCTCGGTGGACACCAACGGTGCCTACTACATGGAGATTGGTGACGAGAGCAGTGATCCCATGTCTCTGGGAGAAGTGAGTGAACACGTAGCCAAGATCCTGTCACAGCGTCCCAATGGTGAGGTCCTTGTGCGCGGTGACGAGCATGTGGAATACGGCACGGTGGTGCGCCTGATGGCGGAGTTACAGGGTGCCGGTGCCACCAGCATCGGGTTGATCACCGAACCATCTCCGGATGAGAAGTGAGCCAGAAACGCGCGGAGCTGTTGTGACGAATCAGGATCGCAGGGTAATCAGTACCGGTACGGCGCCGTGGAAATCGCCGGTCGCCTTGTCGGTGTTTCTGCACCTGCTCATCGTGGTGGTCGCTCTTGCAGGCTGGTCCTGGACCAGTCCGGTGGATGAGCAGCCACCTCGCAGTATTTCGGCGCGGCTGATCACCCAGCAGCAACCGGATCCAAGCCCGGTGGTGGAGCCGGACGATCAGCCGGATCGGGACCAGCAGCGCCGTGCTGAAGAGGAAGAAAGGAAAAAGGCCGAGGCCGAGCGCCGTCGTCAGGAAGAAGAGGCTCGCAGGATAGCCGAGCAGAAGGCCCAGGAAGAGGAGGCCCGTCGCAAGGCCGAGGAAGAGCGCAAGAAACAGGAAGCCCTGGCAAAGGAGCGGGAAGAGGCGAATGCCCGCGAAGCCGCCCGCCAGAAGGCAGAGGCGGAGGCCAAGGAGCGTGAACGGCAGAAAGCCGAGGAAGAGCGCAAGCGCCAGGAAGCGGAGCGCAAGAAGGCCGAGGAGCAGCAGCGACGGCTGGAAGAACAGCGCAAGCAGGAAGAAGCCGAGCGTCGCCGTCAGGAAGAAGAAGCCCGCAAGGAGGCCGAGCGCAAGCGCCTCGAGGCCGAACGGCGCCTGAAAGAGCAGCAGCTTGAAGCTCTGGCCGAGGAATCTCGCAAGGCGAAGGAGGCCGAAGCCCGTCGTCAGCAGCAGGCTGCCGCGGCCCGGGCGAAGGAAGCGCAGATGCTGTCCGAAAGTGAGAAGTATCAGGCGCTGATCCGGGAACGGTTGAGTCAGGCATGGTACCCACCATCGT
Source organism: Marinobacter szutsaonensis (assembly GCF_039523335.1). Lineage (NCBI taxonomy): Bacteria > Pseudomonadati > Pseudomonadota > Gammaproteobacteria > Pseudomonadales > Marinobacteraceae > Marinobacter > Marinobacter szutsaonensis. The sequence continues at coordinate 517,621 of NZ_BAAAFC010000001.1, read as the reverse complement.
CGGCCACCGAAGAAATGACTGCCAGGCTGCAGATAACGTTGTTGCCGACGGGCGAACTGGCCAGTGTCAAACTTGTCAGCAGTAGTGGCAACACCGCGTTCGATAACTCGGCCCTGAGTGCTGTACGCTCACTGAACCGTTATCCGATACCGGATGACAGGGAAACCTTCGAGCGTTATTTCCGTCAGTTTACTATTGAATTCAACCCGCGCCGGTTGAGATAAGGAAACAGGAAAGATCATGACAAAGCGGACCTGGACGACTTCACACAAAGCCGTGGCCGCCGTGCTGGCTGCCCTGATCATGCTGGCAACCGGGGCGCGTGCGGAGCTGCTCATACGAATCACCGAAGGCGCTGATGCCGCGCTTCCTATCTCCGTGGTGCCATTTGCGGAGAACGGTGCAATTCCGCCCGGGGACAAGGTGGCCAATATTGTCCGGGACGATCTTGCCATGAGCGGGGAGTTCCGGCCGCTGCCCGCGGAGAAAATGCTGAGCCTGCCCTCCCGTCGGGAGGAGGTGTACTTCCGGGACTGGCGCATGCTCGGCCAGCGGTACGTCCTCGTCGGTGAGCTGAGCCGGAACGGCGATCGGGTCGTTGCCCGCTATGAGTTGTTCGACGTTAACCAGGAAAAACGTATTCTCGGCGAAACCGCGGCAGCATCGGTCAATGGTATGCGTACGCTTGGCCATCACATCAGTGACAAGGTGTATGAGGCGATTACCGGTGTTCCAGGGGCGTTTTCCACCAAACTGGCGTACATCACCCTCGACACTTTCAATGGCAAGCCCCGGTACCGCCTGCAGGTGAGTGATGTGGACGGCAAGCGTGCAAAGATCCGGCTTGAGAGCCAGGAGCCGATCCTGTCACCGGCCTGGTCTCCGGATGGAAAACGGCTGGCCTACGTCTCCTTCGAAACCGGAAAGCCGGCAATCTACATTCACGAGCTGTCTTCCGGCCAACGCACCAAGGTGGCCGATTTCAAAGGTCTCAATTCTGCGCCGGCCTGGTCAGAAGACGGTCGCTCACTGCTGATGACACTGTCCAAGGACGGTAACGCCGAGATCTACCGGATGGACCTGGCGAGCCGGCAGCTGACCAAGCTCACCAATCACTGGGCAATCGATACCGAGGCAACCTACGACCACTCCGGTGACGGTATTTTCTTCACCTCGGATCGCTCCGGCGGACCGCAGATCTATCATATGAAATCGCCCGGTGCAGAACCCCGCCGTATTACCTTCGGCAGTCGCTATAACGCGCGGCCGCGGCCGGATAATACCGGGGACTACGTTTATTACGTGCACCAGCGAAACAGCGCGTTCCACATTGCCCGTACCAATCTCAAGAACGGTGAAGAGACGGTCCTGACCCGGACCGAATCGGATGAATCACCGAGTGTGTCACCCAACGGTCGGATGCTGATCTATGCCACCAAGCAGGGTGGCGACAGTGTGCTGACCGTGATCTCGGCCGATGGCGGTGCGGCATACAGCCTGCCGGCTTCGGAAGGGGATGTCCGTGAACCGGCCTGGGGGCCGATCGTTAACTGAACGGCCCGGGCGCTCGCAAGCAATCAATAAACTCAAGCCACTGAAAAGGAAATGAACATGAAACTGTCCATGCACTCCAAAGTCCTCGCCATGCTGCTTTCCGCCGGTCTTTTTGCCGGTTGTAGTTCCACTGGTGAAACTGTGGGCGATGGCACCTACGATTCCGACGTCGCCCCTGTAGACGACGGCTCCACGGTTTATGGCGGTGATGATGAGGGCGGCGTGTCCTCGTCCGCGCTGACCGAAGAAGAGCGTATGGCCGCCGAAGAGCGCGCCAAGATGGAAGCCCTGCGTGACATCACTACCTTCTACTTCGATTTCGACACAGCAGAGATCAAGCCGGAAGCCCGTGACGTGCTGGTGGCCCATGCCCAGTACCTGGCCAACAACCCGGGCCGGAACGTTCGCCTGGAAGGCCATGCGGATGAGCGCGGTACCAAGGAATACAACCTCGCCCTGGGCGAGCGTCGCGCCAATGCCGTGCAGCGGTTCCTGATCGTCAACGGTGCTTCACGTGGCCAGATCGAAACCGTAAGCTATGGTGAAGAAAAGCCGGCGGTCATGGGCTCCTCTGAAAGTGCCTGGGCACAGAACCGTCGGGTAGAACTGGTTTTCGACTGAACCGCTAACTGACAAGATCGGGTGTATCCATGAGAAAACGGCTCGTGGCGTTACTGCTGGTTCCACTTGCGCTTGCGCAGGTGGGGCCGGTTCAGGCGCAATCTTCCGCACCGGCCCAGAGAAGTTCCTCTGGCAACCAGGCAACCGCAGAATTGTTCTATATGATTCAGCAACTCCAGCAGGAGGTGCGCAGGTTGCAGGGGCAGGTGGAAGAGCAGCAGCACATGATCACCCGGTTGCAGGAGCAGGGTCGTGATCGTTACATAGATCTGGACCAGCGTATCCTCGATCTGTCCGAGAAGATGGCGAGCCAGCCGGAATCGGCGCCGGCTTCGTCATCTGCTTCTGGCAGTGGTGACGGGCAGGCGGTGGAAACCCGTGAGTATCGTCAGCCAGATGCCGAGGAGCGCAAGGCCTATAACGAGATTCAGGACCTGATCCGGAACCAGAAGGACTACGACCAGGCCATTACCCGGTTGTACGAGTTCATCGACAAATACCCCGAAGGGGACCTGACGGTGAATGCGTATTACTGGCTGGGTGAGGTGTACCTGGTCAAGCCGCAGCTGGAGCAGGCAAAACAGGCCTTCACCATCGTGGCGACCCGTTTCCCGGACCATCGCAAGGCGCCGGATGCGGTATACAAGCTGGGTGTGACCCTGGATCGTCTGGGCGAAACTGACGAGGCTCGCCGGCGCATGCAGAGCGTCGTTGATGATTATCCGAGCAGCGGTGCGGCGGAGCTTGCAAAGAAGTTCCTTTCCTCTGCAAACGGTTAATCCGGCTCAGGAAAAAAATCCGGGGATTACTCCAAAAAAAGGGTTGATCACCGGAAAAATATCAGTACTATATGCGCCTCGTTTGGGTCGTTAGCTCAGTTGGTAGAGCAGTTGGCTTTTAACCAATTGGTCGAAGGTTCGAATCCTTCACGACCCACCAAATTCCGGGTACTGCTCGTTTGAGCTCGGGCGGTATCGATCAGGTAAATTATCTGATCACCAGTCAAGGGTCGTTAGCTCAGTTGGTAGAGCAGTTGGCTTTTAACCAATTGGTCGAAGGTTCGAATCCTTCACGACCCACCAAATAACAGGATCTCCCGGGATCCTGGGAAAAAAGAGCCTTCGGGCTCTTTTTTTTGCCTGTAAGATCCCACTTATAGTTCGAGAGTGGTCAAAGTTTGTTTTCAGGCGTGTGACATCGACGTTGCAGGCCCATGAAAACAGTGGCCGAGGTGATATACTTCGGTGGTTAACGCAACACAGAGATGCAGGAATGACACGAGCAGAAGATCGTATCCTTGTTCAGGAGCACCTGGCCCACGAAGCGGAGCCCAAGCCTTTGAGTGAGAGCGAGAAAGCGGAACTCGAGGCCCGAATCAAGGAGGAACTCAAGGCCAGGGATGCTGTGCTCGTTGCTCATTACTACACCGACCCGGACATCCAGCGCCTGGCGGAAGAAACCGGCGGCTGCGTGGCGGACTCCCTGAAGATGGCCCGCTTTGGCAATCAGCATCCGGCCTCCACGGTGGTTGTGGCGGGCGTCCGTTTCATGGGCGAGACTGCCAAAATTCTCAACCCCGAGAAGAAAGTCCTGATGCCGACTCTGGAAGCCACTTGTTCACTGGACGTGGGCTGTCCGGCCGATGAGTTTGCTGAATACTGTGACCAGCACCCCGACCGGACCGTGGTGGTCTATGCCAACACCTCGGCGGCCGTGAAGGCGAGGGCGGACTGGGTGGTTACCTCGAGTTGCGCCCAGGCCATTGTCGAGGACCTGGATGCCCGGGGCGAGAAGATCCTCTGGGCTCCGGACAAGCACCTGGGGCACTATGTGCAGAAGACCACCGGGGCAGACATGCTGCTCTGGGACGGCTCATGCATCGTCCATGAAGAATTCAAGTACCGTGGGCTTGAGGATCTCAAGGCACTGTATCCGGACGCGGCCGTCCTGGTGCATCCGGAGTCCCCGGACGCGGTGGTGGAAATGGCCGATGTGGTGGGTTCCACCTCCCAGCTGATCCATGCGGTGCAGACTCTGCCCAACCAGGAGTTCATCGTCGCCACGGACAACGGCATCTTCTACAAGATGCAGCAGTTGGCGCCCAACAAGACGCTCATCGAGGCGCCCACCGCCGGTAACGGCGCTACCTGCCGAAGCTGTGCCCATTGTCCCTGGATGGCGATGAATGGTCTTGAAAACCTGCTGAACGTGCTGCAGACCGGCAGCCAGGAAGTGCTGGTGGATCCTGCATTGCGGGAGAGGGCATTGAAACCTTTGCAGCGGATGCTGGACTTCACCGCCAACATGAATCTCAAGGCCGCAGGCAACGCCTGATTGATGTCGGTCCCATACCCGGTCAGCTGTTACGCTGAGCCTGCAGCTGGCGGGTAATTTCAGCCAGTCGTTCGGTAACTGCCTGGCGCTGGGGTGAGCCGGCCGGGAGTTTTTCCTGGGCCTGGCGTAGCTGGCGCTGGGCTGACTCCAGATCCCCCATCAGTGCGTCGTATTCGGCCCGTGCGCGGTGCACGCCAACGATATTCCGGGCCATACCTTCCGCTTCCGCCAGTCGTGACCAGAGATGTTCCTGGCCCGGCATCTGGCGAGTGAGTTCCTTCAGAAATTCCGCTGCGGCGGCACCGTTACCCGCGGCAATTTCGGTTTGCGCAAGGGTATAGGAAATAGGGTAGTTGCCGGGGTTGCGGGCGAGTGCATCCTCAAGCAGGGTTCGGGCTTCTCCGGTCTTATCGCGGGCGTTGAGGACCTCGGCCAGGGTAACCTGCAGGGTGATACGGCCCGGGTTCTGCTTGAGAAGGTCCTGGAGTTCCTGCTCCGCCTTGTCCAGCTGATTGTTGGCCTGGTAAGCCACGGCGAGTCCGTACCGGATCGCATGGTTTCTCTTGGCATCGGGGCGCTCAAGGTAGGATTCGAAGGTATCCACCGCCACATCCGGAGACGGGGCGTAATGGACCTGGAGGCGACTGCGCATCAGGTGGTATTCCTGGCCGTCCTTTATCTCCAGGTGCGGGTATTGCTCGGCCCGGTTGCGGGTATCGGCCACCCGGCTCTGGGTCAGCGGGTGAGTGGACAGGTATTCCGGGACCTGGTTTCCCTGCAGCCGGTTCTGCCGCATCATGATCTCGAACATTTCCGGCATTCCCCGGGGATCCATGCCGGCACTGGCAAGGATGTCCATGCCGACCCGGTCTGCTTCCTGCTCGTGGGATCTGCTATACGCCAGCATGTTCTGCACTGACAAAGCCTGGGTGCCGGCAATGGCCGCAATGCCGATGTCGGACTGGGTAACCGCGGAAAGCACAATCCCGGCAATCATGCCTGCGAGGGTCAGCGGTGCGCTGGTTTCCTGCTGTTCGACGCGGCGGGCAAAGTGGCGTTGGCTCAGGTGCGCCAGTTCGTGGGCAAGTACCGAGGCAAACTGTTGTTCCGTGGCGGCGTTAAGAAACAGCCCGCCATTGACGCCGACAATGCCGCCAGGAACTGCAAAGGCGTTGAGTTGGGGGCTGTCGATCAGTGCCAGGGTCAGTTCCCGGTTCTGCAAAGGAGCCGAAGGCACCAGGCGATAGATGATGGCGCTGAGATAGTCATAGACCAGGGGGTCGGTGATACGGGGGGCCGACCGCCGGATAGAGACCATGACCTGGCGGCCGATCTCGGATTCCTGCTGGCCGGAAATCAATCCCCCGCCGGTGCCGCCAATCGTTGGCAGCGATGATTCCTGGGCGGACGCCGGAGAAGCTGTCAGTAATGCCGCCAGTGCAAATACGGCTGCTTTAAGGAATCCCCGGGGGGAGGTTTTTAGGCCATGATCAAGTTTCATGTACTGCAAGTTGCCTCTGGTTCGGACTGCCGCTTGGACAGTGTCTTACCATGAAAAGTTCTGAAAACGAGATTACCAGCTATTGAGATGCAATACCCGGCATCTCGCGGCATAATGCCGCGTTGTCAATTCCACTGATTGTGATGGTGCGTCTACATTATGGTTGACCGTACACTGGATGCTTCCGGGCTGCGCTGTCCGATGCCTCTGCTGAAAACCAAGCTCGAACTCAACGGGATGTCCCCTGGAGAGGAGCTGGAGGTCATTGCGACCGATTCCGGCTCGGCCCGGGATATCCCGGCGTTCCTCGCGTTGTCCAGCCACACCCTGGTGAGTTCCACCGAGGCCAATGGCGAATACCGGTTTGTGATAAAGTGCGGCGGTTAACCTTTCGGAGACGTTGATGGTCAGGATTTTACGCGGTCTCGCGCACAAATACTTTTCAGATGAAGAAGCTGTCATCCTTTCCCTGATCCTGCTGACGGGAACGGTGTTCGTCATCTGGTTCGGTGCCATGCTGGCGCCGGCCATTGCGTCCCTGATCATTGCCTTTATCCTTCAGGGTCTGGTGACCAAGCTCAACAAGCTGGGCATACCGGAGATCGTCGCGATCATTGGGGTGTTCGTGGTGTTTCTGGGTGTACTTGTGGGTTTCCTGTTCGGTCTCCTGCCACTGGTCTGGACCCAGGTCACCAACCTCGCCGGTGAAGCACCGCGCATCATCCGGGAGATGCAGTCCTACCTTGAACTGCTGCCTGAGCAGTATCCTCAGCTGATTTCCGCGGAAGCGGTCAATACCGTGTACCAGCAGGTCTCCACGGAAGTGGGGCAGCTGACCCAGTGGCTGGTTTCCTTCTCGCTATCCAGTATTCCGGATCTGGTAGCACTGCTGATCTACATGGTGCTGGTGCCGATTCTCGTGTTCTTCTTCCTGAAGGACAAAGAGGTGCTGCTGGGGTCGATCGCCCGTATGCTGCCTCCGCAGCGGCCGTTGATGCTGAAGATCTGGCATGAGGTCAATCTCCAGTGCGCCAACTACGTGCGCGGCAAGGCGGTGGAGATTCTGATCGTCGGCGGGGCGACCTATGTTGCCTTCAAATTGCTGGGTATGCCCTATGCGGCGTTGTTGTCACTGCTGGTGGGCCTGAGCGTTGTGATTCCCTATATCGGTGCCGCTGTGGTGACCATACCGGTTGCCATGATCGGGCTGTTTGCCTTTGGTTGGGGCACTCATTTTATCTGGGTGATGGTGGTTTACGGTGTGATTCAGGCCCTCGACGGCAACGTACTGGTGCCAGTCCTGTTTTCCGAGGTCAACAACCTGCACCCGGTGGCCATCATCGTTGCAGTGCTGTTCTTTGGCGGTATCTGGGGTCTGTGGGGCGTCTTCTTCGCCATTCCGCTGGCGACCCTGCTCAAGGCAGTGTTCTCCGCCTGGCCGGTGAAGGAGGCAGAACCTTCACCGACCGATGAGCTGGCCTGAGCTCCTGTCAGAGGGCCCTGGCGGCTTCCAGCACTTCGTCGGCGTGGCCCTTGACCTTGACGCCGCGCCACTCTTTCCGGAGCACACCTTCCTTGTCGATCAGGAAGGTGCTGCGCTCGATCCCCAGGTGCTCCTTGCCATAAAGCTTCTTGAGCTTGATAACGTCAAACAGCTTGCACAGGGTTTCATCCTTGTCTGAAATCAGGTGGAAGGGGAACTCGTGCTTGGCCCGGAAATTCTCGTGGGCTTTCAGGCCGTCCCTGGACACGCCGAAAATCTCGGTATCCAGCTCCGCAAACTGCTTCATCCGGTCGCGAAAATCCTGGCCTTCGGTGGTGCAGCCAGGAGTGTTGTCCTTGGGATAGAAATAGATCACAACATTCTTGCCGCGAAGATCCGCGAGCCGCACGGTTTGCTCTCCGGTCGCCGGCGCTTCAAAATCAGGGACGGGCTTGTTCAATTCAACGGATGGCATGACATCTCCTTTAATTCCCTTGTGTCAGTTCGAGCCCAACATTACCATATCGGTTTTATTCGGACGGAGCTTTTATGATTACGGGTAGCCTTGTCGCACTGGTCACGCCCATGCATCCAAACGGTGACATTCACTGGGAGGAGCTGGACAAACTGGTGGACTTTCACATTGAAAACGGCACGCACGGCATCGTCGCCGTGGGCACCACCGGTGAGTCCGCCACCCTGGACCCGGAAGAGCACTGCCAGACCATTGGCCGGATCATAAAACGCGTTGACGGACGGATCCCTGTTATCGCTGGTACCGGCGGCAACAGCACCCGTGAAGCCATCGAGCTGACCACCGAAGCCCACAAGCTGGGTGCGGACGCCTGCCTGCTGGTGGTTCCGTACTACAACAAACCGACCCAGGAAGGCCTGTACCAGCACTTCAAGGCCATTGCCGAGGCAGTGCCGGGCATGAACCAGATGCTGTACAACGTACCCGGCCGGACAGCCTGTGACATGCTGAACGAGACCGTTCTGCGCCTTGCGGATATTCCGAACATCGTCGCGATCAAGGACGCCACCGGTAACATTCCCCGTGGCGCCGAATTGATCAAGGCGCTGGATGGCCGTCTCGCGGTCTATTCCGGTGACGATGCCACCGCAGCCGAGCTGATGCTGGCCGGCGGCAAGGGCAATGTCTCGGTAACCGCGAACGTGGCACCGAAATCCATGGCCCAGCTGTGCGAAGCGGCTATTGCCGGTAACCGGGAAGAAACCGAGCGTTTGAACGAACTGCTGATGCCCCTGAACCGCAAGCTGTTCCTGGAAGCCAATCCGATTCCGGTGAAATGGGCACTGCATCGCATGGGGATGATCAGTGAGGGCATCCGTCTGCCGCTGACCCCGCTGAGCGAGAAGTTCCACGCGGAAGTGGAAGAAGCCCTGAAAGCGTCAGGCGTGCTTTGAGCTTGCTGAAAACGTCCCTGAACCGGAGTACCCCGATGCAGGTTCTTTCAGGAACCCGTTCCCCCCGTTTTTACAGAACGATGTTTGCTGCGTCCGGGCTGTTGCTGCTGGCAACAGCCTCGGGCTGCAGCCTGTTGGAAGACCGTTCCGAGCGGTATGTCGATGCCAGAGAAGGTACGCCGCTGGAACTCCCTGAAAGCGCGGATGAGACCCGCTTCAGCCAGGTCATGCCCATCCGCGAGATCAATACCGCCGAGTCCGGGAAGATGTATCCGTCCGATATTCCCCGGCCGCCGGACATGACCTCCGAGATCCTCCAGGAGAACTATGTGATCGAGGAGCTGGATGGTCGCATCTGGCTGCTGGTGAACGACGTTCCCGGCCGGCTCTGGCCCCAGGCTACCGCCTATATGAACGAGCGGGGGTTGGGGGTCGCCCATGACAGCCCCCAGTTGGGGCTGCTCCAGAGCGAGCTGGCCAATTTCAGCAAGCAGGCCAGGGAACTGGTGGGCCTGACCAATCAGGCATCGGCGGATGAACCCATGACGGTCATCCAGATGCGCATGTCACCGGGAATCCGCCGCAAGACGACTGAAATCCAGGTGCGCCGGGTAGAGCGGTCCGAGCGCCCGGGTGAGCTCCTGCCATGGCAGGACATCGCCAATCCCGCGGCGGACGCTATGGCCTTGCAAAAGGAGCTGCTCGCGGACCTCGGGGAGTTTCTGAAAACCCGTGAAGAGAGTAAGTCCTTCTCCAGAGCGGCCTCGGGCATGACCAGTGAACCCTTGGTGCGTCTGGAATCCGAGAACGAGGAAGCCGTCGCCATCCGGATGGATCTGGATTATGGCCGCTCCTGGGCGGAAGCCAATCGTGCTCTTGAAGAAGCCGAAATCCCGGTTGTTGACCTGAATCGCAGTGCGGGCTGGCTCTATGTCGACTTCCGCACAGCGGATGAGAAGGAATCCGGCTGGTTCGACTGGTTCAGCGACAAGGAAAAATCACGGCATACCCATACTGTGACCCTGGAAGAGCGCGACGGCGCGGTGTTTATTGAGGCCGAGCGGCTCGAGAGCTATGACGGCGAGCACACGACCTCCGATTTGCTCAACCGACTCTTTGAATACCTTTACTGATTGACCGGGGGTGCACAGGCGCACCCCCTCCGGAGATTTCAATGGAAAAGCGCGAAGAACTCTACGCAGGCAAGGCCAAATCCGTATACCGCACCGACGACCCGGAGCGTTTCGTGATGGTCTTCCGGGATGATACCTCGGCGTTCGACGGCCAGAAAAAAGAGCAGCTCAACCGCAAGGGCATGGTGAACAACAAGTTTAACGCCTTCATCATGGAGAAGCTGGAAGCGGCGGGTATCCCCACCCACTTCGAGGGCCTGCTTTCGGATACCGAGTCCCTGGTCAAGAAGCTGGACATGATTCCGGTGGAGTGTGTGGTCCGGAACATTTCCGCGGGTAGCCTGTGCCGTCGGCTGGGCGTGGAAGAAGGGCAGGAGCTGAATCCGCCCACCTTCGAGCTGTTCCTGAAGAACGACGAGCTGCACGATCCCATGGTCAACGAATCCCTCGCCGAGAGCTTCGGCTGGGCGACCGCTGGCGAGCTCGCACGCATGAAGGAGCTGACCTACAAGGTCAATGACGTGCTCAAGAAGCTGTTCGATGACGCCGGCATGCTGCTGGTGGATTACAAGCTGGAATTCGGCCGCAGCGGCGGCGAGATCGTCCTTGGTGACGAATTCAGCCCGGACGGCTGCCGCATCTGGGATAAGGAAACCCGCAAGAAGATGGACAAGGACCGGTTCCGCCAGGGACTCGGGGATGTCATCGAGACCTATGAAGAAGTCGGTCGCCGTCTCGGCATCCAGTTCGACTGAAACGCAATCAATACAATAACCATCAGAAGGGTAACTTATGCGTAAACTGATCCTTGCAGTAGGTGGCACCGTGGCTCTGGCCACGCCTCTGGCCAATGCGGATGTAGTTGGCGTTGGCGCTAGTGTCAGCTACTGGGATTCCGATCTCTCCGGTGAAGTCGTAAACAAGGGCTCTGCCGTTGATATCGAGAACGATCTTAATCTCGACAGCGACAGCAACGCGAATTTCACCGCTTACTTCGAACACCCGGTGCCGGTGCTTCCGAACGTGCGTGTGAACTACACCACCATCTCCCAGAATGGTAGTGGTCAAGTTGGCCCAGACGGCTTTGATGGAATATTCAGTGCCGAAGTCGATTCCGAGCTGGACCTGGACCAGCTGGATGCCACCTTCTACTACGAAGTCCTGGATAACTGGGTCAATCTGGACCTGGGCCTGACCGCCCGCAAGCTGGACGGTGAGCTCATTGTTCGTGATAAGGCGGGCCTTTTCCCCGTCAGTAAAACCACCGTGGAAGGCGTTATCCCCATGGGCTACGCCGCCGCCCGCTTTGATCTGCCGCTCACCGGCGTTTCCGTAGGTGGTGAGGGTAACCTGATCAGCTTCGACGGCGACTCCCTGCACGACTTCAATGTCTACGGCCAGTACGAGCTGTCACTGCTTCAACTGCGTGCCGGCTACCGCCAGATGTCCATCGACTATGAAGATGGCGATGACAAGATGGACGTGGAACTGTCCGGTCCTTTCGCCAGTGTCGGTCTGACGTTCTGATCGATTACCGGCTGAATGGCTGAAAAAGAGCGCTGCGGCGCTCTTTTTTTGTGTCTGACATGTTCCGTGGTGTTGCCGGGAGGGCCGATTCGGTAAACTTGTCAGCTCAGGACACGAACGTTTTATGGAGACTAGACCTTGAAAATTCTCGTTACGGGAACCGCCGGATTCATTGGCTCACACCTGGCACACCGCCTGCTGGATCGCGGTGATGAGGTAATCGGCGTTGATAACGTCAATGACTACTATGATGTGAACCTGAAGGAAGCGCGCCTGGAGCGGCTGACCTGCAAGCCCGGCTTCACCGAGATCCGCGAGGATGTTGCCGACCGCGCTGCCATGGAGGCCCTGTTCTGTGAGCACAAGCCCGAACGAGTAGTACACCTGGCCGCCCAGGCCGGGGTTCGTTATTCCATCGAGAATCCCCACGCCTATGTGGACGCCAACCTGGTGGGCTTCATGAACATCCTCGAGGGCTGTCGCCATAACGATGTAAAGCACCTGGTCTATGCCTCCAGCAGCTCGGTATACGGCGCCAACGAGACCATGCCGTTTTCGGTACACGACAACGTCGACCACCCCCTGAGCCTGTATGCCGCCTCCAAGAAGGCCAACGAGCTGATGGCCCATACCTACAGTCATCTGTATGGCCTGCCAACCACCGGCCTGCGGTTCTTCACCGTGTATGGTCCCTGGGGCCGTCCGGACATGGCGCTGTTCATTTTTACCAAAAAGATCCTCGCCGGCGAGCCGATCGACGTGTTCAATCACGGTCACCACCGCCGGGACTTCACCTACATCGATGACATCGTCGAAGGCGTGATCCGCACCCTGGACCACGTTGCCGAGCCCAACGGTGACTGGAGTGGCGAGCGGCCGGATCCGGGCACCAGCAAGGCGCCTTACCGGCTCTACAACATCGGCAGCAACAATCCGGTAGAGCTGTCCCGCTTTATCGAAATCATCGAAGAACGCATCGGCAAGAAGGCGGAGAAGAACCTTTTGCCCCTGCAGCCGGGTGATGTGCCCGCCACCTACGCCAATGTCGACGACCTTATTGAGGACGTAGGCTATAAGCCCTCGACCACCGTGGAGGAGGGTATTGCCAATTTCGTGGACTGGTATCGGGATTTTTACAAGGTCTGATTCCAGAGCGTTCTCACTGCTCAGGAAGACTCAAAGGTTCCTGGAGAAAAATCCAGGAACCTTTGCTCCCCCCCGCCTCATTCTCCTGAAGCCTGGTCCCCCGGCATCTGAATAGCACCCCACCGCTCTGCTGCAATAAGCCGCAATCTCGACGATACGATTTTCAGGTTTTTCTATTCTGCCGTTTGGCAGTTCTATCAAAATTGATCTTTGAAAATAAAATAAAGACAAAATGTCGATAAAATGGTGGTAAAGTACCTATTGTTTTGCGGCAAAAAGTTTGACAGCGCTGTCAGTGCCGACTAACTTGGCTAAATTAAGCACAGACACATGTGCCACGTCGTGCGATGTGTGTCCTTTACGCTGTCACAACAACAACCACGAAAAGCCCGAATGTGACCGGGCCAAGAGGAGGCAAAGATGAAAATAAAAGCGAAATACCTTGCCGCAGTCGCACTGACTGCTTCTATCGGAACCGCACAGGCGGAAACAAACTGGGATATGCCAACGCCCTATGGCGATTCCAATTTCCACACTGTCAATATCCGCGAGTTTGCAGAGGACGTTCGTGAGGCCACCGATGGTGAGCTGAACATCACCGTTCACAGCGGTGGTTCTCTCATCAAACACCCCGAAATCAAGAATTCCGTTCGCCGTGGCCTCGTTCCGATTGGCGAACTGATCATGTCCCGCCTGGCCAACGAAGACCCGTTGTTCGAGGCAGATTCCGTTCCCTATCTGGCGAGTGATTACGATGAAGCGTGGGAGCTTTGGCAGGCCTCCAAAGAGATGCTGGCAGAGCGCCTTGAGCGCCAGCGACTGACACTGCTGTTTGCGGTGCCCTGGCCGCCCCAGGGTATTTACACCAAATTCCCGGTGGAAACCGGTGAAGAGCTCCAGGGTGTGAAAATGCGCGCCTACAACAAATCGAGTGAGCGCCTTGCCGAATTGTTTGGTGCCGTTCCGACCCAGGTCGAGGTTCCGGATATCCCGACCGCTTTCGGAACCGGTCGGGTTGACGCGATGATCACATCCCCATCAACCGGCGCTAACACCCGGGCCTGGGATTACCTGAGTCACTTCAATCACGCCCAGCTGTGGTTGCCCAAGAACATGGTGATCATCAATACCCGAACCTTCGAGGGTCTCCCGGAGTCCACGCAAGAAGCCATCAAGACCGCCGCAGCTGAAGCGGAAAAGCGGGGCTGGGAGGCCAGCAAGGCCGAAACCGCTGCCAAGATCAAGATCATGGAAGAAAATGGCATCTTGGTGTCCGAGCCGAGTGAAGCGCTGGTCGAGCGGCTGCAGGAAGTTGGCGCCACCATGGAGCAGGAGTGGCTGGAGCGTGCCGGCGAAGACGGCAAAGCGCTCATCGAAGCCTACCGTACTCGCTGATTACTGATACGCCTGAAAAGAACCATCCGGGAGCATTTACATGCGCAGGTTTCTGGACACTCTGTACCGCCTTGGCGGATACATCTCGGCGCTGCAGCTTTTCATCATCATGGTAATGGTGGTGTTGCAGGTGTCGGGGCGAATTCTCGACAAGGCCCTGCTGACCCTGGGGATGAACTCCCTGGGCCTGCAGGTTCCCGGATTGGCGGAACTGGCGGGGTTTCTGTTGCTGGGGGCCACGTTTACCGGTCTGGCCTACACACTGACAGTGGGTGGCCACATCCGGGTGGACCTCTTGCACAGAGCCCTGCCGGAGAAGGTCCAGCGAGCGTTGGACATTCTGGTAACGGTGATCGCGTCGGCGATCACCGGTTACGGTATCTGGTTCAGCGTATTGCTGGCCTATGACAGCTATGACTTCGGAGATCTGTCTATCGGCATGGTGCCGGTGCCGCTCTGGATTCCTCAAACCGTTATGGTTGTCGGACTGGTCTGGCTGTTGATTGCGCTGATCGATGCGCTTGTCGGGCTGATCACCGGCCGTCTCACCCGCATCAAAGACGAAGCCCCGCAGGAGTAACACCATGGACATGATCTGGATGAGCCTGGTGCTCCTGACAGGGCTCCTGATTGTGCTCGGCGCCGGGCTGTGGGTAGCTTTTGCCCTCACAGCGACCGGCCTTGCTGCCATGCATTTTTTCAGCAACACCCCGGTGGGTTATAGTCTGGCAACTTCGTTCTATGGTGCCAGCGCCTCGTGGGAGTTGGCTGCTCTGCCGATGTTTATCTGGATGGGCGAGGTACTGTTCCGTTCCCGTCTCTCCGAGGAAATGTTCACAGGTATTGCCCCGTGGGTGGGTCGCATCCCCGGCCGTCTTCTACACACCAACATTATTGGCTGTGGTATTTTCGCCGCGATTTCCGGCTCGTCGGCAGCAACAGCGGCGACGATCGGGAAAATGTCGGTGCCGGAACTCACCCAGCGTGGCTACGACCGCAAGCAGATCCTGGGGACGCTGGCGGGATCGGCAACCCTGGGCCTTTTGATTCCGCCGTCCATCATCCTGATCGTTTACGGTGTCGCTACCGAGCAGTCCATTGCCCGGTTGTTCGTGGCCGGTATTCTTCCCGGTTTGCTGCTGATGGTGCTGTTCGCCGGCTACGTTGCCATCTGGTCCAAGCTGAACCCCTCTGGCGTGCCCGCTGACGAGGAGGAGGCTCTGCCGCTGGCGGAGAAGATTCGGCGCAGCAAGCCTCTGATCCCTGTTGTTTTGCTGATCGTTGGGGTTATCGGTTCTATCTATGCCGGGCTGGCATCACCCACGGAATCAGCTGCGGTGGGTGTGGCACTGGCGCACCTGCTGTCCTGGCGCGGTGGTTCTCTCACTCGGGTGACTTTCGGTCAGGCACTGATGGGGACAGTGAAAACGTCTACCATGATCGCCTTCATTCTGGTCGGTGCCCACTTTCTGACTGTATCCATGGGCTTCACCGGTATTCCGAGGGACCTGGCTTCCTGGATCAACACCCTGGAGTTGTCCCCCTACATGCTGCTGCTGGCACTGACCGTGTTTTTTATACTGCTCGGCTGCTTCCTCGATGGTATTTCGGTCGTGGTTCTGACCACTTCCGTGATTTTGCCAATGGTACAGGCTGCCGGGATCGACCCCATGTGGTTCGGCATCTACCTGGTAATTGTGGTGGAGATGAGCCAGATCACGCCGCCTGTGGGATTCAATCTGTTCGTGATTCAGGGTCTGACTGGTGAAAACATCATCCGGGTGGCGTTGGCTGCTTTGCCGTACTTCCTGCTACTGCTGGCAGGGGTGCTGCTGATCACCATCTTCCCGGACATCGTTACCTACCTACCCAGTCAGATGGGGAATTGATAGACTCACGGCCTGCTCCGAGTGGCGGGGCAGGCTATTTGTGGTATCGAACAGGATCGTCGTGGTGGGCCTATGAAGAAAAGCGCAGACAAGGAATTGACCGAACAGGGCAGGGAAGAGCCGCCAGGCGCAAGAAGCGTAGGGCCGATTGTGTCCTCGGCACACCTGTCGGGCCGTGCAGCCGAACTCTCCGAGCTTGAATTCGGGCTGATTGTTGCGGGAAATGCCTTTAACCGTTGGATGGTGCGCTGCATGAACGCGGCGGGTCTTCCTGACATGAGCCCCCTTGATATCCTCGTGTTGCACAGCGTGAACCATCGCGGCCGGTCTAAAAAATCGGCGGATATCTGCCTGGTGCTGAACGTGGAGGATACCCACACTGTCACCTACGCACTCAAGAAGCTCCTGAAGCATGAGGTTGTGATTTCGGAGCGCCGTGGCAAGGAAACGTTCTATTCCATCACCGACAAGGGTGAGGCAATCTGCCAGGCTTACGCAGAGATTCGGGAAAACTGCCTGGTGGACTCGCTACGGACGCTTGGCTTTTCCAATACCGACCTTGGCTCCATTGCCAGCTTCCTCCGGGGCATCTCGGGATTGTATGACCAGGCCGCACGGTCGGCCGCATCACTGTAGGTAATGGGCTTCAGGAAGGCGGAATGACACCTGGCGACGGAATATGGGGCAGTCGAATTCCAGAAGCCAGGCAAGCAGCTGCAGGGGAACCGGGGCGGTCTTGCCATAGAGCCGATCACCCACGATAGGGTGGCCGATGCCGGCCAGGTGGCGGCGGATCTGGTGCTTGCGGCCGGTTTCGATCCGGACCCTGAGCAGCGTTGTCTGCTGTTGCTCATCCAGTGCCAGAGTGGTGATGTGACTGATGGCCGCTTTTCCTTCCACGGGTGCGTCAATGATCCGGTCTTTGGCCTCCAGTAATCCGGTTACCCGTGCGTGATAGACCTTGGTAACCGATCTTCCCGAGAATAACTGTGATAATGCCCCGGCGGCCTTGGCGTCATGGGCGATCAGCATTAAGCCCGCGGCATCGGCATCCAGGCGGTGAATGAGAAAGCATGGCTTTTTCAGTGAAACCTCCGCCCATCGCAAGAGGCTGCAATGGTCTCCCCACTGGGACCCCTGGGCCAGCATACCGTGGGGTTTGAACCACACCGAATAACGGCCCAGGTCTTCCAGAAGCTCCGCCGGCTCCGGCTTTCTCGCAAGTACCGTGTCGTCGTAGAACAGTTGCAGACGGGCGCCTGCCTTCACGTCGCGCTTGGCCTTGCGCAGGCGCACCTGCTTGCCCTTGACCATCCACCAGCAGGCGCCCTTCGCCATGGCATCCTTGATCCGCTGTTTGGGCAACCCGGAGCCTTCCGCTAGGGCATCTACAGCGGTCTGGTCCTGAGCAAGGGTAAGGTCGACGGTGGTTCGCATAGCGCAGGGTAGGACTCTTGACAGATTAAAAAAGAACTTCAGCCCGTGCGAATCCCAGCGCATCCAGTTCCGAGACTGCGGTATCCAGGGATGCGTAGCTGCACACCTCGTCATCGTCAGAAATCAGGAAAAAGCTTTGCCCGCCGAGTATTTTAATGAGCACGACCCACTCGCTTGCATCCGACGGCGATCTGACGATCTTGACGGAGTCGACCTGGCTTTTTTCCCGCAGGGTTCTTATCTCGTGTTTTTTCATCGGCTACAGAATGGGGCGGTATCGAACGCAAGGCAAGATCAGGCAAGAAAAAAGCCGTGCAGGTTTCCCGGCACGGCTTTCAGAATCTCTGGCAGGATTGGTAGGACCACCCAGATTCGAACTGGGGACCTCTACCATGTCAAGGTAGCGCTCTAACCAACTGAGCTATGGTCCTGTATCCTGCAACGGGGACGTAAGATACGGATTTTGAGGGTGGTGGTCAACCACTTTTATGCGGATTTTTCTCCGGACCGGCGCTGGCGCATCCAGTCCTTCAGGGCCCGGCTCAGGGCGGCCCAGCGGTTCACGATCAGGGCGGCGAAGATCAGTCCGCAGCCGGCCAGTTGCAGGGGTTCCATGGTCTCTGCGAACCAGCCAGCGGCAAACAGTGCCACCCAGACCGGCTCAAGCACCAGGATCACCACGCCATGGCTGTGGGCAGACATACTCTGGGCAAAGGTTTGCACCAGGAAGCGACCGGCGGTACCGATGATGGCGCTGGCCAGCACCCACCAGATCAGCAGGGGAGCCGGCTCGGCAAATGTGGGCTGCCACGGTTCCATCACTGCCGACTCAACCAGGGTCACCACTCCCACGGTAAGCAGTGCGAGTGCGGTTAGCGGCAGAGCCGGAACCCGGTGCTTTTCCACGGTTTCGCCCCGACGGTTGATCACGGTTCGCTGGTTGGCAGCCCGGGTGTTCAGGGTGAAGTACAGGGCGAAAATGGTGGCGGCCACCACGAAAAACAGTTGCCCCGCCTCGGGCCGGAAACCGTTTTTCAGTGACAACAGGGCCAGGCCGGATACGGCAATCGGAATGGCCAGCCAGGTGCTGGCCGGCTGGGGCTCACGGAACACCAGTCGGGCAATAATGGGCACGATGACCACGCCGAGGCTGGTCAGGAAGGCGCCTTCGCCCATGCTTTCAATGTTAACCAGCCCCATGATCCAGAAACTCATCGCAATACCGAAGACCAGGCCCACGCCCACGGCCCGGCGGATCTGGTCGCCGTTCAGCGCGAGTATCGCCTTGTGCGCGAACAGGGCGAGGAAAATTCCCGCAATCAGGAAGCGCGCAGCCATGAACATCAGCGGCGGCATCAGCAGGATGGCTTCTTTCGAGAATATCCAGCTGACGGCGGCAAGCAGGGTGACAACCACCAGGAGCAGGTCTGATTTATGGGCGTCAGTCATTGGGTACCCGGTTTATTCGACGAGGAAAAACGGCCCAATGTATAGTTTGCAAACTAAAAAGGGAAGTGGCGTTTAGTCGAGGGCAGGGTGGCTCGTCCCTGAGCCGGGAGCTTTCCGTATATCCTTCAAACCATTAGCGACTCAGTAGCTGAGAGTGCTGTAGATCAGGCTCGACATATCGGTCTGGTCTGAACCGGGTACCTCGATGTATTTGTCGCCATCGCCCCAGAGTTGCCACCAGGCGCGCTGGTAATAGGTCCGGCTGGCGAAGTCGACCTGTACATCACCCAGATTGAAGTTGTTGACCACGGGCACCGAGATGTTGCCGGTTTCCGTGCCCTTCACGCCACCGTGGGAAACCCCTTCGCTCATAAGCACCGGGTAGTGGTTGTAGTACAGGCCGCCTGGGCCGTTGGTGCCAGTAACCTTTCCGGCCAGAGTGATGCTGCCGGAGCAGGAATCAATCCCGGTGGCACTGGTGGCGCCACAGGCGGAGTGGGTGGGTACCACGCCGTCATCCGTACCGGCGATAAAGGGTTTGGTGATGCCGCCGTAGGAGGAACCGCCACCCACGAACCGCAGGCGCGGAATACTGTTGGGACTGACGGCAAGATTGCGGGCGGTGTTGGTCTGAAGATCGTTGACCACGCCCATCTTGCCGGGTTCCGGATCAATCCCGGTGAAGGCTTTTACCGCCTGTTTGGTCGCCCAGTTGTACCAGCTGTCGTTGTAGGCAATGCTCATGGCAAGGTCCGCCAGTTCCGTGCCGCCACCGGCACCGGCCAGGTCGATACTGGTGAGGATTTTCAGGGGAGCCAATCCCTCGGACTGCAGCCAGCGGGCCTGGTTTTCGAGCAGGTACCGGGTGACAAGATCACCGGTGGAGTGGGTCACCAGGATGCAGTAGTTGTTGCACAGACCCTGCTGGCTGATTTCGCGCAGCTGCTGGTAGGCCTGTTGAGCAATGGTTCCCTCGACCCTGCCATTGCTGGCCCAGTCGATGCGGGCTTCCGCGCGGCTGAGCCAGAAATCCCGCCAGTTATCCGCACCGGCCTGTTGGACCTCTTCGAAGCTGGCAGGCGGGTCAGAGAGATCGTCCATCATGAAACCGTGGACGAGAATGACGTTGTGGCCGCCCAGCTGGGCTTGGGCGGAACCGGTGAACAGGCTACCGACCATGGCGATGGCCAGCCCGGTCTTGCAGGCACTTCGTTGCGTTCTTGTTGTCATGGTGTTGCTCCGTCTTTGCTGAATTATTGTTGTCAAAAGACGTTTATCCGCTGTTTTCGGCGGTACAGCCCGGCGTCAGCCGGTGCAGGGTCCGTGGCCCTGCGGTCAGAACTTGTCGGCCAGCTTCCTGAGCAGGGCTGCCCGTTGTTCTGATTCGGGGTTCGCCGCCGGTGTGTCAGTCAGATCATCGAGATCCGGCGGCGAGAAGCGGTAGCCGTCTTCCGGTCCGAAGCCGTAGTGAGTCCGGTCACCAGGCCTGGCGGGTAATTGGCGTATCTGGATGTGGCGCAGCTGAAGTTGTCCAGAGATCGAACGGTTGGCCAGGACGGTTCCGTGGGCCCGGAATTCGATCGTCTGTTTGCCGGTACTCAGCCGCTTCTCTGCCTGCAGTTGCGCAATGGGCGCATTGCCATTGAACAGTTGTGCGGAAAAGGCATAGAAGCCTTCATGTTTCGGTGAGAATTTCAGCGGCAGGACCAGGTTGTTATTGCTGACATAGGCGCTGTCGAGCCCGTGCAAATCGCCCAGAAACGGTTCGATAGTCAGGCTGCTGGCATGGCGCACCGACCTGCCGTCCACGCTGGCCTCCACGATCAGGCGGTACTCACCGGGATCCTGTTCAGCCGCCAGGGTGCCTTCGTAGTAACCCTTGCCCTCTGCCTGTAGTTGCGTGGAGGCAACGGTTTTGCGTTCATTGGCTGGTTCCAGGGTGGCGCTGAGCTGATCGCCAAACACCTGCGGGCCCTGCAGGGAGGCCGCGATGACAATGGTGTCGCCCTCGGTAAACCGGTACTTGTCCAGGCTGACGGTAAACTGACCGTCGCCGTCCAGGGGCAGGGAGACCGGCTGATAGTGATTGCCGTTGTAGGCCTCGGCCTGTTCCCTGGTCAGGGGGACCGACCAGGGGGGATAGCGGACGGTCTGGCCGTATTGATCGGCGGCACTGGCGAAGGCGACGCCAAGCACGGATGCGGCGGGCGCTTTGACGTCAGCGGTCGGTTTTACTGCTGCATTTTTAGCCCGGCCGTGGGTTTCTGGCGGTTTGGCGGATGTGACTGCCGGCCCGGCAGACCAGAGGAAACTTCCCCGGTTGTCGGCGGACAGCAGCGCCGCCGTGCCCGCCACCGATGCCGATACGACAGCCACGATAAGAAGTGCCTTTCCGGCCATGCCCGGATTCCCTGTTCTTGTTGTTTGGATGCAATTCTATTGGACAATAAACATACCGGCCCGCAGTGCGGACCGGCAAAAGATTGATCAGAAAATGTAACGAAATGTGTCTGAAATGTGCAGAAGTTCACAAAGTGGCGGGGTACAAGTCAATCACCGTCGGTGTAGGCCTCAAAGCCGAATCGCAGGGTAACTTCATCCCCCACCATGGCCGGGTCCAGGCCGTAGGTCATGCCCCAGTCGCTGCGCTTGAGTGTGGTCATTGCGCTGATGCCGAGGGTGTATTTCTCGTGGCCGAAAGGGTACACCGCCGCCTTGTTCAGGGTGACATCCAGCGTAACGGGGTTGGTCTCTCCGAGCATGGTCAGATCACCGGTCACCTTGCCGGTATTCTCCCCCGTGGTTTCGAAGTCTGTGACGTTGAACGTGATATTGGGGTACTCGGAGGAATTCAGGAAATCATCATCCCGCAGGTGATTGTCCCGTTTTTTGTGGTTGGTAAAGACGCTGTCACTCTTGAACACCAGTTTGCCGGATGACAGCTCGCGGGCTTCCTCGTCGTAGACGAACTGGCCCTCGACTTCCCGGAACATGCCCATTACCGGCGCATAGCCGACATGCATGATCTCGAAGGCCATGGAAAAGTGCTCGTCATCCACGGTAAACGTTGTTGGCTCCGCCTGTGCCAGTGGTGTGACCAGAAACGTGGTAAAAATCGATGCACCGAGTGCGGTGCCCGTCAGGTAACGAGGGTTACTCATAGCTGTATCTCCTTTGATAAAGCCCGCGGATATCCACCAGAAACGACCAGCCAAGCAGCACCAATGCCGTGGCCAGTGTCAGGTTTGCGAAACCATCCGGAACCGGAGGGAGCAGGGCGACCATCAAGGTGACGATCTGCCATACACACACGGTTTTCCGGCGAAAACTCTCCGGCAGGGGGCCGTTGAGCCATGGCCAGAACCACGAGGCAGCGACAAAGGCATACCGCATCAGGCCAAGGGCAAGTACCCAGGGACCGGCCTTGCCGAGGACAAGAACAGCAAGACTCAGTCCCAGGATGAACAGGGCGTCCAGTTCCATATCGAAACGTGCGCCAAAGGCAGTATTGTTGCCAGTAGCGCGGGCAAGCTTGCCGTCCACGCCATCCAGGACAAGCGCCAGTAGCGCCATGATGGCATAGTCCCAGAGCCAGCTCTCAAGCTGGCCAAGCCAGGGAATCAGGGCCAGAAGCACCACCACCAGTGTTGCCCGCAGAAGGGTGGCTCGGTTGGCCCAGCCAAAATCTGCCTGTGTGGCCCAGAAGCGCACGACCAGAGCAGTAATGGCCCCCTGCAGGACCGCCGCGATGGCTACCGCTGATCCGGGCAGATGAAGCAGTGAGGTGGCGGTCATGGCGAGCACCAGGGTGACCACCATGCCGAAAGTTAGGTCCAGCCAGAGCGGAATCGGGTTTTGCCGGGATTGTGGACAGGAATCCATAACCGGTCTCCAGCGTATAGGTTTCTAGGTTAGTCCGGTCAACTATGACTATAGTTTGCATGGCCTGTTCTTGCTTACGATGGAGGGGGCAGATCGGACCGCCAAAGCCCCATGGCCGGGGAATGCCAGCTTAAATGGAGGATAGTAATTGCCTGATGTAAAAGCATTCTGGAGTGTTGCGCCCGGTCTCGGGGAGCTACGTCCGGTCCCGGTCGATAGGGCGGAGAAAAATACGTCCGGTATGGTCACGGTACGGGCACTCTATTCGGGTGTGAGCCGCGGTACCGAATCCCTGGTTTTCAACGGCCGTGTTCCCGAGAGCGAATACCAGAGGATGCGGGCCCCGTTCCAGGAGGGCGATTATCCGTTTCCGGTGAAGTACGGCTATGCCAGTGTCGGCGAGGTTGTCGACGGCCCCACAGAGTTGATCGGCAGGCCGGTATTCTGTTTGTACCCCCACCAGTCTCGCTACACGGTGCCAGTCTCAGCAGTGACGCTGTTGCCCGATGGATTGCCGGTGGAGCGCGCGGTCCTGGCGGCAAACATGGAGACGGCAATCAATGGCCTGTGGGATGCCAGCCCGGGAATCGGCGACCGAATTGTCGTTATCGGGCTCGGCGTGGTGGGTTTGCTCGTTGGCTGGCTGGCAAACCAGATTCCGGGCACCCGCGTGACGGTGATTGACACCAACCCCGGCCGGGAAGCCGCTGCAAAAAGACTGGGGCTGGACTTCGGCGTGGCCCTGGAACGGGACGACCACGATGTGGTGTTTCACACCAGCGGCCACCCGTCTGGCCTGGAAACGGCGCTTGCAGCAGCCGGAACCGAGGGGCTGGTTATCGAGATGAGCTGGTACGGGGACCAGCCGGTGCCCGTTCCGCTGGGTGGTCAGTTCCACTCCCGACGATTGCAGATACGATCCAGCCAGGTGGGGCAGATACCCCCGCAGCGGCAACCGCGCTGGAACCATGGCCAGCGACTGGAGTTGGCCCTGTCGTTGCTGCGCGACTCGAGCCTCGATGCGCTGATTTCCGGAGAATCTCCGTTTGATGTCATGCCGGAAACCATGGCCCGAATCCTCTCTGACGGCAGGGATACGCTCTGCCACCGTATCGTCTACTGACTGACCCAACCAACAAGGAGCTCCCATGTTCAGCCTCACTGTCCGGGACCATATGATGATTGCCCACAGCTTCCACGGTGAAATATTCGGACCGGCGCAGAAGCTGCACGGTGCTACCTACGTGGTGGACGTCACGTTCGAGCGCCGGCAGCTCGATCAGGACGATCTGGTGGTGGATATCGGTCTGGCCTCGCAGGTACTGAAGGACGTGCTGGCCGAATTCAACATGCAGAATCTTGATGAGATCGAGGCGTTCCGGGGGCGTAACACCACCACCGAATTCATGGCCGGCGTGGTCTTTGACCGCATGGCCTCTGCTATCCATGCCGGCAAGCTCGGGGAGGGCGCCAGGGAGATATCCGGCATGAAGGTGACCCTGTCCGAGTCCCACGTGGCCCACGCGAGCTACCATGCCGGCCTTTGATCTCCGGGAAATTCGCTTCCTGGTTCCGGGAGATCCTGGCCAGAACACCGGTGGTTACCGGTATGTCCGTCAACTGGTCCGGGCCCTGAACGAGCAGGGCGTTTCCGCCGGTGTTACCGGGCTGGCAGGACAGTTCCCGAATCCCGATTGCGAAGCCGCCACTGCCCTGGATCGAGCTCTGGCCGAATGCCCTGATAACCAGGTGGTCGTTCTCGATGGCCTGGCCATGGGCGGTTTGCCGGAGGTTGTGGCGGGCCACGCCGACCGCCTGAAGCTGGTGGCCCTGGTGCATCATCCGCTGGCAGACGAGACCGGTCTGGCAGAGGCGGACCGGGAATGGTTTTTCAACAGCGAACGTGACGCCCTGGGGCACGTTCGTGCCGTGATTACCACCAGTCCCTACACCCGGACAAGGCTGGCGGATTTCGGGGTGCCGTCTACCCGGATTGGCAGTGCTGAACCGGGAATTGATGATCTTTTTATCGAGGTTCTGACCCGGCGCCGGCACCGCCCTGCCATGGCGAAAGTGCCCTTGCTCCTGTGCGTGGCCCAGTTGTCTCCCCGCAAGGCACAGCATCAACTGGTGCAGGCACTCTCCGAACTTGCGGATTTGCCCTGGCGCTGCATTCTGGTGGGCTCGACAGAGCGGGATAGGGAATACGCCACCCGAGTCCGGGGCGCGATCGCGTCCCATGGCCTTGACGATCGCTTTGAGCTGACCGGTGAACTGCATGAAGATGCTCTGGCGGACTGTTACAGCCAGGCAGACGCCTTCGTTTTTCCTTCGCTGTACGAAGGCTATGGCATGGCGGTGGATGAAGCCCTGGCGGCGGGGCTGCCGGTGATCTGTTCCGATGGCGGAGCCCTGTTCCGAATGACCGGGCGGGAGGGCGTAGCCCTCTACCCGGCGGGAGATTCCACGGCATTAAAACATCAGCTGCAACGTTGGCTGGTGTCTCCCCAAACACTGCAGGACGAGCGCAGGTACGCCGAGTCGGCTGCCGGAGGTGCCCGGCGTTGGCGGGATACCGCGGCCGACTTCCAGGCGGCTCTGCAGCGCCTGCTGGGTCCGGCCCCTGACAGCCTGTTCGATAAGGAATGGCTTGAAGCGAGGGAGCCGGCGGACCATCGTGCTCGCTCCGAAGCGCTGACCGGGCGTCTGAATCAGTGGCTCCAGCGGCAAACCGAAAGCCCCGTGGGAGCCGCCGAAGTCGAGCCCGCGGTCATGGCCGATATCGGCTCCGGCCGCGCGTCCAATTCACTGTATCTTTCTTCGAGGCTATGGGTACCCAGGGTTTGGCACCTGATCGAGCAGGACGCCGGGTTGCTGGCTTTGGGTGAGGCCCGGCTCAGGCAAATTGGTCAGGCAGTTGTATGCCATAACCTCACGCTGACCTCTGACGAAATGGAACAGCAGTTGCCCACGCCTCTTCATCTCCTGACCGCCTCGGCTCTGATCGACCTGGTTTCCGAAGACTGGCTGAGGTCGCTCACAACGGCCTTGGTCCGGCGGCAGGCGGCTGTCCTTATGGTCTTGAGCTATGCGGGTGATTTCGAGCTGTCTCCACCCGATGCCGATGACGCCAGGCTGAAAGAACTGGTCAACGGCCACCAGCACCGGGATAAGGGCAGTGGCAGCGCGTTGGGGCCGGATGCCACCAACCGGTTCCGTCAGCTGCTTCAGGATACGGGCTACGCCGTCCACATCGACGACAGTCCCTGGCACCTCGACCGGAATGATGCCGCAGCGGTTGAATCCCTCCTGCGTGGCTGGGTGGGGGCGGCACTCGAACAGGCGCCGGCCGCATCGGCGTGGCTGGATGCCTGGCTCGAGCGTCGTCTCGGCCAGCTTGCAGCGGGCGAGTTGCGGGTGACGGTCACCCACCAGGACCTCCTGGCATTACCCGGCGAAGGGCGTGATGGCCAGGATGCCTGATCGTTTGCGCCTGATGTTGCGTTGGGTGGTGACCCTGGCTCTGATTGGCGTGGTGTTCTGGCACCTGGATCAGGCCCGGATCTGGGCTGTTCTGCGAACCATCTCGCCATTGATTCTGCTGCCGTTGTTTCTGCTGACCGTCGTGCAGGTGGTGGTGTCTGCGTGGCGGTGGCGCTTTACCTTGTCGCGGTTGCGCCTGTCGTTGCCGCTGGGGCAAGCCGTTCGCGAATATTACCTGGCGACCTTCCTCAACCAGATTCTGCCCGGCGGCGTGGCTGGCGATATAAACCGCGCCTGGCGCAGCAGCCTGGAAACGGGCCAACGGCTGGCGGCGGTCCACGGGGTGGCCATCGAGCGATTGTCCGGGCAGGTGACGCTGGCGCTGGTTGTGGCGGTTTCCCTGGCTGGCTTGGTCCTCTCCGGTTCTCTGCAAGTCCCCGCGACCGGGGCGGGCAGCGGGAATGTCCTGATATGGGTAGCGGTGAGCCTGGTGATTCTTGTGCCGGCCGTCTGGCTGATCCGTTCGGGAGGCAAGGTGACGGCCTATCTGCGTCGCCTGGCCGAGCACCTTCGGCTGGCCCTGTGGCAATGGCCTGCATTGCCCGTGCAGGTGCTGAGTTCGTGCCTGGTGCTCGCCAGCTACCTGGCGGTATTCCTCGTGCTGGCGATCAGTGCCGGGTTTGTCACCGGAGTCGTGGATTTGTTGCTCTGGGCTGCCCTGGGGAGTTTCCTGCTGCTGAGCATGGTAATCCCTCTGACGGTCGCGGGCTGGGGTGTCCGGGAGGGGGCCGCAGCGGTGCTCTGGCCGATGGCCGGTTTGCCGGCGGAGCAGGGCGTTGCCATCAGCGTGGGCTACGGTGTGGTGGTGCTGATTTCAAGCTTCCCCGGATTGCTGGTATTGGCGACGAGCTCAGACATCAATCGCTGAAGTCGAGATCGAACAGCATGTCAGTTCCGAGGTTCACGAGCTTGGCCCTGGGCCGAAGCGCATCATCGAGCAGTTCAATCTCGGGCAGGGAAAAGGCGGGCCGGCCACTGCCGATGATCATGGGTGCAACCATCACATGCAGCCGGTCCAGCAATCCGGCCTTGAGAAACGCCGAGACAGTCACCCCTCCGCCTTCAATGAAAACCTTGTGTAACCCCAAATCATTCAGCACCGAGAGAATCAGTCGCGGATCTACAGGCTGGTTGCTGTCGGCATCGCCGAGACAGGGAATTTCCAGCACGCCTTTGACGGGAATCTCACCCGCGCCCTTGCGGTAATCGCCGGCAACCAGTCTGAGCGTGGGAGCCTGGCCGTCGGTAAACAGGTGATGACTGTCCGGTACCCGTCGGCGACGGTCGATCACCACCCGCACCGGATTTCGTCCGGCTACCCGGCGGACCGTCAGGCGGGGATTGTCGGCAACCGCCGTGCCGGCACCGACGACCACGGCATCGGAGACAGCCCGAATGCGGTGCAGATGGGTAATCCCGTCATCACCATTGATAAATCGTGAGCAACCCGTGACAGTGGCAATCCGGCCATCCAGGCTCTGGCCAAGTTGGCCAATCACTCGCGAAACTGCTCCTTCACTGACCGGTCGGCACAGGGGCAGGAACAACTCGAACAGATCCCGGGCATCTCGGGTGGCGTTGTTCAGCAATTGCCAGCCCCGACCATTGAGTTTGATGGCCGGTTCCTGGCTACCGGGCAGGGGCAGGGTGACGTTGCTGCGGTTTACCGCATCCAGTACCAGTTGCCAGGCAAGGTCTGTATCGAGGTGCTGCTCAGCCATAATCTTCCCGTCACTTTTGTCGTTTATCCAGTATAGGCTCATTGTGCGTATAGCTATTTGTACGATACATTTTTGAATTGATTCACTGTGCGGTCTGCAGAATCGGATCGGATGCTGCGGTAAGGGTGAGAGGAAATAACTATGCGGTACCTTCAATCGTTCAACCGTCGGCTGCGACAGCTCCGGGAGCAGGGCCGGCTGTCCTGCTGGGATGTGGCCGAAATGTGTGGTGTGGACGAGGCGAGGGTAGTCAGCTGGGAAGCCACGGATGCCCGCCAACGCGGTTACCCGGGCGTGGTCGAGTTGCTGGACCTGTGCCTGAAGACCGAGACACCGCTGGAACACCTGCTGGATCTGGAAGTCCAGGGTGAGGGTGGCCAGCTGGAGCTGCCGGGCCTGGCGTTCAGCAACAGTGATGATCTGTCGGTGGCGTTGAAGGAGCTGGAGCAGGAACTGGAGCGCATCCAGCTGACGGACGAGGAAAACGAACTGCTGCGCCGGTTCCGCAGGACCTCCACGGAAAACCGGCGCATGGTGTTTCAGTTGCTGGGCCGCTGAGGGCCCGCACCCGCCTTATTTTTTCTTCTTGTATATGTTCTCGTAGACGTAGTTGGTGGCCTCGACAAAACCGTCAATGCTGCCGCAGTCAAAGCGCCGGCCCTTGAACTGGTAGGCGAGAACGCAGCCATTTTTTGCCTGCTCGAGCAGGGCATCGGTGATCTGCACCTCGCCATTCTTGCCCGCGGGGGTGCGTTCGAGGATGTCGAAGATATCCGGTGTCAGGATGTAGCGGCCGATAATGGCGAGGTTGCTTGGCGCGTCCTCGGGTGCCGGTTTTTCAACCATGTCGGTAATCCGGAACAGCCCGTCTTTCATGGATTCACCAGCGATCACCCCGTACTTGTGAGTCTCATCCTCGGGGACTTCCTCGATCGCCACAATGGAACACCGGAACTGGTTGTACAGTTTCACCATCTGCTCGAGCACGCCTTCGCCGCCCTCGGGGCCGAGGCAGAAATCATCCGCCAGAACCACAGCAAAGGGGTTGTCTCCAACCAGGTTACGGCCGGTCAGGATGGCGTGGCCCAGGCCTTTCATCTCGTTCTGGCGGGTAAAGGCAAAGCTGTTGTGGTCAATCAGATCGCGGATGGAAGTCAGCAGGTCTTCCTTGCCGGAGCCGGCAATCTGGTGCTCCAGCTCGTAGCTGATGTCGAAATGGTCTTCGATAGCGCGCTTGCCCCGTCCGGTGACGAATCCGAATTCATGGATCCCTGCTTCGGCGGCTTCCTCAACCCCGTATTGCACCAGGGGCTTGTTGACTACCGGGAGAATCTCCTTGGGCATGGCCTTGGTGGCCGGCAGGAAGCGGGTGCCGTAGCCGGCTACGGGAAACAGGCATTTCTTGATCATTCCAGTCGTCCTTAAGAGTTGGGGGTGATCCAGTACAAACACAAAGTGTGCCGAGTTTAACCCAATTCAGGGGGCAAAATGCAGGTATACAGGCTTTGGATATAGAAATCCGTAGGTTACGGTCGAGTAAGCGGCAGAATTGTTAACGCCATGTGTGAGGTTTTGTTTATATCGTTCTGATTGCAGGATTAAAATTGTAAAGATTGGCAACATCCGCTGTAAGAATATCCGTCTCTCTTATATAACGGAACCGTAATTTTTCGGGTTATTGAAGAGGGCTGGAGTTTGCGAGCGCTGAACATTGCTGCACTGTTTTTGTGCGCGTTTGTGCCCACTGTTGCGCTGGCGGCCCAGGACCGAGGCATGGCTGGCGCCTGGATGTTCCAGGCTGCCAGCATGCTCGACTCGGTGACAGATTATCTCTCCAACCGGATCGATGTGTCCGGCAGCTCCACTCAGAATAACGATCGCTCCGCCGGTCATCTGGCGCTGGCTGGTAACGGGATCATCTGGTCCCGGCATGAGCTGGGGCTACGTTTCCGGGATACGGCGTCCCGCAAGGAAGGCGATGGCGAGCAGTCCCTTGCCCTTCGCTACGCGATGCCTCTGGTCGGAAATCACCTGGAGCTGGAAGTCGAGGAAAGCGAGTTCCGGGGCGTGCTGAAAGAACCGGGCCAGCAACTCGATACCAGTGGCAACCGGAGTTTTTACCGGCTCACAGCGACCCGGTCACTGGGATCATTCCTCGGTGTGGATATGCACCAGGTTATCCGGCACACGGGCAGCACCCGGAGCGTCTACGAGGAGTCCGAGTGGGTTCACGATTCCTCGCACCAGTTATCCAGTATCGGCCTGAAATCCTCCAGTGAGCGAGAGCTGATCGGTGGCCTCCGGGCCTCGACCCACATGACGGCCGTCGGCGGGATGGAATACCACAGCACGGAATATGTCGATGGTGAAACGGAAGACCGCGCGCAGTTTCATCGCATCGAGCTTGCAGCGTTGTTGCAGAGGCGGGTGCTGAACTGGGACCTGAATCTGGGCGGTCGTTACCAGTTCGCGCCAGAGGACCTGCCCGGATCGGAGCGGATTACCGTTGGTGGGTCGGCCCTGATCTCCGGTTTCAACGGTCAGGCAGTCACCGGCACCGAAGGGGGCTGGCTCAGGTTCAACGCGGCGAGCCCGGCCTGGCACGTTCCTTTCGCTTCCCGCTTCCAGTCGTCCCTGTCCCTGTCCGTGATGCGCGGTTGGGCGCCTGATGACGCCGATAACGACCAGAGACTCTCGGCCGTCAGTGCCGGAGAGATCTCCCTGAACATCAATTCGGACGGATTCCGGGCCAATATGACCGTTGGCCGCTTGCTCGATTCCGACCGCTCCGATCTGGTGGTTCCGTCAGCCCCGGATGTTGCGCTGTCCCTGCATATGGGTATCTGAAAGTCCCTGACCAGAGACTCCTTAAATAGCCGTTACGAAGATGTCACTTGTGGCCGTTTATGCCACAAGTGTTACATTCAAGGGACGGAAAACAGGGAGTTTTCAGAATGGTCCGCAACGGAAACCTCAAGTTTGCATTGGTCGCTTTTGTACTGTTTGGCTTTGTGGGGCAGGCGGCTGCATTCGGGTTTGATGATGTTACTTCCAGGGCCAAGGAGCTGGCGGCCGAAGAATTCCAGGCCCCTGAGCCAGTGCCAGATTTCCTGCAAAACCTCAGCTATGAGCAATACCAGTCCATCCGGTTCAGGCCCGAAGTCAGTCTCTGGCGTGGTGGCCGTTCGCAATTCCGGGTGATGATGATGCCCACCGGAAGTTTCTACCGACACCCGGTGGCCCTGAATATGATCGATCGTGAGGGTGTTCATCCGCTGGAATTTGATAAAACCCTGTTCGATTATCCGTCAACGGACCTGGCCAAGCGGGTGCCGGCCGATCTGGGCTACGCCGGTTTCAAGCTCACCTATCCACTGGCCGACCCGGAAGTCCATAACCAGTTCCTGGTTTTCGGCGGTGCCAGTTATTTTCGCGGTGTCGGGGAGGGACAGCGTTTTGGACTGTCCGCCCGTGGCATCGCGGTGGATACCGGGTTGGCATCGGGGGAGGAATTCCCCGTGTTCCGGGAGTTCTGGCTGGAGCGACCGAAAGCCGGCAGCGATTCCATGGTGGTGTACGGGCTGCTGGATGGTCCCAGTCTCACCGGCGCGTATCGATTCATGGTTCACCCCGGGAAGACGTTGAAGCTTGAGGTCAGCGCCCGGCTCTTCTTCCGGCAAGAAGTGGAACAGCTGGGGCTGGCACCGCTTACCTCCATGTTCTACTACGGTGAAAACACTTTGCGCCCCCGGGGGCAATGGCGGCCCCAGGTTCACGATTCCGACGGGCTGTTGATCCACGATCAGGAATCCGGAGAGTGGCTGTGGCGCCCGTTGCTGAATCCGGCAGAACTTGAACTGGGGTTTCACCAGGTCCGCAATCTCGGCGGCTTTGGCCTGATCCAGCGTGACCGGGAGTTCTCCCGGTTCGAGGACAGCGAGGCCAGGTATGATCTCAGGCCCAGTGCCTGGATCGAGCCGGGAGAAGACTGGGGTAACGGCGAGGTGGTGCTGGTGGAAATCCCGACCGATTCGGAAGCGAATGACAACATCGTGGCATTCTGGAAACCCAGCCAGCAGGTTACTGCCGGAGACAGCAGGTACCTGACCTACTCACTGACGTTCGGGCCACCAGACATCACCGGGAATCCGTTGGGGCAGGCTGTCAGGACCTTTGTCGGCGACGGCGCGCAGCCCGGCGGAGGTGAGGTCGAAGGAGCCTATCGCTTCATTGTTGATTTCCAGGGCGGAGCCCTGGATCGGCTGGATCGTGACGCAGCCGTGGTGAGCGAAGTCAGTGTCAGTGGCAAGGGCGAGATCATTGAGCACTTCGCCGAATACATCGAGGCCCGGCATGGCTGGCGATTGTCGGTACTGGTCAGGCCCGAAGAGGGAGAGAACCTCGGACTTCGAGGTTCCCTCCTGGCTGACGGCAAACCTGTCAGTGAAACCTGGACCTATCAGCTTGGCCCCGCCACCGGGCTGAGGAAACAGCGGCAGTAGTCAATCTCAGGGAGGGAGCCGGTCATGGCAGACATTGCCTTACAGGTGATTTTTAACCGGGCTTTCATGTATCTCCGGGCGTCCGGAGTGGAAATGACAGTGGAGAGATACCGCACCCTCCTGCATGTGATCGAAGAGTCCGTTGCCTTGGCGGGGGAGGGCGGGCCCGGGGACGAGCTCCTCGCGTCAGTCATGGAGCGTCTCCCCGGCTATTTTGATTTGCCGGACACGGTTCCTCCAAAGGCCACCCCTGAACTGTGCCGGGGCAGTATCGGGTATGGCCGTGATGTCTGATCTCTGTGAAGCCCCGGCCGCAGCCGGCTTTACGCGCTGGCGCCTGGTTGCAGCCGTTCGCCGGGCACTTTTGATTGTTTTTGTTTTTGGCCAGACCCTGGTGGCCTGCTATTACCTTCTGTGGGTGCTTCCCTACCACGGTGGCACCTGGCTGGAACTGGCGATACTCGGCCTGTTTGCCGTGCTCTACGCCTGGATTGCCGTAGGCTTCTGGGTTGCGGCTTTCGGGTTTCTCTTCAGGCTCATGGGGGGCGACCGATACTCGTTGCTACGGCGCCACCGGGATATAGACCTTGAATCAGTCCCGCTTGCCCGCACCGCGATCGTGATGCCGGTCTACCATGAGCCGGTGCACTGGACATTCAGCGGCCTGAAAGCGGTTTACCGTGATCTTGAGCGGAGTGGGCAACTCGAGCATTTCGAGTTCTTCATTCTCTCGGACAGCCGAGATCCGGATACCTGGCTCGCGGAGCAGGCGGCATGGCACAGGCTGGTTCGGGAATTGGGGGCCGAGGGCAGACTGTTTTATCGCCGCCGACCGGTGAATCTGAACTACAAAAGCGGGAATGTGGCCGATTTTCTACGCCGGTGGGGGCGTCGCTACGAGTACATGGTGGTGCTTGATGCCGACAGCCTGGTCAGTGCCCGCACGCTGGTCAAGATGGTGCGGCTCATGGAGCTTGAGCCGCGGGTTGGGATTCTGCAGACCAATCCGAACATCATCAACGGCCAGTCCCTGTTTGCCCGACTCCAGCAATTTTCCAACCGTTTCTATTCTCCCTTGTTTGCGACCGGATTGGCCGCCATCCAGATGGGGGATGCAGCCTTCTGGGGGCACAACGCCATTCTCAGGATCCGGCCCTTCATGCGTCATTGCGGCCTGAGAAAGTTGCGCGGGCCCGGCATTTTCGGTGGCCCGATCATGAGCCACGATTTTGTCGAAGCCGCGTACATGGGCCGCGCCGGATATGAGGTGTGGCTGGAGCCGGGGTTGGGTGAGAGTTTCGAGGAATCACCGCCGACACTGTCCGATGAACTGGTCCGGGACAATCGCTGGGCCAAGGGCAATCTCCAGCATCTGTGGATCTTGCTGACGGCACCCGGGCTCCGGTTTGCCCATCGGATGGCCTTCCTCAACGGCATCATGGCCTATGTCGCATCCCCGTTGTGGCTGCTGTTCCTGATCTGCACCACCATCGAGGCGGCGCGGATGACCCTGGCGCCCATTGATTACTTCCCTGACGGGCATCAGGGGCTCTTTCCGCTCTGGCCCGAATGGCGACCGGAGTGGGCCCTGGCGCTGGCGGTAAGCACAGTGGTTCTGTTGTTCCTGCCCAAAATTCTGGCCCTCGTTGATGCCATCTTTCATCGCCTGGTAAAGGGCTTTGGCGGGTTGGGGCGTTTGACCGTCAGCGTCCTCATCGAAATCGCGGTGTCCGTCCTGCTGGCGCCGCTGCGTATGCTGGCCCATAGCCGCTTTGTGTTGGCGGCACTGTTTAATGTCTCCCTCAAATGGGCAGGGCAAAACCGGACCGAAGAAACGACCTGGTCCGAGGCGCTCCGGACCCAACTACCGGGCATGATGATCGGGATCGGCTGGTCGGCCTTTGCCTGGTCCCTGGATCGGCTGTTCTTTCTCTGGTCCCTTCCCGTTGCCTTGCCACTGGTGCTGTCAGTGCCAACCTCTGTTCTGCTTAGCCGGGTTTCCATTGGTCAGAGCCTGAAGGCCCGGCGCCTGCTTGCCATTCCCGAAGAGCAGGCGCCGCTGGCGATCCTGGAGGATGCCCGAGCCGCCCGTGCGCAACCACAGCCATGCACCGAACTTCGGCCGGTAGATCGCGCTGTTCTGATTCCGGATCTGAACCGACTTCATTGGTCACTGGCCAGGGATCATCGCAAGGCTGTGCGTGAGGACAATCTCAAGGCGGACGTCACTCGATGCCTTAAGAGCGGGCCGGATACGCTGTCTGCGGCCGAGCTCAGTCAGGTCCTGCAGGATCAAAGTTCCCTTGCCGAGCTGCATCGTAAGGCCTGGTGTGCACCGCCGTCAGGCTACTGGGGAAGGTGCATTCAACGACTGGCGCAGGAAAACGATTCGTGAACTCTGGCGTAAAACTCTTCAATTGCACGGGAGGAGATTGTTGTGGACAGGAGAACCTTGCTCAAGGTGTTGCTGGCAACTGCGGGAAGCTACGGCATGCCGCCGCTGGTGTTCGCGGCGCCCGAGGGGACGGGCGTATCCGGCGGGGCTGAAGGAACATCGTTCAGCTATGCATGGCTCAAGGGGCAGGCACGAAATCTGGCCAATCAACCCTACCAGGATCACGAAGGGGAAATCCCCGACGTCCTGAAGAACCTCTCCTGGGATGACTATCAGGCGATCCGGTTCCGGGAAGATCATGCCTTGTGGAATGGGTCGGATTCTTCCTTCCAGGTCCAGTTATTTCACTTGGGTCTGTTTTTCCTGGCGCCGGTCAGCATCCATGAAGTGCAGGGCGGCAAGGCCAGGGAGCTGGCCTATAACCCGGATTACTTTGACTATGAAGGCGACCAGCCGCTCGGGGATCTTCCCCCGGACCTGGGATTCGCTGGCTTCCGTGTTCACTACCATACGAATTTTCAGCTGGATGTGGCCTCCTTCCTTGGTGCGAGCTATTTCCGGGGAGTCGGTGCGGAGATGCAATACGGCATCTCTGCCCGGGGCCTGGCCATCGACACGGGGACTGGTAAAGAAGAGGAGTTCCCGAGGTTCACCGCTTTCTGGCTGGAGCGGCCGGCCGAAGGTCAGCGGGTGCTGAGGGTATGGGCGCTGCTGGATTCGCCGAGTACCTCGGGAGCCTATGCTTTCACGATCGATCCCGGGCGTAACCTGGTCATGGATGTGGATATCGCGTTATACCCCCGCAAACAGATGGACCGGGTCGGGATAGCACCATTGACCAGCATGTATCAGGTCGGCGAGAACAGTAAGCGGATGGACTACGACTGGCGGCCGGAGATTCATGACTCCGATGGGCTGGCCATGCTGACCGGAGCCGGAGAGTGGTTATGGCGCCCGTTGAGGAATCCCCGGCGCCTGGGGTTCAGCAGTTTCGCCGATCAGGACCCCCGGGGCTTTGGCTTGCTCCAGCGCGATCGGAACTTCGACCACTACCAGGACGATGGGGTGTTTTACGATCGTAGGCCCAGTGTCTGGGTCGAGCCCCGGGGAAACTGGGGTAAAGGGAGCATCGATCTGGTGGAGATTCCGACCGTCGATGAAACCTTCGATAACATCGTGGCCTTCTGGCACCCCGAGCAGCCCCTGATGGAGGGAAGAGAATATCTGGTTTCCTACCGGCTTCATTGGGGCGAGCGGGCACCGGTTCGGCCCTACGAGCTCGCTTCGGTCGCAGCAACACGGACCGGCCTGGGCGGCGTGGTCGGGCAGGAGCGGAAGTATTTCTCCTGGCGATTTGTGGTTGATTTTGCCGGTGGTCCGCTGCGGATGCTGGCGGAGGAAGCCGAGGTCACTCCGGAAATCTCAGTCAGCCGGGGCAGGGTGGAGATCACTTCGGCACGGCCCTTGTCAGCAATCGACGGTTATCGCGCCATGTTTGATCTGGTGCCGGATGAATCTGAGGATCCGATCGAATTGCGGCTATATCTGAGCCTGAATGGCGAACCCATCACCGAAACCTGGCTCTACCAGTATTTCCCACCTGCCCCGGGAGACCGGAAACTTTATTAGAATTCAGAGATATGTTAACAATCGAGCTTCGGCCTTGGGTATTTTGTTGACAATAAATGGCTCTGGGCGTAAATTTATGCTCATTCCAGTAACTATTGTTGACAAGCCATGGCTGAAGCTACTCTCCAATCCCAGACCCGAGCCGACGAAGCGTTTGATTGTTTACAAACGGCCATCGTCACGGGCGAGCTTGCTCCCGGGGAGAAGATCGGTGAAGTCGAGCTCTGCTCCCGGTTCAACCTGACTCGCGGGCCCTTGCGGGAAGCTCTTGGCCGCCTGGAATCCCGCGGCCTTCTGGTACGCCGTCCCCATGCGGGCGTGAAGGTGGTTTCTGTCAGTGCCGCCGAACTTCTGGAGCTGTACCGGATTCGTGAGGTGATGGAGGGGCTCGCGGCTCGCCAGGCTGCCGAACGGATGACCGACGAGGAAATCGCCGAACTGCAGGCGACCCTGGACAGCCACGAGAAGATGATCGAGCAAGCCCAGGGCCAGGCCTATTACCAGGCCGAAGGGGATTACGATTTCCACCACAGAATTGCTACCGGCAGCCGCAACGCCAAGCTTGCCCAGATGCTGCTGGGTGACCTTTACTACATGGTCCGGATGTACCGGTATCGACTGAGCACTTCCGCCGGGCGCCCGCACCTGGCGCTCCGCGAACACCGCCGTATCGTCGAGGCCATCGCCCAGAGGGATGGTGAACTCGCCGAATTCCTGATGAAACGACACATTAATGCTGCTCGCATAAACATCGAGAAGAAGATCGAGGAAGGCGTCCTGACAATTTAAAGCTGAAAAGGGGTCTGACCCCGTTCGGGGTCAGACCCCAACTTCAAAGACCCAAGTTCACAATAAGCCGAAGATCAAAATTCCGAACAACACGAGGCCAACACCATGTCCAACAAACTCTCCCCGGGAGCCCGCTTCCGCAAGGCCCTGAAAGACAACCAGCCCCTGCAGATTGTGGGTACCATCAATGCCTACGCCGCGATGATGGCGGAGAAAGTCGGCCACCAGGCCATTTATCTCTCCGGCGGCGGTGTTGCCAACGCTTCGTACGGCCTGCCGGATCTCGGTATGACTACGATGAATGATGTAGTGGAAGACGTACGCCGCATTACCGCGGCTTCCGAGCTGCCGCTGCTGGTGGACATCGATACCGGTTGGGGTGGCGCGTTCAACATCGCCCGTACCATCCGCGAGATGGAACGTGCCGGCGCCGCCGCGGTCCATATTGAGGATCAGGTTGCGCAGAAGCGCTGTGGTCATCGCCCGAACAAGGAGATTGTCTCCAAGGAAGAAATGGTCGACCGCATCAAGGCTGCCGTTGACGCCCGTGAAGACGATGATTTCTTCATCATGGCCCGTACCGATGCCTTCCAGAAGGAAGGTCTGGAAGCGGCGATCGATCGCGCCAAGGCCTGCATCGAAGCCGGTGCCGACGGCATCTTCGCCGAAGCGGTCCATGAGCTGGACGACTACAAGGCCTTCGCCGAGGCACTGGATGTGCCCATCCTGGCCAACATCACTGAATTCGGCGCAACCCCGCTCTACAACAAGAAAGAGCTGGCCGACGCCGGCGCCGGCATGGTGCTGTATCCACTGAGCGCCTTCCGCGCCATGAACAAGGCCGCCCTGACCGTTTACCAGAACATCCTGGAGAAGGGCGACCAGAAAGACGTGGTTGACCTGATGCAGACCCGGATGGAGCTGTACGATTTCCTGAACTACCACGACTTCGAGCAGAAACTGGACCAGCTGTTTCAGCAGAGCAAAGGCTGAGGACGACCGTCGGGGTCTGATGAAATCCTTCATCTGACCCCATCCTAGAAATTGAGCAAGGGGTCTGAAGAGCGCCTTCTTCTGTCCCCTGGTTTCCCGCTAAAAAGGGGTCAGAAGAACAAGTTCTTCAGACCCCAGAGTTGGGTACCGACGAATAAAGGGGTTGGGCTGAAAACGGGGTCAGAAGAAAGTGTTCTTCAGACCCCAGTGCAATCCCCTGAATTTAAGGGGTCTGATGAAAGCCTTCATCTGACCCCATCTTCAAGATCAAGATTGGAACGAGGGAGAACAACAATGGCTGAAGCAAAGAAACTCGGTGGCGCCGGCCTGCGTGGCCAGGTTGCCGGTGAAACTGCCCTGTGTACCGTAGGCAAGTCCGGTACCGGCCTGACCTACCGTGGTTACGACATTACCGATCTGGCCAACAATGCCCAGTTCGAGGAAGTGGCCTACCTGCTGCTGCGCGGCAAACTGCCGAACCAGCAGGAACTGGATGCCTACAAGAAGAAGCTCGTGAGCCTGCGCGAACTGCCCGAAGCGCTGAAAACCGTGCTCGAGCAGATCCCCAAGGACGCACACCCGATGGATGTGATGCGTACCGGCTGTTCCATGCTGGGTAACCTGGAGACCGAGCAGGACTTCAGCGAGCAGGACGACAAGATCGACCGAATGCTGGCGGTATTCCCGGCCATCATCACCTACTGGTACCGTTTCGTTCACGAAGGCGTCCGCATCGAGACCGCCAACACCGAAAGTGACTCTATCGGTGGTGTCTTCCTGGAGCTGCTGCACGGCAAGAAGCCGAGTGAGTTGCATGAGCGCGTGATGAACGTCTCCCTGATCCTGTATGCGGAGCACGAGTTCAACGCTTCCACCTTCACCGCTCGCGTCTGTGCCTCAACGCTGTCTGACATCCACAGCTGCGTGACCGGTGCCATCGGTTCCCTGCGTGGCCCGCTGCACGGTGGTGCGAACGAGGCCGCCATGGCACTGATCCAGAAGTTCCAGACCCCGGACGAGGCAGAGAAGGGCCTGATGGGCATGCTCGAGCGCAAGGAAAAGATCATGGGCTTCGGCCACGCGGTCTACAGCGAATCCGACCCGCGCAACGCCATCATCAAAAAGTGGTCCGAGAAGCTGGCCGAGGAAGTGGGCGACACCGTGCTGTACCCGGTTTCCGTACGCTGCGAGGAAGTTATGTGGCGCGAGAAGAAGCTGTTCTGTAACGCCGACTTCTTCCACGCCTCCGCCTATCACTTCATGGGCATCCCGACCGAGCTGTTCACCCCGATCTTCGTGATGTCCCGGGTGTCCGGCTGGACCGCCCACGTGAAAGAGCAGCGCGCTAACAACCGGATCATTCGCCCGAGCGCGGACTATACCGGTCCGGAGCATGCTGAGTGGCTGCCGATTGATCAGCGCGATTAAGACGTGAAAATGGGGTCTGACCCCATGCGGGGTCAGACCCCGACTTCAGACCCCAGCACCCATATTCTGGTTAAGGGGGTCTGACCCCGAACGGGGTCAGACCCCACCTTCACAAATTTGAGCCGCCGACCATGAACACTGAATACCGCAAACAACTCCCGGGCTCCGACCTGGACTACTTCGACACCCGCCAGGCGGTCGAAGACATCCAGCCAGGCGCCTACGACAAACTCCCGTACACCTCCCGCATCCTGGCCGAGCAGCTGGTTCGCCGCTGCGATCCGGCGG
Organism: Marinobacter szutsaonensis; assembly: GCF_039523335.1. Lineage (NCBI taxonomy): Bacteria > Pseudomonadati > Pseudomonadota > Gammaproteobacteria > Pseudomonadales > Marinobacteraceae > Marinobacter > Marinobacter szutsaonensis. The sequence continues at coordinate 477,554 of NZ_BAAAFC010000001.1, read as the reverse complement.
TGCTGACTGATTCCCTGAAGCAGCTGATCGAGCGCAAGCGGGACCTGGACTTCCCGTGGTATCCCGCCCGCGTGGTGTGCCACGACATCCTCGGTCAGACCGCCCTGGTGGACCTGGCCGGCCTGCGTGATGCCATCGCCGAGAAGGGCGGGGATCCCGCCAAGGTCAACCCGGTGGTCCCCACCCAGCTGATCGTGGATCACTCCCTGGCCGTTGAGCACGCCGGTTTCGAGAAGGACGCCTTCGAGAAGAACCGTCAGATCGAAGACCGCCGCAACGATGACCGTTTCCACTTCATCAACTGGACCAAGACCGCGTTCAAGAACGTGGACGTGATCCCTCCGGGCAACGGCATCATGCACCAGATCAACCTGGAGAAGATGTCTCCGGTGGTTCAGGCTCGTGACGGTGTGGCCTTCCCGGATACCTGTGTCGGCACCGACAGTCACACCCCCATGGTTGACGCCCTGGGCGTAATTTCCGTCGGCGTGGGCGGCCTGGAAGCCGAAAGTGTCATGCTTGGCCGCGCTTCCATGATGCGCCTGCCGGATATCGTGGGTGTCGAACTCACCGGCAAGCTCCAGCCGGGTATTACCAGTACCGACATGGTGCTGGCGCTGACCGAATTCCTGCGCAAGGAGCGGGTGGTTGGTGCCTACCTGGAATTCTATGGCGAGGGTGCCGACAGCCTGACCGTGGGCGATCGTGCCACCATCTCGAACATGACCCCGGAATACGGCGCCACCGCTGCGATGTTCTATATTGACGGCCAGACCATCGACTACCTGAAGCTGACCGGCCGCGAAGACGACCAGATTGCCCTGGTAGAGAAATACGCCAGGGAAACCGGTCTGTGGGCCGACAGTCTGAAGAACGCAGAATATGAGCGGGTGCTGAAGTTCGACCTGTCCAAGGTCACCCGCACCCTGGCTGGCCCGTCCAACCCGCACGCGCACCTGCCGACTTCCGAACTGACCAAGCGCGGCATCGCCGGCGACTGGGAGCTGGAAGAGGGCAAGATGCCGGATGGCGCGGTGATCATCGCGGCCATCACCAGCTGTACCAACACCTCGAACCCGCGCAACATGGTGGCGGCTGGCCTGATTGCCCGTAACGCCAACAAGCTGGGCCTGACCCGCAAGCCGTGGGTGAAAAGCTCCCTGGCACCGGGTTCCAAGACCGTAAAGATGTACCTGGAAGAAGCCAACCTGCTGCCGGAGCTGGAAAACCTCGGTTTTGGTGTGGTGGCCTTTGCCTGCACTACCTGTAACGGCATGAGTGGCGCCCTGGATCCGAAGATCCAGCAGGAAATCATCGACCGGGACCTGTATTCCACCGCGGTCCTGTCCGGCAACCGGAACTTTGATGGCCGGATTCACCCGTACGCCAAGCAGGCGTTCCTGGCGTCACCGCCTCTGGTAGTCGCTTACGCCATTGCTGGCACCATCCGTTTCGACATCGAGAAGGACGCCCTGGGTTACGATCAGGATGGCAACCCCATCACCCTGAAGGATATCTGGCCGAGCGACGAAGAAATCGACGCCATCGTGAAGCAGTCGGTCAAGCCGGAGCAGTTCCGCCAGACCTACATTCCGATGTTCGACGTCACCAGGGAAGCCCAGGCCGCCAGCAGCCCGCTGTATGAGTGGCGCCCGCAGAGTACCTACATCCGCCGCCCGCCATACTGGGAAGGTGCCCTGGCCGGCGAGAAATCTCTCAAGGGCATGCGCCCGTTGGCGGTACTGCCGGACAACATCACCACCGACCACCTGTCGCCTTCCAACGCGATTCTGGCCAGCAGCGCGGCTGGTGAGTATCTGGCCAAGATGGGCCTGCCGGAGGAGGACTTCAACTCCTACGCCACCCACCGTGGTGACCACCTGACCGCCCAGCGCGCCACCTTCGCGAACCCGAAACTGTTCAACGAGATGGTCCTGGACGAAAACGGCAATGTGAAGCAGGGCTCCCTGGCCCGCATCGAGCCGGAAGGCAAGGTAACCCGCATGTGGGAAGCCATCGAGACCTATATGGAGCGCAAGCAGCCGCTGATCATTGTAGCCGGCGCCGATTATGGTCAGGGTTCCTCCCGTGACTGGGCCGCCAAGGGCGTTGCACTGGCCGGCGTGGAAGCGATCGTGGCCGAAGGTTTCGAGCGGATTCACCGGACCAACCTGGTCGGCATGGGCGTGATGCCCCTGCAGTTCGAGGAAGGCACCACCCGCAAGACCCTGGCCCTCGACGGCACCGAGACCTACGACGTGGAAGGCACCCCGTCGCCCCGCGCCGAGCTGACCCTGGTCATCCACCGCAAGAACGGCAGCACCGAACACGTGCCCGTGATCTGCCGACTGGATACCGCGGAAGAAGTGTCCATCTACAAGGCCGGTGGCGTGCTGCAGCGGTTTGCGCAGGACTTTTTGGAGTCCGAAGGGGCGGCGTGAGTCGCAAAGCAGGGGTCAGATGAAGGCTTTCATCAGACCCCGACTTCATGACCAGCCCCATCTTCACGAATACAGAGAGCAAAACCATGACCCATGCTCCCCAAATCAAAGTCCCCGCCACCTACATGCGTGGCGGCACCAGCAAAGGCGTCTTCTTCCGCCTGCAGGACCTGCCCGAAGCAGCCCAGGTTCCCGGTGAAGCCCGGGACAAGCTCCTGCTGCGGGTAATCGGCAGCCCCGACCCCTACCAGAAGCAAACCGACGGCATGGGCGGCGCCACCTCCAGCACCAGCAAGACTGTCATCCTGGCTGCGCCCACCCAGCCCGACCACGACGTCGACTACCTGTTCGGCCAGGTCTCCATCGACAAACCATTCGTGGACTGGAGCGGCAACTGCGGCAACCTGACGGCCGCCGTGGGCGCGTTTGCCATCAACGGCGGCTTCGTGGCGAAGGAGCGGATTCCCGAGAACGGCATCTGCACCGTCCGCATCTGGCAGGCCAATATCAAGAAAACCATCGTCGCCCACATCCCCATCACCAACGGTGAAGTCCAGGAAACCGGCGATTTCGAGCTGGACGGGGTCACCTTCCCGGCAGCCGAAGTCCAGATCGAATTCATGGACCCGGCCGACGGCGACGGTGCCATGTTCCCCACCGGCAATGTGGTGGATGATCTGGAAGTGCCGGGTGTGGGCACCCTCAAGGCCACGATGATCAATGCCGGCATCCCGACCATCTTCATCAATGCCGAAGATATTGATTACAAGGGTACCGAGCTGCAAGACGACATCAACAGCGATCCAAAGGCGCTGGAGATGTTCGAGACCATCCGTGCCCACGGCGCGGTAAAAATGGGCCTGATCCAGGATGTGAGTGAGGCGGCCAACCGTCAGCACACGCCGAAGGTCGCCTTCGTCGCGAAACCGGTGGACTACGTGGCTTCCAGCGGCAAGCAAATCACCGCCAGTGACATCGACGTACTGGTGCGCGCCCTGTCCATGGGCAAGCTCCATCACGCCATGATGGGCACCGCGGCGGTAGCGATTGCGACGGCATCGGCCGTTCCGGGCACACTGGTCAACCTGGCGGCCGGTGGCGGCGACCGTGCCCACGTCACCTTCGGTCATCCCTCCGGAACCCTGCGCGTGGGCGCCGAGGCGAAGGAAGTGAATGGTCAGTGGACCGCCACCAAGGCCATCATGAGCCGCAGTGCTCGTATTCTGATGGAAGGTTGGGTGAGGGTGCCGGGGGATTCGTTCCCGAGCTGAACCCGATGAACCGACAATGCCCCCGGGCTGTATACCGTCTATCTTTCAGGTAGAGGGTAAACGGCCGGGGGCATTTTTATTTGCCCGGGAAAGCAATCAGGAAAGGAGGCAGCAGCATGTCTGCAACGTTCGACGTCAATGTCCGTCCGGATTATGACGAGGTACTCCAGAAAATCGCGGATTATGTCCTGAACTATGAGATCGACAGCGACGAGGCCTGGGATACGGCCCGCAACTGTCTCATCGACACTCTCGGCTGTGGCCTGCTGGCCTTGCGTTTTCCCGAATGCACAAAGCATCTTGGCCCGATCGCCGAGGGTACCGTTGTTCCCCATGGCGCCCGGGTGCCAGGCACCCAGTTCCGGCTGGACCCGGTGAAAGCCGCCTGGGACATCGGCTGCATCGTCCGCTGGCTCGACTACAACGACACCTGGCTGGCCGCGGAGTGGGGTCATCCATCCGATAACCTGGGGGCGATCCTCGCAGTTGCGGATTATCTGTCCCAGAAACGGCTGGCCGAGGGCAAAGCGCCGTTTGTGATGAAGGACGTGCTGGAAGCCATGATCATGGCCCATGAAATCCAGGGCGTGCTGGCGCTGGAGAACTCGTTCAACCGGGTGGGGCTGGACCACGTGGTGCTGGTGAAAGTTGCTTCAACCGCAGTGGCGGCAAAACTCATGGGTGCCAACCGCGAACAGCTGCTGTCGGCCCTGTCCCATGCCTGGGTCGACGGTCAGGCACTCAGGACCTATCGCCATGCTCCCAATGCCGGCTCTCGGAAATCCTGGGCGGCAGGGGATGCCAGCTCCCGCGCGGTCCGGCTTGCCGATATCGCCATGCGTGGAGAGATGGGTATTCCGGGCGTACTGACCGCCCCCCAATGGGGTTTCTACGACGTCCTGTTCAGCAAGACCAACAAGGACCAGAAGCTCAAGCCCGAGGAGGAGCGGCAGTTCTCCCTGCCACAGGAGTTCGGCTCCTACGTGATGGAGAACATCCTGTTCAAGATTTCCTTCCCGGCGGAATTCCACGCCCAGACCGCAGCCGAAGCGGCGGTTACCCTGCATCCGGATGTAAAAGACCGACTGGACGAGATCGACAGGATCGTCATCACCACCCACGAATCGGCGATCCGCATCATCTCGAAGGTGGGCAACCTGGCCAACCCGGCGGACCGGGATCACTGCCTCCAGTACATGACGGCGGTACCGCTGATCTTCGGGAGCCTGACGGCAGAGCACTACGAGGACAGCTTCCACGATGCACACCCGATCATCGACGAGCTGCGGGACAAGATGGAAGTGGTGGAAGACCCTCGCTACACCCGCGAATATCTGGAACCCGAGAAGCGCTCCATCGCCAACGCGGTACAGGTATTCTTCAAGGATGGTTCCAGTACCGACAAGGTGGCCGTTGAGTACCCGATTGGCCATCGGCGCCGGCGGGAAGATGGGATTCCGCTGCTGGAGGAGAAATTCCGGGCCAACCTGGCGACGCGGTTTCCGGGGCAGCAGTGTGAGCGGATTTTCAGTTTGTGTAAGGATCAGCGGCGGCTTGAACAAACACCCGTTGCTGACTTTGTTGGCCTGTTTGTGATTTAGCAGCCTTTCTCGCTACCCACTTACAAAACCCATGCGAGGGCACTTGACCAGGGAGAAGGTGGTCCGGTCTCCTCGCAAAATTCCTGCTCTCATGTTTGTTGACGGAATGTAAAACTAAGTTACACTCTGTAAATAAAGCTGTTGCCCGGTTGAGACCGGACCAGGTGCTCAGGAACGAGTTAAAACCCTGATTTCCGGTGTGGCATGGTTGTGGTCGTTACGTGAAGAACACAAGGAGTTTATGTGGCTCACGTCAGGTTTTTTCGGCATTACATTCATTTACCCTTCCTGATTCTGGGACTGATTGATTTTCTGATCCTGATTCTGGCGTTTTGCCTGTCAGTTTTTCTCGCTTTCTTCGGTGACATCCCATTCTTCATTGCCCAGGTCGGGTACGTTCTTCCCTCAGCCGTTGCGTTTGCGCTGCTGAATCTTTTTGTGATGGTTGCCATAGCGGTGCATCAGGCGCGCCTCGAAGAGGGAAGTCGGATCGTAGCCATGTCGTTCTGTGAGCCAAGGAGTTGACCAGCCTGATTGTCTTCCTAAGACCGCTTGGCCTCCGACTTGGCTGTGGTATCTGGGCCATACCAGTGTCCTGACTACAGCATCAGTTTTTGGACTCTTTTTTCTGGGATTGGGGCGGACGGTTTTCTTTGCGCTCGTTGGCAAAGACACATTCAAACGGCGAGTGTTGGTGCTGGGAGCCGGGAAAAGGGCGAGCCAGTTACTTGAGGACTTGAGAACGCCTTTTAATCGGAAAGGTTTTACTCTGGTCGGGTTTGTACCTATGCCTGATGAACCAGTGGCCGTGCAAGACGGCTTGCTGGTCGCGCCGTCCATGGCATTGCAAAGGTTTGTCTTATCTCATCGGGTCCACGAAATCGTTGTGGCAGTGGATGACCGCCGCAAAGGGCTTCCCATGGAGGACTTGCTGGAATGCAAGATGCAGGGTGTCAGGGTAGTGGAGGGCGCCACTTTCTACGAGCGGGAATCCCGGAAGGTGGCCCTGGAAATGATTACGCAGGGCTGGTTGGTGTTTTCCGACGGATACAACGTTTCTTCGGTATCCGGCTTCTGGAAACGGATGCTGGATCTGGCTTCTTCGGTCACCCTGTTGCTGGCGACCTTACCCCTGATGTTACTCACGATGCTTGCCATCAAACTGGAAGATGGCTTGCGGGCGCCGGTTATTTATAGTCAGGAACGGGTGGGCCTGAATGGCAGGGTGTTCCGGGTGCACAAGTTCCGCTCGATGGTGACCGATGCCGAAAAAAACGGGGCCGTCTGGGCGAGCCGGAGTGATACCCGGGTAACCCGTGTTGGCGAGATCATCCGGAAACTGCGCATCGACGAGTTGCCACAGATTTTCAATGTATTGAACGGCACGATGGCGTTTGTCGGGCCCCGCCCGGAGCGGCCGGTGTTCGTAGAGCAACTGGCGGCAAAGATTCCCTTTTATAACGAGCGCCACCGGGTAAAACCCGGGATTACTGGCTGGGCGCAGCTCTGTTTCGCGTACGCGGATAATGAAGAGGACAGTCGCGAGAAGCTGCGCTATGACCTTTACTACATAAAGAACCAGAGCCTGCTGCTGGATTTGCTGATTATGATTCAGACGGTGGAAGTGGTTCTGTTCAGGAAAGGATCAAGGTAGTTCCAGGGTTGCTGCTGTCCCTGGATCAAGGAACGTACAAAAAACCTCAGCGGAGGATAGAAAATGTCACGGATGTATACGTTTTTGGGCGTGATCGCGACCCTGATGGCGGTAGCGTTGTCTTCTGGATGTGTCAGTCCATCAGCTTCCTCACCGGAAAGCATTCGGAGGGCCCTGAATGTCGATACCACGTCAAGCGTTGAAGAATACCGCCTCGGACCAACCGACGTTGTCGAGGTCTCGGTCTGGCGCAACGAGGATCTGAGCACTTCCGTCCCGGTGCGACCAGACGGGAAGATCTCGGTCCCTCTTGTGGGAGATATCCATGCCAGTGGGAAAACCCCTGAAAGTCTTGCAAACGACATTGAGAAGGAACTGGCCTCTTTTATCCGGCAACCCCAGGTGAGTGTGGTAGTGACCAGCATGGGCAGTCACGAGTTCAGCGATCGCGTCCGCGTGACCGGAGCTGTGCAGCAGCCCATGTCGATGCCTCATCGGGCTGGCATGACCGTGCTGGATGTATTCCTTGAAGCTGGCGGTGCCAATCAGTTTGCGTCCCTCAACAGCTCAATGCTCTACCGTAAAGCGGGTGGTGAAGTAGTGGTTATCCCCGTTCGGTTGGGAGACATCATTAACCGGGGTGATATAGGTACCAACTACAGCCTGCGCCCCGGTGACATCATCAGCGTTCCGGAAAGGAAGTTCTGACAACAGCAACGACGAGCCACTGAGCCCCTGTTGCAAGGAAAGGTAATGCGCCATGGATATGCCTCTTTCTCAGTTTCCAGCCGAGGTGATCAGGGAAGTCAGGTCACGCAAATGGTTGGCCTTGCTTCTGTTTACCGTGGTGAGTTTTGGCGTACTGCTTGCCGGATTTCTGTGGCCGTACAAGTACCAGTCCGAAGTCGTCATCTTCGTTGATGACCGAAATATTATTCGACCGCTGATGGAGGGTAGTGCTGTCACTACCCAGATCAATGATCGTGCCTCGGCCGCGCAGGAGCTGTTGTGGACGCGGAGCATCATGGAAGAGATTGCCAGGGATCCGGAGATCTTCGGGTCGGAATCGGTGTCGATACAAGATCAGGATCTCGAGGACCGGATCACAGCGCTCCGCAACAACCTAAAAGTCACACCTAGAGGCGATAGCTATTTCAGTATCAGTTATGCGGCAAGCTCTCCTGACAAGGCATTCCAGATTGCTCAGCGACTGGGGCAATTGTTCATTTCCGAGACGAACGAACGCAAACGGGCCGAAAGTCGCAATGCCTATGAATTTATCGACAAACAGGTAAAAAGTTACGAGCAGCAGCTCAAGGCAGTGGAAGAGCGGCTCAAGAACTTCCTCTCGGAAAATGTCGAGGGAACCGAGACAGAGGCAAACCAGCGAATGGCCAGCCTGAGAAACCAGATTGAGCTGGCTGAACTGGAGCGGCAGGAGCTGCTCACCCGGGCGCAAACATTGGAACGTGAGCTTGCGGGCATTGATCCCATGCTGATGCAGGGCCGCTCTTCGGATCTTTATCAGCAGAGAATTAACTCCATGCAGGAGCAACTGGATAACCTCAGGCTCCGGTACCACGACACCTATCCCGATATAGTGGCGCTGAGGGAACAGATTGCGGAACTGCGGAAACAGCGTGAAGACGCTCTGGCTTCCAGCCCGGAGCGCGTGATAACCGACGGTGAATCCATTTCAAATCCGGTCTACCAGCAAGTGAGATCCTCCCTCGCGGAGACCCGCGCGGAAATCCAGACGACCGAAACCCGTGTTCGTGCACTCAGGTCTCTTCTGGCAGAGCAAACCCGCAGGATGGAGCTTGTTCAGGAAAATAAAGCCGAATATGCCGAGCTCACCAGGGATATGGAAGTGAACAAGGAAATCTACGATGACCTCCTGAAACGCAGGGAAAAAGCCCGTGTTTCCATGCACCTGGATGTGGAGGGGCAGGGACTCAACTACCGCATTAACGAATCTGCCCAGTTCCCCCGGGGAACCGCAGGCCCGAAGTTTTCCACCTTTGCCGCTGCCGGCCTGTTTCTTGGGCTGCTGGCTCCCTTTGGCCTGGTGGCAGGGCTGCTGCAACTTGATCCGCGGATTCGAGCCCGAAGGCAGCTGGAAGAAGATCTGGGGCTCCCAGTACTGGCAGAGTTACCCCACGTTCCGACGCCTTACGAAAAACGACGTGAACGGCGTGTAACCGCCGCTGTTGTCGTATGCGGGACTCTGGTTGCCTTGGCGTACATTGCCATAGTGCTGGCATCGATGATGGGGGTGATCGGATGAGCGAGAAGAGCAAATCCTATGAAAATCCCACTACCCGGGCGGACAATCTGGGTGAGTCTTCCGGTGAAAATGACCGCAAGGGCCCTACCTATTGGTTGAACCGAAAACAGGATGAAAAGGATGAAGCACGCGGTGAGCTGAGCGGGAACGGGATTCCTTACTCGGAATGGGACGATTCCCGCATGCTGGTGCCCAGCTCTCTGGAACTGGGGCCGGGGGCAGTGGACCGCTATGTCATCAGTAAACAGATTGTGCGGATGCAGGAACCGCGCAAGCTGAGTCGTGATGATCTGGATGAGCGACGGATCATTTACCCCGATTCGCCCAACCGCGCCCTGGTTAACCGTTTCAGAGATCTCAGAACCAAGCTTCTGGAGGTCTCAGGCGGCAACAATTTCACGCTGGTGGTAAGCGGAGCCTCGGCGGGTGCAGGAAGCTCCTTTGTGGCATTCAATCTGGCCGCAGCGTTTGCTTTCGACCACGCCAAGACAGCCGTGATCATTGATTGCAACCTCAACCAGCCCTCACTCCACTCGTTGGTTGATGTGGTTCCCGAGCACGGACTAACGGACTTTCTCGATGAACCGGACTTTGACATTGCGAGGATACTGTACCCAACCGGTATCCCGCGTTTGAGATTGATACCCGCGGGGAGCCGTCGAGAAGCGCCAGCGGAGTTTTTCACTTCCTTCAGAATGAAGCAATTTGTGCAGGCTGTCCGGCGCCGCTACCCCGACCGATTCATCATCTTTGATACGGCACCGATCAGCGATTCACCGGATGCCCGGATTCTGAGCGAGTTGTGCGATTACGCCATGCTTGTCGTTCCCCACGGAAAGGTCACGCCCAATCTCGCAGAACGAACAGCGCTGGCATTCAATCCGCAAAAATTCGTGGGAGCGGTTATCAATGGCTGAGAGAAGGATGGCATTTAATAAGCACCTTTTACTTCCCATAGTGATGACTGCGGTCTCGGTGGGATGGACAACAGCAGTGGCAGAGCCATTGCGAATCGACGGTTCTGTGGAGGGGCGTTTCAGTGATAACGTGGAACTTGCTCCAACCGATAAAACCAGTGATCTTGAAACGCGGGTCTCCCTTGGTCTCGGTTACCGCTCGGATCCGGGGCGGTGCAACGCTGACCTGAGTTCCCGGTTTGGTTACGGCTACTGGACAGATGACGCGTACGATCCGGAAGTGTACAGCAACCTGACGTTCCTCGGAGATTGCGAAATCAATGATAACGTCAGCTGGGAACTGACTGATTACCTGCGTGATGTCAACGAGGATTCCCGTGCGGGGGATACGCCGGAAAACCGCACCCGCAAAAACATATTCCGCACGGGCCCCGTATTCAGCTTCCGCCCAAGCCCGGTGGATGAGCTGGAGTTCCGGGCGTCCTATGAGCAGGCTGACTACAGTGAGTCGGCTGAGCCAGACAGCAAGCGTTACATCGCGTCCGCCGCCTGGGACCACATGTTCAGTCCAAGCCTGACCGCCGGCTTGTTCGCATCGGCCGATCGGGCGGAGCTCGATACTGTAGGAGAGGACATTGACCGGGATACCCTGACCGCGACTTTCAGTAAGGAGTGGGTTGCAACCCGATTAAGCGGATCTCTGGGTGTGAGTCAGCTGGAAAGTCGTCGGCCCAACAGTGAGAGTGAGAACGAGGGTGTTGTTGGTAACCTCAGTCTCGCCAGGGAGATCAACCCCACAACGGTATTGACGGTGACGGCAAACCGGGAGCTGACGGATCAGACCACCGACCTCGATATCCGCATTGGCTCCTTTGTCTTCAATCTGGAGCAGACCGAGCCTGTCGAGGTGACCGCCCTCCGCGCCACCCTGGACAAAACCTTCAGTGACGGAAGTGCTCTGGACATTACCGGCTATGGTAGCCGCACCGATTACCTTCTGAGCGACCTGACAGATTATCGTTCCGGATTGCTTTCCACCTACCGAAGGCCGCTGACAGAGTTTCTCGGGTTCAATGCCGGGATCGGTTACGATTTTTACGATTATGGCGGTGAGGTTGACTCGAATGACCACGTGCTGGATCTGAGCGTTGGTCTCGATTATCAGCTGAGTCGTAAGTTGACTGCCCAGGGCAGTATTGGCCACGAGCGGCGAGAGAGTGAGGTTCCCTCTCGGGAATATGAAGAAAACTGGATTTTGATTGGCCTCAGTTATCAATTCCTTTGATTGGTAACTGACGAGTAGGGGGCCACGGAAGGAATCAATGAACAGCACTCGTAATGCTCTGACAATTGATGTGGAAGACTATTTCCAGGTGGCGGCGCTTGCCGAGGCGGTGAGCCCGGATGATTGGGATTCCATGGAATATCGGGTTGAGGGCAACACCGAACGGTTGCTCGAGCTGCTCGACCGTCATAACACCCGGGCAACGTTCTTCACGCTCGGCTGGGTCGCTGAGCGCTCTCCTGAGCTGGTTCGCCGAATCCGCGCTGCCGGTCATGAGGTGGCCAGCCATGGCTACAGTCATCAGCTCATCTATAATCAGACCCCTGACGTCTTCCGTGAGGAGACTCGCCGATCCAAGGCGATTCTTGAGGACATCCTGGGTGAGCCTGTCACCGGATACCGCGCCGCGAGCTATTCCATTACCTCCCGGTCCCGCTGGGCCCTCGACATCCTTGCCGAGGAGGGGTTTACCTGGGACTCGTCCATTTTCCCGGTACACCATGACCGTTACGGCATGCCGGGCACGCCCCATGAGCCTTACCTGCTCAAGACCCCGAATGGCGCCACCCTGACGGAATTCCCACTATCAACCTGTGATCTGGGTAGTTATCGGTTGCCAATCGCAGGAGGCGGATATTTTCGTTTATTCCCGTACTGGCTGACTCAGTGGGGGCTGGGCAAAATTAACCGGTCAGGCAAGCCATTCATTTTCTACCTGCACCCATGGGAGATTGATACTGGACAGCCAAGGCTGAAAGTAAAGGCACTGTCCCGTTTTCGGCACTACAACAATCTGGGTAAGTGCATGGGGCGTCTGGAAAGACTGCTTGGGGACTTTCGGTTTGGTTCAGTCTCCGAAGTGTTGTCCGAAATGGATATTTCAACCAAGGCTGTTGCTGTCTAAACATTTTCCCTTAGTTATTGCTTGAGAGTTTGCCAAGGATTGTTTGATGGGGAGCGAGATACCTGCTGCCAGCATGGAGGCCTCCAAAGCCAAGCTGGAAGAGCTCAAAGCTACCAAGGGCCGACTAAGCCGGCTAGTGGGTGAGGCGCGCAAAACCGGCGGGAATCCTGATGAACTGATTGCTGAAGTGCAACGTGTCGCCGCTGAGATCAAGCAGCTTCAGAAACTGGTTAAAAAGCAGCTTAACAAAAGAGCAGTCCAGAAAAAGTGGGTGCCCCCCTCGGTCTCCATTCCTCAAGCCATAGGAAAAGAGTCGCCGGACCAACCAATTACTGTGGAACCAGGTAATGCTCAGATTTTTCAGGATGCCGAGGCCTATGTAGCCGGACATCCGGCGTCGTCCATATGGCACAGGCCCCGCATCTCCTCATTTATCCAGAGAACCTACGGGCACAAAACTCGATACTTCTGTGCTTTGGGGCCCGACGGAAGCATTGTTGGTGTTTTACCGATAGTCCAGCTGAAAAGTAGACTGTTCGGCAACTTCCTCGTTTCAATGCCTTACTTCAATTATGGTGGGGTGCTGGCAGACAATCGCGAAATTACCGAAGAACTCCTGGCAAAAGCTGAGCAATGGCGGCAAGAGTTGCAGGCTAATCACCTGGAAATGAGGTTCTGTCAGGGCAATGCGCTCGGCCTCCCCGAGCGGACAGATAAAGTCTCTTTCTGGTTGCCATTGCCGTACAAAACCGAAGACCTATGGGACAGCTTTCTGCCGAAGTTGCGAGCGCAGATTCGCCGGGGTGAACGTGAAATGGACGGATTTACCATCGGGGGACAGGAGCTTCTAGACGAATTTTATCGGGTTTTTTCTGTCAACATGCGTGACTTGGGGACGCCAGTGTATAGCAAAGTTTTTTTCCGAAACCTGTTGGAAACCCTAAAAGGTGAAGCCTGGCTCGTAGTAGTGAGAATTCGGGGGAAAGCCGTAGGTTGCGCCTTTCTCACAGGTTACCGGAGCAGAATGGAGATACCGTGGGCATCAACTTTGCGCAAGTACAGTCACACCAGCATTAATATGATTATGTATTGGAAGGTACTAGAGTTTGCTATCCAACAGGGTTTCGAGGTGTTCGATTTTGGACGTTGTAGCAAGGATGCCGGAACTTATCGTTTCAAACAGCAGTGGGGCGCAGAACCCGTCAAGCTGTATTGGGATTACCTGCTACCAGAAGGGGAAAGCCTTCCGAAACTGAATCCCAACAATCCCAAATTCCGTGTACTGATTGCTGTTTGGCAACGCTTGCCTGTGTGGCTAGCCAATCTTATAGGGCCACCCATTGTAAAGGCCTTGCCCTGATGAGTCTGTTTCAGACAAATGCATGGCAAAGCGCTTGGTGGGATACCTGGGGTAGCGAGCACGGTTTGGAATTAATACGTCCTTGGGGCCAAGGTACTTCCGGCATTTACTCCACGGAATACAGAATCAAAAGCTTTGTTCCTATTACGTCTGTGGAGTTTGTTGGCAGTAGCTACCGAAAAATTAGAGGTACGAGGACCGAATACAACCGCTTCTTCCTTCCCGGCGAGAGTGCAGAGCCGTCCGAGAAGGCTCTCGAACAGACGCTTGTCAGTCTCAATTGGTCAGAGGCTGTCTTCGATGATTTGCCGCTAGATTCGAGAGACGTTGCTCTCGTAAAAGCGATTGCGTTCAAAAACGGATGGTTGGTGCGAACAATAAACAGAGATTCAGCTTGGGCGATAAATACAGAGGGGCGGTTTGACAATTATCTTAAAAAGCTGGGCTCGAATACCAGACTGCGCCTTTTTAATCGACGTAAAGTTCTGGAATCACTAGGCGACATCGCCCATGAAAATTACGCTGAGCAATACAGTGATCCCAAAGCGTTTTTTGAAACATTGAATAGATTTCATTTAAAGCGATGGGGAAAGCCGGCTTACGGCAATAGTGCATTAAAATTCAACTCGCTTTTTTTACAGCGGATAGGTTCTGAAGGTGGAGAGCCCCAACTGTTGATTGTGAAGTGTTCGGGTCAGCCTATCTCGCTCCTTTATAACGTGAAATATAAGGGCTCCATTTATAACCTACAAAGCGGATTCAACGAAAACTTTCACAATAAGCTCGCGCTCGGCACCTTGCATCTGGGGTACGCTATCGAGCGCGCCTTTATGGATGAAAGTGTGCGGTGTTTTGACTTGTTGGCTGGCTCGGGCAAACACGAAAACTATAAAAGCAGAATTGCAACTGAGTCTGTAGAACTGATCTCTTTAATGGTTGTGAGAGGCACGTTACTGAAAGCCCTCTACTATATCAGAGATAGGTGGAGCCGAGTTTAATTTCACGGGAGCTCGTAGCTGGTTTCAGGATATGTTGGCCGCTTCATGTTAGGCGATGGCCATGCACTCTTTCGCATACTCCAACCAGCTGCAGTACTGTTTAAAGTAAGTAATATCATTGGGGAAGCTGAACCTTTTTAAGGAAAACAGGTTGTTATTGGACGGAGTAGCCAGGTCAATATATCCCGGATCGGCGGATAGGGCAGCCCGGAAACCAGCTCTCGCAACTATCTGCTGTTCTCTGGAGCCGAAATCAACGCCTTCGCGGCCACTCGGGTAACAGAAAACCGGGAGCGGATTAGCAAGGTTCTTCTTTACGGCCTCCCAACTCCCAAGTATTTCGCTCTCTGCCTCCTGTTCACTCACTTGAGATAAAATTACGTGTCTTTTCGAATGAGGTCCGAACTCGACAAAATCTGATTCGAGTGTTCGAGCCTGCTCCCATGAAATGGGCTCGTATTCCTCTGGCGCCTCCTCGGGAACCTCAACCTTAAGTCGTCGAGAAAATTCAGCTACAGCGAGCTCTGCCTGGTCATTAGGTATTTGTTTGTGAATCTTTTTCAAGCTCCTGATTAGAACTCGCCTGTCTTTAGGATCTGAAAAATTTACCGTAGATAAACCTGTTCCCAAATCAAGTTCCAGACTCTGGAAAGGTGTATTCCTGAAAATGTACTCAAGTTTGTAATCCCAGGACCAATGTCGCTTTTCCAGCATATCTGTCGCTAGAAACATAGTGACAGGTGCTTGATAGCTCTCAAAAACAGGTAGCATTTTCGCTTGATCACTAAATCCATCATCGAGCGTGAATGCTACAGAGCGAGACGGCAAGGGTTTTTGACTAGTTATTGCCTCTACCACCTGTCTGATCGATACCACTGTATATCCGTGAGAGCCGAGGTAGGCCAGAGCTGACTCAAGTTGTTCCTGCGTATGACCTTGGATGGCTCTGTGCTCATCCGTGAATCGGTGCAACAAGAATATGGGGACAACTCTCCTTCTGAGCGGCTGCATAAGGCGGCAAATGGGCGAGCTGGTCAGCGTGTTAATCGCTACTCTGGAAAATGTCATGCTCTGTACTCCTTCCATAGAACGCGCTTCGCAGATACGGAGATCATCTTGTTGTGATTTTCATTTTTTTAGCGCTTGGATATATTGCTTTAATTCAATCCACGCAGGCTTCAGGTCGCTCAGTCGGTTAACTTCATGCTTCTGGTTCACCAATTTAACCGAAAGAAACCTGCCAATCTGGAGGAGCTTAATGTGCCAGGAGTAAGGTCTCTTGAGAAACAAATAAAGGCTGTCCAGATCGCCTAGAAACCACCTCAATCTTTGATCATAGCGGTAATCAAGCGTTTGTTCTATCGGTCGTCCGAGGTGAATATTTGCAAGCATCAGAGGGAAATCGATACCGGAGTCAACCGCTAGTTGAAGCGACCCCCAAAAACGAGTGTTGATCTCCATCAGGTAGGGAGTGCCGTCGCTGGAAATGCGAAACTCAACCATTGCAACGCCGTGCCATTGCACCGTATTCAGTAATTTCTCTGCAGCCTGTTTCAATTCTTTGTCCACGGGTACGCTTCGGCTAAGTACACTGACTCCGCCTTCCGGTGGTTTCTCGCGCAAGCGCTGATGGGCGAAGAATTGGACGGGGTGACCTCTGTCATATAAGCAAAATACTCCACTGCCGTGGCCTGGAATGAATTCCTGAAGCATGAAAGGGCAATCTTGAAGATATGGCATATCCTTCAGAGCTTCATGCCATTCCTCTAAACTCTGCACCACTCGGACTTGGGTATGCACCCAGTGATCATCCTTGAAGATTCGGGACAGCGCAGGTTTGATTACTACCGGAAAATGCAGATCCTTCGGTGTTACGTCTTTTGAACTTTGAAACAAAGAGCTTTGAGGAACGTCGATTCCTCTCTCTTTGGCAAGTTTGACCAGGGAGATTTTATCCGCGAGTTTCATAACGCGGTCATAAGGCGCGAATGGCAGATTGGCCCCTGGCAACTCTGATTGGCAATTAAGTATAAGTTGGCTGGTAACCTCAGTGGTCGGCATCACTAATTCAAAAGTGTACTCTGCAAGAATCTGACGCATCCAGCTGACAAATTCTTGCGGGTAGTGGATCGGATCTGGGTAACGAAAATAGCGCTGACTGAACCTGGAGGCACCCGCCAGAGATTGATCTATTGAGTCCGCGGTGTAGACAGAGTATTGCCCCGACCGACCAAGGGAACGGGTAACTGCCAGTGCACTCCTTTGATTTGCATCGAGAACCAGTACTCTTGGAGTGTCGATTTCCATTCGATATTTCTCCTAGTCTGACCACTGCAGTTTAGCAGACTCCTAGTCACGTCAGTACTAGCCAGTCAATGAGAGCTCGGCTACTATAATTGAATGTAATGCCTATCGGATCAACGGAGTGATCAGGTGCAGTATGGAACCTACCGTTCTTCATGTAATTGATACCACCGGCCCCGGTGGTGCCGAAACTGTTTTTTTGGATCTGGCCGAAGAGTGCATGCGCCGCGGCTATGGAAGCGTTGCGTTAATTCGCGGCCCCGGGTGGGTCGAAGAGCAGCTCAAAAAACGTGGAATCCCTTATGAGGTAAGGGATTGTAAGGGCAGTATGAATTTGCGCTTCCTTGCTGCCCTCATAGCCTTGGTAAGACGTCACCGTGTCACTCACATCCAATCCCACTTGCTCGGCTCGAACGTCTATACGTCCTTAGTGGGAATGATTTTGCGAATTCCCGTAATTACCGTTTTCCACGGCCACGTTGATATTTCCGAAAAGGAACGTTTTCGATATGCAAAACTGGCAATTATCCGAGCTGGCTCCAGGCATGTTGTTTCAGTCACCGAAGACCTAAAGCAATCTATAAACCGAACGACCGATGGCTGGTCTCACCTTAATGTTACGGTAATTCCAAATGGCATAGATATCAGTGAGCTTGAGACACTTCCAATAAAATTATTGGAAAAGGGTAGCAGGCATATTGTGTTTGGTTGCTTGGGCAATATCCGCCCGGCCAAAAATTATCGTTTAGCGGTTGATTTTATAGCTTTACTGAAACGCGAAGGCGTCAATGCTGTTCTTCGTATCGCCGGGGATGATAGCAAAGCTGAGGCCGCAGAACTAAAACAATATTCTAACGCCAGCGGTGTAGGAGACAGAGTAGAGTTCTTAGGCTTCATCGAAAATGTAGCAGAATTTTTGGGAGCTATTGATGTATTTCTGATGACATCAACAACCGAAGGGCATCCTCTAGCTTTGAACCAGGCATTGTCTGCCGGAAAGCCGGTGATTTCTACTCGCAATGGGATTGAAAACTTCATACCCGAGGAACTGGTTTTTCTTGCAGATGAGAGCACTCCCGAGGCGCTTGCCAAAAGTCAAAACAGGTTAATGGGTACTGACCACCTAAACGAGCTGGTGATCCGAGGCCGCGAGTACGTACGAGAGAACTATAGCCTGAATGTAATGTTCAGTCGTTATTTTCAGCTTTATTAGTTATAGGCCGGGTCATGATTGGAGACTTTATCAAAGATAATTACGGCAGCAGGAAGGGGCTCCTCCAATATCATTGGGACGGTATTCTCACCCGGGTCGGTGTTTATCAACATATAGCTCCCTCAGCCCGAAAGGTTCAAAGAGTAGTATTTGTTTGCCAGGGCAATATTTGTCGAAGTGCACTTGCAGAAGTGGTCTTCAAAAAGCACTCGCACATAGACGCCATGTCTCTAGGGCTGGATACCACTGCAGGAAAGCCGGCTAACCCAAGGCTGATGAAGTATGCATATGATAAAGCCGCTATTGATCTGTCTGAACACCGAACGACTCGCTTTGAAGATTACGAGGTGCAACCCTGTGATCTTTTCGTATGTATGGAGATTCGCCAAATCCGAGAGTTAAAAAAGCGTGGAGTCACCAATTCTAGCGTTTTGTTGGGCTCGTTTGGGGATAAGCCGCAGGCAAGAATCAATGACCCGTATTCAGCAAATGACCGTTACATGGAGAAAACTGTTGAAGATATTGTATACCACACAGTTGAATTAGCAAAAAGCCTGGAGAGGTAAGCGGTGTTCTCGGTAGTTAAAGGTGATCTGAAGGCGTTTCGTCTGGCCTTGAAAAAGCAAGATCTGATTTTTTACCTCGGCCTCAGTTTTATAGTACTTTATTACTTACGCCCGCAGGTCATCATTCCCGGACTTGATATCATACCATGGCTCCAGATTACAATCATAACTGGCTTTCTGGTCATGATTGCTAAGAACAGGCTTAAGTTCACTGGTACACATTTCCTGGTATTTCTTTTCGCGACCCTAGCTTGGTTCTCTGGTATAACGTCACTTTACCCGAATATTTCTTACCAGGAGGTTGCCACGCCCTTCATATTCGCCCTCGAGGTCTTGTTCCTTTCAAACTGCGTGAAAAACGTAAGGCAGCTAAAGTTACTACTGATCGTTTTCTTTCTGTGTCTTTTTAAAATGTCATTCTTTGGCGCTCGTGTGTGGACAAGCCGTGGCTTTGGCTTTACCGACTGGGGAATTCAGGGCCCGGCCGGGTTCTTTCAGAACAGCGGTGAGTTCAGTTTGCTGATGGCAATTTGTGCTGTGATGTCGATTCCGCTCATACTTTCAATGAAGCCGAAAACAAAACTTTACTGGCTACTGCCAGTGACCGCGGTAATGACGGTCATGGGCGCTAGCTCTCGGGGAGGCCAATTAGCCTTGGTTGTGGGTTTGGTATACTTGTTAGTGTCCTACAAGAAAATAAGTATTAAAAATCTATTATATATTGCGATAATAATTTCAGTTGCTTGGACCCTTTTCCCTGACGAACAGAAGGCCCGATTTCAAACCTCGGGCTACGATCAGACGTCTACCGCTCGTTTGGATTACTGGGAGGCCGGAATTGATATGGCCAAGAATTACCCATTGCTTGGCATAGGGCTAGGGGCGTTCCCCGAGCATTATTACAGATATTACAAGGTTAGTGATGGTAGTTATCTCTCAACAAGGAAGGAAGTTGCTCACAACTCGCTGATTGAAGTGATTTCGACACTTGGGGTCCCGGCCTTTATTTTATATCTTTGGTTTCACTTTTTAATCTTTTCTCGAAGATCACTGCTGAAGAAAAACAAAGACCCTGGTTCCGACCAGTTGTTCCTTGATAGCTTCAGAGTTTCTCTGAACGGAGCGGTCATGACCTATTTTGTAGGCGCATTTTTTATGTCAGTCGCGTTTTACCCCTTCATTTATTTACTCTTATCGCTGGCGATAATCAGGACTCGGCTTTCCAAGGATAGCGAACGTGGACTTAATCCTAGAAAGGCGGTATTAAATACCAAAGCCAAAGCCATATGAAGTGGTCGTTTTGTCGTTTTCTGACGATTATAATCCCGTTGTTTTTTTCTGAATATCCTTATATCGGCATGGGTGCCCCTATGCAGCCTCCCTTACTTGAATTGAGAGTCAGGGTCAAATGGGGTAGCATCGATATCGGTTCGGGAGCGAGTTCCTCAGTAGTGACCACGCTAATCCATCATGCTTTCAGAGCTATCTGAGATCCATACTTCTGACCGGGATGCCTTACTACGCAGTCTTCCACCTTTGGCTGGAAAGGGAGGCTCACTGAACATCCAATTCCGGAGGATTCGGAGCTACGCTTGATCCTGAGCCTACATCACCATTAATAAGAGAAGAATCAGAGACTACGAATTCGTCGAGAAACCATTTGGTTTCGCTTTCATATTCTGCGTTAGCCCATCCCATCAGATAACCAACGCTCCATCCGTCTGGGCCCCCACTAGGGATTGGCAAGTTTGCATTCGTGTCTTCGTGATATTTCGTAAACTCACTTTCGTTTTCCCATCTCCGCCATAATTCAATGACACCATCGGACTCACCGGGGGTAGATGAGGCTTTTACATGTATTACTACCTTCATCCACCTTCCTCGGTCGTCAGGAACACGAATGAACTCTTTAAATTGCGACTGGGGGCCCCCCACTTGGTAAGACCCTTCGCTGTAACTATAAGCTATTTGACTGCCGCCAGAACCGTTCGAAAAGATATTCCAGAATGCCGTGGGACCATCACCTTTCGAAGAATAGTCATCCATCCATATAGCGAAAAATTTGTTGTTTGATGGTGAAGTTGCTGGGTGATAGAAGTTCTGAGGTACTCGAATCCAGAAACTGACCCAAAGATCAGGGTAACTGCTGCCTAGAGAAAACCTTTGTTCTGTCCATGGCTCGCCCGCTGGATAATTGAATAGAAGACTGTAGTTTCCATCTTTAGCGGCTTCAGTGACGACCGCTGTGCGACCGCCACTTCCTTGCCAGAAAAAGCCGGTGCTATTTGTCGATTGCAAGTCGCCGGTTTCAAACGAATCCTTAAAAATTGGGGCTGAAACCGCTGAATTGCTCATCCAGATTGTTAATGCAGAAGCGACAAAAACATTGATCTTATTCATGGCAAGCTCCTGGGGAAACGCTCAATATAATCGTAGCCTATTTTACAGAATTTTACGTTCAATCGGGTTTAATTTTGGTTAAGAAATTTGTTGCTGTCCTATCTCTTTTTTTGAAAACCGGAATATCCCAAGCCAGATTTGCCAACATTGAGCTTCAGTTGCTGCTTTTTGTCGTCGGGTAACCACCTGTTTTACCGTATTATTATGGACGCTGGGCCGGCCCGATGTGCAATCAGCCCAGATTGACAAATTTTTGGTTGGTCGGAGGCCGACGAAGTAGCTACCAAGGGAGGAGCATTAGTTGGCGTGTGCAACTATGTGAATATAAGGCTTCCTAATAGGTGAGTTCAAATGTGAAGCTCCGAAACAAATGACGAGCCTCAATAAACCATGGTGCGCGTCCGCCCATCACTTTCTATCAGTGAGAGGCAAATCCTGTAATGTGGCGAAAGCTCTGTGCTAGCGTTGTTTGCCTGCGTTGGTAGAGGAGTTTGTGCATCCTTGAGGTAAACATAGGGATCATTGCCAGTAAGCTTGGCTGACCATGCCGAGGTGATGACTACGGCAGTCTGCTGACCACGACGCACCAATCTCGCATAGAGCCAATTGATGTGGCTCAGCGCCGAGGGTCGGATCTGGTTATCCATTCAGTTGATGTATAAGGGCGCAGCATGAGCTCTTTGGTAGTTCGTTAGCCCTTCCCAACATTTGGGGCTGTAATCCAATGCTTTGGCCGGGCGTACCGGAGGCGCGGGGAACCTTTTTGGCGGCAGGTGATTGAGTTCGCCCTAGATTTTGTAAAGTCCGCGTATGCATTTCAGTGGCTTGGCAAGCAGTTCGCTCCCGTAGGCTTGGTGCAAGTCGATCAAGTTTCGTCGTGTGCGGGTAAGGCAGTCGATTCCAGTAATGCCCTTGCCGAGCCAGGCATGTTAGCCGGCCAGTTGTCAGGCGCCAAATTGCTTTTCCAATCTCCCACTGAGTGCAGGCTAGTTCACCCGCTCGGTTGGGCGCGAATTCTGAAACCGTGGCTTTCAGGAACGAAAATGGGTTAGCGCATTAGGCGTAGGCCTTGTCTGTTTTCATCTTGCTTGTAGCTAGCATGCAGACTGGCGTTTCATTGTCACGCAGAAAGTTTTGTTCCAGCAATGCGTTTCTCAGGGCATTCTCCAAGAGTTGCAAATGTTAACCGCAAACGCCCTGGCATTCCGTCAGATTGGAGCACGGAATTCCGAGAACGGCAGACCGCAGACGAATTCATTACGGTACCGCAACAGCTTGATCGGCAGAATTGACCCGCAGCAGCTGAGCCCGCAGGCCGGCGGTGCATATGACTTGCCGGAGCACTTTCAGTGGTAACGGTGCCTGGATTAAGATTTCGTCCTTATCGCAGGTCTTTTTGCTTCCGGTCCTGCCGATTCATCGTGATCCCGCTGGGAACGTAATTCCGCTTTTGCTGCTGTAATTATCAATTTTATTGCGCTAGCTGCTGCAGCGACGCCGAGTTTCTTCCGGTTCGTGGAGGGTAGGGTCAGTCGGTGGCATTCCTGCTAACCTAATCTGGCACACCTATCAGATGAGGCAATGAGGTGCGGCTTTATTGGCATGGTGCTCGTCTGTAGGAAAAGCAAAACTTGCTAAACTAGACAGAGGGCTTCTACAAACGACGGCTTTGTTCCTCATACTTGGATCAATTTATTTTCTTTAAATATAACGGAAGCGCATACTCTTTACTAAGCGATTCTGGACTCGAGTTTACCATACCGCATTTGGTTAGGTGTCCGCTTTTCGTAGGGGAGAGCGATTTTGATTAAGAACGCCTCTGTGCTACTTGAAACAAGGAACGGTTGATGGGCAAAGATTTTAAAATTTCTTTTATTATCCCCTGCTTTAACGAAGAAAAAATTATCTCCAAAACTATATTTTCAATTCGTAAGCAAGCAGAGTGTAATGGGTTGAGTTATGAAATCATTGTTGTGGACAATATGTCAACGGATGATAGCCCGAACATCATAAAAAGATCTGGTGTAAAACTTGTTAGGAGTAGCGCTGTTACCGTCGGCGCAGTTCGCAATGAAGGGGTAAAGTACTCAACCGGAAACCTATTGGTTTTTCTTGACGCAGATGTATTTCTTGATGAAGGCTGGGGGGTAGCTATCAAGAAAAAGAGGTTAGAACTATTGGCTAATCGAAAGTTAATAACAGGTTCGCATTGCTGTGTGCCTAATAGTTTATCTCAGCCCTTTTTATCCTGGTACAGCGGTATAGAACACGACAGTAGAAACACTCATCTAGGTACTGGACATTTGATCGTGAACCGTTGCTTCTTTAAAGAGGTTGGAATGTTCAACCCCAATTTGGAATCTGGTGAGGACTACGATTTCTGTCGTCGCGCGATTGATAGTGGGGGCATTATAGAAAGCGATAAAAGTTTAAAGGCCTACCATATGGGGTACCCACAGAATGTGGTTGATTTTTTAAGAAGGGAGTCGTGGCATGGTGTTTCAGATTTGCGAAGTATCAATTCGTTCTTAAGCTCAAAAGTTGCCTTAGTTTCCTTTCTTTTCTCGTCACTACACTTTTTATTCATTTTCTCATTGTTTTTTTCATCCTATATCTTGGGTTTGTTGTCAGTATTGCTTGTGTCAGCTATTTTGGTATTGGTGGTTGTCAATAAATTTAATTTTGTTGGCTTCAAGGATTTCGTAAACAAACTGATTGTCTCATATATTTATCTTGCGGGGAGGTCTTTGTCTTTTTTAAAGAAGGCTTCTAGAAAGGGGAGATCCGCTCAGTGAATAATCTGCTATCAAGATACTTATTATTTTATCCATCTACAATATTAAAGGGTGAGCCTGTTCCCTTTTTTATGCGTTCATATCTTGATCGTCAATGGATATCAAGATCTGAGCTCGCGGGATACCAATTTACGAAAATTAAGAATATATTGAATTACGCCTATTCTAACAGCGCATTTTATAAAAAAAAATATGATGGCGCAGGTTTCGATATACATAGTTTCGAAAGCTTAGACGATTTAAAAAATATCCCAACCATTAATAAGAGAGACCTTATTGAGAACATAGAAGATATTTCGGTCAAACGGCATAGTTTTTTTTCCAGTAGCAAAACCACTGGTGGGTCAACTGGCGAGCCGGTGAAGTTATATAAGAACCCTTTTGCGCTTGCCCGCGAGCGTTGCGCGACTGCCCGGTCGTATGAATGGGCGGGAATAAAAATTGGTGACCCTCAATTAAGATTCTGGGGGATTCCACATTCTCAGTCTGGAAGCACAAAATCTCATATCATTGATTTGATTGCAAACCGGAAAAGAATCTCCGCATTTAATATTACAGATATATCTTTAAAAGAATATTATGAGTTTGCAGTCAGCTTTAAGCCGGTATATATATACGGCTATGTAAGTGTTATTTTGGTTATGGCTGATTATATGGAAAAAAATCAGCTGCCCCCACTTCCTTCGGTTGCCGCCGTAATAACCACTTCCGAAATATTATCCATGTCTTCTCGTCTGAAAATATATAGAGCATTTAATGTGCCAGTTTTCAATGAGTATGGGTGCGGTGAAGTGGGTTCTATCGCACATGAGTGTGAAAGTGGAAGTATGCATTTAATGGCTGATAATTTATTTGTCGAAGTAGAAGCAGGAAGTAACGAATCCGGCGAGTTGATTGTTACGGACTTTTTCAATAAGGCGAGCCCTTTAATTCGTTACAGAGTAGGAGATTACGGTAGAATTTCCGGGAAACAGTGCCCGTGTGGAAGATCTCTGCCATTAATCGAAAACATTCATGGTCGAGCTTATGACATCATTACTCTTCCAACAGGAAGGAAGGTCCATCCGGAGGCCATTATTTATATATTCGAGGACATTCAATCCAATGTGAAGACCTTCAATCAATTCCAGGTCGTTCAAGAAAGCTTGGAAGAAATAACTATAAATATTATTCCTAATAATAGGTGGGGGGATGCCTCACGGGAAAATCTTTTGAAGGCTTTAGCCAAAAACCTATCCTCAAATATAAAGTACTCAATTAACCTAGTTTCAGAGATCCCTAGAGAAAAATCAGGGAAAATGAGACTCGTGAAGTCTAAAATATAATTAAAAAAGGGATTTTACGACGATTTGGATTACTATAAGTGTTGTAAAATGATAATTAACTATAGGCTGGATTTGGTAAGCGTAGGGGGTTAGTGGCGAATTTATATTAACATAAGAATTCGTGGTTGCGAAGTTTTATTTTGTCCTTAAGGGCTTGGCGCATTTCCCTCTGTTGACTTACTTTTCCAGTTGGCAACATCGCGGATTGGAGCAGCAAAACACTTTTCCAGAATAATGAAAGTCCGCAGTACGAAAGAAGTGGTTGTTGCTTCAGAACTGGAGTTTCGCCTTGGGCTCAGAAGAGGAAGACATATTTGATGTGGCTTTTGAATAGTGGTTGGCTGCAATGACGAAAACAGGAACAACTCGTGACAAGCAATCGTAAAACTTGGTAAGCGCAGTCCCTCCGATGCCCAACTTGCTGATTTGTTGAGACGGACTCTATACCCTAAGCTGAATCCAGTGCAGTAGCTGCGAGAAAAGTCTGTAATCGCAGTAGTGCAGGGCTCTTGGGAACTTGGCTTTTTGGGGCGCAGGTATCCAGGATAACCGGAATGAAGCCGCTCAGAATGAGAAACGAAAGCCCTAGAAAGCCATCAAGAGCTAAAACTGACGGCGGAAGTTTGCGACATGGCGCGGCTCGCGCTGAGAGTCCCTCACTTTTTGCTGTAATCAAAAAAGCTCGAAATCTTGGCGGGAGATGACCGGGGCAGCATCGTGGACAACTGTCCGCGCTAAAGCAGCCTCCCGGGCCCCTTACAGTCTTTTGATGAACTGACTGGTTTGAAGGGTCCGGTAGAAAATCGCGGAGGGAGTGGACATCAGGAAGTGCACATTGAAATGCGATCGAGGTTCCGATTTGGAGGTTGGTAAAGAGCTGTGTTCTGAGGGAAAGTTGTTCGATGAGCCTTAAAAGCTCATTCAGGCATGAGAGTATGGGATTCTGGGTGCATGCAATCCATCCAATAGCCGAATTTTCGGCCAACGTGGACTCTTGCAGAACGTTCAGTGAGAAAAATTAGTATAAATCAAATTATAGGCTAAAGTTGATAGGTAGTTACATACCACAATTAGGTGTTGGATCAAGAAAGGGAGGTTAACTTCCATGAAATCGATATGGTTTTATGTAAAGGATAAATGCTTCTCTTTAATCGATCCGGTTTTTATATCTAGATAACAAAAGCTAGTTAGATTGAACAAGGGAATATGTGTCAAGTCGCAGAAGGGAAAACTCGTTGCGTAAAGTAGGTGTATTGGCAGTAGGGAATTTCGATTCCAATACTGGATATGCGTGGAGGTTGATGGAGCTTTTTTGGTGTGAGCTATCAGTTTTTTTTGCAGCTAAAAATTACCAAACCTACGTTGTTTTCCCGACAGTTTCCGAAATTCCTAGATGTTTGACTCAACATAATTGCATTGTTGAAAAGCAGGATTTTACTTCTAGGTCGCTCCGCTCTGTAATGCGCCAAGCGAGTTACCTTCGGAAAAATTCGATCAGGACGATCTATCTAACAGATCAGGAAACAAATTCATTTAGGTTTTTTATTTACAGGCTTTGCGGTGTTAAGGAAATCATTGTCCACGACCACACACCAGGCGTACGTACGCCTCCGGGAATGGTTAAGAAGGTGTTCAAGCTAATTCTTAACAGATTACCCTTGTTCTCATGCACCGCGTGTTTTGCGGTTAGCCCGTACGTCAATAAACGTCTGATTGAGGTCAATTGTATTCCACGCTCTAAAGTGTATTGCATAACAAACGGGATCGAAATTTTGAATTCGAAACCGATTAGAAGGGAGCCCGACGAAGTTATTAGGGTCGTGACGGTTGGAAGAGCATCTTATTATAAAGGTATCGATTTCGCGCTTCGGGTAATCCGGTTGTTGGTCCATGATTATGGGTGTCGGAATATCCGGTATGAATTGTTTGGAGATGGGCCGGACCTTGCGGTCTTTAAGGCGCTGACGGCGGTGTTAGAGATTGAGTCTTACGTAGTTTTTCACGGTCTGGTTAATGATGTTGCCAAAAAGCTCGAGAACTTCGACATCGCGTTTCACCCTTCAAAAGGAGAGGCTATGTCACTTGCGATATTGGAGTATATGAGAGCAGGGCTGCCAGTAGTCGCTTCGAGCAACCCTTCTGTAAGCTCAATCCTCGAGAATGATCATGATTCACTTATTTACGAAGAAGGCAAAGAGGCAAGCGCCGTCCATGCTCTTTTGGCGCTAATAAACTCCTCTTCCTATCGTAATGCACTTGGGCAATCCGGCCAAGATAAGGTAAAGCGCGAATTTTCTACCCAGTCGATGTTGGCTCGCTTTCGAAATGCGTTATCAACGGTTATTGCGGAAGAAAAACCAGGATATATAAAATTATTGCGATAGTTAGAAATTAATTTATCAAAGGACGGTTTATGAACAATACTAAAGTGCCGAACTGTAAATTTGTCTTCATGTTTCCCGATATCGCTGAGCCAACCGTTCATGAATTAGAACAAGGAAATATTCCGAAAGAAATACTCAATGGCTATTATCAGTTACTCGAAAATGGATGGGATGTGACAATTTCGGATGCCCGATGGAAAGGGCCCTTTGCTAAGTTAAGGAGGAAAATTAAGAGATTCATTACGTTACCAAGTCTAGGAATGTTCCGGGATTGGCTTCCAGCCGATGTGATTGTGATCAAAGATGATTTTTCACTTTCCCTAAGCTTGTGCGCAAAGTTAATGGGTAAAAAGCTGGTTTACTTGGACGCTATGTTTTCTTTCCCTAAAAGAGCGATCAGAAATGTTTTGATAAAGTTGAATTTGTTATTAGCAGATAGAGTTATCTGCTTTTCCAGAACACAGGCAGAATCCTGGTCTATCAAGTATGGTGTGCCTCAAAGTAAGTTCAGTGTGTTAAGGTATAGTATCGATGCTGAGTTCTACCAAGGAGCGGTTGAAAAGCATGTTGAGGATAGCAACAAGGTAATTGCGATTGGACGTGATCTTGGTAGGGATTTTGAAACTTTAGCCGAGGCCGTTAGGGATAAGGATATATCTCTATATTTGGTTACACTGCCTTATCTTTTACCAGTATCAGTGAGTAATATTGCAAACGTTCATGTTAAACAACGCTTGAACTACTCTGAGTTGATGGATCTATACCAACAATCAGTAGCATCGATTGTACCTCTCATTGGTGAATTGACCTACCCTTCAGGTATCAGGGCGGTGATGGAAGCTATGGCAGTAGGAAAGCCAGTCATTGCTACGCGTACTCCTGTTCTCGCTGAATATTTCACTGAAGGCGAAGAGATTACATTTGTAAAAGCGAAATGTACTTCCGATATGGTTAATGCCATCGAAATTCTCATGCGTTCAAAAAAGCTTCAACGGAAACTAATTGATAATGCACATAAAAAGCTTTGTGATGAGTACAATGTAGAAAAATATGTTCATGACTTGCAGCGTATACTCGTCAGTTTTACAAAGTCGGAGGGAATGGTATCGACAGCGTCGACTGACGAAGGGCGAAATAATTCCAGGTAAGTGGCATGTTTGCTGATATCTCTGAAACCGTTAAGTTTTAAAACCCGAAGATCCAGTTAGTCGCGGTTGTAAATTCGCCCGCGTGGAAAATCTTCACTATCTGAACGAATAGGAGGATTTAAAAGCTTATCGAAAGGTTAAGTAATGGTTCTTTCTGAACTTTCTTGCAATTGCTGGAAGTCAGTTAAGTCAAACTCTATCATAAGGAAATGATTTCATGGTTTGCTGTGTATTTTTTATTTTGCTTGGTTATTTTCGGTAAGAGATTAGATTAGGAGTGTTAAGTTTTAATCTTTAAATTTTTCATGTTGTTTTTGATGCATGACACAACGTAGTTGTATAAAGGCTTTGGCCCATTGTGCAATGAGAGAGCCTTTTTATAATATGCCATTGATTTTATATATTCTCCCTTTATTTTATAGCCATAGCCGATGAGCATAAGAAAATCGATTCTTTTGCTTTCAACATGTTTTATTTTGGAGGCAGGTAATGATTCTAAAGTAATACTAGAGAATAATTTATAAAGTAGCTTGTTGTGAGATCCAGCATAGTGGCTGGCGTTGCTATCGTGAACGCGTAGTCTAGCTAGTGGTAGCACAACATATACAGCCTCAAAACTGATCCATAGCGGTAGGAAAAAAGCTATGTCTTCTCCAATACTCAAAGTTTCGTTAAAAATATGATTTTTGATGATCGAGGACCTAATCATAACAGCAGTTGGGTACCATGGCATCTCTGAAGTCTTTGTTAATTCCTGGAATGTGTTTCCCTTATAATAATGAAATATGGTTTTTTTTGATATTTTGGCTTTTCTATTTCTAAAGAAGTCGGAGAAATACCCAAAGCTTTGAGTGTTGTTATTTGAAAATCGGCCAAAATTACAGAATGAAATTGAACATTCTCTATCTAAAAGAAGAGACTGGTGTTGCAACTCTAATTTTTTAATTTCCCATAAGTCGTCAGCATCTATGAATGCGATAAATTCTCCCTCTGCATGCTGTAAACCTAAATTTCGCGCGGCTGATACTCCTTTGTTCGGTTGCGTAAAAACTTTAATTCTCGAGTCCGTAAAAGATTTAGCTATTTCTAAAGAATCATCTTCAGAGCCGTCATCTACTATTATAAGTTCCCAATTTTTGTAGCTTTGATTAATGACGCTCGTAATTGAGTCGTGGAGAAATCGGCCATAGTTATAACATGGCATAATGACACTAATTAAACCTTTTTGAGAGCTGAAAAAGTTAGGATCGAGAGTGCCCATTTATATTTTACACCCTGGTGATGTCATAAATATTTTTATGATTTTGCTGCTGTTATGCATTAAATAATCTTAAAGGCGTTGATTAGTCCGGCGCCTCAACTGAATGTGACATCATAATTTTGAAATCTTCATTTTTTAAACATAGATCCTCATAGGTGTCCATGCCTTTTACACAGCCTTCAGCCATGAGAATGATTTTATCAGACATTTTAATCGAGGCCGGTCGGTGGGAAATTATCAAAATAATCAGGTCTTTTTTTAATGAATTCAGGGTTTGCATCAACTTATACTCTGACTCAATGTCTAGTGCACTGGTAGGCTCGTCAAGTACTAGTAGATCAGTCTTCTTGTAAAGGGCTCTTGCGATACCAATCCGTTGGCGTTGCCCTCCGCTCAGGAGCTTGCCATCTTGTCCAAGACTGGAGTAGATACCGTTTGGCAAGTTTTCAACAAACTCTTCAGCGTTGGCGAGCCCTAGGGCCATTTTCACCCTTTCAACGTCGATTTTACTTTCAGGAAGACCAAACGCAACGTTGTTTACTACGTTGTCATCAAGGATAAATATATCCTGAGCGACATAACCTAGCTTTTGTCTGAAAGAGGGTAAGGTTTTCTGTGTTAATTCCTCGCCGTTTACGGAGAGCTTACCTGAGCTCAGGTTTAATAAACCGAGGACGATATCAGAAAGCGTAGACTTACCAGATCCGGAAGGCCCGACTAGCGAGTATATCTCTCCTTTTTTTAGGTGCAGAGATACATTATTTATAGCTGGTGTGCTATCCGCATCGTAAGAAAAGTTTGCAGAGGATAGTTCAACGCTCTGAATATCCATGGGTTGCAATGATGTGGATGAATCTGTTGACATTTCATTAATTGAATTCAAGTGCTCACGTATTACTTTTGCAACAGATCCATGGCCGCTGAGGTGGGAGATAGATCTATAAATTTGTTGCATTGTAGGAAGTAACTTGTAACCCGCTAACGCATAAATACTAAGGATGGGTACGACTGATCGGATATCGTTCTGCGTTGTAAGTAGCACAAGAGCCAATATTAGAATAGCGGCGAATGAGATCGATTCAATTATGAATTTAGGCAGGTCTCCCGAGAGTGCTATGAATGCTTCGGAGTTTAGTCCTCTTACATTCACAGCGTTAAATTCCTCAATATACTTTTTTTCCATCGAGTCTAATTTTACGTCTTTTATTCCGATAAATGATTCCGATAATATACTTTGGACCCTGTCATTTTTTTCGGACACTACTGCACCATGACGTGCGAGTTTGTTGCGTAGAAAAACATAAGTGATTAAGTACGAACCACCGATTAATCCACCCGCAACAATAGCAAGAATGGGGTCTAGGACAATCAAGCCAAACATTATCAAAAAAGCTATAAATAGTTGGCTGGTTAGTAAAAGGAAGGGTTGAAAAAGCATGTAGACAAATCGAGGTATTTGGTGAGCCACCATTGCTATTTTTTTATTGTAGTTTTCTGTTTTATGGAATAAATAATCGTCGAAAAGATATTTTCGATAGACCTTCTGTTGTAACCTACTTCCTAGGTAAATTGAGAATTTGATGGTTAACCACATGGTCAAACCTGCTACCCCGTTTGATAACAGAATCAACAACAAAGAGGCCGCAGCTGCCGCCATAATGAAGTGCAGGTTAGTTGTGAATCCTAGCGTTTGGTAGGTATAAGAAAGAATTGGATTGGAGTGGATGCTATCGGGATTGGCAAGTATCGAAATGAACGGCCCGATGCTCGCAATTCCTACGACCTGAAAAAAAGCGGCGACAAAAAAGATGAACTGCAGGCCGATATATTTTCTTTTGGTATGTTCATCAAGTACGGCTAAGATATTTTTTATGACGCTTAATATATACATGATTTAACTCTAAAAAAATATGCCTGCGACTTGCTGATCACATGGAAGAGCGTGGGATCAGATGACTATAGACTTTGCGCTCGATATGACTTTTTGGGCGTCATGACTTCTCGGTAGAGCGCTTCATACTTTTTCACATTCTCACGCTTACTGAACTTTTTTATGAGGTGAGTCTTTCCATTTGCAGTGAGTCTTCTAGCGATTTCTGGCTGCTTTAGGAGTTGTGCAAGCTTTTCGGCGTAGCCGGTTGCATTGTGGGTGTCCACAAGCACGCCGCTGTTGCCCTGGTCCAGCACCTCCGGTATTCCGCCCACATTATGGGCAACCACGGGTATTTTTCGCAGCAATGCTTCCAGCAGAGTCATGGGCAATCCTTCGTGATCGGAAGGCATTACTAGCGCATCCATCGTCGCCCATTCGGGTTCCATATCCTCAACAAATCCCCGGAAGTGAATGAATTGGGCTACTCCGTTGACTTTGGCGTATTGCTTCATTGCCTCGAGAAGTGGCCCCTCCCCACAGATGTTACCTTCAACCTCAAGCATATGTTCCGTTCTCAACTTTGCAACAGTGTCAATGAATAGATCGATGCGCTTGACCGGTACACAGCGTCCGACGAGGGTAATTCTGTAACGGGCATCTTTTTCTTGTCGGTCATTAGTTCTTTCCGTCGATGAAGGGATTTGGTCAGTGTCTATGAAGTTTTGGATGACGGCAGTTTTGTTGGGGTAGCGGGGTTCCAAGACGGTTCCTAGATGCTGAGACACGGCCACCACCTTATCCTGGCAAAACTTTGCCACTATATGGTTTAGAAGATGGGGTAATTTTCGCTTGGGGTTGCGCCAGGTTGTCTGATGCTCAGGGCTTCCATGTACCGTTTGAAGGGAATGCTTGACCCCGCTCATGTACTGGGAGACTGTCCCCAGTACATTTTCCTTGAAACCATGGGTGTGAAGAATGTTGGTGGAGTGTTGCAGCAGGTGGGCGCGGATTGTTTTTATTTGAGCGATGGGTGATAGAGCTGACTCGTCTGCAATGGTGACGTCTATGCCCAATTCGGTGAGCTTGTCAAAAAGGATTCCTTGGTTGAATACGATTACCGTTGGTTTGATCGAACCATTGGCCTGTAGCCCGGAGAGGAGCTGGAATACCTGGGCTTCGGCTCCCGCCCAGAGATCCCCAGAGACAATATGAGTCACTACAATCTTTTTGTCTGACCCACTCGTTGCCACTTTACGGCCTCCCAAGGGTTGCCAAAAAACTCAGTGGGGTGCTGCCGTTGCCATCATGGAAGTTGAACCGGCGCAGGCCAAACGGGTTTGATGGTGTTTTGTTCCAGCCCCTTTCGGTGGTACACGCTGCGGAAAAGTGGCCCTCGACAAGTTGTTCACCTTGATCGGTGATGTCGCCGTTCGGGTAACAGAAGATACTGACCGGCTTTAGGCCGAGTTCTTCAAGATCTCTGAGACTGCCGGCAATTTCGTTTTGAAGATCTGACACGCTGCGAACATGATTCAGCCGGTAATGATGCCGGGTATGTGCCCCAAAACTGACCAGGCCGCTTGTAAGCATAGTTTCCAGTTCTTGTTTGTTGAGCAGCGACCGGGAAGTTGGGTGAGGTAGGCTTAGCGCCGGGAGTGCGTTGCGGGCTTGTTCGAGTTGCTTCTCAATGGTGTGATCGTCCAGTGCCTTGAGCCGGTTTATCACCGAGTCGGCCTGCATAATTGTATAAGGTGATGAATGATTTGTCGTTTCTGAAATGTCACCAAGATAAGGGTGTAACCATTTTAGTGCCTTATGATCAAGATGTTGGGGGTGGTTGATCAGCAAATCGAGCACTTGTTCCGGCCAGAACTTCCAGGTTGTATTGATGCGTCTTGATACCAAAAAGATAGTGGCGGGTACGTTATGCTTCTCGAGCACTGGGAAAGCATATTCGAAATTGTCCTGCCAGCCATCGTCAAAGGTGAGGGCTACCGCTAATTGGGGCAATGTCTTTTTTTCCCGTTGGGCATCCAGCCAGGAGTTCAACGCAACAAACTCGGCCCCGAACCGTTTGAGCAGGCTGATGTGCATGTCCAGAGCTTCAGGGGTGGTGACCATGCCGGGCTGTTCAGTTTGTCGGAGCGGGGACTGGTTTGGCAGGATGCGATGGTAGGTGAGGATTACCAGAGACGGGGAACTCTGGAGCTTCATTCTCAGTAATGCGGTGGCAGCGAACAGGCTGTTGCGAACCTGCTTTAGACTTTGTCTTACCTTCTGCACAATCACCAATCCTCCTTGATGCAAAACACGGGAGGCCTTAGGCGACCAATATTCCGTTGAGTTGCATGAAGATTGTGCCATTTACTGCAGGCCCTGTCATTATGCTTGAAAGCAACCCCGAGTCGGTTTGAATGGATCATTTCCACAGAGCTGCTGTGCTATTATTTTCTTTCAGGTTCGTTCAGATACAGGGATGATTTGGATGTTGGAAGCGGTGTTTTGGTTTGCGGTATTCGGGTCTCTGTTTAGCTATTTTATTTATCCGCTGGTGATGATGGTGGTGCCAATTAGAATGGCATTGCCGGAGTCTGCAGACAGCTCTTTGACGATAGATACAGAACGTGTGTCACCTTCAGTCTCGTTAATTGTCACAGCACACAATGAAGCCAAGCGCATTCGGAGAAAGCTTGAGAACACTTTGGAGCTAGTTTATCCAGATCTTCAAATCATTGTGGCTTCGGATTGTTCCTCTGATGGGACCGACGATATTGTTCGGGAGTACGGGAACGCGGGCATTCTGCTTTCCAGAACCAATGAAAGGCTAGGAAAAGAGAACGCGCAGAAAGACGCTATTGCAATGGCAACCGGCGATATTATTGTGTTTTCGGACGTAGCAACGTCTATTCCTGAAGATGCGGTAGCGCGGATGGTGCGGTACTTTGATAACCCCTCTGTCGGAGCTGTTTCAAGCGAAGACCGTTTCGTGAGCCGCGATGGCCGCGTAGTGGGAGAGGGTGCTTACGTGCGCTATGAAATGTGGCTGAGGCGCCTCGAGTCGGATAGAGCCGGGCTGGTTGGGCTCAGTGGGTCTTTTTTCGCAGCACGACGAGAGGTATGTGCTCAGTGGGATATTTATTGTCCCAGTGACTTCAATACGGCTCTTAACAGTGCCCGCCAGGGACTAGTTGCCGTCACGGCTCCTGATGTTCTGGGATTCTATCAGGATGTGGCAGACGCTTCGAAAGAGTATCAGCGCAAGGTAAGAACCATCATCAGGGGGCTGACAGCACTGAGCCGTCATCCGGACGTTCTCAATCCCTTTAAGTTTGGTTGGTTTTCATTTCAGGTTTTTGGGCACAAACTGATGCGGTGGGCTGTTCCCTGGTTTCAGATACTACTGCTCGCCGTGTCGTTTACTCTGGTAGGCAAGGGCGGCATATACCTTCTGGCATTGGTGCTTCAGCTAGCCTTTTATGGCCTTGTAATCGTCGGTTTCTTTGCTCCATCTATTCGTGACTATTCAGTTATAAAAATTCCGTATTTCTTAGTCCAGGTAAATCTGGCTGTAGCCCACGCAACATTGAAGTTCCTGAGTGGGCAGCGTATGACTGTCTGGGCACCCTCCCAGCGTTGACTCATTAGTAGGGTGGGTTCTCATGTTTGCCAAAGTCAGACCGGTCGGTAGCTTCGTACCCGAGCCAGAACACGTTGACAACCTTTCCCTTCCGTGGGATGACAGCTACACAACGTTGTTCACCGGTTCAGGGACGGAAGCTTTATCAATGGCCGTTCAGGCTGCTATCACTATGAAAGCGGTTTCCGGGATACCTGAAGTCATTATTCCTGCTTATGGTTGCCCTGACTTGATTTCAGCCGTCGTGGCCCAGAATGCCCGTCCGGTACTAGTGGATTTCGCCAAGGATCGACCGGTAATGGATGAAAAGGGGATTATAGGGGCTTTAAATGCCCGGACGGTGGCGATCATAGCGGTAAATTTTCTTGGGTCGTATGAGAGGCTCCCCCAGCTTGCCAGGATTTGTTCGGATAAAGGTGTAATTCTGATTGAAGATTCGGCCCAATGTTTCCCCCCTTCGAGTTCTCGCCATGGTTTTGCTGATTTCGTCGTATTGAGTTTTGGTCGAGGCAAGCCGATAAACCTGATGGGGGGAGGAGCACTCTTGATCAGACGTTCCTGGCCAACCGTGGTGGAGGAGCTTCGCTCCAAATACTCGGCCTTGCCAAAGCATTCTGGCTTTATGTGGGACGTTAAGCGGTTGGCTTTTAATGTTTTTCTATCCCGCTATATGTATCCCGTGCTGGAAAACCTGCCGTTTCTGCATATTGGACAGACTCGATTTCGACCATTGGGAAGAATTCGCAGGCTGGAAGTTCCTGCATCCTTGTTGGCGGGAGGGATAAAAGCCTTTTATCGACGGGAGCCGGTTCATCTGTTGTATAGCCAACGCTTGGCTTTTGTTGAAAAAGCGGGCTGGACGATCATTGGGAGTCGTAATTCGAACGACCGTCTACCACGACTCAGGTTTGCCTTGTTGGCCCCACATGAATGCCAAAGAAATGAGGCTGTGAAAAAATTGAATGAGAATGGCATCGGTGCCAACGCATTTTACGAACGGGTTCTTCCCGAGATTGTCGACGCTCCTGCGGTGAATCATTTGTTAGCCGGTGCTTACCCGGAGGCAACGGATTTCGCCTCACGCCTTGTAACTCTCCCAACACACGAAGGCGTAACTGAAAAAGATGTGGAAGTCATCGTGTCGGTTTTTAAGGGTATGAACAGCGAGTGACGTCACATCGAACCGAACTCCATGAATGAAAAGTTCTCCTGCACCGATGCCTCATGGACGCCGTGGTCCTCTTGGCTGATGTCATATGTAATGGTTAGAGGCGAGGGTGTCCGTGCTCAAAGATTACTTTACAGTGTAACTCACTGGCTGAGCCCGCTCACTGGCCAAGCCCTGAGTATCTACGACCTGAATAGTAAAATACCAAGTGCCAGGTTCCAGTCCCTCGAACGTGTAAGAGACTTCTTCTCCGGGCACTTCGACCTTATTAGTCATCGCATCTGTGGAACTACCGTAGCTCAGTACATAGTAATCTATCTCACCCAACGAAAACGATGTGCCATCTACTCGGGTTGCCGGAGCGGTCCAGGATACTGTGACCGTAGATGCTGCAGTTGAGTCTGTGACGGTTCCATCTGCCGTGCCGGGCTCTGATCCACTAACGGATTCCAGCGTGTAAGGAGAGAGACCGCTGGTGTACGCCTGCAGGCTGGTAACTCCCTCGCTGTTGAGCACCTCGTCTGAATCGTAGGCAAACGCGTCAGTTCCGTAGGTTAATTCCCAGTAGTCTGGCACTCCGTCGTCGTCGCTATCAGCCTCACTGACAATGTTCATATCCGGTGAGCTGACAGATGATGTCTGGCTTATGGTTTGTTGGGAAGAAAGATCGGTGATCGAGAGCTGGGCGATAGCAGCACCGCCGTTCTCATAGTACTCGAGAGTTATAGGAATTTGTTCTCCGGAGTTCAGGTTCCTCGTGACGCTGTTGGTCGTTGCTCCCCGGTCGACCCACCGATCGATCACCAATTGACTACCCAACATCAGTCTGACGCCGTCATCTGTTCTCACGCTGAACCTGTAATCTCGCGTTCCCGATCCATGCGGGGCTTCAAATACCCCCTGCCATCGAACACTGAAACGATCTGCAGGCATACCATCCAGAGGTGCACCTGAGCCCCAATCAAACTGTATGGTTTGTTCTGGTAGGGCGGTAACAAACGAGTCGAAATTGGTCCCAGTGAAATACTGCCCGGAGAATCCAGATATATACTTGCCCACTACATCGGAACGATCGCCGGACACAAAGTCTTGGGAATTATTCAAATCAGTGCCTGCTAAGTACTCATCAAAGTTGGTAAATCCATCTCCATCTAGATCTTCCGTTGCGTCTGATGAGTCAAGAGGGTCAAGCTGGTAAGCATATTCTGCTCCGTCTGGTATGCCATCACCGTCTGTGTCGGCCAGAGTGGCAGATGTACCTATGAGAAACTCGTCTGCTGCGGTTAGAAGGTCGCTATCGTTGTCTGATGTGGCGTCTGCGGGATCTGATGTACTCAGCCCCATCACGACTTCCCAATTGTCATAGAGTCCATCACTGTCTTCATCTAATGGAGGAAATGCCGGATTGAAAGCAAGGTCCTGTTCTGCATCAAAAAAGCCGACTCTATAGCCGAGAGAATAAGCTTCTTGCGAGTTTTGATCTTCTGATATGGACTGTTGTTCGGTAGCCCAGGAAAACAGATAGGTTCCGGATACAGTCTGTCTGCTTATACCCGGACCTTCCCACGCTACGCTGAAATGGTCATCTCCGCCGCTTTCTTTGTGGAGAATTTCAAAATAATATTTGTTCCCAGAGACAAGTGAGACTGTAGGGGAGCCTTGAGAACTGTATTTGTCGTACTCTTCGGGGTATGTCCATTCCGGTACACTTGCGAGAAGCGTTTTGTCGGCAGTGCGGTCAGATGAGCTAAGCCAGAATTGTGTTTCATCGTCGCCACTTACCCAAAAACGAAATGTTCCACTTGCTGGCGGCTCGATGAATCCTCTCACCAGAGTTCCGTAATCGGAGCCCCTTTGTCCGGAAAACGATAATGACGTCAGCTCCGTCGTATCGGTCGGGTTTTCTGGAAAAAGTTGAGAGCTTGTGAGATTGCTGACATTATATCCGGCTATGCCGTCAAAAAACCAAGCGTTGACCATCCCGTTTACGCTCGCAGTAGGCTCAGCTGCAGTTGGGGGAAGTCTCTCGATTTTTTGGTAACCAAACATTTGGCAGCCGGATACTAAGACGAGAGCGGCCATAATTCCCAAAAGTTTCAGCGCATCCATACCTTGCCCTCTTTCCCTTCGAAAGGAGTCTCAAAAATAGAGTATCGGCTTAGTTCCTGACTGCTTCCACTTCTTGCTTGGAATGATTGGTTATGTACGGCTTTGTATTATTTCGAAAGAGCTCGAGGGGAGGGCGAGTGCAAAGTCTATGCGTCGAATCCTAGGTTTGGAACTACTTATGGTTTGTTGAAGAAAAGTCCGAATTTTAATGGTATCCAGGTTTCCTGGATACCCTGGAAGACTTGCCAAATCACCAATGGATGGGGTAGACGGCTAGTGGTAATCCCCCCCCCATTTTTAGAGGGGCTTTCCAGAAAACGCTAATCAACAAATTGGCCGAGAGTCATTCGAACACCTCCGACATTACTGTTGTAAACGTGAATTCATTCCTAGAACCCGGTTGGCGGTCGATAACCCCTAAGCCTTTTCTTGGCTTTGACAATCACCCTGCCAAGTAAATATTTGATGGTGTCAAAGCTGGACTCCCCAGGGAATCTGGGCCTCACCCCGAGTCGTCGTAAAAACCTGTTGCAGGCATGGATATAAGCATCCTTTCGTGTTTTCTCAGTATAGAAAACAATGCCGATTGAGACGGACACAGCATTTTCCTCGGTAACCCAGCTGTCGTCAGTCCGTGTTGCATGGGGCGATGTGCTCGGGAAATAAACGCCCTCTCCAGGACCGAGATCCCACTCGTATCTTGCTGCTTTGAACTCGTCCTTCAGGTTTACGTCGTGCAGGGACTTGTCGATGATGAAATTCTCGACGGTGGACGAGGGGATGATGCTTCTGTCATGGGCGTCCCAGACGTTCATGGTCTTTCGGCCGTGAATCTGAAGCCAGAAGTTGTTTTCCCGGTCGATATGAAACGGGGTAACCGAGGGTGGTGCCGAAACAAAAATAAACGCCTGAGGGCTGAAAATGCCCGGCTGTTCACGGTCTACCAGATGTTCGACCGATGCAAGCGCCTCTTTGACCAGCCCCGCGTATTTCGGGTCCGTTTCCGCGTTGTACAGAGCAATCCAGGACCCTGGTTGTGAAATGTTGCGGAATACCTCTTGAAGGTCTCGACCATCCGGGCTTTCAGCATGATGTATGAATGCCGAATCTTGCCTGGTCCCGGGGGCGATAAACCGACATTGTCTCAGCGGCAGTAACCGTTGGGCGAGTGCTTCGAGTTCATTGAGCTGCAGCAGCGGGTGCTGATGGAAATTGTGGTGTAGCAGGGAGCACCGGTCCAGAGTGAACTCTGCTTCGTTTTCCACCCAAACCCGGAACTTGCCAGCGGCATCGACGGCGCGCTCGGGCTCGGATTGGTTGCCTGGAAGGACTGAGGATACAATTTCGGCTGTGCCCATGCTCGTTGTTCTCCATTGCAGCCCTGTTTGGGGCGACTCCTTTGGATGATGCATTCAGGAACAAAAGCAAAGATTGCACCAGTGCTGTAATTGCGAGGGCTGCAGAGCAGCGCCATTCGCGGACTGTAAAATTTATCGACATGGGTCGAAGCCGTGCAGCACACTATGTCGTCAGGCAGCCCCGGGGCCCCGCGATCCACGCAGATTTCCTGAAGCTTTGAGGTACGCGAACGTAACG
Source organism: Marinobacter szutsaonensis (assembly GCF_039523335.1). Classification (NCBI taxonomy): domain Bacteria; kingdom Pseudomonadati; phylum Pseudomonadota; class Gammaproteobacteria; order Pseudomonadales; family Marinobacteraceae; genus Marinobacter; species Marinobacter szutsaonensis. The sequence goes on along the minus strand of NZ_BAAAFC010000001.1, from coordinate 437,057 downwards.
ATATAGTCCTCAATCTCCGCATACTTTCCGTCCAGATAGTCAAAGCCAACGGTTGTCGCGATTCGTTCCGGGAGTTGTGCCATGAAATGCCTGTCCCGGGTCTGGAACGTCAGGCTCACTTCTTTGAAATCAAAATAAAAACCCACGATAGGGAAGAGGCATTTGAAGACGCTCTCTTTCGCGCTGAAGGTGAGGGTGTCGAGGCAGCTGATCAGATTGGGGTGAGGGTGCCTGAGGCATTCCTCAGCGCTGAATATCATCTCCGGTATGCCTGCCGGCAATGGTTTGTTCAGTTCAACGTCTACCCCAATTGAGTGGAACGTTGACTCAGGCGCCACGGCGGCCAGGCACAACCCTTTACAGTGGCTGATGCTACCCACGATTCCCGGTGGCCAACAGGGTTCACCCTTGGGGCCAGAGGGAATGGCACAGGGCTGAATGCCCAGGTTTGCGAGCGCCTGTCTCGCCAGGTTGCGACCGGTCCTGTACTCGTTCTTTCGTTTCTCCACGGCAGCGACTACACGGGCTTCCTCAATCCCGAATTCTGACGGGTGGTCCCGGAATTCCGTCGCCGCCCTGAGAATGATCCCACCGGGCAGCCCCTCAACCAGCCGGTTCTGTAACTCTGTCCAGTCATGCATGTAATCTGGCCCCTGGGTTCTCAACTATCAGTGCGACAGGTATAACCCCGTAAAAACGGGCACACTGCATTCAGGATGGAATGGCACATGGCATGACCTCGAAGGATCCTGCCATTCATCGATTACCCGGTAACCAAGCTCATTCAATGTCCCGAGAAAGTCCTCCCGGTTGAAGACTCGCTGGGCGACAAAGTGAGGCCCTCCGTTCTGTAAGGTGACATAAGAGGGGCCGCTGTAAAGCGGCAATTTCCCGAGCAACAGATGGTCAGGGGCCTTTTTCAGAGATGCCAGCAGGTCCTGCAAGCTGGGTTTATCGATGTATTGAAGGGTACCCAAAGAGAGCACCACGTCGGCCCCATCCGCATTCCAGATGTTGTCGGTGAAACTGAGATGGTCGGCATAGCCCTCGCGTTCGGCAAACTTTCTGCCTGCCTCAGCAACCACAGGGACTTCGCAAATCTCCCATTGCACCTGCTCCCAGGCCCGGAGATACGGTCGATACGCGACGTAGTGGACGCCGGTGTTGCCGCCTATATCGAACACGCGGCTCTTGTCTTGGAGTATCCTGTCCAGCCAGAAAAGAACCGGGTAGTCGTAGAGAAAGAGTCGGTTGCGTCGATTATCAAAGTATCCGACAAATTCGTCGACGTTGAAGCCTTTTGCCTTGGTTTTCGGGGCTGATGCCAATGCCTCTTCAAAGCTGTTGAAGACACCTCTGAAGCTGTTTGTGTGATGGGCGAACTCGCGTTCATACCTGTGCTCTCGCCAGGAAAGCATGGGAGGCATTTGTTTGATGGTGTCGATAAATGAATTGGTAGACATATCACAACTCCCTTTGCTGAAAATGAGGTCTTATTCAGGGGTTTGATAACCTCCGTTATCTCCCTCCGGAACTTTGATCGGAAGCTCCACAAAAGATCCGGTGTTCCCGCCCACGTAGACTCTGTTCGTGGCCACAACTATCTCTGAGTCGCTATATTCATTCTTGCCGGTGTTAAGGTTCCGCGCCAGGCGCGGGAAGTTACTGCTGGAAATATGAAACTGGATCCTGTGTCCCTCCCGGAAACGATAGGCGATGGGGCGCATCTCCAGTTCAATCCTGTAGATCTGGCCGGGCTCGACCAGGTCGGGGTTTTCAACGCCATTGCGGTAGCGCATGCGAACAACGCCGTCCTGGAGGTTGAAAACCCGGCCATCGGGGTACTGGTCAACCATCTTCACAGTGAAATCCGTGTCCAGTGCGTCAGTCGAGACGTACAGAACGATCTTTGCATTGCCAACCAGCTCTATAGCTTCTGTTAGCGGTTCTCCCGAGTAGACCAGTACATCGTCGCGCGATAGCAATGGTCGCTGGTCGAGCGGGCCAGGCTTGTCGTCCGGACGATAGGTGCAACAGATCGGTCCTCCCAGGGTAGGAACTGGATCCCTGGGATCGTAGGTGAACTCGTGAAAGTTTCCGGTATGTTCGTTGGTTTCGGTTGTTCGGTTTTGGTTTCGCTCCAGGCGATGGTCCGTGAGCAAATCAAAGCGCTGGCGTGTGGTCGCGGCGGGTGGCCATTGCTCCGCGCTGTCCCATTGTGCTGAATGAATGGTGTAGTACTCGAACGGTGGCGGGAGCTCTGTCGGTTTGTCCTTGAGCCAATGATCAAACCAGTCGATATAGAGTTGCCGGAAGTCCTTGGCGACGTAATCGAATGACATTTCGCCGATGGTGACCTCGCCTTCCGTCAGTTTTCCCGCTCCGCAATGCAAGCCGGGAGCCATCAGGACGTGCTGGGAGCGGGCACGGGGATGGCGGGCGTTCTCTGCCATGTGTTCCGCGAGCCTGAAGGTATCGTGGGCGGTCTGGTCAAACCAGTCATTGATGTGCAGGGTGGCTACCGAAAACTGGTCGTCCGGGCCGATGGTACCTTGTTTGTCCCACCAGGTATCTGTCAGTGAGTGGTTGACGATGTCTTCGAAGTTGTTTTCGTAAGGAACCACTTTTTCCGCAATGCCGGCTACGGGCAGGTAGTCCATGAAGGTACGCATTCGCTCTTCATAGTCATCCGGCCTGGGAGGTACCTTGAAGCCCTGGGCGGTTTCCGCCGTGAACCAGCCGAGGCCCGATGCCAGGTTCAAAACCCCATTCTCGAACACGCCAAAATAGCCGAAACTGTCTTTGGCTTTGCCAATGGCGCCCCCGGCACCGGCAGCAATCATGGCGATATGGTTCGGGTGATTCTCGGCAGCGAGCATGATCTGGGTTTCTCCCAGGTAAGAGCAGCCGAAAGTACCAACTTTTTCAGTGGACCAGGGTTGGGAAACTATCCAGTCAATCGTGTCATACCCATCCTCACGCGCGGTTCCGTAAGGGCTTTCATATTGTCCTTCGGAGTAAAACCGGCCACGAACGTGCTGCACCAGGACTGCGTAGTTATGTTTGATAAAATGTCGGACCGTACTGAACTCGATTCCGCCATAGGTAGTGCGTATATAAATCACCGGGTATTGCTCGTCATCGCCCAAAGGCAGGTAGACATCGGTGGCAAGGCGAACACCGTCTCGCATGGGAATCATCACGTTCCGTGATCGCTGCATCCCCTCGCGTATCGGCATGGTGATGTCTCCGAGCCACTGCTTCACGCCGGTGGAATGGTAGGCCGCAACGGAAATGAGGCCGATCAGCAGCAGCGACACAGTAACGAGGAAAAGTTTCATTCTGGATTCAGGCTCTGAAAATGAGTCAGATGCCTGCCTGCCCATTCCGACACAGCGTCAATAAGCCGGTTCCTGTGTGCTTCAATCGGAAAGATGTGTTTGGCATTGGGCCAGAAAACCTCTTCCGTAATATCTTCAAGGCCTTCAACGCCCATGGCTGAGGCGAACTGGCCGCGCTGATTGTAGTGGTAGAGGGCCTGGCTGGTGAACACTGCATACACTCTGCCATTCCTGTCTGTAAGCCCCTCGAAGCACCGATTCATGTCGTCATCATTCGGCTCATCCCTGAGATCCATCGGAGAAGTCGGATCGTAGCCATGTCGTTCTGTGAGCCAAGGAGTTGACCAGCCTGATTGTCTTCCTAAGACCGCTTGGCCTCCGACTTCTTTCGCAGGAAATCCCGTTTTGAAAAGCCGGGATCTTGCCGGGATACCGGGTCCAGCAGTATCAGGCCTTTGATGTCAGGGTCTTCGGCACAAAGCTTGATGCCGTTGTCCGCACCGGAGCATAGCCCGAAAATCAGGAGTGTTCGGGGACCGTAGAGTTTGTCGAGGGATTTCCGGATGTAGGACCAGTCGAGAGCGACTGATTCCCGGTTGGTCATCGTGGGACGCGCGGGCGAATCGCCTTTTCCGGAAAGATCGACCCTCAGCGCTATGTATCCCTGTTCAGCCAGCTTTCGGCCAAGCAATACATTGAGGCGGTAAGGTTCTGCCCGGTGAGAGAGCCCCGCATTCAGCAACACCACGATGGGGCTATCAGCAGTGTCTTCAGGCTCTGAAAGGACACCTATGCCGTGTTGGTACTCGCCGTAGGTGAACACCTGTTCTCTGATCATACGCACACCCGATCCAGTAAAGCCTCCAGCACCGGCTTCTGGGTAATGACGCCATCATGGTAGTAGGGCCAGTCATAGCTGATACCGGGGTACAGGCAGTTGCCCGGTCCCGACCGCTGACAGAAATCCGGATCGGTTGAAACGGTAAAGCATCGGTCGGGATCGTTAAGAATACTTTCCGGGATGGTGAGTTCCGCCATACCGGTTGCCAGGGCAGGAGGAAGCTCAAAATTGTGGTACTCGATGTCTTCGAATCTGACTTTGTTCTCCCGGGCAGCCGATTGGTGCCTTTGGCGCAGGATCTGGTCAACCTCACTCAGCCAGGCCAGATAATGTTGGCCCGATAGAATGGGATCCCAGAACACCCGATTGCTTACCCGGGGATGGTGGATCTGCGCGGCCAGCGTTGCGCCAAAGCGAACACCCAGCAACACCACTCGATCTGCCCCTGAAACGGCCAATCCTTCTTCAATGGCTTCTTCGATGTCGCTGAGCCATCGCTCAATGGTCGCTTCGGACAGCAGTCCCCAGGACTCCGCTGTCCCATAGTAATCGAAGCGGAAGGCATGAACTCCACGCTCCGCAATTGCCACTGCGAGGTCGGACAATGCCCGGTAGGTACGTCGGTATTCGTCGAAGAGTGGAGGGCACACCACCACGACCGTATCGGCATTCGGGTCTGTTGCCGACGAGTAGCAGCCAAACAGGCGGTCGTCATCAAAGAAAAACGGTTCTATCATCTCGAACGTCTGATCCTGTCGTTACTGGAACAGCCTGCGCCAGAATGGCTTCCTTACTGCTTGTGCTTCGGGCTGTGCCACTTCGTTAAATTCCTCAGCCTTGAGCTTGTTCAAGCCGGCAACAAGTTCCGCAAAAGCGTCTTTGAGGGCCTGTATGGTCTCGTCCTGCACAGACGCTTTGTCGTAATCGAACACACCAAGAAAGCCGCCGGGCTGGATACGTACCCAGAATTCGATGGGGTATTCCGTGTTGAGCCGCGGCAAATCCAGCTGCTTGAGTGTGAGATTGGCAATCGAAGTTGGCCGGTTGCGAATATCCTGAAAGGCAAAGCTGGCCTTCACAAAATGAGGAAACATGACCTGTTCGGCCGGTGTCTTTCTGACAAGGTCGGCATAGCTGACCTTCTGATGCTCGAGCGCTTCCCTGAGCTGTTTGCTGAGACTGGCAAGACGATTTCGGGCGCCGGTCTGAGGCACCAGGAACAGGCACGGAATCGTGGTTACAAAGCTGCCAACCAGGTTGATCACGTCAGCCCGATGACGGCCGGAGGTGGGGATACCCAGAAGGATTTTGTCGCTGCCAGAAATCCTCGAAGTTGCCTCGGCAAAAAGGCAGAACAGCAGTTCGTGAACCTTGAGCCCAAGCTCATTGGCCGATGCTTCCGCGGCTTCCAGATCCGCCTCCGGAAATACAAGGTTCTCGCGGGCGCATTCGCCGGCGCTGGCGTCACGATCAGTCTCTGTCGAGCTGCCGGCGGAAGCCAGAGCGGAGCCCAGTCTGGCTTTGTGGTAATCAATGTGCTCGGTCAGTGCGCCGTGGGTTAACGACCATTCCGCATAGTCCCTGAACTCAAACGCCAGCTTGTTGGGTTTCTCCCGCCCGGCGCCGCTGAGGACAAGATAGGCATCTTCCAGCTCCTTCAGGAAGATGTCGAAAGACCAGCCATCAAAAATCAGTTGGTGTGGAACAAAGACGTAGTGATAGCTGGAATCTCCGAGAATGAAGAGGGTGGAACGGAACAAGGGCCGATCCAGTACCTTGAAGGGGCGGAAGGCCAGTTCCCTGGACTGCTCCAAAGCGGTTTCCCGGGGATTGTCTTCCTTTGACAGGTCGACTATCTCTAAAACAGGCACCTGCTTTACCGGCAGAATGCCTTGCTGATAACGCCCGCCCTTTTGGGTAATCACGGTTCTGAGCGCAGTTTGTCGCTCGAACACTTTCATCAGGCTTCTGGTGAAATTCTCGATATCAAGCTCACCCTCGAGGAGCCACGAGGCAGGCAGGTTGTTGCAGACGTTGTCCGGATAGGAAAGCTGGCGCAACAGGATCCTGGTTTGTTCTCGACTCAGCAGGCGCTGCGCCGCCACAGGCAGGTCCGCTGGCGAGTCCTCATGCTCCTGGGCAGCCGGCTTGCTGTGGGAGAGCTTCTCGGCAATTTCACTGAGGCTCAACCCAACGATATCCTCGGGTGTCAGCCGGATTCCGGTCTGGCTTTCAATTCTGCGAATGGCCTGCAATGCCAGCAGCGAATGACCACCGAGACTGAAAAAATTGTCTTCCCGCACAATCTGTGAACGGGAATTGAGTACGTCGGACCAGATTCCGGCAATCATCTCCTCGGTCTCGTTGGCGAGGGCTGAGGCTTTGAGGATGCTGGATTCGCGCAGCTCCGGCCTTGGCAGACGACGGCGGTCGATCTTGCCACTCGGGCTCAGGGGCACGCTGTCGATGGTCAGGATATACTGGGGAATCATGTAGGCCGGCACCTGCTTCCGCAGTTCCTTGCGGATAGCAACCACATTGGATTCTGAGGCGGAATCCGGTACCACGCAACCTACAATGCGAGCGTCGCCGGGAGCCAGCTCCCAGACATAGGCACAGGCCGAGCGGACATCGGCGCAGGCAGCAAGGGCAGATTCGATATCGCCGAGCTCAATGCGAAAGCCGCGCACCTTGACCTGATCATCCATCCGTCCCAGGTGCAGAATGTTGCCATCCGGCGACCATTTGGCCAGATCACCGGTGGCGTAAAGTCTCCCGAAAACCGGATGGTCAATGTACTTTTCGGCGGTAAGCTCCGGTCGGTTGTGGTAGCCCCTGGCCAGACCGAGTCCGCCAATGTGAAGCTCGCCAGGGCAGGAGACGGGGACGGGATTCTGTTCCCGATCGAGAATGTGGATCCGGGTGTTATTGATCGGCTTGCCGATGGAAATCATCCGGTCAGCAGGCCGAAGCGGATGACAGGTCGACCAGACGGTTGTCTCGGTCGGTCCATACATGTTCCAGAGTTCCCGCAGGGTGCCCGAGAGATCCCTTACCAGATCTTGCGGGAGTGGTTCACCGCCGCAGAGTCCTTTCATTTCTGTGCCATCGTGCCGCCAGTCAGTCTCCAGCAACATGCGCCAGGTGGCAGGCGTGGCCTGCATGATGGTGATGTTGTGGTCCAGGATGAGCTGACGGAGCTTCTCTCCATCCTTCACGCTGTCTTTGTCTGCAATGACGGTCGTTGCCCCCTGGGTGAGCGGCAGCAGCAACTCCAGGAACGAAATATCGAACGAGAAGGTGGTGACGGCCAGCAGCCTGTCGCCAGGGTTGCAGCCGGGCTTGTGGGCCATGCTTTCCAGAAAGTTGATCAGTGCCCGGTGAGGTATCAGGACCCCTTTGGGTTTCCCGGTGGAGCCGGAGGTGTAGATAATGTACGCGGTCTGATCGGGGGTGGGGCCCGCCTCAGGCACCGGCGCCTTTGGCTGGGTTGACCGTTCATTATCGAATTCGGTGATGTCGAGTCTGGCCAGTTCCGCCCTGGCGATTGACGCAGGCGTTACCTGGTCAACCACCAGGGCGGATGCGCCGGCATCCTCAATCATGTATTGCAGCCGGGATTCCGGGAAGTCCGGGTCAAGGGGCAGGTAGACGGCGCCTAACCTGAAAATACCGAGAATGGCTGCGAGCGCAGCATCCGAACGCTCCACGCAAACGGCGACGGTATCACCCGCTTTGATTCCTTTGTCTGCGAGGCTTGATGCAACTGCGTTGCTGCGGGCTTCGAGCTCCCTGTAACTCCAGCTCCGACCGCCGAAAGCGCACGCGATGCTCTCCGGTGAGCCTGTCAACTGCGCTCGAAGGGCGTCAATCACCGTCGCATTAGCGAGTTCTGCATCTGTCCTGTTGATGGTCGCTACGATTTCCGGTTCCCGGGTTGTCAGCGGAATGCTGCCGATGGCCAGGTCGACATTGGTTGTGGCGGATACCAGAATATTCTCCAGCGCTTGCAGCCAGGATTTGATAGTCGGTTCGCTGAACAGTGCCGTAGAGTATGTGGCCTCTATGGTCAGGCTTTCCGATGTGGGCAGGATATTCAGGAACAGTTCGAAATTCTCGGCAGCCCGCGGAACCGTGCGAACCTTGCCTGATACATCGCCGAACTGTATCGATTCCAGCGGCTGATCAATGTTGAAAATGGTGTTGATCAAGGGCACGCGGCAGCGGTCAACCTTAATTGCTTCGATCAGTTTGCCGAACGTGAAGTTTGAATGCTCGGTGGCATTGAGCACTTCGGATTTCACCTGCTTGCACAGCTCGGAGAACAGTGTGTCCGGGGTCAGCCGGGTGCGAATCGGCAGAAGATGAACCATGTGGCCGATCTGGTTGAGCCTGTTCTGGGTGGCCTGACCCGCCACGGGTAAACCGACAACGATGTCCTCGTTAGCGGTCAGCCGATGCAGCAGTACGAAATAGCCGGCCAGGACCATATTCACCATACTGACTTTCAGGCCGGCTGCCGTTTTTGGCAACTGTTTCGCCAGCTGGGGGTCAATCCGATAATCCAGCCGGGTTGCATCGAAGGTCCGGAAATTCGGCCTCGGAAAGTCCAGGGGAAGATCCAGGTTGGTCGGAACCTCAGCAAAGCGTTCTATCCAGTAATCGTTGTCCTGGTTGCTGATTTCCCGTGAGTCGACCTGTTCCGCGTAATCGAAAAATGAGATATCGGCTGCCGGATCATCAGCGCCCATGCCGTTATTGCCATAGGACTCTGCAAGCTCGGAGAGTATGAGCCCGATGGACCAGCCGTCACAGACGATGTGATGTGCCGCGAAGATCAGCTCATGGCTTGTCCCGTTGAGCTTTTTGAGCCAGGCATATATCAGAGGCCCTTCTTCGAGGTTCATTGGCGAAATCGCGATATTCCTCCAGAGGTCGCGGATGACCAGATCCTGCTCCTCTTCCGGGTAGCCGGTGAGATCCTCGAACTCGAGTTCGAACAGAGAAGTTTCATGGAGGCAGATTTCTGTACCGTTCCTTGAAAACGTCGCCCTCAGGATTTCATGCCTTGCGATCAGCGAGTCGAAACAGCTCCGAAGCAGGTCGACATCCAGATTGCCATTCAATCTGACCGACACGGCTTCGTTGAAGGCGGTATTCGCCACATCGCTAAGCTGGGCTGAAGCAATGATCTCCCGTTGCGGTCCTGTGGCGGGGGCAACCCTCAGCAATTCGCCGCCGGCGAACGGGTTGAAATTGGCGGAACTCATGGACGACCAACCTCCAGGAATGCACCTTTGTTGTCCGGATCTTCTATGAAATAGGCGGGTTCGCCATGCTCGTTTTTGCCCAGCCTGGCACCGGTCGGAATGCTGTCCTTTCCGCTCAGGAATTTTTTGGCGGCAACCTGGTCACCCTCAAGCAGGCCGTTTACAACCAGATTCGCAAGAGCCGACTTGAAGGCTGTCAGAATCTGTTTGATGTCTGCGTCCGAGTGTTCGGTTGTCAGGAAATTTGGTCGGTACTGCTGGATGTGAATTCCGTCCAGTACCATCGACAGGAAAAGTAGGTGCCCCCACTGCGCTGACGCTGGAACGGAGATGTAGAAGAGCGAGGCAAATTCCTCGAAGCTCACATTGGTTTTCAGTTGCTCAATGAATTCCCTGGCTTCCTTGGCCATGGTGGTGGTTCTTTCTTCCAACACCGGGTATATCCGTTCGCCTTCTTCCTTGATTCGGGTCAGCACGGCCTTGGCAACCGCAAGGGCCAGCGGGTGCCTGACAAAGGTGCCGGCAAAGAAGGTTACGCCTTGCTCAGGAATGGAGTCATCCCCATATTGCCACTGGCCGCCATCCATCGCGTCGAGGTATTTGGCCTTGCCGGCGATGATGCCGATCGGGTACCCGCCGCCGACTACTTTCCCATAAGTCGTCATGTCCGCGTCGATGTCGAAGCGTTTGCGTATGCCGCCCGGTCCGGCCCGGAAACCGGTTACCACTTCGTCCAGGATCAGGGCCACGCCATTCTGCTCTGTAATCCTGCGCAGTTCCTGGATGTATTCCTTGCTGTGGAACTGGGGCTTCCTACTCTGGACAGGTTCCACGAGTACGGCGGCCAGTTCGTCACCGAGTTTGCGGATTTCCTCGAGGCTACTCTGCTCTCCCCAGGGCAGGAGAATCATGTTGGCAGTCGCCTCTTTCGGAATTCCCGGTGCGGCGGGCAGTGCCTGGTGGTTCTTGCCTGCACGCATTACCACCTCATCGTGGATGCCATGGTAGGCGCCCTCAAATGCCACGACTTTGGTCCGTCCGGTAACCGTTCTGGCAACCCTCAGGGCGCCTACGTTGGCCTCTGAGCCTGTACATGCAAACGTGCACCGTTCGCTGCCAGTAAGCTCGCAAACCAGATCGGCAACTTCGCCCGCGAGCGGTGTCTGGGGACCTGTTTCCACACCTCGATCAATCTGGGACTTGGCCGCATTGGAGATGAAATCCGGCGAATGGCCAAACAGGATCGGGCCGAAACCATTGGAAGTATCAATGAGCTCATTGCCGTCAATATCCCAGAGTTTTGATCCCTTGGATTCCACGGTGACGATCGGGAAGATGACTTCTTTCCAGGCGGGATTGAACCCGGATACGCTGCGTGGGTCCGCCAGATGTTTCCGGTGCTTCTGGGTATAGTTCTTGGAACCGGCGAACTTTTCCTGATATTTCGCCATCAGGCCGTCCACCCACTCCCGTTGGGCAGACGTGAGCCCGATGCTGCTTCTTTCCCTGGTGATCCGGGTACCCGGGGTGTGAGCGGGTCTTTCCTGGGAAGGAGCCGCGGCATCCGCCGTGTCTGTACTCGGTTTTTCAGGTTCGGCCTGGGTTGCCTTTGCGCCTGTCGGCGCTTGGGCGGGGGCGGATTGAGTGCCATATTGGCCCGAAGGCAACTGGCTTCTTCCAAGCGCCTGCAGCTGGAGTTGCATGATCTGCAACTGGGCATTGACGATATCCTGAATGCTGCCACTGGCAACAGCGATGGGTGCCCCGAAATCAAGGCCGATTGGCGGGTTTTGTGCGCCACCGGTGCTGTGGGCGACCGATTCCGTGGGCTCCTGCACTGGCTGAATGGTAACCTCGGGCTCCACCTTGGAGGCGATGAAGTCGGCGATCAGCGACAATGAGGTGTAATCTTCCACGAGATGACGGAAGGTTATCCCGAGTTTGAATTTCCGTTCCAGTGCCGTGGCTACCTGGGTCAGCAGCAGTGAGTCAAGGCCGACTTCACTGAAATGGGAGTCCGGGTCTGCGTCACCCAGTTCATAGCCGGATACGTCTTCGATAATGGCCAGGACATCAGCGCGTATTTTTTCGGAATGCTGTTTCGGATCCATTTTAACTTCCTGTGTTACCGGATTTGAGAATGCACTGGGAGCGGGACCAGAATTTTGTTGAATCAGGGTCGGGTTCTGGTTAACGGGGTCCAGCCAGAATCTATCTTCGGAGAATGCATAACCCGGCAGCCGTTCTTTCCTGATGGCCAGGTGCCTGAAGTACCGATCCCAGTCCAGAGCCTGTCCATTGGCCCAGATCTGGCCGATGCAACGATAGATGTCGTCTTCCGCCTTGCCATCGATTCCTTTGTTCAGGAGAGCGGTGAAGGCGTGAATGCCTTTCAGCTCTTTGTGGTAATTGGCAAGGTTTACCAGGGTATTCCCCGGGCCGACCTCAATCAGACTGATGCGCTCGCCGCTGTTCTCCTGCTTGAGGCGTACCGTTTGCAGTGCGGTGGAAAAGAGCACCGGTTTCCTGAGCTGTTGTGACCAATATTGCGGCGATACGGCTTCCTGATCCGAGAGTCGTGTTCCGGTCATGGTAGATATGATCGGTATTGACGGCGCATGCCTCTCGCTGTCAGCCACAAGTTGCTCGAACTCTGCAACGACAGGATCCATCATCGAAGAGTGGAAAGCGTGACTCGTTTGCAGAAGGGTGTTGGTAATTTTCTGGCCGGATAACTCGTTGGCAACGCTCGCGATTGCCGGGGGTTCGCCGGAAAGAACAATCAGGCCGGGTGCGTTAATGGCGGCAAGCTCGGCCCTGTGGCCGACAATCGGCGCAATATCGTCGTAGTCGGCCCGCACAATGAGCATTTTCCCCGGAGGCATGCTCTGCATCAGGGCGCCCCGACTGGCAACGAGCCTGGCGGCATCTTCGAAGCTGAATATCCCTGACAAGGCCGCCGCCGCATATTCGCCGATGCTGTGGCCGATAAAGAACTCCGGCCGTACGCCCCGATCCATCAGGTAATGGGCCAGGCCGTATTCCAGCAGGAACAGCGCCGGCTGAACGAACGAGGTCTGGTTGATCAGGTTCTCGTCGGCATTTGGCTCATCTTCGCCTGAGAGTATACCCCTGACATCCACACCGGTGGTCTGGAGCACGATTTCACAACCCCGGTCAAAGGTTTCCCGGTAGGAGCTGCAGTTCTGGTAAAGCCAATGGCCCATGTTCCGTGCCTGCGTGCCCTGTCCGGTAAACATGAAACCTGTGCTCGGGTCAGGGGAGGTGTCTGCTTTGCCCCGGGCTGAAAGAGAGCCGTTCTCAAGGTTGCCAAGGGCCTCAGGCAGGTTGCTGGCGAATACGATTGCCCGATGCTCAAAATGTTTGCGGCCGTGGATGGAGGTAAAGGCCACATCTGAAAGGGCTACTTCCTTCCTGTCCTTGAAAAAGTTGCGGTAACTGGCAATCTGCCGGTCGAGCGCCTCTTTGCTCCTGGCCGAAATCAGGATTGGAAAGTTCCGAGACTCCTGCCGCATCGGGTTTGTGTCGGCTGCCCGGTCAGATTGCAGGGGGGCCACGTACTCCTCAAGAATTACGTGGGCGTTCGTACCTCCTACGCCCAGAGAAGTGACCGCCGCCCGGCGGGGCGAGGGCTGTTTCCAGGCATCAACTTCCGCATTGACGTAAAAACGAGTCTTTTCCAGCTCCAGTTTCGGATTGGCCTTTTGGAAAAACAGCGTAGGCGGAATCCTGTTCTCGCGCACGGCGAGCGTACTCTTGATCAGGCTGGCCAGGCCTGCGGCATGGATTGCATGGCCGATGTTTGACTTGACCGAACCGATGGCACAGTTCTTTTCCTGAACACTCTCTTTCGAATAACATCGTCTCAGAGACAGCACTTCAATGGGATCGCCGAGGGGCGTTGCGGTGCCGTGGGTTTCGATGAAGCCAATGGAGGAGGGTTCGATGCCCGCCCGATCCAGGGCTCCCTGGTAGACGGCAACCTGTCCTGCAACGCTCGGTGCGGTGAAGCTGGCTTTCTGCTCGCCATCGTTGTTGACCGCGTAACCTTTGATCACGGCATAGATGGTATCGCCGTCCTTCTCGGCCAGATCCAGTCTTTTCAGAACAATGGCGGCCGCGCCATCATTGAACGTTGTCCCGGTGGCTTCCTCATCGAAAGGCCGGCAATGTCCGTCCCGGGACAACATGCTGCCTTCCTGGTACATATAACCGCGCTTGACGGGCGTCGAAATCGACACGCCCGCGGCAATTGCCTGTTCGCACTGGCCATTGTCGATCGCTTCACAGGCCTGGGCGACGGCGACCAGGCCGGTGGAGCAGGCCGTGAATACGTTGACGCTGGGCCCCTTCAGGTTGAGTTTGTATGAGACGCGGGTACTGAGCAGGTCCGGTTCGTTGGCCAGGCCACAGTTCAGGACACCGTAGCTGTCAACCAGCTCCTTGTTTGGAAGAACATATTGCTGGTAATACCGTGCCCAGTTCATGCCTGCGAACACGCCGGTCCGGTATTGATCATCACCCGGGGGAATCCCGGCGTCCTCCAGGGCATGCCAGCACAGTTGCAGCGTGATGCGTTGCTGGGGGTCCATCACCCGGGCTTCGATGGGGGAAATGCCGAAGAACTTTGCGTCGAACTGGTCATAACCGTCGATAATGCCCTTGGCTTTGACATAGGCCGGGTTGGTCCGTTCCTCGATACTGACTTCCGGGCTGAGCTCCTCGTCGGTGAAAAAGCTGACGGTTTCTTTGCCTTGCAGGAGGTTTGCCCAGAACTCATCGACATTGCTCGCACCCGGAAATCGACAGGCCATGCCAATAATTGCGATTTGGTTGTTGTCCCGCTTTTTTTCCCTGTCAGCCGACACCGCCCCGGCTTTGCTTTCCCGAGTGATGAGATATTCGGTCTGCTTCTGGACTGTCGGGTGCTCAAACACGAAGGTCGCACTTAGCTCAACACCAAAGGATTTCTCAAGCATTGAGGCAAGCTTGAGCGCTTCAAGTGAGGTGCCGCCGGCATCCATGAAGTTTACTGAATCATCTACCGGACGATTCAGGACCCTTCGCCAACTGTCCAGAACAAGCTCTTTGGTTCTGAGGCCGGAATTGGAAGGCGGTTGGGGTGCTTCCGTCTGGTAGGGGTCGGGGAGCCGGGATTCATCCAGTTTTCCGTTCCGGTTTTTCGGCAATTCATCCAATCCGATAATGAAGTGGGGAATCATGTAGGCCGGCAGAACCGCACCCAGAGCACTTCGGACTTTCTGGACGTTGAGTGGCAAATCACTAACGACATAGGCCGCCAATCGCTTCTGGCCCTGGGGCCCCGTGCGCAGGACTACCCGTGCCTCGGTAACGTCGTCCAGATTGTTCAGCTGGTATTCGATCTCGCCCGGTTCAATCCGGTGACCGTCAATTTTCACCTGTTTGTCGATTCGGGAAAGGTAGTCGTAACTGCCATCAGCGAGCCTCGCGACCAGATCGCCGGTTCGGTAGCCAGTGACGAATTGGCCGCTGGAATCCCGGATCTGAATGAACTTCTCTTTGGTCAGTTCCGGCTGCTTCAGATAGCCCAGTGCCAACCCTTCGCCAAAGGCGACGAGCTCTCCGGTCTGATTCGGCCCATCCATCATATTCAGGTCTTCGTCAACCAGAGCGCACTGCGTCCCGCGGATTGGATATCCGATTGGTATGCGTTTGACATCCTTTGGCAGTGGCCTGGGAATCGGGAACACCGTAGTGAAGGTGGTGTTTTCGGTCGGGCCGTATCCGTTGAACAGCGTGGTGTCGGGCAGTTGTTCCTGAGCCTTCCTGACGTGCGTAACAGAAAGCGCCTCCCCTCCGGTAAGTAATTGCTTTACCGATTTCAGATATTCCGGGTAGTCCGATACCAAGGTGTTGAACAGTGATGCTGTCAGCCACAGGGTGGTTACTCCCTGAGAGACAATGACGTCCCTGATGACGGAGGGTGTCAGAACGTCCGTTTCCGGATGGAGTACGCAGGTTCCTCCGTTAAGTAATGGGCCCCAGAGTTCCAGCGTTGACGCGTCGAAGCTCAGCGCGGACAACTGGAGAAAAACCTCATCGGCCGAGAATGAAATAAAATCCGTATCGGTTACCAGCCTCAGAATAGCCCTGTGGGGCACGACCACACCCTTCGGTTCACCGGTCGACCCTGATGTGAACATCACATAAGCCGGTAGCTCCGTGTCGGCGGGCGTTTCCGGAGTTGCTCCTGCAATGTCCTGCGCCTGACTGGTGTCCAGCCAGTCAATATCGAGATGATCAGGATTCTCGACTCCGGGAACGGTTATGCCGACTCTGGCTGAGACAGCCCGGGCGATGAACTGTTGGCGATCTTTTGGGTAATGGGGATCGATGAACACGTAGTAGGCGCCGCAGAACAGGATCCCGAGAAGATTGGCGCACAGACCGGGGTGTCTCTGCGAGGGCAGGATAACCGGGCTACCCTCTTTTACCCCCGCATTTGCCAGAAGGCGGGCAACGCCTCTCGATTGCTCCAGAAGTTGACTATAAGTGAGTTGGTGCCAGACATTATTGTCTTGCCATCGCACAGCAATACGATCCGGTTGATTGTGAGCAACCTCAACAAATCGGGCGACAATGGTTTGGGAGCTGCTGGGGGCGGTCATGACAAAACATCCTGTTTATAGATCACACCTGTTAAGATCTGTTGAGAAAGAAGGTTGGCTTTCAAAAGCTTTCGATTTAAGAAACCGCAACCTGTCTCTTTCATTTATCCCTTATTACAAAAAAAATATAGCAGCGTTTTTGTTTGTTTGAAATGAAGTTTCAGCCTGTTTTTTATCCGTGTTCGGGGCTCATAAAAGCCCTCTGAATCTCCACGTGGAGACCGACCTTTGAAGACTCTGAAGAATATTTTGAGGAAGATCAGGCAGCTGTCGGGTCGGCTTTTCGAATGCAAATCGGGCATTCTGTTGTGCCGCCCCGTGAAGCCGGGAGAAGACCCTGCACAGAGAAATGCCGATGCGGGGCCGAAAGTTGTTCGAATCACCGCCCCGACGGAAGGTATTCCGTTAAAAACACAAGAATTCCAATGGCGAAAGGAGCAGGGCAATGAGCTGTTCGGCCTGGTTGTCGATGACGAACTGCGATCATACGGGTGGGTGGCCTCTGCCGGAAGCCGAGTCGGGGTTCTGCATGACCTCCATCTGACTGTACCTGAGCAGGCCTTCTATATCTGGGATTGTGCTACAGATCCTGCTTTCAGGGGGCGAGGGTACTTCCAGAAATTGCTCGACGGCATAGTAGCGGAGCACCAATCTGGATCGAAGCTCGGCCTGGTAGCGGTTGACAGTCACAATGAGGCTTCAAAAAGCGCGCTTCTGAAGTCGGGGTTTCGCCCGGCTTTTACCTATCTGAGCGTCCGCTCAATCGGAGTGGTGCTTTTCAGTGTGGTGGTAAAAAATGGAAAATTCAGGAGAGCCCAGCGGCAATTTGACGCACTTTCTCAGGGAGATGCAGAACCATAAACGACGAGAGTGTAGGCATACGGTTCAGGCCGTTGAATGTTGTAATCGGGTGCTTGCAGCTACCCCGGCCTTGGCCTATCGTAAAATTGATTGAAAGAGAGTAAGCGTCAAGACTCGGTTCATCTTTCAAAGGGACTACATCGGATCGTAGATAATCGCGAAAAAGGACATCGTGATGAGCTTATTTGACCTTTCCGGGCCCGAGCAGATTCAAACCATTGCGTTCCCCACCCAAAAGGACGGTTTGTTGCCATACATCCGGCGCCGCCAGCCGTTGCTACTGAGTGGCGTCAGAGAGGCCTTACCCTTTACCCGGGACTGGAATTACGACTATTTCAGGCATAGCCTCAAAACCATCCGAATACAGCGCCAGTCAGAGGATGGTATATACCATTACCTCGGCTTCGAGCGCATTCCAATGTCGACTTTTGACAAAATCATGGACACAACCGGGGATGGTTACGCCCTCGAACCCCTGAGGGGCGACGGAGTTTCCGCGGATCTGCCGTCCGATATCGAGGTGACCCTGCCGTCGTTCATACCCGATTCAGGTTTCCGGGTTTCCAACCTTTACATCGGGCCAGGCACGAACAAGTCGTTATTGCACTACGACGAGACCCACAGCCTCCTGATGATGTTCGAGGGCCGCAAGCGATTCATCCTGTTCCCCCCGGAACAGAGTGACTGTATGTACCCCTACAGCGCCTTCAGCCTGAGGGCACTGCTGGAGAATCGGGTCGTTGACAGCAAAATTGACTGTCAGAATCCGGATCTGGAAACCTATCCGAAACTGGGCCAGGCAAAAGGGATCTCGGGATGGCTGGAGGAGGGGCAGGCACTGTTCATTCCGGCGGGTACCTGGCACTTTATCGAGGCGGAGGGTCGAAATGTCTCGGTGAACTATTTCTGGTTTCAGAACAGCGTGAGGGACTGGCTGCAGCAACCTTTACTGGATTTCTGGTTGAAACGGCGTGCTATTGATGTCCTTGACCTTGCCCGCAGGGTGAAGCACAAGCTGCATGCTGCGTAGGGATCGCTTTATTTCCCATTACAACCTTCGGGAACGAGAGTTGTGTTGGATGCCTCCAGGAGAAAGATGACTGATGTGGAAGCAGGCACCGGCTTTTTTGTGGACGTAAGAGTTATAGGGACCGAGGAGGAATTTGAACAGATCAAGCCGCATTGGGAGGACTTGCTGGCATCATTGAACCCCATACCTCTTCCCCTCACTCACGGATGGTTAATGTCGTGGTGGCGCGCCTTTTCCCAGGACTGGCAAATGGAGTTCAGGTGCGCTTATCGGGGCAATGAGCTGATTGGCGCTGCGCCACTTTACCGAACCCGTGAACTGTTTCGTGGCATTCCTGTGACAATCCTGAGGTTGGCTGCAAATGGTCACACCCCATATAGTGGTGTCATTATTAATCCAGGGCTTACTGATTCTGATAAAGTGGCGGTATTCTCCGCGCTTACCCGGATAGATAATGAAGAAATTGGTCAGTTCCTGAAGATAAATCGTCATGGTGACTTATATCAGTTTCTTCTGGAACAACCGATCACGGAAAAACTGAACGTTGGGGTAAAACCGAGCCTCACGACGCCCGTTATATGGATTAATCAGAGTTGGGAGGAGTTCTTTAAATCAAGGACAAAAAAACTAAAAAAAAGTCTGAAAAACAAATTGAACCGATTTAATAAAGAGGCCGGTTTTACGATAACTGAAAAGAAAATTACCTCAAAGGAAGATTCGATTGTTAAGGACATTATCAAAATTTCGGCCAACAGTTGGAAGTCCTCTATCGGCAATGACCTGCAAGCTAACCATCGAAGCCGTCAATTTTTCCTGAACCTTATTGACTCATTTGGGCAGTCGGGATTACTGAGTGCCTGGATGCTGCATCATGAAGGGACACCGGTAGCCTTTGAGTTGCATCTTGTTTGCGACAGTGTTGTCTATCCGATCCGGGCAGACTACGACCAGGCATTCAAAGCCTTTTCACCGGGCTCGGTTCTTGAGTATTCGATTTTGAAACACCTTTTTCAGGCGGGCCAGGCCAGGCAGTACTACACATGTGCGGATGATTATTGGTATCTGAGCAACTGGACTTCCGACCATCAGGAGTTTTGTACCGTTGAGGTCTTCGGCACAGGTGTAAAGTCCAGGTTGCTTTACGTTCTTGAATATCAGGTGATACCGCTGGTGAAACGCGTTGCAGGCAAGCGCGGTAAAACGTCAGGCCGCTCACGGCGGTAAATGGGAGATAAATGACATGCGGACACTGGTCATCGTCAGTCGGGACAAGTCCGATATCTTCTTTGCCAACCAACTGGCCAGGAACCTGAACGTCGTGGGTATTGTCGTTGAGAATCAGACGCCCGAAAAGGATCAGTCCTCATTGGCCAGGAAGGCATTGAAATATATCGGAACGCCCCGGCTGTTTTCCCGGAAAGTTCTCGAAGCCCTGGACAGACGATTTATCGAGCCGTCTCAGCCCTACAACAAGCGAGAGACTGCCCTGGATTTCGGGGAGGAAGGTTGGCTATTGATGGCGGAGGACGGTATTGAAATTCTGCACACGCAAGGTGTGAACGCCATCAACGAGCCAGAGTATCGGGACTGGATTCGCAACCGGAATCCCGACCTCATCGCCGTCTGCGGGGCATCCATCCTGAGGCGGGACCTTCTGGATATCCCGCTCCACGGGGTTCTGAATCTGCATGGCGGATTGTCCCAGTTCTACAGGGGGCTGTTTACCACCGATTGGGCGATTCATAACCGTGAGCCGGAGTGCGTCGGGGCGACTGTGCACTTTGTTTCAGAGGGCGTGGACGACGGCGACATTGTTTACCAGGGGCGCCCTGACATAGAGGCACACGATCATCCGAATAGCCTTTATGAAAAGGTTGTCCGGCTTGGTGTAAATATGATGGTGCAGGCGGTGAGGGATATAGAGCATTCGCGCTGCAAAGCGACCAAACTGCAGAGCAGGGGGCGCCTGTATCTGAATGAAATGTTTGATGTGAGGGCAAAACGGGAAACCTGGCGACAGATTGAGATGGGGGTGATTCCTGAATACCTGGTCAATAAGGCGGAGCGCGATCAGAGAATAACCGGGAGCCTTGTCAATGATTTCAACAAACTTGCGGCCGGGGGAAATAGGAGCGCCTAAAAACTGGCACTCTGCAGAAAGCGGTTGAAGGCGAAGCGCTGCTGATCGCAGTCTGCTACTTCCATTCCCTGACATCGTCCTGCAAGGGCCCAGAGAGCGCCACGGCTGTCGCCTCTGATCTTGTTCAGTGCGCCCGCAATTTTCGCTTCCACCTTTGATGCTGTGAGAAATTCCCCAACGGTGTACCAGGACCAGATGATGATCTGCTCGCCATCCCCTTTGCTCCGGATTATCGTTTCGTTAACCTGTTCCAACTCTTTCGAATAACTGGTTTCCAGTGGCTGCTGTGCTTCTGATACCAATTCCCATTCGCTGCGATCGAACAACTTGTTTCCATGAAAGATCAGTTCTTTGTTCTGGGCCTGGAGCCGATAGCCCGTTATCTGGACCTGTATCTGCTGGAAGCTGTCAGATACGTAGACGCCGCCAAGATTGATGTCCGGGTTTTTGAAATCCGGCTGCCAGATGGTCGCGTGTCTCAGAGGGCCACTCCAGCCCGATACAGATTCGAAAAGACCCGGGTTCCATGAACTTGCCACGCGTTCGGTTTTGGCCTGAAGCGCAATGGGCACCAGGGCAGGCCACACGATCAGGGTGGAGGCGGTAAGAACCCAGGCTGGGCTGGCGTGCCTTTGATCACGATCCGGGGAAGCATCAACGGTATTGGGTTCTTTGCTTGTTCTGTTTCCCAACCTCGCCGACAACAGGAAAAACGGGATGAGGGTAAAAACTATGAAAATTGCCCAGCCGAAAAGCTCATGATCCTCAACGAGAGAGGTCTCCATGTTCGAGTAGTGGCCGGCTGCAATAATCCCGAAAACCCGAATCCAGTTGGACAGCATTGAGAGCAGGCCGGCCAGAAGCATCAACAACGCGGTTGGTTTGTAACCAAGATTATTGATTTGGCCGTAAAACGCTGCCAGAAAGAGCGATACCATGAGGTATCGAACACCGCTGCATCCGTCCTCAACAATGAAGGTACCTACCTCCAGAACAATGAAGTATTCATTGATTGCCGCCTCTATCCCGGCAATCCGGAGAAAAATATTATTGAAGAAGACGGTGATGTGCTGAAGTAACGGGGAAAGGTCGTCCCACACTGGTACCGCGAAAATCAACAGCAGGATCGGCCCTCCGGCCACTTTCAAAAAGTCCTTTCCCCAGATCGAACAGCCCCAGAAAATAATCAGTATCGGTACGAGTAGCAGTCGGAAAACTCTGATGTCCGCGGCCTGCGAGAGCAGCAATACGATGCTTGCACCAAAGAGCAGAAACAGTGCGAGTGGCGAGCCGTTGATGCGCAACATCGCAAGTGCATGGCGTCGCAAAAACAAAACGAAGATTGCTCCGGCCAGCACAAGGAAACCGTGGGTATATATGATTGACTCATACCATAGCCCGAAAAAATCGAGCCATTCGGCCCACAGTGCCAGGAACAGTAACGGAACCGATAGCAACCAGAGATACCGTCGTGAATTTCTTTTGGCGGTACTCATAACAATGTCTTAGCCCTGACCTTCAAATTTTTCGAGAATCCTTTGGGCAGCGGAGTTCTTACCAACTTTCCGATAGGCTTCTGCCAGATGCAAGGCGATGTCCTCCGAATCCGGCTGAAGCTGATGGGCTTTCTCGAGAATCGGAAGGCCGTCTTCCTGGAAACCCTTGTTGAAAAGAATCCATCCGTAGGTGTCCGCTACCGAGCCTGATTGCGGAGCGAGCTTATAGGCACGCTCCGCCAATGACAGTGCGTCGGGATGATCGGATTCGTGATACATCCAGGCCAGGTTATTCAGTGCCAGTACATTATCGCCATCCAGCTCAAGAACTTTTTCATAAGCCTGCCTGGCTTTGTCGGCCTGACCGTTGTTCTGTGCGTAAATGGCTAGCGCCAATGGCAAGCGGGATTCCCTGGGCCAGGTCTCCATTGCCTGGTCCAGAGCGCGTATCGCCGATTCTGTCGCGCCCGACCGGTTCAGCTCTCTGGCGTAGGCCAGCTCCGTGATAACACGGCTCTGTTTTTTCAACGCCAGTTGATACATACTGGCAGCCGCCAAGTGGTGTCCTTCAGTGGCAAGGTATTCAGCCTCCACCACCAGAGGCCGGTCAGATTCCGGGTGTGTAAGGCGAGCCTCTTCGATGATCTTGCGTGCCTTTTCCGGCTGGCCCTGCCGGAAGGCGAGGCTGGCGGAGGCAAGGGCTATGTCCAGTTGTTTCGGAAACAGCGCGCGGCCGCGATCCAGCAGTCGTTGAGCTTCGACGGTGTTGCCTTCTGTCATTTTGCGCGCGGCTGTATCGTAGTAGAGATTCGCCACGAGGGGCTCCGCTTCGGCGGGCTGGTTCTCGGTAGTGCGTTCAATCAGTGTGGCAGTCAGTTCATTGGCCCTGGTGTGGTTTTCAGCCACCAGGGCTTGCTCAAGCAGTACCATTCGCGGTGCGATGGCACCTGGCTGTTGTACCAGAAGACTTTCCATATCCGCTGCGAGCTCTTCGGGCGTCAGCAGGTCCGAGAGGCCCCCTATCGCATCGGAGGCGTTCGGGTCGATCGACAAGGCATCCCGGTAAAGAGCAATAGCACCGTCCCGGTTTTCCCGGTAACGGGCCAGGCGGGCCAATGCAACGAGGGGAGTGGCAGCCTCTGGCGCAGCGGCCCGGGCCTGTTCAAAGTACCGCTCTGCCGTTTCGGGCTCGTCGTTCTGCAATGCCAGTTCGCCGCGAACCAGTAAGGCGCGGCTATTCTCCGGCTGCTGTTCGAGCCACTGATCCGCAGCTTCAATAGCCCGGCCGGGCTGCTCGCGGGTCAAATAGGCCTGTACCATCAGTTGCCAGGCCCGATCCCTCAGGGTCGGGACATCGGTGAGTATTTGGATGTGATCCAGGGCATCTTCTGTCCGGCCTGCTTGCACAAGGTAGCGGGCGTAACGCAGTCTGAGCGAATGGTAGTCGGGGCTCTGGCTCAGGGCGGACTCGATGATTCGTTCTCCGGTTTCTGAATCTCCACTAGCGAGTGCCGTGATACCGACGATTGCCAGGACAGACGGATCACTTTCCTCACTTTCCAGGCTCGCAATCGCCTCCCTGGCACCTTTGATATCATTCAGACCGAGCCGACTGGCGGCGAGCAGTTTGCTTGCCGCTTCCAGTTCACCCATCTCCGCAATTGGTGCCAGCAGACTCTCCGCTTCTTCCACCCGGCCTTGCCTGAGCCGAATCATTCCCAACAATAGGGCACCCTGTTGGTGTTCCGGTGCCTGGGCCAGGATCTCTTCCAGATAACCGGCGGCAGATTCGAGATCATTCTCTTCAAGCGCTGCCTGTGCTGCCGTCAGGTTGGCCTTGATGGTTCCTGGCGCCGACTTGGCAAGAATTTCCTCGTAGACGAAGGCTTCCCGGGCCTTTCCCTGTGCCCTAAGAACCTTGATAAGAGCAGAGATGGTTTCGTATTTCCGGTAAGTCATTACATCGTACTGGCCGATGTCTTCCAAGGCACGAATATAAGCCGTTTCTGCGTCTCCCCATCGTTCTTCGGCATCGGCTATCCGGGCTTTTAGCAGCCAGAGCTCCGGGTGGCTCTCGTCCATCTCTGTGGCTTCAGACAGCAATGTGCTTGCCTGCTCCAGATCGCCTGCCAGCCAGGCGACCCGGGCGAGCCCAATCACCGGCATGGTGGCACTGCCGTTCGCTTCACGGGCTTGCTGGTATACCTCGCGAGCCTGTCCCAGTTGCTTGGAATCAATCAGGATGCGGCCCCGCAGCAGGTCGGCTTCAAGCTTTTCTTCAGCATCCGGGGCGTCGAGCTGATCGAGTATGGCCAGTGCCTGTTCGTTGCGACCTTTCATCAGCAGGGCTTCGGCCCGGATGAGGTGGGCACGGTTGCGATCAGAGCTGCTCAGTGACTGCTCCGGAATGCGATTCATAAGTCCATTTAGCTGATGCTCAGCGTTGACGGCATCACCGGCAATAAGCAGATTGTTGATGATTAACAGATACGGGGCTGGCTGCTGGGGCTGAAGCTTGATAGCGTTTCGAGCTTCCAGCGTGCTGGCCTTGAGTTCCCCCTGTCTCTGGAAAAAACGGGCCTGGTCAAGGTGGCTGATGTACTGCAGCTCTTCCTGGCTCATCTCCGCGTCGTTGCTGCATCCTGCAATACCCAGAATGATTGCGGTTGAGAGCAAAGTTGCACGCAAAATCCCTGTGACTTTCATCCCAATTTCCTTCGCTTGTTCCGGATGTTACCCCGATGTCGTTCAGGCATTGTCGGCGAACTCGGACGTCTCGATCCTGTATTTGTACGTCAGGTTATAGAGCGTCGGGCGAGTGATTCCGAGCAGGCGGGAGGCCTGGGCCATATTGAAATTGCAGGACCTGAGGGCCTGGGTGATCGCCCGTCGTTCGGCGTTTTCACGGACCTGTCGCAGACTCAGCTGATTTTCCGACGGAGGCTGCTCTGCAGGCAGATCAAGATCCGCAGCCGTTACCCGCTTGCCGTCTGCCATGATCGTTGCCCGTTTGAGCTTGTTGATCATCTCTCGCACGTTGCCGGGCCAGGAATAGCCGGTAATGGCATTCACCGCATCCTCGGTAAAGGTGAGGTTGGGCCGGTCCATCTGTTTGCCCAGGGATTTCAGGAGGGATTGGGCGATAACCAGTGAATCTCCGTCCCGCTCCCTCAGTGGCGGCACGTCCAGGGTTATTTCACTGATGCGGTAGTAGAGGTCCTCCCGGAAATCTCCGCTTTCAATCAGCTCGCGAACATCGCGGTGGGTAGCGCACACGACTCGTACATCGACGGGAACCGGTTTGACCGATCCGACTCTGTCGATAACCCGCTCTTGAAGAAACCGGAGCAGTTTGGCTTGCAGCGCCATGGGCATGTCGCCAATCTCGTCCAGGAACAGGGTGCCGCCGCTGGCACTCTCGATCTTGCCTTTCTTGCTCTGGGTGGCGCCGGTGAAGGAGCCTTTCTCGAAGCCGAATAACTCGCTCTCGAGCAGGTTCTCGGGAATGGCGGCACAGTTGATTGCCGCAAAGGGTTTGTCGGCCCTCTGGCTGAGATCATGGAGCCCCCGGGCCAGCAGCTCCTTGCCGGTGCCGGTCTCGCCGGTGATCAGGGTGGTGACATCGGTGGGGGCAATCTTCTCTAGGGTGCGGCAGATGGTCATCATCTGTGGGCTGGCGGCGACGATGCCTTTGATATTGGAGCCGTTCTTGTGGCTGGAAAGGTCGCGATTCTCCCGTTCGAGTTCCGCCAAACGGAAGGCCCGATTGACCACAAAGGCGAGAATATCGGCATCGAGTGGCTTCTGATAAAAATCCGAAGCGCCCATGCCAATAGCCCGGACTGCGTTCTCCTTGTCTTCACGGCCGGTCACGACGATGACCTTGGTCAGAGGGGAAAGGCGGAGGATTTCCTCCAGTAGATGAAATCCTTCCGTGGCTCCACCGGGATCGGGCGGAAGGCCGAGATCGAGAGTAACGACTTCCGGTTCGAGTCGCCGCAGCGCTGTGAGGGCCGATTCGCGGTCCGAGGCGACCGCAACGTCCAGATCATCGCTGAAACACCAGCGCATCTGGCTTTGCAGGCCCGGGTCATCCTCTACGATCAGGAGTCGTTTGTTTACAACCACAACACGTTCCTTGTCATGCTCGCTACAATTTGCCGAAACGAAGTGTTTCGCAGTGTCCTTACACCTGATTCTTAACCGAACATTGACACTTTGCAATCGCTGTGTGCATTCAATTTATAAACCGCCATTTAATTGACGTTTCGTGCCGGGTTTTCAGTGTTGAATTCTGGCGTGTCGTTTTCTGGTGGCGCGGCACCTTCTTTTTCCCTGGCTAATGGAATCCGAACTGAAAAACATGAACCAACCCCCGGCTCACTGGTCACGTCAATGTTCCCGCCAAGCTGCCTGATATATTCCCGCGCCTGATACGCTCCAATGCCCATTCCAGTTAACCCCTTGGTACTCTCGAAGGGCTTGAACAATGAAGTGTTTATGAACTCCTCGGTCATGCCGTTGCCGGTGTCCTGGATAAACAATACGACGTTGCCCCGGGCTATCTTCAGATTCAGGGTGATTTCCCCGTCCGGTTGTGTTGCGTCCTGGGCGTTCTGGATCAGGTGGCCCAGGACGCTGCGCAGCTGCTCGTAGTCCGCCCGGATCCAGGCGCTTGGCAGATTGCCTGTCAGCCGCGGAACGGGGCGCTGGTGGCTGTGATGGGTGACCAGACTGCGCGCCAGTTCGGCCAGGTCGATATCCTGCAACTGTGGATCGGCGAAGCTGTTGGGCTTGCGGATATGCTCCACCAGGTTCGACATTTTCCGCACGGCGTGCTCGGTGGTGTTGATCATGTCTTCGATAAACGCGGGGTTGTGCTTGTGTTTCGGCGCGTTTTTGACGAGTAGCGAGAGCTGGGCAATCACGGTCTTCAGGTCATGAACCATGAAGGAAGACGCTTTGCTCACTGCCTCGAATTGCATGGCCCGGGACAGCCGGTGTTGCGCGTCTGCCTGTGCCAGCAGGTTACAGGACTGCCGCGCCACCACCTTGATCAGGTCGAAATTTTCCCAGTTAAGTTCAACCCGGGCGAAGGGGTTGCCCACCATGGCGATGCCGTAGAGGTCGTTGTCCAGATACAGGGGAATCACCAGCCACGCGTCCGAGCTCTGAGCGATGGCGTCGGGTATTTCCAGCAGGTCATAGCTGACCGGGTCATTCCGGTACTCGTGCAGGTCGACAATCCATTCCCGTTGCCTGAACAGGCGAACCAGGTCTGAATCCGCGTCGATCACGGTGTATTTGGGCATGGCCATATTGACCGAGCCTTTGAGTGTGTAGGCTCCCTGTTCGTCCCGGAGCCAGATGGCGCCTGCATTGCTTTCCACCAGCCCGGAAAGGATGTGGATGACGCGGATCGGCAGGGGAGGATCATCGCCGAGATTGGCCATTTCCCGGGTCATTTTCAGCCATTCTTCCCGGTAGTCGTACTTGTAGTCGAAGAAGTTCTGGCTGATCCGTACCATCAGCCTTGCCCGGATCCTGCGGGACAGCAGCAGGGTAACGAGGAAGGTGAGGGAGATGGTGAGAAACAGGACCCTCAGGGCATCGCCCCAGTCACCTCCGAGGATCTTGACGTAGTAGCCGCCGAGCGCGAGGAATAACAGGTACCCGCCGGCCAGGACGAGCGTGCCGGCATGGAACACCGCGGACCGGGACAACTGGAAGTCCACCGGCTGCTTGCGAGTGTTCAGTACGTTGATGGCAAACAGGGGGACCAGCAGCGCATTGACCAGCCCGCGGGCATTCCAGAAGGCTTCCGATACCTGGCCGAACAGCAGGGCATCGGCGTACATGAAGAAGTCGAAGGCGAAGATGGTGGCAATGCCGATGCAGATGTATTTGATGCTGGAGCGACCGAAGTTCGGGGAATTGCGCCAGATTTGCTCGACCAGGGATAAACCCATAAGAGAGAGGGCGATCTGACCCAGTACTTTGGTCTTGCCATTCAGGACTTCCCAGCCCAGGGTGAATTCAAGGATGCCGAAAGCGAGCAGGACGAAGATCAGAGTGAAGGTCGAGGCACCCAGAATCCTCTTCATCTGTCCGTGAATGGTGCCTTGACGGGAGGCGTTGCGAAGCAGGGCGAATAACAGGGTGATCCAGGCGCCATCCCGGAGTAGTTCAATAATATAGCGAGGGATAAATCCGGGGGTGCCCCAGAGCGATTGCGACACCAGGGCGCTGGCCCAGAGGGTGGTCGCCAGAGCAGCGACAAAAAGTACCCTGTCCACGTCCCGCCTGAGATAGCGGGTCGCGACAAGAATGGTCAGCAGGCCAAAGGCAATGGCCGCTGCGCCATGGCTGATCAGGCTGAGATCACTTAGCATCCCTCGCTTCCTGCGTTGCTGCCTCGCTCCGTGACAACAGGCCGATGGTTACACCGGTCGCTTGTTCTCCCGGTAGAACCGGAAAATTTCCTTCAGGGGCCGTTTCGGCTTGAAATCGAACTCCCTGGCAAACGCTCTGCCGTCGATAACGACAGGATACTTGAAAAAGGCGGTCAGATACGAAGGGAAACTTTTCAGCTTCAGGGCTTTCAGGATCAGGTTCGGGACCACCGGCGGAATGGACGGAATCGGAATGCGCCGGCAGCCGCAGAGTTTGAGTGCGTGCTGGTAGGCCACCCAGTCCTCCGGTGCCACGTTGAAGACCCCGCGAACCGGCTTCTTGTAGGCCCTGACGATGGCATCCGCCATGTCGTCGATATGGATGAACTGCATCATCGGAGAGAAGCCCGCGAGCACGGGCGCATTCTCGCTGGATAACAGGGAGCTCATGGTGTTCCGCACGCCGGGCCCGACAATGTTGCACGGGCGCAGGATGGTGATGTTCAGCTCCGGATACCGCCACAGGTAGATGTTGGCCAGGTTCTCCAGCTCCACCGAATCCACCAGGTCCGCGCTCAGGCCCGCGGCTTTCAGCGGAGCGGATTCGTCGATCAGTGCCGGGTTATAGGCCACCGCGCCATAGACGTGATAGGTGGAGAGCACCACAACTCGTTTGATGCCGTATTTGTGGCTCAGGTCCAGCAGCTTCTGGGTGCCCAACACGTTGGCGTTGTACCGGCGCATGCGGGTCAGCTGGCTGGACTGGATCCGGCCGAGGTGGATGACGCCGTCGAATTCGTAGCGGCGGAACAGGTCCTCGAAGACGCGCTTGGTAAAGTCGATACAGTAACTGGGGATGTCGTCGCCCAGGTAGACCTGCTCCCGGAAATCCACCGCGACCAGATCGCAATGATCCCGCAGCTGGTTGATGACCCGCTGGGCCAGGGCGCCGGCAGCACCGGTAACGAGGATGTGGGGTCTGCGTTGCTTGGTCATCAGAACAGCTTTTTCCTTTCGCTCAATCCCTTGTCGATGAGGCGGCTAATTTCCGCTTTCACCTGCTCGACCCGTTCGGTCACCAGCTCCTCCGGGATCTCCAGGTCATCAAAGTACATGGGCGGGCCAAAATTCAGGTGCACCTTGGCGGGCAGCACCACCGGCATGGCAACTGGTGCGTAGGGAATCCCCAGCGCCTTGGCCAGTGGCTTGATGTTGGCGATGGCGGGGATGGTCTCCTCGCAGCCAACCACACCCACGGGCACGATCGGTGCCTTGTACTTCATCGCCAGGTGCATGAAACCGTTGCCGAAGCGCTTGAGCTGATAGCGGTCCCGGTAGAGCTTGCCCGAGCCCCGGACGCCCTCGGGGAACACGATGACCGCCTCGTTATTGGCGAGCATCTTGGCGCAGTTGACAGGGTCGCCGAGCACGGCGCCGAATTCGTTCAGCAGGTTGCCCAGCCAGGGTACAGTGGGAAAGAAACGCTCGATCATGGCCCGGGGAATGCGGGGCTGTTGTTCTCTGGAGGCCAGGGCATAGCCAACCAGGAGCCCGTCGATCGGGAGCTGCCCGCTGTGATTGGCGATGATCAGCACCGGGCCTTCGGCCGGCACGTTCTCAACCCCGTGGGCCTCTACCCGAAAATACTTCTCGTAGATCTGACGGGTGAGGCTGAAGCCGTATTTCATGACTTCGTTGTTGTAGCCCCAGGGGTCATACCCCAGCGAACCGATGGGCTTGCGAATTCGATTGATGTGCTCGTTGATATCTGCGGGTATCAGTTTGGATTTCAGGTAACTCGCCAGGCTCATCCGTTCTCCCCGGTTATTTGCGTCCGATCAGCACACCCAGGGTGTGGCTCTGGCCGGTATTAAGCACTCTGTAGTCACTGGCTGCATTGGCGGTTTCGACACACAGCATGGTCTTCCAGGCCTCATCGGGAAAATCCGACAGCCTGGCGGCCTTTTCCGGGCCCGGATTCCAGACCACGGTGGAGTCGCTGCCCACGGAGGTTAGCTTCCGGCTGCCTGACGGCGTGACGATGGTCAGGGGCTCTCCGCTCTCGTAGATGCGGTCAGTTTCCCCCTCGAAGTACACCGGGCCTTCCTGGTTCTTGTACTCCCAGTCATCGAGGGTGTCGATGTATTGGCTGTAGCCCAGGCCCAGTACCCTCGAGCGGGTCACGTCGGGGGTTGGCAGGTAGGTGTGCAGGGCCTGGCTGAAGGCCATCGCCTCTTCGCCCAGATTGGTCGTGGTCAACGCCAGCTGGCAGCCACGTACCGAGAAGTGGAAAGTGATCAGCGCCAGCGCGTGGCCGCTCCAGACGTCGGCAAAATCCTCGTTGGCGTCCAGGGAGAGGCTGATCTCCACTTCGTGGGCATTCTCCCGAACATCCTCGAGTTTCCAGAGCGCCGTGCGGGCAAAGCCGTGGGCGCTGTTGGTATGGATGCGCTTGCGAACGGCCGGCGGATTCTTTCCGGGATCGCCAAACCAGGGCCAGCATATCGGGATGCCGCCGCGGATCGCCCGGCCTGGCTCAAACCGGGCGTTCTTGCTGAGCCAGAGCCAATCTGGCTCGTCGCTTGGCGTGAATTGCGTCAGGTGTGCGCCCTGAAGAAACAGGGTGGCGCGAAACAGTGGGTGATGGACCTCCAGGGCTTCCAGTTGGCCGATTGTTTTCCAGCGGGTGAAGGACCACTGGCCCGGAGAAAGGGATCGGGACGGTCTGTGACTGCTTTCTGACATAGACGTATCGGATCAGGTGACGGTTAAGTGTATCTGCTTATCATCAGAGTAAATTAAAACTGACCGGCCGGCGAGATTTGTGCCTAAAATAGCGCCGATTTCCCGAAGAGGCCCGCCCATGGACAATCCGACAGTTACTCCGATCAGAGACCCTCTCTCCTTTACAGCAAGTCCTGAACTGGATGTTGTTGCTGGCAGTGACATTACGGTCGTTGGCGCAGGGCAGGCGGGTGCTTCAGATGTCTCTGATGACTGGCTGGATCAGTTGGCGGACGGCCTGAGTGAACACGGCTGGATGTCCCTGGATGTCCGTGACCGGCTGGGGCCTGGTCTGCTTACGGCGCTGCGTGACGAAGTGGCCATTCTCGATCGCACCGATGCCATGAAAACGGCCGGCATAGGTCGTGGCTTGGACCTGGTCCGGGATCGTGCCGTGCGCCGTGACCGCATTGCCTGGTTGCAGGGGATTACGCCGCCCCAGGCGGAGCTTTTCCGTTTTCTGGATGCCATCCGCTGTGGTCTGAACCAGCGCCTGTTCCTGGGCCTGAAGCGGTTCGAGACCCACTATGCCACCTTCCATCCGGGGGATTTCTACAAGAGGCATCTGGACAGTTTCCGTGGCCGTGCCTCAAGAGTGGTCAGTCTGGTTCTGTATCTGAATGAGGATTGGGCTCCGGAGGATGGCGGTGCCTTGCAGGTGTTCAACCGGGATAACGAGAACGAGGTGTGCGGAATGGTCATTCCAGAGGCCGGCCGGATGGCTCTGTTCCTGAGCGAGGAAATTCCCCACGAAGTACTGCCGGCAAATCGCACCCGGTACAGTCTGGCCTGCTGGTTCCGGCAGGATGAGGTACCGCTGCCGCTGTGAATTTCCCGGCTGACAGATTTCCCGTTGTAGTCTGCAGGTCCATTTGCTAATATGCGCGCCGCTTTCGGGGGAAACCCCGGAACGTCGTTATGGTGGCCCCATTGGTGCCTCCGCAACATGAAACCGTGAACCCGGTCAGGCCCGGAAGGGAGCAGCCGAAGCGGTGGATTTGTGTGCCGGAGATCTGCTGGTGGGGTCACCCCCAGTTTTCCCCTTCCCGATGTGTTAATCCCCTGATTCTTCGCCCGTAATTGTGCTTCAGTCCCGGTGACCGAGAGCCAACTTTGCTTCTTATCAAAGCGGGTCCATGCTATGGTTAATCGCATTTTCACAGCAGTTGACGGAACATGAGCTACCAGGTACTTGCCCGAAAATGGCGCCCCCGCACCTTCGAGGACATGGTGGGCCAGGAACACGTGCTTCAGGCGCTGATCCATGCCCTGGAAAACCAGCGTCTGCACCATGCCTACCTGTTTACCGGCACCCGCGGTGTGGGCAAGACCACCATCGGCCGTCTGCTGGCCCGCTGCCTTAACTGCGAAACCGGTGTCACTCCGAACCCGTGTGGGGAGTGCACCAGTTGCCAGGAGATCCAGGAAGGCCGGTTTGTTGACCTGATCGAGATCGATGCGGCGTCCCGCACCGGCGTCGATGACATGCGGGAACTTACCGATAACGTCCAGTACGCGCCGACCCGTGGCCGCTACAAGGTGTACCTCATTGACGAGGTGCACATGCTTACCAACCAGTCCTTCAACGCGTTCCTGAAAACCCTGGAAGAGCCGCCGGAGCACGTCAAGTTCCTGCTGGCCACCACTGATCCCCAGAAGCTTCCGGTAACGGTGCTATCCCGGTGTCTGCAGTTCAATCTCAAGCGCATGACTCCGGAGCACATTGCCGGCCACCTCAAGCATGTATTGACGGAAGAGGGGATTCCCTTCGAGGAACCGGCACTGTGGCTGCTGGCCCGTGCCGCCGACGGCAGTATGCGGGATGCCCTGAGCCTGACCGATCAGGCCATTGCCTTTGGTAACCAGAAGCTCGCGGCCAGTGATGTCAGCAACATGCTGGGCACCATTGACCAGCGGGACATCGAACGGATTGTTAATGCCCTGGTAGAACGTGACGGCCCGGGCCTGCTCTCTGAAATTGCGAGAATCTCGGAGTTCGCCCCGGATTACAGTGTGATCCTGGCGGATCTGCTCTCCCTGTTCCATCGCGTCACCATGGAACAGGTAGTGCCGGGCAGTGCCGATAATGCCCTGGGTGATGCCAACCAGGTCCAGGAACTGGCCCGGAAGCTCAGCGCCGAGGATGCCCAGCTGTTCTACCAGGCCGCCCTGATGGGCCGTAAGGACCTGGATATCACGCCGGATGCCCGCATGGGTTTTGAAATGACCCTGCTGAGGATGCTGGCGTTCCGCCCAGGTACTGATCGGAGGGAACCGCCGACGGTGCGTTCCGGTGGTGACTCGACCGCGGGCGAAGCCCGGGATGAGCCCGGGCCTGCCGCTGCGCCGAAGGTAGCGGAGCCTGCGCCTCACGAGCCGGCAGCAGTCACACCCGCGCCCGAGGTGACTCCGGTCACGGCGCCGGAGCCGGAGCCGGAACCGATCCCTCAGCCAGAGCCGGCGCCAGAACCGGCACCCGTTTATGAGGAGCCACCGCTGCCCGAAGAGCCACCCGAGGTGGAACCCGATTTCGGATACGAGCCGGAACCACCTGAGGCTGGCCCCGGGCCGGAAGCAGACGTAGAAACAAAACCGCAACCCGAACCTGAGCCTGCGCCAGCGCCGGTCGTTGAAGAACAGAGTGGCGACTTCGTCTGGGAGCGGGATTTCCGGGATCTTGGTATCGTTGGTATGCCCGGTAACCTGGCCAGCCAGACCGCCATGGTTCGGGAAGGCGATACCATCGTACTCACTATCGATGATGGCCATGCCCGCCTGCTCAATGCCCGGCACGAGGAAAAAATCGCCACCGCCTTGAGAAACCGCTTTGGCGACTCCATCGAGTTACGCATAGAGCAGGGCGAACCCGGGCCGCATACACCAGCCGCGTATGAGGAACGGCAGCGCCAGGCACGCCAGCAAGCGGCGGAGGACGCCATCCGCAAGGATCCGGTTGTCCAGTCCATCGTTGAACGATTTGAGGCGCGGATAGTCGAAGACAGTATCCGGCCCATCGAGACCAGCAGGAGATAGAGCATGTTTAACGACATGGGCGATCTGATGAAAAAAGCCCAGCAAATGCAGGAAGAAATGAAAAAGGCTCAGGAAGAGATCGCCAAGGCCGAAGTGACTGGCGAGGCCGGAGCGGGCCTGGTGAAAGTCACCATGAACGGCCGCCACGATGTGAGCCGGGTCGAGATTGATCCTTCCCTCATGTCTGAAGAGAAAGAGATTCTTGAGGACCTTCTTGCTGCCGCGGTGAACGACGCCGTTCGCCGGGTTGAGGCCAACCAGAAAGAAAAGATGTCCGGAATGATGTCGGGAATGGGCATGCCCCCCGGTTTCAAGATGCCGTTCTGATCCGTTCGTCTGTTGTATTCCGAGGATAGTTGATGGCTTTCAGTCCACTGGTTGATGAACTGGTCGAATCCCTGCGCTGCCTTCCGGGCGTTGGTCAGAAAACGGCCCAGCGCATGGCTTTCCATCTGCTGGAACGTGGGCGGTCCGGGGGCACCCGCTTGTCCGAGGCCCTGCGCACGGCGATGGACGGCGTGCGCCGCTGCGAATCGTGTCAGAACTTTGCCGATACCGAGATCTGCGGGATCTGTGAGAACCCGATCCGCAAGAACGGCACCCTGTGCGTGGTGGAAAGCCCCTCCGATCTGCTGGCCATTGAGCAGGCCGGCGACTACAAGGGTGGTTACTTTGTGCTGATGGGCCATCTTTCGCCCATTGATGGCGTCGGCCCCGAAGAAATTGGTATCGAACGCCTGCTGAGACGCGTTCAGGACGAAGGGGTGACCGAGCTGATTCTCGCCACCAACCCCACCGTCGAGGGCGAGGCGACGGCCCATTACATTGCCGACCGACTCGATGGCCGGAACATCCTCATCACCCGTTTGGCCCATGGCATTCCGGTGGGTGGCGAGCTGGGCTATGTTGACGGCTTCACTCTGACCCACGCCTTCCGCGGTCGAAAACCACTCTCCGAATAGGCTAACCAGGCTCCCCTATGGCATCTTCTTCACCGGCCGTGGCCGTTCCCCCGGCCCCCGAGATCATTCACTGGATCGAGACTCCCCAGGAACTGGACAAGTGGCTGGCACCGGCCTCACCGGACCAGCCCCTTGCCCTTGATACCGAGTTCGAACGGGTCAACACCTTCTATCCTATCCCAGGGTTGGTTCAGCTGGGCCTCGGTGACCGGTACTGTCTGGTTGATCCGGATGTCGCCGAGGCTTCTGCGGTGTTCCGGGAGGTGCTGGCGAACCCCGAGATCCCCAAGCTCCTGTATGCCATGAGCGAGGACCTGGAGCTTTTCCGCCATTGGCTCGGGATCGAGCTAAAAGGTGTGGTGGATCTCCAGATTGGTGCGGCCATGGCCGGCGCCGGTTTTTCCCTGGGGTATGCCCGCCTGGTGGAAACCCTGTTCGGCGAAACCCTGGACAAAACCGCTACTCGTTCCGACTGGCTGGCCCGTCCTCTGAGCGACGCGCAGCAGCGTTATGCCGTGGACGATATCCGGTTTCTCGAGCCCATGTATCATTGGGTAATGGATTCCCTCAGGCCCCGCGGCCTGGTCGAGGCATTGTTTGAGGAATCACAGCGGTTTGCCTCCGAGCTTGCCGCACAGGACGATCCGGAGCAGCATTACCTCAAGTTGCGGGGTGGCTGGACTTTGAACCCCGAGCAACAGGCCGTTCTGAAGGAATTGGTACGTTGGCGGGAGGGGGAGTGCCAGCGCCGGGACATGCCCCGGAACCGGGTGTTTGCCGACGCCCTGTTGATCCTGGTTGCCGAACGGTTGCCGGAGTCTATGCATGCGCTGGGTGACATCCAGGGCATACCCTCTGGGGCAGTTCGCCGTTATGGTGAAACCATACTCAAACTTGTCCGCGATGCCCGTGGTGCCGATACTTCCGGGCTTGAGCGGATTGCACCACCATTGAGTCGTGACCAGCAGGCCGACTTCAAGCAGTTGAAGCGTACTGTCAGAAAGGTCGCGGAAGCGGCTGATATTCCAATGGAACTGGTTGCCCCGAGGAAGCGTCTGGAGAAACTGATGCAGGATCAGACGTTGGAAGGCAATCCGTTTTTCCAGGGCTGGCGCGGAGAGTTGCTGGCGCCGGTACGAAGCCAGATCGAGGACATACTGAAGCAATGAAAGAGCGGGAATTTATCTCCGTATTCAAAAGCAGCCGGAAGGCGGACACTTACGTATTCGTGCGCCGGGGGCAGGACTGGGATGAGCTCCCCGAGGGCCTTCGCGGCATCTTCGGTGCGCCGGTCCATTCCATGGACCTGCTGCTGACTCCGGGCCGCAAGCTGGCCAGGACCACCGGCCAACAGGTTCTGGAAGCCATCAAGGAAAAGGACTTTTACCTGCAGATGCCGGAAGAGCAGGAGGGGTACGTGGTCGAGTTCAAGCGCAAGCTGGAGCAACACGAAAAATGATTGCCCAGATCCCGTTCTGGCAGCGCAAACGCCTGGACGAGATGACTCCTCAGGAGTGGGAATCCCTGTGCGATGGCTGTGGCAAATGCTGCCTGGCGAAGCTCGAGGATGAAGATACCGGCGAGGTCTACCATACCGATCTTGTGTGCCGGTATATGGATCAGGACACCTGCCGGTGCACGGTGTATTCCGAGCGACTGCAGAAAGTCCCGGGCTGCACCGTGATCACGCCGGAGACCGTAGGGGATTATTACTGGCTGCCTTACACCTGCGCCTACCGCTCGCTGGCCGAGGGGCGGGGACTGGCGGCCTGGCATCCGCTAAGAAGCGGAGATCCGGAGTCCGTGCATGAAGCCGGCGTTTCGGTGCGCCACAGGGTGATTTCCGAAGAACAGGTGCCTGAAGAAGACTGGGAAGAACACATCATTCACTGGGTATTGTAATGTTAGACGCGGATACACAAATGGCCTACGGGATTTTCTGGGCCGCTTATGCCATTGCCTTCGTAATATTCTTCTACATGATGAAGCGGCTGTTCCGCTTCATTCCCCTGTATGGCGCTCGCACCCTGCTGTTGTCGGCGTTGATGGTGCTCCTGCTGACACCGGTCGAGTCGCCGGATGTGGCAGGCTGGTGGATGCCGGCCTGGCTCTACGGGGGGTACGAGTTGATCCTCGGCCACATGGAGACCGCCAGCATGGCATGGTTCAACTTCGGCCTCGCGGGCCTGGTGATGTTGCTGGTATGGATCCTGGACCTGGTACGCTATCGCCTGGTTAAACGATGAGCGCTGCCTGACCCGCTATTGATCAGAAACTTGAAAAGTAATCGACAGGAATTGAGAGCATGAAGTTTACCGGTACCGAGAAGTATGTAGCCACCGATGACCTGCAAATGGCCGTCAATGCGGCGATTGCGCTCCAGCGCCCGCTGCTGATCAAGGGCGAGCCCGGCACCGGCAAAACGTTGCTGGCGGAGGAGATGGCATCGGCCCTGGGCATGAGGCTGATTCCCTGGCACATCAAATCCACCACCAAGGCCCAGCAGGGTCTGTATGAATATGATGCGGTCTCCCGCCTGCGTGATTCCCAGCTGGGCGATGAGAAGGTCAAGGACATCAGCAACTACATCGTCAAGGGCAAGCTCTGGGAAGCCTTTGAATCCGAGGAGCAGGTGGTACTGCTGATCGACGAGATCGACAAGGCCGATATCGAGTTCCCGAACGACCTGTTGCTCGAACTCGATCGCATGGAGTTTTTTGTTTACGAGACTCAGCAGTTCGTCAAGGCGAAGCACCGCCCGATCGTGGTCATCACCAGTAACAACGAGAAGGAACTGCCAGATGCCTTCCTGCGCCGGTGTTTCTTCCATTACATCAGCTTCCCGGACCACGAGACCATGCAGAACATCGTGGACGTGCA
The DNA here is from genome assembly GCF_039523335.1 of Marinobacter szutsaonensis. Lineage (NCBI taxonomy): Bacteria > Pseudomonadati > Pseudomonadota > Gammaproteobacteria > Pseudomonadales > Marinobacteraceae > Marinobacter > Marinobacter szutsaonensis. The sequence goes on along the minus strand of NZ_BAAAFC010000001.1, from coordinate 399,356 downwards.
CTTCCCGAACCTGCAGCAGGAGATTGTCCGGGATGCCCTGGAGGTCTTCTTCGATGTGCGCAAGGTGCCGGGCCTGAAGAAGAAGCCCTCCACCTCCGAGCTGATCGACTGGCTGAAGCTGCTGATGGCCGATGAACTGACCGCCAAGGCCCTACAGGAGAAGGACACGGGAACGGCGTTGCCGCCGCTGTATGGCGCGCTGGTGAAAAATGAGCAGGACGTGCACCTGTTGCAGAAGCTGGCTTTCATGGCACGCCGTCGCAACTGATTTCCGGCAAGAGTTCCGCTTTATGTTGATTGATTTCTTTCTCGAAGTGCGGCGGGCCAAGGTTCCCGCCAGCCTGCGCGAATTCCTCGATCTGCTGGAGGCCCTGCAGAACCGCTTGGCCTTTGCCGACATGGAGGAGTTCTATTACCTGGCGCGCCTGTGCCTGGTGAAGGACGAGCGCCACTTCGACAAGTTCGATCGTGCTTTCCAGGCTTATTTCGAAGGCATCCAGAACCTGGATGACCTGCTGGAAGCCCTGATTCCCGACGATTGGCTCCGGGCAGAGTTCGAGAAGCATCTCAGCGATGAGGAAAAGGCGAAGATCGACTCCCTGGGTGGCCTGGAGGAGCTGATCGAAACCTTCAAGAAGCGCATGGAAGAGCAGCAGGAGCGCCACGCCGGGGGCAACAAATGGATCGGTACCGGGGGTACCTCACCGTTCGGCGCCAACGGCTATAACCCCGAAGGCTTCCGCATCGGCCAGAAGAATGGTCGTCAGGGGCGGGCGGTCAAGGTCTGGGAAAAGCGGGAATTCCGGGACCTGGATGACAGCATCACCCTGGGTATCCGCAATATCAAGGTGGCCCTCCGCCGGTTGCGCAAATTTGCCCGCCAGGGCGCGGCGGACCAGCTGGATATGGATGACACCATCCGCTCCACCGCCCGCAATGCCGGTTACCTGGACCTCAAGATGGTTCCTGAGCGCCACAATGCGGTGAAGGTGCTGATCTTCTTTGACGTGGGCGGTTCCATGGACCCGCACATCCGTGTCTGTGAAGAGCTGTTCTCCGCGGCCCGGCTCGAATTCAAGCACATGGAGTATTTCTACTTCCACAACTTCATTTATGAAAACGTTTGGAAGAACAACGTCCGGCGCATGAACGAAACCACCACCACCTGGGACATCCTCCACAAGTACACGCCGGACTACAAAGTCATCTTTGTCGGCGATGCCACCATGGCGCCCTATGAAATCTCCCATCCCGGCGGTTCCATTGAGCATTGGAATGAGGAGGCGGGTGCCACCTGGTTTCAGCGCGTGACCGATCACTTCCGCAAGGTAGTCTGGCTCAATCCGCTGCCGGAGAGTTATTGGGGTACGGGCGGTTCACTGGGCATGACCCGGCAGCTGGTGAATGATCATATGTATCCGTTGACTATCGATGGCCTTGAGTCGGCGATGAGGCAGCTCAGCAAGTGAGAGTGGGGCTCGGGGTGAAAATGGGGTCAGATGAAAGCTTTCATCAGACCCCGATCAGCCCCAGGGGTCTGAAGAACGCTTTCTTCTGACCCCAACTTGGAAAACTTCTCCTGCCCTCGGCCCAGACTCAGGGGTCTGAAGAAAACCTTCTTCTGACCCCAACTTTAAAAAAAAGCCGATGCGGTTGAGGGCATCGGCAAAAGCTCGGCATATTTAGCGGGTTTGCCTTGCCGGCACTCCCGCCGCGATAGGTAATGCAACTGCCAGGCCATCTAAAAAAACTACCGTAAAATCAGACCGGTATTAATGCCTGGACGCTCCTGCCATACTGTCCTGCCGGTCCCTTCCTCCCGCTCCTGTCAAAAAAACCGACATTTCCTGTTTCCCATTTGGTGATCTGGATACCGTTCTTGCCGGTTACCAGGTGTTACGCTTCCTCTCACTTTGTAACGGAATATTGCCGGGATTGTACGGGGCAGGAGAGGTATGTTCGGCTCACAAAAACCACAAGGACGCCGACGGAATAACTGGTTGAACGACGTCTTCATCAGGCTGCTGGCTGTGCTGTTCTTCTGTTCCGGAGCCGCGGCCTCAGCCCTGGACGACGACATTGCCGCATTCACGGAAGATGCTGGCGGACACTCCGCAAGCATCCAGTCCCTTGAACACAATCAACTTCGACCACTCGGTACCCGACTGACAGTTTTCCTGACACATGATTCCGGTGGCGGGCTCGATCTGGATTCGCTTCACCTGTTTATCGACAGCCGGCCGGTTGCCTCAAAGGTTTACGCCCTGCGGGAGCAGCCCGTTCTGAACGCTGATGGGGCGGAACAGCTTTACGTCGGCCATGTGGCGAGGGGTGACCATGAACTCAAGGTAGTGGTTACCGCCCGTTCGGCTGACGGGGATTTTGTCCGTCGGGAGGCTACCCCCCTGTTCACCAAGCACTCTTGGGCCCTCGCCGTTCGCCTGAACCTGAGCGCCAATGCACCGGATTTCGAACCTGGGGTCTCCTTTGATGTAAAGCAGGTCTCCGAGGAAGAAATTGCTTTTGACGATCCGGACGTCAACCACGCCCACGATCGCGAAAGCTCATCGTCCCGTACCGAGGCACATCGCAAAGCCCGGTTCGATCTGGCGGAGAGTCATCGAAGCGCAGGCAGGCTCCAGAAGGCCGGAGAAATCCTCGCGGCCATGCCGGAAGGGTATTGGGCGGCAGCGGGATACCTTAACCTCGCCAGTGATTTTGCAAGAGAAGACCTCGATCCGTCACGGGCACTGGTGGCCCTGAGAGTGGCGATGGCCATGGCGAAAGCCGAGGATGGCGACGAACGCAGCCGTCAGCTGCATGATCAGGCCTTGCTACGGGCGGGCTACCTGGCTTATCGAAACCGCGAATTCGAAAAGGCGATCGGGTTCCTTGAATCGGTCTCCCTCGATGGCCCCAGCACCCCACGGGCACTTTACTTCCACGGGCTTGCACTGACCGAGCGAGGCAACCATCGGGCCGCCATGCAGAGCTGGCACCGGGCCCGGAAGTTTCCGCTGGCCTATCCCGGCGCGGCCGAAGCCTGGATCGGAATGGGCCGGGGCTACGACCTTGCCGGCTATCTCGGCCAGGCCGGGGAAGCCTATCTTGCGGCCAATGCCGCCTATGAGAGTGAGCGAGTTGTGCTACGGACCCTCAGGGACCAGGTCCGCACCGAGGGGGCTTACCAGGCCCTGGTTGCCGATGCCAAAGCCTCCGACCTGGAATGGTTCCTGGCAGACAGCCGTTCCATGCAGCAACCCAGGTTGGCTTATCTGCTGGAATTCCTGAAACAGCCGTCGGCGCAGCGAGCAGTTGGCCGGGTTGCGACGCTGGCTGCCCTGGAGAAGCGACTGAAAACCCATTCCCACGATCTGGAAGTGTTTGCGAGTGCACTTAAGTCATCTCAGGCTTCGGTTCCAGGGACGGCCGTTACCAAAGTGACCCAGCTTCAGGGGGCGAATGATCGCTACTTCGAGCGCCTGGCGGATTTACGAAACACCGCCGAGAAAGAGCTCGACAAAAAGGTGCTCGCGTTCCTGGATCATCAGGACCAGCGGATGGTCTTCGCACTGAACAAGACCGAGCAGCAGATAGCCCACCTGTATGAGTATCTGGCCTTGGAAAGCCTGGGAGGGAGGGGCCAATGAATCTGTCTTCCCGTCTTATGTTCCTGGCCGTTGTGCTGGCAGCGCCTGTCGCAGCCCAGGAAAGCTTCCGTGTGGAACTGGGCCGTGATGGCAAAACCATTGGTGACATGCGTCCGGTGTTCCTGAAGTTTGAAAGCCGACCACTGCCTGCGATATCGCCCGCGGAAGTGGCCCGGCGTTACCAGCGCTTGTTCGAGAACTCCGACGAGCCGGAAGTCCGCGTGGATGCCCTGAATCGGTTGACCAACATCCGGGATCGCTCGGGCCAGGACGTGGGTTATTCGCCCGAGCAGGAACCGGAAATCTATGAGGAAGTCCTGGGCAGCTACGAGTCCATTCTCGCCCGTGGTTCTTTCTCCGGGCGCCTCGATGAACTGCTTTACCAGATGGCCAAGGCCCATGCGCTGACTGGCGAGGCGGGAGAATCCATTGACCGTTTGAAGCAGCTGGTAGGCCTTTATCCGAAGTCACCACTGGTACCGGAAGCAAGGTTCCGCATCGCCGAGTCTGCCTTTGCCAACGGACAGTTCGCCGAAGCCGAGACCGGTTACCGCGCATTGCTCGAAGGCGAGGGCGGGGAGGCTCTGAAAGCCAAGGCCCGATACATGCTTGGCTGGAGCCAGTTCAAGCAGGGGGAACATGCCTGGGATCGTGCCGCGAATACTTTCCAAGCCGTGCTCGACGGCTTCTTGCCGACCGCCGAGAGCATCCGGCAGGTACCCGAATCCTCGGTGGAGACAATTGATGACACCTTGCGGGTTTTGGCTCTGATGGCCTCCCGCACCCAGGGATTGGCCACTCTTGACCAGTGGTTTGACTCGGGTTCCGTGCGCCCCTGGGAACCGTTGGTCTTTGACCGGTTGGCGGATTTGTACGCGATTACCGGGAAGTATGAGGCCAGCGTGGCCGTGAATGAAGCGTTCTATCGTAGATACCCGCAACACGGAAGCAGCCCTCGGTTCCTTGCACAGATAGTGGAGGTCTGGCAGATGGCGGGTGACGACCGGAAAGTGCGAGGGGCCAGGGCCGGCTATGTTGCTGCCTATAGTCCTGACACTGCGTTCTCTCGGCTGGCACCGAGGGAACAGTTGCGCTGGCGTGAATACGCCCGCTGGCTGGCGGACACCAGCTACGAGGCAGCAACCGGGCTTTCCGGCAGGGGCGAGCTTGAAGCGTCGTTCCCGTTGTTTGCCGAGGCTGCGGGTTATTACGAAATGTTGGCGCCAAGGGCAGCGAACGCCGGACCGGTGTGGCGCCTGGCAGGCGATGCGCGCCTTCAGGCCCGACAACGCCGCGGGGCACTGGAGAATTTCAGAACGGCCGCCTATCAAACCGGTAACTACCGTGAAGCCGCAGATGCCGGCTGGGCAGCGGTCGTTCTGCAACGGGATCAGGTGATAAACGAGGCCGGCCCGGGACTGGAGCAACTGGCTGCCGAAGTGGACCAGTTTGCCTCTGCCTTCGAGACGGATGCCCGAGTGCCCGGTGCCCAGGCGGACCTGGCCGCCCGATGGTTGGAGATGGAAAGCTATGACCACGCAGTGGCCTATGCCAGTGCGGTTCTGAAGCGCGGCAATGCCGCGATCAAAGAGCAGTACGCGGCATGGCTGGTCACAGCGCGGGTGCGCCAGGCGCAACAGGAGTTCGGCCTGGCGGAACGGGCCTGGCGGCAGACCCTGAGGCTGGTCAATTCCAGTGAACCCGATGTTCTGCCGCCGGATGATCGGGATCTGATCCTGAAACAACTGGCGACCGCGGTCTATCGTCAGGGCGAGAGGGCGGCCGACACCGGCAAGGTGGCAGAAGCGGTGGCCCACTTCCGACGGGTGGGGCAGGTCCTGCCAAACGCGGAAATTGCCATTCGGGGCCGGTTTGATGCGGCCAACACGCTGTTGAAGGCATCCGAGTGGCAGCAAGCGGTGAATGAGTTGCAGTGGTTCCGGCGTAATTACCCGAATCATGACCTGGCCCGGAATATTGGCGAGAAACTGGTTTATGCCTACAGCCAATCGGGCCAGGCGGGCCGGGCAGCCGATGAGCTGCTCGCACTGGCCTCTGGCCAGGCCAACCCCTGGCCGGACAAATTGCGCGCGGCCGCTCTTTATCACGAGGCCGGTGACATCGGGCAGCGGGATGATCTCTACATTGAATACCTCGCCACTTGGCCGGTCTCGACCAGTGCCGGGGATCACATCCGGCTCCAGGCCATGCGCCACCGCCTGCTGGTTTCGACCAGCGATCCGGACAAGGTTCGGGCCGCGATCGTGGAGTCAGAACTGGCCAGTGAGTGGCACTCGGCGGAGACACTGCAGTGGAGTGCTGGCAGCGCAACCGTTCTGGGCACCCATGCGGCTGCGGTCTTCGCCGACATTCCCCTGAACCATCCCCTCGCCGAGTCCCTTGATCGCAAACAGTCTGCGCTTGAAGCCGCACGGGCCCGGTTTGCCCAGGCAGAGCGATTCGGTGGTGAAGCGGTGCGCTCGGAAATCCTTTACCGACGGGCCGAGCTATACCGCGAGCTGGCTCAGGACCTGATGGCCTCCGAGGTGCCAGCAGAGCTCAATGAGATGGAAGCGATGCAGTACCAGATGCTTTTGGAGGAGGAAGCCTATCCCTTTGAGGAGAAAGCCCTGAACCTGCATGCCGAAAACCATGGACGGATTGCCGAAACCGGCTATGACGACTGGATCGGCCGAAGTCTCGAGGCGCTGGCCCGGCTGCACCCGGGGCGCTACGAACGCTCTATACGCTGGATGAGCGGGAATGGCCCGGAAGCAAATAGGGAGGAGGGTGATGATGCCTGATTTCCGCCTGTACCGGTTATTGGGTTTGCTTGGAGTTCTCTGGCTGAGCGGCTGCGCAGGTCCCGCCGTGGAGCCGCAAATCGCCGAACCCGAAATCAATCCGGCACTGGCCGCCGAGCATGCTTGGCGAGCCATGAGCGCATGGGAACAGGGTGACCGGGAGGCGGCCGTTGAGGCCTGGCGTCAGGCCGTAGCCCTCAACCCGGAAGACCCGGTGGCGGTCAACAATCTGGCCCTGGCCCTGAAAGAGCAGGACCGGTTCGCGGAGGCGGCGGACTTGCTGGAGCAGGGTGTGACCAGGTCCCCCGGGGTAGCCGAGTTGCATTACAACCTGGCGGTGATCTCGGAACTCTATCTGCTGGAACTGGACAAGGCGCTGACCCATTACCGGGCATACCAGGACCTGGTCAATGAGGAAGACGCCGAAGTGGAAGGGTGGATTGCGGATCTTGAAAGGAGGCTCCAGTGATGAATCGGATTGCCGACCGGGCCAAAGCGCTGGTTTTTCTGATCGTGTTCGCCGCCACTGCTCTCGCCGGGGAAAACACAACGCCGGAGAAAGAGCGCGCAACCCTGGAGATTGCCGGTATATCCGCCACCACCGGCGAGGATGAACCCCGAATTCTTTTCATTCTGCCCTGGCAACCGCCGAGCCTGCCTCGCAGGCCCCGGGCAGAACTCGAAGACCGGGCCCCGGAACTGGAGCAGCCCGTCGATCCCATGGCGGAGGAACGCCATCGCAGGTTCCGGAACATCCTGGACCCCATGACCCTGGACCCACAAGGCATTCAGCCTTAACCGAGCAGTAAAAACGGGAGAACAACAATGCTGGAAACAATCGTTCGTTTTTTTCAGGAAGGCGGCCCCTTCATGTACCCGATTGCGGTGGTACTGGCCCTCGGGCTGGCGATCACCCTTGAGCGCTTCATCTTTCTGGCCTCGGTGGGCCGGAAAAACCGTGTCACGTTCGAAAAGGCCATCCTGCCGCTGTTACATAAACGGGATTACCAGCGGGCGATGAAAGCTGCCAGCCACTCCAACAGTGCCATCGGTTCGATCATGGGGGCGGGGCTTGGTCGCCTGGTCAGCAACAGTCGACGGGAGGATATCGAGTACGCCATGGAAGAGGGATTGATGGAAGTCCTTCCGAGGCTGGAAAAACGCACTCAGTACCTGGCCACCCTGGCCAACATCGCGACCCTGTTGGGGCTGTTGGGCACCATTATCGGCCTGATCTCTGCGTTCACTGCGGTTGCTGCCGCCGATCCGGCGCAAAAGGCTAGCCTGCTTTCCGAGAGTATCTCCGTTGCCATGAACACCACAGCTTTCGGCCTGATGTCGGCGATTCCGCTGCTGATGTTTCATGCCCTGCTGCAGACCCGCACCAATGAAATCGTGGACAGCTTCGAGATGGCAGGGGTCAAGCTGCTGAACCTGGTCTCCGAGCCGGCATCGACCGTCGCCAGCGGCGCGGCGGCATGAGGCTGCAAGCCGGCATGCAAAAGCATTGCAGAGGAAATGGACCATGAGACGGCGACATCGTCGGATGACGAATTCTCCGGAACTGGATATCACCGCGTTCCTGAACCTTATGATCGTGCTCGTACCCGTGCTGCTGCTCGGAATGGTGTTCAGCCAGGTGCGCATGATCGAGCTGAATTTTCCCGGGCTGCAGGAGGGTGAACCGCTTGAGTCGGAGCAGCTCGACCTGGTGGTTACCCTGATTCCTGGGGGTATCGAAGTGGCGGATTCCGAGGGTGGTCTGCTCCGGGTCTTGCCGGTAACTGACGGCAAGCAAGACTTTGATGGCTTGAGAGACCTGCTTCGGGGGATCAAATCCAGGGTACCGGACAAGACCGACGTGATTCTTGAAGTGGGCCCCGACATTGACTACCAGACCCTGGTTACCACCATGGATACCGTCCGTTCCTATCCCGCCGTGGTGGCCGCCAGTGTCGTGGAGGGTGAGCTGTTTCCGGAAATTTCCCTGATGGATGCGCCGGAGGACCGGGCGCTGGCAGACCTGGCGGCACCTGCGGCCGGGGAGGGCGCATGAAAAGCTCCCATCGTTCCCGGCGGTTGCGCCGTCACTATGGCAGGATGCACAAGGCCGGGGGCCTGAATCTGGTGTCGCTCATGGATATCTTCACGATCCTGGTGTTCTTCCTGATGGTGAACTCGTCCGATGTGAAAGTGATGCAGAACTCCACCGACGTGCCGCTGCCGGTCTCCAGCGCCGAGCAGCAGGCGGTGGAGAATTTGACCGTCCAGGTCAGCGGCCGGTCGATTCTTGTGCAGGGTCGGGAGGTGGCGCGGCTGGACGGCATAGAGACAGGTGATCTTCACATCTCCGGTTTGTCTGAAGAGCTGGCTTATCGCCGTGACCGCCTGCAGGAAATTCCGGAACAGGGCCTGCCAATCACCATCATGGCTGCCCGGGATACCGACTATCGCCTGCTGCGCAGGATCATGCAGACCTGCGTTGACCAGCAATTCCGCCAGGTAAGGCTGGCGGTGGAGCCGGAGGTGCGCAATGGCTGAGGCCCCAGGGCTGCAGGATTGGCAGAGCCCGAAGCTGCCCTGGTCCCGGGCGCCGGGTGAGCGCGGGCGGTTTGCAGGGATTCTGATCCTGACGGTGCTGGTGTTTCTGCCGCCGGCGCTGTTGATTCCAACCATGGAGTTGCCGGAGCGGGAGCGGGCTGAGGCGGAGCAGGTGCCGGCGCGGCTTGCGCGGCTGGTGGCGGCGCCGGAGTTGGAAAAGGGGTCTGATGAAAGCCTTCATCTGACCCCAGGTTCACCTCCCGAGGTTGCTGACGTGAAAAAGGGGTCAGAAGAACAAGTTCTTCAGACCCCGGAGTTGACCCCAACTCCACCTTCACCCCCGAAGGGCCCGGCAACGCAAACCGCCGAGCAAGCCCGCGAAACCGCCTCCCGCTCAGGCTTGCTGGCCATGAAAGACCGGTTGGCGTCACTCCGGGAACCACCCTCGGAGCTGGCTCCGGCTATGGCCGCCAACGTGGGATCAGAGTCCGGCCCAGGCTCCTCGCAACCTGACCGCCGGGAAGTTCTGAAGGGCAGTGGAGGCGCCGAGGCCGGAGAAAGCCCAGCAGCCGAAGTCGCGGTGGCCGAGCACCAGGTCAAGAAAGTCGAGCCCACGAACGAACCGGCGCAGCAAGCCGTAGCCCGTGCCAACACCGCCGCCGCGAAATCCTCTGCGGGGGAGCGGGCCATGAGCAATATCCGGAAGGTGTTCGATGCCCAGAAAACCGCGCTTTATTCTCTGTACAAGCGGGAGTTACGCCAGGATCCAACGTTGGAAGGCAAGGTTCTGCTTGAGCTGGTGATCGAGCCGGATGGATCGGTGTCCGCCTGCGAGGTGGTGAGCTCCGAGCTGGAAAACCCGACCCTGGAGCAGCGTATCGCCATGCGTGTGCGTATGTTTAACTTTGGCGCGGACAGTGTCGAGCAGCGGAAGGTACGTTTTCCGGTGGACTTCCTGCCGGGCTGAGTCCCGGCAGGAAACCTGGTTCGCCGAAGCGGGCAGGGCGCCCGTCTGGCGGTTAGCGGTCGATGGTGATCTCGGGCAGGTTCGGTTTGTTCAGCTTCACCTTGTCCTTCGGGGCAATCACCTTGGCTTCGCCAACTACCACTTGCTGGTCGTTCTGGTTCCGCACATCGCATTCCACAACTACCCGGTTTTTCGGCTTCTTTCTCAGAACTTTCAGCTTCACCGTGATAGTGTCATCCAGCTTGACCGGCCGTTTGAAGGCGAGGTTCTGCTCCAGGTAGATGGTTCCCGGCCCGGGCATTACGGTTGCCAGTGCGGCCGAGACCAGAGAGCCGCTCCACATGCCGTGGGCAATGCGTTCCTTGAACATGGTATTGGCCGCAAACTCGGCGTCCAGGTGTACCGGATTCACATCACCGGAAACCGCTGCGAACAGGTACAGGTCGTCCTCGGTGAGGGTCCGGGTGAATGTGGCGGTGTCGCCCTCATTGAGTTCGTCATAGGTGACATTTTCCAGCGTATCCAGGGTATCGTTCATCGAATGCTCCGCACATTATTGAAAGCAAAACAGTTGTTCGGTGTGATGCCTGAAACCTACCTCATCGATTACAAAACTGCTATTCTCTCTCCACTTTTTTTCGGCTGATACTTTTGTCGGGTTGATTTTTTGATCAGTCTGGCATTGGTCGACCATTACAATCAGAAGCGCCAAACAGGAGATGGTGATGGATTTTGAGCAGTTTTATCAGGACAAATACCCCGCCGGCGTGCCCCGCGAGGTAGACCTGGATAAATACCAGAGCATGGTGGATGTGTTCGAGCAGGCCGTGAAGAAATACGCGGACCGCCCCGCATTCAGTGCTGTTGGCGCAACTCTCACTTACCGTGACCTCGACACCCAAAGCCGTAACTTTGCCGCCTGGCTGCAGAACAAGACTGACCTCAAGCCCGGGGACCGCATCGCTGTCCAGATGCCGAACCTTCCCCAGTACCCTGTGGTGGTTTTCGGCGCGATGCGTGCGGGCCTGATTGTCGTCAACACCAACCCGCTCTACACTCAGCGGGAAATGGAACACCAGTTCAACGACTCCGGCGCCAAGGCCCTGGTGGTGCTGGCCAACATGGCAGATAACGCCGAAAAGGTCGTGCCCCAGACCGGCATAGAGCATGTCATCATTACCGAAATCGCCGACATGAACTCGCCGATCAAGCGCACTCTGATGAATGCCGCAGTCAAGCACCTCAAGAAGATGGTGCCGGCGTTCAACATTCCCGGTGCCCACAAGCTCCCGGCAGTTCTGGGTGCTGGCGCCCGTGAAAAGTTCACCCCGGTTGAGACCAAGAAGGACGATATCGCGGTTCTGCAATACACCGGCGGCACCACCGGTGTGGCCAAGGGTGCCATGCTGACCCACAGCAATCTGGTGGCCAACCTGCTTCAGGTGCGGCCGATGATGGAAGACACCGTGGAAGAGGGCAAAGAGGTGGTTATTGCACCCCTGCCGCTGTACCACATTTATTCGTTCACCCTGAACTGCGGCATCATGCTGGAAGCCGGCGCGCACAACGTGCTGATCCCGAATCCGCGGGACATTCCGGGCTTTGTGAAAGAACTCAAAAACCACAAGTTCACCGCCTTCCTGGGCCTGAACACCCTTTTCGTTGCCCTGTGCAACAACGAGGAGTTCCAGGATCTGGACTTCAGCTCCCTGAAGCTCACATCCTCCGGCGGCATGGCCCTGACCAGTGACACCGCCAAGATGTGGCAACGGGTGACCGGTTGCGAGATCTCCGAGGGTTACGGGATGACCGAAACCTCCCCGGTGGTCACGTTCAACCCCCACAGCGCCATCCAGATCGGCACCATCGGCCTGCCGATTCCCTCCACCATCGTCAAGACCATCGATGATGACGGTAACGAGACCCCGCTGGGCGAGCCCGGCGAGCTGTGTGTCAAAGGGCCCCAGGTGATGCGCGGCTACTGGCAGCGCCCGGAGGATACCCAGAAGTCCTTCACCGAGGATGGTTTCCTGAAGACCGGGGATATTGCCCTGATCCAGGAAGACGGCTACATCCGGATCGTTGACCGTAAGAAAGACATGATCATCGTGTCCGGCTTCAACGTGTTCCCGAACGAAGTGGAAGACGTGGTAAGTGCTCACCCGAAAGTGGTGGAGTGTGCGGCCGTCGGCATCCCGGATGCCAAGAGCGGTGAGGCGGTCAAAGTCTATCTTGTACCGACCGCCGAGGGCGTCAGCGAGAACGAACTGAAAGAGTTCTGCCGTGAACGCCTGACCGCGTACAAGGTGCCCAAGCACTTCGAATTCCGCGACGAGCTGCCCAAGACCAACGTGGGCAAGATCCTGCGTCGCGAACTGCGGGATGAAGCCAGCAAGTAATCCCGTTGGTATCCTGAAGACCCCGCTCCGGCGGGGTTTTTCTTTTTTAAGCCAGCGACTTTCCGCTAGACTGTGCTGCTCGAATCCACCCGACTGAGCTTTACACCGGTTCCTCTTCTCAATGCCAAAGACCACATCAGACAGTCCCGCACCGTCCTCCCCACGCCCGGATTCCCAGGCGGCCGTCAAGGCTATGATGGAGCAACTGGACGCCTGCAATCAGCAGGAGGCCGCCCGCATCGTCAAGACGGTGGCCCGCACCAAGGGCAAGCCGGGCCAGAAGGACCTGGAGAAAATGGCGGGCTGGCTCGATAGGGGGCTGGAGAGAGTCCGCCAGCGCCAGGCCCTGCACAAACCGGCGAGCTTCCCCGAATCCCTGCCGGTGTCTGATCGGGTTGATGACATTCGCGAGGCCATCGAACAGAACCAGGTGGTGATCATCGCCGGTGAGACCGGTTCGGGGAAAACCACCCAGATTCCGAAAATCTGTATGAACAGCGGTCGCGGCATCCGCGGCCTCGTCGGTCACACCCAACCCCGTCGGATCGCCGCCCGAAGCGTGGCGGCGCGTATCGCCGAGGAGCTGGGAGAGCAGGTCGGGCAGCAGATCGGTTACCAGGTCCGGTTCACGGACCAGACTTCGGATCAGTCCCGGGTCAAGGTGATGACCGATGGCATCCTGCTGGCGGAGATCCAGCACGACCGGTTCCTGGACCGTTACGACACCCTGATTATCGATGAGGCCCACGAGCGCAGCCTCAACATCGATTTCCTGCTCGGTTACCTGAAGCAGCTGCTGCCCAAACGGCCGGACCTCAAGATCATTATTACTTCCGCCACCATCGAGGTGGAGCGCTTCAGCGAATTCTTCGACCAGGCCCCGGTAATCGAGGTCAGCGGTCGCACTTACCCGGTGGATATCCGCTACCGGCCCCTGACTGGTGACGAGGATGACCGGGACCAGAGCTGGACCGATGGCGTGCTGGATGCCCTGGGGGAAATCGAGGACCACGAACGCAGCGAAAAGCAGCCACCGGGCGATGTCCTGGTGTTCCTGCCCGGGGAGCGGGAGATCCGAAGCCTGAGCAAGGTGCTCCGTCACGTGGATCTCAAGCACACCGAGGTGCTGCCACTGTATTCCCGTCTCAGTAACCAGGAGCAGAACCGGGTATTCCAGTCCCATCGGGGCCGGCGCATCGTGTTGTCCACCAACGTGGCGGAAACCTCGCTCACTGTGCCCGGTATCCGCTATGTGATCGATACCGGGGTGGCCCGGATCAGCCGGTATAGTGTGCGTTCGAAGATCCAGCGCCTGCCCATCGAGCCGGTTTCCCAGGCTAGCGCCAACCAGCGTGCCGGTCGTTGCGGCCGGGTGGCGCCGGGTATCTGCTTCCGGCTCTACGATGAGACCGATTTCATCAACCGGCCGGAGTACACCGATCCGGAAATCCTGCGCACCAACCTGGCCTCCGTCATCCTGCAGATGGCCACGTCCGGCCTGGGTGAGATCCGCAACTTCCCGTTCCTGGAGGCTCCGGACAAGCGACAGATCAATGACGGTTACAAACTGCTGGAAGAGCTGGGTGCGGTTGATGACAAGCGAAAACTGACCCGGCTGGGCCGGACCATGTCCAAGCTGCCGCTGGATCCGCGTCTGGCCCGAATGCTGGTGACTGCGGCAGAGCAGGGCAGTCTGGCGGAGACGTTAGTGGTGATCGCCGGGCTCAGTGTCCAGGATCCCCGGGAGCGGCCCCAGGACAAGCAACAGGCAGCGGATCAGGCCCATGCGCCGTTCAATGACAAGGAATCCGATTTTGCCACCCTGCTCAATATCTGGAACTGGTACGAGGAGCAGCGGCAGGAGCTGTCCCAGAACCAGCTCAAGAAACTGTGCCAGAAGACCTTCCTGAGCTGGATGCGCATGCGGGAATGGCGGGACATCCATCGCCAGCTCACCCTGATCTGTCGTGAGCAGAAGCTGGCGTTCAACAAGGAGCCGGCCAGTTACGATCCGATTCACAAGGCTATCCTGGCCGGCCTGCTGGGGCAGGTGGCGGTGAAGCTGGAGAAAAAGGAGTATCTGGCAACCCGTAACCGCAAGGTCTGGATCTTTCCGGGTTCCAAGGTGGCCAAGTCCGCCCCCAAGTGGATCGTGGCGGCGGAAATTGTCGAAACCAGCCGGGTCTTCGCCCGCATGGTGGCCGCCATCCAGCCCGAGTGGATCGAGCCGCTGGCCGGCCATGTGGTCAAGCACAATTATTTCGAGCCTCATTGGGAGCAGAAGCGTGCCCAGGTGATGGGCTACGAGAAAGTAACCCTGTACGGGCTCGACGTGGTACCCAGGCGCCGCATTCCCTACGCCAAGGTGGACCCGGTTGAGAGTCGCAACCTGTTTATCCGCCGGGCCCTGGTGGAAGGGGATTACCGGTCAAAGGCTCCGTTTATCGCCCGCAACCGGGAGATGCTCGATACCGTCGAGAACCTGGAGAAGAAAACCCGGCGCCGGGACCTGCTGGTGGACGACGAGGTGCTGTTCGCGTTCTACGACGAGCGGTTGCCCAAGGATATCGTCAGTGGCCGCCATTTCGAATCTTGGTGGAAAAATCTTTCCGCTGAGGAACTCCGGAACCTGGAGCTCACCGAGGAAGATGTTCTGCAGCGTCCGCTGGATGCCGGAGCGGCAGAGCTATACCCGGATTACCTGGAGTGGGAGGGGGTCAAATACCCGCTCAGCTATGAATTCGAGCCCACCAGCGAGCGGGATGGCGTCACCATGCAGGTGCCCCTGATGGCACTGAAGCAGATTCCGTCCCGGCGCCTGGAGTGGCTGGTGCCGGGCCTGCTCCGGGAGAAGTGCATTGCCCTGGTGAAGGGGTTGCCCAAGGCCCTGCGTCGGAATTTCGTGCCGGTACCGGATTTTGTTGATGCCGCCCTGGCCAACATGCAGCCCTCCAATGCGCCACTTACCCAGCAACTGGGGGACGAGCTGCGCCGCATGACCGGTGTGCGCATTGATCCGGAAGCCTGGTCCGAGGCGGAGCTGCCCCGGCACCTGCGAATGAACCTTCGGGTCATGGGCGACAAGGGCAAGGTACTGGCCGAGAGCCGGGAAACCGGTGAAATCCAGTCCCAGCTGGAAGGCAAGGCGGAAGAGGCGCTGGCATCGGTCAGCCGGGACAGCAAACAGGATCAGCCCTCGGGGGAACACAGCGACTGGCAGTTCGGCAATTTGCCCCGCCAGGTCCAGACCGAGAAGGGCGGTATGCAGGTGACGGTATACCCCGCGCTGGAGGATCAGGGCAGGACCGTGCGTCAGATCCGCTGCCTGGACCGCCTGACGGCGGAAGACACCACCAGGAAAGGCGTTGCGCGCCTTATTGTTAACCGGTTCGGCAGCACCCTGAACGACCTGGAGCGGAAACTGCCCCGGTTCAAGCAGTCTGCCCTGATGTTCGCCCCGGTCGGACAAGCCCGGGTGTTGCTGGATGACCTGCTGCTCTCCACCGTGATCCAGCATTTTCTGTCCGACGAGCTACCCTGGTCATCGGCGGACTTTGACCGCATTTTTGATGCCCGACGGGGGGACTTTATTCCGGCCCTGGAGGAAGCGGATCAGCGCCTGTACGAGGCCATGACTGGTTACCAGAAGGTTGCCAAGCAGCTTAAGGGCAAAATCAACCTCGCCCTGGCCAACAGCATGGCCGACCTCAAATTCCAGCTGGAGAACCTGGTGTACCCCGGCTTCCTGGTGGCAACCCCGCCGGAATGGCTGGCACGGTTCGGCGTCTACTTCGAGGCCTGCCTGGTGCGGCTCGAGAAGATGCCTCGGGAAATGGGGCGGGAGCGGGAGTTTCTGCACACCATCGAACCCCTGTGGGCCCGCTACGCCGCCAAGCGCGACGAGCAGCAGCGCCAGGGGATCCGGGATCCGGAGCTGGTGCTGTACCGATGGATGCTGGAGGAGTTCCGGGTGTCGTTCTTTGCCCAACAACTGGGCACCGCCATGACGGTTTCGGTGAAGCGCCTGGACAAACAATGGGAGAAAACCCGCGTCTGACGCCGGTAACGAAGGCTAACGGGAAAATCCGGATGACTGTGTTAGTATTTCCGACAGTGCATCATTCTGTCATCAAGTTTTCACTGTCTTGACGTGGGGTTAGCGTGATTAAAGCCGTCATTAGCGGAACTGGTCTGTACACACCGCCTGCAACAATTGATAACGATGAGCTGGTCGAAGCGTTCAACCAGTTCGTTGACCTGTATAACGACGAACATGCCGGGGAAATCGAACGCGGTGACATCTCCGCGTTGCAGCATTCCTCTTCTGCGTTTATCGAGAAGGCGTCCGGTATCAAGCGCCGGCATGTGATCGACAAGGAAGGCATTCTCGACCCGCGTCGGATGACGCCCTACATCCCGGAACGCAGCAACGACGAACACTCGGTTCAGTGTGACATGGCGGTGGCCGCCTGCAACGAGGCACTGGAACAGGCCGGTAAAACCCCGGCGGATGTGGATGCGGTCATTGTGGCCTGCTCGAACTTGCAGCGCGCCTACCCGGCAATCTCCATCGAAGTGCAGGAAGCCCTGGGTATCGAGGGCTTCGCCTATGACATGAACGTGGCCTGCAGCTCAGCCACCTTTGGTCTGCAGGCGGCGGTCAATTCCGTGGAAAATGGCGCCGCCCGTTCCGTGCTGGTGGTCAGCCCGGAAATCTGCTCCGGCCACCTGAATTTCCGGGACCGGGACAGCCATTTCATCTTCGGTGACGCCTGCACCGCCATCCTGGTGGAGCGAGAAGAAAACACCAAAGAAGGGCAGGGTTTCGAGATCCTCGGTACCAGTCTCAAGACCAAGTTTTCCAACAACATCCGCAACAACTTCGGTTTCCTGAACCGCGCGGATGAATCGGGCATCGGCAAGCCGGACAAGCTCTTTGTCCAGGAAGGCCGCAAGGTGTTCAAGGAAGTCTCTCCGATGGTGGCCCAGACGATCCAGAACCATCTGGAGGCGTTGGACCTGTCACCGGAGAATTTGCGTCGGATGTGGCTGCACCAGGCCAACCTGAACATGAATCAGCTGATTGCCCGGAAGGTTCTGGGCCGGGACGCAACCGAAGAGGAAGCGCCGGTGATCCTGGATGAATACGCCAACACCAGTTCCGCCGGCTCGATCATCGCCTTCCACAAGCACAAGGACGATCTGGAATCCGGCGACCTGGGGGTAATCTGCTCCTTCGGTGCCGGCTATTCCATCGGCAGCGTAGTGGTTCGCCGCCGTTGATCTGAAGCCTTAACGGGCTGCCAGTTGCCTCAGGGTATCTGGCAGCGCCGTTGAGGTTCGGGCGGTCCGGTCAAACCAGACTACTTTTGCGTAGCCCTCCGAATAGACCTCTCCGGTTTTTGCATCTTTTAACAAATAGTAAGTGTCCAGACTGGTGTTTCCGGCCCTGTCGGCGTAGGTTTCCACTATCACCGAAGCAGGATGGGTCAGTTCTTTCAGAAAGGTGGCACTGGTCTTTATAATGACGGGTCCGGTGGGCTCTTCCGGGCCTCCGACATTCAGGGACGAAAACCAGGTAATCCGGGCCTCCTCGAAGAAGCGGAAATAAACTGTATTGTTGGCATGGCCGTATGCATCCATGTCACCCCAGCGCAGGGGTGTTTCCAGGGTGCTGACAAGATTACCTGGTACTGACATCGGACTCCTCCGGAAGATAAAACTATAATGACAAGCGGATAGCGCCGGTATTTTCGACGAAGCGAAACAAGATTCACAACCCGAGAGTGTATGATGAGACAACTTTTTTCCGGGCGCTTTCCCATGGTTATGCTGATCCTGACCATGTTGATGGCGGGTCAGGTGCAGGCCCAGGCGATGCAGGAGCCCGCGCCGGAAGGCTCTGTGCCGGTAGATCCGAAAGATCCTTACGAGTCCTGGAACCGCAGCGTTTTCACCTTCAATGAAACCATTGACCGCTGGTTCCTGAAGCCGGTAGCCCAGACCTATCGTACATTCACGCCACGGGTTGTCGACCGGGGTGTCACCAACTTCTTCAATAACCTCACGGAAGTCCGGAACTTCATCAACAGCCTCCTGCAACTGAAGGGTGAATCCGCTGTGGTTGCCGCCGGGCGCTTTACCTATAACACGGTGTTCGGGCTGGGTGGCCTGTTCGATGTGGCCACGGCATTTGATCTGCCGGAGCGGCCGGAGGATTTCGGCCAGACCCTGGGATACTGGGGGGCCGGCTCCGGGCCTTATCTGATGCTGCCTTTCCTTGGGCCATCAACGCCAAGGCATTTCAGTGGCCTCGCAACTGATGGTTTTGTTTTCCCCTCGCTGTGGGACGCCGCCGAAAGCCCGGAGGTTTACTATGCCCGGGCCTTGCAGATCGTGGACAAGCGGGCGGATCTGATTCCGGCCGAAGGGTTTATCTCCGGCGATAGCTACACCTTCGTGCGCAATGCCTTCCTGCAACGCCGTGAATTCCTCATCAATGATGGTAAGGTGACTGAAGATCCGTTTGCCAGTGGCGACGACGAAGACCTGATGCTTGAGGATTTCTGACCGGCGCGACATGTGAGGAGGCCAGGGTGATCAAGGATGCGAGGATTGCGAAGTACCGGAAGATGCTGGCGGAGGCTCCGAATTACGAAGTCTGGAAAGCCGCGGCCCTGGAGCTGGATTTCCTCGAGGGCAACGCCGAGTGGAAGGAGGAGTTTGTCTCCGACCTCTACCACTACGAGCTCATCTACGATCGCCTGAGCAACCTCAAGCAGTATCGTCAGCAAAATGACTTCGAGCGGCTGAAGCGTGCGCTTCGCGAGGGCCTGCACCATGATCTCGGGAATATGGGCAATGCGGCCCTCTATACCCGCTCAAGGGTGGGTACCAAACACCTGATCGAGGAATACATCACCCAGGTCTGTGAATCCCTCGATTTTCTCTGTGACAATCCGGTGCCGGGATTCCCCGTGGCCGACAAGCTCCAGTTCTTCCGGGACACCCTGACGAGTTACGGCCGGCCCACGTTGTTGCTCAGTGGCGGTGCCACCCTGGGGATGTTCCATTTCGGGGTGATCAAGGCCCTCTGGGAGAAGGGGTTGCTGCCCCAGGTGGTGGCCGGATCCAGCAGTGGTGCGATTATCGCGGCCATTCTGGGTGTTCACACCGACGCCGAAATCCCGGAAATGCTGGTTCCTGAGAACCACAACCTGAAGGCCTGGAAATGGCGCGGCCTGCTCAGTGCCATGCGTGGTGACGGCCTGATGGATCAGGAGCAGCTCCGTTCCTGCCTGCGTGACAATGTTGGAGAGTATACCTTCGAAGAGGCCTATCAACGCACCGGGCGGTCGATCAATGTCAGTGTGTCACCCGTCCAGGTTCACCAGAAGGCCAGGCTCCTGTGCGGATACACCTCGCCCTATCTGCTGGTCTGGAGTGCGGCATTGGCCAGCGCCGCAGTACCCGGGATCTTCCCGCCGGTCACCCTGATGAAGAAAGACCTGCACGGTAATGCGTTGCCCTACATGCCCAAGGTGAAGTTCGTGGATGGCTCCGTGGTCAGTGATCTGCCCATCGAGCGCCTGATGCACCTGTACGATGTGAACTTCACCATCGTCAGCCAGACCAATCCGCATGTTGTGCCGTTCCTGAGCGGCCGGGGCGAGGACGAAAAGCTGTCCCTGGCCAGGCTGCCGATGCACCTGCTCAAGTCCGAGATCCAGTTCCACGGTCAGGGAGTGTTCGATTACCTGCGCAAACGCTTGCGGCCCGAGTTGCTCCGGCAGGTTTCCGGGCAGATGTACACCATCATGGCCCAGCGGTATTCCGGTGATGTCACCATTGCACCGTCCTACTCTGCGCGTGATTTCAGCCGGATGCTGGCCAATCCCGATCCGGCCTATGTCCGGGAGATGATTCTGGCCGGAGAACGTGCCACCTGGCCGAAAATCTCGATGATCCGCTCTCATGCCCGGATCTCCAAGACCCTGGAGCGATGCGTAAGGCGCCTGAAACAGCAGAATCGACGAACCGCCGAACTCCGGCTGATAAGCAATTCCGATTCCGGTGCATCCTGAGATGACACGCCGCTGAAACGGGCGCTATCATACCGCCATAACAAGCCGGGCAGGTAAAGCCCATGCCCGGTGCCTGAGCATCTGACTGGACGTCCATGTACTACGATTTCTTCGGTTTCCGCGAGCCGCCGTTCTCCATCGCGCCAGACCCCCGCTATCTTTACCTGAGCGAGCGCCACAAGGAGGCGCTGGCTCACCTGATGTATGGGGTGAAGGGGCAGGGTGGCTTCATCGTGATTACCGGCGAGGTAGGGACCGGTAAGACCACGGTGAGCCGCTGCTTTATCGAGAACGCCCCGGACAACGTGGACATTGCCCTGATCCTCAACCCCCGGCTTTCGGCGCAGGAACTGCTGTCCGCCATCTGCGACGAGCTGCGGATTGCCCACGAGCCGGGAGCCACCATCAAGCAGTTGGTGGACCTGATCAACCGGGATCTGCTCGATGCCCACGCCGCCGGCCGTCACAAGGTGCTGCTGATTGACGAGGCGCAGAATCTTTCTGCTGATGTGCTGGAGCAGCTGCGGCTGCTGACCAATCTCGAGACCGCCGAGAAGAAACTGCTGCAGATTGTCCTGCTCGGGCAGCCGGAGCTGCAGCAGATCCTGTCCTTACCCGAACTTCGCCAGCTCAACCAGAGGGTTACGGCCCGCTACCATCTGGATGCCATCAACCGGAACGAGCTGCCGGCTTACCTGAAGTACCGCCTGGGAGTCGCCGGGATGCGCGGGGATATCTTCTCCCAGGGCGCCATCAACCGGCTGTACAAGGAAAGCCAGGGCATTCCCCGCCTGATCAACCTGATCAGCGACCGGGCATTACTGGGCGCCTACGCCGAAGGCGAACACGAGATTACGACCGGCCATATCAAACAAGCGGCTAAGGAGGTTCGCGGCGGCAACGCGGCTCCCGTTACCGCCAAAAATGGTTCCGGGCGCGGATCACAGTACCTGCTCGTGGCTGCGTCCATTCTGGTCGCTGTTATGGGTACGGTCTGGCTGGTTGACCGCTGGCCCCTGGCCAACACATTTGAGCTGGTTCCGGACAGCGAAACTGAACAGGCGGGTGCGGTTGATCGGGAAGCCGAATCAGAAGACCCGGTCGACGAAGCCAGCGCTGAGATTGCCACAGAGGGAACCCAGGTCACGGAACCTGTCCGGGAGCCGCTTGCCTCCTTCGAGTTCCCGGAAGACCGGGTCAGCAGGGTGGGGGCTTTCCGATTGCTGTTCGGCCTGTGGGACAAGAGTTACCGGCCCGAGGATCATCCCATTGCCTGTGATTATGCCCGCACTGTCGGCCTGGGATGTCTGGAGCGGCAGGGAACCCGTCGGAGTCTCGAGTTCCTGAACCGACCAGCCATGCTCCAGCTCCGCAACGAGGCTGGTGAGACCGGCTACGCCGTGATCAAGTCCCTGAATGGCGACCTGGCGGAAGTCATGCTCTCAGGGGGGCAATCCCGGGAAATCTCCTTTGCCAGCCTGGAGCAATACTGGTTCGGCGACTATCGCGTGCTCTGGCGCCTGCCCGAATACATGACCGGCGACAATTTCTATGCCTCCGGCAGCGGCCAGCAGTTATGGATTGGCGCCAGGATGATGGAGTTGGCCGACCGGTATACGGAATCGGCTACCGAGAATGGTCGGGTGAAACGCATGTCCGCAGAGGAGCAGGTACGCTGGTACCAGGAGGTCAGAGGCCTGGCAGTGGATGGTATCGCCGGGGCCATGACGGTTATCCAGATCAACAACGACCTGGATACCCCGGGTCCGCGACTGGTTCCCCGTATTTCGAGCACTAAGGGGTAAGCCGTGTCCTACATCCTCGATGCACTCCGGAAATCCGAAACCGAACGGCGCCAGGGTAAGGTTCCTGATCTGGGCCAGCAGGTTCAGTTCATTCATAGGCCCAAAAAGAAGCGGGGCAGTTCCGCTGCGATCTGGGTTGCCCTGGCATTACTGGTGAACGCGGTGGTTCTGGCCGTGGTGTTCTGGCCGGACCAGGGCTTGATTGCGACTCCCTCACTGCAACAGGACCCAGCTAACGTCAACAACGATGTTGCGATGGAAGCCAGTCGGGAAACGCCCGTTGAAGTTCCGGAACCTGTCAATCAGGCGTCGGCGGACCAAGGTGTGGCAGAGACCGGCGAGCCGGAAGAAGTGGAGAGGCCGGATCACCAGGCTGTCCCGGCGCCCCGGGTTTCGGAGAAGCCGACCATCATCGTGCCTTCCGTCAGTGCCAGCGATGGCAATCCGGTATTGCCTGAAGTCGAAAGCTCAGGCAGGGTACCGCATCTTGTCGAGTTACCCCTGTCATTCCAGAAGAGCATTCCCGATTTGACCTTTAACAGCCATCTGTACTCATCTGACCCGTCCTCAAGCCGGGTGATGATCAATGACAACTACCTGCGCGCCGGAGACACTTTCTCGGGCCTGACGGTGGAGCGCATCACCGAAGACGGTGTAATCCTGAGCAGGCAGGGGCAGTCGTTCAGGGTCGGCACCGTCCGCGACTGGGTGAGCCCGCGCTGATGGCACTGACGGAAGAGATCAAGCAACAGATCCAGCAAGGCTACCGGGATGTGCTGTCGGGCAAGGACATCCGGGCCCGCTATGGTCAACGGCTAATGATCGCCGAAATCGCCCGTTACATGGGCGAGATCACCGATAACGATGGCCAGCGCACCTCGCCGCCGGCCACCTGTGTGGTGGAAGCAGGAACCGGTACCGGCAAGACCCTCGCCTACCTGATCGCCGCGATTCCGGTCGCCAAGGCCCTGGGCAAGACCCTGGTGATTTCCACGGCCACCGTGGCGCTCCAGGACCAGATTGTCCTGAAGGACCTGCCGGACCTGAAAAAACACAGCAAGATGGATTTTTCCTGGACCCTCGCCAAGGGCCGGGGCCGCTATTTGTGCATGTCTCGCCTGGAAGCGCGACTTCACGATGAGGGCAACGGTGACAGCGACACCATGCCTCTGTTCCTGCTGGACAGCCCATCCGGGGACGAGCCGGGAACCCGCGCCTTTTTCGAGGAAATGCTGGCCAGCTACGGTTCCAGGAAATGGGACGGGGACCGGGACCACTGGCCGGAGCAGATTCCCGATGACGTCTGGCGTCAGGTCACCACCGACCACAGGCAGTGCACCAACCGCCATTGCAGCTATTTTGACAGCTGCGCCTTTTTTGATGCCCGCAAGGACCTGGATGACGCCGATATTGTCGTTGCCAACCATGATCTGGTGCTCGCCGACCTGGCACTGGGAGGCGGTGCCATCCTGCCTGAGCCGGAAAACGCCCTGTTCATTTTTGACGAGGCCCACCATCTGCCGGACAAGGCCCTGAACCATTTCGCCGCCTCGGTTCCCCTTAACGCCACCCGGCAGTGGCTCAAGCAATTGTCCCAGGCCCTGGTGAAGATGCAGCCGTTCCTGGCTCCCGGTACCCAGGCGGTCAAGACCCTGGACAAGATCAGCACGGCAGCCCGTGATGTGGACCAGATGCTCACGCGGGTCTATGAGGAAGCGGAACAGAACACCGGTTGGGAGTTCAATGAGGAGCGTCGGACCGCCCAGTGGCGTTACCCGGAAGGCGAGTTGCCGGAACAGCTGGCGGAACTTGCCGGGGAGGCACGCATTGCTACCGCAGGACTGGTCCGTCATCTTGGCTCGCTGGCCGATGAACTCCAAGCGGCCTTTGACGACCGCAAGGAACACGACATCGATCGTGATACCGCCGAGGCGTGGTACCCGGTGATCGGCTCCTTCCACAGCCGCTCCGAGGAACAACTGAGACTCTGGGCAGCGTGGTGCGACCAGGCCGGTTCCGGCGCCCAGGAAAAGCAGGGTGATGAGGAGACGGGCGCTCCGGCACCCAAACCCAAGAGTCCGCCACCAGCCCGCTGGGCGGTGCGACAGCGCTGGGACCACGCGGAGGATATTACCCTCTACAGCTCGCCGGTGCTGGCGGATAACCTGCTGTATTCAAGGCTCTGGTCTCGGGCCTACGGCGCGGTGTTGACCAGTGCCACCCTGACCGCGCTGGGCCGGTTTGATCGGCTTAGATCCCGGGCGGGCCTGCCGGAAGCCAGCAAGTACCTGGTGGTACCCAGCTCATTCCGTTATAGCGAGATGGCGACGGTGGAGGTGCCCGCCATGAAAGCCATGCCCACCGATGATGCCTTTACCGATGCCCTGGTCGAGCGCTTGCCGGACTTGTGGGCCGGCGAAAAGGCCACCCTGGTGCTGTTCACTTCCCGCCGGCAGATGCAGCAGGTGCGCGATGCCCTGGCTCCGGAATATCCGGACCTGATCTTGACCCAGGACGATATGGCCAAGGGGGAAGTACTGCGCCAGCACTGCAGCCGGGTGGACGAGGGCCGGCCGAGTGTGCTGTTCGGGGTAGCCAGCTTTGCCGAGGGTATTGATTTGCCGGGCAAGTATCTGCACCACGTGGTGATCACCCGGTTGCCGTTTTCGGTCCCGGATGATCCCATCGAAGCCAGCCTCGCGGAATGGGTAACACAGCGCGGTGGCAATCCGTTCATGGAAATCACCGTTCCGGATGCATCGGTGAAGCTGGTGCAGGCGGTCGGCCGGCTGCTGCGCACCGAGCAGGACACCGGCAGGGTCACCATCCTGGACCGGCGCATCATTGCCCGCCGCTATGGCCAGCTGTTGCTGGATGCCTTGCCACCGTTCCGCCGGATTATCGAGCACTGATAAAAAAAAGAGCCGTCCCATTGGGCGGCTCTTGGCGAAGGGGTTCTTTTCGAACCCGGGCGTCGAAACAACGCGGTACAAGAGAAGTCTGAAGGCCTGAAGTTTCAGAATTCTTTGGTGGGGCTTTACCTCACCGTCGGAAGAATAATAAGGGAGTAGAGGGCGTAGACGGATCGTCCAAAGGGCGTAGTGGCCAGGGAAAGGTTCTGCAAAATGTGATGGGATTCACAATTTGCGGCTGATTCGCGGTCAGGATTCCAGTAGCCCCAGCTCCCGGGCCCTGGCCAGGGCTTCGGTCCGGCGCCCAACGGCAAGCTTGCCATAGAGGTTGCGGATATGGGCCTTGACTGTTGCCGGCGCCACTTCCATCTTGCTGGCGATGTCCTTATTGGCCAGACCTTCGTTGATCAGGGCAAGAACTTCCAATTCCCTTTGGCTCAACGGTTCCACAAGGCTCCCGTGTTCGTCCGACACAGAAGATCGTTGGCCAGCGGACGAGCTGGCGGCCTGCTTTTCACGTGCGACCCGTGTGCACTCCAGCTCCCGGAGCATGTGCAGGACTCGCCGGTTCCAGCTACCCGGTGTCCGGAGCGCCGGCAGATCGAGCAACATCTCGCGAATCCTAGGGCTTTCCTCACCAAAGAGCCGGACAAATCCGGAGCCCGATGCAAGCTCAAGCGCCTCGTTCAGCAGGGCGTTCGCTTTTCGGGCCTGTCCCAGAATATCCTGCGCTTCGGCAGATACCAGCAGAATCTCCACCAGATGGCGGTTGTGGGCATGGCGTGATGCGGATTCACGTAGTCCGACCAGGCACTCCAACGCGTCCTCCGGCTTGCCCCGGGCGTTCAATACCCGGGCCTGGCTGATGAGTAACTGTTCCCGGTTCAGGGGATTGGTGGCCTCGTCCCCTTCAGTGGCCGACATGATGCTCGCGGCCTTTTCCGGGTGCCCCTCAGCCAGGAAACAGCGAGCGAGCAGGGCGGCACTCGCCGGCGGTTCAAAGACGATGTGGTCCCGTCGTTTTCTGCTGGTTTGCCAGGCATCCTCAAGGGTTTCGATAGCGTCCCGGAACCGGGCTTCGCTGAAAGCCAGGTGCCCGCGCACGTACTGGATCACCACATGCTGACCGGGTTCGGTTCCGTTACTGACGTGCTCAAGAAGGGGCGCAAGGTGGCTCCGGGCCAGCTCCGGCTCGTTGCGTTCGCGGTAGATCTCGGTCAGGGCACTGTTCTGCCAGCAGGAGATCAGCCGTGGCTGGGTCGGATCGGCATAATGTTTGTCTACCCATTGCCGAACTTCGGTACAGGTTTCCAGGGCCAGGTCGATATCGCCCCGGTTGTACTGGATCCAGGCCAGCAGTCCCCCGCTGGAAAGCACCGTGCTGGGTTTACGCTCCACCTGACCATAGTGGACGGCGGAGCGCAGGGCGTCCTCGGCCTCGGGCAATTCACCGCGTCCGAAACAGTCCAGGCCAATCCCGTAGTAGGTGACGGATTTCAAGGGGATGCGGGTGTGATCGATTTCCTCCAGCACGCGACGGGTGAGGTCGCTGGCCGCCTTGTCGTCGCTCCGGGAGCGGGCAAGGTAGGAACGAATCAGGGAGATCTCGCTGTGCAATCCGAGCGCGCCCTCGGCATCCGGGTGGGAATCGGCTACCCGCCGGTCCAGAAGATCCTCGAGTGCGACGAGCAGGGGTTCCAGGCTATCGACCCGGTTGGCAAAGAACAAACCCCAGATCTTCAGCATCTGTAGTTGCGGGCTTTCGCTCAACAGGTGCTCTGGTAGGGCGCCCAGCCAGTCCAGTACCGGCAGGTGAAAGCCGCCGTGGATCAGATTGTTGCCATGCTCGGACAGTACCCGGGCCAGCCAGGGCCAGTCCTGGTGGCGGACAATCTGGGCAATGGCTTCCTGTACGTGACCGTGAGCCAGCAGCCAGTCGACGGTTTTGCGCCAGAGCGATTCGGCCAGTTCCGGCTGAGTGTGTTGCATCCGCCTGGAAAGGGCGTCCCGGAACAGATCATGGTAACGGAACCAGCCGTTGTGATTGTCCAGTGGAATCAGGAACAGGTTTTGCCGGAGAAGTTCTTCCAGAATTTCCTGGCTGTCGTCCCGTCCCCGGATGCTGTTGCACAGGGAGGCATTCAGGCGGGGGCAGCAGGCGGTTTCCAGGAGGAAATCAGCCAGGTGGGAGGGCTGCTTATCGAGCACCTCGGTCAGCACGTAATCGCTGATATGGCGCTCGTCCACTTCCAGGTTTCGGGCCGGTTTCGCCAGTCCTTCCCCGGAAATGCTGCTGTCACCGGAAAGTGCAGACAACTGCATGGCCGCAACCCAGCCCTCGGTTTTGCGGCAGATCGTGCGGGCATCTTCGTCGGTGATATCCAGCCCCATGGTGTCCCGGAAAAATTGCCCACACTCCTGTTCGGAGAATGCGAGCAATCCGGGGTGGATATCCTCTACCCAGCGTCGAACCCGCCAGCGGGCAAGCGGGAGAGGTGGCTCAGTGCGTGAGGCCAAACAAACCAGCACGCCCGGCGGAAGGTAATCAATGAACCAGGCCAGCTGGCGGTGGATGGTGTCATCCTGGATAAAGTGGTAGTCATCGAGGACCAGGGCCCAGGCACCGCCGTCCCGAGCCAGCTCGTTGATCAGTGCCGTGATGATGGCAGTCGGATCTCCGTCGTCCTTCTGCGCCAGCAGTTTGTGGCACTGGGCCATGCCTGGCAGGCCTGCATATTCGAAGGCGCCGATCACGTACTGCCAGAATCGTCGCGGCTGGTCATCGTGCTCGTCGAGAGACAGCCAGGCGGCAGGAGAGGCGGTGCGGGCACACCACTGGCTGACCAGGGTCGTCTTGCCAAACCCGGCCGGTGCGATGACCAGATCCAGGCGCTTGGGCCCTTCAGGATCCAGCAAGGCACGCAGCCGATCGCGGGGAACCGCTCTCGGATCGGAACTGGGCCGTAGGAATTTCGTGGTAAGCAGCATTGGTTCCCTGAATGCCGGAATTTAAAGACGTAAAGCGGATTGTGTGCTTTGCGTCAGACAAGTCAAGGTTTCTAATGACTCAGATCGCGGTCAGATGATGCGTAAATGCAATTTTGGTCTAAACTTTGGAAAAGGTTTTATCTATAATAAAAAAGAATGAAAGCTAAAGTTTTTATGCGGGAGTGCAGCAATCGATGAAATTACAACAATTGCGCTATATCTGGGAAGTTGCCCACCACGATCTGAACGTGTCCGCGACCGCCCAAAGCCTGTTCACCTCGCAGCCCGGGATATCGAAACAGATTCGTCTGCTGGAAGACGAACTGGGCCTGGAGGTGTTTGCCCGCAGCGGTAAACATCTTACCCGTATCACGCCGGGCGGCGAGATCATCATCCGCGAGGCGGGCGAGATCCTGCGACGGGTGGAAGGCATCAAGAAAATCGCCCAGGAATTCAGTAACCAGCGCAAGGGTGATCTGAGTATTGCCACCACTCACACCCAGGCTCGCTATGCCTTGCCGCCGATTATCAGCGGCTTCATCGAAGAGTACCCCGATGTGTCCCTGCACATGCATCAGGGTACCCCGATGCAGATTTCCGAGATGGCAGCTAACGGTGCGGTGGATTTCGCAATTGCTACCGAGGCCATGGAGCTGTTCAACGACCTGATCATGATGCCCTGCTACAAATGGAACCGCAGCGTCATCGTGCCCAAGGATCACCCGCTGGCCCAGAAGCCGGAGCTGACCTTGCCGGAGCTGGCAGAGTTCCCGCTGGTGACCTACGTGTTCGGTTTCACCGGTCGCTCCAAGCTGGACGAGGCTTTCCAGTCACAAGGTTTGACGCCCAAGGTGGTGTTCACCGCCGCGGATGCGGACGTCATCAAGACCTATGTCCGTCTGGGGCTCGGCGTTGGCATTATCGCCAGCATGGCCTTTGATCCGAAGACTGATACCGATCTGGTCGCCCTGGATGCCCGCAAACTGTTCCGGCCCAGTGTCACCCGGCTCGGCTTCCGCAAGGGCACCTTCCTGCGTGGCTATATGTATGACTTCATGCACAGGTTTGCACCGCATCTCACCAAGGAGAGGGTGGACGCGGCAGTCGCCCATCAGGGCAGTCGGTCAGAGATCGAGGAGTTGTTCAAGGACGTGGAGCTGCCCACGTATTAAGCGGGCAGCCCGAAAGGATCGGGGCCTGATCAGTCTCTGGCGATCAGGTTCCCGGCATGCAGACCACATTCCTTCTTGGTGGCCTCTTCCCACCACCAGCGGCCTTCCCGCTCATGCTGACCCGGCAGCACCGGCCGGGTGCAGGGCTGACAGCCTATACTGACAAAGCCTTTCTCGTGCAGTTTGTTGTAGGGCGCCTCCGACATCCGGATGTAGTCCCAGACTTCCTTGGACGTCCAGTTGGCCAGCGGGTTGAACTTCACCAGGGTTCTGTCTTCGGTTGAGAACGCCGAATCTTCCTGCACCACCGGCACGTCGTTGCGGGTACCGGGGCTCTGGTCCTTGCGCTGGCCGGTAATCCAGGCATCCACCGTCGCCAGTTTGCGTTTCAGCGGATTGACCTTGCGGATGCCGCAGCACTCGCTATGTCCGTCCTCGTAGAAACTGAACAGCCCCTTGCGATTGACCAGGTCCTGCACTTCCGCCGCGTCCGGGAACAGCACCTCGATCTCGATGCCGTAATGCTTGCGGACCTTCTCCACAAACTCATAGGTCTCCGGGTGCAGCCGACCGGTATCCAGTGTGAACACCTGCAGGTTGTCGGTGAGCTTGTGGGCCATTTCGATCAGGACCACATCCTCGGCACCGCTGAACGAGATAGCGATGTTGTCATAACGCTGGAGTGCCGCCTTGAGGATGGCCCTGGGGCTTTGGCCCTCGAGTTCCGTGCGAAGGGTGTCGATATCCGTCATGGAGAAAACATACCTTTAATCAGTGTTCAGGCAGGTTAACATTAAATCCCTCATAGCCGGAAGGAATGACAATCTATATATTTATACCTTAATGCCATGGTTTCGAAAGCCAGAATCACGATGCATTCCGCCCCGGATTTCCTTATCATACGCTCCTGATCAATCACGAGCGGCAGCTCAGCCACCGAACCACGTCATCAGGAGACCATTGTGGAACTCGCATGTCTTGACCTTGAGGGAGTACTGATCCCGGAAATCTGGATCGCATTCGCCGAGAAAACCGGCATTGAAGAACTCAAGGCCACCACCCGTGACATTCCCGATTACGACGTGCTGATGAAGCAGCGCCTGCGCATTCTCGACCAGCACGGCTATGGCCTGCCGCAGATCCAGGAAGTGATCGGCGAGCTGGACCCGCTACCTGGTGCCCGGGACTTCCTCGACTGGCTGCGCGAGCGCTTCCAGGTGGTGATCCTTTCAGACACCTTCTACGAGTTCGCCATGCCCCTGATGAAAAAGCTGGGCTACCCGACGCTTCTGTGCCACAAACTCGAAGTGGCCGAGAATGGCCAGATCACCAACTACCTCCTGCGCCAGCGCGACCCCAAGCGCCAGTCAGTCCGCGCCTTCCAGCTGCTAAACTACCGCGTCATCGCTGCCGGTGACTCTTACAACGATACCACCATGCTGGGCCAGGCAGAGCAGGGCATCCTCATCCATGCCCCGCAAAACGTCATCGACGAATTCCCCCACTTCCCGGCCGTCCACAACTTCGACGAGCTAAAGCAGGAATTCCTCAAAGCCAGCACCGTCCACGACTGCTGATTGGTCCGGATGCCGGGGTCTGAAGAAAGCTTTCTTCTGACCCCATTTTCACCCCGCGATGCCAGACGCTAACTGAGGGGCAGGCACGAACTCCGGGGTCAGATGAAAACCTTCATCTGACCCCTTCTTCATCCCACAAGGCCAGAAGCTAACTGG
Source organism: Marinobacter szutsaonensis (assembly GCF_039523335.1). Lineage (NCBI taxonomy): Bacteria > Pseudomonadati > Pseudomonadota > Gammaproteobacteria > Pseudomonadales > Marinobacteraceae > Marinobacter > Marinobacter szutsaonensis. The sequence continues at coordinate 368,301 of NZ_BAAAFC010000001.1, read as the reverse complement.
GTGCAGGCATTGAACTCGGGGTCAGAAGAAAGCCTTCTTCTGACCCCACCTTCACCCTGAACCCTTCCCCCCAGGCCCAATCTCCAACTCCTCCAAATAACCCATCAAAGACCCAACCTTGGCCAACGTCTCCTGATATTCAGCTTCCGGATCCGAATCCGCCACAATACCGCCACCACCCCAACACCGAATGGTCCCCTCGCTATCACAGAGCAGGGTGCGAATCGCAATATTGCTATCCAGCCGCCCATCCAGCCCGTAATAAAACACCGAGCCACAGTAAGGCCCCCGCCAGTGAGGCTCCAGCTCCCGGATAATCTCCATCGCCCGAATCTTCGGCGCACCGGTAATCGACCCCCCGGGAAAGGCATCAAACAGCGCCTTCAGCGGTGAAACCCCTTCAGCCAGCTCCGCACGAATATGGCTCACCAGGTGATGCACATTCCGGTAGGACTCCAGCGCAAACAACTGGTCCACTGAGACGGATCCGGTGGCAGCATTCACACTCAGATCATTGCGCAACAGATCCACAATCATCAGGTTTTCAGCCCGATCCTTCTCGGAGGCCTCCAGCTCGGCCGCAAGCGCCGCATCCTCCTCCGGAGTCTTCCCCCGTGGCCGGGTACCCTTGATGGGGCTGGTCTTGACCGTTCGCCCCTCAATCTCAAGAAATCGCTCCGGAGAAATAGAAAGCACCGAATACTCCCCAGCCCGGATAAAGGCGCTATAAGGGGTAGGGTTCGCCTCCGCCAAAGCCTGAAACGCATACCAGGGATCACCGCTGAACTTGCCAACAAATTCTTGCGAGAGATTGGCCTGATAGCAGTCACCAGCCTGAATGTAGTCCCGGACAGCCTGAACCCCGGCCTTGAACGAGTCCGGAGACTGCCGGGGTTTGAAAGGTTCGGTGATCTTCCAGCTGCAAGGCTCATCGCCATTAGTCGCGGCAAGCCACCCGTTTATCTGGCCAACCAGCTTCTCCGGGCATTCCGGATGAATCCAGAGGTAATAGTCACCGGTCTGACGGTTGTGGCTCGCCATCCAGAGGTACAAACCGGCAGAAAACAGAGGCACCGGCAGAGCGGGGCAGATGGGCGCAAGCCGCGGCTCGCGGATATAGCCGAGCTCGTAACTCAGAAAGCCAATCCAGCCGCCGACTAGACAGCCCAGGGCAGCCGAATGGCTTGTGAATTTGCCGATGTCGGTTTCCATCTCGTCGGCCAGTCTCACAAGCCCGTCACTGTCCGCATCCCCCAAATGCAGAACACGGGAATCAGCAGCACCACACGAAAACCCGCGCCAGGTGCCGCGGCCAGCGCCTTGGCCCACCGTTCCCACATGGACAAAATCGTCCTGCGTCGAGGCGTGTTGCAGCAAGCGAGTGAACTCTTCCCGGGAAAGCTGGCGGGTCGTAGCCGGGCTCAAGGTACCTCCGAAAAATTTTGGAAGAATGATAAACAGGGCACAAAACGGGCGTTGTCGGGTTTGTCGCGCCACTGATCTAATGAAAATGAAGGCGATCAGAGGGCGGCGAATCAATGCTCGGTATTTTACCGCACTAACCGTCGCCCTTCTTTAAAAGACGAAAGAATATAAGGACAACATTGATGACGGCGAATATGAAACCAATTTTCCTATCGGCTCTGCTTGCGCTTATTTCCGCTTCGCCAGCGGTTCTGGCTCAAGACGGAAGTGATGCGGAAATACCCGATCGCAATGCACTCTCTGATGGGAAGCTGACCTCGGATGAAATCAAGCAATACGCAGCTCTGGCTGCAAAGCATATGCAGAAATTAACGGCCGTGGCTCGTGAAGAGGTGGGCGAAGAACTAAAGCAAAGCGGGGTTGTCATTCCCGCTGCCTGGATGATGATGAACGATGGGGAAGTCAAACGTGTTCGATTGGGTGAAAGTGGCGAGCAAGCCGCCGCAACCATGAAGGTGTTGATGTTCAGGGCAGCCCTGAAGTCGCTCGCCCGACACGGCAAGATTCTCGCAACCGCAATCGTTTATGCGGGCACAGTGGAAGAGGGTGAGAACACCCGGGTGCTTGCGATTGAACATGAGCATCGCTTGGGGCTCTCAGGTTTGCAGGTTGTTCCCTATCGTTTTGAGCAGGGCAATCTGAGTTTTGGCAAGCCCAACACCCAGAAAAAGCCATACGAACTCTTTTACGACGGCCGGGAAACTGAGGGCGAAGAGCAGGGCCAGGACAAAACGTGACGTAAATCCGCTTTGTAACCGTTCGTTTCAGTGTGGTGGAGAATTGTGAGTGCAATCACGGATTCAGACTGTAAAACAATCTTAAATGGATTTGTGGGATCACAGATCCTGCTTCAAAAAATACAGACTCACATAAAAATAATGATGAGTTTATAAGGAGATAAGAATGAAAGGCCTGAAGAAAATTGCACTTGCTACAGCCGTAGCTGCCGCGCCGTTCGCTGCGCACGCAGAACTGACGGCTATGGATGATTCCGCGATGGGTAACGTTACCGGTCAGGCCGGTGTGACCATCGAACTCGAAACTCAGGTGAGCATTGGTCAGTTCAAGTACACCGATACCGATGGTGGCGGTGCTGAAGAGATCGGTGGTGGTTCGTTTACCGTGAATGATATTGAATTGGGTGGTGCTGGCCTCGTGACTGGCGCAAACCCGATATTCGATACTACCGGTGACGGCAATGCTGACACCGCTGCTACAGCTCTGTTGGACGACCTGTCGATCGATATTGATCTCGATGCTGACGGTGATGCAGTCATCTCTGTACACACTATCAGTGGTCAGCCCATCGACTGGGGCTTTACAGCGTCGTCAATGAATCTGGAAGGCACTGATAGCACAACTCTGATCTCCGGTCTGAGCGCCTGGGGTATGTTGGCCAAGCTCGATATCCGTGTGGATACCGAAGATGCTGCTACCAACCTCGGAGGTACTGGTGATGGTTCTCTGAATATCGATACCGCGTTTACCGTTAACAATATGAACTTTGATGTACCGTTCCTGGCAGTTGGTATTCAGGGCATGTCTATTACCGGTGCCGGCGCTAACTTTGATTACGATGGAGACGGTTCCATTATGTCGGCAGATGCGGATGGGGAATTCGGTCTTGATCCGGCTTCCAAAGAAGCGAAGGTCATGGCTGGCTTTGCAAACGTCAACATGGATGTCTACAAAGGCAATGGGCTGGACGGTTCTGGTCTCGGCACCTCTGGGGCTACCGACGTTCTGCGAGTTGACGTCAACAATGTCGTGATGGATATGAACATTGCCAGCGTTGCGATCGGTGGAACCAGCATCGGTTCTGTCGCCCTGGACAACCTGCATGTTCAGAACACCAGGATGGCTATCTACGGTCACTAATCTGACCTGATACCGTTTTGGATGAAGCGCCCCGCATTGCGGGGCGCTTTCATTTGTACCGAAGCAATCATGCTTGGACACAAAAAAATGGCAGCTACTTTGCCGCCATTTTTATAGTTAACATTGGTGCTGTCTGCTACTCCTCAGGCACCGCAATAGAAAGATCAAACCCACCCCCAGCCCTCGGCGTCAAACTAATCGGCCCCTCATTAATCGCCTCCGGAATCCGAATCTGATCAATCCCCGGCGGATTCCCAATCGAGAAATTCACATTCTGCCCATCAAACCCGACGCTCAGTTGGTCATTGAGAAACGTCTGGGTAAACGGCTCGTCGGGAATCTCCATCTGCTGACCAAAGATCAGCGGGGGGATGGTGGGCGTGAACTCGGCAATAGGCTGAGCTGCAGCAAGCTGGTCGGTGGGCAGCAGCAGGGCACGGCGGATGAATTCTTCTTCCGCGGCGGTGAGGGCGTCTTCCCGATCCTCTTCCATGTATTTCTGCAGCAGGTCCCGGTAGGCCTCTTCCTCGGCTTCGGTGAGCACGGGCTCGCCGGGCGAAATGGTCAGGGAACGGATAATGCGCCGGCGGTCAGCCTCGGATTTCCGCTTTTCCTTGGGTACGATGATGACCGCTGAGTCCTTGACGTAGGTTTCCACCATTTCGTCGGAGGTCAGGGCTTCCACGCCCGCGTTTGCTGCCAGGCTGGCGGTCAGGCCGGCGATGGCGGATGCGAGCAGATGTGTGCCTTTCATGATATGGCCTCGTCCTTTGATCTGCTTCTCAGTATTCGGTTTGTTGGACAGTTTTTCAACCGAGTGCGATCGGGATTGTGATCAGTCTCTTTGAATTGTCAGTATCTTTATAAAAAGCCGCAGTTTCATTGGTATAGTCGTGGAACTTTTCCGTTCGTACAGGGCCAGAAGGGCAGAATGATCAAAGTATTTCGCGAACGCTGGCAGCGCTGGGTGAATCGTCGGGTCCCCCGATCGGACAGTCAGTCCTTCAATCAGAAAAACATCTTTATTCTCCCTTCCGGGGCCGGTGTGGTCTTCGGTATTTTGCTGTTGGTGATGCTGATTACCGGCATCAACTACCAGAACAGCCTGATTTATCTCACCACGTTTCTTCTTGGCGCACTGTTTGTTGGCGCCATGCACCAGACTCATCGCAACCTGTCAGGCCTTCAACTGACGGTGACTCAACCGGGTGAGGGGTTTGCCGGTGACGAGGTTCCGTATCGGTTCCGGGCTGCAGCCGGTCAAGGTCCGGCCATTGCGATCCGCCTTTCCTGTGACGATTCCACGCTTGCCCCTTTTCATGTCCCCGCCGGTCAGGCGCTGGATGTGACTTTGTCGGTGCCCTCGGCCCACCGTGGTTACCTCCGGCCGGAAATGATTCGGATCGAAACCCGCTTTCCCTTCGGCTTGCTGAAAGCCTGGTCCTGGGTCCGGCCGATATCGCCAGCGATCATTTTTCCCAGGCCTGTCGCAGCGCCCGATGCGGGGAGTACTGTTGAGGACGGAGATGAGGACAGTGCCCAGCGTCCCACCATCGGCAACGATAATGCGGACCTGCGTCCCTGGCGAGAGGGCGATCTGAGTCAGCGGGTCATGTGGAAACGCTATGCCCGCACCGGACAGATGGTGGTGGCCGACTGGGAAGGCGAGCAGGGGAATCCCCAGTGGCTCGACTTCTACGCCTTTGCAGGAGCTGACAACGAACTGAGACTGAGCTACCTCGCCTGGCAGGTGCTGGAGCGGGCGAAGGGCACTACGCCCTTTGGTCTGAATCTGCCGGGGCAGGTGATCGAGCCTGATCAGGGGTCGGCCCACGTTACTCGCTGCCTGCGCGCCCTGGCTGTTTGGGGCGAGGAGCCTCCGAGAGACTCGATATCGGCCGAGCATGGCACACGGCGGCGAGAGATGCCGAGAGGGAAGGAGGCTGCGGCATGAAATTGACCCAGGCCTTCGCTTTTGGCCGTGAGACTGTTGAGCCGGCTAACGCCCTGCCTTCGAATGCCTTGCTCTGGCTGATTGGAAGTTTCGCCATTCTGCTGGCTCCCCAATGGGACCGGTTGCCGATATGGCTGGTGGCCGCCTGCGGGATACTGGCAGTGTGGCGCTGGCTTGCCCAGGAAGGCAGGGTCCGGCTGCCGGGGCGCTGGCTGCGCACTGGCATCATGCTGGTGTTGATTGCCGTGTATGTTGCCACCGTGCAGGGCCGGTTTACCGTGGACACTGCGGCCTCGTTCTTCGTGCTGGCGGTCGGGCTGAAATGGCTGGAAACCCGCTCATCGCGGGACTTTTACGTGCTTTTCTTCATTCTCGTTTACCTGGCCGGGGTCAATTTCCTGTTCCAGCAGAACATTCTCTGGGCGCTGGTGAATTTTCTGGCGGTGGCCTTACTGCTGGTCGGTTTGCAGGTGCTCAATGCCCCGGACCTGCCCAGCGATATGCCTTCCGGCTGGCGCCGACTGGGCGGATTGCTGCTGAAAACCCTGCCGGTCGTGGTGCTGCTGTTTGTTTTCTTTCCCCGCATGGCACCGCTCTGGAGTGTGCCGCTGGTTTCCGGCGAGGCCCGTTCGGGTATCAGCGACACCATGCGGCCGGGGGACATCTCCAACCTGGCCCAAAGCAGCGAGCGCGCTTTTCGGGTAACGTTCGGGGGTGAAATACCCGCATACCGCGATCGTTACTGGCGCGGTCTGGTGCTGGATTATCTGGATGGCGAAACCTGGCGCCAGGGGCGTGAGGAAGGTTTCCGCCGTCCGGGCCGGATCGCCATGGATGGTGGCGTCGGTCCGCTGGGTGGCCGTGAATATGATGTCCTGATGGAGCCGACCGACCAGCGCTGGGCTTTCGCCCTGGAGGGCTCGTCGGCGGTTTCCGACAACGTGGTGGAAGAGGGCGATGACCTGTTCCGTTTCCGCCGGCCGGCCGATAGCCCCATGCGTTATCGTCTCAGTCTTGATGAGACTCGGGGTGATGTTAATGCGGAGCTAAGCCCGGCGGAGCGGCGCCGGTTCCTGCAGTTGCCCGCGTCCGGCAACCCGAGGGCCCGTGAGCTGGCGCGGGAGCTGGACCAACGTTTTTCTGACGAAAGTGTTGTTGACTCGCTGCTGAGCCGATTCAGTGAGCAGGAATACTTCTACACGCTGCGCCCGCCGGCCATGCCGGAGGAGGGCATCGATGCCCTGTTATTCGATGAAAAACGGGGCTTCTGCGCCCATTATGCCGGTGCTACCACGTTTGTTCTGAGGGCAGCGGGTATCCCATCCCGGGTGGTTGTCGGCTATCAGGGCGGTGAGTCGGGGGCCGGCGGTGAATACCTGATCGTGCGTCAGTACGATGCCCACGCCTGGGTTGAAGTCTGGCTGGATGGCCAGGGCTGGGTTCGGATTGATCCCACCGCTGCCATTTCTCCGGCACGGATTGAGTCCGGCCTCAGGGATGCGGTGGCAGAGGAAGGTTCCTTCCTGGAGGACGAGGTGCTTTCGGCCCAGAAGTACGGTGATATGGCGCTGGTGCAATGGGCAAGCCTGCAGCTGGATCGGATCAACTACCAGTGGCAGCGTTGGGTGGTCGGCTATCAGGGTCAGAGCCAGATGGATCTGATGTCACGCCTGCCCGGAGGTATCGGCATGCGGGAACTGGGCTATCTGACTGCCGGTATTGTCGGAGCCGGTTTGTTGATTGCTGGCCTGTTTTCAGCCTTGCAGTTGCGACGGGGTGAGCGCCGGGACGACTTTCAGAAAGTGCTGCTATCCTGGCACCGGGCCTGCGAGAGTGCCGGCGTGCCGGTCCGGCAGGGCGAGACGCCCAGTACCCTGGCAGACCGCCTGGCGCAAGCACGACCTTCGGTGACTGAAACGGCACGCCGTTTTGCCCGGATGGTGAACAGTCATTACTATAAGGCCTCATCCGAATCGGACGATCAGGAACTGCGGCGCATGCGGCGGCTACTTGGCACCATGAAGCGCCAGTTACGGGATGCCTCACAGCGGCGCCAACCACACAGAGAATCTGGAACAACATCGTGACCGATATTGCCCAAGACATGCCCTGGCTCCAGCGAGCCTGGCAACAGATCCAGGCCCGGCTTGCCGAGGACCGGCTGCCCCATGCCCTGATCATTAATGGCGAGCGGGGTGTCGGGAAGCGGGTCTGGGCGGAAGCCGTGGCAGGGTTGCTGCTTTGCGACCGGCCAGTGAAGAATGAATCGGGTCTTCCGGTTGCCTGTGGCCACTGCAAGCAATGTGAACTGGTTGCCGCCGGCAGCCATCCGGATGTGCGGATCTACGCGCCGGAAAAGTCCCGTATGGTAAAGGTGGACCAGATCCGGGCGCTGTCGTCATTTGCCGTGGGCTCGCCCCAGGTCGCCCATCACAAGGTGGCGATCATTGATCGGGCCGACCAGCTCAACATCAACGCCGCGAACGCCTTGCTCAAAACCCTGGAAGAACCACTGCCGGACGTCACCCTGCTGCTGCTCCAGGAAAGCGGTCGCCCCGTGCTGCCCACCATTCGTTCCCGTTGTCAGACTCTGAACATTCCGGTGCCCGCAAGGGACCAGGCGGAACGCTGGCTGGTGGCGAAGGTAACCGAGCTGGATAAAGATCAGCGACCTTCTGCAGAGGTGCTGGCCAAGGCTTTAATGCTAGCGGGCAACGCACCGCGACTTGCCCTTGAATACGTCAATGGCGAGTTTCTCAAGCTCCGCGATGAGGCTTTCGAAAGCTTCCGGCAGTTCATGAAGGGGCAGATGTCCGTGGCCGAGGCTGCCAAGGCGTTCAAAGCCATGGGGTTGGAAGATGCACTTTTCCTGTTCGAAGGCTGGGCGGCCGACTTGGCACGCATGGCGGCTGGTGGCCAGGCTACGGACGCGGAGGCAGCGGACATGCTAGGATTCCTGGCAAAGCGGAACCCGGCGTGGCGGGCCCATGAGCTAATGGACATGATCCGGGAGTCCAGGGCGGCCGGCGTCTACAACGCCAATCCGGAGCTTGAAGCCAGCCGGTTGTTGCTGGCCTGGCAGGCCCTGATGCCCAAGAGACGCAAGGCCGGCTGACCGCAATCCCGGCAAGGGCTACGCCTATGGGGGCCCAAGCTGCTATGATTGCGAAATGACAGGGATTTTCTTATCCCGGTATGGACGAGTTACCGTGACAACACAATAAAAGGTGTCAGATATGGGCCCAGGCTTTGGCGCGCGCAGTGGCATTCTCACCCTGACCATCAAGGACAAGGCAGTGCTGTATGCCGCCTACATGCCCTACATCCGTCAGGGCGGACTGTTTATCCCGACGCAGAAACAGTACCAGCTCGGTGATGAGGTTTTTCTCCTGCTCAACCTGATGGATGAGCCTGAAAAGATCCCTGTGGCTGGCAAGGTCATCTGGATAACACCCAAGGGTGCCCAGGGGAACCGCGCGGCGGGTATCGGCGTGCAGTTCAACGGCGACGATGAAACGGCTCGTACCAAGATTGAATCCTACCTGGCCGGCTCCCTGAGTTCCGATCGCCCCACGCACACCATGTGAGGCGTTCCACTTCATGAACGATATGTCTGAAACCGCACGATCTGCCGGAAACCCGTTGTGTTGCTCGGAAACCGTCTGGCAGCTAGAAAACATCGATCTTGCCGGCCTTTCCTGGTCTGCCAATCCGGGCGTTAGCGGGCAACCACCGGTTCTGATGCTCCACGGCTGGCTGGATAACAGTCTGACCTTCTCGAAACTTGCCCCGGAACTCGCAACGCTGGCCGATGTCCATGCCATCGATATGGCCGGGCATGGAAAATCCGGGCACCGGTCACCGGGCCAGTCCTACCTGCTGATGGATTATGTGGCGGATCTGGCCGAAGTTATCGAACGGCATTTCAGCGAATTGGATGAAAGCCGGGTCGACCTGGTGGGGCACTCGCTCGGCGGCATCGTCAGCGCCCTTTACGCCGCGGCTTTTCCGGAAAAGGTCCGGCACCTGGTGATGATTGATAGTCTTGGCGCCATCAGCCGCCCGGTTGAAGAAACGATCCCCCAGTTGAGAAGGGCCATCAAGAAACGCCTGAATGGCTCGGGCAAGTCGGTGGTCTACCCGAATCTGACGACCGCGGCAAAGGCCCGCGAGGGCGGTGTCAGCCCGCTGAGCCACGAGGCGGCACTGACCCTGGTGCCGCGGAATATGAAACCTTTTGGCGACGGTTACGTATGGTGTACAGATCCGCGTCTTCGTCACCCATCCCCGCTGATGATGACAGAGGAGCAGGTGCTGGCTTCCCTGGAAGCCATCAAAACGCCGACGTTGTTCGTGCGTGCTGACGAAGGCCTGCTCTCCCATCGCAAAGGCCTGGACGACAGGGCAGAGCGGATCGGGAATCTCACAATGGCGCGTGTTCCGGGCGGCCACCACTGCCATCTCGATGGCGATACCGTACCGGTAGCAGAGGCGGTAAGGGCATTTCTGACCAATGGTTAAAAACTTGAGCGCAAAATGGTTCGTTAAATCCCTTGGCGGGATGCTGGTCCTGTTGGCTACACTTTCAAATGGGGCTTTGGCGTCTGGCTTTCCGGAACCGTTCCCCCAGTCGCAGCTGGAAACCAGTAGCCGTATTCAGTCCAACGGCCATCTGGTGCTTTTCAGCCCTGTGCGCGAAGTGAATGACGAGATCCGCTCGAGCACAATGGCCCGGTTGCCGGTCTCCGGCGAGGGTCGAATGTACCAGATCAACCGGGATTCGAGCCGGGAAGAGGCACGGGATTATTATCAGCGGCTCTTGCAGGCCCGAAGCGCCAGCTTGTTGTTTGAATGCTCCGGAGTCAGCTGTGGTCGTAGTGTTATCTGGGCCAACCGGATTTTTGGCCAGGCGATCCTCAACGGTCGGGATTCCGACCAGGATTACCTGGTTGCCGGATCACTGGATGAGGATGGAACCCGTTGGCTGACGCTTGTTTACACCGTAACCCGCGGCAACTTGCGTGAGTATGTCTGGGTAGAACACCTCCGGCTCGGTGAAGGTGCCGTTGTACCCGGATTCGACACCGGTTCCGATCGGGTGTTCGGTCCCTTGATTGTTCACTATCAGGGCGGATTTACCTACCAGTTTGACTGGGATGCAACTGATCGCAGCAACCTGAGGGAACGAGCAACGGAAGAAGGCGCTATGGTTGTTCTGGTAGGGTTTTCGTCACTGGGTGCTGAAGAATCCGTCGAGGATTCCCTCGAGCGCGCCCGGGGGGCAACTGAGTCCCTCGCCGACGTGTTGGCGCGTATCGGGATATCCCGGGAGCAGCAGAAAATACTGGTAGTTGGCCCCTTTATACCCATGGAAAGCCCGGATCGTCAGGGAGATCGGGTGGAAGTGACCGTCATTTCGAGGTGAGATCATGGCCAGGGATCAGGGAAAGAATGGGGATTCCCCGGAAAAACCGGATTCAGATGTTCCGCAGGACAACATTTCCAAGGTCCTGCAAAGTTCCGATGTGTCAGCGGCGGAGGCTCCTGCCGACACCCGGAAACACCCTCCCGGGACCAAGCGCAAACAGACCGTTGCGCTAACCCTCGGTAGTGGCGGCGCACGGGGCTATGCCCATATCGGCGCCATCGAGATCCTGAATGAGCGCGGTTACGAGATTGTGGCGATATCGGGGTGCTCCATGGGGGCGCTCATCGGTGGCATGTATGGCGCCGGCAAGATGAAGGACTACAAGGACTGGGTCACCGGCCTTGGCCAGTTCGATGTGCTCAAGTTGCTGGATGTCACCTTCAACTCCGTGGGTGCCATTCGGGGCGAGAAGATTTTTTCCGTGGTCCGGGAGATGCTGGGTGATACCCGGATCGAAGACCTGCCCCTGGCCTACACGGCGGTTGCCACGGACCTCCTTGCCCACAAGGAAGTCTGGTTCCAGGAAGGCCCGCTGGATCAGGCCATCCGCGCCTCCGTTGCCATCCCCAGTGTCGTGACACCTTTGGTGCTGAATGGGCGCGTGCTGGTGGATGGGGCGCTGTTGAACCCGTTACCCATTATCCCGACCATCTCTGCCCACGCGGATCTGATTGTCGCGGTCAACCTCAGTGGCGAAGATGACCAGCGCCAGCGGATCCCGGACGCGGCCTTTGTCCATGACGAGGAAGCGTCGGACATGGAAGAGTGGGTCGACGCCATCCGGGATAAGGCGTCCCGCTGGTTTGACTGGGATGCCATCAAGTCGCTCGGAGCCCGGAAAGCCGACAATGGCGAAAGTCCTGAGGAGAAAATCAGTCGTGAGGTCCACAAAAAAGAAAACCACAAGAACCACGACAAAAAACAATCCGATAAGAAACAGCAGGAAGATCACGAAACCATCGACTGGGACAAGCTGGGCATTGGCAAGTTCGATGTGATGAACCTGACCATCGAGACCATGCAGAGCGCGCTGGTGCAGTACAAAATCGCCGGTTATCCGCCGGATCTTCTGGTCAACGTGCCCAAAAATGCCTGCCGGACCTACGACTACCATAAGGCCCCGGAACTGATTCAGCTCGGGCGCGAGCGTATGGCCCTGGCGTTGGACCGGTACGAGGCGAACAGGAGCAGCTCTGGTCCGCTGGCTATCTAAGTGGCATCCGGGCTGGTTTAGGCTGCAGGAGCAGGGCCAAACAGCGTATAATCCCGCGCTGACATGCGCCAGAACAGGAAACGATCCTTGTGACCAGCCCCATCGACGATCTTCAGACCGTTCGCGATTACCTTCGCTATGCCTCGACGCAGTTTGCGGCGTCGCCACTGTTTTTTGGTCATGGCACCGATAACGTCTGGGACGAAGCGGTCCAGCTGGTGATGCGCAGCCTGAACCTGCCGCTGGAAAACAACACCCTGTTTCTCGACGCCCGGCTCACTCGTGACGAACGCGCCATGATTCTCGATCGAATCGAACGCCGGGTGAACGACCGCGTTCCGCTCGCGTACCTGCTGGGCGAGGCCTGGTTCATGGGCATGCCGTTCCACGTGGACGAACGCGTGCTGGTGCCCCGGTCGCCAATTGGTGAACTGCTGGAAAATGGCCTCCAGCCCTGGCTGGGCGATACCGAAGTTGCCCGGATCCTTGATCTTTGCACGGGTAGTGGCTGCATTGGCATTGGTGCTGCCATGGTGTTCGAGGATGCCGAGGTGGATCTGTCCGATATTTCCGGGGACGCACTGGCAGTTGCCGAATCAAATATTGATCTTCATGACGTCCGCAACCGGGTACGCACCGTAAAGTCTGATGTATTCGAGAATATTACCGGCCGCTACGATGTCATTCTGAGCAATCCTCCGTACGTGGATGCTGAGGACCTGGCGGACATGCCGGACGAATACCGTCATGAGCCGGAGTTGGGGCTTGCCGCAGGGGCAGATGGTCTGGATATCGCCCACCGTATCCTGGCGAAAGCCGCCGACCACCTCACCGAAGAGGGCCTGCTGATCGTGGAAGTGGGCAACAGCTGGGTCGCCCTGGACCAGGCCTATCCGGACCTGCCGTTCACCTGGCTGGAGTTTGAAAATGGCGGTGACGGAGTGTTTCTGCTGCGCGCGGAAGACCTGCGCGCCTGGCAGGCCCGCGGTTAAATCGAATTCTCACAAGAACTGGATAAGATACTGAATCATGTCGGGAAATACTTATGGAAAACTGTTCACAGTAACCACCTTCGGTGAGAGCCACGGTGCCGCGCTTGGCTGCATTATCGACGGCTGCCCTCCGGGTCTGGAGCTTTCGGAAGCCGACATGCAGCGGGATCTGGATCGTCGCAAGCCGGGCACATCCCGCCATACCACCCAGCGCCGCGAGGCGGACGAGGTGAAGATCCTGTCCGGGGTGTTCGAGGGCAAGACCACCGGAACACCTATTGGCCTGATCATCGAGAATACCGATCAGCGCTCCAAGGACTATTCCAAGATCTCCGAGCAGTTCCGGCCGGCCCATGCCGATTACACCTACGCGCACAAGTACGGCGTTCGTGACTACCGTGGCGGTGGCCGCTCATCGGCCCGCGAGACTGCCATGCGTGTCGCTGCCGGCGCCGTCGCCCGCAAATTCCTGGAGCAGCGCCTTGGCATCAAGATCCGCGGCTACCTTTCCCAACTTGGCCCCATCAAGGCGGAAAAGCTGGACTGGGACCAGGTGCACCAGAACCCGTTCTTCTGCCCGGACGCCGACAAGGTGCCGGAAATGGAAGCCTACATGGATGCGCTCCGGAAAGAGGGCGATTCCATCGGTGCCCGGATCAACGTGGTTGCCGATGGTGTTCCTCCGGGCCTTGGCGAGCCGATTTTCGACCGCCTCGATGCAGATCTGGCCCATGCGTTGATGAGTATCAACGCAGTGAAGGGCGTGGAGATCGGCGCCGGTTTTGATTCGGTTGAGCAGAAGGGCACCGAGCACCGGGATGAAATGACGCCGGAAGGTTTCCTGTCCAACAACGCCGGCGGCGTGCTTGGCGGCATTTCCTCCGGTCAACCGATCGTGGCAAGCATTGCTCTGAAGCCGACTTCCAGCCTCCGTTTGCCGGGGCGCAGTATTGATGTGAATGGCAATCCAGTGGAAGTGATCACCACTGGCCGTCACGACCCCTGTGTTGGCATCAGGGCCACGCCGATTGCTGAAGCCATGATGGCCATTGTTCTGATGGATCACTACCTGCGCCATCGCGGTCAGAATGGTGATGTGGAAGTTTCTACGCCTGTGCTTGGGCAGCTTTGACCTCCCTGGTCTTTGGCTTGGGAGAAGCGGATTCGGCCGGGCAGACCGTTCAAAACACGCCCGTGAATACGTCCCTGTAGGGCTTGGTCGCGCCATTCATGGCGCTCCACATTTTTGAACGGTCTGCCCGGCCGAATCCGCCAAATCTCACGATATTTCTTCAGGAGTGCTGGTATTTACTGGCGGCTTTCGAATCTTTATTTCTGGTTCTTCGCCCTTTTGGGCGGACTGCTTCCGTATTGGTCGCTTTACCTCGAGGGGCAGGGTTACACCTATCTCCAGATCGCCACGTTGATGGCGACCATTCAGCTTACAAAGATTGTCGCGCCTAGCGTTTGGGGCTGGCTTGGCGACAAGAGTGGTCAGCGGGTCAGGCTGGTGAGGTTTGGTGCTATTACCGGCTCGCTGTTCTTTGCCGGCGTATTTCTGGAACCGGGCTTCTATGGCCTGCTGCTGGTCATGCTCGCCTTCACCTTCTTCTGGAATGCCATCCTGCCTCTGTACGAGGTGATTACGCTGCGCACCCTCGGTAAGCAGAAAGAGAAGTATGGGCGGGTCCGGCTTTGGGGTTCGGTCGGCTTTATCGCTGCGGTAGCCGGGGTCGGTGGTATCCTAGAATTTGTGCCTGTCAGCTCTCTTCCCTGGCTGCTGCTGCCAGTGTTTGCGGGGATCGCAGTCTCGGCGTTTCTGGTACCGTCAGAGCAGGGAGAGGTCAAACAGAGAGCGCCAAAGGGCAGTCTGAAGGAGATTGTTACTCATCCTGCGGTGGTGACCTTCTTCGTGATGAATTTTCTGCTTCAGGTATCCCACGGGCCCTACTACACCTTCTTCAGCATACATCTTGAACAGCATGGCTATGGCAAGCTGCCCATCGGTCTGCTGTGGTCTCTGGGTGTGGTCGCCGAAATCGGTTTGTTCCTGATAATGCACCGGTTTACCCGACGTTTCTCCGTACGGCAGATTGCCATCGGAGCCCTGGTGCTAACGATGATCCGGTGGGCGTTGATAGCCGAGCTGACCGACGTGGTTGCGGTGCTGATTTTCGCTCAGCTTCTTCACGCGGCTTCCTATGGGGCCCTGCACGCGATTTCTGTTCAGTACATCCAGGGCTTCTTCGGGAAACACCACCATGGCCAGGGTCAGGCCCTATACAGCGGGCTTACTTTTGGCGCCGGAGGAGCGGCTGGGGCGTGGATGTCCGGCTTCCTTGTGGAAGGCGTCAGTACTTCTGCAGCCTTCTGGGGAGGCGCCGTGGCTATGGCTATTGCAGTGCTGATTACCTGGCGGGGCCTGCGGCCGCCGCCAGAGGATGTCTGAAGCGCCCCTTAATCTTCCGGATCTTCCTCGTCTTCCTCGATTTTGAGGGAGAGGCCACTGCCGGTCGGGCCAGAAGCGGCGGAAGAGTCGGCGCCACCCTGACCGTGTAACTTGATCTTCAGTCGCAGGTTGTTGGCAGAGTCAGCGTTCTTCAGCGCTTCTTCCTCGGAAATCTTGCCTTCCTTCCACAGGTTGAACAGCGCCAGATCGAAGGTCTGCATGCCCAGGTTGGCCGACTTCTCCATGATTTCCTTGATACCGTCGATTTCACCACGCAGGATCAGCTCACTGATGGTGGGTGTGCCGAGCAGGATCTCGATGGCGGCACAGCGTTTCTTGTCGACCGTCGGAACGAGTCGCTGAGACACAAACGCGCGCAGGTTCATCGAAAGATCCATCAGCAGCTGAGGGCGTCGCTCCTCGGGGAAGAAGTTGATGATGCGGTCCAGCGCCTGGTTGGCATTGTTCGCGTGCAACGTGGAAATACACAAGTGCCCGGTTTCGGCGAAGGCGAGGGCGTGTTCCATGGTTTCCCGGTCCCGGATCTCACCGATCAGGATGACGTCCGGTGCCTGCCGCAGGGTGTTTTTGAGCGCTTTCTGGAAGCTCCGGGTATCAACCCCTACCTCGCGCTGGTTAACAATGCACTTTTTATGGCGGTGAATGTACTCCACCGGATCTTCGATAGTAATGATGTGGCCGGCGGAATTGCTGTTCCGGTGATCGATAAGGGCGGCGAGAGAGGTGGACTTGCCCGATCCCGTGGCACCGACGAACAGAACCAGACCCCGTTTGGTCATCACCACATCCTTGAGAATCGGCGGCAGACCAAGGTCATCGGCGTTCGGAATCTCGGTCACAATGTTACGGGCGACGATCGAAATCTCATTACGTTGCCGGAAAATGTTGATGCGGAAACGGCCTATATTGCGAATGCTGTAA
This sequence comes from Marinobacter szutsaonensis, assembly GCF_039523335.1. Taxonomy (NCBI): domain Bacteria; kingdom Pseudomonadati; phylum Pseudomonadota; class Gammaproteobacteria; order Pseudomonadales; family Marinobacteraceae; genus Marinobacter; species Marinobacter szutsaonensis. The sequence continues at coordinate 351,960 of NZ_BAAAFC010000001.1, read as the reverse complement.
GCCAGGTTCATCTCGAGCTCCTGCTCGAACTCCGCGATCTGCTCATCGTCCATGATGGTATAGGCGATATCCTTGATGGTACCCGGTGCCATGGGAGACCGGTCGATGGGCTTGAGTGCACCATGGAATTTGGCGCAGGGCGGGGCGCCGGTACTGAGGTAAAGGTCCGAGCCATCGTGCTTGGCCAGAATCTTGAGGTAATCGTCAAAGCCCATGTCTTCTCCTGATCGTCAATGATTTAAGTAGATTCGCCCGTCTCCTCCTCCCGCACGACCTTCAGCAGTGCCCTTGCCGCTTGACTGAGCTGACGCCCGGCCAGCCCGACAGCACCGAGCATACGGTTAACGGGATAACCGGTCTCAAGTTGATGGACCGATTCATCCAGCATGCTCACCGGCAAAACACTCCAGCCAAGCCCCACACTCGTCATCATCTTGAGCGTCTCGAGGTAATTGGTTGGTATCTGCTGGTTCAGCGGAAGATTCGCCTCCAGAAAAAGGCGACTGACCGTCCGATAAGTGGCGGTCGTGGTATCCGGCAACAGAGCCGGATAATGGGCAAGATCCTCCAGCGAGGCAGAAACCTTCCCCGACAACTCATGATCCCGCCCGACCACAAACGCCATGGGATCGGACCACTGTTCGTATACCACGAACTGGCTCCCCATACTGTCACTGAGTGTGACAAAGGCCAGCTCCGCGTTACGTTTCAGCATCTGCGCGTAAGCGGCATCCGACTCCATGAACTGCAGATTCAAGCGTACTTCCGGGTACTCACGGGAAAAGCGCCTGAGCCAGCTGGGCAGATGGTGCAGCCCGATATGGTGCGAAGCGATAATCTCCAGCTCTCCGCTGATCTCCCCGTCGTCCGCAGACAGCGCCACTCGGGCGTTGTGAATCTCATCCAGGATCTTTCTTGCGTGGGGTAGTAAGCGGGTTCCTGCATCCGTTAGCCGTATTTCACGATGGCTGCGGTCAATCAGTTTTGTACCCAGCTGGTTCTCCAGCGCCGCCAGACGTTTGCTGATCGCCGGTTGGGTGAGATGCAAAACCTCAGCGGCTTCCGAGAAGGAGCCCTGGTCAACAATGGTTAGAAACGCGCGTAAAGAGTTGGAATCCATTGCCCGACATTTCCTCTTCGGTGGCACACATTGGTCTGGGGACTGGGTTGGGCTGACTTTCCAAAACTGTGCGGAGCCATGGATGGCGGAGCTCAAGCGTCACAGGGACGTGCCGCAAGGAGCGTGTTTTGGAAAGTCAGCCCAACCCAGTCCTTCCACCAAAGGTAAGATATGCCAGAAGGGAATGCAAAGAATAAAAAACATGAATTGAGGTTATGCGGATCAAGGGAGTAACATGACCAGCAATGAAGTCAAAACCAGAAACCCCCAGAGAGTGAGAGAGAATCATGGCGGGCAAGACCTTATACGACAAATTGTGGGACGACCATCTCGTCAAACAGCGGGACGACGGCTCCGCACTGATCTACATCGACCGACAGTTGCTGCACGAAGTCACCTCACCGCAAGCGTTCGAAGGCCTGCGCCTGGCCGGCCGCAAACCGTGGCGGATAGATGCCAACATCGCTACCCCGGACCACAACGTCCCGACCACCGATCGCGACAAAGGCATCGACGGCATCGTCGACCCCGTATCCCGCACCCAGGTCGAAACCCTCGACAAGAACTGCGACGAGTTTGGCATCCTCGAATTCAAGATCAAGGACCAGCGCCAGGGCATCGTCCACGTCATCGGGCCAGAGCAGGGTGCCACCTTGCCGGGCATGAGCATCGTCTGTGGTGATTCCCACACCTCCACCCACGGCGCCTTCGGCTGCCTGGCTCACGGTATCGGCACCTCCGAAGTCGAGCACGTGCTGGCCACCCAGTGCCTGGTGCAGAAGAAGATGAAAAACATGCTGGTCAAGGTCAACGGCAAGCTTGGCGCCGGCGTGACCGGCAAGGACGTTGTCCTGGCCATCATCGGCAAGATCGGCACCGCCGGCGGCACCGGCTACGCCATTGAATTTGGCGGCGAAGCCATCCGTGGCCTCAGCATGGAAGGCCGGATGACCATCTGCAACATGTCCATCGAAGCCGGTGCGCGAGTCGGTATGGTTGCGGTGGATGACACCACCATCGACTACGTCAAAGGCCGTCCGTTCTCCCCGAAAGGCGAGACCTGGGGCAAGGCTGTAGACTACTGGCGCACCCTGCACAGTGACGACGACGCCGAGTTCGACAAGGTGGTCGAGCTGGACGGTTCCGCTATCCTGCCGCAGGTAAGCTGGGGCACCTCTCCGGAAATGGTGACCGGCGTCGATGGTTCCGTGCCGGATCCCGCCAAAGAAGAAGATCCCATCAAGCGTGAGGGTATTGTTCGTGCGCTCAAGTACATGGGTTTGCAGCCGAACCAGAAGATCACCGATATCCAGCTGGACCGCGTGTTTATCGGCTCCTGCACCAACAGCCGTATCGAGGATTTGCGCGAAGCCGCTGCGGTGGTAAAAGGCCGTAAGGTGTCCCCAAGCCTCAAGCAGGCCATGGTTGTCCCGGGTTCCGGCCTGGTAAAGGCACAGGCCGAACAGGAAGGTCTGGACAAGATCTTTATCGAAGCCGGTCTTGAATGGCGTGACCCGGGCTGCTCCATGTGCCTGGCCATGAACGCCGATAAACTGGGGCAGGGCGAGCACTGTGCCTCTACCTCCAACCGGAACTTCGAGGGCCGTCAGGGCTTTGGTGGTCGTACCCACCTGGTCAGCCCGGCCATGGCCGCCGCTGCCGCGGTGACCGGCCACTTCGTTGATGTCCGTGAATTGATGCACTGAGCCACAGGAGAGAGACCATGCGAGCATTTACGCAACACCAGGGTATTGTTGCCCCCATGGACCGTTCCAATGTGGACACGGACATGATCATTCCCAAGCAGTTTCTGAAATCTATCAAGCGCACCGGCTTCGGCCCGAACCTGTTTGATGAGCTGCGCTACCTGGACGAGGGCAAGCCGGACCAGGATTCCTCCCAGCGTCCGATCAATCCGGACTTCGTGCTGAACCAGGATCGCTACAAGAACGCCAGCGTGCTGCTGGCCCGCAGCAACTTCGGTTGCGGCTCCAGCCGTGAACACGCGCCCTGGGCGCTTGATGATTTCGGCTTCCGGGTCATCATTGCCCCGAGCTTTGCTGATATCTTCTACAACAACTGCTTCAAGAACGGGCTGTTACCCATTGTTTTGCCGGAAGAAGTGGTTGACCAACTGTTTCGCGAAACGGAAGAGAACGAAGGCTATCAGCTGACGGTGGACCTGGAGGCGAAGACCGTGACCACGCCGTCCGGTGAATCCTTCAGCTTCGAGGTGGATGATTTCCGCCGGCACTGCCTGCTCAACGGCCTGGACGATATCGGTGTCACCCTCGAGGACGCCGATCTGATCCGCGATTATGAAGAGAAGCGCAGGCAAACCGCCCCCTGGCTGTTCAACACCGGCAACTGATCAAGCTCACTGACTTTTAAGGAAGAACTTCATGTCCAGAAATATTCTCATGCTCCCGGGTGACGGAATCGGCCCTGAAATCGTTGCCGAGGCTGAAAAGGTCCTGAATAAGGTGAACGACCAGTTCGGCCTGGGGCTGAGCTTTGAAAGCGCGCTGGTCGGCGGTGCTGCCATTGACGAGGCGGATACACCACTGCCCGGGGAAACCCTTGAAAAGGCGAAGGCGGCCGACGCCATCCTGCTCGGCGCTGTCGGTGGCCCCCAGTGGGACAGCCTGCCGATGGCCAAGCGTCCGGAGAAAGGGCTGCTGGGCTTGCGCTCCAACCTTCAGTTGTTCGCCAACCTGCGCCCTGCAATTCTGTATCCGCAGCTGGCGTCTGCTTCCTCGCTCAAGCCGGAAGTGGTGTCCGGTCTGGATATCATGATCGTGCGCGAGCTGACCGGAGGTATCTACTTCGGTCAGCCCCGTGGTGTGCGTGAACTCGAGAGTGGAGAGCGCCAGGGGTACAACACTTACGCTTACACCGAATCGGAAATTCGTCGTATAGGCCGGGTGGCCTTCGAGGCGGCCCAGCAGCGGGGCAAGAAGCTGTGCTCCGTGGACAAGGCCAACGTGCTGGAAGTGACTGTTCTGTGGCGGGAAATCATGGAAGACCTGAAGCGCGAATACCCGGACGTGGAACTGTCACACATGTACGTGGATAACGCCGCCATGCAGCTGGTACGGGCACCCAAACAGTTCGATGTAATTGTGACTGGCAACATGTTTGGTGATATTCTTTCGGACGAAGCGGCTATGCTCACCGGCTCTATTGGCATGTTGCCGTCCGCGTCGCTGAACTCGCAAAAGCAGGGAATGTACGAGCCCTGCCATGGTTCGGCGCCGGATATTGCCGGTCAGGGTATTGCCAATCCGCTGGCCACCATCCTCAGTGCTGCCATGATGTTGCGTTACAGCCTGGGTGAGGAAAAAGCCGCAGAAGCCATCGAAGCGGCGGTCAGCAAGGTTCTGGACCAGGGCCTGCGCACGGCTGACATCATGTCGGAAGGCGCGCAGAAAGTGTCCACCCGGGAGATGGGTGAGGCGGTGCTCGCAGCACTCTGAGCGAGCGATTCCGGTTCGGACCAACAAAGACCCGACGGCAACAGGATGCAGTTGCCGCGGGATCATCCATCCTGTCCCTGCCAGCGATAACGGTAGAGGGCGGGCATAAATCAACGAGGTTCAAAGGTCGCACATGAAGCGAGTTGGACTTGTAGGTTGGCGTGGCATGGTGGGCTCGGTCCTCATGCAGCGCATGCGTGAAGAAAACGATTTTGCTGACATCGATCCGGTGTTTTTCTCCACCTCCCAAACCGGGAAACCGGCTCCGGATGTCGGCAAAGAAGGCGTTCCGCCGCTGCAGGACGCTTTCGATATCGATACTCTCAAATCCATGGACGTTATCGTGACCTGTCAGGGTGGCGATTACACTGGTGAGGTTTACCAGAAGCTGCGTGACGCAGGCTGGGAAGGCTACTGGATCGACGCCGCATCCACCCTGCGGATGGTCGACCATTCCGTAATCGTTCTGGATCCGGTTAACCGCAATGTGATCGATGCCGCCCTGGACAAGGGCGTGAAGGATTTCATTGGCGGTAACTGTACCGTCAGCCTGATGATGCTGGCCCTCGGCGGGCTGCTCGAGCAGGACCTGATCGAGTGGGTATCCCCCATGACCTATCAGGCCGCTTCCGGTTCCGGCGCCAAGCACATGCGGGAACTTCTGAACCAGATGGGCGCGCTCAACAGCGCCGTGAAATCCGAGCTGGACGATCCGTCCTCCGCGATCCTGGAAATCGATCGCAAGGTGACCGACACCATGCGTTCCGGCGATTTTCCCACCGAGAACTTCGGCGTGCCTCTGGCAGGCAGCCTGATTCCGTTCATCGACAAGCAACTCGATAACGGCATGAGCAAGGAAGAATGGAAAGCGGGTGTTGAGACCAACAAGATCCTCGGTCGCAGCGACAACCCGATTCCCATCGACGGAATCTGTGTCCGCATCGGTGCCATGCGTTCCCACAGTCAGGCATTGACCATCAAGCTCAAGAAGGACCTGTCCGTGTCCGAGATTGAGGGTATTCTGGCCAAGGCCAATGACTGGGTGAAGGTGATCCCGAACGACCGGGATGCGACCATGGAAGAACTGACGCCGGCGAAAGTGACCGGTACACTCAGTATCCCCATCGGGCGAATCCGCAAGCTGGCCATGGGTCCGGAGTACATCTCCGCGTTTACCGTTGGTGACCAGCTGCTGTGGGGCGCCGCAGAGCCGCTTCGCCGCATGCTCCGGGTCCTTCAGGAGCGTTAAGAAGTGTTACACAGGGGTAATTAATGCCAACTGTGTCCGGTTTCAGAAAACCGGTTGGGGGCGGAGGCTGATTTCGGCCTCCGCCCCTGTTATTTTCAGGGAACCTAGGGGGTTCCGGCTTGAAGATAAAAAAGTGCTGCAAGGATTGCAGCTGATTGATTGATAAACGAGGCTTTATCAACAATACTTGCGAAATTGAATATTAAAATCGCGACATAATAACGAAAATTATCCAGACGGAAGTCATCCAACCTCATCCGATTCTGTTTTGAAGAAAGCAGTAACGAATAACGGAGACTGGAAAGGAAAAAGCATGAAGGTACGCAAGCTTGCGGTTGCCCTGGCTCTGGCAGGAGGGCTCGGTTCCGGCGTTGCACAGGCCCTCGGGCTGGGAGAAATCGAACTTCAGTCCTATCTGAATGAGCCCCTGGATGCGGAGATCGTTCTGCCCAAGAGCCGGGGAGTAAGCCCCGGCGATGTTCTGGTCAGTATTGCTTCGGATACCGCCTATGAGCGTGTAGGGCTGGATCGCAACCAGTTTCTCAGCAAGCTCCGTTTTGAGGTTGTGACCGGTACTGACGGTAATCTCGTGGTCAATGTCTCCTCCCGGGAGCCCCTGCGCGAACCGTACCTGAACTTCCTGCTGGAGCTGAGCTGGCCGAACGGCCGCCTGATGCGTGAATATGCGGTGCTGGTTGATCCGCCGGTGTATGCCGAAGATTCCGGCGTCCGTGAACAGGTGGCTGCACCCAGTTCCACTACGCGTACCTCCGAGCCTGCCGCTCAGCCGACCCGTAGCAGTGAATCCATCCGGCGCCAGGCCGAGGCGGAAAGTTCACTTGGTCGGGGCTATTCCGCAGATACCTTCGGCCCCACTGGCGCCTCCGACACCCTCTGGACAATCGCCCAACGCGTTCGTCCGGATAACAGCGTGTCCATGCAGCAGGTGATGCTTGCGATCCAGGATCTGAACCCGGATGCCTTCATCGGTGGCAACATCAACCGTCTGAAGCGCGGTGAAGTGTTGCGGGTGCCCACCAAGGACCAGATCCAGAGCCGTACCCGCGCCGAAGCTACCCGCATCGTCAGTCAGCAGAATCAGGAATTCCAGTCTCCCCAACGCACAGTGGATGCCACTCCGACTCCCCAGCAGGCCCAGCCAACCGAGCAGGCTGCAGCTGGAGCCGGGGATGCCGAGCTGAAGCTCCTGGTGTCGGAGGACAGTGATTCCCGGGATACCACTGAGGGTGGTTCCGCCGGCGGTGACAGTGATCTGCCCGGCGGTGTGGATGCCGGCGAAGCCATTGCGATGGAAGAGCTGGAGAGTGCTCGCCGTGAAAACGCGGAACTGAACAGTCGCGTTGAAGATCTGCAGGATCAGGTTGAGACCCTCCAGCGTCTGCTTGAGCTCAAGAACAGTCAGCTTGCCGATATGCAGCAGATGGCCGGAGAGGGCGATGCTGAAGCGGTAGCAGGCGAAACCGGTGCGCCCGGTGAAGGTGAGGCGGCTACAACTGCATCCGCCGAGGATGCCGCCGAATCCGGATCCGAAGAAGCTGGCACGGGCGAGATGTCCGAAACTGCCGATTCTGCTACCGGGTCCGAGTCTGCTGGTGATGAAGTGGAGCAGGCCGAAGCCGCGACGGAAACTGACGTGGCAACCGAGGAATCTGCTGGGGAAGACGGCTCAGGTGATGCGGCCCAGGAAGGCGAGGCTGCTGCAACAGGTGAAACCACATCCGACGAAGCCGCAAGCGATGTCGCGGGAACCAGCACAGAGCCTGCTGATGCAACTGCTCCAGGTGATGAAGCCGCTAGTGCCGGCCAGGAGTCTGAGCAAGACGCCGCTGCGGCTGCGCCTGCACAACAACAGACCCAGCCTGCCCAGCAGCCGCCGGCTCCGCAAAAAGCATTCCCCGGTAATATCATTGACATGATTGTCAACAACCCGATGTACCAGATCGCGTTGGGCGGTGGCCTGATTCTCCTGCTGCTGCTCCTGCTTCTGGTGGCACGCCGGAATGCCAATCGGGAGAAGGAGTTCTACGACGAGCTCAATGCCGATTCCGAGGGCGAGTCCGATTCTTTCGAGGTTGATCTCGGTGAGGATGAAGCCAAGGCTCCTGAGGCAGGAGACGCTTTGGCCGAAGCTGACCGGTATGTTGCCTACGGTCAGACCGATCAGGCGGTACAGACCCTGGAAAACGCGATTTCGCGGGAACCGAGCCGTACCGATCTGCGCCTGAAACTGCTGGCACTGTACGCCGACAACCAGGATCGTCAGGGCTTCGATAAGCAATTCGGCGAGATTGAAGCCTTCGAGGACGAGGATGCGCTGGCCGAGGCCAATGCGCTGCGCGGTCGTCTCGAGGAGGCGGAGTCGGTCCCGAGCATTGATGACCTTGAGTCACAGCTTCGTTCCGATTCCTTCAGCGCCGCTCAGGAAGAAGCGTCCGCGGAGGCTGAAGTCTCAGACGAGCTCCTGGCAGACCAGTACGACGCATCAAAGGAAGAGCAGGTCGAAAACGAGTTCGGCGATTTCGATACCGAGTTCGCCGAGTTTGACCTGAGTGATGTCGAGCAGGCCGAGAAAGAGTCTGATACTGCTGCGGAAGAGGCTGAGACCGAGGCTTCCGGTACCCGGGACGACATGATCGAGTTCGATCTGTCCTCCCTGGAGACGGAAGAGGAAGCCGAGCCGAAAGCGCAAGGCGAAGAGACCGACTTCTCCTCCCTTGAAATGGATCTGGAAGAGCCTGCCGAAGAGTCAAAGGAAAACCAGAGCGATGAGTTCGCTCTGGATCTGGAGGACGAGTCTGGAAAGCCGGCAGACGCAGAGGGCGACGACGTGGAGTCCGAGCTCAGCGGCCTGGACGAGTCCTTCCTGGATGAGCTGGATGCCGAACTCGACAAGGTCGCCGATGAGGACGAGCTTGGCGGCGATGAGTTGGAAGAGTCGTCACTGGATGATCTGGAGCTGGATGTCTCTGATGAGGATCTCGCCCTGATGGAGGAGTTCTCCGATTCCGCCGATACCACCAACCACGGCGAGGAAGAGCCTGCGTCCCTCGACGAGGAGCTGGGTCTGGAAGATACCCTCGGTGAAGGCGACGTGATGGGAGAGGGTGAGGAGCCCAGCCCTGAACAGGAAGTTGCCGAGACCGAGGAGTTGGAGGATCTGGGTACACTGGAGAACCTGGCGGAACAGGAAGCGCCTGCCGCCGACGAAGCTGCCGAAGAGGAGATTCCTGTGGCAAGCGATGAGGCAGCTCGATCAGCACCTGTCGATATCGATGAATCCGAGCTGGGCGAGGACGACGACTTCGACTTCCTGGCAGGCACCGATGAGGCTGCGACCAAGCTGGACCTGGCTCGCGCCTACATCGAGATGGGCGACAGCGACGGTGCCCGGGACATCCTGGAGGAAGTGGCACTGGAGGGTGATGACGCCCAGAAGGCAGAAGCGCAGGATCTCCTTAAAAATCTGTCCTGATCCGTTATAATCAAGCCTTCAGGTGACGAGCTCCGGCCCCGGTTCACGGGATAAAGCCGGCGCTTTGTTTTTACAGCAAGACCTTTTCGGACTTCCCTTTGTTCCTCGAAGCACAGCAACTGACCACAGACAACGCGATTGGTAACGGCCGGGTGGTCCTGGCCTTTGAATACGATGGCCGGAGCTTTCATGGCTGGCAGATGCAGAAATCCGGAGTACGGTCGGTCGAAGGGGAGCTTTCCAAAGCGGTGGCCAAGGTGGCTGATCACCCGGTAGACCTGGTCTGTGCCGGTCGTACCGATGCCGGTGTTCATGCCAGTTACCAGATCGTCCACTTCGAGACGCCGTCAATCCGTAATCTGCGCTCATGGGTGATGGGCATCAATACTGCTCTTCCAGAGGATATCTCCGTCCATTGGGCGGGGCAGGGCGCTGAAGATTTCCACGCACGCTTCTCGGCGGTCTATCGCCGTTACCGTTATGTGATCTACAACCATGCGGTTCGACCGGGAATCCTGCGTGGACAGGTCAGCTGGACCTTTCGCCCACTGGATGCGGACCGGATGCATCAGGCTGCCCAGGCCCTGGTCGGTGAGCATGATTTTTCATCTTTCCGTGCCGCCGGTTGCCAGTCCCGCACGCCCATTCGCTTTCTTGAGAGGATTTCGGTAACCCGCAGGGGGGATTTTGTCGTAATAGATGTTCAGGCCAACGCTTTTCTGCACCACATGGTACGGAACATTGCTGGAGCCCTGATGGCGGTCGGCAATTGCAAGGAATCCGTGGGCTGGATTGGGGCGATCCTGAATAAGCGGGACCGGACCGTGGCGGGTGTGACTGCGCCGCCGGACGGGCTTTACCTTGTGGATGTGGGGTATCCTGAAGGGTACGGAATCCCGAAAGCCGAATGTGGCCCGGGTTTTGTCCGGCCCTGGTTCCAGCGGGACGACAATCTCCCGATTGAGCCGACACACATTCATCCCAAAAAGCCGATGCCGAAGCTATGAGCACAAGAGTCAAGATTTGTGGCCTGACCCGCCCCGAGGATGTGTCGGCAGCCATCAGTTGCGGCGCAGATGCCCTCGGGTTCGTGTTTTATGAGCCCAGTCCGCGCTCGGTTTCGCCCGGGCACGCGGCCGCCCTGATCCGTGACATCCCGCCCTTTGTGCAAGCGGTCGGATTGTTTGTGAATCCGGAGCCTGAATTTGTCGAGCAGGTTTTGTCTGCGGTGCCGCTGGATCTGCTCCAGTTTCATGGCGATGAAACGCCCGAGTTCTGTCGCAGTTTCGGAAGGCGCTGGATCAAGGCCATTCGGGTCCGCGAGGAAGGGCAGATAGAGACCGCTTTTCAGGATTACCGGGACGCCGCCGGCTTGCTGGTGGATGCCTGGGATCCGGATAAATACGGGGGCACAGGGCAGTCCTTCAACTGGCAGTTGATCCCTGAAAGCCGCCCCATGCCACTTGTATTGGCCGGTGGGTTATCATCTGATAACGTATCCCGCGCCGTAACACAGGTGAAACCCTGGGCCGTGGATGTCAGTGGCGGCGTCGAACGCAGCAAAGGCATCAAGGACATCCAGAAAATTTCCGACTTCATTAAAGAGGTTCACCGTGTCTGTAAAACTGACTGAAGAAATGCTGAGCGCGCTTCCCGATGCACGGGGTCACTTCGGTGCCTACGGCGGACGGTTTGTTTCTGAAACCCTGATGGATTCGCTGATGACCCTGGAAAAGGAATACCTTCGGATGAAGAAGGATCCGGAGTTCCAGGCCAAGTTCGATCAGGATTTGGCTGATTACGTCGGTCGCCCGAGCCCGCTTTATTTTGCGGAACGTCTGACACGGGAGACCGGAGGTGCGCAGATCTGGCTCAAGCGGGAAGACCTGAACCATACCGGCGCTCACAAGGTGAATAACACCATCGGTCAGGCGCTTCTGGCCAGTTTCCTCGGCAAGAAGCGGATCATTGCCGAGACCGGTGCAGGCCAGCACGGTGTTGCCACTGCCACGGTATGCGCCCGCCTGGGTCTGGAATGCCACGTGTTCATGGGCGCTGAAGATGTCCAGCGCCAATCCCTCAATGTGTATCGCATGAAGCTCCTGGGTGCCCAGGTCCATGCCGTTCAAAGTGGCACCCGGACCCTGAAAGACGCCATGAACGACGCCATGCGCGACTGGGTTTCCCATGTGGACGACACCTTCTACATCATTGGCACCGTGGCTGGCCCTCATCCTTATCCGCTTCTGGTACGGGATTTTCAGTCGGTGATCGGTCGTGAAACCCGCCGGCAGGCACTGGAGAAGACCGGTAAGCTGCCGGACGCGCTTGTTGCCTGTGTGGGAGGTGGATCAAATGCCATCGGCATGTTCTACCCGTTCCTCGGGGATGAGAGTGTGGAGATGTATGGCGTTGAGGCCGGTGGCCTGGGCATTGAGACCGGTCAGCACGCCGCCCCCCTCTGTGCCGGACGCCCGGGTGTATTGCATGGCAACCGCACCTACCTGATGGAAGACGAGAACGGCCAGATTGCCGGCACCCATTCCGTCAGTGCAGGCCTGGACTATCCAGGAGTCGGGCCTGAGCATGCGTGGCTCAAGGATATCGGCCGGGCCAACTACGTGTCGGTGACCGACAATGAGGCGCTGGACGGCTTCCGTATGCTGACCCGGGTAGAGGGCATCATGCCGGCACTGGAGACTGCCCACGCGGTGGCCTACGGCGTGAAGAAGGCTGCGGAAATGGACAAGGACCAGATGCTGGTAATCAACATTTCCGGCCGGGGTGACAAAGACATTCACACCATCGCCCAACTTGATGGTATCGAGATCTGATGAAAGGACGGAAACTGGCATGAGCCGAATTGAAGGGGTAATGAAGGCCCTGAAGGAACAGGATCGTAAGGCGCTGATTCCCTATATCACGGCCGGTGATCCCCACCCGGATGTGACGGTCGATCTGATGCATACGTTGGTCAGTGCGGGCGCGGATATTATCGAGCTTGGCGTGCCATTCTCCGACCCGATGGCGGATGGCCCGGTTATCCAGTTGGCCTGCGAGCGTTCCCTCAAGCACGGAACGTCCTTGCGCCAGGTCATCGGCATGGTCAAGGAGTTCCGCAAGCAGGATGACAAGACCCCGGTGGTTCTCATGGGGTACCTCAACCCCATGGAAGCCATGGGTTACGAAGCTTTCGCCGAGGCGGCAGCGGATGCCGGCGTCGATGGTATTCTCACCGTTGATCTGCCGCCGGAAGAGGCGGATGACGTGGCGCCGCTGTTCACCAGCCGTAACCTGGATGCGATTTTCCTGCTGGCACCGACCACGATTGATGAGCGGATCCAGGCTATTGCCGAGCACTCATCCGGCTATGTGTACTATGTTTCATTCAAGGGTGTGACCGGTGCGGCTAAAATCAACGTCGACGAAGTGGCCGCGAAGGTCGCCCATATTCACGAGATGACGGCCTTGCCGGTCGGAGTCGGGTTTGGAATCCGTGACGCGGAAACAGCCGCTGCCGTTGGTCGGGTATCCGATGGTGTAATTGTTGGCAGTGTGCTGGTCGATACAATAGCCAGAAATCAGGCAGATACGGAAGAGCTCAAGCGGGCCCTGACGGATCTGCTCCACCCGATGCGCGAAGCACTGGACAGCCTGGCCTCCTGACCGGAGGCCGAGGGCAGGCAGGCCTCACAGGACAGGATTGAATCATGAGTAACTGGCTGGACAAAATCATGCCGAGCAAGATCCGCTCGGAATCCAAGCAGAGAACCGGGGTCCCCGAGGGGCTCTGGAAGAAGTGCCCCAAGTGTGGAGCCTTTCTCTACAAGCCGGAGCTTGAGAAGAATCTGGATGTTTGCCCCAAATGTAACCATCACTTGCGGGTGAGCGCTCGTCGTCGACTGGATATCTTCCTCGACGAAGACGGCCGTGAGGAAATCGCAGCGGATCTGGAGCCCTGGGATCGCCTCAAGTTCAAGGACAGCAAGCGTTACAAGGATCGTCTCTCCCAGGCCCAGAAGGGCACCGGTGAGAAAGACGCCCTGATCGCCATGAAAGGAACGACCCTGGGGGTCCCCCTGGTGGCCTGCTCCTTCGAGTTCAACTTCCTGGGCGGTTCCATGGGCCAGGTTGTGGGTGAGAAGTTCGTGCAGGCGGCCAACGTTGCCCTGCGTGACCGCATTCCGCTGGTGTGTTTCTCTGCCAGTGGTGGAGCCCGGATGCAGGAAGCGATCCTGTCGCTGATGCAGATGTCCAAGACGGCGGCTGTGCTTGAGCGGATGAAGCAGGAAGGCATTCCCTACATTTCCATTATGACCGATCCGGTGTTCGGTGGGGTATCTGCGAGTCTGGCCATGCTGGGTGATCTCAACATTGCCGAGCCCAACGCGCTGATTGGTTTCGCCGGCCCGCGGGTAATCGAGCAGACGGTCCGCGAAAAGCTGCCGGAAGGCTTCCAGCGCAGTGAATTCCTGCTGGAGCACGGTGCCATTGACATGATTCTTCACCGCCACCAGCTGCGGGAGCGTTGTGCACACCTGCTCGCCAAGTTCACTGCGGACGAAAAGCCCGGTACCGAAGAACCCATCGAATTCGAAGTGTCTGAAAAGCCCGAAAACGATGCCGCCGAGCAGTAACAACTACGATAAGCCCCCGGCTGCGCCGGGGGCGAACGCCACGCCCGATCAGTGGCTTTCCTACCTGGAATCCATTCATCCCTCCGAAATCGATCTGGGTCTTGACCGGGTACTGCTGGTTTTACGCCGGCTGTTTCCCCGCAAACCCCGGGGCCGGATCATTACCGTCGCGGGCACTAACGGCAAGGGCAGTGCTGTGGCGGCCATCGAGGCCCTGTTGCGTTCTGCCGGCCGTACAACCGGGGCTTATACCTCGCCACACCTGCATCGCTACAACGAGCGCGTCCGCATCGATGGCTCCGAGATCAGCGACGAGGCACTGGTGCGCGCCTTCGAGACGGTGGAGCAGGCCCGACGCAACACCACTCTGACCTATTTCGAATTCGGCACTCTGGCGGCGTTTGTGGCCTTTGCCGAGGCGGGTGTCGAGGATTGGGTGCTTGAAGTCGGCCTTGGTGGCCGGCTGGACGCAGTTAACGTGCTCGATGCGGACTTTGCTATTATCACGTCGGTGGATATCGATCATGTAGCCTTCCTCGGAAATGACCGTGAAGTGATCGGCTTCGAGAAAGCCGGGATTCTTCGGCCGGGCATTCCCGCAGTATATGCCGATGAGGATGCCCCCAGATCGGTCCTGCAGCAGGTTTCAGCGCAAAAGGTATCCCTCGATCTTTTCGGTAGGGACTACCAGCTCAGACTGCCCGAAGACGGCGCTATCGGTGATGCCGCCAAGGTCCACCTGGAATACCGGGGCGAGACAATCCGTTTTCCCGCCGGTCCTCTGCCGGTGAAGAGTGTGGCGGCGGCCGTGGTGGCGATCCGGAACCTGGCGCCTCAGCTGGGTATTGCGGAGGTTGAGTCGACCCTCATGGGGCTCTCCGTTCCCGGTCGGTTCGAGCAGCTCGCTGACAACCCCGTAACCCTCGTGGATGTCGGCCACAATCCCCATGCGGCAACCTGGCTTGCCGATCGTCTGGCATCCTTACGCCACGCCAACCAGCGGGTGGTTGCCGTCTATGGGGCGCTCGCCGATAAGGATGTGGAGGGTGTTGCGGCGGCGATGGCCTCCGTGGTGGACGAATGGTTCCTGGCGCCCCTGACCGTGCCCAGGGGGCTCGATGTCGAGACCCTGACCGACCGTGTCCGGGCCGCTGGCGTTACCGGGCTGAAGCAGTGCGAGTCAGTGGCGGCAGCCATGGCCGCGGCCAGGGAATCCGCCGGTAGCGATGGACTTGTGATCGTATTCGGATCTTTCTTCACCGTTGCCGAAGCCCGGGATGTCCTTCAGGGCGACAGATCTTAAACTTTGTCCATGGCAGGTGTTCCGGCTTTGAGTTATCGGAAACAGCCGTTTAGTATCGGCGATAGCAGTAAACTGTAAAGGAACGGTTAACGGGAGTGGCAGCGTGGACGGACTGAAACAAAGGATCATCGGGGCACTGGTTCTCGTGTCTCTGGCGGTTATCTTTGTGCCAATGATTTTCGATGAGCCTCATTCCGAGCGCACCTCCACGCCCATCCAGATTCCGGAAGAGCCGCCGTTCCCGGAAGTGAACGCCCCGTCGGAGGAGATTCCTGAGGCGCCCGTTTATGAAATCGAGGAGTCAGCACCAGCTGATGCGACCTCACAGGTTGAGCAGCCTGCACCAACGGCGCCCGCCGAGACCGGGCAGTCAGCAGGTTATCGGGTAATCGAGGATGAGGCAGCGGTTTCGGAGTCACAGCCGGCAGCGGATGACAGTTCTACCGAAAGCGCCGCAGCCGATCAGCAGGTCGAAAACACCGCTGATACTCAGCCTGCCGCATCCGAGGAGCCGGAGAACGCAGAATATACCCGCTCCCTCGAAGGTGCCTGGGTGGTCCAGTTGGGCAGTTTCGGTAACCCGGACAATGCCCGCCGGCTCAGGGACCAGGTCCGGGAGAAGGGTTACGGCTCCCATCTGCAGGAGCTGACCCGCGGTGACACGGTGCTGACACGTGTGTTCAGCGGTCCCTTTGCCAGCAAATCGGAAGCCGAGGCCGCCAAGCGAGTGCTGGACGACGCGTTCAAGCTGAACAGTCTGGTCACCGAGGGTGATAAATAACGTGTTGACACCGGATTATGAGCGTCGTGCAGTTTGGTGGCGCTGCGATTCCTGATAGAATTCGCGCTTTCTTTTCTCTGCCGGGTTTTTCATGGAATCGCTGATCTGGATTGACTGGGTCATTATTGTCCTCATTGCGGTTTCCACGCTGATCAGTCTCAAGCGTGGATTCGTCAAGGAAGCCCTGTCACTGGTCACCTGGATTGCCGCTTTCATCCTGGCCAGGACTTTCCACCCGCAGATGCAAACCCTTTTGGAGAGCACCGTCGAGACGCCACTTGTGCGTCTGATTGCGGCGTTCGCCATCCTGTTCTTTGGTACCCTGATTGTCGGAGCCATCATCAACAACATGATCGGCCACCTGGTTCGTGTCACCGGGTTATCGGCAACGGACCGGGTACTCGGCATGGGCTTCGGCCTGCTCCGGGGTGTGGTCGTGGTGATTGTCGGAATTGCCTTCACCCGCTACACCCCGCTGGCCCAGGACACCTGGTGGCGGGAGTCTGTGATGATCGACAGGCTCGCCGTGGTGGAGGACTGGTCACGGCGCACGTTCGGCGATGAGTTCGCCCGTTTTCTGGAGCCGGCAGGGGAGGGCGAGGCCCGACCGGAAGCTCCGGAGGCAAGTCAGGGAAAAGAAGACGTGGAACCCAGGTCCGCGTCCCGTTAACATTCAGTATTAACACTCGGAGAAGATCCTATCCATGTGTGGCATTGTCGGCATCGTCAGTACTTCCAACGTCAATCAGTCGCTCTATGATGCGCTGACTGTACTTCAGCACCGGGGCCAGGACGCGGCGGGCATTGTTACCTTTCAGGACGAGCGGTTTTACCTGCGCAAGGACAACGGTCTGGTGCGGGATGTATTCCACACCCGTCATATGCGCCGCCTTGTCGGCAATGTCGGGATCGGCCACGTGCGCTATCCCACCGCCGGCACCTCCAGTTCTGCCGAGGCCCAGCCGTTCTACGTCAACAGCCCCTATGGCATCACCCTGGCTCACAACGGCAACCTGACCAACGCCGATGAGCTGGCACGGGATCTCTTCCGCACCGATCTTCGCCATATCAACACCAATTCCGATTCGGAAGTACTGCTCAACGTGTTCGCCCACGAGCTGCAGAAACTGGGCAAGCTGACGCCGACGAAGGACGAGATCTTTTACGCGGTCAAGGCAGTGCACAAGCGCTGTCGTGGCGCCTATGCGGTGATTGCCATGATTACCGGTTACGGGATTATCGGGTTCCGTGACCCGAACGGCATTCGCCCGGCCTGTTACGGGGTGCGCGAGACCGAGGATGGTGGCAAGGAGTACATGATTGCCTCCGAGAGCGTGGCGCTGAGCGCCGCAGGCTTCAAGCTGGTCCGGGACATTGCGCCGGGCGAGGCGGTCTATATCGAGACCGATGGCACCCTCTACACCCAGCAGTGCGCCGATGAGGCTCACCTTTATCCCTGCATTTTCGAGCACGTCTATTTCGCCCGCCCGGACTCCATTATTGACAAGGTCTCGGTCTACAAGGCCCGGCTGCGAATGGGTGAGACTCTGGCGGAAAAGGTTATGCGGGAGCGTCCCGATCACGACATTGACGTGGTCATCCCGATCCCGGACACCAGCCGGACCTCGGCCATGCAGATGGCCCACCGCCTGGGCGTCAAGTTCCGTGAAGGGTTCATCAAGAACCGCTATATCGGCCGGACCTTCATCATGCCGGGCCAGAAGATGCGGAAGAAGTCCGTTCGCCAGAAGCTGAACCCGATCGATCTGGAGTTCCGGGGCAAGAACGTGATGCTGGTGGATGATTCCATCGTCCGCGGCACTACCTGCAAGGAAATCGTGCAGATGGCCCGGGATGCCGGCGCCAGGAACGTCTATTTCGCCTCCGCGGCGCCCCCTGTGCGTTATCCGAATGTGTACGGCATCGATATGCCGTCTGCCAGCGAGCTGATTGCCCACGATCGCACCATAGAGGAAATCCGGGAGTTGATCGGCGCCGACTGGCTGCTGTACCAGGATCTGGAAGATCTGATTACCTGCGTCAGTGATGTGAACGACCAGATTGAAGGCTGGGAATGTTCGGTCTTTACCGGCAATTACGTCACCGGTGATGTGGATCGGGCCTACCTGGACAAGCTTGAGGATCTCCGTAAGGATGAATCGCGCAACAAGTCCGGCGGCGATTCATCCGATAACGGTATTATCGATCTTCATAACGATGACGACTGATTGTCCGGAAACCCTGGCCAGGAGACGCCCATGACCTTTCGCAGAGAAGAAACCGTTCAGATTCCGGAATCGGATCTCGAGGGTATGTCCGTGGATACCCTGGCCGTGAGGGCAGGGCAGCTTCGCACGGATCAACTGGAACACAGCGACGCAATTTTCCCAACCTCAAGCTTCGTCTATGGCAGTGCCGCCCAGGCGGCCGCACGATTTGGCGGCGAGGAGCCGGGTAACATCTACTCCCGGTTCACCAACCCGACTGTGCAGGCCTTCGAGGGCCGCATCGCAGCCATGGAAGGTGGCGAGCGCGCCGTGGCCACGGCATCCGGCATGGCGGCCATCCTCAGCACCTGTATTTCACTGCTCAAGAGCGGGGACCACGTGATCTGTTCCCGGGGTGTGTTCGGAACCACGAACGTGCTGTTCCAGAAGTACCTGGCCCGCTTCGGGGTGGAGACCACCTTCGTCAGCCTGACCAATTACGAGGAATGGCAGCAGGCCATTCGTCCGGAAACCCGCATGCTGTTCCTGGAAACCCCGTCCAACCCCCTGTGTGAGGTGGCGGATCTGGCGGAGTTGTCCAGGCTCGCCCGGGCCAGTGATGCGCTGCTGGTGGTGGATAACTGCTTCTGCACACCGGTGCTGCAGCGGCCGCTGGAACACGGTGCGGACATCGTCATTCATTCGGCCACCAAGTACCTGGATGGTCAGGGTCGTTGCGTTGGTGGCGTCGTGGTTGGTTCTGAAAAGCTGATGGAAGAGGTGTACGGTTTTCTGCGTTCCGCAGGTCCGACCATGAGCCCGTTTAATGCCTGGGTGTTTCATAAGGGTCTGGAAACGTTACCAATCCGTATGCGCGCCCATTGCGACAATGCGTTAGAGTTGGCATTGTGGCTGGAGCAGCAAAATGCCGTGGAATCCGTGTATTACGCGGGTCTGCAGAGCCATCCCCAGCATGAGTTGGCAAAGAAGCAGCAAAAAGGCTTCGGCGGGGTACTCTCGTTCCGCGTCAAAGGTGGTCGCGACGAAGCCTGGCGTTTCATCGATGCCACGCGGATGATCTCCATTACTGCCAACCTTGGGGATGTGAAAACAACCATTACCCATCCGGCAACCACGACTCATGGCCGATTGTCGCCCGAGGACAAGGATCACGCAGGTATTACCGAAAACCTGATCCGGTTGTCGGTCGGCATTGAGGACGTCGAGGATCTGAAAACAGATCTGATGCGAGGCTTCGACGCCCTGGGCAGTTAAAGTAACGGACACGTCAGAGCATTCATGGCCGAAACCGCAAAAGCTAAGAAAGCATCCCCGGAACTTACGGAAAAGCAGCAGCGTTTTCGCCGTCTCGCCGCACAGGGCGCGCGCGAGGGTGCGGTTATTGCGCTGATTGCCCTGGCGATCTACCTCGCCATGGCCCTGGTTACCTTTACTCCCGGTGATCCGGGCTGGGCAAGCATCGGGCACGACACCTCTGTGCGCAACTACGCCGGCCGCACAGGTGCATGGCTGGCCAGCCTGTTCATGGATTTTTTTGGCCACATGGCCTATCTCTTCCCGGTGATGATTGCCGGCTATTCGATCATGCTGATCCGTCGCCGCAATGAGTCACTGGACCTGCACTGGCCGCTCTTCCTGATGCGTTTTGGCGGCTTCCTCCTGATCCTGCTGTCGGCGACCAGCCTGCTGTCCCTGTATTCGGTTTTCGGGCTTGGCGTGTCTTCCGGCGGTGTGCTGGGCACGGCGGTGTCCGAAGCGATGGTGCGGTTCTTCAACCTGCCGGCAACGACACTGCTGCTGATCGCCATCTTCCTGTTCGCGCTCACGGTGTCCACGGGCCTGTCCTGGTTCTGGCTGATGGACCAGGTGGGCAGTCTGACCCTGCGCTCCGGACAATTCCTCAAGAGTCTGTTCACCTCCAGCGGCGACAAGCCGGCGAAGCCGAGGGCCGAGCCCAAGGCGCCGGAGGCTCCGAAGAAAGAACCACCCATCGTGAATGACCGGGTTGAAAGCAAAAGCGGGCCTGCCGGAGGCAAGAAACGCCGTTGGTGGCACCGTTTGCCGGGCCTGGGTCCCCGCAAGCAGAAGCCCGCGGCGGCGGCCCAGCGCAAGGAACCGGGTCTCGACGGCCTGAGTGCCTCCGAACCGGCCGAGCCGGCGCGACTCGAAAACTTCAGTGCACGGGACAGTGGCGACAAGCCCGAACCCCGGGCCAAGGCGGCAAAAGCGGAGGCGCAGCCTCAGCCTCAGCCTCAGCCGGCCTCCCGATCCTTCAAGATCTCCCCGTTCAAGAAAGATGACCAGTCGAAGGCGGAGAACGGCAAGAAGCCGGGGCAGGGGTCCCTGCTGGAAGATATCGAAAGCCCGATTCCTCCGCTGACCCTGCTGGATCCCCCCGAGGAGCACAAGGAGAAAGGTTACTCCGAGGAATCCCTGGAGCACATGTCCCGTCTGCTCGAAGAGAAGCTGGCAGATTTCGGGGTCTCCGTGGAGGTGGTCGAGGTCAATCCGGGCCCGGTGATCACCCGGTTTGAAATCAAGCCCGCCCCTGGCGTGAAAGTGAGCAAGATTTCCAACCTGGCCAAGGATCTTGCGCGCTCCCTCGCAGTGCTCAGCGTACGGGTGGTGGAAGTCATCCCCGGCAAGTCCGTGGTCGGTATCGAGATTCCGAACGAGGAGCGGGAAATGGTTCGCCTCTCCGAGGTGCTCGGCGCCCGGGTATTCACCGAAAGCTCCTCGCCACTGACCCTGGCCCTGGGCAACGACATCGGTGGTAATCCGGTGGTCGCCAACCTCGCCAAGATGCCGCACCTGCTGGTGGCCGGTACCACCGGTTCGGGTAAGTCCGTGGGGGTCAACGCCATGCTGCTGAGCATGCTGCTCAAGGCCACCCCGGAGGAAGTGCGTTTCATAATGGTGGACCCCAAGATGCTGGAGCTCAGCATCTATGACGGTATTCCCCATCTGCTGGCCCCGGTGGTGACCGACATGAAGGAGGCCGCCAACGCCCTGCGCTGGTGCGTGGCCGAGATGGAACGCCGCTACAAGCTGATGGCCAACCTCGGGGTCCGGAACATTGCCGGTTATAACCGCAAGATCAAGGATGCCCAGGCAGCCGGAGAGCCTATCCTGGATCCGCTTTGGAAGCCGGATGAGTATCTGGAGAACGACGAGGAGAATCGTCCAGAGCTGGAAACCCTGCCGTTCATCGTCGTCGTCATCGACGAGTTCGCCGACATGATGATGATCGTTGGGAAGAAGGTGGAGGAGCTGATTGCCCGTATCGCCCAGAAAGCCCGGGCCGCGGGTATCCACCTGATCCTTGCCACCCAGCGCCCGTCGGTGGATGTGATTACCGGTCTGATCAAGGCCAATATCCCCACCCGGATGTCGTTCCAGGTGTCGTCCAAGATCGATTCCCGGACCGTGCTGGACCAGGGCGGTGCGGAGCAGCTGTTGGGTCACGGTGACATGCTTTACCTGCCGCCGGGCTCTGGCCTGCCAGTGCGCGTTCATGGCGCCTTTGTGGATGACGACGAGGTCCACCGGGTGGTCAGCGCCTGGAAAGCCCGCGGGGAACCTGTGTACGTGGATGACGTTCTAAATGGCGCGGAAGGCGAGAGTCTGCCGGGCGTGCCGACCCTGAGTGAAGGTGGCGGCGACAGCGAAGGCGATTCCCTGTATGACGAGGCGGTGGCGTTTGTCACGGAAGGCCGGCGGGTATCGATTTCCTCGGTACAGCGTAAATTCAAGATTGGCTACAACCGGGCCGCGAACCTGGTGGAAGCCATGGAGGCGTCGGGAGTGGTAAGCCCCGCCGGGCATAACGGTGCCCGTGAGGTGCTGGCTCCGCCGCCGCCCAGAGACTAGGAGTTAACCTAATGACGGTACGCCAGTTGAAAGTCGCATTTGGCCTGATGATCGGGCTGATGCTCAGTTCGGGCCCAGTGTCCGCCGAGGAGAGCAATGCGCAGAGTCGCGAGGCTGCGTCCGAGCTTGCTTCCATTCTCAAGAGTTATGAGTCCTACCAGGCAAACTTCATCCAGATTGTGGTGAACGAAAACGGTAGCCGCGTCCAGGAAACCCAGGGTGAACTCAAGGCCAAGCGCCCTGGACTGTTCTACTGGGAAACCAGTGCACCCCTGCCGCAGTTTATCGTCAGTAACGGGGAAACCGTGGAGGTCTACGATCCGGACCTGGAGCAGGTCACCATCCATAAACTGGATGACCGGGTGCAGACCACGCCGGCTCTGTTGCTCAGTGGCGAGGTGGACAACCTGGATGAAACCTACCAGGTGTCACAGCGTCGGATCGGCGAGCGTACCCGGGAGTTCACCCTGGAGCCCCGTAGTCCGGATTCCCTGTTTACGTCCCTGCGCCTGAGTTTCTTCGACGGTGAGCTGCAGGAGATGCGGATGGAGGACTCCCTGTCCCAGCTCAGCATCCTGAGCTTCGACGACATCCGGTTGAATGAAACCGTCGATGCCAGTGCCTTTACTCTGGAGTATCCCGACGGCGTGGATATTATCCGGGACGGAGCCTGATGCAGGACAGCCTTTTCGACGAGCCGGCGGGATTCCAGCCCCTGGCTGCGCGGATGCGGCCAAGGAACCTGGATGAGTATGTCGGCCAGGCCCACCTGGTAGGCCCCGGCAAACCGCTTCGCCGGGCGGTAGAGCAGGGCCAGTTGCACTCCATGATCCTCTGGGGCCCGCCCGGAGTGGGCAAGACCACGTTTGCCCAGCTGCTGGCAAACGTGGGCAACCTCAGTTTTGAAACCATTTCGGCGGTGCTGAGCGGCGTCAAGGAAATCCGCGCCGTAGTTGAGCGGGCCCGCAACCGCAAGCAGAGCGAAGGGCGCGACACCCTGTTGTTCGTGGATGAGGTTCACCGTTTCAACAAGAGCCAGCAGGACGCCTTCCTGCCCCATATCGAGGATGGCACCTTCATCTTCGTGGGTGCCACCACGGAAAATCCTTCCTTCGAGCTCAACAGCGCCTTGCTGTCACGCACCCGGGTGTATGTGCTCAAGAACCTGGACGAGCCCGATATCCTGGTTTTACTGAAACGCGCACTGAGCTCTGAGCAGGGTTTCGCCGGAAGGCTCGCGGTTCCCGACCATGTGCTGGAGCTGATGGCCTCGGCCTCCGGTGGCGATGCCCGTCGGGCCCTGAATATCCTTGAGGTGGCAGCTGACCTGGCCGAGCCGGGAGAGGATGGCACCGACACCATTACCGAGTCGGTTCTTGAGCAGGTGATGCAGACCAGCCTGCGCCGTTTTGATAAGGGTGGCGACGTTTTTTACGATCAGATCTCGGCCCTGCACAAGTCCGTGCGTGGCTCGGATCCGGACGGCTCGCTGTACTGGCTGTGCCGGATGCTCGACGGAGGCTGCGATCCGCTGTATGTGGCCCGGCGGCTGGTGCGTATTGCCAGCGAGGATATCGGCAACGCCGATCCCAGGGCCCTTCAGCTAAGCATGGATGCCTGGGATGCCCAGGAGCGGCTGGGATCCCCGGAAGGGGAGCTGGCCCTGGCACAGGCGGTCACGTATCTGGCCCTGTCTCCCAAGAGTAACGCGGTCTACAAGGCGTTCAACCAGTGCATGGCCGATATCCGTCAGGACCCGGACTACGAGGTGCCCGCGCACCTGCGCAATGCGCCGACCAAGCTGCTGAAATCCATGGGCCACGGGGACAGCTACCGTTACGCCCATGATGAGCCGGAGGCCTTTGCCGCCGGAGAATCCTACCTGCCTGAAGCCATTCATTCCCGTCGGTACTACCAGCCGGTGAACCGCGGGCTGGAGATCAAGCTGGCTGAAAAACGCCAGCGCCTGGATGCCCGCAACGCCGAAAGCCCGAACAAGCGTTATTCCTGAAGCCCCACGGTGGTCACCGCCGACTGTGCAGGTATAATGGCCTGTCATTCAACTCATCACGCAAACCGGAAGAATCAGGACTACCATGCTCGATCCCAAACGCGTCCGTACCCAGACAGAAGAGATCGCCCGCCGGCTGGCTATCAAGAATTTTGAATTCGATATCGCCACCTTCGAGCAACTGGAAGAGCGCCGTCGTGCCCTTCAGGTGCGTACGGAAACGTTGCAGAGCGAGCAGAACAAACGGTCCAAATCCATCGGCAAGGCCAAGGCGGCCGGTGAGGATATCCAGCCGCTGCTGGAGGAAGTGGACAGCCTGAAGAAGCAGCGTTCCGAGGCCGAGGACGAGCTGCGTGGACTGCAGGAAGAGCTCAACGCTTTCCTGGCCGGAATTCCCAACCTTCCGGACGAAGATGTGCCCGGCGGGGCTTCCGAGGAAGACAACGTCGAGACGCGCACCTGGGGAGAACCCAAGAGCTTCGACTTCGAACCGAAGGACCACGTCACTCTCGGTGAAAACCTCAAGGGCCTGGACTTTGAAACCGCGTCCCGGCTGGCCCATTCCCGCTTTGCTGTGATGCGCGGTCCGATTGCCCGCCTGCACCGTGCCCTCGCCCAGTTCATGCTGGATCTGCACACCGGTGAGCATGGCTATACCGAAGCCTACGTGCCGTACCTGGTCAATGCGGACACCCTGTACGGAACCGGGCAACTTCCGAAATTCGAGGAAGACCTGTTCAAGACCGAGGGTGAGAATCCGCTGTACCTGATTCCGACCGCCGAGGTGCCGGCCACCAACCTGGTATCCGACACCATCCTGGATGCAGAGGAGCTTCCACTGCAGCTGGTTTGCCATACGCCATGTTTCCGCAGTGAGGCCGGCTCCTATGGCCGTGACACCCGTGGTATGATTCGCCAGCACCAGTTCGACAAGGTGGAGCTGGTCCACGTAGTGCGCCCGTCTGATTCCGAGGCTGCCCTGGAGGCGCTTACCGGCCACGCCGAGAAGGTCCTGCAGCTGCTGGAACTGCCGTACCGGGTGGTGACCCTGTGTGGTGGCGACATGGGCTTCTCTGCCGCCAAGACCTACGATCTGGAAGTCTGGCTGCCGGGTCAGAGCAAGTACCGGGAAATCTCCTCCTGTTCCAATACCCGGGATTTCCAGGCACGGCGTATGCATGCACGCTGGCGTAATCCGGAAACCGGCAAGCCTGAGCCGGTTCATACCCTGAACGGCTCCGGTCTTGCGGTTGGTCGCGCCCTGATTGCGGTGATGGAGAACTACCAGCAGGAGGACGGCAGCATTGTGGTACCGGAAGTTCTTCGGTCTTACATGGGAGGCATCGAAAGGATCCAATGAGTGATCAACCAGCACCCGGGGAGGGCATAACCGCAAGGCCTGCACCAATTCGGTACAAGGCCAATCCGGTCACCGACAACCCGAACAATTCCGCGGGTGAAGTGGCCCTGGTCGGTGCCGGTCCGGGAGATCCGGAGTTGTTGACGCTGAAAGCCTGGCGCCTGATCACCTCGGCGGAGGTGGTGCTCTATGATCGTCTGGTCTCGCCGGAAATCCTGACACTGATTCCGGACGCGGCAGAAAAGATCCACGTCGGCAAGCAGCGCTCGAACCACACCTTGCCCCAGGAGCAGATCAACCAGCGCCTGGTGGAACTGGCGCGACAGGGCCTCAGGGTGGTGCGGCTCAAGGGCGGCGACCCGTTCATCTTCGGTCGGGGCGGCGAGGAAATCGAAACCCTGGCTGAAGCCGGAGTCCGGTTCCAGGTAGTTCCGGGCATCACCGCCGCTTCCGGCTGTGCGGCCTATGCCGGCATTCCCCTGACACATCGGGA
Organism: Marinobacter szutsaonensis; assembly: GCF_039523335.1. NCBI lineage: Bacteria > Pseudomonadati > Pseudomonadota > Gammaproteobacteria > Pseudomonadales > Marinobacteraceae > Marinobacter > Marinobacter szutsaonensis. The sequence continues at coordinate 325,939 of NZ_BAAAFC010000001.1, read as the reverse complement.
TTACGCCCAGTCAGTGCGGTTTATCACCGGCCACCTGAAGGATGACAGCTGCGATCTGCCCTGGAAGGACTTCGTCCAGAACAATCAGACCCTGGTGTTCTATATGGGGCTGGTGGGCTTGCCCATCATATCCCGGCAGTTGATCGAGCACGGAATGGCTCCGGATATGCCGGTTGCCCTGGTGTCAAAGGGTACGACTCCGGAACAGCACGTGGTGACCGGCACACTGGAGACGATTGTCAGCCGCGTGGGTGCCGAACAGGTGAGGGCGCCCACACTGGTAATCATCGGTCAGGTGGTGTCGCTTCGGGATAAACTGGACTGGGTGGCAGGCTTGCCCGGTGGCAGTCTCTGAATTCAGATAACTCAGGCCCAGATGCAAAAACGGGGAGCTGCCAGCTCCCCGTTTTTATTGGTGCCGGTTTTAACCTGCCTTGCGCTTGGGCAGTACATCTCTGAGCTTGTCACGCATCTCGCGGATGGCCTTTTCGGTGGTCGGCCAGTCGATGCAGGCGTCGGTCACGGAAACGCCATACTTCAGGTCGGCGAGATTTTCCGGAAGAGGCTGGTTGCCCCAGTTAATGTTGCTCTCAACCATCAGGCCCTGGATAGAGGTGTTGCCTTCCAGGATCTGGTGGGTGATGTCCTGCAGCACCAGCGGCTGGATCGCGGGATCCTTGCTGGAGTTGGCATGGCTGCAATCCACCATGATGGATTTGCGCAGACCGGCCTTCTCCAGCGCCTGCTCGCACAGTGCCACGCTCACGGAATCGTAATTGGGCTTGCCGCCACCGCCACGCAGAACCACGTGACCATAGTTATTGCCCTTGGTCCGGATAATGGCAACCTTGCCCTGCTGGTCGATGCCCAGGAAACTGTGGGGATGGGAGACGGATTTCATGGCGTTCACGGCTACATCGAGGCTGCCGTCGGTGCCGTTCTTGAAACCGATCGCCATGGACAGGCCGCTGCTCATCTCCCGGTGGGTCTGGGATTCCGTGGTCCGGGCGCCGATGGCGGACCAGGCGATGGTGTCCTGCAGGTACTGCGGGGAGATCGGATCCAGAGCCTCGGTCGCAGCCGGCAGGCCGAGCTCGTTGATATCAAGCAGCAGCCGGCGACCGATGTGCAGGCCCTGCTCGATGTCGAAGGTGTCGTTCAGGTGCGGGTCGTTGATCAGGCCCTTCCAGCCAACGGTGGTGCGGGGCTTCTCGAAATAGACACGCATGACGATCAGGAGGGTATCGCTGACTTCGTCTGCCAGCTTTTTCAGGCGCTGGGCGTAGTCACGGGCGGCTTCCACGTCATGGATGGAGCAGGGGCCCACAACCACAAACAGGCGGTGGTCCTTGCCGTCCATGATGTCGTAGATGGCCTGACGGCTGTTGGCAACGGTTTCGGCCGCGTTGTCTGACAGTGGCATTTCGTTCTTGAGCGCTTCCGGCGTAATCAGCGTTTCGGTGCTGGCCACATTCAGATCTTCTAGTTTCTTACCCGACATGTTGTTCTGTTTCCCCGGTTCTGATCGACATATCCCTCCGAACTGAGACCGGCTCACAAGAGGAATACCTAGCTAACGTGAATATCGTCGGGAGCCTTGTACGGCAAGCCCCGGCGAGTTGTTTATACTGCGTTATTTGAGGGGCCTTTTCAACGCTTGGAGACCCTTGCCTGTCGCGGTTTCCGGCAGCCCGGATACAAAAAAACCGGCACCATCGGCGCCGGTTTTTCGGAATTACCCGGGGATCACTCCTCGAGTTCACCCATGCCGGTAATGTTGAAACCGCCATCAACGTACATGATCTCGCCGGTGATACCACTGGCCAGGTCGGAGCTCAGGAAGGCGGCGGCGTTGCCTACTTCCTCGGTGGTCACGTTACGGCGCAGAGGGGCGCGCCTCGCGTTCTCGGCGAGCATCCGACGGAAGCTGGCGATGCCGGAGGCAGCCAGGGTCTTGATCGGGCCGGCGGAGATGCCGTTGACCCGGATGCCTTCCTTGCCGAGGCTAGCGGCCATGTAACGAACGTTGGCTTCCAGGGACGCTTTGGCCAGACCCATCACGTTGTAGTTCTGCAGCACGCGCTCGGCGCCCAGGTAGCTCAGGGTCAACAGGGAGCTGCCCTCGTGCATCATCTTGCGCGCGCCCTTGGCCAGGGCGACGAAGCTGTAGGAGCTGATGTCGTGGGCGATCTTGAAGCCTTCACGGGTGGTGACGTCGACATAGTTACCGTTCAGCTCGTGGGCCGGGGCATAACCGACAGCGTGGATGATGATGTCGATGTTGTCCCAGTGCTTGTTCAGCTCGGTGAAGACGTTCTCGATTTCTTCGTCGCTGGCGACATCGCAGGGGAAGGTTAGCTTGCTACCCCACTGGTCCGCGAACTTCTCAACGCGGGACTGGAGCTTTTCGTTCTGGTAGGTGAAGGCCAGTTCGGCGCCTTCACGGGCGAAGGATTCAGCGATACCGTAAGCGATCGAGTGTTTGCTGGCTACGCCAACGATCAGTGCTTTCTTGCCACTGAGCATTCCCATGGGTGTGTCTCCCTGTGTTCCTGATTTTTGAGCATTATCCCCGACCGTGCTGCCGGGAGTAACGCTCAATTGGTCGTAGTGGTGGATTCATTGGTGGTCTGGTAGAACAGTGCCGCGCTGAGCAGTTCCTGGGTATACCGCTGCTTTGGTGCGTGGAATATGTCAGCAGCATCACCGTACTCCACGATCTCGCCATGCTGGAGCACCAGCAGCTTGTGGCTCAAGGCGCGGACCACCGCCAGATCATGACTGATGAAGATATAGCTTAGACCATAACGGGACTGGATATCCCGCAACAGCTGGATAACCTGTTTCTGGACTGTGCGGTCCAGGGCCGAGGTGGGTTCATCGAGAATGATCAGGTCCGGTTGCAGAACCAGGGCCCGGGCAATGGCAATGCGCTGACGCTGGCCGCCGGAGAATTCGTGCGGGTAGCGGTGCCTGGCTTCCGGATCCAGCCCGACGTCCTTGAGGGCACGGATCACTTGCTGCTCATGGGTATCCTTGCCATCGGGGTCGTGGATTTCCAGGCCTTCGCCCACGATCTCCGCAATGGACATTCGCGGGCTCAGACTGCCGAAGGGGTCCTGGAAAACAATCTGGATACGTTTCCGGTAGGGCCGGAATTCTTTCTGGGTAAGGTCCGACAGTTCGTCGCCACCAAGTGTGAATCGTCCGGTGCTGGCGGTGAGTTTCAGCAGGGCATGGCCAATGGTGGTTTTGCCGCTGCCACTCTCGCCAACGATTCCGAGGGTCTGACCTTTGGGTAGTTGGAAACTGGCCTGTTGCACCGCCTGGAAATATTCCCGGACCTTGCCGAACAGGGATTTTTTGATCGGAAAGCGAACATCCAGGTCGTTCACGCTGAGCAGGATCTCCCCTTCATCCTGAGCCGGCAGTGGCGCTTCGGGGGGCTCGGCATCCAGAAGCTTTCGGGTATAGCTGTGCTCCGGATTCTCGAACAGCCGGGTTGTTTCCGCTTCCTCCACCAACCGACCCTGTTCCAAAACGACCACCCGGTCGGCGTAGCGCCGGACAATGCTCAGATCGTGGGTGATCAGCAGGATAGCCATGCCGAGCTTTTTCTGGAGGCTCTTGAGCAGTTCCAGGACCTGTTTCTGGACCGTGACATCGAGGGCCGTCGTGGGCTCATCGGCAATCAGCAGGTCCGGCTCGTTGGCCAGGGCCATGGCGATCATCACCCGCTGTTTCTGGCCGCCCGAAAGTTGATGTGGGTAGCTCTTGAGCCGGGATTCGGGGTTTTTAATGCCCACCAGCTCCAATAATTCGATTGTCCGTTCCCGCGCCTGCGTCTCCCGCATACCCTTGTGCAACTCCAGGGTTTCACCAATCTGTTTCTCTACGGTGTGGAGCGGGTTGAGAGAGGTCATGGGTTCCTGGAAAATCATGCCGATTTCCCGGCCCCGGATCTGGCGCAGCCGTTTGTCACTGGCGCGGAGCAGGTTCTCGCCCCGGAAATGGATTTCGCCGGAGGGATAACTGACGTGCCTGGCATCCAGCAGACGGAGCACCGAGAGCGCCGAGATGGACTTGCCGGAACCGCTTTCCCCCACCAGGGCAACAGTCTGCCCCTCGCGCACCGAGAAGGACAGGTCCTCCACCACCGGCGGCGCCTGGTCAAACGAGATGGAAAGGTTGGAAATCTGTAGCAGGTCGCTCATATCAACTCTTTCTCGGATCAAACGCGTCGCGGACCGCTTCACCCACAAACACCAGCAGGGTCAGCATCACCGAGAGGGACACGAAGGCAGAAATACCAAGCCATGGGGCGTGGAGGTTGGCCTTGCCCTGGGCGATCAGTTCACCCAGGGACGGGGAGCCGGAAGGCAGCCCGAAACCCAGGAAATCCAGGGAGGTGAGGCCGGTGATCGCGCCCGTCAGGATGAAGGGCAGGAACGTAAGCGTCGCCACCATGGCATTAGGCAGGATATGCCGGAACATGATCTTGCGGTTTTCGAGGCCCAGCGCCCGCGCGGCCCGGACATACTCAAAGTTACGGGCCCGCAGGAATTCCGCCCGCACCACGTCCACCAGTCCCATCCAGCTGAACAGCAGCATGATGCCCAGCAACCACCAGAAATTGGGCTGAACGATACTGGACAGGATGATCAGCAGGTACAGCACCGGCAGTCCTGACCACACCTCGATAAAGCGCTGACCGAGCAGATCCACTTTGCCGCCGTAGTAGCCCTGAATGGCGCCGACCACCACGCCAACAACGCAGCTGGCCAGGGTCAGGATCAGGCCGAACAGCACCGAAATCCGGAAGCCATAGATAACCCGAGCGGCCACGTCCCGACCCTGGTCATCGGTGCCGAGCCAGTTCTCGGGGCTCGGAGGCGCCGGTGAGGGGATTTCCAGGTCGTAGTTGATGGTGTCATAGCTGAAGCGGATCGGCGGCCAGACCATCCAGCCATTGGCCAGGATCTCCTCCGCAATAAACGGATCCCGGTAATCGGCCTCGGTGGGCAGGAAGCCACCAAAGGTTTCTTCGGGCACCGACTCCACTACCGGAAAATACAGTTCGTCGTTGTAGGAAACGACCAGGGGCCGGTCGTTGGCGATGACCTCGGCGACCAGCGACAACCCGAACAGCACCAGGAAAACCCACAGTGACCAGTATCCCCGTCGATTATTCCGGAAATTGCGCAGGCGCCGTTGCTGGATCGGAGTCAGGGTTTTCATGCTCACGCGCCCTCCCGACTCTCGAAATCGATGCGCGGGTCCACCAACACGTAAGTGATGTCGCTGACCAGTTTCAGGATCAACCCCATCAGGGTGAAGATGTAGAGGGTACCGAAGATCACCGGGTAATCCCGGTTCAGGGCCGCCTCGAAGCCCAGAAGCCCGAGGCCATCGAGGGAGAAGATCACCTCGATCAGCAGCGAACCGGTAAAGAACAGGGCGACCAATACGCCGGGCAGGCTGGCGATCACAATCAGCATGGCGTTACGGAACACATGGCCATAGAGAACCTGTTTCTCATCCAGCCCCTTGGCCCGCGCCGTCACCACATACTGCTTGCTGATCTCATCCAGGAAAGAGTTCTTGGTAAGCAGGGTGAGAGTGGCAAAGCCGCCAATGACGTTGGCGGTCACCGGCAGTGCCAGGTGCCAGAAGTAGTCGCCGATCTGCTGGTACCACGTCAGTTCATCGAAGTTGGAGGACGTCAGCCCGCGCAGGGGAAACCAGTCGAAATAACTGCCGCCGGCGAACAGGACGATCAGCAGGATCGCAAACAGGAAGCCGGGGATGGCATAGCCGATGACGATGGCCGAGCTGCTCCAGACATCGAAGCGAGATCCATCGGTCACCGCTTTACGGATGCCCAGTGGAATGGAGATGAAATAGATAATCAGGGTGGACCATAGCCCCAGCGAGATTGACACCGGCATCTTGTCCAGAATGAGGTCGATGACGCTGCGTTCCCGGAAGAAGGAGTCTCCGAAATCAAAGGTGGCGTAGTCGCCGAGCATCTTGAAGAAACGTTCGTGGGCTGGTTTGTCGAAGCCGTACATGACTTCGATTTCCTTCAGGAGTTCTTCGGGGATGCCCCGGGAACTGCGACTGTCACCGGACCCGGTGGCAACTTCGCCACCGGTATCGCCGCCGGCGGCCCGGGCCAGGGCACTGCTGCCGTGGCCTTCCATTTCCGCGATGAGCTGTTCAACCGGCCCGCCCGGTGCTGCCTGAACAATCACAAAGTTGAGCATCATGATCCCGATCAGCGTCGGAATGATCAGCGCCAGGCGTCTGAGGATGTATATACCCATCTAGCGGAGGATTCCTTCCGTTACTGCTTGGGTCATGGATACTGGGTCAGGGTTTTACCCACCAGTTGTTCAGGTCGATGCCGTTCTTCGGTGTGACCTCCGGGCGTTCCAATTGGTTCCAGTAGGCCACACGGTCCTTGCGCAGGTGCCAGTGCGGAATCACGTAGTGGCCGTGGAGCAGGACGCGGTCCAGGGCTCTTACCCGCTGCACCAGCTCTTCCCGGTTCGGTGCCTGGATGACCATGTTCACCAGCTCATCAACCACCGGGTCCTGAATTCCCATGTAGTTCCGGGAACCATTGACGTTGGCGGTGGAGGAGTGCCAGTACTCCCGTTGTTCGTTACCCGGGGAATCAGACTGGGGCAAGACCTGGGTAATCATGTCGTAGTCGAATTGGCGTACGCGCTGGATGTACTGGTTGCTGTCGACGAGGCGAACCGTCACCTCGATGCCCAGCTTGGCGAGGTTATTCTTGAAGGGCAGGACTATGCGCTCGAAGCTTTTCTGGAACAGCAGAATCTCGAAGGCGAGGGGCTCTCCGGTTTCCGTGTGCACCATCTTGCCATCCTTGATGGCGTACCCGGCCGAGCGCAGCAGCTGCAATGCGGTACGGAGATTCTCGCGAAGACCCTGCTGGCCCTCTGTCGTGGGAGGTGCGTACTCCTCGGTGAAAACATCCTCACTCAACCGGTCGTGGTACCGGTTGAGGATTTCCAGCTCGCGGCCCTCGGGCAAGGCATCGGAAGCCAGTTCGCTGTTCTCGAAATAGCTGGAGGTACGGGTGTATTGGCCGAAGAACAGATTCTTGTTGGCCCATTCGAAGTCAAAGCCGTAGGCGAGCGCTTCGCGCACCCTGGGATCGCTGAAGATGGATTTGCGTGTGTTGAACACGAATCCCTGCATTCCGGACGGGCGATGGTGCTCGATGGCTTCCTTGATGACGGATCCGTCCTCGAACATCGGGCCGGTATACGCCGTTGCCCAGTTCTTGGCGGAGGATTCCAGGCGGAAATCAAAGTTACCCGCCTTGAAGGCCTCCAGGGCGACGGTATCGTCCGTGTAGTAATCGTAGCGGATCTGCTCGAAGTTGAAGCGGCCCTTGCGTACCCCGAGATCTTTCGCCCAGTAATCGTCTATGCGCTGGTAGGTGATCGAACGACCTGCTTCGAAATCGCCAATACGGTAGGGACCGCTGCCAACGGAAGGTGTAAGACCGTTTTCGCCGAATTCGCGATCCGCCCAGTAATGGGCCGGTAGAATGGGCATTTGCCCGAGAATCAGAGGCAGCTCATGGTTCGCAGTTTCACCGAAATTGAAGCGAACCCGCCCTGGGCCCTTGACGACAACCTCCTGCACATCCGCGTAATAGTTCCGGTAGAACGGATGACCCTTGGTGGTCAGAATTTCGAAGGAAAACTTCACGTCCTCTGCGGTGATGGGTTCACCGTCGCTGAAACGGGCCTCCTCGCGCAGGTTATAGACCACGTAGCTCCGGTCTTCCGGGGTCTCCAGGGATTCGGCGATCAGTCCATAAGCGGAGAAAGGCTCGTCATCCGAGGATTCGAGCAGGGTATCGTAGAGGTAGGTGCTGATGCCTGCCGCTGCGACACCCCGGATATCGAAGGGATTGAACGAGTCAAAGCCGTTGGCGACTACGGCCATCTTCAGGGCCCCGCCCTTGGGCGCGTCCGGATTGACATAGTCGAAGCTGGAAAACCCCTCCGGGTACTTCGGTTCGCCGTGCATGGCAATGCCATGTTGCGGCTGGAGGCTCTCCTCTTCGTCGGCGGCCTGGGTTACCGGGGCCGCCATCAGGGTCAGTGATGCAATGATGGACGTAAGGTACGAGGCTTTCCGTGTTCTTGTCATAGTTCGCTTACGGACTGTTACGAATGTCCACGTAGAGTACCAGACTTTGTCCGGGTTGCAGATAACGTGATTTATTCAGATCGTTCCAGCTCGCGATGTCATTCACGTTCACGGAGAAACGGTTGGCAATGGCGTAGAGAGAGTCACCCTTACGAACCCGGTAACCCACCTTGCGGACCATGGCCTTGCCCCGGGCACTGTTGGATGCCAGCACCGTCGGCTGACTGGTCTTGGACCAGATCACCAGCTGTTTGCCCGGTATCAGCGGATCGCCCGGTGCCATGCCGTTCCAGGCCGCCACTTCCCGGACAGAGACCCGATGCTCCCGGGCGATATCCCAGAAGGTGTCTCCACGGCGTACGGTGTATTGGACCCGGTTACCGTCGCGCTTGCGCTCCTGTTTACGCTCCAGGCGCTGGGAGGCACTGAGTGCATAGGCATCCGAACCACGGGAAGCGGAGGGGATAAGAATGTTCTGACCAATGCGGATCAGATCCGAGTTGAGCTTGTTGACCTGCCGGATCACCGAAGTTGTGGTGTTGAACTTGCGGGCAATGGTGATCAGGCTATCGCCGGACCGGACACTGTAGTTCTGCCAGGAAACCCGCTGGTCAACAGGGAAGTTCGCCAGCGCTGTACGGAATTTCTCGGCATTGTCGACCGGGACCAGCAACCGGTGTGGGCCGTCCGGATTGGTGGCCCAGCGGTTGTAGGACGGGTTCAGCAGATAGATCTCGTCAATATCAACGCCCGCGAGCTCAGCCGCCTGGGCCAGATCCAGCTGCGAGCCGGTCTCGACCACTTCAAAATAGGGGGTATCCTTCAACGGTGGCAGCTTGACGCCATACTCTTCCGGCTTGTCGAAGATCTTGGCGAGGGCAATCAGTTTTGGAACGTAGTGCCGGGTTTCACGGGGCAGGTTCAGGGACCAGAAATCGGTAGGCCGGTTTGCCTTCCGGTTGCGCCGCATGGCACTGGAGACCGTACCGCCACCACTGTTGTAGGCGGCAAGCGCCAGAGTGTAATCGCCGTCGAATCGCTCGGTCAGACGCTCAAGGTAGCGCAGGGCTGCGTCGGTGGCGGCGACAATGTCTCGACGGTCATCATGCCACCAGCTCTGGGTCAGACCGAAGTACTTGCCTGTAGAAGGAATGAACTGCCAGATTCCCGCAGCGCGGCCATGGGAGTATGCGAACGGGTCGAAAGCACTTTCCACCACCGGCAGCAACGCAAACTCCGTAGGCAGCCCGCGCTTCTCGGTCTCGTTGAGTATGTAATGCAGGTAACGGCTGCCTCGGTCAACGACCCGGTCAATGTATTTCGGGTGGCTCGCATACCAGTTGAGCTGATCCCGGACCCGCTCATTGTCCACGTCGTGATCCAGGGCAAAACCCTGGCGCATGCGGTTCCAGAGATCCAGTTCCTTCTTCCCGTCATCGGCTTGCTGCTCGGGGTTGTCCAGCTTCTCCCGGGCATCCCGCACGGTGGCCTGAAGATCCGCAGCGATGGCATCATCCAGCGGCTCATCGGCGGTGGCATCGGCGGTCTTGCCGGATTCCACGGCATTTTTCAGGTCTTCATCGCCGGTGGCGACGGTAACCTGATCGGATTCCAGTGGATCGCTGGTCGGGGAGAAAAAGGTGGAACAACCGGTGGTCAGTGCACCGGCCAGCAGTAAAAAGGAAAATCGGTTGACCGACATAGGCAATTCCGGATCAGGGCTGTGGTCAGATCATACCTTGGAAAATCTGACCGGATGAATGGGTTGGGTCACAAAAGTGAAACCGATTCTATGAGAGCGGTTTTCCGGGGGTCAAGAAACGGCTCGTTACGATGAGGATAGGGAATGTGAACATGGGGTGAAAATGGGGTCAGAAGAAGGCTTTCTTCAGACCCCGGAGGGGGGGGGGGCAGAGCTAGCGTGGGGTCTGATGAAAGCCTTCATCTGACCCCGTCTTCGAACCAGGGCGCCAGAGTTAGGCCTGAAAAAGGGGGCAGAAGAAAGTGTTCTTCAGACCCCGTCCTGTCTTTAGAAGTTGTCCTTGCCGTGCCGAATGGCCGCAAAAATGGCATTCTCCGAATCCGCCGGCAGTCCATTCTGGGCACAGTAATTCCGGGCAGCATCCACGACCACGGAATCGTCCCAGCGGAGAAACGGATTCAGTCGCTTTTCTTCGCCCAACACCGACGGCACGGTGGGCTTGCCGGCTTCCCGGGATTTCTGGCACTGCTCCTCAAACGCCTTCAGCCCTTCGTCCCGGGGCAGCCAGCTGCGGGCGAATTTCAGATTGGCCAGGGTGTACTCATGGGCGCAGTAAACTGCAGTTTTTTCCGGCAAATTGCGCAGGGTCTGCAGGGATTGCCGCATCTGTTCGGGTGTGCCCTCGAATAACCGACCACAGCCGCAGACGAAGAGGGTGTCGCCACAGAACAGCACCGGGCGGCCGTTGACCTCCACGTCGGTGAAGTAGGCAATGTGATCCAGGGTGTGGCCCGGAACGCCCAGAACCTGGAAGGTGATCGATTCCCAGACAACTTCGTCACCGGGGTGGACGACGTTGGTGGAGTCCTTGAAGGGTGACTCGGCGGGGCCGGTTACCCGGCAGTCCGGGTGGGCTTTGACCAGATCCTTGATGCCACCAACATGGTCCGGATGGTGGTGGGTGACCAGAATCGTATCCAGGGTAAGGCCATTGGCGGCCAGGTGTTCCTCCACAGGGGCAGCTTGCCCGGGATCAACAATCAGCGCTTTCTTGGTGTCGGAATCCGCCAGGCACCAGATGTAGTTGTCACTGAAAGCAGGAATTGCGGAAATGGTCAGCATACGGCCCCACATGTGTTCGTAGAATGTGACTGATATGATAGAGCATTAAATCTGTGGCCCCAACCTGGAGGCTGACAAGGCAGGAGGCAGGGTAGTGGTCAGATCCGGCAACATTGACTATCCGGCAAGGCACGAGAATTTCGAGCGTTGGTTCCAGTCTCCGCTCGGGCGAGCGCTGCTGGCGGACCAGCGTCGGTTCTGCGATTACGAGCTTGGCAGCCTGATCGGGGCGCGGCAGCTTCAGATTGGCGTCAGTCACCGTCTGCCGCTGGCTACCGGAACCGATTTCGCACAGAAGATCATGACCACGCCGCGGTGGTTCCCCCACATGCCCGAGGGTGTGGCGGTATGCGATGCCGATGAACTGCCTTTTCCATCGGACTCCATGGATCTGGTCATCCTGCATCATACCCCCGACTTTTCACCTTACCCGCACCAGGTGTTGCGGGAATCCGCAAGGGTATTACGCGGTGAAGGCACGATTGTGTTGCTTGGCTTCAATCCGATGAGTCTCTGGGGTCTGCGCAAACTGATGTCGCGACACCAGGAAGGCCCCTGGGGTGGCCGGTTCATGCTCCGGCGGCGGATGGAGGACTGGCTCCGGCTGCTTGGATTCAGTGTGGATACGTCCGTGACGCGGTTTCTCCGGTTTCCCATGCAGCGTTCTGGCAGGCATACCTATCGCTGGATCGATACCCGATTGGCGGGCAATCGTTTCCTGCCTCTTGGCGCCTATTACTGTATCCTTGCCAAAAAACGGGTCTATGGCCGTATTCCCAGGCAGCCGGCCTGGCGCAAGAGCAAGGTCATTGCCATGCCCGGAACGGGTGCGGTCGGCGCCTCCCGGGGTTGCTACCGCGGCACGGGCGGCGTGAGCCCCGGGGGTCAGGATTAATGAGGATTTAGGAGTACGAATGGCGGATAAGGTAATTCTCTACACGGATGGTGCCTGCAAGGGTAATCCCGGTCGCGGAGGCTGGGGCGTGGTGCTTCGTTACGGCGATGCCAAGAAGACCATTCACGGCGGCGAACTGCACACCACCAACAACCGGATGGAACTCATGGCAGCGATCCGTGGCCTGAAGGCCCTGAAGCGTCCCTGTGATGTGGAGCTTTACACAGACTCCCAGTATGTCCGGAAGGGCATCACCGAGTGGATGGCCGGATGGAAACGCAACGGTTGGAAAACCGCAGCAAAAAAACCGGTGAAGAATGATGACCTGTGGCGGGAACTGGATGCGGAAACTGCCCGGCACCGGGTCAACTGGCACTGGGTTAAGGGCCATGCGGGCGTACCCGACAATGAACTGGCAGACGAACTGGCAAACCGTGGCGTAGCGGAATTGAGTGAAGCATGAGACAAATCGTACTGGATACCGAAACCACCGGCATCGATCCCAATGAAGGGCACCGGATCATTGAAATCGGTTGTGTGGAAGTGGTCGAACGTGAGCTGACCGGCCGGAACTACCACGTCTATATCAACCCCGAGCGTGAGGTGGAGGCCGAAGCCATCACCGTCCACGGCATTACCAATGAGTTCCTGGTGGACAAGCCGAAGTTCGCCGAGGTCGCCGAGGAATTCTTCGAATTCATCAAGGGTGCCGAGCTGGTTATCCATAACGCCGCGTTCGACGTGGGCTTCATGGATTCAGAGTTCGCCCGTCTGAAACCGGTGCGCAAGACTGCCGACCATTGTGGCATCGTCGACTCTCTGACCATCGCCCGCGCCAAGCATCCGGGACAGAAAAACAGCCTTGACGCATTGTGCAAACGTTACGGGGTGGATAACAGCAACCGGGAACTCCACGGCGCACTGCTGGACGCCGAGATCCTGGCCGACGTCTATCTTCTGATGACTGGCGGCCAGACCGCGCTGTCCCTGGATGCCGGCTCGGAAGACGGTGGCGCGGCCGGCGGCATCCGGCGCCTCAAGGCCGATCGCCCTAGGCTTGCAGTAGTACGGGCCTCCGGTGAAGAGGCAAGTGCCCACGAGGAGTTCATCGAGATGCTGAATAAACAGGCAGGGCAGACCCTGTGGAGCAAGCTCGAACAGGCGGAATGAGAACTGGGTCAGTGTGTACCAATTGTTACACTCCGCCTTTATTGAGCAACATGAGTTTTGTGTTATAAGTAATGATAAGTTCGCCAGTTTTTTGCGAACAGAGAATTGGTCGGTCAGGGTGCAACCGATCTATAACAACAAAGCTCGGCGTTTCGTGGTCGGGCTGAATGTCAGACACGGGACGCGGTAGTCTCCGCAAATCAGACAGGAAGCGTTTATGGTTCAATCGTCTCTGGCGACGAAATCGCAGTCGTTTGATCTGGTCAAAAGTGAGATAGAGCAGACCATCAAACAGGCAGAATCCAGCCTTGAGCGTTTCCAGGAAAATCGCGAGAGCGGGGAGGACCTCCAGAACTGTGTCGATTACCTGAACCAGTTGCGTGGTATTTTCATCCTTGTTGAGCTTCGTGGCGGCACCCTGTTGTGCCAGGAAGCGGTTGCCATGGCCAACGACGTTCCTGTCGGTGCCAATGACGACAAGAACATCCTGCTTACCACGCTGAACAGCGCCCTGTTTATCCTCCGTCGCTACGTGGAGTACTACCACCAGCAACGCGAGGACCATCCCGAACTGCTGCTGCCCGTTATCAACGAACTGCGCGAAGCCCGCCGCGAAAAACCTTACCCGGAATCCTGTTTCTTTGATGTCGATGTCAAGGAACGCCCGGATTTCTGCGTGGACCTCAAGCTGGCTGCATTTGAAGGCAATGAAGCGGATTATGAGGTGATGGCCCGGCGGATGCGTCTGACCTTCCAGGTGGCGTTGCTGGGCGTTTTGCGGGATCGCAACGATGTGGTCAGCAAGAAACTGTTCGGCCGTGCCTCCCGTGGATTTGCGCGGCTATGTCAGGGCGCGCCCATGGGGCAGATGTGGTGCCTGCTGGCGATCGTAGCGGATACCATGCTTGACCGGGCCATGATTTTCACCAAGGCCCGCAAGCGCATGTTCATGCGTATAGAGCGGTACGCCCGGGAAGTGGTTTACGTCGGCAAGGTGGCCACGGCCAAGGATGCCCCGGATTCACTGATTCGGGATCTCATCTACATGCTTTACCGCAGCGGCTCTGCGAATCCGGAAGTAACGCGCATTCTTTCTGCTTATCGACTGGCGCCCGCGGAATTTCCGGATGCCATGCTGGAAGCCCATGCCCGTCGCCTGTACGGCCCGGGTAGCGATGTTCTCAAGTCCCTGTCGGATGCACTCCAGGATGAGCTCAACCAGCTCAAGGACAAACTCGACATCATCGAGCGGGGTATCGAGCCGGATCTGGCTGAGCTTTCGTCCATTGCGGACGCCCTTGAGCGTCTCGCCAATACCCTTGTGATGCTGGATCTTAACAAGCTTGCGGGTATCTCCCGCGATGAGGCGGCCAAGCTGCGCAAGTGGGAAGAAGATAACCGGCTTCCCGGGGATGACGAGCTCTACCGCCTGGCCGACTCCGTGCTGGGGGTAGAGGATGCGGTGATGCAGATCGTCACTCGCGGTATCACCTCGGAAACGGACGCCCTGGCCGGCAGCCGGCGCAACCGGGATGAATCGGTCTATCTCCAGGAAGCGATGTTCGTGGTGGCGGATGAGGCCAGAAGCGCGCTTACCCTCGCCAAACGGGCCATTACGGCATTCATCGAGTCGGATTACGACAAGCTGCACCTGGCCAATCTGCCTGCAACCCTGCACAGCATCTGGGGTGGTCTGCAGATGGTCAATGATCCCGGCGCTGCAAACGTACTTAAACGAGTGGCCGCCTCGATCCAGGATCGTCTCCTGGATGCCCGCCAGGCTCCTCAGCATCAGGTGCTCGAAGCGCTGGCGGATGCTTTGACGTCACTTGAGTACTACATCGAAAGCATCGGCAAGCGGGAAGACCGCAACCCTGATCTGCTCAAGCTGGCTGAATCCTCCCTCGACGACGTTGGTTTGTAATCCCCATGTCCCATGAGCTCGCAACCATCGTACTGGCGGTCGTCGGCGCGGTGCTGGTAATTGCGAGCCTCCTGTTTTTCCTGCGTCCGCGATGGTTACTGGGCTGGCTCAAAGGCATGGCGGTATTCTCCGTGCTGGTCATCGGAATCTACACCCTGGTGATCGCCGTGAACCTGATGGGCTACCAGTCGCTGGAAGGAATGAAAACCGTCGCCACAGTCTCCACTCAACGCCAGGGTGAGCAGCTCTGGGTTGTGACCCTGCAGACCGGAGAGCAAGCACCGGTCATCCAGTCGGTCAGGGGCGACCAGTGGCAGCTGGATGCCCGTATCATCCGCTTTGCCGGCCCCATTCGCTGGCTAGGCATTGCACCGGGATACCGGCTCGAGCGCTTGAGTGGTCGTTATACCTCGCTCGAGAATGAACAGAGCATGCCCAGGACGGTAATCGGGCTGAGTGAACAGAAGTGGCCCGATCTCTGGGAGCTGGACCGGCAATTCAATCTGCCGTTTGTGGAGGGGGTCTATGGTAATGCCACCTTCATGCCCATGCGCGACGGCGCCCTGTTCGATGTCAGGTTATCAGCGTCAGGGTTGGTGGCGACTCCCCAGAATGAAGCGGCACGGCAGGCGGTGCAGCTCTGGGATGAGTGAGCCTCAAACTCAGGCATAAAAAAACCTGCGACGCGCGCAGGTTTTTTTATGAGCGGGGCGGGGCTTCAGCCCATGTTGAACAGCTCGCCCAGCTTGGTTGCCAGCATCATGTCGCCTTCGGCGCGCAGCTGACCAGCCATGAACGCCTGCATACCGTCGGTTTCGCCGGAAACGATGCCCTGCAGAGTATCGGAGTTCATGATCAGGGTAACGGAAGGGTCTTCATGAGAGCCTTCGTGCAGCTTGCAGGAGCCGTCGTTGATGGCCAGGTGGTAGTTCTTGTCGTCCTCAATGTCGAACTGGAACACCAGATCGAGGCCTTGAGCTGCGTCTGCGTTGAAATTCTGTTCGAGTTTTTCAAATACCTGAGCTACAGACATTATCTTGCCCTTCTGAATGGTTGTCTTGTCGTGGCGAAGCCGATCTCGCAATTCGACTTTATGGTCAGCAGAGGGTCGTGTCAAGCTCGATCGAACGCTTGTTTTAATTTTTTTGCTCCGCTTATCAGTGTCAATTCGGTAAGTTACACTCTCGTCTTTGCATAACCATTTGGAGAAGCCATTTTGGAGTTTCTGACAGAATACGGCCTGTTCCTGGCCAAGGTCGTTACCTTCGTGGTTGCCGCCCTCGTGATCATTTCCGTCATCCTCTCTGCTGCCCAGAAAGAGCGTGAGGATCACGAAGGTGAGGGCGAGTTGAGAATCCGGAAACTCAACGACAAATACCAGAAGTTGCGGGAAACCATTCAGGCGCGCCTGATGGACGAAGGCGAGCGCAAAGCTTTCCAGAAAGCACGTAAAAAGGAAGACAAAGCCGAGAAAAAGGCCGCAAAAGCCAAGGCCAAGAGTGGGAAGGAAGAGCAGGAAGCTCGCTCGAGAGTCTACGTGCTCGACTTTGACGGCGATATCAAGGCCAGCGATACCGATCAATTGCGTCGGTCCATTTCAGCAGTCCTGAGCGTTGCCAAGCCGGAGCAGGACGAAGTGGTCATTCGCCTGGAAAGCGGGGGAGGACTGGTGCATTCCTATGGCCTCGCTGCCGCCCAACTCGATCGGATTCGTAGCAAGGGTATCCCGGTGACGGCCTGCGTCGACAAGGTGGCTGCCAGTGGCGGCTACATGATGGCCTGTGTGGCGGACCGGATCGTCGCCTCTCCCTTCGCCATTCTCGGGTCCATCGGGGTGGTTGCCCAGTTGCCGAACTTCCACCGTTTTCTCAAGAAGAATGATGTGGATTTCGAGGTGCTGACCGCCGGCGAGCACAAGCGAACCATGACCATCTTCGGGGAAAATACCGAGAAAGGCCGGCAGAAGTTTCTCGAAGATCTCGAAGATACCCATGGGCTGTTCAAGGAGTACGTCACCGAGCGCCGGCCCAGTGTCGATATTGCCAAGGTGGCCAACGGCGACATCTGGTTTGGCAAGCGGGCCCTGGACGTCAATCTGATCGACGAGATCAAGACCTCCGACGAATATCTCATTGAGGCCTGTGATCGTGGCGACGTAGTGTCAGTAACATTCCAGCGCAAACGGACACTGCCGGAAAAACTGGGGCTGGCCACTAGCGCAGCCCTGGAACACACCGTATGGCGCGTGCTCAGTGCTTTCCGGAACCAGAAGATTCAGTAGCTGACAATAAACGGGGTAACACCATGACAACGAACAGCGAATTCAAAGCCTGGCGAGTGGAAGAGAAAGATGGCGAATACCAGGGTAGCGAACAGACCCTCACTACGGCCGATTTGCCAGAGGGTGAGGTTCTGATCCGGGTCAGTCATTCGTCACTGAACTACAAGGACGCGCTGTCTGCGTCCGGCAACAAGGGCGTTACCCGCTCGTTTCCCCATACGCCGGGCATCGATGCTGCCGGCGAAGTGGTGGAGTCCGCAACCGGCGCACCGGCGGTAGGCAGTCAGGTCATAGTTACCGGTTACGATCTGGGCATGAACACCGATGGCGGTTTTGGTGAGTACATCCGTGTGCCTGCCGCCTGGTGTGTGCCGATGCCTTCTGGTTGGGATGCCCGTACTGCGATGATCTACGGCACTGCTGGCCTCACTGCAGGCCTGTGCGTCAGCAAGCTCCTGAAAATGGGCGCCAGCCCGGAACAGGGCAAGGTGGCTGTCAGTGGCGCCTCCGGTGCTGTTGGCAGCGTTGCCGTCGAGTTGCTGGCCAACCTGGGCTTTGACGTGGTGGCCATCAGTGGCAAGGCGGACCATGCCGACAGTCTCAAGGATCTGGGCGCCAGTGAAGTAGTCGGCCGTGACGCTCTGGCGGAAGAAAAGAAGCCGCTGCTCAAGCCAGTCTTTGCCAATGCGGTCGATACCGTGGGGGGCACACCGTTGGCGGAACTGCTCAAGCAGATCCAGCCCGGTGGGTCTGTGTCTTGCTGCGGCCTGGTGGCTGGTCCCCAGCTGTCTACTACCGTGCTGCCATTCATCCTGCGGGGCGTGAACCTGCTGGGTGTGGATTCTGTGGAGATTCCGCTGGCTGACAAGCAGGCGGTGTGGGAGAAATTCGCCGGTGAGTGGAAGTGCCCGAAGACCGAGGCCTCCGCCCGGGATATCGGCCGTGCGGAGCTGGATGAGGCGCTGAAGGCGTTCTTGAAGGGGGAGTCCGCCGGCAAGATTGTGTTGGATCATAGCCGGTGAGGTGAGGCCTAAGAAGGGGTCAGATGAACAAGTTCATCAGACCCCATGTTCAAACCCGGCGTCTGATTCAACTCAGGGGTCTGATGAACTTGTTCATCTGACCCCATCTTCAAACAAACTCCCCAATCGCCCAGCCCCACTCAGGGGTCTGATGAAGTCCCTTCATCTGACCCCATCTTCATCCAGACTCCAAATCACCCGGCCCGCCGCCGAAACAGCGGCAAATCGGTATCCGTCGCCGCCTGGTACCCCTGACTAAAGAAGTTCAGGCACTTCGCCGCCTGGCTGATGTCCTTGTCGGCCCGCAGCACATACGAGTCAAACCCGCAGCGCTTCATGAACTGCAGTTGATCCAGCAGCACATCCCCGATCGCCCGCAGCTCGTTCTGATAGCCAAACCGTTCCCTCAGTAGCCGGGCAATGCTATAGCCACGCCCATCCACAAAGCGGGGGAAGTTCACTCCAATCAGCGGCAGTTCGTTGACCTTATCCGCAATGATTTCCGGCTCATCATGGCTATCAAACCAGACACCGATCCTGTCGTTACCGGTGAAATGCTCGTAGCCGGCCAGCCACAGATCGGCCGGGATCAGTGCCGGCTGGTCCGATGGAATGTCGAGAGACTCGCCATCCTCCGGACGCGGAACCACAACCCATTCGTCCTGACGGACAGTGCCGTCTGCATTGATTACGTCAGGCATAGACCCGCTCCTTGAAAGGTTTGATGCCAATACGGCGATAGGTATCGAGGAATTCTTCCTCCTCGGTACGCTGGTCGACGTACACATCGATAATCTTCGCGATAACCTCCGGCATGTCTTCCCGGGCAAAGGAGGGCCCGAGAATCTTGCCGATATCCGCATCATGGTGGGAGGAGCCGCCCAGGCTGACCTGGTAGAACTCTTCGCCTTTCTTGTCGACACCCAGAACACCAATGTTGCCGACATGGTGATGACCGCAGGCGTTCATGCACCCGGAGATATTGAGATCGATGTTGCCCAGGTCATACAGATAATCCAGGTCCTCGAACCGGCGCTGGATGGCCTCGGCCACCGGGATGGACTTGGCGTTGGCCAGGGCGCAGTAATCGCCGCCCGGGCAGCAGATGATGTCGGTCAGGGTATTCAGGTTGGCGGTCCCGAAGCCCATGGGCGTGACGGCTTCCCACAATTCCAGCAGCCGGTCCTGGCGCACATCGGCCAGCACCACGTTCTGGTGGTGGGTTACCCGCACCTCTCCGAAGCTGAACTCGTCAGCCAGGTCGGCAATCTGCTCGAGCTGCTGGTCAGTGACGTCGCCTGGCGGTGTGCCGGTCTTCTTCAGGGTCAGGGTCACAATGGCGTAGCCGGGCTTCTTGTGCACGTCCAGGTTGTGGCTCAGCCACTGGTCAAAACCGCGGTTCTCGAACCGTTGCCGGGCCAGCAGGTCGGTAGCGTTGTCGAGGGCCTCGTACGGCGGTTCGGTAAAGAACCCCTTCATCCGCTCAATGGCTCCCGGCGTCAGACGGGTGGGCGAATCCTTGATGTGCGCCCATTCTGCTTCCACTTTCTCGGCGAAACCTTCCGGAGTAAGGGCCTTGACCAGAATCTTGATCCGCGCCTTGAACTTGTTGTCCCGGCGGCCATAGCGGTTGTAGACCCGCAGGACCGCTTCCAGGTAGGTCAGCAAATCCAGTTCCGGAAGGAATTCGCGGATCACCGGGCCAACCATCGGTGTCCGGCCGAGGCCGCCCCCCACGTGGACCCGGAAACCCAGTTCGCCGGCGTCGTTGCGAACGATCTGAAGCCCGATGTCGTGGATGCGGATTGCCGCGCGGTCGGTTTTTTCGGAGGCGTTTACTGCCACTTTGAACTTGCGGGGCAGGAACGCGAATTCCGGATGGAACGTTGACCACTGGCGGATGATCTCGCAATAGGGCCGGGGATCAGTGATTTCATCGGCCTGTACGCCAGAAAACTGGTCCGTGGTGGTGTTCCGGATGCAGTTGCCGCTGGTCTGGTTGGCATGCATTTCCACTTCCGCCAGGTCGGCCAGAATGTCCGGTACATCTTCCAGGGCCGGCCAGTTAAGCTGCACGTTCTGCCGGGTGGTGAAATGGGCGTAGCCCTTGTCGTAATCCCGGGTGATACGGGCGAGACGACGCAACTGGTCGGAGCGCAGCATGCCGTAGGGCACACAGATCCTCAGCATCGGAGCATGGCGCTGGACGTAGAGTCCGTTCTGCAAGCGCAGCGGAAGGAATTCTTCCTCGCTGAGTTCGCCCGCCAGGGCACGTCGGGTCTGGTCCCTGAACTGGGCTACCCGTTCCGCTGCCATTTGCCGGTCGTGTTCGTCGTATACGTACATAGGGGTAATGTCCTGCCTCTTATATCTGGATCGCAGGATATCACCAGGTTTTTATTTCCAAAATGATTATTTCAAAATATGTTTATCGATTCAGGCGATAAGTGGGCGGGGCGCAGGCTGGACGAATATCAATTTCCTGCTTAACTGAAAAGACAACAACAATGACCTGAAAAAATGAGAAGGGGTACTTCCATGAAGAAGAGCATGCGTTCAGACAGTCAGGCAGACGCCATCGCTGCAGTTCTGGTAGTCGTACTGGTGGTCGCCTTCGCCGTTGTCTGGGTCTCGGGCCAATAGCCTACTGGCTGGAGAGCACAGCCTGTACCACCAGAATCAGTCCGCCCACAAAGGCCGCGGTGAACAATAGTCCGGCAATGATATAGGGCAAGGGACTGTGGCTGGAGAAATCCTCTTGCCGGCGCTTGTCGGACTGAACCCCGAAAGCGCCGGCCAGGATGCTTTGCATTATTTTCAAAACGCCCGGTGAGCCCGATTTCCGATCTTTCTTGTTGCTTTGATTGTCGGTTGTGTCGGTCATTGCGTGCTTCGTCCCGTTTATTCTGCCGGATCGTAGGCCAGGCTTGGCATTAGCCAGCGCTCCGCCTCCGCTTTGGATATACCTTTACGTTCAGCATAGTCCTCAACCTGATCCACGCCAATCTTGCCGACGGCAAAGTACTTGGACTCGGGATGGGCGAAGTACCAGCCGGATACCGCCGCAGTTGGGAACATGGCGAAATGTTCGGTCAGCTCCAGGCCGATTTTGCCGGTGGCCTCCAGCAGACGGAACAGGGTTGCCTTCTCGGTGTGATCCGGGCAGGCCGGGTAACCCGGGGCCGGGCGGATACCGCGGTAGCGTTCCTTGATCAGGTCCTCGTTACCCAGGTGCTCGTCAGCGGCATAGCCCCAGAATTCCTTGCGTACCCGCTCATGCATGCGCTCCGCGAAGGCCTCGGCGAGGCGATCGGCCAGGGCCTTGACCATGATGGCGTTGTAGTCGTCGTGCTTGTCCTTGAATTCCTGTGAGAACTCCTCGGCACCAATGCCGGTGGTCACCGCAAAGCCGCCCACATAATCCACTTTCCGGGAGTCTTCCGGCGCCACGAAATCGGACAGGGCCATCATCGGCTTACCGGGTGCCTTTTCATCCTGCTGGCGCAGGTGGTGCAGGGTGGTCAGTTCTTCGGTGCGGGATTCGTCGGTGTAGACCACGATATCGTCGCCACGGCGATTCGCTGGCCAGAACCCGATCACGCCCCGGGCAGTCACCCGTTTCTCCTCAATCATCTGCTTCAGGATTTTCTGGGCGTCATTGAACAGGCTGCGGGCCGCTTCGCCGCGCTTGGGATCGTCAAAGATCGCCGGGTACTTGCCGGAGATATCCCAGGAAATGAAAAACGGTGTCCAGTCGATGTAGTCGACCAGCTCCTCGAGATTATAGTCCTCGAACACCCGGATACCGGTGAACGATGGTTTCGTCGGTTCGTAGCCCTCAAAGTTGATTTCCGGTGCGCGGGCGCGGGCTTCCTTCAGGGAAACCAGCTTGGTCCGCTCTCCGCGGTTCTTCCGGCGCTCCCGGATCTCCTCGTATTCGGTGCGGGCGGCCTCGACAAAGGCCGGTTTGGCGGTCTTGCTGAGCAACTGGGAGGCCACGTTAACGCAACGGGAGGCGTCGGAAACATACAGGGCGATGTCGTTCTTGTACTGTGGCTCGATCTTCACCGCCGTGTGCGCCTTGGAGGTAGTGGCGCCACCGATCATCAGCGGGATGTTGAAGTCCAGGCGCTGCATCTCACGGGCCACGTGCACCATTTCGTCGAGGGACGGGGTGATCAGACCACTCAGGCCGATGATATCCACGTTTTCTTTCTTTGCGGTTTCCAGGATTTTGTCGCAGGGAACCATCACGCCCATATCGATCACTTCGTAGTTGTTGCACTGCAGAACAACGCCCACGATGTTCTTGCCAATGTCGTGCACATCGCCCTTCACCGTGGCCATGAGAATCTTGCCTTTGGCCTGCTGGCCCTCGGACTTCTCCGCCTCGATGTAGGGGATCAGATAGGCCACGGCCTGCTTCATTACCCGAGCGCTCTTGACCACCTGGGGCAGGAACATCTTGCCGTCGCCGAACAGATCGCCGACCACGTTCATGCCGTCCATCAGGGGGCCTTCGATGACCTCGATGGGGTGGGTGGCATTCTGGCGGCAGGCCTCGGTGTCTTCGGTAATATAGTTGGTGATGCCTTTGACAAGGGCATGCTCAAGGCGCTTCTCAACTGGCCATTCGCGCCAGGCCAGGTCCTCTTCCTGGGTCTTGCCGCCTTTGCCCTTGAACTTCTCGGCCGCTTCCAGCAGGCGATCGGTGGCATCATCCCGGCGGTTGAGTACCACGTCCTCCACCAGTTCCTTCAGATCCGGCTCGATCTCATCGTAAATCACCAATTGCCCGGGATTGACGATGCCCATGTTCATGCCGGCCTTGATGGCGTGGTACAGGAACACCGAGTGGATGGCCTCGCGCACCGCATCGTTGCCCCGGAACGAGAACGAGACGTTGCTTACGCCGCCCGAGATGGAGGCGTGGGGCAGGTTTTCCTTGATCCAGCGGGTGGCGTTGATGAAGTCCACCGCGTAGTTGTTGTGTTCCTCAATGCCGGTGGCGATGGCGAAGATGTTCGGGTCAAAGATGATGTCAGCGGGATTGAACCCGATACCGGTCAGCACATCGTAGGAGCGTTTGCAGATCTCGGTTTTGCGCTCGTAGGTGTCGGCCTGACCGTCTTCGTCAAAGGCCATGACCACCACGGCAGCGCCGTAGCGCATGCAGTCTTTCGCGCGCTTGATGAATTCCTCTTCGCCTTCTTTCAGGCTGATGGAGTTCACCACCGCCTTGCCCTGGATACAGCGCAGGCCGGCCTCGATCACCTCCCATTTGGAGGAGTCGATCATGATGGGCACCCGGGAAATGTCCGGCTCGGACGCGACCAGATTCAGGAAGGTGACCATGACCTCCTTTGAATCCAGCATGCCCTCATCCATGTTGATATCAATGATCTGGGCGCCATTCTCCACCTGGTCCCGGGCCACGCTGAGTGCTTCCTCGTACTGCTCTTCCTTGATCAGGCGCAGGAATCGCTTGGAGCCGGTGACGTTGGTACGTTCGCCCACGTTGATGAACAGGGTGTTCTCATCACCTGTAAACGGCTCGAGGCCGGACAGGCGCAGTGCCTTGGGGCGCTCGGGAATCTGCCGGGGCGGGTACTTGGCGACCGCTTTGGCAACGGCCTCGATATGATCCGGGCGGGAACCGCAGCAGCCACCGATGATGTTCAGGAAGCCGTCTTTGGCGAAGCCTTCGATGATCTCCGCCATTTCCTCCGGGGTCTGGTCGTACTCACCGAATTCGTTGGGCAGTCCCGCGTTGGGGTGGGCGGACACGTAGGTTTCGGCCTTGGTGGACAATTCCTCAACATAGGGGCGCAACGCATCCGCACCCAGGGCGCAGTTCAGCCCCACAGAAATGGGTTTGGCGTGGGCGATAGAGTTGTAGAAGGCCTCGGTGGTCTGGCCAGACAGAGTGCGCCCGGAGGCATCGGTGATGGTGCCGGAAATCATGATCGGCAACTCGATGCCGGTGTCTTCGAACACCTGCTGGGTCGCGTAGATGGCCGCCTTGGCGTTGAGCGTATCGAAGATGGTTTCGATCAGGATCAGATCGGCACCACCTTCCATCAGACCTGAAACCGCCTCGTAATAATTATCCACCAGAGTCTGGAAATCGACGTTACGGTAGCCGGGATTGTTCACGTCCGGGGAGATGGACGCAGTGCGGGAGGTGGGGCCAACGGCACCGGCCACGAAGCGGGGCTTGCTCGGATCTTTGGCGGTGAATTCGTCGGCAATCTCCCGCGCCAGCTTGGCGGCGGCCACGTTCAGCTCCCGGGCCAGATCTTCCATGCCGTAATCGGCCTGGGACAGGCGGGTGGAGTTGAAGGTGTTGGTCTCGATGATGTCGGCGCCGGCGTCCAGGTAGTCCGCATGGATGTTGCGAAGCAGGGCAGGCTGGGTCAGGTTAAGCAGGTCGTTGTTGCCCTGTACCTCCCGTTCGAAGTCCTTGAACCGATCGCCCCGGAACGCGGCTTCATCCAGCTTCTGGTTCTGGATCATGGTGCCCATGCCACCATCAAGAATCACAATGCGTTCTTTGAGGGCTTGATGAAGCTGTTCCAGACGGGTAGTGCGATCGGTCATAGGGAAATCTTCCGGGTGTCGTGGCTAACGTCGTATTTCAGTCAATGGCGCGGGATCATAGCAAAAATGCCGGATTCCGTCTTAGTCCGAATGATCAATATCAAGTGCCGTGTTTTCGGCGCTTGCAGCAGGCGGTCATACGGGAAATTCATTACCTGATTAAATCCCGACTATTTTACTTGGTCTTTCATGTTCCCGCGAACTCTCTTAAAATAGGAATCAAACTTCCAAACGGGTAGGAAACATGGCATTGGTTACCGTGACAGATTCCGCGCGGGATTACCTCGCGCAACTCATTGAAAAGCAGGATGTAGAGGGCATGGGCGTACGGATCTTCGTCACCCAGCCCGGCACCAAGAATGCCGAGACCTGCCTGGCCTACTGCCCGCCCAATGAAGTCGTCCCGACGGACGAGCAGCTGGATCTCGGCAAGTTTACCCTGTACCTGGACCATAACTCGGTGCCGTTCCTGGAGGAGGCGTACGTTGATTACTCCAAGGACCAGATGGGCGGTCAGCTGACGATCAAGGCTCCGAACGCCAAGGTGCCCAAGATCGATGACGACGCACCGCTGCCGGATCGCGTGAACTACGTGCTGGCGTCCGAGATCAACCCGAACCTCGCGGCTCATGGTGGTGATGTGTCCCTGGTCGAGATCGTGGACGAATCCGTTGCCGTGCTGCGCTTCGGCGGTGGTTGCCAGGGCTGCTCCGCCGTCAGCCTGACTCTCAAGCAGGGCGTTGAATCCACCCTGAAAGAGCGCGTGCCGGAAATTACGGCCGTGCGCGACGTAACGGATCACTCCTACACCGAAAACGCTTACTACCAGTAAGCCGTCTCTGAAAGCCCCGGCCACCAGGCCGGGGTTTTTGCTGCCGCAATTCCCCGCACCCCATGGCTTCACGGCCAATGTTGTGACATTTCAATTACTTCATCATCGGTCACATAAACTGACATGCCGGGCCACTACACTGTTGGCAGGCATTACGAACCGAATTCTCGCCGGCCTTTGGCCGCAATCTTAACCGGGGTAACACTTGATCGACCTAGCAC
Organism: Marinobacter szutsaonensis; assembly: GCF_039523335.1. NCBI lineage: Bacteria > Pseudomonadati > Pseudomonadota > Gammaproteobacteria > Pseudomonadales > Marinobacteraceae > Marinobacter > Marinobacter szutsaonensis. The sequence goes on along the minus strand of NZ_BAAAFC010000001.1, from coordinate 299,974 downwards.
TCCTGTCTGTGCCTGTCATGGCTGCTGTCACCGGCTGGGTGACCAACTGGCTGGCAATCCAGATGTCCTTCTATCCGGTCCGGTTCGTCGGCTTCGGTGTGATTGGCTGGCAGGGGGTTATTCCCCGGAAAGCAGAGAAAATGGCTCACATCTGCATTGACCATACCCTGCAGAAATTCGGCGATCTGAATTCCGTCTACGAAAAACTTGAACCCCAGCGCATCGTGGAGCAGGTGATCTCACAGGTGACCCCGAGGGTAGATGAGTACATCGATGAAATCATGTACGAGAATCACCCGGTCCTGTGGGATAACGTGCCCCTGTTCGTGCGCAACCGGATCTATAAATGGGCAAGGGAAGCGCTGCCGGAACGGGTTGAGGAACTGGTCGAGGACTTCGGTGACGACCTCGATGAACTGGTAGACCTCAAGGCGCTGCTAAGCCGTGAGCTCCAGCGCCATCCGGACCTCATGAACCGGATCTTCAAGCAGGCGGGATCGGTGGAATTGCAATCGGTAATCAATCTAGGGGCGATCATCGGGGGACTACTGGGCGCGGCACTCGTACCGCTGTGGGTTCGCTACCCCGAGCCCTGGCTACTTCCCCTCGGCGGCTTTGCCGTCGGGTTCCTGACCAACTGGCTGGCCATCAACCTGATCTTCACGCCGGTTGAACCTCGCCGTTTCCTGTTCTGGAAGATCCAGGGCCTGTTCCTGCGCCGGCAACCTGAGATCAGCGAAGTCTGGGCGCGACTGGTGGCGGAGGAGCTAATTACCGTCGAGCGGGTGGCCGATGCCATGATCAACGGTGCCCATGGTGACCGGACCCGGGCGATCATCCAGAAGCACCTGCGGCCACTGCTGGACAGCTCGCCGGTGATGAAGCTGACGGCGCAGGTGTCGGTCGGCGTCACCGGCTATACCGAGCTGAAGAAAGCGCTGTACCAGAAAGCCGTGGTAGCCACCGGGGATGTCTTCTCAGACCCGGCGTTCAATCGGGAGCGGGCACCGGTGGTAACGGAGGTCCTGGCCGGACAGATGAAATCCCTCGGCCCCAGAGAGTTTCAGGGCATCCTGCGCCCGGCCTTTCACGAGGAAGAGTTGCAGCTGATGATCGTGGGTGGCGTGTTCGGTGCCCTGGCTGGACTCATCCAGTTCCTGAGTCTCACCTACCTGGTGTTGTGAGAACCCTCCGTTACAGACAGTTGGTCGGGCGGGGCAGTCCGGCGATCCGGCAGGCGGTCTTGGCTGGCGTGCCCGGAAACAACTGCATCAGGTAAATGCTGTTTCCTTTCTCCTCTCCGAAGGCTTCCTTCACGGCCTTGACGAAGAGCCGGTTCGAGGGTGGCGAGACTTCGTGTTGCTTATAAAAACCTCTAAGAAACTCTATGATTTCCCAGTGATTTTTTGAAAGATCAATGCCGTCCTCGGATGCAATGACCTCCGCTACCTCCGGGGTCCAGGCCCAGGCATCCTCCAGAAAGCCTTCGTTGTTCCGCTGTGGGATCTGCTGCTCACTCATGGTTTACCAACTGATTACCTGTTGTGCGCGGGTGGTCAGCTCGACCATGCGCTCATAGTCGATGGTTTCCGCCGATTCGCCACTGTCGTTCATTCCACGTGCCGCCATGTCCGGCGCCAGCGCCATCAGTCTGCCAGAGGCGCGGGCGGACGCAGCACCAAGTCCCAGGACACCGTTCTCGATGAGCAGGATTGCATCGTCGGGGCCCGCCATCGATAGACAACGGGCAAATCTCTGGTGTTCCGGGGATTTGTTCAGAATGTGCAGGGTCTGGATCTCGGTCATGGTGTTATCCGGCAAAGGCGGTGTGGCTGTATTTTGTGAACAGTTGCGAGTCGGCCTGAACGAGGGTCACGCCATCCAGCAACTGTTCGGACTCGAGTCCGTAGCGGTTGCAGTCGCCACCATCGGCAAGCAGGGCTTCCACGCCAAAGATGGGTGCGGCGGCCAGGTTCTTCTCCACCGACTTCTGACGGATCGTTCCGGGCTCCTGTCCCTTGCGAAGCCAGTTTACTCCGGCACCACAGAACAGCAGTGATACCGGCTGATCAAACGCAGCCAGCGAAAACGCCATATCCAGGGCTTCCCGGCCGGCCCAGCTGCCATAGGGAGGCTGGTCGATGACAATCAAAGTGCTCATGGTCAGTCGCTCCCGTGAAAATAGACGGTTCGTGATGACGCCATCCGACCCTCAACCCACTCGCCCAGGCCCGCGATGGTAAACGGTGCCAGGAGATTACTGGCGGGCAGCTCATACCGTTTCTGCTCGCCTTCATCCACCAGGCCGCGCCTCAGCGCCGAGGCAATGCAGGCAACGCCGGGAATGCCGTGTTCCTCAAGAAAAGTGCTCCACTCCCGGGGCCAGTGAGGTTCATCGGAAGGTGGCGAGGCGAGGGCGGAGGCAAGCTGTACGCCATCCCCGTACAGGAACACCCGGTCTACCCGATGGCCGGCTCTTATGGCGGCCGCAGCAAAGCTCAGTGCGCTCTGGGGTGCCTGGGAGCTGTAGGGCGCTCCGGTGATAACGAGAGTGAAGGAGAACGGGGTGGAATCCTGCATGGCCGGTACCGTGTTGATAGCGGTTTCAGTTTACTCAAAGTAAAAGCCCCGGCAAGGCCGGGGCTTCGGTTAACCTGGATTCAGATGCGATCAATCTTCGCCGCTGAACGCTGACAGCAGGTGTAGCAGGCTGACAAACAGGTTGTAGATGGAGACGTAAAGGCCAACGGTAGCGATGATGTAGTTGCGCTCGCCGCCCTTGATGATCTGGCTGGTCTCGAACAGGATCATGATGGAGGCGAAGATGGTGAAGCCTGCGGACACCGCCAGGTGCAGGGCAGAACTTTCCATGATGAACGCCAGAACCATGGCACCGATCAGCACGAATGCACCAGCAGTCAGGAAGCTGGACATGAAGCTGAAGTCCTTCTTGGTGATGATCGCGGTTGCGGACAGACCAACGAAGGCGACAGCTGTCAGTGTCAGCGCCTGGGCAACGATCTGGGACGCACCTGCGGCCACGAAGGCACCGATGATCGGACCCAGGGTGTAACCCATGAAGCCGGTCAGGGCGAAGGTGGTCACAATGCCCCAGGGGCTGTTCTTCAGTTTATAGGTGGCAAACAGAAGACCGATGTAGCCCACAATAGTGATCAGGAAGCCCGGATGGGTTCCGTTCATGTTCAGGAATGCAGTGAGGGCCGAGAAGGCCAGAGTCATGCCCAGGAGCATGTAGGTGTTGCGCAGCACATTCATTGCATCCGCGCTGATGCCAGTAGTCGCTCGCTCAGCCTGAGGCGCGGAATAGGCACCCTGCTGGTTCTGAGCGCCGAATCTTCTGTTTTCCATTGTCATCTCCGTTTGTGTAACGACTGGATACTGTCCCCAATCATAATGTCGAATACGCAACTTTCAATCATTTACGACAATAAAGTGCTCCGCGGATTCCATTAAACCCCGTTAATGTTGAAAAGTGCGGCGGGATTTATGCAGGGCGTTGACAGCACAGGCAATTCCGGTATCATGCACCTCGCTGTCGCAACGGCAGCAATGGTTTTGAAAGGTGGGCTGGCAGAGTGGCTGAATGCAGCGGTCTTGAAAACCGCCGACGGTTAGTAGCCGTCCCGGGGTTCGAATCCCTGGCCCACCGCCATTTTTCTCCAGTTTCCCCAAAAATTTCCCTAGCTTTCTAGCTTGCACAGCATCCCTGCTGGTCGTCTTCTAGTGGTCCTGTCTGTCAGGCCGATAGCCAAGCTGCCTTGAAATATCCTCTCCCGCGCGTTTCAGTTCCGCAATCCACTCGTCCTTGCGTCGTTCGATAGGCGCCGAAACCGATAACCCCGCACTCACGTTTCCTGACCGGTCGTAGATGAGCACCCCGATGCAGCCAACACCAATCTCGGCTTCCTCGTTATCGAGGGCATAGCCCTGGCGCATGCTTTTGATACAGGCCTCCTCGAGCTCCGGTAAGGACGACAGGGTATTCCGGGTATAGGCTGGCAGGTTGGTCCGGTTTGCATAGGCCTGGATGGCTTCCTCTCCCGCCAGGCCCAGCATCAGTTTTCCCACGGCTGTCACGTGCAAAGGGGCCCGGCTTCCCACTATCTGGTTTACATGCATCATCCGGTTCGGGGTGACCTTCTCGAAGTAGATCACGACATCGCCCTCGCGGATGGTGAGGTTGATCGTTTCACCCAGCTGCTTACAAAGAGCTTCCATGTAGGGCAGGGAGACCGCTCGCAGATCGATGTCGGTGTGGAGGCGGTTGCCCAGCTGCAGTAGCCGCTGCCCCAACCGGTAATCGCCGTTGGAATCGCGCTCGACAAAACGATTGCTGATCAACGAATGCAGGATTCGATAAGCCGTGGACGGTGCGAGCCCGGTATCGGCGCTCAGGGTTTTCAGTCTTACCGGTTTGGAGTAGCGGGAGATGGCTTCCATGAGCATGGCTGCCCGGTCGATTACCTGGATTCTCGATTCCGTTTTCGTGTCCATCATGAAGTGATTTTGTCCCTTTGGGCAACAACGGTTTGCAGGAAATTTATGCCGCTTATTTTGTCATATGGAGGCACTTTCCACAATACGGAATGAGTCGTTAGCTATTTATATTGGATTTAAATTACTGAAAATCTGGTAGAAAAAAACAAAGCAAATATCATTTTCCGAATATTCCATAATGTGGAATCTTTGCGGATTGCGCAAATTATGGCCCGCTCCTACGGTGGATTCGTGGGCGGTAAGCAGCAATGCAGACCCCGCCACCGGACATAAATACAAAAAACGGAGTGGAATCAATGTCGGATCAGAATCCCGTTTTCATACCCGGCCCCACCAATATTCCCGACCGGTTGCGTTCTGCAATGCAGCTTCAGACCCGCGACCACCGCGCCCCGGACTTTGTGGAAATGCTTCGGCCGGTATTGCACCAGTGTAAATCGGTCTTCGGCACCGATAGTGGCGAAGTCATTATCTTCCCCGCAAGCGGAACCGGCGGCTGGGAGGCGGCGATCTGTAACACGCTGTCTCCCGGCGACAAGGTATTGGTTGCCCGGTACGGAATGTTTTCCCAGCGCTGGATTGATTTGTGCCGCCGGCACGGGCTGGAGGTTGAAGTTATTGAATGCACCTGGGGCAGCGGTGCGCCGGCGGACTGGTTTGAGGAATTGCTCCGGGCTGACACGGGGCACGAGATAAAAGCCCTGCTGGTCACTCATAACGAAACCGCCACGGGTGTGAAGAGCGATATCGCTGCTGTGCGAAACGCTCTGGACAGCGCCTCCCATCCGGCCATGTTGTTTGTCGACTGCGTCAGTTCGCTGGCGTCCATGCCGTTTGTCATGGACGACTGGGGTGTAGATGTCGCGGTCGCCGGTTCGCAGAAGGGCTTCATGCTCACCACCGGTCTGGCCATCCTCGGTGTCAGCCAAAAGGCGCTGACTGCCATGGAGAGCGCAACTCTGCCACGGGCGTTTTTCGATTTTCAGGCTATGCGGGCAGCCAACGAGCAGGGCGGTTATCCCTACACACCACCGCTGCAGTTGATTCATGGTCTGCGCGAAAGCCTGAGGATGCTGTTCGAGGAGGGGCTGGACAATGTGTATGCCCGTCATCATCGGCTGGCAGAAGGGGTTCGGTGCGCCGCCCGTGCGTGGGGACTGGAGCTTTGCGCCAGATCTCCCGACCTCTATTCGGATACGGTCAGTGCGATTCTGGTACCCGAAGGCTTTGACAGCAATGAGCTGACCGACCACGCCTTTGAAAAATACGGCGTCTCCTTTGGTGTGGGGCTGGGCGAAATGAACGGCGCGGCATTCCGTATCGGCCACCTGGGCTCACTCACTGACGTCATGGTGCTTTCCGGGCTTGCAACCATAGAAATGGCGATGGCCGATCTGAACTATCCGATTGAACTGGGAGCCGGCGTCCGTGCTGCCCAGGACTATTTCCGAAAGACAGCAAGCTGACGAGTCGGCGAGGTATACCATGAACGATCAAATCCAACAGATACCCACCTTTGAAGACGCGCTGGCCGCCAGGGAGCGCATAGAGCCGTACATTCATCGCACGCCGGTGCTGACCTCCCGGTTCCTCAACGAACTGACCGGGGCCGAGCTGTTCTTCAAGTGCGAGAACTTTCAGAAGGCCGGCGCATTCAAGGTGCGGGGTGCCTGCAACGCGGTTTTCGGGCTGAGCGAGGCCCAGGCGCGGGTTGGTGTGGCCACCCATTCTTCCGGTAACCACGCGTTGTCCCTGTCCTATGCGGCTGGCCAGCGCGGCATTCCGGTAACCGTCGTCATGCCGCATACGGCACCGCGAGCGAAGAAAGAGGCCGTGCTGGGTTACGGCGGCACCATTGTTGAGTGTGAGCCTTCAACCAGTTCGCGTGAGGCGGTTTTTGCCGAGGTTGTGGCGCAATCCGGTGCGGACTTTGTTCACCCATACAACGATCCGCGGGTAATAGCCGGCCAGGCCACTTGCTCCATGGAGCTGAATGAGCAGGTACCGGGCCTCGAGGCGGTGATCGCGCCAATCGGCGGCGGAGGCATGATATCGGGTACTTGCCTGACGCTGTCCAATGTGGCGCCGGATGTGGCGATCTATGCCGCCGAGCCGCTCAATGCGGACGATGCAGCCCGATCGTTCAGGGCAGGTCACATCATTGCGGACGATGCGCCGGACACAGTCGCCGACGGCCTGAAAGTCCCTTTGAAAGAACTGACCTGGCACTTCGTGCGCAATCACGTATCGGACATCCTGACCGCCAGTGAGGAAGAGATTGTCGATGCCATGAAACTGATCTGGAAGCGAATGAAGATTGTCATGGAACCGAGTTCTGCCGTGCCCCTGGCGACCATTCTGAAGAACCCCGATCTGTTCCGTGGCAAGCGGGTCGGCGTGATCATAACCGGCGGCAATGTGGACCTGGACGCGCTTCCCTGGACCTGAACAACAATCAACGAGGATATCGGTAATGACCAACATGAACCTGAAAACCACTGACGGCCTGGAAGTGGGCTATGACATTCCGGCAGCGATTGGCATGGATGAAAGCGAAATACAAACCCCGTGCCTGGTGCTGGATCTGGATGCATTGGAATACAACATCAAGAAAATGGGGGAGTACGCCAAGGCCCACGGCATGCGCCACAGAATTCACGGCAAGATGCACAAGTCCGTGGATATCGCCCGACTGCAGGAACGACTCGGTGGCGCCGTTGGAGTGTGTTGTCAGAAGGTCTCTGAGGCGGAGGTCTTTGCCCGGGGCGGCATCAAGGACATCCTGGTATCCAACCAGGTTCGGGACCCCGGCAAAATTGACCGGCTCGCCCGGATCCCGAAACTGGGCTCACGGACCATTGTCTGTGTAGACGACCCTGACAACGTCCCGGAGCTGTCGGCGGCCGCTCAGCGCCATGACACTCAATTGGACTGTTTTGTGGAAATTGATTGTGGGGCCGGGCGCTGCGGTGTCACCACGACTGAGGAGGTCGTCAATATAGCGAAGGCGATCGATGAAGCACCGCACCTCCGGTTTGCCGGAATCCAGGCCTACCAGGGCGCGATGCAGCACATGACTTCCTATGAGGATCGCAGGGCCAAGCTGGACGCCGCGATCGGGATGGTCCGTGAGGCCGTAGCCGCACTGAAAGAGGTCGGGCTTGAGCCGGAACTGGTGTCCGGCGGGGGAACCGGGTCCTATTATTTCGAAAGCAATTCGGGCGTTTATAACGAGCTCCAGTGCGGTTCCTACGCCTTTATGGATGCGGATTACGGTCGAATCCAGGACCAGGAGGGCAATCGGATCGACCAGGGCGAATGGCGAAACGCACTGTTCATCCTGACCAGCGTCATGAGCCACGCCAAGTCCGACAAGGCCATCTGCGATGCCGGCCTCAAGGCCCAGTCGGTGGACAGCGGTCTGCCGTTCATCTTCGGACGGGACGATGTGGAATACATCAAGTGCTCGGACGAACACGGAGTCATTGCCGATCCCCAAGGCATTCTGGCCATCAACGAGAAGCTGAAACTGGTGCCGGGACACTGCGATCCCACCTGTAATGTTCATGACTGGTATGTGGGGCTGCGCAACGGAAAAGTTGAAACCCTGTGGCCCGTCAGTGCCCGCGGCAAGGCTTTCTGAGGAGGTAACGATGGAGACTTCAATCAGTTTGGGCAACGCTGGTCATAAGGTAATCGTGGTTTCGGAAGAGGCCTGCAAGGCGGTGATCGGTCGAACACAGGCCTTTGAGGCAGTCGAGGCGGTGTTCGCGTCCATGGCAAGCGGGTCCGCCCGCAATTTTCCGGTGGTCAGGGAAGCGATCGGGCATGCCGATGCCCTCTATGGATTCAAGTCCGGATTTGATCGGGCGGGTATGGTCCTTGGCGTGAAGTCCGGGGGTTACTGGCCGGGCAATGTCCAGAAGGGGCTGACCAATCATCAGTCCACGGTCGTTCTGTTTGACCCTGATACCGGCCGATTAGCGGCGCTGGTAGGTGGCAACTACCTGACTGCGGTCCGGACAGCGGCTGCTGCGGCAGTGTCCATTGCTCATCTGGCGCGCAAGGATGCCAGGGTTCTGGGCATGGTGGGCGCTGGCCACCAGTCCACGTTCCAGCTCAGAGCGGCGCTTGAGCAGCGTAATTTTGATCAGGTGGTCGGCTGGAACCGGGATCCGGAAAAACTGGCGCACCTGGCGGCGGTGTGTGAGGAGCAGGATATTCCGTTTGAAGCGGTTTCATTACCGGACCTTGCAGCCCGGTCCGATGTGATCGTTACCATCACCTCGGCATTCGAACCGCTGTTGATGTCTGACTGGGTCAAACCGGGTACCCACATCTCGTGTATGGGAACAGATACCAAGGGTAAACAGGAGGTTGATGCGATGCTGTATTCGCGGGCAACCATCTTCACTGACGAAGTCGCCCAGGCCACCAGTATTGGTGAATCCCAGCATGCGGTGGCAACCGGGATCCTGTCGCCGGAACGGATTATCTCGATCGGCGACGTCATCAACGGAAAGCATCCGGGCCGGAGAGCAGAGCACGAAATTACCCTGTTTGACGGTACCGGGGTGGGGCTGCAGGACCTGGCCGTTGCATCGCTGGCAGCGGAACTCGCGGAGGGACAGGGTTTGGTGGACAGGTTTGCGCTGTAAACGTGCCGCGGTATGTGCTTACTGGGGTTGCCACCATGCAGCCCCCATAATGGGATCAGTAGCAAACCAGGAGGATTTATGCCTGATACCACCAAAAACACCGAAGACCGTCGCAAAGACCGGAAATTCGCCGTCTCGGCAAACCGTGGCCAGGCCAGCCACCGGATTCGTTATGTGGAAACCGGTGGGGCACTGGTCGATACCGAGGAATGCACCTTCTGCCAGTCCGTTCCGGATCTGCAGGATGGGGAGAAGGAAAAGACGGCCAGAACCGAACCGGACTCCGGCCGCCAGCAGTCATCTGACTGATCGCTGGTGCGCCGGATTACTCAGAGGGATCTACCAGGGTAGGTCATTTCTTTTTGCTGGTCCGCGCGCTTTTGACGCTGGGCCAGACTCTCCGGGTCGTTGGTCGGAATCTGCCAGCCCGCAATGTTGTCCTCAATCAGCTTTACCAGTGCCTCAATGTGGCCCGGCGTCGCATTCAGAGCGGGGATATAACTGAATCCCTCGCCACCGGCTTCCATGAAATACTCGCGGTTTTCCTCGTTGATTTCCTCGATCGTCTCCAGACAGTCGGAGGAAAATCCCGGGCAGAACACATCTATTGATTTGACGCCCTTGCCCGGAAGCGATTTCAACGTCTCGTCCGTGTAGGGCTTCAGCCATTCCTCGCGCCCGAAACGGGACTGGAAGGTGGTCATGTAGTCCTCCGGCGAGAGCCCCAGGCGCTCGGCCAACAGACGTGAGGTCTTGTGGCATTCACAGTGGTACGGATCACCTTTCAGGAGATACTTCAGGGGAACCCCGTGGTAGGACAGGATCAGCTTGTCCTTGCGGCCATGGTTGGCCCAGTGCGCCTCGATGTGACGGGCCATGGCTTCGATGTAGGGCGGGTAGTCCGGGTAATGCGAAACAAAGCGCAGGTCCGGCAGCCAGCGGCGCTTGGTGAAGTCCCTGGCGACCGCATCAAACGTGGAGGCCGAGGTCGAGGCCGAGTACTGGGGGTAGAGCGGCAGCACCAGTAGCTTGCGCACGCCCTGTTCCTGCATTTCATCCAGCACCTTGCTGATAGACGGGTTGCCATAGCGCATGGCGAACCCGACCACAACATTCGGCCCGTACTTCTGCTTCAGCGCCTCGCGGATGCCTTCGGCCTGTTTGGCGGTATGCAGCAGTAGGGGAGAGCCCTCGGCTTCCCATACACCGGCGTAGGCCTTGGCGCTGCGCTTCGGGCGGATGCGCAGGATGATGCCGTTCAGAATCAGCCACCACAGGGGGCGGGGAACCTCCACCACCCTGGGATCCCAGAGGAACTCGGCCAGATAGCGTCGAAGGGCTGAAGTGGTGGGGGCGTCCGGGGTGCCAAGGTTGGTCACCAGTACGCCCAGCCTTTCGGGCTGGTTATGGCTGAAATTCTCTGAGCCTTTGTATTTCATTCAAGTCGGTCCCTGTTCTGGTTTATGGGCGGGCGGCTACCCTTTGTTCTGTGCCTGTTGCGCCATCCTCGGTGCCAGGCCGCTGATGTCGTAGCCAGCGTTCCGGGCCTTGCTGAAAATCTCCTGGGCTGGGTTGGAGCGGGCAGCGCTCAGCGCCCAGAGGACGGTGCAACGGGTGCCGGAACGGCAGAAAGCAAGTACGGGCTTTGCGGCGTCACGGATCATTGGTGCAAACCGATCCACGTCGTCATCAGTGATATTGCCGGATTCAACCGGCATGTAGACCCACTCAAGTCCCTGTTCCTTTGCGGCGGCCTCGATATCCGCCATGGACGGCTGGCCGGGCTCTTCGTGGTCCGGGCGGTTCGCAACGAGGGTCTTGAAGCCCAGTCGAGCCGCTTCGGCCACGTCTTCCACGCTGATCTGTGGCGCTACGGAAATGGTGTCGTCAATCTTTCGGATATCCATGGAAAACCTCCGCAATCTTGGTGGGGCTAAGTTACCAGAAATCGTTCAGGCTTTTGCCCGGTTCCGCTCAATTAATTCGAAAATCGCCATGCCGGCCACCATTGAGACAACGAATACCGCTGCCTTGGTTTCGCCAGCGCCCAGGGCCACGATGCCCGGACCCGGGCAGATGCCGGCAATCCCCCAGCCGATGCCGAACATCAGACTGCCGATGACCAGGCGCTTGTCGATATGGGTATGGGACGGAATCTTCATGTTGAAGCCGAGGAATGACAGGGTCCGGCGACGGGCAACCGCAAACGCCACAACGCCGACGATGATGGCGCCACCCATGACGAAGGCGAGGGACGGGTCCCAAAGGCCGGCGATATCGAGGAAGCCCAGTACCTTTTCCGGGTTGGCCATGCCGGACAAAATCAGGCCGAAGCCGAAAATCAGGCCGGCAAACAGGGATGCAAGGGAATACTTCATATTTAATCAGACTCCAAGCACGTGACGGATAACGAATACGGTAATAAAGCCGGTGGCCATGAAGCTAAGAGTGGCCGCCAGCGAGCGCAGGGACAGGCGGGACAGACCACATACGCCGTGACCACTGGTGCAACCGGAGCCGTAACGGGTACCGACGCCCACCAGCAGGCCGGCAATGATCAGGGCGGGGTAGCCGGCATTGATTTCGATGGCGGGCATATCAGCGGCCAGAAGCCATACTGCAGGCGCCCCCAGCAGGCCAAGCATGAAGGCCACCCGCCAGGCGATGTCGCCCTTCAGGGGTGTCAGCAGGCCACCGAGGATGCCGCTGATGCCTGCGATGCGGCCGTTGAGCAACAGAAAGCTGGCGGCTGCGAGGCCAACCAGGATACCGCCGGCCAGAGCCGACCAGGGAGTGAAATTACTCCAGGCAATCTCGATCATTTACTACTCCGTGAGGACAGGTGTTTGATTACAGGAATAAGCTTATAAGGGCGGGCAATAATACCACGAAAAAAGCCCGGCAAGGGATGCCGGGCAGAGGCGTGCGAGTAGTATCCATGAAAGACTTCCAGACAAACCGGCATCAGCAGGGACACCGGTATGGTGAAGTATTGACCATATTTTGAACACTTCAAGCGAGAGCCCGTTTCGTTTGAAAACATTTTTTCATATCGAATGCGTGTTTATACTGCGGCCTTTCCCTGTGCGGGTTTCAGCGCCACTGCAATCCCGCCGGGGGTGTAATACAATAGGGGCCTGAAGCGAAATTTCCACCCCGAGGTTGATAAATGTCAGACGAAAAATCCACAAAGCCGGAGACCGACGCGCAGCTGGCCGCCAGGATCAAGGGTTCTGCACGGCAAATCTGGCTGGCGGGGCTGGGTGCCTACACCAAGGCCGAAGAGGACACCGGCAAGTTTTTCGATCGTCTGGTGCAGGAAGGCGAGCAACTGGAAAGCAAAACCCGCGGCGTGGTCGGCAAGCAGATCAAGTCCGTGGAGGACCGGGTCGAGGGCGTTCGTGAACGGGCCACCGGGACTTGGGACAAGCTCGAAAACATGTTTGACGAGCGGGTGTCAGGTGCTTTGCGCCGCCTCGGCATTCATCGCCGTGAAGAGATCGAGGCGCTGGAGCGCCGCGTCGAGATTCTGGAAACCGAGCTGAATCGCCTTCGTAACCAGGCCGGGAGTGACGAGGAAGAATAGGTCAGAGATAATCCCGGCTCATCAGCCGGGCTTCGTCCTGCTCTTCGGGAGCGAGGTAGGGAAGAACCAGGTGCATCATCTGGTAAACCCCGCGGCCCGGGTCCACGGATTCCCGATCCTCAAGGTGTGAAAGCGTATCAAAACTGCTCCAGTAACAAGCGGTTAGTGTTAACTGTTCACACAAAGACTCAAGTTCTTCCTCTTCAATTTCCATCATCCCCTGGCGCAGGAAGCTTTCGCAGATAACGCGGAAAGCGGCGGTCTTCTTTTTCAGCAGTCGCTTGAATCTCGCTTGCAGCTGATCGTATCGCGACAGCACATTGACCAGGTCCTGGTAGAGGAAGCGGTACCTCGCCACCGTCTCGAACATCAGGTGCAGGAAGAAGCCGTTCTGGTCGAGGCTGATGTCCGCATCTTCCGGAACCGCCAGCAGATCGAGCATTTCAGCCTCGAATCGCCCGAACAATTCCCCGACGATGTCGCCCTTGCTCTTGAAGTGGTAATACAGGTTGCCCGGACTGATCTCCAGTTCGTCGGAGATCAGCAGGGTGGTCACATTCGGCTCCCCGACGCAGTTGAACAGGGCCAGGCTGGTATCGAGGATGCGGTCGCGGGTTTTGATTTTTTTCATGTCGCGCCCGGCCGCGCCTCAGAGATCGAAACTGGCCCAGACCGGACAGTGGTCCGAGGGCCGTTCCATGGCGCGAATGTCGTAGGAAACCCCGGCCGCACGGGCCTTGGGCAACAGGCGGTCGCTGGCCATGATCAGGTCAATGCGCAGGCCCCGCTTCGGATCCCGTTCAAAGCCGCGACTGCGGTAATCAAACCAGCTGAAGGTGTTGTCCTCTTCCGGGTGCAGGTGCCGGAACACATCGGTAAAGCCGCGCTGTTCGACCTGGCTGAGCCATTCCCGCTCCTCGGGCAGGAAGCTGGTTTTGCCGGTGCGCAGCCAGCGCTTGGCATTGTCGGCTCCGATCCCGATATCCCTGTCGGTGGGTGAGATATTCATGTCGCCCATCACCACCACGTGGCCGCCTTCCTGCTTCAGCTCATCCAGGTATCGCATGAGGTCGGCGTAGAATTTTTCCTTCGCAGGAAACTTCACCGGATGGTCGCGGTTCTCGCCCTGGGGGAAATAACCGTTGATGACCGTCAGCTTTTCGCCGTTGACGGTGAACTGGCCGGTGATCAGTCGGCGCTGGGAGTCCTCGCCGTCCCAGGGATAACCCTTGAGCACCTTCTCGGGCTCTTCTTTTGAGAGCAGGGCAACGCCGTAGTGGGTCTTCTGGCCGTGGAAATGGACCCGGTAACCCAGCTTATGAATTTCCTCCACCGGAAAGTTCTCATCCTGCACCTTGGTTTCCTGCAGCCCGATCACGTCGGGATTCAGATCCCGGATTACGGCTTCAAGCTGGTGCAAACGGGTGCGAATACTGTTGACGTTGAAGGATACAAACATCATGGCTGCATAGGTCTCCGGCGTAGGTTCCGGCGGAGTTTAACATACTGGTACGGGGTTGCTGCCTTGGCAGCACAGACAGGATCAGGGAGTCAGTTCACATTCCGGGTAACTGGTGATGTCGTAGCGGATGTGGGCCTGGTAATTGCTATCGGAGTTTCTGCGGATATTGGTCAGGCCCAGGTAATGGGTGAGAGCGCCCTGATCGTTATAGCCGAGCTGTATCGGATCCACCAGGAAGCGCAGGAGCATACTGGTGGGTCGGATGGCGACCTCGAGGTCCGCTTCCAGATCGGGATGGTCGCTCGGCTCAAGAACAAAGCCATAGAGTTCGCCCCGGGTCGGGCCCAGGAACCGGAATTCCACTGAGCGGCCGTCCTGTAGGGCGGACCAATTCTGGCGAACCAGGTTGTCAAACCCGGCATCAACCACGGCACGCCCCTCAATCGGCACATTGAACGCTTGGGTTTCGCCTGAGGGTGTTACCCAGTCAACCTCTATGATGCCTTCGCCCGGGTAGCTGATTCGGAGCGATTCATCAAAACGGGGCTGGTTGAAATCCACTTCCGGCTGAACGGGGGAACGTTCGTACCGGAGTGATTTCTCCGCAAAGCTGTCATTCTGATTTGGTTCAAGATATTCCACCTGGTGATTCAGGGGGCGGAACTGGCCCTGGGTACATTCGCCTTCAACCTGATGGTGCTCGGTGTAGAGCACTTCCCCATTCTCCGCCCGGGCCTCACCGGAGAACTGGAAGATTTTTCCGTAACAGGCTCCGGAGGCAGCCACTAACAACAGGGCCAGGACAGGCGTACGCATCCCTTTCATTGTGCAAGCTCCGGATAGAGGTACCTGCGAATGAACAGCAGCAGCGGGAACACCACCAGCCAGCCCGCCGCGAGCGCCAGCAGTGACAGAGTCTGGTCGGGCAGGGACACAGCACCGAGCTTGCTCGCTGACCAGTAGGCAAAGGGACCGGCAATAGGCGCCAGCACAAAGGGCAACCAGCGATTCCGGCTGATCCAGTCCAGGGAATGGCATAGGGTGGTCATGAAAATGGCCCAGATCGCCACCAGCCACGGTGGCACGATCAGCAGCTCGGCGGTCTCCGAATAGAGCACGCCGGTCTGGAACCAGAGCGTGTCCAGTGCCGCACCGGCCACGGTACCGAAGCCGATAAATTGCAGTTCACTGAAGCGCCTCTGGCTGACCAGCACGAAGTGCAGAATCAGGAACACGCCTATGATCAGAACCACCAGCCGGTTCGGATACAGCACACAAAGAAGCCAGCCTGCCTGGAACAGGACGAAGTTCAGAACATTGCGGGAGGTTTCCGAGGCAATCATACGCTCAGGATGTTCGCACGCTTGTTGCCGGGTTTGGCAAACACCAGCTGGGAAACGCCGATGGCCCGCTCGCTGAATCCGGCCTCGCAGTAGGCGAAGTAGAAATGCCACAAGCGGCGGAACGCCTGGTCGTAGCCCATCTGCTCCAGAGTGTCTCTCTTTGCCATGAAACGCTCGCACCAGTCACGCAGGGTTCGGGCGTAATGGAAACCGATATCTTCCGAATGGGTCAGTACCAGGTTCGAGCCGTTGCGCACCGATTCCAGCATGGCACCGAACGAGGGAATGAAGCTGCCAGGGAAGATGAAGCGCTGGATGAAATCCACGTTCTTGAGGGCGCGCGCGTACCGTTGCTCGGGCATGTTGATGGCCTGCACCAGGGCCAGGCCATCGGGTTTGAGCAGGGCATTGATCTGCTGGAAATAGCTGTCCAGGAACTGCGGTCCGACCGCCTCGATCATTTCGATGGAGACCAGCTTGTCGAACTCGCCCTCGAGATCCCGGTAATCGTCGAACAGCAGCGTAATGCGGTCTTCCAGTCCTTCAGCTTTTACTCGGGCCTTCGCCAACTCCAGCTGTTCCCGGGAAATGGTCGTGGTGGTGACATGGCAGCCATAATGCTTTGCGGCATGAATGGCAAAGCCGCCCCAGCCGGTTCCGATCTCAATCACGCGGTCGTCCGGGCCGAGATCCAGTTTCCGGCAGATGGTATCCAGCTTGTGTACCGCCGCTTCTTCCAGGGTGGCATCCTCGCGGGGATAGATGGCCGAGGAGTACATCATGGTCGCGTCCAGGAAGGTTTCGAACAGGTCATTGCCCAGGTCGTAATGGGCACTGATGTTCTTACGGGAACCTTCTTTGGTATTGCGGTTGAGCCAGTGCAGGCCTTTGAGCGCCGGCTTGGTGACCCAGCTGAACCGGTCCTCGAATTCGTTCATCCGGTCGACATTGCGGGTGAAGAAGCGCAACAGCGACACCAGATCCGGGGTGGACCAGTCGCCGGCCACGTAAGCCTCGGCGGCACCCACACCACCGCCGGTCAGCAGATCCCGCCAGGTGCTGTGGTCGTGGATGACCAGTTCGGCCGGGGCGTAACGGGTATCGCCGTCGCCAAAGACGAGGGGCTCGGCACCCGCCTCCCTGATGGTCAACACGCCGTGCTGGAGGATCTTGAGCTGCTGAAGAACCAGTTGCCGGGCGATGCGACTCATCAATGGCAAGTTGCCCGAGTCGGCATGTTCGCGTGTATCGACGGATGTATTCAGGTTCTCCATGAGCTTACCCTTCCACCAATGGTATTTACGTCATTGCCGGTGGTCACATCCAGTCCGGCATCTTCGGTTCCCCGGCGATAGGCCGGATCGTCTCCGGACAGTTTGTCCGGATGGGTATAGAACGGGGCGCCTTTCAGCTTCAGGCGCAGGGCGTTCCAGTAGATTCCTGCGACCACTTTGATCGCCTCGACCGGAAAACGGCGCAGGCTTCTGTGCAATTCTTTACGAGTGAGGGGGGTACGCTGGACCACCAGAGTGGCGTCAAAATGCTTGTGTTGTTCCTGGAACACGTTCATGTGGATGCGCAGCTCCGGGCCGCGGAAACTGAAGGTCCACTGGTATTCCTGCTCCATGCCATTGAACGGCGACACATGGAAACGCTTGGAGAAGCCGAAGCGCTCGGTTCGCCAGCCCGCGCTATTGGCTTTCGCACCCGTGGTCTCCAGGCAGTAGACGTGCCGTTCATGCCAGGGCGTGTTGGTGATCTGCGCCACGATCACCCGGGGCACCGCACCCTCGGCAGGATCTTCTCCATGCTCGTAGCAAAAGTAGAAGCTGACCGGATTGAACACGTAGCCGAAGTAGCGGGGATGGGTGATCAGTTCCACCGTCCCGTCCGGGTACCAGCCGGTCGCATCCTGCACATAATCGCGAATGGCGGCGGACAGGTTGCGGACTTCCGGCCGGAAATAATCGTCACGGCGCAGGGACATCCAGTTGAAGCGTTCCAGGGAGAAGAACCGGCTGATGCCGGTAATTCTGTCCCATTCGTCCACATCAAGCGCCAGCATCCCGGTGCCATACTCGAACCCATGGTTTATCGGTTGCATTCGGCGATGGCGGACGGACCCTTCAAGCCACTGGCTGACCATGCTCAGATCTCCATCCCGAAATCACCCAGTACCCGAACCGCACTGCGCACACCGTCCTCGTGGAAGCCGTTGAACCAGTAGGCCCCGCAGAAATGGGTACGGTTGCGGTTGCCGATCTCATGGTAGCGCTGCTGTGCGGCGACCGCCTCCAGGGTAAACACCGGGTGGGCGTATTCAAAGCGCTTGATGACCTTGTCCGGATGGATATCCTGGCTGCGGTTCAGGGTCACGCAGAAAGTTTCCCGGGCGTCGTGGAAGTTCTGCAGGATGTTCATGTTGTAGGTGACTGACACAGGCTGGGTGCTGTGTTGCGGCATGAAATAGTTCCACGCCGCCCAGGCCCGACGGTTGGAGGGGAGGAGGCGGCTGTCGGTATGCAGCACCACGTCGTTGTTCTGGTAGGCGATGGCGCCCAGGACATCACGCTCCTGATCGGTCGGATCGGCCAGCATGGCCAGCGCCTGGTCGCTGTGGCAGGCCAGGATGACCTGGTCGAATTCGTGGCTCTGACCGTTCACCTCGACGGTCACACCGTTCTCATGCCGGCGCACGGCACTGACCGGGCTGTTCAGGTGGGTGCGGTCGCCGATCCGCTCCATCATTTTCTTCACATACTCGGCGGAACCTCCGCTAATCACCCGCCAGGTCGGCCGGTCGTCCACCGACAGCATGCCGTGGTTGTTGAAGAACTGCAGGAAGAACCGGATCGGGAACTGTTCCAGAACAATCTCGGGGGCCGACCAGATCGCCGCGCCCATGGGCACGATGTAATAGTTGCGGAAATACCGGGAGTAACCGTTACGGTTCAGGTACTCACCCAGGGTTTCAGCGTCACTGATGTTGCCGTCGGACAAATCCTTTCTGGTTTCCCGGTTGAACCTCAGGATCTCCCGGATCATGCGCAGGAACGGCAGGTTTAGCAGGTTCTTGCGCTGGGCGAACAGGGTGTTGAGGCTGGTGCCGTTGTACTGCAGCCCGGTGGAGGAGCAATCCACGCTGAAACTCATGTCGCTGATTTCGGAGGCCACACCCAGGCGGTCCATCAGCTTGATGAAGTTCGGGTAGGTCCAGTCGTTGTAGACGATGAAGCCGGTATTGACGGGCCAGGTCCGGCCGTCGGATTCCACCTGTTCGGTGTTGGTGTGGCCACCGGCATAGCCGCCGGCTTCAAACAGCTGAACATCGTGTGTCTCCGCAAGCTTCCAGGCCGCGGTGAGGCCGGAGACGCCGGCCCCAATGACAGCAATACGCTGACGTTCGTTGGTCATTCGGTTTTTTCCTGTTGATCAGAATTCTTGCGCGCCATGTTTGCGGCCATGCGGTCAACCAGTGCCCCGGGCAGCGAGCCCAGGATCTTCAGCATCCAGGTGAACCGCTTAGGAAAGGCAATTTCGTTATGACCCTTGGCCAGGCCGCTGACGATACGCTCGGCGGCGTCCTCGGCGGAAACCCGGAAGGGCATGGGAAAATCGTTTCGGTCGGTGAGTGGCGTTTTCACGAAGCCGGGCGATACCACCACAACATCAATGCCTTCGGCGGCAAGATCGGCCCGGAGGGAATGGGCAAAATAACTGAGTGCTGCCTTGGAGGCACCGTAGCCTTCCGCCCGGCCAAAAGGAAACCACCAGGCTGAAGAGCTGACAATTACCAGCGTGGCTGGCCGCCCCATTGCCCGGGTGCGGCGCAGCGCGGGCAGGGCGATATCCAGCGAACGGGCGGTACCGAGCACATTGGTCACGATGTTCGCTTCGATTACGTCACTACTGTAGTGCTCAATCTCCAGGTACTCGCACGTCCCGGCGTTGAGGATCGCCATATCCAGACTTTTCTCCGAATCCAGATCGGGGGCGATCGCGGCCAGGTCCTCCTTGCTGGTGGTGTCCGCCACGGCCGGTACGATCCGCTCAGGCGCCAGTTCACGCAGTTTTTCCAGCGCTTCGGCCCGGCGCCCGGTGATCACCAGATGATGTCCGCCACGGGCAAGAGATTGTGTCAACGCTTCGCCGATACCGGAGCTGGCGCCCGTGATCCAGATATTGGACGGTCCTTGCAATCGCGTACTCATCCCGCTTGCCCTTTTATCCAGCGGACGATCCGTCCCAGCGCCGGGAGGTTCTCATAAAGCAATTGGCCGGCATCAAAATAGTCCCGGTGAAAGCTCACCCGGCCGTCCTCGATCTCCAGATGGCTGATGCCATCCACGGAAATTTCGCGACCGCCACGAATCCGTTTGTGGCGCAGTTTCATGACCCAGGGCAGGGCGACCGAGGCTCCGTTGGCGACGGCAGGTTCAAACTCGAACCTGCAGGAAATGACGTTCTTGTAGGCACCCGCAAAATAGTGGGTCAGCTCATCAAGACCGATAACCTGACCGAAAGGGTCCTGGAACCGGATGTCCTCGCTATAGACCCCCTGGAGTTTGTTCAGGTTTCCCTTGTCCAGCTCGTTGAACAGCTCCTTGAAGTGTTCGATCGTCGCCGGAACGGCCGAGTTCTTGCTACCTACTTCAATTGCTGAGGCTGTGCTCATGACTGCTTCCTCCTCATCGCATCGAGCTTGCGGGTTTCCTCCTGAATGTGCTGCGGTATCGGGTTCAGATCCCAGATGATGCCCAGACGGGACAGCAACCACAGCCCGTACCAGGTAATGTCGATTTCGTACCAGCGGAAACCCTGGCGGACCGACTGGGGCCAGCGGTGGTGATTGTTGTGCCAGCCTTCACCCAGGGTCATCAAGGCCAGCCAGAAATTGTTGCGGCTGTCGTCATTGGTGTCGAAGCGGCGCTTGCCCCAGACGTGGGACAACGAATTGATCGAGACGGTGGCGTGGAAGAGCATCACTGTGGAGATAAAGAAGCCCCACACCAGCAGCTGCAGACCATTGGTGCCCAGGGAAGGCGCAAAGGCCGCCAGAGCCTCGCCAAGGCCATAGATGCCCACCGCCGCGAGGGCCGGCACCAGGGAATCGAAACGGTTGATGAAGCGCAGCTCCGGGTACTTCATCCAGTCCCGCACCCGCCGTTCGTCCATGGCAAAGCCGGCATCGCAGGTGAACCAGCCCACGTGTGACCACCAGAAGCCGCCATGATGGGGAGAATGGAGGTCCTCCTCACGGTCGGAGTGCTGGTGATGATGACGGTGGTGGGCCGCCCACCAGAGCGGACCGCGCTGGGCAGCACTGGCGCCCAGCAAACCGAAGATGAACTGGGCGGGGCGGCTGGTCTTGAAGGTCTTGTGGGCGAAGTAACGGTGATAGAACCCCGTGATGGCAAACATCCGGATCAGGAAAAAGGCCACGGCAAAGCCGACGGCGAACGCACTCGCCCCGGTGTAGAATGCCAGCAGGCATACCAGATGCAGCAAAATGAATGGCACTACCCGGATGAAATTGAAGGAGCGGGAGCTCGTGTCGATGTGATCCGAACCCGCGTCAGAGTCGAACCACCTCAGAATGTTTATAAACCAGTGTTGCACTCGGGTCATACCCTGATTGCCCTTCTACTTCTGTGTGAAACCAAGTCGGCGAAGCATCGCTCAACGCTCGAGGGGTTTTACGTAATCGTTACTCAAATTGGATGCACCAGACACGATGTTTAATGAAGCACCCGACAGACACCTTATACGCCGTATTGCCGTCATCGGTTCAGGGATTGCAGGGCTGACTGCAGCGATCTTACTCAATGAACAGGGGCATGCGGTTACCGTGTTCGAGAAGAGCCGTGGCCCCGGTGGACGCCTGGCTGCGAAACGGGTTCCCGGAGGCTCTGCGGATATCGGCGCCCAGTATTTTACCGCCAGAAACCCGGCTTTTCGGGACTTCCTGACCCGGTACGCCGGGGGCAGCAGTTTCACCACCTGGCAGGGGCGCCTGGTATTCCAGCACCAGGACGGAAGCAGGGAGCCTTTCCCGGAGGAAGAGCGGTATGTCGGAACCCCCCGCATGACAGCCATCAGCCGGGCGTTGTCAGCCCATGTTGAGCTGGTCACCGAGACCCGTATCGAAAGAATGGCCCGTAAAGACAGTCAGTGGGAACTGGTCGATACCGGCGGCAACATGGTGGGCCGCTTCGACCGGGTGGTCGTAACCGCACCGCCGGCCCAGGCCAGGGATCTCATGCAGGCGAGTGCTCTGGAGGAGGTTGCAGGCCGGCTGGAGCATTCGGTATCGGCGGTGGTGCCTTGCTGGGCGGTGGCGGCGCATTTCAGCCAGCCTCTGGATCCGGGGTTTGACGGCATTCGCTGCCAGCATCCGGTGTTGTACTGGGTCGCCAACAATTCCAGCAAGCCCGGCCGTGAGGACACCGGGCAATGGTGGGTCCTGCACGGGAATGCCGAGTGGACCAGGGCCCACGTGGATGCATCGCCCGAACAGGTGGGTGCAGAGCTGGTGAAGGCATTTCAGCAACTCACCGGCTCTGATGCTCAGCCGGATGATCTGGTGCCGCACCGCTGGCTCTACGCCCGCTCCGGTGGCGAGAATCTTCCCGGCCACCTGTGGTTCGGTCAGCTGGGCATCGGCCTGGCCGGCGACTGGCTCGATGGAGGTCGGGTCGAGGGCGCCTTCAACAGTGCCAGCGGGCTGGTCCAGGCCATGGCGTCCTGAGCCGGCTATTCCGTCATGTCTTCAACCGGACCGAGAGTGATATTCGGTCGGGTGTAGAAATGGGTGATGGTGCCGTCGCTGAACTTGCTGAAGAACGCGCTCACTTCCGTGATCTTGCGGAGTGACCGCGTCCGGTTGATGGGGTCACGCACCAGCACCTTGATGCCGTTGAAGTTGTCCTGGATGTTGGAGAATCGGGCGCGCATGGAGCAGGTCACCACGTGCGCCGGGTTCAGCCCCAGTTCCCGGGCCAGCCACTCGCTGTGGCGGTTAATCCCTTTGTCACTGAGATCCTCCCGCGTGTCCAGGTGGTCAAGCTTCACCCGGTTGACGATGCAGAAGGAGTAACTCTGGGGGTTCTGACGCGCCACCTTACGAAAGGCTTCCCAGAAGAAACTGTCCGTCAGCTCCGCGAAGAAGCGCATGTCACTCAGGCAGGTGTCGATCCACTCGAAATTCTCCTGGTCCTCCAGGACCTCATTGATCGCTTCGCGGAGCAACCAGTCGAACCCGAGCGCGGTCTTGTGGGCGTACACCTTCCGGTACATCTGGTGCCGGCTGTAGACAAAGTCCTCCAGGGCGCCCAGGCCTTTGTGGGTGATGGCCAGGCCCAGCCAGGGCTCGGAGACGTCCCAGCCGAAACGGAAGTTGGTCAGCAGGTGATCCAGGTTCAGGCCACCGATTGTCACCGAGGAATGGAAGCCGTCCCGGAGCATGTAGTCGGCGCGATCCGCGTCGATTTCTCCGGAAACGATGGAAGAAAGCAGGTCCATGACCAGACCAGGAATGTTTTCGTCCGGCATGGAGCCGGATTTCGCCTCGTCCCCGGCGATAAAGTTCCAGAAGGTTTCGGCGTGGCGGCGGAAGGTCTCGCTGGGCCGCACGTCGGTGGTTTCCATAATGCCAATCACATCCCTGCGGTCCAGGCCGGCCGCTTCCAGATCAACAGCAGACAGCACCTCGTGAGCAACCCGTACCGAGTAGTGTTCGTGTTCAAGCTCTTCCGGCTCGTCAGCGTGGTACTGCGAGAAATCCACACCGGTCCAGAGGTTGCGGAACCGGTCCGGCCGGGACATCAGCTCGCGGATACGCCGGGCCTGGGTGAACTGGTGTGAGAAACTGGAGTGGCCGCTGTCGTGCAGCAGGCAGCCCAGGCGGATGGTTTTCGCCAGGTAATCGATGGCATCGAGCTGGCTCAGGGTGAGATCGGTCTGCTCGCTCAGCTGGCGCTCCCGCAGGTAGGCATCGATCATCGAACGGAACATCCGGGTGCCCACATGCATTACCCCGACACTGTGCAGGAAGCGGGAATGGGTAGCACCGGGAAACACCAGGCTCAGGATATCGTTCTGGCAGATATTGCGCAGGCGCTGGAACAGGGGATGGTCGATGACCTGTATCTCATGCCGGTATAAGGGAATCCCACCGTGAACCGGATCCATGATCAGCTTGTCATAAGCCCCGAGTAAATCGTTTACCGCACGTCTCATGGTCAGGATTCTCCCCAATTCGCGAAACTGGCCTTGTTATATCACAGGGTCGTGCCAGAATAGGCTTTATCAAGCCAATTTATCGTTTATCGATGGTAGTTTAGGGCAACAGCCATGGCATCGCGCACCGAGCGCATTCTTATTATTGACGCCGATGAAAAGGCCCGTGCAGACCTCTCCCGCTATCTCGAGGCGCGCGGATTCTACGTGACCGGCTTTCGCGACGTGGCTGCAGCCAAGAGCCTGTTTGACGATAACACTCCGGATGTCATCTTTGCAGACCTGGATCCCGAGGCCATCCGGGGTTTGGCCGGCAGGCTCGAGGAGTCGGAGACATTCACCCCGATTGTTGCCTGTTCCAGCACTGAATCCAGCGCCGATGTGGTAAAAGCCCTGCGGGCGGGCGCTGCCGATTTCGTGCTCAAACCGTGCAGTGACGACAAGGGCGCCCTGGACGATGTGATCGGCAAGTTGCTGGACCGGGTGCGGGTCAACCGGCTGAACCAGCTCTACCGCCAGGAGCTGGAAGAGGCCAACCGGGACCTGCGAGACGGCATCGCTGAGCTCAGGGCCGACCAGAGGGCAGGGCGCAAGGTCCAGCTGCGGATGCTGCCGGACCGGGAACAGATGATGGGTGGGTTGCACGTGGACCACCTGATCAAGCCCTCCCTGTATCTGAGCGGTGACTTTCTCGACTATTTCCGGATTTCGGAAGACAAGCTGCTGGTCTACATCGCGGATGTGTCCGGCCACGGCGCCAGTTCGGCCTTTGTAACCGTTCTTCTGAAGAACCTGACCAACCGATTGCAGCGCAACCTCCGGCGCCAATCCAGTGATGACATCCTGTATCCGGAGCGCTTCCTGGAACGAATCAACTCGGAGTTGCTGGACACCGGGCTGGGCAAGCATGTGACGGTTTTTGTGGGTATTATCTCCGAATCCGAGCGCAAGCTCCGGTACGCGGTGGGCGCCCATTTCCCGATGCCGATCCTTTCCTTCGAGGGCGGAAGTACTGCTTTCCTGGAGGGCAGCGGCCTGCCGGTGGGGCTGTTCGAGGCGCCCCAGTGGGAGGTTTATGAGGTGGCGCTCGACAAGCCGTTCCGGCTTCTGCTGTTTTCCGATGGCATTCTGGAGGTAATCCGGGCCAAATCCCTTGATGAAAAGGAGAAGACGCTACTTGAACTCGTATCGGGAGGTAGTCACACTATCGCATCTCTCAACGAGGCGCTGAGTCTGGACGGCATAACAGAACTTCCGGACGATATCGCTATCGTATCGGTAACTGATACCATTAAAAGGTCAGACAGCACGTCCCCTAAATAGTGGCAGTGTGAAACATGGCTGGTTACAAGATCCTGCAAGCTGAACAACAGGGCATTTATGTCCTCAAGTTTATCGGTGAAATCCGGCTGAACCTTTGTTCGACGCTGGACAATCTCGTTGAGTCTATTACCCAGGATCCTCAGTTCAAGACCGTGGTTATCGATCTGACCGAGACCGAGATCATCGACAGCACCACCCTCGGTCTGCTCGCCAAGATCGCCATGGCCGCACAGAAACAGAGCCATTTCCTGCCAACGCTGATTTCCACCAATCCCGATATTACCCGCATCATTACCTCCATGGGGTTCGACAAGATTTTCATCATTGTTCGGGAACCCGCCTCCCGTATTGAGGAACTGGAAGAGATTCCGGTACTTAAAGCCAGCGAACAGCAGGTTCGCGACAAGGTTCTCGACGCCCACAAAGTGCTGATGGGCATGAACCGGAAGAACCGGGAAGAGTTCAAGAATCTGGTGCGTGCCCTGGAATGCGAAGAGCACGGCTGATCCGATAACAACACGGAATGACTATGTCTGATACCAATGCGTCCCGCGATTCAGGGGCCCAGAACCCGCCACATGACGTTGCAGTACTGGGCGGCGGCAGTTTCGGAACCGCCATGACCAAGGTACTGGGTGAAAATGGCCACCGGGTACATTTCTGGATGCGGGACCAGGCCCAGGCCGACGAAATCCGCAAAACCGGCATCAACAGCCGCTACATGCCAGGCGTGAAACTCGAGGGCGATATCGAGCCCACGACCGATCTGGTCCACGCTGTGAGCAAGGCGGAAGTTGTCTTTGTCGCCATACCCAGCAAGGCTTTCCGGGCGGTTATCCGTGAGCACAGCAACGATTTTCGCGATGGCCAGATCGTGGTCAGCCTTACCAAGGGCATTGAAGAGCACGGCTTCAAGCTGATGAGCGAGATCCTGCAGGAAGAAATTCCCCGCTGCCAGATTGGTGTACTGAGCGGTCCGAACCTGGCAGCAGAAATTGCGGCCCGGGATTTAACGGCCACCGTGATTGCCGCCAAGGATCCGGATGTGCGCCGTACCGTTCAGGATCTGCTCGGCTGCGAGTATTTCCGTGTCTACGCCAACGTCGATGTTTACGGCGTTGAGCTGGCCGGGGCACTGAAGAACATCTATGCCATTGTCGCAGGCCTGGCCTCGGCGCTGGATATGGGCGAAAACGCCAAGGCCATGCTGATTACCCGCGGGCTGGCGGAAATGAGCCGCTTCGCCGTGAGCCTGGGCGCCAACCCCATGACCTTCATGGGCCTGGCCGGCGTGGGCGACCTGATCGTGACCTGTACTTCCTCCAAGAGCCGTAACTTCCGGGTCGGCTATGCAATCGGCAAGGGCCAGAACCTGGATGATGCCGTGAAGGAGCTGGGGCAGGTGGCTGAGGGTATCTATACCCTGAAGCTGGTGAAGGAAAAGTCCGAGGCGATCGGCATCTACATGCCGCTGGTACGCGGGCTTTACGAAATCCTCTACGGCACGGCGTCGATCAAGGCGGTAATCAACAGCCTGATGATGGCAGTCCAGAATTCCGACGTGGAGTTCATCCTGCCCCGCACCATCAGCCAGTAACCGGAAGGATCGGAGGTTCCCGTGCAACTGATCATCATGCGCCACGGCGAGGCCGGTTGGCACACTCTGGACCAGGAGCGGGAACTGACAGAAGCCGGTAGGGAAGGGGTCGGAGCCGTTGCTCACCGTATTGCGGAATCCCCCTGGCGGCCGTCCCTGATCTGGAGCAGCCCCTTTGTCCGGGCTCGTCAGACTGCGGGAATCATGTCCGAGATCCTCAACTGCCGGATTGACGAGAAGGATTTCATCACCCCGGATGATGACCCCGGTGCTTGCCTGGATGCCCTTCTGGAAGTTCGGGAATCCCGGTTGCTGATCGTCTCCCACATGCCGTTTGTCGGCAGCCTGTCCACTCTGCTGGTGGATGGCCACCGCCGCGGTATTCCCTTCATGACGGCCCAGGCGGTGTGTCTGGACATGCCCGTGGTGGGGCCGGGTTGCGCGGACTTGAAAGCCCAGTTTTTGCCCTGATCTTACCCACAAACACTTTCTGATTTCGGAAGCACCTATGTACAGCTTTCCCATCGACTATGTCGAGCCGGTGTTTCGTCCACCGAGTGAAGCCAAATCCCTGATACTGCCGGTGACCAACGGCTGCTCCTGGAACAAGTGCACCTTTTGCGAGATGTACACCCAGCCCCAGAAGAAGTTCCGGGCCCGCAAGCCGGAAGACATTCACAGGGATATCGAAAACGCGGCGAAAACCCTGGGCGGCGTCCGGCGGGTATTCCTGGCCGACGGCGATGCTATGGTTCTGCCAACCCGGCGGCTGCTCGAGATTCTCGCCGACCTCAAGGCCGCGTTCCCGGATTTGCAGCGGGTGTCCAGTTACTGCCTGCCACGGAACCTGGCGAAGAAAAGCGTCGAGGAGCTGGCGGAACTCCGGGAAGCCGGACTGGCTATCCTGTACGTTGGCATGGAATCCGGTGATGACGAGGTGCTTCGCCGGGTAAACAAGGGCGAAACCTGGGAGTCCACCCGCTCGGCCCTGGTCAAGATCCGGGAAGCCGGGCTTACCAGCTCTGTGATGGTCCTGAACGGTCTGGGTGGTGAAGTCCTGTCCCGGCAGCATGCCATCAACACGGCGCTGCTATGCAACGAAACCCTGCCGGATTACCTCTCGACCCTGGTGGTGAGCTTCCCCCAGGGGGAGGAACGCTTTCGCGCCGGCTTCGGGGATGACTTTGTCCCGCTGTCCCAGCAGGGACTGTTTGAGGAAATCCGCCTGTTCCTTGAGCATCTTGAATTGGAGAAAACCGTGTTCCGGAGCGATCACGCCTCCAACTACCTGGTGCTCAAGGGCATTCTCGGCCGGGACAAGCCAAAGCTGCTGGACCAGGTCAATCTCGCCATCAGCAATCCAGGCGCCGCGCCGCTGCGGGCAGAATGGATGCGTGGACTCTAGGAGGCACCGAGCCATGGGCAAGAATCCGGAAACGTTTGCCAAAGAAGTCGAGGAGACCGTCAAGAAGCCGGGACTCCCGCCACTGGATCAGTGGCACCCGGAGCTGTCCGGGGACATGGACATGGTGATTCGCCGGGACGGCCAGTGGATTTTCAAGGGCGAGCCCCTGGGCCGCGAGGCCATCGTCCGGCTGTTCTCCACCATCCTGCGGCGTGAGGAGGACGGGGAGTTCTACCTCGTGACGCCGGTGGAGAAATGGCGCATCCAGGTAGAGGATACACCGCTGCTGGCGCATTCCCTGGAGGTGCAGGGCACTCGCGATGATCAGGTGCTGACCCTAACCACTAACGTGGGCGAAACACTGGAGATCAGTGACGAGCATCCGCTGGAAGTGGGGCAGTATCCGGATTCAGGCGAGCCGCGGCCGGTCATCAAGGTTCGTCACGGTGTCGAGGCGCGGGTTGTTACCGCGGCTTTCTACGAGCTGGCGGACCTCGTGGTCGA
Source organism: Marinobacter szutsaonensis (assembly GCF_039523335.1). Lineage (NCBI taxonomy): Bacteria > Pseudomonadati > Pseudomonadota > Gammaproteobacteria > Pseudomonadales > Marinobacteraceae > Marinobacter > Marinobacter szutsaonensis. Next base: position 271,340 of record NZ_BAAAFC010000001.1, on the reverse strand, counting down.
GAAGGAAGACGCCGGTGAAACCATTTATGGCGTCCTGAGTCACGGAAAGTTCTGGAAAGTCGGGCAGGGCGGTTGAAAAACTCCGGCCTGCCCCCATCAATCACGGTAGAAAACGAAACCTGTCACTTGTTAGACTATGTTTTCTTACTTGTTATCGAGCCTGGCTCTCTAACGAGGCCCGGTGGTCGTTAGTCCCTCTGTGCAGTCCGGCTGTTCATGATCACTTTCGATTGCCTTAATTCATAAATGCAGTCATTGCGACACGCAAGGAGATAAAATGGCCCAACCTCGTGTTGTTACCATTCATTACACCCTCACCAACGACCAGGGAGAGCAACTCGATTCCTCCCGTGTAGAAGGTCGTGAGCCGCTGACTTACCTGGAAGGCGCACAGAACATCATCGGTGGTCTGGAAAGTGCATTGACCGAGAAGGACTCTGGTGATCAGGTGAAGGTTTCCGTTGAGCCGGCAGAAGGCTACGGCGAAGTAAACGAAGAACTGATCCAGCCGGTTCCTCGCTCTGCCTTTGAAGGCGTTGACACCATCGAGCCGGGAATGCAGTTCCAGGCACAGACTCCGGGCGGCCCCCAGATCGTACGTGTAGTGGAAGTTGGTGACGAGACCGTCACCATCGATGCCAACCACCCGCTGGCTGGTCAGACCCTGCACTTCGACGTGGAGGTAGTCGAGACCCGCGACGCGACCGAAGAAGAGCAAGAGCACGGCCACGTGCACTGAAGTCGCGCCTGAAGGCGAGGAAGGGCAATGGGGTATGGCAGCGGGGTCTGATGAAAGCCTTCATCTGACCCCAACTTAAAGCCTCCCCCAAGCCGGGTCCCATGGCAACGGGGTCTGATGAAATTTTTTCATCTGACCCCAACTTAAGGCCATCCCCGAAACCAAGCCTGCTGGAAACGCGGGCAAGGTTCAAAATGGGGTCAGAAGAAGGTTTTCTTCAGACCCCTGGGGTTTGACCCCAACCTGGATCCTCCTCCCGCCTCTGCGAAAAACGGTCCCTTGTGGGCCGTTTTTTTGTGTCTGGAATAATTGGGGGCAAGGTTGAAGATGGGGTCAGAAGAAGGCTTTCTTCAGACCCCTGAGTTACTCCCAAATTTCAGGCAAAAAAAGGGGTCAGATGAAAGCTTTCATCTGACCCCATGTTCACCTCGAACTCCGAAGCTTACATGTTCGGATAGTTCGGGCCGCCGCCCCCTTCCGGGGTCACCCAGTTGATGTTCTGGGCAGGATCCTTGATGTCACAGGTCTTGCAGTGAACACAGTTCTGGGCGTTGATCTGGAACTTCTTGCCGCTGCCGTCTTCCGCTTCGACGACTTCGTATACGCCGGCCGGGCAGTAGCGCTGCGCGGGCTCGTCGTATTTCGGCAGGTTCTCCTTCAGCGGGATATCCGGATCGGTCAGCTTCAGGTGAACCGGCTGGTCTTCCTCGTGGTTGGTGTTGGAGATGAACACCGAGGACAGGCGGTCGAAGGTCAGCTTGTTATCCGGCTTCGGATAGTTGATCTTCTTGGCCTCAGACGCCGGCTTCAGTGTGGCATAGTCCGGAGTGGTATCGTGGAAAGTGATCGGCAGGCTGCCGCGCAGGATGTTCTGCTCGAAGAAGGCGATGGCGCCGCCAACCACGTTGCCGAACTTGTGCATGGCCGGGCCGAAGTTCCGCTCGGCGTAGAGCTCCTTGTACAGCCAGCTGTCCTCGAAGCGCTGCTGGAAGCTGGTGATTTCCTCACCACTCTTTCCTTCCTTCAGCGCCTCGAACACCGCTTCCGCACCCAGCAGGCCGGACTTCATGGCAGTGTGGGAACCCTTGATCTTGGAGCTGTTCAGCGTGCCGGCGTCACAGCCCAGCAGCAGGCCGCCCGGGAAGCTCATCTTCGGCAGGGCGTTGTAGCCACCCTTGGCAATGGCACGGGCGCCGTAGGACACGCGCTTGCCGCCTTCCAGGTACTTGCTGATTTCCGGATGCAGCTTGAGGCGCTGGAATTCTTCAAACGGGCTCAGGTGCGGGTTGCTGTAGGACAGATCGGTGATCAGGCCTACGTAAACCTGGCCGTTTTCCAGGTGATAAAGGAAGGAACCGCCGGTGGAGCCGGATTCGTTCAGCGGCCAGCCGGTGGTGTGGACGACCAGGCCCGGCTCGTGTTTGGCCGGATCGATGTCCCACAGCTCCTTGATGCCAATACCGTAGTGCTGCGGATCCTTGCCTTCATCCAGTTTGAAATCGTTGATCAGGCGCTTGCCCAGGTGACCGCGGCAACCTTCGGTGAACAAGGTGTACTTGGCGCGCAGTTCCATGCCCGGCATGTAGCCGTCTTTCTCGGAACCGTCACGGGCCACGCCCATATCACCGGTGATGATGCCCTTGACCTGGCCATCTTCAACAATGGTCTCGGCCGCGGCGAAGCCCGGGTATACTTCAACGCCCAGCTGCTCGGCCTGTTCGGCGAGCCATCGGCACAGGTTGCCCAGACTGATGATGTAGTTGCCGTGGTTGTGCATGTTCTTGGGCACAAAGGCATTCGGGATCTTGGTGGCGTTTTCCTGGTTCTTCAGCAGGAAGATGTCGTCCCGGGTAACCGGCGTGTTCAGGGGAGCGCCTTTCTCTTTCCAGTCCGGGAAGAGTTCGTTCAGGGCAGTGGGCTCGAATACGGTACCGGCGAGGATATGCGCACCGATTTCAGACCCCTTTTCTACCACACACACGGTCAGTTCTTCGCCGGCTTCCTGCGCCAGTTGCATGACGCGGCAGGCTGCCGACAGGCCCGCAGGGCCGCCGCCGACGATCAGAACATCAAATTCCATCGATTCGCGTTCCACGTTGGTCTCCTCAAACAGCTTCTATTGGAAATTATTTGCCCGCAGGCCGATTTACAGGGGCGTCATCATACCGGTAAAACTGCCTATAGACGACTGCCCCGAGCCGAATACCCCGGCTAATTTAACCGAAAGCATACCGTATTTGAGAAATCAAACAAACGTTTGTTTGAAATTCTCCCTGAGCTTTGGCATTGTACGTGTGCACCGAAACATCGTGTGTTTTGAGTCGATTTTTAGTATCGTCTCATTGCCAATCCGGGTCAACACCGTCGAATTGGCTTTTAAAGCAGTCCCTGCGCGTCGTTTGAGGCTATTGATTCTGCTGACCATTGCCTCCATCATTAGTGCGCACTGAATTTCGGCAGGCTCCGCGGGGGACTGCGAGTCATTAAACCCATCGTAGAAGAACGAGGAATCTATGAAGGTTCTGGTCGCTGTAAAACGAGTTATCGACTACAACGTGAAGGTGCGCGTCAAGCCGGACAACACCGGTGTTGACCTCGCCAACGTCAAGATGGCAATGAACCCGTTCTGCGAAATCGCTGTTGAAGAAGCGGTTCGTCTGAAAGAAAAGGGTGTTGCCAGTGAAATCGTGGTGGTTTCCATCGGCCCGAAGGCTGCACAGGAGCAAATCCGTACCGCTCTGGCCCTGGGTGCTGACCGTGGTATCCACGTCGAGACCGACGAAGAGGTCCAGTCTCTCGAAGCGGCCAAGCTGCTGAAGGCTGTTGTTGAGAAGGAAGAGCCGAAGCTGGTTATTCTCGGCAAGCAGTCCATCGATTCCGACAACAACCAGACTGGCCAGATGCTGGCCGCGCTGACCGGTATGGGTCAGGGCACCTTCGCTTCCGAAGTGGTTGTTGAGGGCGACAAGGTCAACGTAACCCGCGAGGTAGACGGTGGTCTGATGACCGTTTCCCTGAACCTTCCGGCCGTCGTCACCACTGACCTGCGTCTGAACGAGCCGCGTTACGCGTCTCTGCCGAACATCATGAAGGCCAAGAAGAAGCCGCTGGACAACATGAGCCCGGCTGATCTGGGCGTCGACATTGCCCCGCGCCTGTCCACCCTGAAAGTCGAAGCCCCGGCCGCGCGCCAGGCGGGTGTCAAGGTGGCTGACGTAGCTGAGCTGGTCGATAAACTGAAGAACGAAGCGAAGGTGATCTAAATGAGCATCCTGGTAATTGCTGAACACGACAACAGCAGCCTGAAGCAGGCTACCCTGAATGTTGTAGCGGCTGCCAAGGCCATTGGCGGTGACATCGACGTGCTGGTTGCCGGCGAGAACTGTGGTGCCGTTGCCGAAGCTGCTGCCAAGGCCGAGGGCGTGAACAAGGTTCTGGTTGCCGACAACGCTGCTTATGGTCACTTCCTGGGTGAGAACCTGGGTGAGCTGGTCGCCGAAGTGGGCAAGGGCTACAGCCACGTGCTGGCCGCTGCCGGTACCACTGGCAAGGACTTCATGCCGCGCGTTGCTGCGCTGCTGGACGTTGCCCAGGTGTCCGACATCATGCGCGTCGAATCTGACGACACCTTCGTTCGTCCGATCTACGCCGGTAATGCCATCGCGACTGTGAAGTCCAGCGACAGCATCAAGGTCATCACCGTTCGTCCGACCGCGTTCGATCCGGTTGCCGCTGAAGGTGGTTCCGCCGCCGTTGAGCAGCTGGACGTAGTGAAAGACGCCGGCCTGTCTTCTTTCGTCAAGGAAGAGCTGGCTCAGTCCGATCGTCCGGACCTGGCCTCTGCCGGCATCGTGATCTCCGGTGGCCGTGGCATGCAGAACGGCGAGAACTTCAAGATGCTGGAGAACGTGGCTGATCTGCTGGGCGCCGCTGTGGGTGCGTCCCGTGCCGCCGTTGACGCCGGCTTCGTGCCGAACGACATGCAGGTGGGTCAGACCGGTAAGATCGTTGCTCCGCAGCTGTACGTTGCCGTGGGCATCTCCGGTGCCATCCAGCACCTGGCGGGTATGTCTGACTCCAAGGTGATCGTTGCGATCAACAAGGACGAAGAAGCCCCGATCTTCCAGGTGGCCGATTACGGCCTGGTCGCGGACCTGTTCGAAGCAGTTCCGCAGCTGGAAGAAGAGCTGAAGAAAGTTCTGTAACTTTCTGAAAGGCTTGAAAGAAGGCGCCTCCGGGCGCCTTTTTTATTGATCTTTTCCTTCCCGGGTATCAATAATGGCCTGAGACAGAGATGGCAGGGAGCCACCTGTAATGAGCTGGGAACTTTTCTACCACGAAGCTGATGAAGGTATCCGGGGAGCGGGTGAGACCCTTGCCGAGGCCTTCGAGCAGGCTGCTGTTGCCCTTACCGCGGTTGTTACCGAGCCCGAACTGGTTATTCCCCGTATACCCGTCATCATCGAAGCCACTGACAACGACCCCGAATTCCTCTTTCTCGCCTTCCTGAACGCCATCATTTACGAGATGGCAGTCCGCCGCATGCTGTTTCACCATGTTGACGTCACCATCGAGGGCTCTGAGCTGAGAGGCATCGCCCATGGTGAGCCGGTCGATATCGGGCGGCATCAACCGGCGGTGGAGGTCAAGGGCGCCACGGCAACGGAGCTGTTTGTCGGGCAGAAAGGCGGGCACTGGCAAGCCCAGTGCGTGGTGGACGTCTGAACGCATCAAACTGGAACCGGGAGGCTTGAAATGGATCTATCCAGGCTGATCCAACGTGGCGACTACGAATGGGAGTTGCCTCAAAAGGGCAACATGCGGGTGCCCGGAATACTGTATGCCTCCCGGGCGCTGGTCGAAGCCATGGACGAGAAGGTGTACGAGCAGGTCCGGAATGTGGCGACCCTGCCAGGCATTGTGGGCGCAAGCTATGCCATGCCCGATGCTCATTGGGGCTACGGCTTCCCCATAGGCGGGGTGGCGGCATTTGACCCGGAGGAAGGCGGCGTAGTCTCCGCCGGAGGTGTTGGCTTTGATATTTCCTGTGGTGTGCGCCTGTTGCACACCGGTATGCATATCGAACAGGTTCGGCCAATTCTTCCTGATCTGATGGACGCGCTGTTTAACACGATTCCCGCCGGCGTTGGCAGTGTCGGCCAGATTCATCTGACCGATCTGAGCATGAGCGAAATGCTGCGGGGCGGCGCCTGGTGGGCCGTTGAGCAGGGCTGGGGCCGGCCGGAAGATCTCGACCACATCGAGGAACACGGGCGCATGGCTGGTGCCATGCCGGAACATGTGTCCGGGCATGCCCGGCGCCGTCAGTGCGACGAAATGGGCACGCTCGGTTCCGGCAATCACTACCTGGAACTGCAGGAGGTGAGTGATCTGTATGACACCGAAACCGCGAAACGTTTCGGTCTGAATCCCGGAGACGTCGTGATTAGTATTCATTGCGGGTCCCGAGGCCTGGGGCACCAGATCGGCACCGAGTTCCTGGTGGAAATGGCAAAAGCGGCCAAGGCTTCCGGGATTGCGCTTGCCGATCGGGAACTGGCCTGCGCTCCGGCAAACTCCGAGGTGGGGCAGCGCTACCTGGGCGCGATGCGCGCGGCAACCAACTGCGCGTTGGCAAACCGCGAAATCATTACGCATCTGGCACGCCAGACGTTCGCTGAGATGCTGCCGGAGGCCGACCTGACGCTGCTGTACGATGTCTCACATAATACTTGCAAGGAAGAAACCCATACCGTCGATGGCAGGCAACGTCGGCTGCTGGTGCACCGGAAAGGCGCAACCCGTGCATTTGGACCCGGCAACGAAGAATTGCCGCCCGAGTTCCAGCAGACCGGCCAGCCGGTGCTGATTGGCGGCTCCATGGGAACGGCTTCCTACGTTCTGGCGGGCGTGCCGGAGAATGAGGAAAAGTCGTTCGGCTCAGCCTGCCACGGCTCGGGGCGGGCCATGAGCCGGAGGCATGCGAGACAGTTGTGGCAGGGGCGTAAACTGGTCGATGACCTCCGGGAGAAGGGCATCCATGTCCGGAGCCCGAGTATGCGTGGTGTGGCAGAGGAGGCACCGGATGCCTACAAGGACGTGAACGAGGTGGTGGAATCCGCCGAGATGGCCGGGCTGGCCCGGCGCGTTGCCCGGCTACGCCCTCTGGGCGTGGTCAAAGGCTGAGCGTTTACTCGTCGCAGGAGTATCCATGCAGGGACAGACCCTCGAGCAGGTAATCCGGCAACAGTGGGTGGGCGATCAGGTAATCGGCGGTCGTATCGTTCCATACGTCTGCCGCATAGGCGAGTGCCTCCTTCCATTCCCCGAGATCGTAATCGCCGCGCCCGAGCCATAGAAGCCCCACCACTTGCTGCTGCTGATCAGGCTCCAGGTCAAAGATCACCGAGCGGAACTCTTCCAGCGTGGAGTCTCCGGCATGGGAAGCAAGCATCTGGACGTGCCAGTCCTCGCTGGCATCACCGGAGTCGGTCGGAATGACCACCTGTTCCTGAGCATGAAATTCCCGCGCCAGCTGGACCAGATGGCAAACGGTATCCGGGTTGACGTCGAGCATGAGCGATCCCTCCAATGATCATTCATCGTCTACTTTATAGACAATAGCTGATGGATGGACGATGAAAAAGCAACTGCTTAAACTCTTTCTGGCCGGGGACGTAATGACCGGGCGAGGCATTGATCAGATCATGCCCGTTCCCTCGAAGCCAAGGCTTTACGAATCCTGCGTGATCGACGCAAGGGACTATATCGCCCTGGCAGAAGGGAAGGCCGGCCCGATCCCCAGGCAGGTTTCCGGTGACTATATCTGGGGCGATGCCCTGGCTGAACTGGATCGGTTCAACCCTGACGTTCGCATCGTAAACCTTGAGACCAGTGTCACTACCGCCGGTAAACCCTGGCCTGGCAAAGGAATTCACTACCGAATGCACCCGGACAACCTGGCCTGCCTTTCGGCTGCGCGCCTGGACATTTGTGGCCTGGCCAATAACCACGTGCTCGACTGGGGCCGGGAAGGACTTGCGGAAACACTGAGAGTGCTCCATACCGCCGGATTACTCACGCCCGGTGCCGGGCTGGATGAGATGGAGGCCCGGTCTCCGGCGGCTTTCCGGCTTCCCGGCGGGGGCAGGCTACTGGTAGTTGCCTGCGGCCTTGCGTCGAGCGGAATCCCCGAGGACTGGGCTGCTGGGCCCGGCCGCAGTGGCGTGTTCCTGCTCCCGGGTCTCGACAATCAGTCGGTAAAAGCGATCGCCCGGATCTTCGAACAGGCCAGGCAACCCGGCGACCGGGTTCTGGTTTCGGTCCACTGGGGCGGCAACTGGGGTTATTACGTGGAGGATGAAGACCGGTCGTTCGCGCGCCGCCTGATTGATGAGGCCGGTGCAGATGTGGTCCACGGACATTCCTCCCACCATCCCCGGGGCATGGAAGTGTGGAATGGCCGACTGATCCTCTATGGGTGCGGGGACCTGCTCAACGACTACGAGGGCATCCGTGGCTACGAGGGGTTTCACCCCGAATTATCCCTGCTGTACCTGCCGACGATTGATGCCGACACCGGTCTGTTGAAAAGCCTTCAGATGGTTCCGATGCGTATGGAGCGGTTCCGTTTGAACCACGCAAACGAGGGGGAGGTGATGTGGTTGCAGGACCGGCTGAACGAAGTCTGCCGAGACTACGGCACGGCCCTGGAGAGGACGGCAAACGGATCGTTCGAGCTTGTCTGGTAGCCCGCCAGTTTACCCGGACTGATCATCGCCGTTCCGGGGCCGTCGGGTGTGGCGGGAGATGATGCGTTTCTCAACCTTACTGATGATGAGGGTGTCCGCCAGAATATGCAGGGCCCGGTTGGTCGTTCGTACGGCGCTGTATATCTCGCTGCTGGTCTGATCGTGGGTGGTCCGGGCCTTCAAGGCATTCTTCCTGAAATCCTCGTCCCTTGAGAACAGGTCAATCAGCCCGAATGTGGTGCTCGAAATGGTTTTGTGCACCTTCTCCACGGCACTGGTTCCGCCGGAGACGGTCTCTTCCAGGAGTTTCGTCCGGTTGCGGACTTCCATCAGGTCCATCCGGCGCTTCTGAACGGCACTGCGGGCGGCAATGCGGTGGGTGTTGACCCGCCTGAGCATGACACGGCACGCCTGCAGCTGCCGGAAAATCAGCCCAAGTGAAACGGCGGCTGCCAGCAGGAGAAAAGCAATAAGCAGTTCAGTCACCATGCCCGTAACCTTCAGCGGTACTCCAGCTGCATATGAATGTCGATTTCCCGTTCCTGCAGCTCCTGTTCGAGCTCTTTCATCACTTCCTGGTACACCATCTTGCTGACCATCACCGGCAGCCGGTCCGCCAGGATGCGGGCAGAGCGGGATTCCCGCTTGGCAACGGCAATCGGGTCGAGCACTTTGAGCGTAAGCACCAGTTCCGGGTCGGCACCGGATTCATCGATCCTGTCCTGTTCCATGATCTGGCGTATGACTTTTCTCTGCTCAAGGATCTGCCAGTACAAAAAGCCGCTGAACAGCACCAGGATAACGCTGAGAACCAGTAATAATGTCAGCAACGGAGGCCTCCAGCTTGATTTTCGGGGTCAGCCGCCAGTGTGCAGCAACCGGCAAGCCAAACGATTGGCCGAGCCGACGGGACCCACAAAGAAACTCGGAAACTGGAAGCAATGCACAAAGCTGCTACCTTGATTTGCACCTGTTGCGTCATATTCGGAGAATCAATCGGTTAGCGGAACTTCATAAAAAAGGAAACCAGCAATGGTCTGGATCAAGGCGTTTATAGCCGGATTTCTGGCAACACTGATTTTTCACCAGGGACTGTTCATGGTGTTTTACCTCGCAGGCATGGTGCCCAGTGAACCATTCAACATGTCGCCGGTACCACCCTTTGGCGTCCCTCAAATCGTCTCCCTGGCTTTTTTTGGCGGCCTGTGGGGAATGGTGCTCTGGTTGATCCTGGGGAGACTGGCGGGAATCGGTTTCTGGCTCGGTCACATCCTGCTTGGCGCCCTGGCGTCGACTGCAGTCGCCATGCTTGTGGTGTTTCCACTCAAAGGTCTGGAAGTTACCGCCCAGACCTGGACAGGCGGCCTGATACTCAACGGATTCTGGGGGTTGGGCGTTGCCATTCTGATGCGCCTGATGGGCACGCGCCCGAACGCCTCAACCCTATAATCACTTTCTGAATGCAAGGAGAGGAACTCCGATGGCAAAGACAACGAATACCAACTATGACCTCGTCGTATTCGGGGCCACCAGTTTTGTCGGGCAGATTCTGACCCGCTATCTGTTCGAGACCTACGGCGTCGGGCAATCGGTCAACTGGGCCATTGCCGGCCGCTCCAGCCATAAGCTGGAAGGGGTGAAAGGCGAATTGGGCCATAAGGCTAACGATCTTCCGATCATCCTGGCGGACGTGTCGGATCAGAGCTCCCTGGAAGCCCTGTGTGGCCAGACCCGGGCGGTGATATCCACCGTCGGCCCCTATGCGCTTTACGGTGAGCCCATGGTGCAGGCCTGCGTCCGCTCCGGTACCGACTATTGTGATCTGACCGGCGAGGTCCAGTGGATTCGCAAGATGATCGAACGGTACGAGGAGGAGGCGAAGTCCTCCGGCGCCCGCATCGTACACTGCTGTGGTTTTGACTCGATTCCCTCGGATCTCGGGGTCTGGTACCTGCAACAGCAGGCCGAGGAAACTTTCGGTGCCCCCTGCAAGGATGTGCGCATGCGGGTCAAGGCGGCCAAGGGCGGGCTTTCCGGCGGAACCGTGGCGTCCATGATCAATATTGCCAAAGAAGCGGGCTCCGATCCGGCGTTGCGCAAGGAACTGGCCAATCCCTTTTCCATCAGCCCCTCGGAACACCGCTCGCAAACCCGCCAGCCGAGCCTGAAAACCGCCGAGTTCGACAAGGACTTTCAGGTCTGGCTGGCGCCGTTCGTGATGGGTGCCATCAACACCCGTGTCGTGCACCGTTCCAACGCCCTGCAGGATGCCCGCTACGGCAAGGAGTTCACCTACGACGAAGCGATGATGACGGGTCGCGGCCTGAAGGGCAGGGCCAGTGCTTACGCAATGACGGCGGCATTGGGAACCTTCTTCACGGCCTCCGCCATCAAGCCCACCCGTTGGGTGGTGGAGAAACTGGTCCCCAAACCCGGTGAGGGTCCGAGCCCGGAAGAGCAGCGTACCGGCTTCTTCGATATCCGATTTGTCGGGCGCACGGAAGATGGCAAGACCATGATCACCAAGGTGACCGGCGATCGCGATCCGGGTTATGGCTCCACCGCCAAGATGCTCGGCGAAGCCGGTATGTGCCTGGCGTTTGATGTGCCTGCGGACAAGCCCGGTGGTTTCTGGACGCCGGCATCGCTGCTCGACGGAGACCTGCAGAAGCGGCTGACCGAAAAAGCGGGCCTGACCTTCGAGGTGGTCGAGACCCGCTAGGCAGCAATTACTCCAGGTGGACCACGCGGTCGGTGGCCGGCAGGGCCTCCGATCCGTGGGCCAGACTGATCACCGTTTTGCCTTCCAGCCAGCGTTCCAATCCTTTGCTGATACGGCTTCTGGTATCCGCGTCCAGTCCGGTAAACGGTTCGTCCAGGACTACCAGGGGCGCCGGGTTCAATAGTACCCGTGCCAGCGCCACCCGGCGGGCCTCCCCTCCGGAAAGCCGGCTTCCGGAACTGCCCAGCCAGGTATCCAGCTGCTCCGGTTCACGGGCAAACCGATCCCCAAGCCCCACCAGTTCCAGTACCTGCCACAACTCCGCATCGGTAGCCGCCGGGTTGCCGAGTACCAGGTTGGCCCGCAAGGTGTCGTCAAAGAGCACCGTCTGCTGGGTCAGGTAGGCACAGGGTTGCCGGGCGAGTTCTCCCCGGGATGGCGGTAACAGGCCTGCCAGGGTATCCGCCAGGGACGATTTACCGCTGCCGGAGCGGCCCAGGATGCCGACCCGTTCGCCCCGGGTGAGCGTGAGGTCGAAATGGGTCAGAACAGGCGCGAATCCCTCGTGCCGAACGGCAATATCCCGAGCCACCAGGGCAAGATCGTCAGCCGGCGTCAGGGTTTCAGCCCTGGTTTCCTCCCCGGCCGGCATGGCATCCCGATTCAGGCGGGCGGCGGAAGATACGGTACTGCCTAGCTTGCCGAAGGCTTCCGGCAGCATGGAATAGACCTCTGCCAGGCCCAGGATCGCGATGGGAAGAAGCACCAGGACCGGGCCCGAGATGGCACCGGTCTCAAACAGGCTGTAGCCGGTCCAGAGTGCAAGCACGGCGCACAGATTGATCAGCAGGTGGCTGGTGGCCTGATGCCAGCCAACCTTCGAGTCCACCTCAACCTGCTCCGAGTTCATCTGGTGGGCCTGGCGAAGCAGCCAGGCTCCGTGCCGCCCGGTGCGCCCGGCAGCCCGCAATTCCGCGAAGCCTTCTATGTGCTCGACCACCGCGGTACGCAGCTCCTCCTGACGGTCAGCCTGGCGATAGGCTGGTTCGCGGGTACGAACATAGACGGCGACGGTGGCCAGCACGAAGGCGAGGGCGGTTATGGCAAGCAGGCCCAGCGCCACCGCGCCACTGAACAGCACCCAGGCGAGCAAGGCCACCAGCAGCGTGATAACTCCGGCCAGGGCCGCAGGTGCGATCACCCTGAGGTAAATGGTATCGAGGGCATCTACATCGCTGGTCAGGCGCGAGAGCCACTGGGCGCCGGAGAGTTTCGACTGGCCGCTCCGGTTGGCCCCGGCCAGCTTGCGGAACAGCGCCACCCGGATGTCCGTGAGCAGCCGCAGCACGGTATCGTGGTTATAGACCCGCTCCAGGTACCGGGCTACCGTCCGGGAGACTGCAAAGAACCGTATCCCGCCGCCGGGCACGTACAGGTTGACTGCCACCTGGGTGCCGGCCGCAAGCAGGATGCCGGCAATAGCCGTGTCCGTGATAAACCACCCGGACAGCGCCAGCAGACCGATGCCGGATACCAGGGTCGCCAGAATCAGCACTCCGCCCAGCACCAGTCGCCAGGGCCGCTGGAAGATCAGGGCAAGCCAGGGCGCCAGCTCACGCATTGGCAACCTCCCCGTTGTCGACGGTCAGAACGCGGTCTGCAAGGGTGAGCAGGGCGTGGTGATGGGTCGAGAAAATCAGGGTCTTGCCCGCCTCTGACAGCTTTCGAAGGCTCTCCAGAATGAAGATCTCACTGGCTGAATCGAGACCGGCGGTCGGTTCGTCCAGCAGGATCAGGTCGTAGTCCGCCAGGAAAATCCGGGCCAGGCTGAGGCGCCGGGCCTGGCCGCCGGACAGCCCCCGGCCCTGATCCGACACCGCGCTGTAGATCCCGTCCGCCCGGCTGTCCACCAGATCGCCGAGGCCAACCCGCCGGAGTGCCGCGTCAATGGCAATGTCGGAAGCGTCCGGGCAAGTGAGCCGGAGATTATCGGCCCAGGTTCCGTGCACGAGGAAACCCTTCTGGCCCAGCCAGCCAAAACCGGCTTTACCCGGCGCCTGACCAAAGACCCGGATCTCCCCCGATTCCGGGGTCAGGAAACCGGCCAGCAGATAGAGCAGGGTGGATTTGCCACCGCCGGAGGGGCCGGTCAGGGCCACGGCGTGGCCTTTTGTAACCTCCAGGTTCAAATCACTGAACCAGGGGGTAGCTTCGCCCGGGTGGGTATAGTTCACCTGATCGAGTGTGATGATGTTCGCCGCGCCATCGTTTTGAGCAGTGGGAGGCTCCGATTTTACTTCCGGCACTCCGGCACCATAGTCCTGCAGGCGGGCCAGAATCTCGCTACCGGCACCCAGCGCCGCGGCCCGGTCATGGTAATACTGGGACAGTGTGCGCAGCGGCTGGAAGAATTCCGGTGCCAATAGCAGGATCAGCAAGCCGGTGAACAGGGTAAGCTCATCGGCGGGGCCGAAGGTGATATACCCCAGCAGACCGAAACCGATATAAATGGCGATCACCGCAATGGCCACCGACGCGAAGAATTCCAGGACAGCCGAGGAAAGAAACGCAATCTTCAGGGTTTTCATGGTGACTACCCGGTAGCGGTCCGAGCGGCGTGCAAGAAGGTCCGCGGCGGATTCGGTCTGGCCGAACAGCTGCAGGGTGGTGAGACCACGCACCTTGTCCAGGAACTGGCCAGACAGCCGGCTGATAGTCTCGAAGTGCTGCTGGTTCAGCTTCTCCGCGCCCATTCCCACCAGGGCCATGAACAGGGGAATCAGCGGTGCGGACAGCAACAGAAAGACTGCGGCCAGCCAGTCCAGCCAGAACACCAGCGCCAGGATGAGCAGGGGCACGACCACCGAGAGCTGCATCTGGGGCAGGAACCTGGCGTAGTAGCCGTGCAGGGCTTCCACATGGTCAATCCATTCCCGGGCAAGCGCCCCGGCGGACTTCTGACCCATGGCAACCGGGCCGGCGGCCTGCCAATGGCGGTGAATCTGGCGGCGGGCGGTCCGGCGAACCCGCTTGCTGCACTGGGCCGCAAGGCGGGTTTGCAGTCCCTGGAACAGCGCCCGGATAACCAGTGTAATGATCAGGGCGATAAAGAGGCCTGTCAGCTCAGAGACAGCAACCCCCTCGATCACCCCGAGGTGAACGATGCGTGCCAGCAGGATCATCTGAACGATGGTTGCAAGGCCGGCCAGGGTGCCGCTCAAGACGGCACCCTGCACCCACCGACGATTGCCGGCGGCAAGCTCCGTGAGCCAGCGGCGAACGTTTCGCTGCTCCGGAGCTGTCACTTAGTGATATCCCTCACCAGCCCGCACTTTGCCGCGGAACACCCAGTAGGTCCAGGCGGTGTAGGTGATCACGATAGGCACCACCAGCAGCGTCCCCAGCAGCAGGAACATCTGGGAGCCATAGGCCGAGGCCGCATCCCACAGGGTATACTCCGGCGGTACCACGTACGGCCAGCGACTGACCACCAGTCCCAGGTAGGTGGTGATGAACAGCCCCATGGTGGCCACAAACGGCATACCCTCGAAGCGGTTGCGTACCGACCGGAAGATCTGGAACGCACACAGCAGGGTCAGCACCGGCAGGACCCAGATCACGGTCAGATTGGAGAACCAGCGCTCGCGCACCAGGTCGTCCACGAACGGCGTCCACACACTGATGATGCCGAAGACGATCAGCACCGCTGCCAGCAATGGCAGGGTGATCCTGTAAGCCCATTCCTGCAGCCGGCCCTCGGTCTTCATGATCAGCCAGGTGGAACCCAGCAGGGAGTAGCCGGCCAGCATGCCGAGGCCAGTCAGGACGGTGAACGGCGTCAGCCAGTCCAGGGCGCCGCCAACGTAAACGCCATCAACGGTATTGAAGCCCTGGATGTAGGCACCGACCACCGCGCCCTGGGCGAAGGAGGCGATGGTGGAGCCACCGGCAAAGGCCCAGTTCCACAGGTAGCGGGAGGTCCGGGCCTTGAACCGGAACTCGAAGGCTACGCCCCGGAAAATCAGGCCGGCCAGCAGCAGAAACACACCGATGTACAGCGCCGGCAGGAAGATGGTGTAGACCATCGGGAAGGCGGCCAGCAGGCCGGCACCACCCAGCACCAGCCAGGTCTCGTTGCCGTCCCACACCGGGGCCACGGAGTTCATCATGGTGTCCCGGTCACCCTCGCTCGGGGCGAACGGAAACAGGATGCCGACCCCCAGGTCGAAGCCGTCCATCAGCACATACATGATGATGCCGAAGCCGATAATGAATGCCCAGATCAGGGGCAGATCGAAGAGTTCCATAATCAGTGACCTCCCTGCTTGGCCGGGTTGCGGTGTTTGTCTTCGCCGTATTCGAACGGCACGTGGGCGGCGGAGAGCGGCCGTGCCGGACGGTCGGCTTCGTGCTCTTCGTCATCCTGGTCTTCCAGACCCACGTACAGCACTCGCATCAGGTAGTAGACACCGGCGGAGAACACCAGAGCATAAACCACGATGTAGCCAATCAGGGTGAAAAGCGCCATGCCCCCGGTGAGGGACGGCGTTACCGCCGCAGCCTGGTCCATGATGCCGTACACCAGCCAAGGAGCCCGGCCCACTTCGGTCACAAACCAGCCGGTCAGGACCGCAATGAACGGTGCAATGCTCATCACCCGCAGCACCTGCAGGAACCAGGTGGACTGGAAGTAGCGGCCACCGCGACGCAGCGCCAGGCCGGTCAGACCCACCAGGATCATCAGGGTACCGATACCGACCATGATCCGGAACGACCAGAACACAATGGCCACCGGCGGTTGTTCCTCCCGGGGCACGTCCTTCAGGCCGGGCACCACCCCGTCCCACTCATGGGTCAGGATCATGCTGGCCAGGCTGGGAATGCCGATCTCGAAATGGTTGGTCTGGGCTTCCTGATCCGGAATGGCAAACAACAGTAGCGGCACGTTGGAGGAGGTTTCCCAGTTGCCTTCCATCGCCGCCACCTTGGTGGGCTGGTGCTCCAGAGTGCTCAGGCCGTGGAAATCACCCACCACCAGCTGGGCCGGGGCGATGAACAGGATCAGCCACAGGCACATGGACAGCGCCTTGCGGTTGGCCTCCACTTCCCGGCCCCGGAGGATGTACCAGGCGCTGACACCGGCCACCACGAAGCTGCCGGTGAGGAATGAGGCCAGGCCCATGTGCATGAACCGGTACGGGAAGGAGGGGTTGAAGATCGCCTCACTCCAGGAAGTGACATGGAACACGCCATTAATCAGTTCGAAGCCGGCCGGAGTCTGCATCCAGCTGTTGGCGGAGAGAATCCAGAACGACGAGATGAAGGTGCCGGTGGCCACCATGATGGCCGCGAACAGATGCACGCCGGCCGGGACCTTGTTGCGGCCGAACAGCAGCACACCCAGGAACGCGGCTTCCAGGAAGAAGGCGGTGATCACCTCATAGCTGAGTACCGGCCCGAGGAAGTTGGCGGTCGCCTGGGCAAAATTGCTCCAGTTGGTACCGAACTGAAACGACATCACGATGCCCGAGACCACGCCCATGCCGAACACCACGGCAAAGACCTTGGTCCAGAAGCCCGAGAGTTTCAGCCACACCGGATTGCCGGTCTTGAAGCCCAGGGCTTCCAGTACCGCAATATAGGAGGCCAAACCGATGGTAAAGACAGGAAAGATGGCGTGAAATGACACCACAAACGCGAACTGGATTCGCGATAGTAAGAGGGGATCTAGTTCCATGGGAACCTCCGGTAAACCCACACATCACAATTAGAGCGAGCGCCACTGTCTCGCCCAGCCGCTGCCTTAGCTCATATTGTTATGTTGTAATTACCGGCAGATGAATACCATGCTACCCAATAGCACGGTAAAACCGATAGGGCAGATTGTCGCACCGCTTGATTTATAACAATTATGGTGACACCAATGAGCTTTTACGAAGACCGGATACTCCCACACATCATAGACAAGGCCTGTTCCATGGGCCAGGTGATGAAGTTGCGAAGCCAGGTGGTGCCACACGCCCGGGGAACTGTGCTGGAAGTGGGCATGGGATCGGCCATCAACCTGGAATTCTACGATTCCGACAAAGTCGACCTGGTTTACGGCCTCGAACCCTCCGAAGGAATGCGCCGCAAAGCCCAGCCAAACCTGCGGCGCTCCAACATCAAGGTCGAATGGCTGGACCTGCCAGGTGAAAAGATCCCACTTGAAGACAACACCATCGACACCGTGCTGCTCACTTTCACCCTGTGTACCATTCCCGACTCACACGCCGCGCTGCAACAGATGAAGCGCGTCCTGAAACCGGGCGGCGAACTGATCTTCCTGGAACACGGGGAATCCGACCATCATGGCGTAAAGAAATGGCAGCACCGCATCACCCCGGCCTGGAAGAAAGTTGCCGGCGGTTGCCACCTGAACCGACACATCGCCGACCTCATCCGCGAAGCCGGCTTCGAGATCCGGGAACTGGAAAACCTCTACATCCCCAGCGCCCCGAAGATCGCGGGCTATATCTACAAGGGCAGGGCAGTGAAGCCAGCAGAGATCTGACGGCAGCGGGATTCAGAATTGCGTTACGGCACATGCCCTTATACAATTCTGCCCCTCAAAACCTCCCTCCGAATGCCCGGATGGTGAAATTGGTAGACACAAGAGACTTAAAATCTCTCGGCCGCAAGGCCGTGCCGGTTCGATTCCGGCTCCGGGCACCATAACTCTGTGGCTCATGCCACCCGCGCTTTGCGATACCGTCTAACTTCAATCCACCCATGGCCAGCCAGCGCGGAAAACACAATCACCCCACCAATCAAACTAAGCCTCGGCGGCACTTCGCCCAGAAACAGCCAAACCAGAAAAGACCCCAGCACCGTTTCCAGCAACAGCATCAAACTGACCTCCGCCGCTGGTATGTAACGCGGCCCGATCTGGATCAGAATGCAGGCCATGGGCAGGAAGACCAGGCACAGTAGGCCGATGTAAAAGGCGTCCCTTGCGGAGAGTGACTCGGCGCCGCCCATGAATGCCGCAACAATGGCCAGCGCGAGGGCGCCGAACATGAGCATCACGCTCATGTCGCAGTCGGGGCGGGAGCGGGCGACGTTGAGGTTGGAGGCGAGGGCGGTGGCGGCGATGCCGGCCATGATCAGGCCGAGTGGGTCGCCTTTACCCAGTTCGCCGACGGCCATGAAGGTTGCGCCCGTGACGCACACCAGGATAACGATCCAGGTTCTCCAGGGCAGGGTTTCCTTCCAGATCAGCCAGGCAATCAGCGCGGCGATGACGGGTGCGGTGTTGAGGATGACCAGCACGTTGCCGGCGGCTGTGTTCTTCATGCCTACGACAAAGCCCAGAGTGCTGACCGCGAAGGCTCCCGCGCAGAATAATCCTTTCCAGCCACAGCGCCTGATCTCTGTCGTCAGGCGGTCGCGGTATCTCAGCCAGCTGATCAGCCAGAAGCTGAAGGCCAGCAGCAGGCCTCGCCAGAACAGGAAGACTATCGGCGGTACCGAGGTGATTTTTACCAGTAGGGCGTCCGGGACAATAAACAGGACGCCCAGGGCGGCAATGGTCAGGCCTTTGATCCGCGTGGTCTGCAAGACGCTATTCCTTACTGCTCTTCGATGGGGTCTTTCACCAGTTTCAGGGCCTTAGTTTCCAAGGGCCCGCGCACACTTCTCGAACAGCTCCGCTTCAAAGAACTCCAACTCCGACCGGTGCTCGGCCACAAAGAGCTGGCCACCGGATTCGACGATTCCGAACTCGATCATCAGGTTATCCGCCAGGCCAAAATCCTCGATGGCATGGCCCAGATCGTCATGGGTTCGGTTTCCGGCTCGGTGGCGGTAGGTGAGGGGGTTGAGGCTGTAGCCCATCGCCTGTTTGCCCTGGCCGATCATGTATCCCACTTCGAACACGGTGCCGGGGTCGGCGCTGATGCCGCGAAAAGGCGTTAGATTGGCAATAACGGCATCGCAGCTGTCCATCAGCTCCCGGTTGGCGCGGTAGATCCGGAAGCCGCGTTGTTGCGGGGATTCGGTATCGCCGAATTCCAGCTTCGTATCCAGGGGATCCACGCCTTCCCGGCCCAGCTCCCGGAGGATGCGTTTTTTCTCGGTCACGATGGTGTGGTGTTTGGTTGCCGGGAAGAAAACCTCCGGGCCGGCCAGGTAGACGCGTTTGGGTTGGGTCATGGGTTATCCTGCTCTGGCAGCGGCTGAATGCTGTTGATGTCGCCGGTCGGCGGCCGTGGTTCGTCTTTGATTATGACGAAGATACCGCCGCCGATGATGGCAATAGCCACGATTATCCTGAGAATCAGTGATTTGGACATCCGGTCCTCCTCCCGTTTTTAACGAGTGTCTACCTGTAATCCTGCGGATGGAAACAGCATTTGCAACCGTTAGCGGGTTAATCGGTGCTATCCCCGAATGAATCCGACCAAAGTCCCTTCGACAGAGCTCTACTCCTGGCTGATACTGAATCAAAAGAATGACAACACGTTCAGGAGGTTAATGTCATGACCGAGGTTAGCGATGCGTTGGTAACGCATTATTCCGAAAACGGTATCACCACGCTCACGCTGAATCAGCCGGAGCGCCGCAACAGCCTGTCCGTGGCCATGCTGGAGGCCCTGTCGGAGGAGCTTGAGCGGGTAGCGGATGATGCGGAGACTCGGGTTGTGGTTCTTGCCGCGCGCGGTAATGTGTTCTGCGCCGGGCACGATCTGAAGGAGATTCGGGATCAGTTCGACAGTCATGACTTCCAGCTTGGCCTGTTCAACCTCTGCAGCAAGGTGATGCAGCAGATTGTGAACCTGCCCAAGCCGGTGATTGCCCGGGTGGCAGGGGTGGCGACGGCAGCCGGGTGCCAGCTGGTGGCGTCCTGTGACCTGGCGGTTGCTGCCGATACCGCGCGCTTTGCCACCCCGGGCGTGAATATCGGGTTGTTCTGTTCCACCCCGATGGTCGCGCTGTCCCGGAATGTCTCCCGCAAACATGCGATGGAGATGCTGCTGACGGGCGAGCTGGTCAGTGCACCGAGGGCGGAGCAGATGGGGCTGGTTAATCGCGTGGTGGACGAGCAGGTTCTGGATGAAACCGTCTATCAGATGGCGCGCACCATTGCGGAGAAGTCCGGCCACACCTTGAAGATCGGTAAGAGTGCTTTCTACCGCCAGTTGGAGATGCCACTGGCGGAGGCCTACGAGTACACCTCAACGGTCATGGCGGAAAATATGCAGGCCAACGACGCCCAGGAAGGCATCTGTGCTTTCCTGGAAAAGCGCAAGCCGGAGTGGAAGGACAGCTAGTCGGCCTCCGGGCAGTCCTCACTAGCCAGAACCAATCGGTCGCCTACCTCGATGCCGTTGGCGAGATAGAAACCGGCGTTCATCTCCACGGCGGACCAGTAAGGCACCCCTGCCGGGTAGATGGGGCAGCTTCTGCCTTGTGAGGCGGAGCAGGGCACCATGGCGCGGATATTGCGGATGATCCCTTCCTGGTCCAGAAAAGCGATATCCAGGGGAAGCAGGGTGCGGTACATCCAGAAACCGTTCCTTGGCTCCCTTCGGTCCTCATACTGGAAGAACATGCCGTGGCTTGCCGGCAGTTCTGTTCTTCCCATAAGCCCGACCTGTCGCTGTTCCGACGTGCTGGCCACTTCCAGCACCACCGGAACAGAGTCGGATTCGGTCACGAAGCACGCATTGGTTACGGGCAGATCCGTCTGGGCCGGGGTGGCGCTTACTCCGCACCCGGTAACCAGGGCAAACGCCAGCACAAGGCTGGCCCATCGAAAAGCGGCCATCAGGAGCGCAGCCGGTAGCCGGTCTTGAAGATCCACCAGACGGCGGTCATGCACAGGGCCAGGAACACCATGGTCATGCCCACGCTGATGCCCACATGCACATCAGACACCCCGTAGAACGCCCACCGGAATCCGCTGATCAGGTACACCACCGGGTTGAACAGGCTGATGGTCTGCCAGATCTCCGGCAGCATGTCGATGGAGTAGAAGGTGCCGCCGAGGAAGACCAGGGGCGTGACGATCATCATGGGCACGATCTGTAGTTTCTCGAAGCCGTCTGCCCAGATGCCGATGATGAAACCGAACAGGCTGAAGGTTATTGAGGTGAGCACCAGGAACGACAGCATCCAGAAAGGATGCAGCACGGTGTAGTCCACGAACAGTTTGGCGGTGGCCAGGATGATAAGGCCAAGGATCACCGACTTGGTTGCGGCCGCACCGACATAACCGATGACCACCTCCACGTAGGAGACCGGCGCCGAGAGCACCTCGTAGATGGTGCCCGAGAATTTGGGCATGTAGATGCCGAAAGACGCGTTGGAAATACTCTGCATCAGCAGCGACAGCATCACCAGGCCCGGAATGATGTAGGCGCCATAACTGATGTTATCGATATCACCCATGCGTGAGCCGATGGCCGAGCCGAACACCACGAAGTACAGGCAGGTGGAAATCACCGGTGACAGTACGCTCTGCATCACCGTGCGCTTCATCCGGGCCATTTCGAACTTGTAGATTGCGCGGATACCGTAGAGGTTCATTCAATTCTCCGTCAGGTCGGGCTACTCGTGAACGAGCCCGACAAAAATCTCTTCCAGGGAGCTTTCCCGGGTTTGCAGGTCCCGGTATTCGATGCCGAGGTCGCCCAGGGTGCGCAACAGCCGCGCCACGCCGGCCTGCTCCTGCTGGGAATCGAAGGTGAAGATCAGTTCCCAGCCGTCGTTGGCCAGTTCCACCGGTTCCAGGGTCAGTTCCCCGGGCACCTGATCGAGCTTGTGCTGGAGCTGTAGGCGGAGCTCCTTTTTGCCGAGCTTGGTCATCAGCTGGGCCTTGTCTTCCACCAGGATGATTTCTCCCTGCCGGATCACCCCGATTCGGTCCGCCATTTCCTCGGCTTCTTCGATGTAGTGGGTGGTGAGGATGATGGTGACGCCGCTCTCCCGCAGCTTGCGTACCATCTCCCACATATCCCGCCGCAGTTCCACGTCCACGCCAGCGGTCGGCTCATCCAGGAACAGGATCTGGGGTTCGTGGGACAGTGCCTTGGCGATCATCACGCGCCGCTTCATGCCGCCGGAGAGGGACATGATCCGGTTGTTGCGCTTATCCCAGAGTGACAGGGCCTTGAGGGTCTTCTCGATGTGGTCCGGGTTCGGTGCCTTGCCGAACAGCCCGCGGCTGAAGGAAACCGCATCCCAGACGGTCTCAAAGGAGTCGGTATTCAGCTCCTGGGGCACGAGGCCGATGGTTTCCCGGGCTTTGCGGTAATCCTTGACGATGTCATAGCCGGCGGCCTTTACCTCACCGCTGGTCAGGTTGACGATGCCGCAGATGATGCTGATCAGGGTGGTCTTGCCGGCGCCGTTCGGGCCAAGCAGGGCGAAGATCTCGCCGCGTTCGATCTCCAGGTTGATGTCTTTCAACGCCTGGAAGCCATCACCATAGGTTTTGTTCAGGTGCCTGACGGAAATATCCGGTTGCACGGGCGTGTCCTGTGTCAGAAGGTGGAACCATAAGTTAGGAGGCGCAGTATTTTCTCACGACTGGCGCCTGTTTAGAAACCTTTGCCTTGGCAGGGGAAATACCCATAATGCGCCTTTGGCAAAAAGAGGTGGCTAATGATACGGGCGATTGCGGTTACAGGTTTGATTATCGGGCTGGTGGCGTTACTGGTGTTTGGCCCCCGCTTCCTGAGTTCTCCCGAGCCGGGCGAAGTGTCAGGCGCTGATCAGCCCCGGTGCGATCTGCTGGAGCGGGATTGCCAGTGGCAAGGGGAAGAGGGCAGCTGGCTGGTGGCACTGGAGCCACTCGGCGAAGAGGACCAGGGCACGGAATTCCAGCTCACGGTAAATGCGCCTGAAGCTCCCAGCCGTTTTCTCGCGGTATTGAGGGGTGAATCCATGTATATGGGCGAGTACCCGATTCCTCTCAAGCACCAGGAGGGTGACATCTGGACCGCCCGGTTCACCGCACCGTTCTGTACCACCGGCTCCGAGATGGAATGGCGGATTGACCTGCAGAGTGCCGAAGAGCCCGTCGGTGGTAACCCGATGAAACTTACCTTCTGGGCCCGTTAATTTCCCTAAATGAACGTGTGACCGGCAATCAGATCACAAAGACCGGATTGGCCCGGCACATGATTGTGCTCCCGCCAGTGCCTGGCGCCGTCCAGACCGCCGCGAAAGCAGCCAAGATGGACACCGCTGGCCGTCAGTTCTTCGATGACCGAAAGAGCCTCTGCCCGGTCGATGCCGGTTTTCCGGCTGACAATGTGCGCAACCAGGCCAGCGAGAGTTTTCGAGTGGCGATCCGATTCGTCGCACAGGGCACAACCGGCACCGTAAAGCCAGGCGGTGGCGCAGGAACCGACGATCGCAGCCATTTCCGGCCGGTCCAAGCCCCGGTTCCGGCATTCCCTTTCCTGCAGTGCGGCCAGGATGTGAAGCTGGGTGAAAAGTTCGGTTCGGTAACGACTGTTTGAAGTCTTTCCCGTCTGGTTTTCGTTGCGACCAGGATGGCCGATTTGCTCATCACCAGCGCCTTCGACCAGCGCGCCCTCCCGTGACAGCCGGAACATCTGAACCCCGAGCAAGAGCAAAAGTGCAAACAAGCCCGCCTGTGTGAACGGCACCAGCCAATACGACATATTCTCGACCACCTTGATTGAGCTCCCTGAACGCAACGATTGTAAAGATCTGTAACGACAGAAAACTGCCGACGGTTCAGCAATTTATCGATGGTGAAGAAAAGGTTTGCCAACTTGTGACGCCGGTCTCAGGCGATGTCAGCAGGTGGGCATGGTTTGCAGGGCGAGCTTGCGCCGGATATACCGCCCCAGGGCGTCGACGCCGATGTTGAGCAGCGCCGTAATGAGGATGAGCACCATGGCACGATCGAACCGGATGTTCTGGATGGCACTATCCACGTAGAAGCCGAGGGTGTAGATACCCAAAATGCCCAGAATGGCGGTTTCCCGCATGATAATTTCCCAACGGTAGAACAGGAAGGCCAGGAACGACCGGTACACCCGCGGGACCAGCTCCCAGGTGTAGCGGTTGAAACCGGTGGGTGCATCGGGCCGCAGCCGCAGGGTGTTGGTCTGACGGCCGATCAGGTGCCCGATGATGCCGCCATTATGGAGGGCCAGGGCAACCACGGCGGGCAGCATGGAGGGGCCCCAGAGCTGCAACAGGATATAGGCCAGGATGTACTCCGGAGTCGAGCGGGCGATGACCAGGAAAACGTGGCCACTGGTGCGGCGCACCGGGCCGCCGAAATGATTGGAGATCAACGGGAACGCGAGCAAGGTCAGGATGCCAGTGGCAACCAGGGCGATCTGTGTCAGCAATACCGTGTTCCAGATCCCGGGTAGCGCCTCGTTCACCATCAGGTCACTGAGCCAGGGCACCATTCCGGCCATACCTTCACCACTGCGTAGGGGCGCGGGAATGATGTCCTCGGTGAAGAAACGTTCCACATTGCCCCAGACAATGGGTAGGCCTTCGCCGAGGAAGAACGGAGCCGCCAGGATGTAGATTGGCAGCAGTTTCGGGCGCACCCACAGGGGAATGGTGGCGATCAGCACGTAAAACAGGATCAGCATGGCCCCGGCATCAGAGTAGAGACCCTGGGAGAATGAAGACTCAAGGTAGAAACCAAGCGTGGGCAGGCCCACGAAACCGAGAATGGCACTGGAGCGCAGGCCGCATTCCAGACGATAGGCGGTGTAGGTGCGCATCTGATCCCAGACATCCGGGATGCGGGCATACAGGAACGCTGCAATCATGCCAGTACCCGGCGGCAACAGGCGCCGTGGCTCGGGGTCGGCTTCTTCCAGAATCTCCGAGTAGACCTTGGCAAAGATCCCCGAATAGGGAATGGCAATGGCGAGCACCCCGGTCAGCGGGTGAAAGCCGAAGAACTGCAGGAAGATCAGCGCCCAGAACAGCTCATGGATCGCCCTGATAAACGCGCAGAAGATTCGTACCGGGAGCAGCCGATACACCAGTGCCAGCATGAAGCCAAAGAAACTGCCCAGCGCCACGCCCACGAAGGCAAAGGCCACCGTGCGCAACAGGGCCGTCAACAGCCCCTCGGAACTGAAGAAATTGGGCGTGACTACGCCCAGGAAGAAGTTACCCAGGTCGCGCCAGGGATTGGAGGCGGTGATGGCAATATCCGCAAACAACAGCCCTACGACCGCGACGGCAACAAAAATCAGGCTGGCTCTGACCGTGGGATAGGAAAGCATGAATCCGCCGATAACCTCAGTACAGGGACATGATGTCGGAGGGCGCCAGGCGGTCGCTGGGTTCGTCCAGCTCCACCAGACCGTCCTGAATGCCGACAATCCGGTTGCAGTACTGCAGTGCCAGTTCCACATCGTGCAGGGCAATGACGCTGGTGGCAAACCGGTCCCGAAGCAATGCCATCACCTGATGGGCCCTTGGACCGTCCAGTGCCGAGACCGGCTCATCCGCCAGCAACAGGCTTTCATTCCGGTAGATCGCCCGGGCGATGGCAACCCGTTGGCGCTGGCCGCCGGACAGGGAAGCAGTGGGAATCCAAAGTTTCTCGGCCATGCCCAGGTCGTTCAGCAGGTTCTTCACCGCAGCCCGGTCGGCGGCAAAGGGCCGGATCAGGGTCAGGGTGTTGTACCAGGTGGAATGCTTGTCCAGTTGCCCCATGAATACGTTATGGAAAACGGGCAGGGCGTTGACCAGACCGAGATCCTGGGGAACCAGTGAAGAATTGCGGCCCACCTGCTCGTGGATCAGGCGGATCAGCGTGGATTTGCCCGCGCCGCTTTTTCCAACGAGGGCAACCTTCTCGCCTTCCCGGACACGAAGGGAGAGCGGCCCGAGGACGCGCTCTCCCCCGAATGAGGCCTTGAGGCCCGAGAGATCAAATCCGGACATCAATCAAGGATTCCAATCTCTTCGGCAGTCTTGCGGATGGGCTCATAGTCCTCGTTGGAGGCAGGGATGAAGCCGGAACGGGGGAAACTCTCCAGGAGTTCCTGATCATCCAGAGCCAGCAGGGCTTCCTTCACCCGGGCCTTGAAGCCATCGCCAAAGCGCTCATTCACGTCGCCACGGATGGTCCACTGGTAGTCCGGATAGGCCGGGGTTTCCCAGATCACCTGGACGGCGTTGGTATCGATGTTGCCGTTCTCCAGTTCCTTTTCCCAGACCTGGAAGTTGAGTGCGCCGACTTCATAGGTGCCGGCCTCGACCAAGCGCAGGGTACGGGTGTGGTTGCCGCTGAAGCCTACCCGTCCGAAGAAATCTTCCGGAGCCTGGTTGAAGGTCTCGCGGATATGGAATTCAGGCATGAGACGCCCTGAGGTAGAGCCTTTGGAACCAAAGGTGAAGGTCTTGCCCCGTAGCTGGTCTTCCAGCTCGGCCAATTCCTCAACCGCGTCAATGCCGGTGCTGGTGTTGGCAATGAAATAGGTCTGGAAGGCTTCGTCTTCCACGCCCTGGGCAATGGCTTCGGAACCGGGGACCAGACGACGGGCCTGAACGCCGGACAAACCACCGAACCAGGCCAGTTGAACCTGATTGTTACGGAAGGCGGAGACCGCCGCTGCGTAGGATTTTACCGGGATGTAGCGGACATCCACGTCAAGTTGCTCGGAGAGGTAGTCGGCCACGCCACGAAAGCGCTCTACCAACTTGGTCTCGTCTTCATCGGGGATTGCCGTGAACACAAACGTTTGTGCACTTGCAGAAGCGGCAGTTACGAAGAGAAGGCTGGAAGCCACAAATTTCCGTATAAGTTTCAAAGCCATTTGAAATCCCTATTTAAGTTGGTTCAAGAGGGGAGTCAGGATACCTTGATTTACCTGAACTCTGAACAGCTATACGATTGGCAGGCCCTATCGGCTCAGCCAAAAACTTCTTTCTTTCAGGTGATTACCGGCCTTGCACTCGATGAAAATAATAATGATTACTCCTGCTGCTCCAGGTTCCCGGGCCGGCAACCGGGCCACGGCGGAACGCTGGCAAAGATTACTTGAAAATGCCAGCCACCGGGTTGATGTCTTCACGGACTATCAGGGTGAACCCTGTGACCTTTTCATTGCGTTGCATGCCTGGCGCAGCCGCGATGCGGTAAGCCGTTTCAGGGAGCTCTGGCCCAATATACCGCTGATCGTGGTACTGACCGGCACCGATATCTACCGCCACCAGATCGAATTTCCCGAGCCTACCCTTGCTACCATGGACGCGGCCGATGCTCTCATTGGCCTGCACGATCGCGTGGCAGCCGATATTCCCGCCCGTTTTCGGGACAGGTTGGTCACCCTCTACCAGTCCGCCATCGCGCCACCTCCAGCGCCGCAGCACTCGAGCGATCATTTCCGGGTCAGCGTTATCGGTCATTTGCGGGAGGAGAAGGATTCCCTTCGGGCAGCCCGGGCCGCCAGGTTGCTGCCTGACGAATCCCGAGTCCGCGTGATCGCAGCAGGCAAGGCTCATAATGCTGAATGGCAACAAATGGCCGAACAGGAAGCCGCCGAAAATCCACGATTCCAGTGGCTCGGGCAACTGGACGAGCAGGGTAGCCGGGAATTGCTAACCGGCAGCCGGGTGATGGTTATCAGTTCGGTGATGGAAGGCGGTGCCAATGTGGTTTCAGAGGCCTGCCGTGCCGGTGTTCCAGTGCTCGCCAGCGACATACCCGGCAACCGGGGCCTTCTGGGCGACGACTATCCGGGCTATTTTCCGGTCCGGGACGAGCAGGCGTTGGCCGATTTGCTTCTCAAGGCCGAAACCGATCCTGAGTTTCTTCAGGACCTGGAATCCCGGGTGGCACGACTTGCTGCCCGTTTTACCCCGGACAGAGAGCAGGCGAGCCTGGAACAGGCGCTGGCCCTTGCCTGCCAACGCTGTTCCGAACGAGTGGGTGCCGGTTAATCCTTGAGACTGATCGGCTCGATGGGTCCGGATTCGTCCTGGGGCAGAACCCGGCCGATGATCGCGGTGTGGGGATAACCGAGCGCTTTCAATTCCCGTACGCAGGCCTCGGCCTGATCAGCGGCAACGCTGGCAAGCAGTCCGCCGGCGGTCTGGGGATCGAAGATCAGCGGGTAGCGGGGATGGTTCACCCATTTCTCCTGATCCCGGATGCCCCTACGCAAACGGATGTTGGCCGGTTGCAAGGAGCTCAGGATACCTGCGGCAACGGTTTCTTCTGCCCCCGGTAATACCGGAATGGCGGAAAGATCGAGCTCCGCATCCACGCCAGAGGGGCGGGTCATTTCCACCAGGTGGCCCAGCAAGCCAAAACCGGTGACATCCGTGCAGGCCCTGGAGCCATAGCGCCGCAGGCACTCGGCCCCCAGCTTGTTGGACTGGATCATGGACGCAAGGGCCGAATCGATCCAGCGCCCCTTGGCGGCAAGCCGGGCGTGGGCGGCGAACAGGGTGCCGGTGCCGATCGGCTTGGTCAGGATCAGCGCATCACCGGCCCGCAGGCCGCCCTTGCTCATCACTTCTTCCGGATCGATCAGGCCGTTTACCGCGAAGCCCAGCGCCAGTTCCTTGCCTTCACCGGTGTGACCGCCCACCAGGGCACAGCCGGCCTCGTTCAACACTTCTACGGCACCGGACATCATCTGGTAGACAACATCCTCCACTTTGGATTCGATGCCGTAGGGCACCGTTGCCACGGCCGTTGCACTCTGGGCTTCCGCCCCCATGGCGAATACGTCGCCCAGGCTGTGATTGGCGGCAACCTTGCCGAACACGTAGGGATCGTCGATAAACGCCCGGAAGAAGTCGACGGTATGCACTACCGCCTTGCCCGGCGGTACCCGCAGAACCGCGGCATCGTCCGGAGCATGCAGGCCGATGATGATATCGTCGCGCTCGATGGGCTTGAGCTCATTCAGGGCGCGGGAGAGAACCGTACTGCCCACCTTCGCGCCGCAACCACCACACCGCATGGCCACGGCGGAGATAGCCTGGGAGGCTTCCTCGGCGCTCTGGGCCGCCGCAGTATCCGGCAGTTTAGTGGACTCTTCCATGGCAGGAAGATCACTGAACTTGCGCATGAACCGCCTATCAATCCAGTCTTTCCAGCGCCAGACCAGGCGGCCGTGGAACTCCACATCACCGCGAGAGGCAACCGCGTACTTGTCGCCGGTGCTGATCAGCGCCAGCCATTTTTTCTGGGGATAGAAGTTGCGTGTGTCTTTGCCGGTGGCCAGACGTTTGAGGTTGTCGGCCAGAGGCGGTCCCTGGCGCACGGCGAACACACCGGCTTTCTCCCGGGGATGATTGATAACGTTAGCGATATCGCCGGCGGCAAAAATGCTGTCGTCGTTTTCGCTTTGCAGGGTATCGCGTACCCGGATGAAGCGGCCCTCGTCCAGTGCCAGGCCGGTTTCCTCCAGCCAGGCCGGGCCACCGGCCCGGGTAACCCAGAGCACTTCGTCCACCTGCAGTGTTTCACCAGATTCCGAAGTCAGTAGCCCCGACTCGACCCGGGAGACCGGGGAGCCGAGATGCACCTTCACACCCCGTTCCGACAGTTTGCGCTCGAAGACTGAACGAACTTTCTCATTGTGGGTGGGTAGAATCCGGTCCGCCGCATCGAACAGATGGAAGTGCAGCTGATCCGGATCCTTGCCGCGCTGCGAGAGCTCGTTCCTGAGTCGGAGCTGCATAGCCAGGGTCAGCTCTACACCACCCGCACCGGCACCGACCACCGCGACGGACATCGGGCCCTCGTGGTTCTCGATGCGGGACAGCAACGACAGCCAGCGCTGGTTGAAACCGTTAATGGGTTTTACCGGTACGGCGTGTTCCTCGGCACCCTCGACGTCGCTCACCCTGGGCGAGGAGCCGATGTTGATGGAGAGAATGTCGTAGGGCACATTTGGCCGATTCCGGCACAGGATGCGCTTGTTGGTCCGGTCGATACCGATGACCTCGTCCCGGTAGAACCGTGCTCCGGCGTATTCCGCAAGCCGGCTCAGGTCGATATGGACGTCGTCGTAGCTGTAATGGCCGGCCACATAGCCAGGCAACATTCCGGAGTAGGGGGTGTGGGTGTCGCGGCAGATGAGGGTCAGGCGCACGCCGGGGGCCGGGTTCATGGCGAACCGCTTGAGGACCCCGACGTGGCTGTGCCCGCCGCCAACCAGGACAATGTCCCGTAAAACAGGCTGGTCAGGCGTTTGCATCAGATAACTTTCTTGGCTTCGGCGGTCAGTTGGTCAAATCCCTTGATGCTTTTGAAGGCTTTCAGTTTTTCGCTGTCAGCCGCAGACGGGTTGGCGATCTGATCGATGGAGGTGATGCCCGCATCCTTCATCTTCTTCGCCGTTGCAGGGCCGATACCCTTGACCAGGGTCAGGTCGCTCTTGTCCGCGGGCTTGGCAGCCTTTTTGGCCGAAGACTTGGCCGGTGCCTTTTTCGCAGCAGTCGTGGCCTTCGCCTTCGTAGTACTCTTCTTCGAAGCCGTCTTCTTGGGCGCGGCCTTTTTGGCGGCGGCCTGGGCTTCCTTGTTGACTTCGTCAGTCAGCTGCTTGACGTCAGAGCCGGCTTCTTTGGCTGCCACGCCCAGGCGCTCGAGAATGCTGCTCTGAAGTTCGTGGAATTCGGCCAGACGGCGCTCGAATTCCTCGTTGAAGCGTTTCATTTCCCGTTCCCGGAGCTCGTTCACTTCCTTGAGCAGTTTGCGCACCGGCTCTTCGATCTGGGTCTGCAGGCTGTCGAACTGCTTCAGGGCATCGTTGACGAGCCCTTCAATCTGGGACGAGGTTTTCTCGAATTCCTTGTTGACCTTCTTTACGATCTTGTCGACGCTCGGTTTGGCTTTCTTCGCCATGAAATGTCTCCTTACGGATGGGTTGGAACGGACAGTAACGATCAGGCCATTTGCCGGAAGCCGGAGATGGATCCTGAGGATGTACGGCGGGATTTCAGAGACAGTTTTCTGGACATCACTTCGCGAATCCGCTTGAGCTTGTCGCCGTTCGGCGATCCAGGTTCAAACTCTGAAAAATCAATAGAGTAGAAGAAATTGCTACAGTGCTTTCTGCGCTCGGTCACCAGGCCGGACACACTTTCAGCACGGATTTCTTCAAAGGGCATATCCATGACCAGATCCAGGGTCAGGCTGTCGCCGGGCTCAAAGACCTTGTCGGTTTTCATCACGCAGCCGTAGCTGTCGAGTTCAAAGACGGAGGCCTCCACCAATTCCTTGCGGAAGAGCCCCTGCTTGATCCTGAAACGGGCGATGAGATCCGGTAGTGCTTCGTTCATGAATCCTGTTCTCTGCTAAGATCCCTATCCACTGCGACCCGTCCACAGATCGGACAGGCTGGATAATGATTAAACAATAGACACTGTTTACGGTATTGGCAATTCCATCAGTGTCCTACGTTAACCCTCTCAGGCACTTCCTTAATAGTGAGAGGGCACGACTTTTTATCGGTCCGAGGATTTCACCCGGACTTCGTACATATCTTCCCGGCGGTCCTTCAGATTGTTTACAGACCCTTCGTTACGGACCAGTGTCAGTTTTTCCAGGTCCATGTCCGAGAACATGATCATCTCGGTGTTGGGCGTGGTTTCGGCCATAACCGCATCGTGCGGGAAGGCAAAATCCGACGGCGAGAACACCGAAGACTGGGCGTACTGCACGTCCAGGTTTTCCACCTTGGGCAGGTTGCCGACACTGCCAGTAATTACGACGTAACATTCGTTTTCGATCGCCCGGGCCTGGGCACAATGGCGTACCCGGAGATAACCGTTCTTGGTATCGGTCCAGAACGGTACAAAGATGATATCCACATCCTGGCTGGCTGCGATCCTGCCAAGCTCAGGGAACTCGATGTCGTAACAGATCAGGATAGCAACCCTTCCGG
This sequence comes from Marinobacter szutsaonensis, assembly GCF_039523335.1. NCBI lineage: Bacteria > Pseudomonadati > Pseudomonadota > Gammaproteobacteria > Pseudomonadales > Marinobacteraceae > Marinobacter > Marinobacter szutsaonensis. The sequence goes on along the minus strand of NZ_BAAAFC010000001.1, from coordinate 239,219 downwards.
CATCGGTTTCGAACACTTCGAAGGTATCGCCGCCCTCAATGACCCAATCCCGACGCTCGTGCGGGGTGATGTGGATCTTGCGCTGTTCGTCCACGCGGCCGTCCCGGTGGCACAGGTAGGAGACGTTGAACAGGCGATCGTTCTCCAGCAGGGGCATGGAACCGGTGATGATGTTGATGTTGTAACTGACCGCCATCTCCGACATTTCATCCCGGAACTGTTCGGTGAAGCCGGCCAGGAAACGGATCGCCCGGGTCTGGTCCATCTGATCGGTCAGGCCCATCAGCGGTGCGTTGAAGAACTCGGGGAACAGGGCGAAGTCGCTCTTGTAGTCGGAGAGGGCGTCCACGAAATACTCCACCTGCTTGAGCACCTCATCCACCGAGGTGAATTCCCGCATCTGCCATTGCACGGCGCCCAGACGCACCTGGGTTTTCCGGACGTTCAGCACCGGGGAGGGCGGTGTATAGAGAATATTCCGCCATTCCAGCAGGGTGGCATAGCCCATGGATTTCTCGTCTTCCGGCAGGTACTTGTGCATCAGCCGGGTGACCTGGAAATCGTTGGAGAGCTGGAAGCTCAGGATTGGATCGTAGATTTCCTTGCGGTCCACCCGCTGGATGTACTCGGCCGGGGAGTACTGGTCCTTGTACCTGTAGTAGTTGGGAATCCGGCCGCCGGCCAGGATGGCCCGCAGGTTCATGGACCGGCACAGCTCCTTGCGGGCCTCATACAGACGCCGGCCCAGGCGGTAGCCGCGGTATTCCGGATGGATAAAGACATCCAGGCCATACAGGGAGTCGCCGTTGGCGTTGTGCCAGATTTTCTCGTTGCGCAGAATCAGGTCGTCGTAGGTGTGCGGATTGCTGAATCGCTCGTATTTCACGCAAACCGTCAGCGCCACCGCAATCAGTTGGCCGTTGTCCTCAATACAGATCTGCCCGTCGGGAAACTGCTCGACCAATGCCTTGATCGTCTCTTTGGGCCAGGCGCCACCGATGTCGTCATAAACCAGGTCCATCAGAGCCTGAAGCTGTTCATAGTCGTCCAGCGTCAGGTTGCGGAGATTGAGATGCAGCTCATCATGGGGCATTCAGAGAGGCTCCCGTCGTCAGAAAAGAGTGAGTTTTGAGTCAGGCCAGTCGACTTTTTCAGGAGTTTAACAGAAGGTGTGACAGACGTCGCAGATCGCTGCCCCGTAGTTGTAAAACTTTATCGGAGCTTGCGGTTCCGCCGGGTGATTGCAATGATCCGGTCAACCGAATCACAGGATACCCTTATGGCATTAATAGACAACATCATTGGAGCCACCGGCCAGTGGGTGGCATCGACGAACCCAAAAGCCACGCTCGCGCACCCGCTTGAATGGCTCAAGAAAACCGGAGGCTACGCGGCGGTCAACCGGATCATCGGCCTGTCCATTCCCTTTGCGCCCCGCAATGGCTTTCGAGTGGAAGAGGTCCGGCCGGGTTATGTTCGCGCCAGGATCCGGCTCAAGGGTAACAAGAACCACTTTGGCAGCCTCTACGCGGGTGCCTATTTCCTGGTGGCCGAGATTCCCGGAGGCGTCCTGACGCTGTTCGATCTGGGCCCGTCCTACACGCCGATTCTGAAGGAAATGACTCTGCAGTTCCTGCAGCCCGCCAACTCGGATGTCACAGTGGAGTTTTCCCTGAGCCCGGAACAGGTAGCGGCGATCCGTGCCGACGCCGACGCCACCGGCCGGGCCAAATTCATGCTGGAGGGAATCCTGACCGATCAGGAAGGTAACCACGTGGCGACCTCGATTGCCCATTACCGGGTCCGGAAGAAGGGATTCCAGGCCGAAGGTGAGGCCTAGAGAGATTCCAGTTCGGCGATGGCTTTCAGAAAGGTCTCGCCATACTTCTCCAGTTTGGCGGCACCGACACCGCTGATCTCGCCAAGCTCCCCGATGGTGCGGGGCCTCCGCTCCATCATCTCGAACAGGGTGGTGTCGTGGAAGATCACATAGGGCGGCACGCCCTGCTGGTCGGCCAGGCCCTTGCGGCAGGCGCGAAGGTGATCCCAGGCGGCCTGGTCCACGATCTGGTCGGCCGCAAAGCTTTTGCGTCCTGAGCTGCTGCGCCCTGACGAGGTCTTTTTCTGCACCGGGTCCTTGCGCAGCCAGACCGTTTCCTCGCCCTTGAGCAACGGGCGGCAACGCTCGGTCAGCTGCAAGGCGCCGTAGCCCTCGGGATCGGCCCTGAGGTAACCGTTGGCTACCAGTTGCCGGAACACCGATTTCCACTCGTTGGCGCTGAGTTCGGTGCCGATGCCGTAGGTGGACACCCGATTGTGGCCGGATTGCAGGATGCGCTCGTTCTCCGAGCCTCGCAGTACATCGATCAGGTAGGTCACGCCGAAGCGCTGACCGGTACGGAAGACGCAGGACAGCGCCTTCTGGACCGCCACGGTACCATCCCAGGTCTCGGGCGGATTCAGGCAGGTGTCGCAGTTACCGCAGGGCTGTTCCAGGTCGTCGCCGAAATAACGCAACAGCACCTGTCGCCGGCAGCTGGTAACCTCACACAAGCCCAGCATGGCATCGAGTTTCTGGCGTTCGACCCGCTTGAACTGGTCATTGCCCAGGGAGCCCTCGAGCATCTGGCGCAGTTTTATAACGTCCTGCAAGCCGTACACCATCCAGGCGGTGGAAGGCTTGCCATCCCGGCCGGCCCGGCCGGTTTCCTGGTAGTAGGCCTCCAGGCTCTTGGGCAGATCCAGATGCGCCACAAAGCGGACATCGGGTTTGTCGATGCCCATGCCAAAGGCGATGGTGGCGACGATGATGACGCCGTCTTCCCGCAGGAAACGTTCCTGGTGCCTGGCCCGCTGCTCGGCATTGAGACCGGCGTGGTAGGGCAGTGCGGTGAAGCCCTTATCCGCGAGCATGCGGGCGGTGGAGTCCACCTTGTTACGGGACAGGCAGTAAACGATGCCGCACTCGCCATCGTGTTCGGCGCGGATAAAATCCAGCAGCTGCTTGTTGGCGTTGGTCTTGGGCGCGATTCGGTACTGGATGTTCGGGCGATCAAAACCGCTGACAAAATGCCGGGCTTCCGTCAGTGAGAGACGCTCGGCGATTTCCTTGCGGGTGCGTTCGTCGGCAGTGGCCGTCAGCGCAATGCGGGGAATGCCGGGAAATTCTCCGGCCAGCATGCTGAGTTGCAGGTAGTCCGAACGGAAATCGTGTCCCCATTGGGAAACGCAGTGGGCCTCGTCGATGGCGAACAGCGAGATCGAGGCGTTGTGCAACAGTTCGATGGTCCGGGGCTGGATCAGGCGCTCCGGCGCGCAGTAGAGCAGGTCCAGTTCGCCGGTGGTGAGGGCGTACTCGGTCGCTCGGGCCTGCTCCATGTCCATGGTGGAATTCAGGAAGGCGGCTTTGACGCCCAGCTCCCTGAGTGCGGCGACCTGATCCTGCATCAAGGCAATCAGGGGAGATATGACAATCGCCGTACCCGGTCTAACCAGGGCCGGTACCTGGTAGCACAATGATTTACCGCCACCGGTGGGCATCAGGACCAGGGCATCTCCGCCATTGACTACTTCGCGAACAATGTCACCCTGCAGTGGCCGGAACGATTCGTAACCGAAAACCTCGTCCAAAACCTGCTCGGGGTCTCTCCGGGTCGCGGTGGGCCGTTCTGTGGCGAGCTGTTCGAAATCCTGGTCAAGTTGCATAGCAAAGCCGTGTGTGTCGTCCGTGATGGGAAATAAAGATGACAGGGAGATGGCGCCATGTCCGTGGCGCGGATGGGATGATACCAGAATAATCCGGCAGGTTGGTCAAGGCGCCTTTCGGGTGAGGCAAAGCTGCCTCAGAAACGCTACAATACCGCGGTTTTTGAATCAGACATTTCCCGGCGTAATCCGTTAGATACGATAACAACAGGGTTTCAATGCAAGAATTTGATGCCATCCGTCCGTATTCGGACGAAGAAACCGGTCCGGCCATCCAGCGCCTGGTCAATGACCGGGAGTTTCTCGACATGGTCGGGCGTTTCAAGTCGCCCACTCTGGAGCGCTGGGCGCCCGCGGTACTGCGGTTTTTCCTTCGCCGCTGGCTGATCAGCAATTTCGGCCATTTCACCCGCGTGGATGACTTGCAGGCCAGGCTGTCCACCTACGTGGGTGATCTGGTTGAAAGCACCACCACCCGGGTTACCACCAGTGGCCTGGAGAATCTGGACAAGCACAGCGCCCATCTGTTCATTTCCAACCACCGGGACATCGTGTTCGATCCCATGGTGGTTAACTACCTGTTGTTCCAGAACGGTTTCTACACCACGCGTATCGCGATTGGTGACAACCTGCTTCAGAACCGGGTATTTGCCGAGATGATGCGGCTCAACAAGAGCTTCGTGGTACGCCGGAACATGACCAGCCCGCGGGAGATGCGGGACGCGTACATCACGCTATCCGCGTTCATCAATCACAGCATCGACACCAACCACAGCATCTGGATTGCCCAGCGGGAAGGCCGCGCCAAGGATGGGCTGGACTACACCGATCCGGCCATCATCAAGATGTTCTATATGAGCCGCAAGAAGAGCGGGCTGAGTTTCGGCGAGGCGATGAACCGCCTGCATATCGTGCCGGTTTCGATTTCCTACGAGTACGACCCCTGTGACGTGGACAAGGCCAAAGAGCTGGAAACCCGGGCGCGGACCGGTAGCTACACCAAAACCGAGGGAGAGGACAGCGAGCAGATCGTGAAGGGCCTGACCGGGTTCAAGGGCCATGTGCACGTGCACTTTGGCGCGCCGATCGCGGATGCTCCGGAAAACCCCAAGGAACTGGCCGGCCGGATCGATCATGAGATGCACGCCAATTATCACCTGCATGCCTCTAACCTGGTGGCCTACCAGCAACGCGGGCTCCACCCGGACGCCCACGCTACGCCGGAAACGGTCACCGAATCCGTTGTGACCGCCGAAACCTGGTCACCGGCGGATATTGCCGCGGCCGAGGCGGAGATGGAACGGCGCCTGGAGGCCTGTGAGCCCGCCATTCGGCCTTACCTGCTGGATATGTACGCCAATCCGGTGGTCACCGCACTCCAGGCCAATTCCCGCTAGACCCAGAGCATTGAGCCCATCTCCAGGAGGTGGGTCAGCGCCGGGTGATAGGGATACATGCGCAGCCGGAGCGTCTGCAGGCCGGGATAGGGCGGTGGAACCTGTGTTGCAAACACGGTTTTACCGTCCTGCTCGCTTTCCATGGTGAGGAGAAAGCGATCGGTACCGGGCGCGTCGTGGCTCCCAGTGCATTCCGGCGTGACGACGCATTCCACCCGGACATCCTCGGCCGTCAGGCCATTAAGCACCGCTTCGACCCGCAACTCCACCGTTTCATCATAGGCACACCGGCATTCCACGCAGCCGACAACAGACAGGGAAACGCCTGGCCACGCTTCGCGCACCCTGGCCTTCCACTTTGCCAGATCCCGGGCTGCCTTGGCGCCATCGGCGAGTAACCTCTGGCCCTGGGCGGAGGCCGGCTCGTAATAGTGTTCTACGTAGTCCATCACCATGCGCTGGCTGTTGAACCGGGGTGTGATGGTCTTCATGGAGGCTTTCGAGCGGGTTACCCAGCCCTTTGAGTAGCCCTGAGAGGCACGGTCGTAGTAGAGCGGGACAATCTCGAACTCGAGCAGGTCCAGAAGGTCCCGGGCTTCCTCCTCATTGCGAAATTCGGGGTCCAGACCAGTGTCTCTCGGGTTGATGGCCCAGCCATTGGTGCCGTCGTAACCTTCGCCCCACCAGCCATCCAGAACGCTGAGATTAAGCGCACCGTTAAGGGCGGCTTTTTCACCGGAGGTGCCGCTGGCTTCCTTCGGATACTCAGGGTTGTTCAGCCAGACGTCGACACCGGCAAGCAGGTAACGGGCCATGGCCTGGTCATAATCCTCCAACAGGATGATGTGGCCCATCAGGGAGGGGCGCATGGAGAGGTCGTGTATGACCTTGATCAGCTGTTGACCCGGTTTGTCCTTCGGGTGTGCCTTGCCGGCGAAAATCAGTACCACCGGGTGTTCGGGATCGGTCAGGAGGCGCTCAAGACGTTCCAGGTCCGAGAAGATCAAGGTGGCGCGCTTGTAGGTGGCGAACCGCCTTGCAAAGCCGATGACCAGGGTGTCTTTTTCCGGTGAAACCAGCTGCCGCGTCATTCGTTCTGTTACCGAGTGGCCGGTGCCGTTGCGTTCGTGCTGCCGCGCTAGTTGCTCGACCACGAATTCGCCCATTTGCTGTTTCAGGGCCTTGTGTACACTCCAGTAGTGATAGTCGGGAATGTGGTCGACGAAATTCCAGAAATCGGGATTCCGCAGTTCGCTTTTCCAGGTGGGTGCCTGAATATCGAACAGGCTTGCCCATTCCGGCGCCAGGAACGTCGGCACGTGGACACCATTGGTTATATACCCGAGGGGATTTTCGGCAGGCGGTACCTGCGGCCAGACATACCCCTCCATCCCCGAAGCCACGCCGCCGTGGATGCGACTGACCCCGTTGTGGAAACGGGAGCCCCGAAGCCCCAGACTGGTCATGTTGAAGCTGTGCCCTCCATCCCGGGAACCGAGGGCAAAGACCTTGTTCATGTCCAGACCGGACTCTTCCAGGTAAGTGCCGAGGGCATGCTGAACCAGTTCCCGTGAAAAGATGTCGTGGCCGGCCGGCACCGGTGTGTGGGTGGTGAACAGGGTTGAGGCGGCAACGGCTTCCAGAGCCGCCTCGAATTCGAGGCCTTGCTGCATCAACTGCCGACACCGCTCGAGGATCTGGAAGGCGGCATGGCCTTCATTGATGTGCCAGGCGGAAGGTTGCAGGCCCAGTGCCTCAAGCACCCGGGTACCGCCGATGCCCAAAAGCATTTCCTGGCTGATCCGGGTCGATTCGTCGCCGCCGTAAAGCTGAAGTGTCAGGTTCTGATCCTCGTCATTGTTTTCGGGGGTGTGACTGTCGAGCAGGTAGAGGCGGATATGGCCAACCCGGGCCTCCCAGACCCGTGCGGTAACGGTCCGACCGGGGAAGGGCACACTGACCTTGAGCAGTTCGCCGTTCACCTCCACGGGCGAGATCGGCAGTTCGTCACTGGAATGGGATTTGTAGCGGGCGATCTGATGCCCCTGGGCGTCGATGGTCTGGATAAAGTAGCCCTGCTGGTACAACAGGCCGACGGCTACGAAGGGCAGGCCCAGGTCGCTGGCTGCCTTGCAATGGTCGCCCGCGAGAATCCCGAGACCGCCGGAGTATATCGGGAAGCTCTCGTGGAAACCGAACTCGGCACAGAAATAGGCCACCAGGTCCCGCTCGGGATCCAGTATTTCGGTCACTTCAGGCCCCGGTTCAGACTCCACGTAGACATCGTAACTGCTCAGAACCTGGCGGTACTCTGCAAGGAACGCGCGATCCTGTGCGGCATCATCCAGTCGCTCCTGGGCTAGCCGGCGAAGGAACAGCTTCGGATTGTGCTCGACGCGCTGCCAGAGTACCGGGTCAATGCGGGCGAACAGGTTCCTGACGCCGTGATCCCAGCTGTAGAACAGATCGTTGGCCAGCTCTTCCAGTCGTTCAAGACCTTCCGGAATCCTGGGGCGTGCTTCAAGCCGGAACTCAGTGGCCTTGCTCATGGTCGTCCTCCTGTAAAGGAACCTGCTTAAAAGGAACCTGCTGACTTGGCGTCAGTTTCGTTTGCATTGTTCGGTCAGAATCGACTGGTACAGGGCCAGATATTCACGGGCCCGGTACTTCCAGGAATAATCACCCGCCATGCCGTTGCGCTGCAGGTGTCGCCATTGCTTGCGATTACTGTAGTACTCCAGAGCCCGGTCAATCGCATGCAGGAAGGCATCCGCGTTGGGTCGCTCGAAACAGAAGCCGGTTGCCCGGGTGCCAGCCGCCTGGCCTGGATCGACAACGGTATCTCTAAGTCCGCCGACCGCATGGACAACCGGAATCGTGCCGTAGCGCAGACTGAACATCTGGTTGAGGCCACAGGGTTCGAAACGGGAGGGCATCAGGAACATGTCGGCGCCGGCGGTGATTCTGTGGGCCAGCGGCTCGTCATAACCCACGGTCAGGGACACCTGCTCCGGATGCTCCCGCGCCAGGGTACGGAGAGGATCCGTATATCGCGCCTCGCCTGAACCAAGAATGGCAAACTGGCAGCCCTTTTCAAGCAGGGGCGGAATGACAGCCAGCAGCCAATCGATGCCTTTCTGCTCCACCAGCCGTCCGATGGACCCGAAGAGGGGCGCGCCGTTCACTTCGAGCCCCAGCTGTTGCTGAAGGCGGGCCTTGCACTGGCTCTTGTTGCTGAGGCTGTCCGGCCCGTAATGAAAGTCGAGATACCGATCATCCGAGGGATTCCAGATCCGGGTATCGATGCCGTTGAGGATTCCGGAGAGGCGATCAGAGCGGTATCTCAGCAGGCCATCCAGGCCATACCCGAACTCCGGCGTCTGGATTTCGCGGGCATAGGTGGGACTGACCGTGGTGATCCTGTCGGCGTAGACGAGCCCGCCTTTGATGAAGGACAGCTGATCGTGAAATTCGAGCCGGTCAAAGCGCCAGAGGGAGTCCGGCAGCCCCATCGCCCGGAAGGTCTCCTGGGAAAACAGACCCTGGTACGCCAGGTTATGGATGGTGAAGACGGTGCCGGGCCTGTTTGGCAGATGATCGAGGAAAACCGGCACCAGGGCAGATTGCCAGTCGTTGCAGTGCACGATGTCCGGCGCCCAGCGAAGTCCCAGCTGGCCGCTGGCCATCATAGCCGCAACCCGGCAGAACAGCTGGTAGCGGTGGGCGTTGTCCCACCAGTCCTGGCCTTCTTCGTTCTGATAGGGATTACCCGGCCGGTCGAAAAGCGCGGGGCAGTCCACCAGCCAGAGGCTGACGGCGGTGCCGGGCAGTCGGGTGCGCCAGAGCGTGACATGGTATTGGCCAATGCTCAGCCTCGCCTTGCGCCGGCTGCCGGCGGTGCGTGCGGCCTCCAGGGCAGCCGGGTAGCCGGGCAGCATTATCTGGATATCACAGTCCTGCCGGCTCAGGGCCTCGGGCAGGCTGGCCGAGACGTCCGCAAGGCCGCCAGTCTTGATAACCGGATAGACTTCACTGGTAACAAAAAGAACCCGTTTCATGATTCCGGCCTGAGAACGACGGCTGCCAGCGGCGGCAGCGTGACTTCGAGAGAACAGGGGCGATCCATCCAGGGCACCTCACGGGCTTCCAGGCCGTATGGATTGCCGACATTGCTCCCTCCGTAGTATTCCGAGTCGGAGTTCAGTACCTCTACCCAACGCCCTCCGTACGGAACGCCGATTCGGTAGCCATTGCGGGGCACCGGGGTGAAATTGATCACCACCACGGTGACCTCGTCCCCGGCACGGCGCAGATAACTGATGACCGACTGGGGTGAGTCGTGACAGTCGATCCATTCAAAACCATCGCCGTAATAATCGCGGGCGTGGAGCGAAGCCTCCCGCCGGTACAGGCCGTTGAGGTCCTGCACCAGTTTCTGGAGTCCGCGGTGTTCCGGGTATTGCAGGAGGTACCAGTCCAGCTCGCGGGATTCGCTCCATTCCCGTCGCTGTCCGAATTCCCCGCCCATGAACAGCAGTTTGGAGCCGGGGTAGGTGAACTGGAAGCTGAACAGCAGGCGGAGATTGGCCCGCTGCTGCCAGTCGTCACCGGGCATCTTGTTCAGCAGGCTGGCCTTGCCGTGGACCACCTCATCGTGGGAGAGCGGCAGCATGAAGTTTTCGGAGAACGCATACAACAAGCCGAACGTGAGCTTGTCGTGGTGATACTGGCGGTAGATGGGATCCTGCTGCAGGTATTCCAGAGAATCGTGCATCCAGCCCATGTTCCACTTCAGGTTGAATCCCAGCCCTCCGATTTCCGGCGGGCGCGTCACCCGCGGCCAGGAGGTGGATTCCTCGGCAATCACCAGTGTGCCGGGGAACCGGCTCTGACAGGTCTGGTTCAGGCTTTTCAGGAATTCGATGGCCTCAAGATTCTCATGACCGCCATGAATATTGGGCAACCACTCGCCGGGATTGCGGGAGTAGTTGAGGTAGAGCATGGAGGCGACTGCATCCACCCTCAGACCGTCGATATGAAAGGTATCCAGCCAGTACAGGGCACTGCCGATGAGGAAGTTGCGGACTTCGTGGCGACCGTAGTTGTAGATCAGGGTGCCCCAGTCCTTGTGTTGTCCCCGGCGGGGGTCCTCATGCTCGTACAGCGCGGTGCCATCGAATTTGGCCAGGGCGTGCTCATCTTCGGGAAAGTGACCGGGCACCCAGTCCAGGATGACGCCGATATCGTTACGGTGGCATTGATCGACGAGGTAGCGGAGATCGTCGGGCGTACCGAAACGGCTGGTTGGGGCATAGTAACCCGTGGTCTGATAACCCCAGGATTCGTCCAGGGGGTGTTCGGTAACCGGTAGCAGTTCGATATGGGTGAAGCCCTGCTCCCGGACATAGGGAATCAGCTGGTCCGCCAGTTCCCGGTAGGTCAGCCATCGCCCTGATCCATGGTGTTGCCAGGAAGCGGCATGCACCTCGTATACGGAGACCGGCGATTTCTGCCAGGCCCACTTGCTGCGCCGGGACAGCCAGTCGCCATCACCCCAACTGTAACTGCCGCGTTGTACTACCACGGCCGCATTGGAGGGGCGAAGCTCGAAAAACTGGCCGTACGGATCGGTCTTGAAAACCTGCTTGCCGGACCGGGTAGTGATGGCGAATTTGTACTGGCTACCGGCACCAGCACCTGGAATGAACACGGACCAGACGCCGGAGGCCCCGTGAACGGTCATGGGGTGGTGCCCGGGAGTCCAGTCATTGAAGTCCCCGACAACGCTGACCGCAGTGGCATTGGGTGCCCAGACTGCGAACCGCACACCCTCGGTACCGTTCCGGGTCTGGATATGGGCTCCCAGCACGTTGTAGATGTGCCAGTGGCGGCCTTCGCCAAAAAGGTATAAATCAAATTCGCTCAGGGTCGGGCTTTCCATAGACCACGCATCTTCCTTACCGGGTTCCCGGGTATTGAACGCCTCCACGGGCGTTCAAAAAATGACCTGTAACAATTCTACGTCATAATCCCGTGATATTGTTCTAATATTATTACGGCGGTAAGAAGACTGTCGATGTGCCGCAGGGGCTCACGGCAGTAAGCATCAAGCCAGATGGTTTGCAGGGAAGGATTCATGCATACGGCCAAGCGTTTTGTCAGTCGCCTCACTCGCCAGACACTTGCTCTGGTACTCGCCGGGGGACGCGGTTCCCGGCTTTACGATCTCACCAAATGGCGTGCCAAGCCCGCCGTCCCCTTTGGCGGGAAATTCCGGATTATCGATTTTCCACTGTCCAACTGCATCAACTCGGGCATAGGGCAGGTCGGTGTGATCACCCAGTACAAGTCCCATTCGCTGATCCGTCACATCCAGCGCGGCTGGGGATTTCTCCGGGGCGAACTCGACGAGTTTGTCGAACTGTTGCCGGCGCAACAGCGGATCGAAACCTCCTGGTACGAGGGTACCGCTGATGCGGTGCTGCAGAACCTCGACATCATTCGCAGCCACAATCCGGAATATGTCCTGATCCTCGCAGGCGATCACATCTACAAGATGGATTACGGCACCATGCTGGCCGCTCACGTGGAAAGCGAGGCGGACATTACCGTTGGCTGTATCGAGGTGCCGATCGAGGATGCTTCAGCCTTCGGGGTCATGGATGTGGATGAGGAGATGAGGATCCGGGAGTTCGAAGAGAAACCCGAGAAGCCGCGGCCCATGCCTGGCAGGCCGGGCAAGGCGCTGGCATCGATGGGCATTTACGTGTTCAGCACGCGGATCCTGTTCGAGGAACTGATCCGGGACCATCAGCTACAGGGCACGTCCTCCCATGATTTCGGGAAGGACATTATCCCGTCCGTGATCCGCCGATTACGGGTCGTGGCGTTCCCGTTTCGGGACCCGGTGCAGAACGGGCCGGCGTACTGGCGTGACGTGGGCACCATTGATTCGTTATGGCAGGCCAACCTCGAGCTGATCGGGGTGAGCCCCGAACTGAACCTGTACGATTCCAACTGGCCGATCTGGACCTATCAGGAGCAGCTGCCTCCGGCCAAGTTCGTCTTTGACGACGAAAACCGCCGGGGTACCGCTGTGGATTCGATGGTTGCCGGTGGCTGCATCGTTTCCGGAGCCATGGTAAAGCATTCGCTCCTGTTCTCTCAGGTAAGGGTGCACTCGTTCAGTGAGGTATCCGATTCGGTCATTTATCCGGACGTTGAAATCGGGCGGAACTGCAAGATCCAGCGGGCGCTGATCGATCGCGGCTGCAAGATTCCAGAAGGCACCCATATCGGATTTGACGAAGAAGACGATCGCAAGCGATTTCACGTTTCCCCGAAAGGCGTTGTTCTGGTGACACCCGAGATGCTCGGGCAGGACTATCCCCATGGCCTCTGACGCAAAGACGCCGGTGGTGCTGTGCTGGCATATGCATCAGCCGGGTTACCAGGACCTGAAAACCGGCCAGTTCCTGTTTCCCTGGGTGTATCTGCACGCCATCAAGGATTACAGCGATATGGCCGCGCACCTGGAGGCGCATCCAAAGGCCCGGGCGGTAGTGAACTTTGCGCCAGTGCTGCTGGAGCAGATCGAAACCTACCTGGTCCAGATTGAGCGGTGGCGGCACGGGGCCGGAGCCATCGGCGATCCGCTCCTGGCGGCACTGGTTGCCGATACCCTGCCTGAAACCGGCAGCCCGGCCTTCCAGGAGCTCATGAACAAGGCGCTGAGGGCCAACCCCGATCGGATCATCAAGCGTTTTCCCGCCTATGCCCGTCTCGCGGACCTGGCCGAGTTCTACCGCTCCAAACCGGACATCCAGCGTTATATCTCACCCACCTTCCTGACCGATCTGCTGGTCTGGTATCACCTGGGCTGGATGGGAGAGACAGTTCGCCTGCGTAACGCCTGTGTCCAGAGCCTCCAGGAAAAAGGGGCCGGGTTCACTCTGGATGACCGAATTGCGCTACTGGATGTGATATTCGAGGTGATGGCTGGAATCGGCCCGCGTTACCGGCATCTGGCGAAGACCGGGCAGGTGGAGCTCTCCGTCAGCCCCTATACCCATCCGATCCTGCCTCTGCTGCTGGATCTCGAATCGGCCCGGGAAGCGATGCCGGCTATCGCCTTACCCTCACATTCCCGTTATCCCGGCGGTGACTTGCGGGCAAGCTGGCAGTTGCAGCAGGCTCGGGAAACCTTCAAACGGTTTTTCGAAATCGATGCCAAAGGCTGCTGGGCGTCCGAGGGTGGTCTCAGCCAGGCAACCCTGGCCCAGCTTGGGAAACACGGGTTCCAGTGGACGGCGAGTGGTGATTCCGTCATTCACAACAGCATGAACCTGGCCCGGGAAAATGGGCAACTCCCCGAGCAGGCCGGCATTCATCAGCCCTTCCGCTTTGGCGACGACGACGTAACGGTATTTTTCCGGGACGATGGCCTGTCCGATCTGATCGGATTCAACTACGCGGACTGGCATGCCGAGGATGCAGTGGGGGACCTCGTCCACCACATGGAGAATATCGCCGGGCATGCCAAAAGCAAACCAAGGCCGGTCATTTCCGTCATCCTGGATGGTGAGAATGCGTGGGAATACTACCCGGAAAACGGCATTCATTTCCTCGACCGGCTTTATACGGTGCTTGAAGATCACCCACGGTTGAGGCTGGCGACCTACAGTGAACTGCTTGAACAACCGGTCGCCGAACCGGTGCAGCTTCCGCACCTGGTCGCCGGAAGCTGGATCTACGGCACCTTTTCCACCTGGATCGGGGATCCTGACAAGAACCGTGCCTGGGACCTGCTTTGCGAGGCAAAAACCCATTATGACCGGGTCATGGATAACGGCAGCCTGAACTCCGAGGAAAAGCAGGCGGCGCAACGACAACTCGCATTGTGTGAAGGCTCTGACTGGTTCTGGTGGTTCGGAGATTATAACCCGGCGCAGATCGTCCAGGATTTCGAGCGCCTGTACCGGCGGCATCTGGTCAATCTGTATGAAAGGATTGGTTATCCGGCGCCACCGTCGGTGTTCCAGCAACTGAGCCAGGGTGGCGGGGAACCGGCGCGCGGCGGTGCCATGCGGCCCGGCCATGACAAAGATGCTGAGGCGCCATGAGTACGGAGGAAATGTCGCAACGTCTTTTCGAGGCGCGACGCGCCGGGGTTTTGCTGCATCCGACGGCACTTGAGGGGCAGTTTGGCATCCTTGGTGCCAATGCCCGCCGCTTCGTGGACTTCATGGCGAAGAGCGGTCTGAGCGTCTGGCAGACCTTGCCGGTGGGCCCGACCCACAGTGATTTGTCACCCTACCAGTCGCTTTCCGCCCACGCCGGTAATCCGGATTTTATCGATCTCTCAGAGCTGGTCACGCTTGGTCTGTTACGGCGGGAGGAGCTCGACCCTTCCGCAGACAGGAGCAAGCGGGAACTGGTGAAACTGGCCGCCAGGCGTTTTTTCGACGGGGAAGGGCAGCTGGGCCACCAGGATTTCGAAGATTTCTGCAACAAACAGCAGGACTGGCTGGAAGACTTTTCGATCTTTTGCGGCATCCGGGAGACGCTGCCGGGTATAAGCTGGCCCGAATGGCCGGCACCAGTGCGTGACCGGCATCCCGAAGCGCTTGCGCAGTTTGTCCGGGAAAATGCGGAATCGGTCCAGGCCATCCGGTTTGAGCAGTTCCTGTTCCAGCACCAGTGGCACTCGCTGAGAGACTACGCTGCCGAGCGCGGCGTTTTGCTGTTTGGTGATATTCCGATCTTCGTGGCCCACGACAGCGCCGATGTCTGGGCGAATCGCCACCTGTTCAAGCTGGATGGCGAGGGAAATCCCATCGTAGTCGCTGGTGTGCCACCGGATTACTTCTCGCCGGACGGTCAGCACTGGGGCAATCCGCTCTATGATTGGGATGCCATGGCCGAAGACGGATACCAATGGTGGCTGCAACGGCTGGAAAGCCAGCGCCAGCTGTTCGACCTGATCCGGATTGACCACTTTCGTGGCCTGGAATCGTTCTGGGAGATTCCCGCAACAACGCCTGAACCCCGGTTCGGTTATTGGGTTGCCGGCCCGGGCCGCAGATTCCTTGAGGCCTGTTTCAGGCGTTTCCCCGGACTGCCGCTGGTTGCAGAAAACCTGGGCATCATCAGTGACGAGGTCGAGCATTTGCGACGGGAGTTCAGGCTGCCCGGCATGACCGTCATCCAGTTCGGGTTTGATGGCAGCCCGGATAATCCGCACCTGCTGCATCGGCACGAACCGGGTGACCTCGTGTATACCGGCACCCACGATAACGATACCAGCCTTGGCTGGTACCTGAGCCTGGATGACCACACCCGGGATTATGTGAACCGGTATCTGGGCACCGACGGTACGGGAATGCCCTGGCCGATCGTGGATGCAGCGTTCCGCTCGGTGTGCTGGTTGGCCATGGTTCCGATGCAGGATTTTCTGGAGCTCGGCTCGGAGGCGCGGTTTAACACTCCGGGCACAATACAGGGTAACTGGGTCTGGCGACTGGAGTTGTCGGAGTGCACGGACGAGCTTGCGAAAAAGATCCGGGGAGAGATCTCGAGGCATGAACGAATTCGGTTCTGATTGGTCATATGTTGACCAGCGTCAACATGCTGTCATCTTGGCTGGTGTATAAAAAACAGGCAATTCTTGATAGACGTCAAACCTGTTCAGGGAGGACCAAATGGAACACAGGCTCAGTAAACGCGTCCCCGGTAAACTTTCTATCCTGGTCTATAAACGTGGAATGCCCGTCGCCACCGGCCAGGTCCGCAATGCCTCACGCAGAGGCGTTTTTGTCTCCACCGACTATGATGATGTAAATCTGAACCAGACCCTTGAGCTGGAACTCTGCTACCCGGAGAAAACCGAAAAAACCCTTCGTAGGCTCAAGGCTCACGTCGTCAGGAAATCCGCCAAAGGGCTGGGCCTGGATTTTGACGGTGCCGACAACGATGCTCTGGGCATCTCCAAACTTCTCAACTGGCTCGCCAGCCACCACGCAACCATCAACTACGATTCGTCCCCGCAATATCGGGTCTACTGATTGATTCTTCTGGAGTTGTTATGGATAGACTGAAAGGCAAGGTCGCCGTGATCACCGGCGGCTCGCATGGTATTGGCGCTGCGGCAGTTACCAGGATGGTAGAGGAGGGCGCCACGGTGGCGATCCTGGATTGCCTGGACGATGAAGGAAATGCCCTGGTGAAGAAGCTCTCCGGGGAAGGCCGCCAGGTTGCCTACTGGCATTGCGATGTGGGTGACGAGAAAAATGTGAAGACTGCCATCAACGAGGCTGCGGACAAATTCGGCCACATTGATGTACTGGTGAATAACGCAGGCATCTCCGGCCCGAACAAGCCGACCCACGAATTGACCGAGGAGGAGTGGGACCTGGTACAGAAGGTTAACGTTAAAGGCGTATTCTTCTGTACCAAGCACGTTATCCCTCACATGAAAAAGGCCGGGCGGGGGAGCATCATCAATCTTTCTTCCATATACGGCCTGGTCAGTGCGCCGGACGTGCCTCCTTACCATGCCTCGAAGGGTGCGGTACGGCTGATGACCAAGACCGATGCCATGCTCTATGCACCGGACAACATCCGGGCGAACTCCATCCACCCAGGCTTTATCTGGACCCCGATGGTGGAAGGCCACCTGAAAACCACGGGGGACGACCTCGATGCCGCCAAGCAAGCAACAGCGGCGCTCCATCCGCTGGGACACATGGGTGAACCGGATGATATTGCCTGGGGTGTCGTGTACCTTGCTTCCGAGGAATCCAAGTTCATGACCGGCAGCGAACTGGTGATAGACGGCGGCTATACAGCGCACTGATTATCTGGCAAAAGCGACAAAGGGATTTGAACACCAATGACGTTAGCGGCCTACCGGCCAAGGCAATTGCCTGAGGCCCTTAATGGTTTGTTCACCCTTGCCCTGGACCTGAGATGGAGTTGGCATCACGGCAGTGACGTGCTGTGGCGTACTCTGGACCAGGAAACCTGGGACAGTACCCGGAATGCCTGGTTGGTGCTCAACAGTGCCGCGGGAGAGCGCCTGGACGAGCTCAGCCGGGATCCGGAATTTCTGGCCCGATACCGGGAACAGATGGATGCCCACGATCTGTTCGTTCGTGCCAGAACCTGGTATTCCGAGCAGTGCCGGGATGAACTGGACCGTGGCATCGCCTTCTTCTGCATGGAATACGGTCTGAGCGAGTCACTTCCGCTCTATAGCGGTGGTCTCGGCGTACTCTCCGGGGATTACCTGAAGGCGGCCAGTGACCTTGGCGTTCCCGTCACTGCTGTTGGCCTGCTTTACCAGCAGGGCTACTTCCGGCAGGCCATCAGTACCGATGGCGAACAGCTGGAATTCTATCCCTACAACGACCCCACCATGCTGCCGGTATCACCACTACGGGATGAGGATGATCAGTGGCTGCGGGTGATCGTGCCTTTGCCGGGCCGGGACGTGCGTCTCCGAGCCTGGGTCGGCCAGGTAGGGCATTGTGAGCTATTACTCCTGGACAGCAACGACCCACGCAACGAACCCGGAGATCGCGGTATCACCAGTGAGTTGTACAGTGGTGATCCGGAAAAAAGGCTGCAGCAGGAGATGGTCCTGGGCATTGGCGGCTGGCGTTTGCTCCGGGCTTTGGGTCGGGACCCTGTTGCCTGCCATATCAACGAGGGCCACTGTGCGCTGGCCCTCATCGAACGGGCTTTCGGGTGGGCCCATGACAACGAGCGGGACTTTGATTCCGCTCGCATGGCAACCCGGGCAACCAACCTGTTCACCACCCATACCTCTGTGGCCGCCGGCTTCGACCGTTTTCCGAGACGGCTGGTGCAACTCTACCTGAGCCCCTGGTTGGCCGGGCAGGATCTGACCGTGGACCAGTTGATGGACCTGGGGACCCACAACTCGGACCAGGACACCACCGGCGATCCGTTACTGAACATGGCCTGGCTTGCGCTGAACATGAGTGGGCGCGTGAACGGCGTCAGCAGGATTCACAGAATGGTCTCCCAGACCATTCTTCAGGACTTCTTCCCCCGCTGGCCGTCCGAAGACATTCCCGTGGAATATGTCACCAACGGCATTCACACGCCGAGCTGGGATTCCCCGGAGTCTGACGAGCTGTGGACCCGGGCCTGCGGCAAGGATCGCTGGCGTCGCCCGATGGAATCCAGTTGCCCGATGAGCGAGATTTCCGATCAGGATCTGTGGAACATGCGCCTTGCCCAGCGGAAACGCCTGATCCACTACCTGCGCCGGCGCCTGGCGAGCCAGCACTGCGAGCACAATCCGGGGAACGATCCCGCGGCCGCCTGTGGCCTGCTCCTGGACAACGAAACCCTGACCCTGGGCTTCGCCAGGCGGTTTACGGACTACAAGCGGCCAAATCTGCTGCTGAGTGACCCTGACCGGCTCCTGGCGCTGCTCAATCACCGGGACAAACCGGTACAGATCGTGCTGGCCGGCAAGGCCCACCCTTATGACAAGTCGGGCAAGGAGCTGATCCGGCGCTGGAAACAGTTCTCGAGAATGCCGGAAGCCGAGGGCAAGGTGGTGTTCATCGAGGATTACGACCTGGGCGTCGCGAACCAGCTGGTTCAGGGCGTGGATGTCTGGCTCAATACCCCGCGCCATCCCTGGGAGGCCTGCGGCACCAGCGGCATGAAAGTGCTGGTCAACGGTGGGCTGAACCTTTCCCAGTTTGACGGTTGGTGGGCGGAAGCCTGGAAGCCGGATCTGGGCTGGGCAATCAGACCCGGTGCGACCTTCGAGGAACTCAGCCATACCAATGATCACGACGAATCCGATGCCCGGGAACTGTTCGATCTGCTGGAACAGCAGGTGGTTCCTGCGTTCTACCGGGTTGACCAGGAGGGTCGGCCACGGGACTGGATTACCATGATCCGGGCCAGCATGGACCAGTTGACGGCGCATTATTCCGCCAATCGGATGGTTCGGGAATACGTGGAGGATTTCTACCGACCGATGGTGGCGCTGGGCAGGCAGAGGGATCCGGAGACGGCACACGCCCTGGTCCAGGAATCCCGCGAGATCACTGCCCACTGGCCCCGGCTCCGGTTTACCTCCATTGAGGTTGAAGAACAGGACCAACAGCAGACCTTCACGGTGGACGTCTATCTGGATGGAGTGCCGGCAGAGCACATCGGGGTTGAGCTGATTGCGGAAGCTTCCGAATACGGCCCAAGGCAGGTTCATGCCATGGAGCGCAAACAGGCCATGGAGGGCTCGGCCTGCGGCTGGATTTACCAGTGCACGGTTCCGGCACGACCGGAGGGCCATTACACGCCCAGAATCCGGGTGAGGGATGATCGGCTGAACCTGCCCCTGGAGAACGCCTCGGTGCTCTGGCTCCGTTAGGGCTCAGCCCCGCCAGAATGCTGGTGAGAGGACAATAATCACACTGAGAATTTCGAGCCGGCCCATCAGCATCCCGACAGACAGGACCCACTTGGCTGCATCCGGCAGCGGGCCGAAATTGCCCGCGGGCCCGATGATCTCACCCAGGCCCGGGCCGACATTGGTCAGGGAGGTGAGCGCGCCGGACAACGCCGTTACAAAATCAAGCTGCAGCGCCGCCAGGGCGACGGTAATCAGAAGCAGACACAACAGGAATATGAAGGTGTAGGCGATCATCGAGGAGATGATCTCGTCACTGACCGAACGGCCGTTGTAGTTCCGGGTCAGCACCGCACGGGGGTGGAGCAGGCGCATCAACTGTTCCCGAAGGATGATCAGGGACAACTGGAACCGAAAGATCTTCATACCGCCGGCGGTCGAGCCGGAGCAGCCGCCCACGAACATCAGGAAAAAGAACAGTACGAACGCCAGCGGCCCCCAGGCACTGTAATCCTCGGAGGCGTAGCCGGTCGTGGTGACGACGGACGTAACGTTGAACAGGGTGGCGGCGTAATTGTGTATCGGATCAAACGGAACCGGCGAGACCCACCAGCGATAGAGTGTCAGCAAGGCCGGAACGATCAGCAGGATGGCCAGGAACATGCGCACCTGTTGGTCCCGGAACAACACCCCGTGCTGACCGTGCATTTCCCGTACGAACAGGAAAAAGGGCAGACTGCCGATAATCATGAAGAACGTCGCTTCCATGAGGATCAGGTCATTGAACTTGCCCATGGAAAGATCAGACGTGGAAAATCCGCCGGTCGCGATACTGGTCAACCCGTGGTTGAAGGCATCAAACAGGCTCATGCCGGAGGCCCAGTAGGTCAGGACCGCGATCACCGAAAAGGTCACATAGACGAATAGCAGACCACGACTCAGGGTTTTCATCCTCGGCAGGGCCTTGTCAGTCCACTCGGAGGATTCGGTGGCAAACAGGCGCATACCGCCCACCCGCAGGAACGGCAACACGGCAACGAACATGCCGATAATCCCGATCCCGCCGATCCACTGGAGTATCGAGCGCCAGAGCAGGAGATCGCGATCCATGTCGTCCAGCCCGCTCAGTACCGTTGCACCAGTCGTCGTTATGCCTGAGGTACCTTCGAAAAAGGCATCCGCGGCGGAAAGGTGCAGATCGCTCAGGTAAAAGGGCAGGGACGACAAGAGGGCAATGATGAACCAGCTGGAGACGGTGAGCACAAACATGAAGCGGGGCTTCAGGTCCCGAGGCTGGTTATAGGTGGTGACAATACCGAGCACGCCGAGTCCGCAGACAATTGCTGCCGATTCCACAAACGCCATGGCATTGGGCGCTTCGGACCCGGCAAGAAAAATCACCGGTAACGTCATGAATATGCTGAGAAGCACAAACATAACGCTGACAATAAAGATGACAGGGCTTAGGTTTCTCAAAAGGATGCTCTAGCCAGCTGAACCGGAAGTCCGCGCCAGAATACCTGCAGGCCCGGTCTTCCGCAAGGCAGTCAAGGCCTTAGCGTGCGATGAAGTCGAAATTAAATCGGCGTAAATAACAGGTAAATTCGGATCTTTACTATGGCAAATAACGTGGGGTTGGTGCATTTTCATTGATGAACACCGAAAGGATCGGTTAAGGAGAACAAGCTATGACACGTACAAAATCTTTCGCGCTGGCGCTGGCAACCATTTCTGGCGGTTTCCTGGCAACCGGTGCGGCCCAGGCTCAGGACATGTACAAATCCGGTGTTGGCGGGCTTTATGCCGGCTTGAACTATACCTTCATGAATGCGGAGCTGGGGCCTTACGATGCTGATGTCGGCACCCTTTCCGGCAAGGTCGGGGTTATGGCAACCCCCTTCCTCGGCATCGAGGCCCGTGCCGGCTTTGGCGTTGACGATGACACGATCAACGGCGTGGATGTCTCCGTAGACAACTTCTATGGTGGCTATGCCACGTTCAACCTGGCCAATGAATCCCCGGTAACGCCGTATGCGGTCCTGGGTTTCACCCGGATTGAGGCTGAAGTTGGTTCAGTGGAAGACGATGACTCCGATGTTTCCTACGGTATCGGTGCCAACATGGAGTTCGCCCCGAACCTGTCCGGTAACCTGGAATACATGCGTTACTATGACGACGACAATGTTGAGCTCGATGGCCTCGGCGTAGGTATCCAGCTTAATTTCTGATCGTTGCTCTGAGTTAGCGAATCGGGAGTCGATTTGAACCATCTTGCCCACGTATTCCTCGCACCGGATTCCCCGGAAGCCCGCGTGGGCAGCATTCTCGGTGACTTCACCCGGGGCGTCGAACTATCGGCGTTACCAGGTGAAGTACACCGGGGAGTGCGACACCATTTCTCGGTGGATACCTTTACGGACCGCCATCCCCAGGTTCTCGCTTCCAAACGGCTTTTCTCGTCACAGCGCAGGCGGTTTGCCGGTGTCGCGCTGGACATACTCTACGACCATTTCCTGCTGAAACACTGGTACAGGTTCAGTGATCATGATTGCGACCGGTTTATCGAGCGCACCTACCGGGAGCTGAGTGAAAATCGCCATCTGATGCCGCCACAAATGGCGCGCGTAACAGCGAGGATGGTGGACTACGACTGGTTCGGAGCCTATCAGGACCTGGAGAATATAGGGCAGGCGCTGGACCGGGTCGCCTCCCGCATCCGGTTTGCCAACCGGTTTGAGGGGATGATCGAGGAAATCCACGATCACCGACCGGAGCTTGAAGAGCGGTTTCTTGAATTTTTCCCGGATCTTCAATCGATTGCGAAGGGGTTTTAATGCGGTTTCTGACTACTGTTCTGCTGATGTTATCGCTGGCAGCTACGTCTGCCATGGCTGAGGAAAAAACAGGTACTGACGACCGGGTTCCCGAAACTCTGGGGTTCGTCGAATGGGTGGTGATGAAAGATACACGTCTGAGACTCAAGGCCCGGCTCGACACCGGGGCGAAAACATCGTCTCTGCATGCGGTGAATGTTGAGGAATTCACCCGTAACGAGGAACGGTGGGTCAGCTTTGAAATTCCCTTGGGAGATCATGAGGATCAGCCGGCCGAGGGCGAGTTCAAGCATGACGATGTGGTGATCGTGCTGGAACGCCCGGTGCGCAGGACGGTACTCATCAAACGCAAGGGGGCACCATCCCAACGCCGCTATGTGGTCGATCTGGAATTCTGCATCGCCGGCACAATGCACACTACCCAGTTCTCGCTGACCGATCGCGGCAAGTTCTCCTACCCCGTACTCCTTGGCCGCCGCTTCATGCGCGATGACAATATCCTGGTGGACTCATCCGACGGTTTCATCGCCAGCAAGGAGTGCGAGTACAGCACCCTGGAAGAGCTGGCCGCCGAGGAGCAGGCGAGAGTAGCTCGCTGATTCCGGGGCCTAGCTGCCGCCGAGCGCCGCTTTCTCCATTTCGAGGTAAACACGATAGGCGTTGGCCTTGTTGGATGCGTCAAAGGCCGGCAGGCCCTCGTAACGGGACCAGTCGGTTGCTGCATAGGCTTCCTCGAACTGAACCCAGTTCTCAACTGCGGCGCCCATCTGCTCCCGCACATACGCCAGATAGTCGTAGGTGAAGTTGAGGGCCTCCATGGCATTCTCCGAAGCCTTGCCATGGCCTGGTATCAGGATTTTGGGATTCATCTCCCGAACCTTATCGATGGCTTCCATCCAGTTTCTGGTATCGACCTCGGAACTGGCGAGGTAGGGCACCCGCCCGCTCTGAATGATATCTCCGGAAAACAGTACACGGGCAGGCTGCACCATCATCAGGCTGTCATCGGTCGAGTGGGCGGGGCCGGCGTGTACGAGGCTGAAGCTGTAGCTACCCGATTCCACCGACGTTTCGTCCTCGAAGGTTACATCCGGCGCGACAACTCTGGTGTTGTCATCAACCCAGGGTGAAAGTGCCTGTTTGCGTTGATCAAGACGTTGCCCGGCATCGGGGCTATTGATATAGACACTGGCCGTTTCCTGGGCAATCACCTGCGCATCGGTCAGATCCTTGAAAGCCTGGAGGCCATATACGTGGTCTGCATGATAGTGACTGATTACCACATGGGAGATCGGTAATTTCGTCTTTTCGCGTATTTTATCGATCATCGCAGCGCCAAGGCTTGGCGTCCCCAGGGCGTCGAATACCACCACACTATCCTCGGTGATCACAAAGCCCGCATTGGCGGTAAAGCCCTCATTCTGCTTCCCGGGAACTCCGGACTGGCCCGAAAAGTAATAAACGTTGTCCACGCTGACCGGCTCGGCCTCGAACGGAATCGACAGCGGGGCATAGTCTGCCGCGGATCCGGCTGCCATCGTTCCGGAAGCGATCATCATTGCGCCGATTAATCCTGCACTTCTGATCCTGATTTCAGTTTTTCTTGCCCGCATTTCGGCTTCTCCTTTGCTGTTTTTACTGCCATGTAAGTGACTGTATTTGCATTGATTTGCGTCAATTTAAGGGGATCTGAAGCAGGCCTTTTACGACGAACGTCCTATGAATCCGGATTCAGAAACCACTTGTAACCTCCTATCTAGACGTTTATAAATAAATTATATCCTTATAACAGAAACAACAAGACCGCACCTCAGTCCCGCACTGATCGTCGGCCGGCTGCCCGAGAAGGCATCGAAGGAGGAGAAAAACAATATGCTCGGCAAACTCCGCCGACTCAACCAGGATGCGTCCAAAATAGCCCTGGAAGAGTCAGAACGCTTACCCTCAGAAGAACGCAGACGTTTTCTCAGAAGCGGACTGTTCACCGCAGGCGGTGCCATGGTTGGAGGTGCTCTCGCAGGCATCGCCCCGAAGGCACTCGCTTCGACACAGTATCCGCCCGAGATTCCGCCGTGGACCCGATCTCTCGGGCCAGGGGTGGTCACCGATCCTTATGGTGTTCCATCTCCGTTCGAGAAAGATGTCATACGCCGGAACGTACCCTGGCTAACGGCAGATAAAGTTTCTTCCATCAGCTTTACCCCGCTCCAGCATCTGAAAGGCATCATTACTCCCAACGGCCTTTTCTTCGAACGGCACCACGCCGGTCGGCCGGAAATTGACCCTCAGCAACATCGCCTGATGATTCATGGTCTTGTCGACCGGCCGATCATCCTCTCCATGGAAGATCTGCAGCGATTCCCCAGTGTTTCCCAGATCAACTTCATCGAGTGCCCCGCCAATGGCGGCATGGAATGGCGTGGAGCTCAGCTCAATTCGCTCCAGTTCCTGCACGGCATGGTGAGCTGCGCGGAGTGGACCGGTGTCCGGCTCTCCACACTGCTCCAGGAGGTTGGAATCAAGCCGGAAGGCAAATGGCTGCTCGCCGAAGGTGCTGATGGTGCCGCCATGACCCGCAGCATTCCTCTGGAGAAGGCTCTTGACGACGTTATTGTCGCCTATGCCCAGAACGGTGAGGCATTGCGACGGGAACAGGGCTACCCCATTCGCCTGGTTGTGCCGGGCTGGGAAGGTAACACCCATGTGAAATGGCTGCGCCGGCTGGAAGTGGGGGACAAGCCCTGGATGCAACGGGAGGAAACGTCCAAGTACACGGACCTGATGCCCGACGGCACGGCCCATGGCTTCACCTGGGTCATGGAAGCCAAATCGGTAATCACCTCGCCATGCCCTGAAATGCCATTGACGAACAAGGGTGTTTGTCAGATTGAAGGTCTCGCCTGGAGCGGCCGCGGCAAGGTGAAAGCTGTCGACGTTTCCGTTGACGGCGGCCAGAACTGGCAGCAGGCGCAACTGCGCGAGCCGGTCATGTCCAAATCCCTGACCCGGTTCTCCCTGGAATGGAAGTGGGATGGTAATCCCGCACTGCTGCAGTCCCGGGTTATTGACGAGACCGGTTATGTTCAGCCGACCCTGGCTCAGCTCAAACAGGCTCGCGGCACCAACTCGATCTATCACAAGAACGCGATCCAGACCTGGAAAGTCAACGGAGACGGGAGTGTGGTCAATGTTCAGCTTTCATAAAAAACCACGCCTGCTCGCCAGCGCCTGTTGCGGTGTGATCCTGGCATCCATGCCCATCCTTGGTGCGGCCGAGCCGGCCGGCCATTACGGGTACGGTGAGCCCGCGACCGATGAACAGATTGCAGCCTGGGATATCGATGTGCGTCCTGATGGCAAAGGTCTGCCCGATGGCAGTGGTACGGTCGACGAGGGCATGGCCGTCTACGAGACGCATTGCTCCTCCTGCCACGGTGCCTTCGGCGAAGGTATGGGGCGCTACCCGAAACTCGCAGGCGGGGAGGGCAGCCTCACCGAGGACCGTCCGGAGAAAACCGTGGGGAGTTACTGGCCTTATGCCTCCACGCTCTGGGATTACATCCACCGGGCCATGCCGTTCTTCGCGCCGCAATCCCTGACGGATGACCAAGTGTATGCACTGACGGCTTATGTCCTGAATCTCAATTACATCGTAGAAGCCGACTTCGTGGCCAACAAGGAGACACTGCCGCAGGTCGAGATGCCCAATCACGATGGGTTCACCTGGGAAGACCCGCGACCGGTGGTGAATAACGAACGTTGCATGGAAAACTGCAAAGAGGAGGTCACCGTTTCTGACTCCGCTGCGGGCAAAAACCTGACACCAAGCACAACTGGCCCCCTCGACGAGGGGATTACAGAATAAGAAGGCTGAACCGGAGCGATAGCTCCAAAGAGTGCCGAGGAGGAATGCGTGATGCGAAAAGGGTTAATTTCCGTGTGCTTGACCACACTCGCACTGAGCGCCACAGCGCCGGTGTTTGCCGAACCGACCCAGGCTGATATCGACCGGGGCAAAGAACTCGCATACAGCCGGAAGGACGGTAACTGCCTGGCCTGCCACAAAATGGATGACGGCAAATTGACCGGGAATATAGGTCCTGAACTTGCCGACATGAAAGCTCGTTTCCCCGACCGGGAACTGCTGTTCAAACGCATCTGGGACGAAACCCAGTTCAACCCGATGACGGTGATGCCGCCATTCGGACGACACATGATCCTGAGCAAACAAGAAATCAATCGGATCATCGATTACCTGTACACGCTTTAAATGCGGAGGAGAAGTTACCGTGACTGACCAAAGGCGAAGAGGCTTTTTGAAGGGGATGCTGGGTGTGAGCGTTGCCGGCTTTGCACTGGGTTCCGGCATTGTGCCACTGCGAGTAGAGGCCGCGACCGCCCCCGATGCATCTGATTGGCCGGAGAAGGCGTTCAAGACCCCCGGCGTGGATGAAACCATTGCTGAGCTCTACGGCATGGAGGCGACTGAATCTGACCAGATCACCATGGATCTGCCAACCATCGCGCAGAACGGTGCCGTGGTACCGGTAAGCGTTGAAACCTCACTCCCGAATGTGACTGGTATCGCGCTGCTGGTAGCCAAGAACCCGAACGCTCTGGCGGCCTATTTTGACATTCCTGAGGGCACCCTGCCGTTTGTATCAAATCGCCTGAAAATGGCGGAGACGACAGATGTGGTAGCGGTCGTGATTTCTGATGGCAAAGCCTACAAGGCCACCCAGAACGTGAAAGTCACCGTTGGCGGCTGCGGCGGCTAACAGTAAACGGACAGGAGAACAATAATGGCGTCCAGTATCAGAGTACGTGCAGTAGAAAACAACGGTGTTACATCACTGAAAGCCTTGGTTCGACACCCCATGGATTCCGGCTTTGTGAAGGATTCCGCAGGTAATGTCATTCCTGCCCACTTCATCAAGGTTCTGACCATTTCCCATAACGGCAAGAACGTGTTTGTTGCCAACTGGGGTCCGGCGGTATCCAAGGATCCGTTCCTGGAGTGTCGATTCAAAGGAGCCAAGAAGGGTGACGAGCTCACCATCAGCTGGATCGATAACGAGGGCGCAAGCGATTCAACCACCGCAACGATCGCCTGAAGATGGTCGGCGGACAGGATCATCCTGAGCCGCCGAAAAGGAGGATTGGACATGCTTAAAGCGAAAGTCATTCTGGTCGCTCTCGGGGCGGCGCTCGCGGTGCCCCAGGCACTGGCGGGAGCGACACCTGAAGAAGACCGGAAAGAAACGGTTGAATACTTCAAGCAGATGTTCCCGGATGTGCCATTCGAGGAATTCGTGAACGGCCAGTACGCGCTGAACGACGACCGCCGCAAACAGTGGGAATCCATGCAGGATTTTCCTCCATACGAGTTTGCGGTGGCCGAAGGTCAGGAGATGTTCGAAACGCCGTTTGCCAATGGCAAGACCTACGCCAGCTGTTTTGAAAACGGTGGCATCGGGATTCGACAGAACTATCCCTATTTCGACACAGAAAAGAACGAGGTGATCACGCTTGAGCTCGCCATAAACCGCTGCCGTGAGGCCAATGGTGAGGAGCCCCTGAAATGGAAGAAGGGGGCCATCGCGTCAATTTCCGCTTATATGGCATCCACCTCCCAGGGCAAACCCATCAATATCAAAGTGCCGGACGACCCTGATGCACTGGCTGCCTACCAGGATGGCAAGGAGTTCTACTACAGCCGGCGGGGGCAACTGAATTTCTCCTGCGCAAGCTGTCATGTGCAGAACCCCGGCAAATGGATCCGGGCGGATTTCCTGTCTCCAACCGTGGGACAACCGGCAAACTTCCCGGTACATCGATCCAAATGGGGTGAGCTGGGCACGCTGCATCGCCGCTTCGCGGGATGTAACAACAACGTTCGGGCGGAACCGTTGCCGGCACAGAGTGAGGAATACCGTAATCTCGAATATTTCCTGACCTACATGAGCAATGGTCTTCCAGTCGTCGGCCCGGCGACACGGCCATAGTCAGGAACGGAGAGGGAGAAACGCAATGAAAAAGCCTTTACTCGCAATCGGTATCTCGCTTGCACTGTCCGTTCCGCTGGTCGCCCAAGCAGGCCCGAAAGAGGACTTCCAGGAAGTCTACGCCAAGGCCGAAAGCACCCATCAGGATGCCGGGACCTTCCAGTGGACGATTACCAGTGACCGCCTGAAGACCGCCAAATCGGCAGCTGACAGTGGTGATTATGAAAAAGCCATGGCCATGGCTAACGAGGCTCTGAAGCTCGCCGAAGAGTCTGTTGCCCAACGTAAACAGCAAAAGGAGGCATGGCGCCAGGTCGCCATAGGTAACTGATCCCGCGTGCCGGACCTGATCGGCTTCCCGTTAATCGACCCGGGAAGCCGGTTCCTCCAATAACTACAAAGAAAGGAGAGTGCAGTGACCATTTCCCGCAGAGACTTCCTTATGGCGATGCAGGCGGCAGCTGTAGCCGGGCTTGCCCCGAAACTTGCTTTGGCCAAAGGTGGCGAGGGACTGTACGACGCACCGAAGTTCGGCAATGTCCGACTGCTTCATCTCACCGATATTCACGCCCAGCTGTCACCGGTTCATTTCCGCGAACCCAACGTGAACCTGGGGATTGGGGCCAACAAAGGCAAGGTGCCGCATCTGGTGGGACAACACTTCCTGGATCATTTCGGCGTTCCTCTGGATAGCCGTCGATCCCATGCCTTTACCTATCTCAATTACACTGAAGCCGCGCAGGAATACGGCAAGCTGGGCGGCTTCGCGCACCTGAAAACCCTGATTGATCAACTCCGGGAACAGGCCGGTGCCGGCAACTCCCTGTTGCTTGACGGCGGTGACCTCTGGCAGGGCTCGGGCACAGCCTACTGGACCAACGGAGAGGATATGGTCGAAGCCAGTAACCGTCTTGGCATCGACATCCTGACCGCGCATTGGGAATTCACCTATCCGGAAGAGCAGATCCGCAAGAATCTCAGTGCCTTCAAGGGCGAATTTGTGGCCCAGAACGTTTTCCTCTCCGATGAAGCCATGTTCATGGGCGCAGAGGCCTATGACGAGGTCAGCGGCCGGGTATTCAAGCCATACACCATCCGCGAGCTCGGTGGTAAACGTGTTGCCATCATCGGGCAGGCCTTTCCCTATACACCGATTGCGAACCCGTCCTATTTCATTCCTGACTGGCGCATGGGCATTCGTGAGAACGAGATGCAGGCGCTGGTTAACGAAATCCGTGAGAACGAGAAGGTCAATGCAGTCGTGGTGCTCTCCCACAACGGCATGGACGTTGACCTGAAGATGGCCAGCCGCGTTACCGGCATCGATGCCATTCTGGGCGGCCATACCCACGATGCCGTGCCGCAGCCGACAGAAGTCAGCAATCCGGGCGGCAAAACGCTGGTCAGCAACGCCGGCACCAATGGCAAATACGTTGCGGTGCTGGACCTGGATATCGGCAATAACGGAGTTCGGGGCTATGAATACAAACTGCTGCCGGTTTTCTCCGATCTGATCAAGCCGGATCCCGACATGGTCAACTTTATCCAGGAAGTCCGCGCGCCATACATGGACAAGCTCGGAGAGAAGCTGGCCATCGCGGACGAGCTGCTTTATCGGCGGGGCAATTTCAACGGCACCATGGACCAGGTGATCTGTGATGCCCAACGCAAGGTGCTCGATGCCCAGATCTCACTATCGCCTGGCTTCCGTTGGGGCACCACGGTGTTGCCGGGGGAACACATCACCATGGACGACGTGATGAATGCCACCGCGATTACCTATCCCGAAACCTACGTTCGTGAGATGTCCGGCGCGGACCTGAAACTGATCATGGAAGACGTGGCCGATAACCTGTTCAACAAGGATCCGTATCGTCAGCAGGGTGGCGACATGGTCCGTGTGGGCGGTATGGATTACACCTGTGATCCCACCGGCTCCATGAACGGCCGTATCTCGGATATGCGTCTGGACAATGGCGAGCCCATTGAAGCAAACAAGATGTACAAGGTTGCTGGCTGGGCCACCGTAAACTCACGGGCACCGGGCCGGCCGATCTGGGATGTGGTGGCCGATTATCTGCGGTCGGAGAAGACCGTGAAGATCGACAAGTTCAACACACCGAAACTGAAGAACGTGGCGGATAATCCGGGGATTGCAGATTACGCAGGGTGAACCATGGGCAGGAATTTGCTTCCGAAGTATCTGACATTAGGGCTGGCGATCGCGATACTTGCGGTCACCACCGCTCTCCGGGCGGAGCCGGTCAGTGAGAACAAACCATTCGCGGAGAAATTCCTGCTTCTTCAGTTAAGCGACGGCGAGCCGGAAAAACAGGACAAAGTCCTGAGCATTGCGGCCAACCTTCTGGAGCATTACGGGCCGGACCTGATTGATATCGAAATCACCACGTTCGGTCCGGGCGTCCGGCTGATGTACACCGACAACAGTCGTGTGAGGCGAATCCACAGCCTTATGGCACAGGGCGTGCGGTTCACAGTATGCATGAACACCGTTGATACCATCGAACGCGACACCGGAACCCGACCGGATATCCATCCGGAGAGCGTTCCGGTGGATGTCGGCGTCGCCCATATTCTCGAAAAGGTCGAAGAAGGCTACGTGCTTGTTCGCCCATGATCGTCCCTCTATAAAGGAAGCATGTCATGAAGACCAAGCTGTCAAAATCCCTGATGTTTGTCTCAGCCCTCGCCGCCAGTGGTATCGCCGGCGCTCAGGGCAGCGACCAGCCGGTCATGGTCGAGATCAAGAAACTGTCCATGGATACCGCCCTCACCATCGCAAAAACGGCTATTGATACATGCCGGGAGGAGGGCGTTCAGGTTTCGGTAACAGTGGTTGACCGCGGCGGGCATCCCCAGGTGGTGTTGCGGGATGTCCTGGCCATGGATCTGTCCCTTGAGGTCAGTTACCGCAAGGCGTACACGGCCATGACCTTCACCAGCCCGACGTCGGCACTTGAAGACCGCTTCACCGGCCCGTTCTCCGTCGGCAAGGTGGATAACGTCTTGCTCTCGGCCGGGGGCGTTCCTATCCAGGCGAGCGGTGAAACCGTCGGCGGTGTCGGCGTAAGTGGCGCACCTTCCGGGGAGACCGATGAGATGTGCGCCCAGGCCGGTGTCGCCGCTGTGGAAATGGACCTGGAAATGGCGTCCTTCTGATTGGTTTTTACTAAAACTCGCGGGGAATCATGATCCTACGAAGTATTCTGAAAGTTCTTTCCCCAATACTTCTGCTGCCCACGATGGCGGTATCCGCGAGTTACCCGGATGCCGTACAGGTCCTGATCGATGAGGGCCTGAAGGTCGAGGCCAGCTTTGAAGCGCCGGGTGGCCTTCAAGGTTTTGTCGGCCGGAGGAACGGACATCCGGTTTCGCTATACCTCATGCCGGATGGCGAGCATGTGATTATCGGCAAGATGGTGGACGGGTTTGGCCAGGATCTGAGTGCGAACCATCTCAGGAACTGGCTCCCGAAACCGGACCTGACCGGAGCCTGGGACACCCTGGCGGACGCCGCCTGGGTTTCGGAGGGACCCAGTGATGCCCGGCGCATCGTGTATGTCTTTTCCGATCCCAACTGCGGTTATTGCGTCGCGTTCCGGGAGAAGGCGCAGCCATATCTGGAGCGCGGTATCGAGCTGCGCCACATCATGGTCGGCATCATCCAGCCTTCCAGCCTGGCCAAGGCAGCCAGCGTACTTGGGGCGGAGAACCCGGTGCAGAAGCTTGAATTCCATGACAGCCAGTTCCCCAGGGACTGGCTGGAATCCGAAGAAAATGTGCCGAAAGACCTGAGGGAAAAGGTTCAGAGCAACAATCAATTGATGGAGACCCTGTCGGTGACAGCGACTCCATCGGTTTTCTACAAAGATCCGGACGGAGAAATACGCAAGATCGTCGGCCTGCCTGATGACTCGGCGTTATCCGAAGCGGTTTTCAGGTATCCGGAATAGAGTGGCTATTCGCTCCGGATTGTTAGTACAAGGAGAATAATAATGAGTTTTCGAGGACTGTTACTGGCGTTATTGATCATTCCCGGATTTGTCGCCGCAGGCAGTGGCATTCCCGAGCAACTGGAACTCACCAAGGTTACCGACCGGGTCTACTCGGCCATCGGTGCAACCGCGCCGGGCACCTACGAAAACCATGGCCACAACAACAACCTCAGCTTTATCATCACCGAAAAAGGTGTGGTGGTCTTCAACGGAGGTGACAACTATCTGCTCGCAAAATCCTTCCACAATTCCATTCGCAGCATCACCGACAAAGACGTCAAATACGTGGTGAATGAGAACGCCCAGGGCCATTCGATGCTGGGCAACAGCTACTGGCGCGACCAGGGGGTGCCAATCATCGCCCAGAATGAAGCGATTGCCGAATTCGAGCATCAGGGGGAGCTGAAACTGGCCTCCATGCAACGCCGAATGAAGGATAAGGCTGAAGGAACCTACGTTGCCGCGCCTGACATCGGCTTTGATGAGCGTTACGACCTGGAGATGGGGGACGTAACCATCGAACTGCACTATTTCGGCCCGGGCCATGCTCCGGGAGACATTGCGCTATGGATACCCGAGGAAAAGCTGGTAATCACCGGCGACCTGGGCTTCCATCAGCGCCTGCTGGCTGTGTTTGAGGATACCGAAACCGGCGCCTGGATCGAATCATTCGACAAGATGACCGAACAACTGGACCCGGAAATCGTCATTCCGGGGCATGGCGAGCCGACCACCATCGATGTGGTGACCAAGGAAACACGGGGCTATCTCGTCTTCCTGCGTAACGCCGTGGCCGAGATTCTGGAGCAGGGCGGTGGGCTGGACGATGCCTACAACATCGACCAGTCCCAGTGGTCCTATCTCGATACTTTCGAGGAACTGGCCGGCAAAAATGCCGGGCGGGTTTACCAGGATCTCGAGTTTGAGTACTTCTGATCCTCAGTCGTATCTCTGCAACTCCAGGAGCGCGATGGTGTATTCGCCTTTCCCCGGATCAAATCCGATCCGGTAGGCCGCGGGATACCAGGCCGGATAGCTGTATCTCTGCGGCTTTTTGACCGGTGTGGTCGAATCCGCTAATGATTCAAGGTAGCCCAGAGACACCATCGGCTCCACGAACATCAACTCACTCCTGTAATAGCCATAAATGAAGTTATGGCTGAACGGCTGGCCGTGGAACTCGCCGCCGGCAGGATCCAGGCCATGCATCCCCATCCCGTCTACCGCAGCATCCGGCGGGATTACGTATCCCGCAGGAACGAGCTGTTCATCCGGTGCCGCCATGGCAAGCTGGCGATCATCGCCATGGAAGGTAATAGCTTCTCGTTCCTCATTCTTGATCAGATAGAAATGAACATCGAAATGGGGGACCGAGTACACCCCCTCGGGAATATGACCGGCCGGATTCCAGTCAAGGACGACATGCTCGTAGCCGGTTCTGGGGCCCGCCTCCGGCATGGATATCGGAAACTCCCAGGCAGGCTTGTTGGCATCGAATGCCGGGAGCCCCTGCAGGGCCTCTTTGGTCATCACGACCGAAACGGACTCCGGCTCGTTCCGGGCATTGGCCGCAACCATCACCCAGGCTGAGCCATTACCCACCGCCACGGGCGCACCAATGAATACGTTTGGTTCGGCCGCGAACACAGCACCGGCAAAACCCCAAAGTACCATCACCCGAATCCAACGGAACGGGTAAGAAAACAGAAAAGATTTCATGGGATTGCTCCTCCATGAAGATGGTGCCTTGCCGGCACCATCAACGGCCACATTGGCCATGAGCCATCGCCCTTCGGGCTTATTCAGAGGAGACCACAAGTGGCAGGGGGCTGACAGCAGGGGAACACATTCCATCCGCACGCTTGTCCTGACTACTACCACCAGAATGGGATTTGGCTGGACCTGATCAATATATCACCAGAATCAGCCTGCGGGGAGAGCTTTTTTTCACACTAGCAGATCACTGTTTTATACGTAAAAGCTGCTACTTCGCCGACGTTCAGGGCAGGAAGTAGTGGTTTCTAAGCATCTGTTTGTCAGAGGGTAAGCATTAGAATAGTTGCCTAACGACTATCAAGGCACGATTCGTTTGCCCCAAACTCCAACAGGATGATTAGAGACCATGAAAACAGCTGCTACCTGGTTCAAAGGTTGGCGTATGAAGCGAAAATTTGTACGCCTCGTGGAGAACACCGACCCCCGTCTGCTTCTGGATGCAGGCGTTTCGCCGGAAGTTGTTGAGGCAAGACTTCGCACACCGTTCTGGAAGTTTTGACTGCCGCTTTCTTGTTGGGCAGAAAAGAGAAGGCCGGAGCAATGAATTTGCCTCCGGCCTGATTCCTTTGTTCAATACCCGGATATTCACATTTTTTCTGCGCGCATATCCAGAATCCAGTTCACCAGCTTTCTTGCTTCCTTTTCACTCACTTCTGCACGGGCATCCATTTCGGGCATTTCCGCGGAGCCCCAGTGATCCTCGCCGCCCGTAAGAACGACCTGAACCAGTCGATCCGCATCGTCCTTGGTATATTTCTGGGCGATGCTCTGGAAGGAGGGCGCACGGGGAACCTCTTCGCTGGTGGTGTGGCAAGCCATGCATTGTTTTTCTTCAGCCAGTTTCATTGTGCCTTTCCCGTGGGAGTCAGCCAGTACCGTCACTGAGCCAAGGGAAAGGCAAACGCAGCCCGCCAGTATGATTGATAAGTTGGTCCGTTTCATATCTGCTTCCTTTCGTTCAGTCCTGTTTTAATCGTCCGAGATTACTACCAATGGTATTGACCAATACTGCGACCTCTTGACTAAAATTAGATCAGGAACCCCCGTTATTCCAGCCGGTGCCGCCATCCAACCTGACTGTGTTAGGCTTTTGGAGGTTATGACAGGGAGCTAGCGAGCCCGAACCTCTGACAAGGTAAAAGGAGTACCTATGCAGCCGGCGCCGGCGTCACCTATTGCGACCTTTGCCGCCCGTGCAGTTATGCTCGCCGTGGTTTGGTTGATGTTAACCCTTGGGGACCCCTCGGCCTGGGGATTCGGCGCGGTAGTGATTGCATTGGTCGCCGCACTATCCGTGCTGCTGTTTCCCCCTTCCATCCATCGGCTTCGTCCGCTGGGCCTTGTGCAATTCCTGACTTATTTTCTTGGCCATTCCCTCATTGCCGGCATAGATGTAGCCCGGCGTCTGCTGACACCTTCACTGCCCATCAGACCTGGAGAGATAACGCTCTCCCTCCGTTTGCCGGAAGGTGGCCCTCGCTGGTTGCTTGCAAACACCCTGTCGCTGATGCCGGGAACTCTCAGCGTACACCTGGAAGAGAACCAGCTGACCGTCCACTGCCTGGATACCAGTGATGCGATAGAACCTGGCGTTCGTCAGGCTGAGTTTCAGGTCGCACGAGCCTTCGGAATCACGCTCGATCCGCCGGAAGGAGTCAGAGCATGAATGTGGTCCTGTTGGGCGTTGCTGCCTTTCTCCTGCTCACGTTGCTCCTTGCCCTGATCCGTATCTGGCGTGGTCCGGAGGCAGCAGACCGAATGTTGGCGTCCCAGTTATTTGGCACCACCGGCGTTGCCTTGTTGCTGGTACTGGCATACGCCCATTCGTGGCCGGCCCTGATGGATGTGGCGTTGATCCTTGCCGTGTTGTCGGTGCTGGCCGTGGCAGCCTTTGTCACCCGCGTGGTCAGGATTGACCGGGAAGACACGGCAGAGGACTCAGGCAATGCTGGGTCCAGGGAGGAGCCCCATGTTTGACGGATTGGTGATTGCGGTTCAGTTGGTTCTGCTGGTCGCGGGCTGCGTGTTTTTTGCAATGGGCAGTCTTGGTCTATTCCGTTTCCCCGATACCCTTACACGTATTCATGCACTGACCAAGGCAGATAACCTGGGTTTGGGCTTCATTGTAGTGGCGTTACTGCCTCTTGCGCCTTCTTTCGCCGCCGGCTTCAAGACACTGCTGATCTGGGTTGTTGCATTGGCGGCCAGTGCCACCTCAGCGCATCTTGTAGCGCGGGCAGTGCGGGGCAATACCGTAGGGGGTTCCAGGACAGAGGATGATGATGGCTGAATGGTTGCTGGATGTTCTGCTTGTCATAGCTCTACTGGTAACGGCCGGGAGCGTTCTGTGGTCCCGTGACCTGTTCCGGGCTGTTGTCTTCTTTATTGCTTTCGGTTTGCTGATGGCCCTGGCCTGGGTACGCCTGCATGCACCCGATGTTGCGCTTGCCGAAGCAGCCATTGGGGCCGGACTGACGGGAGTGCTGCTGCTGGACGCTGCCCGCCATCTGTCGAACGGCAAACCCGGAGGTGATGACAACGAGGAAGAACAGCCATGAAACGTGATCTGGCCCTATTGCCTGCCACCGCGATTTGTCTGGCTTTTGTGTCTGGCCTGGCCTATTCGATCTGGCAGATCGCGATAACCATCAAACCAGTTGATTTGCCCGGTTTGCTGGGAAAGAACCTTGACCAAAGTGGTGTCGAGAACCCGGTCACCGCGGTGCTTCTTAATTTTCGAAGCTATGACACGCTTCTTGAAATCGGTGTACTGGTGATTGCCGGCATTGCCGGGATCTCAGTGGCCAGGACTTCATCGCTGGAAGATCCGGAGCTTCGAACCTCGGATACCTTGTTGTATGCGCTTCAACGTTGGTTAATCCCACTGATGCTGTTACTGGCCGGATATCTGCTGTGGGCCGGGTCCGATCGGCCCGGCGGCGCCTTTCAGGCCGGAGCCGTTCTGGCTGCGAGCGGTGTTCTGATGCGACTCGGCGGCATTCCGATGGACTTTCTGCGCCCGGGAATAATGCTTCGGCTCGGACTTTCACTGGGTTTCGCCGTGTTCCTGCTCGTTGCTGTTACCAGTGCTCTGCACGGAGGCGAGTTCCTGGCATACCCTCCCGAATTGGCCAAGACTCTTATCGTTGTCATCGAGACGGTTCTCACCCTTTCCATTGCCATGGTTTTGCTCGCGCTGTTTGTCTCCGCTCCGGTCAATAACGCAGAGGAACCGGAAGAGGGCGGTTCCGGATGACGCCTTCTTTGTTTTACGCCTTCGCAGGAGCCGCTTTGTGCGGCATTGGCCTGTTCGGTTTTATCGTTATCTCGCACCTGTTGCGTAAGCTGCTGGCTTTCAATCTCATGGGTTCCGGAGTTTTCCTGGTATTGGTCGGCCTCGCCCAGCACCGCTCCGGACCGGATCCGGTGCCCCAGGCCCTGGTGCTCACCGGCATCGTGGTTGCCATTGCTGCCACCGCACTGGCAGTGGTCTTGATCCGGCGCTATTTCCATCTCTCCGGAAAGACCGCTCTGGAAGATCCTGCCCGGGACACTCTCCCGCACCAAGGGCCTCGCAAGGTCCGGGAGGCTCCACGCGAATGACCCTGTGGTTGATGGCCGGGCTGTTGTTTACGCCGCTTGCCTGGGCAGTCCTGACACTACTGGCCGGATTCAGGTGGGGCCGGGCAATAACGTGGCTTGGCATAGCGATTCAGGTGTTGGTATCACTGGCGCTCTGGGCGGTTGTTGTCCGAGACGGAGGCTTTCAATATCCGCTGGGTGGCTGGCAGGCGCCCCTGGGAATAGAGCTACGGGTGGATGGCCTGGCGGTGACGTTTGTTCTGCTGACCGCGCTGGTGGCTGCGGCCTCCGGGCTGCACGCAGGCTTCTATCTGGATCCGGATAAACAGTGGCACCGGTATTTCTGGCCGCTGTTCTGGTTTCTCTGGGCTGGCCTGAATGTCGTCTGGCTGGGCAACGATCTGTTCAACCTGTACGTGGGCCTGGAACTGATAAGCCTGTCGGCGGTTGGCCTGGTTGCGCTTGGCGGGCAGTCGGAAGCCTTAAGGGCTGCTCTTCGTTACCTGATGGCCGCGTTACTGGGTTCCCTGGCGTACTTGTTGGGCGTCGCTCTGTTCTATGGCGAGTTTGGCAGCCTGTCGCTCTCGGGAATTGCCTTCGCATTGCGTCAGGACAGTGCCCGGGATGGCGCAGGTTTCGCCCTGGTACTGATGCTCTTTGGTTTGGCTCTGAAAACAGCGCTGTTTCCGATGCACCGCTGGTTGCCACCCGCTCACGGTATCGCAAGATCTCCAGTCAGCGCTCTGCTGTCAGCCCTGGTGGTGAAAGGGTCGTTCTATATCGCGGCACGGCTCTGGCTCGAACTGGGAGCGCCCCTGGGTTCACTTGCCCTCGCTCAGTTGCTCGGATTACTGGGAGGTATGGCGGTGTTCTGGGGTGGTTGGCAGGCGTTGCGGCAGCCGAAGCTCAAGCAGGTTGTGGCGTACTCGTCGGTCGCGCAGATCGGGTATCTGTTCCTGTTGTTCCCGCTGACCTGGAATACCACGGAGGCAGCGGCACTTCAGGCACAACAGGCCATGACCCTGCAGGTGACCAGCCATGCCCTGGCCAAGGCTGCGATGTTTCTCTCCGCCGGGAATCTGATCATGTCGGTAGGCAGCAATCGGGTGAATGCGCTGGCCGGTGTCAGCCATTTTCTTCCGTTTTCCCTGTTTTCATTTGGTCTGGCAGGGGTATCGCTAATGGGCTTGCCACCGACCGGCGGTTTCGCTGCGAAATGGCTGTTTCTTCAGGCAAGCCTCGCCACCGGTCAATGGTGGTGGCTGGTCGTACTTCTGGGCGGGGGATTGTTGTCCGCTGCCTACGTGTTCCGGGTGTACCGCGCCTCATTTGTCGAAGATTCCAATATCGATCATTTCTTTCATCCTGCCCGGCGCCTTGAGATCATCCCGATGATACTCGCTCTGCTTTCCCTGGGACTTGGCCTGATGGCCGAGCCGGTACTTTCCGTGATGGCCCTGACGTTCGCCAACGGGGAGGGCACATGACTACCGGCGCCTTGCTACCGGTTTTTGCACTGATGACCTCCCTTACTGCGGCTGTCATCATTTTCACCTTGCCTGAACACAAGCACCAACTCCGAACCGCGGTAAACCTTGTCGCCGCGGTACTGAAGCTCCTGCTGGTCGGCCTGATGGTCTGGGGTGTGTTTCAGGGTAGGGAGTACGGGATTTCTTTCCCCATGATCCCCGGGGTAGAGTTCGTGCTCCGTGCGGACGCCCTCGCCATGCTCTTTGCGGGACTGTCTGCATCATTGTGGCTGTTGACCACGGTGTATGCGGTGGGTTACCTGGAAGACTCCCCGAATCGAAGTCGATTCTTCGGTTTTTTCAGTCTGTGCGTGGCCAGCACCATGGGGATTGCTCTGGCGGGAAATCTGTTCACCTTCTTTCTTTTCTACGAGATGCTCACGCTCTCCACCTATCCTCTGGTGGTACACCGCGGAACCCAACAGGCATTGCAGGCCGGGCGCACCTATATCATCTATACGCTCACCGGAGGTGCGGTTCTGCTGTTTGGAATCGCTATGCTCCACAATTTTTCCGGTGACCTGCCATTCCGGCCGGGCGGTCATTTTGCCGATGTGACACCGGATCTGCAGGCGCCCCTGACACTCGTTTTCGTGATTTTGATCGCCGGTTTAGGCGTAAAAGCCGCCATAGTGCCGCTGCATGGCTGGTTGCCAACGGCCATGGTCGCTCCGGCGCCGGTTAGCGCGCTGCTGCATGCGGTGGCTGTGGTAAAAGCAGGGGCTTTCGGCATTGTCCGGGTGGTGTTCGAAATCTACGGTCTGGAAACAGCAAATGCGCTTGGTTTGTTATCGGGGTTGGCCGCCATTGCTGCATTCACGATCATCTATGGCTCTGCAAGGGCGTTGAGTCAATCCGACCTGAAGCGACGTCTGGCGTTCTCAACCGTCAGTCAGGTGTCTTATATCATTCTCGGGCTTTGTTTAGCCGGGCCGGTGGGCGTGGCCGGCGGCCTGGTCCATCTGGTTCATCAGGGCGTCATGAAGATCACACTGTTCTTCTGCGCGGGCAACTACGCGGAAACACTGGGAATACACAGAATAGATGAACTCGATGGTGCAGGGCGGCGAATGCCGGCTACTTCTGTCGCTTTCACCCTTGCCGCGTTCGGCATGATCGGAACGCCACCACTGGCGGGGTTCATCACCAAATGGACCATGGGCACCGGGGCCCTTGCAGCCGGCATGGATTGGGTGATTGCCGTGCTGGTGGTCAGCAGCCTGCTCAACGCGGCGTACTTTTTGCCGGTTCTGAACAGGATCTGGTTCCGCGAGCAGAAAAAGGAGTGGCCTGAGGAACGCCAATGGGGCCGCTTTGAAACCAGCGCCTGGCTGCTCTGGCCCCCGCTGATTACTGCCGGCTTCCTGGTACTGGCAGGCTTACTGGCTTCGGCATCGTTCAGCCCGCTGGGATGGGTCGAACTGATTGTGGCAAGAGAGGTGGACCTTTGATGATTACCTCTCCACTGCTGCTGATAACTGTGATTCTCCCTTTGGCCTCTCTTTTCCTGGCCTTCAGGCCCAAGGGGCAGACGATTTACCGGTACTGCCTGCCACTGCTACCACTTCCGGCAATACTGACGGGCCTGATGGCTGAATTCCACCACTGGCTGGAGCTGCCCTGGTTACTTATTGGCGGGGTTTGGGGGCTGGATGAGTTACGGCAGACCTTCCTTCTGCTCACGTCTGTGCTCTGGGCAACGGCCGGTATCTTTGCTGTAGGCTACCTGGAGACACGCAAACCACGCGCATTCTGCGTGTTCTGGGCCCTCACGCTAACGGGCAACCTGGGCCTGATAATCTCTGTGGATCTTGCCAGCTTTTACAGCTTCTTTGCCCTCATGACCTTTGCCGCCTATGGGCTCGTAGTCCATGAGCGTACCGACGAAGCCAACCGGGCAGGGCGGGTCTACCTCGCCATGGCCGTAACGGGAGAGATGGCCCTGCTCACCGGTCTGCTAATGGCGGCCCACCAGGCCGACAGCACATTGCTTACCGAACTGCCCGGTGCCATTGCAGAATCGGACCGGAGCGGAATGATCATCGCCTTGCTGGTGTCCGGCTTCGGCGTCAAGGCGGGGCTTCCGTTTCTTCACTTCTGGCTGCCCCTGGCGCATCCGGTCGCGCCAACACCGGCCAGTGCCGTGCTCAGCGGTGCAATGATCAAGGCAGGAT
The DNA here is from genome assembly GCF_039523335.1 of Marinobacter szutsaonensis. Taxonomy (NCBI): domain Bacteria; kingdom Pseudomonadati; phylum Pseudomonadota; class Gammaproteobacteria; order Pseudomonadales; family Marinobacteraceae; genus Marinobacter; species Marinobacter szutsaonensis. The sequence goes on along the minus strand of NZ_BAAAFC010000001.1, from coordinate 197,806 downwards.
TACTTGGCTGGCTCGTTACACTGCCTTTCGGTGAAATATCGTTGCCAGCCTGGGGTAATACGCTCGTGGTTCTTGGTGCGATCGGAGCGCTAGGCGGCGCAGCACTCGGTTTAAACCAGGTTCGCCCGAAAACCGTTCTGGCTTATTCGAGCATCAGCCAGATGGGGCTTATTACCCTGATGGTTGGCGCTGCCATGGCGAATATGGAACACGCTGCAACGCTTTTCTCTGTCATCGCCTTGTATGCGTTACACCATGGTCTGGCCAAAGGGTGCCTTTTCCTTTCCACGGCAGTGCAGCTGCCGGCACAACGCCGGTTTCGGTGGATTCTGTGGTTATTAATAGCATTACCCGGTTTGTCACTCGCGGGCCTGCCGTTTACCAGTGGGGCAGCCGCCAAATTCGCCATGAAGGATGCCTTGAAGCCTGAACAGTATGATTTCGCCGTGGCGGAATACTTACCCCTGATAATGACCGCCGGGGCTGTTGCCACCATGCTACTGATCTGGCGGTTTATCTGGACCCTCCATCAAAGCGCTCAGACAGGGCATAACCATCCTTTCAAATGGCTTGGCTGGGTGGCAGCAACGGTATGCAGCCTCGTGGCATTCTGGTTTTTACCTGGAGCCCGATCCGAGGCAGGACATTCCTGGTTCGTGCTGACACCAGGTGAAGTCTGGAGCCTGAGTTGGCCAATCGTGGCCGCAACGGCGCTAGCTGCCGTGTGGTGGCTCGCGAGGGGGCGTAATGGCTCTGGTACGGGGTGAGTCAGGAGCGGTTTGTTTGGGGAGTTAAAAGGAAGTCTCTACGGCATTTAACATAATATACATTATGCGCAGTATGGTGTGAGCACGGTCAGAGAATCAGGGCACCACACCTCTCAAATAATTCATAGAGAACGATAGCCCCAAACTTGCTCTCCACACCAAGCGACAACCCCGGGGCTAGATCGGGGTCTGATGAAAACTTTCATCTGACCCCTTTCAACGATGACCGAAAGCAAAGATCCTTCAAATGCCGACAGGGTAAATTCAGACATACTCACTCCTTATAGCTGTCTTTATACTGGTATTCTTGAAATGAATAATCCTCAAGGGAATATTTAACTGGGAACAGCCAATGCTCTTCAGGAACCAGCCTGAGCACGTTGCCATTATTTTTTATGAAAAATATCGAGTAATTCTCCGAGTAAAAATCTACAACACCGTCATGTACTTTTATAAACTCCGGATCAGTAATGTATCCACTATTTGTCCATTCAACAGGCCCCAATAGCTGATCTCCCCACCCAAAATATTCATTATTATATGTCTTAGCAATTCTTATCCCCGCCCCCATTATTTTTTCTATACCGGATAAAGTCGGGTGTTTAGTTATACGATCAACAGGTTTGGTGTTTCCATTTCCGAGTGTTCCCGCCGTATTTGAACCGAACATGTAGACATCACCCGATTCACAAACGAATATCACATCCACTCCGATATCTATCTGCTTGACATGGCAAGGGATATCAAGCTTTTTTGGTTCCCAAGAGATTTTGTCTTTTTTTCCCAATAGACCTTTCATGGAACCAGGATTGCCCCAAGCATAAACGTTACCTGATTCTGCAATTGCAAACGATATAGAATAAGAAACCACCTTTTTAATTGGTTCATCGAGTTGATACTTTCTGCCTTGATGCGCATCTTTGATGTCAGCGCCCCATATCTGAACAGTCTTCTTATCTTCAAACAGAACAATCGATGCATAATGAGAAGAGTCGAAATCCACCACCCCACAAAGACCATCAAACCTTTTAGGTGCTTGAATTATTTTCTCTTCTTGAAAACCTAACTGGTCATATTCATTACTGCCCCACGCCCAAATGCATCCGTCAGAATCCAGAGCAAGTGCATGATTTTTACCGACATCAATACCAACAATGTTTTCTAGGCCCGGTACGCGAAACACTTCATCATCTAAGGGTCTGGTGGACCTGAGATAAATGTTCCCTCGACCATAACCGAAGACGCTGCCATCTGCCTGGACCATATAGAGCGTCCCACGGCTGACGCTGGCTTTATGATCCTCTGCCGCCAGTGCTTTCACGCCCAAACAAAACAAAACTAGAAACAGCGAGAGCGCAAAATTACCCCCTTTCCTTCCCATCGAAATACGCATTTCCTCTTCCTCCATTGTTCGTTACGGCACCAACCTATCAAAATCACTGGCTCTGCCCGGCTCTTGCCGCCCGACCCTACTTTTGATCCCAGTTGGCGTTCCTGAAGACTCTCACCCACCGACTTCATGATGGGAGATAAGAAATAATCCATCATCGAACGGGTGCCTTTGCAGCCGCATCTTAAACAGCCAGCCGGCTTTCTCATCCGGAATGGTCGCGTTACTCAGACCTGCCAGCTCTGCGGGAATCACGCCATACTCGGTAAACGGAGGGGGGCACTCATGGAGGTCGTGAATTACCACCCTTCTTTCGCCGCTTGAGGTGATGGTCGCTTTGGCAATGATAAAAAAGTGCCGTCGGTCGCTTTGGCTATGGCCTGAAGTGGCTTCGTGTCTAGGCGGAAATAGTGAGATAGTGGCTCCCGGCATTGCAGGCCGACGGACTTTGCTGGAAGCAGAACCGCGCTGCTACCGAAGGGCTTATCAGGCTCTTTGAAATGATGAGACAGTTGACTCGGCTTCTCCGGGATCCCGTGAAACCGTGCCAAAGTGACGAAACACGGTAAGCCTTTATCGAATTCCTGATTCTTTGCCAAGGAGCCTCCATGCCAAGGAAATTAAGTCGTAACTTCTGCCGGGCAGATCGCATTTTCAGATGCCCGCGAACATTCGACTATCTTTGTGATTAACCCAGGTTAATGGAATAAGTCACGATCTCAAGCATTTGGATAATTTGGTTAGCTGCAATGAGGGGCCTATCTCACTACGCCAAGAATTCCTTCGGAGCGATCGAATAGCTTTCGGCATAAGGAACCGGACGCAGAATTTAGCACTTTGCGTGGAAACCGGAATGAGCGCCCTATTCTCGAATTTGCTTTAAGTTTCTTTAGGACTTTGCGTGGATTTTGGAGGCTAACTCACTGATATACGGTGGCGGGAATTTAGTACTTTCTGTGGTCGTTCACTCTACGCTCAGCCGCTTTCGGTGTTCAGCAGTTCACGGAAGCGCTTTTTCTACAGCTTCCAGAAAGCCCACCATATCCACTACCTGTTCGGAGGCCGGATCCACGGTTTTCCCTTTCAGATCGGCCGTAACGACACCTCGGTCGACCGTATCGGTTAATGCGGACTTCAATTGAATTGCGTAGTGACTCAGGGGCTCGTTACCCTCTCTCTCACCGAGAGTTTCCAGGGCGTTGGCCAGCGCAAAAATCAATGCTGAGGGGTTGAAATGGGCTATCTTGCCGTCGCTCTCCAGATACTTCAGGTACAGATCATGGGCCGTGCCATGGGGCGCCTCGAACAACATGGTGCCGTCTTTGCTCTCGATGATCGAACTGGCCGTGGCCAGGCTTCCACCCAGCGCAGCTGAGATATCCGAGAAGATGTCCCCATCCAGGTTCTGGGAGGGATAAAGCGCGTTACGGGGAGGATCGGTGATCATCTTCTTGAGCTGGCTCGAAGGCCGCATGATCATGAACGATGGTGGCGGCGTGTCCTCACTAGCCAACTCACGGCGCACCTCGGTTATCACGTCGCTGTAGACTTCGTCGTACTCCATGTACTCGCGTTTGAGGCCGAAATACACCTCTTTTTCCTTGCGCGAGGCGTCGCGGAACACTTGAAGTACCCAGTCCTTGATGGCTTCCCGGTCATTGGACATGAGCAGCATGGGATCGCCCTTTCTGACCCGGCGGGCATGCTTCTCGTCACCGTCGACGATCACCTTGAGAATGCCGTCTTCCTTAGCGGCCATGTTGAAGCTGCCGTACTGGTCACCACCGCCGGCACTCATCCGAGAGATGGACACATGGGCACCCCGGCCCGGAATGCCAAATTCCTTGAGTTGATTCACCAGCTTGAGCAGTTTGCGTCCGGTGGTGTTATCCGGCACACCCCAGAGCGCGCGCTCCGGAGGATTGGAAACGATTCGCGCCGCCTGGGCATCAATCAGTTCGTAGTAGTAATCAAGACCCAGTTCCTCGATCTGCTGTTTGTAGTCGCTGTGGTAGATATCCTCGATCACCGAACGCATGGCGCCGTCGTAGCCGGGTATCACCGTATCTTTCAACCCCAGGTAGACGTCGCGTTTCTCTGCGATGGCACGCTGGAAGAACCGGTGCGCCCAGGCTTTTACGTCCTCAATGTCGTTCGTTGCCAACAGCCAGGGATCGCCCTTGCGGATCTCACGGCGATGCAGCTCCACAGGGTCACCACTGCTGCCCACGAACATCAGCTTGACCACACCGGTTGCCACGGACAGCTGGTTGAAGCTGTCCTTGATACCCCCGAACTCCATGGTATCCACCTCGATATCACGCCCCACCCACTCCGGACGACGGATATTGAGGTTACGGAACTGAATGTCTTCCCGGGTTATGTTGCCGCTCATGCCCTTCCGGATGGCCCCGTTCGGCGATTTGGTTGCCAGCGGGTCCAGGTTGTTGCCGTCCACATCCGGGTGTTTCCTGAGTAAGTCCTCAAGCTGCTGCCGGTTAACGGTCATACCGGCATTCTTTACACCGACGCCATGGCGCTGAAGCGCATCAATGGCATCGAGGACCACCTGGCCATTCGTCAGCAGGCGGTTTTCCGCAGACAGGTCGATTTCCTCAAGCTGAATATCAAGCCGTGAACTTACGAATTTCTTGAGAATTTGCTCAAACGCAACCTGCGCCATTTCGTCGCCGTGCAGGATCACGAGAGGCGAGGTCACACTGATTCTTCTGTCCATGGAAATCTCCCTGCTATTTGTTGGCCTGCTCAGTCCTGCTGTGATGCCGACGGCTTGATCCCCAACCGCTCATTAACGGCATCCCGGATTTCCCGGTAACGCTCGGGATTCTTCGCCAGGGCATCCAGATTGTCTTCGGGGAATATCTCTTTCTTCTTTTTCTCCGCTTCCTCACTGGTAAAAATAGACGGCAAAAGCTGCTCCAGGCAACGCAACATGACCTCCGGCGATACCGAAGCACCGGGAGACGCGCCCAGCAATGTGCCGTAGGTCTTGTCACTGGAGACCAGGATCTCGGTGCCCATCTGCAGGTCCCCATCCCGGATGATCTGCATACGCTGGCCGGCCTCGACCGCCTTCCAGTTGAACTTCTTGCTCATGCCCGGCGCGAAGCTGTCCAACTCCTCGAACATGCTCTTTTCGCCCTTGAAAGTCTCTGAAACCAGGTATTTGACCAGGGGGAAGTGCTCAAGGGCGACATTCAGCAGACTCGGAATATCGTGGATCCGCATTGAGCGAAGGTAATCGATGAACCCCCGCCCTCTCTCCAGCACCGGTTTGAACGAGGCAAACGGGCCAAACAGAAGATAATACTTTCCATCCGATACGCGCAGATCGAGGTGCGGGACAGACATCGGCGGTGCACCCACTTTCGCCTTCCCATAGGTCTTGGCCCTGTATTGCTTGGCCTGCTCTTCGGTAATCTCGGCTTGCAGGAAACGCCCGCCAACGGGAAAGCCGGTAAAACGACGAGCGAATGGCAGATGGCTCTTTTTCAGGATCGGGAATGCGCCACCGCCAGCACCGACAAACAGGACATCCGCCTTGAACTGGCGATCAACCCCCCTGCTCCGGGTTTCCACAAGCCAGCTACCGGCCGGGCTGCGATGCACACGCTTGACGTGGGTGCCGTATTCAATCTTCACCCCAAGATCGTCAACAGCGTGCCTGGCCATTTGCTCAGTCAGCGCACCAAAGTTGACGTCTGTGCCGGTCTCGATAACGGTCGCGGCCATTTTTTCATGGCGAGGACGCTCCTCCATGATGTAAGGAATCCAGCTCTTGATCTCATCAAAGTCTTCTGAATAGCGCATCTGCTCAAAGAAGTGATGTCCCGCCATCTCTTTAAATCGCAGCTTCAGCTCCTGAATCGACGGCTCGGAGACGATGGTGCAGTGCTTGGTCTGGTTGATGAACGATTTGGGATCCTTGATCGCTCCCTTCTGGATCAGATAGGCCCAGAACTGCTTGGCGACGTTGAACTGGGCGTGAATCTTTACAGCCTTTTCGACTGAAATAACCTCTTCGTCCACCGGGGTGTAGTTGAGCTCACAATTCGCCTCGTGCCCGGTACCTGCGTTGTTGAACACCCAGGAATTCCCGGAACCGGGGCCGTCCAGTCTTTCCAGAATGGTGATATCCAGTTCCGGTGCCAATTCCTTCGCCAGGGTGGCGAAAGTAGTGCCCATTATTCCTGCGCCGATAACAATTACATTCATTCGTTCTTCCCGTCAGAGTCAAGATTCTGAAATTATTCGGCAAAGTTTACTTCGATGACGGTAGCACGCTTTTTCTGTATACGAAAAAACGCTCGGCTGAGTATCGACATTTCGACGCCCTGGTTTTGACGAGTTTGTGGAATGTCTTTCCAGCCCCTCTATTAGCACCTCTTCAGCGGTTTCGAGGCGGCGCATTCTGATGCTGCTCTTGCTTGATTTGGAACACGAACTTAGCACTTTTTGAGGAACCTCGAATCGACTAGTTATGTTAGACTCCACCTCAAGTTTGTTTAGCACTCCCGCTTTTATCAGCAATAATGACCAGCGTTATTTCAATCCACATTGGCGCCCCATGGCCCTGCGCTCCAAGGACACCAATGCCCCCTACTCCGTAACGCAGGCAAGCCTGAATGCCAGCCGGACAGCATTGCAGACCTTTTTCAAATACCTGGTGGCACAGGATTACCTGCAACGAAACCCGTTGCTGGATGTTCGAAAACGGGACCGGAATGCCAAACCGAACCTTAATCAGGACAAAGATGCTGAAGTGCGGCGACTGACAGACTGGCAGTGGTCGTATCTGCTCGAAACCCTCACCGAACTCGCCAGCAACAATCCCGCATACGAACGCCATCTTTTCGTGATCGTAACCATGAAAAGCCTGTTTCTGCGAGTCAGCGAATTGGCCCCCAGACCCGTCGACCGAGGCCAAATCAGAACGCCCACATTCGGGGATTTCAGGCGAACTATCGTCGACGGCGAGCCCTATTGGGTCTATTCCGTTTTCGGCAAAGGCGACAAGACCCGACAGGTAACCCTGCCGGACGCCTACCTCAGTTACCTGAAGCGCTGGCGTAACCATCTGGGGCTCACCTCCCCCCTGCCCGTTCCCGGCGAATCCACACCGATCCTTCCTTCCAAAAAAGGAGATGCGATTGGTAAAAGGCAGGTTCAGCGGATCTATGAGCAGGCGATGGTCGCCACTGCGGATCGAATGGAGCGAGAAGGTTTTACCGATGAAGCCAAACAGATGCTGGCGATCCGATCCGAGACCCACTATCTTCGGCATACCGGTGCTAGCCAGGCGATAGAGGCCGGTGGCGATATCCGGCACATCAGCGAAGAGCTCGGACACGCCAATGCTACTTTCACCGAATCGGTTTACGTGAATTCCGAACAGGTCAGAAGGCGCACCGAGGGCCGACGCCGACTGGTCTGAAGTAACACAGGGAACTTGAATATGTTGGAAAATCTGGCCTTGTTGCCGGAAAACTTTTCAGTACCGGGGTCTATGTTTCGGTTATTAGTCAGCACGGCTCTCTTGGTCGTTGCCATTATTATCCTGCGAACCCTGACCGCCCGTTTCATCCGAAAGAACGTGACTTCCTCAGAGCTGCGTGGAAGGTTGCTGGTTAACTCCCGCAACGGGTTTCTGTTGCTGGGGATACTGGGTCTTGCGCTGATCTGGGGCGATCAGATCCGGGCCCTGGCCCTATCCATCGTCGCCATTGCCGCCGCTGTTGTCATAGCGACCAAGGAATTGATTCTGTGCATGTCCGGCTCGATTCTCAAAGGAGGCGCCAGGTCGTTCAATCTGGGAGATCGCATTCAGGTGAAGGATTTTCGTGGCGACGTGATCGACCAGACGCTCCTGGCCACAACGATCATGGAGGTCGGCCCTGGCAAGACGGGCCATCATCGTACGGGCCGCATGGTTGTAATACCCAACTCACTATTTGTTTCAGAACCTGTCATCAACGAGAGTTTCACCGACAACTGGGATTTTCACGCTTTCACTGTACCGTTCAAGCGGGAGGACGACTGGCCTGCAGCCCAGCAAGCACTTCTCGAATCGGCCAGGCGCCAATGCGAGCCTTACCTGGAAACTGTCCGGAAATACATGAACAAGGTTGGTATTTCGCGGGGGCTGGAGGTGCCGTCCGTAGACCCGAAGGTCAGCATTCAGGTCCCGGCGGCCGGGGAAATCCATCTTATCGTCCGACTACCCGTGAAATCCGGGCAGCGAAGTCATGTTGAGCAGACTATTCTGTCCGAGGTCTTCGCGAACCGAGCGTTTTCTGGCAAGAACGCTTGAGAATCCCGAATTCACTGTTGCGCCCCTCAGATACTTTCCACCCAGACTTATCAGTTCGCGGAATTGCCTATAAAAATCAGCCCCAATCTCCGCGACAATGCTCGGTTTCCCCTCCACTTTCCAAAGGAAACCCATGTCAGCCAGGAACGCAGCGCAATCCGTCACGCCGACACAGGCTATATTGATCCAGATTGCCCTCGCCCTGGGCGGATTCGCCATTGGCACCGGTGAATTCGCGCTCATGGGGCTCATGCCGAACGTGGCCAGCGACCTGGGAGTGAGCGAGCCTCAGGTTGGTCATCTCATCAGTGCCTACGCTATGGGTGTCGTGGTAGGCGCTCCCTTGCTAGCCATCATCGGCGCGCGCTTTTTCCGGCGTCATTTATTGATCGCATTGATGGGATTCTATGCCCTGGGCAACCTGGCCAGTGCGGTCGCGGGTGATTACAGCACGCTTCTGGTCTCCCGGTTTATCGCCGGCCTGCCCCACGGTGCCTACTTCGGTGTGGCTGCACTTGTTGCTGCGTCCCTGGTACCCGTCAACCAGCGGGCCAAGGCGGTCAGTCGGGTCATGATTGGTTTGACTCTGGCTCTGCTCATTGGCAATCCCCTGGCAACCCTGATGGGACAAAGCGTGGAATGGCGCTATGCCTTCGCCTTCGTAGGTTTGATGGCCTTGGTTACCGGGCTGTCGGTATACAGCTTCCTCCCGGTTGATCGTAACGAGGAACGCAACAGTCCGTTGCACGAAGTCCGGGCTTTCGGCCGGGCGGAGATCTGGTATCCGCTGGCCATTGGAGCAATCGGGTTCTCCGGAATGTTTTGTGTATTCAGCTATCTGGCGCCAACTCTTCTGGAAGTTACTGAAGTGTCGGATGGCTGGATTCCGGTCGTTCTTTTCATCTTCGGGCTGGGCGGATTCACCGGAAACATCCTGGGTGGATGGATCTTTGACCGCCTTCAGTTCAGAGGGGTCGGCTGGTTGCTGTTGTGGGCTACCGGCACGCTCCTGCTATTCCCGCTCGCCACTGACAACCTCTGGCTAATGATGGGAATGTGTTTCCTGGTGGCGCTGATGGTCGGGCTTGGGCCTGCCCTGCAGACTCACCTGATGGACGTGGCCCGCGGGGCCCAGACCCTGGCCGCGGCTTCCCACCACGCTGCCTTCAACGTGGCCAATGCGTTGGGGCCCTGGTTGGGTGGTCTGGCAATTACAGCGGGCTTCGGGTGGGAATCCACGGGTTATGTCGGTGCGACCACCGCGGTGGCGGGACTGATGATTTTCTTTATGGCCTGGCGCCAGCTTTCAACGGCTGGCGCCACCAGTTCCGTATAGGGTCTAAGGGTGCGCGGAATTTACTTACCGTTTGTTAATGTCTGGTAGAGCTCATCCTTCAGTTGGGCTCGCCATGCTTTCAGTCGGTGCATTTTGTCATCACTGATGGGTCCACCTCTTTGTTCCAGCCCTTCGATTTCCTGGTCCAACTCGGAGTATCGGGTGAGTTTCTCACTGAATTTCATGTCGTTGGCTTTGAGTTCCTCGATCCGGTCCTTGTATTCGGGAAATTCCTTGTGGAGTTCGTGGCTGGTAATGCCCATAGTGATTCGCCTCCGGTTGACTGAATTTGAGCGAGCATTTGGCTCTTCCCTCATCATAGTAGAACTGGAACATTCCTGTGGGGTCTTTGACAAATCGCTAATAACCTCCGGAGCTGCCAGGGTATAGGATGGCACTATTGCAACCAATGCCAGTCAGCAACACCGTACACCTGAGGAATAAAAAGCATGACTTACGCCCGAATCGTTGGCACCGGCTCCTATCTTCCGGAGAAAATCCTGACCAATAAGGACATGGAGTCTCTGGTAGATACTTCCGACCAGTGGATTCGGGAACGTACCGGTATCGAGCAGCGCCACATTGCCGAGGACGGACAGACCACGGTCGACCTCGCCGAGCAGGCGTCGCTCCGGGCGATTGAAGCAGCCGGCATCAATGCTGAAGACATCGATCTCATCGTGTTTGCCACCTCAACGCCGGACAAGATTTTTCCGAGCTCCGCCTGCATCCTCCAGGCTCGGCTTGGCATTCATGGCTGCCCGGCATTTGATATCCAGGCTGTGTGCAGCGGTTTTGTCTACGCTCTGTCCGTTGCCGACAAGTTCATCAAGACCGGCAGCAGCAAGAAAGCCCTGGTGATTGGCGCGGAAGTGTTCTCGCGCATCCTTAATTGGGAAGATCGGGGCACCTGCGTGTTGTTTGGTGACGGTGCCGGCGCCGTGATCCTCGAGGCCAACGAGGAAACCGGCATTCTCTCCACCCATATCCATGCAGATGGTCAGTACGAAGAGCTGCTGCATGTGCCTTGTGGCATTGCCGATGACTTCGAGCGGGTGAAAGCCGGTCTCGCCTTCGTGGAGATGAAAGGTAACGAGGTCTTCAAGGTGGCGGTGAATACCCTGGGCAAGATCGTCGATGAAACCCTTGAAGCCAACAACATGGAAAAAAGCGACGTGGACTGGCTGGTGCCACATCAGGCCAACTTGCGGATCATTTCCGCGACTGCCAGGAAACTGAAATTGCCGATGGATCAGGTCGTCGTGACGGTAGACCAGCACGGCAATACCTCCGCCGCCTCCATCCCGCTGGCACTGGATGTGGCCGTTCGCGACGGGCGGATCAAGCGAAATGAGGTGGTGTTGCTGGAGGCCTTTGGGGGTGGGTTTACCTGGGGGTCGGCGTTGCTTCGGTACTGAGTTGCCTCGGTGAAAATGGGGTCAGATGAAGGTTTTCATCTGACCCCGGAGTTGGGGCTGATCCTCGGGCCTGACTTGGCACAGGGGTCAGATGAAAGCCTTCATCTGACCCCAACTTCACGCCGGACTGTGTCCCAGGGGACTTCACCGGTCTTATCCCTTCCAGGGAATCAACTCTCCCCCACTGCCTAACTGGTACAACCATAACCAGTGGTTGTTCACCAGCGCCGCCACATCCGCATGCTTTTCCAGTACCGCCCGGATGCGGGCTTCCGGCGCGTCTATGACTACCGTCAGGCGCATGGGTTCGTGTCTCCAGAGGCGGCCGTCGTGGACCGACTGGATCGGCAAGCCGATCCGCAGATCTGTGCCGTTACCTTCGATTACTCCGAGATTGCCTCCCACCACGGAATGCAGCAGCTTGTTGCCGGCACCGTAGACCGTGGGCGCGGTGACGGAGGCGAAGTACTGGAGGTTGATCCAGTTAGCCACCACCATCGGAGCGGTCATCAGTGCTTCCAGGATCTTGCCTTCCTCATCCAGAGCCGGGTCGTAGTCGTGGAGGAAGCAGCGACCGCCAAGATTGGCACCATGGCTACGCTGGCGCTTGGCGAAGATAATCGCGGCGTTGTTGGCCAGGCCCCATTCCGGCCGGATTTCCGCCCAGTTCCTGGTTCGTCTGCTCAGCTCCTGCTCGAGCTGTTCATCCGTGGTCCCGTTGAGGCCCAGGCTGGTGGCACGCTCACGGCGGGTCTCGTGGCCCGCCTCCGCCAGGGCCCGCTCCAGCTCCTCAAGCCGGATCAGGTGTGAGTCCGGCACCCGGTCACGGCCGATGATCCTGACCCTGTCGGTGACCGTGCAATGCTCTGCCGCCAACGCCCAGCAGTAATCCGGAATGCGGATGCCCCGCTCTGCCAGCCCCTCGCGCACAATCCGGTCGTTGAGCAGCTCGGCGGCGATCCTCGCGTTGATACCTCCATTCTTGCCGCCGCAGGCACCACAGGCCAGGCCGGCCTCGTTGGGGTTGTTGTCGGTATGGGTTCCGTGGCCAACCAGCAACAGGAGACTGCCAAAGTTGCTGGTGACGGACATGCCCCGCAACAGGTTCTCGGCAATCGCGACCCTTTCCTCATCCCGGACCGGATCACCTCCGTGCATATGGCACAGGCGCCCTTCCCTGAGGCCTTCTTCTCCAGCAGCCGAAGCGGAATTCCGGTTCAGGCTGTCACGGATCAGTTTCCATGCCCAGGCAAGCCCGGTGGTTTCCACCAGGGTAAAGGTGGAAAGACTGGAATACTTGCCCTTCCGAACGGACTCCCTGGTCATCTCCCGTTGGTCCAGGCGACGGTTCAGGTCCATATCGTCCGTCAGGTTGCCGGTGGATTCATTGAACCGGTAACTGGGTGCCAGCAGACCCGGAAGCCGCGGTTCATCTTCCCTGGGCCCGGGCTGTTGATGGGTTACAGGAACGCCGAAGAATCCGGCAAAGCCGATGGTCTGGATTCCCGGCCTTCCTGCTTCCAGATGGCGCCGGAACACCTCGGAACGAACGTCAATACAGAACGCCGCCTGAATGGCCGGTGGCGTTACCTTGTCCTTCTCTTGGTGAGATGCGGCTTTGATCAGCCGGTCCTCCAGGCTCCGGGTCCACGCCAGTTCGAATGCCCGCTGGAACAGCCAGGGGCTCATTTCCAGAAGATCAAGTGCTGATGAATCGCTTGCCGTGTCCGTCCAGGCTCCCCGGCTGCGCTGCCATGCTGCCTTGCGCTTCACCGGCAGGCGATCGATCGCAAGCCACTCCCAGGCCAGAAGAATCGTCAGGAGTTCGGCGCAGACGTCCGAGGCCCGGCCCTCCAGTCCCGCGCGCCAGTCAACACCCCGGCACCAGGAAGCCCATCCCGGCAGACCACATAGCAGGCTGTGACCCAGGGCCTCAAGTTCACCCTCGGTATAGGGCAGATCTTCGATGATCCGTTCGGCCGCCTGACGCCAATCTGTTGGGAGTCCCGCGAGTGCTTGGCGAGTAACTCCAAGCTCCGTTCCCTTGCCGGGCCAGGGATCGATGCGGGTCTGATCCAGCCAGACTGCGAACAGACTTCCGGAGTCATCCTCAGAGCGCCACCGGGACTGCCTCTGGTCAAAAAATCGTGCGCAGACACGGCCAATCTGCTCCCCGACCTCCGCCGCCGGGGACGGCCGGGAATCCGGCACCGGAAAATGTTCCAGCGCGGAAAACACCTGCCGCGTGTCACCGGGACTGCGTTTCAGGGCACCAATGACGGCATCGCCAGACACCTCCAGCCCCCGCTCCGAAATTGCCTCCAGAAGGTCCTCCTTCCGGATCCGACCGCTCTCCAGGGCGCTCAGGTAGAACTCGGCGGGCATCAGCATTCCTATGCCGGCATTGCGCTGAAGCTTCCGCGCTGCACCGATGATCGGCATGTCCCGCAAACCCCACCAGGGATTCACGGCGATCCAGCGATCCAGCGGCCAGATCGGTGCAATCGTCTGGCAGATTCCCGACAGCAAGGCGGTTACCTCTTTTTCGGGGGCCGCCAGGGCAACGGCGAGTTTAGCGGTCATGATCTTTCTCCTGCAGTAGCGGGATAACCGGACAGGTGGTCGCGAGTTTTGTGCGGAACGTTCATCGCATCACTGGCAAGCTTGCGGGTGATCTGCTCAAAAGGCTGTTCCAGACGCAGCCCCTGGCTGAATCGAGCCTGGAGAACACGGACCGCCCTGGCCCGGCTGGCAACCAGGATCAGCACAGAGAGCAGTGCCAGTGCAATCAGGATTCCCCAGGCAACAATGGAAGCCTCGAGGGGCGGCACCATCGCTTCGTGCGCTCCGAATGCACCCCCAAGGACGGCATGCAGTGCACCGTAAAGCGGCACCAGCATGAGGGCCATGGTCATGACCAGCGCCCGTGTTTTGGCGCTGGCACCGTTTGGAATGCCCATGATCACGCTGGTAACCGCAAGGACCAGCAGGCCGGCAAGCACCGATTTGCCCTCAACCAGATCAGGCCAGAGCCAGAGGATCAGGGTGGCAAGTGCCGCACCGGCACCGGCCAGCATGATATTGCCCCCAGTTGCTGAGCCGGAGTGGAACGAGATGGCGGAGACCTTGACCGTCCGACCCGACGCCAGGAAGGAATGTGCCTTGTAGAGGGAGTGTGCAAGCAGGTGCAGGAGCGCCAGCACATAGGCCCCGAGCGCGATTTCGAACAGCATGAAGCCCATCTGGGAAATGGTGGACCAGGCCAGGGCATGCTTTACGGAGGTCTGGGTCATCATGGTGAGTACCGCGATCAGGGCTGTGCCCCCGCCCACCACCAGCAACAGGGCATGACCGGCGGTGAATCCCTCAAACACCGGGAACAGCCGCAGCCACAGGAAGCCACCCAGGTTGATGACACCGGCATGCAACAAGGCAGAAACCGGTGTGGGAGCTTCCATTACCCGCAGCAGCCAGCCGTGGAAAGGAATCTGGGCGCATTTCAGGATGGCAGCCACCGCCAGAAGTACCGAGGCAAGCGTCAGTGTTGCGGACGACTGGCCTACAACCGCTCCTCCTTCGATCATCTCGGGCAGTCGGAAAGTTCCGTAATGGCCCCAGAGCAGCAGGACACTGGCGATGACGCACACATCCCCGAGCCTGCTGGCAATGAATTTCTGGGCTGCGGCGAGCCGCGCCTCCGGCCGGTCCCCGTACAGGGTCAGTAGTTGGTGCAGCGCCAGGCTGACACCGATCCAGGCGCCTGCCAGTACCAGCATGTGGTCGGTAAACACCAGCAGGAGTACACAGGCCAGCGTTGTCAGAAACCAGGGCAGGAATGTCTCCCGCGCTGGATCGCCGGCCAGATAATCACGGGCATACCGGAGAATCACCCATCCGATGAACGCCACCATCACGCCCATCCAGACCGCCAATGCATCCGGGTACAGGCCAAGGCGGGCACCCATCTCCGGCAGTCCGGTGTCAATCAGCCAGGCATCCAGCAGCAACATCACACCCACGATGCCTGTGATTCCGAGAGTTGCCAGCAGCAGGCCCTCGGAAACTCGCCAGCAATGGCGGATTTTCAGGGGGTTTGTTGTCCAGTTACTGAAAACAGCTACGGCAAAAAAGCTGATTGGCAGCAATAGCCAACCGATCAGTACCGGAATGGATAGAAAACTCAGGCTCTCGTTCATGCTTAACTCCCTTCATCGCGTAGGCATACTTTGCCGGGAGTGCAGCATCGATAAAAATGGTTTATAAATATCAAACCGTTCACTTAAAAAGAACGTTCAATCCGGGATAGCTCGAATGCGACTGAACTACCACCACCTCTACTATTTCTGGACCGTGGCCCGTGTCGGTCATCTGACCAAAGCCGCGGAATCGCTGCATATTTCCCAATCGGCCCTTTCCGGGCAGATCCGGAAGCTCGAAGAGAGCCTCGGCCATGACCTTTTTATCCGTGAGGGGCGCCGGCTGCGACTGTCAGAGGCAGGACGGGTTGCCTTCAACTATGCAGAAGACATTTTTCGTCAGGGAGAAGAACTGGCTGCGCTGTTTCGTTCCGGCAGCCAGACCAACCGGGAGATTCTCAAGGTGGGCGCAGTTGCCACGCTGTCCCGGAACTTTCAGGAGGGATTTCTGAGGCCGCTGCTAGGGCGGAAGGATCTGGAACTGAAGCTCCAGAGCGGCAGTCTCGATGATCTGCTCAGGCGCCTGTCTGCCCACCGGCTGGACCTGATTCTCTCCAATCAGCCGGTCCAGGGCGATGAGCAGAATCCCTGGCGCTCAAGGCGCCTTGCCCGGCAACCCGTGAGTGTCATCGGCCCGCCGAGTGATAACAGCATGCCTGACCTGCCCAAATTCCTGCACGGCAGGAACCTGATCGTGCCAGGACCGGACAACCATATCCGTCAGGCCTTCGACCAGATCTGCGAATACCACGGCATCTACCCGAACATCATCGCGGAAGTGGATGACATGGCCATGATGCGACTGCTTACCCGTGATACCCGCAACTTTGCGGTGCTACCGCCGGTTGTGGTCCGGGACGAGCTGCGAGCCGGAGTATTGCGGGATTACGGGGCCCTGCCCGGCGTTTACGAGGAGTTCTATGCGATCAGCATCCGCCGTCAGTTCCAGCAATCGCTGGTGTCGGAACTGCTGACTCAACCTGCAGATGAGCTGCTAACCTCCCTGCCCGGTTGAGAATTCTGACTAGCGTCGATGTGCGAATAAGTCATACATTCCGATCGTCTGTCGCCGTATACTCGGAACGAGTCCATGAAAATAACAACGTCCGGGCAGCGAGAATCATGCAAAGAGCAAACACTGAGTCCCCGTCCATACTTATCATCGGTACCGGATTTGGCGGATTGGGGATGGCGATTCAGCTCAAGAGAGCGGGCTACCAAAACATAACCCTGCTGGAAAAAGCGGACCGCGTGGGCGGCACCTGGCGTGACAACACCTATCCCGGCGCCGCCTGTGACGTCCAGTCCCATTTCTATTCCTACTCCTTTGAACCCAAACACGACTGGTCCCGCAAATTCGGCCTGCAGAGTGAAATCCTGGGTTATATGGAGCACTGCGTTGAAAAATACGGGCTTGGCGAGCACATCCGCTTCAACTCGGAGGTTGCAGACGCGGAATTTGATCAGCGGCTGAACCGCTGGAACGTGACCCTGACCTCCGGGGAAACGCTCACCTCCCGCATTCTCATCACCGCGACGGGCCAACTGAACCAGCCGGCCTGGCCCAATATCGAAGGCCTGGACCAGTTCCAGGGCCGGATGTTCCATTCCGCCCGCTGGGATCATAACTACGATCTCACCGGCAAGAAGGTCGCCGTGATCGGCACCGGCGCCAGCGCCATCCAGTTTGTGCCGGAAGTCGCCAAACAGGCGAACACCCTCAACCTCTTCCAGCGCAGCGCCGCCTGGGTCCTGCCCAAACCGGATCGCCCGTTCAAGCCCTGGGAGCAATGGCTGTTCAGCAAACTGCCGGTCTGGGACCGGCTCTACCGATACCTGATCTACTGGAAGAACGAAAGCCGGGCACTGGCCTTCACCCGTTTCAATGGTCTGCTGGAGATCTTTGCCCGACAGGCGCGGAAGGAGGCGCAAAAACGGGTAACTGACCCGGAAAAACTCCGGAAGATCATCCCGGATTATCAGATTGGCTGTAAGCGTATCCTGATTTCCAACGATTGGTACCCGGCCATCAATCAGTCCAACGTGAATCTGGTCACCGACGCTATCCGAGAGGTCGCTCCGGACGGTGTGCTCACCGCCGACGGCGCTCACTACCCGGCCGATGCCATCATACTCGCGACCGGTTTCCGGGCATCCGAGTTCCTGTCACCAATCAACATTACCGGGCGCAACGGCAGGGCCCTGAATGAAGCCTGGAAGGACGGCGCGGTGGCCTTCAAGGGCATCACCGTCAGCGGTTTTCCCAACATGTTCATGCTCTACGGGCCCAATACCAACCTGGCCCACAACTCCATTCTTTACATGCTCGAATCCCAGTTCCACTACGTTCTCGATTGCCTGAAGGCCCTGGACAAGTACCCGGGAGCGGCCATGGATGTGCGCGAGGATCGCCAGGAGCGTTTCTCCCAGGTGGTTCAGACCGGGCTGGAGGGAACCGTCTGGGATACCGGCTGTACCTCCTGGTACCTGGATGAGAATGGCAAGAACACCGTGAACTGGCCGGGGTTCACCTTTACCTACCGGTTTGCCACCCGGCACGTGGAGACCGCCGACTACCAGTTCCTGAACCCCGCCAACTGACTATCCCTTAACGGCAGTTCCGCAGCCGTTGAGTTTTCGGTTAATTCATAGGATGATTGGTTCATCTGATAGAAGGATGATCATCTGATGCTGGAAAGAATCCGGAAAGGTTCCCTGGTGGAAACTGCTATCGAGAGCCTCAGGCAGGCCATCGAGAAGGGAGATTGGGCTCTTGGAGACAAGCTCCCGGTCGAGTCGGAGCTGTCCGAATCCCTCGGCGTAAGCCGTAACACCGTCCGGGAGGCGGTACGTGTTCTGGTACACGTGGGTATGCTGGAAACCCGTCAGGGCGACGGTACCTATGTGCGCGCCACCCGGGATGCCGGCGAAACGCTGCGGCGCATTGCCCGCACCGAGCTGGCCGACCAGCTGGAAGTCCGCATCATGCTCGAATCCGAGGCCGCCAAGCTGGCTTCACTTCGGCGTACGGAAGACGACCTCAAACGCATGACCGATGCCCTCGATGCCCGCGCGCGCTCCGCGAACAACCTTGAGGAGCGCATCAGGCACGATGAACAGTTTCACCATGCCGTGGTCATGGCCTCCCACAACCCTGCCCTGCTGGAGCTCTACGATTATTTTTCCCACGGGGTGAGCCAGACCATCGAGCGCACAGAGATGGATGCCGATCTTCCGGAACCGTCCCAGGAAGACCACGAACTGCTGCTGGCTGCCATTCGTCGCGGTGAAGCCCAGAAGGCCGGACAACTGGCCCGGGAACTGCTCCAACCCAGTCTTGACACCCTCAATCCGGGAGCTGCCATTTCATGAAGTTGCGCATTGATACCTTTACCCTGCTGTTGCTGGGGGCCATTGTTCTTGCCTCTTTCCTTCCTGCCACCGGCTCTGCTGCGAACTGGCTGGCAACGGCCGGCACCCTAGCCGTGGCTCTCCTGTTCTTTTTTCACGGCGCGGCGCTATCCCGGGAGCAGATCATTGCCGGCGCGACCCACTGGCGCCTGCACATCCTGATAACGGCCCTCACCTTTGTCTTCTTCCCGCTGGCCGTTCTGCCTATCAACGCGCTGTCGGACATCATTCCCACGTGGATGCCCAGGGACCTGGGGCTTGGCTTCCTCTATCTGGGGGTTCTGCCCTCGGCGGTCTCTTCTTCCATTGCTTACACAGCAATGGCGAAGGGCAACGTACCGGCGGCAATCTGCAGCGCGGCAGCCTCGAATGTGTTCGGCATGATGCTGACACCGTTCCTGTTATTGCTGCTGGTCAGTACGTCCGGAGCGGGAGGGTTCTCGGTCGCCGAGGCGCTGAAGGATATCGTGATGCAGCTGTTGCTGCCGTTTGCAGTGGGCCATGCCATGCGACCCTGGCTTGGAGGTTACCTGGCCCGGAACGAGAAACTCATGGCGCGCTACGATCAATGCGTGATCTGGCTGATCGTATACTCCGCGTTTTCCCATTCTGTGGTAAGCGGGCTCTGGCAGAACCTGCCGTTGCAGGCCATCGTTTTTGCCGTCGCCCTGTGCTTTGCACTTCTGGGCTTCTTTATGGTGATGGCGCGGTTCCTGGTACGTCGGTTCGGCTTCAGCCTGGAGGATGAGACTGCCGTGGTGTTCTGCGGATCAAAGAAAAGCCTGGCATCGGGGCTGCCTATGGCCAAGGTGTTGTTTTCCGGTCACCCCGGCTTCGGCATGATCGTGTTGCCGATCATGTGCTACAACCAGATCCAGGTAATTGTCGGGGCCATTCTGGCCCAGAAATATCGCGAGAAAATTGAACAGGCGAGGGAATCATCCCCCGCCCATACCGCCGAAAATTGACGCCAGGATCACCAGTCCGACAATCCAGCCGATGACAGCCGGCCAGAAATTGACCATTTGTGGCGGCTGTTCCGGCTGATCCTCGGCCATCCCGGGTTCCGGGAAGTTCCGGTCATCAACCGGCTCCTCCGGCACGTCCTGCAGGCTGTACCAGTCGAACCACTCGCCCAGAAAACGGGTGACCGGGGCTGCCAGGCTGCCGTTTTCCGCCATCGGTCGAAGCTGCGGCTCCAGCTGACCGGCAATTTCCCGGCGCAACACCGGCTTGTCGGCAGGCGGTTCGCACAGAATCGCCTTCCAGATACCGACATCCTTGCTCCGCTGGGAGTCATTCAGCAAGGCCTTGATCTGGATGACCACCTCCCGGACGATCTGGCCTTCCTCCGCGTCCAGGGGCCTTTCCCTGACAGGAGCTGCCGCCTCGACGGCTTCCCCACCATCTTCCTCTTGAACAGCGCCATAACCCGGCTCCGACGTAACGACGGTGGCAGACTCCGGTGCCGACTCACCGCTGGCCTCCTGAAACGCTCTGCGGAGCGCTTCGGCCTCATCCGCGGAGGCAAATTTCAGCTGCTGTTCATACGCCTGCTGTATTCGCTGACGGTCACTGGTTGGTTCGATTCCAAGGATTTCCCAGCAATTCATATAGCTGTAACTCCCAGCCCCGAGATTGATTACAATATTGAGAGACAAACCGTGTGTAGTCCCCTACGATAGGTAAAACAAGAAGAACACCGTGTTAACCCCCTGAGACCGGCAGATTATAGAACGTGATTCATGAGTGTTTCGACTAGATTGCAGTTAAGTTTCATAAACCTGCCGCGCCGCCGGTCATTCCGTTACGCTCTGATGCTGGTCTCCGCTGCATGTTTGCCGGCCCACGCCCAGGTTTCCGACCCCTTGATGTCGTCAGAAATCTTCGCGCTTGACGGCGAACTCTCCGAACTTCCTGAAGTGCTGACCACTACCCGCCTGAGGCAATCCAAGCTGAAGGTACCCGGCACCACCACCATCCTTACCGGTGACATGATTCGCGACCTGGGGATCATGAACCTGGTGGAAGCGCTGAGACTGGTGCCCGGGATGGTCGTGGGCGACCGGGGCAGTACCAATCCTGTGGCAACGTACCACGGCACATCCCAGTATGAACAGCGCCGGCTTCAGGTTCTGATCGACGGGCGTACAGCGTACCGCGCGAGTCTTGCAGACGTGGACTGGCTAGCCATGCCGGTGGCGCTGGAGAATATCGAGCGCATTGAGGTCAGCCGGGGCCCCAACTCTGCCGCCTATGGTATCAACGCCTTTCTTGGTGCCGTTAATATCATTACGCGCTCACCCGAGGATAGCGCCGGTGTCGAAGCCTATGCTGCCTCGGGATCTCGTGGCCACCTCAGAACCTTCACTTCCGTGGCCGACACAAACCCCGGTGGAAGCTGGAGGCTGTCCTACGAGAAACGCAAATCCAATGGCTTCGACTCACAGTTAGAGGGCGGCGAGGCGGTTCCGTTCCATGACGGCCATGACATCAACAATTTCAACTTTGACAGCATCCTGAAAATAGATAATCGGCACTCTGTTGATTTCCGGGCGGGTGTACTGGAGGGAGTCAATGAAGAGGACAGATTCAAATCCGGAAAGCTGGGGGCAGTAACCGATCCAGATATCCTGATGGATGATTACTACGTTCAGGTCCGGTTCAATGGGGGAACATCCCCAAATCATTTCTATCACGTGCTGGCCAGTTACCAGGACCAGAAACGAAGACAGCGCTGGTCGATAGCCATTCCTGCAGATCAATTTGCTGCCCTGCTGCCTCCGGATAGCCCTTTCCCGACCGATCAGGGCCCCTTCATTGCGGATCTAAACGAGGACATCGAAGAATCGCGGCAGGAATTTGAGCTCCAGGACACGTTATTTCTCAATCCGGATCTCAAGCTGGTGTCAGGTGTTGGCTATCGAAAGGACTCCTTTGACTCGGAAACATTTTTCAACGGGCAGGGCAATAACTATCAGAGTCGGGTATTCGCCAATGTGGAATACTCTCCGGCCCGCTGGGTGACATTCAACGTCGGCGGGAACTACGAGAAAACGACAACAACCCATGAAGGCTACTTCTCTCCCCGGGCCGCCACGAATTTCATCTTCAATGACAACCATGCGCTTCGGTTTGTTTACTCCCGCGCCGTGCGAACACCGGACGCGTTTGAGCAGGATCCTGACTGGTCATACCGGCCAGCCAATGTCCAGCCGCCATTTACTGCCCTTGAAGGGGTGCGGTTTCTTATCGCGGATCTCGTAGACCCCCAAACCTCAACCCTCGGTGAGGACCTTGAGGAGGAATGGATCACATCCCGCGAGATTAGTTATTTCGGCCAGTTTCATCTGGATAATGCGCTGTTTTCCACGGAAATACGTTATTTCAATGATGACCTGAACGACATGATCAGCGGCGTAATCAACGAAGAGGAATGGACCATAGATAACAACGTCGACCTGGACCAGGAGGGATTTGAAATTGAAACCTCGCTGGAGTTTCCGGGAACGATGTTGCGGGCAACCTACGGCTATCTCGACCAGGATGGCAGGTACATTGGTGATCCAGCCGCTCTGTCTGAAAACGATCAACAGTACGCCGTTGATTTGCTCGGCCGGTTATCCGCCCGGCACTCCGGAAGCTTAGCCTGGATCCAGGAACTCCCGATGGACCTCACTTCCTCGGTGGCCTATTACTGGACAAACGAGGTCAGGAATACCCGTTTTGAGCGTGCGGATTTCCGGCTCGCCAAACGGGTGGACGCGCCAGACTACAGTTACGTGCTGGCGCTCACGATGCAACACTATCTGAATCCAGAGGCATGGATGAGTCCGGACAACCGGATTGAGGATCAGAACCAGTTTTTCGTTGAAGCCGGAATCCGGTTCTGAGTTTTTCAGCAAAGGATAGCCTGTGACCCGGGAAGGTATGAAAAGGATCTTTCAGCTGCAGCAGGATAATAATCGTACTAGCAGGGCCCGGAGTCGCAGCTCTCTGTGTGGCTTTTTGTTTCTTCTTTTTTCAACCCTGGCCTGGTGCCAGGAATCAGGGCCTCGTACTGTCTACCTGGCAGGCTCCGGCAATCCCGCCCTGGACCAGCACATGTCCCGGCTGCTGGGGGATGCGTTGGGAGATGAAGCCGCCGTGCGTCCATTGACCAATGGCCAGACTGCAACCCCGGATAATGCCCCGATCGTGACCATCGGCCCCTCGGCTTTTTCCAGGGTGCGTCAGGCCAACCGCCGTGCCCCGATCCTGGCCATGCTGGTGGAGCGATCTTTCATAAAGGATTATGTGGCACGGAACAAAGGCCAGATATCAGCGGTTTATTACGATGTCCCCCTGGAACTTCAGGCATTGATTGGCAAGGCAGTCCTGCCCCAGGCGACCAAGGTAGCCATCATTGCCAGTACCGAGACGGCCGGACTTTATGAGCCGGTCGTCGATAAATTGCCTGTCATGGGCCTGCAGCCCAGGGTCTTCATCGTTGATACCCAGCAGGATCTTATTCCAACCCTGGTCAGGGCATTAAGCTACGGCGATTTCCTGCTCGCCGGTCCCGATGACCGTATCTACAACCCCAGCACCATCAAACACATCCTGCTGACCACCTACCGCCGCAGCCGGATCGTCATTGGCCCGAGCCAGGCCTATGTCAAGGCAGGCTCACTGGCATCAGGTTACGCACCTTTCCCCGCCATGGCCGAGGCCGCTGCAGATAAACTGCATCACTATTTTGCCAAAGGAGAGTTACCGGTTCCGGACTACCCCGATCAATACAGCGTGGAGATAAACAGTCAGGTGGCACGATCCCTGAACATTCCTTTGCCTGACAAGGAAACCCTCGAACAGGAACTCGATCACGCACGGTCGCAGTATGAGGGTTCTGAAGAATGAGCAGGGACACAACCTCCAGGATTTCCCTTTCCCGAAAACTTTTGCTTCTGGGCGCCCTGCCCGCTGTGGTGATGTTCCTCGTGCTGATGGTCTTTTTCACCTCGGCCCGGCTCGAGGATGCGCGCAAGGACCTGATGGCGGGCGGACAAATGCTCGCTGACAGTCTCGCTCCCGCGCTGGAGTACCCGGTGGTGTCGGGTAACAGCATGGCGCTGGAACAGATTCTTTCCCAATCCCTGAAATACAGTAACGCTGCCTGGGTTCGGGTAACGGATGTCATGGGAAACGAAATCGGCATGGTCCGGGCCTCCGGCGCGCCCCCGTCCGGAGAAGCCGGGGACTACCTGACGTTCGAAGCGGAGATCCTGCAATTACCTCTTAAGATCGGGGCCAATGACGCAAACGAGTGGTTTGCGCCAGAGTTCGGATTTGATTCAGGGGCACTGAGAGTCGGCACTATTGAGGTCGGCGTCAGCACGCTTGCCCTGCAGGCAAGGCAACAGGAAATCCTGTGGACCTCCATTGCCGTTGGTTCCTCACTGCTGCTGTTTACAGTCCTGGTGGTAAGACATTTCCTCGGCAATATTCTCTCGCCCATTCAGGGCCTGTCGGAGCGAATCGACCGCCTGATCAACCGCGATTACGCGAAAGCTGTCTCGAGAACGTCTGGCAGTTCCCGAGATATCAATCTGATAGAACATAAACTTAATAAGCTTGCTGAACACCTGGCAACCCTCAAGGCAAAACATGATCAGGTCTTGTCAGCATCAGAATCGGCCCGGGAGAAGGCGGTAGCAGCCAACCAGGCGAAATCCGAGTTTCTTGCGACCATGAGTCACGAACTTCGTACTCCGCTTAATGGGGTTCTGGGGATGGTCGACCTGATTGAAGAAGAACCACTGACATGCCGGCAGCGGGACTACCTGAAAACGGCCCGGCAATCGACCGAAGACCTGCTGACCGTCATCAACGACATCCTTGACTACGCCCAAATGGATGGCGGAGAAATACGGTTAGAAAACCGTGAGTTTGACCTACGTAATGTCATCAACAACTGCACGGCCTCCTACCGGCACCAGGCCGAGCAACACGGTCTTTCCCTAAGTGTAGATTTCTATGGCGACTGGCCGGAGAACGCATTGGTCATTGGTGATGCGGGCAGAATGCGGCAAATTATCGCCGGGCTGCTGGATAATGCCATCAAGTTTACCGCCGAGGGCGCCATCACTGTCCGGGCGGGCTGTTTTCCCCTGGAGGAAAACACCATTGTGCTCAACTGTGCGGTAAACGACTCAGGCGCTGGCATGCCCCCCGAGCGCATGCATGACATTTTCAATTCCTTCGAACAGCTGGATTCCGGCAACACCCGTCGTTATGGCGGCACCGGCCTCGGCCTTTCACTGGTCCAGCGTCTGGTGGAGCTGATGGGTGGCCATATCCAGGTGCAGAGCGATCTTGGACACGGCTCCAGCTTCCGCTTTGAGCTACCGTTTGAACTGGGCCCGACGATCATCTCCGCGCCCACCAGGAAAACACTCCCAGCCCGAAGTGCGGAGGACGGGCTATCCCATGCGCTGGTAGTCGAAGACAATCCGGTAAACCAGCGGGTGGCTTCAGCGATGCTCACCCGCCTGGGATTCCGCACGGACACGGCCGCAAACGGCGAAGAAGCGGTAAACATCGTCCAGCGCAATCATACCGGCTATGACCTGATCCTGATGGACTGCCAGATGCCGGTCATGGATGGCTACGAGGCAACCCGTCGTATCCGGGAATGGGAACGCAGCAACGGTCAACAGGGTATTCCAATCATTGCGCTGACGGCCGACGTATTGCCGGCGACGGAATCCATCTGTCTTGGCAGTGGAATGAATGATTTCCTGGCCAAACCAGTCCGAAAGGAGAATCTCCAGGAAGTCCTTGGCCGCTGGACGGTCATTCGGGAGGAATGAGAGGAAGGGCCAGCCACCACGTGTAGCTGGCCCGCACTGTCAGGCGACAGGTTCCCTCATGGTGACGAATTCTTCTGCAGAGGTCGGGTGGATTCCCATGGTGGAATCAAACTCGGCCTTGGTCGCCCCTGCCTTGATGGCAACCGCCAGACCTTGAATGATCTCACCGGCATCCGGACCCACCATGTGAGCACCGAGCACCTTATCGGAGTCGTCGTCAACAACCAGTTTCATGAGGCACCGCTCGTCGCGGCCGCTCAGGGTGTATTTCATGGGACGGAACTCGGAACGGTAGATCCGCAGCTTGAGACCTTTATCCCGGGCCTCGAACTCGGTGAGGCCGACGGTTCCGATATTCGGCTGACAGAAAACCGCTGTTGGGATGGCGGTGTAATCCATCTCGCCCTGCCCGTCCCCGAACAGGCGACGGGACAGCACCATAGCCTGCGCCAGGGCCACCGGAGTCAACTGCGGAGTACCAATCACATCGCCAAGCGCAGTGATTGAAGGAACCGCAGTCTGGAAAGTGTCATCCACTACGATATGCCCCGAGGCACTGAGCTCCACCCCCAGGTCTGTCAGACCAAGGCCGTCAACCAGCGCCCTACGCCCGGTTGCCGCCATGACCAGGCCGGTATCCAGGGTTTCGCCGGTGCTTAGCTTGACCTGATAGTGCGTATCGTTGGATTCGACAGCCTCGATGGTGGTACCAAACCGAAGGTTGACGCCTTTCTTGCGCATCTCCTGCTCAGTGAAATGACGAATATCGTCATCAAAGCCGCGCAGAAACAGCTCTCCCCGGTAGAGCAAGGTGGTCTCCACACCCAGGCCGGCCAGGATGCCGGCAAATTCCACCGCGATGTAGCCGCCACCCCAGACCACCGCATGCTTTGGCAGCTGCGGCAGGTAGAACATTTCGTTCGAAGTCAGGATGTGCTCTTTGCCGGGTACATCGGGAACAACCGGCCAGCTACCGGTGGCAACGGTGATGTGTTTGGCTGTGTAGGAGGTATCGCCAACCTGAACGGTGTTGGCATCCTGGAGGGTTGCGGTGCCCTGGATGATCGTTACCCCGGCGTTCTCAAGAAGGCGCCCGTAGATACCGTTGAGTCGTTCAATCTCGGCATTCTTGTTGGCCACCAGCGTGGACCAGTCGAAACTGACGTCACCCAGGGGAACGTTCCAGCCATAACCAGCTGCGTCTTCCAGCTCATCGTGAACGTGCGCGCCGTAGACAAACAGCTTTTTCGGGACACAGCCGACGTTGACACAGGTTCCACCGAGATATCGGGACTCGACTACAGCTACCCTCGCCCCTCGCTGGGCGGACATCCGGGCCAGGCGGACACCGCCGGAACCGGCGCCGATAACGATCAGATCATAATCCAGACTGTCAGACACAGTTTCTCCTGTTGATGAAAATGACTTCAACCGGGTCCAGAGGCTGCTGCTTTGCTTTCCGGTTTCAGTTCCCGGAAAAGCACGTGGTCCTCATAGTCGCCCAGACGAATCTTGCCCAGGCTCCTGAACCCTTCGGATTCGTAAAATGGCAGATAGCGGCTATTGCCGGTATCCAGGACCAGGCCGCTACCCCGGGGATTTTCGCTACAAAGCCGTTCAACCGTCTTCAGCAGTAAGCGGCCATAGCCACGATTCTGGTATTTCGGATCCACCCCCATCAACGGCAGTTGGTGTGCCTGAGGCTGGGGCAGCATGTTTCGTATTTTCTCGTGATAATCGAGGTAACGGCGGGTGGAGGCAAAACCGGTGGTCAAAACCATGCGGATGCGCCAGCTCAACTGTTCGGCAAGGTTCATCCTCAGCTCAGGTTCCCCAACGAAAGCCACCGCCACCAGCGTATTATCCACCATTACGCCAATAGCGTCCTGATTATACTCAAAGTAAAGGTCGATCAATTCCCGTACCGTGGCGCGGACACGCTGATCGTAGCCCGGCCGCCGGTGATCGAACAGATACTGGAACGTCGGTTCATTCCGGTAGGCATGGTAAAGAATGGATTGCGCTTCGTTCCGGGCGGTGTCGTCCAGACGCACAATTACCGGCTCAGGATTGTTTTTGTTGTCTTTGCCGTCAGTCATCGCCTTCCCCTTTCTCAGATAGTCAGTGTCAAACGAACCGAAACCTTACCCGGGTCGTTGCCCCGGTCCATGGCAGCCTGGTCGATAACCACGCCGTTTTCTGTATTGAGCCGCTCCAGCCAGGAGGCAACGTCGGCGTAGGGTACGCCGTCCAGCCAGACACGGATTGCCTCATCGCCACTGGGTTCAAAACGCTGCAATGCCAGACCTGCCTCGCGGGCGGAACTGGTTACCAGGGCCATAAGCGCCCGGCCGTCAGCCGGCTTGTCTACAGCTGCCGAGGAGGTGGACGACGAAGTTCCCGCCAATCCCTGAATGACCGGTTCGTTGGCCTGCATCCACCCCAGCAGGTCCGCCGCGTTATCGCGAGCGCTGAGGGAGCGGTCATGGAAGCCAGCTACCGGCTGCCACACGGCGAAATAGAGAATTCCCACCAGTATGGCGATCGCCAGCACACTCAATGCCTGCTGGTCACGGCGGGGCAACTGATCATACTGCGCAACCAGCTTGGCGACGGCAGGCTGTTCCTTCAAGCGTTCCAACATTCCGTTATCCTCCCGATACCGTCAAACGGCCACGGGCGCCGCCGGATTCGTTGACGACCGATCCTATCTGGGCCTCAAGCCCCTGCCCCGACAAACCGTTCCGAAGCGCGCTCAGGCGATCGTAACTGTCGGCACGGATATCCACCACCAGTTCGCCCCGATCCTTGCTGTAGTTGACCGAGTTGAAGGTCACCGAGCCGGAGGACGGTAACTGTGAGTATTGCTGACCGGTGTATTTCATCAGCGCGATGAAGTCGAGTTCAGGGCCCCGGGATCCGGCAACCCGTAGCTGACCTTCAAGAACCCGCCGGACGTTTCCGGCATGGGTGCGACGGTCATCGGGAAAGGCATCGCGATAAATGGCCATGGCCTGTTTTTCAAGTTCTTCCGCCTGCCCCTGGTAATAAAAGCCCATTCCGGCCTCGAACGCCACCTGAATGACAAACCAGATTGAAGCCACGGCAATCAGCGGCTTCCAGGGTTTGAAGGGGCTGTCTTTGCCGGCCTTGACCGAGAATGCGCCCTGGCAGAGGTTGATCGGCTGGCAGCGATGATGATGGTGGGCATGGGCAAGCAGCTCCAGGGGCATCAGATCGAGTTGTTCCTGCCGGACCACAAGCCGCCCGGGGGCTGTCAGTTCCGCGATGACCGACTGATGATATTCCAGCTCGTCCTGTGTTCCATACACCGTGACCGGGACTTCGGCCATCACTTCCTCGGTCGGGGGCACGGCCAGGGTGTGGGCGAACATGCCAAGGTTGGCCGCCTGCATACTCAACCACTCGCCACGATCACTGACCAGCATGGCCACCTCGCCGTCCAGGCATATGCTCCAGCCACCCTCGGTAGCCGGCAGCAGTGACGCATCCGGGTAGATGGCATCGAGGCGCGCATTCTCCCACCCGGAGAACAGGGTGATCCAGTTGCCCATCCGTTCCCGATCGATGGCAGCGACCCGATAGCCCTCTTCGGAATGCTTGCCCAGGGCCAGGTGAACGGAGTCGATGTCCTGGGCAATCTGCTCCTCGACCGCATAGGGCAAAGCCTGAAGGATAAACCGGTTCTGTTTGGCCGGGATATCGGCAACGCAGAAAAGCGCGTCTTCGCCGGGTATCAGGCCCACTAACAACACGTTTTCCAGCGCGTTCTGGGCCAGGGTCTGCTCGATACTGTCCCGGTTATCCCCGGTGCCGCGGGCCTGGGCATCGCCGGTGGCATCCTGAAGCACCCAGTTGTATAGCTGGGCGTCCGGATTCTCATCGATATCCGCAAACGGCGGGACCGGCCGGACAAAAAGGCGATAAGACATGGCTATCCTTCTGAAATGGTAAACGGCTCTTTGGTAATTCGGTTTTTCTGTCCGGTATCCCTGTGAACCGTCCGGACCTCACCTTCCCCGTTACGGAAAACGGTGCTGACCATATTAACGACACGATTATCGTAGGTAATCCTTGATACAACTTCAAAAAAACGGGTTTGCAGGGTCAGCCCCGCGGTCTTGAGCCCGAGGCCGGCAAACTCCGGTAAGGCGAGGAAATCCTGAAGATTCCCGAAGGCTTCCTCTTCCCGTTTTTCCAGGACGGAGGCAATCGCCGCCTCGGATAATTCCTCGTGCAGGCTTTGCAGTACGGGACCAGTCGCGGTGTTGACGTTGATCCCTGCACCACTGACCGGCAGGGCCGCCACATGGGGCCGCAACGCCTGGTAGATTTCCTCGGTCATGCCCTCGATCAGTCGCAGCTCCGTAACGTCAACAAAGGGCTGGTTACCAGCACGATAACCGGGATCGGCCATCAGGTACTGGCCATCTTCGGCGCCATAGGCGCTGATGGTCTGGTCATTACTGTCAATCCAGTCG
The DNA here is from genome assembly GCF_039523335.1 of Marinobacter szutsaonensis. Taxonomy (NCBI): domain Bacteria; kingdom Pseudomonadati; phylum Pseudomonadota; class Gammaproteobacteria; order Pseudomonadales; family Marinobacteraceae; genus Marinobacter; species Marinobacter szutsaonensis. Next base: position 167,604 of record NZ_BAAAFC010000001.1, on the reverse strand, counting down.
ATCAGGGCATCAGCGGTGATACTGGTGACGCCCAGGACCATGAGAAGTCGGGTGAAACGATCCTTCGCCAGGGTGTCCACCTGCCCGGCCGGAGTAACAAGATCGTTCAGATTGAACCGTCCGCCAAGATCATCAATCTGTACCTCAACCACACTGTTGTCATCATCAAGGGGAAGAATGGCCGCGTTCATCGCCCAGAACTCATCGAGGCTATCGACCATCGAGCCGTCTTCCTTGTCCTCCTCGAAATCCCGGACCAGGATACGTCGGGCGAAGGCCTCGGCACCCAGGGCGATACTCTGCCCCTGCTGTTGGGCCAGGTAATGCCCGGCCTGGAATACCCGGATGTTAAGTTGCTGGGTCATGCCTGAGGCAAGCATCACCACCAGCGCCATGGCCAGTAGCACCATCACCAGGGCGACACCGCGCTGCCGGTTTCCGGCCGGGCAACCCTGAAACACTATCATCCCGCAGCTCCACCCGGCTGGGTAGTGGTTTCCTGGCCTGGTTGCTGCTCCGGCGGCTGTTCGGGTTGTTGTTCGTCCTCTTCTTCCTCGTCGGTTTCGGTGGCGGCTTCGTTTGCCTGGTTGACCAGTCCCTGGGCTGCCGCCGGATCAAAGTCCGGCAGGGCAAAGGTACGGACCAGCTCGCCAAATCGCTCGTGTTCTATGGTGACTTCAATGCCAAGGGGAAACGGGATTTCCGGGCGGTCCCCCGGGGTCAGGCCCGCCAGGTCATCATCCGACGGCCAGTCTTCCTGCCAGCTGCGTTCGCTGTTCATGAAACGCACCTCAAAGGCGGTTATGTCCTCAAGAAGCAGGACGTTCTCGCTGTTGTCTTCCTGGCCCTGGTCCACCGTCGGCCAGTAGCGGCGAAAGAGCTCGGTACCGGTGTATTCCCAGCCCGCCCTTTGCAGCCCGCTGCGCCTCAGTCCCAGCGGGTTACGCCAACCCTGGCGGGTCAGCAACAGGGCATACCCTTCCTCGCGGCTGGTCAGTGCCGGCTGAAAGTCACCGTAGACATCCCGCGCGGAACGATTCACCACCTGGGTGATGTCCCGCTCCAGGAGCAGCATGGCGCGCTGGATGCGATCGAACTCCTCGGCCAGCTCATTGACCCGGTCCCTTGAATTGACCACGCCGTTGATGACCTGCCAGACACCCAGGCCGATCACTGCAGTGATAGTTACCGCAATCAGCACTTCCATGAGGGTGAAACCGGACTGGCGCATCACTTCTCCCCCACGAACGCGGAAAGCGTATGAAGCGGCACCGGATCACTGACTTCATCGGTGTACTTGGCCACGGATACTTCTATCCGCCGCATGGTGGGTTCAGCCGTGGCTTTCACTGCTGTCGTTACCTGCCACCGGAAAGGTCCATAATCCGTGTCGGTGGAATTCTCGGAGATGCCGGGGAGCTCTTCCTCGAGGCGGATGGCGTTAATGCGATTGTCCGCGATCCAACCGGCCAGGGTTTTGTCGCGGATGCGTTCGAAACTGGATATATACTGGCTGCCCACCTCGGCCGCCGCAGTGGCAATCAGGCCGAAAACCAGCAACGCCACCAGAACTTCAATGAGGGTAAAGCCACGGGCGCGTTCCATCAGAGCTCGTCCTCTGAGCCGGGCTTGCGCCAGTGGATACCGGTTACCCCGTCCGACTCCAGCACATGCATATAGTCGGTGTTGCTGCCTGGGGTAAATTCGATCTGGAACGGCGTGGTCTCACCACTGGAGAAAAATACGATATCGGGCAGTTGGCGATCCTCCTCGGACGCCAGCCTGGGGGCATCGTTTTCAATGTATTCGGTCGCCACCAGCCAGTCCGGGAAAGCCCTGGCCTGAAAAATCCTTTCCCCGGACGCTTTCCACTCGGCGTTCCGGTCCTGGAAGGCCACGAACTGGTAACCACCGTCTTCCAGCCTGACGCCCATCTCGAGATTGTTGAGCACCGCCTGTTCAGAGGCAGTCTGCATCAGCAAATAAAGCTCCCGGACCTCATTTTCCAGCTCCCTCTGCTGGGAACTGCCTCCCATGGTGAATACCGCAAGAGAGGCCAGGAGCCCCACTACAATCAGGACAACGAGGATCTCTATCAGCGTAAAGCCGCTTTGCGTTGTCCTGTACTGCACAGCCAATCAGCCCTCGGTTTTCCAGACGCTGATATCGGCAGCATCACCGTCACCGCCTTCCTGACCGTCAGCGCCATAGGAATACAGATCGTAGGGGCCTTCGGTGCCCGGGCTTACGTACTGGAACTGGTTACCCCAGGGATCTTCGGGAACGCTCTTGAGGTAGCCATCCTGGTTCCAGTTTTTCGGCTCGGGGCTGCCGCTGGGCCGCGATACCAGTGCCTCCAGACCTTGCTGGGTAGAGGGATAGTGGCTGTTATCCAACCGGTACAGGTCGAGAGCGCTCTGGATGTTCTTCAGCTGGGTCTCGGCGATGGTTACCTTGGCCTGATCGCTCCGCCCCATGATGTTGGGCGCCACGATGGCGACCAGCAGGCCCAGAATGACCATCACCACCATGATTTCGATGAGGGTGAAACCGCGCTGTGTGAAGCGTTTGTTCATAGTCTTGCTCGTCATTTTCTCACTCGTCGTTACTATGGATTCCTTTCCCGGAATAGAACTGCCGGGCCCCGGGCCCGGATGTCAGCCAACCAGGTTGCTCATATTCAGGATCGGCAGCATGATTGCCAGCACGATAATCAACACCACGACACCCATGACCAGCAGCATCATCGGCTCAAACAGGCCGACAATGGCGGCAATCTTGGACTGCAGGGTGTTCTCCTGCATCCGGGCGGTTCGTTCCAGCATACTATCAAGTTCGCCACTGGCCTCGCCGCTGGCAATCATGTGCAGCATCATCGGCGGGAAGTAACCGGTCTGCTCCAGTGACCGGTGCAACGCCCCGCCTTCGCTCACCTTGCGGGCAGCATCACGTAACCGTTCCCGAAGGTAATCGTTGGATAACACTTCACCGGCGATTCGCATCGCCTCCACCAGCGGGACACCACTGGTGGTCAGGATGCTCAGGGTGCTGGCGTAACGGGCGGTATTCACCCCCCGCACCATGCCGGAAACCAGCGGCAAATGGAGTAAACGCTTGTGGAACCGCTTCCGGAAACCGGGTTTGCGCAAGGCAACTCGAAAGCCGATCAGTGCCACTATCAGGATGATCAAAAGGTAGACACCATAAGTGCCAAGAAATTCCGACATGGCCAGCATGGCCATGGTCAGTGCCGGCAGCTCCTGCCCCTGTTTCAGAAACACCTCGATGATGTCCGGAACCACGTAGGTCAGCAGGAAGACCACGATGGCAATGGCCACGAAGCTGAGAATGATCGGGTAGATAGCCGCCAGCTGAATCTTCTGACGGGCTTCCTGCCGGTTCTCCGTGTAATCGGCCAGGCGGTTCAGCACCAGGTCCAGGTGGCCCGCATGCTCGCCCGCGGCAACGGTTGAGCGGTACAGCCGGGGAAACGCCTTCGGGAATTCGCCCAGACTGTCTGCGAGGCTGTAGCCCTCCATGACCTTGGCCCGAATGGCGATGAGCATGCTGCGGATCCTCGGCCTGGCCGATTGCTGTGCGGCTGCACTCAGGGCCTGCTCCACCGGTATACCGGACTGGATCAGCGTGGCCAGCTGACGGGTCACCAGCGCGAGATCGGAGGCGGTCAGTGAACCCCGGCCACTGAGCGGACTGGCGCGGCGCTGTTTTTCCACCGCCGGCTCAACCGCCAGCGGCGTCAAGCCCTTTTCACGGAGTTGCTGGCGCACAGCCCTCGGGGCATCGGCCTCGAGCACACCGTGTTTCTGTTTGCCTCGGGCATCCAGTGCCTTGTATTCGTATGCTGGCATGGGTTACTGGCTCCGGTGGGTTACACGGAGAACCTCTTCTACCGTGGTGACGCCATCCAGAATCTTCTGAACCCCATCCGCATGAATACTCGGACCGCCCTTGCGGGCTTCTTTTTCCAGCTCAAGCTCACCGGCGCGCTTGTGGATGAGCGAACTGATTTCCTCGTTGATTTCCACTACCTCATAGATACCGATCCGCCCCCGGTAGCCCAGCTGGTTACAGTGTTCACAGCCTTTGGCGCGATAAATTGTCGGCGGGTTGGCCGGATCCTGCTGCAGGAACTCACAATGCTCCTCGCTCGGCGTGTAGGGCTCCCGGCATTCCCGGCAAAGCACCCGAACCAGGCGCTGGGCGACAATGCCCACCAGGCTCGAGGAAATCAGAAAGGGTTCGATTCCCATGTCCATCAAACGGGTAATGGCGCCGACCGCCGTGTTGGTGTGCAGGGTCGAAAGCACCAGGTGACCGGTCAGACTGGCCTGCACCGCGATCTCAGCGGTTTCCAGGTCCCGGATCTCACCGATCATGACCACATCCGGGTCCTGGCGCAGGATCGCCCTCAAGCCCCGTGCGAACGTCATGTCCACCTTGGTGTTGACCTGGGTCTGGCCGATTCCCGGCAGGTTGTACTCGATCGGATCCTCGACGGTGAGGATGTTCCGGCTGCGGTCGTTGATCTCCTGCAGAGACGCATACAGCGTGGTGGATTTACCGGACCCGGTGGGACCGGTCACCAGCAGGATGCCATAGGGTCGATAGATCAGTTTGCGGAGAACCTTGAGGTCCTGCCCGGCCATACCGAGCGATTCCAGACGGATGGAGCCGGCCTGTTTGTCCAGCAAGCGCAGTACTACCCTCTCGCCGCTGGAAGATGGCATGGTGGAAACCCGGATATCCACTTCCCGGCCGGCCACCCGCAGGGCAATCCGGCCGTCCTGGGGAATCCGTTTCTCGGCGATGTCCAGCTTGGCCATGACCTTGATCCGGGATACCAGCAACGGCGCCAGCGCACGCTTGGGCTGCACCACTTCCCTCAACACCCCATCGATCCGGAAGCGCACTACCAATTGCTTCTCGTAAGTCTCGATATGAACGTCCGAGGCATTGGTCTTGACCGCCTCGGTCAGGATGGCGTTGATCAGCCGGATAATCGGGGCATCGTCTTCCTGCTCCAGCAGGTCTTCGGTCTCCGGCACCGAATCCGCGAGGGACGCCAGGTCCATGTCATCGCCGATGCCCTCGACCATCTGCATGGCTTCGGCGGAATCACTCTGGTACGCCGCATTCAGCGCTTGATCGAAGCGTGCGGGATCGATGGCGGAGAACCTGGCCCGGCCACCACTGAGACGGTTGGCCTCCGCAACCGCCGAATGGGACGCACCGGGGCGTACCAGGATGACCGGCTCGCCGTCTTCAGAACGCGTCAGGATCACCCCGTTGCGCTTGGCAAAGGTAAACGGAAGACGTCCCAGCGGAGCATCCTGCGGCTGAACTTCGGTCTCGGTGGTCAAGGTCGTCCTCGTTTTCGTCAGGCAATCTTCTTGTCGGTAACCCGAGCCTCAGCAGCCCGGAAACCCTTTTTGATTCAACTAATTCAGAAAGGCTACCACAGGATATGGACCCGCTGAATAACTCTATACACTATACTGCCACTAAAACGTTGCAGTCTGATAACCTGTGGCCCTTTTAATGGCCCACCAAGCACTCAGGATGACCGATGCTGTCAATTCACCCACGGCTCCCCATGGTTCTCGCGACAGTCACCGCAGTAGCCATGCTGGCCGTTACAGCCTGGCAGGGATACCGGTTCTGGCAGACAGAAAGCCAGCCAACCCTCTCTGCCACCGGCCAGCCGGCTCAACAATCTCTGCCGAGTACCCGGGATCTTCCCGAGGTAGATTTGGCAACCCTCACCCTGTTTGGTTCCCCGAACGCCGATAACGAGCCGGCCGAGCTTGATACGGAAAACCTGCCCGAGACCAATCTCCGGCTTTTCCTGCGCGGTGTGCTTGCAGCCAGCGGTGAATTTCCCGGCAGCGCCCTGATCGAGGACGACAAGAGCAAGACCGAGGTCTATCTGGTGGGTGACGAACTGCCGGGTAATGCCACCCTCAGGTCCGTATTCCCTAACCGGGTGATAATCGAACGCTCCGGCAAGCTGGAAAATCTGTACTTCCCGGAAGAGGCCAGTCGCTCCGGCATGTCGTTCACCGCTGACGATCAGGCCGAGCAAGCCGACACAGCAGCCTCTGCGTCAGGCCAGGCCACCACCTCGCCCACCACCCCGAGCGCCGATGAGCAACGGCGTGAGGAAATCCGCCGGCGTCTCGAACAGCTCCGGGAACGCCTCCGGAACAACAACTAGGTCCAGCCATGACCACGGCAGCGCCAGGACTGTGCCGCCGCTCCGGTTGGATTCCCCTGCTGCTTGCTGTCTCGTTGGTCAGTGCCCTGGAGCTGGGCAACCGCCTGATGAACTACGTGCTCCAGGAGTTTGGCCAGGAGGCCCACCAACGCCTGGCAGACTGGCAGCGGCTGCACGACCTGGCCACCAATGCGCCAATCGACCGTCAACTCCGGCTGGTCAACTCGTTCTTCAACCGGGTCAATTTTGTCAGTGATATCCGGCACTGGGGTGAAGAGGATTACTGGGCAACCCCGATTGAACTGCTGACCACCAACGCTGGTGATTGCGAAGATTTTTCCATTGCGAAATACCTCACGCTCAAGTCCATGGGCGTCCCGGATAGCCAGCTCCGGATCGTTTATGTAAAAGCCCTTGAACTGAACCAGGCCCACATGGTTCTGGCCTGGTACCCCGAGCCGGATGCCGACCCGTTGATTCTTGACAACCTTATAAACGACATTAAACCTGCTTCAGAACGTACTGATCTGGAACCGGTTTACAGCTTCAACGGAGAGGGCCTCTGGCTCAATAAATCCGGCGGCAGGCAAACGCGGGCGGGGGAATCCGAAAAACTCTCGCGCTGGAAGGAACTCAACAAACGCCTGGACCAGTCCCTACGGCCGTGACGGATCCGACAATGGAATGGCGGCAAATGACACCCCGAATGTCGTCACCCGACAATGACGGGCCGATCTGAAACGCTAGAATGCCAACCGGACCAAGAATTCAGACGGAGTACTGCCATGAGACGCTGGAACGGCTGGGGCGACGACCAGTTTTCACTTGAATTGCCAAAGGAAGGTCAGGCCTTTCTCGATGAACGCATCGGGCAGGGACAACCATTGAGTGACGCAACCCTTGAAGCTGTTTGTGCAGGTGTGCCCGAATCCCGGATTTCTCCCGCCCCGGAGATCCAACATCTGGTCGACCTATCTCCTGAGACCCGCGTCCGCCATGCCCGGGGCCAGAGCCTGCCCGACTGGCTCGCCATGCGTAGTGGCGACATTGGCCGGTTCCCGGACGGCGTTGCCCTGCCCCGCTCCAGCGAGGATGTCCAGGCATTGCTCAGCTATGCCCGAAACCATGGCGTGCAGCTGATTCCCTACGGCGGAGGCACCAGCGTCGCCGGTCATATCAATCCGGCCGACAACGACAAGCCGGTGCTGACCGTCAGTCTCGCCAACATGAACCAGCTGACCGATCTGGACCGGGAAAGCCAGATTGCGACCTTTGGCGCCGGCACTCCCGGTCCCCTGGTGGAATCCCAGCTTCGTGCCCACGGCTACACTCTCGGCCACTTTCCGCAGTCCTTCGAACTCTCCACGATCGGCGGCTGGGTAGCTTCCCGCTCCAGCGGCCAGCAGTCCCTGCGTTACGGCCGGATCGAGCAGCTGTTTGCCGGTGGCCGGATCGAGACCCTCAGGGGCACCCTGGACATACCGACTATCCCTGCCTCCAGCGCCGGCCCCGACATCCGGGAGATGATCCTGGGCTCGGAAGGCCGCATGGGCATCATTACCGAGGTGAAGGTCCGGGTCAGCGAACTGGCGGACCACGAAAGCTTCCATGTGGCCTTCTTTCCCGACTGGGACAGTGCCCGAACCGGCTGCCGGAAGCTGGTCCAGCAACGGACACAACTTTCCATGCTTCGCCTCAGCAACCCGGTAGAAACGGAAACCCAGCTGGCATTGGCCGGACACCCGGCCCTGATCGGACTGCTGGAGCGCTTTCTCGCCTTCCGGGGCGCTGGCCAGGGCAAATGCATGATGACCTTCGGGGTTACCGGCACCCAGCGCCAGTGCAAGGCGTCACTGGCCCAGGTCAAAGCCATCTGCAAGGAATATTCCTGCGTCTACACCGGCACCCGCATGGGCGAAAAGTGGGCGGAAAAACGATTCACCATGCCCTACCTGCGCGAGGCGCTCTGGCAAATCGGCTATGCGGTGGACACCCTGGAAACCGCTACTGACTGGTCTAACGTCGACAACCTGATGCACCTGATTGAATCCAATCTACGTGAAGGCCTTTCAGACGAGCAGGAACGGACCCACGTGTTCACGCACCTCTCCCATTTCTACGGCCAGGGCTGCAGCATCTACACCACATACGTGTTCCGAGTCGGTGACAACTATGATCAGACCCTGCAGCGCTGGCAGAGACTGAAGCACTCCACTTCCGAGCTGATCGTCAACAATGGCGGCACGATCAGCCATCAACATGGCGTGGGCAAGGACCATGCGCGCTACCTACCGGTGGAAAAAGGCGAGCTGGGCATGGAAGCCATCCGGACCCTGTGCCACCAATTTGACCCGGACACCCTGCTCAACCCCGAAACACTGGTGGAGTAACCCATGGCCAGAAAGGGAAGCCTTGCAGACCTGACCACGGCCAATCCGGAATTCGATGTGGTGGTGGTCGGTGGCGGAATCACCGGCGCCGGCGTGGCCCGGGAAGCGGCGGGCAGCGGCCTCCGGACTCTGCTCGTGGAACAGAAGGACTTTGCCTGGGGCACCTCCAGCCGTTCCTCCAAGATGGTCCACGGAGGCCTGCGCTACCTTGGCAGCGGCAATCTCCGATTGGCACGGGAATCGGTCACCGAACGGCAGCGCCTGATGCAAGAGGCGCCGGGGCTGGTGGACCCACTGCCCTTTGTTATGCCTCATTTCAGCAAAACCTTTCCCGGCCCAAGGCTGTTTCAGCTACTGCTAGGCATCTATGATCGCATTGCCGGCATCAGAACCCACCGCTACCTGAATCGTCAGGACGCCCTGCAATGGGTACCGGGGCTCACTCCAAAAGACCTGAACGGGGCCAGCCTGTTTATGGATGGAGTGACCGATGATGCCCGCCTCGTGCTCCGGGTATTGGAGGAAGCCCGGCGGGACGGCGCAGTCTGTCTGAACTATACGGAGGCCAGAACCCTGCGCCGGCATGAGGGCCGGATTAGCGGTATTGAGCTGGTGGATACCGAGGACGGACATACAGTGACGGTCAAAACACCTCTGGTCATCAACGCCACGGGCGCCTGGGCCTCGACGCTTCAGCAACAGGTAAACGCCTCGGAACCTCTCCATATTCGGCCACTACGGGGAAGTCACCTGGTGGTGCCATGGCACCGGTTGCCGGTGTCCTGTGCCGTCTCGCTGCTGCATCCGGACGACCGGAGGCCGGTGTTTGCCTTTCCCTGGGCGGGAACTACGGTACTTGGCACCACCGATCTCGATCACCAGGGCGATTTGAATAACGAGCCCGGCATTATCCCGGAAGAAGTGAACTACCTGATGGCCATTGCCGGGCGGCTTTTCCCGTCCTCCGGCCTGGACCGTAAGGATATTCTGTCCACCTGGGCCGGCGTGCGTCCCGTAGTGACCGATGGGACCGGCAAGGCCGCGTCAAAGGAAAGCCGGGAGCATGTGCTGCGCGAGGACAACGGTCTGGTGAGTATTGCCGGCGGCAAGCTCACGACCTTCCGGCGCATTGCCCGGGAAGCACTTGAACTGGGTCTGGGCGAGCAGCGCCGGAACCTTCTACGCCCTGACTCCAGCCCGGTATTCACCCTGCCGTCGCCACCAAATCGGCCGGCCGGCATACCGTTCCTGACCTGGCAGCGCCTGCAGGGCTGGTATGGCACCAGCGCCCAGAATCTGGCCGCAACCGGCAATCCTGCGTCCATCGGCCATACCGGTGTGCTGTGGGCTGAGCTGGCCTGGGCCTGCCAGCATGAGCAGGTGGTTCATCTCGATGATCTGCTGCTGCGCCGGACCCGCCTGGGGCTGGTGTTGACAGGCGGGGCAGCCGAACTTCTGCCGGAGGTAAAGCGCCATTGTCAGCCACTGCTTGGCTGGTCCGACCAACAATGGGAACAGGAAGAAACGCGCTACCTGAAGCTGTATCAGCAAGCCTACAGCCTGCCGGTGGGTGAGGCCTGATATGACCGACACACCTTTGATCCTGGCCATCGATAACGGCACCCAGAGTGTCCGGGCCCTGCTGTTCGACACCCGAGGCAACCTCGTCGGCAAGGGCAAGCAGGAAATCGAGCCCTATTTCTCGGAACAACCCGGCTGGGCCGAGCAGCGCCCGGACTATTTCTGGGAGAGCCTCGGAGTGGCGTGCGACAAACTCTGGCAGAGCACCGATGCCGGCCCGGATCAGGTGGCCGGAGTAACTGTGACCACTCAGCGGGGCACCGTCATTAACCTGGACCGAAACGGCCACCCCTTGCGCCCGGCCATCATCTGGCTCGACCAGCGCCACGCCCGGGTTGACGGGCCGGTCAAGGGCCCCTGGGGCTGGCTATTCAAGCTTGCCCGCCTGGAAGACACCATTAACCGTTTTCGCGAGAAAACCCAGGCTAACTGGATCGCCCAGCACCAGCCGGAAATCTGGGCAAAAACCCACAAATTCCTGCTGCTGTCCGGTTATCTCAACTTTCGCCTGACTGGCCAATACCGTGACTCGACCGGTAGCCAGGTAGGTTATTTGCCGTTTGACTACAAGAAACACCGCTGGGCAGGCAGCCATGATTTCAAATGGCAAACCATGCCCGTGAGACCGGACCAGCTGCCGGAACTGGTGGCTCCCGGCGACACACTCGGCCAGCTAATTCCGGAGGCCGCCCGGCACCTGGGTGTACCGGAGGGACTTCCCGTCATTGCAGCCGCCTCGGACAAAGCCTGTGAAGTTCTGGGATCCGGCGGTCTGAGCCCGGACATTGGCTGCATGAGCTACGGCACAACGGCAACGATCAACACCACCAGCCCACGATACGTGGAGCCTGTGCGCCTGATGCCGCCCTATCCGGCCGCCCTGCCCGGGCATTATTCCACGGAGGTGATGATCTACCGTGGATTCTGGATGGTCAGCTGGTTCAAGCGGGAGTTTGGTCTGAGAGAAAGGAAAATTGCCGAACAACAAGGCATTGAGCCGGAGGTCCTCTTCGATGAACTGGTGCGGGATGTGCCTCCCGGATCCATGGGACTCATGCTGCAACCCTACTGGTCCCCGGGTGTGCGCCAGCCGGGACCGGAAGCCAAGGGTGCCATCATCGGTTTTGGTGACGTTCATACCCGGGCCCACATCTACCGGGCAATCCTGGAAGGCCTCGCCTACGCCCTGCGCGAGGGCAAGGAGCGGATTGAGAAGCGCAGCGGTGTGCCCATCCGCAGACTCCGGGTAGCCGGGGGCGGCTCCCAGAGCGATGCGGCCATGCAATTGACTGCGGATATTTTCGGGCTGCCCGCCGAGCGCCCCCACACTTATGAAACGTCCGGCTTGGGCGCCGCTATCGACGCAGCCGTGGGGCTGGGCCTGCACCCGGATTTTGAAACCGCCATCTCGGCCATGACCCGTGTTGGTGAATGCTTCCAACCCGTTCCGGAGACCCACGCGCTGTATAACCGGCTCTACTCCGAGGTGTACCTCGCCATGTACCCGAGATTGCAGCCCATCTACCGAAAAATCCGTGACATAACAGGCTATCCCCGCTGATAATTCACTTGCCTGATCATCGTCTCCAGAGGGTCAGTATTTTCCATCAGAACCGAGCCGAAAATTTCACAGTGGTATAGACTTGAACCCTTGAAAGTCTGATTGCAGAAGGCCCATGCCACGGTACCAGAACCAAGCCCAAAGAACCGACCTGCCGATTGCCATGCCGCAAGTCGTCGGGCTTGTTGTTGTCCTGGCTTCCCTGCACCTCATTGCCCGCAACGATTTCCTGCTTTTCCATACCCTGGTGGAGATGCTCCGTATCGTCGTGCTGGCGGGGCTGTTTGCGCTTGCCTGGCACACCCGGCACTGGGCCACCAACAGCTTTCTCGGGGTCATCGGCACCGCCGCGATCTTCATCGCATCCCTTGAGCTACTTCATACCATCAGCTACAAGGGCATCGGCATTTTCCCCGAGCATGACGGCAATCTGCCGACCCAGTTATGGATTGCCTTCCGCTATCTCGAAGCGGTTGCATTCCTGATCGGGGTGATGGCCGTGAGGTGGCATATCAGCCTGAAACTACCCTTCGCGGTGTTTGGCGCGGCCGCTGTGATTCTGGGGCTTGCCGTATTCTCCGGACTATTTCCGGACAGCTACCTGGAAGGCACCGGCCTGACGCCCTTCAAGATCACCTCCGAGTACATCATTGCCGGGATCTTCGCGATTACCATGGCATGGCTCTACCGTCAGAGACGGCGATTCGCCACACCGGTCTTCTACCTGATCCAGACCTCTCTGGTATTCAACATCCTGGCGACACTGACACTCACCCGATATGTCAGTGTTTATGGCTTTGCCAATGAACTGGGCCATTATCTCCTGCTGGTTTCTGCCTACCTGATTTACCGGGGCGTACTCGTGACCGGCCTGATCAGGCCCTACCAGTTTCTCTTCCGGGACCTGAAACGCCACGAAGAGCACCTCTCGGAACTTGTTGCCGAACGCACCGCGCAGCTTGCCCGCAGCGAATCCCTGACCAGAACCTTCATTGAACATTCGCCGGCACTCATCTATTTGATGGATGCGGAGGGCCGCGTGACGCTGACCAATCCTGCATTCCGGAAGCTGCTGGGTCTTGAGGGTCAACATATCCTTGGCAAGAGCATTTTTGACGTGTTTCCGCCCGCAGCGGCAGCATCGATCAGCCGCCAGGACCAGCGAGCACGGGAACTGGCCAGGCCAATCACCGTGACCGACATCGTAAACTTCGAGAATGAGCCGAGGATGTTCGAGGCCGTGCACTTCCCGATCCTCGATGAAAACGGCCAGCTATCCGGAAGCGGAGCCATCGCCACCGACGTCACCGATCATCGCCGGACCCAGGCCAACTACGAGCTGATGGTCCAGGCCGCCATGGATGGCCTGCTGGTGATGGATTACGACGCAAACTTCATCCAGGTCAATCGTGCAACGGAAGAGATCACGGGATACTCCCAGACCGAGCTGCTGGAAATGAACATCCGTGACCTGGAAGTGGATCTGGACGCCGAAGGCATCGAGCGCTCACTGGATCAGGTCATGGTTGAGGGCTCAGGGCGTCTGGAAAGCCGCTGGCGCCATAAAGATGGCAGCATCCGGGATGTGGAAATCAGCGCCCACGTCTTTGATGGCACGTTCACCTCGGGCTTTTTCTCCTTCGTGCGGGACATCACCAAGCGCAAGTCCAACCTGGCCCGAATCGAGTTCCTCGCCCACTTCGATCCCCTGACCAGGCTCCCAAACCGCGCCCGGTTCGAGGAACTGGTCAATGACCGCCTGGACCGTGCCGGATCTTCAGGCAGTCGCTACGCCCTGGTTTACCTGGACCTGGACAACTTCAAGGACATCAATGATTCCCTGAGCCACACCGTCGGCGATAACCTGCTGAAGGAAGTTGCCCGTCGTCTGGGCACCCTCCCTCCGGAAACCCATGTCATCGCCCGCGCGTCCGGGGATGAGTTCATGGTGCTGGCCAAACTCGGGCCCGAAGAGAAAGCCTATGAGCATGAAATGGAGAGGCTTCACCAGTTGTTCGCCAACAGTTTCGCAGTAGGAGGACACCATCTGGCGACTTCTGTCTCCATGGGGGTCGCCCTGTTCCCGGATGACGGTGATGACTTCACTACGCTATCCCGCAATGCCGATACCGCCATGTACGCGGCCAAGATGGAGGGAAGAAACACCTTCCGCCGGTTCGATACCACCATGCAGGAGAAGGCCTTCGAGCGGCAGAATCTGCTGGCCAAGCTGCGCGGAGCATTGGAACGAAAGGAAATGGAAGTCTATTACCAGCCCCAGATGGATCTCGCCACGCGCAAGATCACCGGCGCGGAGGCGATCTTGCGCTGGAACAATCCCGAGCTGGCGTGGGTATCCCCTTCCCGCTTTATCCCGATCGCCGAAGAAAGCGGCCTGATTGTAGAGCTTGGCGAATGGGTACTGCGGGAAGCCTGCCGGCAAGGCAAGGCCTGGCTGGATAGCGGTATGCCGCCGATTACCCTGGCGGTCAACCTGTCTGCAATCCAGTTCCAGCGGGGTGACCTGTGTGACAAGGTCGGCGGGATACTGGACGAAACCGGCTTCGAGGGCCGTTACCTGGAACTGGAACTGACCGAATCCGTGCTGATCGGCGACCACAAGCGGGTTGTGAACACCATTCAGGGGCTGAAACAGCGCGACATCCATCTCGCCATCGACGACTTTGGTACCGGCTATTCCAGCCTTGCCTACCTTAACCGCTTCGCGGTGGACAAACTCAAGATCGATCGCTCATTCATACATGACATGGGCACGGATCCAAGTAATTCATCGGTCGTGCTTGCGATTATCCGCATGGCACACAGCCTCGGCCTGAAAGTGATCGCCGAAGGCGTGGAGAACGCATCCCAGCTGGAGCAGCTCGACCGACTGGCCTGTGATGAGGTGCAGGGCTATCACCTCGGCAAGCCGATGCCTGCCACCACGTTTCAGCGCCTTCTCACCAATGGCGTCATGACGCTCCCCGATTGAGTGCCTCAAAGTTTGCCTGCAATAGCTCGCACACCTCCTCGTCCGTCACCGGATTAAAATTCCGGTAGAACTGGCCGACATAATTGAAGTCTGCCGGCTCCTGCAGGCAGATGCAGTGCTCAACCATATCTTCGTATTTTTCGGTCGTGCCTTCCGGCCCGGCCGGAATGGCCACAATCAGTGATCTTGCTCCGGCGTTTCTGACCACCTCAATCGCCAGGTCCATGGTGGCGCCGGTTGCGATGCCATCGTCGACCAGAATCACCGTCCGGCCCTGGAGATCCGCTGTCGGAGCATAGCCCCGGTAGGCCTTTTTACGCTCGCGGATGACGCTGAGTTCCAGATCCCTTACCCGTTTTATCTGCTCCGAAGTGATCGCCAGCGAACGCACCAGCTCCGAATTCAGGTGCGGTATCCCGTCCTCTCCCACTGCTCCCATGGCCACCTCGGGCTGCCATGGCACCCCGAGTTTGCGAATGTTCAGGAAATCCAGCTGTAAGTGCAGCTGACGGGCAATTTCGTAGCCGACGGGAACTCCTCCCCGGGGAAGACCCAGAACCACGGCGTTAGGCTCAATATCCATATCTGCCAGCACCCCGGCCAACCGGGCACCGGCGTCCTTCCTGTCCTTGAAGCGAGTTTCAGCCATCCGTGCCTCCAAGATCCCGTTTCGGTTCCTTTCAAAACATAGTAGCGCCAAGCCAGCTCAACCGGAAATTTCTATTCCGGCAAACATAGGTACAACCCACCGCCTTTCTTATGGCTATTTTTTGATCCAGATCTACCACGTTGATCGCATCTGGTTCTATATTTATATTTCACAGAAGAACAGAAGGGGTAGGCAAGGCAGCCAAAGTCCTGCCAGGTAGTTGCCAATCGACGGCTTCTGTCCGGATTTGTATTAGTTACGGTGATCCGGCGTAACATCTTCAATGGGTGTGGCCATGATGCATTTATGCAACTATAAAAAAGCTTTTTTTGGAACTCTCCTGACCTCCGCCTTTCTCGTTGGCTGCGATGGCAGCTCGTCCGACTTTGACAGATTCCCGGACGTGATTGATAACGGAGGAACCATCCCCCAAGCGGATATATCCCCTGCCGTACTTGATAGTGCCGCGTCTTTCCTGGGCGCCGCAACCGGCAAAGAGATACCACTGACAGTGGACTCTGTGATTTTTATAAACTCGGCCCTCGGGCTGAACGATGTCCCCAATGATCCGCAGAACCTGTTTGGTGATTTGTGGATGGTCGTCCGGGACGCCTACGGCGTGCCGGTTCTCGACGCCAACGGATGCATGCAGCCTATCGCATCCGAAACCATCACCCTCCCCGATGGCACAACCACCGATACGGTGCCCATGGTCCTCGACACGCTGGAAGAGGAGCCGGTTTGTGCCGTGGCGGAAGGCTACGAGCAATACACCATCGAACTTGAAATTGGCCGGCTGAACATGGTTCGTACCATGACTCAGAATCCGACCGTGTTTGCGCGGGCTCTGGAGGAAGCGATCAAGAACATCAACGCTTCCGAATCGATCAAACTTGACCCCGCCGGACGCCTGATCCTGGTTTCCAGTGACCCGGTCACCGGCTTACCGGTTGAAAGCACCATCGATTCCCCGCGAGAAAACCTCGCGCTCTACAATGCCCTTCTCAAGGAAGGTCGTATTGCCGGTTACGGTCCGGAGAAACACGACGGCGGCCAGACCATCGCACCGCAGTGGCTCGAGATCCGGGATGACCTGGACCTGGGTGACCTCGCCTATTTGAGGGACGGCACGCCCGGGCGGGATCATGGCGTCGACTTGCACGAAGGCTATGCCGATCTGTCCCAGGCCGTTCACGACCGGCAAATGGACTATGCAACCCAGCTTCTGAGCTACATTCAGTATTATGACGACGGCAGCGCTTGTCATTACCGTGATGAGACAGGATACGCCTGGGAGCAGGTATTCGGCCTCGAGGATTACAACGGGGTGAACATCAACGGCTTCATGACCCATGCGGATGACGCACGGCGCACCATCGTGTTCATGCATGACGTCATCCAGGATATGCCGGAAGCGCCACTGCAGACCCTGCCCACAGCAGATGGAAGGGTTGATCTGATGCACGCGGCCGCCGCCTTCCTGGGTGGTGCCTCCAACAAGAGTGTGCCCCTGACCATTGACGGTCTGGTGTTCATCAATACCGTGCTTGGTCTGAATAGCGATGCTGTCGACTTTAACAACAAGGGTGAGGTCTTTGGCGACCTGTGGGAATTGGTTCGCGACGAGAATGGGGTTCCGGTGCTGGACGGGAATGGCTGCCCGCAGCCGGTCTCTGTGACTGGTGGTACTGACAATCCCGTGCCGATGGTACTCGACCCGGATTCCGGTGAGTGCGTCATCGCCGAAGGCTATGAGGACGACGTAATCGAACTCGAGCTTGGCCGCCTGAACGTGGTACGGGTGGCGCTGACCAACCCGCGCGTTCTCGACCGGGCTCTGTATGATGTCATGAATTCGATCAACGCTTCTGTTGGCCTGAAACTCGATCTGTCCGGTCGGCTGGCCTATGGCATTGATGATGGGACCGGCAACGTGACCTATCAAACGGTCGATTCCCCCCTGGCCGGCCTGGCGATGTACTGGGCACTGATGCGCTGGGGCAAACTCGAGGGCAGCGTTGAAATCATGCAGGATGGCACGTGGACCAAGAAAGACTTGGCCATCAAGCCGGCACTCGAGCAACAGCTGACCGATGAAGGACTGTTGTTCCTGATGAAAGGCACCGATGCCTGCCAGGGTGATGCTGCCGAGTGCGGAGCGAAACGTCTGGACAGCGGTTACGTGGATTACAGAGCTTTCAACCACACCACCGAAACCATCTATTCCGGTGCCATGGTTGATTTCGTGGAACGTCAACCGGACGACCTCAGCTGCGCCTACGGCGACCGTACGGAAGATGTCTGGGTACGGGTGCTGGGTAGTGATGGGTACTCTGACGGCAATAATATCGAAGCTTTCGTGAAGCAGGCAGAGGATACCCGCAACGTCATCCAGTTCATCCACACGGTGATTCAGGATCCGTTGCCGGAAGCCATCTGACATAAACCTGACTTCAAACCCCGCTTCGGCGGGGTTTTTCATTTTATCCGGCCCAGGTCAGGCCTGCCTACCGGATAGTGGGTACTGCACCATGATCCGGTTACGTCCCTGTCGCTTTGCCCGATAAAGGGATCGGTCACAGATTGAAAGCAAATCACGAACCGTCACAACCTCGTCCGTGCAGCTGACCACCCCGGCGCTCAGGGTGACCCGGAAATTCTGACTTTCATCACCGACAAAGCTCTCGTTTTCAATGGCGCCCCGAAGATCTTCCGCCACCTGGGCCGCGTTCTCAAGGGACGTCTGTGGCATCAGTATGAGAAATTCCTCGCCCCCGGTCCGGGCTACCACGTCGGATTTTCGTACCCTGCGCTGGATCAGCTCACCGAACCGCTTCAGGACCGCATCCCCGACCGGGTGGCCGTAAGCGTCGTTGATTGCCTTGAAGTGGTCGAGATCCACTGCAACCAGGGAAAACTCCCCGCCATAGCGATCCTGCTGGGCAGCGGTCTCTTCCAGTTTGCGTAGGAAGTAGCGACGATTGAATAGCCCGGTAAGCTCATCAGTAACGGACAGTCTTTCGAGCTCCAGCTCCAGGCGTTTTTCATCGTCAATGTTAATCACCATGCCCTGCCAGACCACCTTGCCATCCGGCTCCTGTTCTGGCTTGGCCACGCCCCGAAGCCAGCCAGTCATTCCACTGTTGATGACCCGGTAATCGCATTCCCATTGTTCCAGAGTGCTGAAAGAGTCGGCAATGGAATCATGAACGGCTTCGCGATCTTCAGGGTGAATATGCTGGAAAATCAACTCAGCATCGGCACAGGCTTCCTCTGGTGTAATTCCAAAGAAATCCTCGACCTTCCTGCTCATATACGTGAAGTAGTAGCCCCCGTCCGGTTCCATGACAAAGGTATAAATAAGGCCCGGCAGAGACTCTGCCAGCTGCGACAGCCGGTGCTCGGTGACCTTCTCTTCGGTTACATCGAGATGGGTTCCCATGAGCCAGCGTGGTTGATCAGTATGCGTACCGTTTAGCAGCATTCCGCGGGTGTGGATGTAACGCCAGTCACCATCCTTGTGCCGCATCCGGATGACACACTCAAATTGAGGCCCTTTGCCATCCAGGTATCTCTGTAGGGCTTTCCACGCCAGCTCAAGATCTGCCGGATGGCACAGGCGTTCCCAGGTACCAAAGGTCACCGGAGCAAGTTCATCCAGGGTGTACCCCAACATGCCCGCCCAACGCTCGTTAAAAATGACGTCGTTGGTGTCCAGGTTCCATTCCCAGGTGCCTGCACCAGTGCCATCCAGTATGGCCTTGAGACGGGTTTCCGGAGATAGCTGCATCCTTTCCCTCTGACCCGGCATTTCCGGCCAACCGGTGCTCCCCGATAGCTAACGGAGGACGCAATCCGGCGACCTGAAAACCGAACAAACATTCAGACTAATAAGTGTAGCTGAAAACGGGATGCGCAGACGGGGATTTGAATTACGCCGGGCTCAGCCGACAGGCCGCATACTTGAATTCCGGAATCTTCCCGTCCGGGTCCAGCGCCGGGTTGGTAAGCAGGTTGGCCGCCGCTTCCACGAAGGCGAAGGGTACGAACACCATGCCCTCGGGCATGGTCTGATCGGCTCGTGCGGTCAGGGTGATACTGCCGCGCCGGGTGGCGATATGGATGGGGTCTCCCGATTCGACGCCCAGGCAAACCAACTCAGCGGGTGCCAGGAAGGCCGCTGCTTCTGGCTCCCGCTCATCCAGTACCCGGCTGCGACGGGTCATAGCACCGGTGTGCCAGTGCTCCAGGAGGCGCCCGGTAGTCAGAACGATGGGATAGGCGTCATCCACCGGCTCATCGGGCGGAAGCGGCCGGGTCGGCGAGAATCTGGCCCGCCCCCCAACGCGCGGGAAGGCATCGGAGAAGACCACGTCGTGCCCTGGTGCGTCGTCGGCGGGGCATGGATAGGTCACTGAACCTTCGCGTTCCAGGCGAGCCCAGGAGATATGATCGAGCGAATGCATGCCCTGCTTCATCTCGGAGAATACTTGCTCGGGGCCGGCGTAGTCCCACCCCAGCCCGAAACGTCGGGCCATTTCCTGGATAATCCACCAGTCGGGTTTTGCCTCCCCGGGCGGCGCCAGAGCGGCACGGCCCATTTGCACCTGCCGGTTGGTGTTGGTGACCGTGCCTGATTTTTCCGACCAGGCGGCGGCGGGCAGGATGACGTCGGCAAACTGGGCAGTCTCGGTGACGAACAGGTCTTGCACCACCAGGTGCTCGAGAACAGCGAGCGCGGCGCGGGCGTGGGTCAGATCCGGGTCGGACATCGCAGGATTTTCGCCAAGGATGTACATGCCCTTGATTGTCCCCGCCAGAATGGCGTTCATAATCTCGACAACGGTGAGCCCCGGTTCGGGATCAAGTTTGGTGCTCCAGAGCTCCTCGAAAGCGGCGCGCAGCTGTGCATCACCCACCGGATGGTAGTCAGGCAGCACCATGGGGATGAGACCAGCGTCTGAAGCGCCCTGAACGTTGTTTTGCCCCCGCAAGGGGTGCAGACCAGTGCCGGGCCGGCCGGTGTGGCCGCAGGCAAGGGCCATTGAGATCAGGCAGCGGGCGTTGTCGGTACCATGCACATGCTGGGAAATGCCCATGCCCCAGAAGATCATCGCTTTTTCTGCTCCGGCATAAGCCCGGGCCACTTCGCGAATAGCTTCCGGTTCAACGCCACAGAGGGAACTCATTACCTCTGGTGTCATCTCCCCGACACTTGCAGCCAGTGCCTCGAAGCCTTCGGTGTGGGCATCGATGTAGGTCTGGTCATACAGGCCCTCGTCGATGATCACGTGGAGCATGGCATTGAACAGTGCAACGTCGCCTCCCGGCGAAAAACGCAGGCTGCGCCAGGCGTAGGCATCCAGCGCCTGGCCCCGGGGATCAATGATGATAAGTTTGGTGCCGTTTCGCGCCGCCTGTTTGAAGAAGGTGGCGGCCACCGGATGGTTAACCGCCGGGTTGCAGCCGGTGAGGATCACCACATCCGCCTGAAGCGCCTGCATGAACGAAGCGGTGACCGCGCCAGAGCCCAGACACTCCATCAACGCAGCCACTGAGCTGGCGTGGCAGAGCCGGGTGCAGTGATCAACATTGTTGGAACCAAAGCCTGTACGCACCAGTTTCTGGAACAGCCAGGCTTCTTCGTTGGAACACTTGGCGCTGCCAAAGCCGGCGAGCGCGTCGGGGCCGTGCTCTGCTTTAAGTTGGGTTAACCCGTTTGCTGCCAGATCCAGTGCTTCTTTCCAGCTTGCTTCTCGAAAGTGGGTTAACGGATTGGCCGGATCAAAGTCGGGATCAAGACCCTTGGGTACGCCCGACCGACGGACCAGTGGCCGGGTAAGACGCGCAGGGTGCGCCGGGTAATCGAAGCCGAAGCGACCTTTCACACAGAGCCGGCCCTGGTTTGAGGGCCCGTCCCTGCCCTCCACAAAGAGGATTCGTCCTTGCTGATTTCCAGCGCCTTGTGCGGCATGGGCAGGCTCGTCTTTCACGTGATAGGTCAGCTGGCACCCCACCCCGCAATAGGGACAGACGGAGTCAACGGTGCGATCGGCCATGGCGGAGTCTCCGCAGCCCTGGTCATCGATCAGAGTGGCGGGCATCAGAGCCCCGGTCGGGCAGGCCTGCACGCATTCGCCGCAGGCAACGCAGGTGCTGTCACCCATGGGATCATCGAAATCGAACACGACCTTGGATGCGGCGCCACGGTGCGCCAGACCAATGACGTCGTTGCCCTGAACCTCGCGGCAGGCACGCTCGCACAAGCCGCAGGTGATGCAGGCGTCCAGATTGACGCTCATGGCGGAGTGGCTGGTGTCATGGCCCCGGGCATGGGCCAGCGAATCCGATCTCGGCACAACGTGGTGAACCGTGGGCTCGTCCCGATCCGAACGCACCGGGAGGCGCTGGCCCACGGCGCTGGCATCGATAGCTAATTGATCCGCCGTATGCCACAGGTGGCTAGACTGGTCCGGGCTTTGCGCTCGCTCGGGCTGGTCAGCCAGCAGCAATTCCAGTACCACTCTGCGGGCCTCCTGGGCACGGGTAGAACCGGCACTTCGCACGACCATGCCGGGCGTTGCCTCGCGGATACAGCTTGCGGCGAGCACCCGTTCCCCTTCTATCTCCACCATGCAGGCGCGGCAATTGCCATCCGCGCGGTAGCCCGGGGCGTCTTTGAAGCATAAGTGCGGAATGGTCTCGCCGGCACGCTTGGCCACCTGCCAAAGGGTTTCGCCGGGGGAGGCCTGAACTTCAACGTCGTCCACGGTGAGGGTAAAGCTTGTGGTCGCATCGCGCATGGCTGGTTTTCGATGGCTCATGGCTGCCTCCCCTAACCTTTCGCTATCAGGTTGCTGCTGGCGAGTTCGCTGCGGAAGTCTCGCAGCAGACTCAACACAGGATTGGGTGCGGCCTGACCCAGACCGCAAATAGAAGCATCCGCCATCACTCTGGCCAGCTGCTGGAGCGTTTCCTCATCCCAGGTGTCGCGTTGCAGCAACGTGAGCATTTTCTCGGTGCCCAAGCGGCAGGGAGTGCATTGTCCGCAGGATTCATCCGCGAAAAAGCTCAGAAGGTTGCGGGCTGCCGTGGCCAGATCGTCCTGATCAGACAGAACAATCACCGCAGCAGAGCCGATGAAACAGCCGTGCTCCTGCAACGTATCGAAATCCAGGGGAATGTCTGCTTTGCTGGCGGGCAGTATGCCACCGGAGGCCCCGCCGGGCAGATAGGCCAGCAGGCGATGGCCTTCCGTCATGCCGCCGCAGTATTCCTCTATCAACTCATTGAGGGTGATGCCCGCGGGGGCGAGGTGAACCCCGGGCCGGGCGACCCGACCGGAGACCGAAAAGCTCCGAAGGCCGCGGCGACCATGCCGCCCCTGGCTGGCGAACCAGTCGGAACCCTGGGCATGGATGCGCGGGATCCAGTAGACCGTCTCGACGTTGTTGACCAGGGTGGGTTGACCAAACAGACCTTTCTGGGCGACGAAAGGCGGGCGATGCCGTGGCTTGCCGGGTTTGCCCTCCAGGGACTCGATAAGGGCTGACTCCTCACCGCAGATATAGGCACCCGCCCCACGCCGCAGGATAACAAAACCCGCCTCAACGATTCCGGCCGCTTCCAGCTCGGCAATAGCATCCTTCAATACCCTGTGCAGGCCGGGATATTCATCCCGCAGATAGATGTAGAGCGCCTCCGCTTCAACCGCCCAGGCGCTAACCAGCGCGCCCTCCAGGAATCCGTGGGGTTCACGTTCCAGGTAATAGCGATCTTTGAATGTGCCCGGTTCACCCTCGTCGGCGTTTATCACAGCGTATCGTGGGCCCGGTTCCGCCCGCACTGCCTGCCATTTGCGGAAGGTGGGAAATCCGGCGCCGCCGAGGCCACGCAGCCCGGCATGCTCCAGTTCCCTCACCAGCGATTCGATGCTCACCCGGCCTTCACGGCAATCCGCTAGCAGTTGATAACCACCGGCCGAGCGATAATCGGACAGACGTTGCCAGGAGACCTCCTCGGGCTGGACCTGCCCCTGCTCTACCGCGGCCTCAACATTCTCAATGTTGGCATTCAGCACATGGTGATGCCCCACGGCCACCACGGGCGCAGTCTCGCAGCGACCCATGCAGGGTGCGCGCTTTACCCTCACAGTTTCGGGATCAGCTCCATCAGACAGCGCTTGATGCAACGCCTCCGCTCCGGCCAAACGACAGGAGAGCGAGTCACACACCCGTAGGGTCAACGCAGGTGGTGGTGTTTGTTCATCGTGAATAACATCGAAATGAGCGTAAAAGGTGGCCGTTTCATAAAGGGCGGCCATGGGCAGATTCATGAAAGACGCGAGGGCCCGGAGCCGGGGCAAGGAGAGATAACCACAGTTGTCTTGAAGCGCATGCAGATGTTCGATCAGTCGATCGCGGCGGCGCAATGTCGGGTCGATACGTTCGTCACCGAGCAGGTCCCGCAGCTCCGCCAATACAGCGGGTTCCAGTTGACGGCCACGAGGCGAAGCACGCCGGGGTTTGACCTTTTTTTCGTCTGTTCTCATTGTTTTTGACCAGGCCCTGAAACACTCAAAGACAGCCTTGTTGGCTAGCCTGACTCTTTACGAGTCATTGAAGCATATCAGGGTGTGGTGCCACCAGACGATCGTAAACTGATTGGATAGGAAAACGGCCCAAACCTGCAGTTTCGAGCTATTGGAAATCAAAAGGAAATAATGGAGGCGCGGGTCGGAATCGAACCGGCGTACACGGAGTTGCAGTCCGCTGCATAACCACTCTGCCACCGCGCCGGGAAAGCCTGTGATGCTGGCTTTTGCTCTCAGGAGGCATTGAGAGACTTGAATTGTGAATCCCAACCGGCTGACCGGAGAGAAATTGGAGCGGGAAACGAGATTCGAACTCGCGACCCCAACCTTGGCAAGGTTGTGCTCTACCAACTGAGCTATTCCCGCTCTGTATTCAGAGGCATTGCCTCGTCAACGGCTGCGTATTCTACGGATTACGGTTCCGGCGTCAATACTTTTTTTCAAGTTTCTGTTTTATAGGGATTTGTTGGTTAAAGTTTGTGCGCCGCACTGATTGCAAAACCACCACGGCGCAGGGTCAGATCCCGAGAATATATACAGCCGGAAAAGCCTTAAAGAGTATCGAAGAAGGCTTTTGCACCGCCGGCCATGAAGTAATAGTTCTGCACTCCCCTCGCTTCCAGGAGGTATTGCAGCCACTGAACCTGCTTACCTACTGCATCATAGATCAGCAAGGGCCTCGTGTGATCGGTGCGTTCGGCGAGCAGTCGGTCCCACTTCGCACGGTTGTCGAAAGGAATTCTCTTCTCCCAGCCCATGAACAGCGCCAGCCCGGCACGTTCCTTGGAATCCCGGGCATCGACCGCAAAGCCGGCTGCCTGGAGTTCGCGGCCGAACTGATCCGGCGGCAACAGATGAGCCTCGAATTTTTCCTTGGTAAGCAGTTTGCCGGCATCGTCCAGTGGCTGGCCGAGCAGAACAGTACGGTCCGGATTGGCGCGGGCCCAATCGAAGATTCCGGCATCGAATGACTTAGCTTCCACAGCACTTTCATGCTCGACTTTCACGACCGCCCGGTAGGATTTCTCGCAGGAACGGCCATTACAGTAAAAGACTAAAGGTTTGCCGGTTTCAGCCTCGAGGCTGGCGACCCGGCTCGCGAAGTCGCGTTCTGAAAGCGCAACGTGATGGGCTCCGGTGATGTGTAGAGTGTCATATTCAAAACGGGAGCGAACGTCGACAACGGTCACCTTGTCCAGTTGATCACGCAGTTGATCCAGTTCGATGGTTGGAACAGAGGGGTAGAGTTTTCTTCCGGGAAATCCTTCATCCGCTTGCAGAAGCCCGGAAATCAACAGAAGTATGCAGAGCACCACAGATTGCTGTAGCTTGATCATCAGTATTACATCCTTGTTCAGTGTTGATACGCTTTAAATGTGGTTCGGACTCTGCCGGTCAGCAAGGCGATATTGGCGGTATTTTGTAAGATGATCCTCCTTCTGAGTATGCAACTGTTATCATTTGCAACGAAAAGGGGCATTCCCCCGGCACGTGTAAATGCCTATGAGAAAAAGCTGGGCTTTTGGTAACCGCAGGAGTACAGTGGGCCTCGTTGGAAAGATTTAGCAAAGCATTTCATCAATAAGACACTGCCAAGCATTAGCAAGTCCTGTTTTTGATTCCGCCAGTTTTTTGTTTCCCGCACAACGCTGATCAGTGATCACAACGATTCCTGGCGGCACATTGAAAATATTGAATTCAGGATTTTTATCTATGTCTACTACTACCGGCACCGTCAAGTTCTTCAACGAATCCAAGGGCTTCGGCTTCATCACTCGCGAAAGCGGCCCGGACGTATTCGTTCACTACAGCGCTATTCAGGGCGGCGGTTTCAAGACTCTGGCTGAAGGCCAGCAGGTCGAGTTCACCGTGACCCAGGGCCAGAAAGGTCCTCAGGCGGAAAACGTGGTTGGTCTGTAACTAACAGCCAAGACACGAAAAAGGCAGCTTCGGCTGCCTTTTTTCGTTTCAGGCGACTGGCTCGCTTTTCAGCGCCTGCAGATCCCTGGGCTCGACGCCCAGATCCTGCCAGTTTTCCGGATGGCAAGTGAACAACAGAATCTGATGCCGCTGCGCCGCATCGAACAGAATCCGCTTCATACCATCCAGCCGCTCCGCATCGGAGTGAACCAGGGTATCGTCCAGGATAATCAGGGTTGGTCGCCCCGCTTCCTGTAGCAGATCCGCATAGGCCAACCGGCTGATCAGCCCCATCTGCTCGCGCGCCCCGAAACTCAGTTCGGTCATCTGTCCCAGCTCGTTACCACGGGTAAACCTGCCCGGCATCAAGTGTTCATCCACCTCCAGCGTCGCCTCGGGGAAGAGTACCGAAAGGTAGTGATCCAGGTGTTTTTGTAGCGGTGCCTGCAAGCGACGGGTCAACGCCTGACGTTTCCCGGTAAGCACATTCAAAAGCAGATCAAGCGCCCGGGCACGCCGGTTCAGTTCATCGTAGCGGCGATTGATGTGCTCAAACTCGCCGGATTTCTCGCTGAGCAACTCCTCAAGGCCTTCTGCCCCCCAGGCTTCCAGCCGGACCCTTATATCCCGGAGCTCCCGCTCCCGGTTTTCCTGGGCTTTCTGCTGTGTTTCTGCCGCCTGCCGGAAGCGCTGGATATCCTGTTGAAGCAGTTCCGGCCGGGCCTCACGAATCTTTTTGGTCAGTGCCTCCAGGTTACCCAGCACTGTCGCTTCCCGCTTCTCCGATTCCGTGATTTTGTCGGCAAGTTCACGAAGCTGGCGCTGGCTTTCGGAATTATGCAATTCCTCCCTGAGTTGCTGCCATTCCCGGTTGGCGTTCTCCACATTCTGTCTGGCAGTGAGGATGGCCGTCTGGTGTTTGCTCCGGGCAGTTTCGGCTTCAGAAAGACGCTCCTCCGCATCTTTTCTTGACCTTTCTGCCTCAGCAAGGCCCGGGAGATTGGTGTCACCCATTTCCGCAGATTTCAGTAGCGCACAGAGCTCCCCTTTTCGAGCCTCCAGGTCCGCCAGGGTATCCCGGGTTTCAGTCCGAAGACGTTCCAGTCCCTGTGGCGCAACCGACGCCAACAGATCCTCAGTGTGCTTCAGCCGGTTCTCCGCATCCCGAAGCCGGGCCAGCTTCTGTTCCGCATCTTCAACGTTACGGACGCCAAGTGCTCGCAGATGTTCGCCCAGGGTTTGCTCAAGATGCGCCAGGGTGCGCCGGACACTCGCCAGATCTTCTCCACCAGGCGTAATTCCGAAGCGTCCCACACCGGGAATCTCCAGGGTGGTTTCCTCGAGCAGGCGACGCTCGCCCTCCCCCTCGATGCTTTCGCCACCGAGATGCAGGCTGTGCCCCTGCTCCAGCTGCCAGGTCAAGCGTGTGGCTATGGTCTGGGACCTGATTGCTTCTTCGTCCAGCTGGCGCTGGGTCACCCTGGCCTGTTGCACCAGATCAGGGTCAATCCTGTTCTCCTGCTTCTCTTTTCTGGCCTCATCCAGCTTTTGCTGGAATTCGGCGGCCTTATCCAGGTTTTGCCGGAGAGTCTTGTGCTGGCTTTCCAGCCGAGCAACTTCCTGTTTGAGCCTGGTCAGACTTTCCAGCTGGCGGGCCTGTTCGACGATCTTGATCGCTGCGTCATAGCTTTCACGCGCATCCTGTAGAGCCTTGTCGAAAGCGGGAGTTCGAGCCTCCTCCTGTGCCAGAATCTCCCGGGCCTTACGGAGATCGGTTTCACGCTGTTCCAGTTTTTTGCCCTGACTCTGCATTTGCTCAAGATTCTGGCGGAGCAGATTCAGATTCTGGCGCACATGATCGAGTGTCTCCTGCTCTCTGACCTGCTGCGCCTGAAGGGACTCGACCTGACGAAATTGTTCCTGAGCCTGCTCCATCCTCCGGCGGGCCTCTTCCCAGGGCCGCTCCCGATTCGCTTTCTCAAATTCCGCCGTCAGTGTGCCAAGGCGATCTACCTGGGCCTGGTATTGCCCGATCCGTGCCTGCAACTCAGCCATCTCGACTTCCAGCTCGGCCCGCTCCTTTTCCAGCTGCAGGTATTCCCCCCGGGGTTTTCCGGTTCCGGTAAGCAGCTCCGCACGCTGTTTTTCCACGGCCTGGATCACGTCATCGCCGCCGGTGCTCGCCACTTCGCCAACCAGATTGTTGAGGGCGGATTTCAGGTGATCGCCGGCGTGCTCAACGGCCTTCTCGATATCCTGGCCGGTACCCTGCTCGACCCAGAGCAATCCCGGGATACCCCAGTGTTCTTCCTTGCTCGCGCCTTTCTTGGGGAACTGATAGCCCAGCAACTCCGCCAGTTTCTCTTCGGCCTCTTCACCGCTGAAAGCCTGGCCATCCACCTGCAGATCACAACGTTTACGCTGGAGGAAACTTTTGGTCAGTGACCATTGGTGGCCGCCGTGCTCGAAACCCAGTTCAATCGACGGGGCCGCTGCAGAGTCGCCCCAGGGGCGCAGGTCTTCAACGGATTTGGAGCGGTGCCGTTCAAAAAAGGCGGCCCGGATAGCTCGCACCAGAGTGCTCTTACCGGACTCGTTCGGGCCATGGATCAGGTTGATACCCGGCTGAAGCCCTTCAAGGGCAATCGGATTCCTGAACTGGCGAACCTGTTCGATCCTGAGTCTTTCGAGTCTCACTGGCTGACCTCCTGCTTACCGCTATTGAGCAGGCCTGTGAGGATTGCCAGCGCATCCCTCGCCGGTTCGGGGCTGTCTCCCAGCTGGAGCTGCCTCAACTCCTCGATGGTTTCCCCCAGGTAGCCATCGGCGTTAAGCGCCGCGATATCTTCCTCGGTAGGCTCAAGCTGGAGGGCGGCACGGTCGCAACTGACGCTTCGGAACCGAGCCTCCGCCAACGAAAGCGCGTGATCAAGACGCTGCAGGCCTTCCAGGGTAATGGCGCCATCGAGGCGGATGTCCAGAACCGACGCTTCTGGAAGCTCTTCCATACGCTGGATCAACGCGTCCAGGTCCGAGGGCACAGATAGCGTTTCCCGCCACTGATGCCAGCGATAGCGGGCAGTATCAACGCTATTGATGTCAGGTACCGCACCAGGCTCGGAAATATCAACTATCAGGGCATAGCCGGCTTCGTTGTTCCGAAAACGCTCCGGTTCCGGCGTACCGCTGTACCAGGTTCGCTCGTTGATCTGCTTGGCGCCATGCCAATCGCCCAACGCCAGGTAATCCAGGTTGGCCTGCTCCGCCCGGTCCGGTGCAATCGGGTTGGTCGCGTCCACTTCATCCGGGAGGACACCCTGAACACTGCCATGCGCAAGCCCCACGCGAAGAAGGCCAGCAGGTGTTTCACGCTCGCTAAAGTCTTCGGTCAGGTCACTGTAGGTATGGCGCTGGGTTAGCGGTGCGCTGAGGACGGCAATTCCCTGGTCTTCCAGCAGGATCACATCCGGCTCAAGGGCCAGCTGGATGTTATCGGGTACTGCCTTGAGTCTCCGGGCCCGTGTCCAGACACTCTCGGCAAGGGCCGCATCGTGATTACCGGGGAGCATGACCCAGGGGCCCTTGAACGCACTGGTGGCATTGAATACCCGGCGGATAGTCCGGTCGGATACTCCCTGGGCATCGAACACATCGCCCGCCACCAGGACGGCATCGCATTCCTGCTCGACCGCCAGTTGTGCCAGCCTTTCGATGGCCGCGTAACGGGCCTCCATCAGCGCAGCGCCATCTTCCGTTTCAAAACGACTGAACGACCGGCCCATCTGCCAGTCTGCTGTATGAAGAAATCTGGGCACAAATATTCCCCTGTCCGAATGCATGCTCTCTCAACACGCAATCAAGGTTACCCGTACCTGAAGAAAATTGCACAACACTCTGATTGGCTGGAGCTTTGGGGTGTAGAAGAAAGCGGAAAACTCTGAAAAGGCGGGGTCAGATGAACGCTTTCATCTGACCCCATTTTCACGTCAGAACAGGAACTCCGGGCCGATGCTGAAGACGTTGATGTCGGACTCACCCAGATCGTCGTCGTCTCCGACATCCAATATTAGGTCCCAATCAGCTCGGACCCTGAAACCTTCAGCAACCTCATAACTTACGCCCAGCCCTGTCCTGAGGGAGGCGCCACTGTCATCGTCGCTGTCAGTATAAGACCCCAATCCACTGGTCCACGAAGAGTCATAATTAAGCTGCCAGTACACAACACCAGCCTTGGCAAATGCCTTGAACGGAGCCGACTCGGGCAATCCAAGCTGTAGAGTGGCATCAAAAAAGTGGCCATCTATATCAAGCTCACCAGCCCAACCATCCAGAGTGCCCGAAACAGAGACATCATCAAGGTAGCGATAGCCAAATTCAAAGTTTGCGAAACCGGTAAATTGACTTCCCCCATAGAGACGACCTGTTATAGCGTTGTCTTCACACCTATCAACATCAAGATCACACAGATCATTAACAGTTGCTTCACCGACATGGAAAAGGATTTCGAGATGATATGGAGTTGAGAAATAGTTCAGATAAAGGATATAACCATTTAATTTCTGATGATTTCCATGAGTCCGCGGCTCAGACTTGCCACTTTCTCGAAACCGTTCTCCCTGAGAATATTGACGGCCATAGCTGACCGTCGGCCGGAGCGACAGAGCGCGACTATTGGTTTTTCCCTGGGAACATCGCCAACCCGCGACCTTAGCTGGTCCAGAGGGATGTGCAGATCCACCAGTGCTTCGGTGACCGGGCAGTCTTTGACTTCCTCAGCAAGCCTGACGTCAAGAACTGTTACCTCATCAAGGTGATGCTCAAGCCACTCTTCCCCAATTTCCGGGACTCCGGCGTAAGTCAGCCGGATATCGGCCCAATCCGGCTCTTCGGGCAGCTTTCCATCTTCAGGGCACCCACTGCGAAGGTTCGCAGGTAGAGCCTCATCGATTTTTTTGGGATGAGGAAGCTTCATGGCATTCATGTATTCCACGAAATCCGTTTCGTTCGCCCCTCCGCCCACACGGGCATTGAATGCCTTTTCTTCCCCTATCGTGCTGACGCTTCGACCATGGTAGTCGTGGGCCGGATATATCAGGCAGGTATCCGGCAGCGCAAACAGTTTGCTGGTGATGGATTCGAACAGTTGATGGGCACTACCCTGCTGGAAATCACTGCGGCCACAACCCCGGATCAACAGTGTATCTCCAGTGAATACCATCGATTGGTCGGCCATGACAAAGCTCATACAGCCATCGGTATGACCCGGCGTCGATATGGCCCGAAGTGTAACCCCCGCCACGCCGAATTCCTGGCCATCCTCGAGTGGAAGATCCACATGCTCCGCTCCTATGGCTCTGGCGGAGGCAATCCTGCAGCCGGTTTTCTGTTTGAGGAGCCAGGCGGCGGTGATGTGATCGGCATGGGCGTGGGTATCAGCTGCGAGCACCAGTGTCAGACCAAGTTCGTCCAACAGTGCCAGGTCCCTCTTGGCCTGGGAAAACACTGCGTCGATCAGAATTGCCTCTTTTTCGCCGTCATCTGCCAGAAGATAAGTAAAGGTCGAAGATGCGTCGTCAAACAGTTGCCGGAAAATCACGGTAGATCCCTCTTCAGGCAGTCGATGGAGCAAATTTTCACAGATGCAAACAGTATAGACGCCTCCCTCCGTTGCACCACAGAGAGGTCATGCTTCGGCAGGATGAAAAATACGTTCTTAATTTCAGTCAATTAGAGCGAACCGATCGAACCGGGATTCATAACGTTTGGTTTGTTTATTATCATAGCCTGCAAAGGTAGAAGAGGATTTAACGATGAAGACTGTTCACGACATGGTTCAGGCCGCCAAGGCCGAAATCCGGGAAGTACCTTTGGAGAATTCCGAAGAGGCCATTGAGCAGGCGGATATACTGATCGATGTCCGGGAAGCTGACGAGTTCCACGCCGGCCATATTCCGGGTGCCGTTAATATTCCCAGAGGTATTCTCGAATTCAAGCTGACCAATGATCCGGCCCTGGAAGATCGGGGGCTGAACATGGTGATCTACTGCAAGAACAGTGGCCGCTCTGCCCTCTCGGCCAAGGCCATGAAAGAAATGGGCTATATCCATGTACAGTCCATTTCCGGAGGAATTGATGCGTGGCAGGAAGCCGGCAAGCCCGTAGTCAAACCGGAACTGCCCGATTTCGACTGATCGACTCAACTCCTACAAGAAGAATGTCAGTCAGGTTTGAGTCAGATCGATGAGCCATTTACGAGTGATCTCCACGCATCATAAGTACTGAGAAAAATCTGCCCGGTCAGCTCCTCACAAAAATGCGTCCGATTCAGGCGATCCATAACTGGCCCTTTCACTTCGGACAGATGCAAGCGAATACCCGCATCTTCCAGACGGCTGTTGATCGCTTCCAGGCTTTCGAGAGCGGAAGCATCGATTTCATTGACCGCCTGGCAGGCCAGCACAAGATTCTTCATTTCCGGGTTGTCGGACACCAGCTCCAGAACCGTTTCCTCGAGATAGCGGGCGTTAGCGAAATACAGGCTCTCGTCAACTCGCAGCACCACGGTACTGTCGTCGATTTCCACCTTGTGGCGCTGAACGTTCCGGAAATGCTCTGTACCCGGAATCCGTCCCACCACGGCGCTGTGGGGTCGGCTGGTACGATACAGGTACAGCCCGATCGACAGGGCAACCCCCACAATAATGCCGGCCTCGACCCCATGAACCAGGGTCAGGATGATCGTGGCCAACATGGCCGCTCCGTCCGCCTTCGAGTAGGCCAGAGTCCGTTTGATAGCCGGCAGATCAATCAGTGTGATCACGGCGATAATAATGGTTGCTGCCAGGGTCGCCTTGGGCAGGAATGCGAGCAGTCCGGTCAGAGTAAGCGTCGCAACGGCGATACCGACCGCGGTCAGGGCACCGGCAATCGGTGTCTGGGCACCGGCCTCGAAGTTGACCACGGATCTTGAGAATCCGCCGGATACCGGCGAACCACCGCTGACGCCTGCGGCCACGTTGGCCAGGCCCAGGGCAATCAGCTCGGAATCAGGATCAATCCGCTGACGCCTCTTGGCCGCAAGGGTCTGCGCAACCGAAACAGACTCCACAAACCCGACAAGACTGATCAGGATGGCAGCGGGCACCAGGGTTGCCCAGATATCCGGATCCATGGACGGCAGCCTGATGTCGGGAAGACCGCTGGGCACTTCTCCCACCAGGTTTACCCCCGCAGCGCCAAGATCGAAATACCAGGCAGCGGCTGTGGTGACGATGACCGCAGTAACCGGTGCGGCCTTGGTGGTCAGGTCCGCCAGCCGCTCGGAAAATCCAATCCCGGTCAGGCCCCGCTTGAGGAACTTGCGACACAAATAGAGGAAGACCAGGGCTCCACCGCCGATCACCAGGGTCACCGGATTGATCCCGCCCAGCTGCTGCCACAGCCCCTCAACCATTTCCAGCAAGTTGTGGCCGCCGCCCTGGATGCCGAGGATATGACCAAGCTGGCTGCCGGCGATCAGGATGCCCGAAGCAGTCACAAACCCGGAAATCACCGGATGACTGAGAAAATTGGCCAGAAAACCGAGCCGCAAGAGGCCCATGGTAAAAAGCATCAGGCCGGAGAGCGAGGCCAGCACCAGCGCGGCACCGACGTACTCGGGGGTGCCCGCTTCAGCGATACCACCGAGTGCAGAAGCCGTCATCAGGGAAGCAACGGCCACAGGCCCGACTGCAAGCGTTGCACTGGTTCCGAACAGTGCATACGCCACCAGCGGGATCATACTGGCATACAAACCAACCTCGGGCGGCAGGCCTGCCAGCAATGCATAAGCCAGCGCCTGGGGCACCAGCATCAGGGTGACAATCACAGCTGCCAGCGCGTCGCTGACAAACGTGTCGCCCCTGTAGTCTTTAAGCCAGTTCAGAATGGGCAGGAACCGGGTTAACCGATCCGACATGTTTCTCACTCCCTGATATCAGACCTTTCGTGCGGCCGGTGCCGCCATCCATTCGCGACCCTTAAGCATCCCGTTCCAGTAAAGCCAGGGCAGCTGCTTCGCTTTCAGCCACCAGGCCATTCGGGTTGCCTTGGTACCGTCATTGATCCAGCTCGGGAAACTTGGCTGGAGCTTGCCGCCATAGCCGAACTCGGCAAGAACGATTCTGCCCCGCTCTACCGTCAGCGGACAGGAACCATAGCCGAGATAGGCGGCAGGCAGCTCTTTATCCTGCAATGACGCAAGCAGGTTTTCGGCCACCACCGGGGCCTGCTTTCGCACCGCCGCCATAGTCTTGGCATTGGGTGTACCGCTGGCATCTCCCAGCCCGAATATAGTCGGGTATCGGACATGCTGCAGGGTTTCAGGATCAAGATCGATCCAGCCATCCTGATTTGCCAGTCCAGACTTACCAACGAACTCCGGGGCACGCTGGGCGGGAACAACGTGAAGCATGTCGAAAGGCCGGTCGACTATTTCCTGCTGATCTCCGGTACGCTTGACAAAATGAGCTGTCTTACCCTTGCCATCGACTGCAATGAGCCGCTCTTCAAAACACAGCTCGATATCGTAGCGATCGATATATGTCTGTAGTTCGGGTACGTAATCCTCAACGCCGAAAAGCACTTGTCCGGCGGAATGGTAAGAAACATCGATGTTCTTCAGTCTACCTTTAGGAAGCCATTCGTCCGCTGCCACACGGTACCAGTGGCAGCCTTTGGGGATGACGGTTTCGGTCTTGCGCCGTGTACTTTCAGCGGAGAGCACACCGCCACCAACCATGGTCCAGCCCGGCTGGTAATAATGGATTTCACAGGAATCAATGATTGCGATGTCCAGGTCCTTCTGGCGTTTCAACAGGCTTGCAGCGGTCGCAATTCCGCCAGCCCCGGCCCCGATGATGACCACATCATGGTATTTCAGGGAGGATTGATTGACGTCTTGGTCAGGTTTCATCTGGTCTTCAACTCCGCGATAGCAAGGGACCTCCCTGTCCGTCGAGCTCAATATTCAAACGTTACTTTTCCAACAGTTCCCGGATGGGCTGAGGATCATGGCCAGCCTCATGGGCCGCCTTTAGGAGCATCGGGATATTGCACTGGGGTTCCCGGGCACGGGCCTGGGCCCACATGTGAACGGCACGACGGCCGGTCCGGCAAAACCCGAGGATGGGCGAAGGCACGCGTTCCAGAGCTTGGCCGAACGCTTCCACGTCGGCGTCCGAATACTCGCCGGATGCCACCGGGACACATACCCATTCCAGACCGGCGGTGGCAGCGGCCTCTGCGTAGGCCTCCTCACCGGCGTAACCCTCTTCTCCGGGACGTCGGTTACAGATCAGCGTCCGGAAGCCCTTTTCCCGGATTTCCGGGAGATCCTCGATAGCCACGGTATCCGCAACCGCGAACTCCGGTTCAAGATAATGAATCTTCATGGCGCACCCTCTGTCAGAAGCGGTTAATAGGCACTTTCAGGTAAACCTGGCCGTTATCCTCGGCAGGAGGCATCTCACCTGACCGCATGTTCACCTGCACCGACGGCAGGATCAGGCGGGGCATGCTGAGCGTGGCATCCCGTTCGGTACGGAGCCGGACGAAATCGTCTTCGGTCATGCCTTCGCGAACGTGGATATTGTTGGCCCGTTGCTCGGCAACTGTGGTCTCATGCTGAAACTCATCCCGGCCCGGTGCTTTATAGTCGTGGCACAGGAATATCCGGGTCTCACCGGGCAGTGCCAGAACCCTCTGGACGGAGCGGTACAGGGTGTGAGCGTCACCGCCGGGAAAGTCACAGCGGGCGGTGCCGGAATCCGGCGCAAACAGGGTATCGCCCACAAAGGCTGCGTCACCAATAACGTAGGTCAGGCAGGCAGGCGTATGGCCGGGAGTATGCAGCACCCGCCCTTCCATATTGCCGATCCGGAAGGTATCCCCTTCTTCGAACAACCGATCAAACTGGCTGCCGTCACGGGCAAACTCGGTTCCGGCGTTGAAGGCCTTGCCGAAAACTTCCTGCACGTCGACGATCTTCTGGCCGATGCCGGTCTTGCCACCGAGCTGTTCCTGCAGGTAAGGCGCTGCAGAAAGATGGTCAGCGTGAACGTGGGTTTCGAGTATCCACTCGACCTTCAGGCCGCCATCGTCTATGAACCGGATGATTTCGTCGGCAGAACGGACATCAGTCCGGCCGGCGGCGTAGTCGAAATCCAGCACGGAATCCACGATGGCGCAGGCATTGCTCTCGGGATCCTTTACTACGTAGCTGAAAGTATTGGTCGGTTCATCAAAGAAATGTGTGACTACAGGCATTTGCATAGTCATTCCTCCGTCGGGAGTGTCTGTCATTACGTCACACACTAAATCATAGTTTTAGTTCTAAGCATAGTTCTGCTGGCTATATGCGACACAATGACGCTGATAGGCAAACTTGATGACTGGCCGGCAGCAAAGGCTAACGTGCTATACTGTGCGCCACTCAACGGGGTGCCCTTCGCATTAAAAACAGAGGGCTGAGACCATACCCGCGGAACCTGATCCGGCTCGTACCGGCGAAGGGATTGAGTATTCACCGTTCCGGTGAAACCGCGGCATGGTTCCCCAGATCGAATCCGAGGACACGAACCATGCTGAGACGCTCCCTGACCCTTTTTGCAGGCCTTGCGCTGCCCCTGCTGGCCAGTGCCCAGAGCAACAATACCCTGACCGTCTATACCCACCCGTCATTCGCCGCCGAATGGGGACCGGGACCCGGCGTGAAGGAAGCGTTCGAGCAAAAGTGTGACTGCACCCTGGAATATGTTGTGCTCGATAGCGGAGGCGACATACTCCAGCGGCTCCGCCTTGAGGGGAATTCCACCGACGCGGATGTCGTTCTCGGGCTGGACACCGGCACCATGGAAACCGCCCGGCAGACGGGCCTGCTAGCCCAGCACAGCATCTCTCTCGACTCCCTGGATCTGCCCATCGAGTGGCAGGATTCCCTGTTTGTGCCCTACGACTGGGGTTATTTCGCTTTCGTCTATGACACCGAACAGTTACCCAACCCTCCGAAAAGCCTGGAGGAACTGGTCAACGCACCCGAGGAACTCCAGATCATTATCCAGGATCCCCGCACCAGCACACCGGGTCTTGGCCTGCTGCTCTGGATGAAGGCCGTATACGGCGACCGGGCCGGCGAAAAATGGCAAGCCCTCAGTGATAACATTCTGACGACTACCAAGAGCTGGAGTGACGGCTACTTCTCGCTGTTCATGAACGGTGAGGCACCGATGATTCTCTCCTACTCCACGTCTCCGGCCTATCACATGGCCATCGACAAGACCGACCGTTACCAGGCGGCCGAGTTCGAGGAGGGTCATTACCTTCAAGTGGAAGTGGCGGCCCTGGTTGAAGCCTCGGAACAGAAAGCACTGGCCCGGGACTTCCTGCAGTTCATCCTGACCGCAGATTTCCAGCGCCATATTCCCCTTAAGAACGTGATGTTCCCGGCCATCGATCTGGGGGATGAATTACCGGAGGTGTTTGATCGCCTGATCCAGCCGGACAACATCCTGTTTATCGATCCGGCCACCGTGGCCGAAAAACGCAAATCCTGGCTGGATGAATGGCTCAACGCCATGATCCCGTAATGCGTCAATTCCCGTTCGGTGCCACCCAGGCGCCATTCAGCCACCCGGGCTGGCAGATCGGCCCGGGCCTGCTCATCGCCGGCAGCCTGCTGACACTGACCATTGCCGGTGTGGCCGCGCTGCTCTGGCAGGCCCATCTGCCGGAAGTGTCCGAACTCTGGCAAAACCGCTATCTCAGCAATGTCATTCAGTTCACCGTCTGGCAGGCCACACTATCCACTTTGCTCAGCCTGGCTTTGGGGCTGGTCATTGCACTTGCCCTGGTCAGACAGCCCCGGTTCCCGGGCAGGAACCTGCTGTTACGGATAATGGAACTGAGCCTGGTTCTTCCAACAATCGTGGCGGTGTCGGGCCTCGTCGGTGTCTTTGGCCGGCACGGCTGGCTGACCTCGGTGATCGAACACTGGACCATGGTCCGCTGGAATCTCTACGGGCTGAACGGCATCGTGCTGGCCCACGTGTTTTTCAATGCACCGTTGGCCGGCCGTATCCTGCTCCAGGCACTGGAGTCGGTCCCCGCGCCCCGTCGGCGGGTCGCCAGCCAGCTCGGCCTTGCCGGCTGGTGGCTCTGGCGCACCCTTGACTGGCCGGCGGTGCGCCAGGTGTTACCAGGCATCGCGGCCCTGGTGTTTACCCTCTGCTTTACCAGTTTTGCCATCGTGATGACTCTCGGTGGAGGTCCTGCCTCCACAACCCTTGAAGTGGCGATCTACCAGTCTCTACGCTTTGAATTCGACTTCGGCCGCGCTGCCCTGCTGGCGATTGTGCAACTGGCGATCTGTGGTGCCATCTGGCTCTTGATGGTTCGTCGAGGTTTGTCCGCTAACCTTTCGCCACAACGCAGCTTTTCGGAATCCATACTCAGGCCAGACAGCCAGGGCATCACGCGGTTCCGGGATATCGTGCTGCTACTGTGCTTTACCCTGTTTCTTCTTCTGCCACTGGCCGCAATCCTGTTCCGGGGCCTGCCGGGGCTTGTCACAGTGGTCGTTGACGGTGGTAACCCGCTCACGGATCTGGGGGACGCAACGCTGCGAAGCTTCGCCATTGCCCTGCCCGCCGGCGCGTTTTCGGTGCTGTCGGCGCTCCTTGTGCTGACCCTGGCCAGTCGGGGTGGTCCGCATCTGGCCAGGTTGTCTTCGGTGGCAACCGCGGTGCCCCTGATGATCCCTCCGATCGTCCTTGGAACAGGCCTGTTTCTGCTTCTCCGGCCCAGCCTGGGGCACTCCTCGCAGGGGCTGGTGCTGGTCGCGCTGATCAATGGTCTGATGGCCCTGCCATTTGTCACCCAGCTCCTCAAGGGGCCGTTGACAGGTCTGGATCAGGCCACGGCACAGCAGGCGGACCAGCTTGGATTGTTGGGCTGGTATCGCTGGCGCTGGCTGCACTGGCCCCGGCTCAAGCGTCCCCTCGCCCTGGCCATGGCCTACGGCACCGGGCTGTCACTAGGGGATTTCGGGGTGATCGCGCTGTTCGGCACACCGGGACAACCCACGGTACCGGTACTGCTTTACCAGCAACTCGGCAGTTACCGCATGGAGCTCGCCGCCGGTACGGCCCTGTGGCTGGTGACCCTGCTCCTGCTGGTGTTTGCGGCCTTCAATTTGCCCGGCTACAGACGCAAACAGAGCAGACATCAACAGGATGCATTAAAGACCCTTGCGGAGGCCCGTCATGCTTGAGGTGAAAGACCTGACATTCCGCTACCCGGACACCGAAACCAGCTGGCGATTCACGTTTCAGGTCGACCATGGACAGTGTATTGCCATAAACGGCCCCAGCGGTTCCGGAAAATCCACCCTCCTGAATCTGCTCGCCGGTTTCCTCACGCCGGAATCCGGCACCATCCGCTGGGAAGGTAGTTTACTGAATGAGCTTCCACCCTGGGATCGTCCGGTAACCAGCCTGTTTCAGGAGCACAACCTGTTCGAACACCTGGACGTACAGACCAACATTGGCCTGGGTATGCATCCGGGGCTCAAGCTGAGTGCGGAGCAGGATCAGGCTATCTCCAGGGGACTTGCCAGCGTTGGCATGGCCGGCTTTGAAAGTCGCATGCCCGGGGACCTGTCCGGCGGGCAACGTCAGCGTGTAGCCTTGCTGCGGGCGCTACTAAGGGACCAGCCGATCCTGCTCCTCGATGAGCCTCTCACGGGCCTCGATGCGGAGGCACGCACTCAGCTGCGGTCCTTGCTGCTTCGGCACAAGGCCGCGGGCAAGGTTCTGGTCCTTGCCAGTCACGATGTGGAAGATCGAAAGATACTGGCGGATAAGCAGTTGAATCTCTAAGCTGTCATTAGCTTGATATTCAATAACTTCCCGAGGCCCGGACGTATCCAAAGATGGACCCAAGCCCTTCCCAGTCCCAGGCATCTGACCCGACCGGCTCCCGACCCGGCAATGCCCGGTTCGAGTCCGGCGGGCTGGCCATTACCGGCGACTGGACCCTTTCGGGCTATCACTCGTTGTTGCAGCAACTGGCTGCGCTCCCCGCCGGGGCCAAAACTCCCAAGAGACTGGACCTTTCGGCGCTGGAGCACATCGACACAGCCGGCGCCTCGGTACTGGCATCCTTTCTCGGACCGGAAACCCTGGAGCAGCATGTTGCCACACAAGAATCCCTGCCAGAGGAAAAGGCAGACCTGCTGCTGGCCGTAGCACGGTCCCTGGAAGACTGGCAGGAGCCGGTACCGCCAAAGGTTTCACCGGTTCGCCTGTTCCTGGGCCACACTGGCCAGCAAGTGGAAGCTCTGGGACATCTGATCTGGGTGTTGCTCGGATTCATCGGCCAGACCCTTGCCACCCTGGCCTGGGTGCTGCCGCGGCCGAAGCGCTGGCGGGTAACGCCGTTCGTCGCCTCGATCCAGGACACCGGGTTGAACGCCCTGCCCATCGTCGCCCTGCTGACCTTTCTGGTCGGTGCCGTTGTCGCCTTTCTCGGTGCCACGGTACTGGAGGATTTCGGGGCCACCATTTATACCGTCAACCTGGTGGCCTTCTCGTTCCTTCGGGAATTCGGGGTGCTGCTCGCCGCCATTCTGCTGGCAGGCCGGACTGCCAGTTCGTTCACCGCCCATATCGGCGCCATGAAGGTCAACGAAGAGCTGGATGCCATTCGCACCCTGGGGCTGAGCCCCATCGAGCTGCTGGTTCTGCCCCGGGTTCTGGCCATGATGATCAGCCTTCCCATCCTGACTTTTGTCGGCATGATGGCCGGTATGGTGGGCGGCGCCCTGGTGTGCGTGCTGTCACTGGACATCACCCTCACCCAGTTTCTGGCCATTGTCGAGCGGGATATCGCCCTGCGCCATTTCCTGGTGGGTATCTCCAAGGCGCCTGTCTTTGCCTTCCTGATCGCTGTCATCGGTTGCCTGGAAGGGTTCAAGGTGGGCGGTAGTGCCCAGTCCGTGGGCGAACACACCACGTCCAGTGTGGTCCAGTCCATCTTCATCGTAATACTGCTGGATGCCATCGCTGCGCTATTCTTTATGGAAATGGGGTGGTAACCAATGGCGGCAGTAGCAGGTACCAGGCAGTCACAACATCAGGCAGAACCGGTTATTGAGGTCAGCAACCTCTGCAACCGTTTCGGGGAACACGTTGTCCACGAGGATCTGGACCTGAACCTGTACCGGGGAGAAATCCTGGGCGTGGTGGGCGGCTCAGGCACCGGGAAATCGGTGTTGCTGCGTAGCATCATCGGTCTGCGCAAACCCACCTCCGGGAATATCCGGGTTTTTGGCGAAACGCTGGACGCCCTGTCTGCGCGGGCCCGTTCCCGAATGGAGCAACGCTTTGGTGTCCTGTTCCAGGGCGGCGCGCTGTTTACCTCGCTGAACCTGCAGGAAAACATTGCCGTTCCCCTGATCGAACACGCCGGGCTCAAGCGCCCGGATGCCGAGCGGGTGGCTCGCATGAAACTTGCCCTGACCGGCCTGCCACCGGATGCCGCCCTCAAGTATCCCGCGGAACTGTCCGGTGGTATGGTCAAGCGTGCGAGCCTGGCACGGGCCCTGGCTCTGGATCCGGAAATCCTGTTCCTGGATGAGCCCACGGCGGGCCTGGATCCGATTGGCGCAGCGGCTTTTGATGAGCTGATCGTGACCCTCCGCAACGCCCTGGGCCTGACGGTTTTCCTGGTCACCCATGACCTGGACACCCTGTATTCCACCTGCGACCGGGTTGCCGTGTTGTCACAAAAACGGGTACTGGTGGCAGACACCCTGGAAACCGTTGCCGCCAACCCGGATGAATGGATACAGGATTACTTCAATGGCCCACGAGGCCGGGCCGCGAGCTATGCCGCGGCGAACCAAACACCGAGGCAACAAGGAGAAAACGTCTGATGGAGCCCCGGGCCCACCACGTCATTATTGGCCTGTTCACTGTCCTGGCGGTTGGCGCAGCACTGATCTTCGCGCTCTGGCTGGGCAAATCGTCGGCGGACCGGGAATGGGCCTATTACCAGATCGGCTTCGATCACCCGATCTCCGGCCTATCCGAAGGCAATCCGGTGCTGTACAGCGGTGTCCCGGTGGGCGAGGTACTCGAGTTAACCCTCGACCCGGACAATCCGAGCCACGTGCGTGTGCTGGTCCGGGTCGACAAGGAAGTACCCATTCGCAAGGATACCCACGCGGGCCTGATCCTCGCCAATATAACCGGCAGTATGAGCGTGCAGTTCCGCGGTGGTACTAAAGACAGCCCCGTGCTTGAGGGCAACCGCAACAATCCGCCCCTGATCACGGCAGATCCCTCGGCCTTCAGCAGCCTGCTGACCAATGGCGAGGCACTGATCGAGAAAACCGAAATTCTGCTGACCAACGCCAACAACCTGTTCTCCGAGAAGAACCTGGAGAACATGGCCAGCATCCTGGAAAACACCCGGAACGCAACCGATTCATTGCTGGCCCAGCGGGAGGAGCTACTGGCTCTGATGGAGCAGTTCGACGCCGCAGGGGTTCGGGCGGAAGAAGCGGCAATCAAGGTCTCCAGCGTATCCGACAATGCCAATGCCATCCTGCTGGAAAAGGTCACGCCGGTGCTCAGCTCCATGGACCGGGCACTCTCAACACTCCAGCCGGCCCTGGCCCGATTGGATAACCTGACCCGGGAGAATGAGGGTGCGCTGGATGCCGGCCTGCAGGGGCTGGGTGAGCTGACGCCGGCCATCCGGGAACTGCGCAGTGCCCTGCGCAACCTGAACCAGTTTGCCACGCGCCTGGAGGCAAATCCCGCGGGTACCCTCCTGGGAGGTTCCAACATC
This sequence comes from Marinobacter szutsaonensis, assembly GCF_039523335.1. Taxonomy (NCBI): domain Bacteria; kingdom Pseudomonadati; phylum Pseudomonadota; class Gammaproteobacteria; order Pseudomonadales; family Marinobacteraceae; genus Marinobacter; species Marinobacter szutsaonensis. Next base: position 124,793 of record NZ_BAAAFC010000001.1, on the reverse strand, counting down.
AAGGAAGTTGAGCAATGAGAAGCTGTTTGCGAGCAATCTTTCCGGTAATCGCGGCATTTGCCATGACCGCCTGTACGATCTTCCCGACCCCGGAGGCGCCCCGTGTCATGGATCTGGGCTCGGCCGAATCGGCCGAACGGCTGGAAATCCGCCATGCCAGGACTCTGAGGGTGGATACGCCCCTGGCATCCGAGCCGGTGAACGGAACCCGCATCCTGACCAAGCCCACCCCCCATGAGTTCCAGATGTACGGCAATGCCCGCTGGCGTGACAGCGCACCGGTACTGGTTCGCGATTACCTGATCGACACTCTTCGCCAGAGTCAGGGGTTTGCCAATGTTGTGACCGACACCAGTGCGGCCAGCACGGACCTGACGCTGATCAGTGAGCTCTCCGCCTTTCAAGCAGAAAAAAACGAAGGGGAAACCCGGGTTGTGATTGAGCTGCATGCGGAAGTGCTGGATAACCGGACACGCAAGAGCCTGTGTGTGCGTAACAGCCGGTTAGACGAGCCCGCTGCGAGTAGTGAGCTGGACGAAGTGGTCGGAGCTTTCGGCAACACCGCCAGCCGGCTGGCGGAGGAAACCTTGCTCTGGGTGCACCGATGCCTGGAGGAAAACTGAAGCCGGAGGCCGGAAATTCCGGCTATTCCGCTTCTGGAAACAGATCCTTCCAGGCGGCTTTGAGGTAAAGGATCATGGACCACAGGGTCAGTACTGCCGCCACATACAGCAGCGCGATGGCCACATAGGCCAGGGTCTGGCCCGGGGGAAATGCCAGCAAACCGACGATGGCCGCCATCTGGGCGGTTGTCTTGATCTTGCCGATGTAGGAAACCGCCACGCTCGCCCGGCTGCCCATTTCCGCCATCCACTCCCGCAGCGCGGAAATCACGATTTCCCGGCCGATGATTACGGTGGCTGGAATGGTCAGCAGCGCGGCCGAGTGCTCTTCAATCAACACCGCCAGGGCTACCGCCACCATCAGCTTGTCCGCAACCGGATCCAGAAACGCGCCGAACGGCGTGCTCTGGTTAAGTTTGCGGGCCAGGTAGCCATCCAGCCAGTCAGTCAGCCCGGCCAGGGCAAAAATCAGGGCACTGACGATATAGCTCCACTCCACGGGCAGGTAGAAGATCACCACGAACACGGGGATCATCACGATGCGGGAGAGTGTGAGCAGGTTTGGCAGGTTCATGGGCTTCCTATTCGTCATGCAATGCTGCGTAAATCGTTTCCGCCAGGGCCTTGCTGATGCCCTGCACTTTGGTCATCTCGTCGACACTGGCCTTCCTGATCTCCTGGATTCCGCCGAAATAGCGGATCAGATCACGACGCCGTTTCGGACCAACCCCTTCGATTCCCTCAAGGGTGGACTGGCGCCTTTTCTTGTCCCGCCGCGCCCGGTGACCCGTAATGGCGAAGCGGTGGGACTCGTCCCGGATATGCTGGATGAGGTGCAATGCGGGCGAATCCGCAGGCACCCGGAACACGTCCCCCGTCATGGCATCAATAAGCTGTTCCATACCGGCGCGGCGGGTAACCCCCTTCGCGACACCGATCAGCGGAATATCGGATATTCCGAGCTCGTCGAAAACCTCTCGGGCAACATTCAACTGGCCCTTGCCGCCATCGATGAACACCAGATCGGGACGCTTGCCCTCGCCTGCGACCATCCGCTTGTACCGTCTGGTCAGCACCTGGCGCATGGCGCCGTAATCGTCGCCGGCCTTCACGTTTTCAATGTTATATAGCCGGTAGTCGCTCTTCAGCGGGCCATTCTCGTCGAAAACGACACAGGATGCGACCGTGTTTTCCCCATGGCTGTGGCTGATGTCGAAACATTCCATGCGCGACGGGGTTTCCGGCAGCTCCAGCAGGTCCCGCAGCGCCAGCAAACGGCGATACACGGTCTCCTTGCTGGCAAGGTGCGTCAGCAGGGTCTGCCGGGCATTGGTCATAGCCAGTTCCAGCCACCGGCGCCGTTCTCCGCGCACATTACCACGGATGCGGGTCTCGCGGTTAGCCGCCTCGGAGAGTGCCTGGGCCAACAATTCCTGGCCCTCAACCTCGACCGGCACCAGGATATCCCGGGGAATCTCGCGGCGGGTATTGCCCCCGAAATAATACTGACCCAGGAAAGCGCTGAGCAATTCCCCTTCCGTCTGCTCGATCGAATACCGGGGAAAATAATCCTTGGTGCCCAGCACCCGGCCACCGCGCACAATGATCACCACAATGCAGACAATTCCGGCGTCCTGGGCAATGGCGATGACATCCGCATCGCCCCCGGCACTGTCCACGGATTGCTGCTCCTGGACGTGGCGAAGATGGTTGATCTGATCCCGGTAGGCCGCTGCCTTTTCGAACTCGAGATTCTTCGAGGCCGTTTCCATGGCGTTCATCAGGTCATGGATGATGGCCGGGTTCTTGCCCTCGAGGAACATGGTGGCATGGCGGATGTCTTCCTGGTATTCCTCGGGGCTGATGTAACCCACGCAAGGGGCGGTGCATCGGTTGATCTGGTACTGCAGGCAGGGCCTTGTCCGGTTCCTGAAATAGCTTTCACTACAGGATCTTATACGGAAAACCTTCTGCAGAATATTAAGACTTTCCTTGACCGCCCCGGAGCTCGGGAAAGGTCCGAACCAGGTCCCGCCGCCCTTTTTGGTCCGCCCCCGACGAAAGGTCAGGGACGGATAGTCGGTGTGGGAGGAAAGATAGATATAGGGGTAGGACTTGTCGTCCCGCAGCAGGATGTTATAGGGCGGCCGCAGGGACTTGATCAGGTTCTGTTCCAGCAACAGGGCTTCGGTCTCGCTGCCGGTAATGGTGACCTCGATGGAGTCGATCTTGGCGACCAGGGCCTCGGTCTTCGGTGCCAGGCCGGTTTTCCGGAAATAGCTGCTGACCCGCTTTTTCAGGTTGCGGGCCTTGCCGACATACAGCACCTCCCCCGCCGCGTCATACATCCGGTAGACGCCGGGTCTTTCGGTCAACTGCTTCAGGAAGTTTTTGCTGTCAAACTCCCCGTTCTGGTCGGGCTTGGGGTCAGACCTTGTCGGCATCCAGCAATCCAAGCCGCACGGCCATCAGGGCCAGTTCCACGTCGCTGGAGATTTCCAGCTTTTCAAAAATCCGGTAACGGTAGCTGTTGACGGTCTTGGGGCTCAGGCACAGCTTGTCAGAAATGTCCTGCACCTTCTGGCAATCGACCACCATCATCGCAATCTGCATTTCCCGCTCGGAAAGCCGCTCGAACAGCGACAGTTCGCCATTCTCGTCCTTGTCTCCGGATATCTGTTTGAGCGCCATCTTCTGGGCGATTTCGGGGCTGATATAACGCTGTCCGGAATGGGCCTGACGGATAGCGCGCACCATCTCCTGAATGTCCGCGCCCTTGGTGATATAGGCACTGGCGCCGCTCTGCATTACCCGGGTCGGATAGGGGTCATCGGCGCAGGCGGTCACAACAATCACGCGGATGGAATCATCGATACGGAGGATCTTTCGGGTGGCCTCCAGGCCACCGATACCCGGCATACGGATATCCATAAGGACAATATCAGGCCGTTTCTTGCGCACAAACTCGATGGCGTCCTCTCCGGACGATGCCTGACCCACCACGTCAATGTCGGGGTTGTCCGCCAGCATCCGGGTAATTCCGGAACGCACCAGTTCGTGGTCGTCGACAACCAATACGCTGATCAAGATTCCACCTCGCACACGGCTTCAGGAAATACAGCGGGATTCTACCCTACTCGGGCACGCCCAGTCCGGCAGTATTTTCTACCGGATCGAACCAGACCACCAGATCGCCCCGCCGGACGGCTGCCATGACACGCTCCCTCTCGGCAAAAGGGTTCTCTGTGTCATTGAGGCCATGGTAGCGGGTGCAGTACTCCTCAACCAGTCCCTGAAGCTGGTCCACGGTGAGTAGCTCCGTATCCACCACGAACTTCTCTTCGCGCGGGTCCGGCTCTGGTTGCAGGGCTGCTTCGTCGGTCATTATCCCTCCTGTGAGTATGGGTATGTTAAGGATTTAACGCCCCGGGTAGAAGCCCCGTAACAACCGCTTAGCTTCAAAATGCCGACATGATTCACTATCATGCGTCGCTTTCAACGGTTTGGATGCTAATGAACCAGTCTGTCTTTCGCCTGACCCTGCCCATCCTGTTCGGTTACATTCCGCTTGGAATGGCCTTCGGCGTGCTGTTCGCGACCCAGCTGGACTATCCATGGTGGGCGGCGCCACTGATGGGCGTGCTCATCTATGCCGGGGCCGGCCAGATTCTGGCGGTCAGCCTGCTGGCCGTCGGCGCCGGCATGGTCGAGGTCTTTGTCGCGATGTTCGTCCTGAACGCCCGGCACCTGTTCTACGGGCTGTCGCTGCTGGGCCAGTTCCGGGGTGCGGGCTGGCGCAAGGCCTACCTGATTTTCGGGCTGACAGACGAAACCTATTCCCTCCTCACCAGCCGCCCCCGGGGCCCCGACCGCCACCATGAACAGGAGGTGGACTTCCGCATTACCGGTTTTAACCAGTGCTACTGGGTAATCGGCTGTGCCATCGGCGCCCTTCTGGGCGATAACGTGGCCTTCGACAGCACGGGCATCGAATTCGCCCTTGTCGCCCTGTTTATCGTGCTCACTATCGAACAATACAAGGCCCTGAAAGACGGCTTCCCGCTCTGGACCGGAGCGGCCGCGGCCGGTATCGCCATGTTGATGCTATCCCCCTCACACCAGCTGATCGGCGCGATTGTTATCGTGACCGCCGTTCTGCTGGTCCACTACCGCCGCCTGAAGGACACCGGTGCAACCGAGGGCGCAAACCATGGCTGACATGACTTACCTGCTTTCCTTCATTGCCGTCGCGGCCATCGCCACCTTTGCCACGCGGGTGATCCCCTTCGTTTTCTTCGAACGGCACACCGAACACCCGCTGATCAAGCATCTTGGGCGTTACCTGCCGGCAGCGGTCATGGCCTTGCTGGCAACGGTGTTCCTCACCCGCTCGGGTAACTGGAACGCCGCCGTCCCCGGCCTGGATGCAGTCCTTCCCGGATTGCTGGTGGTGGCCATTCACCTCTGGCGACGTAATGCCCTGCTTTCCATTGCCGCGGGCACGGCCGCTTACATGACCATCCAGCAAACCGGCTTTCTCGCGGGATTCTGAGCTTTTTGCCTTTCACTGGCGTACAGCTACAGTGAAGGAAAGCCTGAAATCCATTTGACAGAGAGAGCTCCATGGTTACGCTCAACATCAACGGCGAGCAACACGAACTCGACGTCCCGGAAAACATGCCGCTGCTCTGGGCTATCAGGGATGTGATCGGCATGAAAGGCACCAAGTTCGGCTGCGGTGTATCCCAGTGTGGCGCCTGCACCGTGCATCTGAATGGAACGGCCATCCGTTCATGCGTGACACCGGTATCCGCCGCCAAAGGAGAGATCACCACGATCGAAGCCATGGCCGAAGATCCGGTGGGCAGCAAGGTCCAGCAGGCCTGGCTGGACCTTGGTGTCGCCCAGTGTGGCTACTGCCAGGGTGGCCAGATCATGAACGCCACCGCCCTCCTGAAAAAGACGCCCAACCCGGATACCAGCGAGATCGTCGATGCCATGGCCGGGAACCTGTGCCGTTGCGGTACCTACAACCGGATTCTCGCCGCCATTGAGCGCGTCGCGGGCAAGGAGGATCAGGCATGAGCAGATCCGACGACAGACTCTTGCTGGCGAACGTCAGCCGCCGCCGGTTCCTCATGGGGCTTGCCGGAGGCTCGGCCCTCGTGCTGGCCGCGCGCTGGGATATGCCCCTGGCCAATGAAAAGGCCCAGTTCGGTGCCGGCGCCATGCCCGGTGGCTGGGTGGACGATCCGAATGTGTTCATCCATATCGATTCCGGCGGCACCGTTACGGTGGTCAATAACCGCGCCGAAATGGGTCAGGGTATCCGTACCAGCCTGGTGTTGCTGGCCGCCGACGAACTGGGTGCTGACTGGGACCGGGTGAAAGTACGCCAGGCGGAAGCCAACCAGGAAAAGTATGGCAACCAGAATACCGACGGTTCCCGCAGCATGCGCCACTGGTATGACCCCATGCGCCGGGCCGCGGCCGCCGCTCGTCTGATGCTGGAACAGGCCGCCGCCAACCAGTGGTCGGTGCCCTTGCACGAAGTCCGAACGGACATTCACAAGGTCATTCATACGCCGTCCGGCCGGGAACTTGGCTTTGGCGAACTTGCGGAAGCCGCCCGTGAGCTGGAGGTACCAGGCCGCAACGACCTGGTGCTTAAAACCGATGACGAGTTGCGTTTTATCGGCCGTGAATCCGGCTACATCAACGGCAAGCTGGAGTCCGCCCACCCCAAGGCCATTGACGGCGAAGACATTGTTACCGGCAAGGCGATCTTCGGGGCCGATGTCGAGGTGGAAAACCCACTGTATGCCGTGATCGCCCGCCCTCCGGTCTATGGCGGCAAGGTCAAAAGCTACGATGACTCGGAAACCCTGAAAGTGCCGGGCGTGGAGAAAACCCTGGAAATCGAGGGTACCGGGCAACCGGCCGGCTTCAGTCCGCTCGGCGGTGTGGCGGTGGTTGCCACCAATACCTGGGCAGCCATCGAGGGCCGCAGGAAACTGACAATCGAGTGGGACAATGGACCCGCCGGGGACAATGCCAGCTACACATCCGAGGCCTATCGCGAGGCGCTGGAGGAACGTGCCCAATCCCCTGGCCGGGTTATCCGGGACCGGGGCGATGTGGAAAGCGCTCTGAAGCAGGCAAGCAAGACAGTCTCTGCCACCTACCACATGCCCCACATGGCGCAATCCCCCATGGAACCCATGGTGGCAACCGTGCTGGTGAACAACGGCGAGGTGGAAGTCTGGGCACCGGTGCAGAATCCCCGTGCTACCCGCGACACCGTTGCCGGCCGGCTCGGCCTGGACCGGGAGAAGGTGCGGGTCAACGTGACCCTCCTCGGCGGTGGTTTCGGCCGGAAATCCAAACCCGATTACGCGGCGGAAGCCGCCAGCGTGGCCCAGGCCTTCGAAGGTCGTCCCGTTCGCCTTCAGTGGACCCGCGAGGATGATATTCATCACGCTTACTTCCACGCGGTGTCGGTTGATCACCTCGAGGCAGGACTGGATGATGAGGGTAAGGCCATGGCATGGCGCCACCGCACCCTGTCACCCAGCATTGGCTCCCTGTTCGCTCCCGACCCGAAACACAAGGGCGAGTTCGAGCTTGGTATGGGTTTCAACACCATGCCGTTCAGTATTCCCGCCATCCGGCTTGAGAACCCTCCAGCACCGGCCCACGTGAGGATTGGCTGGTTCCGCTCGGTATACAACCTCCCCCATGCCTGGGCCATCCAGAGCTTTGCCCATGAGGTCTCGGTAGCGGCAGGCAGGGACCACAGGGATTATGTGCTCGAGCTGCTGGGCCCGGGGCGGGAGATCCATAACCTGACGGTGGGTGATGGCTGGAACTACGGTGAAGACCCGGAGATGTATCCCATTGATACGGGGCGCATGCGTGCCGTGGTCGAAAAAGCCACAGAGGCTGCTGGCTGGGGCAAGGAGCTACCGGAAGGCCGAGGCATGGGACTGGCCTTCCATCACAGCTTTGTATCCTACACCGCCATCGTGTTCGACGTGGAAGTCGATGACAGCGGCAACGTGATCATCCACCGGGCCGATATTGCCTTTGACTGCGGCCGGCAAGCCAATCCTGAACGTATCCGGTCCCAGCTCGAAGGTGCCTGCGTGATGGGCATCGGCGTCGCCCTGATGAGCGAAGTCACCTTCAAGGATGGCGTTGCGCAACAGGACAACTTCGATACCTATCTGCTGCCCCGGATGCCAGATGCGCCGAAGGAAATCCATATCCACCTGATGGACCGCCAGGACGAACCCATGGGTGGTGTGGGCGAGCCCGGTCTGCCTCCGGTGGCCCCGGCACTGTGCAATGCCATCTATGCCGCCACCGGCAAGCGCATTCGCCGGCTGCCCGTGGGTGACCAGCTCAAGGCCTGAACCAATGACGAGGGTCTGTTACAGGCCCTCGTCGGTCTCCACCCGGTTCCGACCGCCCTTCTTGGCGGCATACATGGCCCGGTCTGCCCGCTTGATAATCGACTTGCGCTTATCCTCCGGGCGCCAGGTGGCCACACCGATACTGGCGGTAATGGCGGTTTCCACTCCGGGCACTGCCACCTCGGCCACGGCTTGTCGAACGCGTTCCGCCAACGCCACCCCGTCCCCGCGCCCGGCACCGGTCGCAAGGATGACAAACTCCTCACCACCCCAACGCCCGAGATGATCCTCCTGACGCAACACATCAGTGGCCTTCCGGGCAACTTCCCGCAGTACCTCATCACCGGCCGCGTGGCCCCAGGAGTCATTGATGTTCTTGAAATGATCGACATCCAGCAACAGCACTGAAAACGGCAAACCATGGCGCCTTGCTTTCGCCAGCTCCCGATCCAGCTCATATTCAGTGCGGTAACGGTTCCAGAGACCGGTCAGGGAGTCATGGCTCGCAGCATGACTGAGTTGCTCGTTGGCCTGCGCCAGGGCCGCGCGCTCTGTTTTGAGCAGCTCGTTCAGGCGGGTGATCTCACTGATTGATGCCAGCAGCGCCATGTCCTCTGCCAGGTCCACCGCAGCAAGGCGCTCTACCCGTTTCCAGGATTCACTGCTGCCTTCCGTGGCTTCCAGCCAGGAACCAAAGGCCTTGCGGAAGGTTTCCTCCTCCCCCGGCGCACTGGTCAGGATATCCACTTCCGGACGGCCCTCCCAGTATATGCCTCGACCATGTTCTCCCCGGAACACCATGAACCAGCTGGTCACCCGCTCGCCCGGTAGCGGAACGGCAAGCAGACCACAGGCTGCGCCGAGCTCCAGCTCTCTGGCCAGCGGCTCCTCTTTGAGACTCGCCGACACCCAGGGTGACCGGCCCTGCTGCTCGGCGTTCAGCCTGGCGACCAGTTGTTCGAGCGAAGCGGCGGGAGGGACTTCCCCGAGCGCGGCGATATCACCGCTGTTGGCATAGGCCATGCCACTGGCGCGGAATAATGCCAGCCAGTCGGGGGGCGTATTTCTCCAGCATTCTGGCCGGAGACAGCCCGACTGTGATATCCGCGGCCAGAAAATCCCTGGACTTGTGAACGCGCTGTAAGAACTGGGCTTCCATACGGGATTTCAGCAGGAACAGGCGCTGGGTGGCCATCAGCACCAGAGTACGCGCCGCGTCTCTCAGAGTTGGAGCAAGGGGAACCGGCTTTTGCGAGGTACAGGTAACCAGGCCCCAGAGGCCTGAGGGGCCGACGATCGCGATAGAGAGCAGTGCCTGGGCCTTGAAATAATTCAGATATGCGGTCTGCCGCCGGGACGGAGCCCGGAGTACCGTCCCGCTGGCATCGACGTCCGCCAGCTGATCTTTCGTCATTCTTCCAGAAACCAGTACCGGGACCAGGCCAGCCTCGAGGTCTGGAATGCTCCGCACCTGGTGCCGGGTCATTTTTGAGCGTTTTGCCGGAGGATAAGCGGAGGCGGAAAAACGCTGACCTCGCAACGGAGAAACGCCCTTGCGCTTGCTCTCGGAAAGAAAGACGCCATGGCCCTGCTCGTCAAAATGCGCCACCACCACCCGGTCAAACCTGACCAGGTCGCGAACGCCGTCCACCAGGATATTCATCAGATCATCAGGATTACGGGCATTGGCCAGTTTGCCGAGCCAGCGATTGACCGTTCCGGTCATCCGCCTGGTTCCCAGCCCCGTCAGGGGTTCAATTTCGACGACCACCCAGGCCCCAGAGCGAAAGGCATTCACCTGGAGGCGGATCTGCCGGCCCTTGTTCTCCTTGCGGATGGACACAGGCCCGCTGAGCACATCGTCTTCAGCCAGTTCGCGGCGAATGCGGGACAGCACCCGTGCACCGAAAACTCCCTCCGGGGACTGGTCAAGCAGGGTTTCGGCAGGAACCTGCAGGAAATATTCGGCATTGGCACTGCACTGGACAATACGGTCCAGCGATCGGGTTAATACCAACAGGCAGCCACAGGGCTGGATCCTGAGAGAACTCCGCTGAAAACCGTTCGGTCCGGGCATCTGGTTGGTGAAATCCTTGGGAAAACCTCAAGGAAATTATACACTGCCGCCACGATTTCCCCCTGCACTATTTGCCCATGGCCCCGCGATGAACCTGATCGACATTTTTCTCCAGACACTGGAAACGACCTTACCGGTATTTGCCATGGTCTTTATCGGGCTCGGGCTGCGAAGGATTGGCTGGATCGACGCCCCCTTCATCAACACCGCCTCTGCCCTGGTCTTCAAGGCAACACTGCCAACGCTGGTATTCCTGAGCATCATCCGCGCCGACCTGAGCACCGCCCTGAATCCGGAGCTGCTGCTGTTCTACCTGCTGGCCACCCTTGGCGGCTTCGGGCTGACCTGGCTCTGGGCAACCTGGCGCGTGCGCAGAGAGGATCGTGGGGTTTATGTGCAAGGGGCTTTCCGGGGCAACTGCGGGATTGTCGGCCTGGCGCTGGCGGCCAACCTGTATGGCGATTTCGGGTTATCCGCCGGCGGTATCCTGCTTGGTTTGGTGATCATCTCCTACAACGCGCTGTCGGTGGTGGTGCTGATCGCCTATCAGCCCGGTCAGTCCGCCAGCTGGCGCAAGATCATCCATGACATTGTCCGCAATCCCCTGATTATCGCCGTGGTGGTGGCCATTCCCTTTGCCTGGCTCAATATTGGCCTGCCTACCTGGGTGATGACCAGCGCCGACTATTTCGCGTCCCTGACCCTTCCGCTGGCGCTGCTGTGCATTGGCGCCACCGTATCCCTGAGCTCCATTCGCAGCGACAGCAAGACCGCGTTCGGTTCAAGCGTCATGAAGATGATCGTACTGCCGGCCCTGTGCACCGCCGCCGGGTGGTTGGCCGGCTTCCGGGGGCCGGAACTCGGGCTGATGTTCCTGTTCTTCGCCAGCCCGACTGCCGCCGCCAGCTTCGTGATGGCCAAGGCGCTCGGAGGCAATGATCGCCTGGCGGCCAATATCATTGCCCTGACCACCCTGATGGCCAGCGTAACGGTCACTGTTGGCGTGTTCCTGCTGCGAAGTTACGGCGTCATCTGAGAAACGACTGTACGAACCGTTTCGAAACCGCGCTGACAACCAGCCAGGTAACCGCCGCCAAACAGGTTGTAGTGATTCAGGTAGTGGTACAGGTTGTAGATGTCCCGCTTGCGGGGATAATCCGCGGTGCGTGCGTACATCCGGTCGTAGGCCTCATAGAAGGCCGTGCCGAAGCCACCGAACATTTCCGTCATGGCCAGATCCGCCTCCCGGTCCCCGCAGTAAACCGCCGGGTCGATCAGCCAGGGGGAATTACGGTCAAACAGGGCATTGCCGCTCCAGAGATCTCCGTGCAGCAGGCTCGGATGCTCACAAGCATTATCCAACCACCGCGCCAAAGCCTCGCCGTGGCGCTTGAGTACCGCCTCGAACTCGCTACGAATCTCGGCATTCCGGATCCGGCTCACCTGATAATCCAGGCGGTCTGAAACGAAAAACTCACCCCAGGATTCCGACCAGCGATTCGGTTGCGGCGACAGCCCGATGTAGTTGTCCCGTCCCCAGCCATATCGCTCCTGCCTCAGCCGGTGCATCAGGGCCAGGCCCTCTCCAAGCATGGCAAGGGTTTCGGCAGTAGCGGGCTCGGATTCGATAACGGTGATCTCCAGCACATTGTTATCCACCCGGGCCACCTCCGGAATCCGCACATCGGTGACGCCCGCCTGCGCCAGCGCTGAACGTAGGCTCTCCAGCCCCTCCGCCTCGCAGATCAGTGCATCGGCAAATCCGCTGGTGTTATGTTTGGTGAACATGACTCTACCTTTCCTTGAATCGTTTCCCGCCGGGGCGTTAGATTGAACTCAGGCTAACATGTAACGGAGTCGCACGACTGCTATGGACAAGAAACGCTGGAAAATGCTGATCTCGGGCAAGGTGCAGGGAGTCTACTACCGGGCCTCCACCGAGAAGGAAGCCAATCGGCTGGGGCTGTCAGGCTACGCCAGGAACCTGCCGGACGGGCGCGTTGAGGTGATTGCCGAAGGCAGTCCCGAGGAACTCCAGCAACTGCACCAGTGGTGCCAGGAAGGGCCACCTGCAGCCAAGGTCACCGGTATCGAGGTTGAGGAGCAGCGGGCCAACGGGGAATTCCCCAATTTCGGGGTGCGGTACTGAGGTATAAAAGAAGCGGGCCGGCTCTCAAGAGTCGGCCCGCAATGTGCACAAGTGTCCGTCACAGACGCTCACCTGTTATGGAGCTACCACCGGTGGCTGCAGCGGCACGTCGATTTGCGAGCTGCCACTCGCATCGGCAATGAACGGCATGGTGCAGAGCTCATCCAGACTGTGGGCACCGGGGACACCGTCAAGCTGTTCTTCGAAGGTCTGCAGCAGATCCCCATGACCATCTGACCCAACGGCCGGAATAGCCACAAGCAGCGTTTGGCCTGTCTCCAGATCATGACCATGTGGCACACACAGCTCCGGATGGTCGAACTTGCCGGAATCCGTGGCCAGCCGCCAATCGGTCAGGCCGGTTTCCATCATTTCAACCACCGACGCCTCGTCAACAGGCCCAAGATCAAAGATCCGCATACCCGCATCCAGGTTGTTGAAGTTGAGGGTCGGGAAATGACCGGCGGTCTTGTAGGTTTCCAGAACCTGGCGCAGATTCTTCTTGGCACCATTATGGAAGTACGGACCGGTAAACTTCACGTTCCGCAAACCGGGAGCCTTGAAAGCACCATTCATCAGAATTTTTTCGCCAGGAATGATGTCCGGGATGCACTGGTTGGTATTCGGGTTGTTGTTTGGATCGCCATTCCGGCGCCCCTGGGCATTGCCATTACCGACCAGCCCGGGGCCGCAGGCCAACGCCAGGTCGAACACCCGAGGAGTCAGATCGGTCGGAGAAGTCGGGACAAGTAATTCTCCGCCGGCAATGACATCGGCAATCATGCCAATCGCAGTTTCATTGAGGGGTTCCGGCAGGTCCTGGCCAGCTTGCAGGAGCAGGATGGCCTCCCGCAATTTGGCAAACGACAGGGGTACCCCGTTGATAGCATCGCCCAGCGAAAGGTCTTCCGCCGTGGGTCGAACACCGATGTTGTAGAACCCGGCGTCGTAGACCTGAGCCTGACCGTTGAAGGCAATCATCCGCTCCATCGGCACTTCAAGCGCTTCCTTCCGCAACTGCCCCGGTGGCAGGGGTGGAACCGGCGCGGCACCGAATCCGGTGAGCGCTGAGACGGTCGCTCCCGTAAACTCGGGATTGAAATGGCAGACTCCACAGGCCGTTGCACCGGCGAAGAAGCGCCCGACGCCACGCTCGATGCTCAACAGCGCATTGATTGCTGCCGCTTCATTCGGCGAACTCCCGCAAGTTACGGGATCCATGCAGCCGCCAATGGGCGTATCCGGTGCAACCGGGAACAACGCATTACCGGATTCAGCGCCGGTGACGGCCGCCGGATGGATAAACTTCGCATAATGCGCCGCACAGATCTGCTCGGCATCGGCGACTCCGGCTGCATTGTTATTTAATGCAATGCTGGCAATACAGGTTTCCAGCGGCATTCCGGTAACATCGATGGTAATCGCCCGTCTTCCCGTGCCATTGGTCACGGCGCCGGTGGCAATCCCTCCGGCCAGGAGGTCAACAATGGTGTTATCGGTAAACAGCGTCGCCTCATAGGCCTGAACCGCCAGCCCGAAGAACAAGGCGAAGTTGTACTCCAGCAGGGTGAAATCGTCGGTCCTTGGTTCGGTGCAGGTGACCTGAGACAGCGCAGGCGGGCTTTGGCTATCATCAACCATCAGACAGACATCCCCGCCGCTACCATCCCCCCAGAACCGCTCATCAAAGACATCCCGAATCAAAGCGGCGTAGGAAACGGTCAGCCCCCGGCCAGTCCCACCACAGTCTGACAAGGTTCCGAGCAGAGAGTCATCGCAGGCAACTGCCTGGTCCGCCAGCGGTATTGCATTGGCAAGCTTGCGACCTATATGGGCAAATGCCCGCCCGGCAAACTGCATCTCGAAATCACTGAGAGGCGGTCCGACAGATTGGGATGCCAGCGCCGAGAATGGAATCAGCAGCTTCTCATCGGCGAGCTGACCAGCAACATAAGTTTTTACCCGGGCGGTGGGGTCGCGGAAACCCAACGGATTCACCCCGTTAAAGAAAGTGTCGGCTCGGCCGTCCCAGAAGTTGCGCAAGTTAAAGACCGCGTTGATCACCGTCGGCGCGTTGCGGGGTTCCACCCTGCGTGCAGTGGCAGGTATCCCATTTCCGGGAGTAGTGAAGATAGCATCGAAGCCGTTATCTGTTTCTGTGAGCAGGGCATAATCCACGCGGTCCCCTGACAATCCTGTAAAGGTACCCGCCCGGACTCCCTGTGACGAGGCCACGTCATTGATATCCAGCACTGGATCCCCTTTCGGGCCAGTGCCAGGCGTGCCATCAAGGGTATCGGGGGGCCAGCCCAGGGCCAACAAATGCGGCTCGTTGACCGGAAATCCCACTTCCGTGCCGACTTCATTGGCTCCCTGGTAGTGGGGCGAACCCAGGGCCTGGTTTACCGCCAGCAAATCAAGCGCAAAATCGCCACCCTTGAATCCAGGGCTCAACTGATTGTTGCGCCGGTGGTCGGCACCGGCATGGTAATGACAGCTGGCGCAGGCGGTGATGCCGTCCCCGCCTACCTGCATATCCCAGAACAAGGCCTTACCCAGTGCCTGTAATGCCTCCTTTCGCTCCGGTTCGGTAATGTCCAACCAGGCTCCAGGCCCCGTTCCATCCAACAGCCCCAGCGTGTTCACATCCGGAACCGTAACCTGGTTCAGGGGTGCAACTTCCTGGGCCTTGAGGCCCGGCGCTCCCAGCACCAGTATTGACGCCAGTAATCCCCCCAGCATTCGGGAAGGGCGCCTCCATTTTGCTCCAAAAATACCTTCCATATTGGTTCTCCCTGAGCACTCTCAATGCTCTAGCAGCGCTTTAACAGCCCCCGGGATGGTCTAAGAACGTCATTTTTTGTCATCGAAAAACCGCAGAACCGTCCCGAACGGACCTTAAGAAATGTTAAGAAAAGCTCGAGACGCGCGCCTGAGGAAGATCTCCCTTTCTATGTGGGTGGGATGCGCTAATATACATATAAGAAAATGGGATATACCTCCCGGGACTACCCATTTCCGGAGGCAGGTGACGTGGCACAGCAAAGGATTGAATCAGCTCCACGAGTACTGGCAGTCTCGGATTACTCGGCCCTCATTCTGGGGCTGGAAGCGTTTGTTTGTTCAAACAGACCCCAGCTGGAGTGGGCGGGCGTCCTGTCCGATAAGGACAGCCTGGCGAGAGCATCAGAGGTCGGCGCAAACATCATTGTGACCGATCTTGATTCCCCCCTCGGGCGGGACTGTGTCGCCTTGCTCGGTCCCAGCAATGACGTTGCCATCGTTGCCCTCGCAGGATCCGCCACTGAGGACCAGATCGATGCGGCAGTCATCAAGGGGCTCAAGGGAGTGGTGCAGAAACGGGCCCCTAACCAAACTCTCCTGAAAGCGATTCTTGCTGTTCACCATGGAGAACTGTGGCTGGACCGTCTGGTTACCAGCCGGATACTGCGGGGATTAACAACCGGTGAGAATCACCCGGCCCGCCTCCCTGATAGGCTTACGAAAAAAGAGCAGGTCATCTACAACGCGGTTATCAACCGGCCCGGAACGCCTTCTCGCGTGATCGCCAATGATCTCCACATCAGCGAACACACTCTTCGAAACCATCTGACGGCCATCTATTCAAAATTGGGGGTTTCCGGTCGGCTGGAACTTATGGCTTTGGCACACGCGGAGACACCGCCAACCAATCCGGACGGTGGATTCTCCGATTAGCTGGACCGCGCCTCCCTATCCCCAAGCTCCCGTTTTACGGTCGCCTCCCAGGTCTCAAGGTTCAGTTCGCAGCTGCTGAGCACCTCCAGGCTCCGGTCTTCCAGCAGATCATCAAGTGGCCTACCCGTGCGTTCCAGCACCTGGTCCCGCTCCCTGATAAGCCGGGCAATATGAAACCGGTAGAGCCGGACAAAATGGGTTATCCAGATGTTGACTGGCCAGCTCGGTGACGCATGGTCAATTTCAAACTCGCCAAGCCGGGAAATCACCTGCTCGGCGGAATGCCACGTCTCGTCGGTCACCCAGCGGTTGGTGGTGAACAGACCGATCGGGTAGCCCCAGGCGTCCATGGATATAGCAATGAGATGCATGGTGCTATCTTCGCCCTGCTCCCCGTCCGACAGCCTCAGGAAAGTATGGAAATGCCCGTGTTCCGGGTTGTCAGGTCGGTGGGCGTGGTAATAGTACTGGCTGCGGCTGTCCCGATCGATGACATCACCCTTGGGGTAATGCTCCATCTCGTAGAAGGTTCTCTGCCCCTTCAGAACCTCGCCGACCACATTCAGGCCGCCTTTCTCGAGCACCCGATAGCACTCCCGGACCCTTTGGGCGGAGTCCAGGAGGCTTTCGAGCTCATCGTCAGTCAGGGTCGAAAGGTCAGGCTGAAAGTCCATCAAAGGCCCATGAGCTCCCGGACAGCACCCTCCCGACTCGTTTTCAGACCGGCTGCCCGTCCTTCCTCAATGGCAATTTCTGCAGGCACACCCATGTGGAACCGGTACAGAGCCCACATGGCGCCGACCCGGTTGCTGCTGGCGCAATGAAGCAGAATGGGATAGTTCGCCGGCGACGATGCAATCTTCGAGAACGCCTGGACCTGAGCCTGGGTCGGTGCGGTGGTGGAAACCCCAAGGGCATAGAAATTCAGGCCTGCGGCATGTGCCTCAGCCTTCTCCTCCGCTACCCCCTCCTCTTCGGTAAGCAGGCTGACCACGGTGTTGAATCCCTGAGCCTTCAGTTCTGCCATTGCGCCTTTCTCGACGTGCCCGCCGGCAGCAATAAACGGCGATGGCCGGTTGTAGTTTTTGACAACCTGAGGCATTTCGCTGCCGTAGGGCACCGTGGGCCAATCGTTTTCGATCGCAAACGGCAAGCCCCGATCAGGATTTTGCGTGGCGGTTCGGGGAACGGCAGCGGGCATTGGCTGGGATGTGCCACCCGAATCGGAGCCTGCCGCACAGGGGTTTGCTGACGGATTGGCTGCGGCGCAGGGGTTGGCCGCCGCGCAAGGGTTCGCCCCACTCTGGCTCGCCGCCGCGCACGGATTCGCGGCCGCACAGGGATTGGCGCTCGACGACTGACTGCTTGTCTGGGCCTGTGTTGCAGCCGGGTTCTGCGAATCCGAGCACCCGGTCACTCCCATGCCCAATGCGATAGTGATAGCCACAGGCAGCGCGGCACGCTTGAAACGGTAACTGGTCATGACGGTACTCCTTCAGTTTTGTTTGTTGTCGGCCGGATAAAGGTCAGAAGCCTGGTAGGGTCCGCCCAGCTTCTGTTCAAGCTTGCCGCCCAGCTTGAAACCACCCCAGGCCATCGCCGCCAAAACGAGAATAATCAGCCATTCGGGAATGCCGGTAAGGTCCATCAGAGTCTGCCCCTGTGGACCGGGAGTGGCCAGATAGAGGTCCTCCAGTGGGCCGAACCACGCGGCAAACAGGGCCGTGCCCAATAGCATTCCGACCATGAACACGATGGCATCAATACGCCCGCCGGCAAGCCCGGCCACCGAAGTGCCCGGGCAATAGCCGCCGATGGCAAAACCGGCGCCGATCAACAATCCGCCGACCGCCATCGCAACATAGAACGGCGTGGGTACGTAATAGCTGCCAGTCCCCATCAAACCGAACTGTTTGGACAGCCATAGCAGCAGCGCCGCCACAATAACGGCGGTAAACATCACCTTGAACACGGACCAGTCTTCCAGGCGAAACTGCCCGGTGAGTTTCCTGGGGCTGCCAAAGCCTGCATTTTCCAGTACAAAGCCGAACAGGAAGCCGGCCAGCAAACCGGACGCAACGCCGGAATCATAGAGAGGCCAGATCATTGCCAGTACCTCCTTACAATCAAGCTGAACAGGAAACCTGCCGCGAAGAAGCAGATCAGGAACACAAAGCCCCCAACCGCCAACGCGGCACCACCGGAAAGACCGAGGCCACTGGTGCAGCCCCGTGCCAGACGGGCACCGAGCCCTGTCAGGATTCCACCGATCAGAGCCAGCACGAGCCGGCTACCCACCCCGGATGACGGTCCCCGTTCCACCTGAGGCCTGAACCTTCGACCGGAGAGCGCGCCGACAAGTGCCCCAATGAACGCACCGAGCACTTCCCAGGTGATCCAGGCCTGCAGCGGCTCACCACGAACATAATCGCCCAGGTAGCGGTTGGCCGCCGTCAGTTCCGGTGCCAGCCACTGGCCAACTTCCGCGGTAAACCGGGTAAAGAAACCACTGGCGCCCAAGCCGTGACCGGTCAGGACAAAGGTGAGAAATAACGCCACCCCCAGGGCAATGCCTGCCCAGAGGGGTGACCAGAAGGGGCGTGGAGACATTTCCGACTCCTTTTCGTTCAGTAGGTTATACCTCTTTTATATATGGTTATTCCCTACTGTCAAACCCACAAGGCTGGATACCGCTCAAGAAGTGATACTCATCAAGTTTAGACCTGGAATACGCCCAATAAAAAACCCCAGCTATGCTGGGGTTTTTTATTGACGGAGAGAGAGGGATTATTCGGCCCTGCGGGCCTCACCCCTTCGGGGCCGTCGTCGCGTTGCTCCGACGTTCCTCAGGCTGCTCCGCAGCCTTCGGTCGAACCCGCGAGGGTTCTTCTTACCCTGCCAATCGGCCAATAAAAAACCCCAGCTACGCTGGGGTTTTGTATTGGCGGAGAGGGAGGGATTCGAACCCTCGATACGCTATTAACGTATACACACTTTCCAGGCGTGCGCCTTCAGCCACTCGGCCACCTCTCCAATAAACTGTTTCAAATCAGCGGTGTTGCCGCTCATTTGAGGGCGCAAACTTTAATGGTTTTTCAGGCCCTTGGCAACACCCTATCGGGAAATCACCGAAAAAATTTAATATCGGCCCGAATTCCGGTTAACGGTTGAACAAGTTCAGAACTATCGTTAACAGAACGCTGACGATAATCATCGAGGTAATCGGTATAAACACCCGACTGTTTTCCGATCGGATGTTAATATCCCCCGGTAATTTGCCGAACCAGTTCAGCAGGCCCGGGGCTAAATGTAGTATGGCTCCAAGCAGAACAAGAATAAGGCCCGCGATCACCAGCCATCGCGCCATGGGGAACTCCTCTTACGAAACTGCCCTCTCAGAACAAGGAGAATAACAATGCTGATGAAAGCAGACCAATCTGTCCTGATCCTGATTGATCTCCAGGAAAAGCTGATGCCCGCGATCAGCTTCGGTGAGGAAGTGGCTGACCGGTGCACGACACTGGCGACGATTGCAGGTCTTCTTGGGGTACCGGTACTCGGTACCGAACAGTTGCCGGACAAACTCGGCCCCAATATCGAATCGGTGCGGGAACTGTGCGATTCGGTTCTCGACAAAACCCATTTCGATGCCTGCCCGGATGGCCTGATTGATCAGCTGCCGGAAGGTCGGCAGCATATTGTCATTGGTGGCTGTGAGACCCACGTCTGTATGATGCAGACTGCCCTGAGCCTTCTCGATGCGGGGTACAAGGTGTGGGTGGTGGCGGATGCTACCGGCTCGCGAAATGATTTTGACCGGGATGTTGCCCTGGATCGATTGAACGAGAGCGGAGCGCGGATTGTTACCCTGGAAATGGTCGCTTTCGAGTGGATGCGTGATTGCAGGCACCCGCGATTCCGGGATATCCAGGCGCTCATCAAGTAATCGGCCCTGCGCGGTCATCCAGCGCACCTCCGCTGGCGTATTCCCGGCATTCCAGCAATGAGGGATTTGTCATGCTCAATATGGATTTCAGTGAAAAGGTGGTGATCCGTACCGCAGAGATGGACTGGGTACCCAGCCCTGCCGGCGGAGTACTGCGGAAGCCACTGGCCCGGGAAGAAGCCGAGCGGGGTCACGCAACCAGTGTGGTGCGCTATGAGCCGGGCGCTTCCTTCAAGCGCCACGAACATCCGCTGGGCGAGGAAATTCTGGTACTCGAAGGCGTGTTCTCCGACGAGACCGGCGACTACCCCGCCGGCACCTACCTGCGCAACCCACCTGGCAGCGGCCATGCTCCCTTCAGCAAGGAAGGATGCACCCTGCTGGTCAAGCTGCACCAGTTTGACGAGCGAGACCTGGAAACTGTCCGGGTGGATACCCGCACAGCCGAGTGGCTACCGGGGATTGGCGGGCTTCAGGTAATGCCCCTGCACGATTTCGAGCACGAGCATGTGGCACTGGTGAAGTGGCCGGCCAACGAGGTATTCCAGCCCCACCGACACTTCGGCGGCGAAGAGATCTTTGTACTTTCCGGCGAGTTCTGCGACGAACATGGCCGCTATCCTGCCGGCACCTGGATTCGCAGCCCGCACATGAGCCGGCATCACCCGTTCGTGGAGCAGGAAACCATTATCTGGGTCAAGACCGGCCACCTTCCCCTGGCAGCGCGGTAGAAAGAAAAAAGGCCCCGAAGGGCCAAGAGAGTGCGCATCAGGATGACATTGCTGAGGACTGCCAACCGACGCTGCTGAAAAGGTCGTTGCTTGCGCCATCGCCTGCGGGCGTATAGTGGATGTCGTTCTCACCGGCCGGCAAGGCGAACACGTGGTAAGCCTCCGGTCCGAACGGGTCCAGTGCGGTACCGAGATAGTCGAAATGGTCAGGTACCGGCTCACCGGAAAGGGCCACCCGGAACTGACGCTCGACTGTTGGGGTGCCAACATTCAGCGGCTGTTCCACCCAGAGGTACACGGCCTTGTGCGGGACGATGTATTCGCAGCGCACTACCCGATATCCCTCCTTCAGGTTAAGGGTTGTCGGCTCTTTTCCGGCCTCAACGCGGAATTTGTGAATCGTTTTCATGGCTGCTTCCTCCGAGTTGCCACTTCACGATTCCTATGTTCCTCCGAACACTACTTCGAGAAAATAAGCTTTTTTGATCTTTTAACATCGACATATTCGATGCATCACTTGTCCAGATCCGTACTCAGCGCGTTGAAATTGACAGGGTCCATGCAGATTGCCCGGACACCCTCATGGGCCAGTTTACGGCCCCGGGTAATTGCAAACAGCTCATCCTGTACTTCATCAATACGGGCGATGTGCTCCACCTCATACTGCCGGCAGACTTCCCGCCGTATCACCGTGGGAGCTGCAAAGACCCCATAACCCTGGCGTCCGAAAACCTTGATCAGGGCACTGTCATCAACCCGGGCCATCAGCCTCATGCGCACGCCCTGCAGTGACAGCCAGTTCATCAGGCGCTCGAAGTACGGCGCATCGGTCGCATTGGCCAGCAAGGGCTGGCCATTCAGGGAATCGGGGAAGCCCTCTTTCAGGTTGGCAGCCAGTGCCGGCGCAGCAAACAGACTGATACTGGAGCCGGCAACCGGGTGAACCGTGAAAGGACCGTGCTCATCCAGCCCCGGCATCCGGTCCGCCAACACGACATCCAGTTCCTTTCGCTTGAGGCTCAGCACGAGATCTTCGGTTCTGCCGGTCCGGCATTCCAGCTGCACCGGTCGTTTGAGCACCATGGCCGGCTGCAACAGGTAATAGGCGATGAGCTTGTGGATCGAGGCGGATATACCCGCCGCCAGGGTCAGCGGTCTGTCAGCGGGAGCAAGTTGCAGGGTATCGGTCAGCTCCCCGGTCAAAGCGAATATGTCGTCGGCGTAGCCGAGGATCATCCGGCCGAGATCGGTCAGCGCCAGTTTTCGCCGTTCCCGGAGGAAAAGCCTGCCGCCGACAGCCGATTCGAAGGTGGCCAGCTGGCCGCTCAGGGTTTGCGGTGCCAGATCAAGCAACTCGCTGGCCCGGGCGATCGAGCCCTCCCGGCTGATCACCCAGAAATAATACAGATGCCGGAGGTTGAGCTGTTCCATGGTTTCTGACCTCCTGCGGGAGTCACGCCGGCCGGGGTACCTTCAGGATCTCCCCGAAGGTGACGTATTCGCTGCCTCCGAGTCGCCCCAGGGGATCAATGGCAGAACCGTCAAAACGCAGTCGCTCCTTGTCATCCCGGGCAATGGCCTCATCCGCCACATGGATGGCGTTGATCTTGCCAAAAATCAGGGACTGGGGTGCCGCGCCGATCTCCTTGATCTCGTAGAGCTCACAGGCCAGTGCCACCCGGCAGTCTTTCAGGCGTGGCAGAGGAGAGCCATCAAACTCCGTGAGTTCAAGATCTACTTTCTTCAGCTCGGATTCACCATGCGGCAATGTCCGTGAGGTTTCGGTCATGGCTTCCGCCAGCTCCCGATGAGCGATGTGCACCACAAAATGCCGGTTGGTTTCGATGTTCACCCGGGTGTCCTTGAAAGAACCGTCCGTGGGTTTCTTGCCGACGGAAAACATCAGCAATGGCGGATTGCTGGTAATCGGTGTGAAGAACGAGAACGGTGCCAGGTTGTAATCACCGTCCGGATTCTCGCTGAGCACCCAGGCGACCGGCCGGGGAATAATGGTCTGGGTGAGGATGTGATAGACCTCTTTCGGGTCCATGCCATCAAAATCAATCTGCATCTGCGCCTCCTGTCTGCAGCTTCTGGGTTGCCCTGGAACGAGCCAGCCATAGCATAACGAGAATACCCTGAAGTACCAGGAAAGGTACGGAAACCATAACCAGACCGGACCACCCGATCCAGGCAAAAACCGCCCCGGCGGACAGCGACGCGGTGGCCTGGGAGCCGAATACAAGGATGTCATTGAGCCCCTGCACCCGGAAACGCTCGGAATCCTGGTAGCCCTGAGGCAGCAAGGCAGTTCCACCCACAAACAGAAAGTTCCAGCCAACACCCAGCAACAGGAGCGCCCACAGGTAGTGGTGGAAGCTGATGCCGGCTGCCGCAAGCAACACGCACGCGAGATAGGCCAGCAGCCCGCCGACCATCATCAGGGGAATGCCCACTACCCGGGTCAGCCAGCCGCTGATCAGGGATGGCAGGTACATGGCCATGATGTGGAGCTGAATGACTGTCTTGGCATCGTCGAGGCTGTGACCGGCCATTTCGGTCATGCTCAGCGGAGTCGCGGTCATGATAAAAGCCATCACCGCGTAGCCGATGGCGGCGGCACCGATCGCGGCCAGCACCAGAGGATTGACCAGGATTTCCCGCAGCGGCCGGCCGCCGCCAACATGGTCCTCCCGGACCAGTTCACCTTTCGACCGATAGCCGGCGAAAAGCGTGACCAATGCCACGGCCTGCACCGCCAACAGTCCAAGCCAACTATCCATAAACGGATAGGTCTCATCGGGCCCCGCACCAAGCGTGGCAATCTCGGGCCCCAACCAGGCTGCACCGAGTCCGCCCAGAAGCACCCGGGCTGCGGCCGAGCCTGCAAGTTCAGGTCCGACCGATTCCATCGCGGCAAACCGGTACTGGTGCACCACCGCAAGGCCACTGCCGCCCACGACCGCAGCCACACAAAGCAACAGGAAAGATCCCTGCCAGGAGGCCAGTGCACCCACACCGCCCGCCAGGATTCCCATGATGGCACCCAGCAGCATGACCGGTTTGCGCCCTATCCGCTCCATCAGCCAGGTCGCCGGCTTGACCGAAAGCACGGTCCCGACCACCACGAGCCCCACGGGAAGCGTGGCCCACTCCGCAGACGGTGCCAGGGCCCGGCCCTGGATGCTGCCGATGACGATGATGAACGGTGCGGTACACATGGCCAGCGCTTGCGCAGCCACCAGCACCCAGACATTCAGAGGCATGGATTACTTTTTCCTGTAGGCGTTGCCGCTTGGGCACTCAATGGGTTCGTAAAGGTCGGGAACATCGCCCGCCAGCTCGGAGGATCCGGCGATCAGGTAGCCGCCGGGATTGAGGGCAGCATGGAACCGGGCCAATATGGCCCCTCTCTTTTCTGCCGAATAGTAAACCAGGGCATTCTGGCAGATCACCACGTCGAACTTGCCTGGCAGCGCGCGCTGAAGCAGGTTCAGCTCACGGAACTCGACCAGGGCACGGATGTCGGGGCTGACTTGCCAGCCACCCCTCTCGACGGACCGGAAAAAGCGCTCCCTGCGCCCGGGGGTAACGCTTGTGTCGTCGGGACCGAGTTCGTATTGAGCCCGCCGGGCCACTTCCAGGGCGCTCCGGGAAGTATCCGTCGCCAACACCCGGCCCTCACCCAGGCTACCGGGGTTCCGCTCCCGGAACTCGCTTATGGCCATGGCCAGGGAATATGGCTCCTGGCCTGTGGAACAGGCCGCTGACCAGATAGCCACCCGTTTGCCGGAGTTGCGCCCGGCAAGGTCGGGTAACACGTGATCGCACAGCATTGAAAACACCGACGCGTCGCCGAACCACCGGCTTTCGCTCATGGTGATCGCATCAATGACAGCTTCCTTCAGGCCGGACCGCCCCGGTCTGTCCAGCCCTTCCAGTAGATCCTCGATGGAGGTCAACTGATGATTATCCAGTACCGGCCGCAGGCGTCGCCGGGCCAGCTCCTGAGCGCTGTCCCTCAGCAGGATCCCGCAGGCGTCCCGAAGATAGGCCTGCAAGGCCTGATAGTCGCTTGTCTTTATCGTTTCCATTGACTCATTATTATATTCGCGTAATTAACGTGGCATTTTACCACCTTCGGCTGGCCGTTGTGTGGGATCAATCTGCTAACATCCTGCTTCACCCAGCAGGTCCCGCTGATTTACCCTGGTCGGAACTTCGCCTACAACATCGAGAGTATCCCGGATATGACCCAATATATGCCTTTCTCCCGCCAACTGGTTTCCCCGCTGCTGGCTGCCCTGGCTGCTCTTTACCTGGTCTCCGCACCGGCACAGGCCCAATCGGGAGACGAGGATGCGACAATGCCGGAAGTCCTGTTTGAAACAAGCCAGGGTGACTTCGTGCTCGAACTTCGCCCCGATGTGGCTCCCGAAACCGTAGAGAACTTCCTTCAATACGCCCGGGACGGATTCTATGAGGGTACGGTGTTTCACCGTGTCATTGCCGGCTTCATGATCCAGGGTGGCGGATTCACGGCTGAGCTGTCCCGGAAACCCACCCGGGATCCGATCGTCAACGAAGCCAGCAAGGACCTTCCGAACCAGCGGGGCACCATCGCCATGGCCCGCACCAACAATCCGGATTCGGCAACTTCCCAGTTTTTCATCAACGTGGTCGATAATGACGCCCTCAATGCCGGCGTCCGGGGCGCGGGCTACGCCGTGTTTGGCGAGGTTACCGAAGGCATGGATGTGGTTGATGCCATCGCCGGTGTTGAAACCGGCTACGCCCGTGGCATGAGGGACGTACCGGTGGAGCCGGTCATCATCGAGAAGGTTTCGGTGGTCAGCAACGACGA
The DNA here is from genome assembly GCF_039523335.1 of Marinobacter szutsaonensis. Classification (NCBI taxonomy): domain Bacteria; kingdom Pseudomonadati; phylum Pseudomonadota; class Gammaproteobacteria; order Pseudomonadales; family Marinobacteraceae; genus Marinobacter; species Marinobacter szutsaonensis. The sequence goes on along the minus strand of NZ_BAAAFC010000001.1, from coordinate 99,271 downwards.
GTAGAACATGACTGACAGCACTATACGCCCGCCTGCGATCGAACCCGCCGATCTTGTCTGGCGGGACGGAATACCGGAATCGGCCCGGTTCGGGGATGTCTATTTCTCCCGCGACAATGGACTGGAAGAAACCCGATACGTCTTCCTGAACCACAACCACCTGCCCGACCGTTTCCGGAACTTGTCTGATCGAGATTCCTTCGTGATCGCGGAGACCGGCTTCGGCACCGGTCTCAATTTTCTTGCTGCCTGGCAGGCCTGGCGGAAAAACCGGCCGGATAACGGCTCCGTACTGCATTTCATCTCCGCTGAGCGCTACCCGCTCACACGGGATGACCTCAAGCGCGCCCTGGATCTCTGGCCCGAACTGGCACCACTCGCCGAGGAACTGCTTGCCCAATACCCGCCCCTGGTCCGGGGTACTCACCGCCTGGTACTGGATGAGGGCCGGGTGCGCCTGACCCTTTATTTTGGCGATGTCCTGGAGGCCTGGGGAGCCCTGTCATTCTCTGCCGACGCCTGGTTCCTGGACGGCTTCGCCCCGGCCCTGAATCCCGACATGTGGCTGGACCAGGCCATGGCCCTGATCCGCGAGCACAGCAAGCCGGGCACGACCCTGGCCACCTTCACCGCCGTTGGCAGAATACGCCGGGCGCTCGAGGACGAAGGATTCGAGATGCGCAAAACCCCCGGCTACGGACGCAAGCGGGACATGATTGCCGGGGTGCTGACCGGCACCGCTTGCAGTGACTCGCCAGCGCCTTCCGGCACCGTGGCCATCATTGGTGCGGGCATCGCCGGCACCCTGCTGGCCCGGAACCTGGCCAGTCGTGGGGTGGCCGTCACTCTGATTGATGCAGAAGAGAAGGCCGGTGCCGCGGCCTCCGGCAATCTTCAGGGCGCGATGTATGTAAAACTTGGCGTCGAATTCAACACCCAGACAGAACTGGCTCTTTCCGCCCTGACCTTCAGCCAGCGTGCCTACAAACCATACCGGGATGCCTTCTGGCACCCGACCGGTCTGCTTCAGATGGCATGGAATCCCCAGGAACAGGACCGGCAGGCCCGTTTTCTGGAGCGCAACCAATATCCCGAAGAGCTTCTGTACCCTGTGGATGAGGCGACCGCCTCCGAACTTACCGGCACTCCCGTCGCTAACGGTGGGCTCTGGTTCCCCAATAATGGCTGGCTGTCACCCGGCAGCCTTTGCCAGGAGCTGGCTCATCACGCGCTTATCGATTGCCGGTTCGGCACACGAGTGGCTCGGCTGATGCCCTGTAACGGAAAATGGCACCTTTCCAGCCGTGAGGGGTCGGACATTATCGCAGACAGCGTGGTAATTGCGGCAGGCCACAAAACGGCGGAACTGATCCCGCTCAAGGGTGAATATCGTTTCAAGGCGATCCGGGGCCAGGTAACCCACCTCCCCGAGGAAGCGATCCGGGCACCGAAGGCGGTTATCTGTGGCCAGAAATACCTTAATCCGTGCCAGGACGGCTTGGCTGTAACCGGGGCCACCTTTGACCTGCACAGCGCCGATCCCTCGGTCACCCGCGAGGCAAACAACGAGAATCTCGAGCAGCTCGGTGCCATGTTGCCCGGGTTATTTACTGAGAAAGGAATCAGCGGGGAGGTCGAGGGCCGGGTCGGGTTTCGCTGCACCACCCACGATTATCAGCCGGTGGCCGGAATGATGGCAGACTGCAACGGGCAATCCCTTGAAGGCGTCTATCTACTCACCGGCCTGGGGAGCAAGGGCCTCACCTACGCGCCGTTACTGGCGGAATACGTGGCGGACCAGCTCACCGGGCAACCGGCCTGCCTGCCTGCGACACTTGCACACAGCGTCCGGCCAGACCGGATGTGCCGGCGCCGGGCCGGCTGAGGCCTCAATTCAGGGGGGTCAGCAGCTCCCCCTCGGGACTGAACAGGATAATCATCCGCCCCTCCCCCGAGCGCACCAGCGCGGTGATTTCGTCATCCCGGTAGTTGGCCAGCCGATGGACAGAGGTATCCCCGGCCTCAAGCTGGTAGCGCCACTCATTACGGAATGCCGGCTCACTGTCATCTGTTACGTCCGCCTCAGCCAAGGAAATGCGGCTGACGATGCCCTGGGTCTGGCCGGAAGAAGTGATGGCCTCTCCGGTGAAATTACCATCGGTTTCGCCTCCGGCCACCAGATCGCCACCGAACCTGGCCAGGCCGTGGAGAAACTCGCTGGATGCATCCGTCGTGTCATTCAGGGTAAACGCCCTGCTAACCCCTCCGGTCGCGGAATAGGACAGCAGGAATCCCGCCTGACTGGACAACGGCTCACGCACCAGGGTTTGAACATCGTCCTCGCCCGTGGCGACGGAATACTCCCCGTCACTCTCCCCCAACAGCCACAGATTATTTCCACTGAACAGGCCCGCCGTGACCTTCTCGTCACCGGCTGTGCCCACCTGATAGACCGTTGGAGTGGTTGACGCCCCGCCGTAGGAAAAGAAATAGGCATCTTCTCCGCCAATTACCTCGGCACCACCCACGGAGCCTGCCGCTGAACCGAACAACATGGGCGACATAGATAGCACCGAGCTGCCCGCCACGGCATCATTACCGGCGGATCCCACTTGTCGGGTCCAGGCGACTTCGGGCACCGGTGTGTCGCCGTCCAGCACGGTATCAATCCGTTGCAGGAAGCTGTCTACGCCGCCGGCCGAACTCTGTCCTGGCCAGGTTCCGGAGGTCTCACCGGCCAGGATCACATATCCGGAATCCGGATTGATCCCGGCATCCCGGATCCGGTCATAACCTGTGGTGCCACTGCGCAGTGTCCAGTAAGGCACGTACTCGCCTCCGTTCAAATCACCGTCGAACCGGAACACGGACGCAAGCACATCGTCACCCCCCGCCGGCGTTGTTCCCGCAATCTCAACATCACTGCTGTAGGCAACTACGAACTCATACCGGTCCACCTTGGTGTTGTTCTCGGTAACCTTCCTGTTCACCACACTAATGACCGGGGACGACGGTGCAAGACTAACGCCCTCCGGCGTAACGCCCGCCTCCTGTAGCAGGTTGCCTTTCTGGTCAAAGATCCTGACCTTGACCCCGTTACCGCTCGCACCATCATAGCCGGCCAGGAAAAGCCGGCCATCGTGTTCAAGGGCCATGTCCGTGGGCACGAAACCTCCGCTGGCCGGCAAAACGATCGGTGTCGTCAGTTCATTCAGACTGATACGAAGCAAGTCCTCTGAGACCGGCCGGGAAAATCCTTCGCGTCCTGCCTGATAGGCATCATTCAGAGCCATCTCGATAAAACGGTCGGCCAGATCCGGGTTGGTATAGCTATCCGCAGGCACACGCACCCGGAAGGTAACTGCATCCTGATCCGCAGGGAAACTGAGGGTCGGATTCTCCACCCAGAGTCCGCTCTCCTGCTGCTCAATCACAAACTCGCTGTCGAGCCGTGCGGTGGAGCTCTCCGAATGAATCAAACGGGCCTTGACGATACCATCCCGTTCGCCGGTCAACCTGGCCCGGTATTCCCGGAAATCCCCCACGTTCAGGGTGTCGCGGGGCCCGCCTTTCAGGGTTTCCAGGGACACCACCGGTTCGTTGTCATCAATGGTGACGGTGGTCTGTACCCCACCGTTATTGGCCCCCAGCCCGGCAAGGCCCGAGCGGACCTCGGTCAGGGTCAGTCGTGCAGACTCGGAAAGCTCGGCAAAGCTGTCCTCCACCACCTCCAGGCGGATATAGCATTCGGTGATTCCCGGTTCGAGGGTAACCACACCCCGGGTCAGATAGCCGTTGTTATCAGCTTCATAAGAAAGGTATTTTAGGGGAACTCCATCCTTATCGATCGGTCGTAGTTTCCCTTCTTCATCAATAAGTTGCGGAGTATCGCTACCAAGACCAACAATATCTTTGCCTACAATAGCGTGGCTGGCATTGGCAGCACTGAAATCACAGCGTTGGTGGGGGGCGGTGCCAGTAAACGACGGATCACATCTGGAAGGGTCATACTGGGAGCTCAGCTCAAAGGCGACGCCGACCCGCGTCACCGAGGGCTTGTCGAGGCTCACCTTGACGGCAACCTTCCGTGTAGGCAGCGTCACTTCCTTTTCACCCTCAACCGCACCTGACTCGTCATAGGTATTGATGGTGAAGGTATGTTCACCCGCCCCGGAAAGATCCGGCACCGCACAATGCTCCCCTCTCGGAGCCGCAAGTTCCGGTACCTCACCCTCGGTGAAGGTGCCGGCCTCCAGAGCCAGGGGGTTGTAACGCACTTCGATATCGAACGGCGCGGTACCTGCCAGTTTGCCGTCCGTGGTCACCAGGTTGATATCTTCGGTTTTGCCGAGATCCGCCTCACCCCGACTGCCCCCTGTCAGACCGGGAACGCCGTACATGATCACACCCTGGCGGGCCTTATTGCTGATGTCCTCCAACGCCAGCCAGGACGGCGCGTTGGTCAGACTGTAATCGAGAATGCCTTCGCCACCGTAGGCGCCCCAGTTGTAGTAGTACTCGACGCCCAGGTAGGCATTAGACGGTGGCGCCCCGAGGATGGTTGGCTGATCCGGATCTTTCTCGGTTTTACAGCCAACGAGAGCAGTCAGGAGAAGTATCAGGCCGGTAAGGCGGAGACCGGAAGCGATGCGGGAACAACTATCGGCGCGCATGGAAAAGTCCGTTTCGGAGCGTTGTTATTGTGGGTGTGCGCCCGCCACTAAGGCTGATTTACACACCGTTACAGAACAACGCCATGGTAGCCAATTTGTCGAAGACGGGATCTGCGCGAGTTCTCAGATTCGCTGCCCGCAAACCGTCCTGGTCTGCGGCCAGCCGCACGTTTGTGATGCAGGGCTCAGCCTCCGAGGCCGTGCTCTTTCAACAGCTCCAACAATCCTTCCTCGTCAAGAACCGGAACACCCAACTGCTCGGCCTTGGCCAGCTTTGACCCGGCCGCTTCACCGGCCACAACACAGGCGGTTTTCTTCGAAACGCTCCCGGCGACTTTCGCGCCCAGGGCCTCCAGCTTCTCCTTGGCCTCGTCACGGGTCATCCCGGACAGGGTGCCGGTGAGAACCCAGGTTTCGCCGTGAAGCGGCTTCTCGCCTTGCTCCACCTGCTCTTCCTGCCACTGGACACCGGCGTCCCTGAGCGCCTGGAGGGTCTCCTGGTTATGGGGCTGATCGAAAAAGCTGCGGATATGGCCGGCGACAATGGGACCAACATCCGGCACTTCCTGCAACGCCTCCTCGTCCGCATCGGCGATGGACTCAAGGGTTCCGAAATGACTGGCCAGGCCCTTTGCCGTCGCCTCGCCCACTTCCCGGATGCCAAGTGCATAGAGGAAACGCCAGAGCACCGGTTCCCGGGAGCTGTCGATGGCCTTGACCAGGTTGGTGGCGGACTTCTCGCCCATTCGTTCCAGACTGGTCAGGTCCTTGACCTTGAGGTGATACAGGTCGGCGACCGTTTTGACCATGCCCCGGTCCACCAGGATATCGATCCATTTGTCCCCCAGCCCCTCGATATCCAAAGCCTTTCTGGAAGCGTAATGGCGGATGGCCTCTTTCCGCTGGGCCGGGCAGTACAGACCGCCGGAACAGCGGGCCACGGCCTCGCCTTCGATCTGAATAACGTCGGAGCCGCACACCGGACAGGTCTTCGGCAGCTCCACCGCTTTGGCGTTTTCCGGGCGCTTGTCGGCAACCACCTTGACCACCTGGGGAATCACATCCCCGGCCCTGCGGATGAATACGCTGTCGCCGATGTGAACATCGAGCCGACGGATCTCGTCCATGTTGTGCAACGTCGCGTTGCTGACGGTGACGCCGCCGACGAACACCGGCTTGAGGCGCGCCACCGGAGTCACGGCACCGGTACGGCCAACCTGGAATTCCACGTCCTCGATAACAGTCAGCTCTTCCTGGGCCGGGAACTTGTGGGCAATGGCCCACCGGGGCGCCCTGGACACAAATCCCAGCTGCTGCTGCAGATCCAGCCGATTGACCTTGAACACAATGCCATCGATCTCGTATGGCAGGGAGTCCCGCTTCTCCATCAGCTCGTTATAGGCCTCGAGACACTCCCCCACACCTTTGGCCTTACGCATTTCCGGATTGATCCGGAAGCCCCATCGCTTGACCTGCTGCAGGCTGTCCCACTGGGTATCCGGCAGCAGGCTTTCGTCGGGGACGGCCACACTGTATGCACACATTTCCAGCGGGCGTTTGGCGGTCACTGTGGATTTCTTCTGGCGCAGGCTCCCGGCCGCTGCATTCCGGGGATTCACAAAGGTCTTCTCACCCCGGTCCGCCAGCCGCTGATTGAGCTTCTCGAAGCCGGCCTTGGGCATGTACACCTCGCCCCGGACTTCCACCATCTCCGGCACATCGTCACCACGAAGCTTGAGCGGCACCGAGGGGATCGTGCGGATATTCGCGGTGATGTCCTCGCCGCTGTAACCATCGCCCCGGGTAGCGGCCACGGTCAGGGAACCATTCTCGTAGTGAAGGCTGACCGCCAGGCCATCGAGCTTGGGCTCGCATACGTACTCGATTTCGCCGTCGGAGCTAAGACGCTCCCGGACCCGCCGGTCAAAATCCCTGAGTTCTTCTTCGCTGAAGGCATTATCCAGGGAAAGCATCGGCAGCCGGTGAACCACTTCCTCGAAACTGGTCTCGGCGCTGCTGCCCACCCTTCGGGTGGGAGAATCGTCGGAGGCGAGTTCGGGGTAGTCTGCCTCAAGCTGTTGCAGCTCCCGGAACAGTCGGTCGTATTCCGCGTCCGGAATGCGGGGATCATCCAGGACGTAATAATGGTAGTTGTGGTCCTCGATCTGGGACCGGAGTTCGTCAACACGCTTGATAATGTCGGGCGTGGCTTTGCTCATCGATGTGCACTCTCGGCTGTCACAAAAATGCCCGGACCAGTGCCGGGCATTACGCTTTCGGTGTTACGACCCTCAAACCCGCTGGGATCGCTGCTTACGCTCGAATTCGCGGATGCGCTGGCGACAATGCTCGATGGTCTGCGGCGTCATCACACTGCGCCGTTCGTCCTTGAGTTCCCCCCCCAGGTTACGAACCACTGCCTGGGCGGTCTCCAGCATGAAATCGAAGGCCTGCAGTGGTTTGGACGGACCGGGCAGGCTCATGAAGAAGCTGATCCCCGGCGTTTTCATGCCCGGAATGTCGGAGGGCTTGAAAGTGCCCGGCTCCACGGCATTGGCGACGCTGAACTGCACCGGGCTGGTGGTGTCCGCTTCCTCGTGGCGGTGATAGATATCCATGTCGCCATGTTCAAGCCCACATGCCTCGAACAGTTTCTTGAGGGCGGTGCCAGTGAACTCTTCGCCACTGCGGGCGAGTATGTTGATCACAATCACTTCCCGGGCCTCGGGACGGTTGGCACCCGCCAGTGGCTGGTCAGAACGACGCGCGGTGGGAGTTCTCCGGGCGGTGTCCTCCTCTACCTCGCTGGTGACAATCGGGGGCGCATTTTCTGCCGGTGATTGTTTGGCAGCCCGAGGCTCTTCAGTGACCTCGGGCTCTTCAGGCCGGGGCGCTGGTTCTGGCGCCACAGTGCGGGGCTCGCCGACGATACCGTCATCAACCGGCTCGTCGTCACGGGCGCCCCAGCCGGCGTCCTGAATGTAGTCCTCCTGATCGGCAGAAGACAGATGCTCGTCCTCCGCCATTTCGGGTTCAGGCTCCGCGGGCTGTTCCGGTTTACGGGTTTCCTTCGCCGGCCGGGTCGGTTTGGGTGGCGGATTGCCGAAGCGGCTGGATCTTTCGGGTTTGACGTAACCCCGCTCTTCCAGAACGTCACGGGAGATCGTCCGGGCGCCGCCATTGGGCAATTCGGGGTTGTACTCCTCTTCGAGAGGAGACTCGTCGAGGTCATCCGCACCCATCCCCGACGAAATAGCCATGGACTCTTTCCGAGCCCGGCGCATCCGACGAATACCATCGATCACGATGCCGAGAATAACCAGGGTACCTATGGCGATTAACCATTCCCTAAGAGACATAGCGCTGTCGTCCTGTCTGCAGGTTCAATAATGTTGCTACTCTAAGAAAAGCCTGTAATGAATACAACGCGCAGCCGGGCCAGATGGCATTTTTGTCATCCTTGATGGCAATTCAACCAGTTCCGGCATCAGGCCTCGGCCAGGGCTGCGGCTTCCTCCACATCCACGGACACCAGCCGCGAACAACCCGGTTCGTGCATGGTCACGCCCATCAGCTGGTCCGCCATCTCCATGGCGATCTTGTTGTGGGTAATGTAGATGAACTGCACCTGCTTCGACATCTCCTTGACCATATTGGCATACCGGCCGACGTTGGCATCGTCCAGTGGCGCATCCACCTCGTCCAGCATACAGAACGGCGCCGGGTTGAGCTGGAAGATTGAAAACACCAGTGCGATCGCCGTCAGGGCTTTCTCACCACCGGAAAGCAGATGGATGGTGCTGTTCTTCTTGCCCGGTGGCCGCGCCATGATGGCGACGCCGGTTTCCAGGAGGTCCTCGCCGGTCAGCTCCAGATAGGCATTACCACCCCCGAACACTTTCGGGAACAGTGCCTGCAGGCCGCCGTTGACCTGGTCGAAGGTTTCCTTGAAGCGCTGGCGGGTTTCCCGGTCGATCTTCCGGATCGCGTTATCCAGCGTTTCCAGGGCTTCCATCAGATCTTCGTGCTGGCTGTCCAGATAGGTCTTGCGCTCACTCTGGACCTGGTACTCCTCGATGGCCGCCAGGTTGATGGCGCCCAGCCGCTGAATCCGGTTGCCAATCTTCTCCAGCTCGTCGGCCCAGTCTTTCTCATTGGCCGCTTCCGGCAGCTGCTCCAGTACTTCCTGCAGTTTCACATCCAGTTCCGTGAGCTGCTCGATATGGTTGCCGGAGCGGATCTCCAGTGCCTGTGACTCCATCTTGAGTTTTTCCAGCCGGGCGCGGACATCCTGGATCTCATGGTCAATCCGGCTTCGGGCCTGTTCCTTCTCGCGAACCTCCCGGTCAATCTCCTCGAGGGAATCCCGTGCCGCACCGAGCTTTTCCTCTTCCGCCAGCCGGCGGTCCAGCAAGCCTTCGAGCTGCATCTGCAGGTCTTCCATGGGCTCCTCGGCACTCTCCCGCGATTCCCGTAGGATCTCCAGGCGCTCCTGGATCCGCTCCTTCTGCAGCTGCATCCGGTCAATAGTCTGCTTCAGGCCCTCACGCTGGCTGTTCAGGGTCTGGAGCTGAAGCTGCAGCTGATGGGCATGGTCCCGGTCATGACGGGCCTCCTGGCGCAGGCGATCCAGGTTCTCCCGGAGCGTATCCCGTTGCTCCAGCAGCCGTTCCTTCTCCTCGTCACTGTCCTCCGTGGAAGCCAGGGCCTGCTGCCACTCCTCACGGGCCATCTGCAGGCTTTCCTGCTGGTCCTCAAGGCTGACCGCCACGTCGTCACGATCCTCGGTAATGCGTTGCAGCCGGGCATCGATCTGTTCGGCCCGTGCCTTGAGCCCGGAAATCCGGGAGCCCAGACTGCTGAGCTCGCGCTCGGCGTCGGACAGCTTCGCCTGGGCATCCTCGCGGGTAGCTTCCGCCCGCTCGGCACGCTCCTGGAGCTGTTCCAGGCATTCGCTTGCCGTCTCCATGGCTGCCTCGGCGCTGGCCAACTGCTCCGTCAGCTCGGCGACCTTTTTCTGGCGTTCGATGACGCCCACCTGACCGGCATCCGAATCCGGCATCAGGATCCAGTCACGGGCGACCCAGATACCTTCCCGGGTGATCAGGCTCCGGCCTGCACCAAGGCTCGCGCGCGTGACCAGGGCCTCATCCAGGTTTTCAGCGGTGTCGATGCCGTCGAGCATCGCGGTGACCGCCGGCACACCAGAGACCCGTGCGGCCAGACCGGTACCAGTGCCGGCATCCCCGGAACCGTCATCTACCACCGCCAATCCCCGGGGGGCATCCGCCATGGCATCGGAGAGTTCGGAGATACCCGGTAGCGCCAGACCCTGGGTGAACCGGCCAATGACCTGTTCCACGGCGAATTCCCAGCCGTCGTCAATCCGCAGGCGTGAGGCCACACGCGGTGCGTCCAGCAGGTCATGGTCGGAAAGCCAGGACTGGAGCTGATCGTCCTGACTACCCAGTTGTTCGTCCAGCAATGCCTGCTGGGATTCAAGGGACGCCCGGAGACTCTGGACCCGCTGACGCTCCTCAGACAGGGCATTTTCGGCCTCGCGCTGCTGCTGTCGGGCTTCGTAGAGTTCGTCCTGGATATCCGCGATCCGCTCGGAGGCTTCTTCCCGCTGGAGTTCCAGGGTCTCCTGTTGCTCCAGCAGGCCTTCCAGTTCAGCCCGGTCCATCTGGCCTTCGAGCAGCTCACGCTCGTCCTCCAGTTTCCGGCTACGGTTCCGAAGCTGTTCGATGGCATCTTCCAGGGAGCGGATCCTGGACTGGGCCAGCTCCGCCTGACGGCGCGCATCGGAAGAACGGGTACTGAAGTCTTCCCACTTGTGCTGCCAGTCGCTCATGGCGTCTTCGGCCTGCTGCAGCTTCTCGCCAGACTCCTCGGAGCGGATGGCCAGGGCTTCCTGCTCCGGCTCCATCATGTCCAGCTCTTCCTGGATACCGGCCAGTTTTTCTTCGTCCTGCTCCAGCTCCCGCGCCAGCTCCCGCTCGTTGGCCATGGCCTGGTCCAGTTCCGTGGCCGTCTGGCGGCTGCGCTCGCGCTGGTGTTCCAGGCTCTGCTCGATGCGGGCGATATCGGCGCCGGCCTCGTAGTAGCGGGCCTGGGCGCGGTTGAAATGTTCGGTTCGGTCCTGATGGCTGTCCCGGAGGGATTCGAGGGAGGTTTCCAGGCTGACCCGTTCGGTCAGCTGCTTTTCCAGTTCAAGCTCGGTGTCCCGGATCTTGCCACGCCAGGTCTGCAGGTCGTTGTCGAGGGACTGCCAGCGTAGCACCGTCAGCTCTGCCTTCTTCTGGCGCTCTTCCTGCTTGTAGGCCTTGTACTTCTCGGCGGCCGCGGCCTGGCGTTCCAGGTGCTGCAACTGGCGGGACAGTTCGTCACGCAGGTCGGTGAGACGCTCAAGGTTTTCCTGGGTGCGGCGAATCCGGTTCTCGGTTTCCCGCCGGCGTTCCTTGTACTTGGAGATCCCCGCCGCTTCCTCGATATAGACCCGGAGTTCTTCCGGTTTGGCCTCGATAAGCCGGGAAATCATGCCCTGCTCGATAATGGCGTAGCTACGAGGCCCCAGACCGGTACCCAGGAACAGATCGGTAATGTCACGACGGCGGCATTTGGCGCCATTCATGAAGTATTCGGACTGCCCTTCCCGGGACACCCGACGGCGCACGGAGATCTCATTGAAGCGGGCAAACTCGCCAGGCGCGGAGCCATCGCTGTTGTCGAACACCAGTTCGATGGAGGCCTGGCCCACGGGCTTGCGGGCACTGGAGCCATTAAAGATGACGTCGGTCATGGATTCGCCACGCAGGTACTTGGCGGAGCTTTCCCCCATGACCCAGCGCACCGCATCAATAATGTTCGACTTGCCACAGCCGTTGGGCCCCACCACCGCGGTCATGTTGGAGGGGAAAGGAACCGTGGTCGGATCAACGAAGGACTTGAAACCGGACAGCTTGATGGACTTCAGCCGCATATCAGGCGCTCTCCTCGTCCCTGAGAATACTCAGCACCTGCTGGCGCTGGTGTTCGCCGAAGGCCTGGATGGCCGCCTGGAGACGGTCAGCGTCGCCGGCAGTGGCGGCATCCGCCAGCTGGCGGAAGAAAGTTGCCGTCTCATCGATCTCTTCCCGGAAATGCTCCAGTGCCACAAAGTAGGTGCGGCTGATGGCGGGCCGGAAATTCTCCAGGGTCTCCTCCAGGAACGGATTCTCCACCAGACGGTAGGCATAGCGCATGACGCCGAAGCCGGCGTCGATCACCTGTTCCGCCGCATCGGCACTGTTGGAGTTGAGGGCGTCGATCACCGCCTGCAGCTCCCGGACCTGGCCCATGACGCCACCCAGCTCCTCACCGGACCAGCGCTCGAGCACTTTTCGCCCCAGCATGCACAGGAGATCAATGTAGATATCGTAGAGGTTATTGACGCTATCGGCCGTCAGTCCTGAAACCACGGCGCCCCGGCGGGGAAAGATTTCCACCAGGTGCCGCCGCTGCATGATCAGCAGGGCCTCACGGACCGAGCCGCGGCTCACGTTCAGTTCGCCGGCGACCTTGAGTTCCTGGATTCGCTCGCCTGGCTTGAGATCACGGGTAACGATCCTTTGCCCCAGGTGCTGGGCAATCTGTTCGGACAAACTTTCAGGAGCCTGAAACCTCATAAATTCTGGCGCTCACTTCCTGGATGAATACAGTCACAAGCGCTGGAGTTTAGCACAGGCTTGCACTGGCCCCACCCCCTTGTCCGACATTTTGATTGCCCCACTCCGGATTTTTCCGGACCCTTCCCGCAGCCTTACTTGCGGGATTGGGGTCGGCGGCGTGCTTTCGGCTTTTCTGGAGTGGAATCAGTAACCTGCCATTTATTCGCGCCAGGCTTTTTGCCGGGGCGGGACGGCGACTTACGGCGACGGCGGTCATGGGCAGCCTGTTCACCCGGGGTCTTGGCAGGAATCTCGACTGGTTCCAGCCCGACGGTACGGCTCAGCAGATCCACCGCCTTCTGATCCAGCTCTTCCCATTTGCCCACGGTCAGGCGGCTGGGCAGGAAGATCGGCCCGTAACGCACCCGCTTGAGCCGGCTTACCTTCACACCCTGGGATTCCCAGAGGCGACGAACCTCGCGCTTACGCCCCTCCATGAGGGTGACATGGAACCACTGGTTGATGCCCCTGCCACCCGCCGGCGTAACGTCCGTGAACTTTGCCATACCATCTTCAAGCAGCACCCCTTCCAGCAGGCGCTCGATCATGGCCTCGTCCACCTCACCGAAAATCCGCACGGCGTATTCCCGGTCGATCTCGCTGGACGGGTGCATCAGCCGATTGGCCAGCTCGCCGTCGGTGGTGAACAGCACCAGGCCGGTGGTGTTGATGTCCAGGCGGCCGATGGACAGCCAACGGTGGTCCTTCAGCCTCGGCAGCCGGTCAAAAACCGTCGGCCGGCCTTCCGGATCCTTGCGGGTAGTCACCTCGCCTTCGGGCTTATTGTAGATCAGTACCCGGCGCAGCACCCCGGCGGCACCGGCTACGTCCAGCCGCTTGCCATCCAGGTCGAAACGGTCTTGTGCGGTGGCTTTCTGGCCGGGACTGACCGGTTGGCCGTTGACGGTGAGCCGGCCGGCTTCCATCCAGCCCTCGATTTCCCGGCGGGAGCCGACACCGGCCCTGGCCAGGAGTTTCTGCACCCGCTCCGGAGTATCCGGGCTACCAGTTTCCTGACGTTTTGCTGAGCCTTGGCTTGGTCGATCTGACGCCATGGTTAAATCCTTGATAATGACTGACGCTGATGTGAGGTCAGTGAATGGTCTGCTGACTGGATTCGGGGGACTCGAACTCGATCTCCCCCTGCATGTTCTTCTCGATTTCCCGGCCGATTTCCTCGAGATCCCGCACTTCCGACAGTGGCGGCAATTGATCCAGGCCGGTCAGATTGAAATAATCCAGAAACTGTTTGGTCGTGGCGTACATGGCCGGGCGACCCGGTACGTCCCGGTGGCCGACAACGCGCACCCACTCTCGCTCAAGCAGGGTGCGAATGATATTGCTGCTTACCGTAACACCACGGATATCCTCGATTTCCCCCCGGGTAATCGGCTGCCGGTAGGCGATCAGCGCCAGGGTCTCCAGCAAGGCCCGGGAATAGCGCTGGGGTTTCTCCTCGAACAGGCGTCCGACCCAGGGAGCGTACTCTTCCCGCACCTGAAGCCGATAACCGCTGGCCACTTTTTTCAGCTCAAAGCCCCTGCCCTCGCACGCGGCCTCCAGCTGAACCATGACATGCTCCATCACCTGCCGGGCCGGCCGCTCATCCTCGGTGAACAGTTCCCGGAGCTGTTCCAGTGACAGCGGCTTGCCCGCCGCCAGCAAGGCCGCCTCGGCAATGGCCTGAATCCTTTGCAGGTGTTCTTCATTCATGATCAGAATCCGGTGTCTTGGGGTTTCTGGACTTCGTGGCTTTCAGCTGGCCGCACGGGCCCGGACGTGAATCGGCCCCAGCGTTTCGCCCTGAACCACCTCGATCAGCTGTTCCTTGACCAGCTCCAGTGTGGCCAGGAAGGTTACCACCACGCCCAGCCGACCTTCTTCAGGGGTAAACAGGCTTTCAAAGGACACGAACCGGTCATCCTGCAGCACAGAAAGGATGTGTGACATCCGCTCACGGGTCGACAGGATTTCCTTCTCCACGTGATGACTGGTAAACAGATCCGCACGCTTGAGCACCCCCTGCATGGCCAACAGCAGCTCACGGAGATCCACGTCGGGATGGGGCTGGCTGGACGGCAGCTTCGGCAATGCCGCGGATGCGCCGAAGGTATCACGCTCCATCCGGGGCAATTCGTCGATATCCTCGGCCGCCTGCTTGAAGCGCTCGTACTGCTGGAGCCGGCGTATCAATTCCGCCCTGGGATCGATTTCTTCCTCATCCTCGGACTCCTGGCGCGGCAGCAACATGCGGGACTTGATCTCGGCCAGGGTGGCGGCCATCACCAGGTACTCCGCCGCCAGTTCGAAGCGCATCGCCTCCACCGCCCCGATGTAGTCCATGTACTGCCGGGTGATCTCGCTGACATCAATATCCAGGATATTCATGTTCTGGCGGCGAATCAGGTACAACAGCAGGTCCAGGGGGCCTTCGAAGGCCTCCAGGAACACCGCCAGGGCATCGGGTGGAATGTACAGGTCCTTGGGAAGGTCAACGACGGGCTTGCCGGAAACCAGTGCCAGCGGCGTCTGTTCATCAGGCGCCTGTTCTGCTTCCGCTACCGTGGTGCTGGTATCGTCCGTCATAGCCTTCCCTCGGATGACACTGACCGGGATCCGGTCAGCAGCTGATCGTTAGCGGTAATGCAGCCCCATGGCTGCCCGCACTTCCTCCAGCGTATCACGGGCCGCATCCCGGGCATGCTCCCGACCTTCCTGCAGGATGGAATGCACCAGGTCCGGGTTGTTCTCGTATTCCCGGGCCCGTTCGTGCAGCGGGCGCTGCTCTTCGACAATGGCATCGATCAGCGGTTTCTTGCAGTCGAGGCAGCCGATACCGGCACTGCGGCATCCGGTCTGCACCCACTCCTGAGTGTCGGCATCGGAGTAGATCTTGTGCAGTGCCCAGACCGGACACTTTTCCGGCTCACCCGGATCGGTGCGGCGCACCCGCTGGGGATCGGTCTGCATCGTGCGGATCTTGTCAGCGACCGCATCCGGCTCCTCACGCAGGCCGATGTAGTTGTTGTAGGACTTGGACATCTTCTGGCCGTCCAGTCCCGGCATCTTGGATTCCGGAGTCAGCAACGGCTGGGGCTCCGGCAGGATAACCTTGCCGCCGCCTTCGATGTAACCGTACAAACGCTCCCGGTCACCCAGGGAGATATTTTGCTGCTCTTTCAGCAGTGCCCGGGCAGTTTCCAGGGCCTCGAGATCGCCCTCTTCCTGGTAACGTTTCTTCAGGTTCCGGTACAGCTTGGCGTTCTTTTTGCCCATCTTGACGATGGCGCCTTCCGCCTGCTCCTCGAAGCCCGGCTCCCGCCCGTAGATATGATTGAAACGGCGAGCAATTTCACGGGTGATCTCCACGTGGGAAACCTGGTCGGCACCCACCGGCACCTTGCCGGCCCGGTAGATCAGGATATCGGCGCTTTGCAGCAGCGGGTAACCGAGGAAGCCATAGGTGGCCAGGTCCTTCTCCCGCAGTTTCTCCTGCTGGTCCTTGAAGGTGGGAATACGCTCGAGCCAGCCCAGGGGCGTGATCATGGACAGCAGCAGATGCAGTTCCGCGTGCTCGGGCACCTGGGACTGGATGAACATGGTCGAGGACCCCGGGTTCACACCGGCGGCCAGCCAGTCGATCACCATGTCCCACACGCTTTGCTCGATACCCGAGGGATCGTCGTACTGTGTAGTCAGGGCATGCCAGTCGGCGATGAAGAAGAAGCACTCATACTCGTGCTGGAGTTTGACCCAGTTTTTCAGCACACCGTGGTAGTGACCAAGGTGAAGCTTTCCGGTCGGACGCATGCCCGACAAAACCCGCTGCTGGGAATCTACAGAACTCAAAGCACGAACTCCTTCTGTTGCGAATAGTGCGCCCCCGGCAAAAGAGGCTGACCGGGCATTATAGTCTGATAGCCCCTCGCAGTTAAGGATACAGGCCAAAAAACAAAAAACCCCCGGACACCGTCAGGTGCCGGGGGTTTTTCCTTCAGGAGGAAAGGCTTACCAGCCAGTCACTTCCTTCAGGGCCTTGCCGATTTCGGCCAGGCTGCGCACGGTTTTCACACCGGCGTCGTTCAGGGCAGCAAACTTCTCGTCTGCAGTACCCTTACCGCCGGAGATGATCGCACCGGCATGACCCATACGCTTGCCCGGAGGCGCAGTCACACCCGCGATGTAGGATACAACCGGCTTGGTTACGTTCTCTTTGATGAACGCAGCCGCCTCTTCCTCGGCAGTACCGCCGATCTCACCAATCATGACGATCGCTTCGGTTTCCGGATCTTCCTGCAGCAGCTTCAGGATATCGATGAAGTTGGAACCCGGGATCGGGTCACCACCGATACCCACACAGGTGGACTGGCCGTAGCCGAAGTCCGTGGTCTGCTTGACCGCTTCGTAAGTCAGGGTACCGGAGCGGGATACGATGCCGACCTTACCCTTCTTGTGGATGTGGCCCGGCATGATGCCGATCTTGCACTCGTCCGGAGTGATCACGCCCGGGCAGTTCGGACCGATCATGCGAACGCCTTTACGATCAACGTATTCTTTGGCGTACAGCATGTCGATGGTCGGGATGCCTTCGGTGATGCAGACGATCAGCTGGATGCCGGCGTCTGCCGCTTCGATGATGGCGTCCTTACAGAACGGAGCCGGAACGTAGATCACGGTGGCTTCCGCACCGGTCGCTTCAACGGCGTCACGAACGGTGTTGAATACCGGCAGGCCCAGGTGCTCGGTGCCGCCCTTACCGGGGCTTACACCGCCAACCATCTTGGTGCCATAGGCGATGGCCTGCTCGGAGTGGAAGGTACCCTGGGAGCCGGTAAAGCCCTGGCAGATTACCTTGGTGTCTTTATTGATCAGGATGCTCATTACTTACCCCCTGCGGCTTTAACGACTTGCTCTGCAGCATCCGCCAGGCTGGTGGCGGCAATGATGTTCAGGCCACTCTCGGCCAGTACCTTGGTGCCCAGCTCGGCGTTATTACCTTCAAGGCGAACAACCACAGGAACTTTTACACCGACTTCCTTAACAGCGCCGATGATGCCCTCTGCGATCATGTCGCAGCGAACGATACCACCGAAGATGTTAACCAGTACGGCTTGAACCGCGTCGTCAGACAGGATGATCTTGAACGCTTCGGAAACGCGCTCTTTGGTCGCGCCGCCACCTACGTCCAGGAAGTTGGCAGGCTGGCCGCCGGACAGCTTGATGATGTCCATGGTGCCCATGGCCAGGCCAGCACCGTTAACCATACAGCCGATGTTGCCTTCCAGCGCCACGTAGTTCAGTTCCCACTTGGCCGCTTCCGCTTCACGGGAATCTTCCTGGGAAGGATCGTGCATCTCGTGGATTTTCTTCTGGCGGTACAGGGCATTGCCGTCCACACCAACTTTGGCGTCCAGGCAGTGCAGGTCACCGGCCGGAGTGATAACCAGCGGGTTGATCTCTACCAGTGCCAGGTCAGCTTCTTCGAACAGCTTGGCCAGACCCAGGAAGATCTTGGTGAACTGACCGATCTGCTTACCTTCCAGGCCCAGTTTGAACGCCAGCTCACGGCCCTGGTACGGCTGAGCGCCGACCAGCGGATCGATTTCGGCCTTCAGGATCTTTTCCGGAGTCTCTTCGGCAACCTTCTCGATCTCGACACCACCTTCGGTGGAGGCCATGAAGACGATGCGACGGGTGCCACGGTCAACCACGGCGCCCAGGTACAGTTCTTCCTCGATGTCGGTCAGGGATTCAACCAGGATCTTGCTGACCGGCTGACCGTTCTCGTCGGTCTGGTAAGTCACCAGGTTCTTGCCCAGCCACTTCTCGGCAAACTCACGGATTTCTTCTTTGCTCTTGACCAGCTTTACACCGCCGGCCTTACCACGGCCACCCGCGTGAACCTGAGCCTTGACTACCCAGCCGTCACCGCCGATTTCGTCTGCCGCTGCTACGGCTTCCTTGGGAGTATCGCAGGCAATACCCTTGGATACGGGCAGGCCGTACTCAGCAAACAGCTGCTTGCCCTGATATTCATGCAAATTCATAGTAAATGTCCCGAATTAAAGAATTCCTGGTTTGCGTTACTTCTTCTTGCGACGGTTCGCGATATGGATCGCGCCGCCGGCAACAGCCAGAGCCGCCTCATGCACAGACTCGGACAGAGTCGGGTGCGCGAAACAGGTCAGGGCCAGATCTTCCGCGCTGGAACCAAACTCCATCGCAATCACACCCTGGGCCACGATTTCGGAGGCCTGGGGGCCTACCACGTGGAAACCGAGGATGCGGTCAGTCTTGGCATCAGCAATGATCTTGACCAGACCACTGGCTGCATTGGCTGCCATGGCGCGACCGTTGGCAGCGAACGGGAAGGTACCGACGTTGTACTCTTCACCCTCAGCCTTCAGCTGCTCTTCGGTCTTGCCTACCCAGGCCACTTCCGGCGCGGTGTAAATCACGTTCGGAATGCAGTCGTAATTGACCTGCGGCTTGTGCCCGGCAATGCGCTCGGCAACCATCACGCCCTCTTCAGACGCCTTGTGGGCCAGCATCGGACCGCGAACCACGTCACCGATTGCCCATACACCCGGTGCTTCGGTCTTGCAGTTGTCATCCACGAAGATGAAACCGCGCTCGTCCATCTGGACACCGGCGTCTTCGGCCAGCAGGTTGTCGGTGTAAGGACGACGGCCAACCGCAACGATCAGCTTGTCGAACTTGGCTTCCTGCTTGCCCTTGGAGTCTTCATAGGTGACGTTGATCAGCTTGCGCTTGACTTCCGCGCCGGTCATCCGCGCACCCATGACAATGTCCAGGCCCTGCTTCTTGAACTGCTTCAGGGCGTCTTTCGCTACCTGCTGGTCAACCGCCGGCAGGAAGGTGTCCTGGGCTTCCAGAACAGTGACTTCGGAACCCAGGCGGGCCCAGACACTGCCCAGCTCAAGGCCGATGACACCGGCACCGATGACACCCAGGCGCTTGGGCACTTCGCTGAACTCCAGCGCGCCCTCGGAATCGACGATGTACTCACCGTCGAACGGAGCCGGCGGAATCTCGATCGGCTTGGAACCGGTAGCGATGATTACGTTTTCGGCTTCGTAAGTCTTGGTCTTGCCGTCCTTGTCGGTCACTTCCACCTTACGACCGGCCAGCAGCTTGCCGTGGCCGTGGATGGAGGTTACACCGTTGGACTTGAACAGACCGGCAATACCGCCGGTCAGCTGCTGCACGATGCCGGACTTGCGCTCCATCATCTTGGCGATGTTCATAGAGACCTCTTTCGCCATGATGCCCTGCATCTCGTAGTCGTGGCTGGCTTCCTCGTACTTGTGGGAAATCTCCAGCAGCGCCTTGGACGGAATACAGCCCACGTTCAGACAGGTACCACCCAGTACCTGGCTTTTACCGTCTTTGGACGTCCAGGACTCGACACAAGCGGTTTTCAGGCCGAGCTGAGCGGCTTTGATGGCTGCCACATAACCGCCGGGGCCGGCACCGATGACAATGACGTCGTACTTATCAGACATAATTTATCCCGTTCTCTGATTCGTTAAGTGTCAGTTCACACGTCCAGCAGAATACGTGCCGGGTCTTCAAGCATTTCCTTGATGGCGACGAGGAACTGCACTGCTTCCTTACCATCGATCATACGGTGATCGTATGACAGCGCCAGGTACATCATCGGCAGGATTTCAACCTGGCCGTTGACCGCCATCGGGCGTTCCTGGATCTTGTGCATGCCCAGAATCGCGGTCTGCGGCGGGTTCAGGATCGGCGTGGAGATCAGCGAGCCGAAGATACCGCCGTTGGTGATAGTGAAGGTACCACCGGTCATTTCCTCAATACCCAGCTTGCCTTCTTTGGCCTTGGTGCCGTACTCGACAATCTTCTTCTCGATGTCGGCCAGACCCATGGCGTCGGAATCGCGCAGAACCGGAACCACCAGACCACGATCGGTGGAAACGGCTACACCGATATCCTGGTAGCCATGATAAACCATATCGTTGCCGTCGATGGATGCGTTAACCGCCGGGAAACGCTTCAGGGCTTCGGTTGCCGCCTTGGTGAAGAAGGACATAAAGCCCAACTTGATACCGTGACGCTTCACAAAGCTGTCCTGGTACTGCTTGCGCAGCTCCATGATCGGCTTCATGTTCACTTCGTTGAAGGTGGTCAGCATGGCAGCAGTCTGCTGTGCCTCGACCAGACGCTTGGCGATGCTGGCGCGCAGGCGGGTCATCGGAACCCGCTTCTCGGGGCGCTCGCCCTGAGCCACATTAACTTCCGGCATACCGGCCGCTGCGGCCGGCTTGGCGGCGCCACCGGAGGCCTTGCTGCTGTCGATGTGAGCCTGAACGTCTTCCTTGGTGACACGGCCATCTTTGCCGGTGCCCTTGACGGCGTTCGGATCGACATCGTTTTCCTCGGCCAGCTTGCGAGCGGCCGGGCTCAGGATAGCTTCTCCGGAAGCGGCTTCTGACTTGGCTTCTTCCTTCGGAGCTTCCTCTTTGGCTTCCGGCTTGCTTTCGGCAGGCTTGGACTCACCCGCTGCGCCTTCCTTGAACTTGCCAATCACTTCACCGCTTTCAACGGTGTCGCCTTCACCCTTGACGATTTCCTCGATCACACCGTCAGCCGGTGCAACCACTTCGAGGACAACCTTGTCGGTTTCGATATCGACGATCAGCTCGTCGCGGGAACAGGCTTCGCCCGGCTGCTTGTGCCAGGTCGCGACGGTACCCTCTGCGACCGACTCCGGGAAAACGGGGGCTTTAATCTCAGTTGACATTACAAATCCTTAGTTCGGTAGCTCGTCAGATTTCAAACGCGTCGTTGACCAGTTTCTTCTGCTCTTCGATGTGAACAGACATATGTCCACAGGCAGGAGCAGCCGAGGCATCACGACCGGCATACTGAAGGTACAGCTTGGGGTTCAGGCGCTGCAGTGCATTACGCATATGATGCTGGCTGCAGTACCAGGCTCCCTGGTTCATCGGCTCTTCCTGGCACCAAACCACGTGCTTGAGCTTGGGGTACTGGCTCAGCAGCTCGTCCAGGTCATCCCCCGGGAACGGGTACAGCTGCTCGATCCGGACGATAGCAACGTCGTCGCGCTCGTCAGCCTTCTTCTTCTCCAGAAGATCAAAGTAGACCTTGCCGCTGCACATGATCAGGCGGGTGACCTTCTTCGGATCGGAAGGTTCCTTCTCGGGCAGCACTGTCTGGAAGGTGCCTGAAGTCAGGTCGTCCAGACCAGAGGTCGCTTCCTTGTGGCGCAGCAGACTCTTCGGAGTGATGGCCACCAGCGGCTTGCGCAGCGGGCGCTTCACCTGACGGCGCAGCATGTGGAAGACCTGGGACGGCGTGGTCGGCACACACACCTGGATGTTGTGCTCCGCACACAGCTGCAGGAAGCGCTCCAGGCGGGCGGAACTGTGCTCCGGCCCCTGCCCTTCGTAACCGTGCGGCAGTAGCAGGGTCAGGCCACACAGACGGCCCCACTTGTGCTCGCCACTGGTCAGGAACTGGTCGATAACCACCTGGGCACCGTTGGCGAAGTCACCAAACTGGGCTTCCCAGACAATCAGCGCGTTCGGCGTCGTGGTGGAATAACCATACTCGAACGCCATGACCGCTTCTTCGGACAGCAGCGAGTCGTAGATCTCGAACTGCGGCTGGTCGTCAGACAGCTTCTGCAGGGAAATGTGGGTGGAGCCGTCTTTCTGGTTGTGCAAAACCGCATGACGGTGGGAGAAAGTACCCCGGCCCACGTCCTGACCGGTCAGACGGATCGGGTGGCCTTCGTTCAGCAGCGTGGCGTAGGCCATCATCTCGCCGTAGCCCCAGTTCAGGGCCAGAGCGCCAGCAGTCATCTTCTCGCGATCATTGACGATCTTGGACACCTGGCGCTGGACACTGAAACCTTCCGGCAGGGAGGTCAGCTGCTTGCCCAGCTTCTGGATCGTCTTCAGGTTGACGCTGGTCTTGCACTTGGCAGTCCACTCGTGCCCCAGGTACGGCGTCCAGTCAACGTACAGCTCGGTGTTGGGCTCCTTGACCAGAGACTTAACAACGTGCTCGCCATTATCCAGGGCGTCACGGTATTCGGTCTCCATCTGCTTGGCTTCGTCTTCGGAGATAACACCAGCTTCAACCAGCTGATCCGCATACAGTCCACGGGTGGTCTTCAGTTTGCGAATTTTTTCGTACATCAGCGGCTGGGTCGCAGCTGGCTCATCAGCCTCGTTGTGGCCGCGACGACGGTAACACACCAGATCGATGACCACGTCGCCCTTGAATTCGTTGCGGTAGTCCATGGCCATCTGGGTGGCGAACATGACCGCTTCGGGGTCATCCGCGTTCACGTGCAGGATCGGCGCCTGGACCATCTTGGCCACGTCGGTACAGTATTCGGTGGAGCGGGCATCTTCCTGTTTGCTGGTGGTAAAACCGACCTGGTTGTTGATGACGATGTGGATGGTACCGCCAACGCCATAGCCCCGGGTCTGGGACATCTGGAAGGTTTCCATCACCACGCCCTGGCCGGCAAAGGCAGCATCGCCGTGCATCACGATAGGCACGACCTGAGTGCCATCGGTATCGCCACGGCGGGTCTGGCGTGCACGCACCGAACCTTCAACCACCGGAGAGACGATTTCAAGGTGAGACGGGTTGAACGCCATGGCAAGGTGAACTTCGCCACCGGGCGTCATGACGTTGGAAGAGAAGCCCTGGTGATACTTGACGTCCCCGGAGCCGGAGTCCGCCAGTTTCTTGCCCTCGAACTCGTCGAAGAGTTCTTTCGGGTTTTTGCCGAGTGTATTAACCAGAACGTTCAAACGGCCACGGTGGGCCATGCCGAGAACGATTTCTTTTGCACCATAGGAGCCTGCACGCTGGATCAGTTCATCCAGGCAGGGAATCAGGCTCTCACCGCCTTCCAGGCCGAAACGCTTGACGCCGGGGTAACGGGAACCCAGGTACTTCTCGAGCCCTTCTGCCGCGGTCAGGCGCTCGAGAATGTGTTTACGAGTGGTTACTTCGTATTCCGGCCGTGAGCGGACCGGCTCCATACGCTGTTGGAACCAACGCTTCACGCGGGTATCGACGACGTGCATGTACTCAGCGCCGATACTCTCGCAATAGGTCTTGCGCAGCCCGTCAACGATATCCGAGAGCTTCATGGTCTCGGAGCCGAAATTCAGGGAACCGGTCTGGAATTCGAGATCGAGGTCGGATTCACCAAGTTCATGGAACCGGGGATCCAGGTCTTCCACCTGGGGACGCTGCCATACGCCGAGGGGATCGAGCTTCGCTTCCTGGTGACCACGGAAACGGAAAGCGTTGATCATCTGGAGCACACGGATCTGCTTCTTGTCCGCATCAGATGTGGCACTGGCGGGAACGCCGCTGGTGGCCAGAAAACGCTGGTTGCGGGAGATATGCTCGAACTGTTCGCGGATGGAAGAGTGGACGATATCGCGGCCGTGGTAGCCGTCAACGCTGGGAAGCTTGTCAAAGTAGCTTCGCCACTCTTCGGGAACGGCGTTGGGGTCTGTCAGGTAGGTTTCGAAAAGCTGTTCAACGTAGGCAAGATTGCCACCCTGCAGGTGGGAAGTCTGCCACAACTGCTCCATTATGCTTTCGTGCATCTTGAATAGCTCACCTTGGGCTGGTGCGGGGAGCCGGTATGGTCGGTCAGGGGTAAAACTCAGTCAATACGGGTATCTACGGCATGACTTTGACCACCACACGCGACACGGATGTTTTCCATTCCCCAGTGGTTTTTATACTCGGCAAGCCGCGAAAAACCTTTTAAGTTATCGTCACGGCATGCGTAGTGTGCACCCGACTAAGACTTTTGACCATAAGCCTTTGGTTGAAGGCCCCGCATATAGCGAGGCCTTCGGGGTGCTAACCTGGTCAGAACAGTATAGCGTCTGTGTCAGAACCTGCTGATCAGGTCGCCCTTTGCAGCAGGAGGTTCCGAATGTGCCCGATAGCCCTTGTGGGGTTCAGGCCTTTCGGGCAGACGCTGACACAGTTCATGATACCCCGGCAGCGGAACACACTGAACGGATCGTCCAGGTTTGCCAGCCGGTCCGCCTGGGCGGTATCACGGCTGTCCGCCAGGAACCGGTAGGCCTGCAGCAGGCCGGCCGGACCGATGAACTTGTCCGGGTTCCACCAGAAGGACGGACAGGAAGTGGAACAGCAGGCACAGAGAATACACTCGTACAGGCCGTCCAGCTTCTCCCGGTCTTCCGGAGACTGCAGGCGCTCGATCGCGGGCGCCGGCTTGTCGTTGATGAGGTACGGCATGACCTTTTCGTACTGCTTGTAGAACAGACTCATGTCGACCACCAGGTCACGGATGACCGGCAGACCCGGCAACGGGCGCAGCACCAGCTTGTTGTTCTTCACCACCTGGGATACAGGGGTGATACAGGCCAGGCCGTTCTTGCCGTTCATGTTCATACCATCGGAGCCGCATACACCTTCACGGCAGGAGCGACGGTAGGACATGGTCGCGTCTTTTTCCTTTACCAGATTCAGCACGTCAAGAACCATCAGGTCCTTACCGGCGGGAATCTCCACCTCAACGTCCTGCATGTAGGGGGCGTTGTCAGTCTCGGGATTGTAACGGTACAGGCTTACCAACATTCTCTACATCCTCCCCTTAGTAAGTCCGGATCTTCGGCTCGAACATCGGCACGGTCTTCGGCGCAAAGTTCACGTCACGCTTACCAACCCGCTTGTCCAGAGGGAAGTACATGGAGTGCTTCAGCCAGTTCTCGTCGTCACGCTCGGTGAAATCGTTCCTGGCGTGGGCGCCACGACTTTCCTTGCGCTCGAACGCGGAAATGGCTGTCGCCAGAGCAACCTCATAAAGATTGTCCAACTCAAGCGCCTCTATGCGAGCGGTATTGAAGGCATCACTGGTATCAGCAAGCCTCGTGTTACGAACACGCTCGCCAATAGCCTCCAGCTTCTTCAAGCCCTCTTCCATGCTCTTGCCATCGCGGAATACACCGAAATACAGCTGCATGCAGTTCTGAAGATCCTTGCGAACCTCTGCAACGCTCTCACCCTCGGAAGCGCTGTTCAGACGATCCAGACGAGCCATGGCACGCTTGATATCTTCTTCGCTGGCGCCGTCAACTTCGAAGCCGCCGCGCAGTTGCTCTTCAATGTGCAGACCAGCCGCACGACCGAACACAACCAGATCCAGCAGAGAGTTACCACCCAGGCGGTTGGCGCCGTGCACGGACACACAGGCAGCCTCACCACAGGCGAACAGACCGGGGATCGGCTTGTCGTTGCCGTTTTCGTCCTGGGTCAGAGCCTGGCCACCAACGTTGGTCGGAATACCACCCATCATGTAGTGACAGGTCGGAACGACCGGAATCGGCTCTTTCACCGGATCCACGTGCGCAAAGGTGCGGGACAGCTCACAGATGCCCGGCAGGCGCAGGTTCAGGGTCTCTTCACCCAGGTGATCCAGTTTCAGCAGTACGTGGTCCTTGTCGGGACCGCAGCCGCGACCCTCCAGGATTTCCAGAACCATGGAGCGAGCCACAACATCACGGCCGGCCAGGTCCTTCGCATTCGGAGCATAGCGCTCCATGAAACGCTCACCTTCGGAGTTGATCAGGTAACCACCCTCACCCCGGCAACCTTCGGTCACCAGCGTACCGGCACCGTGGATACCGGTCGGGTGGAACTGCCACATCTCCATATCCTGCATCGGGAAGCCGGCACGCAGGGCCATGCCGATACCGTCACCGGTGTTGATCATGGCGTTGGTGGTGGAGGCGTAGATACGGCCGGCACCACCGGTGGCCAGAACCGTGGCCTTGGACTTGATGTAGCAGACTTCACCAGTCTCGATCTCGATGGCGACAACACCAACCACTTCATTCTTGGCGTTCTTGACCAGATCGACGGCGTACCACTCATTAAGGAAGGTAGTACCACCTTTCAGGTTGGCCTGGTAAAGGGTGTGCAGCAGAGCGTGACCGGTACGGTCGGCAGCTGCACAGGTACGGGCCGCCTGACCACCTTTACCGTAGTCCTTGGACTGACCACCGAACGGGCGCTGGTAAATACGGCCCTGCTCGGTACGGGAGAACGGCAGACCCATGTGCTCCAGCTCGAAAACCGCCTGGGGGCCTACGGAACACATGTACTCGATGGCGTCCTGGTCACCGATATAATCGGAGCCCTTGACGGTGTCGTACATGTGCCAGCGCCAGTCATCATTGGGATCGGCACTTGCGATCGCACAGGTGATGCCGCCCTGGGCGGACACGGTGTGAGAGCGGGTCGGAAATACTTTCGTGATACACGCGGTATTGACACCGGATTCGGTCAGCTGCAGGGCGGCTCGCATACCGGCACCGCCACCACCGATAACAATCGCGTCAAAAGACATGGTCTTGATGTTAGCCATCGATTAAAGCCCCCAAAGAATCTGAATGCCCCACACCACATACACGAAGATCACGAGTACGCAGGCAGTCTGGAACAGGAAACGCTGCATCGCGGATTTGATGTAGTCGGTGGACACTGTCCACAGACCAACCCACGCATGCCCGGCAATGGACAGCAGAGCGAGCAGTGTAAAGATCTTGAACCACCCCTGACCGAACAGAGCGGACCAGGACTGATAATCAACATCAGTGGTCACAAAAAAGCCAAGGAGGAACAGTGTATATAGGGCTAATACGTAAGCGGTGACCCGCTGGATGATCCAGTCCTGGATCCCGTTACGACCAATATTCGTTGCGCTGTTCATGCCCATACCCAGACTCCTGCCAGAACGATGAGAATGACGGAAACCACGATCGTAGCTTTCGCAGCGAGGCGACCGCTCTCAAGATCTTCACCGATGCCCATATCCATGAACAGGTGCTTGATACCTGCAACCAGGTGGTAAAGCAGAGCAGACAAAATGCCCCAGGTAATCAGCTTGGCAAGGAAGCTGTCCAGCAGTTCACTTACCCGACTGAACCCCTCTTCCCCGGACAGGGAAAGCTGAAGCCCATAAAGCAGGAACGCAACACCAACAAACATGATGATGCCGCTGATACGGTGCAATATGGACGTAATGGCTGGCAGTGGAAAATGAAACTTGCCGAGATCGAGATTTACTGGTCGTTTGCTATTCACAGCGCTCTCACACTCTCTCTTGGTTCCGCGAAGCCGGCGAGCCGACGTACGGATGGTTGGTATGTAAGGTTCGGCCGATCGATACGCTATCGATAACCGATTGGTTCAGGAGGGCGGATGCGATCCAGATAGCTTGCTATGCTGCAGCTTGCGTGAAAGTGCATCCCCGATTCCGGGCTACGGATTATAAGGAGTGACCCTTACAATTACAAACGCGTAGCTTCCTCCCCAGCCTGTATTTACGGGGCTTAAGCCATCTATAAGGATTATTGACAAATCCGATTCTGCATTGCATCAGGCTCTGTTCGGGATTTCCCTGATTTACATCAATGGGGAATTCGACCTTTTTACGGCACCCTCCATTGACAAAAAAAGCTGACGCCCTATATTTTGCCGCCAGTTTTGCGATAATACGCGCCTTCTAGCGCATCTACACATGCAGATAAAGCTTCCAAAGCTGATAAATAGGAGAGCACCATGACCGACAGGAAAGCCACGCTCTCGGTGGGGGACAAGTCCATTGAGCTACCGATTTATTCCGGCACCGTCGGCCCTGACGTTATCGACGTACGAGGCCTGGTCCAGGAAGGCGTTTTCACCTACGACCCGGGATTTGTTTCCACAGCGGCCTGCGAATCAGCCATCACCTACATTGACGGAGCCAACGGCGTGCTCCTGCACCGCGGCTACCCTATTGACCAGCTTGCCGAGCATTCCGACTACCTGGAAGTCTGCTATCTGCTGCTGAACGGCGAACTGCCCTCCGAGGAAGAGAACAAACGCTTCCACGACACTATCAAGAACCACACCATGCTGCACGACCAGATGCGCAACTTCTTCAACGGCTTCCGCCGTGACGCGCATCCGATGGCCATCATGTGTGGCGTAGTGGGCGCACTGTCTGCGTTCTACCATGACCAGATGGACGTAACCGACGAGACCCAGCGCCAGATCACCGCGCACCGCCTGATCGCCAAGATGCCGACCATCGCCGCCTGGTGTTACAAGTACAGCCTGGGCCAGCCGTTCATGTACCCGCGGAACGACCTGTCTTACTCCGAGAACTTCCTGCAGATGATGTTTGGCGTTCCCTGTGAGGAATACAAGCCGAACCCGGTTCTGGCCAAGGCCATGGACAAGATCTTCATCCTGCACGCGGACCACGAGCAAAACGCGTCCACTTCTACCGTACGCCTGGCCGGCTCCACCGGCGCCAACCCGTATGCCTGTATCGCTTCCGGCATTGCCGCCCTGTGGGGTCCGGCTCACGGTGGCGCCAACGAGGCGGTACTGGACATGCTGGCCGAGATCGGCGACGAAGCCAACATCGAGAAATTCATCGAGAAGGCCAAGGACAAGGACGACCCGTTCCGCCTGATGGGCTTCGGTCACCGCGTCTACAAGAACTTCGACCCGCGCGCCAAGGTGATGGCACAGACTGCCCACGAAGTTCTGACCGAGCTTGGCCTGGAAAACGATCCTCTGCTGAAGATTGCTCAGCGTCTGGAAAAGATCGCCCTGGAAGACGAATACTTCGTGGAGCGCAAGCTGTACCCGAACGTCGACTTCTACTCCGGCATCATCCTGAAGGCAATCGGTATTCCGACCTCCATGTTTACCGTGATCTTCGCGATGGCCCGCACCATCGGCTGGTTCTCCCACTGGAACGAAATGGTCAGTGGCAACTACCGCATCGGCCGCCCGCGCCAGCTGTACACCGGCTCCGAAAAGCGCGACTATCCGAAGAAGTAAGTCTTTCAGAGACTTGCGAACCGGAACGGGAGAGGCCGCTGATTTCAGCGGCCTCTTTTTTTATCTTCACGCTCACCGCCTACAACCCGAACGGGTAGGTATCCGGAACTCCCGGCAACACACCGGTCGCGAACGGAGTGATCGCCCGGGTCTCATCGAGCCAGACATACTCGTCGAACTGCTCCGGCAGGCAGGCCCGGAAATAATGGCTCTGGCGCTCCGTTTCCGGCCGATAGATCACGCCGATGGCCCGCTCCAGAAACCGCTCCGACAGCGCCTCAAGCAGCCTCCCCTGCGCCTTCTGAAACGGCAGCAGAAAACCGGGGATTCCGGTCTGGTGGCATACCCGCTCGAAACTACCCTCCAGCGACGGCCGCACCCGCTTGATTTCCATCGGTGCGTCCCAGTTTGATGCCGCCGCCACCGTACCGCGATCGGTGCCAAACCCGATGGTATAGAGCTCCTTGCCGAACCGCGCCCGGCAAAGCCGGCCAATATTGAACTCGCCCCGCCGGCTCATGTCCGTCGCATCGGAATCACCCACATGACTGTTATGGGCCCAGACCACTGCCTTGCTGCCATCTCCGTAGTGTTTCAGCAGCGACTCCAGAGTCTCGAACATGTGGGTATCCCGCAGATTCCACGCGCTGTGTGAGCCGTAATACATGGTGCGGTAATACTCCTCGGCATCCGCCACCAGCCGAGCGTTCTGGATCGCATCCAGAAACCGGTCGGAATCATGCTCCGCATAGCGCCGATGCCGACTGAGCATTTCGTTGAGCATGTCCAGAACGGGCTTTTCGCAGGTCTGATAATCCGGATTGAGGGCTGCCTTGGCGTAGGTTGCCGGCTCACCCTCGAACGGCGCCAGGCATTCATAGCGCTGCCGGGCATGGACCGCGAGATCCGGATCCACTTCTTCCAGGTACTCCAGCACCGCGCGGATGGAGCTGTACAGGCTGTAAAGATCAAGACCATGAAACGCCACCCGCTCAGGGGCCGGGCGCGCACTGTTGTAACCATGCAGCCAGTCGACAAAACGCCGCACTTCCTCGTTGCGCCACATCCAGGTAGGAAAACGGGAAAACGCAGTCCATTCCGAGGGCGGGTATTCGGCGTGGCGGACGTAGTGATCCACCCGAGCCGCGTCGGGCCAGTCCCCTTCAATAGCGACAAAGGAAAAGCCTTTCTTCTCGATCAGGGCTCGGGTGATACGTTGGCGGGCGAGGTAGAATTCTGCGGTACCGTGGGACGCCTCTCCCAGAAGCACCACTCGCGCATCACCGATGCGAGAAAGCAGATTATCCAGAGGCAGGGCATTCACGGAACTGAAGGGCTCGGCAAGACCGGCCATTGCCTTTGAAAGATCTGGTCCGCCCGTACCCGCAGAACCTCCAAAACCGAATGGATCATAACCAATGGCCATGGCAAGCCCTCCCCTCTGTCGGTGCCCTGATTACAGTCTAGTACACGAGGGGAAGCTCAGGTCAATTCTATGAAGCACAGCTAACACAATGAAATAAAAAGAAAGGGGCCCGAAAGCCCCCTTTGTTTACAGCGTGGGACTACTGACAAGCAGCGGGCAAATACTGCTCGTTCACGTTCTGGCCATAGCAGACCCAGCTGATCTCGCCGCTATCCACAGAGGGCTCAAGCACAATGTATTCCGACTCGCCGGAATCATCGATGCCCATTTCGACGCCGATCAGACCTTCGTCATAAACGTCGATAGAGTAGTTCTGCTCGTCATTTGTCAGGACCAGTTCGGGGTATCCCAACTCCTGCATCGTCACTGGCCAGGCCTGATTATCGTAAGCGTAGGACGTCACACTTTCCTGAACACCCTGAGCCGCCGAGTAGGCCGCGGCGTAGCGGGCTTTTTCCTCATACTGCTGATAAGCAGGTATGGCCACCGCAGCCAGAACACCGATAATCGCCACCGTTACCAGGAGCGACGCTGCCCCACCAGCTCCACCACCGACCCGGGGCACAAACATCGATAGCGTCCAGGCCCAGAGGCTTCGGCGCGGGTGCGTCACTTCCCTGCCCTGCGCCAGTGCCACCGCAGTCGCCATGCGCTTGGTCAGCCACGGATAATCACCGGTCAGCTCATTGAACGACATCCAGAAACCATTGGTGGCCTGCACCTGACTGACGTACGCATCCACATTGATGGTCTTCCAGCGGGTATCCCCGGCGGCAATCGCAGCAATGGCGGCCTTTATATCCTCCTCGGACTGGCAACAGGCAACGCCGTAACGATCGCAAGTGTATTCCTCCGCGCGCCGTAAAGCCGGGCCAACTATTGGCAACAAGGAGCCTGGCATCACAAATGCACGCCAGGAAAGGTGCTTGCGGTGGATGTGGCCAAGTTCATGACCAATGTAGAAGTCGATTGCACCGGGCTGATCTTCCAGGGCATCAATAACATCCGTAAACAGCACGACAAAGTGACGCCCAAGGAATTTGGTGGCCAGTGCGTTAAAGAAATCCGTACGCAGCAGGTAAGCCTCAGGCACTTCCTTGACGCCAACCTTCTGGCAACACCGGACCAGCCGCTCATACAGATCCGGATATTGCTCCTGGCTGATCCGCACCCCCGAACCTTTCAGATGGGAGATAAATGCGGAATGCGCAAACAGAAAGAACACATACCCCAGAAGCAGGTACAACAATACAATTCCGAAAGTCCCGACAAACAACGCCAGCCAGATAATCGCTGAAAACACGACCGCTATCCTGAGCAACGGTTTCTCGTTCTTGTAAACCAATTCCATGCTAATCCCTCAAATTAATGACTACAGGGTGACGGGCCACATCCGGGGCCCGGTTATCCAACCGGGCGAAAGCACAGGACAATGAACGAGTCCATACAGGCGGGAGGTATCATTGCGGTGCATCCACGCAGTAGAAAAGCAGTATAGAAACGGCATCAAATGCATTCCACGACGAACTGTCAATTTCACGGACGTGTTAGCCGGAGTGTGATCAGATTCAATAATATGGTGCACTTTCTCGCGAAAATGCGAGGGAACCGATCAAAAAACGACCGATCAAACTATGGCCGGATGAACTATACTTTCTCGGGGCGTGCACAAAAGGAGGCAATACCATGCGTTACTTAGCTGCACTTTTGTTAACTGTGTTTTTCGCCGGTTCGGCACTCGCCGGCCAATGCCCCTCTCTGGTGAGCCAGATCGACCAGCAGCTTCAGTCAGCCCAGCTCGATAGTGAGACCGAAGCCAGCATCAGAGCTCTCCGGGATCAGGGGGAATCGTTGCACAACCAGGGCAAGCATTCAGAATCAGTGAAAGTGCTCAAGGAAGCAATGGATAAACTTGACGCGATGTCCTGACAACCAACCGCCAGGTAGCGGTAAGACCGTTCGCTGCCTGGCACTCGCCTACCCCTCGACAATTCTCGATAGCCTTAGGACAGATCCATGAACGGGTCCCAACGAAGCGGGATCTGCGCTATGCTCCCTGTCGACTCGCAATAAAATGTTCCTCTCGACAATTTCATATAATCAACAAGTTAGAGAAGCCGGAGACAACTATGACAACCACTGCAACCTTCATCGGACTTGGTGTAATGGGCTACCCGATGGCCGGGCACCTGGCCAAAGCCGGCCTTGATGTCCGGGTCTGGAACCGCACGGCCGCCAAGGCCGAGCAATGGGCCAGCGAATACCAGGGAACCGCCTGCAAGACGATTGCGGAGGCCGTTGAAGGCGCAGACTTTGTGATGACCTGCGTGGGTGCGGACAAGGATCTGATTGAGGTGTTTGAAGGCGAAGACGGCATCATCGTCAATGCGCCCGAGGGCGCGATTCTGATTGATCACACCACCGCATCGGCGGGCATTGCCGAGCGTCTGGCGGCGGCCGCGGCGGAGCGGAATCAGGCCTTTATCGATGCGCCGGTTTCAGGCGGCCAGCAGGGGGCGGAGAACGGCAAACTGACCGTTATGTGTGGCGGGCCGGAGGAGGCCTTTGCTAAGGCGAAGCCGGTGATGGATCACTACGGCCGTGCGGTGAACCTGATGGGGCCCGCCGGTAGCGGGCAGAAGACCAAGATGGTTAACCAGATTGCCATCGCCGGTCTGGTTCAGGGGCTGTCAGAAGCGCTGCATTTTGCCGAGCAGGCGAACCTGGATGTGGCAAAGGTGGTGGATGTGATCTCCAAGGGCGCGGCACAGTCCTGGCAGATGGAGAATCGCTCCGGGACGATGATCGAGGGCGAATTCAACCACGGCTTTGCGGTGGACTGGATGCGCAAGGATCTGGGGATTTGCCTGGAGGAAGCGAACAAGATCAACGCGACGCTGCCAGTGACGGCGCTGGTGGATCAGTTTTATGCGGACGTTCAGGCGATGGGGGGGAGTCGGTGGGATACTTCCTCGTTGATTCAGAGGTTGAGGAAGTTTCGGTGAGTGCGGGGTATTGATTGAAGATGGGGTCAGATGAACAAGTTCATCAGACCCCTGAGTATGGCCTGGCACTGGGGTCTGATGAAAGACTTCATCTGACCCCTGAGAAAGTAGGGGTCTGAAGAAAGCTTTCTTCTGACCCCGTCTTGGATCGAAGGCTGGAAGATTGAACTTGGGGTCAGATGAACTAGTTGACCTTAAGTTGGGGTCAGATGAACAAGTTCATCAGACCCCTGAGTATGGGACTTTACTTCCCCTTCTCCCGCGGCTGCCATTTGCCGTTGACGTACCACGCGGACCAGCCGGTGGCTTTGCCGTCTTTCTCGGACATGACGTACTGCTCTTTCGATTTCCGGCTGTAGCGGATCACCGTGGGGTTGCCTTCGGGATCGGTTTCCGGGGCGTCCATGAGGTAATCGTACTTGGGATCGATTTCCTTGCGGTGCGGTTTGATTTCCTTCACCAGCGGCGGGCGGGTTTCCCGGTTTTTGGGGAATTTGCTGGCCGCCAGGAACAGGCCGGAAGCGCCGTCACGCAGCACGTAGGTGTCGTCCACTTTCTGGCATTGGAGCTCGGGCATGGGCACCGGGTCCATCTTGGGGGGTGCCGGCTCGCCGTTCTTGAGCAGTTTCCGGGTGTTCTTGCAGTCCGGGTTGGTGCAGCCGAAGTATTTACCGAAGCGGCCGGTCTTGAGCTGCATCTCGGAGCCGCATTTGTCGCACTCCAGGGTCGGGCCATCGTAGCCCTTGATGCGGAAGGTGCCCTCCTCGACCTCATAACCTGAGCAGTCGGGGTTGTTACCACACACGTGCAGCTTGCGCTTTTCGTCGATCAGGTAGCTGTCCATGGCGGTGCCACACTTGGGGCAGCGGCGCTTCTTGCGCAGCAGGCGGGTTTCGCCTTCGCCTTCCACGTCCTCATCGGCACTGACCACCTCGTCACCCGGAATCAGGTTGATGGTGGTCTTGCAGCGTTCCTTGGGCGGCAGCGAGTAGCCGGAGCAGCCGAGGAACACGCCAGTGCTGGCCACCCGGATCTGCATGTTGCGGCCGCAGGACGGGCACGGAATGTCGGTTTCCGTGGGCGTGTTGGCACGCATGCCGCCTTCGGTTTTTTCCGCGGATTCCAGCTGTTGCCGGAACCGGGCATAGAAATCATTGAGAACCTGCTTCCAGTCTTCATCGCCCTCGGCGATCTCGTCCAGCTCGTCTTCCATACGGGCGGTGAAATCAAAGTCCATGAGGTTCGGGAAGGACTCGGATAACCGTTCGGTGACAATCTCACCCATTTTTTCCGCGTAGAACCGGCGGTTCTGCAGGCGCACGTAACCGCGATCCTGGATGGTGGAGATGATCGAAGCATAGGTGGACGGCCGGCCAATGCCCTGCTTTTCCAGCTCCTTGACCAGGCTCGCTTCGGTGTAACGCGGTGCCGGCTTGGTAAAGTGCTGGCTCGGGTCGAGCTTTTTCAGGTCCAGGGTTTCGTTGACCTGGATATCCGGCAGCGCCACATCCTCGTCTTTCTTGCTGGACTGGGGTGCGGCCTTGAGGAAGCCGTCGAACTTGACGATGCGGCCACGAGTGCGGAGCTCATAGCCATCGTTCGCCACCACGATGGAGGTACTCAGGAACTCGGCATCGGCCATCTGGCAGGCAATGAACTGGCGCCAGATCAGGTCGTAGAGCTTCTCTGCGTCTTTTTCCAGGCCAGTAATATCCGACGGGCGACGGCTCACCTCGGTGGGGCGAATCGCCTCGTGGGCTTCCTGGGCGCCCTCCTTGCTGCCATAGACCCGGGGCTTCTCGGGCAGGTACTTGTCCCCGAACTGCTTCTTGACAAATTCCCGGCAACTGGCAACCGCGTCCTGACTCAGGTTGGTGGAGTCGGTACGCATGTAGGTGATGAAACCCGCTTCGTACAGGCGCTGGGCCAGCATCATGGTTTTCTTGACGCTGAAGCCCATGCGGTTGCTCGCGGCCTGCTGCAGCGTCGAGGTAATAAAGGGAGCAGAAGGACGTGACCGGGTTGGCTTGTCTTCCCGCTTGGCGACCTTGAAGCTGCCTGCTTTCAGGCGCGCAACGTGCTCGTTGCTCTGGGTTTCATTGACCGGACGGTAGGGTTGGTCGTCATACCGGGTTACTTCGAATCGCACCGGATCCTTCGCGCCTTCAGGTGCCAGATCGGCATGCAACTGCCAGAACTCTTCCGGGATGAACTTGCGGATTTCCCGCTCCCGCTCGACGATCAGGCGCACAGCCACCGACTGGACCCGCCCGGCGGACAGGCCGCGGGCAATCTTGGCCCATAGCAGCGGCGACACCATGTAACCCACAACCCGGTCCAGGAAGCGGCGGGCCTGCTGTGCATTCACCCGGTTCCGGTCCAGATGGCCGGGATCCTTGAACGCCTCCTGGATGGCGCGCTTGGTGATCTCGTTGAACACCACACGCCGGTATTTATCGGACTCGCCGCCAATGGTTTCCTGCAGGTGCCAGGCAATCGCCTCCCCTTCACGGTCCAAATCCGTGGCCAGATAGATGTGGTCGGCGGACTTGGCCAGGCGTTTGAGTTCACTGACCACCTTCTCCTTGCCCGGAAGGATCTCGTAGCGGGCCTGCCAGTCGTGGTCGGGGTCGACCCCCATGCGGGCCACCAGCTGCTCACGGGCCTTGCGCTTCTTGTGCTCGGCCTTCTCGTCAGGACTCATCTTGCGGGTCAGCGCCGCCTGGCGCGCCCGTTCCTTGGGGTCGGTCTGGGAGCCACTGCCGCTTACCGGCAGGTCCCGGATGTGCCCCACGCTGGACTTCACGATGTAGTCGGAGCCCAGGTACTTGTTGATGGTCTTCGCTTTCGCTGGCGACTCGACAATTACGAGACTTTTACCCATATCGGAGATCTGTTTCCTTGGCGACAAATCGGTCAATTATTCAGCAAACCGTAAACTCGCTGTAAAATCAGGCGGCTAGAAAACACGCAGGAGCCGCCATTCTGTATAGGCTCACTGTTTTACAGGGTCAAGATTGGCAAGACAACCCATTCTTTATTTTCTTGGGGGCTT
This sequence comes from Marinobacter szutsaonensis, assembly GCF_039523335.1. Lineage (NCBI taxonomy): Bacteria > Pseudomonadati > Pseudomonadota > Gammaproteobacteria > Pseudomonadales > Marinobacteraceae > Marinobacter > Marinobacter szutsaonensis. The sequence continues at coordinate 62,480 of NZ_BAAAFC010000001.1, read as the reverse complement.
TTTTCACAACTCACAAACAGCGAGGCCCGGCAGTTGCCGGGCCTCCTGTTCATAGAGCGATCAGTTCCGCAAGCGGAATCAGACGCGCTCCCACACCGTGGCAATGCCCTGACCCAGGCCGATACACATGGTGGAAACACCAAGCTTACCGCCTTTGGCCTGCATGACATTCAGCAGTGTGGTGGAGATACGGGCACCGGAGCAGCCCAGCGGATGGCCCAGGGCAATCGCGCCGCCGTTCAGGTTCACCTTCTCTTCCATAACACCCAGCAGTTTCAGGTCTTTCAGAACCGGCAGGGACTGACCTGCGAAGGCTTCGTTCAGCTCCCAGAAGTCGATATCTTCGACTTTCAGGCCTGCACGCTTAAGTGCCTTCTTGGTGGCCGGAACCGGGCCGTAACCCATGATTGCGGGGTCGCAGCCAGCTACGGCCATGCTGCGGATTTTGGCAATCGGGGTCAGGCCCAGAGCTTCTGCCCGCTCGGCGGACATCAGCACCATGGCAGAAGCGCCATCGGTCAGCTGGGAAGAAGTACCGGCAGTTACGGTACCGTTCTTCGGATCAAACGCCGGGCGCAGCTGAGACAGAGACTCAACGGTGGTTTCCGGACGAATGGTCTCGTCTTCCTCGATCAGCTTCACAAAGCCGTTCTCGTCATGACCCTCGATGGGCACGATTTCATTCTTGAAACGGCCTTCAACGGTGGCTTCGTGGGCCAGGCGATGGGAACGGGCACCGAACTCATCCTGCTGCTCACGGGTGATACCGTGCATCTTCGCCAGCATTTCCGCAGTCAGGCCCATCATGTTGGAGGCCTTGGCGGAGTACTTGGACGCAGCCGGGTTGTGGTCGAAACCTTCGGTCATGGGTACGTGGCCCATGTGCTCGACACCACCAACCATGAACACATCACCGTTACCGGTCTGGATCGCCTGGGCGGCTGTGTGGATGGCGCTCATGGCGGAACCACACAGACGGTTCACGGTCTGGGCGGCAGACTCGTGCGGGATACGGGTCAGCAGGGAAATCTGCCGCGCCACGTTAAAGCCCTGCTCCTTGGTCTGGTTCACACAGCCCCAGATCACATCTTCAATTTCTTTCGGGTCGAGCTTCGGGTTGCGCTCAAACAGTGCTTCGATCAGCGCTGCCGACAAAGTCTCGGCACGTACGTTGCGGAAACAGCCGTTTTTGGCACGACCCATCGGAGTCCGCACGCAATCGACGACGACAACGTCTCTCGGATTAAGGCTCATAGATCTTTCTCCGTTCGGAAATCTCGTTAGGGTTAGCCAAAGAACTTCTTGCCAGTCTTGGCCATTTCACGCAGCTTCTCGGTCGGCGCGTAAAGCGGACCAAGATCTGCATACTTGTCTGCCAGTTCGACGAACTTGTCGACGCCCATGTCGTCGATGTAGCGCAGAGCACCACCACGGAACGGAGGGAAACCGATACCGTAGATCAGGCCCATGTCTGCATCGGCCGGGTCTTCAACAATGTTGTCTTCCAGGCAGCGAACGGTTTCCAGGCACAGGGGGATCATCATGCGGGCGATGATCTCTTCCTCGTCAAAGTCCTTGCTTCCGTTAACCACAGGCTCGATCAGCTTGTAGGTTTCTTCGTCGACAACCTTCTTCGGCTTGCCCTTCTTGTCTTCTTCGTAGCGGTAGAAGCCCTTGTCGTTCTTCTGGCCGTAACGGTCGTTCTCGAACATCACGTCGATGGCGGACTTGAAGTCGGCCTTCATGCGATCCGGGAAGCCATCTGCCATCACTTCATTGGCGTGCCTGGCGGTGTCCATGCCGACCACGTCGAGCAGGTAGGCCGGGCCCATGGGCCAGCCAAACTTTTCCATAACCTTGTCGATCTTCTGGAAGTCGGCGCCGTCACGTACCAGCGCGGCAAAACCACCGAAGTACGGGAAAAGAACACGGTTAACCAGGAAGCCCGGGCAGTCGTTGACCACGATGGGAGTCTTGCCCATGGCCTTGGCGTAGGCAACGGTGGTCGCGATGGCGCGATCACTGGTTTTCTCGCCACGGATAACCTCAACCAGCGGCATCATATGCACCGGATTGAAGAAGTGCATGCCACAGAAGTTCTCCGGACGCTTCAGGTTCTTGGCCAGAAGGTTGATGGAGATAGTGGAGGTGTTGGAGGTCAGGATGGTGTCTTCGCGAACCGTATCTTCGGTCTCGCGCAGAACTGCATCTTTCACCTTCGGGTTTTCAACAACTGCTTCAACAACCAGGTCTACGTTCTTGAAATCACCGTAGTTCAGGGTCGGTGTGATGTTGTTCAGGACATCGCCCATCTTGTCGGCGTTCATCTTGCCCTTGGCAACACGCTTGGACAGCAGCTTCTTGGCTTCATTCAGACCCAGCTTGATGCCGTCCTGATTGATGTCCTTCATGATGATCGGGGTGCCTTTCAGTGCGGACTGGAATGCCACACCGCCACCCATGATGCCGGCGCCCAGTACGGCGGCCAGGTTCACATCAGAGGCTTCCTTCTCCCAGGCACTGGCTTTCTTCTTCAGGGCCTGGTCGTTCAGGAACAGGCCAACCAGACAAGCGGCGACGTTGGTCTTGGCCATCTTGGCGAAGCCCTTGGCTTCTACTTCGATTGCCTTGTCGCGGGTCAGACTGGCATGCTTCTGCATGGTCTTGATAGCTTCCACCGGCGCCGGGTAGTTCTTGCCAGCCTTGCCGGCCACGAACGCCTTGGAGATCTCGAACGCCATCATGCTTTCCATGGCGTTGAGCTTGATCTTGCCCTTCTTCTCTTCCCGGCGAGCCATGTGGTCCAGCTTGCCTTCGTTGCACTGGTTGATGATGGCTACAGCAGCGTCCACCAGCTTGTCAGCCTCAACGACTGCATCCACAGCACCGGTCTTCAGAGCAGCATCGGCACGGTTCTCGGTACCACCGGCAATCCACTCGACGGCATTGTCCACGCCAACCAGACGGGACAGGCGTACGGTGCCGCCAAAGCCCGGGAAAATGCCCAGCTTCACTTCCGGCAGACCTACCTTGGCCTTCGGGGCCATAACCCGGTAGTCGGTTGCCAGACACATTTCAAAACCACCACCCAGCGCGATACCGTTGATGGCGGTAACGGTCGGGACCGGCAGGTCCTCAATCGCGTTGAATACTTCGTTGGCCTTGAGGTTGTTGGCCACGAGGTCTTCCTCGGAACCGGCAAACAGTTCGGTGAACTCGGTGATATCCGCACCGACAATGAAGCTGTCCTTGGAGCTGGTGACGACCAGACCCTTCAGATTCTTCTGGGACTTGAGTGCTTCGGCTGCGGCACCAAGCTCTTCAATGGTGAGACGGTTGAACTTGTTGACTGACTCGCCCTGCAAGTCGAAGTTCAACTGAGCGATCCCGCCTTCGATCTCTTTAACCGTGATGGCTTTACCTTCGTAAATCATCAACTGATCTCCAGTCTGTGTTTGGAACTGCTGACAGCCGCCGGACCTGATCCGTCTCAGCGGCCGCCCGTGCAGCGAGATTTCGGTCACTGCCCGATCTTCCGATCCAAAAATTCATACAGTCGTTTGAATCGTGAGGGCACACGATGAAAAAAAACCGAGCGTTTGTCAATTTGTTTCTTGCTGAAGGCATGCAAAAGTCTCCGCCAGAACGGAGGCACCCCAAGGGCAGAACATCTGATTTGTTGTATATCAAGGAGATAACTGCAACCGACTGATTAAAGTGATCCCTGTCACACTGATTTCATAGTAATTGACAATTGCCGCCTCCGTTGCCGGCAAAAGCGCTTGCTTGGTCGGTACAGTTAATTTACCTTCGAAGTGCGACTTTGGTCGACAATAACAACACAGTTTTACGGAGAGTCATCCGATGAAAGACGCCCGCCTGCGATTTGTATCCCTTGCCATCGGCCTGATCGCGCTAGCGATTGCGTCCCTGGGAGCGAAGGCCCAGGAGGCCTCCGGCAGCTTCCTGTCTGACCTGCACAACTTCCGTATCAGCAACTACATGGCACTGGATGCCTACTACCGTTTCAGCGGGACCGGAGACACCGACACCCTGAATGAAATTGTGGTGGGTATCAACACCGCCAACGATGCCATGAACAGTGTCAGTCAGAGCACGGCCGACGTGCTTTCCGGAGAGCAGATCGAAGCGCTCAATCAGGAATTTGACAAGTTCAAGGCGCTGATGCGTGACAACATCAATGATGTGCGCAATCGCGGCTACCCGGACCTGCGGCTTGTCTCGGACATGGCAAACCAGGCTTTGACCATGAACAACATGGCCACCGAGCTCTACACTGCCGCCCGGGAAAGCAGCGAAACCGATACCAACCCGAGGGTTGAAGCGGCACGGATGGCCGCGGTGAAGATGGCCCAGATGATGGCCAAGTACTCGGTGCGGAGCAACTCAGCTGTCACCCAGACCTTCCAGGGCTCGGATACCGAGACCTCCCTTGATGAACAGGCCCGCGAATTCGACGAGCTACTTGCGACCGTGCAGCAGGGCCCGGCCCAGGGAGAATTGAAGAGTCTTCTGGAGGACATCGGATCCAAGTGGCAGTTCATCCGTGGCTCCTACATCAACTACAACGAAAAGAATGTCGGCTTCGTGATTGATCGCTACTCCAAGGGCATCCTCAACAGCCTGGCCACCACCATCGACCTTTTGCAGAATCCCGCTTCCTGATTGGCCACCGAGCTCTGACGGGGTGTAATTCCCCGTCAGACTTCATTTTTTTCCGCCCCTGTATTGATACCTGTCAGTTTCCCGCTACACTCTTTCGATTAGATTTGGACTACTATTTCCTATGTAAGCCCGATGCGAAGGAGTGATGCGATGTCCGCCTATAAGAAAATGCTCGTTGCCATTGACCTGACGGAAGAAGCTCCGCAGGTGCTGAACAAGGCAAAAGCAGTCAGCAGCGCCCACGGCGCCGAACTGATGCTCGTACATGTTGTTGAACCGGTGGGCTATGCCTATGGCGGCGACATTCCCATGGACCTGACCGAGCTCCAGGATCAGCTCGACAAGGCTGCCAAGGAGCAGCTGGCTAAATATGGGGATGAGTACGGCGTGGCGAAGGACGACCAGGTTGTTACCGTGGGTCGCCCTGAATCCGAGATCCACCGTCTGGCAAAAGAACAGGAGGTGGACCTGGTCATTGTCGGCAGCCATGGCCGCAAAGGCTTCCAGCTGCTGCTCGGCTCCACAGCCAACGGTGTTCTCCACGGCACGGAATGTGATGTTCTGGCGGTGCGCATTCACTGAACCGGTGGACGGTTGATACTGAAGGGCGCCCGATAGGCCGCCCTTCAGTTTACTGACCCGCCTGCTCTTCCAGCTCCATCCAGCGCTCGATCGTCTGCTCCAGTTTTTGCTCCGCCTCCGTCAGTTTCTGCAGGGTGGCAGAGACTTCCTCGGCTGGCCCGGAATAGAAATCCGATCCTGAAATGGTTTCCTGCAGTTCTGCCACTTCCTGTTCAAGCGCTTCAATTTTGCCAGGAAGCTGCTCCAGCTCCAGTTTGAGCTTGTAACTGAGCTTGACGGGCTTGGCTTTCGCAGCTGGCTTCGACGCAGCGGCATCGCCCTTCGCGGGCTCTCCCGATTTCGATTGTTTATCCTGCTTATCCGGCCGGTTGCCGCCCTGCTCCGAGGGAAAACGACCTCCCTGGCGCCGCCAGTCAGAATAACCGCCCACGTACTCCCGAACCCTGCCGGTGCCGTCCAGGAAGATGGTCTCGGTCACCACGTTGTCCAGGAACTCACGGTCGTGACTGATCACGATGACGGTACCCTTGAACTCGGATAGCTGCTCTTCCAGCAGCTCAAGCGTTTCCACATCGAGGTCATTCGTGGGCTCGTCCAGCACCAGGATGTTGGCCGGCTTACTGAACAGCTTGGCGAGTAGCAGACGGGCCCGCTCACCGCCCGAGAATACCCGAACAGGGGACCTTGACCGCTCCGGGGTAAACAGGAATTCCTGCAGGTAACCCAGCACGTGCTTGCTCTGGCCATTGATTTCGATGAATTCCCGCCCTTCGGAGAGGTTATCCAGGGCATTGCGTTCAAGATCAAGCTCGCCACGCAACTGATCGAAATAGGCCACTTCCAGGTTCGTCCCGAGACGAATAGTCCCCTCGGTGGGCTTGAGATCGCCCAGCAGCAGACGTACCAGTGTCGTCTTGCCGGTACCGTTTTCACCCACCAGACCGATCTTGTCGCCACGGAGAATGGTCAGATTCATATCCCGAATCACCTTGGTACCATCGGGATAGGCGAACCCTGCGTCATTGGCTTCTACCACAAGCTTACCGGAGCGGTCCGCCTCCTCCACGGCAAAGCTTGCGGTTCCGCCCCGGACCCGGCGCTGACGATGTTCCTCGCGCATGGCCTTCAACGCCCTTACCCGGCCCATATTGCGGGTCCGCCGTGCCTTGATGCCCTGGCGAATCCACGCTTCCTCCTGTTTGAGGCGTTTGTCGAACAGCGCGTTCTGGCGCTCTTCTTCCTCCAGCGCCTTTTCCTTGAGCTCCAGGTAGCGATCGTAGGTAGCCGCGAAGCTGACCAGCTTGCCGCGATCCAGCTCAACGATCCGGGTTGCCATACGGCGGATGAACGCACGGTCGTGGCTGACAAACAGCATAGCCCCGCGGAATTGCGACAACGCCTCTTCAAGCCACGCGATGGCGGGCACATCCAGATGGTTCGTCGGCTCGTCCAGCAGCAGGATGTCAGGCTCGGCCACCAGGGCACGCGCCAGCAAAACCCTGCGCTGCCAGCCCCCGGAGAGAGTGTTCAGGCGCCGGTCAGGATCGATGCCGTATTGACCGAGAATAGTGGTGACCTTCTGGTCCAGTCGCCAACCGTCCAGGGCCTCGAGACGCTCCTGTACCTTTGTCATCTTGTCCAGGCTGGCCTCGTCCGCCTGCTGTGAAAGCCGATGAAACTCCGCCAGCAACTCCCCGGTCTCCGGGAACGCCCCGGACACCACATCATATGCGGTGCGGGTATCGTCAGATGGCAGGTTCTGCGGCAGTACCGCCAGTACCGCACCGTCGTCCAGGCGGACGGTGCCACCGTCCGGCGTCACTTCACCACTGACGATCTTCAGCAGGGTGGACTTGCCTTCACCATTACGACCCAGAAGGCACACACGCTCACCGGCCTCGATCACCAGAGAGGCGTGATCAAGCAGCGGATGCATACCATAGGCAAGGGAAACCGAATCCAGAGTTAACAAAGGCACGTTCAGGAATTCTCCATTCTGATAATGCTTACAGGGTCACCGACACGGATGCTGCCGGGCTGGTCGTGAATGGCATTCATGCCGAAGATGACGCCTTCCCCGGTACGACGGTACCCTGAGAGCGTGCGTAGCGGCTGGGCTGAAGGGTCTTTCAAGCCCCGGTCCGGATCGACGGTGGTCATGATACAGCGGGAACAGGGCTTTACCAGCCGGAATTGCCGCTCGCCGATCTGTAATTCGCGCCAGTCATCCTCAGCCCAGGGCTCAGCGCCTTCAACCACAATATTGGGGCGGAATCGGCGCATTGTTACCGGCTGCTCCAACCGACCGTTCAGCTCTTCCAGCGATGCCAGATTCGTGATCAGGAACGGAAAGCCGTCTGCAAATCCGACCCGGCGGTAGTCACCGACGCGATCCGCGTCTACCCGGCGGAAAGTCTCATCCGCCATGTAGACAAACCGGAACGCCTGGCCACAGAACCGGGAAAGTGCGTCGCTGGCGTCCGATTCACCCAATCGGGCCTTCACCCAGTCACGCCAGACCAGTACCGGAAATGTTTCCTCGGTTGATTGAAGCCGGAAGACGCCCTCCCCCGGAATATCCACCTCGGCACGGCCCTCCGAAAATCGGGCCTTGATCCGTGCCAACTGGGGATAACTGCGCTGGGTAACGAAACGACGCTCCTCATCCACGATCATCCATCGCCGATCCCCTTCCGGTCCGAAATCATCCATATCAAAGGAGTCAACCTGGATGCCGGCCAGCGACTTCACCGGATAGATGTAAAGCGAGTGGATTTGCATGCTGCGCGCCTCCCGTCCTGAGAAGAATTGGGTATGGCTGCCGAGTATAACCGAGAGGAGGTTCGGACGCTGCGCCTGAGCGGAGCCCTGAAATGAAGAAACCCGGCTTTTTTCAAAGCCGGGTTTCGGAATCTGGAGCGGGAAACGAGATTCGAACTCGCGACCCCAACCTTGGCAAGGTTGTGCTCTACCAACTGAGCTATTCCCGCATTGCTGAACGGTTATTGCCGTCAACGGAGGCGTATTCTACGGATCAGACTCCGGCCGTCAACCTCTTTTTTCAACTTTTTTACAGGACCGGAAAAATTGCTCACATCCCACGCAATTCGTTGAATTTTCAGGCAGGGAGATCAACTCTGCCCTGCCTCATTACCGGCAGCCGCAGCCATTTGGGTGTCGTCGCAGTGCAGGAAGCTGGAACTCTGCAACCACTCCTGATCCGGATAATACTTGAAGACCAGCTGACCGCCCTTGAGATTGTCGACCACCTCTTCAATGACCTGGTTATCCACTGCCGGGCAACCCAGGCTGCGGCCGATACGACCGTACTGATCCACCCAGCTGTCACTCACATAGTCCGCGCCATGAATGACGATGGCACGCTGACGGGCCAGATCATTCACGCCCGGCTCCAGTCCGTCCAGGCGCAGGGAGTAGCCGTGCTTTCCATAGTAGGATTCGCTGGCGCGGAACAGGCCGATACTGGACATGTTGCTGCCCTCGACATTGGAGAATGCCGTAGAACGGAAATTCCCGGATTTCCGGCCATGGGCAACGAGATCCCGGAGCACAAGGTCGCCGGTGCGAACGTCGAAAATCCACATACGCTCTTCACTCGACGGTAGGGAAAAGTCGATGACAGCCAGGCGCTCGGGCGTGGCCACACCGCTTCCGATTGCGCACCGGGACGCATTGAACGCCATGGAAAGTACCTGGGGATCCAGCCTGGGCGCGGACTCGGCCATCCGTTCCAGGAGACGGTCATCAAGGGTTTCTGACTGGGCCTGCAGGCTGGTCATGGCCAACAGGGGCAAACACAGGGACAAAGCAATACGCCGACTGCGTTTCAGCATCTTCATTCACCGTTACAAAATAAGGGGCGATTCCGGACCATGCATGGCCGGATTACCTGAATTTTGGCTCATTCTATCAGGACCAAATGAGAAACCGGTCTGATCGTACGCTTTTTATACAAAACGGTAACAAATGCCGTAAGAACATAATCGGAATTTTACTGTCCGAAAGACTTCCCCCCATCGAGATAGTCTTTCTCTTCGGGAGTAGACGTTCTCCCCAGCGCCCGATTCCTGTGGGGGAACCGCCGGAACTTTCGGATGATGGCCCGGTGCTCTTCCGCCGACTCCAGGAAACTAGCCATGAAATCGCCCAGAATACCGCTGGTGGTGGCCACAAGCTGCCCGTAGCACTCGACCGAGAGGTCCTGGTCCTCCAGGCGCTCGGAGTGCTGCAACGGCATATAGAGGAAAGCGCGCTGGACCGGAACGAGCGCCATATCCAACCCTTTGTGCATGGCCTGGCGGCAGAGCTTGCGCGCCAGGGTGTCCTGCTCGAAGGCGAGCGCCCCGCCCCGGAAGATGTTCCGGGAAAACTGGTCCAGCAGGATAATTTCTGCCAGGGCACCACCCGGCTCGCTGCGCCAGTGGTCGAGACCCTGTTCGGATGCGAAGAGCACCATGGAGAGAAACCGGCGCCGCACCTCCTGATCAAACTTCCGGTCTGACCGGAACCAGCGGTTGCGGTGAAAATGATCCGGTAGCCCCTGCTCGTCGAGCTCTCCGAACCAGAAATCCAGAATCTCTTTCCAATCGAACATTAACCTACACCCTGTTATCTTGGACTTGAGGCAGCGCACAATTGTGCAGGATTACGATGGGTTTCCCCTAACTGAATTCCCAGGAGTATGAATGACCAGCAACCACCGCATTGTTCTTTTGGCCCACGGAAGCAGCGACAAACGCTGGTGCGAAACCTTTGAACAGCTGGCCGCACCGACCCTTCAGGCGGTATCGGGCTCGAGAATTGCCTATATGGAGCTGGCCTCGCCGTCCCTCGAGGAAACCATTGCCGAAGGCCTTACCGAGAATATCAGCGAGTATACCGTCGTTCCGCTGTTTCTGGCTGCTGGCCGACACCTTAGAAAAGATGTTCCGGCGATGATCGCGGACCTCGAGAAAGACCATGGCGTAAAAATCCATCTTGCGCCACCAATTGGTGAAAACCCGCTACTTGGCCAGGCCATCAAGGACGTTGTTACTCTGCAACTGGAACAGATCGGGAGTGCTGCACCCTGACCAGGGAGCACTGAGGGAGGCACAAGGCTATGGCAAAACGGATTCTCATTACCGGCGGTACCGGTTTTATCGGTAAAGAACTCTGCCCCCGCCTGCTGAAACGTGGGGACCGGCTCTGGGTATACAGCCGACAACCTCCGGAAAACGTCAAAGCGATCTGCGGTCGGGTCGAGGCTGTCAACGATCTTGACTCGCTTCGCTCCGGTTCCGGTTTTGATGCGGTGATCAATCTGGCCGGCGAAGGCATTGCCGACAAGCGCTGGTCCTCCAGCCGCAAACAGGCTCTGAGGGATAGCCGGATCCGGCTGACGGAACAGCTCGTAGATTTGGCCGGAACCTGGGAGAAGTTACCGGAAGTCATGGTTTCCGGCTCCGCAGTGGGCTTTTATGGGGACCAGGGGGCGGCACCAGTCACTGAAAACACCGCTCCCCACGATGAATTCACCCACCGGCTTTGTAACGACTGGGAAAAGGCCGCCATGGCACTCGCTGGCAACAACACCCGCGTTTGCCTGTCCCGGACCGGGGTGGTCGCGGGCCCGGGTGGCGGATTCCTGCAAAGAATGCTTCTGCCCTTCAAACTTGGACTCGGCGGCCGATTGGGGGGTGGCGAGCAATACATGCCCTGGGTGCACCGGACGGATGTCGTGAACGCGTTGATCTGGATGCTCGACACTGAAACCGCCCAAGGCCCTTATAACGTCGTCAGCCCCAACCCGGTCACCAATGCTAAATTCACCAGGACCCTGGGCAAGGTTTTGCATCGTCCCACGCTGTTCCCGGCACCGGCACCGGTCCTGAAGGTAGCGCTGGGCGAAATGGCGAGGCTGTTACTGACCGGGCAGAATGCCAGGCCGCAAAGGCTTGTGAACGAAGGTTTCGTTTTTCGCTTTGAGGATCTGGAATCGGCCCTGAAGGATTCGGTCGGCAAGCACTAGCAACAACGAAATTCGGGCGCCCGACAGCGGCCCGAATTTTTTTGATAAAAAGCGTTGACACTGCCCCGAGGCTTACTTAATATACGCGCCACCTCGACGAGGCAAGCTTTTGAAAACGTTGCGTCCCCTTCGTCTAGTGGCCTAGGACTCCGCCCTTTCACGGCGGCAACAGGGGTTCGAACCCCCTAGGGGACGCCAATTTTTCCTTGCTTGAGATGATTCAGCTTCCCTGCTGACCATGATCTCGAATCGTCAGACCGGCTTTCCGCCATGCTTGCCCTGATGCTTTTTACCCTGGTGGCCGTGTTGCTTCTGGTCTTTCATAACGAAGACACCAACACCCACGAAAAAGCCCACCATCAGAAGTACCGTTACAATTCCTGCGATTACCACGGCGTCCATATACATAGCTGCTCTCCTTCACTTATCAAACTTGATTAAGCTCAGGTTACGCCGGCCCTGAATGCAGGGTATTGACCCAGGTCAAACCAGCCTTTCGCGTACAGATACGCAAAAACACCAATCCGTCGCACAATTCGCTACAGTTTTCCTGCATTTGCAGGGAATTTGCCAAAGACAACTGCTATATTCGGGATGTGATCAAGGCTCCGGTTTCCTCTCCCTCCAGGGTGGCTGTACTTACGACATGCCGAATTTGTCGAAGCATTTCCAACGATTGCGCACAGGCGGCTCTCCCCTGTCCTTCAGGCTGCTGGCCTGGATTCTTCTGTTCAGCTCGGTGTTTACCCTGATCGCCTCGGGTGTCCAGCTGTATTCGGACTACCGCAAAGATGTAGGCCTGATTGATCAGCGCCTGAAGGTGATTGAATCGGGTTATGCGTCCAGCCTGGCCAGGAGCCTCTGGGCCCTGGACCAGAAACTGCTGCAAACCCAGATGGAAGGCATCCTCAGCCTGCCGGACATTGCCCACCTCAGGCTGCGGATCGAGCCGGACTCCGAACTGGTAATAGGCAGTATCCCGCGGGATGCCGAGACCAAAACCCACAGCTTCACACTGATGCACGAGGGTGATCAGAGTTTCAGACTCGGCGAACTGACCATCACTGCCAACCTGGATCGGGTCTACCGGGAGATGAAACAGAAGATCGGTGTCATTCTGGCCACCCAGTTCCTGAAAACCTTGTTCGTCTCCATCCTCATTCTCTTGATAATCCGCCACCTGGTCACCCGCCACCTCTCGGACATGGCCGCCTATGCCCGTGATTTTTCCCTGGAGAACCTGTCCGAGCCCCTCACCCTGGACCGCCCGGACTCACCGGCCAATCGCAGGGATGAACTCGGGCAGGTGGTGGATGCCATCAACCAGATGCGGGAACGCCTCAACACCGACATAGCACGACAGAAACGGGACGCTGCCGAGATCCGGAAATTCTCCAAGGCCATCGAACAGAGCCCGTCCTCGGTGCTGATCTGTGACCGCCAGTGGCACATTGAATACGTAAACCAGAAGTTCACCCAGCTCACCGGGTTCGATCGCAAATCCATTCTCGGGAAACATCCCGCCGAGCTGGGAGATGAGGGAGGACAGAACCGGGAACGCCAGAATCTGTGGCAGTCCATTCGCCTGCAGGTGCAGCGTGTCGGTGTCTGGCAGGGTGAGGTCAACAGTATCCGCAAGAGCGGTGAGCGCTTCTGGGAGCAGCTGGTGGTGACTCCCATCAAGGACAACGACGGCGAGATTACCGGCTACCTGATCCTCGGCGAGGACGTCAGCATCCGGAAACGGTACGAGCAGCAACTGCTCCGGCAGGCCAATTACGACATTCTTACGGGGCTGCCCAACCGGATGCTGGCGCTGGACCGCCTCAAGCTTGCCCTGGCCCAGGCCCGCCGCGAGAACACACTGGTAGGCGTCATGTTCCTGGACCTGGACAACTTCAAGCACATCAACGATACCCTCGGCCATGATGCCGGTGACAATCTCCTGATAGAGGCCGCCCGGCGCATTTCCAGTTGCCTGCGCGGCACCAGCACCGTCGCCCGCCTCGGGGGTGATGAATTCCTGGTGGTTCTGCCGGGACTGCCGGGCCCGGACGCCTGTTCCCAGGTCGCCGAGCGGATACTGAAGACCTTTTCACCACCATTTTCCCTGAATGCCCAGGAAGTCTTCGTAACCACCAGCATCGGCATCGCCATATTCCCGACTGATTCGGACAACAGTGGCACCCTGCTCCAGCATGCGGATGCCGCCATGTACGAGGCCAAGCACAACGGCAAGAGCTCCTACGCACACTTCTCGCCGGAAATGAGCGAAGTGTCCCATGAACGTCTCCAGATGGAATCGTTGATGCGCCGGGCCCTGGAACTCAATGAATTCGAACTGCACTACCAGCCGATCGTACACACCGAAACCGGCAAATTGCAGGCAGCGGAAGCCCTGCTGCGCTGGAACAACCCCACGCTCGGGCTCGTCATGCCGGACCGGTTCATCCCACTGGCTGAGGAAACCGGGCTGATCACGCCGGTTGGCGAATGGGTAATGCAGGAGGCCTGCCGCACCGCCGTCGGTTGGGGGAAGACCACGGGCCGGAGTATCGGCATTTCCGTCAATGTATCCCCGCGCCAGTTCCGTGACCCAGGATTCTTCGACGGGGTAATGAGCGCACTGCGTAGCAGTGGCCTCAAACCGGAACTGCTCGAACTGGAGATTACCGAACGGCTGTTGCTGGACAACTCCATTGAAACAGCGACCATACTCTATCAGCTGGATAAGGCCGGAGTGCGGCTGTCCGTCGATGACTTCGGAACCGGCTACTCCGCCCTGAGCTATCTGAAGAGCTATCCCTTCGACGTCCTGAAAATCGACAAGTCCTTCGTCAATGACGTTAACAAGGAACCAGAGGACGCTTCTCTTGTCCGTGCCATTATCAACATGGCCCACAGCCTTGGCCTCAAGGTTATTGCCGAAGGCGTAGAGAAAGAAAGCCAGGCAGATTTCCTGCGGCGGGAACATTGTGATTATTCCCAGGGTTACTATTACAGTCGGCCGCAAACCGGCAAAGATTTTGAAGGCTGGCTCAAAAGCAATCACCGGATACCGGTCTGAACAAACGGGAAACGGGCTATGAATAACAAGATACTGGTGATCAATTGCGGCAGCTCCACTCTCAAGCTTGCCGTCTTTGACGAACAGAGCCTCGACTGCACCGCTACCGGGTTGGCAGAGCGTCTGAACCATGACGATGCCGTAGCCCGGATCGGGCAGATCGACGGCGACATTCCATTACCGGCGGGAGCCACTCACCGCCAGGCTCTGGAGGCCATGACAACGGCCCTGGCAGACTTCGGACTACTAAAAAGCGCGCCCACCGCCATTGGTCACCGGGTTGTTCATGGGGGTGAAAACTTCCGGGAGGCGGCCCTGATAGACGACGAGGTTCTGGGCGCCATTGATGCCTGTGCCAGCCTGGCGCCACTGCACAATCCGGTCAATCTTTCGGGGATCGAGAGCACCCGAAGCCTTTTTCCCGACGTTCCCAATGTGGCCGTTTTCGATACCGCGTATCACCAGTCGTTACCACCCAAGGCCTACCTGTACGCCGTTCCCCACTCCTATTACCGGGACTGGGGAGTGCGTCGCTACGGCTTCCACGGCATCAGCCACAGTTACATGCTGACGGAGGCCGCCAGGCGCCTGGATAAAACCCCGGCCACAACGTCCATCATCTCCGCCCATCTGGGCAACGGCTGCAGCATCGCGGCCATACGCGATGGCCTCAGCGCCGACACCAGCATGGGTCTTACGCCTCTGGAAGGCCTGGTCATGGGCAGTCGCAGCGGCGATATCGACCCCGGACTGTTCGATTACCTGAAGTCCAAAGGCATTGCCCAGGATGAACTGCACCACGTGCTGAACCATGAAAGCGGTCTGCTCGGACTGTCCGGCCAGACCAATGACATGCGTACTCTGTGTGAGCTGGCCGAACACGGCCATGAGCCATCGAGGGTTGCGATCGAGGTCTTCTGCTTCCGGCTTGCCCGGTATATCGGGGCGATGATGGCCTCCCTGCGCCATCTGGATGCTCTTGTGTTTACCGGTGGCATTGGCGAGAACAGCACCCGGGTACGGCGGCAAACCCTGGACAACCTGAACTTGCTCGGCTTCGAACTTGATGATGAATTGAACCGTTATGGCGGCGAATTCAGTGACGGCCATATCGAGGGCCCGGGATCGAGATTCCCGGTACTGGTGATTCCCACCAACGAAGAACTGGTGATTGCCCGGGAAGCCGCTCGCCTCGCCAACGCCTCAAACGGCCCCCAAACGCCAGGATAACCACTATGGCCAAAAGTCTTTTTATCGCACCTACCTCCATGGATGCCGGCCTCACCTCGGTCTGTCTGGGACTGCTCCGGGCACTGGAACGCGTTGGCGTCAGTGTCGGCTTCTACAAGCCGTTCAGCCAGTCGGTCCACGAGGCCGAGTCCCTGCATAACGCCGGGCAGGACTCCTCCGTGGCGTTCGTCCGTGATCGCAGCCACCTGGACACACCGGAGCCGATCCCACTGAAGAAAGCCCAGCAATTGCTTAACCGGCACCAGTCCGATCTGCTCATGGAGAATGTGGTTGGCGAATTTCACAAGGTTGCCAGCAAGGTCGATGTGGTGGTGATCGAGGGCCTGGTGCCCGACCGCAGCGAAGCCTACATTGCCCGTCTCAATGTCGAGGTGGCGAGGAACCTGGGCTCCGAAGTCATCCTGGTCAGCACCCCGAAGAATTGCAGTGCCGAAGAACTGGAAGAAGAGCTGGAGTTCTCGAGTCGGCTCTATGCTGACCCCAGTGATCCGGACGTCATTGCCGCCATTCTGAACAAAATCGGCGAACCGGAACACTCAGGCCTGACCCTACACCGGGACAGAGAGCCAACAGCGAGGATCGACTACCAGAAAGAGTGCCCGATATTCAGCAAAGGTCGGCTCCGTTTGCTGGCAGAGATCCCGTGGCAGCCGGAACTGCTGGCGCCGAGGGTATCCGATATCGTGCGCGAACTGGGTGTACCGGTGCTCAACGAAGGCCAGATGGAGAAACGGCGGGTCAAAACGGTATCGGTGTGTGCCCGCACCATCAGCAACATGACCGACACGCTGAAGCCCGGTACTCTCATGGTTACCCCCGGCGATCGGGAGGACATCATTGTCACCACCGCACTGGCAGCACTCAACGGGGTTCCACTGGCCGGCCTGATGCTGACCGGGGGGCTAATGCCGGCCCAGTCGGTCATCGACCTTTGTCGGCGGGCTCTGGATACCGGATTACCGGTGCTGGGGTCTGACGCCAATACCTACGAAAGCGCCTACATGCTCGCCAACCTGTCGTCCGCAATCCCGCTGGATGATCCGGAGCGGATCGAACAGGCCATGGATACGGTTGCCCCCCGGATTGACGCCGAGTGGCTGCGGGAACACCTCCGGGTGGAGCGCCAGAGCCGGCTGTCTCCCCCGGCCTTCCGTTATCAGCTCTCGGAAAGGGCCCGTGCCGCCAACAAGCGCATTGTCCTGCCGGAGGGCAATGAACCCAGGACCATTCAAGCCGCGATCACCTGCCACGAGCGCAAGCTGGCCCGCTGCGTGCTGATCGGAGACAGGAATGAGATCGACAGCGTTGCTGCGACCCTGGGGCTGACCCTGCCGGATGATATCGAGGTGATTGAGCCGGCGGTCGTGCGCAGCCAGTACGTAGAGCCGATGGTGAAACTCCGCAAGCACAAGGGACTGACCCCGCAGATGGCCGAAGCCATGCTGGAGGACAACGTGGTGCTGGGCACCATGATGGTTGCCCTCGATGAGGCTGACGGCCTGGTCTCCGGTGCCGTGCACACCACTGCCAATACCGTGCGCCCTGCCCTGCAGCTGATCAAGACCCACGATCAGGCCCGCGTGGTTTCCTCGGTGTTCTTCATGCTGCTACCGGAGCAGGTGGTGGTTTACGGTGATTGTGCCATCAATCCTGACCCGAACGCCGAGGAACTGGCGGATATTGCCATCCAGAGCGCGCAATCGGCAGAAGCCTTCGGCATCGAGCCGGTTGTGGCGATGATCAGTTACAGCACCGGTGAATCCGGTAGCGGCCAGGATGTTGACAAGGTCCGGGAAGCCACCCGGATCGCCCGTGAGCGAAGGCCGGACCTGCTTATCGACGGCCCCCTGCAATACGATGCCGCCGCCATCGAGAGTGTGGGTCGCAGCAAGGCGCCGGACAGTAAGGTGGCCGGCCGTGCCACGGTGTTTGTGTTCCCGGATCTGAATACCGGCAACACCACCTACAAGGCCGTCCAGCGCAGTGCCAACGTGGTCAGTATCGGCCCGATGTTGCAGGGCCTGCGCAAACCGGTGAACGACCTTTCCCGCGGGGCGCTGGTGGAAGACATTGTCTTCACCATCGCCCTCACAGCGGTGCAGGCAAAACAGGTGGAGGATGCCGGGCTGGCGTGAGCCTGCCCGGTTAGCGCTTGAGGCTTTTCTGGCGGGTCTTGCGGATCCGTCGACCTTTTTTCAGGTCGTTATCCTTCTTGACCTTCTGGCGCGGAGTAAGACGGTCCACCTTTCCGGCAAACGGGTTCTCGCTGGAGCGGAACTCGAAGCGGATCGGCGAACCTGTCACATCCAGCACCTTCCGGAAGGTGTTCTCCAGGTACCGTTTATAGGCACCGGGCAAGGCCTCGGTCTGGTTACCATGGACCACGATCACCGGCGGATTCGATCCGCCCTGGTGTGCGTACCGGAGCTTGATACGCCGCCCGTGGACCATGGGCGGCTGATGCTGGGCTACCGCATCCTGCAGGATTGCCGTCAGGCGGTTGGTCGGCCACTTGGCCATCGCCGACTCGTAGCAGGCTTCCACGGATTCGTACATTACCCCAACACCGGAACCGTGCAGTGCGGAGATGTAATGCTTGTCCGCATAATCCAGGAAGTCCAGGCGGCGCATCACCTGTTCCTTGACCCGGGCGCGATCGTCAGGATCCATGCCATCCCACTTGTTCACGGCAATCACCAGTGAACGGCCGGCGTCGAGGACGAAACCGATCAGATGCAGATCCTGATCCACCAGCCCTTCCCGGGCGTCGATCACCAGGATCACCACATGGGCGTCATCAATGGCCTGCAGGGTCTTGATGATGGAAAACTTCTCCACCACCTCATGAACATTCTTGCGGCGGCGCACACCGGCGGTGTCGATCAGCGTGTATTGCTTGCCCTGGCGCTCATAGGGAATATAGACGCTGTCCCGCGTGGTTCCAGGCATGTCATACACCACTACCCGCTCCTCGCCGAGCATCCGGTTCACCAGGGTGGATTTACCCACGTTCGGGCGACCCACCACACCGATTCGGATTCCGGGGTACTTGTCAGCCCGGTCTTCCTCTTCGGCATCTTCCGGGCGCGGCAGCAGTTCGTCCATCATGGACCGGATGCCCCGGTTATGGGACGCGGCAATCAGGTAAACGGACTCGAAGCCGAGACTGTAGAAATCCGACGCCGCAACATCCGGGTCCTGGCCGTCGGTCTTGTTCACTACCAGGTGCGCCTGCTTGCCGCTCCGGCGCAGGTGGTCGGCAATCATCTCGTCCCCGGCTGTCAGGCCGGCGCGGCCATCCACCAGGAACAGCACGATGTCCGCTTCCTCGACGGCCTGCATGGACTGGCGTGCCATTTCGGCATCGAGGCCAACCTCATCACCGGTCAGGCCACCGGTATCGATCACGATAAACCGCTGGCCTTCGTAGTTGCCCTCGCCGTATTTCCGGTCACGGGTGAGCCCGGGGAAATCCGCCACGAGGGCGTCCCGGGAACGGGTCATCTGATTGAACAGAGTGGACTTGCCGACGTTAGGGCGTCCGACAAGGGCAATTACTGGGGTCATAATGATGCGTTACTCTACTGGCCTGAGTTCGAAAGTCACCAGGCGGCCGCTGTTTCCAAAAACGAGCAGATTACCATTGCTCAGGCGTTGTGCCGGTAAGCGGATACCCTCATCATCGAATTCAAGCTGACCCTGGAGACTTCCGTCTTCCTGGGATATGGCGTGGAGGTAGCCCTCAAAATCGCCGACTACCAGATAATCTTCGAACACCATTGGCTGGGTCAGCTGGCGCCAGGACAGCCGGTCCTGGACCCAAAGCTCCCGGCGATCGGAGCCCCGCAGGGCAACTATGTCGCCGTTGGCCGAGGCAAGGTAGATGGACCCGTTGCCAATCATCGGCGAATAAAGGCTGGATGCTTTCTTGCTCCAGATTTCCTGGCCGGTACGGATATCCAGCAGTGCCAGCTTGCCCTGGTATCCCACCACCATCAGTGCGGACTCCAGCACCAGGGGCTGCCCGCCAATATCGACCAGTCGCTCCAGTTCGGTACGTCCCTGCGGCTGGCCGAGCTCGTACTGCCACATGGGCTGGCCGGAATCGGCAGACAGCGCAATCAGCTTGCCGTTGGCGAAAGAGGCAATAACAATGTCGCCGCCCACCAGCGGAGCCGCAGCCGCCCGCATGGTGAGTACCGGCACCTGGCCGTCGTATTGCCAGAGCTTTTCGCCGTCGGCGGCATTGAACGCCAGCACACGCCCATCGGTGGTCTGGATGACGACCATGGATCCATTGGATTGCGGCGCTGCCAGGACTTCCGTCGGCAGTGACGCGCGCCATTGTTCCTCGCCACCTTCACGGGAGAGTGCGAGCAGATCAGCTTCCCTGGTGACCAGGTACAGGTGATTGGCATCGCCGCCGATACCGGCGAAGATCCGATCCTCAAGTTCCCGCTCCCAGAATACTTTGCCATTTTCCGGGGCCACCGCCACCAGCTCTCCGTCTGCCGACGCTGCGTAGACGGTATCGCCGGCATTCAGCGGTGCCAGGTACAGGAATTCACCGTCATGGCCATCACCGACGGACATGCTCCAGACCTGCTTGAACTCCACCGTCGGATCAATCTCCGGAACCGGTGCCGGTTGTTCAAACGTGTCCGTGGTGCTGCACCCGGTAATCCCGGCCAACGCCAGCAGTCCTGCCAACAGGAACGGTTTCGGGATGCTCAAACGAAGCCCCGGCATCAGGCGTCCTCCCTGACGCCCAGGTCAGACAGTTTCAGTTCAAGGATACCGCTACGGCCCTGAGAACTCTGTTCACGGGCGGCAAGGTAGGCCTCTTTGGCAGCTTCCCGATCGCCCTGGGCAAGCAGGATGTCACCCTTCAGTTCGGAGAGGATAGCGGCAAAGCTTCCGGCGTTGCTCACACCATCGATCGTGGCCAGGGCCTCGTCATGCTGGCCGGCCGCAAACTGAGCACGGGCCAGGCGATTCTGCACCACCAGGGTCAGGGCGGCGTGATCCCTGGCTTTCTCCAGGGCCCACTTGAGTGACTCGACAGCACCTTCGGCATCGCCCTGCTCCATCATCTGCTGACGGGCAAGGATCAGGTTGCCATAGACTGCGTAAGCACTGTCTGTGTAGTCTTCCCGCAGCTTCTCAGCAACAAAGGCTACCGTCTCGCCCGATGTTTCATCGGCCTGGTCGCTGAATGCGTTCAGCAGGTTGGCAAACTGGTTCGCCGCTTCGGTCCGCTGTTGGGCCTGATGGTTCTGCCAGGCCTGCCAGCCAAAGACGATGGCGAGTGCGGCACCGATACCAATCAGCAGGGAGCTGCCGTTCTTCTTCCACCAATCCTTGATCGCCTGGACCTGTTCTTCTTCGGTGCGCAGTTCAGCCATGATGACTCCTGTTGGAAATTATTGCTTTTGTAACGTTGAATTCAGTTTGAAAGTACATCCGCGAGGGCTTGTGCCAGTTCCGCCTGTGGCACTTCCCTTTGCGACTCGTCCGAGCGCAGCGGTTTCAGGCCGGCAGTGCCACCGGCAACTTCGTTCTCGCCAAGAATCACGGCATAGCGGGCACCGCTCTTGTCCGCCTTCTTCATCTGGCTCTTGAAGCTTCCGCCACCGCAATGCGTGACGACCACGTAGTCGGGAAGCTCGTTGCGAAGCTGCTCTGCCAGTGCCAGAGCCGGCGCCACCGCGGCGTCTCCCATGGCGGTCACGTAGACGTCGGCGTTGCTGTTCACATGATCGGGAATCAGATCCAGCGTCTCCAGCAACAGAATCAGGCGCTCGATTCCCATGGCAAAGCCCACCGCAAAGGTCGGCTTGCCGCCCAGCTGTTCCACCAGTCCGTCATAGCGGCCACCGGCACAGACGGTACCCTGGGCCCCCAGGCTGTCGGTGATCCACTCGAAAACGGTCTTGCCGTAATAATCCAGGCCCCGAACCAGCGCCGGGTTGACCGTGTACTCGATGCCTGCGGCATCCAGCAACTCACGCAGACGCGCGAAGTGGGACCGCGATTCGTCGTCCAGGTAATCATCCAGACTCGGTGCGTTCTCGAGAATCTTGCGGGTACCGGCATCCTTGCTATCCAGGATGCGCAGCGGATTGGTTTCCAGGCGACGCTGGCTGTCTGCATCCAGATCCGACTTGTACTGGCTCAGATAATCCACCAGCGCGGACCGATAGGTTTTCCGGGATTCGGAGGTACCGATGGAGTTGATTTCAAGCCGGGTATGGCCGGACAGTCCCAGTGCCTGCCACAGGCGGGCAGTGAGAATCAGCAACTCGGCGTCGATGTCGGGACCGCTCATGCCGAAGCATTCAACACCGATCTGGTGAAACTGACGGTAGCGACCTTTCTGGGGCCGCTCATGCCGGAACATCGGGCCGGTGTACCACAGGCGCCGGGTCTGGTTGAACAGCAGGCCGTGCTCCTCCGCCGCGCGTACACATCCCGCAGTACCCTCGGGACGCAGGGTCAGGCTGTCGCCATTCCGGTCCTCGAAGGTGTACATCTCTTTCTCGACAATGTCGGTGACTTCACCGATGGAGCGCTTGAACAGGTCCGTCTGCTCGACGATCGGCATCCGGATTTCCTGGTAGCCGTACTGTCGCAGAACTTTCCGCACGGTCGCTTCCACAAACTGCCATACCGGCGTCTGTTCCGGCAGGATATCGTTCATCCCGCGAATTGCCTGAATCTTAGCCAAGTGAAACCCTTAACTGTTTCTGATGGTTAACTGGTGAACTGGTGCCCGATCAGTCCTCTGACCGGGCAATGATGGCATCTTCCTGCTCTTTCCGACGGGCCACTTCTTCCCGGATCAGGCGCTCCAGATCATCGGTGAGGGTGGCGTTATCCAGCTTCTGGTTCGGTTTGCCGCCCATGTAGAACAGGTTCTTGGGGCTGCCACCGGTCAGGCCGATGTCGGCTTCCTTGGCTTCCCCCGGACCGTTGACGATGCAGCCGATAATGGCCACGTCCAGGGAGGTGTTCACGTCCTCCAGCCGGGCCTCCAGATCATTCATGGTCTGGATCACGTCGAAGTTCTGACGGGAGCAGCTCGGGCAGGCAATGAAATTGATGCCACGGCTGCGCAGGCGAAGGCTCTTGAGGATATCGAAACCAACCTTGATCTCCTGGACGGGATCTGCCGCCAGAGACACCCGGATGGTGTCGCCGATACCGTCCATCAACAGCATGCCAAGGCCGATGGAGGACTTCACGGTGCCGGAGCGGAAACCACCGGCCTCGGTGATGCCAAGGTGCAACGGCTGTTCGATCTGGCTTGCGATCTTCCGGTAGGCATCAACGGTCATGAACACCTCGGAGGCTTTCAGACTGACCTTGAAGTCCTGGAAATCATGACGATCGAGGATATCGATATGACGCATGGCGGATTCCACCAGCGCATCGGCGGTGGGCTCGCCATACTTGCGCTGCAGGCTCTTTTCCAGCGAGCCGGCATTGACGCCGATCCGGATCGGAATGTTGCGGTCCCTGGCCGCACTGATTACCGCGTTCACGCGATCCTCGCGGCCGATGTTGCCGGGGTTGATGCGCAGGCAGTCCACACCCAGCTCCGCCACACGCAGGGCGATCTTGTAATCGAAATGGATGTCGGACACCAGCGGAACCGATACCCGCTCTCGGATCTTGCCAAATGCCTCGGCTGCATCCATGGAAGGAACCGAGACCCGGACAATATCGGCGCCAGCCTCTTCCAGAGCCCGGATCTGGGCCACGGTGGCGTCCACATCACAGGTGTTTGTGTTGGTCATGCTCTGCACCGCGATCGGCGCATCACCGCCCACCGGTACATTGCCAACCATGATCTGGCGGGATTTACGTCTCTTGATCGGGGATTCGTGCTTCATGTCTGACTGACCAATAAAATATCGACTGTACCTGTCAAAGGGACAGGGTAAATTCGGTGCGATTGTTGGCAACCCGGAAATCGCCAAGGTCGACTGGCTCGCCCTGGAAACGCACGGACCCTACCGCATCTACCGCTCCGATAACCACCCGGAGTGGCGCGTCCCCTGACACATCTATTCTGTCACCCTGGCGTTGCAGGGATGCGACCAGGCGGTTGCCGTCTGCATCACTCACCTGCACCCAACAATCCGCTGTAAATGTCATTTCGAGCCTGGCCGTATCCGTAACCACCACCGGCTCTTCAGGATTCTCTACCAGCGGTTCCGGCTCCTCAACAACAGGAACCGGCTGTTCGACAGCCGGTTCCTGAGCCGGTTCCTCGACCGCAATTTCTTCGGCCAACGGTTCGGGAGGCGCTTCCGCGACGGTGTCACCGGCAACGCTCTCGGTCTCCGGCGCCGTAAGCTCCGCTTCAACCGGCCCCGGTTCGACAGCATCTTCTGTCACCGGGGCCTCTGGCCCGGAAGGAGAATCAGCACCTGTCAGACCTGCCTCGGACTGAACCTCGGAGGTCTGTTCCGGCGCCTCTCCGGTGACCGGCGAGGAGTCATCCTGCAAGACAAAGCGATAGCCAAGATAGCCTGCCAGAGCAACTGCCAGAATCCACACCAGAATTTTTGCCATCCGGCGTTTCTGGCGCCGGCGCCGCTCGATGTCCACCAGCGGATTGGCTTCCTGCTGCTGCTCACGCTCAATGCGCAGCGGTTCCAGCTCGCGGTCAAGATCGGCAACCATACCGTCCGGGTCCAGCCCCACCTTACTTGCATAGGCCCGCACATAACCCTTGAGGAACAGTTCACTGTCGATCCGGGTATGCTCACTGTTCTCGATCGCCTGAATGATTGCGGGCCTCAGGTGTTGCGCCCTGGCAATATCTTCGACACCAAGCCCCAGCTTTTCCCTGGCGCGCTTCAGCTGGACGCCGACGGGATCGCTTACCACTGATTGGGGATTTTCATCACTGGTCATTAGAAATCAGTACCTTATATTGTTGGTATTCCACTGACTCCGGGTATTCATTCTTCAGTAACATCGCCAGGCTCGCCTCCTGATCCCTGTCATTGAAATAGCGGGCAATACGAATGCCCGTGTACAGGCTTTCCGCGGAATGCGTCATGCGCGGATTCCGGGCGATGGCTGTGGAAAGTCGACTGTAATAACGTGACGCCGCCTCATACTCGCCCTGTTCCACCAGTACCCGCGACAAGGCTAGCAGAGGCCGCGCATCCCCCCGGGACAGCTCGACAGCCCGACGGTAGGAGGTGACGGCATTATCGGTTTCGTCCAGCCGTTCCTGGGCCATGCCGAGGTTGAAGAACACCGAACCCCGGTCTTCGTATTCGGTGTCACGCGAGGCTGCCCGGAACTGGTCGCGGGCATCCCCGAAGCGGCCCTGGCTGTACAGGAAGGCGCCATAGTACACCCTGGCCCGGGTGTAGCCTTCGTCGGCACTGATTGCCTTGCGGAAACTCGATTCGGCAAGCTCCGCTTCGCCTTCGGTATTGTAGATCAGCCCCATGGCCGCCAGGGCTTTGGGCGATTTCGGTTCCAGCTTGAGGGCGCGATCCAGGTGGTGCCGGGCACGGTCAATATTTCCCTGACCAATGTAGGCGGTAGCCAGCTTCACATAGTTATCAACGGCTTCCTGGCGATCAGCTTCCCGGGAGAAGCGGCTGTCAGTCGTGGTAACACATCCGGCGAGCCCTGTGGCCAATGACATCAAAGCTACCAGGAATAAACGTCTGATCACCGGTTTAGTCGCCACTGTTCTGCAGTCCTCGCATCTGGTTTGTGAATCAGGGGTTCACCTGCTGTACCTCAATGTACCGCTGGCTGCGCCGGGTACGATCCTCGACCCGGCCAACGAGCTGCCCACAGGCTGCATCGATATCATCACCCCGGGTAGTCCGGATGGTGGCGATATACCCTGCCTCGTTGAGGACAGTCTGGAACCGACGGGTGGCGTTCATGCTCGGGCGCCGGAAATCACTCTCCGGGAACGGATTGAAAGGAATCAGATTGATCTTGCAGGGCAGCCCCTTCAGCAGGACTGCCAATTGCCGGGCGTGTTCCGGCTGGTCATTCATCCCCTCGATCACGGTGTACTCAATGGTTGCCTTGCGCTTGTCCGGCAGCCGGCTGAGATACCGCCGCGTTGCCGCGAGCAATTCCGCTATCGGGTACTTTTTATTCAACGGTACCAACTGGTTACGCAACTCATCATTGGGGGCATGGAGCGAAATGGCCAGTGAAACATCGGTAACCTCGCCCAGACGGTCCAATGCCGGCACCACACCGGAGGTGCTCAAAGTCACCCGGCGCTTGGAGATACCGTAAGCCAGGTCCTCCATCATAAGGTTCATGGCATCAACGACGTTGTCGAAGTTGAGCAGCGGCTCACCCATGCCCATCATCACCACATTGGTGATCGGCCGGTCGGCGTTGGGGTCGAACGGCATGAAGGCCTTTCGGGCCACCCACACCTGGCCGATGATCTCCGCCGCGGTCAGGTTCCGGTTGAACCCGCGCTTGCCGGTGGAACAGAAGGTGCAGTCCAGACTGCAACCGATCTGGGAAGACACGCACAGAGTGCCCCGTTCGCCATCGGGAATCAGCACGGTCTCGACACTGTTGCCGTTATCCATGCGCATAACCCATTTACGGGTGCCATCTTTGGACGTTTCGTCATAGACCACTTCGGGCCCGCGAACCTCGGCCACTTCCTTGAGTTTTTCCCGGAGCGCCTTGCTCATATTAGTCATTTGGTCGAAGTCATCCACACCGCGCTGGTGGATCCACTGCAGCACCTGCTGCGCACGGAAGCGCTTCTCGCCGAGGGTCTCGAAGAAAGCCTCAAGCTTGGCCTTCGGCATCCCCAGCAAATTGGTTTTCTCAGCAGCAGCTGTCATTTCATAACCTCGATCAAATAACCAATTCGGGGCAGCCACTGGCTGCCCCTTACAACTCGATCAGCCGCGCGGGCAGATCTCGTTGTCATTGAAGAAATAGGCGATTTCGCGCTCGGCAGAAGCCGAGGAATCAGAGCCGTGAACGGCGTTGGCATCGATGGAAGATGCGAAATCGGCGCGGATGGTGCCAGCATCGGCTTCCTTCGGGTTGGTGGCACCCATCAGGTCACGGTTCTTCAGGATGGCACCTTCGCCTTCCAGAACCTGAACCACAACCGGACCGGAAGTCATGAACGCAACCAGGTCGTTAAAGAACGGACGCTCTTTGTGCTCAGCGTAGAAGCCTTCAGCCTGCTCCTGGGTCAGGTGCATCATCTTGGCGGCAACAATCTGCAGACCAGCCTTCTCGAAACGGCTGTAGATTTCGCCGATCACGTTCTTGGCGACTGCGTCGGGTTTGATGATAGAGAGCGTGCGCTCGTTTGCCATGGTAAATCTCCAGTATGGTTCGGGTTAAAAATTCTGGCCTGCGATTATACGCAGTCCGGGGGCTACTGCCTACCGCACTGAGCGCAGGCGGCTAGCGACATCAACGATTTGCGAACTGGCAAAGGCCACTTCCTCCTCGGTGGTGAAACGCCCCATGGAAAAACGCAGTGCCCGGTGCGCCTCTTCGTCGCTCAGACCGATGCCTCGCAACACAAAAGAGGGCTCGATGGTTGCCGAAGAACACGCAGATCCGGAAGAAACCGCAAGGTCCCGCAGGCCAAGCATCAGCGACTCCGCCTCCACACCGTCAAACGAAAGATTGACCAGGCCCGGCACACGATGGGATTCGCTGCCATTCACCGTTACCCCTTCCAGACCTTCCATGCCTTTCAGGAAGGCGGTACGCAGGGATTCGAGCCGCGCCATCTCCGCTTCAAGCCCTTCCGCGGCCATCGCAAAGGCTTTGCCCATGCCCACAATCTGGTGAGTCGGAAGCGTGCCGGAACGCATTCCCCGTTCGTGGCCTCCGCCGTGAATCTGGGCCTCAACCCTCACATCCGGGGACCGGCGCACATACAACGCACCAATGCCCTTGGGGCCGTAAACCTTGTGCCCGGACAAAGACAACAGGTCCACCGGGGTCTGGTTCAGGTCAATGGGCATCTTGCCGGCAGCCTGCGCGGCGTCCACATGGAACAGCACTCCCCGTTCACGCAGTTCTGCGCCAATCGCAGCGACATCGGTAATGCAGCCCAATTCGTTATTCACCATCATCAGGCTGACCAGAACCGTGTTTTCCCGGAGCGCCTTGATGACCCGCTCCGGCGGAATCCGCCCGTCCGGATCAGGATCGAGCCAGGTCACTTCCACGCCCCGGCCTTCGAGCCATTTGCAGGTGTCGATAACGGCCTTGTGCTCGATCTTCGAGGTGATGACATGAACATCCCTGCGATCGCCTACCGCACCCTTGATCGCCAGGTTGTCGGATTCGGTGGCACCGGAGGTCCAGACAATCTCCCTGGGATCGGCGGAGATCAGGTCCGCGACCTGCCGGCGGGCAGCTTCAACAGCCGCCTCGGCCTGCCAGCCATAGGCATGGGAGCGGGAAGCCGGGTTTCCAAATACACCATCAAGCGTGAGGTATTTGGCCATTTCGTCGGCAACGACGGGATCAACGGGCGTCGTGGCCGCGTAATCCAGATATACGGGCTTTTTCATGATATGTAAGAACGTTCTGTATCAGGCCGGCGCCTGGTCGGTCAGACGGTCGGTGTTGATGGTTTCAGAATCCTTGCCGTCCTGGCGACGGTTCTGACGATCCGCAACCTGACGGATTTCATGTTTCTTCATCAGGTCCCCGAGACTGATTTCGCTGAGGAACTGATGAATCTGATTGCTCAGATCAGACCAGAGATGGTGGGTAAGGCACTTCTCCCCATTCTGGCAGTCGCCCTTGTTGCCACAACGCGTGGTATCAAGGGACTCACTGACCGCATCCACCACCTCGGCGATATAGACGCGATCGGCATCACGGCTCAGGCGGTAACCACCGCCGGGGCCACGGATGCTGACAACCAGTTTCTGCCGGCGCAGACGGGAGAACAGCTGTTCCAGGTAGGATAGCGAGATTTCCTGCCGGGACGATATATCCGCCAGACTGACCGGCCCCTGATCCCCGTGAAGGGCCAGGTCCAACATCGCCGTAACAGCATAGCGGCCTTTGGTGGTCAGTTTCATGGCATCAGCCCCGCGACGGGAATGAATCTCGATTAACAGGTGCGAGTATGAATTGACCAAGTAATTCAGTCAAGTATTCAACCCCGCGTATCCGTGTCATCCCGGACGCAGTCAAAGTCCTCTTCATCCAGCGGCGGCAGTTCGCCATTCTGGTATTCACTGTTAACCTTCCGGATGGCCTTGCACATGTTCTCGATACGGTCATCGACCGCGTGCATGTGATCCAGCAGAGCACGCATGGCCCTCGCCACCGGGTCTGGCATTTCCTCGGTAACCCCGTAGGCATCGAAGCCCATACGTTCTTCCATCTCCTTGCGGCGGACATCGTCTTCGGACTTGCGCTTGACAATCACTCGCCCCGGTATGCCAACCACCGTGGCACCTTCAGGCACTGCCTTGGTGACCACCGAGTTGGAACCAATTTTGGCCCCCGCACCCACTTCGAATGGCCCGAGAATCTTGGCACCTGCGCCAACAACGACACCATCTCCGATAGTCGGATGGCGCTTGCCCTTGTTCCAGCTGGTGCCTCCGAGGGTAACGCCCTGGTAAAGGGTGACATCATCGCCAATAACCGTGGTCTCACCGATGACCACGCCCATGCCATGGTCGATAAAGAACCGGCGGCCGATGGTCGCCCCGGGATGGATCTCGATGCCGGTGAACCAGCGGGCCAGGGTTGATACCGTGCGGGCAAGCCACTTCAGCCCCAGCTTCCAGAGCCAGTGGGCAAATCGGTGAAACAGCAAAGCATGGAGGCCCGGGTAATTGGTGAGAACCTCGAACGTGTTCCGCGCCGCCGGATCCCGGTGAAAAACACTGTTAATGTCTTCCCTCAGTTGTTCAAACATGGCCTTCTTCCTGTCCCGTCGCCGATGACTCGCCATCGGTGGATTGGCGTTGATTTGGTGCCTTGCCGGCAGCTTTCTGGGCCGCCGTCAGGATGCCACGGAGAATGTTGACTTCCATCTGATCAAGTCTGGCCCGCTGGAACAGCCTCCGCAAGCGGGTCATCAGCTGGCGCGGATTCTCGCGGCGGTGAAACTCCACGTCCACCAGCATCTGTTCGAGATGGCCGAAGAACCCTTCCACATCCCTGACCGAAGCCGGAGAAACATCCCAACCGGCATCGCCCGGTGCCGACATGGGCTTGAGGTATGGGCTCCCCTCGCCTCCTTCAAGGTTACGAAGGTAAAGCATCCGCAATTCGTAACACATCACCTGTACCGCCATGGCCAGATTCAGGGAGCTGTATTCCGGGTTCGACGGGATATGGATGTGGTGGTGACAATGCTGGAGTTCGTCATTACTCAGACCGTTACTCTCACGCCCGAACACCAGCGCAACGCTGCCACCGGCAGACGCCTCCGATGCAGTTTTGGCCGCTTCGGGCGGCGGCATCACCGGCCAGGGCACCCTGCGGCCACGGGCACTGGTGCCCATCACCAGTACGCAATCGTCAATGGCCTCTTCCAGGCTGCCGACTACCTGCGCACGGTCGAGCACATCCGAGGCACCGGCGGCGCGGGCGTAGGAGGCTTCATCAGGAAAGGATTTCGGATTGACCAGCCACAGGTTCCCCAGCCCCATGTTCTTCATGGCCCGAGCGACCGCGCCAATGTTTCCCGAGTGGGAAGTTTCCACCAGAACAATGCGGATCCGGTCGTTATAGCTGTCCGTGCCTTCCAGGGGGAGCGCGGGTTTGTGCATGGTCAAAAGCCTGTTTCTGTCTGCAGAGTGAACCAAGCGCGACATGATAGCAGAACCACCACCCTTCCACCTCTCCGGAAATTCCGTAACTAGCTGCCATCCGTGGTATTCCGGAGTCAAAAAACATACAAGGGGGGTGATCTTTTGCTATCATACCCGGCCTCCACACACCTGGATAATGAACACTCAGATGCAACCAGCAATCAAAATGGCCCTGCGCGTTGCGCGTCAGGGGTCCGACTACCTGAAAGCCCATTTCGAGCGCCAGGAACCCAACGGCAAGGACGAGAGCGAACGTCGCCGCCAGCTGGATCGGGTTGAGCAGTCCATTTATGACAATTTCAAGGAGCAGCTCGAGAAGTCCTACAAGGACCACACGATTGCTCCGCTGAACGAAACCAGCGCCGGCACCAGCGAGAAGAGCTGGCACATCTTTCCGGTGTTGGGTCGTGAAAACTTCCTCCGTGGCATCCCGGACTTCGTCCTGGCCCTGTCCCAGAAGCGGAACAACCGCACCGAGAACCTGCTAATCGTGAACCCGATTACCGGCGAGGAATATTCCGCGTCCCGGGGTCACGGCGCAGCCCTGAACAGTCGCCGGGTACGTACGTCGGAAATCAGGCAGATCGACAAGGCTGCGGTTGCGACCAACCTGCTGGACCAGGCGCGCAAGAGCGAGAACTCGCAACTTTGGGGTGAGATGGCCGCGGTCGTTGCCCACGATTCAGCCATGTTCCGCAGTTCCGGCTGCGTGGTGCTGGATATTGCGCGGGTTGCCTCCGGCAGCCTGGATGCTGCCATCATCTTCCGCCCGGAAGCTGCCGATATGGACCTGGGCGTGACCCTGGCCATGGAATCCGGGGCATTGACCGGCGACTTCTCCGGCAACCCTTCTACCGAGAACGCTCGGCAGCTGGTCGTGGCCAACCCGAAACTGTTCCGGGAAGTATTGAAAACCCTGCATCCCTTCCGGGGCCGCCTGCCGCGCTGAACGACACTTCGGCAAGGCACAAAAAAACCGCCAACTCCTCGGAGTGGCGGTTTTTTTTATGGCCGGAGATATTTACATCCGGTTAAGCCATTCGGGCGGCTCTTCCTCTTCTTCCTGCCCGGCGGCACCTTCCTTCGCCGGCAGCATCATGTCCTCGCGGGACACACCGAGCGCGATCAGCAGGTTGGCAGAGACATAGATGGAGGAATAAGTACCCACCAGAACACCGATAATCAACGCCAGCGCAAAGTTATTGATCGCCTCACCACCGAACAGGTAGAGCGCGAACAGCACCACCAACGTGGTACCGGACGTGTTGATGGTCCGGCTGATGGTCTGGTGAATCGAGGTGTTGATGATGTCCCAGGCGTCCCCGACGCGCATCTTACGGAAATTCTCCCGGATGCGGTCTGCCACAACGATGGTGTCGTTCAGGGAGTAGCCGATCACGGCCAGCAAGGCGGCCAGCACGGTCAGATCGAAGGTCCACTGGAACAGCGCGAATATACCCAGAACAATGATCACATCATGGGCCAGCGGGATCACCGAGGCGATACCGAACTTGAACTGGAAGCGCATACCTACATAGATGAGTACGACCGCCAGAGCCAGCAACAGGCCCAGACCACTGTCTTCTTTCAGCTGCTCACCCACCTGGGAGCCGATGAACTCGGAGCTGATCAGCTCGAACTCCGCACCACCCTTCTGAAGGGCATCAGCGACCTCGACGGCAAGCTCATCATTACCTGCTTCCGCCAGACGGATCAGGATCGTGGTATCGGAACCGAAGTTCTGGACCACGAAATTGTCAAAGCCGGCCTCATCCAGCTGGCCACGGATGTTGTCCAGGGACGGCGCTTCGGTATATTCGAACTCGACCGACGTGCCCCCGGTAAAATCCATGCCCAGGTTCAGGCCACGAACCGCCAGCAAGGCAATCGAGGCAATAATCAGCGCAATGGAGAGGACGGAAGCAGCCTTCCGGAACCCCATAAAATCAAACGGTTTCTTCTCCAGCTCAGACATTTGCCAGCTTCCCTCCAATCGACAGCTTTTCGATCTTCCGACGGCCATACACAAGGTTCACGATGCTGCGACTGACCATCAGCCCGGAGAACATCGAGGTGAGAATACCGATGCACAGGGTGACGGCGAAGCCCTTGACCGGGCCGGAGCCCATGGCGAACAGGATCACCGCGACCAGCAGTGTGGTGATGTTGGCATCAAAGATCGAGACGAAAGCCCGCGAATAACCGGCATTGATGGCCAGTTGCGGCGCCACCCCGGCCTTCAGCTCTTCACGTATTCGCTCGAAGATCAGCACATTCGCATCCACCGCCATACCAACGGTCAAAACGATACCGGCAATACCCGGCAGCGTGAGTGTCGCGGAAAGGATGGACATGCAGGCAATCAGCAACATCAGGTTGAGAGTCAGCGAAACGTTGGCAATCAGACCGAACCCGCGGTAATACACAATCATGTACAGCAACACCAGACCGAAGCCGAGTGCCACCGACATCACGCCGGCATCGATGTTCTTCTGACCAAGGCTTGGCCCGATGGTCCGCTCCTGCACAAAATACATGGGAGCCGCCAGGGCACCGGCACGCAACAACAGTGCAAGCTCGGCTGCTTCCGGAATGGAATCGAGGCCGGTAATCCGGAAGCTGCTACCAAGGGCAGACTGGACGGTTGCCAGGCTGATGATTCCCTTCTCCACAACCCGCTTCTCGACCATGGTGGGCTCACCGTCCACCATCTGGCTTTCAGTCTCGGTCCGGTATTCGATGAACAGCACGGCCATCCGGCGGCCAATGGCATTACGGGTTGCCCGGTTCATCAGGTCACCGCCCACGGAGTCCATGGTGATGTTGACCTGAGGCTGGCCGTTCTCGTCGAACGCCTGCTGGGCATTGGCCACATTGTTACCGGTGGCGATGACATCGCGCTCAAGCCGGGCCGTACGCTGGGGGTTGTCCCGGAAACTGTACTGCTCGGTTTCGCTGGCCGGCGCATCCTGCCTGGCTTCCATGCGGAATTCCAGGTTGGCTGTAGCACCGAGAACCCGCTTGGCCTGGGCAGTATCCTGCACACCGGGCAATTCGACGATAATGCGATCAGTGCCCTGACGCTGGACCAGCGGCTCCGCGACACCCAGCTCGTTCACCCGGTTGCGGATCGTGGTCAGGTTCTGCTCGAGGGCATACTCCTGGATATTCTTGACTTCCTCTTCGGACAGGGACAGCACCAGAAGGAACTCATCACCTTCGGTCTGTTCGTCCATCAGAAACTCATTGTACTGGTCCCGGACCATATCAAAGGCTTCTGTACGGGAACCCTCATCCCGGAAACTCAGAACGATCTGTCTGTCACCCGCATCAACATCGCCACCGCGATAGCGAACCCGCTCTTCACGCAATTCCCGCTTGATCTGGCTGGACATGGCCTCCAGCCGCTGCTGCAGCGCCGTATCCATGTCCACTTCAAGGAGGAAGTGCACACCACCTCGCAAATCCAGACCCAGCTTCATGGGTCCGGCACCGACGGCTTTCAGCCAGTCCGGAGTGGACGCGGCCATGTTCAATGCCACCAGGTATTCGTTGCCCAGCGCCTGCTGGACGGTCGGGCGGGCCTTGAGCTGGTCATCGGAGCTGGTCAGGCGGATCAGGGCATCACGATCTTGCAGGGAGCTGCTCTTCACCGTGATGCCTTCGGCTTCCAGAGACTGGACCGCACGTTCCAACACACGTTCATTGACTTCGGTGCTGCTGCGGGCGCCGGTGATCTGGATGGCGTAATCATCGGGGAAAAGGTTGGGCAGAGCGTAGATAAACCCGATCACGAGCGCGACCAGGATAACCAGGTTTTTCCAGAGCGGGTACTTGTTCAGCATGGGTTCCCTTAATAGCCGGCCCGGGGGCCGGCCTTGGTTGTCAGCCAGAAAGAATCAGACAGGCAGGTTCCTGGGAAGGCAGATAGCCTCACCTGGATCAGATATCCTTCAGGGTACCTTTCGGCAGGGCTGCAGCAACGGCAACCTTCTGAACCTTGATTTCGACGTTGTCGGCTACTTCGACCACGATGAAGTCATCAGTCACCTTGGTGATCTTGCCGGCAACACCACCGGAAGTAACAACCTCATCACCCTTGTTCAGGCCGGACATCAGCGCCTTGTGCTCCTTGGCACGCTTGGACTGGGGGCGCCAGATCAGGAAGTAGAAAATCAGGATAAAGCCGGCGAAGAAGATCACCTGCCCCATCACACCCATGCCCTGGGCTGCGGGATCCTGGGCCATAGCCAGTGCCGGCATCAGGGCCATCAGTCCAGCAACAAGAAACTTCATTGATTTCATTTATTCTCTCCGTTGGTTTGGCAATTCGTTCAGGCACCGGCCAGCGGCGGTACCGATTCGCCGCGAAGGGCGTAGAAGTCGCTAACAAAGTCCGACAATGTACCTGCTTCAATGGCCCCACGCAATCCGGCCATCAGGTTCTGGTAGAACCGAAGGTTGTGGATCGTATTGAGCTGGGAGCCCAGCATTTCTCCACATTTATCCAGATGATGCAGATAACTTCTCGAAAAGTTCTGGCAAGTGTAACAGTCACAGCGCTCATCCAGCGGACTGGTGTCGTGGCGATGACGGGCGTTGCGGATCTTGACGATACCGGTGGATGTGAACAGGTAGCCATTTCGGGCGTTTCGGGTCGGCATCACGCAGTCGAACATGTCCACGCCACGGCGCACTGCCTCGACGATATCCTCCGGCCGGCCGACGCCCATCAGGTAGCGTGGCTTGTCTTCCGGCATCTTTGGTGGCAGATGATCGAGGATGCGAATCATGTCTTCCTTTGGCTCACCCACTGACAGCCCGCCGATGGCGTAGCCGTCAAAGCCAATCTCTGTGAGTCCGGCCAGGGATTGGTCCCGCAGCCCCTCGTACATACCACCCTGGACGATACCGAACAACGCGGCCGGATTGCCTTCGTGGGCATTCTTGCTGCGTTCCGCCCAGCGCAGGGACAGCTCCATGGATTCCCGCGCCTGCTTCTCGGTGGCCGGGTAAGGTGTGCACTCGTCAAAGATCATGACAATATCCGACCCCAGGTCACGTTGTACCCGGATCGCGATTTCCGGTGACAGCTCCACTTTCGAGCCGTCCACAGGCGACCGGAAAGTCACGCCCTCTTCGGTGATCTTGCGCATCTCACCCAGGCTGAACACCTGGAAACCGCCGGAGTCAGTCAGGATCGGGCCTTGCCACTGGGCAAAGTCATGCAGATCCCCGTGAGCCTTCACCACTTCGGTACCGGGGCGAAGCATCAGGTGAAAGGTGTTACCAAGGATGATCTGGGCACCGATTTCGTGGATGTCCCGGGGCAGCATGCCCTTGACAGTGCCATAGGTACCGACGGGCATGAATGCCGGCGTCTCGACCACACCCCGGGGAAACGTCAGCCGGCCGCGCCGGGCACGACCGTCCTCGGTGATTTTCTCGAAGGACATGAAGCAGGAATTGGTCACGATGATTCTCCGGACTCGTCGGATTCGGTAGTGGCTGCGCTGGCCGATGCGCCCAGAAGCATGCCACGGCTCGGCTCCTGACTGGTGATGAACATGGCATCACCATAACTGAAGAAACGGTAGCGCTCGGCCACGGCCTCCCGGTATGCCGCCATCACACTGTCGTAACCGGCAAAGGCACTGACCAGCATGATCAGGGTCGATTCCGGCAAATGGAAATTGGTAATCAGGGCGTCCACGGTCTGGAAGCGGTAACCCGGATGGATAAAGATGTCTGTCTCTCCCCGGAACGGCCGCACACGGCCTCCCCGACTCGCGGACTCCAGGGAACGTACCGATGTGGTACCCACTGCGATGACCCTACCGCCGCGGGCACGGGTCCGCTCGATCGCTTCGACGGTTTGCTCCGGCACGTGCGCAACCTCGCTGTGCATCACGTGGTCCTCGATTCGCTCCACGCGTACCGGCTGGAACGTACCGGCACCCACGTGCAGTGTCACAAAGGCAGTTTCGACACCTTTCGCCCGGAGCTGCTCCAGCATCGCCTCGTCAAAGTGCAACCCCGCCGTCGGGGCTGCCACCGCACCGGCCTCCCGGGCATAAACCGTCTGGTAACGTTCCCGGTCAGAAGATTCGTCGGGGCGGTCTACATAGGGCGGCAGCGGCATGTGGCCAATACGCTCGAGCAGTTCGAGAATGGGCTCAGCGGTTTCGGCCATCAGCCGGAACAGCGCATCCTCGCGCTCGACCATGCGCAGCACACTGCCATCTTCCAGGATCACCTTCTGATCGGCTTTAAGAGCTTTGGAGGCACGGACATGGGCGAGGATTTCGTACTCACCGGTTACCCGCTCGACCAGCACTTCCACCTGGCCGCCGGTTTCTTTCCGGCCAAACAACCGCGCGGGGATCACCCGGGTGTCATTGAACACCAGCAGGTCGCCTTCCTGGACCAGGTTCTGCAGATCCGTGAACCGGAGATGACCGACCTTGCCGGTCAGACCTTCCAGGTGCAGCAAACGGGAGGCACTGCGCTCCTCGAGAGGATACCGGGCAATCAACTCGTCCGGGAGATCAAAGTAAAAGTCGGAGACGTTCATGGGATGGACTGGTTACGACACTGCAGGAAAGATGATGGTAGCGGCGGGCGGACTCGAACCGCCACGGGTTTTACCCCAACGGATTTTGAATCCGTCGTGTCTACCAATTTCACCACGCCGCCATCGGAGAGTGTGGGGGATTATACTGACGTTATTTTCGAAAGCAATAACATTACCGGCGTTCCGGCGGCCAGTCCGAGACAAACTCCGCAACCTCCGGCCGGGGTATCTTTGGCTTCTCCGTAGCGACGGTTCCGGTATACAGGAAGCCGATGATGGATTCCTGCTCTGACAGCCCCAGCCCCTCCCGGACTGCCGGGTGGTAGGCGATCGGCCCGGTGCGCCACATCACTCCGAATCCGGCTTCCTGCAGCGCCAGTTCCAGAAAGCTCATGCCTGCGCCCGCAGATAACAACTGCTCGATCTCCGGAACCTTGGGGTGTTCGCTGGGGGACGCAATGCCGACAATAATCATCGGCGCCCGCAACGGAGCACGGCGGAGTTTTTCGATGTCCTGCTCGTCGGCATTGTTAGGGCAGGTAGAGGCAAACAGGTCCCCCAACTGCTCCAGCCCCTGCCCTTCGATCACCAGGTAACGCCAGGGCCGCAACAAGGCATGATCCGGCGCCCGTGCGGCGCAGGCAAAAGCACGATCCAGGGTTTTCCTGTCCGGGGCGGGCGCGGTGAGGCGCGGTTGGGAACTGCGATTGAGAAGGAACTCGGTAACTGACGTCATATCGACTCGCTGTCAGGAAAAATGTGTTCAAAAAGCCCTGTTTGGAAGCCCACACGCGAATTGTGGCTTATACGTAATACTGGTAACCTTCAACTCTGGTTGGCCCATGTTAACAACTATAAATGAAGTGGCAGCACCATGAATGACCAGAACGAATTTCGCAACTTTTCAGAATTCTATCCTTACTATCTGGAAGAGCACAGTGATGTAACCTGTCGGCGCCTGCATTTTGCCGGCAGCCTGCTGGTGCTGGTCGTGGCAATCTGGGCGATCACCTCCGGCAAACTGTTGTGGTTACTGGCACTTCCGGTTATCGGATATGGCTTTGCCTGGGTGGGCCACTTCAAGTTCGAGAAGAATCGCCCGGCTACCTTCAAATACCCACTATACAGTCTGATGGGAGACTGGGTGATGTTCCGAGACATGCTGATTGGCAGGATCCGTTTCTAGATGATGAGCGCCCCTGTGGACTTGCGAAACGCAAGCAACAGCGCCGGAAACGCGCTGTCCCACGAGCAGGGCAGCAGTTCAACGGCCGTACCGCCGATGCCGGATTACAGCGGGCGCATCCTTGCCTACACGGTCACCGCCGTCATCATCGTCATCGGTGTCCTTCAGAGTGCGTTTGAACAATGGCTGCTGTGGCTGGTTGCCGGCGCCCTGCTCTGGCCCCACATTGCCCATATCCTTACCCGCCGGACCTTCCTGAACCGTTCTCCACGCATCCGACAGAAGATGCTGCTGGTCGATTGCGTGTTCGGGGGCACCTTCATCGGCTTCACCGGTCTGGTCGCCGTTCCCGCGGTTTCAATGGCCCTGATGATGATGTTCAGCTGCCTGATCGTCGGCGGCATCCGCCAATGGCTGATGGGCACTACTCTCATGGCATCCGCGATTGCCGCCGGCGTTGCCTTCGCCGGACCGGCCGAGTCTTTCCAGTCACCTCTGCTGACCAGTATCAGCGCCGTGCTGGCCACCGGCATCTACATTTGCGTTACCGCCTTCTATTCGCACCAGCAGGCGCGCGCGCTGATGCTGGCCAAGACGCAGATCCAGAACCAGCGGGAACAATCCATCGCGCTCTCCCACAAACTGTCCAAGTACCTGTCGCCCCAGGTCTGGCAGTCCATCTTTACCGGAGAGCGGGATGTCCGTCTGGAAACCCAGCGCAAGAAACTGGCAGTCTTCTTCTCGGACATCAAGGGCTTCACGGAGCTTTCCGAGGAGATGGAACCAGAGGCCCTCACCGAACTGCTGAACCACTACTTCAACGGCATGTCCGAGGTGGCCCTGAGATACGGCGGCACCATCGACAAGTTCGTGGGTGATTCGATTATGGTGTTCTTCGGTGACCCCACCAGCCGGGGCCAGAAGGAGGATGCCTTTGCCTGCGTGTCCATGGCCATCGAAATGCGCAAACACATGAAGATCATGCGCCAGAAGTGGCGAAGCCAGGGCATCAAGACACCCCTGCAGATCCGCATGGGCATCAGCACCGGTTACACCACGGTGGGCAACTTCGGCGCTGAGAACCGGATGGACTACACCATCATCGGCAAGGAAGTGAACCTGGCCAGCCGGCTCGAATCCCTGGCCGAGCCCGGTGAGATCCTGGTTTCCTACGAAACCTTCTCACTGATCAAGGACCGGATCATGTGCCGTGACAAGGGCGAGATCACGGTCAAGGGCTTTACCAAGCCGGTGCCGATTTACGAGGTGGTGGACTTCCGCAGGGACATGGGCCCGAACCGCAGCTTCCTGGAGCACGAACACAGCGGCTTCGCCATGTACCTGGACTCCGACAAGATCACCGAGAAGGAGCGCAAGGCGATCCTGGAAGCCCTTGAAGATGCCGCCGACCGCCTGCGCTCGGAAGAAGAACTGCCCGACTCCGGCAAGCTCGGCTGAACCGGGCCGCTGCGATCACTGCCGGATCAGTCTCGGCCCGGCACTCCCTTCCGCCTGCGTGCTTCGCCAGGGATTGATATCCAACCCGCCACGGCGGGTGTAGCGCGCGCACACCGCCAGTTCCGTCGGCTGGCAATGCTTCATCAGGTCGGTGAACACCGCCTCCACGCAATGCTCGTGGAAATCCTGCTTGTTCCGGAAACTGACGATGTACCGCAGCAATGCCGAGCGGTCGATCTTCGGTCCGGTATAGCTGATCAACAGCGTGCCCCAATCCGGCTGCCCGGTCACCGGGCAGTTACTCTTGAGCAGGTGTGAGCACAGTTGCTCGGTCACCACCTCTGCACCCTGTTCAACAGCCAGCGATTCCGGCGCGTACTGGTACACCACGTCGGCCACCGGTTCATCATCAATCAGCCGGTAACCCTCGGGACGGCCGATCGCTTCCCCACTCTCATCGACACTATGCAGGTTAACCCGGACCGCGGCGCCACAGGCGCTGGAGAGATCGCTGACGACCGTCTCCACCAGTTGCTCGGACGTGGAGAAAACATGCTGGTTCAGCGAATTGAGATACAGCTTCAGGGACTTGGATTCGATGATGGACGGCGATGCCGCCGGCACGAAGATCTCTGCCCAGGCGACAGCCGGCACACCACCAGGCCTGAGCCAGGACACTTCCCACGCCTGCCAGAGGTCCTCACCGAACCAGGGCCAGCGACCGTCCTCAAGCCCGATCCGGCGGCGGTTTTCATCCCGCGCCACCGGGAACAGCAGGTTCGGGTCGTAAGAATCCGGGTATTCGCTGGATTTGCCCAGCGGCGCGTTATGCAAAGCCATATTTGTTCCTGAAAATCAGTGGCGGATGCCTTTGCCACGTTCGAGCATACGCAGGGCAACAAACGCCAGTACAATGATGAAGACCAGAATCATACCAAGAGACACGAACGGATTAACGTCCGAAACTCCCAGTATGCCGAAGCGGAAGCCGTTCACCATGTACAGGATCGGGTTCGCCATGGACACGCCCTGCCAGAACCCCGGCAGCATGTCGATGCTGTAGAACACACCACCCAGATAGGTCAGCGGGGTCAGCACGAAGGTGGGCACAATCGAGATGTCGTCGAACTTGGTCGCCAACATGGCATTGATAAATCCGCCCAGGGCAAACAGGGCCGAGGTCAGGAACACCGTCACCACCACCATCGGAAAGCTGTGAATCGACAGCTGGGTGAACGCCAGGGACAGCGCCGTGACAATAACGCCGATACCCAGGCCGCGGGCCATGCCACCGGTCACATAGCCGGCGAGGATCACCCAGTTCGGCACCGGGGATACCAGCAGCTCCTCGATGCTGCGCTGGAACTTCATGGAGAAGAAGGACGACACCACGTTGGCGTAGGAATTGGTGATCACCGCCATCATGATCAGGCCGGGCACGATGAACTGCATGTAGTTGAAGCCGCCCATCTCGCCGATCCGAGAGCCGATCAGGTTACCGAAGATGATGAAGTAGAGCGTCATGGTGACCGCCGGCGGCAACAGCGTCTGCGGCCAGATCCGGGTGAACCGGCGAATCTCACGCAGAACGATGGTATAGAACGCGACCCACAATGCATCAAGCTTCATGCCGCACCCTCCACGTTCTTGCGGGCTTCGGCGGCATTCTCTTCCACCATCCGGATAAACAATTCCTCAAGCCGGTTGGCCTTGGTCCGCATGCTGACCACCTTGATCCCGAGCTGATCGAGCTGGGCAAATACCGCGTTCAGGGCCTGACCTTTTTCCACGTCCACTTCCAGGGCTCCTTCGTCATTGATCCGGCAGGTGACATCTTCCAGCTCCGGCACACCGGAGAGCTCTTTCTCGGTGTCCAGCACGAAAGTCTCCACACTCAGCTGCTGCAGCAGCTCACGCTTGCTGGTGTGCTTGAGAATCTTGCCATGGTCGATAATGGCAATGTTCCGGCACAGGGCTTCGGCCTCTTCCAGGTAATGGGTGGTCAGGATGATTGTGGTGCCTTCCCGGTTCATCTCTTCCAGGAAGGTCCACATGGACCGGCGCAGCTCGATATCCACGCCGGCGGTGGGCTCATCGAGAATCAGCAGTTTCGGCTCATGTACCAGTGCCCGGGCAATCATCAGGCGGCGCTTCATGCCACCGGAAAGCATGCGGGCCGGCGTGTTGCGCTTGTCCCAGAGGCCCAGCTTCTTGAGGTACTTCTCGGCGGACACCGAGGCCCGGCCGAGAGGAATGCCGTAATAGCCTGCCTGGGTGGTCACGATGTCGAACACCTTTTCAAACTGGTTGAAGTTGAACTCCTGGGGCACGACCCCGAGGTTCAGTTTCGCATCCGCGAGGTTGGTATCGATGTCATGGCCGAACACGCGGACCTTGCCGGCGGTCTTGTTCACCAGTGAGCAGACGATGCCCAGCGTCGTGGATTTGCCGGCGCCATTGGGGCCCAGCAACGCGAAGAAATCCCCTTCCCTGACATGAAGATCAATCCCCTTCAGGGCCTGGAACCCGTCACCATAGGTCTTGGTGAGGCCCTCAATTTCCAGTGCGTTGGTCATAGCTCATCCCGGATCCGATGGATTTCGGTGGCAGCCTGCACAGCCGCCCACGCCAAAAAGTAGAGTGCTATTCATTGTGGCAACCTCGTGAAATTCAAGGGTATGCCGGGTAGCCCCGGCAAAACCGCCAAACTGCGACAGGAATCGCGATATCGGCCAACCGCCATCCCTATAATGCAGTTACAACAACTTACAAAACGCTGGCCAGACTCTCCGCTGCCAGCTATCAAGACCGGGATGTACGCCGAATTATGAAATTCGTTCACCGAACTGCGCCCCTGACCATCCTCCTGAGCACCCTTGCCCTGGCCGGCTGCCTGGGCAGCGATGACGGCGGCGGCACGACCGTGGACACCGGCCAGCTCAATTTCAATGGATTCAGCGGCCTGGGCTTCCGGACGGCGAGCCAGAGCGGCACCACCAACGTCAACGGCCAATTCCGCTATTACCCCGGCGAGACTTTAAGCTTTCGGGTCGGAGATCTCGTCCTGGCAGACGGGGTCCCTGCCAGACCCAACGTTACCCTGCTGGAATTCTTCCCCGACCTTCGCAACGCCCTGCAAACACCGACTGTCGACGTGGAAGGCCTTCGCACCCATACCCGGACGGAGCTGAACCTGCTGGACAATGGCCCGCTGATGAACATGACCCGCCTGCTGATGTCGCTGGACTGGACCCAGGGCGTGCAGGAAGACGAGGGCATCGAAATCCGCCAACGGGTGATCGAGCAGCTGAACGCGGCCCTACCCTTGCTTGATGCCGCTATTGATTTCAACGTACCGACCACAGAGTTCACCGCCATGGGCACAACGCCCTCACCTGCGAACCAGCTACTGGCCAGGATCTGCTTCCATCCGGAGGGAGATGAACTCTGCGAATCGCCTCCCACTCCCGACCAGATCCAGAACGCACCGGAACGCCCGGAAAACGAAGAAGACTGGGATCCGGATGTGGAATACCGGCAGGACCTGCAGGCCAAGCGGGACCGCATCCTGGAAGCCATCCGGACCCTGGATGAAATAGACAACGAAGACGCTCGAACCTATCTGCGCCGGGAACTGAAGGACATCACCACCACTGTCAGCAACGGCTATTACCTGGATGAAGACGTGGCCAGCCACTCCGCCAGTGAAACCGGAATCAAGAGCGTCCGGGTGCAACGCATTGGAGGCGACACGGCCCTCGCGGAGATCGAGGCCATCAGCACCCGCCCGGAGGATGTCACCATACACGCGTGGAGCTGGCAGAGTGCCGAGGTGGACTATTTCGTCAGTGGGGACAGCGGTGGTGAATCGGAACTGGTGATGAGCTTCCGCCCCGAAAACACCTACCGCTGGGTACGCAAGAGCCTGCGGGTGATTATCCGCTGATCAGACGACTGAAATTCCAGCGGGATTCCGCGCCGGTGACGTCATACCGAGAAGGATCCAGACCTTCCGAACCGTGCGGCAGACATTCCTTCACGATCAGCGCTTCGTTGACGTCCCGGCTTTCGTTGTACCGGGCAAGGTCAATGATGTGCGCAGACTTCAGGGGCTTGTGCTCCTGGTCGGTCATCACCATCACCTTCGGCCACAACCGGCGCTCCGGGGAATGGGAAACCACGATGCCACGCTGGCCGTCGCTGAGTTCCACCAGACTGCCTGTCGGATAGACACCAATCGCCTGGATGAAATTCTCCACCAGGTCTTCCTGGAACTCGATGTTCCTCATCTCATACAGCAGGCTGACCGCCTTGGCCGGTGTCATGGGGTCATCGCCACCGTCCCGTGGGCCAATCAGGCTCTCGAAATACTCGGCAATACCCGCCACTTTCGCCATCAGCGGAATACGGGTACCACGGACGCCCTGCGGGAAACCGGAGCCGTTGTGCCGTTCCCGGTGCCCGCCTACCACGCTGAGCACGGCACGGGACACGCCAGTGCCCTCGAGCATGGCGAGACCCTTCTCAACATAGGTGCGGTAACGGGCATAATCCTCGGCGCTGAACTGCCCTTCGTGATTCAGCAGGGAGCGCGGCAGAACCGTCTTACCCACCTGAGACAACAGGCAGCCCATGCCCAGGTGATTCAGGAGCCCTTCATTCAGACCGAGGTGACGACCACACACCAGGGCCCAGATGGAGGTATTGAGGGAGTGGCGATAGATATAGTCATCGTGGGCACGGATCCGGCTCAGCCAC
Source organism: Marinobacter szutsaonensis (assembly GCF_039523335.1). Taxonomy (NCBI): domain Bacteria; kingdom Pseudomonadati; phylum Pseudomonadota; class Gammaproteobacteria; order Pseudomonadales; family Marinobacteraceae; genus Marinobacter; species Marinobacter szutsaonensis. The sequence goes on along the minus strand of NZ_BAAAFC010000001.1, from coordinate 18,044 downwards.
AGCAGTGCATCGGGGTGACGAATCACACTCGCGACCATCTTGCGGGTTATCTCAGCTACCGGGCGAAGATCGGCCTCACCGCCTTCCTGCAGAGATTCGAAGGCACGCTCCAGGGCAATCTCGGCGTCGTCCAGGAGTTGACGGGAAACCTTGATTTCTTTTTTCAGGGTGGTGGTGGTCTCGTACGTGACCGGCTCCTGGATCGCGAGCGGAGGCAACTTGAGCTCCTCGCGATCACCGCCTCGCCTGAGGGTACGGCGCCCGAAAGCCGGCTTGATCTCGCCCTGCTCGAATTTCGTGGTATCGCGCACTTCAGCGACGTCAATCATCACCCAGCGGCAATGGGATTGCAGCGCCCGGATGTCGTCCTCGGAGCGGATGTAGAAACCCTGGATCGGAAACGGTGTCTGGTGCCAGGGCCGGTCCAGATCGGACACAAACATGCCCACTTCCAAGTCATGAACCGCAACTTTTCTCTGTTGGACGCCCACGAGAGTCACCCCTGAAAATTATTCATTTTTAGATGTTTGACATTCTGAACCAGCTTACACAAGAGTCCATTACAGTTTCGTACCCCAAAAGATCCAGAAAGTAACGTAACGTAAACAGACTGTAACACCGTGATCTGAATCACACCGCCTAACCCTGCCTATTCGCAGGCGGATTCATCGAAGGCCGGTAGACTGGCACTCAGGGACCCGCGCGGTATTTTACGAGTATAGACAGTGTAAGGAACCGGCGACGCACGAAGATAATCCATATTTTCGGTCTCGCCTTCGCGCTCTGACTCAGGCGTCACCGGCTTACAGGCAACCAGTAGCTCAAGACGACCCTCGATGTCTGCGATCCGGGCATTGCCCTGCCCCGGGTTCACCACGATGCAAGCCGATGGATCCAGGTCTTCCCGACGGACTACCACCCGATCCACCCCGGCTTCCGCGCAGGCCCGGATCCCGTTCCCGCACCTGCCCGCATCATCGTGGGAGTCATCCCGTAAGCGCCATATCCGGGCGCTGCACTGGGTTTCCACCTTCAAAGCGGTGGAACGGTCGTCGAGGATCCACCAGTCCGGATACTCCGCCGACTCCCAGGACACCCGTACCTGGCGCGATTCACCCTGCGAGGTTTCGGCCGGAAACATGGCGAAATGGCTGTAATAGCTGGCACAGCCGGGTAAGACGGCGACCATTGGTATAAAAAGAAAGAAGAGTCTGTGCATCATCCCTGCTTTGCCGGTCATTCTGGAATCCCTGTATTACGAAAAACTTCATGTTTTTTAGAGTGTTCTGAAGAATACCACCATTTTGCCTGAAATATTCCAAAGGGGATATTGACTCTGCCGCCAATACAAATGAGAATGGTTGCTGTTTTTAGATGCTTGTGAATCTTACAAGCGAAACAAACTCATATCAGGCAGAGGTAACACCATCATGCGCATGAAACTGGCAGCAACTGCAGCTATGGCCCTGGCGGCCATGCCACTCTCCGCATCCGCTGACGGCGAAGTCAACATCTACTCCTATCGCCAGGCATACCTGCTTGAGCCGTTGCTCAACGCATTCGAAAAAGAGACCGGCATCGAGGCCAACGTGGTCTTCGCCAAGCAAGGCCTTGCCGAGCGCCTGGAGCGTGAAGGCCGCAACAGCCCGGCGGACGTGGTCATGACGGTGGATATCTCGCGCATCAACGAACTGGTCGAGCGCGATCTGGTTCAGGGCGTTGAAAACGATGTTCTGAACAAGAACATTCCGGAGAACCTGCGTCATCCGGACGGCAAGTGGTTCGCCCTGACCACCCGTGGCCGCCTGATCTTCGTTTCCAAGGATCGCGTGGAAGAAGGTGAAATCACCACCTACGAGCAACTGGCGGATGACAAGTGGGAAGGTCGTATCTGCACCCGCAGCGGCAAGCACCCGTACAATATTGCCCTGTTCTCTTCCATGATTGCCCACCACGGTGAGGCCGAAACCGAAGAATGGCTGAACGGCCTGAAGGACAACCTGGCCCGCAAACCACAGGGTGGCGACCGCGACCAGATCAAGGCCATTGCCGAGGGCGTGTGTGACGTCGCCATCGGTAACAGCTACTACTACGGCAACATGCTGCAGGACGAAAACCAGCGCCCGATCGCCGAACAGGTTCGCCTGGTGTTCCCGAATGCCGATGACCGTGGCACCCACGTGAACATCAGTGGTATCGCCCTGACCAACAGCGCCCCGAACCAGGAAAACGCCATCAAACTGATGGAATTCCTGTCCTCGCCGGAGGCCCAGCGCATTTACGCCGAGGCCAATACCGAGTACCCGGCTAACCCGGAAGTGAAGCCCTCCGGCCTGGTTGCTGAGTGGGGTGAGATCAACCCGGATCAGTTGTCCCTGCAGGAAATTGCCAACAATCGCAATGCCGCAGTAAAACTGGTTGATCGTGTCGACTACGACGGCGAGTAATCGCCTCGGAGTGACAGCATGGGGTGAGGGAAAGGGCGCTGCGGCGCCCTTTCCTGTATCAGGCCTATCGGCTGCGAAAATGACACGAGTCATTGCAGGGCAACTGACAGCTGACTACAATCCTCAATCTTTCTCAGTTCCATTTGACAGACGGGAGCAATATGACCGAGGCCGTAACCGCCGCTGATCCGGGGCTTTCCCAGCCCTTGCTGGCAAAACGCGCTTCCCGTCGCTGGATCATTGCTGCCGCCTTGATCACCGCCATTGTAGCGCTCCCCGTGCTCTCGGTGATCTTCCTGGCCTTCTTCCCGGAAGAGAACATCTGGCCTCACCTCATCGACACCACCCTGCCACGCTACCTGTGGACCACCATCCAGCTGATGGTCGGCGTTGGCGCCATTACCCTCGCAATCGGTCTGTCCAGCGCCTGGGCAGTGACCATGTGCGAATTTCCGGGGCGCAAGTTCTTCGAATGGGCCATGCTGCTGCCCTTTGCGGTTCCGGCTTACGTGATTGCCTATGTATACACCAGCTTGCTGGACTACGCCGGCCCGGTTCAGCGCACTATGCGCGAATGGTTTGGCTGGCAGAATGCCTCCGACTACTGGTTCCCGGAGATCCGTAGCCTGGAAGGCGCCACCCTGATGATCGGCCTGGTGCTCTACCCCTATGTTTACCTGCTGGCCAGAGCCGCCTTCCTGGAGCAATCGCCGTCCCTGTTTGCGGTCAGCCGCAGCCTGGGCCATTCGGCACTGAGCACCTTCTTCCGTGTAGTCTTGCCCATTGCCCGCCCCGCCGTCGCCGTTGGCCTGTCCCTGGTGTTGATGGAAACCCTGAACGATTTCGGCACCGTCGATTTCTTTGCGGTGCAGACCCTGACCGCGGGCCTGTTTGATACCTGGATGAACCTGGGTAACCTCGGCGGCGCCGCGCAGATTGCCACCACCATGCTGGTGTTTGTGGTGATCCTGGTGACCCTGGAACGCTATTCCCGTCGCCGCCAACAACAGTACGCGGCCCGTGACAACCGGGACCCGATCCGCCGCTTTACGATGTCCTTTCCCCGGCAGCTGGTCTGTGTTGCCGTGTGCGCCATCCCGTTCATCCTCGGCTTCGTAATACCCGCTGGAACCCTCGGGCTGTACGCCTGGGAATATTTCGAAGAGAGCTGGAACCCGGACTTCGTGCAGAACACCCTGAACAGCCTGTTCCTGTCCAGCACTGCGGCCCTGACCACCCTGCTGATCGGTGTGATCCTGGCTTACAGCCGGCGCCTGCATAACACCCGTGGCATGCAGATTCTGATGCGGCTCTCCAGCCTGGGTTATGCCATGCCGGGCGCGGTCCTGGCGGTGGGTGTGATAGTGCCCCTGGCGGGCTTCGATAACTGGCTGGACAGCCTGATGCGCAACACCTTCGGTTTCAGCACCGGCCTGCTGCTCAGCGGCACCGCCTTCGCACTGGTGTTTGCCTACACTGTCCGCTTCCTGGCGGTGTCTGCCGGCAGCGTGGAGAGCGCCCTGCAGAAGGTCACGCCCAGCATGGATATGGCCTCTCGCTCATTGGGCTACACGCCGGGCAAGACCCTGGTGAACGTGCATCTGCCGATGCTTCGGGGTACCCTGCTGACCGCCGCCCTGGTGGTGTTCGTGGATTGCATGAAAGAGTTGCCGGCCACGCTCATCCTGCGGCCGTTCAACTTCGAGACCCTGGCGACCTACGTGTACCAGTTCGCCTCGGACGAGCGCCTGTTCCACAGCGCCCTGCCCTCATTGATCATTGTCCTGGCGGGTATCGTGCCGATCATCCTGATGAGCCGCTCCATCTCAAACACCCGGAGCATTGCCTAGGGCTAAGCGGCCTGCAATTGCGGAATTACAGGTCCACCCGGGACCGCACATCCTGAACCACAAAACGACCCTGGAATACCGCCACCGGATCAGTCTTCGGCAGTACCGTAGGCTCACCGCAGAACACTTCAGCGGTCAGATCCAGCCGCCCCTTGCCATGGCGGGCAAGACTCTTGCGGAAGCGCTCGGGAATCTCCTCCCCGGGCAACCGGCACACCACATAGAAATCGCTGTTGACCGGCTCAAGGTAATCGATGTTGCCACTCTGCACGACCACGGCGCCTCTGAGCCCGAGATCGGCAAGGGCCAGCTCGGTGAGGCTCCAGGCCGCGGTTACCGCAGCGGAGTAGACACTGCCACCAAACCCGGTGCCCTGATGGTTGCGGTTGGGCTCAAGCGGTGCGCTCAGCACCAGGGCATGACCGTCCCAGGAATGCAGCTGAATACCCAGCGCACGGGACATGGGAATATCTTCGTTGATTCGTTTCTGGAAAAGGGCCAACTGGGTCATAACTTCCTCCTGACTACCAGAAGTTTAGGCCCGAGCCAGCATTTTCAACATGCGACTAACGTCGGCCAGAAGTGGCCATATACGGAAAGGGCCCGGGAAAATCCGGGCCCTTGTTTGAGCGATGAGGCTGAAAAGCGCCGCTTTACTGCCAGATCACCGGTTGCTTCTGGGCGTACCAGCTGTCCACCTTCTCCTGGTAGGCGTCTTCCACCACGTTCCGCTTGAGCTTGAGCGTCGGCGTCAGGAAGCTGTTCTCGATGGACCACTCGTCGCTGACCACGGTAATGAATGCCAGCTGCTCGTGGGGATCCACACTCTTGTTCACTTCCTGGATCAGATTCTTGAAACTGTCCTCGAGCTGCTTACGGTAATTCTCATCCGCGAGCTTCGGCCGGGCTTCCTCACCGAGCATCACCAGGGCATGGGGATGGGTCTGGTTGGCACCGGACACACACACCATCTCGATGGCGTCGTGGGACATCAGGCGGTTCTCGATGGGCGCAGGCGCAATGTACTTGCCCTTGCTGGTCTTGAAGATTTCCTTGATACGGCCGGTGAGTTTCAGGCGGCCCATCTCGTCGATCTCGCCCTTGTCACCGGTCTTCAGGAAGCCATCCTCGGTAAAGGTTTCCCGGGTTTTCTCCTCGTCCTTGTAGTAGCCCATCATGGTGGCCGGGCTCTTGACCAGCACCTCACCTTCCTCGCTGATCTTCGTTTCCACACCCGGCAGGGACTCGCCCACATAACCAGTACGGGTCCGGCCCGGCTTGTTCATGTGGGAGTAGGCAAAGTTCTCAGACATGCCGTAACCCTCAAGCAGCTCCAGGCCGAGATTGCGGTACCAGTCCAGCACATCGTGGGACAGTGGCGCCGAGCCACTGCCGGCCAGCTTCACCTTGTCCAGACCCAGGCCCTTGAGCACCTTCTTCTTGATCAGCCGGTTCACCAGCGGGATCTTCATCAGGCGATCCATCTTTTCCTTCGGCAACTTCTGCAACACACCGTGCTGGAACTTCACCCACAGGCGGGGCACCGACAGGAACAGCGTGGGCTGAGCCCGTTGCAGATCCTGGACAAAGGTATCCAGGGATTCCGCAAAATACAGCTGGAAGCCGGAATACAGTGAGCCCAGCTCCACAAAGGTGCGCTCGAACACATGAGCCAGCGGCAGATAGGACAGCATGCGCTCGTTCGGCCCGACGCCCAGGGTCTCGATGCCACCGGCGGCGGCAAACGCCATGTTGTTGAAACTCAGCATCACGCCCTTGGGCCGGCCGGTACTGCCGGAGGTATACACGATGGTGGCCAGCTCTTCCGGATCACGCTGTACATTCTCCTCCAGCGGCGGGTACTTGCTGACGATATCGTCCCAGGTCTCGAAATCGTTGGGCGGGCTCAGCGGGTAGGAAATACAGCGAACCGATTCAGGCACGCCGGGCTTCATCATGTCCCAGTCATCCAGCTTGCCGACGAACAACACCTCGCACTCGGCATGGTTGAGGATGTAGTTGACGGTATCGGCGTTCAGCGTGGGGTACAGGGGAACGGAAATGTGGCCGGCCATCCAAATGGCCCAATCTGACATGACCCACTGGGCGCAATTCTTGGAAATAATGCCCACCCGGCTCTTTTCCGGGAGGTTCAGGGATTTCAGATAGGCGGCCATCCGGCGCGCCTCTTCTACCGCACGACCCCAGGTGTATTCCACCACCTTGCCGTCGCCCACGGGCTGGGTCATGTAGAGGTCGTTCTTCTTCGCCTTCTCCCAGTGATAGACCATATCCAGGGGAAGCTTGTTTGTTGTGTCCATGGACCTTCCTTATGCGTCACAGTGCTTTTAATTGTTCGCCTTATTAGGCGTATTATTAGACTTTCGTAGGGTATTTCAACATACATCGACCCGTCAAAACGTGACGGGCGCAAAATAATTAGAACTTACAACTTCTTCGGGCAAAAACCTCTCTGCCTGCAAGTTCCCCTACCCCCTACGGCCCCGGGCTGTGATAAACTCTCGCTCTTTCCGGACGTCAGACCCGACACACCTGAAACCATTAAAAACTCGGAGATGGGTATATGGCCAAGAGAACTCTGCGCACTCTTCTGGGTGCCTCCCTGCTGGCAGCGGCAAGCCTGGTACAGGCCCAGGAAGCCAAGACGGTTGCCATCACGCAGATCGTCGAACATCCGGCTCTGGACGCCGTTTACCAGGGCGTGAAGGACCAGCTGGCCGAGCAAGGCTATAAGGAAGGCGAAAACCTGACCGTGATGCACGAGAGCGCCCAGGGCAACTCCGCCATCGCCTCCCAGATCGCGCGCAAGTTTATCGGTGAACAGCCGGATGTGATCGTGGCCATCGCCACTCCCTCCGCGCAGACCGTAGCCGCAGCCGCCCGCAACATCCCCGTGGTGTTCTCCGCAGTGACCGACCCGGTTGGTGCCAAGCTGGTCCAGAGCCTGGAAGCACCGGGCGCCAACATCACCGGCGTCAGCGACATGCTGCCCCTCGAGAAGCATCTGGACATGCTCCAGCGTGTGATGCCGGATGCCAAGCGTATCGGTACCGTGTACAACCCGGGTGAAGCCAACGCCGTTTCCCTGGTCAACATGCTCGAAGAGCGCCTGGCCGCCCGTGGCCTGGAGCTGGTCAAGGCCGCCGCTACCAAGACCTCCGAGGTTCTGGGTGCTGCCCGTTCCCTGGTGGGTGAAGCCGACGCCATCTACCTGACCACCGACAACACCGTGATCAGCGCCGCCGAGGCAGTCATCTCAGTGGGCGAGCGTGCCGATATCCCGGTGTTCGCCGCCGACACCGCCACCGTTGAGCGTGGTGCCGTGGCGGCCCTCGGCTTCAACTACTACGAGCACGGCCGCCAGACCGGCAAGATGGTCTACCGCGTGCTCCAAGGTGCGGACACCGCCACCATGCCCGTTGAAACCATGGACACCCTGGACCTGTTCGTGAACCCCGCCGCCGCCGAGCGTATGGGTATCACCCTGTCCGAAGATTTCGTCAAGGAAGCGAAAGAAGTCGTCAAAAACGACAAGTAAACGCCCTGACCAATACGGGCGGACCCCACAAGGGCCCGCCCGTTTTTCTTTCACAGTGAATACTACCCATGCTCAGTGAAATCGCTTTTTACGGCGCCCTGGAAACCGGCCTAATCTATGGCCTGGTTGCCTTCGGCATCTACATCTCTTTCCGCGTTCTCGACTTCCCCGACCTCACCGTTGACGGCAGCTTCCCCCTGGGTGCCGCCGTGGCTGCCATGCTCATCATCGCCGGCTGGAATCCCTGGATTGCCACCGGTGCGGCCGTGCTCGCCGGTATGGCTGCCGGTGCCGTGACCGCGCTGCTTAACGTCAAGCTCAACATCCTGAACCTGCTGGCGTCGATCCTGACCATGATCGCCCTGTACTCGGTGAACCTCCGGATCATGGGCCGGCCCAACGTGGCCCTGTTGACCGAGGAAACCGTACTTACCCCCTGGTACGAGCTGGACCTGGCATTCCACCAGGTACCGGTGCTGCTGTTCCTGGTGGTGGTCTTCATTTCACTGATCCTGCTCTGGCGCTTCATGAAGTCCGAAACCGGCCTGGCCATGCGCGCCACTGGCGCCAACCCCCGGATGGCCCGGGCCCAGGGTATCGCCACCGGCGGCATGATCGTTCTCGGCGTTGCCCTCTCCAACGGCCTGGTGGGCCTGGCCGGCGCGCTGTTTGCCCAAAGCCAGGGCGCGGCGGACGTCACCATGGGTGTCGGCGTGATCGTGATCGGCCTGGCCTCCCTGATTGGCGGTGAAGCCCTGGTTACCCCCTCCACGGTTATCCGGGCACTGATTGCCTGCGTGGTGGGCGCCATCATCTACCGCCTCGCCATCGCCTTCGCTCTGAACGCCGACGTGCTGGGCCTGCAGGCACAGGACCTGAACCTGATCACCGCCGTGCTCGTGACCCTGGCCATCGTGTTGCCGGGCGTGCGCAACTCCGTAATCGGCAAACTCACCCGCAAAAAGGCCTGAGGAATCGACATGATCAGTGCAAGCGATCTCCGACTGACTTTTGGCAAGGGAACGCCGCTGGAAAACCCCGCACTCCGGGGCATGAGCCTGACCGTGAACCAGGGTGAATTTGTCACCGTGATCGGCAGTAACGGCGCCGGCAAATCCACCTTCCTCAACGCCCTTGCCGGCGAAGTGATTGTGGATACGGGCCAGATTATCGTGGACAACCAGGACGTCACCCGCCTGCCCACCCACAAGCGCGCAGCGCGGGTGGCCCGGGTGTTCCAGGACCCGCTCGCGGGCACCTGCGAGAACCTGTCCATCGAGGAAAACCTGGCCCTCGCCATCAAACGCGGCCAGCGCCGCGGCCTGACCTCGGCGGTCAAGAAACAGTACCTGGGCCAGTTCCGGGAAAGCCTCGCCTCCCTGAAGCTCGGCCTGGAAAACCGCCTCGGCGACAAGATGGGCCTGCTCTCCGGTGGTCAGCGCCAGGCCGTGAGCCTGCTGATGGCCAGCCTGACGCCTTCCAGCATCTTGCTGCTGGATGAGCACACCGCCGCCCTGGACCCGAAAACCGCCGCCTTCGTGCTGGAACTGACCGAAAAGATCATCGAGGAGCAGAAACTGACTGCCCTGATGGTCACCCACAGCATGAAACAGGCACTGGAAGTCGGCACCCGCACGGTGATGCTGCACCAGGGCCAGGTGGTGTTCGACATTGCCGGTGAGGATCGGAAAGGTCTGGAAGTGAAGGACCTGCTCGGGCTGTTCGAGAAACAGCGCGGCCTGGAAGTGGACGACGATAGTCTGCTGCTGGGCTGATCCGAAAAGATAAAAAAGGCGGGACTTCAAGCTCCCGCCTTTTTTATGGCATCACGACACTCGGGTATCAGTGACCATAGATACGCATGGCGGTATCGGTGATCGCCAGATTATCGAGGAAAATACTGCCGATCGACTGCTGGCCCACAATCAATTCATCGATCCGCATGTCCGCCTCAAAGACCGGCATATCAATGGCCAGGGCCGACCCGGGTCCGGCAAGCCGGGCTCCTTCATAGATGAACAGCTCCACCTCGGCAAAGACATCCATCGGATTCCGGAAGACATACGGATCCCAGTCGGTACCGGTTATGCTCATGCCGCGAACCCCGACCGCCAGAAAGGGAACATCGAAATCCATCCGCTCAATACCAATCGCGGTGGCAAAGCGCATGACATCCGTACTGGTATCGATGTGAATTTCACCCCGCCCCATGACACCTTCGGCCACAAAGTTGTCCAGGAAGGTGGTTGATTCCGATCCGTCACTGCTCAGCAACTGCCATGAGCCGGTACTGATCCGGAAATCCACTGCGTTGAAGTAGGTTGGCTGGATATTGATGGCGGCATCGCCGTCCGCCAGTATGTCGATATCGATACGGATGTTATCCAGGGTGTCGGTGGCTACGGGACCGCCCATTCCACTGAAGCCGAACAGGTCCGTCCGGTTGGTGCCACCGATACGGATGTCGTTGATCGCCAGGGAGCCCTCATCCGTGTAGGTAAACCGGCCAATTCCGATTTTGGTCTCCAATTCGATACTGACGCCGGCTTGACCGGTGATGTTGCCCATGGAGCTTTCATCCAGCATCTGGATATCCGCCTGGGCGAACAGCGGAGCGCCTGCCACGCACAGCGCCGGCAAGGTAAGTTTCAGGCCTTTCATTGTTTCGTCCTTTTTATAGTCGTTATCACTTCCTGTGGGCCACTGCGCTACTACGACGCCACCCGCTAACTTTAGCGACACGTCCGGCAAGGGTACGTGCAGAGGTCACAAAACATGCAATCGCGAATTATTGGCATCATTTGACTGAATTCTGACCACAATATGTAGTGTTTTTGAGCAATCTTTCCCAAGCGTCGGTTTTTACGCGGCTTTCGGTATTTTCAAGCCCTCTTCCATTGATTTTCTTTGCCCCGCATCCCCAATCAATAGTTGCGTTCTTATTCACACAATACTATATCCTGTTATACTCCTTGAAAAATAAGCCCATATATAGGGCCTCAAGGACAAACCAGACCTGCCCACCCGGCAGGCGCGAAAAGGCCTCAGCCAGGGCCGCAGCAACGATCACACAACGGGAACGGCCATCAAAGCCGGCAGGGAAGACCCCCACATCTTGTGGTCTCCTTCCCTATCAGCCCAAGCCGGGCCCGCAAGACACAGAAACTGACAGACGTAACACGACTCAAAGGGGTATGGCACCGGCGACGGCGCCATCGAAAAGAGACATACTGGAAGAACCGAGGGTGGCAATGAACGCTAAGGCACAGGCAGTGATCACAACGATTCCCATGCAGGAAGCTTCACTGGATATCTGGAGCAGCAAATACCAGCTCAAGACCAAGACCGGTGAACCCGTCGACAAGGACATCAACGCCACCTACGAACGTGTGGCCAAGGCCTTGGCGGAAGTGGAAAACAAGTCCGTGCGCACCAAACACATGAAGGACTTCATCTGGGCCCTCCAGAACGGCGCCATTCCTGCCGGTCGTATTACCTCCAACGCAGGTGCCGAAGCCCACAAGCCGGCGACTTCCACCATCAACTGCACCGTCTCCGGTACCGTCCATGACTCCATGAACGACATCCTGGAGAAGAACCACGAAGCGGGCCTGACCCTCAAGGCCGGCTGCGGTATCGGTTACGAGTTCTCTACCCTGCGCCCCCGTGGCGCCTACGTAGCCGGCGCCGGCGCCACCACATCCGGCCCGCTGTCGTTCATGGATATCTTCGACCGCATGTGCTTCACCGTGTCCTCCGCCGGTGGCCGCCGCGGTGCACAGATGGCCACCTTCGACGTTCACCACCCGGACGTGATCGAGTTTATCCAGGCCAAGCGTGAAGACGGCCGCCTGCGTCAGTTCAACCTGTCCCTGCTGATCACCGAGGACTTCATCGAAGCCGTGCGTAACGGCGACGACTGGCACCTCTCCTTCCCGGTGACCCAGAAGGAAGTGGAAGACGAAGGCCTGGACCTGAGCGATACCTCCCAGTACCTGTACCGTGATTTCCCGGTGCAGGACGGTTACGTGGTCAACGACGAAGGCAAGGTTGCCTGCCGGATCTACAAGACGGTCAAGGCCCAGTTCATCTGGGACACCATCATGACCAGCACCTACGACTACGCCGAGCCGGGCTTCATCCTGATCGACAAGGTCAACCAGATGAACAACAACTGGTTCTGCGAAGACATCCGCGCCACCAACCCCTGTGGCGAGCAGCCCCTGCCCCCGTACGGCAGCTGCCTGCTGGGCTCGGTGAACCTGACCAAGTTCGTGGAATACCCGTTCACTGACAAGGCCAGCTTCAACTACGAGAAATACCGCAAGGTAGTGGGCATCTTCACCCGCATGCTGGACAACGTGGTTGAGATCAACGGCCTGCCGCTGGCCGAGCAGCGCCACGAGATCACCCACAAGCGCCGCCACGGCATGGGCATCCTGGGCCTGGGCTCTACCCTCGCCATGCTGCGCATGCCGTACGGTTCTGACGAGTCCGTACAGTTCACCGAGGAAGTGGTGCGTGAGATGGCCGTGGAAGGCTGGCGCCAGTCCCTGGCCCTGGCCGAAGAGAAAGGCCCGGCGCCGATCATGGACGAAGAGTTCGAAATCACTCCGAAGATGATGACCAAGTGCCCGGAGCTGGCCAAAGAAGGCTATAAGGTCGGCGACATCCTCAAAGGCAAGCTGCTGCACGCCCGGTTCAGCCGTTACATGCAGCAGATCGCCCACGTGGAGCCGGAGCTGGTGAAGCAGCTGGCCGAGAAAGGTGGCCGCTTTACCCACCACACCTCCATCGCGCCCACCGGCACCATCAGCCTGTCACTGGCCAACAACGCCAGTAACGGCATCGAGCCGAGCTTCTCGCACCACTATGCGCGCAATATCATCCGCGAAGGCCGCAAGACCAAGGAGAAGGTAGACGTATTCTCCTTCGAACTGCTGGCCTACCGCCACCTGGTAAACCCGGGCGCCATGCCGTTCTCAGACGACGAGGACAAGAAACTGCCGGCCTACTTCACCACCTCGGACGACGTCACGCCGAAGCAGCACGTGGACATCCAGGCAGCCGCCCAGAAGTGGGTAGATTCCTCGATTTCCAAGACGGCCAACGTTCCGACAGACTTCGAATACCAGGACTTCAAAGGCATCTACCTGTACGCCTACGACAAGGGCCTGAAGGGTTGCACCACCTTCCGCTTCAACCCGGAAGCCTTCCAGGGCGTACTGGTGAAAGAGAAAGACCTTGAGAACACCCTTTACGAGTTCACCCTGGACGATGGCAGCAAGGTGACCCTGCGCGGTAACGAACAGGTCGAGTACGACGGCGAAATCCACAACGCCGCCAACCTGTTTGATGCGCTCAAAGAAGGCACCTACGGCAAGTACTGATCCGGGAACCGACAACAGGACAACGAACATGACAGTCAAAATCAGCAACAAAATCGTCGGCTACCGCGTTAAGAAGGCCGAAACCGAAACCCCGACCGAGCACCAGGCGCCGGTGCAAGCGGAAACCAAGCCCGTTGAGATGAACGAATACATCGAACGGCCGGACTTCCTGCTGGGCACCACCTACAAGATCAAGCCGCCGGTGGCCGAGCACGCGATGTACATCACCATCAACGACATCCTGCTCAACGAAGGTACCGACCACGAAAGCCGGCAGCCGTACGAAGTGTTCATCAACTCCAAGTCGATGGAGCACTTCCAGTGGGTCATCGCCCTCACCCGCGTCATCTCCGCGGTGTTCCGCAAAGGCGGTGACGTGACCTTCCTGGTGGAAGAGCTGCGTTCCGTATACGACCCCAACGGCGGCTACTTCAAGAAAGGCGGCGTATTCATGCCTTCACTGGTAGCCGAAATCGGCGCCGTGATCGAGAAGCACCTGAAGGCCATCGGCCTGCTGGAAAGCGAGGAAATGAGCGAAACCACCAAGCGCATCCTCGCCGAAAAGCGCGCCGAGTTCGAAGCCAGCCAGAGCACAGCTACGAATGATGACACCAGCAACGACTACCCCGCTAACGCCACCATGTGCGGCAAGTGCAGCACCAAGGCGGTGATCGTGATGGACGGTTGTGCGACCTGCCTGGCTTGTGGCGATAGCAAGTGCGGTTGAGGTGATTTAGTGGTGAGTTAGTTAAGAGGGCCCGGGGTGAGAACTTCGGGCCTTTTTGTTTGGGGTTGGGGATTCCCTGAACAGGATCTGTATTCGTGTGATTGGGTCGTTATTATGCGGTGATATTACGATTTCTTGGCTCAACTGACTGATAATCTACTGATTTAAGGCTATATTTATTCGTAGTTTGCTTAGAAAAGGGCGTAATCATAAGGCGCACTAATGAAGACGTCACATTTCACTAATTATGAATACGTCTATCTAATACGCTGTTAGCTTCTTTAGGACAAGCAATGGACCAAGAACTTAGAGAGCTATTTGATCTGCGCTGGAAAGATCGGGACCGAGTTCTTGGACAGGAGTTTCTCCGAGTCAAAGAAGAAATGAATGCTAGAGGTTTGTTGAATTCAAGCATGACGATCCAAGGTGCCCACAAAGTCATGACCAAGGAGTTTGAGTCTGATAGACAGCTAATCACGGATACAATCATTGATTTTGTTGGCAAGACCCAGCGAATCACCTCCATATCCGCGTTTCAGGATATTGCCCAAGCTGAGCTTGCTAGTAGGAAGGTGGCCATAGAGAACCAGTTTTCTTCGGGATTTAAAAATATTATGTCTGGGTTGCAGAATCCATCAATGGTTGCACCATTTGTAAATTTGAGCGAGGTGTTCCCTCTGGCTCAGAAGAGGTTATCTATTGAATTAGGAAATGCTATAAGCGCTTACAATAGTTCATTTGGAAGCAATTTGACTGATCAGCTAAGGAATCGATTTTTAAATCGCCCAATAATCGCGGTTGCGGTTCTTTCTGTTGTAGGTGCCAGCTTCATTCTTGGCGTGCTAAAAATGCTAGGGTTCGTCAATTTTGGTCATTAAAGCTAACAATCACAGTCACGACGACGTTTACTACATGGCGGCTTCGCCCCCATTTCGCAGTCGCGCATGCTGTTGGCGTTAACTGCTTTTGGTGTTGATATGCAGGATCGATTTACAAGAGTTCAGTTTCGAAACTACAAAGCTCTCAAGCGCTACTCTGTAGCATTATCAGATTTCAATGTACTTGTCGGACCCAACAATGCAGGAAAATCTACGATCGTAGGTGCGTTTCGAATTCTAAGCGAAGGAATACGAAAAGCGCGGTCTAGAAAACCTGGCTATATCAACCACCCGGCAGTAGCTGCTTCTGGATACATTGTTCCACTGGAAGACCTCCCTGTTGCAACCGAAAATATTTTTACGAACTACGACGAAACCGAACCAGCAATTATAGAGTTCCACCTGGTCTCGAAGAACAAGCTCAAGTTGATTTTTCCAGAGAATGATCTTTGTTACATGGTTGCAGAGACTGATGGAAAACCAGTTGACTCACCAGCTAAGTTCAAGAAAGCATTCGATTGTTCAATAGGAATGGTACCGATCTTGGGGCCGGTCGAACACAACGAACCTCTATATCAACTCGAAGCCGCGAGGCTAGCTCTTCTGACACATCGTGCTTCGCGAAACTTCCGAAACATCTGGTATCACTACCCCGAAGAATTTGACGAGTTTAGAAAACTGATATTGCAAACATGGCCAGGAATGGACATTGAAAGACCGGAGGTAGACAGAAGCCATGATAAGCCAGTGCTACACATGTTCTGTCCGGAGGCGCGCTATCCGCGTGAAATTTTCTGGGCAGGGTTCGGTTTTCAAGTATGGTGCCAAATGCTGACCTTTATCGTCAGAAACAAGAACGCATCACTTTTGATTATTGATGAACCGGATATCTATCTGCACTCAGATTTGCAGCGTCAGTTGTTAGATATCCTTCGCCAAGTTGCGCCAGATGTGCTCATTGCTACTCACTCAACAGAGATCATTACAGAAGCGGATCCGAATGACCTGCTAGTAGTAAACAAGCGGGGGCAAAGCGCTAAACGGATCAAAAGCGCTTCGCAGCTTCAGCCTATCTTTGGTGCCCTTGGCTCGAACCTAAATCCCACTCTCACACAGCTAGCGAAGTCGCGACGAGCGGTGTTCGTCGAAGGTAAGGACTTTCAGTTATTTGCAGCGTTTGCTAGAAAACTGGGGATGGATGCCTTAGCGAATCGATCAGATTTCGCCGTGATTCCAGCAGAGGGCTTTAACCCGCAAAAGGTAAAGAATTTTGCGGAAGGGATAGAGTTGACACTCGGCACGAAAATCGCGAAGGCAATCGTCTTCGATCGGGACTACCGTCCTCAAGGCGAGGTCAATAAACTTCTGACTGAATTTGAAGAATTTTCATCATTTGCTCGCATCCATGACTGTAAAGAGATTGAAAATTTTCTCCTTGTACCCTCGGCGCTAACTCGTGCCGCTGATAAACGCGTGAGCGAGAAAGCACTCCGCTCTGGGCAGAAAAAAACCTTTGACGGTGACTTCGAAGAGTGGATCAACGAACTAGCCGACTTTCTTAGAAGCAAAGTCCAAGCTCAGTATTTGTCGCGACAAGGCGAGTTCATACAGGCAGAAAACCCCCACCGCAACTCAGCAACCATTAACCAACAGTTAATTGAACAATTCGAATCTGATTGGTCTGAGTGGGACAAGAGGTTGGCTATGTTACCTGGCAAGCAAGTCTTCTCCCTACTTAATGCGAAACTACAAGAGGAATATGGGGTGTCGTTAACTCCACTAGCCGTAGTTAATAGTATGCAGCAAAGCGAAGTTATGCAGGAGCTACGATCACTGCTTGAAGGTTTGGAACAGTTTCGGAATGAACCGGTTTGACCACAGTTAAGACTTCAATGTTGGCGGGCAATTTTTCCGCCGCTATTCGGCTCCAGAATTGCCGAAAATTTCAGCGTTAAATGCAATCGGGGACATCATGACGGATGAGAACTTAGAAGGAGTGGCCGAAAAGCTCGCTATTCCAATTTATGAGGATGCTCTTAGTCCTTTTAGAAAACCGGGACAGATCTATTTTTTTGAACCCTAGACCCAATGATTCCACCAAAACCTCCAAAGTACCTCAGTAACAACCTCGGCCAGGCCTTTCTGACCTCCCCTTCCCAGGCCCCGTTGAAGGCCTGGGCACTGATACCAGTGTTCGCAATCCTATCGGTATCCGTTGGTTTCGGCGCCGGTTTATTTCAATTCGGGTGGCTGGATTCGCCAATCACGCCTGTGTTACCCATCATATTGTTCGTGTTCCCTTCCCTGCTCGAAGAAGCCTTCTTCAGGGGCGTGCTAATACCGAGGAACATCCTGGCGTCGGGGCATGTAAAGGCTGGCTGGAGTGTGGCAATCAGCACACTGGCCTTCGTTCTGTGGCATCCGTTCAATGCGCTGGCGTTTAACCCCACCGCCATTCCTCTTTTCCTGAATCCGTGGTTTCTGGTTATCGCAGGCGCTATGGGGGTTACCTGTGGCTACGCCTACGTGCTTTCCCGGTCTATCTGGGTTCCGGTCATCATTCACTGGGCGGCAGTAACGGTTTGGGTGCTTTTTCTTGGCGGCAGAAATCTTGTGCTGGAGTTGTAGCCTTTCGCCCTGCCCCGGCGCGTACAGATGCTAGCCTTGTAATGACGCAAGCGTTTTTGGAGGTAAGCCCCATGCCCTACAACAGCAATTCGGAATTACCCGCCAGCGTACGCAGCAACCTGCCAGCCCATGCCCAGGAGATTTATCGCAAAGCGTTCAATTCCGCCTGGGAGGAATACAGCGATCCTGAACATCGCCGTGGCGATTCAGGGCGGGAAGAAACGGCCCATAAGGTGGCCTGGGCGGCGGTAAAGAAGGAATACCACAAGGAAGGTGACAAGTGGGTGAAGGATAAAACCTGAGGTTAAGCCGGGACAAAGCTATTTCACCTGTGCGCGTGCTGCAAGCGGCAGTAAGATGCCAATAGGCACACATTCTGCTAGACTCGTCCCATGAAGCAAATCAACTGGAATGCTGAAAAGAACCAGCAGTTGATGAGCGAGCGTGGTGTTTCCTTCGAAGATGTCCTGTTTGCTCTTCAGTCTGGTGGTTTACTTGATGATGGACCTCTGACCTGCCCCCAGTCTTTAATCCAACTGCTCCCTAGTAATGTCCGTTACTTTTG